>NZ_JBHRTO010000001.1:0-3078615 GCF_042646385.1 Cypionkella sinensis | reverse complement strand
CTTTACCAGGTCATCGGTAGCTCAGCTCTCGCCAAATTCCCTGCTGGTCAGATATGCTACGTATTGCGACGCCGATGCGCCCAAACCGCCCACATATCCCTTCAACTATCATCAATGTCAAAGAGCGATCTTTCGGACAAAATTTCCGACGGGGCGCTAAATCTTAGCGCTTCGTCGAAGGCCTCATCTTCAGATTTTCCGAACCTTTACAACCGCTTGCGCTTCGCTTCAGTCCGTCACCGTCGCTGTTTCGCTTCGGTAAGGCGGTGTTTAGGCAAAGCGTTCGGAAGCCGCAATAGCAAAAAACACATCCACCCCCACTTTTTTACAGATTTGTGAATTTCCTCGTGTTTTGGCGGGGTTGGCGGAAGCATCCTCCGCAAACACCCCTGTTTTGCGCAACTTTCTTACCCCGCATTGCCGCAGCGCAGCACGACTCAGGCAGGTTGCGGCGCTTTTTTCCGCGATTTGAGTCGGCGCGCGATCAAAAGTCCGGCGACGGCGAGAAAATAAAGCGCTGATTCCAGCGTATAGACCTTCCCGATCATCACAAAATGCACTGCCCCCGCCAAAGTCGCCGGGTAAGCCAGCCAATGCAGCCGTTTCCAGCGCGTGGCCCCAAGGCGTTTGATCATCGCGTTGTTCGATGTCACGGCCAGAGGAATCAGCGCCACGAAAGCGAGGAAGCCGACGATGATGAACGGCCGCTTGGTAAGATCGGTCAGAATCTCGGACCAGCGCAGGGCGAGGTCCAACAGCATCCATGTCAGAAAGTGCAGCGTGATGAACATGAAGCCCATCAGGCCCAGCGCGCGGCGGAATTTCAGCAGGTTCACACCATACCAGCGCAGCGGGGTGATGCAGAGGGTGGCGATTAAGATTTGCAGACCGCGGGTGCCCAAATCACGCTCCAACACTTTGGCGGGGTCGGGGGTGGCAAGGGCGGCGTAGATCGTCCAAGCCGCCAGCGCTATGCCAGCTATGTATATAGTATAGGCCGGGATGCGGCGGGCGGTTTGGTTGAGCGTGTTGATCATCAGTAATCTTTCGTCAGATCCTGGCCTGCATACAGGCTAGCCACCTGATCGCCGTATCCGTTGAACTTGAGCGTATCTATCCGGCCCGCAAACAAACCACCCCCGATGCGACGTTCCGAGGCTTGGCTCCAGCGCGGGTGATCGACTTCGGGGTTCACGTTGGCATAGAAGCCGTATTCATTGGCGGCGAGGGTGTTCCACGTCGTTACCGGCTGTTCGGCCACCAGCGATATGCGCACGATCGCCTTGATTGACTTGAAACCATATTTCCACGGCACCACCAGCCGGATCGGCGCACCGTTCTGGTTCGGCATCGGTTTGCCATAGAGACCCGTGGCAAGAATGGTCAGCGGATGCATCGCTTCGTCCAGCCGCAAGCCTTCCCGATAGGGCCAGTCGATCATGCCGCCGGTGATGCCGGGCATTTCATCGGGGCGCACCACGGTTTCAAACGCCACATATTTCGCCTCTGGCTTCACCCCCAGCTTTTGCAGCAGGCCAGACAGTTGCAGGCCTTGCCACGGCACGATCATTGACCAGGCCTCGACGCAACGGAAACGGTAGATGCGTTCTTCGATGGGCTGGCCTGCGATCAGGTCCGCGAGGGAATAGGTGCCGGGGTTATCGACGAGACCGTCTACCGTGACGCTCCACGGGTCAGTCTTCAGCTTGCCCGCGTAGGCGGCGGGGTCGGCCTTGTCGTAGCCGAACTCGTAATAGTTGTTGTAGGTGGTGATGTCCTCGAAACTGTTGGGGGCCTCATCGGTAGAATAGGGACTGCCTGCGAAAGCCGGACGGGCGAGGCCAAGGGCAGCAGCCCCGGCGATCAGAGCGCGGCGGTTCAGAAACAGATGCTGCGGGGTAACGTCGGCGCGGGTATATGGGGCATCAGACATGGCGGGCCTCCTTCATGGATATGGAAGGAAGATGGCTCAGGTTCACGAAAAGACAAAATCATCTGATCTCACATCTGTGACAGGGCCTTGAAATATAGCGCACCGAAAGCGGCTTAGGTGCGAGGGAACGATACTGTTTTTTAAATTCAATATCTTACTGGGGTCGCCTCGCGACTGGTGGGACTTTCTTTATGACGCAGCCTTGGCGTTGTGGGAAAGCTCTAACCTTGAACCGCATTGCCCAGCGCCACATCAGCGATTTCGGTTGCGATTTCTGCGGGCCGCCCACGGAATGTTTCAATGCCAAAGGGCGGCGGCTACTCAACCGGCACCGCGTCATGGTCATGCGCGCATTGACGGTGATCGCCCAAAACCTCGATCACCCGGCAATCGGCAATCGTGCCATGCGCGCATTGGACCAACATGCGCTGCAATTCCTGCTCTAGCGCTTTCAATTGGGTGATGCGTGCCTGCACCGCGCGCAGTTGCGCCTTGGCAATCGCATCGGCGGCAGAGCAGGGCAGATCGGGGCGATCCGACAGGCTAAGCAGATCGCGGATCGCCTCTAGCGGAAAGCCCAAAGTCCGGGCGTGGCGGATAAACGCCAGCCGCTGCCGCGCCACCGGGCCATAAAGCCGCTGATTGCCGCTGCTGCGCTCGGGCGCGGGCAACAGGCCGATCTGTTCATAATAGCGCACCGTCGGCACCTTCACCCCGGTCTCGGCGGCCAATTTTCCGATGGTCAACATAAGATACCTCTTGAACCTATAGGTACTAGAGACATTAGCTATAGGATTGCGGTGCGGCAAGGGCTGCGCAAGATGATGGCAAGAGGCTGAAATGACTGAATTATCCGGCAAGGACTCGCATGAATGGCAGATCACCGGCATGGATTGCGCCGCCTGCGCGCGCAAGATCCAGACGGCGGTGGAACGTCTGCCGGGGGTTAGCGGCGTTGACATCACCCTGCTGAGCGAGCACTTGCGGTTGGATCTTGCGCCGCAAACCACCGCCCCGGCGCAGATTGAGCGCGCGGTGCAAAGCCTTGGCTATCAGATCAGCGCCACAACCACCGCGAAAACGGATGATTATGACAGCCACGGCGACCATGAACCCCATAGCCATGCCGATCTACCCACAGATGTGCGCTGGTATCACACCGCCAAGGCGCGTCTGGTGCTGTTCAGTGGGGTTTTGCTGGCCGCAGCGCAGATCGCGAAATGGACAGTTCTTGCCGATCATGCCGCATGGGGGTTCATCCTTGCCTGTCTGATCGGCCTGCTACCAGTGGCGCGCAAAGCACTGGCAGCGCTGCGCGCGGGGATGCCGTTTACCATTGAAATGCTGATGACCATCGCTGCAACCGGTGCCTTGGTGATAGGTGCCGCCGAAGAGGCCGCATTGGTGGTGTTCCTGTTCGCGGTGGGCGAATTGCTGGAAGGTGTGGCCACCAACATGGCCCGCGACGGTATCCGCGCCCTCGCCAAACTCGTGCCCGCCACCGCTCTGCTAGAGCATGACGGCCACAGCCATGAAGTTGCCGCCGAAACCCTGCGCCCCGGCCAGATCATTCAGGTTCGCCCCGGTGATCGGCTGGCGGTGGATGGCGAGATCATCTCGGGCAGCTCTGGCATCGACGAAAGTGCGGTGACGGGCGAAAGCATCCCGGTGACGAAAGGGCCGGGGGCCGCCGTGCTGGCGGGCACGATCAACACCGAAGCCGTGCTGCGGGTGCGGGTGGCCAAAGCCAGCGCCGACAGCACGCTTGCCCGCATCGCCCAAATGGTCGCCGAAGCCGAAGCCGCACGCGCCCCGACCGAGCGTTTTATCGACCGTTTCAGCCGCTGGTATATGCCCGCCATCGTCGCCGTGGCGCTGCTGGTCGCCCTGTTGCCGCCGCTGGCGATGGGTGCGGATTGGGGCACCTGGACCTATCGCGCGCTGGCGCTGTTGCTGATCGGCTGCCCCTGCGCCTTGGTGATCTCGGTCCCCGCCGCCATCGCCGCGGCACTTTCGACGGGCGCGCGGCATGGCTTGCTGATTAAGGGCGGTGCTGTGATCGAGGCAATGTCCAGCTTGCACACGGTCGCACTCGACAAGACCGGCACGCTGACCGAAGGCCGCCCGGTGGTGACAGATACCCTGCCCGCCGCAGGTATCGCCGCGCAGGATTTGCTGCAATTCGCGGCATCGGTCGAGGCAGGTTCGACACATCCGTTGGCGATGGCGATTGTGGCGCAGGCCAAGGCCGATGCAGTGCCACTGCTGCCCAGCACCGAGGCCCGCGCCTTCCCCGGCAAGGGGGTAGAGGCGATGATCGCCGGCGCGCGGCTGCATGTCGGCGTGGCTGATGCCGCGCTGCCTGCGGTGGCGCAGCTTCAGGCCGAGGGCAAGACGGTGGTGCAAATCACCCGCGACGGTGCGGCGCTGGGTCTGATCGCCCTGCGCGACGAGCCGCGTGCTGAAGCTGCCGAGGCATTGCAGCAGTTGCAGTCGCTGGGTTTGCAGGCGGTGATGCTGACTGGCGACAATCCCGGCGCAGCCAAAGCAGTGGCGACCCGGCTGGGTATCACCGCAGAGGCTGGCCTGCTGCCCGAAGGCAAGATCGCCGCCATTCAAAAGCTGGCAGCGGCGGGCGGCGTGATGATGGTCGGCGATGGCATCAACGATGCCCCCGCTTTGCGTCAGGCCAATGTGGGGGTGGCGATGGGGGCGGGCACCGATGTGGCGCTGGAAACCGCTGACGCCGCGATCCTGCGCAACAAACTCACCGACCTGCCTGCGATGATCCGGCTCTCCCGCGCCGCGATGACCAACGTGCGGCAAAACGTAGTGATCGCTTTGGGCCTGAAAGCGGTGTTTCTGGTAACAACCGTGCTGGGCCTTACCGGCCTCTGGATCGCCGTGCTGGCCGACACCGGGGCGACCGTGCTGGTGACGCTGAACGCAATGCGGCTCTTGGCGCGGGATCCGAGGAAGCAAGCCTAAGGATGCTGGCAAGCGCCTAAAACCACTCTCCACCGGCACGGACTTGATCCGAGGCGATGTCGGAAATGGGTGAATGTCCGCGCATTTTACGCATGAAAGCTGAACAACCACCACAGGGCAGCGCCCTTGATTCCGCGCGGTGGGTGGTTTGTTTGTCAGGCGTGAAGGGCGCGCGCGTAAATGGGAAACGCCTGCCCAAATCAATGGGCAGGCGCATTTCAGCCGTTCCGAACAGCCTTAGAACGGCGAGTCGGGGAAGTAGTAGGCGGCGGCGTTGTCTTTGGTGATCAGCGTCGCATCGACGGTGAAGGTGCCGCGCATCGGCACTTGGGCATAAAGGCCCGCGACCGTCATCTCCAGCGCCGTGCCAACCATGGCCGGCGGATACAGCACGTCAACTGGGATCATCTTGTCGCCATCCATGACCTTCTTGATCATGTCTTTCGACCCGGCCCCTGCCACGACATACTGAATGTCGGTGCGGCCTGCTTGCTCGATCGCCTGCAACACGCCAACGGCCATGTCATCGTCCTGGCACCAGACCACGTCGATTTTCGGGAACTTGGTCAGATAGTCCTGCATGACTTTGAAAGCGTCATCGCGGTTCCAGTTGCCGAACTGACGGTCCAGCACCTTGACGTTCGAGCCTTCGATTGCCTTGTCAAAGCCATCCTGGCGGGTCTGATCAATCGGGATCGGCAGACCGCGGATCACCACAACTTCGGCGTCCGGGGTGGTGGTCTTGATGTAGTTGCCTGCGGTTTCGCCCAAGGCATAGTTGTTCCCGGCGATATAGAGATCACGCACGGAATCGTCGTTCACCGAGGGCGCGCGGTCGACGATTGCCACGAAGGTGCCCTTAGATTTGATCTCTTTGATCGAGTTGACCAGCGGATCGGGATCGCTCGGCAGGATGACCAGCGCGTCGATGCCTTGGGTCTCAAGGTCTTGCAGCGCGTTGGCCTGAGACGCGGCATCGGGCGAGGTCTTGACGATGATGTTCAGCCCCGGATGCTGCGCCATCAGGCTTTCGGCCACACGGTTGGCATGGAACACCACACCCGAAGTCCAGCCATGGTCAGCAGCCGGGATCGAGACGCCGACGGTATAGTTCTTGTCCTGAGCAAAGCTGGCGGTGGTCAGCGCCAGTGTCGCGACGGTCGCAAGCTTCAATAGTCCTTTACGCATTTTATTCCTCCCTTTGGTTGGGTCTGGCAGTGAATGACCGGGCGACCCACGCTCCGGCCAGTTATTTCAGGATTTCCGCACCAAAGACCGCTGCACCAGCATGGCGATGATGATGATCGCGCCTTGAATGGCCCCGATCAGGTATTCGGAAATGAAATTCGACAGCAGCATGATGTTGCCCACCAGTTCGAGGATGAAGGCACCGCAGATCGTGCCCCAAACCCGGCTGGCACCACCCTTCAGCGCGGTGCCGCCGATCACCACGGCGGTGATTGCCTGCAACTCCCACAAAATCCCGGTGGTGGCCGAAGTCGATCCCAGACGCGGCACATACAGCACCACCGCGATGGCTACACACAGGCCCTGGATCACAAAGGCCCAAGTGCGCACCCGGTCCACCTTGATGCCGGAATAGCGCGCGACATGGGCGTTCGAGCCCACGGCCACCACATGCCGACCATAGCGCATCCGATACAGGATGAACGCCGCAATAGAGGTCACGACCAGCACCACGATAATCGGCACAGGCACGCCCAGAATCACCCCGAAATAGGCCGGGCGATACAGGTCTTGCTGTTCCGCCGATTGCAGGGTGATCGCGCCACCTTGGGAAAGCCACGTCGTCAGCCCGCGATAGATCCCCATCGTGCCAAGGGTGGCGATAAACGGTTCGATCTTGCCCACCGTTGTGATCAAGCCATTAGCAAGACCGCACAAACCGCCCACCACCAAGGCCAGCACTATCGCCGCCGCAATCATCATGCCGGGGTCAGCAATCGCGCCGGAATTCATGAACAAGATCATCAGGCTGGCAACAAATGCCACCATAGACCCCACCGACAAATCCAGATCGCCCGAGGAAATCACAAAGGTCGCCCCCACCGCGATCAGCGCGATAAAGGCGCTGCGGGTGGCGACATTGGCCAGATTGTTAAAGCCGATGAAATTCGGGTTCACCAGCGCGCCCAGCAACAGCAGCAGCGCCAGCGCCACAAATGGAGCCACCGCGCGCAGATCAACATCCTGCCAGCGCCGCTTCGGCTCAACCTGATCTTCGCCTGCCTGGCTCTTGGTCGTCATCCCATCCCCCATCTTACGCCACCGCCTTCTGCTTCAAGCCCGCCGAATAGCGCATGATTTCCTGCTCGTTGATCTCGTCGCCTTCCAGCACGCCAACGATCCGCCCCGCGCGCATCACCACGATCCGAGTGCAAAGCCCGATGATCTCCGGCATCTCGGAAGACACCACGATCACCGAACAGCCCTCGCGCGCCAGCGCCGCGATGAAATGGTAAATCTGTTGCTTGGTGCCCACGTCGATACCGCGCGTCGGCTCGTCGATGATCAGGATTTTCGGCGTGATCTCCATCACCTTGGCCAGCAGCAGCTTTTGCTGATTGCCGCCCGACATCCGCCCCGCCACCACTCCGGCATCGCGCACCCGGATGTCAAAACGCCGCCGCGCCCGCGCCAGCGCCTTCTTCTCGCTCGCAGGGCTGAGATAGCCCCAACGGCCATGCTGATCCAAAGATTGCAGCGTCAGATTGCTGGTCATATCCGACCCCAGCAACAGGCCCTTGGATTTGCGATCCTTGGTCATATAGGCCAGACCCGCCAGTTTGGTGGCTTGCACATCACCGGGCGGCATCGCCTGATCGCCCACCCGCACCTCACCCGACAGACGCGGATAAAGCCCGGCAATCGCCTCCATCAACTCAGTGCGACCCGAGCCGATCATACCGGAAAAGCCCAGAATCTCACCCCGGCGCAGATCGAAATGCGCGTCCTTCACATGCGCCGTATTCACGCCCACCACCGACAGCACTCGAGTCTCATCGACATTAGGCTCGGCCTTTTGCGGATACAGGCTGGAAAGTTCGCGCCCGACCATCAGTTGCGCAATCGATTCGCCATCCAGCAATGCCGTCGGCGCGGTTTTTACCCATTGGCCATCGCGCAACACCGTCACCCGGTCGGTCAGTTCGGTGACTTCATCCAGCTTGTGCGACACGAACACAAAGCTGGTGCCCTGATCGCGCAGTTTGCGCACCTGTTTGAAAAGCGCCTCGGTCTCGTCGCGCGACAGCACGGCGGTTGGCTCGTCCATGAACACGATGCGTGCGTCGCGGCTGATCGCCTTGGCAATCTCGACCATCTGCTTATCGGCCACGGTCAGGCTGGAAATCTGCGCGGTCTCCGATATTTTCGACCCGAGCATATCCAGCACGCGCCGGGTTTCGCGCCGCATGAACTTGCGGTCGAGCACACCAAGCCGCGCAACCTCGCGGCCCAGAAACAGGCTTTCGGTGACGGTCAGATGTTCCGCAAGGTTGAATTCCTGATGGATCACCACGATGCCCAGCGCCTCTGCCGCGCCATTTGGGGGCAGCCTGACAGGCTTACCGTCCAGCAGGATCTCTCCCGAGGTCGGCTGTTCAAACCCCGACAGAATCTTCACCAGCGTCGATTTCCCCGCGCCGTTCTCGCCCATCAGCGCGTGAATTTCGCCGCGCTTCAGGTTGAAATCCACGCTGAACAGCACCTGCACTCCGTTAAAGGATTTGCTGACGCGCTGCGCAGACAGCACGATGTCATCACGCTTTGTCGCGCCGATGTCACCACCGGCCACGGCCCCTGACTCCATGATTTCCCCCTCGCGGCTCCTCTCCGCCTCATAGGTGTAAACCTTTGCATTTTTCATGTAAAGGTTTACATTCACGGCATCACGCATCTGCTTTGCACCCGGCGCGCGGCCCCTGTAGGGTCTGGCGCAGCAACCAAAGGCCAGTCCTCCCGTGTCAAATGCGCCCGCTACCATCGAAGATGTCGCTCGTATCGCCGAGGTTTCGATTGCCACGGTCTCGCGCGCGATCCATCTGCCCGAAAAGGTCGCGCAATCGACGCGGCTGAAGGTCAATCAGGCGATTGCGCTGACAGGATACACTCCCAACGCCATGGCGCGCAGTCTGCGCTTGGGTAAATCCAACATGATTCTGGTGGTCGCCCCCGATATTGGCGACCCGAACTTTTCCAGCATTCTGGTGGGGCTAGAGAACGAGGCCCGCGCGCATGGCTATGGCGTGTTGATCGGCCATACCCAGAACGACGCCCAGCGCGGCATCGAGTATCTGAAGTTTTTCAGCTCAAATCAGGCGGCGGGGATGATTCTGTTCACCGGCATCCTGCCTTTTGGCCATCAATCTATGACGGCCCGCCTGCCGCCCACGGTGGGGGTGTTTGAACCCGTTTTCAACGGTGGGATTCCCTATGTTGGCGTCGATGACATCGAGGGCGCGCGCAAGGCGGTGGAATTGCTGATCGCCGAAGGACACCGCAAGATCGCCTTCATCGGCGAGAATCGCAACCGTCTGGCCTATGCCCGCCGCCGTCTGGGCTGCGAGGCAGGCTTGGACGCCGCAGGCATCCCGGCCAGCAGTCGAATCGTGATGGACGGTGACGGCACCATCGAAAGCGGACGCTTGGCGGTGGATCAGCTTTTCCTGCGCGACACCCTGCCCACCGCCTTCATGTGCGTGAACGACCAGACCGCCATCGGCGTGATGCTGGGCCTGACCGCGCGCGGCTATGATGTGCCACGCGATTTTTCGGTGACGGGGTTTGACGACGTGCCGCAGGCCAGCTTCATGCAGCCTTCCCTCACCACCATCCGCCAACCGCGCGGCCTGATCGGCAAACACGCGATGACCCTGCTGTTGCAGCTTTTGTCCGATACTGACCCCGCCGAAACCGAGATTCTGCTGCGCCCCGATCTGGTGGTGCGCAATTCCGTCGGCCCACCGCCCCGGCGCTAACACAAGCCCAACCGCGCCGCGTCAAACCCGGCCTCGGCAAAGATCGCCAGCAACCGCGCCTCGAAGTTGTCGGCCTGCACATCCAGACAGTTCAGCCCGAAATACCAATACAGCGCCCGCGCATAATCTGGCGGATTGTCCAACGCCCGCGCCAGCGCGCTGCCAAATTCCCCCGGTTCCAGCGCCGTCTGCACCAGCGCCGCAAAATCCGATTTCCCGAACAACACGGCAGGCTTGCCGTGCAAGAACCCCTCCAGCGCTGTCGCCGAATTGATTGAAACCGTGGCACTGCATGCCGCCAGAATGTCATGCACATTGGCATCTGTTTCAATCGGGTCAAACCCCTTCGCCCGCACTTTCGCGATGATCTCGGCCCCCAGCTCTGGCTTCAGCGGATGCGGCTTTACCAGCACCGGACGCCCCCCGGCCCCAGCGCAAACCGCCTCGAGCATCGCCGCAAAGCTGCAATAGGCCTGTCCGTTCCGCTGCGGCGCTGGCCCCTGCAAAAATACAGCCAGCGCGCCCTGAGGCAGATCGCGGCCAGCCCGCTCCTGCTTGTAACGCGAGCGTCTCGGCAGCACGAACCGCCGCTGCAACGCAGCCAGATAATCCGCCGCCGCCGCACCATCCACCGCCGCCGGATCATATAGCAATCCACCAATCCGGCTCGCCGCTTGTATCCCCACTGGATCGACATGGATAAACCCGTCCAGATAGGCCGTCGCCGCGTTCAGCACACCCGGCCTTTGCCCCGCTCCATTCTCGACGATGTGCAAATCGCCATCCTCGCGCCAAGCAGACTTGTCAAAGCCTTCGACCAGATCAACCGCCCCGCGCCGCGCCAGCACGCAATCACGGATCTGCGCATAAAACAAAGGCTTGCCCGACGCCAACCGCGCAAGCAGATGCGCGGGCAGATGCAGCACCACGCGTGCTGTCACAGCCGCGCCTCAACCAGCGCCACCGCCGCCGCCACCGCCGCCTCAATCGCCATCGCCGAAGTATCCAGCACCACCGCATCCACCGCAGGCCGCAGCGGAGCCTCGGCCCGCCCCATATCCCGCGCATCGCGCTCGATCACCTCGGCCAGCACCCGCGCCGCATCGCCGCCGACCTCCAGCCACCGCCGATGCGCGCGTACTTCCGCGCTGGCGGTGACGTAAATCTTCACCTCGGCCTCTGGGCAGATCACCGTGCCAATGTCACGACCATCCAGCACCGCCCCACCCTCAGCCCGCGCAAACCGGCGCTGGAAATCGACCAAAGCCGCCCGCACTTCCGGGATCACCGCCACCCGGCTCGCCGCCTGCCCCGCAGCCATCGACCGCAAATCATCGCGCTGCAAATCCGCCGCGCGCAGCCCCCGCGCCGCTGCCACCGGATCACCGCCCAGCGCACCCACCGCCCGATACAAAAGCCCGGTATCCAGATGCGCAAAGCCAAACCGTGCCGCCAAGGCCCGCCCGATCGTGCCCTTGCCCGCCGCCGCAGGCCCATCAATGGCCACTGTAAACTGCATGGTCATCCTCTGCGCTCAAATATCCTAGGGGTCTGAGGGGGCTAGCCCCCTCATCTTAGCTGTCCAGCTTGCGCGGCGCTTCCGGCGGATAGGCATAGGCGTTCGACACAATCATGCCGCCCTGCTCCAGCACATCACCCACGGCATCGTCTTCCTCAAACTGGAACTCATAGGCGTCAAACGGAAAGGCCTTGGCATCGACCAACCCTTCCAGCGACAGAATCACGATGCCCTCGGCCTCGAAATCTTCTACCAACTGCTGCAAAGCATCGGCTGCCGTCTCGGCCTTGATCACCGCAAGCTGGTAATGCCCGCCATACTCACCCTCGTCCTCATCCGCCCATTCCATATCGAAGGCGTCGATACACACCGCATAGACCCCCGAGGCCACGCCATCGGTTTCATCCGGCTCAAACGGATGCGATTCCGAGACGCAAATCTCACCCGAGCCCTGCGCGGTTTCCGCCATCCCGTCGATGTCGATCTCAAATGGCAGGATTTCATCGTCAAACGCCTCAACTGCACCAGCGTGCAGCACGCGGTCCAGTCGCAAACCATTGACGGCGATTGAGTTGGCCAGTGTCGCCAAGGCTTCGGACAAATCCTCGGCGGTCAGCACAAAGAACCGCGCCTCGCCGCCATATTCCGCCCCATCCGGCATGTTGGCCTGACCTTCGGCGTCAAAAACCTCAACCGCCGCGTAATACGTTCCCATCCGATGCCCTTCCATCCCGCACATGCGCTTTCCGCCTCTATACGCCGACCACAGCCCAAGCGCCACCAGACCAATGCCCGCGTAGGGTGCGTGATTTCACGCACCACCCCTAACGCGCAGCGGGCCGCAACCGCCAAAGCCCCCACAGCGCCAAGATCACCGCAAGGCCAAGTGCTAGAAACTTGCAGCCCGTCAGCATCGCAACCGTGTAAATCTCTCCCGGTTCGCTGATCCCCTGCACAAGCAAGCCCGAAACTGCCCCATTCTCCAACAGGTCAAATCCGGCATAGGCCAGCGCTGGCGCACACCACAGCCAGCGCCGCCGCCAGACCGGCAGCATCAGGGTCGCGGCCAGCGCCAACAGCAGCACGGTATCGGCTTGGTGCAGCGGACCCAGATAGGTCGCCTTGGCAGCAGGCGACAGTCCGGCCAGATAGGCCCGCCCATCTTCAAACCCGTAAAAATGCAGATCAAATGGCGGCAGGTCGCCGACATAAACCAGCGCCGCGTAGTGGTGCCAAATGCCATAAGCCAACGCTGCGGTGATCGGCAAAGCCCAGTAAATCACCCGCATCCGACCCTCCCCACGCCGCGCCGGACATGATCCGGGGCCTCGACCAACCTAAGCCCTCGCCTTCGCTGAAGCAAAAGCGGTCCCGCGTTGGAACCTCGCCAGATCCTACTGCCCGCCAGCCCGCAAAGTGGCCCCCAGACCCGTCATCAACCCCTCAAAAATCGGGAAAGAGGTCACGATGGGCGAGGCATCATCGACCGAAACCGGGGCCTTCGCGGCCATCCCCAACACAAGGAAAGACATCGCGATCCGGTGGTCAATATGGGTGGCGCAGGTCGCCCCACCGGGTACGCCGCCCGCGCCCATCCCATGCACGATCAAGGTGTCCTCATCCTCCTCGATCTTCACCCCGCAAGCCTCAAGGCCACGCGCCATGGCGTCGATCCGGTCAGATTCCTTGACCCGCAGTTCCTTCACCCCGCGCATGACTGTCTTGCCCGTCGAACAGGCCGCCACCACGGAAAGGATCGGATATTCATCAATCATCGACGGCGCGCGTTCCGGCGGCACCTCAATACCCTTCATATTGTCGCTGAACCGCACACGCAGGTCCGCCACCGGCTCGCCGCCTTCGGTGCGGGGGTTCTGGAATTCAATATCGGCGCCCATCTCGACCAGCGTCAGATAGAGGCCATTGCGGGTCAGGTTCTGCGAAACCCCCGGCACGAAGATATCCGAACCTTCCACCACCAGTGCCGCGCAAACCGGAAACGCCGCCGAAGACGGATCGCGCGGCACCGCAACGGTCTGCGGGCGCAGTTCCGGCTGCCCGGTCAAGGTGATGACATTGCCTTCGCTGGTCTTCTCAACAGTCAGTTGCGCACCAAAGCCCAGCAGCATCCGCTCAGAATGATCCCGCGTCGGCTCGCGTTCAATCACCACCGTCTGCCCCGGCGCGTTCAACCCTGCCAGCAGCACCGCCGATTTCACCTGCGCCGAAGCGACCGGCAAAGCGTAGCGCACCGGCACCGGGTTGGCCGCCCCTACCACCGTCATCGGCAACCGCCCGCCCTTGCGCCCATAGGCCTGAGTGCCGAACAGGCTGAGCGGGTCCGTCACCCGCCCCATCGGACGCTTGCGCAAGGACGCATCGCCCGTGAAGGTCGCTGTCATCGGCGTGGTCGCCATCGTCCCCATGATCAACCGCACCCCGGTGCCTGAGTTGCCACAATCAATCACATCGGCAGGCTCTTGAAAGCCGCCCACGCCGACGCCATTCACCGACCAAGCCCCCGGTCCGTGCTGCACCACCGTCGCGCCAAACGCCCGCATCGCCTTCGCGGTGTCCAGCACATCCTGCCCTTCCAACAGCCCGGTGATCTTGGTCTCACCCACTGCCATCGCCCCGAAAATCAGCGCGCGATGGCTGATCGACTTGTCACCCGGAACAGAAGCCGTGCCTTTCAGCGGCCCGGATTTGCTGGCGGTCATCGGTTGGGCGGTGGCATGGGCGGACATCGCGGTCTCCTGCAAGCGAGTTTGCACGCTGATAGCGCAAGCAAAGGCCGGGGTCCACGGTTGACCTGAAAAGGGCTGCGCGCTTGGCCCCCATCGAGGGGGCCGCGCACGCAGCTGCCGCTGCACCGTTCTGCTGGCATTCCGTCTTTTGGAAACGGCGCGAGGTCAGCCTGAAACGTATTCCCAACTGGGAATGACTTGTGCTTTTTATGGAATTTAGGGCTAAATTCCACAATATGTTGTGGCTGTATCGGTATAGGCGTTATTTGGGTTACTCTTCAGCGGTGAGTTACCCCTGCTTTTACCGTCAAACCCATGCCCCTGCTGCGCAGCAGAAGCCTCTGGCGCGGAGCGCATTTGCCCGCTGTGTCAGGCGTTGCGCCGGAAGGTCAGGTAATGCGGCGGGCGGCCTTCGCGCAGGGCTTTTTGCTCGTAGCGAGTCGAGATCCAGTCTGACCACGGCTGATCGCCCTGATCCAACAGGGTGAAGCCAGCCTGCGGGACTTCTTCCAGCGTTTGGCGCACATAATCGGGGATGTCGGTGGCGACACGGAATTCGGCACCGGGCTGCAACACCCGCGCGAGGCCCGCGAGATAATCTGGGGTGACGAAGCGGCGACGGTGGTGGCGCGCTTTCGGCCACGGGTCGGGATAGTTCAGGAAGGCTTTGGCAATGCTGGCTGCGGGCAACACGTCGAACAGATCGCGCACATCGCCCGGATGGATCGCAAGGTTCTCTACCCCCGCCGCGCGAATCTTGCCCAGCAACATCGCGATGCCGTTCACGAAAGGCTCGCAACCGATGATGCCGATCTCGGGATAGGTGGCGGCCATATGCACCAGATGCTCACCGCCGCCAAAGCCGATTTCGAGCCACAGCGGCTTGCCGCCAAAGCGCGTCAGATCAATGGGTGCGCGGTCAGGGTTCTCATCGCGGACAACACCCGGCAAACTCAGACGGCCAAGGTCTTCCTCGAGATAGGTCTTCTGGCTGGCGCGCAGGGTTTTGCCATGCACGCGGCCGTAGAAATTGCGGCGTTCGACTGGATCATACATGGCCTGCCCCCGGTGGTTCTGTGGGCCTCTAGCCTTGCTTTGGGGCTTGCGTCAACCCCGGCCCCGATAGGGCGCCACACCCTGATCGGGCAGCCAAACGCCTTCGGGCGGCGCGCCTGTCTGCCAGAACACATCAATCGGGATACCGCCACGCGGGAACCAATAGGCACCGATGCGCAGCAAGACCGGATCCAACAGCGCCACCAGACGCTTGCCAATATCCAGCGTGCAATCTTCGTGGAACGCGCCGTGATTGCGAAAGCTGTGCAGGTAAAGCTTCAGCGATTTGCTTTCCACCAGCCAATCGCGCGGCACGTAGTCGATGACGATATGGGCAAAATCGGGTTGGCCTGTCATCGGGCACAGCGAGGTGAACTCGGGCGCGGTGAAGCGCACGCAATAAAGCGTGCCTGCATGGCCCGCTGGCACTTTCTCCAGCACAGCCTGATCCGGGCTTGCGGGCAAAGTGGTGGCCGCGCCCAGTTGCGTCAGGCCCGAGACATCCGTGTGCGTCATCACATCCCCCTATGCAAGCGGCGGCACTTGCGCACCGCCGCTGCAAACTTCCGTGGCAACGCGGCCGAGAGGCGGCTCGATGCCGCCCGAGGCCGCGCCTGTTTCAGGTTAGACCGCCGCTTTCAGCGCGTCGATCAGATCGGTTTTCTCCCACGAGAAACCGCCATCGGCTTCCGGCGCGCGGCCAAAGTGACCATAGGCCGAGGTGCGGGCATAGATCGGTTTGGTCAGGTTCAGATGCTCGCGGATACCGCGGGGCGTCAGATCCATGCAGGACGCGACGGCCCGTTCGATCACGTCATCCGGCACGGTGCCGGTGCCGTGGGTGTCGACATAGATCGACTGCGGCTCTGCCACGCCAATCGCGTAAGACACCTGCAAGGTGCAGCGGTCGGCAAGGCCTGCGGCCACGACGTTCTTCGACAGATAACGCGCGGCGTAGGCTGCCGAGCGGTCAACCTTGGTCGGATCCTTGCCCGAGAAAGCGCCGCCACCATGCGGGGCCGCGCCCCCGTAGGTGTCCACAATGATCTTGCGGCCCGTCAGGCCTGCGTCACCATCCGGCCCGCCGATCACAAAAGTGCCCGTCGGGTTGACGTGCCAGACGGTTGCCGGGGTCAGCCATTCTTCCGGCAGAATCTCGCGGATATAGGGTTCGACAATCGCGCGGATATCAGCAGAGGATTGCTTTTTGTTGTTGTGCTGGTGCGACAACACGATCGAGGTGACTTCGACCGGCTTGCCATCGACATAGCGCAGCGAAAGCTGGCTTTTGGCATCCGGGCCCAGCGTCGGCTCGGCACCAGATTTGCGCGCTTCGGCCAGTCGTTTCAGGATGGCGTGCGCATATTGGATCGGGGCCGGCATCAGCTCGGGCGTCTCGCGGCAGGCATAGCCGAACATGATGCCTTGGTCGCCCGCGCCGTCTTTGTCCACGCCCTGCGCGATATGCGCCGACTGCTCGTGCAGATAGTTGTGAACCTTGACCTTTTCCCAATGGAACTTTTTCTGCTCGTAGCCGATGTCCTTGACACAGGCGCGCACGATGTCTTCCACGCGCTCGACCATGTCGGCGGTCTTTTTCTCGCTCGACAGGCCGACTTCGCCGCCCACAACCACGCGGTTGGTGGTTGCAAAGGTCTCACACGCCACGCGCGCGTTGGGCTCTTCGGTCAGGAAAGAATCGAGGATGGCATCCGACACCCGATCGCAAAGCTTGTCCGGGTGGCCCTCGGACACGGATTCCGAGGTGAAAATATAGTTCTGGCGGCTCATGGGGAAGTGCTCCGTTGGGTTATCGCCGCACGCCAGGAAGCCGTTGTGCGGGTTTTATCCAGCCCCTTAGACTCAAGCCGTCGAAAAGGTCAAGCGAACCTGCGTTTCCAAGGCTGCAACAGTGCCGCAGCGAGTCCGGCCAGCAACACCAGCAGGGGCCACTCGCCAAAGCGGGCATAGGGGGTGATCGGCAAGGCGGCGGGCAGCGCGGCATCCAGATAACTGGCGATTCCGAACGGCAGGCTGGCGGTGATGCGACCGCGCGCGTCATAGACCGCCGTCACGCCGGTATTGGCCACCCGCACCAAGGGCAGGCCCTGTTCGATGGCACGCAGGCGGGCTTGGGCTGCGTGCTGGAACGGGCCTGTCAGAGTGCCAAACCACGCATCATTGGTGATTTGCAGCAGCCAATCGGCGCGCTCGGTGCCACGCAAGTCTTGCGGAAACACCGCCTCATAGCAGATCAGCGGCAGAGCGCGGCCCAATTTTGGGCCAAAATCCAGCAGGTGCGGCCCCGGTCCGGCCATATAGCCGTTGCCCATCTGCGACGCGAAGGCCGAGATATTCGCCCACTGAAACAACGCATCGCCAAATGGGATATATTCGCCAAACGGCACCAGATGGTGCTTGTCATAGGTGGCCCCGGTCATGCCATCGGGCTCGATCACCGCAAGCGTGTTCCACGCCTTGTCGCCTTCCACCCGCTGCATCCCAATGGCGACCGGAGCACCATTGCCCGCGCTGGCGATCATGCCGCCGATCTCGGGGTGACGGTCGAGCAGATAGGGCAACGCGGTTTCCGGCCAGATCACCAGATCAGGCGTGGGCTTGGCAGCGGTCAAACTCAGCAAGCGGTCGAAAAACTGATTGGCCAAAGCCGGATCCCATTTCGCCTGTTGCTCGGCGTTGGGCTGCACCAGCCGCAAAGTCACCGCGCGGTCGGCAGGCATCGGCTGTGCCAAAGTCCACGCGCCAAATCCCCAAGCCGCCGCAAGCACGGCAACCGCCCCCACCACGGGCAAAGGCCGACGCAGCGCCAAACCTGCGGCCAGCAAGGCGGTCAGCAGCGACAACCCACTCGGCCCGACGTAAGCTGCCAGTTGTGCGACGGGTGTGTCGATCCAGATATGGCCGATCAGCGCCCAAGGGAATCCAGTCAACACATAGCTGCGCAGCAGGTCCGACACCGCCAGCGCCAACGCGAACCCTAGCGTGGCATTGCGACTATAACGGCTCAGCCAGCCAGCCAGCGCCCAGAACAGCGCCATGCCGAACGCCATCAACACCAGCGCAAACGGGGCCATCCAGCCATCGCGCGCGGCATCGACCATGAACGGCTGCACGATCCAATTCAGCGCCGCGCCGAAATAGCCCGCCCCCGCGAACCACGAAAGCCAGACCGGCGCCGCGCCGCGCCCGATCCAGCCACACAGGACGGCCAAAGCGGGCAAAGCCAGATACCACGCGCCGAGCGGCGCCTGCCCAGAGGCGACAGCAACACCCAGCCCAGTCGCCAGCGCGGCCACGCGCCAACCCGGCCAGCCCCAACGCATCCTAAGCCTCGGCCTCTGTCGCGGCAGGCGTCACTGCACCGGGCAAGCGCACCCGCAACCGCTTGATCCGGCGCGGATCGGCGTCCAACACCTCAAACTCTGCCCCGGATTCATGCGGCACGATCTCACCGCGCACCGGCACCCGGCCCGTGCGCAGAAACACCAACCCGCCGAGCGTGTCGATATCCTCGTCATCCTCGCCATTACGCAGGGTCAGGCCAATCGCCGACTCGAACTCATCCAGCGGCACGGTGGATTGCGCCACGAACACGCCCGGAGATTCCTCTTTCCAGAGCGCGCCTTCAACCTCGTCATGCTCGTCCTCAATCTCACCGATCACGGTTTCGATCAGGTCTTCGATGGTCACAAGCCCATCGACGCCGCCATATTCGTCAATCACCAGCGCCATATGCACCCGGTCGCGCTGCATCTTCTGCAACAGCGTGCCCGCGGGCATCGACGGCGGCGCAAACAGCACCGGGCGGAGCAATTTCTTCAACGAGAACCGCCCCGAAGCACCAAAGCCGTGCTGCAAGGCCAAGTCTTTCAGCAACACCAATCCCTGCGGATGATCCAGCGTGCCCTTGTAGACCGGCAAGCGGCTGAAGCCATGCTGACGGAATGCCTCGACCAGATCATCCTTGCCGATATCCAGCGGCACGGCGGCAATCTCAACCTTTGGAATGGCGACATCATCGACCCGCAAACGCCGCAGGTTGCTCAACCCCAGACCACCACCCTGCGCGGGGGTCAGCGCTGCGGCTTCTTCATCGCCTTCACTGCTGTCGGTTGAGTTGAAGGCAGACAACAGCCGCCCAAAGAATCCACGTGGCGAGGCCTCGGCCTCATCGGCATCCTCGCGCGCCCTTGGCGCTGCGGATAACCCGTCGTTGCTACTGCCCATTGGTCCTTGTTCCAAAACGCCCCGAAAGGCCGATAGGTTAGTATGGGTCAGAAAGCCCAAGACGCGCAAGTATCCGCACCTCGGTGGCCTCCATCAGATCACCGTCGCCTGCGTGAATGTGATCATAGCCCAGCAAATGCAACAGCCCATGCACCACCAGATGCGTGACATGATTGGCCATAGGCTTGCCCGCCTCGGCGGCCTCTGCCGCACAAGTGTCATAGGAAATTGCAATGTCGCCCAAGGATTCGGGATCATCCGCATCCCCCGGTTCCGGCAGATCGGGCACTTCACCCTCGGCCGCGCCGCGCTCCTCTGACGGCCAACTCAGCACATTGGTCGGCTTGGCCTTGCCGCGAAAATCGCCGTTCAGTTCCAGAATCCGCGCGTCATCGCAGCCCATCAGACACAGCGTAAATCCCACTTCCGGCAAGCCGAGCTCGGCAAAGGCAGCGCGCACAGCAGGTGTGGCCACAGCCTCCAGCCCGAAATCCGCCCAGCGGTCATCCTCGATGACAATATCAACAAGTGGTTCCATGCCGCCCAATAGCGCAATGCCCCTGCTGCCTCAAGCTTTCACATTGGCCCAAATACTCTGGGGGAAGGGTTTGGCTTGCCAAACCCTTGGGGGCTAGCCCCCACCCGCGCGTCAGCGCTGAAGAAGGCTTGCGCGGCACGCGCGCAATCCGATCACGTGCCGCAGCCTGTTCAAGCTCGGTTCAGCCCTGCGCCTCGTCCCGCTCATAGGCTTCGATCACGCGGGCGACCAACGGATGCCGCACCACATCTTTCGACGAGAAGTAGTTGAAGGTCACACCCTTGACGCCCTTCAAGATCCGCTCGGCATCGGCAAGGCCCGAGGCGGTGCCGCGCGGCAGATCGACCTGGGTGCGGTCGCCGGTGATCACCATGCGCGAACCCTCACCCAGACGGGTCAGGAACATCTTCATCTGCATGGTAGTGGCGTTCTGCGCCTCATCCAGCACCACAAAGGCGTTCGACAAAGTCCGCCCGCGCATGAAGGCCAGCGGCGCAATCTCGATCCGCTTTTCTTCCGTCAGCTTCTGAATCTGCTTGGCGGGTAGGAAGTCATTCAGCGCATCGTAAAGCGGCTGCATATAGGGGTCGATCTTTTCCTTCATATCGCCGGGCAGAAAGCCCAGACGCTCGCCCGCCTCAACCGCCGGACGCGACAGGATGATCTTTTCAACCGCGCCCGAGATCAGCATGGTCACACCCACCGCCACCGCGAGATAGGTTTTGCCGGTGCCCGCAGGCCCGATGCCAAAGCCCATCTCATTGGCGAACAGGTTCTTCACATATTCCTTCTGCGCCTCGGTGCGCGGCTCGATCGGCTTTTTGCGGGTGCGCAATTCGATGCCACCGCCGCCGGTGAACATCTCGATCTGCTCCGATCCTTCCAGCTTGGTATCCGGCATTGGCCGCCCCATCCGTATCGCGCCGTCAATATCGCCCGCGACAACGCTGCGCCCTTGCTCAAGCCGCGCATACAGACCGCGCAGCACAGCCGCCGCTTGTTCGCGCGCAACCTTGTCACCTATCACCGACAGGCGGTTGCCCCGCCGCAGCACATGCACCCCCATCTGATGCTCGACCTGTGCCAGATTACGGTCAAACTCGCCGCAAAGGCTGATCAGCAGCCGGTTATCGGGAAATTCGAGGACAGTCTCGACAATATCCTCGGAACGGGTCGGGGGCGTTAGCGCGCTGATGCCCAAAGGGATCTCCTTGCGGTTCAGGTGACGTCTAGATGTAGTGTAGGCGCGCCAAATACTCTGGCAAGAACAACCTGCTTGTTCTTGTTATCAAAGTGATGACAGCGACATGTTTGCGCAAGAAGCAGGCGATAAAAAAAGACCACGGAAATTTCCGTGGTCTTTTGCTTGATTTCACAGTGCAAGCGCAGATCAGTTGCGGCGCGCGGGCACATAATCGCGGATCGGCGCCGACGAGGTCTGGTAGTTGCCCAGAACCGTGCCCGGCGGGTAGTGATTGTTGCAGACCGGCAGGCCCGACACCGGGTCATACCGGCGGCCCGAGTAGCCTTCGACACCATCGTCGATGATCCAGCCTTGGCAGCCATCGGGGTCATAAGCGATGGCGGCTTCGCCTTCGATCAGCCCAGTGCTGTCACGACCGGAATCCTTGGCGGTTGCGATCACCGTGTTCGGTCCGGCGGTGTAAGGGGTCAGACCGTCCACGCAAGCGCTGAGGCTGAGTGCGGCGAAGGCCAGAAGCGGGAAAACTGTAATTTTGGACATGTTCATCACCACTTATAGCAGACGACTTCGACGCGGCGGTTTTGCTGCATCCCCTCGGCGGTCGCGTTGGTCGCGCGCGGCTGACGCTCGCCATAGCCGATCTCACGATCCACCATGGCCCCGACCGAGCGCGCCACGGCAGCAACCGACGCGGCACGGCGCTGCGACAGTTTGATGTTGTATTCATCCGATGCACGGCTGTCGGTGTGGCCATAGATTGCATAGCCAAACGCACCGGCGTTCTGGAAGAAATCGGTCAGATAGCGGCGCCCGTAAGCCGTCAGCTTGGCGCTGTCGGTGGCAAACAGCGTGTCGGTGTTCTGCACCAGACAGGTGTTGCGCTTCAGGCAAACCGGCTTGCCGGTCTTGGGGTTCACGCGGTCCAGCATATAGCCTTCGACACCGCCGTCTGCCCACCAGTGCATACAGCCGTCGTCATCAACCCAGACGCCCCATTCGATCTTGCCAGCGACCTGCGGCGCGGTCTGCGCCATCGCCCCACTTGCCATCATCAGGCCGGCAGCCATTGCCGCGCCCCCGATTGCCATTCTCACTGCTCTGGAAAAACGCTCCACTGTGGCAGCTCCCCTTCAACCATGTCGGAATTCACATATTTATGATCGCAGGTTTGCCGAGGCCGTCTTGTGAAGTAAAGCAAAATCTATGGGTTTGTGGCTTTTTCAAGACTAATTGTTGCGTGTTCGTCTATAATTCTGCCAGTTCAAAAGCTTTGCTGACGCAACGGAAACGATGCCGGTTGAATGGCAATCACGAAATACGCGCGCCTGCCAAAGAGTTGGAGGACGAAGCTAAGATTCTCACCCGCACCATCTCACCAACGCGGCCATTTGGGTCGTTCACGAACACTGCGTGCAGGTGATCCGACTTGCCAATCATCTGCCCGGCTTCGCGCCCGGCTTTCTCATAAAGCACGCCCACTTCACGCCCGACCATCGCCTCTTGCAGCCCACGCTGCTGCCGGGTGATCAGGGCTTGCAGGGTTTGCAGACGCGCATCGGCGACCGCGCCGTCAATCTCGGGTTTTTCCGCCGCCGGGGTGCCGGGGCGGGCAGAGTATTTGAAGCTGTAGGCCGCGCCATAATTGACCGCCCTGATCAGCGACAGGGTATCTTCAAAATCCTGATCGGTCTCACCCGGAAAACCCACGATAAAATCCGACGACAGCAGAATATCGGGCCGCGCCGCGCGGATGCGTTCGATCAGGCGCAGATAGGCCTCTGCCGTGTGCTTGCGGTTCATCGCCTTCAGGATCCGGTCGCTGCCTGATTGAACGGGCAGATGGAGATACGGCATCAGTTTCGGCAGATCACCATGGGCGGCGATTAGGTCATCATCCATGTCGTTGGGGTGGCTGGTGGTGTAGCGGATACGCTCTAACCCATCGACCTTCGCCAGTTCGCGGATCAGCCGCGCGAGTGTCCAGCCATCGCCGTGGAAGGCATTCACATTCTGGCCCAGCAAAGTCAGATCGCGCACGCCTTTTTCGACCAAGCCACGCGCTTCGGTCAGGATCCGCTGCGGATCGCGCGAAACCTCGGCGCCGCGGGTATAGGGCACCACGCAAAACGCGCAAAACTTGTCGCAGCCTTCCTGCACGGTCAGAAATGCCATCGGGCCACGGGTTGCCTTGCGTTCTGGCAGCAGGTCAAACTTGTCTTCCAGCGGGAAGTCGGTATCGACTTGCGGCGTGTTCGCCCGCGCCATTTCCGGCAGACGGTGATAGGATTGCGGACCAACCACCAGATCCACAATCGGCATCCGCCGCATGATCTCGGCACCCTCGGCCTGCGCCACACAGCCTGCCACACCGATCTTCACATCCGGTCGCGCGGCTTTCAGCTTTTTCAGCCGGCCCAGATCGGAATACAGCTTTTCCCCGGCCTTTTCGCGAATATGGCAGGTGTTCAGCAACACCATGTCGGCATCTTCGGCGGTTTCAGTCGTGACATAGCCATCCGCGCCCATAGCCTCGGCCATACGCTCAGAGTCATAGACGTTCATCTGACACCCATAGGTCTTGATGAACAATTTCTTCGGATCGGCCATGGCGCACCTCTGTCTGGGCTGTTGCTCTATGCCAAACCGCCCCGCTTCGCAACGCCGGGGCTTGCGTTGCACCGGTTGTTAACGGATTCTGCCGCAAATAGGCCAAGGGCAGATGGGCAAAGCATGAAATACAGATCGCTTGATCAGTTTCTGGCAGAGGGCAAGGCGGCCTTGGCAAAAGGCCCGCTTGCCCTGATTTTTGCCGAAGACGCGGTCGAGGTTGAAAGCACGATCCGCCACCATCTAGAGGCTGGATTTGTCCAGCTTGCGCTGTTCGCACCCGATGCGATCGCCATCACCGCCGAGCTTGAGGCGAAAATCCACCGCGTCCCGTATGAAGCCCCAACGGTTGAGGCTTTGGTCGAGGCTGTCAACAAGGTGATCGCCGCCGCCCCCGGCATCTGGCTGTATTACTGCTACAATGCCGAATATCTGTTCCATCCGTTCTGCGAGAGCCGCAATATCCGCGAGATGCTGGCCTTCCACACTGAAGAACGCCGCGATGCGGTGCTGTCCTATGTGGTTGATCTTTATGCCGATGATCTGAACGTGTTCCCCAATGCCGTATCGCTGGAGCGCGCGCATCTGGACAAATCTGGCTACTACGCCCTGGGCCGCCCGGATGTCGCAAATCACAATTACCCCAAGGAACGCCAGTTGGATTTCTTTGGTGGGCTGCGCTGGCGGTTTGAGGAACATATCCCGGTGCCGCGCCGCAAGATCGACCGGATCGCGCTGTTCCGCACCAAGCCGGGGCTGATCTTGCGGCCGGATTTCACCCTGTCGGATGAAGAATACAACACCTACGCCTGCCCCTGGCATCACAACATCACCACCGCCATCGTCAGCTTCCGCACCGCCAAGGCGCTGCGGTCAAATGCCGGATCGCGGTTTGATATTCACGATTTCAAATGGCACAACTCCACCCCGTTTGACTGGCACAGCCAACAGCTGATGGATCTGGGCCTGATGGAGCCGGGGCAGTGGTTCTAAGCGCCAAGCTGCCCCGGACTTGATCCGGGGCCTCATGGCCGCCCGTCAGACCAGCGCTGCAATCGCGTTCAGCCGCGCCAGATCGCTTTCGCCCAAGGTCAACCCAGCCGCCGCGACATTGCTGCGCAGATTGCTGCGACGCGAGGTGCCGGGGATCAGCAGAATGTTCGGGCTGCGCTGCAACAGCCAGGCCAGTGCCACCGATTGCACCGATTGCCCCAGACCCTCGGCCACCTGCTTTAGCTCATCGCTTTGCAAGGGGCTAAAGCCACCCAGTGGGAAGTAGGGCACATAGGCGATGCCATCGTCAGCCAACGCATCAATCATCGCGTCATCGGTACGGTGGACCAGATTGTAATGATTTTGCACGCAAACGATTGGCGCGATATCGCGGGCAATCGCAAGCTGGGCCGCATCGACCGTGCTGACACCAATATGGGCGATCAAGCCATCTTGCTGCATCTGTCGCATCACCTGCATCGGCGCTGCGATGTCATCCTCCGGCCCGCCCATGCGCAAATTGACAATCGCCATCTGATCAAGCCCCAGCCGGGTTAGATTATCCTCGACCGATTTTCGCAGAAAATCAGCGCTGCGCTCCAGTATCCAGCCGCCTTCGTCATCCCGCCATGCCCCGATCTTTGTCACCAGAACCAGATTGGCGGCATAGGGGAACAAGGCCTGACGGATCAGATCATTGGTCACATAAGGCCCATAGAAATCACTGGTGTCGATATGATCGATACCCAAAGCCAATGCCTCGCGCAGGACAGCGCGGGCCTCATCTGGGTCGGCGACAGGGCCAAAAACATGCGGCCCCGCCAATTGCATCGCGCCATAGCCGATGCGGTTCACGGAAAGGTCGGTGCCGGGAAAGGTGAAACGTCCGGCGGCGGCGGCGGGTTGGGTCATGGTGATGCTCCTGTTGATCTAGCCAAAATATCCGTTCGGCAGAAATTGATAATCCGGCCAGATCCGAATAGGTTGTTCGGTATGTCGAACAATACAGCCTCATTAGATGATCTGCAGATCTTCCTTGCCGTGACCGAGGCCGGGGGATTTCGCACCGCCGCGCGCCGTTTGGGGCTTTCGGCCTCGACCGTCAGCGAAACCATCACCCGGCTCGAGACCAGCATCGGCGCGCCCCTGCTGACCCGCACCACCCGCTCGGTGATGCCAACCGAGGCCGGGCGCAATCTGGCCGCCCGGATCGCGCCGCTTTTGGCTGAAACGCGCGCCGCGCTGAACGATGTGCAAAGCGCGCCGGGTCAAGTGCGCGGGCGCTTAAAGCTGAACGTGCCGGGGGCGGTGATGGTGGATATTCTGCCCCCCTTGCTGGATCAGTTCATGGCGCGCTACCCCGATGTCCGGGTTGAGGTGGTGGTGGATGACCGGCTTGTCGATGTCACCGCCGCCGATTGCGACGCGGGCATCCGCTATGGCGAGCATCTAGCGCAAGACATGATCGCCGTACCGATTGGGCCACGGCTGCAACACGCGGCCTTGGTCGCAGCACCATCCTATCTAGCGCGTCGCGGCACGCCGCTGCACCCAAATGACCTTGTTGCCCATAATTGCATCCGCATGCGCTTTGCCAGCGGCGCGCTGACTGACTGGACGTTTCAACGCGGCGCTGAGGTGATTGCGCTAGATCCAGCGGCGCGGCTAACCCTTGGCACTGTGGCGGCGGCTGCAGCGATTGATCTGGCCATCGCCGGGCACGGCCTGATTTTCACCTTTCAGAACTGGTTGCAGCCACATCTGGACAGCGGCGCGCTGGTGCCCGTGCTGCAAGACTGGTGGCCACAGTTTGACGGGCCGCAGTTGTATTTCTCCAGCCGGTTCATGCCGACACCTTTACGGGCCTTTGTGGATCTGGTCCGCGCGCAGCGCGCCCAGCCTGATGACTTTTGACGAGGTTCCGCCCCACCAAAATATGCGGCGCTTGACCGGCGCAGGGCGCGATTCTAAGGCCAAATTCACCCAGTTTCGCAGCGAAGGACCCCCGATATGAGCAAACCAAAACTTCGCATTGGTCTGATTGGCACCGGCTTTATGGGCAAGGCGCATGTGTTTGGTTTCACCTCTGCCCCGCGGGTGTTTGAACTGCCGTTCGATCTGGAGCTGCACACTATCGCCGACATCACCCCGGATGCCGCTGAGCGCGCGCGTGTGACGCTTGGCTTTGCCCATGCTACCGCCGACTGGCGCACGATCATGGCGGACCCTGCGGTTGATCTCGTGTCGATCACCGCGCCCAACGCCTTGCACAAGGAAATGTCGCTGGCAGCCATCGCAGCCGGAAAGCATGTGTATTGCGAAAAGCCGCTTGCGCCGATGGCGGCGGATGCGCTGGAGATGACGCTGGCCGCCGAAGCAGCGGGGGTGAAAACCCAAGTCGGCTTCAACTATCTGTGCAACCCGATGCTGGCACTGGCGCGGGAAATGATTGCGGCGGGCGAATTGGGTGAGATTCGCGGCTATCGAGGCCTGCATGCCGAAGATTACATGGCCGACGCCAACGGTCCCTACACCTTCCGCCACGACCCCGCAGGCGGCGGCGCTTTGGCCGATATCGGCAGCCACGCGCTTGCCACCGCCGAGTTTCTCTGCGGCCCGATCAGCCGCGTGATGGGCGATGTTGTGACCATGATCGCCGAGCGCCCGGATGGCCGCGGCGGTCGCAAGGCGGTGATGGTGGATGACGTGGGCCGCGCCTTTCTGCGCTTTGAAAACGGCGCCACGGGCAGCATCGAGGGCAACTGGATCGCCACAGGCCGCAAGATGCAGCACGATTTTGAGGTCTATGGCACCAAGGGTGCACTGGCCTTCAGCCAGGAACATTTCAACGTCCTTAATTACTTCAGCACTACTGACGCCAAAGGCCGCCAAGGCTTTCGCCGCATCGAGGCCGGGCCAGATCATGCACCCTATGGTCTGTTCTGCGTCGCCGCAGGCCATCAGATTGGCTTCAACGACCTGAAGGCAATCGAGGTCGCAGGCTACATCAATGCCATCGCAGGCAAAGCGCCCGAGCCGTTCAACTTTCGCAAGGGTCTGCGGATTCAAAAATTGGTCGAAACCATTCACGCCTCATCCAAGGCTGGGGCATGGATGGATATCGCCTAAGGCGCAAAAGCGCCGCCGCCTGTCGCTGTTCGCATTGACAGCGGCGGGCAAATCCCGCTTCATGCCCGCGATGGTTTCGGCAGACGCAAAGTCGCGCCGGATGAAAAGGGAATACGGTGTGGTGTAGGCAAAAGCCGCCAAATCCGTGACTGCCCCCGCAACTGTAAGCGGTGAGCGAACCTGCAAAGTCCACTGCCCCAAAGGGGTGGGAAGGCGCAGGCCAGCCACGACCCGCGAGTCAGGAGACCTGCCATCATAGCCGAAACAATCATCCGGGCGGGGTGCCTGGGGAAGGATGCTATGATTGAACTGCAAGGGCCTGCGCAGGCCCAAGACCCTGCCATGCGGCAGAGCGCAAAACGCCATCAAATTCTGGTCTGCCAAACCTGTCGGCACAAGGACAGCCCGTGTTTCCCCGGCCTTGCGCTGTTGGAAAAGCTGCGTCTGGCGGTCAGCGAGGCCAAAGGGCTGGGGGAGGATTTCGAGATTTCCGGCACCGCCTGCATGGCGGGCTGTGATCGGCCCTGCACCGTGGCTTGGCGCGCGACGGGCAAGGCCACCTGGCTGTTCGGCGATATCGACCCGGACGCCGATATTGACGCGCTGGTCGATTTTGCCACGCTTTATCAACGGCTTGACGATGGCTGGTGCCGCGCCGCTGATCGTCCCGGCAAACTCGCGACATCGACGCTCGCCCGTATTCCCGCCGCGCTGATCGTTACCGCCGAGGGTCAGTTGCAATGACCGGACCTATTCTGGAAGCGCGCAATCTGTGTTGGGGGCCGCCGCGCCGCCCCGATATCTTGACCGACATCAGCTTTGCCATGGCCGAGGGCGAGGTGATGGCGATCTGCGGTGCAAACGGGGCGGGGAAATCCTCGCTTCTGCGTCTGCTTTATCGCTATGTGCCCCCCCGCAGTGGCACGGTCAGCCTGATGGGTCGCGATCTTTGGCTGCATACGGCGCGCGAAACTGCCCGCACCGTGGCAGCGGTGCTGCAAGAACAGCCGACCGACTTTGCCCTGACCGCACGGCAGATCGTGGCGCTGGGCCGTCTGCCGCATCGGGCAGGCTTTGCCAGTGCGGCGCTGCGCGACACCGAGGTCGTCAGCGCGGCCTTGGAGCGGCTGGATCTGGCGCGCTTTGCCGATATGCCGTTTGGCACGCTGTCGGGCGGCGAGAAGCAACGTGTCATGGTCGCCCGTGCGCTGGCGCAGGAACCGCGCGTGCTGATTCTGGATGAGCCGACCAACCATCTGGATATCCGCCACCAGCTTGAACTGCTGGCGCTGCTGCGCGGCCTTGGCCTGACGGTGATCTGCACCCTGCACGACCTGACCCTGGCCGCGCAGTTTGCCGACCGCGTGCTGGTTCTGGCCGATGGCCGGGTGCTGTCGGATGGCCCCCCTGATCTGGCGCTGTCCGAGCATCACATCGCCACCGCCTTCAATGTCACCGCCCGCGTGGACCGCTCTGGCCCCGCGCCGCGCTTCTCTTTTCATCTGTAGGAAAAACCATGAAATACGCTCTGATCGCCCTGTTGCTCTCTGCAACCTCGGCTGCCGCCTTTCCCGTCACGGTGAAAAGCTGCAACCGCGATGTCACCTTTGACGCCGCCCCGAAGGCTGCGATTTCCAACGATGTGAACCTGACCGAGATGATGCTGGTGCTGGGCCTGCGTGATCACATGGTCGGCTACACTGGCATTTCCGGCTGGAAAACGCTTGATCCCGAAATGCGCGAAGGCGTGGCCGAACTGCCCGAGCTTTCCGCGAAATATCCCAGCAAGGAAGTTCTTGCCGGGGCGGATGCCGATTTCTTCTTTGGCGGGTGGAACTATGGCATGAAGGTTGGCGGCGAAGTCACCCCTGAGACGCTGGAGCCTTTGGGCATCAAGACCTACGAGCTGACCGAAAGCTGCATCTTCGTCGGCCCCAAGGCGAAAAGCAGCATGGATGACATGTATAACGACCTGCTGAACCTTGGCCTGATCTTTGGCGTCGAAGACAAGGCAAAGGCGCTGGTCGAAGGTTACAAGGCGCAACTGGCCGAGGCTACCAAGGGCGTTGATCACAGCAACCCCCTGCGCGTGTTCGTCTATGACAGCGGCGAAGACACGCCGTTTACCGCCGGCAAATACGCCATGCCCACCGCCCTGATTGAGGCCGCAGGTGGCGTCAACATCATGGATGATCTGGACAAAAGCTGGGCCACCGTCGCGTGGGAGCCTGTGGTCGAGCGTAACCCGCAAGTGATCGTCATCGTCAACTATGGCGATGTCACGGCCGAGCAGAAAATCGCCTTCATGAAGGGCAACCCGGCTTTTGCCAACATCGACGCGGTGAAGAACAACCGCTTCGTGGTGCTGGAATATGTCGAGGCTACGCCCGGCCCGCGCAATATCAAAGCGGTGGAAAAGCTGGTCGCGGGCTTTGCGGCGCAGTAAGAACAATCTGCGCCGGGGCAAACGCCTCGGCGCAATGCTTTGAAAGGCAAGCCGATGGCCGACCTCACCCAACCCACCGTCGCCAGCGCTGCATGGCACCTGTCGCGCCGCGCGGGTCTGGTGCTGGCGGGCTGTGGTGTGCTGGTTTTGTCGATCATTCTTGCGGTATCTATCGGCGCGATTGCGATTCCGCTTTCCACCGTCTGGGGCATCGCGTTGAACCATGTGATCCCCGATGCCGTGCCCGTCACTTGGTCGCCGGGCCGTGCCGCGATTGTCTGGGACATCCGCTTTCCCCGCGCGATCCTCGCCGCATTGGTCGGCGCGGGGCTGGGGCTGACCGGGGCGGCGCTGCAATCTGTTACGCGCAACCCGCTTGCTGATCCGCATCTGTTGGGCATCTCATCGGGTGGGGCCTTCGGGGCGATTTTGGCGTTGATGCACACGGGCATGTTTCTGGGCCTGCTGACCGTGCCACTGCTGGCCTTTGCCGGGGCTTTGGCCGCCACCGCGCTGGTGCTGGGCATCGCACAATTCGCCCGCGCCACCTCGGCAGATCGGCTGGTGCTGGCAGGCGTTGCCGTCAGCTTTATCATCATGGCGGGCGCGAATATCCTGATCTTCCTCGGCGATCCGCGCGCCACGCATACGGTGGTGTTCTGGATGCTGGGCGGGCTAGGCCTTGCGCAATGGCCGCATCTTTTGTTCCCGCTGGCTGTGCTGATCCCCACAGGCCTGTGGCTGTGGCACCGCGCGCCCGATCTGAACGCGATGAGCCTTGGCGATGAAACCGCCTCAAGCCTCGGCATCCCCATTGCCCGGTTTCGCCTGTCTGTCTTTGTCGCAGGCGCGCTGATCACCGGGGTAATGGTGGCATTTTCCGGCATCATCGGCTTTGTTGGCCTGATGATGCCGCATCTGGTCCGGCTGATCTTTGGCGGCGACAACGCCCGCGTGCTGCCGCTGTCGGCCCTGTTCGGCGCGGTGTTTCTGACCTGGGCCGATACCGTCGCCCGCATCATCATGGCACCCGAGGATATGCCCATCGGCATCGTCACCGGGCTGACGGGCGGGCTGTTCTTCGTCTGGCTGATGGCGCGCCGCGCTTAAAGCTATTCCAGCGGCGTTTCCGGCCCGACGATATGCACCGCCAGCAGGCAACCGTTTGGCGTGTAGGAATTATGCTCGGTGCCGTCGCGGTAAAACACCAGATCGCCCGCGCGGAACACCGTGCCGTCGCTTTCAATCAACTCGCCCTCAAGGATCAGGAATTGCTCGTGCCCCTCATGGCGATGGCCGCGCGTTTTCATCCCTGCGGGCATCCGGTAGACGTGAAAGCCGGTGCCAAGCGGCAAGTCCGTATCGTGCTGCAAGATCGCATCGCCCAAGGCCACGCCATCGGGATAGACAAATTCCTCAAACTTGGCGGTGTGAATGTTGGCCACGCGACGGTCGCCATCCTCGATCGGTTTGAAATTCGGGGTCATGATCTGGCCTTTCAGCTTGGGAAGGTTTCGGCGCGATACACTTCGCGCCCTTTGAACAGCGTAAGCAGCACCCGCGTTTCCGCAATCGCATAGGGATTCACGTTGAAAATGTCGCGGTCCAGCACGATCAGATCGGCGGAATAGCCGGGCTTGATCGCGCCCGAGTAATGCCCGCGCCAGCAGGCCGCGGCAGCGTGGGTGGTATAGCCCAGCACCGCCTCCTCAACCGTCATGCGCTGTTCGGGGAAGAACGGTTCTGCTACCCCCCGCGCGCGGGCAGGCTCTCGTGTCACCGCCGTGCCGATGATCTCAAACGGGTTGAGCGTCGTCACCGCCCAATCCGAGTTGATACAATAGGGCGCGCCCGCGTCGATCAGGCTGCGGAACGCATAGGTGTGCGGCGCACGCGCCTCACCAATCATCGCCATCGTGTCATCGGGAATGATCGGATCATTGCAGGCCCACAGCGGTTGCAGGTTTGCCATCACGCCCAGCGCTGCAAACCGCGCGAAATCGGCAGGGTCCACCATCTGACAATGCGCGATCTGGTGCAGTGAGGGCCAATCGCCGTTCGCATCCCGCGCCGCCTGAAACCCATCCAGTGCCGCCCGCGTCGCCGCATCGCCGATGCAATGCACATGAATCTGAAACCGCTCGGCATCCAGCGCCGTGAACATTGCGTCGATCTGATCTTGGCTGAACATCAGCGGCGCATTGCCGCCCTGCGCATCGGCATAGGGGGCAAGCAGCGCTGCCGTGCGGTTTTCAAGCCCGCCATCCAGAAAGAACTTCGCGGCATTCAGGTGAAAATCCCGCCCGCCATGCGCCGCGCGATAAGCCCGCAGCCGGGTCAGCATCGACTCCACCGTATCTGCCGCCGTGACAAGGCAAGCCCCAGCCACGCGCAGCGTCAGATCACCCTGACTGTAGATCTGCGCATGATGATCCAGAATCCACGGATCAATGACCCCCGTGATGCCGTGGCGATTGGCCCAAGCCATCCCCGCCCGCAACCCGGCCCGCCGCACATCGTCACCCGTCTGCGGCAAACGCGCGACGGCCCAGTTGATCGCCTCTTCATGCAGCATCCCCGTGGCATCACCCGCCGCATCGCGCACGATATGGCCGTTCAGCGGGTCGGGCGTATCGCGCCCCACCCCGATCATCTGCAACGCCTTCGAGTTCACGCAAGCGTTGTGAAAGTTGCCGTCATAGATCAGGCAAGGCCGATCCGGCACCACCGCATCCAACGCCGCCCGCGTCAGGTTCGCATCGCCAAAAAACCCGCATTGCCAGCCCGCGCCCCAGATCATCGGCCCGGTCTGCGCCGCCGCATGATCGGCCATCACCCCCTGAATATCCGCCAGCGTCTCGCAATCATAAAGCTGCGCGGTTTCCACCAGATCAATACCGCCGTTCAGCAAGTGGATATGCGCGTCCTGAAACCCCGGCAGCACCAACCGCCCGCCCGCATCTATGCGCCGCGCATCGCCTACCTGCGCCCGCGCCGCATCGCCCAGCGCGACCACCGCGCCACCGCGCAGCAGCACGGCATCGGTCAGCGGCCAACCCGCATCCATCGTGCGCACCTGCGCGTTATCAATCAGCAGATCAGTCATACTTTCTTTCCCCGCGCGACGGCTTCCAACAGCGGCACCGGGTCTTGCATGTCGAGTGGCGAGCAGATCCGGTAAACCTCCAGCGCCGCCTCGGAAATCTGGCCCGCTTGATACAGCGTCATCGCCGCAGCATAGCGCTGTCGCCCCGACCCAGGCTGCCCCAGCGGAATTTGAACAGTTTCAGTCATTGCCACGATACGCCAACCTTGCATCGGCATCCCGCCGCTTTTCGGCCCGGTTCAGGATATACCCGGCCAGTGCAACCCCACAGCCCACCACCACCACCGTCAGTGTGGCAAGGGCGTTGATATCCGGCGTCACCCCCAGTTTGACCTTTGACCAGATCAGCAGCGGCAACGTCGTGTTCCCCGGCCCGGTGGTGAATGAGGTGATCACGACATCATCGAGTGAGATCGTGAACGCCAACAACCACCCCGACAGGATAGCCGGAAAGATCACCGGCAGCGTGACATCGAACAGCACCGCCCAAGGCTTTGACCCCAGATCCATCGCCGCTTCCTCAATCGCGCGGTCAGCCTGCAACATCCGCGACTGGATGATCGTGGTCACAAACACCATCGAGAAGGTAATATGCGCCAGCGTCACCGTGGTAAAACCCCGTGACCCCGGCCAGCCCAGAAACTTCGCCATCAGAATGAACATCATCAGCGACGAAATCCCGGTGATCACCTCGGGCATGATCAGGGGTGCTGTCACCAGCCCCGAAAACAACGTCCGCCCCTTGAAGCGCCGAAACCGCGCCAGCGTGATCCCGGCCATCGTGCCCAAAATCGTCGCCGCCGTCGCCGACACCACCGCGATTTTCAACGACAGCAGCAGCGCAGCACCCACCTGCTTGTTCGACAGAAGTGAGACATACCACTTGGTCGAAAACCCACCCCAGACCGTCGCCAGTCGCGATCCGTTGAACGAATAGACCATCATCGACAGGATCGGGATGTAGAAGAACGCAAAGCCAAAACACATCACGGTAATCAGAAAGATGGGGCGGCGTCTCATGGCTCCTCCCCCGCTTCGGCCTTTGATTGGTAATGCGTGTAAAGCATCATCGGCCCCACCATCAGCAACAGCAGCGCAATCGCCACCGAAGCCGCCATTGGCCAATCCGAGGCCTGCGAGAACTCATCCGCGATCACCCGCCCGATCATCGGGCTGGAGGCATCGCCCACCAGCGTCGGAATAACCAACTCCCCCGCCGCCGGGATAAACACCAGCATCGCGCCCGCGATGATTCCCGGCACCGATTGCGGCAAGGTCACGTCCAGAAACACCCGGAACGGACGCGAGCCGAGGTCCATCGCCGCCTCATCCAGCACCGGGTCCAACCGCTCCAGATTGGCATAAAGCGGCAGGATCATGAACGGCAGGTAGGTGTAGACCATCACCAACACCACCGCGAAATTGCTGTTCATCATCGGGATGCTGTTCAGGTGCCACCCCGCTGGGGTCAGCAAGTTATAGGCATCGGTCAACAGCCCGTTGAACCATGAATTTTTTCCCATCAGCCCCATCCACGCATAGACGCGCAGCAGGAATGACGTCCAGAACGGCAGGATCACCAGCATCAGCAGGATATTGCGCCAGCTTGCCGACACCCGCGTCAACGCCAGAGACATCGGATAGCCCAGCAACAGACACAACACCGTCGCCACCGCCGCGTTGCTCAAGCTGACCAGAAACGCCCGGATATAGAGATCATCCTGAAACAGCCGCGCATAGCCGACAAAGCTGATCCACGGATGATCGCCGCCGTAGCCAAACGGCGGCGCTGTGGGCGTGCGGCTGCCAAAGGAAATCGCCAGCACGAGACAGAACGGGATGAAAAAGAACAACAGCAGCCAGATATACGGCAGCCCTATGATCACACCGCGATACCCGCGCCCTTGTAGCCATTGCGTGATCCGGTTGCGCATCATGCCACCAGCAAAATCGCCGCCGCGGGCGCAAAGCTCAGGTAAACCTGATCATCCCAATCCGGCCGCCCGCCCGCACTGCGCGCCGCGTTTACCGAATGCACCGAGATCAATTCGCCCGACGGCAAGGTGATACGATAGAGACTATCCTTGCCGAAATAGGCCAGATCCTTGACCTGCCCGGCAACGATATTCACCCCTTCGGGCCGGGTCTGGCTGATCACCAGCTTTTCGGGCCGGATCGCCAAAGTCACCTCTTGCCCCACACTTAGCCCCGGCACTGCCCGCGCCTGTACTTCCCCCTGAAACGCCGCGACCCGCACTGTCGCCACATCATCCGCCACCGCCGAAACCGTGGCCGGAAACGCCGTCACAGACCCGATGAACCCCGCCACAAAGCGCGAGTTCGGGTATTCGTAAATCTCGGTCGGCGCACCGACCTGCTTGACGCGGCCCTTGTCCATCACCGCGATCCGGTCGGAAAGCGTCATCGCTTCTTCCTGATCATGCGTCACCACGATGAATGTCACGCCTGTGCGCTCTTGAATTGACATAAGTTCAAACTGGGTATGCTCGCGCAGCTTCTTGTCCAGCGCCGCCAGCGGCTCATCCAGCAGCAGCAACTTCGGCTGCCGCGCCAGCGCCCGCGCCAAGGCCACCCGTTGCCGCTGCCCGCCCGAAATCTGATGCGGCTTGCGATGGCCAAACTGGGTCAACTGCACCAGCTCCAGCATCTCGGCCACACGCGCCTTGCGCGCCTCTGCGGTCATATCCTCGTGCTTCAGCCCGTAGCCGACGTTCTTTTCCACGCTCATATGCGGAAACAGCGCGTAGCTTTGAAACATCATATGCACCGGGCGCTCCCACGGCGGCACGCCCGCCATATCCTGCCCGTCGATGAAAATGCTGCCCGAAGTCGGCTCCTCGAACCCGGCCAGCATCCGCAGCAGCGTGGTTTTCCCGCAACCCGATCCGCCCAGCAGCGAGAATATCTCGCCCTGCGCGATGGTCAGCGACACGTCCTGCACCGCCTGAAACGTGCCGAACTTCTTCGACACGCCTTCGATGCGAATGAAAGGGTCCGCCACCTTAACCTGCCTTGATCTCGGTCCAGACCCGCATGATTTCGCGGTCCTGTTCTTCCGACTGCGGCGCGGGCGTATAAAGCCGCTTCATCGTCTCGGCATCCGGGTAAACCGCAGGGTCTGCCGTGATCGCCGGATCAACCAGTGCGGTCGCCTCTTTGTTGGCGTTGGCATAGCCGGTGAAATTGGTGCAGGCCGCAATCACATCGGGGCGCAGCATGTAATCCAGAAACTTGTGCGCGCCGTCGACATTCGGCGCGTCGCTGGGGATACACCAATTGTCAAACCATGCTGGCGCGCCGGTTTTCGGCACGAAATAGGCCAGGTTGATATCAATCCCCGCCTCTTTTGCCCGCGTCTTGGCCACGCCGTAATCGCCCGACCAGGTGTTTGCCACGCAAATCTCGCCATTCGGCAAGGTGTTCAGATAGTTGGCGTTATCAAAGGTGGAAACATACTGCCGGATCGGCGCCACCGCCTCGGCCATCTTCTTGTATTCCGGCTCTCGCGCCGAACTGGCATCCAAGCCGAGATAGCTGAGAACCATAAAGCCGAAATCGGTCGGGCTATCCAGCAGCGAAATCCCGCAATCCGCCAGCTTGGCCGCGTTTTCCGGGTTCAGCAGCGTGCCAAGGTCGGACAAATCCGCATCCGGCAAGCGCTCGTTCACCATATCCATGTTGAAGGTAAAGCCAACCGAGCCCCACATATACGGCACACCATAGAGGTTGCCCGGATCAAAGCCTTCAACGATCTTCAGAATGGCCGGATCAAGGTTCTTCCAGTTCGGCAGCTTGGCACGGTCGGGTTTCTGATACACGCCTGCCTTGATGAAACTCGCCAGCTTTAAGCTCGACATCAGCACAACATCATAGCCCGTGGACCCCGCCAGCATCTTGGCCTGCATTTCCTCGGCCGAGGCGTAAAGGTCGTAAACCACCCCCATGCCCGTCTCTTTCTCGAAATCCGCAAGCGTGGTTTCGCCGATATAATCCGACCAGTTATAGACGTTCACTGTTGCCGCCTGCGCCCAAGAGGGCCGGGCATAGGGCGCGGCCAATGTGCCGCCAAGCAGTCCAAGCGCGCTGCGTCTTGTCAGTTTCATCGCAGTCTCCCTGAGGTTTTTATTTTCAAACAGGTTAACCCTGTGCTGTCGATTGGCTAATCAATTCTGCATTGCGCGCCGCGATTTCCGCTTCGGGCGGTGCCGTGGGCAGGCGCATCACCGGCATCAGATCACGCAAGCTGTCATGGTGGCGCTTCAGCCCGTATTCGAGGTCTGACAGATGAAAGCCCTCAAACGCCGTCGACAGCATCGACTCGTTCGACCAGATCGAAAGCTGCTGATCCTCGGCCGAAGTATCGCGGTCGATCCGATACGCCAGATAGCGCGCCGCCTTCATCCTCCGGCTTTCCACCGGCTGACGGTAAATCCGCCCCGTCACCCGCGTCTTGCCCGGCGAGATCGGGATTTCCTGATAAAACTGCACCGACTCTGGCGTAAAGGCGAACACCGCATTGGGGAACAGCCCGTAGTAGGTCCAGGTGGTCTGCAAATGCTCTGGCAGCCAGTCTTGCCGCTCGGCAATCGCCAGATACTGCTTCACCGACCACCGCCGCGCCGGGGCATCGCCAAAGGTGCCAATCGACACGTTCAACCCACCGTCCAGATGTAGATCGCGGTAGGTGCGACCATAGAGATCCTGCAACGCCGGATGCGCCATCGGCACGTGATAGCCCTCGTTGTCGACATCGCGCACCGACTTCCAATTCACCGGCAATTCGGTCGCCCAATGCGGCATATCCAAAGGCAGCACGCCCTCGCTGCGATATCCGGCGAAATCGGCGGAATAGGGCGCGAGCATTTCGGCGACCGAGGGCTGTGGCCCGGCAAAGAACCGGATGAAGATGAATCCGTGGAAAATCTCCATCTCAATCGGTTTCAACCCAAACTGCGCCCGATCCAAACCGCCAAAGCTGCTGGGCTGCGCCGCCCCGCGCAAAGACCCGTCCAGATTATAAACCCAACCATGAAACGGGCAGACCAGCGCCCCCTTGCAATGCCCCTTCTCGCCATCCACCACCCGCGCGCCGCGATGGCGGCACAGGTTGTGAAACGCCCGCACCACACCATCCTGCCCCCGCATCACCACCGCGCGCTCGCCCAGCAGATCAAACCCCAGCCAATCGCCCGGATCGGCCACATCATTGACATGCCCAACCACCTGCCAATGCGTCAGGAACAGCTTGTCACGCTCCAACGCGAACATCGCCTCGGAGTGATAGGTCCAGGCCGGAAGCCCGCGCCGATCCCAGTCATTCGGAATTGTCAGGCTGTTTGCATCATGCTTGGTCATGCGCTGACCTCCATCTCTTTTCTAAGCCATTGGTGAAAGCGGTGAATCTCATATTCTTCCGGCATCAACGTGCCACCGCGATACGCGGGCGACATCATCCCCCGCTGGTTCATCTCTGCCGCTTCGCCATCTTGCCGCAGCACGATCTTGGCAAATTCAGCCACCTGCGCCGCATCAAACCCCGGCTGGGCGAGGGTTTCGGGCGCGAAATACCACTCGACCACCAGTTCCGTCCTGAGTGGCCCCAGCGGCACAATCCGCACCGCGCGCACATGATCGACATGCGCGACCACATAAGCCGTCGGCCAGAAAGTGACGAACTGATACCCCGCCGCCCGCTCGGCCTCGGTCAGCTCCACGAAAATCGGCCCGCAGGCCGCCCCGTCCGGCGTCCAACTTTCCGTCCCCGGCTTGAGGTTCCCAGCGGGCATCTGGCCGTCCCAGCCGACAGCCTCTGACGCCGCCATGATCCCCTGGCCATAGATCGGCACCCGCTCGCACAATTCCGGGTGTATCCCCGGGCAATGCAGACATTCCGAGTAATTCTCCCAGAACACCTTCCAGTTGCAGGCAAGCTCGGACCGCCAGATGTGGCCCGTCACAAGGCCATACATCGGCCAATGATCCAGCACCGCCAGATCGACATCCGCCACCAAATCACGCGGCGCCTCGGCGGTGTTCAGAAACAGAAACCCTGCCCAAACCCGCACCGCTACCGCCAGCAACCCATGCGCGCTACGGTCAAAATCCGCTGTCGGCACCGCATGGCCCGTCGCCACCAATCGCCCATCCGAAGCCGCATAAGAAAACGCGTGATAGGGGCAGCGGATCAGCTTGCCCAAAGGCTCAACCTCGGCACGGCAAAGCTCCGCCCCGCGATGCCGACAGGTGTTGTGCCACGCCGAAACGCCGCCATCCGCCGCCCGGCAGACGATGACATCCGCAGCGCCCACCTGCACCCGCCGCATCGTGCCCGCCGCAAAATCCGCCAGCCGCCCCACGCAAATCCAGTTCTGCGCGAACACCGATCCCATCTCGCGCCCATACCAATCGGCATCACAATAGGCGCGCGGCGGCAGCGTCTGCAGGCAGAACTCCAATCGGGGCGAGACAAGCGTCATGGCGAACCAATGTTGTTTCCTCATGCTGGCAAGATTCTGACTGGTCTGTCAATCAGAATTTCGCTACCTTGCAAAAGCCCCGCTTTCAGCCGAGAAACCCGCATGAGCCAGCCTGCCCCCACCATCCCGACACCGCGCAAACTGTCGCGCGAAATCCGCCGCACGCAGGTGATCGAGGCCACGATCGAGGTGCTGGCCGCCAACGGCTATGCCCGCACCACCCTGACCGATGTGGCACGCCGCGCAGGCATCTCGCACGGATTGGTGCTGTTCCATTTCCAGACGAAAGAGGCGCTGCTGGCCGAAACCCTCGGCTATCTGTCCGACGAATACCGCGAAAACTGGGATGCCGCGCTTGCCGCCGCAGGCCCGCAGCCTGCCAGCCAACTCGATGCCATGATCCGCGCCGATTTCGTCCCCGCCATCTGCACCCCCGTCCGCCTGTCGGCATGGCTGTCGTTCTGGGGCGAGGCACAATCGCGCCCGCTCTATCAGGAAAGATGCGGCGAGAATGACCGACTTTACATTACCAAACTGGAGGCAGTCTGCGCCGCCCTGCTCAGCGAAGGCGGCTACCCCGGCGACCCAATCCTGATCTCGCGCGTGCTGCGCGTCACCACCGAAGGCGTCTGGGTCGACCTGATCTCGACCCGCGAGCCCTACAGCCCGACCGAGGCCCTGCAAACCGTCCACGCCGCCGCGATGGCGTTCTTCCCAAGGCATTTCGGGGCCGATGGGTTGTTGTAGGGGGCTGCGCGATACGCGCTATGAATTCTGCCGAAGCCCTCTAAACTGATAGAATGGCGCATCTCGTCTCAACCGACCGCTTCCATGTCCTGCCGGAAACATCGGCGCTTCAAGGCCATGTGCGATGCCTGCCAATCAAAACCGTCTGGCTTTTCGGGCATGGCGCGGCTGGAATCACCGGAGTCATCCTCTATCCGCAGCTTGACGCCTTACTGGTCTTCCTTGGATTGACGGCTGTGACCATCTGCGCAGGCCATTCGGTTGGTATGCACCGCCTGCTGATTCATCGCAGTTTTGAAACCCCACGCCTTGTCGAATATGCTCTGGTGTGGCTCGGCACGCTTGTCAGCATGGCTGGCCCGATTGGCATGATTCGCACCCACGATCTGCGCGATTGGCATCAACGGCAAACCGAATGCCCACCGCATCCCGCCCACCAAGCCGCCTTCTGGCGGGATGCTTGGTGGCAACTGTGCTGCGAGTATCGTCTCGACCATCCACCCAAATTCGTTCTGGAAGATCGCGTAAAGCAAGACCCCATCTATCGTTTCATTGAAAAGACTTGGATGTGGCAGCAACTGCCCTTGGCGCTAACCCTTTACGCTCTCGGCGGTTGGGCCTGGGTGCTTTGGGGTTGTTCTCTGCGCATATTCGTATCGCTGGTAGGGCATTGGCTTGTCGGGCATGTCTCACACAGGCGCGGTCATCAGGGTTGGAGAATCGCAGGCGTTCCCGTGCAAGGTTACAATATTCGCTACATCAGCCTGCTGACCTTCGGTGAAAACTGGCACTGCAATCACCATGCCTTCCCCCATTCCGCCAAACTGGGCGTTGAACGCGGGCAAATGGATCCGGGTTATTATTTCATCCGCGCATTGCAAAAACTGGGCCTCGCATCGCAACTCAAAACGCCAGACTCGGAACCCGAGCGAAAAGGATTGCAACGAGTTCAGGCCATTGTGCCGACCCGGCGTTAAGCCGAAGTTTGGCGGCTTTGTGGGTGTCAAAGCCCCCTTCACAACCGCGTGCCACCCCTGCGAACCACCCTTGCACCCGCCCGGACGTTGCCGCATCTTCCCGCCATGCCTTCCGCCCGCATCCTTCCCCTGATCGTCGCGACCGCCCTGTTGATGGAGAATATCGACTCCTCGGTGCTGTCCACCTCGCTGCCCCAGATCGCGCGCGATCTGAACTCCGACCCGATCCATCTGAAACTGGTGCTGACCACCTATCTGCTGGCGCTGGCGGTGTTCATCCCGGCCTCGGGCTGGATGGCCGACAAGTTCGGGGCGCGTAAAATCTTCCGCGCCGCCATCGTCGTGTTTGCCTTGGGCTCCATCGCCTGTGCGCTCTCCACCAATCTGGCCGAACTCGTCGCCGCCCGCGCCCTGCAAGGGCTGGGTGGGTCGATGATGACCCCGGTCGGTCGCCTGATCGTGCTGCGCGGCACCCCCCGCGCCGGGCTGGTCGGCGCGCTCGCCTGGCTGACCGTGCCGGCGCTACTCGGCCCGGTGCTTGGCCCGCCCTTGGGCGGCTACATCACCACCTATTGGGATTGGCGCTGGATTTTCTGGATCAACATTCCGATTGCCGTTTTGGGCGTGGTCCTCGCAACCCTCTACATCCCAGACCTGCGCGAGCCTGAACCGCGCAGCTTTGATACCGCAGGCTTCCTGCTGCTCGGCCCCGGCCTTGCGGGCTTTCTGACCGGGGCAACCCTGATGGGCCTGAACCTCGCCACGCCGCTGATCGTGTTCAGCCTGACCGCAGGCGGTGCCACCCTGATTGCGCTTTATGTCCGCCATGCCCTGCGGGTTTCAAATCCGATGGTCGATCTGCGCCTGCTGGCGCTGCCCACCTTCCGCATTTCTGTCACCGCGGGCACCCTGTTCCGCGTTGGCGTCGGCGCCCTGCCGTTCCTGCTGCCGCTGATGCTGCAACTCGGCTTTGGCCTGAACCCGCTGCAATCGGGGCTGATCACATTTGCGTCTGGCATTGGCGCACTTGTGCTGAAATTCGCCGCCCAACCGATCCTGCGCCGCTTTGGTTTCCGCCGGGTGCTGCTGGTCAACGCCCTTATCTCATCGGTATTCATCCTTGCCCCGGCCAGCTTTACCCCACAAACGCCGTGGCTGCTGATGCTGTTGGTGCTGTTCGTGGGCGGGCTGTCGCGGTCGCTGCAATTCACCTCTGTCAACGCCATCGCCTATGCCGAAGTGCCATCAGAGCGCCTGTCGTCGGCCACCTCGTTCACCGCCGTGCTACAGCAACTGTCCGGATCCATCGGCATCACGCTGGCGGCGATGACGCTAGAGGGCACCGGCTATCTGCGCGGCACCTCGGCCACCGATCTGGGTAACTTCCCTGTGGTGTTCACCGTGATTGCGCTGCTGTCACTTTCCTCTGCGATCATCTTCGCCAAACTCTCGCCGCAGGCAGGGGCGCAACTGGTCCGTGCCGCCGATTGACACCACCCGCCTTTCCGCCTCATCTGGCAAAAACGAAAGGCCCGAGTATGGACATCAACCTCACCTTTGAGCGCCCCGAGGATGGGCCGAAATCCGGCCCCGTCACGATCGGCTGGTTTCTGACGCAAGACAAAGGTGCGGTGCTGTATGATCCGCCCGAACGGGTGCTGTTCCGCCAGACCAACAAGGCCCACGCGAAATCGGCCAGCCGTTGCCCGGCGGTGATCCAGTTGGAAAGCCGCTATTTCCTGATCAAATGCCCGTTTGACATTCATCTCGGCTTTGGCCGCGACGACAAAGGCAAGCCGCATCTGATCAACCGCGCCGGGGCGGCATCCCCGATCCGCGCCAACAAACTGGGTGAGGTGATGACCTTGGTCTCCGAGGCCGAATGGCGCTACCCTGATCGCCCCACCGTCCAAATGTCGCTGCCCTACTGCTTTATCGCGGATGAGCTGGTCTATATCACCCAACTTTCCGCCTTTGCCCATTACCGCCGCGAACAACTGCCCGGCACGATCTTTGGCGGCCGCTTCCCGCTGAACGTCTGGCCGCGCCCGCTGATGTGGGCATTTGAATGGCACGAGCCGGAAAAGGACATCATCCTGCGCCGGGGCGAACCGTTGTTCTACTGCCAGTTTGAGGCCGATGGCCCAGACCGCCCGGTGCAGATGGTCGAGGCCGAAAAGACCCCCGAACTGCAAAAATACATGGAGCAGATTGGCGGCGTGGTGAACTACGTCAACCAAACCTTCGGCCTGTTCAAAGCCGCCGAGGCTTTGCGCCCGAAAAAACTCCTCACCCCAAAGGCAAGGGAGTAGGGTGCGTGAATAACGCACCTTCACGGTAAGGCACCTAAGATGCGCAGCTTTCTCGAAATCTACGATCTCGCCTCGGCCAGCACCCGCACCCTGCTGGCAACCGACCGGCATATCGAGGCACCCAACTGGTATCCCTCGGGCGATGCCTTGCTGGTCAACGCCGAGGGTCGGTTATTTCGCGTGCCATTGGCCGAACCGGCCCTGATCCCCATTGAAACCGGCGTAGCCCAGCGCCTGAACAACGACCACGGCATCAGCCCCGACGGCCAGCAGATCGTGATCTCATCGCATCACGAAGGCATCGGGTCGCAGATCTACATGATTCCGGCCAAGGGCGGCGATCCGGTGAAAATCTCACCGCAAGCGCCAAGCTGGTGGCACGGCTGGTCGCCCGATGGCAAGCTGCTGACCTATGTCGCGGCGCGGGGTGGCAGCCGGGTGATTGATGTCTACACCATGCCTATAGGCGGCACAGAGACACGTTTGACCATGGGCGAAGGCCATTGCGACGGCCCCGACTTCAGCGCCGATGGAGCGCAAATCTATTACAACTGCGATCGCGACGGCCACGCGCAGATCTGGGTGATGAACGCCGATGGCAGCGCCCAGCGCAAACTGTTCGCCGATGATTGCGTCAACTGGTTCCCGCATCCCTCACCGGATGACCAGCACCTGATCTATCTCGCCTACCCGCCCGGCACGTTGGGCCACCCAGCCAACCTACCCGTGGCGCTGTGCCTGTGCGACCCCCAAGGCCAGAACCGCCGCCGCATCCTCGAGTTTACTGGTGGCCAAGGCACGATGAACGTGCCCAACTGGGCACCAGATTCCCACGCCTTTGCCTACGTGCGCTACGAAATATGAACGCGGGCAGGCGGTAGCGAACTCTCTTCTGCGATCTCGGGTTTGGGCGGCACGGCAGACCGCACATTCATCATCCGGTGCGTGTTGCTCCAGACAGAGATATAGACCTCGGCCACCCCGTTCGGCGACAGATGTTCAGGCGTCAGGCCGACAATCCGCACCCGCAGATGGTCGCCGTGCTGCAAAGGCTCGGTCATCACCGCCGTCGCCGCTGGCCCAAGCTGCCCCAGATGCCGCAAACTGCGGCGCGGCAAAAGCCCCAGCAAAGGCCGCTTCGCCATCGCAAAAATGCCGATCCGGCCATCGTCTTGCAGGTGCAATTCTGCCGCATCGCCAATACACAAGCCACTTTTCCCGATGTGCAACTGCAACTCCTGCACGGGGGCCTTGTGGATCAATACCTGCAAAATATCCTGCATCTGCGCCGCCTTTTTGTTTTTCTGCCCCTCGATTGGCCTACAAATCCGGCGTGTCGCAAGCCCGTTCAGCTTACCGCAGGTTGCACGCCTCCGAACGGGCGGCATCGTGCCGACCACATCCGGCGCAATCGGCGGATAAATGTGCGCGCCCCGCAAACCCCTGCATAAATTTGCTGCAGTGTCGTTGATCCACAGCATTGCAAAGCGCGCGCCAACTCCCCAAATATCGGCCAAGGCCGCCAAGGATGTGCTGGAAATCCGGGCATCACTGGGGCGCTTAGAAAAGGAGTGATACCGATGAATTTAGAGAAATTCACGGAACGGTCGCGTGGTTTCATCCAAGCGGCCCAGACGATTGCCATGCGGGAAAGCCATCAGCGGCTGGCACCCGAACACTTGCTGAAAGCCATCATGGACGACGATCAGGGCTTGGCCTCCAACCTGATCCGCCGCGCCGGGGGTGAACCCACCCGCGTGACCGAAGCGCTTGCGCTGGCCATGGGCAAACTGCCGAAAGTCTCGGGCGATGCGCAGCCGTTCATGGACCCGAACCTCGTCAAGGTGCTGGACGAGGCTGAAAAGGTCGCCAAGAAAGCTGGCGATAGCTTTGTGCCGGTAGAACGCCTGCTGATGGCGCTTGGCATGGTGAAATCCGCTGCCAAAGACGCGCTCGACGCTGGTGCCGTCAGCCCGCAAAAGCTGAACGCCGCGATCAATGACATCCGCAAAGGCCGCACGGCGGATAGCGCTTCGGCGGAAGAAACCTATGACGCATTGAAAAAATACGCCCGCGACCTGACCGAGGCCGCCGAGCAAGGCAAGATCGACCCGATCATTGGCCGCGACGAGGAAATCCGCCGCGCCATGCAGGTTCTGTCGCGCCGCACCAAGAACAACCCCGTGCTGATCGGCGAACCCGGCGTCGGTAAGACTGCGATTGCCGAAGGCCTTGCCCTGCGCATCGTCAACGGCGACGTGCCGGAAAGCTTGCGCAACAAGAAACTGATGGCACTGGACATGGGCGCGCTGATCGCTGGTGCCAAATACCGCGGTGAGTTTGAGGAGCGTCTGAAAGGCGTTCTGAACGAAGTCACCGCTGCGGAAGGCGATATCATCCTGTTCATCGACGAGATGCACACGCTGGTCGGCGCGGGCAAATCCGATGGCGCGATGGATGCCGCCAACCTGATCAAACCGGCACTGGCACGGGGCGAATTGCATTGCGTCGGGGCCACCACGCTGGACGAATACCGCAAATATGTCGAGAAAGACGCGGCCCTCGCTCGGCGTTTCCAGCCGGTGATGGTGTCTGAACCGACGGTCGAGGATACCATCAGCATCCTGCGCGGCATCAAGGAGAAATACGAACTCCACCACGGCGTGCGCATCAGCGACTCGGCCCTTGTCGCCGCAGCCACCCTGTCGCACCGCTACATCACTGACCGCTTCCTGCCCGACAAGGCCATCGACCTTGTGGACGAGGCTGCCAGCCGCCTGCGGATGGAGGTCGACTCCAAGCCCGAAGAACTCGACCAGTTGGATCGCCAGATCCTGCAACTGCAGATCGAAGCAGAGGCGCTGAAGAAAGAAGACGACGCAGCCAGCAAAGACCGTCTGGAAAAGCTGGAGCAGGAACTGTCGAACCTGCTGGAGCAATCCGACGCGATGACAGCCCAATGGCAGGCCGAACGTGACAAACTGGAAGCCAGCCGCGATCTGAAAGAACAACTCGACCGCTTCCGCGCCGAGTTGGATCAGGTCAAGCGTGACGGCAATCTGGGCCGTGCGGGCGAACTTTCCTACGGCATCATTCCCGGCCTTGAAAAGCAACTGGCCGAAGCCGAAGCACGCGAAGGCGATGCCTTGGTGTCCGAAGCCGTACGCCCGGAACAGATCGCCGAGGTCGTCGAACGCTGGACCGGGATTCCAGTGGCCAAGATGCTGGAAGGCGAGCGGGAAAAACTGCTGAAGATGGAGGAAGAGCTTGGCCGTCGCGTGATCGGTCAGCAAGCCGCCGTCACCGCTGTGGCCAATGCCGTCCGCCGCGCCCGCGCTGGGCTGAACGACGAGGGCCGCCCGCTGGGCAGCTTCCTGTTCCTGGGCCCGACCGGCGTGGGTAAAACCGAACTGACCAAGGCAGTTGCCGAATATCTGTTCGACGACGACTCGGCGATGGTGCGGATTGATATGTCCGAATTCATGGAGAAGCACTCGGTTGCCCGGCTGATCGGCGCGCCTCCGGGCTATGTCGGCTATGATGAAGGTGGCGTGCTGACCGAAGCCGTCCGCCGCCGCCCCTATCAGGTCGTGCTGTTCGACGAGGTGGAAAAGGCCCACCCCGACGTGTTCAACGTGCTGCTGCAAGTGCTGGACGATGGCATGCTGACCGATGGTCAGGGCCGCACCGTCAGCTTCAAGCAAACGCTGATCATTCTGACCAGCAACCTTGGGGCGCGTGCTTTGTCAGAACTGCCCGAAGGCGCGGATCAGACAGCGGCACGGGCGCAGGTGACAGAGGCCGTGCGGCAGCATTTCCGCCCGGAATTCCTGAACCGGCTGGACGAGCAGATCATCTTTGATCGTCTGAACCGCGCCGATATGGCTGGCATCGTCGACATCCAGTTGCGCAAACTGGAAGCCCGCTTGGTCAGCCGCAAGATCACGCTGGATCTGGATGCCGAGGCCGAGGCCTGGCTGGCGGATGAAGGCTACGACCCGGTGTTCGGCGCGCGTCCTCTGAAACGCGTGATCCAGAACCATCTGCAAAACCCGCTGGCCGAGATGATCCTGTCGGGCGATGTGCTGGATGGCGCAACGATCAAGGTCAGCGCCGGGGCCGATGGCCTGATCATCGGCGACCGCGTTTCCGCCTCACGGCGTGAACGCCCCGCGCAAGCCGTGGTGCACTAAGCCTCTGTAAAATCGCCTGCCCCGCTGGTTCGGGGCAGGCATTTTCTGTGCCGCTGCGATCTTGGCAATTTCGCCAATTTTCGCTGAAATCTGCACAAAAAGGTGCATTTTCTACCACATCTAGTGATTTTCAATGCACTGGGCACAAGTCATTCCCAGCTGGGAACGCATTTTCACGCGCAGGCTTAGCCCCGCACCCCACCCGCCAAAGCCGCTTTCAACGCTGCAACCTTCGCCCGGTTGGTGCGCTTTTCACTGCCAGACTGAAACCCAAACGCCAGCGCCGCACCGCCACTTGGCAGGGGGCTTGCGCAAGACGCGTGGATTTCACGCAGCGGCAGGTGGCAGAGTTTTGGCAGCGTTTCCACAGAAACACCCGATCCGGGCATGATGATCAGATCTGGCCCCGCAACCTTTATCATCGCGGCAAGCGCCGCCGCCCCCTCTGCTGCGGTCAGCGCCCCGCCCGAGGTCAGGATGCGCCGAAAGCCCAAATCCTTCGCAATCTGCACGGCTTCAATCTTGTCTGGGGTCAGGTCGATACAGCGGTGCAGCGTGGTGTCCAGCCCCGCAGCCTCATCCAGCAGCACCCGCAGAACAGCCTCATTCAGGCGGCCATCAGGATGGCTCGCACCCAAGACCACACCCTTCAGGCCAAAGCTGCGAGCAGCGCGTATGTCGGCGCGCATCACCTCGACCTCAGCCACCGTATAGCTGAAATCGCCCGACCGCGGCCGGATGATCGGATAGCACAGCGCGCCCGACTGTGCTGCCATCTGCATCAGGCCATGGCTGGGCGTCAGCCCACCAAGGGCCAATGCCGCACACAGTTCGATCCGGTCAGCCCCGCCTGCGATGGCTTCGGCCAAACCAGCCGGATCGTCGACACAGACTTCCAACAAGATATCAGCCAAAGCGCGCCTCCCCTGCCGCCGCCGCACCCGCCAAACCAGCGTCGGCGGAAACCGTCGCGGGCACCACAAGGGGCGCATCGGTCTGGCGCAGGATGCGCGCCCGCGTGGCCGCATCAAGCGCAGCTATCAGCGCCGGATCATTGGCAAGACCGCCGCCCACCGGCACGATATCGGCACCGATCAGGTTGATCACCATGGCAAGCTGCCCCGAAACCACCGCAAGCCACCGGTCAATCGTGGGGCTTGGCGCGGATTTCCACGCGGCGATGATCGCCTCTGCGCTGGCATCTTGCCCGGTAAGATGCTTGTGCAGCCGTTCCAGCCCCCGCGCGCCGCCGATGGTGTCAAGGCAGCCAATCTGTCCGCAGCCACAGGCAAAAGCCGGATCGTGCACCACCGGGCCATGCCCCCACTCGCCCGCATAGCCGCCCGGCCCGGTGACAACGCGGCCATCCAGCACCAGCCCACCGCCGACCCCGGTGCCGAGAATGATGCCAAAGACATTGCGGTGATCCCGCCCCGCCCCCTGCGCCGCCTCTGCCATGGCAAAGCAATCTGCATCGTTCAGGATCAGCACCGGCAGATCAAACGCAGCCCCGAGATCGGCGGCGACATTGCGGCCATCCAGACAGGGCAGATTGGCCACTTTGATCCGCCCCGTGGATGGATCGACAACCCCGGTGATCGAGATCGCCACCGCCGTTTCCGTGGTGTGAAAGCGGGTCAATGCCGCGGCAAAGGCGGCAAAATCCTGCGCGGGCGTGGCGGTTTCGCCCAGGTGTTCAAGCAAGCCGCCACTGCTGCGGGCGGCTTTGATGCGGCTGCCGCCGATATCGAAGGCCAGGATCATCGGGTGCACTCCTTGACAGGGCAGGCGGTTGGCCGCATGACGCCCGAAATCAAAGGAGATCGCAATGCCTGATGACCGTTTGTCAGATGACCGTTTGATTGTGGCGCTGGATGTGCCGAACATCGTGCAGGGGCTGGATCTGGCCGGACGGCTGGGCGATGCGGTGTCATTCTACAAGATCGGTCTGGGAATGCTGACGGGCGGCGGTTTTGCCTTGGCGAACGAGCTGAAGCAAGAGCATGGCAAGCGGATTTTCCTTGATATGAAGCTGTTCGACATTGGCGCAACGGTAGAGGCCGCCGTGCGCGGGATTGCCCAGCATGATCTGGATTTTCTGACCGTGCATGGTGATCCGCAGGTGGTGCGGGCGGCGTCAGAGGGCAAAGCCGGGACGGGGCTGAAGATTCTGGCGGTAACGGTGCTGACCTCGTTGGACCGTTCTGATCTGGATGCCAACCTGATCCGGGCGGGCGATCTGAGCGAGATCACCATCGAACGCGCCGCGCGCGCGCTGGAGGCTGGGGCCGATGGGGTGATCTGCTCGCCGCAAGAGGCCGCCGCGATCCGCGCCCTGCCGCAAGCGGTGGGTCGGCTGATCGTCACACCGGGCGTGCGGCCTGCGGGCGCCGAACTGGGTGATCAGAAACGGGTGGCGACACCGGCGCAGGCGATTGCCGACGGGGTGGATCATATCGTCGTGGGCCGTCCGGTCTGGCGCGCCACCGATCCCGCCGCCGCCGCACGCGCCATCGTGGCCGAGATGATGTCGCCACAGGCACGGGTGCCCAATCACTAATCTGCTTGGATCATCCTTCATTGTCGGGATGCCGGAGATCGCGCGCGGAGTTTCACACCCCGCACCCCGTGGGATATTTAGGAACAGGTGAAAGCCCGTTCTCGAAAATCCTTAATGCACGAAAGTTGCCGAGTTGCCCCAAAGTTCTTTGACGCGCGCATCTCGGCCACAGCTTTCGCGGTAGAACTTGTAGGCATTGCGCTTTTCCTTCGGGCCGCGCCTTGTCAGCACCAGATCGGTGCTTTTGTAATAATCCTGATGATAGGCCTCGGCAGGCCAAAAGGTTTTCGCGGCAAGAACAGGGGTAACGATGGCTTGCCCAAGTGCAGCCTGCGCCTTGGCGATTTCGTCCGTGGCGATCCTCTTTTCCGCTGAGTTGGAAACAAAGATCGCCGAGCGATACGCATCCCCACGATCACAAAACTGGCCGCCCGCATCGACTACATCGGTCGAATGCAGGAACTTCTCGATGATCTGCGCATAGCTGATCTTGCTGTCGTCATAGGTGATCTGCACAGCCTCGTAATGGCCGTCATGATCGTCATAGGTCGGGTTCTTGGAACTGCCGCCGGTATAGCCCGACACCACATCCTTCACACCGGGCACGCTTTCAAAGTTGGATTCAACGCACCAGAAACACCCACCCGCAAGAATGGCAGTCTGGGTTTTGGCCGAGGCGGCACCTGCCAGCAGAATCAAGGCGAGGGTAAGACGGATCATGCAGAACTCCATTGCTTTTAAACAGCCTGCGGGTTGCCAGGGCTGAGAACAATTCACCCATCCGTGACCTCACGCCAAGGTGATGCCCCCCTTGGCCTTTGCCCTGCAGCGCAATAGCCTGCCGCAAACAGGAGATCACCATGACCGACCATGTATCCACTCATCAGGCTGAAGAAGACGCGCGCAATGAAGATATCCTGATTTACGTCAACGGAAAGATTGTGCCCAAGGCGCAGGCGATGGTCTCGGTCTACGATTCTGGCTTCATGCTGGGTGATGGGGTTTGGGAAGGGATCCGGCTGTATAACGGGCGCTGGACGTTTCTGGACGAGCATATCGCGCGGTTGTTTGAGGCCGCCAAAGCGATTGACCTTGAGATCGGCCTTACGCCCGAGCAGGTGATCGCCGCCGTTCTGGAAACGCAGCAGGCCAACGGCATGACGACAGATGCCCATGCGCGGCTGATGGTGACGCGCGGGGTGAAAACGCGCCCCTTCCAGCACCCCAAGCTGTCACAGCGCGGGCCAACCATGGTGATCATCATGGAACATTCCCGGCAAAAACTGCCGCGCCCAATCCGGCTTGCGACGGTGCCGCACATGCGGGGCTTGCCGATGACGCAGGACCCCAAGTTGAACAGCCACTCCAAGCTGAACTGCATCCTGGCCTGCATCGCCGCCGAAAAGGCCGGCGCGGATGAGGCGCTGATGCTGGATGTGCATGGCTTTGTGAACACCACCAACGCCTGCAATTTCTTCATCGTCCGCAAGGGGCAGGTTTGGACCAGCACAGGCGATTACTGCATGAACGGCATCACCCGGCAGAAGGTGATCGACCTGTGCCGCGCCAATGACATCCCGGTGTTCGAGCGCAATTTCAGCCTTGTGGACACCTATTCAGCCGATGAGGCGTTTTTGACCGGCACGTTCGGGGCGCAGACTCCGGTGGGGTGGATTGATGGGCGGACCATTGGCACTGGCCAGATGGGCCCGATGACCGAGCGTATCCGCGGACTTTACAAGACGATGGTGGGCGCATGATGGGAGTCGCGAAATGACGGGGGCTGCCAAACGCATTGCGATGTGGTCCGGCCCACGCAATCTGTCCACCGCAATGATGTACAGCTTTGCCGCGCGCGGCGATTGCACGGTATGGGACGAGCCGTTCTATTCGGCCTATCTGGAATACACCGGCATAGATCATCCGATGCGCGACGAGATTATCGCAGCGCACGAGCCTGACCCGGATGTGGTTGCCTCAATCTGCAAGGGCCCTGTGCCGGGGGGCAATGCGGTGTTTTACCAAAAGCATATGACGCTGCACATGATCCCGCAGTTTGATCGGCGCTGGATGCGGTCTTGCATCAATGTCTTTCTGATCCGGCATCCGGCACGTGTGATCGCCAGCTATGCCAAGAAACGCGAAGGCACCACTTTGGCGGATATCGGCTTTGTCCAGCAGGCGGAACTGTTTGACGAGGTGGCGGCGTGGTCGGGCAGCAATCCGGTGGTAATCGACAGCGACGACATCCGCGCCGACCCCGAAGGCATGTTGCGCAAGCTTTGCGATGCGATTGGGATCAGTTTCACCCGCAAGATGTTGCACTGGCCTGCCGGTGGCAATGAGGCCGACGGGGCCTGGGCGCCGCATTGGTATGCCGCGGTGCATCGCAGCACAGGGTTTGAAGGGGCAGAGGGGCCGTTGCCGAACCTGGGCGGCATCTATGCCGGACTGGCGGCGCAAGCTTTGCCGTATTACGAGAAATTGGCAGCGCTGAAGCTTTAGATCGCTGCGCCACTGTGCAGGGCGGCAAGCAGGTCTTCCGCCTCGGCCAGCACGGTGGCGCGGTGCGTCTCGGCCATCTTGTCCCAAGTGCGATACATCTGCGCCATTCGTGGATTTTTGGCGAAACGGTCACGGTGGCGGTCGAGAAACTGCCAGTAAAGCAGGTTGAACGGGCAGGCATCGGGCCCGGTGCGGTCTTTGACCTTATACGCACAGCTACCGCAATAGTCTGACATCCGGTCAATATAGGCCCCCGACGAGACATAGGGCTTCGAGCCCAACTGGCCACCACAGGCAAACTGGCTCATCCCGATGGTGTTCGGGGCCTCGACCCATTCGAAGGCGTCGATATAGACGGCCAGATACCATTCATGCACGAAAGCAGGATCTATTCCGGCCAGAAGTGCGAAGTTGCCTGTGATCATCAGGCGCTGAATGTGATGGGCATAGGCCAGATCACGGGTTTGGGCCACAGAGGCCTTCATGCAGGCCATCTTGGTTTTTCCGCCCCAATAGACGGCAGGCAGCTTTGCTTTGTGTTGAAGCGCGTTCCAAGTGGGGTACTCAGGCCCGTTCAGTGCCCAGATGCCACGCATATACTCGCGCCAACCGATGATCTGGCGAATGAATCCTTCAACTGCATTCAGCGGCGCGCGCCCGGCGTGGTATTCCGCCTCGGCGCGCTGGCAGACTTCAAGCGGCGAAAGCAGGCCCAGATTGATACAAGGAGACAGCAGCGAATGGCTGAGGAAGGGATCGTCCGTCAGCATCGCGTCTTGCTCATCGCCAAAGCGGGGCAGGCTGTGACTGATGAAATGGTCTAGCGCCTGCAAGGCTTGGGTGCGATCGGTAGGCCAGTGAAACGGGCGGAGTTTGCCGAAGTGCGACGCAAAACGGGTTTCCACCAAGTCCAATACGGCCTCGGTATCGGCATCGGGTGTAAAGCGGAGAGGTTTGGGCCTGAGCATATCTGGCTTCGCGGCCTTGCGGTTCTCGGGGTCGAAATTCCACTGGCCGCCAATCGGCTGCTCGCCATCCATCAGCAGGCCTGTCCGGCGGCGCATGTCGCGGTAAAACCACTCCATGCGCAGTTGCTTACGCTCGGCGGCCCAAGCGGTGAACACTTCGGCCGCGCAGATGAAGCGATCATCTGGAAGCATCGTCACCGTCAGCGGCACGGCCTCTAGCTCTTGTAGCAGACGCCAATCACCGGGGGTCGTAACGACCAGCTGATCAGAACTATACTCGGCGGCACGGCGCAGGATCTCGGTGGGTAGGGATGGCCCCGTTTCTGGATCATCCAGCCGCGAATAGGCCACGGCGTAACCCTGCTCTGTCAATTGGCGCGCAAACTTGCGCATCGCCGTCAATACCAGCGCAATCTTTTGCGGGTGATGGGGGACGGCTGTCGATTCGGCCATCACTTCGGCCATCACAACGATGTCGCGGGCAGGGTCAGCGGCGCGCAGACCTGCAAGACTGTCGGTCAACTGATCGCCCAGCACAAGGATAAGACGGGGTTTCTGAGTCATTCGCGACAGATAGCGCGGGGTGGTTGAAAGTCAGGTCTTCAACAAATGAAAACGGCGGGCCAATGCGACCCGCCGTTTAAGAACGTTCTGAAAAGCTTACTTCGCAACCCGTGCGTTGCGGCTGGCGATCAGGCGCAGACGCAGGGCGTTCAGGCGGATGAAGCCTTCGGCGTCTTTCTGATCGTAAGCGCCTGCGTCTTCTTCGAAGGTGACGTGCTTTTCAGAATAAAGCGAGTGTTCCGACCAGCGTGCCACAGTGCGGGCCGAGCCTTTGTACAGCTTGACGCGGACGGTGCCGGTGACGTGTTCCTGCGTATGGTCGATCAGGGCTTGCAGCGCCTCACGCTCGGGCGAGAACCAGAAGCCATTATAGATCAGTTCAGCATAGCGCGGCATGATGCTGTCTTTCAAATGACCCGCACCTGCATCCAGCGTGATCTGTTCGATGCCGCGATGGGCTTCCAACAGGATGGTTCCGCCGGGGGTTTCATAGAGACCGCGTGACTTCATGCCAACGAAGCGGTTTTCCACGAGATCCAACAGACCCACGCCATGCTTGCCGCCGATGTCGTTCAGACGGGCAAGGATAGTGGCGGGCGAAAGGGCTTCGCCGTTGATAGAAACCGCATCGCCGCGCTCAAAGCCGATTTCAACATATTCCGGGGTGTCGGGGGCTTTTTCCACCGGAGTCACGCGCTGATAAACGAACTCGGGGGCTTCTTCGGCCGGATTCTCCAGCACTTTGCCTTCGGATGAGGTGTGCAGCAAGTTGGCATCAACGCTGAACGGAGCCTCGCCGCGTTTGTCCTTTGCAATCGGAATCTGGTTGGCTTCGGCAAACTCCAACAGCTTGGTGCGGCTGGTCAGATCCCACAGCCGCCACGGCGCGATTACTTTGATGGCAGGATCCAGTGCTGCGGCGGAAAGTTCGAAGCGCACCTGATCGTTGCCCTTGCCGGTTGCACCATGCGCCACGGCATCTGCGCCAGTTTCATGTGCGATACGCACCAAATGCTGCGAAATCAGCGGGCGGGCGATCGAGGTGCCGAGCAGGTAGAGGCCTTCATACAAGGCATTTGCCCGGAACATCGGGAACACGAAATCGCGCACGAATTCTTCACGCACGTCAACGATGTGGATGTTTTCTTCCTTGATCCCCATCAGCAGAGCCTTCTTGCGCGCAGGCTCCAGTTCCTCGCCCTGCCCCAGATCGGCGGTGAACGTCACCACCTCGCAGCCATATTCGGTTTGCAGCCATTTCAGGATGATCGAGGTATCCAAACCGCCAGAATAGGCGAGGACGACTTTCTTGGGGGCGAGTTTGGCGGACATGTGGCGTCTCCGATGCGGGTTTCGCCCGCGATTAAAGGGAAATCGGGGCGAGGGCAAGCGGCGCGGTTGACAGGGGGGGAATGCGGTGAATCATTGCGGGATTGGTGGAATTTATGGAGGGCTCGATGAAGGGCGTACAGATTTTCTCTCATTCATTGCGGCAAGTGATGGATAACCTTGGCCCGGCACTGAAAGTGTCGGGGGTGCTGTATCTGATACAGGTGGGGATCACCATGCTGCTGGGATATGCCATGGCCTCTGCCGGGATGGGCATGATGGGCGGTGGCGTAGGACTGGGCGTGGTGCTGGTATTGGTGGTGACGCTGATCACCGGGATCTGGATCGCCGTTGCGTGGCATCGCTATGTGCTGCTGGGCGAAGAACCTGCGGGCGTGGTGCCGCCGTTCATGGGCGAGAAGATGGGACAATACTTCATCAAATCGCTGTTGATTGGCTTGGCCCTGATCGTGGTGGGGATGGTGCTTGGCATGATCATCGGCACGCTGTTCGGGCGCCTGATGATGGCAGGCCCGCTGCTTGCCATGCTGCTGATGGCAATCATGGTGCAAGTGCCGATGATCTTTCTGGGCATGCGGCTGTCCGCAGCGCTTCCAGGCACGGCCCTGGGCAACAACCTGCCGTTTCTCGCGGGCTGGCAGGCGACCGAGGGCGAATGGCGGCCATTGCTGCAACTTTCGGTGCTGATGGCCTTGGCGCTGTGGGTGGTGAACATGATCAGTTGGTTCGTATTTGGCGGCTTTGGTCTGCTGGCGAATATCTGGCAAGTGATCGCGGGTTGGCCCGTCACCATGGTTGGGCTTTCGATCCTGACCACGCTTTACGGGCATTACATTGAAAAGCGCCCACTGGTCTGACTTGCTTTTCCACGCCGGGCGGGCGTAATCGGAAGCATGAACGATTTTCCTGATGCCGCCCGCCAATCTACCCGTGCCCTGCGCGAGTTGTTCCCGCGCACGCCGTTGCAGCGCAATGACTATCTGTCGCGCCGCTATAGCGCCGAGATTTGGCTGAAGCGCGAGGATTTGTCCCCGGTGCGCAGCTACAAACTGCGCGGGGCATTCACGGCGATGCGCAAAGTGCGGGCTTCCAATCCGTCGCAGACCGCATTTGTTTGCGCTTCGGCGGGCAATCATGCGCAAGGGGTGGCTTTTGCCTGCAAGCACTTCGGGGTAAAGGGCACGATCTTCATGCCGGTGACGACACCGCAGCAGAAGATCGACAAGACCCGCGCCTTTGGCGGCGATGCGGTGCGGATCGTGCTGACAGGGGATTATTTCGATCAGACTCTGACGGCGTCGCAGAAGTTTTGCGCCGAGCAGGGCGCGCATTTTCTGTCGCCGTTTGATGATGAGGATGTGATCGAGGGCCAAGCCTCGGTCGCGGTGGAAATGCTGGAACAGTTGGGCCGCGCGCCTGATCTGGTGGTGCTGCCGGTGGGCGGTGGCGGCCTTGCCTCGGGCGTCACGCGGTTTTTGCGGGCCGAGGCACCGCAAACGCAGTACCGGTTTGTTGAACCAGTGGGCGGTGCCAGTCTGACAGCGGCATTGGCGGCGCAAGAGCCGGTGAAGCTGCGCACGATCAACAGTTTCGTTGATGGTGCGGCGGTGGCGCGGCTGGGTGACAAGACGTTTGCGGCGCTGTCTTGGGTGAAGCCTGCCGAGGTGCTGCTGGCACCGGAAGACCGCATTTGCGTGACGATGCTGGAGATGCTGAACGTGGAAGGCATCGTTCTGGAACCCGCGGGCGCGCTATCCGTTGATGTGTTGCAAGATTTGGCAGACGATATCGCTGGAAAGACAGTGGTTTGCGTAACTTCTGGCGGGAATTTTGATTTTGAGCGTTTGCCGGAAGTGAAAGAGCGGGCGCAGCGCTATTCCGGTGTGAAGAAATACTTCATCCTGCGGATGCCGCAGCGCCCCGGTGCGTTGAAAGAGTTTCTGGGCATGCTTGGCCCAGATGACGATATCGCGCGGTTTGAGTACCTGAAAAAGTCGGCACGCAACTTCGGCTCGGTGTTGATCGGGATTGAAACCAGCCAGGCTGCAAATTTCAAAAACCTGTTTGATCAGTTGGACGCCGCCGCATTTACCTACCGCGACATCACCAATGACGAGATTCTGGCAGAGTTTCTGATCTAGGCAGCACTGGCGCTTTGCCCCGCGAAAAGCGCCGCTTTCGACGCTTGATAGCTGCTGCAAAGCTGCGCCAGATCAACAGCGGTATCGCCACCAGCTGCGCGACGCTCACCTTCTTGGCAGAAGGCTGCGAATTGCGCGAAGCCAAGATTCAACGCAGCACCCTTCAGAAAGTGCAGATCGGCCTCGAGTGCCTTGGCACCTGCGGTTTTGGAAATTCGCCCGATCACCTCATCCGCTTCTTCCAGAAACAGCGCGACGACTTCGGCGAAATCATCATCGCCAATTTCTGAACGAAGATCATTCACCCTATCCCACGCGATCACATCACACCCGCCTTTCGCCACCCATGGCAGCAGATTGCGCGGCATCCCTTAACAATCGGTAACTGCTAACAGCCGGAATAGGCACAGTTTTAAGTTTCACTCGCCGTTAAGAGGTTGGGTGCAGACAGGACAAAACCAGTGTTGAGGCGCGATTGTGAAACCTGATCTTCTTTCCTTGAATGTGGCAGCCCGCAGGCCCAGCGCCTTTGCGGCGCGGCCTGTCTTGGTGGTGGATGACAGCAAGGCACAGCGCAAGATTCTGCAAATGCAACTGACGCGCTGGGGCTATCAGGTGACGGAAGCGGCCTCGGGGGATGAGGCGCTGGCCCTGTGTCTGGCGCAGGATTTTGACATCGTGCTGTCAGACTGGATGATGCCGGGGATGAGCGGGCTGGAATTTTGCAAGGCTTTTCGGGCCCTTCCACGAGAAGGTTATGGCTATTTCATCCTGCTGACCTCGAAATCGGAAAAGGCCGAAATCGCCGATGGACTGGACAATGGCGCGGATGATTTTCTGACCAAGCCAGTCAGTTCTGATGAGTTGCGCGCCCGACTACGGGCAGGCGAACGTATTCTGGGGATGCAGGACGAGTTGGTTGAAAAGAACCGTCTGATCGGTAGCACGTTGCAAAAGCTGCAAGAGCTTTATGATTCGCTGGATCGTGACCTGATTGAGGCCCGCAAGCTGCAACAAACCTTGGTCCGGGATCGGTTGCGCGATTTTGGCGCGGGCAAAGCGGCGTTGATGTTGCGGCCTTCGGGCCATGTCGGCGGCGATCTGGTCGGCAGCTTTGTGATCAACCCGCATCGAATCGTGGTCTATTCGGTCGATGTCTCGGGGCATGGCGTTGCCTCGGCGATGATGACCGCGCGGTTGGCAGGGCTGCTGTCGGGTGCGTCACCCGAACAGAATATTGCGCTGAAAACCGCAGCCGACGGCGCGCGTGATGCCTGGCCGCCCGCCATCGTCGCCGGCCGGTTGAACCGCATGATGCTGGAAGAGTTGCAGGTCGATCAGTATTTCACGCTCTGCTATGCCGAGATCAACCTTGAAACCGGGCTGGCGACACTGGTGCAGGCAGGCCATCCGCACCCGCTAGTGCTGCGGGCTCATGGGGCGATTGAACGTCTGGGCGATGGCGGCCTGCCGATCGGGCTGATTGAGGGCGCGGATTACCCGCAGACCAGTGTCAGCCTGCAACCGGGTGATCGGCTGTTTCTGGTTTCGGATGGCGTGACGGAATGTCCAAATCCGCAGGGTGAGGAATTGGGCAGCGAAGGCCTGATCAGAATATTGAAGCATAACAGTGTATTGCACAGCCAAGACCTGCTGGAAGCGCTGCTGTGGGATCTGAACACCTTTTCGGGTGGCGGCGTATTCCCGGACGATGTCTCGGGGTTGATCTTTGATTACCTTGGCCCTGCGCCCGATTCCAGTTGACGCAGCGCCCGCCCTAGCATGGCGCGGTCGCCCGGATTGCCCAACAGACGCAAACCCATTTCGGGCGCCATCCAAACCGCCTGATGCCCCGGCTCGGTGGGCGGGCCAATGCGCAAACCGGGGCGCGCAAGGTAGACGGTGCAGATCTTTTCTGCCCAAAGGTCGTATTCCGGCATGAAGGTAAAGCGCCGGAACGCGCCCAAGCGGCGGACGCCCGCGATGTGATAGCCGGTTTCCTCCATCACCTCGCGGTGCAGGGCAGCGATGGGATGTTCGCCCTTGTCGATACCGCCGCCCGGAAGTTGGTATTCCGGCACAGGCTCGGCCTGAAACGTGGTCAGGATTGCGCCGCGATCCCACAATACGGCATAAACCCCCGGCCTGCGGGTATAGCGGTGGCCCGGTTCTGGGCTGTTTCCATAGCGTTTGATCATGCCTGCCCCTTGGGTGCGCGGTTGCTCTGCCTATATAGGCGCGGTATGCCAAGCTTGGCACGTTTAGGAAACCCCATGACCTCTCCTCTGCAAATCGCTTGGGACGATACCGTCCTGCCCTTTCAACTTGACCGCTCCGCGATTCGCGGCCGCGTCGCGCGGCTGGATGGCGCGTTGGATGCGGTGCTGAAACAGCACAATTACCCACCCGTGATCGAGGCTTTGGTGGCCGAGGCCGCCGTGCTGACCGCGCTGATCGGGCAATCGGTGAAACTGCGCTGGAAACTGAGCCTGCAAATTCGCGGCAAAGGTCCAGCACGGCTGATTGCCACTGATTATTATGGCCCGTCTGAAGATGGCGAGCCTGCACGCATCCGTGCCTATGCCAGCTACGATGCCGAGCGGCTGGATCTGAATGCCAATCCGTTCAGCCAGATCGGTGAGGGATATTTTGCGGTGATGATTGATCAGGGGCAGGATATGCAGCCCTATCAAGGCTTTACCCCGATTGCGGGCAAATCCCTGTCGGATTGCGCGCAAACCTACTTCGCACAGTCCGAACAGATCCCGACCCGATTCGCGCTGACCTTCGGCAAAAACCAGATGCCCGGTGGCACTGCGCATTGGCGCGCGGGCGGGGTGATGTTGCAGCATATGCCCGCCGTGGGCGGTGCGGTCGCGGCTGAGGCGGGCTCGGGCGAGGGTGGTTTGCTGAGCCATGCCGATATTCTGGCGGGCGAAGAAGCGGAAAACTGGACGCGGGCCAATGCTTTGCTGGATACCGTCGAAGAGATCGAGTTGATCGGGCCGACCGTTGCGCCGACTGATCTGCTGGTGCGGCTGTTCCACGAGGAAGACCCGCGGGTGTTCGATGCCCAAGTGGTGCATTTCGGCTGTTCCTGCTCGCCCGATAAGGTGGTTCAGGCGATGTCGATTTATTCTGCGAAGGATATCAAACACATGACCACGCCAGAGGGTGTGGTGACGGCGGATTGTCAGTTCTGCGGCAAGCATTACGAATTCGATCCGGCGACGCTGGGCTTTGAAGCTACGAAAGCGCCGGGTGATGCGGGATGACATCGCCCGCCTGACAGAAGCGCTCGCCCGTCCTGCGGGCGAGTCGTCGGATTTTGACTTGAACCCGGTGCTGCTGCCCGACAGCCGGATTTTGCGGCCCGCAGCGGTGTTGGTGGCTGTTTGGCTGCGGCCCGAAGGCGCGCGACTGATCCTGACCAAGCGTGCTTCGCATCTGAAGCACCATCCCGGGCAGATCGCGTTTCCGGGCGGCAAGGTGGATGCCGAAGACCCTGGGCCAGAGGCGGCAGCGCTGCGCGAGGCTTGGGAAGAAATCGGCCTGCCGCCCGAAAAGGTGCAGGTTTTGGGCCGCCTGCCCTGCCATGAAACGGTGACGAATTACCTGATCACGCCCATTCTGGGCCTTGTTCGAGACGATTTTACTATACGCCCCGAGGCGGGCGAGGTGGATGAGGTTTTCACGGTGCCGCTGTCGCATGTGCTGGACTGTGGGCGTTTTGTGATCGAAGGACGGGTGTGGAAGGGCCAGCCGCGCCGCTATTTTGCGGTACCTTACGGACCCTATTATATTTGGGGCGCTACGGCGCGGATTTTGCGCAATCTGGCCGAGATGACGGCATGAAGATTTCGGGCGATTGGATCACGCATCCGGGCACGCAGGCGCTTTGCGCGGCTTTGGCGCAAGCGGGGCATCAGGCGCTGTTCGTTGGCGGCTGCGTGCGCAATGCGCTGATGGGTCTCGCAATTGCGGATATTGATATTGCGACGGATGCACGGCCAGAAATTGTCTCTGACATTGCCGAAAAGGCTGGGTTTCGGGTGGTGCCGACCGGCATCGAGCATGGCACTGTGACAGTGATTGCCCATGGTGTTGCGCACGAGGTGACGACGTTTCGGCGCGATGTGGAAACGGATGGCCGGCGTGCGGTGGTGGCGTTTTCAACCGATGTGGTCGAGGATGCGGCGCGGCGCGATTTCACAATGAACGCGCTTTATGCGCGGGCGGATGGCACAGTTCTGGACCCTTTGGGCGGGCTGGACGACCTGCTGGCGCGGAGGGTGCGGTTTGTCGGCGAAGCAGAGGCGCGGATTCGGGAAGATTACCTGCGTATCCTGCGATTTTTCCGATTTTTCGCGGTCTATGGCGACCCTTCGGCCGGTATTGATGCCGAGGGGCTCGCGGCTTGTGCAGGCAATGCTGACGGAATCTACGGGCTTTCGCGGGAACGCATCGGCGCCGAGATGCGCAAACTTCTGGGCGCGCGCGACCCTGCACCAGCGATCGCGGCGATGACGCAAACGGGCATTCTGGCGCGGGTTTTGCCGGGATCAGACGCCAAGGCCTTGGCGGTTCTGCTGCATCTGGAGGGCGATGAGCCGCCGCGCTGGCAGCAACGTTTGGCCGTGTTGGGGGGCATTGATCCAAGCGGTGCGTTGCGGCTTTCACGGGCAGAAACAGGCTCTAATATCGCGGTTAGAGATGAAATTGGCTCGGGGCTTTCCCCGGCTGCTTTGGCGTGGAAGCTGGGGGCAAAGGATGGGCGCGATGTGGTGCTGTGCCGTGCCGCGCTGTTTGAAACCCCGCCCCCGCCCAACTGGCAAGCCGAGATCGCGCGCGGGGCCGCCGCCGTGTTCCCGGTAAATGCTGCCGATCTGATGCCCGCACTGCAAGGCGCGGCTTTGGGCAAAAAACTGCGAGAAATTCAGGCGCGCTGGCTTGCCTCTGACCTTTATCTGCGCAAATCTGACCTGCTGGCGTAGGGTTCCCCTCGCCCCCCTTCGCTCTAGATGCCAAGGGCAACGCACGAGATCATCATGTTCAAGTTCTTCGAGGGTCTTGTTGACCCCTATGCCGCCTACACGCAAACCGACACGCCGCCACGCAAGCTGTGGCCATTTTTGCGCGACTATGTGCGGCCATTCAAAGGGGTTTTCGCGGTTACGGCGCTGGTGGCGACGGCGAATTCTGCGTTCGATGTTGGGCTGATCTGGTATGTCGGGCGGCTGGTGGATCTGCTGGCGCAGGGTCAGCCTGCGGCGGTCTGGGCCAGCCATGGCACGGAAATTATCCTTGTGGCGCTGGCGGTTCTGATCTTGCGGCCCGCGATTGGCGGCACTGGGGTTGCGCTACTGCACAACACCATTTTGCCGAATTTCGGCACGATGATGCGGTGGCGGGCGCATCGGCATGTGCTGCGGCAACCCGTGGGCTGGTTTGAAAGCGATTTTGCCGGGCGGATTGCCAACCGGATCATGCAAGCGCCACCTGCGGCGGGTGAGGCGGTGTTTCAAACTTTTGACGCGGTGGCCTTTGCCTCGACCACGCTGGTGGGAGCGGCGATCATGCTGGCGGGGGCTGATGTGCGCCTTCTGCTGCCGCTGGTGTTGTGGTTTGCGGGCTATGTGGCGCTGATGCGTTGGACCATCCGGCGCGCAGGGCCAGCCTCGACCGCGAGTTCCGAGGCGCGCTCGGCTGTGACGGGACGGGTGGTGGATGCTTATGCCAACATCCACTCGGTCAAGCTTTTTGCGCATCACGATCTGGAGGAAGCCTACGGCAAACAGGCGATTGAACGCGCGCGGCAGACGTTTTTCACCGAAATGCGCGTTGTCACCAAGATGGATATCATTCTGACCGTGTTGAACGGGCTGCTGATCGTGGCGGTGACGGGATGGGCGATGTGGCTTTGGTATCAAAGCCTTGCCAGCGTTGGCACGGTGGCGGCGGCGGTGACTTTGGTGCTGCGGTTGAACAACATGACCTATTGGATCATGTGGGCGACGACCAATCTGGTGCAGAACCTTGGCACGGTGCAGGAGGGGATGCAGACGATCACCCAGCCGATTTCTCTGGTGGATCGGCCAGATGCGGGCGCGTTGGACTTCCGGCAGGGGCGGGTGCAGATTGAAGGCGTTTCGCACCATTATGGCCGCGGCTCGGGCGGGTTGGACCGTATTTCTCTGGATGTGAAGCCGGGAGAGAAGATTGGGGTTGTTGGCCGCTCAGGCGCCGGGAAGTCAACTTTGGTGAAGCTTATGCTGCGGTTTTACGATGCCGAGGCGGGGCGGATTCTGATCGACGGGCAGGATATTGCGCAGGTCACGCAGGATTCGGTGCGCAGGCGCATTGGCATGGTTGCGCAAGACAGCAGTTTGCTGCACCGGTCGGTGCGCGAAAACATCCTGTATGGGCGGCCCGACGCGACCGAAGCGCAGATGATTGCGGCGGCGAAACAGGCCGATGCGCACGAATTTATCCTGACTCTGCAAGACCCTGAGGGGCGCGTGGGCTATGACGCGCATGTCGGCGAGCGCGGGGTCAAGCTTTCGGGCGGGCAGCGGCAGCGGGTGGCGTTGGCGCGGGTGATCCTCAAGGATGCGCCGATTCTGATCTTGGATGAGGCAACGAGTGCACTGGATTCCGAAGCCGAGGCCGCAATTCAAGAGGCACTGTTCGGCGTGATGCAGGGCAAAACGGTGATCGCGATTGCGCACAGGCTTTCGACCATCGCGGCGATGGACCGGATTGTGGTGCTGGAAGATGGCCGGATTGCCGAAGCGGGAAGTCATGCGGAACTTTTGCAGGCGAACGGGCTTTACGCTCGGTTCTGGGCGCGGCAGTCGGGCGGGTTCATTGGTTTGGAGACGGAAGAATGAGATTTTATCCGACGATCAAACCATTCCGGCCTGCGGCCACCAACCCGCCCACGACCACCTGGAGATTTTTCCGTTGGGCGCTGCAAGGGGCTTGGCCGGGAATTCTGTGGGCAACATTGTGGTCGGCAGCTTCAGGGTCGATGGAAGCGATCTCGGCGACGCTGCTCGGCGATGTGATTGACGTGGCCAACAGCGCCAATCCGGCGACGGTGTTCAGCGATCATATCTGGCTGTTCGTGGCGTTCGTCGGGCTTTATCTGGTCGCGCGCCCGTTGATCTTTGGCCTGACCACCCATGCGGCCTCTATCGTTGTGGAACCAAACCTGTTCCCACTGATCCTGTCGCGGATGCATCGCTGGACCTTGGGGCAAGCGGTGACGTTTTTCGACAACGATTTCGCGGGACGGATCGCGCAAAAGCAGATGCAGGTGGCGCGGGCGGCGACGGATGTGGTGTCAGGCAGTATTGAAACCATGGCGTTTTCGCTGGCGTCGGTGATCGGGTCAGTCGCGCTGTTGTCCACGATCAACGCCTGGGTGTCGCTGCTGCTGGTGGGTTGGATTGCGGCCTATATCCTGTTCATCAAGGGGTTTCTGAAGAAGGTGCGCGGCGCTTCGGCATCGCGGGCGGCGGCGCGGGCGATGGTAACGGGGCAGATCGTTGATACCGTCACCAATATGAAGACCGTCAAGCTGTTTGCCCATGCGCGGCACGAAGATGGTGTAGCGCTAGAGGCGATGAACGGCTTTCGCGACAAGGCGATTGAGTATGGCGTTATTTCCAGTTGGTTCCGACTCAGCCTGATGGCCTTGGCCGGGGTGCTGCCCGTGCTGCTGGTGGGCGCAACGGTTTGGCTGTGGACCAAGGGCGGGGCGACGGCTGGGGATATTGCGGCGGCTGGGGCCATTGCCTTCCGTCTGGCTCAGATGACTGGCTGGGTGTCGTTCAGCCTGATGTCGGTGTTTGGCAATCTGGGTGAGGTTGAGGATGGCGTGAAAACCTTGACGCCGCCCTACACGCTGAACGATGCCCCGGACGCGGTGGAAATGCCGCGCGTGCGCGGTGAGGTCAGCATGGAGCATGTGACCTTTGCCTATGGTCGGCGAACCGAGGACGGGCGCGGCGGGGTGGATGATCTGAACCTGACGATCAAGGCGGGCGAAAAGATCGGTATCGTCGGGGCCTCGGGTGCGGGGAAATCGACCTTGGTGGCGCTGCTGTTGCGGCTCTATGATGCCGAAAAAGGCCGGGTTTTGATTGATGGCATGGATGTGCGGGCGGTGACGCAGGAAAGCTTGCGGCGGCAGATCGGCATGGTCACGCAAGAAACCGCGATGTTCAACCGCACCGCGCGCGAGAACATCATGTATGGCAACCCAGACGCCACCGAAGAGATGATGATCGCCGCTGCCAAACAGGCCGAGGCGCATGATTTCATCCTGAATCTGCGCGATTTTGCCGGGCGCAAGGGCTACGATGCCTATCTTGGCGAGCGTGGTGTGAAGCTGTCAGGCGGGCAGCGCCAGCGCATTGCCCTCGCACGGGCCTTTCTGAAAGACGCGCCGATTCTGGTGCTGGATGAGGCAACCTCGGCGCTGGATTCGGAAGTTGAGGCCAGCATTCAGGATGCACTGACGCAAGTGATGCGGGGCAAAACGGTGCTGGCGATTGCGCACCGGCTTTCGACGATTGCCGAGATGGACCGGATTGTGGTGCTTGACGCGGGCCGCGTTGTGGAACAGGGCAGCCATGCGGAATTGCTGGCGTTGGGCGGGCTTTACGCGCGCTATTGGAATCGCCAATCGGGCGGCTTCATCGGCACCGAGGACAAGGAAGCGGCAGAGTGAAAGTAACCATCGAACGGCTGGGGCATTTGGGCGACGGAATCGCGCAGGGGCCAACGGGTGCAATCTATGTGCCCGGAATGTTGCCGGGCGAGGAAGTGGAAGGTGAATTGCAGGGCGATACGCTGGTGCAGACCCGTATCGTTACGCCTTCAGCCAACCGGGTGAAACCGCCTTGCGCCCATGCGCGCACCTGCGGCGGGTGCTTGATGCAACACGCCTCTGATGGCTTTGTGGCTGATTGGAAGCTGGGGATTGTGAAGGGCGCTTTGGCCGGGCAGGGATTGGAGGCGAGCTTTCGGCCGATCCTGACCTCGCCGCCGAACTCGCGGCGCAGGGCAACGATTGCGGCGCGGCGGACGAAAAACGGCGCGCTGATGGGGTTTCATGCGCGGGCCTCGGATACTTTGGTTGATGTGCCGCATTGCCAGTTGCTGCATCCCGATCTGATGGCGGCGTTTCCCGGCCTGCAGGCCTTGGTCAAGCTGGGCGGCTCGCGCACGGCAGAGGTTTCGCTGACCGTCACACGCTCTATTTCCGGCGCGGATGTCATGGTGACGGGTGGCAAGGATCTAGATGCGCAGTTGCAGTTGGAACTCGCGCGGGTGACGGAAACCTATGGCTTTGCAAGGCTGACGTGGAACGGCGATACGGTGGCATTGCGGACATCACCGATGCAACGCTTTGGCCGCGCTTTGGTATCGCCGCCGCCGGGGGCATTCTTGCAGGCAACCATCGAGGGCGAAACAGCACTGCTCCGCTCGGTCGCGCTGGCGATTGGCTCGGCCAAGAAAATCGTCGATCTGTTTGCGGGCGTCGGCACCTTTGCTTTGCCGTTGGCGGAGCGTGCCGAGGTTCATGCTGTGGAAGGCGAGGCTGCTATGACGGCAGCGCTGGAAAAGGCCGCCCACAATACAGAAGGTCTGAAACGCGTAACCGTAGAAACTCGCGATCTGTTCCGCCGGCCGTTGGAAGATGATGAGTTCAAAGGCGTCGAGGCCGTGGTCATCGACCCGCCGCGTGCAGGAGCCGAGGCGCAGATGGCAGTTCTGGCGCGCAGCAAGGTTCCGGTGATCGCATCGGTGTCGTGCAACCCGATCAGCTTTGCCCGCGACGCCAAGGTGTTGATTGCAGGGGGATATCATCTGGATTGGGTGCAGGTGGTGGACCAGTTCCGCTGGTCGTCGCATGTCGAGTTGGTGGCCCGGTTCAGCCGCGCCTGAGAGCCGTTGAAAAAAGCGTGAACGGTTGTGCCCCAACGCAGACTAGGCAACCGCCGGTTTTTTCGATATGCGCAAATCAAAACAAGATAATGAGCGGGCAGACGATGCGGTTTCTACGGATTATTCTGGTGGTTTTGGCTGGGCTGGCGCTGACCGCCTGTTCGTCAAAGTTCAAGACATACAACGGGCCAGAGATCACATCGGTTCAGGTGCAGAAAGCCAATCGCAAGATGTATCTGCTGCACAACACCAAGGTGATCAAATCTTATGACATTGGTCTGGGTGGCGTACCGGTTGGCGCGAAGGAATTTGAGGGCGACCTGAAAACACCTGAAGGGGTTTACTACATCAGCCATCGCAATCCGAATTCACGCTATCATCTGTCGCTTGGCATCAGCTATCCCAATGATCAGGATCGCGCCCATGCAGCCTTGGCAGGTAAGGCGCCCGGGGGGGACATCATGATCCACGGTGGTCCGCCGCGTAAAGCCAACGGCAAACCGCGGAAGGTGTCCGGTCCGGATTGGACAGCCGGCTGCATTGCAGTGACGGATGATGAGATTGAGCGCATCTACGCCATGGTAAAACCGGGCACGCCGATTGTCATTCTGCCGTAATAAAAATGGGGGCCAAATGGCCCCCGTTTGCTGGACAAGCAGCTTTTGATCAGCCGCCCAAAACCAACGTCCACCAGATTTTACCCGATTCCTCCTGAAACCACGCAAAGCCAATTTCTCGGGCAGCGGGATTCAAGATCACATCACGTGTATCTGCCTCTGCCATCCAGGCCGACAGGGTTTCCAACTCGGTTTGGTAGGTTTCCGAGATTGTCTCGCCAAGAAACTTGCCCGTATATCCAACCCGCTGGACACGCAGCAACGGCGAAGAGCCATCCGAGCCAAAGTGCCAAGGGCGGTTTTGCACCGACATATCGCGAGAATGGGTCAATGCGGCAGCGTTCAGCGACGCGTTAAATGCCAAGGTCTGGATGCCTTTGGCCGAGCGCAGCGCATTCACCGAATCAAGCAAGCGGAACGGGATTTTTTCGGCCTCTGCCGCCGTGATGCGATAGACCCGCGGCAGCGCACTGCCATTCGCATCAACGGGCGGTGCCGAACTCATCGCACAAGAAGCAACGAGTAACGTTGCGCTACCCGCGACAAGAGCTGTCCGTCTGTTCATCTGCTTTTACCCTGCTTCGGGCCATTCGGGCCCTTTGTTTGCTCGTGCTTAGCGAACTCCGCGTCCGGTTTCAAATCGAACCCACAAAAATTGTGTCAAACTTGGCATCAGATCGCCTACTAACGCGCGTTTGATTTGCGAGCGCGCGCTGCAAGCGGTAAAAGCGCCCTCAGAGCAGATGAAAATGGAGAAGCCATATGGCCGCCGAATCCCGCAATGCGCTGAACCGCCGCCTGTTTATCGGTGGAGCTGCAACCGTGTTGACCGCCGCAGCACTCCCTGCTGCCGCACAACAGGCTGGCACGACGGAGATGGATAAGCCGCTGGCAGGTCCGGTGCGCAACAACATCTCGGGCTTTCGGATGTTGAACTGGCGCGATTACTTCGACAACTCGAAGAATGGCGTGATCGTTGCCGATCTGGAATCGCGGGCGCTGCACTACTGGTCGGAAGATGAAAGCGTCTATCGGCTTTATCCCAGCTCTGTACCACTGAACGAAGAATTGACCCGCCGCGGCCACACCAGTGTGATTCAAAAAGTCGTCAATCCAACCTGGATTCCGACCAAGGGCGAGTTGGAACGCAACCCGGATTGGCCGAAAATCGTGCCAGGTGGTTCGCCCGAAAATCCGCTTGGCGTGCGCGCGCTGTATCTGGATTGGCCCGCCTACCGCATCCACGGCACCCATGACACCCGCAAGATCGGTCGGCGGTCGTCCAACGGCTGCGTCGGGCTTTATAACGAGCATATTCTGGAGCTTTTCGGTTATGCTAAAGTCGGCACACAGGTTGTGTTGATCTGACTCGCCGAACCGCCTTTGAGCCTTAAGACCGGCCAGTCTTGGCCGGTCTGCTTATTTTCGTACCCTTTGAAACCAAAACGTTTTCGTCCACGCGCGTCCGATCACCGAACATGTTTGCAAGGTGTTGCTAAATTGACGACAACGTGGCGCGCTTTGGTGCTGATTTTGGACGAGCGTTGCATTTTCGATAAGAGCCGGGTTAGAGAGCAGTTACGAGGAATATTCTTGGGTGCGTGCCGTCGCCTCTGCGAATTGGCGGTATGCAGAAAACTGGAGATAGACATGAAAAAAATCGCTCTCGCTGCCGCTCTGTCGGTTGCTGCTTCCACCGCTTTCGCTGGCGGCGTTGTTGAACCGGTTATGGAGCCGGAAGTTGTCAAAGCCGCGACCACTTCGTCGTCGGGCGGCATCCTGATCCCGCTGCTGCTGCTCGTGATCGTGGCTGCTGCAGTTTCGTCCAACTAATCCTTGGATCGAATTCGGAAGGGACGGCAGAGCAATCTGCCGTCCTTTTCTATTTTGTGTTGTCAGATTTGTCTTTGCCGACTGGATGAAGTGCCGCTTGTCATTGCCCGGAAATAATCTGCCGCTACACCCATCCAACCAAGTTTTCGTCGATCACTCGCACAAGCGCGTTGATATGAGCTGATTCGTCATTCAGGCATGGAATGTAGGTGAAGGTTTCTCCGCCCGCATGCTCGAAGGATTCGCGGATTTCGCCGTTGATTTCTTCCAGCGTCTCAATGCAATCAGCCGAAAAAGCTGGCGCCATCACAGCGATGCGTTTTTTGCCCTGCTTAGCGAGTTCTGCAACGTGGTTAACTGTGTAGGGCTTCAGCCATTCCTCCCGGCCAAACACCGACTGGAACGTCACGTCGATGCTGCCTTTTTCCCAGCCCAGACGCTCGCGCAGCAAGCGCGTGGTTTTTGCGCATTGGCAATGGTAGGGGTCGCCCTCCATCAGATAGCGGATCGGCATCCCGTGATAGGATGTGACCAAAACGTCTGGCTTGTGATCCAACGCCGCGTAGGCACGCTCGACGGATTGCGCAAGTGCCTCGATATAGGCGGGATGATCGAAATATTCGGGCACGGTCCGGGCAGCGGGTTGGCGCTTTTCCTTCATTAGTGCTGCAAAGAAGGCGTCATTAGCGGTGGCGGAAGTTGCGCCCGCGTAGTGCGGGTACAGCGGGAAGAACAGTATCTTCTCACATCCCGCGGCGACCATGGCCTTAACCTTTGATTCGGTAGACGGATTGCCGTAGCGCATCGCAAAGTCGACGATAATCTCTTCACCATGCTTTGCCGCAATTTGTGCAGCGATGGCCGCGGTTTGCGCTTTGGTGATGGTCAACAACGGGCTTTCGTTCTTTTCGTGGTTCCAGATCAACTTGTAATTGGCGCCAGAGGTAAATGGGCGTTTTGTAAGAATGATCAGTTGTAGCAGAGGCTGCCATTTCCAATCTGGAATATCTACAACACGTTTGTCCGACAGAAACTCGGATAAGTAGCGCCGCATCGACCAATAGTCATAGCCGTCCGGTGTGCCCAGATTTGCCAGCAAGATGCCGATCCTGGCTTTCTTAACTGGAGGGTGATCGGCAGGCGCATGAGTGAGGCGAGCAGTTCCGGGGGCGATGTCGGTCATATTGGCTCCTAAAGCTGCACCCGAGATAACGCGACGGGGCGCGGCGTCAACCGTTCTTGATTGCGGCCTTTAGCGCGTCTTCCAGACGTGCGGTGGCCGAACCCGGTCGCAGTGGCTTTTGCTGAGTATCATGCGGCGCCCAGCCAGTCAGACAGATAACCTCGAACGTGGCAGGGATCAGGCCTTGGGCGGTGGCATAGGTTTCAGCGTAGATCTGCGCGGCACGGGCCAGAACTGAACGGGGGGTAAGGTGTTTAAGCCGCCCGTTCAGTGCATTGCTTTCGCCCATCGCCCGCAAATCGGCCATCAGATGAAACGCATCGCGGTAAAGCACTCTCTTGGTAAAGCTGTCGGCAACAGGGAGCGCAAAGCCGGCGCGCTGCAGCAAACCGCCCAGATCGCGAATTTCAGCCATCGGCAGAACCCGCGGAGAAATGCCCCCGCTGATCTCGGCCTCTGCCTGCGCCAGACAAGCGCGCAGTTCGTGCAGAGTCTGCCCGCCAAACAACAGCCCTAGAAACAGCCCGTCGGGTCGCAGCGCACGGCGGCATTGAACGAGCTGACCCACCGGATCGTTCGCCCAATGCAAGCTCAGGGCGTGAATAACCAGATCATGCGCCTCGGCACGAAGATTCAGGGTTTCATCATCAGCAATCGTGGGGAAATCCGGCCATAGCTGCGGAAAAGCCGTGACCACCGTTGGATCCGTAAACGTTCTGTTAACCTCACTTAGGCGATCCTGTACCTCGAGCACCGCCTCCTCTTGCAGAAAGAAGGCGGTTGCGCGGGTGCGATGCCACGTAAGCGTTTTGCGATCGGTCAGGGTGGGCGTCATGGGCTGCGAACATAAGGCGAGACAATGGGATTACAAGCCGCACTCCACTTGCTCTATCCACCGCAGTGCTTGACCTGCGATGCACGCGTGACAACCGATTTTGGTCTTTGCGGCGTGTGCTGGCGGGAAACGCCCTTTGTGGCGGGTCTGGTCTGCGACCATTGCGGAGTGCCTCTGCCAGGCGAGGAAACGGGCAAGCCGGAATATTGTGATGATTGCCTTAGTGTTGCACGCCCGTGGACGCAGGGGCGGGCAGCGCTGCTGTACAAAGACAATGCGCGGCGGATCGTGTTGGCGCTGAAGCATGGGGACAGGTTGGATTTGGCGAGGCCAGCCTCACAATGGTTGCACCGCGCCGCTACGCCAATGATTCAGCCAGATATGATCGTTGCGCCAATTCCACTGCACTGGTTTCGGCTGATCAAACGACGCTACAATCAGGCTGCGCTGTTATCGGCAGCGGTCTCAAAACTGGCAGGGCTGGATCATTGCCCAGATCTGATGATTCGCCGCCGTCATACCGGCAGCCAAGAAGGCCGCAACCGTGACGCGCGCTTCGCCAACATGCAGGACGCGCTGACACTGCACCCGCGTCGCGCCAATCGGGTTACAGGGCGGCATGTGCTGTTGATTGATGACGTGATGACCTCTGGCGCGACTTTCGCCGCCGCGGCAGAGGCCTGCCTTGCAGGCGGCGCAAAGGCGATTTCTGTTCTGGCTCTGGCTCGCGTTGCGAAGGATACCTAAATCCTTATAGTCACATCTGACCCTAAGGATTTGCCAATGAAAACCGTTGAGATTTACACCACCCAGACCTGCCCCTATTGCATCGCCGCCAAGGCGCTGCTGAAGAAAAAGGGCGTCACCTATCAAGAAATAGACGTCGGCGCTGATCCAGCCTTGCGGCAGGCGATGACCGATCGGGCTGGGCGCCGCTCGGTGCCGCAAATCTTCATTGGTGGCACGCATGTAGGTGGCTGCGATGATCTGCACGCGCTGGACCATGCGGGCAAGCTTGACCCGATGTTGGCCTGATGCGCGCGGGTTTGGTGCAACTGACGGTCGGCGATGATCCGGCGGCCAATCTGGCGGGGACGCAGGCGCATATCGCAACAGCGGTGGCAGGTGGCGCGGGTTTTGTGCTGACGCCGGAATGCACCAACCTGCTGTCGTCCAGCCGCAGCCATCAACGTGCGGTGATGCGGCATGAAGATCAAGATGAAACGCTGGCCGCTCTGCGCGATCAGGCGGCAAAGCTGGGGATCTGGCTGTTAATCGGGTCTTTGGGCGTGCTGACAAACGATCCAGATGGCCGCTTTGCCAACCGCTCGTTTTTGATCTCGCCCAGCGGTGACATTGCCGCGCGCTATGACAAGATTCACATGTTCGATGTGAATGTGTCCGAGACTGAGGTTTACCGCGAATCGGCGGGCTATCGACCGGGCAGCGCTGCGGTATTGGCTGAGACGCCCTTTGCCAAGATCGGGATGACGGTGTGCTATGATGTGCGGTTTCCGCACCTGCATCGGCGTCTGGCGCAGGCCGGAGCGCAGATCATCACGGTTCCGGCCGCGTTCAACCACATTACAGGTGCAGCACATTGGCATGTGTTGTTGCGGGCGCGGGCGATTGAAACCGGCTGCTTCATCCTGGCCCCCGCACAAACCGGCTTTCACCCAGAGCGTGATGGAAAGGGGCGCAACACCTTCGGCCACTCGCTTGCCATCGCGCCTTGGGGTGAAGTGTTGGTGGATGGCGGCACCGAACCTGGCGTCAGTTTTGTGGATCTTGATCTGACCGCCGTGACCAAGGCTCGGACACGCGTGCCTTCATTGCAGCACGACCGAGAGTTCACCGGGCCATGATTGACCCGCGCACCGATGAGATTGCTGTTGCGCTGTTTGGCGAGTTGTTCATGGCAGATCAGCTTGCTCGCAACCGCATATCAAAGGCGCTGCCGAAGGGAATGGAGCTTTCTCATTTTTCGGTGCTGAACCACCTTGCCCGCTTGAACGAGGAGCGCACGCCTGCGCAACTTGCCCGTGCGTTTCACGTCACACGCGGCGCGATGACCAATACGTTGACCAAACTGGAATGGGCCGGCCATATCCACATTCGCCCCGATTGGGATGACGCGCGGCAAAAATTTGTCGCCATCAGCCCGTCAGGCCGGGCGGCGCGCGACGCCGCCGTCGCATCGGTTTCGCCTTTGATCGGCGAAGTTGTCACCGCATTGGGAGCCGACAAGGTGCGCGCGGTGTTACCCGTATTGCGTGAATTGCGCGTGCGGCTGGAAGGCGAAGAGTGATGCGGTTGCGATTTCTACCACCAAGCGTGAACGCGGCAATATTGCGGTATTACCGACGCACAGAACAGGCTGAGTTGGATCTGATCGCGGCGGGTGTTGCGTTCTACGCCTTTCTGGCGATCTTTCCGGCAGCTGCAGCGATTATTGCAATTTGGGGCTTCATTTCGAACGCCTCGGTGATCCGTCAGGAAATCGAATTGCTGCGCGGTTTTCTACCCGAGGACGCCTATTCACTGATCTATGGCCAAGTTGAGGCTTTACTGGCGGTGCCGACTGGCAATCTGGGTCTCACCACGCTGTTGTCCACGGCACTGGCGCTTTGGTCGGCACGGGCAGGTGTGGCTGCGCTGATCCGGGGGCTAAACGCAATTCATCATTTGCCCAACCGTTCAGGCCACTGGCATCAATTGCGCGCGCTTGTGCTGACGTTTGTGCTGGTCGGTCTGGTTCTGGCCGCGTTGGTGATGGCCGTAGTTTTGCCAGTGGTGATCACCTATCTTCCCAGCGCCATCCCCAGTTCTATGCTGGCGGATTCAAATCTGCTGCTAGGTATCGTCGCAGCGGTTCTTGCTGTGGGTCTGGCGTATCGTCTGGGGCCGAATTACACCACGACCCGTCCACCACTCTTGTCGTGGGGCCTGCTCGTCGCTGTAATTCTATGGATTCTGGCCACGCGCGGATTCATGCTCTATCTGGCAAACTTCGCATCATACAACCGGGTTTACGGCTCTATCGGCGCTGTAGTTGTGCTGATGATCTGGCTTTACGTTAGTGCTTACGCGGTCTTGCTAGGGGCGGCCGTGGATGCAGAGCGCAATCGCAACCGCCGCCCGTTTCAATAGTCTTTCTCCAGCACAATCCCCAAGCCAGTATCGCCATCTGATCCAGAGTTTGCCCGCAAGGTAACTGATTTGCTGACATCCAAATTCAAATTGATCTCGGATTGGCCATTCTGATCCACGGTGATTTCAGAATAGATGTTCTTGGTCAAATACTTTCCAGCTGTCACAGAAGCACCGCCCGCAGCATCGGTTTTGACATCCAGATTGTCCAGACCAAAGCCTTGGCGCAGCTTTGATACCACGCCTTCGCCACCGCGCCCTGCCAGTGTCGCCACCGCATTGGCCAGTTGCAGCGCCTGAAGCGCTGACAAATTCTGCAAGCCCTGCCCGAACAACAGTTGTGCCAAGACTTCTTCCTGCGGCAATTCGGGGGTTGAGGTGAAAGTGACAACCGGATCAGTCGCGGGCCCGTCGATTGTCACCCCGCTGGTGATCCCGTCATTCTCGGTCGTGGCAACGATATGGATCAACGGCACCAGATCGCCCTCCATCTGCAACACCGCCTCTGACAGATCTAGCCGCTTGCCCAGAATCTCCAATCGGCCCCGAATCAGGTTGAACGCACCCGACGGAACTACCGCTGCCGTTGTTCCCAAAAGCTGCAACTCGCCGCCCATCTCTACGTCCAGACCACGGCCTCGGATGAACAGGCTGGGCGCCGATAGAGTGACGTTCAACCCAAAAGGCTGACCAGCACCACTCGCGCCCGCATCTTTGCCGTTGGCAATCAGACCTGCCCGCGCACGGGTGGCGCGCACAGGCTTGGGTTCGTTCTTATGTTCAAGGCCCGGCAAACCACCCGCACCGCCAAACCCGGTGGATGGCACCCGCAGTTCAGTTTCGGACAGCGCAATCCGGCCCGCAATCATCGCACCGCCAGTCAGCGGGCCTTTCACCGTGACGCCGCCATCGAGCGTGGTTTCGTAAAGATCAGGATCTCGCAGAGTGACTTGCCGCAGATCAACTGCCAGATCGCCCGCGTAGGGCGCACCAAGGCCCGCGCTGCCCTTTACCGTCAAGCTGCCACCAGTCGAGACAGCGCTCGTCACATCAATCACAGCCTGCCCACGCGCCAGATTGGCCCGCGCATTGATGTCCTGTAAAGCAAAGTTAAGGCTTGGGTCTGCCAGTCGCCCACCAGACAAAGTGACGGGACCAGACAGCGATTCCAGTGCCAGCGGGCCATTCAACCGCAGATCAAATGCCATCTGACCGGAAACAGCACGAGGCTGGATGAATGCATTTGCCAGTGCAGCCTGAGCACTGCCCTTGATCGCCAGATCGCCTGACCCGAAGCCCGGCGCGATCTTGCCTGTGACACTGGCGTCAATCTGCCCGGGCCCCTGTCCTTTCAGATCAAGCGTGATTCCCGAAGCGTCCTGAACAGCCGTGCCCGAAACCGACAACGCCCCCGGAAACTCTGGCACGATCAGCGCCAGGTTTTTCAATCGCGCCGTCAGGTCAACCATCTGCTTATTGTCGGTAACGCTGCCCGTGGCTTGTGCCTCAAGCTGGGGGTTGGACAAAGTTGCATTATCAACCTGCACAACCCCGTCCTTCAGCGCCAATGTAACGGCCAAACTGGAATTGCCCGCCAACAACTTGTCAGCCTGTGGATTGCCAATCGCCAACCCACGTCCGGTGGCATCCAGCACAACTTTGCCGGCCTCTAGCGTGCCTGTCAGATGTGCCGTGCCATTCAAAGCGCCGCGATACTTGGCCCCAAGGCTGGAAAGATCGGTGAAATTCAGCTTGGCCAGAATATCGCTACCCGCCGTCGCCAGACTGCCCGAGGCTTGCGCTGAAAGTGTCGCTGCCTTTACCGTCAGATCGCGCAATGTGGTGCCCTTGGTGTCGCGCAGAACAGAGGCCGTGACCGTAGCCTGACCACGCAACAGATTGTCCAGTTCAGCCTGCCCCGCCTGCATATCGGTGCCAGTCGCGCTGGCAGTCACATCAAAGGCGCCAGTGATCGGACTACCATTGCCACTAACCGAGATCTCGGCAGCACCCGCCAAGGGGCGGCCAGCAAGCCCGGACAACCGCGATAAATCTTCCATCTGCGCGCTAGCCTTCCCAGTGATCGCAAAAGCATCACTAAGGCTTTCGATCTTGCCGCTGATCAGGGCCGCATAATCCTCGCCTGTCAGATTGAATCGCTGAAGCGTCACACTGCCATCACCCTCGCGCCAATAGGCAGAACCGTCCCCCCAGATCACAGCACCCAAGGCGCGCGCCAAGGCTTGATCGGTTGGGTCCAGCCCCTCAGCCGTGTACTTGAACGTGCCGCCAACCTGACGGGATCCTGCTACCCGCGCGATGCGCCCAGAACCGGAAAGGCTCAGGCTGCTTGCACGGAAATCGGCTCTATCAAGGCCCAAAATGGCAAGATTGGCCGTCCAACCTTCGTCCTGTGTTGCATCGTAGCCAAGCGCGATCTGCGCCGAGTTGACCTTGACTGGCAAATCGGTGGTCAGGGGCAGCAATACTGGGCTGCCGTCGGGTGCTGCAATCGTGCCCGTCAGGTTGAATTTCTGCGGCAGCCCATCCGCAGCCAAGGCTAACGCGCCTTGCAACGAAAGTGCCTTTGCGTTGACTGCCAGTGTATCCAGCGCCAGACGGCCATCGGGCCAGCGCTTACCGGCAGTGCTGAGGCTGACGCTATTTCCAAAAAATTCGGCATAGGACGGCAAAAACAAGGGCGCGAGATCGCCCTTCAGATCGGTCGCAAACGCGGTCGCGCCATCCTCTTTCCCGGTTAAGGTAATCTTGCCTGCCAAACGATCAACGCCATCGGTTTTCAATGCAACGTCAGCGGCAAAGTCACTGATCGGCCCAGCGCCCTTGACACTCAGAGCGACCGAAGGCGCGCCCGGCAGACCAAGTTTGACCGAAGCAATGCCACCCGCCGCCTCTTCTGCGGCCAGATCAATCGTCAACTGCTTGGTCGCGTTGGCATAAGACGCAGACAGATCGACCTTACCCGCTGGCCCCGAATCTGTGCGCTCTAACACAAGGCTGCCCTTGCCCTCGCCCCCGGAAAGAGACAGCGAGGCTTGCAGCGTCGCCTCAAGCCCTGTGCCCAAAACGCTTGGGCCAAGCACGATATGCTTGGCGGCAATCTGGCCAATCTCGACAGAAACTGGCAACTCCGGCAGCGCAAAGCTGCTCGCCTCTGGTGAAGGGGCGCTTGATCCAGCCTCGGGCAAACGATCCAGCACAATTTCACCGGCCGTAAGTTCGTTCACCACCACCGCACCAGACAACAGCGAAGACCGGCTCCAATCCAGCGTGACGTCACGCAGTGTCAGCCAGACACCGGCATCATCCGCTATGGTCAACTCGGTCAGACTGGCTTGCGAAGACAACGCGCCTGCGAAGCCCGTCACCACGACTTTGCGGCCGGCACCGGACAGGCTGTCTTCCAGAAAAGCGGTTAGATAATCGCGGTCATCAGTTTGCGCATGTCCTGCAAACGGCAATACAGCAAGACAACTGGCCAGAAGAAATTTCCGCATCAAAACGCCTGCCCCAAACCAACATAAACTTGAACGCCGTCGCCCGTAGATCCGCCGACCGGACCCGCGATATCCAGCCGGATCGGCCCGACCGGCGTGGCGTAGCGCACACCGATACCGGCGCCCGCATGCCAATCGCCAAAATCGCTGAAAAACTCATTGGCGTCGATTCGGCCCACATCAACAAAGCCCACCACGCCAATTGACTCTGTCACCTTTGCCCGAGCTTCAAGCGATGCACCCACAAAGGTCTTGCCACCTGTTTGATAGGTCGCCCCCAAGCCATCACGCAGCACGTTCACGCCCAAAGATTGATAGGGCTGCCCGCGCACCGTTCCGCCACCGCCTGAATAGAACAGGTAATCGCGCGGCGTGCCGAGCAGGCTTGCGCCAAACACCGCGCCCGCTTGCAAGCGACCGGCCAGCACCAGCCGATTAGTCTCGCCCAAAGCCTTGTAGCCGCGCAAATCCAGTGTTGCGCGCAGGCCGCTGTCGGTGATGCCAAAACCAAGGAACGGCTTTGCTTCAGCCGAGATGTAGAAGTTTCGCGTGGCATCAGTTTTGCTGTCTCGGCGATCCCAGATCACGCTGATCGGAAGTGACAGCGCCCGATAGGTCGACTCGCCTCGCGGATCGGTAATCCGAGCGTAATCATAGGAAAGGCCAGCTTTCCCCGACAGTTGCTCGCTGACAATCTGGCTGAGCGTGACAGTGGCGCTGAACAGATCGGCGTCATAGTCCAACTCGTTCAACCTGCCATAGGTCAAACCCACGCCTGCCGTCGTATCCGGGGAAAATGTAGCCGGACGCTCCAGTGAGACACCCAGCATAAAGTCTGCACCACCCTGCGAAACCCCGATGTTTGTCACATCGCCGCTGATCTTCAGGCGCTCACCCCCACCAAAAAGATTGCGATGCAGCCAAGCCGCATTCAGGGTCGCCCCGTCATTGCTGCTCAGCTCGGCACCAAAGGTGTAGCGGCGCTTCTTTTCCTCAACCAAGGTAGCGGTGATGCCCAGCAGATCAGGGGAGGTGATAAAATCATCCTCGGTCAACGTCACCGATTTGAACACACCTGTCCGCCGCAGACGTGCCCCGACACGATCCAACTCGGCGGGAGAAAATGCACGCCCCTCAGGCAAACCAGCAATGGCACGCACGCGCGCAAGGCGCATCCGCTCGGCCCCTTTGATCGTAAGCCGCCCAAAGCGCAACGCGGGCCCCGGATCAAGCACGACATCCGCAGCAAGCTTTGCCGTGGCATGATCTGCAGTCAGTTTTTGGCGCGCCACCTCGGCTTTGGCGTGGGATCGGTCGCGCCAGCCGTTCACACCAGCCGTCACCGCCTCAAGAATGACACCGCTCTCCGCCGTCTTGCCCACTGCAAAGCCTTCGGGCAGCACTGTGCGCTTCGCCAAAGGGGCAATCCGCGCCTGACTGAAGGCAAATTCTGGCCCCGGCTCTACCACCACTTTGATGTTCGAAATCGCATTCGGCGCGTCCAGCGGCGCAATACTGGCTGCTTCCACCCCATCCACATACACATGGATCACAGCCGAGTAATATCCACGCGCATACAAAGCGTTCAGCAGACTGGCATATTCGGCCCGCGCATCGGTGAAGATATCTTGCGCCAGAACCTTGCCAGATTTCTCCGACGCCAGCAAAATCGAGGCTGCGCGCAAATCCTTTTCAAGCGCTTTTGGCGCCCCTGGCACGCTGAATTCCAGCCGGTCAAGCGCCTGCCCAGCAGAGCCCGCCATCAATCCGAAGGCGGCGGCCCCTAGAAGAACGCGCGCCATTTTTTTGATTTGAACACTATACATGGACACTCCACAGGAACTTATCCACACTATGCCGTGATCGTGGATAAAGGGCAACGCCGTGACCGATCACAATTTTCTACCGCTCCCTTGACGCAATGCCTGATTGCGTCGAACTGTTAGCGCAATCAATCCAGAGGTCCGTCATGTATTCCGCCGCCGACACCCGTTACGATTCCATGCCCTACCGCCGCTGTGGCAAGTCGGGCCTGAAGTTGCCCGCAATTTCATTCGGTCTTTGGCACAACTTTGGCCACGATACGCCGCATGCCACCAAGCGTGAGATGTGTCACACCGCCTTTGATCTGGGGATCACCCATTTCGATCTGGCCAACAATTATGGCCCGCCTCCAGGATCGGCAGAAGTGGCTTTCGGCGAGATTCTGCAATCGGATTTCAAACCCTATCGCGACGAGATGATCATCTCATCGAAGGCAGGCTATGACATGTGGAGCGGCCCTTATGGCGAATGGGGCAGCCGCAAATATCTGATCGCTTCATGTGACCAAAGCCTGAAACGCATGGGCCTTGATTACGTGGATATCTTTTATTCGCACCGCTTCGATCCCGAAACGCCGCTGGAAGAAACCATGATGGCGCTGGATCACATAGTGAGGTCGGGCCGTGCTCTGTATGTGGGGATTTCCAGCTATAACGCCCAGCGCACGCGAGAGGCGCATGCCATTCTGAAAGAGCTTGGCACCCCCTGCCTGATCCACCAGCCCAGCTATAATATGCTGAACCGTTGGGTGGAAACCGATGGCCTGAAAGACACGCTGAAAGAATTGGGCATCGGCTCTATCGCCTTTGTGCCGCTGGCGCAGGGGCTTTTGACCAATAAATACCTCAACGGTATTCCCGAAGGCAGCCGCGCTTCACAAGACAAGTCTTTGCATCCATCTGTAGTGCAAAAAGCGATTGAATCGGTGAAAAAGCTGAACGACATGGCGCAGGCGCGCGGCCAGACTCTTGCCCAAATGGCGATTGCCTGGGTTTTGCGCGATGGCGGAATTACTTCGGCGCTGATCGGTGCATCGAAACCCTCGCAGATTGTCGATTGCGTCGGCGCGATCAATAACCTTGAATTCACGCCCGAAGAACTTGCCGCTATTGACGCGATCTCGGAAGAAAAATCCATCAACCTCTGGGCCAGATCATCGGAGTGACGGCAGCGGTGTAGCACCAAGCGTCTGCAGGTTGGGGGTAACGAATTGTTCCAGCCTGCAAACACGCAGACAGCGCCCTTGGGCCGCTGATCTGTAAATCGTGAAATTTCAACTGATCCGAGAAACTGGTGCCGCTGAAGGGCATTGAAAGCCACTATATCTGGCTATCGCCCGCTATCAGTCAAAGTCAAGGGTGCGCATCTACCTTTAAATTACTGCGCTTCATGCTATCAGCTTCACACAAGGCCTATCAATCTGCTTCACTTCATACTAGATTTAGAGGGGGATACAGAGGTGGATTGAAATGAGCCGCGCACTGAACAAGTTGAACGCGCCCAAGGTTCGCACTTGCGCTCCGGGCAAGTATTCCGATGGCGGCGGGCTGTGGCTGGTGAAACGAGAGGATGGCGGCGGGCAATGGGTGTTGCGCGTGACGATCCATGGGCGGCGGCGCGAAATGGGTTTGGGCTCTGTTTCCGATGTTTCTCTCAAAGATGCCCGTGAAGGCGCTGAAAAGTGGCGGGCCAAGGTGCGCGACAATCAAGACCCGATTAAAGTGCGGGAACGTGAACGCCGCGAAGCCGCCCGCAACATGCACCTCCTGAAAGACGTGGCGCTTGACGCCTTCGAGTCCCGCAAAGCCGACTTGAAAGGTGACGGCTTGGCGGGCCGCTGGTTTAGCCCGTTGCAACTCCACATTCTGCCCAAGCTGGGCAAAGTGCCAGTCGCTGACATTGATCAAAACGACATTCGCGAAGTGCTGCAACCGATCTGGCACACGAAAGCCGATACCGCGCGCAAGGCGCTAAACCGTCTGGGCATTTGTCTGAAGCATGGCGCGGCGTTGGGCTTGGATGTGGATTTGCAGGCAACCGACAAGGCCGTAGCATTGCTGGGCAAGCAACGGCACAAAGTCCAGAACGTGCCTTCTGTGCCGTGGCAAGAGGTTCCAGCCTTCTATGAAAGTCTGTCCGATGGCACGGTAACGCACCTCTAGGCTTAGCCTTTGCGGCGTTTGCCTTCCAACTGAGCCAAGGCTCGGTCGAACTGCGCGACCGGGTCGCGGCGCGGATCGCCGCGTAGCGACGGATTGCCCCCGGTTGCTCGGCGCTGTGCGCCGACGCCCAGCGCCAAGCGCAGCCATACATGGGGGGAATGTTGATAGTCGACGCGACGTCATCCGACGACCTGCCGTAATTGAGGCGATCGAGTTGCCAGCGGGCGATCGTCGCGTCGGGCGGCAGCTTTATCGCCTTTAGGCCGTAAAGCCACATGCCTGCCCGCGACAGCCATTGCTGATGCGGCGGCGCAATGCCCTTCTCCCAACACTCTTCAAGCGACGGGCTAGTACCAGCCTCGCAATGGCTAAGCACGGCGAGTACGGCAACGAGTTTGAGTAGCGGGTCGGTTTCGGGCTGGTCGAGGATGTCGAGAAAATCGCTGGTGAGCGATGCGCTTCCGGTCGTCAAATCGCGCAGCAGCAACCGGGTTAGGCGCAGCCGCTCGCGGATGCGCTGCTCTGCTTCGTCGCCGCCAAGTGAGATCATCACCGTGCGCGTGGGATCGATTCCGGCGCGCTCGATCCGGGCAAAGCCTTGGCCTTCGGCGAGCAGGATATCGCCTTTGGCGGCCTCCATGAAGATCATCGTCTGACGCCCGCGCAGCGCGGGGACGGTTTGCTGTAAGGTCTCGCCAGTCATCGCGCGGTAAGTGAGGAGATAGCGACCGGGCCGAACGGTGTAGCTGCGCCCGGTCTCGCGGCCCTCGGAGCCGATGCCATACAGGTGGTTGTCGCTGCCCGATATCTCCTCTTCTCGCATGTTCAACAGTTTCAAATCGCGCAGGATATCCGCCTTGTTAACGTCGTAGCCGGTCACCAGAACGACCGCGATCGATGAGTCTGACTTGCCGCCAGACGGGCGCAGTTCGTGGACGATCTTGGGCGCTTCGTTCAGCGTCACGGAGATCCCTATCTCAGTCACCCCCGAGCAACGCGCAGCGACCGAATCCTTAGCTAATTTTCGCAACTGCGACGGCGCGCGAACTGCAGGGGCCACGCCAATTTATCTCGGCGAGCCAGACTATTGCGAGGCGATGGACAGCAGTTCTGACGGAATCGCGTGCGAGCCATATCGCTGAACAACAAAATGCGGTGGGAACTGCAGCAATTCCCCGTGAAGCGGCGTTCAGCCTCCGGTTTCATCTGGCTCTCCCTGATTACCGCTCCGTCAGCAGAGCAGACATCATGGCCGGGATTCTGGTGCCGCACCAGCCGAGGTTCAGCTTTGGGGCATGCGGCCACGTAGCGTGGGTCCAGCCCGACCATCTGCTTTGGGTCGAACGCGTCAACACCTTCACAAAGGGCGGAAAGCGGCCTCTCGACGTAGCCTCTAAATCGAACCTCCACGCGATGAAGCGGTCGGTGGGTCGCTGCGCCCGGCGCGCCGGGCGGGGAGTGGGCCTTCAGACATCGCTTCGTCTTGACTTGCTGCCAGAGAGCTCGCCCTGTGAATGGAGGTCGCTTGGTCTTGGGTAGTAAAATCCCGGATAACAAGACAGGCGCCTGCGAGCACGATCACGTGCGGCCTTGTCGGAAGGGGTCCGTCCAGAACCTCCGCCGTCTTCGCAAGGCGGGGCTTCGCGGGCTTGGGCATGTCCTTTGCTGCGGAACCCCGAAAGCGATGATGAACGGCCACCCCCGTCCGGTCTGCGTAGGGCCGCATCACAGGCCGGTCGTCCTCTCGATGGCGTCGGGATAACGGGCGCCCTCGATCGGGATGGCTTCGGCCCCTGCGGTCAGGGCCTCCAGGTCCTGGGGATTGAGCGTGACCTGGGCGGCGCCGAGGTTCTCGGTGATCCTTGCGGATTTGGTCGAACCGGGGATCGGCACGATCCAGGGCCGCCGCGCCGTCAGCCAGGCCAAGGCGATCTGCGCCGGGGAGGCCCCATGGGCCGCCCCGATCCGGGTCAACAGATCGACCAGCGCCTGGTTGGCGCCCCGCGCCTCGGGCGTGAACCGGGGGAGCTTCGCGCGGAAATCGGTCGCGGCGATCTCGGTCGCGGCAGAGATGGCACCGGTCAAAAAGCCCTTGCCCAGCGGAGAATAGGCCACCAGGCCGATGCCCAGCTCTTCGATCACGCCAAGGATCTCGCGTTCGATGTTGCGCGACCAGATCGAGTATTCGCTTTGCAAGGCAGCCAGCGGCGTGACCGCATGGGCTCGGCGGATCGTGCCTGCACCCGCCTCGGACAGGCCCCAATGGGACACCTTGCCCTCGGCGATCAGCTGGCCCACCGTGCCTGCAACGTCTTCGATGGGCACCGCGGGATCGACGCGGTGTTGATATAGCAGGTCGATCTTTTCCACCCGCAGTCGGCGCAAAGATCCTTCGACGGCGCGACGGATCGCCCCCCGGCTGCTGTCCAGGCCACCACCGGCCGGGTTCTCGGCCGTGACGCCCTCGGGCGGCAAGCGGAAGCCGAACTTGGTGGCAATGGTGACCTGGCCCTTGAACGGTGCCAGCGCCTCGCCCAGCAGGTATTCGTTGGTATAGGGGCCATAGACCTCGGCCGTGTCAAAGAAGGTCACGCCCTGGTCAACGGCCGCGCGCAGGACGGGGATCATGGTTTCGGGGGCGGGGATGATGCCGTAGGAAAAGCTCATCCCCATGCAGCCGAGGCCGATTTCAGAGACGGCCAAGCCCTGGCCCAGAACGCGGGTTTTCATCGAAAGCTCCTATAGTCCGTGGATGCCAAGGCTTTGGCGGAGATGCAGGCCGGGAGTCGTGACCAGTTGCAGGATCAGGCTGGCCACGCTTTGTCGGGAAACGGTCAGGGCGGGGTTCTGGAAGGCCTCGCCCTTTTGCGTGATGCCAAACCGCGTCACGGCGTCGTCGTTCAGCCAGGCCGGGCGCAGGATCGTGTACTCCAGGTCCAAGGCCTCGATTGCCAGTGCCGAATCCCGGTAGGGGTCCAGGACGCGCTTGTAGCTTTGGCCCGGGACCTCGTCGTAAATGCCCATCGAGCTGACGAAGATCAGGCGGCGCAAGCCGGTGGCCTGCATCGCCGCGATGATCGCCTTGGCCTAGGTGGCCATGTCGCCCGAAAGGTTGGCATAGACGACATCCTGGCCCTGCATGGCCTGGGTCAAGGCGGCCTGGTCCTTGGCGTCGCCTTCGATGACCTGGACACGGGTCTCGGGCCAGCGGCCCTTCAGCCGGGCGGCGCGGCGCAGGTACAGGGTCAGGCTGGCGTCGGTCTGTTCCAGGAAGGCCCGCGTGGCGACACGGGCAATCTGGCCATTGGCGCCGATGATCAGAACCTTGGTCATCTTACAGCCCCGTCATGGCGAGGGAGGCCGCGGGCAACCTCTCGCCCTGCAAGGACAGGGCGGCGCTTTCCGCGGTCAGGCGGGCAAGGATATCCTGGGGCAAGGTCAAATCGACCGCGCCGAGGTTCTCTTCCAGCCGGGACAGCCGCGTGGTGCCAGGGATCGGCACGATCCGGGGCGCCTGCGCCAGAAGCCAGGCCAAGGCCACCTGCGCCGGGGTGGCGTTCAAGGGCGCGGCGATGGTCTTCAGCAGGTCGACCAGGGCGACATTGGCCGCCCGGGCCTGAGCCGAAAAGCGCGGCACGTTGTTGCGGAAATCGCCCGGCGGGAAGACGGTCGTGGCGGTGATGGCCCCGGTCAGGAAACCCGCGCCCAGGGGGCTGAAGGGGACGAAGCCGATACCAAGATCGGCCAGGGTGGGCAGAAGCTCGACCTCGGGTTCGCGCCAGAACAACGAGTATTCGCTTTGCACGGCGGTCAGGGGTTGGACGGCATGGGCGCGGCGGATCGTGGCGGGGCTGGCCTCCGAGAGGCCGAAATGGCCGACCTTGCCTTCGGTGATCAACTCGCCGACGGTGCCTGCGACGTCTTCGATCGGGACGGCGGGATCGACGCGGTGCTGGTAAAACAGGTCGATCTTTTCGACCCTCAGCCGCTTCAAGGCGGCCTCGGCCACGGCGCGGATATGGGCGGGGCGGCTGTTGGTGCCGCCCGTGCGCGTGCCATCGGCGGCGATGTCGAAGCCGAACTTGGTGGCGATCACGACTTTCTCCCGGATCGGCGCCAGGGCGCGGCCCACCAGGATCTCGTTGGCAAAGGGGCCATAGGCCTCGGCAGTGTCGAAGAGCGTCACACCCCGGTCATGGGCGGCGCGGATCAGCGCGATGGCGTCAGATTCGGGCGTGCCGCTGCCATAGACCCCGGTCAGGCCCATGCAGCCGAGGCCGAGGGCAGAGACGCTCATGCCTTGGCCCAATTCACGCGTTTTCATGATGGAACTCCTTGGAAGCAAAGGGACGGGCGATGAAGGCGATCGAGGTCACCATACCAATCGCCAAGAGGGCGGCCGCGACGATCAGGCCGATGTGCAGGCCGCCAAAGCTGGCAGCGACGGCGGCAAGACCGGCTACGCCCAAAGATCCGCCCAGTTGGTGGGCGACGTTGACCAGGCCCGAGGCCGCCCCGGCATCGGCAGGCTGCACGCCTTGCACGCCGGCCACCGTCAGGGGCCCAAGGGCCGAGCCGTTGCCAAAGCCCAGCAAGAGCATCGGCAGGGCGACCGAGGTCAGGTAGTCCTGGCCCGCAAAGGACAGCCAGAACAGCCCCAGGGCTCCGCAGCCAAAGGCCAGGACCAGCACCCCGCCATTGCCCAGCACCCGCGTCAATCGCGGCAGGGCCAGCGAGGCGAGGAAGGTCACCCCGGTCATCGGCAGGAAGCCCAGGCCCGCCTGGACGGGGGTAAAGCCAAGGTCGTTCTGCATCAGCTGCGTCGTCAGAAAGAAGAAGCCCATCATCGCACCGATGAACATCATGCGGGCCGCATAGGCTCCGCTGCGGACGGGGCTGTGGAACAGGCGCAGCGGCAACAAGGGCGCCGTGGACCAGGCCTGGCGCAGGAAGAAGGCCATCAAAACCACGGCCCCAAGTGCGAGGGCGGCCAGGGTCAGGCTATCCGGCCCCACTTCCGCGATGCGCAGGATGCCGAAGACCAAGGCGGCCATGCCGAAGGTCGAGGTCAGGGCGCTGGCGATATCGAGGCTGCCGCCAGAGGCCGGGGTCTCGGTCAAGAGATGCCGCGCGGCCAGGTAGACCGCGATGCCCACGGGGACGTTGATGAAGAAGCCAACCCGCCAGCTGAGCCAACCGGCAAAGACCCCGCCCAGAACCAGGCCCAGGCTGGACCCGATCCCTGCGGTGGCGGCATAAAGGCTCAAGGCGCGCGTGCGCTCTTCGCCTTCGGCAAAATGCACCTGCAACAGCGCCAGGGTCGAGGGCGCAAGCACCGCAGCCCCCAAGCCCTGCACCGCCCGGGCGGCCAACAGAACGGCGGCATTGGGTGCCGCCCCGATCACCAGGGAGGACAGGGTGAACAGCGAAAGCCCGGCCAGAAAGACGCGGCGGCGGCCGAAGAGGTCTCCGGCCCGCGCGCCCAGCATCAGGAAGCCACCGAAGGCCAGCATGTAGGAGGTCTGCACCCAGGACAGCATCACGGGCGAAAACCCCAGCTCGGCGCGGATCTCGGGCAGGCCGGTGATCACGATCGAGGTGTCCAGCAGGATCATCGTATAGCTGGCCAGCACGACGATCAGGACGGCGCGTTGGGCCTTATCCATGGTATTGCTCATCGCTCACCTTCTCCAGCCAGGTGACGGAAACACCGTCCAGCGCCTCGGCCAGCGCAATATGGGTCATGCCGACCAGGGGGCTCGCGCCGTGCCAATGCCGCTGACCAGCCGGAAAGCAGACGATGTCGCCGGGGTGGATTTCCTGAACCGGGCCGCCTTCGATCTGCATCAGGCCCAGGCCCGCGGTCACGATCACGGTCTGGCCCAGCGGATGGGTGTGCCAAGCGGTGCGGGCGCCGGGCTCGAATGTGACCACGCCGCCACCCAGCCGAGAGGGGGCCTCGGCCGCGAACCGGCTGTCGATGCGGACTTGGCCGGTGAACCAGGCCTCGGGGCCCGGGGCCGAAGGGACAGAGCCGTTGCGGATGATCATGGAATGCCTCGTTCTTGATGATGTGAGAATAGCGCTTTCGCTTTCATGGGATTATCCCCTAAAATCGGCATGAACTGATACTTTGGGTGCATGAATGAAACGGGACGAACTGGGCGACCTGTCGGCCTTTCTGGCCGTCATCGAGGCGGGCAGCTTTACCAAGGCGGCGGCGCAGATGGGGACCTCGCAATCGGCACTCAGCCATACGGTCGCGCGGCTGGAGGCGCGGTTGGGGCTGCGGTTGCTCAATCGCACCACGCGGCGGGTCGGCCCCACCGAGGCCGGAGAGCAACTGGCCGCCACGCTCCGCCCCTGTTTCGACGAGATCGAGGCACGGCTGGCCTCGCTTTCGGCGCTGCGCGACAAGCCTGCGGGGCTGGTGCGCATCTCCTCCAGCGCCTTGGCGGCCGAGATGATCCTGTGGCCGATGATCGAGGCCCTGGCCCCGGACTATCCCGAGGTCCGGATCGAGGTGAACGTGGAAAGCCGCTTCACCGATATCGTGGCAGAGCGTTTTGACGCAGGCGTCAGGCTGGGCGAAAGTCTGGACCGCGACATGATCGCCGTCCGGATCGGGCCGGATATGTCGATGGCGCTGGTGGCCTCGCCCGATTACCTCGGCCGCCATGGCAGCCCCTCGGCGCCGCAAGACCTGGTACATCACGCCTGCATCAACCTGCGCCTGCCGACGATGGGCAACCTTTACGCCTGGGAGTTCGCGCAGAACGGCAGGCCGCTGAACGTCCGGGTCGAGGGGCCTTTGACCTTCAACCTCCCCGGCCTTTGCCTGAATGCGGCGCGCGCGGGCCTGGGCCTGGCCTTTGTGCCAGAGCCCTATGTGACCGAGGACCTCGCGCAAGGCCGCCTCGTGCGGCTGCTGGCAGAGTGGTGCCCTGTCTTCCCGGGCTTCCACCTGTATTATCCCAGCCGCCGCCAGACCTCGCCTGCCATGGCTTTAGTGGTGCAAAGGCTGCGCTGGCGGGGCTAGGCCCGTCACCGACAGACCTCAGGCCGCGGTCGACATCAGCGCGTTGAAGCCATGAACAAAGGCATGTTCCTTGCTGCCCGGATTGTCGCGCAGACCCTGCAGCGCCTCGACATAGACTTCGGGCGCCTCTGTGGCGAGGCCCTGCATCGTGGCGGCGATGAAGGCGTCAAGCGGCATGGCGCGCGGGTCCTCCTTGCCGGGGACCAGATCGGTCGCAACCCATGGCGGGGCGATCTCTTGCACGGTGACCTTGGTGTCGCGCAGGGCATAGCGTTGCGACAGGGCATAGGAATGCAGCGCAGCTTTCGACGCGGAATAGACCGCAGCACTGGCCAAGGGCACGAAGGCAAGGGCCGAGGTGTTGTAGATCACCGTGGCGCGCGGCTGCGCCCGCAGATGCCCGATCAGCGCCGAGGTCAAAGCGATCGGCCCCAGAAGATTCGTGCGCAAGATCGCTTCGGAGGTCGCAAGGTCGATGCGACCCGCCGCATCGTCGAAAGGCATGATGCCGGCGTTGTTGATCAGCACGTTAAGCCCCGGGTGATCTGCGGTCAGCTGGGCGGCCACACGGGCGATATCGGCCGCGTCGTCGATGTTCAGCTCGACGCCGACGATCCCCGGGTTGGCGGCTGCGACCTCGTCCAAGAGCGCCTTGCGGCGGCCCGCGATGATGACCTTGTTGCCAAGCGCGTGAAACGCCTCGGCAAGCGCGCGGCCAATGCCGGAAGTGCCGCCGGTGATGAAGATCGTGTTGTCGGTCATGTGCATGGTCAGATTCCTTCTCTGGCCCTTGGGCCGGTTGTGGAACCTGTATGAGGGCATCGGCCTTTGGCGCAAATGTCAAAGAACCGTCTTTTTCTGTCATCAGGCCGCCAAGGTCCGCTTCAGGCTGGCGGGCGGCTGGCCATAGGCGCGCAAAAAGGCGCGTCGCATCCGGTCGCGGTCGGCAAAGCCGGTGTCGCGGGCGACGATCTCCATCGGGTGGCGCCCTTCTTCCAGCATCAGCTTGGCCGCCTCCAGCCGCAAGATTTCAACCGCTTTGGCCGGGGACTGACCAGTTTCCTCACGGAACACCCGGGCGAATTGGCGGGGCGAGAGGCTGGCAGCATCGGCCAGTTCATCGACCGTCAGGGGGTTCGTGAGGTTCTCGCGGGCATGGGTCAGGGCGCGCTTGATCCGGTCCGAGCGCGGCTCCAGCTCTAGCATGGCGGAGAATTGCGACTGTCCGCCGGGTCTGCGGTGATAGACCACGAGCTTGCGCGCGATGGATTTGGCAAGGCCCGCCCCGTGGTCTTCTTCGATCAGGGCCAGGGTCAGATCGATCCCCGCTGTCATGCCCGCCGAGGTCCAGACCGCGCCATCCTGGATGTAAATTCGATCCGGATCGACAGCAACATGCGGAAATTGCTTTTGCAGTTGCCGCGTATAGGCCCAATGTGTTGTCGCAAGCCGCCCCTGCAAAAGCCCGGCCTGCGCCAGGACAAAGGCGCCCGTGCAGATCCCCGCCACCCGCCGCGCCTCATGCCCCGCCCGGGCGACAAAGGCCGCAAGGCCATTGGACACCGGCCGGGGCACCAGCCCTCCGGCCACCATCAGCGTGTCGGGCATGACGCCCAGGGCCACGGTTTCGATCCCCACCCCCATGGTCGACCGGCGGATGCCGCCGTCTTCTGACAAGACGGTCAGCCGATAGCCGCGCGACCCAAGCTCATGATTGGCGAATTCAAAGGCCGACAGGGCCGAAAGCGCCATGCTTTGAAAGCCGTCCTCAAGGATCAACCCAACCTGACGCATCACGACCCTCGTCTGTTATCGCGTTCAAACAATAGGGTGGTCATGTCGCAAGTGCAATCACGCCATGGCAGGATATGTCGGTCCTTTGTCATTTGCGCCAAATTTTCTTCTCCTTAAAAAAGGCGGCACCGCTCCACCCCCGGACCGGGCGGCACGAAAGGCCACACCCGATGCAAACCGACACGCCCAAACCCATAGTTTCCCTGCGTCTGATCGTGCTTTTGGGAGGGCTTGCGGCCATGTCGGCGCTGTCGACCAATATCCTGCTTCCCGGTTTCCCCGAGATTGCCCGCGACCTGCAAGCCTCGCCTCGCGAGATGGGGCTGATCCTGTCCAGCTTCCTCTTGGCCTTTGCCTTGGGCCAGCTGATCGCCGGACCGCTGAGCGACCGGGTCGGGCGCGTGCGACCGGTCTTGTGGGGCTTGGCGCTTTTTGTGGTGGGCTCGGTCGTGGTTTCCATGGCGCCGACCCTGTCGATCCTGCTGGGCGGACGGGTGGTGCAGGCCCTTGGCATCTGCGCGGCGGCCGTCCTGTCGCGCGCGATTGCCCGCGACCTGTTCGAGGGCCCGGACCTCGCCCGCGTCCTGTCCCTGACCATGATCGCCATGGCGGCAGCGCCCGGGTTTTCGCCCCTGATCGGCGGGCTTTTGGTCGAGCTCGCAGGCTGGAGGCTGACCGTGGTTCTGGTGGCGGTTCTGGCCGTCGTGCTGAGCGCCAGCTATCTGCGCCTGGGAGAGACCCTGCCGCCCGCCCGCCGCCAGATCGTTCCCTTGTCCGCAATCTTTCGGTCTTATGCAGCGCTGGCCCGGCAGACGATCTTTTTGCGCCCCGCCCTTGCCGCAGCCCTGATCATCGGCGGGCTTTACGCGATGTTCGGCGCCTCTCCCGAGATCCTGATGGGACTGCATGGCCTCGACCGCCTGCAACTGGGCCTGTTCTTTGCCGCCACGGTCTTCGTGGTCTTTGGGGCGGGGCTTTTGGCGCCGCGACTGGCTGGGCGGTTCGGAGCCCTGCCGATGATGCGCCTTGGCACGGGTCTGGTCACGGCGGGCGGGCTTGCGATGCTTTTGGGCAGCGGGCTTGCGATTTACATCCTTGGCGTGGTCATCTTTCTGCTGGGGATGGGGCTGTTGAACCCCTTGGCGACGGCTGCGGCTTTGCAACCCTTCGGTCGAGAGGCGGGCCTGGCCTCGGGCCTCTTGGGGTTTCTTCATATGATGGCCGCTGCAGGCTCCACCGCCGCCGTCAGCCTGACCCCGGGCAACGCCCAGACAACGCTGGGCCTGTGGCTGACAACGGTTGGCATGATGGCCCTTTTGTGCCTGGGAAAACGCGCGGCGTGAGCCCAGAAGCAGCCGCAGAGCGCGTTGGCGCAGACATGGAGAACCCGCAGGCTTCGGATGCGGGGTGATGCGTGTTCAGGTGCAGCTCTGTTCACTTCCTGCCGGACAAGAGGCTGGATCTTCGGGCGATTCTACCGAAGACCCCGCAAGATCGCCTGAAGGCCCGAGAGAAAAAGCGCCTCTCGGGGCAGGGTTGCGTAGATCCGGCCAGCCTCGGACAAGAGGGGAAAGGCCTCGATCGCTTCGAGCCGAGGGGGATGGGCGGCTTCGGCCTGCTCTTCCAGAACAAAGCCCACGACAAAGCGCGCCACGGTGACCAAGGCCGTCAGGGCCGCACCGACATCGAACCCCGCCGCCACAAGACAGGCCAGATGCGCCTCTGCTTCAGGCAGCGCATCGGGCTCGGCCCGAGCGCCGGCATGGACCCGCGCTCCATCGCGTCGCCCCAGCAGGCAGGCGCGAAAGCTGGTCGCATGGGCGTGCAGGAAATCGCGCCAGTCCTCTCCGGCCAAAGGTGTCCGGCGCGCATGCGAGGTCCGCATCATCTGCGCATTCATCGCATCCAACAGCGCCTGCTTGTCGCGGAAATGCCAATAAAGCGAGGGCTGCTTGACCCCCAGCCGCTCGGCCAGCTTGCGGGTGCTAAGCGCATCGAGGCCGATCTCGTCGAGAAGTGCCAGGGCCTCGGCCACCGCATGATCCTTGTCAATTTTCATCTTGGCCTCCATCTTGGGGCTTGCCTATCACTGATAGGTAAGCCTATCCAGTGCAAACTTCGAAAGGAACGCCCCGTGAAACCCAGCTCCCTCTTTGTCCCCTGCGGCGACTTGACGCTGCATGTCGAAACCTTTGGCCAGGCGGATCGGCCTGCCGTCTTGCTGATCATGGGGAACTCTGCGCCGGGCCTCGTCTGGCCGGATGCATTCTGTGCGGGGCTCGCGGAAACTGGCTTTCGGGTGATCCGCTTTGATCAGCGTGACACGGGTCTTTCGTCACATGTCGATTACGAAAGCGCGCCCTATGACCTTGCCGACCTTGCAGCCGAAGGCCTTGCTGTGCTGGATGCGCTTGCCATCCAGCACGCCCATGTCGTCGGCCTTTCGCAAGGAGGCTCGGTGGCCTGTCGCATCGCGTTGGCGGCTCCGGGGCGGGTCGCGTCTTTGGCCCTGCTGATGTCCTCGCTGCGGCTGGGACCCAAGAACCGCGCCTTCGCGGGCCTTGACCCTGAACCGGGCGCCCTGCCGCAGCCCGCCGCCGCCTATGTGGCCGAAGTCATTGCCCTCAACGCCGTGGCGCCTCAAGGAGCGGCCGACATTGCCCGGTCCTTCGTCGAGAACTTCCGGCTGGCCAAGGGGCCCGCGTCTCCTTTTGACGAAGCCTTCTGGGCCGATCTTGGCGCGCAGGTGGCGGCGATCCCGGAACAGCGGGGCGATGGGCAGGTGGCGCGGATGGCCAATTCCAGCAACCATCGAAAGGCGCAGATGGCAACGGCGGAACTGACCGAGGCCGAACTTGAAGCGATCGGGATCCCGACGCTGGTCCTTCATGGCGACGGTGATCCGATCTTTCCGATGGCCCATGCGGACTGGACAGCCCGCGCCCTTGGGGCTGCCCGGGTCGAGGTCATCGCCGACATGGGCCATGCGCTGGATCCAGCTTTCTTCGCGCCCATCCTGTCGAGGCTGACCGCGCATTTTGCCACGTAGGACAAAAGGCAGATCGAGCCATCTCTTGTGGTCAGTGAAAGCGTGAACCTGTCCCTGCAGCACCCTATCGATCCCGCCCTGCGGCTGTGCACAGAACTTGGAATCGCATTTTTACCCATCAGTCCCAGAGCACATTAGGTTTTGTCCGGCAGGATCGACGCCACGACCCAGAAGGGTGCAGAAAACTTTCGCGCACCCTCGCCCCGCTTTGCCGCCGAAACGCGGGAAGCAAAGTTCGGGCGCGTCGATTTCCCGAACCGGGTCACAAAACAGGGGTGAGGCCGCGAAGACCGCCGCTCATTGTGGGCGGCTGCACGAGGCCGCCCCAAGTCCAACTGTCGTGGGTCGAGGTCGTCTTTCCTCTGTCACGGTGGGAGGCTTCAACCCCGCCACCGCAGACCGTCGATCAGCAGCCGAAACGCCGAAGTGACCTGCCGCCGGCTTGGGTAGTAAAGATGGTATCCGGCAAACGGCGGGCACCAGTCTGCCAGCACCCTCACCAGGCGACCGGCCTTCACATGCGGCCCAAGATGATCCGACGGCAAGCAGATCAACCCGCGCCCGGCCAGCGCGGCATCCAGGATCAGATCCGGGTCGTTGCTTGTGAATTGCCCCTCCACACGAACATTCAGCGGGCGCACATCCTTGCCGAATTCCCAGGCATAAAGCCCGCCCAGCGTCGGCAGGCGCAGATTGATGCAGCAATGCGCCGTCAGATCGTGGGGCGTTTCAGGCTTTGGATGGTCGCGGAAGTAATCGGGCGATCCGGCCACCACCATCTCAAGGTCCGGAGAAATCTGGACCCCGATCATGTCCTTGTCGACGCTTTCCCCCAGCCGGATGCCCGCATCATATCCTTCCTTCGCGATATCGACGAAGCGGGAATCGATCGCCACCTCGATATGCACGTCCGGGTACTCGGCCATCAGGCGGTTGGCGACGGGCATCACGATATGGTGCGCCGCATGTTTGCTGGCGGTCAGCCGGATCGTTCCCGAAGGCCTGCTCCGGATGTCATCCAGCGAGAGCAACTGCGCCTGGATGCCGTCAAATGCCGGGCGCAAGGTATCCACCAGGCGTTGCCCCGCCTCTGTCGGAGAGACCGACCGGGTTGTCCGGATCAGAAGCTTCACGTCCAGCCGCTCTTCCAGCCGTCGCACGACCGCGCTGACCGCGCTTTGCGAGGTGCCAAGCCGCGCTGCGGCTCGGGTAAAGCTGAGTTCCTCGGCCACGGCCAGGAATGCGATCAGATCGCTCATCTCGTCGCGTCGCATTGATACTTTCCAGATATAAGGGCGTTCCTGATCTAGCACCTAATTTCCGGCGGGGCATTCCCTATATGGGGATTGCAGAGAGTGGAGATAGCGATGACGCAAAAGGCAACACGTGGCGCCGTCATGGGCGGGCTGGCAATCGTTGCGGCCATGATCGGCTGGCAGGCGTTTGCCGAAGCCAACCGGGTGACCTTCCCGGAGAACATCGACGAACTGGAGCAATACACCACCGTCACGCGCGACGAGGTCGAAGACATACTGACCAGCCGCGAAGCCATCGAGGCGGCGAAGAAGGGCCAGCCCATGCCCTATGGCACGCATGTCGTCATCCGCTTTCACCGCGATGGTGCTATAACGCGGTACTTCGTCATGCAAAAGGGCGAAGGCTGGGGCGCCGACTATCCCAACGGCCGGACGGACGACTGGCAGTTCCAGTGGTTCAACGCCGACCGGACGGTCAATCTGGATGAGAACACCGCGCGTTGCCAAGCCTGTCACAGCGGGCGCGCCGACGACCAGTTCGTCTTTACCTACGACGCCTTGCAGGCACACGAATAGCGCGGCCCTTAGGCTAACCCGCCCGTTCCGGAGCAGTCCATGACCCCCCGCCCGTCCCTCCGTCTTGTCCTTGACCTGACCGCCGCCTGTCTTCTGGTGGCGAGCTTGGCCTATTGGTGGCTGGGCAATACGGCGCATGAACTGTTTGGCACCGGCCTTTTTCTGCTGATGTTTGCGCATAACGGGTTCAACCGGCGCTGGTATGGCCGGCTTGGCAGGACCGGCCGCGAGCCGCGTGGCAAGGTGACCATCGCACTCAATCTGACGCTGATGGTGACGATGATCGCCCTGCTGATCACCAGCATCGTGGTCTCGCGGGTCGTGTTCGGTTTCCTGCCCCTGGATGCGGGCGTGACCTCGCGCCAGTTGCATCTTTTGGCGGCTTACTGGGAGGTGCTTCTGGTCGGATTGCATATTGGCTTGAATTGGCAGATCGTGATCAACATCGCCCGCAGCCGTTTCGATATGGTGCGCCCAAGCTCCCGATGGCGGGCGCTGGCTTGGGTCGCGGTGCTGTGCATCACCGGGACCGGGCTTCACAGCGCTTATGCGATGGACCTGGGGGCGAAGCTCTTGAACCAGACAACGCTGGAGATGTGGGATTTCAACACGGCCACACCCCGGTTCTTTCTGAACTGGTTCTCTATCCTGGGGATGTGCGCCGTGATGGGGCACCAGGGTGCCAAGCTGCTGCGTCGCTCGCCTGTTCATGCAAAAGGATAATGTCGATGGAAATCTTTCGTGCCGCCAGCAGGCCCTCCAGCGCAGGGCCTGCGGACTGGTTCACCGGCAAGGTGCGGGTGGACCCGCTGTTCAACCCGGCCGCCCCTGACCGGGTGCAAGGCGCTCATGTCACCTTCGAGCCGGGCGCCCGCACAGCCTGGCATACCCATCCCCTGGGCCAAACGCTGATCGTGACCTTCGGCAGCGGTCTGGTGCAGCGGATGGGCGGTCCGGTCGAGGGCATCCGCCAGGGCGATGTCATCTGGTTCGCCCCGAATGAACGGCACTGGCACGGGGCCGCCGCCGATACCGGCATGAGCCACATTGCCATTCAGGAAGTGCAGGATGGCAAGGTCGTCACCTGGATGGATCACGTTACCGACGCCGAATACGGCGCTTGAACCCAAAGGAAAGAAACAATGTACGCAACTGTCATGCACGGCCCCGGCGATGTCCGATATGAACGCGTCGAGGACCCGAAGATCCTGAAACCCACGGACGCGATCATCAAGCTGGCGGCAACCTGCATCTGCGGCTCTGACCTCTGGTCTTACCGCGGCCTGCAAAAGCAGGATGTACCCTCGCATATGGGCCACGAATACTGCGGTGTGGTCGTCGAAGTCGGCTCCGATGTGCGGACGATCAAACCCGGCCAGTTCGTCGTGGGCTCGTTCTGCCTGTCCGACAACACCTGCCCGCATTGCCAGTTCGGCTTCCAGTCCTCGTGTCAGCAGCGCGAGTTCATGACCGGCGCACAGGCCCCCTATGCCCGCGTCCCGTTGGCCGATGGCACGCTGGTGGCAACCCAGGACATCCCCGATGCCAGCATGATCCCGCATTTGCTGGCGGTGTCGGATGTGCTGGGCACCGGATGGTTCGGCGCGGTAGCCGCGAACGTGCGCGAGGGCGGGACGGTCGTCGTGGTCGGTGATGGCGCGGTGGGGCTGATGGGGGTCATGGCTGCGCAACAACTGGGCGCGGGCCGGATCATCGCCATGAGCCGGCATGAAAGCCGTGCAGCGCTCGCCCGGGAATTCGGCGCCACCGATATCGTGACAGAGCGCGGAGAAGACGGCATCGGCCGGATCATGGATCTGACCAATGGCGTCGGCGCGGAGTCGGTGATCGAGGCCGTCGGCATGGAACAATCCATGCAGCAGGCCATGGGCGTCTGCCGCCCCGGTGGGTCCATTGGCTATGTCGGCGTGCCGCATGGGGTGACATTTGACGGCCAGCAGCTGTTTTTCAAACAGCAACGCATGCTGGGCGGTCCGGCCCCTGTGCGCCGCTTTCTGCCTGACCTGATGGACCGGGTTCTGCAAGGCAAGATCCAGCCCGGCAAGGTGTTCGACCAGATCTTGCCCATCGCCGAGGTGGCCGAGGGCTACAAGGCGATGGACGAGCGCCGCGCCATCAAGACCATGCTCGTCGTGGAGTAATGGCACGACCGACGTCTTCGGCATGACCGCCAGGGCCCTCGCAAAACCCATCAGCCACGGTCGCAATACTATGAAGGCCAACCACAGCCAGGCATCGACCGATGCCTGGCGCACGCCGGGTTCAAGGTGACGGCCAAAAAGGCATACACCTAAACCTCCGCCATAGCTCGAGCCTTGGCCACAAAGGCGCAAAAGCTGGGGCCGATAAAGGCATCGGTGATGGCGGCGGTTTTTCCCCGTCGCATGCCGACGTCCAGGCGATCCTTAGGGTCGATCTCTACGGCGTTGCGACGGTGATTTAAGAGCTCGGCAAGGTGATCCCAAGGATAGCATGGGTGTCGTGCTATCGTCGTAATCCTGCAAACATAGACGCGCATTCCACCCTAAGCAGAGGGCGCCTTTTGCAACTGCGCCTGCCGACGCCTTGCTGTGTTTGCGGGTCAGGCACTTCGCCATGCAATGACCGTTTTGGACAGAGATCATCGACCGAGCCCGGATCGTTGCAAGGGCCCGATCCTCTATTCCCCCGGCAGCCCGGAAGTTCTAACCGTGATGTCTGGTCAGGCAGGCTGCCTGCATCCGCACGCTGGAAGGTTTCCCATGGCTGTCAAACCCATGTTGCACCCGCGCAACCAACACCGTCAGGGGTATGACTTCGACCGCCTGATCGTGAAGTCTCCGGGACTGGCGGCATTCGCGACAAGAAACCCGCGTGGTCAGATGACGATCGACTTTCAGGACGTGGAGGCGGTCCGTATGCTCAACCGCGCGCTCTTGATGACGCACTACGGGGTTGAGTTCTGGGATATTCCTGCCTCTTACCTTTGCCCCCCGATCCCGGGGCGCGTCGATTACATCCACTACCTGGCGGATCTGCTTGCGGAAACGAATGGCCAGGTAATTCCGCTTGGGCCCGAAATCAAGGCGCTGGATATCGGGACGGGTGCCAGCCTTGTCTATCCGCTGACGGGTCGGCATGAATATGGTTGGGACTTCACGGGCGTCGATATCGATCCGGTCTCGATCAAATCGGCGCGGCAAATCTGCGAACGAAACGGGCTGAACATAACGCTCAAACTTCAGGAAAACGCCGAGGATATCTTTCACGGCGTTGTCTCTCGGGATGATCGTTTCCATGTCACCCTCTGCAACCCCCCGTTCCATGCCTCGCTTGCACAGGCGAAAGAGGGCACGCAGCGCAAGTGGCGCAATCTTGGCAAGGGCCAGTCTGCCGAACTCAATTTCGGCGGCCAGAATGCCGAACTCTGGTGCCCGGGTGGCGAAATCGGCTTCATCGCCCGAATGATCGGGCAGAGCATGGATTTCGCCGAACAATGCCTGTGGTTCACCTGTCTCGTGTCCAAGAAAGACAGCCTCAAGCCACTCTTCAGACTGCTGAAGAAAGCGCAGGTTGCCGAATTCAAGGTTGTCGAAATGGCGCAGGGCCAGAAGACCAGCCGATTCATCGCCTGGACTTATCATCCAGAAGGGCAACGATCCCTATAGTTGGATCGGGCTCGGCAACAGATCAGCGCCGAGACACTCCTCAGTGTAAAGTGCTGCGATCCATGAAGAGCGACCGCTTTAGGCAACGCCGCAACGAAATGGCGGCACGCTCTCACCGTCCGCTTTGGGCCGATCACGTCTAGTGGTGCAATTCGACGCATAGGGCGGAGAGCCGCCTGACGGCAGAGAAGCGTGGCTCTTGCAGCGACACCTGAAAAGCGGGCATTCATGCAAGGCGCGGCTAAGCTGGAGCTTGATGACAGAAAACGGGTGGAGAGCAAGCTGACCGCGCTGCAGCAATTGTCCTGCGTCGCCTTTATCCGCTGCCGCCTGTGGCTAGGCCATCAAAGGAAAGCAGGACAGGACCGTTATAAAAATAGAGTTTGAGCCAGCGCAGCGCCAAAGGGGGATATTCGGGGGGATAGACTTATATTAGGTTTTCCCAACCTACTGTAAATTAACAATATTCCTAAGAATATTGGTGCCGCTGAAGGGACTCGAACCCCCGACCCCATCATTACGAATGACGTGCTCTACCAGCTGAGCTACAGCGGCACTTTCTGGTGGCCCCTCGTATGGTGCGACTAAATTGAAGTCAAGCCCCTGCCATACCGTTCAATTCGCGCTGCGAGCAACGGCGGCAAGGTCGATAATCTCGGGCTCCTCTGGCTCAGCAGGCTCTGGCGCGGTTGCAACCACCGGCGCGTTGACAAGCAGTGGCAGCAGTTCTGCCCCGGTGACACTCGGGCCGCTGGTCTCAAGCGGCTCACGCCAGCTAAGCGTGTCAAAGCCGCCACAATTCTCGCAGATCGGTTGCCACAGGCTGTGAATGGCCTGACACTTGTCGCAGCACCATTGCGGCCCGCGTGGCGCCGTCAGCGCCTTCGACATCCATCCGCGCACTACGGCGTCATCGCTGCCCTCGCCACGCTCGATCGCTGCCATGATCGCCAATGCGCGCTGCGTGGGATGCATGGTGATCAGATCCCCCAAGGCCCGGCGTGCATCGGGGAATTCTTCGGCGGTGATGTTCAGCTCGGCCAACAGCAGACGGGTTTCGTCGCTGTCGGGATGCAGTGTTGTCAGCGCGCGGAAACGTTTCAACCGCGCGTGTGGATCCTCATCAGTTTCAATCTCGGCGAAGGCTGCCGCGATTTCCGGGTGCGGCGTCATTTCCCACGCCTTTTTCAGCACACGGGTCGCAGACTTCTTGTCGCCCGCTTCAATCAGCGCACGCCCCGCCATCACGGCTGCAGGGATCAGATCGGGGGACTTCCGGTTCGCCTCGATCGCGGCCTCGCGGGCCTCGACGGTCGCGGTTTCGTCCATCACCCCGCGCGCCTCTTGCAAGGCCAATACGGCATCGCGGCGGCGATAGACATCCTTGGGCAGCGCGCCAGCTTTCAGCTTGGCCCCAAGCGTCACCCGCGCGCCTTTCCAATCAGCTTTTTCAGATTGCAGCTTCAGCAGAATGTCTTGCGTTTCAGAATGCTTGGGTTTCAGCGCAAAGGCCTTCTCTGCCAAAGCCAAAGCCGTGTCGGTATCGCCTTCCGCCAGCTTTTGCTTCATCAAGCCGCGAATACCGACAAAGCGCGAGGAATCCGTGGCGAGCAAAGTCTTGTAGGCCTCTGTCGCGCGCTTGGTATCACCCGCAGCCTCTGCCGCCTGCGCGACAAGCAAAGTCGTCAATTCGGGCCGCTCAAGATACTTCGCCGCCCGCTGCGCGCGCATCAGCGCCAGACGCCCCTCGCCCGCGGCAAGCGCCATCAGCCCATCATTCAGCGCCTGATAGCCCTTGCGCTCGCGATTGCGGTCAAAGTAGCGCGAGATTGCCGTTTCATCGCCATTGAGAAATCGCAAGGTGGCCACCACAAAGCCCACCAGCTTCATCAGCCCCCACAACGCCACCACCAGCAACAACAGCAAAATGGCGGTCTGTAACGGCCCAAGGGTGAATTCCCATCCGCCCATGGCAATCCGCACGCCTTCGTCGCTGTGCAGCAACATATCGGCGCCATAGGTCAGCCCAGCAATCGCGGCGATGAACAACAGAACCTTGACCAAAGACCAGATCATTGTGCGCCCCTTATTGCATGGCTGTGGCAAGCGCTGCGACGGCCGCAACAGCTTCCTGCCGTTTCTGCGCCATTGCCTGCCAATCTGCGAGCGCCGCTTGCGCCTCTGGCGGAAGTGCCGCGATTTCCTTCAGCGCGGCGGCAACGTCTCCAGCCGTCAAGGCAGCTTCGGCCCGCGACAGGATTGCATCAGGATCGCTGCCCTCACGCGGGGTCAAAGAACGCGCGCCGGTTTGGGTCCGCAAGAAATTTGACACACGGTCAGACCAGTTTTCACCCATGTTTGCCCGCAGCGCAGCCTCCAACGCGGCGCGCGACGCCGCCGGGAAGGCATCTTGCAAGGCAGCGATCGTTGGCAGGCCGGTCTCAGCATTTTCTGCCAGAACAGCAGGCACTTCGCCCAAAGCGGGCAGGGCCGAGGCATAAGCCGCGCCACTATCCAGCGCCGCCTGCACCCGGCCCAGAGCCGCACGCGCTTCGGCCGCTTTGGCGGTTGCCTCAGCATCTGCCTTGATCTGCGCCGCGGTCGCTTCAGCCTGCTTCAGAACTTCATCCGCCGCCGCCTTTTGCGCCGCAAGGGCTGCGGCGGAAGGCGCGCCGCCGGCGGGGGGCGTTGCCTCAACCGCCGCCAAGCGCTGTTCTAACGCGGCAATCTGCTGCTGAAGCGGGGCCAGATCCGGGGCGGCTTGATCGGCCAGTGCCGCAACGCGCGCCTCTAAATCGCTGTCAGGTCCGGCGACGGGGCGTGCCGCAAGCTCTGCAACCTGCGCCTTCAGACCTTCGGTTTCGGCCTGCTGCGCCGCAAGTGCCGCTTGCAGCGCCGATGTGTCCTGAATGGGCCATCCGCCCGGCACATACTGCGCCAGACCATAACCGATCCCCGCAGCAATCACGCCACCCAGAACTGGGGCAAACCAGCCTGCCCTGCGAACTGGGTCTTTGCGCACCGGGTCTTTGGGGCTTTCAGGCTCGGATACCAGCACGGGTGGGGCCTCAAGCTCGCTTCGTTCAGTGTCAGTCATCGCAGACCTCGATTTTGCGCCTCGGGCCATCGCAGTCTGGCCACCCTTATGGTCAAGGTAGGCCGAGGTCCGCAGCGGTTCAAGAAGCCAAAGAGACGCGCACCGCTTCAACCGCCCGTATCATGGCTGCACTGTCAGGTCGAAGCGCGATTTCGCGCAAGCTGGTGGGAAAATCAAAGGCTTCGGCAACTGCCGGGCTAAGCGCCGCAAGGCAAATTGGCGCGGTTGCCGCCACACGACGCAATTCGCCTACCATCAACCGGGCAGAGCGGGGTGAGAAGATCGGCAAGATTACCGGCGACGCGCCCTGTAACAGCCCGGCGGCTTCGTCGGTCAGATTCTGGGCGATCTGGTGGTAGACGATCACCGAAACCGTTTCTTTTCCGGCTGAAATTAGTCTGCGCTCCAGATCACCTGCGCTGTCCTGCCCGCGCAGCAGCAACAGCCGCCCAACGGGTGCCGCGGCGTTGATAAGTGCCAGCAGATCATCCGCCGCCCCCATCGCCGACTGTGCGTCAAAGCCCTGCGCCCGCGCAGCCTCTGCCGTGCGATTGCCGACGCAGAACGCGCGCTTTGGCAGAACACCCCCAGCGGCGGAAATCCGCCCGGCGGCTTCGGCCCCGGTTTCTGAGGTCAATATGATGGCCGCAAACTCGCCCGCTGGCACTGGCGGCGACAAAAACTCGGGCCGCATCAACGGCGAAATCACTGCGCCGCCAATCTGATCTGCAAACCTTTCGCTTTGCGCCAAAGGCCGGGTCAGCAGAATGGTGGGTTGGGATTGTCTGGCCATGGCCTTGGTGTTACCTGCGATAGAGCAAGCAATCAACGGCAGAGCATGACGGGATCTCTTACCTTTCTGGGCATTGAATCCAGTTGCGACGACACCGCCGCCGCCGTGATCCGTCATGCGCCGGGGCTGCCTGCGCAGATTCTGGCATCGGTTGTCGAAGGGCAGACTGCGCTGCACGCGGCGTTTGGCGGCGTGGTGCCGGAGATTGCCGCGCGCGCCCATGCTGAACGGCTGGATCATTGCGTGGAACAGGCATTGGCCGAAAGTGGGGTCACTCTGGCCGATCTGGACGGCATCGCGGTGACGGCTGGACCGGGGCTGATTGGTGGCGTGTTGTCTGGCGTGATGTTGGCGCGGGGTCTGTCGATGGCAACCGGGTTGCCGATTGTTGGCGTAAACCACCTTGCCGGTCACGCGCTGACGCCACGGTTGACCGATCAACTGGCGTTTCCCTATCTGATGCTGCTGGTTTCCGGTGGGCATTGCCAGTTTCTGATTGTCCATTCCGAACAACGCTTCGAACGGCTCGGCGGCACGATTGACGACGCGCCCGGCGAGGCGTTTGACAAGACTGCCAAGCTTTTGGGGTTAAACCAGCCAGGTGGGCCCGCGGTGCAAACGGAGGCGACCTTGGGCGATGCCAAGCGTTTTGCGTTCCCGCGCCCGCTGTTGGATCGGCCGGGCTGCGATATGTCGTTCTCGGGGCTGAAAACCGCCCTGTTGCGCGCGCGGGATGCGGTGATGGCTGAAAAGGGCGGGCTTACGGTGCAAGACCGTCGCGACCTTTGCGCCGGGTTTCAGGCGGCGGTTGCTGACGTGTTGGCAGAGAAAACGCGCCGTGCGCTTGAGGTTTATGCAGCCCTCAACCCCGAGCAACCGGCTTTGGCCGTAGCCGGTGGTGTGGCGGCAAACACCGCCGTTCGGGCGCGGTTGGAAACGGTTTGTGCGCAGGCGGGCGTTTCATTTCTGGCACCACCGCTGCGGCTTTGCACGGACAACGCAGCGATGATCGCCTGGGCCGGGATCGAACGGTTTCGTGCGGGGGACTATAGCCCGGCCGATCTGGTCGCACGCCCGCGCTGGCCCTTGGACGCGACGGCGGCACCCTTGCTTGGGTCGGGCAAAAAGGGGGCCAAGGCATGATCGGCATTGTCGGCGCGGGCGCGTTTGGCACGGCTTTGGCGGTGGCTTTGGGCCGCGAAGGGCGCGCGGTGACGCTGTGGGCGCGTGACGGCGCACATGTGGCCGAGATGGCGCGCACGCGCGCCAATGCGGGGCGGTTGCCCGGCGTGGCCTTTCCCGACTCGATTACAGTCACGGCAGGCATCGCTGACCTGAAACAGGCTGAGGCTGTGTTACTGTCGCTGCCGATGCAGGCCTTGCGCGGGTTTTTGCAGCACAATCCCGGCCTGAACGGCCAGCCTTTGGTCGCTTGTTGCAAGGGTGTTGACCTGCTGACCCTGAAAGGGCCAACCGCGCTCATCGCGGCGGCCTGCCCAAACTCGGTAACGGCCATTCTGACCGGACCCAGTTTTGCCGCCGATATTGCGCGCGGTTTACCGACGGCGCTGACGCTGGCCAGTGCGGATGGCGAAGCGTTGCAGCACCTGCTTTCGACACCAACGTTGCGGCTTTATCGGACGACCGATGTCATCGGTGCTGAACTGGGTGGCGCGTTGAAAAACGTCATCGCCATCGCGGCGGGCGTGGTGATGGGCGCGGGCTTGGGCGATTCCGCCCGCGCGGCGCTGATGACGCGGGGCTATGCCGAGATGGTGCGGTTGGCGCAGGCCTTGGGGGCGCGGGCTGAAACCTTGGCAGGGCTGTCAGGCTTTGGCGATCTGGTGCTGACCTGCACCTCGGCGCAGTCACGGAATTTCCGATTTGGCCAGGCGCTGGGGGCGGGGCAAGGTTTTGACCCGACCGTCACTGTCGAGGGTGCCGCAACGGCGAAAGCTGTGCATAACATGGCCAAGAGCATGGACATTGACATGCCGATCACCAGCATGATTGCCGCGCTGATCGACAATCAGATCACCTTGCCGCAGGCGATCACCGCCCTGCTGACCCGCCCTTTGAAACAGGAGTAACCGATGCGCGTCGCCCTTATCTGCAAAGACAAACCCGGCCATCTGCAAACCCGGCTGGACAACCGCGCCGCGCATCTGGCGCATATTGAGGCATCCGGTGTGGTGGAAATGGCGGGGCCGTTTCTGCACGAAGGTGCGATGACGGGCAGCCTTGTGGTGCTGAATGTTGAGACCTTGGCCGAGGCAGAAGCCTGGGCGGCGGCGGACCCTTATGCTTTGGCTGGGTTGTTTGAAAGCGTGATGATCAGCGAATGGAAGAAGGTCATCGGCTGATGGGCTACTGGCTGTTCAAATCCGAACCTGACACCTGGGGCTGGCCTGATCAGGTTGCGCGGGGCGATGCGGGGGAAGAATGGCATGGCGTGCGCAACTATCAGGCGCGCAACAATATGCGGGCGATGAAGGTGGGGGACCGCGGGTTTTTCTACCACTCTAACATCGGCAAAGAGATTGTTGGCATTGTCGAGGTGTGCCGGGAATCGCAGCCCGATAGCACCACCGATGATCCACGCTGGGATTGTGTGTGCATCCGTGCGGTGCAGCCCTTGCTGCGCCCCGTGACGCTGGAGACGTGCAAGGTGCAGCCGGGGCTGGAAAAGATGGTTCTGATCAACAATTCTCGCCTGTCGGTGCAGCCGGTCACGGCGGACGAATGGCGGATCATCTGTGATCTGGGTGGTTTGGCATGATTGGAAATGGGAGGCCCGTTACCCCTAAAGGACCCCCCATCCACCCCACGTGCTACCCTCAGCACCACACGTGTTCTGTAAAAGGTCCTAGGCTACTGCCTGTTCGTTCAAGCTAGCCAAAACGCCCGAGTCGCGCAAATGCCGAGTGTCCGGCATTTGGCGCAAATTCGATGGATCAGTGCTTTACGTCAGGCAGGAAGAATGCAGCCAAGCCCAGCAGGGGCAGGTAGGCGCAAATCTTGTAGACCGCGACAATGCCCCAGGCATCGGCCAGAACGCCCAAGCCCGCTGCACCAAAGGCCGCGATGCCAAAGGCCAGCCCGAACAGCAAGCCCGCCACCATGCCAGTGCTTTGCGGCATCAGATCCTGCGCATAGACCACCATCGCGGGGAAGGCAGAGGCCAGCATCAGACCCGCCAAGGCCGCAACCACAACGGTTGGCACCAAGGGCAGATAGGGCATGGCCAGCGTCAAGGGCAGGATGCCAAGGATCGACCACAGGATCACCTTGCGGCGACCGATCCTGTCACCGATGGGGCCGCCGATGATGGTGCCGGCGGCTACGGCAGCCAAGAAGATGAACAGGCAGACTTGGGATTGACCGACGGTCAGGCCAAAACGCTCAATCAGGTAGAAGGTGTAGTAGTTCGACAGCGAAACCGAATAGAGGAATTTCGAGGTCATCAGCACGATCAGCAGGAACATCCCCAACTGCACCGTCGCCTTTGGCACCGCCACGGCCGCACGGGCGCGGCTGCGACGGGCGAGTGCGCGACCAGCGCCGACAGCCGTATACCAGCGGCCCACCAGCCACAGCAGCGCCATGCCCAGCATCGCCACACCCGCGAACCATTCGATCGAGACTTGCCCACGCTCCATCACCACAAAGGCGGCGGCCAAGGGGCCAAGCGCCGATCCGGCGTTGCCGCCGACCTGAAACATGGATTGTGCAAATCCGGGGCGCATTCCTGCAGCCAGACGGGCGATCCGCGATGCCTCGGGGTGGAAGATCGACGAGCCAAGTCCGATCATCGCGACAGAGGCCAGCACGGCCTCAAAACTTTGCGCATGGGCCAGCAGCACCAGCCCGACGCCGGTAGAGGCCATGCCGGCGGCCAAAGCGTAAGGAAGGGGGCGTTTGTCGGTGTAAAGCCCGACCAAGGGTTGCAGGATCGAGGCCGTGCCCTGAAATACCAAGGTGATCAGGCCGATCTGCGCAAAGGACAACGCGAGGTTATCCTTCAGCAGCGGATAGGCTGCCGGGATCAGGGATTGCATCAGATCATTCAGAAGATGCCCCAAGGCGACAGCCAGAATGATCGGAACCACCGTAGCGTCAGCGGATTGCGTGGGGTGAGGGGCGGCAGACATGGAAAGACCTTTCGCAGAAAGCCCCGCGAAAGACCTTTCGCAGAAAGCCCCGCACAATCGCGCGGCTTTCTGGAAATGGCAATGTCTGACAAACCAGTATGGGTCTGACAAACCAGTATGGGTCTGGCAAACCAGTATGGCGCGCAGATTACTTGTTGTAGATGGCTTCTTTGCCGAAATGCTTGGTCAGCATGTAATAGACCACGGCGCGATATTTGTTGCGCTCGCCCCGGCCATAGGTGTCGATCACGGCGTTGATCGCCTCCATCAAGGCGGGGCTGTCGGTCAGACCCAGCTTTTTGACGAGGAAGTTGTTCTTGACGGTTTCCAACTCGGACTTGTCCGAAGCTGCGACGGTTTCGCTGTCGGCACTATAGATCGCGGGGCCGCAGCCGATGGTGACTTTGGTCAGCAGATCCATGTCAGGATTGATCTTGCACTTGGTCTTCAGATCTTCGGCATATTTCGCGATCAGATCGTCACGCTTGCTCATTCTATTCTCCCCTCGTTTTTTTCACACCGTTGAAAGCTGCCGCTTCGGGCAGGGTGGGCGCACAGTAGGCGATGGAATAAAACGCTCAAAGGGAAATATGGCCGCAGGTTCCCCCCTGCGCGGAAGGCATCTGAGACAGGCGGCATGACAAAGGCCCAAGGATCGCCCCCGGGCCTTTTTGGTGTAAGAGACGATTGGACAAAGCCCTTGCCTGATCTGCGAAAGTCATTCCCATCTGGGAATGACTTGTGCTATTCGCCTGATTTTAGCGCGATTTCCACAACATCTTGTGGTTTTGCGAAAATCAGTAGCGGTAATGCTCGGCCTTGAACGGGCCTTCGACCTTGACGCCGATATAGTCGGCTTGATCTTTGCGCAGCTCTGTCAGCTTGACGCCGATCTTCTTCAGATGCAGGCGAGCGACTTTCTCATCCAGTTCTTTCGGCAGAATATAGACGCCGGGGGCATAGGTTTCGCCCTTGGTCCACAGTTCGATCTGCGCGAGAACCTGGTTGGTGAACGAGGCCGACATCACGAAAGACGGGTGGCCGGTGGCGTTGCCAAGGTTCAGCAAGCGGCCTTCCGACAGCAGGATGATGCGATTGCCCGAGGGCATCTCGATCATGTCCACTTGTTCCTTGATGTTGGTCCATTTGTGGTTGCGCAGGCTGGCCACCTGAATTTCGTTGTCGAAGTGGCCGATGTTGCCGACGATGGCCATATCCTTCATCTCGCGCAGATGCTCGATGCGGATCACGTCGCGGTTGCCGGTGGTGGTGATGAAGATGTCGGCGGATGCCACTTCGTCTTCCAGCAGGGTGACTTCATAGCCATCCATCGCGGCTTGCAGTGCGCAGATCGGGTCAACTTCGGTGACTTTCACACGGGCACCGGCGCCACGCAGGGACGCAGCCGAGCCTTTGCCCACGTCGCCATAACCGCAGACCACAGCAACCTTGCCGGCCATCATCGTGTCGGTGGCGCGGCGGATGCCATCAACCAGCGATTCCTTGCAGCCGTATTTGTTGTCGAATTTCGACTTGGTGACAGAGTCGTTGACGTTGATCGCCGGGAACGGCAGTTGGCCGTTCTTGTGCAGTTCATACAGGCGATGAACGCCCGTGGTGGTTTCTTCGGACACGCCTTTGATCGCCGCCTTGGTCTTGGTGAAGAAACCGGGGGTTTCTTTCATCCGCTTGGCAATCTGCTTCTTGATGACTTCTTCTTCCTCGGATTGCGGCACCGGGATGATCTCTTCACCAGCCTCGGCGCGCGCGCCCAGCAGAACGTAGAGCGTGGCGTCACCGCCATCGTCGAGGATCATGTTCGCGCCTTCGGGGAACATGAAGCTTTTGTCGAGGTAATCCCAATGCTCGGTCAGGGTCTGGCCCTTCACCGCAAAGACCGGGATTCCGGCGGCGGCAATGGCGGCGGCTGCGTGATCCTGGGTCGAGAAGATGTTGCAAGATGCCCAGCGCACATCAGCGCCCAAAGCCACCAGCGTTTCGATCAGCGCGGCGGTCTGGATCGTCATGTGCAGCGAACCGACAATGCGCGCGCCTTTCAGCGGCTTGGATGCGCCGAACTCTTCGCGGCAGGCCATCAGGCCCGGCATTTCGGTTTCGGCGATGGTCAGTTCCTTGCGGCCGAACGCGGCCAGCGCAATGTCTTTTACAACGTAATCATTCGCCATCTGGCGCACTCCTTGATCCTATGGTTGCGGGGCAGATAGCATTTACAGGGGCTCTCGACAACACGGGCGTTGAATGGCACCAAAATGGCAAAAGGGGGCAGCATGAAACAACCACGCGCATGGCAACGGATGCTGTCTGGGCGCAGGCTTGACCTGCTGGACCCGACGCCGATGGATATCGAGATTGAAGATATTGCGCATGGGCTGGCGTTTGTGGCGCGCTGGAACGGGCAAACGCGGGGGGACTTCGCCTATTCGGTGGCGGAACATTCGCTGCTGGTCGAGCAGATTTACGCGCGGCAGAACCCGGCGAATGTTAGGTGGCAACTGGCCGCACTGCTGCATGATGCGCCGGAATATGTGATCGGCGATATGATCAGCCCGGTGAAATCGGCGGTTGGCCCGAATTATGGCGAATTGGATTTGCGGCTGACGGCGGCGGTGCATCTGCGCTTTGGTCTGCCTGCGGTGCTGCCTGTGCTGGTGAAGAAAGCGATCAAGGCGGCGGACAAGATTTCGGCTTGGCTGGAGGCGGTGCAGATCGCGGGGTTTTCGGAAAGTGAGGCCGACAAGCTGTTCGGGCGACCAGATTCTGCGGTGATGCGTGGGCTAGAGATCAAATTGAGACCGCCCGCACAGGTGCGGGCGGATTATGTCGCGCGGCATTTGGAATTGCTGGCGGCACTCAAGATCTAGAACCGTTCGCTGTTTTGCTTGGTCCAACGGGTTTCCGTCGGGCGGGTCGGAAAGCGATCGCGCGGGGTGGGGGCCGGGCTGCCGCGCAGGGCGATCAGCAGGGCATCTGCGAGAATGTTTAACATGACTTGCTCCTGTATTCGTGTCGTCATAGGGTTTTTATAGCGCATTTTGGCGCGGCCTCCGAGTCAGCGAAATTTTCCAACTGTTAGGTTAGCTATCATGTCTGTGGATTGGAAAAGCTTTCCCTCGCTGACTGCGCTGCGGGCGTTTGAGGCGGCAGCGCGGTTGCAGAACTTTTCGCGGGCGGCGCGCGATCTAAATGTGACCCATGCTGCGATCGCCCAACAGGTGCGCTGTCTGGAGGCCGATCTGGGGCGCGAGTTGATCTATCGGCAGGGGCGCGGGCTGGCGCTGACGGCTGAGGGGGCAAAGCTGGCGCAGGCGCTGACCGATGGCTTTCACGGCATCGAAGTTGCGGTGAACGAGTTGCGCGGTGCTGATCCCAATGCGCCGTTGCGGGTGACGCTGACCCCGGCTTTCGCCGCGCAATGGCTGATCCCGCGACTGGGGGCGTTCTGGAAAGCACATCCCGAAATTGGCCTGTCGCTGCATCCCGAACATCGCGTGATGGATCTGCGCCGCGACGGGCTTGATCTGGCCATTCGCTTTGGAGACGGCAAATGGCCGGGGGTCGAGGCGGATTTTCTGACCTCGGCGCAGTATATCATCGTCGCGGCACCGTCGCTGTTGCAAGGGCGCAAAAACCTGACGCCTGCCGAGATGTCATCGATGCCGTGGGTGATTGAGCCGGATTGGCCCGAAGCGCTGGTTTGGCTGCGCAGCTTTGGGCTAAAGCCGGATGCGATGAACATCACCTATATTCCCACCGAGGAATTGGCACTTTCAGCCGCACGGCAAGGATTGGGTCTGCATGTTGAAGCCGCAGCACTGATGGAAAAGGATCTGGCAACCGGCGATCTGATTGCAGTGGGCGAAATCAAGGATGAAAGTCTGGCCTATTATCTTGTGACCAGACCGGGGCCAAAACGTGCCGAGTTGAAAACCTTTATGAAATGGCTAAAGGCCGCCATTTAGGGCGGCCCATAACCGTGAATCACACAAAGGTTGGATAAGCGATCAGATCGCCATATCGTCGGGTTGCTTGCCAGCAGCCAATGCAGCGGCGAACCAACGCGGTTTGCGACCACGGCCTGACCAGGTGTCCGACGCATCATCAGGATTGGCATATTTCGCAACAGCCGGAGACCGCTTGCGCGTGACCGAAGCGCCGGTCAATTCTGCCAGAGAGAAGCCTTTTGCGCGGGCAAATTCTTCAATCTCGGCAAGCGCCTCTTTCTTTTTGCGATCTTCAAAATTCGCAATGGCCTTTGCCACTTGAGATTGCAAATCTTTCAACTCTTTAAGCGACAGATTGTTGATATCAATGGCCATGTCAGCATCCTTTCAGGATAAGTTTGCCGCGTTCTAAGCCGAATGAGGTTTTTATTCAAGAGTCGGTTTATTTCGGACTTCTTTTGGCAAGAATTCGCTGCAAGGTGCGGCGATGCATTGAAAGTCTACGTGCCGTTTCCGAGACGTTGCGATCGCACATCTCATATACCCGTTGAATATGCTCCCAGCGCACGCGATCTGCCGACATGGGATTTTCGGGCGGTGTGGGAATCGCAGCGCCCTTGGCAAGCAAGGCTTGGGTTACATCATTGGCGTCTGCGGGTTTTGACAGATAGTCGGTCGCACCAATCTTCACCGCGGCGACTGCCGTGGCAATCGCGCCATAGCCCGTCAGCACCACGATCCGGCTATCTGGCCGACGCTCGCGCAGGGTTTCGACGACATCCAGCCCGTTGCCATCTTCAAGACGCAAGTCAATCACCGCATAAGCAGGCGGGCGCGCCAAGGCGATTGCACGGCCTGCGGCAACGCTTCCGGCGGTCTCGGGCAGGAAACCACGCTTTTCCATCGCTTTGGCCAAACGCTTGACGAATACCTCATCGTCATCGACCAGCAACAAGCTGCGATCCGGTCCCAGTTCTGCGCCAAGATCGTCTGCCATGAAATCCCCCGTTCTGCTTATTTCAACTTAGGCCGCGCGACCCCTTGCGTCAAATCGCGGCTAGCTTTTCTCGATAAAACACGCGGTACGATCTGCGATTTGCTGTGCAGTGTCATCGCGCGTGAAGAAATCTGCAAAACCGGTTCCCGGCAACATCAGATAAGTGAAGGTCGAATGGTCCATCAGATAATACTGATCCCCGGTTTCTTGCTTTTTGTAATAGGTCTTGTAGGCGCGCGAGGCGGCCTGCACCTGTTCGGGCGTGCCAGTCAGGCCAATCATGTTGGGATGCAGATTGGCGGTGAAATCTTTCAGGGCTTCGGGCGTGTCGCGCTCTGGGTCGATGGTGATGAAAACCGGGGTCACATCAAGCCCCTTGGCTTTCAGAAGATCCACCGCTTCGGCATTGCGCGCGTTGTCCAGCGGGCACACATCCGGGCAAAAGCTGTAGCCAAAATAGACCAGCGACGGCTTGGCCAGAACATCCTTGTCGGTCACGGTCTTGCCGTCTTCGTCCACCAGTGTGAATGGCCCGCCGATATCGCCAGCGCCCCCCGCCACAACCGAGGTGCGGCAATCAGCAAAAGGATCGTTGGCCGAGCGTTGCAGCGCCACGTAATAAGTACCACCCAAAAGCCCTGCCACCGCCACAACGGCCAAACCCGCATAGATTTTCAGCATGATACCCTCTTTGTTGCGCATTGATCCTCAGCGGACCTCGCCCTATCAAGCGTAAAGCCGCTGCAAAAGCCAGCCCCCGAAAAGGCGCCGCATGTCGATCCAGCGTGACATAACCGCCCAGTCTGCACATTTCCGGCCCGAGCGCGCGGATTGGTTGCGGCTGCGCACGCTGATCTTTCAGCGCTGGATGGCAAGCTTTGGCCAGTTGGCGGCGCTTCTGGTGGCCACACGCTATTATGAAATGCAATTGCCGTTGGGGTTTTGCTTTCTTGCGGTTGGTCTGGCGGTGATTGCCAATCTGACGGCGGTTTTCGTGTTTCCGCAGAACAAGCGGTTGTCAGAGAATGAGGCCTTGCTGACGCTGCTGTTTGACCTCACGCAACTGTGTTTCCTGCTGTTTCTGACCGGCGGGTTGACCAACCCGTTTGCCTTGCTGGTTTTGGCACCGGTTACGGTTTCGGCAAGCGCGCTGGAATTGCGCAGCACGTTGATTCTGGGCGGGTTGGCCGCGGTGTTTGTCAGCTTTATCGGTCTGGTCAACGTGCCGCTGCGATTGGCCGATGGCACGATCTTCACCGCGCCGGGGCTGTTCACCTTTGGCTTCTGGCTGTCATTGCTGATCGGCATCGCCTTTCTGGGCCTTTATTCGCGCCGGGTGGCCACCGAGATGCGCCTGATGTCGGACGCCTTGCTGGCGACGCAAATGGCGCTGGCGCGTGAACAAAAGCTGACCGATCTGGGCGGCGTGGTGGCTGCCGCCGCGCATGAACTGGGCACGCCTTTGGCAACGATCAAGCTGATCAGCAGCGAGTTGATGGATGAATTGGCAGATCACCCTGACTTGGCCGAGGATGCCCGGCTGATCAGTGAGCAGGCGAACCGCTGTCGTGAAATCCTGCGCTCGATGGGCAAAGCGGGGAAGGATGATCTGCTGCTGCGGCAAGCGCCTTTGGAAGCCGTGCTGCAAGAGGCCGCCGAGCCGCATATGTCGCGCGGAATTGAAGTGATCTTTACAACGGCAGGCACTGGGGCGGCTCCGATCGTGCAGCGCCGGCCGGAGCTGATCCACGGGTTGCGTAATCTGGTGCAGAATGCGGTTGATTTTGCGCGCAGCAAGGTGTGGGTTGATGCGCAATTTACCCCGGATCGAATTCTGCTGCGGATCATTGATGATGGCGACGGCTTTCCGCCACAGGTGCTTGGCCGGATTGGCGACCCGTTTGTGCGCTCGCGTCGGGATGCACAGGATCTGGCGCAACGCCCGGAATATGAGGGCATGGGTCTTGGCCTGTTCATCGCAAAGACGCTTTTGGAGCGGACCGGTGCCGAATTGTCTTTCGCCAACGCCGCCGATCCGTTTCTGACGCCCGCAGAACGCCCGGCCCGGTCGGGCGCTATTGTGGAAGTGACTTGGCAGGCCGCGGAAATTTTGGCCGAGATGTCGGGCGGCCTTGGCGAAAATCAGCCTTTTCTGGAATGATTTATAAAGGCCACGCTCGGCTACATCCTTAACCCCGTGTTAACGATCTATTCCTTAGGTTGATTGATAGATGGGGAATTCCCACCAGGATGGGGTGATCGGATGATTTTTCCGCTTATACTTGCTGTTGTCGCGGCCGCGTCGACGGCAGCCGGTATTGGAATTTTGGCATTGTGGTTGTTTCCGCCGCAAGAAAGCGCCACGCAAGCCAGCATGTTTGGTGACTTTGCCACCGAGACCCTGTTCCTGTTTGACGGTGAGGTGATGATTGACAGCACCGCCACCGCACGCGCGCTGCTGGCCTCAAGCCCGATCAAGGGGCCGGCGTGGGGGCAGTTGATGGCATTCCTGTCGGCACGATTTGAGAACCTTGAGGCGCAGTTGCAGCGTGTGCCGCATGATGGCGTGGTAGAGCTTACGACCAAACAGGGCGCCAAGCCATTGATTCTAAGAGCGGAACACGTGGGCGGGCTGACGCGATTCACCCTGATCGACGCCAGCAAAGATGGGCACACCGCGGCGGTCGATGCCTTGGCGCAGCGCGCGATGCTGGATGAACTGACGCTGTTGCGGGATACTGTTGCGACCGCGCCCATGTTGCTGTGGCGCGAGAATGCCGCGGGTGACGTGGTTTGGGCGAATGGGCCCTATCTGCTGCAAGCCTGCGCCTTTCAGGATGAGGGCAAAGAACTGGGTTGGCCGCTGCCAAGGTTGTTCAATCGCGTGGCGGCGAAATCTGGCAAGGATCAACGCCAAAGCCTGTCAGTTTTGGGCCAGCCGACGCTGTGGTTTGACATCTCGAGCAAACCAGAGGGGGATGGCGATCTGATGTTTGCGATTCCCGCTGATGCGGCGGTGCAGGCAGAAGGTGCCTTGCGCGATTTCATGCAAACGCTGACGAAGACTTTCGCGCAACTACCCATCGGCCTTGCGATTTTTGACCGTCAACGCAAGTTGCAGCTGTTCAACCCTGCCCTGATGGATTTGACGCATCTTCCTCCTGATTTCCTGTCGCTGCGACCCTCTTTGCTGGCCGTGCTGGATGCGATGCGCGATCGCAAGATGCTGCCCGAGCCAAAGGATTACCGGGATTGGCGGCGGCAGATCGTCGATATTGAAAAGGCGGCGGCGAGTGGGCTTTACGAAGAAACTTGGAGCCTGCCCGATGGCCAGACCTATCGGGTAACAGGGCGGCCGCATCCGAATGGCGCGCTTGCGCTGCTGATCGAGGACATCTCGTCGGAGATGCTGCGAACCCGGCGTTATCGCGCTGATCTGGAGCTTGGCCAATCGGTGATCGATCATATGGACGAAGCGATTGCGGTGTTTTCACAATCGGGCCAGTTGGTGATGTCGAACAACAGCTATGCGGCGCTGTGGGGCCACGACCCGGCTGACACCTTGGGCGATACCACTGTTCGGATGCTTTCAGCACATTGGCGGATGCAATCGGCGCCAAGTGCGATATGGGCCGAGGTGGAGGAGTATGTGGCGACGGTTGGGGATCGTGACAGTTGGCGCGGCGAGGTGCGGCTGCTGGATGGTCGGATGATCGGCTGCCGCTTTGCCCCCTTGGCGGGCGGCTCGACCTTGGCATCGTTCAGGTCCCTGACGCCAGCCGAACAGGGACAGACCCGGTTGGCCGAAGGGGCCGGCTTACGGCGGGCCTGAACTTCGCGGCTTGCGGCGGCGGACGGCGGCGATAGACTTGCGGCATGACAACAGCACATGCCGTGACCACTGATCTGCCCTCGGAAGACGACACCGCCAATCTTGGCCGTTGGCTTGCCTCCAGGCTGGTTGCGGGCGATTGCCTGTTGCTGGAGGGTCCGATTGGCGCGGGGAAAAGCCATCTGGCACGCGCATTGATCCGCGAGCGGCTGGGGCGGATGGAGGATGTCCCCTCACCGACGTTCACCTTGGTGCAGACCTATATGGCGGATGTGGAAATCTGGCATGCCGACCTTTACCGGTTGTCGCACCCCGATGAGGTGGCCGAACTGGGGTTGGAGCAGGCCTTTGCGCAAGCGATTTGTCTGATCGAATGGCCAGAGCGCCTGGGGCATATGACGCCTGCGAATGCCATTTGGATAACATTGAAGGGCAAGAGCGATGGTCGCAGTGTGACGATGCATGCACCCAGCCACCCGGGGCTCTTGGCGGCTTTTGCCCAGGACTGGGCAGTATGATGGATCGCGGGGCTTTGTCTTCAGCTTTTCTTGCCAAGGCCGGCTGGGGAGAGGCGGATCGCCGTTTTTTGGCCGGTGATGCCTCGGATCGCAGTTACGATCGGTTGCACCTGAACGGTCAATCGGCTGTTTTGATGGATGCGCCACCCGGTAAGGGTGATGATCCGGCCACATTTCTGGCGATTGCGACGCATTTGTTGGGCCTCGGTTTGTCGGCACCGAAATGCTACGCACAAGATCTTGCGCAAGGGTTTTTGCTGCTCGAGGATTTGGGCGATCTTGTTTATGCAAAGGTCTTGAAGAGCGATCCATCGCGCGAAAACAGTCTCTATACGGCAGCCACGCAGGTTCTAGCGCATGTTCAGCGCCACCCTGCGCCCGCCAATCTGCCCAATCTGCAAGCGCAGGATTGGGCAGATGCCGCCAGCTTTGCGCTCGACTGGTATCGGTTCGCCATTACCGGGGATCGGGTCGATACAAGTGATTTTCGCGGCACAATCGCAGAGGCCCTGAGCCGAAACGCCGATGATTCTCGCGTGATGATCTTGCGTGACTATCACGCCGAAAATCTGCTTTGGTTGCCGGATCGCGCGGGTCTTGCGCGGGTTGGGCTGCTGGATTTCCAACTCGCACAAATGGGTCAACCCGGTTACGATCTTGTGTCATTGCTGCAGGATGCGCGCCGCGACGTTTCACGTGAAACAGAGATCGCAATGCAGCAGCTGTTCTGCGACGAGACCGGCTTGCATCACGCCCGATTTCAAGCGTCCTATGCGACATTGGGTGCGCAGCGCGCGTTGCGAATCTTGGGGATTTTCGCGCGTCTGTGCCTATACAGTGGCAAGCCCGGCTATATTTCATTGATCCCCCGCGTTTGGCAGCACCTGCAGCAAAACCTTGCCGCGCCACAGCTTGCGCCGCTTGCCCAAATCTGCGCCCGCTTGCTGCCCGAACCGACCCCCGAAGCTCTTGCTCGAATAGGTGCGCAATGCGGCCACTTCCCCTGATGCTGTTCGCCGCGGGCTTTGGCACCCGGATGGGTGCCCTGACGCAAAATCGCCCGAAGCCGTTGATCGAGGTTGGTGGCAAGCCGTTGATCGACCACGCGTTGGCGATGGCAAGATCGGCAGGCGTGGCAAAGATTGTGGTGAACCTGCATTACCTTGGCCCGCAGATCGCCGCGCATTTGCACGGCAGCGACATTCAACTCTCTTGGGAAACCGAACAGATTCTTGAGACCGGCGGCGGTTTGCGGGCGGCCTTGCCCCTGCTTGGCGTTGGTCCGGTGATGACCCTGAACACCGACGCGGTGTGGAGTGGACAGAACCCGCTGACGCAATTGTTGGCAGCTTGGGATCCTGCCAAAATGGATGCGCTGCTGCTGTTGCTTCCCTGCGACAAAGCGCTGGGTCACACAGGACACGGCGATTTCCTGCTTGATCCAGATGGCCGGATTTCTCGCGCAAATGGCGCAGATGCACCTGTCTACCTCGGCGCACAAATTCTGAAAACCGAGAGTCTTTCGGCAATATCAGAGCCTGTTTTCAGTCTGAATCGCCTTTGGGATATCTCCATCGCGAACAACCGTGCCTTTGGCCTGATCCACCAAGGCGGGTGGTGCGACGTGGGTCGCCCCGAAGGTATCGCGCTGGCGGAATCCCTGGATGTTTAGCGCCGAGACGCCCCGCATTTTCGCGCTTCCGCCCGGTGCCGATTTTCCGGCCGAACTGGTCGGCGGCCTGATAACGCGGATGGCCGACCAACCACCGCAGGCCATGGCGCGCGTCACGCTGTATCTGAACACTGCCCGCATGGCGCGCAGGGTGCGCGATCTCTTCGCCAGCCATGGCGCTGGTTTTCTGCCGCGCCTGCGGTTGCTCGGCGATCTGGCGCAGGACCCAAGCCTTGGTCTGCCGCCGCTGGTCTCGCCACTGCGGCGGCGGCTGCAAATGGCGGAGCTGATTGCAAAACTGCTCGACGCCCAGCCCGATCTTGCCCCGCGCGCGGCGCTTTATGATCTGGCTGACAGCCTTGCCAATCTTATGGATGAAATGCAGGGCGAGGGCGTTTCCACCGAAACCATCACCGCGCTCGACGTTTCAAGCCATTCCAAACATTGGGAAAGAACGCAAACCTTTTTGCGTATCGTCGCCCCATTGTTCAGCGATGCCACCGATGCCGAGGCACGCCAGCGGCTTGCTGTGCAACAATGCGCCCAGCGTTGGCAGGCAGCACCCCCCGATGACCCGATCTTGATCGCAGGCTCGACCGGCTCGCGCGGCACAACGGCCCTGTTGATGCAGGCCGTGGCGGCATTGCCTCAGGGTGCTGTGATCCTGCCCGGATTTGATTTCGACACACCCGGCAGCGTCTGGCAAGCGATGGATGATGCGCTGACGGCGGAAGACCACCCGCAGTATCGCTTCCGGCATCTGATGGATCTGTTGCAGATCAACCCCACAGAGATTAAGCCTTGGCGGGATACCGCCCCACCAGACCCTGACCGCAACCGATTGATTTCGCTGTCATTGCGACCCGCTCCCGTGACCGATCAATGGCTTGTCGAAGGCCCAGATCTGCCCGACCTCGCGGCAGCAACAGCCAATCTGACCCTGATCGAGGCCGCCTCCCCGCGTGCCGAGGCATTGGCCATTGCACTGGTGTTGCGTGAGGCTGCGGAAAACGGCGTCAAGGCTGCCCTGATCACGCCCGACCGCAATCTGACTCGCCAAGTCGCCGCCGCGCTGGATCGTTGGGCCATTCTGCCCGACGATTCCGCAGGTCGCCCGCTTGCCCTGTCGGCCCCTGGCCGCTTTTTGCGTCACACGGCCGCCCTGCTCGGACAACGCCTTACAGCAGATGCGCTGCTCACCATTCTGAAACATCCGCTGACCGCCTCGGGCACTACGCGCGGCCCGCATTTGCTGCTGACCCGCTATCTGGAAATGAAGCTGCGCAAGACTGGCCCTGCGTTTCCGACCGCGCCCGATCTGCTGGAATGGGCTGCCGCACGCTCGGATGATGCGCTGCCGTGGGCGCAGTTTCTCGCCACCACTCTGCAAAACCTCGACCAGATCCCGCATCAGCCTTTGGCCGATCATGTCGCCCAACATCGCGCCCTGTCCGAAGCGCTCGCACGCGGCCTTGATCCCGCGGGCAGCGGTGCGCTTTGGGAAAAGGCCGCCGGAATCGCGGCTTTGGAGCTGATGGAGACGCTTGCAGCCGAGGCGCCCTATGGTGGCAGTTTCTCTGCCGCCGAATATCACGATCTGTTCGAAGCACTGGTGAACAAGGGCGAGGTCCGCGAACCTGTGCAGGGTCATCCAAATATCATGATCTGGGGCACACTCGAAGCCCGCGTGCAGGGCGCTGACCTGGTCATTCTGGGCGGTCTGAACGACGGTATCTGGCCAAAACTGCCTGAGCCTGACCCGTGGCTGAACCGCGCGATGCGTAAAAAAGCGGCTCTGTTATTGCCTGAACGCCAGATTGGGCTGTCCGCGCATGATTACCAACAGGCCATCGCCGCACCACGCGTAATTGTCTCGCGCGCCACCCGCAACGCCGAGGCCGAAACCGTGCCCAGCCGCTGGCTGAACCGCCTGATGAACCTGATGGAAGGCTTGCCGCAGAAGAATGGCAAGCAGGCTCTGGGCCAGATGCGCGCACGCGGCAACCATTGGCTTGCCCTTGCGCGTGCGCTTGAACAGCCCATGCCGGAACAAACGGCAGATCCCCGCCTGCAACCCGCCAAACGCCCTGCCCCTCAGCCCCCGGTTGCCGCACGGCCTCCGAAACTATCGTTAACCAATATCGAACGGCTGATCCGCGACCCCTACGCCATCTACGCCCGCTACATTCTGCGTCTGAACCCGCTTGATCCGTTGCACCAAACCCCCGACGCTCGTGATCGCGGCATCATCGTGCATGAGGTGCTGGAGCGTTTCGTGAAAACGCGGCCCCCCAACGAAACCCGCGCCGAGGCCCGCATCCGCCTGCTTGACCTCGCCCGAATCGTTCTGGCCGAAGACACTCCCTTCCCGGCTGCCCGCGCGCTGTGGCTGGCAAAGCTTGATCGCGCCGCTGACCATTTCCTGACCCAAGATAGCAAGCATCAAGGCACCGCCCTCGCCCTTGAAACCCAAGGCGCGCTGAAACTCGACGGCCTCGACTTCACCCTGTTCGGCACCCCTGACCGGATTGATCGCCTGCCCGATGGCCGACTGCATCTGATTGACTACAAAACCGGAACCGCCCCGAAAGCCGCACAGCAAAAGCAATATGCCAAGCAACTTCTGCTCGCCGCCGTGATGGCAGATCGTGGCGGTTTCGCCGATCTCGGCCCGTCGGATGTCGCCAAAATCAGCTATATCGGCCTTGGCAGCGGTGAGGACGTTGTGGAGACCGACATCACCGATGCCATCTTGACCGAACATTGGGAGAAACTCCTCGCCCTGATCGCCCGCTATTTGCGGCGCAGCACCGGCTATACCGCCCGCCGTGCGCTGTTTGAAACCCGCCATGCCGGCGATTACGATCACCTGTCGCGCTTTGGCGAATGGGAGATGTCTGACCGCGCCGCCCCCGAAGCCGTGGGTGAACCAGAATGATGCGCAACGATGCCTCTGAACGGCAGGTTCAGGCCTCAAACCCCGCTGATACTGTCTGGCTGTCTGCCAACGCAGGCTCGGGCAAAACCCGCGTGTTGACGGACCGTGTGGCGCGCCTTCTGCTGCGCGGGGTCGAACCGCAGCATATCCTCTGCCTTACCTACACCAAGGCCGCCGCGACCGAGATGCAGAACCGCCTGTTCCGCCGCTTGGGCGAATGGGCGATGAAACCGGATGCCGATCTGCACCGCGCCCTCGCCGATCTGGGCGATGACACCCGCCACGCCCCCGGCGCTTTGGCCAAAGCGCGGCAGTTGTTCGCCCGTGCGATAGAGACTCCCGGCGGGTTGCGCATCCAGACCATCCACAGCTTTTGCGCCACCCTGCTGCGCCGTTTCCCGCTCGAGGCTGGCGTTTCCCCGCAATTCACCGAACTCGACGATCGCGCCGCCCGCCTACTGCGCGAGAATATCATCGAGGAAATGGCCGAGTTTCGCGCCCCCGATGTGATGGCCGAAGTTGCGCGCGCCTATACCGGCGAGGATTTCACCGCGCTGATGGAGCAAGTCGCGGCCAAGCGCGCAGGATTCACCAAACCGCTGACCGAAGCGCAGGCGCGCAATCTGTTCGGGGTACCCAGCACTGAATCCCCGCAGACCCTTCTTGCTGATCTGCTGCTGGGCTATGAGGCCGATCTGATCGCAAACATCCTCCCAGCGCTGCAAAATGGTGGCCCGACGGATAGCAAAACCGCTGCGAAGCTGGGCGCGCTTGATCTGGTCAACCCCGGCCTTGCCACCCTTGCCGCCCTTGAAGATGCCCTGCTGTTCGGCGGCACTGCCAAGGCGCCATATGGTGCGAAGATCGGCACCCTACCGACCAAGGCCACCCAAAAACTGATCGCCAGCCATCTGCCGCAACTAGACGCGCTGATGCTGCGAGTCGAAGCCGCCCGCCCGCGCCGCATCGCCCTGCAAGCCGCACAGAAAACCGCGATCCTGCACCGCTTTGCCAGCACATTCCTGCCGCTTTACGAAGCCGCCAAGGCTGCGCGCGGCTATCTCGATTTCGATGATCTGATCACCCGCGCCAAAGCCTTGCTGACCGATCCATCCGTCGCTGCTTGGGTGCTGTTCCGCCTTGATGGCGGCATCGACCATATCCTTGTGGACGAGGCTCAAGACACCAGCCCCGACCAATGGCGGGTGATTGAATTGCTTTCGGCAGAATTTACCGCGGGTCTTGGCACACGCGATGAGATACGGACGCTGTTCGTCGTTGGCGATAAAAAGCAATCGATCTATTCGTTTCAGGGCGCGGATGTGGCGGCCTTTGACGAAAAGCAAGCGGATTTCAAAGCCAGTTTCCTTGCCGCCCAACAGAACTTTGTGCCGCTGGAACTTGAATATTCCTTCCGCTCCTCCCCGGCGATTCTAGGTGTTGTCGATAACATTTTCGCCGACCGCTTCCCCAAGGCGATGGGCGCATCTGTCCACCACCTTGCCTTCAAATCCGATCTGCCGGGGCGTGTTGATCTATGGCCGCTGTTGGAAAAATCCGAAGACCCCAAGGACGAAAACTGGGAAGACCCGGTTGATCTGATTTCAGAAACCCATCACACCGCCCGTTTGGCCGAGAAAATCGCGGGCCACATTAAGGGGCTGATCGACTCAGGCACGCAAATCCCCACCGATGACGGCCCGCGCCCGCTGCACGCCGGCGATGTGTTGATCTTGGTGCAGCGCCGCTCGGCGCTGTTTTCCGAGATCATCCGGGCCTGCAAGAAAGCAGATCTGCCGATCGCCGGGGCCGACCGTCTGAAACTCGGCGCGGAACTCGCGGTCAAAGACCTCGCCGCGCTGCTGGCGTTTCTTGCCACCCCCGAGGATGATCTGTCGCTCGCCGCCCTGCTGCGCTCGCCGCTGTGTGGCTGGACCGAGGCCGAGCTTTACGCCCTTGCCCAACCGCGCCGGGGTTATCTTTGGGAGACGCTGCGCGACACGACCACGCACCCCGATACCCTCGCCATGCTGCACGATCTGCGCAACAACGCCGATTTCCTGCGCCCCTATGATCTGATCGAACGTGCCCTGACCCGCCACGATGGCCGCCGCCGCCTGCTGACACGGCTGGGGCCAGAGGCGGAGGATGGAATCGACGAATTCCTGTCGCAGGCGCTGGCATTTGAACGCAGCGAAATTCCCAGCCTGACCGGCTTTCTGATCTGGCTCGAAACGGACGATATTGAGGTCAAGCGCCAGATGGATAGCGAAGGCCACCGCATCCGGGTGATGACCGTGCATGGCGCAAAGGGGCTGGAGGCACCCTTGGTGATCCTGCCCGACACCTGCGATCGCAACCCACAAGACCGGGATGAGATTTACGCGCTGGCGGACGGCACCCCGGTGTGGAAAACGCCCGCCGATGAAAGCCCCGCCGCCATCGCAGCGACCCGCAATCTGCGCAAAGACCGGGCCGAGGAAGAAAGCCTGCGTCTGCTTTACGTCGCCCTGACCCGCGCCCGCACCTGGCTAATTGTCTGCGGCGCGGGCGAGGCGAAGAAAGAAGGTGCGTGGTATAGGTTGGTTCAGCAGGGAATGCAGGCAGCAGGCGCCGTTGCCATGCCCGACGGCGCATTGCGTCACAGCTTTGGCAATTGGCCCGACCCGCTGCCGAAACAGTCTCTAAACTGGCAGAAAACGCCCGATCTCCCACATTGGGCCACCGAAGCCGCCTTTACGCCCGAGCGCCCAGCACAGCCACTTTCGCCGTCCGATCTTGGTGGCGCAAAGGTGATGCCGGGTGAAGTTGACGGATCGGGCGAGGAAGCGGCCAAAGCGCGTGGCACTGCTCTGCATCTGTTGCTTGAACATTTGCCCAATGCCGAACCTGCCGCATGGCCGACCCTTGGCGCCGCATTAATCCCCGACAGCCTGCAACGCGCTGCGGTGTTGCCCGAGGCCGAGGCCGTGCTTGCTGCACTGCCGATGGTTTTTGCAGCCGAGGCCTTGGCCGAAGTCACCGTGACGGCCAGCCTGAATGGCCAAACGATGATCGGCACGATTGACCGACTGCTGATCGGCCCCGATCACATCCTTGCCGTCGATTTCAAATCCAACCACCGCACGCCAACCTCGCCCGCCGAGGTTCCCGAAGGCATCCTGCGCCAAATGGCCGCCTATGCCAGCGCGCTGGCGCAAATCTACCCAAGCCACCGGATTGAAACAGCAATTCTGTGGACGCGGACAGCCACACTCATGCCGCTGCCCCCCGATATTGTGAGGGCAGCTATGCAACGCGCCACTATCCCTTGACGCGGCACCCCACGGTGCCTAGGTTCAATGCCTGATATTTCCCCTCAGGAGTTCCCATCATGGGTGCCAATACTGTCGCCGTCACCGACGCAACTTTCGACGCCGAAGTTCGCAAATCGGACATCCCGGTCGTCGTGGATTTCTGGGCCGAATGGTGCGGCCCCTGCCGCCAGATCGGTCCGGCTTTGGAAGAGCTGGCCGCCGAATACGCGGGCAAGGTCAAGATCGTGAAGATCAACGTGGATGAAAACCCCGATAGCCCCGCCGCTTTGGGCGTGCGTGGCATCCCGTCGCTGTTCCTGTTCAAGAACGGCGAAGTGGTTTCGAACAAGGTCGGCGCGGCCCCGAAAGCAGCGCTGGCGAACTGGATCGCCACTGCGGTCTGAAGCTACTCAAGACCCGATGAAAGGCCCCCGGAAGGGGGCCTTTTTTCATAGCGGCCAGCCCAGCGTGCGCAGCCGATCTGCAACCCGCGCAAGGCTGTCATCGCCCACCTCGCACAAGGCCTGTTTCTTGAAGAACCAGAACAGATAATCGGCATAGGCCTGAGGCCGATGCACTGCCACGAATGCGCCCGCCACGCCCAACTGACCCACGGATGCAGCAACATGATGAAAGTCTATTCGCGCAAACAGCACTGCGGGCTTGTTTAGAAAAAACCCTTGCAAGGCGAGTGACGAGTTTTCTGTCACCACATAATCGCAGCCCGCAAGCCAAGCCATCGACCCTGTCACCAGCTCAAACCGCTCTATCCCGCGCAGCGCTGCCAATTCGGCCTCTGTATAGGTTTCACGCGGATGCAGCGTGGCTATGATGCGCCGCTGCGGGTCGGCATCCAGCGTTGCCTTGATCATCTCAACCGGCGAAGCCGCTTGAAAATGCCGTCTTTGCAACAGTTTACCTTGCAGCGGCATGAATATATAACCGCCTTGGCCTATCGTCTCGCCGCGAAACAGCCGCTCGGCCCAATAGCGCTGAAACCACGCTGGCCCCGGTTTGCCCGGAAAGGTCAGCCCGGCAACATCCCAATCCCAGCGGTCGTTGGTGGCCTCAATCCGGTAATACTTCTGCAAGTAGCAGCGGCGCAGGCTGAAACAGAACGGCCCCTCTACCGCGCGATTATAGACAAGGTGAAAGCCATCGCCCTCTATATCCGCGTGCTGACCCCGGTAGAACACCTGCCAACCGGCCGCCTTGACGGCCGTCACCACGGCGCCAAATATCCCTTGGCCTGTCTCGGCCAAGGCCCGCCTGTTGTCATCCAGATAAAACCACAGCACGCGCTTCATGGCTTAATCTTAGGCGTTTTTCCCCGGCCCCGCCAGCCAGCCGCTTGCACGTCTGAGCGCAGGCTTCCATATAAAGCCCAACAGAGGGAGACGATGATGGCCGAAGACAAATTCCCCGGTTGGCATGGCACCACCATTCTGGCCGTGCGGCGCGGGGGCGAAGTTGTTGTTGCCGGCGATGGTCAGGTTTCCTTGGGCAATACCGTGATCAAAGGCACCGCCCGCAAGGTGCGCAGGCTTTCGCCCGGCGGTCATGACGTTGTGGCAGGCTTTGCAGGCTCGACCGCAGATGCCTTTACCCTGTTGGAACGGCTGGAGAAAAAGCTGGAGGCCGCCCCCGGCCAGCTTGCGCGCGCCTGCGTTGATCTGGCGAAAGACTGGCGGATGGATAAGTATCTGCGCAACCTCGAAGCCATGCTGATCGTCACCGATGGCCGTGATCTTTACGTCATCACCGGCGCGGGTGACGTGCTAGAGCCTGAGCATGACGTGGCCGCGATTGGCTCGGGCGGCAATTTCGCCCTTGCGGCGGCGCGGGGGTTGATGACGACAGACCTGCCCGCCGAGGATATTGCCCGCCGTGCCATGGCGATTGCGGCCGAGATTTGTGTCTACACCAATGGCAATCTGACGGTGGAACGCATTGCGCGCTGATCTAAAACAAAGGGCCAGCCGCAAGGCTGGCCCGATGCCGTCAAAACCGCAACGCTTAAGACAGCGACACTTTGGCGATGTTGTCTTTGTAGGATTCCTTCGGATCAATTCCGAACAGCATCTTGATACCCGCGATCAGACTGGATCCGTCTTTCCAGATTTCGGCCTTGTCGGCATCCAGCCGCAGCAAGACCAATTTCGGATCGTCTTTGCCGCTATACCAAGCCGCCACGAAGGGGTTCCAGAGCCGATCAATCACCGCGCGATCCGTGGTGGTCGAAAGCTTGCCGTGAACGCTGGCGAACAGGTTGTGCCCCTTCGAGGCAAAGGTCGCGATGGCGCGGCTGCTGCTGCCCAGATTCTGAACGATATCGCTGTCGGTGCTGGTAAAGAACCAGATCGGTCCAGCGCCGTTTTCGATCTGCGCCGTCATCGGGCGGGTATGGCCTTCGTCCACTCCGGCAAGGCCCAGCATCATGGTGCGGTCCGAGTCCAAAGCTGCCCAAAAATCCGTTTCAAGTTCGTGGGATGCCGACATGGTAGTGTCTCCGAATTGTTTCTGCACAACCAACGTGTGGCCCGCCAGATGGTTCCGGCCCGGATCGCATCGGCCCTGCCACAGAGGAGATCAGCATGACCAACCTCACCCCCCGCGAGATCGTGTCCGAACTGGATCGGCACATCATTGGACAGCGCGAAGCCAAGCGGGCCGTCGCTGTGGCGCTGCGGAACCGCTGGCGTTGCCGCAACCTGCCCGATGACATTCGGGATGAGGTTTACCCGAAGAACATCCTGATGATCGGGCCGACCGGGGTCGGCAAGACTGAGATCGCGCGGCGTTTGGCCAAGCTGGCGAAAGCGCCGTTCCTGAAGGTTGAGGCCACAAAGTTCACCGAGGTGGGCTATGTCGGTCGCGATGTCGACAGCATTATCCGCGATCTGGTGGATGCTGCGATGATCGACACCCGCGCCCGGATGCGCGAGGATGTAGCCGCAAAAGCCCGTGCGGCCGCAGAAGAGCGCGTGATTGAGGCTTTGGCGGGCAAAGATGCCCGCGAGCAGACCCGCGAGATGTTTCGCGGCAAGCTGCGGCGCGGTGAGCTGGACTCGACAGTGATCGAGCTGGAGATCGCTGATCCCGCCCCCGCGATGCCGATGATGGGCGGGCAGGGCATGGAAATGCAGATGCAAGGTCTGCAAGACCTGTTCAAGGCCTTCGGGGGCCGCACCAGCCGCAAGAAAGTCACCGTTGCCGACAGCTATGATCTGCTGATCGGGCAAGAGGCGGATAAGCTGCTGGATGATGAGGCGGTGAAGGCGGCGGCTTTGGCCTCGGTCCAGAACAATGGCATCGTGTTTCTGGATGAAATCGACAAGATTTGCGCGCGGGCGGACGCGCGGGGCGCGGATGTGTCGCGTGAAGGTGTGCAGCGCGATTTGCTGCCGCTGATCGAGGGCACCACGGTTTCCACTAAATATGGTCCGGTGAAAACCGATCATATACTGTTCATCGCATCGGGGGCGTTTCACGTCGCCAAGCCATCGGATTTGCTGCCTGAACTTCAAGGCCGCTTGCCGATCCGGGTGGAACTCGCGCCGCTGACCGAGGGTGATTTCGTGCGCATCCTGACCGAGACCGACAATGCGCTGACCCGGCAATACGCGGCCTTGATGGGCACCGAGGATGTCGCGGTTTCCTTCACCCAGGATGGCATCGCCGCACTGGCGCGGATTGCGGCCGAGGTCAACAAATCCATCGAGAATATCGGGGCGCGCAGGCTTTATACGGTGATGGAGCGGGTGTTCGAGGAACTGTCCTTCACCGCGCCAGATCGTTCGGGAGAGGAAGTGGTGGTCAACGCCGCTTTCGTCGAGTTCAATCTTGGTGCATTGGCTCGCTCGGCCGATATTTCACGCTATGTCTTGTAAGTGGCAGGTGACAACCGATCTGCAACATAACGTCACTTGACCCTTGGCTTGAAACGCCTGAATTTGCCAAAAAAAGGCGTGCCATGACCAGATTTCTGTTGATCCTTTCGTTGACCCTGACACTGGCCTGCTCTCCACGTGGAGAGATCACACTTGACCCACAGGCCGTATCGGTGGGGCAGGTGCAAAAGATCTTCATCGGCACCACGCGCAAGCAGAACCCAGACGGGGCGTTTGGGACCTATCGGTCAGAGCAGATCAGGTTCGCGCGGTATGATGTGTCGGTGCCGCCGGATCGCAAACTGGGCGAAATCAACTGGCCGCCGCGGCACGGCAAGGCGAACCCTGCCAAGCATTTTCTGACCACCGATGAGATTGTCTATCAAGACGATGTGCTGTTCCGCAAAGACCTGAAATCGCAGCTACGCTCCACAGGCGGTGAGGCGGTGATTTTTGTGCATGGCTACAACAACAATTTCTCGGAAGGCGTCTACCGGGTTGCGCAGTTTGCCCATGATCTGAAACTGCCGGGGGCGGTGGTGCATTATGCCTGGCCGTCGGCAGCGGAGCCTTTGGGTTATGCTTATGACCGCGATTCTGCGTTGTTTGCGCGGGATGGCCTGGAAAGCCTGATGCATGAGGTGGCGGCGGCTGGGGCGAAACGGATCTTGATCGTGGCGCATTCGATGGGTGCGGGGCTGACGATGGAGGCGCTGCGGCAGACGGCGATCCGGGGCGACAAGAAAACGCTGGGGCTGATTGGTGGCGTGATCTTTATTTCGCCGGATATTGACGTGGACGTGTTCAGAAGAAGCGCGCATTCGATGGGGGCGCTGCCGCAGCCGTTTGTGATCTTTGGATCGGACCGCGACAAGTACCTGCGACTGTCAGCGCTGTTGACCGGGCAGGACGAGAGGTTGGGGTCGCTTTCGGATGTGTCGCGGGTGGCGGATCTGAAGGTGACGTTCATGGATGTGGGCGCGTTTTCGAAAGGGTCGGGGCACTTCGTGGTCGGCGATTCGGCGGCGTTGATCGCGCTGTTGGACCGGTTGGGCGACGTTTCCAACGCGTTTGAGGCGGATCGGCGGGCGCGGGTTGGTCTGCTGCCGGGGGTGGTTTTGTCGGTGCAGAATGCGACCCAGATCGTGCTGCGGCCGGTGGCGACGGTGGCTTCGGATTTGACCCGCTAGGGGTGGTCCCAACTCGGGACCATTTTTATGCACATCTAATCAAGGGGTTAGATGTGTCAATTTAAGGATTTGTTAACATTTAGCGGCGGCGCAGGTAGATGTAATACGCGCCGGAGCCGCCGTGTTTCAGATGCGCTTCTGACACTTGCAGCACAGCGGGGCCGAGTGGCGGCAGGCGCAGCCATTGCGGCACCTGATGGCGCAGCGCGCCCATGCGGGTGGGGATTGGGCCGGTGTCGTGGCCGCGTTTGCCCTTGCCGGTGATGACCAACACCAGCCGCAATCCGGCACTTTGGGCGTTGAGGATAAAACGGATCAGCTCGGGATGCGCTTCGGACAGAGTGAGGCCGTGCAGGTCGATGCGGGCCTCGGGTGCGAGTTTGCCGCGCGTCATCTTACCGTGGGTTTTGGCGTCCATTTGCAGTGGCGCTGCTGCAAGGCTTTCGGCCAAGGTCGGCAGAATGTCGTGACCAGTTTTGATACGGGACTTTTCGCCAAGGCGGAACGCGGGCAAGCGCGGCGTTGCTAGGGTTCCGGCGGGTTGCGGCGGCGTGGGTTTAGGCTCGGAGGGTTTGAGGAAGATCGGCGGCGCTTTGTGCATCGGCTTGGCGGTGCGGGCGACGGCTTGCCAGATCTCCTGTTCTTCCGGGTGGAGGGTGCGGCGGCGCATGGTTAGCCTTCCGGCAGCATGGCATAAGCGCGGTCGATGGGCAGCAGCAGGATCATGCGGCCACCGTCCTTGATGGTGCCAGCGGCATCCCCCGCGCCGTCGCCGGTGCCGAAGAAGATGTCAGCGCGCTGCGGGCCCTTGATCGCGCCGCCAGTGTCTTGTGCCACCATCAGGCTGCGGATCGGGTTGTCGCCGGTCTTCTCGATCCAGACCGGGACGCCAAGCGGCGTGAAGGCAGGGTCGATGGCGACGGAACGCATCGGGGTGATGCTGCGGCCCATCGCACCAATCGGGCCTTTGTCGGCGGGCAGGTCGGCGATCTTTCGGAAGAAGATGTAAGACGGGTTGACCGATAGCAGGGCGTTGCCTGCGGTGGGGTTGGCACGCACATATTGTTTGATGTCTTGCGCCGAAACCTGATCGGGTGTGCGCATGCCGCGCGCGATCATTTCCTTGCCCACAGAGCGATAAGCGTGGCCATTGCGGCCTGCGTAGCCGACGCGGATAACATGGCCGTTGGTCATCTTGATGCGGCCAGAGCCTTGGATTTGCAGAAAAAACACCTCTACCGGGTCTTCCAGCCAAGCAATTTCAAGACCGCGCCCGCGCAAAGCCCCGCCTTCAATGGTCGCGCGGTCGTAATAGACCTGGCCGTCTTGTAACTCGGGCGGGCGGGCGTAGATCGGATAGGCGAAGCGTGGGGTGCGGCTGTAGGAGCCGTTCAGTTCGGGCTCGAAATAGCCGGTGAACAGAGCGGGGGGATTGCCGATCTGCACGGGTTTGAACAGCAGTTCAAAGAAGGCCTTGGCCGAGGCATCAGAGGCCCCGGCACTGGCGGCCAGTTTGCAGATCGGTTGCCAATCGGGCGCGTCGAGTTTGTCGCAGGTTTCCAGAAAGGCGGTGAGGGCCGCAAGGTGGTTATCCTCGGACCAGCCATCCAGCGATTCAAAATCCAGCATCTGCGCCAGGGCGGGCGTTGCGGTCATGCCGACCACCATAAGCAAGGCGCAGAGGGCCGCACGCATCGGCCTTAGTCGCTGGTGCCGACGAGTTGCCAGTTCGGGTCTTGCACGCCCATGCGGCGGGCGAAGGTCCAGGTATCGCGCTGGCGTTTGACCTCGCTTGCCGAGCCTTCGATTATCTCGCCTGCCTTGTTGCGGACGAGCGAGGTCAGCTCGCCAGTATAGCGCAGGGTGATTTCGGCAGTGCGCGTGGTGGCGTCGTATTCGGCATCGGACAGCGTCATTTCGCGCAGACCAAGGAAGTTGGCCTCGACCGTTTGACCGTCGCGGTCACGGGCGTTGATAGCCTTAGTGAAGGAAGCCTCGACTTCGTCAGCCAGAAAGGGGCGGACGGGGTCGATATCGCCGCGTTCGAACGCCATCAGGATCATCTCATACGCGCCGCGCGCGCCGTGCAGGAATTCCCCGACCGAGAAGCCCGGCTCGGCCTGTTTCATCGCGGCAAGGGCGTTGGCGGCGGGGCTGCCAGCGGGGACGTGGTCGGTGATGTCGAGATCCGTGCCGTCTTCGGCGACCGGCTGCACCAGTTTCGGCTGCGGGCGCGGGGCGTCGGCAGGCAGCGGCGGCTTTTCGAACCCTTCGCGCGTGCCAAGGACAGCGCGCAGTTTCAGGATCAGGAACACGGCGATTCCGGCCAGCACGAGCAGTTGGATCAGGGAGGAATTCATCAGGCGCCTCAAAATCGGGCCCGGTGGGTTGGTTATCCGGGCGTTGACGCCTTATGTAGGGGTTGGGGGCGGCCAAGTCTATGGTTTGGGCGCGTGAATGCACGGAGGCGACCGAGATGTGGGTTTTTGCGCTGCTTTTGGCGTGGCCATTGCTGGAAATCGGGCTGTTTGTGGTTGTCGGCGGCTGGTTGGGGCTGTGGACGACGCTGGCTTGGGTGGTGATCAGCGCGATGTTGGGGATCGGATTGATCCGCTGGCAGGGTATGGGGGCGTTGCGCGAGGTGCGTGGCCGCGCGCGGCTGGAGGCGTTGCAGCCGATGGCGCATGGGGCGCTGATCATGTTGAGTGGGATGTTGCTGATCCTGCCGGGGTTTTTCACCGATTTTCTCGGCTTGCTGCTGTTGCTGCCGTTTGTGCGGTCGGCGCTGATCACGGTGCTGGCGGCGCGTGTGCAGGTGCGCGGTTTTTCCGCCCGCGGGGCACAACCGGATTGGGTCGATGCGGAGTACGAAGAGGTGGTGCCCGAGCGCGACAAGATTGGTGGGGTGACACGGCCCTCGAAGTGGCGCGAGGATTGAGGCCTGCGGCCTGACCTGCTAGGGGTATGCAGGATTTTTCAGGGAGTTGGGCTTATGGCCGAGGAAAATGGCGGCGCGCCGCAGATCAAGATGTCGGTTCTGGCACAGTTTGTGCGGGACATGTCGTTTGAAAACATGGTGGCACAGAAGGGGCTTTCGGCCACGGAAGTGCAGCCCGATATTCAGGTGCAGGTCAGTCTGGATGCGCGCAAGCGGGCGCAGGATCACCAGTTTGACATCGTGACCAAGTTCAAGGTGACGTCGAAGAACAAGGTGAATGACGACACGCTGTTCTTGCTGGAGGTCGATTACGGCGGGATTTTCCATGTGGAGGGCGTGCCGGAGGAGCAGTTGCATCCGTTCCTGATGATCGAATGTCCGCGGCTGATGTTCCCGTTCGTGCGGCGGATCATCTCGGATGTGACGCGGGACGGTGGCTTCCCGCCGCTGAACATCGACACGGTGGATTTTCTGGCGCTGTATCGGCAGGAAATTGCGCGGCGGGCGCAGACAGCGAACTGAGATTTTCGTGCGGTTTGAAAGGCCGACCTTGCGGGGTCGGCCTTTTGCATTTCAGACGTTGTAATAGTCTCGATACCAGCGCACGAAATTGGTCATGCCTTGGCGGACATTGGTTTGCGGTCGGTAATTGGTCAGGTTTTTCAATAGATTGGCATCGGCCCAAGTGGCCACGACATCACCTGTCTGCATCGGCATGTAGTTGCGGATGGCTTGCAGGCCGGTGGCGTCTTCGATAGCTTCGATAAAATCCAGCAGCTTCACCTTGTCGGAATTGCCGATGTTGACGACGCGGTAGGGGGCGGCGGGCGAGAGGCTGTCGCCGGGGATTTCAGCCTCGCGCGCGTCGGGGGCGGGGGGGACTGCGTCGATCAGCAGGCGGATGCCGCGCACGAGGTCTTCGACATAGGTGAAGTCGCGCCACATATCTCCGTTGTTGTAGATGTCGATCGGGGTGCCTTCGAGGATGCCTTTGGTGAACTTATAGGGGGCCATGTCGGGGCGGCCCCATGGGCCGTAGACGGTGAAGAAGCGGAACATCGTGATCGGCAGGCCGTAGATATGCGCGTAGGAATGGGCCATCGCCTCATTCGCCTTTTTGGTGGCGGCGTAGAAGGTGAGTTGGGTTTCGGTTTTGTGCGTCTCAAGAAACGGCATTTCGGTGTTGGCGCCGTAAACCGAGGAAGTGGAGGCCATCAGCAGGTGTTCGACCTTCAACTCACGCGCGAGATCGAGCACGTTGAAGCCGCCGACAAGGTTGGCATCGAGATAAGCGCGTGGGTTTTCAAGGCTGTAGCGGACGCCAGCCTGGCCTGCGAGGTGGATGATCACTTCCGGGTTGGCCCTGCGCATGGCGGATTCGAGGCTGGCTTGATCTTCGAGCAGGGCTTCGGTGTTGGTGAAGTTGGGGTTTTGCAGCAGAATGGACAGTCTGCGCTGTTTCAGCGTGACATCGTAGTAGTCGGTCATGCCATCATAGCCCGCGACGCGGAAGCCTTCGGCCAGAAGCAGTTTGCAGAGGTGGAAGCCAATGAAGCCTGCGGAGCCGGTGACGAAGATGGTTTTCATGGGGGCCTATGGTGTTGTTGCGCCTGTGCGCAGGATAATTTTGGCGGTGTCAGAGCCGCTTTTTCCAGATGGCGTGATCGCCAAGTTTATCGATGAAGCTGGCGTGGGCGGCGGATTCGGCTTCGGTCAGGCGGGATGGTAGTGGGTTGGGGCGCGGGCGGGGCCGCCAGTCTGAGGCAACTTTTGTGACAGTGGTGGTGGTTTGTTGCACCGCGCTGAGGCCGAAATCGGGCTGACGACCGCCGACGAGTTCAAGGTAAACCTCGGCCAGCAGTTCGGAGTCAAGCAGCGCGCCATGTTTTTCGCGGCCGGAGTTATCGACACCGAATCGGCGGCACAAAGCATCGAGCGTTGCTGGCGAGCCGGGGAATTTGCGGCGCGCCATCATCAGCGTATCGGTTGCGCGCGTCATCGGCAGGGCGGGGAGGTTGACCCAAGACAGTTCGGCATTGAGAAATTTCATGTCGAAGCTGGCGTTGTGGATGATCAGTTGCGCATCGCCGATGAAGGTGAGGAAATCTTGCGCGATAGCTTTGAACACGGGTTTGTCGCGCAAGAAATCATCGCCGAGGCCGTGAACGTCGAAGGCCTCTTTCGGCATCGTGCGTTCGGGGTTGATGTATTGGTGGTAGGTGTTGCCGGTTGGCAGATGGTTGAACAGTTCGACCGCGCCGATTTCGACGATGCGGTCACCCTCTGAGGGCTCAAAGCCTGTGGTTTCGGTGTCGAGAACGATCTCACGCATGGCGGGCTCGGATATGGGCGATCAGGGATTTCACATAGGCTTCGGTTGCGAAAAGGTCCAGCGTTTCAACGATATGGGTGGCGAGTTGGCGCTTTTCGGCATCGGGCATCTGGCGGGCGAGAATGGTTTGGAAATGGGTTTCTGTCATTCCGGGGCGGCTGAGGACGCGGGCACGTTGTAGATCGGGCGGAGCGGTGACGAGCAGGGTGGCGTCGAAGTCGTGTTGGCTGGACTTTTCGAACAGCAGTGGGATGTCGAGAATGGCGATGTCTGCTGTGGTCTCGGCAAGGAAGCGGGCGCGGTCTGTGGCGACAAGCGGGTGGGTGATGGATTCGAGTTTTGGCAGCAGGGTTGGATCGGTTTGGATGGCCTTGCGCAATGTTTCACGTGAAACACTCCCCCCGACCGTTGCCTCTGGGCAGATTTCCGAGATTGGCGCGACGGCGCTGCCGCCCTGTTGGTAGAGGCGATGCACGGCGGTGTCTGCATCCCAGACCGGCAGGCCAGCGGCGGTAAACATCGCGGCGGTTGTGGATTTGCCCATGCCGATGGAGCCGGTGAGGCCGAGGCGGAAGGTCATGCCGACAGCACGGCGTTGCGGGTGGCGTCGTCAACCTCTGGTCGATGGTCGAACCAGCGTTCAAAGCCGGGGGCGGCCTGATGCAAGAGCATGCCGAGGCCATCGACAATGTTGCATCCTTTCGCTTCGGCTTCGAGAAGAAATTGCGTTTTCAAAGGGTTATAGACGAGATCGGTCACGAGGGCGGTTTTTTCGAGTCCATCGAGCGGCACCCGGAAATCCGCTTTGCCGGACATACCCAGTGAGGTGGTGTTGATGACGGTGGCAGCGCCTTCCAGCATGTTTGGCGCCTGCACCCAATCGTAGATGTGCAGCTTTGCGCCAAAGTCGGCACGCAGGGCTTGCGCGCGGGGCTGGGTGCGGTTGGCGATGCGGATTTCGGGAACGCCGACTTCGATCAGGGCAGCAACCACGGCACGGGCCGCACCACCGGCACCGAATACGGCAGCGGGGCCAGCCGCAGGATTCCAGTGCGGTGCATTCTGGCGCAGATTGGCGATGAAGCCCGCGCCGTCGGTGTTATCGGCGTGGATGCGGCCATCCTTTCGGAAAATCAGCGTATTGGCCGCGCCGATCAGGGCAGCGCGATCCGTCACCACATCGGCGATTTGCAGGATCGCCTCTTTATGCGGAATGGTGACATTGAGGCCAACGAAGCCAAGTTTCGGAAGCATTTCAAGTGCTTGCCGCAGATCCTGCGGGGCGACGTCCATCGGGATGTAATGGCCTTTGATGCCGTAGCGTTTCAACCAGTAACCATGCAGGGCAGGCGAGCGGCTGTGCGCGATCGGATGGCCGATGACACCTGCAAGCGGAATGCGCGGAAGTTCTGTCATGTTGCGATGAAACCTCTCGTGCCCAGGTAGCCAATCAACGGAAGCAGTGGCAGGCCAAGGATGGTGAAATAGTCGCCATTGATCTGGGAAAACAGACGAACGCCCTCTTCCTCCAGCTTATATACGCCGACGCAGTGCTGCAATGCGGGCCAGTTTCGACTGATGTAATCGTCGAGATAGGCGTAAGAAACGGAGCGCATCGTCAGGCTGGCCTCTGAGATGTGCCGCCAGATTGGTTTGCCTTCGTCATAGAGGACAAGCGCGGAAATCAACTGATGGGTTTGGCCGCGAAAGGTGCCGAGTTGTGCACGCGCCTCTGTCGGTGTTTCGGGTTTGCCGTAGACCTTGCCTTGGAAAGCAAGAATCTGGTCGCAACCCAAGACCAGAGCGGTGGTATGCTTGTCGGCCAGTTTGCGGGCTTTCATCTCGGCAAGCGCGTCGGCAATTTCACGCGGTTTGGCGGCTTCGGCCTGTAGCGCCAAACGTATGCTGTCTTCGTCTATCCGCGCAGGCTGAGCCGTAGCCTCAATCCCCGCGTTGCGCAGCAGTTGCAGGCGGATCGTGGAGGCTGAGGCCAAAAGCAGGGGGCGCGGCATGGGGGCGGCCTTGTGGATAAACAGTGTTTGTTCCGGCAAGTGAAATTGGGGGCAAGCCGGATTTCTTGCGGAAAAGGCGGGATGGGGAGGCTTTTGTCAAGCGTTGCGGCAAGGCTTAGTGTGGTTTTCCACATGGGGATGAGCGGTGATCCGCGATGTGCGCAGGCAGGATATGCAGATCTTGTGGAGCGTTTCGGCGCGGGTAGTTGAATTTCAATATCTTGATTTCATGTCATTAATCTTCTTTATGCTAAGATGCCAGATTGTTGTCCACAGCGCGCGCCTTGGGGATATCTGTCTGGAGAAGGCTGGCAATTCTGTTATCCACGGCCCCTATAACATCATCTTTCTTTCTAGAATCTATTCTTTAAGAAGAAGCAAAGAAGCGAGGTGTCTCTGTGAGCGATTTTCTGGTGGCCTATTATCCTTGGATTAAGGCGCTGCATGTGATCTCGGTGATCGCCTGGATGGCGGGGCTGTTCTATCTGCCTCGGCTGTTTGTATATCATGTTGAACAGGTGCAAGCAGGCTCGCCTACGGATGAGATGTTTCAGGTGATGGAGCGGCGTTTGCTCAAGGCGATCATCAATCCTGCGTCGATTGCGACTTGGGTGTTTGGTCTGGCGTTGGCGTTTACTCCAGGCATCGTGGACTGGACTGCGGTCTGGCCTTGGACGAAGGCTGCATGTGTGGTGGCGATGACGTTGTTTCATCATTGGTTGGGGCGGCGGCGGAAGGATTTTGCGGCGGGGCAGAACATTCTTTCTGGTCGGCAGTATCGGATGATGAATGAGGTGCCGACGCTGCTTATGATGATTATCGTGGTCTCGGTGATCGTGAAGTTCTGAGGCTGTGTATTCTGAAAACCTTGACTCGCGCGCAGGCTAGCCTTAGGTGGGCGGTAGCGCGGCCATTCGGCCATACCGCTTTCCATTGACATTGCTGCTGCTGGCCCGAGATCGAGGCTGCGCGCCCTAAGGTGAATTCCACATGACCGTTGAGCATTTGAATCTTGCTGATCTGAAAGCCAAGACCCCGGCTGAATTGCTGGCGATGGCGGAGGAATGGGAGATTGAAAACGCCCCGAGTATGCGAAAGGGCGAGATGATGTTCTCGATCCTGAAAGAACATGCTGAGGAAGGCTGGGAAATAGGCGGCGATGGCGTGTTGGAAGTGTTGCAGGATGGCTTTGGTTTTCTACGCTCGCCTTCGGCCAACTATCTGCCCGGACCGGATGATATCTATGTCTCGCCGGATATTCTGCGGCAGTTCAGCTTGCGCACCGGCGATACGATCGAAGGTGTGATCCAAGCGCCGCGGGAAAATGAGAAATATTTCTGCATGACCAAGGTGACGCGGATCAACTTTGATGATCCTGAAAAGGCGCGTCACAAGGTGCATTTCGACAACCTGACGCCGCTCTATCCCGATGAGCGCTTGAAGATGGAGGTCGAGGATCCGACGATCAAGGACCGTTCGGCACGGATTATTGATCTGGTTTGCCCGATTGGTAAGGGCCAGCGGGCATTGATCGTGGCACCGCCGCGCACGGGTAAGACCGTGTTGTTGCAGAACATTGCCAATTCCATCGCGGCCAATCACCCGGAATGTTATTTAATCGTACTGCTGATCGACGAGCGGCCCGAGGAAGTTACCGATATGCAGCGCTCCGTGAAGGGGGAGGTTGTATCCTCGACCTTTGACGAGCCTGCGACGCGGCATGTGGCTGTGGCCGAAATGGTGATCGAAAAGGCCAAGCGGTTGGTTGAGCATAAGCGCGATGTGGTGATCTTGCTGGACAGCATCACCCGTCTGGGCCGGGCGTTCAACACGGTGGTGCCGTCTTCGGGCAAGGTGTTGACGGGGGGTGTCGATGCCAACGCTTTGCAGCGGCCGAAGCGGTTCTTTGGCGCGGCGCGCAACATTGAAGAAGGCGGGTCGCTGACCATCATCGCGACGGCGCTGATTGATACCGGCAGCCGGATGGATGAGGTGATCTTTGAAGAATTCAAGGGCACCGGCAACTCGGAAATCGTGCTGGATCGCAAGGTTGCCGACAAGCGCGTGTTCCCGGCGATTGATATTCTGAAATCGGGCACCCGGAAGGAAGATCTGCTGGTTGAGAAGACCGATCTGCAAAAGACCTATGTGTTGCGGCGGATTCTGAACCCAATGGGCACGACCGATGCGATCGAGTTCCTGATCTCAAAACTGAAGCAGACCAAGAGCAATGCCGAGTTCTTCGAATCAATGAACGCTTAATCTGCCCCGCAAGTCAGAGGTTTGGCCATGGATACGATTTTCGCCCTTGCTTCGGCACGGGGTAAAGCAGGCGTTGCTGTGGTGCGGATCTCTGGTCCGATGGCGCATGAGGCGGTCGCGGAATTTTGTGCGTTGCCACAGCTGCGGCAGGCGGCATTGCGGCGCTTGATTTGGCAAGGCGAGATGCTGGACGAAGCCTTGGTGCTTTTGTTCGCCGCGGGCGCCAGTTTTACCGGAGAGGCCAGCGCAGAACTGCAGCTTCATGGCAGCACGGCGGTTGTGGCGCGGGTGTTGCATGCGTTGAGCTCGGTTGAGGGCTTGCGGTTGGCCGAGGCTGGGGAGTTCACCCGGCGTGCGCTGGAGAATGGCAAGCTTGACCTGGCACAGATTGAGGGGTTGGCAGATCTGATTGACGCCGAGACCGAGGCGCAGCGCAAGCAAGCGTTGCGGGTGTTGTCGGGGGTGCTGGGGCAGCGTGTTGAGGCCTGGCGGGTTGACCTGGTGCGAGCGGCAGCTTTGATTGAAGCGACGATTGATTTTGCCGATGAAGATGTGCCGATTGATGTTGCGCCCGAGGTTCAGGCGTTGATTACCGGATTGCTTGCGCAGTTGCGGGCCGAATTGGACGGAGCGCGTGCGGCAGAGCGGATCAGGGACGGCTTTGAAGTGGCCATTGTTGGGGCACCGAATGCCGGGAAATCCACGTTGTTGAACGCTCTGGCCGGGCGGGATGCGGCGATTACTTCGGAGATTGCCGGAACGACCCGGGATGTGATCGAGGTGCGTATGGATATCGCGGGTCTGTCGGTGACATTGCTGGATACTGCCGGTTTGCGGGATTCGGATGATGCTGTTGAGCAGATTGGGGTTGCGCGGGGGCTGGAGCGGGCAAAGCTGGCTGATTTGAGGATCTTTCTGCAAGCTTCGCCGGATGAGGTTTTGATCTTGCAGCCACTAGAGGATGATCTTGTGGTGTTGGGTAAGGCCGACATCAGAAATGACGATGTTTTGGCGGTTTCGGGCAAGACTGGGGTGGGTGTTGACTGGTTGATTGGCGAGATTGCGCGCCGTTTGTCTGATCGGGCGGCATCAGCGGGCTTGCTGATCAGAGAGCGGCAGCGTATCGCGATGCAGTCGGCGGTTGCGGGTTTGGAATCGGCAAGGGCGCGCATAGTGCAGGCGCAGAGTTTGCCAGAGTTGATCGCGGCGGATTTGCGCGTTTCGATGCGATCTTTGGAAGCTATGATGGGAAGAATCGATGTTGAAAGGCTGCTGGATGAGATATTCTCCAGCTTTTGCATCGGAAAATGAGGTTGTTTCACGTGAAACATTTTGATGTGATTGTGATTGGCGGGGGCCATGCCGGTGCCGAGGCGGCGGCCGCTTCGGCGCGTATGGGCGCGCGGACTGCGCTGATTTCACTGCGCCGGGATGGGATTGGCGTGATGTCGTGCAATCCGGCCATTGGTGGTTTGGGCAAAGGCCATCTTGTACGCGAGATTGATGCCATGGATGGTATCATGGGTTTGGCGGCCGATCAGGCTGCGATTCAGTATCGGCTGCTTAATCGGCGCAAAGGACCGGCTGTGCAGGGACCGCGCGCGCAGGCTGATCGCAAACTTTACCGAGCGGCTATTCTGGATATTCTGAAAGCCGAGGAAAATCTGACGATCGTTGAGGGCGAAGTCGTCGCCTTGAAGCAGCATGAAGGCCAAGTGACAGGCGTCACTCTGGCTGATTCGAGTGATATTGTGGCGAATGCCGTCGTTTTGACGGTCGGCACATTTTTAAATGGCGTTATGCATGTCGGTGGCCAGCGGCAGCCAGGGGGGCGTGTTGGCGATCGACCGTCAGTTTTGTTGGCCGAGCAATTGGCAGATTTGGGATTGGCGCGTGGACGTTTGAAGACCGGGACACCACCTCGGCTGGATGGCACAACCATCAACTGGTCTGTGTTGGAGACGCAGCCTGGTGACGACGAGCCGGTGGTATTTTCGTTCTTGAATCGGCATCCGCAGGTCAGGCAGATTGCCTGCGGCATCACCCATACAAACGAGAAGACGCATGAGATTGTCCGAAGCAATCTGGACAGATCCGCGATGTATGGCGGCCATATCGAGGGCATCGGGCCACGCTATTGCCCCTCGATTGAAGACAAGATTGTCCGCTTTGCCGATAAGTCATCGCATCAGGTGTTTCTGGAGCCTGAGGGGCTTGATGATGATACGGTCTATCCCAATGGCATTTCCACATCGCTACCCCTTGAAGTTCAGGAAGCCTACGTGCGTTCAATCGTTGGGCTGGAGAATGTGCGGATCCTACAGGCTGGCTATGCCATTGAGTATGACTACTTTGACCCTAGGGCGCTTGACCTGTCGTTGCAGCTCAAAGCGATGCCGGGATTGTTCCTGGCCGGCCAAATCAATGGTACGACTGGTTACGAAGAGGCTGCAGCGCAAGGCATGCTTGCTGGTTTGAATGCCGCAGCGCTTGCGCTGGGCAAGGAACGGGTGGTTTTCAGCCGTGCTGATAGCTATATTGGTGTGATGATTGATGATTTGACGACGCGCGGCGTTACCGAGCCTTATCGAATGTTCACGTCACGCGCTGAATACCGATTGACGTTGCGTGCGGACAACGCGGATCAACGACTGACACCGATGGCGATGAAACTGGGCTGTGTGCGAGAAGGTCGGAGGATCGCTTTTCTACAGAAGCGTGAAAAACTGATCAAAGCGACAGAGATGCTGCAGAATCAATCATTTTCGCCGTCTGAGCTTCGGAAGGTTGGCATTGTGCTCAGCCAAGACGGTGCGAAGCGCACAGCGCAGGCTCTTATGGCGTTGCCTGAAGTCACACCTGAAAAAATCATCGAACTGGTGCCAGACTTTGCCACTTTTGCTCCAGAGATTCAGCAGCAAACGGCAACGGATTGTCTCTACGCTCAGTACATCGACCGCCAGCAGCAAGAGATCGCAAGCGTAAAGCGCGAGGAGGCTGCTGAAATTCCAAGCGATTTCTTGTATGCTGGTCTGCCGGGGCTGTCGACAGAATTGGGCGCAAAGCTGTCGCGAATTCGACCTGCAAATCTGGCGCAAGCGGCGCGGATCGAAGGCATGACCCCGGCAGCGCTCACCTTGATTTTGGCCCACCTTCGCAAAGCGCGACGTGTGGTGGCGGGCCAATGAATCGAGAGGCTGTTGAAGTTCCAGGCTGGCTAAATGTTTCACGTGAAACACTCGCGCAGCTTTTTGATTTTTGTGACTTAGTTGAGAAATGGAATCCGGTCATAAATTTGGTGTCGAGGGCTGGAATAGCTGATCTTTGGCAGAGGCATGTTATTGATTCTGCGCAGCTTTTTTTCAAATCTCCCGAAGGGGGCGCTGCTTGGTGTGATCTGGGAAGTGGTGGGGGTTTTCCAGGAATTGTTCTCGCAATACTCGCGAAAGAGCTTCGCCCAGATGTGACCTTTACATTGGTTGAATCCGACAGCCGCAAAGCTGTGTTCCTAGCAGAATCTGCTCGTGTTTTGAGTTTGCCAGTTGTGGTCCTTTCACATCGTATCGAAAATCTTGCGCCGCAAAATGCAGATGTTTTGACGGCTAGAGCACTGGCGCCCTTGTCACTACTGTGCGGCTTTGCGCATCGGCATTTGAAACCGAGCGGTATTGCGATTTTTCCAAAAGGTGCGGCTGCGACGCACGAAATCGATGACGCGCGCAAGACATGGTCCTTTAAGTGCGAGTCGTCACAGAGCAGGACCGACGCTGATGCAGCCGTATTGACGATAAGGGACATCCACCGTGCATGATCTTGTCGGTGCGGACGGACCGCGCATTTTGTCGATCTCAAACCAGAAGGGTGGTGTTGGAAAGACAACAACTGCCATTAACCTTGCCGCAGCGTTGGTCGAACTGGGCGCGCGGGTATTGTTGGTCGATCTTGACCCGCAAGGCAACGCGTCCACTGGTCTGGGGTTCGCACCGGGTGAACGCGAGAAGACTACGTATGATTTGCTGCTTGATGAAGCGCCGCTCGTGGAAGTTGTGGTCAGTACAGAGTTTTCTGGCCTGTTGTTATGCCCTTCAAGCGCTGATCTTTCTTCTGCCGACATCCAGCTGGTTTCAAACGAAAAACGCAGCTTTCTCCTCCATGACGCTCTGCGAGAGCCGCGCGTGAACCACCTGGATCTTGACTTTATCCTGATTGATTGCCCGCCATCGCTTAGTTTGCTGACAATCAATGCGATGGTGGCCAGCCACGCCGTTCTAGTGCCGCTTCAGGCAGAATTCTTTGCGTTGGAAGGCTTGTCACAGTTGATGTTGACGATACGCGAGGTGCGTCGAAGCGCAAATCCGGGGCTGCGCATCGAAGGCGTCGTCTTAACGATGATGGACGGCCGCAACAGATTGTCACAGCATGTCGAACAGGATGCGCGCGCGACTTTGGGCGATCTGGTGTTCAAAACCATGATTCCCCGCAATGTGCGTCTCAGCGAGGCGCCCTCCTATGCGCAACCGGTATTGAGTTATGACAGCGCATCGAAAGGCGCTGAGGCTTATCGTGCCCTTGGAACCGAGATTTTGCAGCGGCATCCGCTGCGCACGCGCTTTAAGCAGGAGATCGTCTGATGGAAAAGAAATTTGACCGCCGCGGTTTGGGTCGCGGCTTGTCCGCGTTGATGGCAGACGTCAATCTTGATGTTCCGGCTGCAGCAGAGGTCCGGCGCGGTGATCTTATGCTTCCTGTTGAAAAGATAGTGCCGAACCCCGATCAGCCCCGGCGAGACTTTCAGCCGGATGCCTTAAAGGACCTTGCTGATTCTCTGCGACAGAAAGGTGTGATCCAGCCCCTGATTGTCCGCAGAAAACCTGATCAGGATGTGTACGAAATTGTCGCTGGCGAGCGGCGCTGGCGGGCAGCGCAGATCGCGCAACTGCATGAATTGCCAGTGATTGTACGAGAGTTCAGCGACTCTGAAGTGCTTGAGATCGCTATCATTGAAAACATTCAACGCGCTGAGTTGAATTCAATCGAAGAGGCATTGGCCTATCGGCAGCTGATGGATCGATTCGGCCATACTCAAGAAAAGATCGCTGAAGCCCTGTCGCGCAGTCGCAGCCACATCGCTAACTTGCTGCGGTTATTGTCCCTGCCAGATGACGTTCAGCAGATGGTCAAGTCGGGCACTTTGTCTGCAGGGCATGCACGTGCTTTGATCACCAGTGGGAATGCAACGCAGCTTGCCTTGCAGGTGGTTGGCCGCGGCCTTTCCGTGCGGGATACCGAGGAATTGGTGCGGAAATCCGCCGTCGATCCGGCAAAGCGCCGGGCGCTGCGCCGGCGCGAAGAGAAAGATGCTGATACGCGTGCTTTGGAATCTGATCTTTCTGCCAATCTCCATATGTCGGTGCAGATTGATCACCTGCCGGGCGGGGAGGGCGGCAAGCTGACGATCAACTATCGCTCTCTCGATCAGCTTGATTTGCTGTGCCGTGTGCTGTCGGTGATTCCGCGAGATGCGGAATTCTGAACGCTTCTCTGCCTAGGCGGTAGCCAGTTCGCGCAGAACTGCGTTTAAAACCATGCGGCCGGCAGCGGTGGTGCGAAGATGTGTGTTTGACTGCGTGAGCATGCCCATGTCTGTCAGGGACCTGATCTTTTCACCGTTGAGTTCGACGCCAGAAATTTCAGAGTAGCGGCCAAGATCAAGCCCCTCTGTAAGGCGCAATGACATCAAAAGATATTCAAGACCGCGCTCTTCGGCATTCAGTGCGCTGCGTAGCAGCTCTGGCGCCGTACCGGCCTTGACCATTTCAAGCCACAGAGCCGGAGATTTCGGCGCTTCTGTCGCCCATCTCGCGCCATTCAATGACATACGGCCATGTGCGCCCGGACCTATTCCAACATAGTCCCCGCCCCGCCAATAGATCAGATTGTGCCGCGATTCCGCCCCAACCCTCGCATGATTTGACACTTCATATGCGGGCAGACCTGCGGTGTCGCAAAGCTCTTGCGTTAGCTCAAACATTTCGGCCGATAGATCCTCGGTCGGCAATCCGCGTAGTCCACCCTTGGCGAAGCGATCTGCAAAGGCCGTGCCGTCCTCGATGGTTAGTTGGTAAAGCGACAGGTGGTCAATTGCAAGATCCAAGGCTTTACCAAGCTCGCTGCGCCAATCCTCCAAGGATTGATCTTGTCGCGCATAGATCAAATCAAAGCTCACGCGATCAAAACAACTGCGCGCGACGTCAAACGCTTTCCGGGCATCTTCTGCGCTGTGTTTGCGTCCAAGCTTGCGCAGATCCTCGTCGTTCATGGCCTGTATGCCCATCGATACCCGCGTCACGCCGGCCTGTTGAAAGCCGCGAAAACGTCCGACCTCGACCGATCCTGGGTTGGCCTCCAGCGTAATTTCAGGGTCGTTGGACATCGGCCAGGTGGCGCGAATGCGTTCGATTACAGCTGCGACCAGCTCAGGCTCCATCAGCGAAGGGGTCCCGCCACCGAAATAAACCGAGTTCAGAATCCGTCCGGGCGTCTGCGCGCCCATCCGGTCAATTTCCGACAGATAAGCGCTTTGCCACTGCTTCTGGTCGATCTTGGCCGCAACGTGGCTGTTAAAATCGCAATAGGGGCATTTAGACTCGCAATAGGGCCAGTGCAGATACAGGCCAAAGCCGCCATGTTGCCAGTCTTCCATCACTAGCCCTTGAACGCGGTGACTTCGATTTCAACCTTCATCTCAGGCCGGATCAGTCCAGCAATCACCATCGTCGCCGCCGGCCTGATCTTCCCCAGTGCTTCCCCTAGTGCTGGCACCAAGGCCTCCACCATATCCGCGGAAACGACTGTGTACTGCACTCGGACAATATCCGACATTTCAAAACCAGCCTCGGCCAAAACCGCAGCAATGGTCGCAAAGCAATTCCTCGCCTGTTCGGCAATGCCATCCGGCATCTGCATCGTTGCATAGTCATAGCCGGTTACGCCGGAGACAAAGCACCAGCCCCCCTTCACGATCGCGCGGCTATATCCCATTGTCGCTTCAAACGGCGACCCGGTGGAGATTTGTTTCACGTGAAACATCCTTCTACAAGCTTGCGAAACGCATCAGCCCGGTGACTGATCTGATTTTTCTGCCAACGATCCATTTCACCAAAGGTCTGATCGCTGCCCAAGGGTTGAAATATTGGGTCGTAGCCGTGGCCCTGATCGCCCCGCATCGGCCAGACTATCTGCCCAGCCATCACACCCTCGAACACCTCGTCATGACCATCCGGCCAAGCCATCACCAAGGTGCAGCGAAATTGGGCCAGACGTGGCTGCGGGGCAGATACAGCTTCCAACTTGTCCCATGTTTTCGTCATCGCCATGACAAAATCGCGTCCCTGCGGTGTTTCCGCCCAATCCGCAGTATAAACCCCCGGCGCCCCACCCAAAGCGTCAACCGTAATCCCGGAATCATCTGAAAGCGCGGGCAATCCCGTAGCCTGCGCCGCCGCATGGGCCTTGATGCGGGCGTTGCCGACGAAAGAGTCGTCGGTCTCGGCAGGCTCCGGCAAGCCCAGATCACCGGCTGAAATCACCGAAATACCAAACGGCTCCAACAGCTTGGCAATCTCCTCCAGCTTGCCACGATTATGCGTTGCCACCAATAACCGCTCACCTGAAAATTTGCGCATCACGCGATCCCCAGCGCCGCCTTCTGTGCTGCAACCAGCCCTGCAACACCCGTCTCAGCCAGGTCCAACAACTCGCCCATTTCCGCGCGCGAGAATGTCGCCCCCTCCGCCGACATTTGCACTTCGATCATGCGACCGCGTCCAGTCATGATGAAATTGCCATCTGTCCCCGCCGATGAATCCTCAGGATAATCCAGATCCAGCACCGGCTGCCCCGCATAAATCCCGCAAGACACCGCAGCCACATGATCCATCATCGGATCACTGACGATAACACCAGCCTTCAACAGCTTGTTCATTGCTAAGCGCAGCGCCACCCAGCCGCCAGTGATCGAAGCGCATCGCGTGCCGCCATCGGCCTGTATCACATCACAGTCAATCACGATCTGCCGTTCACCCAATGCCGAGCGATCAACCCCCGCCCGCAATGCCCGCCCGATAAGACGTTGAATTTCTTGCGTTCTGCCAGATTGTTTGCCAGCAGCTGCCTCGCGCCGCACCCGCGAATTGGTCGCGCGCGGCAACATGCCATATTCTGCCGTCACCCAGCCCAATCCGGTGTTCTTCAGAAATGGCGGCGCTTTATCCTCAATCGTGGCCGAGCAAAGAACATGCGTCTCGCCCATCTTGATCAGACAAGAGCCTTCCGCGTGCTTCATCACGCCGATTTCCATCGAAACCGGGCGCATTTCGTTCAATTTCCGACCAGAGGGGCGCATCGCATCATCCTTTTCGCTTTGCTCCAGATAGTCCCGCGTACACTCCTGATGCAACCCTCATTGACGTTCGCGCCAGAGCCTCCTTAATGAAAGGATATAGCCCTTGGACACTTCCCCGAACCGGCCTATCTGAGAACCACATCATGACCGACGGCAGCAAGATCCTGACAGAGATGAATGACCGCTCGCGCGAGGTGTTTCGCCGCGTCGTCGAAGGCTATCTGGCGTCAGGCGACCCGGTGGGGTCCCGTACCCTGACCCGCAGCATGTCCGAGCGGCTGTCTGCCGCGACCATCCGCAACGTCATGCAGGATCTCGAATTCCTCGGCCTACTCGACAGCCCGCATATCTCCGCCGGCCGCATCCCCACCCAACTCGGCCTGCGCATGTTCGTCGATGGCCTGCTCGAAGTCGGCACCGTCGCTGCCGAAGACCGCCACCTGATCGACACCGCCTCTACCAGCAACGAACCCGACATCACCAGCCTGCTTGACCATATCGGCGGCACCCTGTCCGGCATCACCAAAGGCGCATCCGTGGTGCTGGCCCCCAAAGCCGAAGCGCCGATCCGGCATATCGAATTCGTCAGCCTAGCCGCCGAACGTGCGCTGGTGGTGCTCGTCTTTGCCAATGGCCATGTCGAAAACCGAATTTTCACCCCACCACCCGGCCAGACCCCCTCCTCGATGCGCGAGGCTGCCAATTTTCTGAACGCATTGGCCGAGGGCAAAACCCTGTCCGAACTGCGCCGCAGCATCGCGCAGGATATCGCCAAGCGTCGGCAGGAAATTGATTCGCTGGCCCGCGCACTAGTCGAAAGCGGCATCGCCCTATGGGACAACTCCGATGAACATGCCGAACGCCTGATCGTGCGCGGGCGCTCCAATCTGATCGAAACCGCCGCCGAATCCCAGGACATTGACCGCATCCGCGTGCTGTTCGATGATCTGGAACGCAAGCGCGATATCGCCGATTTCCTCGAACTGGCCGAAACTGGCGCCGGAGTGCGCATTTTTATTGGCTCCGAGAACAAACTCTTCTCACTTTCGGGTTCCTCTCTGGTGGTCTCTCCCTATATGAACGCTGATCGAAAGATCATTGGCGCAGTGGGCGTGATCGGACCAACCCGGCTGAACTATGGCCGCATCGTTCCGATTGTCGATTACACCGCACAATTGGTCGGCAGGCTTTTGTCCGAACGCGGTTCGGGCTAGAGCAGCCAAAGCGGAACGGCCCATGGCCGCATGGAATGTAAGGATAGACGATGGCGCAGGAAAACACCGCCCCCGAGGCTGAAGATATCGAAGGCCTCGAAGATTTCATCGCAACCGAAGAACTCGACGCCCTGCGCGCCGAGCGTGATGACATGCGCGACCGCTTCATGCGGGCGCTGGCCGATGCCGAAAATGCCCGCAAGCGCGGTGAACGCGATCGCCGCGAGGCCGAGCAATATGGCGGCTCGAAACTCGCCCGCGACATGCTGCCTGTCTATGATAACCTCAAACGCGCACTGGATGCGGCCAACGACCACACCCGCGCGCAGGCCGGGGCTTTGATCGAAGGTCTGGAACTGACGCTGCGCGAGCTGACCAATGTGCTGAAAAAGCACGGCGTTGATGAAATCAACCCCGCAGTTGGCGAGGTGTTCGACCCGCAACTGCATCAGGCTATGTTCGAAGCGCCGCTGCCCGGCACCAAAGCCGGCCAGATCATTCAGGTGATGGGCGTCGGCTTCATGCTGCACGACCGCCTGTTGCGTCCGGCGCAGGTTGGCGTGTCGTCGAACACCCAAGGCTGATTGCTTGGCAAATCCCGGAGGGTGCTACACCCTCCGGTCCTCCACCAGCACCCTATCCTTAGGCCTTTAGCAAGTCTTTCAACGTATAGACCAAGCGCAGCGCCTCGATCGGCGTCAGCTCGTCCGGCAGCACATCTTTCAGCGCGGCCACTACCTTTGAGTCCTTCGCGACCGCTTTAGGCGCGGGTGCAGGCATCGCCCGGAACAGCGGCAGATCGTCGATCAGCGCCTTTTGCCGCGATCCCCCCTCGCGCTCGCCCGATTCCAACGCCTCCAGCACCACCTTCGCGCGCTCGATCACCGTGGCAGGCAGACCCGCCAGCCGCGCCACCTGCACGCCATAAGAGCGGTCCGCAGCACCTTTCTTGACCTCGTGCAGGAAAATCACCTCGCCGTCCCATTCCTTTACGGTGACAGTGGCGTTCTCGACCCCTTCCAGTTTGGCGGAAAGGGCCGTCATTTCATGGTAATGCGTGGCGAACAGCGCCCTGCAACGGTTGGTCTCGTGCAGATGCTCCATCGTCGCCCAGGCAATCGACAATCCGTCATAGGTCGCGGTACCGCGGCCAATCTCATCCAGAATAACCAAGGCCCGGTCATCGGCCTGATTGAGGATCGCCGCCGTCTCCACCATCTCGACCATGAAAGTCGACCGCCCGCGCGCCAGATCGTCCGAAGCACCAACCCGGCTGAACAACTGGCTGACCAACCCGATATGCGCCGAAGCCGCAGGCACGAAGCTGCCCGCCTGCGCCAGCAGGGCAATCAGGGCGTTTTGCCGCAGAAACGTCGATTTACCCGCCATGTTCGGCCCGGTCAAAAGCCAGATCGCGGGTGTCGTCTGTTCGGTCAGCGCGCAGTCATTGGCGACAAACGCGCCACCGCCCTGCTTTTTCAGCGCACGCTCTACCACCGGATGCCGCCCGCCAGTCACCATGAAGGCGCGGCTGTCATCGACGCGCGGCTCTACCCAGTTTTCCGCAGCAGCTAGATCGGCAAAAGCCCCGCTCAGGTCGATCTCGGCAAGCCCGCGCGCCGCTGCCCCAATCGGACCGGATTGTTCCAGAATTGCGGCGCGAAGCGCCTCATAGTGACGTTTTTCGATCTCCAAAGCGCGGTTGCCCGCATTCAGGATCTTGGTCTCAATCTCGTTCAGTGGCAGCGTGGTAAAGCGCACCTGATTGGCGGTGGTCTGGCGGTGAATGAAGGTCTCCGACAGCGGTGCGGCAAACATCTTTTCGGCGTGCAGCGTGGTGGTTTCGATGAAATACCCCAACACATTGTTGTGCTTGATCTTCAGGCTTTGAACCCCGGACAGCGCGATATATTCCGCCTGCATCTGCGCAATCACGCCGCGCCCCTCGTCGCGCAGACGGCGGGTTTCGTCCAGATCGGTGTCGAAACCCGCAGCGATATAGCCGCCATCGCGCGCCAGCAGCGGCGGTTCCGCGATCAGCGCATCATCCAGCAGATCAATCAGCGCGCCATGCCCGACCAAAGTCTGGGCCGCATCTGCTAGCAACGGTGGCACCGCCTGCATCCGGGCGGCGATCCGCTCTGCCTGCTTCAAACCCGCCCGGATCGCTGCCAGATCGCGCGGCCCGCCCCGGTCCAAAGCCAGCCGCGATAGTGCGCGGTCCATATCCGGCACTCGGCGCAGATCGGCGCGTAAATCCTCGCGCAAACGGCTCTGTTCCAGCAGAAACCGCACCGCTTCCAGTCGGTGATGGATCACGCCCAGATCGCGTGACGGGCTGGACAAACGCCGCTCCAACAGCCGAGCCCCGGCCGCCGTCGCCGTGCGGTCCACGGCCGCCAGCAACGATCCGTCGCGCCCGCCTGACAGTGCCTGAGTGATTTCCAGATTGCGCCGTGTCGAGGCATCAATCTGCATTGCACCATTGGCACTTTCACGCAGGGGCGGGCGCAACAGCGGCAGTTTGCCACGCTGCGTGAGGTCAAGGTAATCAACCAGACCGCCCATCGCAGCCACTTCGGCGCGGCCAAAGTTGCCAAACGCCGCCAGCGAGCCGACATTCCACAGCTTGCACAGCCGTTGCTCGGCGCTAGTGGAATCAAAACTACCGCGCGACAGGGCGGTCAGTGCGGCCCCGGATTCGGTCACTAACAAAGCCAAATCGCGCTCACGCGCTTCCGACACCAGCACTTCACGCGGGGCCAGCCGCGCCAGCTCCGGCCCCAGACGCACCTCTGGGCAGGGCATCACCCGCAACTCGCCGGTCGAGATATCGACCCAAGCCAAGGCGCTGTCCTCGCGCACATCGGCGAAGGCGACCAGATAGTTGTGCCGCCGCGCTTCAAGCAGCGAATCCTCGGTCAAAGTCCCCGGCGTGACCAGCCGCACAACGTCGCGCTTCACTACCGATTTGCTGCCGCGTTTTTTCGCCTCGGCGGGGTCTTCCATCTGCTCGGCAATCGCCACGCGAAAGCCCTTGCGGATCAGCGTCAACAGATAGCCCTCGGCGGCATGATAGGGCACGCCGCACAAGGCAATCGGCTTCCCGTTGTGAAAGCCGCGCTGGGTCAGGGTGATGTCCAAAGCCTCCGCAGCCGCCACGGCATCGTCAAAGAACATCTCGTAGAAATCGCCCAAGCGATAGAACAGCAAGGCGCCGGGGTTTTGTGCCTTGATCTCAAGATACTGCGCCATCATCGGCGTTACGCTGTCGTCGCTCACATTCATCCCCCTGATCGCCCGTTACCCTACAAAACCGTCAGGGCATCAGCAACACGGGCCTGCAAGGCAGGCACCGCCAAAGGGTGCGTAAGATAGTCCGCAACAGCCATCATCTGCCAATACTGGCCTTCGTCGCCAAAGCAGATCGCGTTGATTTCGGCAGGGGTGATGCGCCCTGCGAAAAACAACGAGGCGCGGGCGCTGTCCATCATGCTGGGCCAGACCCGACGAAACACCAAACGGTCGGGCGGCAGGATCAGCCCGAACTCCTCATGCAACTCGCGCAGCAGGCAGTCTTCCGGCGTCTCGGCCCCCTCGCGACCGCCGCCGGGCAGATCCCAATGGCCGGGCCATGGCAGGCCCGGTTTGTCGTCGCGCAGATAGGTCAGCAAGGTGTCACCACAGAGCAGCGCCGCCTTGCAGCCGACAAAATCCATCACCGCGCGTCAGTTGTCATTGATGTCTTTGTCCCACAGCTTGACCTGCCCGGTTTTCACCCCAACCGTGGCACGCAGCGCGATCCATGAGGCCAGCGACAGCAGCGCAAAGACCAGCAGCGTCAGCGGAAGGCTGACCGACAGACCGATGCCCAAAAGCACACCGGTCAGCACCGCGCCCGCCGCAAAGCCCAAGAAAATAAAGCCGGGCAACAGCACCTCGGCCACGCCCAAGGCAAAGCCGCCCGCGATCCAGACCCACCACACATCCCACATTCAGCTACGCCCTTTCAACATCTTGAACGCATCCCCAAAGGCGTCCAAAGCCTGCGCTGGCACGATGATCATCTGCTTGCCAGATCCCTGACCCACCGTCGTCAGCGCTTCGACCTGCTTCAGCGCCACCTGATACTGCGCCGCCTCGATACCGTTTTCCTTGATCGCTTCGGCGATGGTGCTGGTGGCATAGGCCTCGGCATCGGCAAGCACGCGGCGGGCCTTGGATTCCTGCTCGGCGGCGTAAAGCTCGGCATCGGCGTTCAGCTCGACGGCGCGCTTCTTGCCCTCGGCTTCCGTCACCTGCGCGCGGCGCGCGCGTTCAGCGTTCAACTGCTGCATCATGGCGTGGCGGGTGGCCTCATCCAGCGACACATCCAGAATCTCGGCCCGCGTCACCTCGATGCCCCAATCTTCCACCATCGCGCGCACATGTTCGCGGATGTTTGCGGTCAATTCGTTGCGGTTGGATTGCACCTGATCCAACTCCATCTTGCCGATCTCCGACCGGACGATCCCGGCGACCGTGGTGGCAATGGCGCTGTCGACATCTTTGATGCGATACACGGTCTTTTCCGGCGCGATCACCCGGTAAAACACGCTCGTCTCCACCTTGACCAACACGTTATCGGTGGTGATGGCGTCCTGATGCGCGGTCGGCAACTGGCGCTCCAGAATGGAAACCTTATGCGCGACACGGTCCAGAAACGGCACAGTAAAGTTGATCCCCGGCCCAAGCACCGAGCGCAAACGGCCCAGGCGTTCGACGACATATTTCTCGGATTGCGGCACGATGCGGATAGCCTTGAACAGGGCCACGATGATGAACAGCGCGATGGCGGCAAAAACTGCACCACTGCCGATGAATTGGTTCGGATCCATAAAAAATCTCCTGTCTCAAATCAAATGGGGGTAAGGCCCCCTGTTACAAGGTGCCTGTTTTCCGGGTATTTCGCAACCGCACGGGTTGGTATACGGCGGGATACCTTTCGGTTTGACCTTGGCTTGTGTTATCGCTCACATAGGTATCAGCCAGAGCGCCATCCGCAAAACAGCGTTAGAGGACCGAAACCATGACTCAATCGCAAATCGGCCTGATCGGCCTTGGCACCATGGGGGCCATGCTGGCCCTGAACATCGCCGAGAAGGGCTTTCCAATCGCCGTGTGGAATCGCACGGTTTCTGTGACGCATGGCTTTAAGGCCGAGGCTGGTGCATTGGCCGACAAGGTGACGCCGTGTGAGACGTTGGCCGATCTGGTCGCCGCGATCAAACCGCCGCGCGCGATCATTCTGATGGTGCCGGCAGGGCAGGCGGTGGATGATATGATCACCGATTTGCGTCCGTTGATGGCGGCGGATGATCTGATCATTGATGCTGGTAATGCGCTGTTTCATGACACCGACCGCCGCGCGGCGGAGGCAGCCGAAAAGGGTCCGCACTTCCTTGGCATTGGGGTGTCGGGTGGCGAGGAAGGCGCGCGGCATGGTCCGGCGATCATGGGCGGCGGCTTGCGTGCCGATTGGGATCGCGTCGCCCCGATCCTGAATGCCATTGCCGCAAAGTATAAGGGCGAGCCTTGCGCCGCCTATATGGGGCCAGCCGGGGCGGGGCATTTCGTCAAAGCGGTGCATAACGGCATCGAATACGCCGATATGCAAATGATTGCCGAGGTTTACGGCGTGATGCGCGACGGTCTGGGCATGCAGGCTGCCGAGATTGCCGATGTGTTCAAGGCTTGGAACCAAGGCCCGCTGCAATCCTATCTGATTGAAATTTCCGGCGAAGTTTCCGCTGCCACCGATACCCACACCGGCAAACCAATGCTGGATATGATCCTTGATCGCGCGGGCCAGAAGGGCACCGGCCGCTGGACGGTGATCGAAGCGCAGCATTTGGCCGCCACCATCCCCGCGATTGAGGCCGCCGTGATGGCGCGCAATCTGTCGTCGCGGCTGGAGGACCGTCTGGCGGGCGAGGCGGTGTTTGGCACGGCCCCGCAGGCCGGGGCCAATGTGACACTGGCGCAGTTGGAGCAGGCGATGATCGCCGGAAAGATCCTGTGCTATGCGCAGGGCTTCGCGCTGATCTCGGCGGCGTCCAACGCGTTTGATTGGCCGATGCCGCTGCCCGAAATCGCGCGGGTCTGGCGTGAGGGCTGCATCATCCGCTCCTCGATGCTGAACGACATGGCGACGGCACTGACCGAAGATGCCACGCGCAATCTGATGCTGGCGCCATTCTTTGCCGATCATCTGAAAGCCAGCCACGGCGCGTTGCGTCAAGTGATCGCGGCGGGCGCGCTGAGTGGTCTGCCGCTGCCTGCGTTGGCCTCAGGGCTTGCGTGGTTTGACATGATGCGCACCGGGCGCTCGACCGCCAACATGATCCAGGCACAGCGCGATTTCTTCGGCGCGCATGGCTTTGAACGGGTGGATGGCATCGATGACAAGCATGGCCCTTGGGCTGGACACGGCATCTAAACGCCGCGCAGGCGATCCGTGAAAGCGGCAAGGCGCTGGGCGTTTTGCCGCGTGATCGCAATGGCTTCGGCGGGTGTCACGGCTTGAAACATCACCGCATCGCGCGGGCGGCATTGCACGAAAGCCTCCAGATCGCAGCCCAGCACTGTGGCGATTTTCGGATAGCCGCCAGTGGTCTGGTGGTCTGACAGCAGCACCGTCGCCACCCCATCGCCCGACACCTGCACCGCGCCGCGCAGGATCGGCTCGGACGGGATAGACAGCGCGTTTTCGGGGGCGATCATGGGGCCAGCCAGCCGCATCCCCATGCGGTCAAAGGCGGTGGTGGTTTCAAACCGGGATTCGGTGAAGCGGGCCAGAGTTTCGGTGCTGAAAAACCGATCCTGTGGGCCAAGGGTGCAGCGCAGCAGATGGCGTGGCCGGGCCCAGACCGGGCAGGCGATTGGGCCTTCGCGTTGTGGCAGCAGCTTTGGCGCGGCGATGGTCAGGCGCTGGCCACTGGTCAGCCTGCCACCGCCAAACCCGGATGATCCATGCGTGGCGCGGCTGCCCAGCCAGCTTTCGGCGCGCAGATCACCCGCGATGGCAAGGTAGCACCAACTGCCCCAAGGGCCGGGGCGCAGGGTCAGGCTTTCGCCCGGATGCAGCGTCAGCACGCACCAGCTTCCCAACCTGCGCCCACCGATTTCTGCGATGAACCCACCGCCCGCAATCGCCACAGTCACCGCAGCACCCGCGCAATGCAGCGTCAGCCCGCCCAGTGAAACCTCGATCCCCGGATGCCCCGGCGGATTGCCCAGCGCCGCATTGGCCAGCGCAAAGCTGGTGCGGTCCATCGGGCCAGAGGCGGGCACGCCATAGCGCATCAGACCGGGGCGGCCTGCGTCCTGAATACTGACATGCGGTCCGGCGAAGCTGATGGTCACGGTCGCATCGCTCATCGTGCGGCCTCGTATTCCGCGCGGCTGATGCGACGGAACCTCACCATGTCGCCGATGTCGAACAGGAACGGGCGGGCGGGGTCGCGGGTCAGGATCGGAGTGGGTGATCTGCCGATGATCCACCAGCCGGTTGGCATTTTCAGCGTGGTGACAAGGCATTGCCCGCCCGCGATGATGACCGATCCAGCGGGCACATCGCGCACCGGGGCAGGCTTGCGGTCTAGTCTGATCGGCGTGGGCACGCCGGACAGATAGGCGTAACCGGGCGCGAAGCCATACATCGCGACAGCGTAATCGCCCGACAGGTGTGCTGCGATCACCGCCTCGGGCGCAAGCCCGGTCGCCTGCGCCACCGCAGCCAGATCGGGGGCGTCATCATAGCAAACCAACACCTCGCGCAGCGCTGGCACCGCGCGGGCGGCGGTCTTATGCGACAACAGGTTGCGCAGATGGGCGGTGACGCTGGCGTGATCGGTGATCAGTGGATCGAACTCCACCAGCAGATTGACAAAGGCCGGAACCGCCTCGCGCAGGCCGGGGCAGGGAGTGGTGGCCAGCGCCTGATCCAGCCGCAACACCGCCGCATGGGCCGCGTCGTTCAGTGCTGTGCCGAACTCGACCAGCACCGCGCGCTCGGCGATGGGGCGAAAGATCGGCGCTGTGGGGCTGGGCTGCATGCGCTAGAGAAATGCGGCGATGGTGACGCCCGCCGCTGTCAGACGGCTGCGGATTTCGCGCGCCATCGCCACCGCGCCGGGGCTGTCGCCATGCACGCAGATCGACTGCGCCGCCAGCGGGATCGGATCACCCCCCACAACCGGCATCAGCCCGGTATCAAAGAAGGCCAGCAGCCGCGTCACCGCAGCCTGCGCGTCATGGATCATCGCCCCAGGTTGGCTGCGCGGCACCAGACGGCCCGCAGGCGTATAGCCGCGGTCGGCGAAGATTTCCGAGAACACCGCGATACCCGCTGCGCGCGCTGCATCCTCCAGTGCTGTGCCCGAAATCGCCAGCAGCGCCAGATCCGGTGAGACCACCTTCACCGCCTGCGCAATCGCATCCGCCACCGAGCGGTCATCCGCCGCCAGATTGGCCAGCGCGCCATGCGGTTTGACATAGGCCACGCGCGCGCCTGCCAGTGCTGCCACGCCCTGCAAGCTGCCGATCTGCGCCGCCACCATCCGCCCCACCTCGGCCGGGGCCATCGGGATCACCCGGCGACCAAAGCCCAAGGGATCACTATACCCCGGATGCGCACCGATGCTGACGCCATTTTGCGCCGCGAGCCGCAGGGTCTGAAACATCGTTTCAGGATCGCTGGCATGGCCACCGCAAGCGATGTTGGCGCTGCTGACCAGCCCCAACATTGCTGCATCATCGCCCATGACCCACGGGCCGTAGCCTTCACCCAGATCAGAATTCAGGTCGATGCGCATCGCTTTGCTTTCATTGCCGCCATTTGGGCAGCATAGCCGTGAAAGCAGGGCGGTTCCAAGCCGGGTTAGAACGCGATGCTGTAGCGCATCTTGGCGCGGCCTTCATCCAACGCCCGCAGCGCGTCCGAAGCGTCTTGCAGGCGGATGACTTCAACCGCACTTTCCAGCGGGTTAGCCCGATGCAAGGCCATCAACTCCGCCATCTGCGCCCGCGTGCCCACACTGGTGCCGGTCAGCGTGATGCCCGTCCAAGTCAGCCATTCCTGACTAAGCGGTACGGGCTCTGCTACCATCGCCGCCGCGATGATCCGCCCCAAGGGGCGCGTCGCTGCCTGCATCGCGGGCCAGGTGCGCGGGGTGGGGGCAAAGTTGATCGTGGCATGCGCGCGCAAGCTGCTTGGCCATGTTTCGGGCAGGGTCGCGGTGGCAAGCTCGACCGCATCCGCCCCCATTTGCCGCGCCAGTTCCAGCTTGGCGGGGTCGGTATCAACCGCCACCACCGTCGCCCCCCGCCGCGCCGCCAGTTGCACGGCGAACAGGCCCAGACCGCCGCAGCCAAAGATCGCGCAAGTCTCGCCATGCACGACCTTGGCCCGCTCTATCGCGCCATAGGCCGTCAGGCCCGCGCACATCAGCGGTGCCAGCGCAGGGCCATCGCCTGCCGGAACCTTCACCGCAAACGCTGCCTTCGCCACCACATATTCCGCGAAAGTCCCCGGCACGTTGAAGCCATGCGCGCGCTGGGCGACGCAAAAGCTTTCCTCGCCCGCCAGACAGACATCGCAAACCCCGCAGGTGTCATGCAGCCAAGCCGCCCCGGCACGCTCGCCAATCGCCCAGCCGTCAACGCCCGCGCCGATGGCGGCAACCTCGCCCACGCCTTCATGCCCCAGAACGAACGGATCAGGCGCAACCGGGGCCTGCGTATCGCCCTTCCAGATATGCACATCGGAATGGCAGACGCCGCTGGCTTCCAGCCGGATCAGGATTTCCCCCGGTCCGGGCACCGGTACGGCCACATCGACCAGCCGCAAAGGCTGGCCAAAGCCGTTCATCACCGCCGCTCGCATCAGCGCCATGTTAGAGGCCCAGCGCGGCCTTTACCGCAGGCAAGGCGGGCTGGCCGTCAAAGGTGGTCACATCCTTCAACCAAGCCTCGAGCATGGCCGGGTTTTTCGCCATCATCGCGGTGGCTGCGGCGGGAAACTCCATGCCCTCTCCCATGATCATCTGCATTCCGGTGTTTTCATAGTCGATGTTGAACGCCAGTTGGCTGAAGAACTTCGACACATTCGGGCAGGTCTGCGCATAGCCCTTGCGCGCAATGGTGTAGACGGAAGCGCCGCCGTAATTCGGGCCGAACTCGGCATCGCCATCGGCGAGATAGTCGATCTGATAGACCACGTTCATCGGATGCGGCTGCCAGCCGAGAAACGCAATCCAATCCTTGCGCGCGACCGAGCGTTCCACCTCGGCCAGCATCCCGGCCTCAGAGCTTTCCACGATGGTCCAATCGCCGAGACCATGCGCGTTGGCCGCGACCATATCCAAGAGTGGCTGGTTCGATCCCGGTTCGATCGCGTAAATCTTCTTGTCGAACTTGTCGGCATGCGCCGCCAGATCGTTGAAACTATGTACCCCGGCATCGGCGACATATTTCGGCACGGCGAGGGTATATTTCGCGCCTTCAAGGTTCATGCCCAGCCGCTCGACCGAGCCGTCGTCGAAGAACTTGGCGTATTGCACATCCTGAAATGGCCGCCAGTTGCCCTGAAACACGTCAATATCGCCGCGCTGCATCGACACGAAGGTCACATCAAGGCTCAGCAGGTTCTGCGTCACCTGATAGCCCAGCGCGTTCAGGATGGTTTCGGCGGTGGCATTGGTCAGGCCGATATCGGTCCAGCCCAGATCTGACATCCGCACCGCTTTACAGGCCTCGGGCTCGCCCGCTTGCGCCGCCCCCGCTGCCATTGCCGTGATCAACAAGCCTGCCAGAACCTTGCGCATGATTTCCCCCTGATTGCTGCCCCAAACCTGCGCGCAGCGAATTTATACGTCAATATAAATTTTTGTATGTGCGTTCAGTTTTTCGATCTGCTATCAGAAATCATGACCAAAATCGCTTTTCGCACCCGTATCGAAGACCTCCGCCGCCGCGAATTGATCGAGGCTGCGCATCGCGTGTTCATGCAGCACGGGCTGGGCGGCATGACCACCAAGCGGATTTGCGACGAGGCGGGCATGTCGCCGGGCATCCTGTCTTATTACTTCAAGGGCAAGGAAGATGTGCTGTTTGCCATGGTGCGGCTGAACAATCGTTTGCTGATGGAGGCCGTGGCGACAGGCCTTGCTCAAGCGACAACACGCTGGGGCCGGCTAGAGGCGATCATAGCCGGCAACTTCCCCGAGGGCCTGTTCGAGCCGAACATCGCCAACGCTTGGCTTTCGGTCTGCGCGGCCTCTGCCACCAATCAGCGCTATGCCCGCCTGCAACGGATCTTTTACGCGCGGCTGCAATCCAACCTTGCCTCGGTGTTCCGCGATGTGTTGCCGGATGCGCGCTTCAAGCAGATCGCGCTGGCGTTGGGCACGATGATTGACGGGCTTTGGCTGCGCCGCGCCACCGGAGAGCCGCTGACCCCGCAAGACGGTGCCGTGCTGGTGCTGGGCGTGGCCGTCGCGCTGCTGACCGAGGCCGAGCGCGCACAGCTTGCCGCCTAAAGCGGCAGCGGCTTGGCACCGGCCCTTGCCAGCAGATGGTTCGACTGGCCGATGATGGTGACTTTCAGGCCATGCCGCGCGAATCTGTCGCGCACCTTTTCGACCGCATCCATAGCGGTGATGTCCCAAAGGTTTGCACGGCTGAGATCAATGCTGACCGGGCCGTCATGCTCCAGCGGGTCAAACGCGTCGATGAACGCCCCGGCCGAGGCGAAGAACACCTGCCCCTCGACCGTGTAAGTGTCACCGTCGCGCGTCACATGCTGCATCCGCGCGACCTTAGCGGCAAAGAACACGCCGCTCATCAACACGCCCACCAGCACCCCCAGTGAAAGGTTGTGGCTGACAATCGTCACCGCTACCGTCGCCAGCATCACAAGGTTCGACATGCCCGGTGTCTGTCGCAACCGCCGCAGCGATGCCCAATCCAGCGTGTCAATCGACACCATGATCATGATCGCCACCAGCGCCGCCACCGGAACCTGCGACACCAAACCTTTCAGCGACACCATCAGCAATAGCAAAATCCCGCCCGCCGCCATGGTCGACAGCCGCCCGCGCCCGCCATATTTCACATTCGACACGGTTTGCCCGATCATCCCGCAACCCGCGATCCCGCCAAAAAGGCTGGCCGCGACATTCGCCAGCCCCAGCCCGCGCGCCTCGGCGTCTTTGTTCGAGGGCGTGCCGGTCTGATCATCTACCACTCCCGCCGTCATCAGGGATTCCAGCAGGCCCACCATGGCGATGGCCAAGGCAGGCAGGAAGATCACGCGCAGCAGATCAAGGTCAAACGGCACTTCGGGCAGCGCGAACGTCGGCAGGCCATCGGGCAGCGTGCCCAGATCGGCTACCGTCGGCACGTCGATGCCAAAGCCTACGCAAACTGCTGTCAGCACCACCACGCAAATCAACGGTGCCGGGATCGCGGTGGTCAGCCGGGGCATCAGGTAAATAATCGCCAACCCCGCCGCGATCACGCCATAGCCCATCACGCCCGCGTCCAGGATATGCGGCAGTTGCGCCGCAAAGATCAGCACCGCCAGCGCGTTGACAAACCCTGTCCGGACCGAGTTCGATACATAGCGCATCAGCGAGCTGAGCCGCGCAAAGCCGAACAGGATCTGAAACGCCCCGCCCAGCAGCCCCGCCGCAAACAGATACTGCACGCCATGCGCCTGCACCAAGGGGGCAACCACCAGCGCGACAGACCCCGCAGCGGCAGAAATCATCGCCGGTCGCCCACCGAAAAACGCGATGACAATGCTGATCACGAAAGACGCATACAACCCCACCGCCGGGTCAACCCCGGCGGTAAACGAAAACGCGATGACCTCGGGGATCAGCGCAAAGGTGGCGACTGCGCCTGCCAGCAGTTCGCGGACAGGATTCTGCTGCCACTGGCGCAGGTAGTGTTGGTAAATGTTCATGAATGTAACGACGCGCTGTGATGCGTGATCCGGCGGATAGGCGGCCGGAATAGCCACCCGGATTTACACCGGGTCCAAGTGAGTGCGTCCCTGTTAAGGCCTGCGCGATAGAAAGCCAACCTTCTATCTGCCAAGCGGTGACACTATCCCGGCAAGCCTAAGCGGAAATGCCCGCAGCGGTTTGCCCTTTGCCACAAATCCACTAAGCTGGCGGCAAAACAAAAGGCAGGAGGTTTTCATGCAGATGTCCCGGCGCAATTTCTCACTCGGTCTCACGGCGCTTGGGCTATCGGCTTGCGTTGGTGGCGGCTCTGCGCCGCGCGCCTCGGCCCCCGCTGCTATGCCGATGGTGCCAGACGCGGGCTTTGACGCCTGGGTGCAAGCCTTCCGCCCGCGCGCCTTGGCCAAGGGTATCTCTGCCAACACATTCGACACCGCCTTCCGCGCTTCGGGCTTCATCCCCGGCGTGATCGAAAAAGACCGCAATCAGACCGAGTTCACCCGCACGACCGAAGATTACCTCGCCATCGCTGCCAGCGATGAACGGCTGACCTTGGGCCGTCAGATGCTGGCGCAATACATGCCGACCTTGCGCGCGATTGAGGCCCGTTATGGGGTAGAGCCGCATGTCGTCGCGGCCTTCTGGGGCTTGGAAAGCTTTTTCGGCACAAGGCGCGGCAACGTGCCGACCATATCGGCGCTGGCGACCTTGGCCTATGAAGGCCGACGCGCTGCGTTCTTTGAACAGCAACTGATCGCCGCGCTGAAGATCCTGCAAAACGGCGACACCACCGCGCAGAATATGCAGGGCAGTTGGGCGGGCGCGATGGGTCACACCCAGTTTATCCCCACCAGCTATCAGGCCTTCGCGGTCGATTTCAACGGCGATGGCCGCCGCGATATCTGGAGCGATGATCCCACGGATGCGCTGGCCTCCACCGCCGCCTATGTATCGAAAAACGGCTGGACGCATGGTCAGCCTTGGGGGCAGGAAGTTACTTTGCCGAGCGGTTTCAACACCGGTCTTGCCGGGCGCGGCAAGGGGCGGTCGGATTGGGCAGACCTTGGCGTGCGGGCGGTGAATGGCAGTTTGGGCGGTCATGGCGCGGCATCGCTGCTGCTGCCCGGTGGATCGAGCGGGCCTGCATTCCTGCTGTATCAGAACTTCAACGTGATCCTGCGCTATAACAACGCCGAGAATTACGCGCTGGGCGTCGGCTATCTGTCAGATCGCCTGAACGGCGCTGGCCCGCTGCGCGCGGCCTTTGGCCCGGATGCGCAGGGCATGACCTTGGCGGATCGGCAAGCCTTGCAACGCAAACTGACGGCGGCGGGCTATGACACCCAAGGCTCGGATGGTGTGATCGGCGCGAAAACCATCGCCGCGATCAGCGATTTTCAGCGCGCGCGTGGGTTGCCCGTGACGGGCCAGCCCAGCATGGAATTGCTGCGGATGCTGTGACGGCGTTAACGATTCCTTCACCACTGTCATGGCAGCCTGCGTGCCATGAGCAAACCCCGCGCCTTTCACGAAGCCGCCCTGCCGCTGTTCGCAGCCGAGGATGAGGCTGTGGGTGATGCCCTGCCCGCGAAACTGCCCTCCTACATCGCCGACCACCGCAAACGCCTGCGCACCCGGTTCATGGAGGGCGGGGCGACAGCGATTCCCGATTATGAACTGCTGGAACTGCTGCTGTTCCGCGCCATCCCCCGGCAGGATGTGAAACCCTTGGCGCGCGAGTTGCTGGATACCTTCGGCGATTTCAACCGTGTGGTGACGGCGGTGCCTGCCCGCCTGATGATGGTGAAAGGCGTCGGCGAAGCCGTTGTGCAAGAGTTGAAGATTGTCGAGGCTGCCGCCCAACGCATGATGCGCGCGCGCGTGATGAACCGACCGCTGCTGTCGTCCTGGGATGCGCTGCTGGATTACTGCCACACCGCTATGGCGCACCGCGAAACCGAACAATTCCGCATCCTGTTTCTGGATCGCAAGAACGTGCTGATCGCCGATGAAGAACAGGCCAAGGGAACGGTCGATCACGTGCCGGTTTACCCGCGTGAGGTGGTCAAGCGTGGGCTAGAACTGAACGCCTCGGCGCTGATCCTTGTGCATAATCACCCCTCGGGCGACCCCACGCCGTCACAAGCCGACATCAGCATGACCCTGCAAGTGCAAGAGGCCGCACAGGTGCTGGGCATCACCCTGCACGATCACCTGATCATCGGCAAAAGCCGCGAGCTCAGTTTTCGCTCGGCGGGGTATCTGTAGGGGTGAACGATGGTTTCAGCCAAACCTCGACCCGCCTATTTAACCGACGCCCCGCTGCGGTTTCGTCGCAGGCCATCGGCAGCGCTTCGCCAAAGGCTTCCACGTGGGGTAGCGTGGCATCGGGGGCTGTGACGTGTTGCTTCAACGCCGCCAGAATACTGTCCGCACGATCCTGCGACAGCGCCAGATTGGCATTCGCCGCGCCCGATCCATCGGAAAACCCGGCCAAAATCAGCGCCTTGTTGCGAAACACCCCGGCGTCGATCAAGCGGGCGAGATCGGTAAGGTTGTCTTGGCTTGCCGCGTCCAGCTTGCTGGTGCCATCGTCAAACCGGAATGTCAGCGACAGCCTATCCGCGCCCTCCATCAGCCCGGTCAGCCGTTTCAGGTCGGCTAGGGTCGTCTCTTCGCCCGCGCCCTGAATCGCGTTGATCAAGCGCAAGCCGTCCGCCGTCATCGGCTGACTTTCCTGGCCACGGTCGATATAGCCGCCTTTGGCAATCGCCACCTGAGCCGCCGGAAGTGCGAGAAAATCCAGAAACTCGCGCACCATCAGCGGCAAACGGCGGCGCGGGGTCAGCAGGAACACCGGCAGCGTCAGCGGATAATCCCCGGCCTTTACCGCCAAGCCACTGGGCAGCAACGGAAAACCGCAGCTATCCGACAGTGGCAGCACCCGCGCCGCGCCAACCGAGGCCCGCCCGGTCAGCGCAATCGCCCAAGGGTCGCGCGCCACCGCATCGGCCAACTCTCGCAAATCGGCATGGGTCACGCTGGCCGCCGGATCACGCCCCAACCGCGCCGACAGGACCTGTTGCAGATCGCTGTCGGGCGCCAGACCGTGCAGCACCAAGGGCATATCCGGCCCGCCCACCTCGGACCAGTTCTTCACATCCCCCGCCAGAACCTTGGCCAGATCAATCGTCGAAATCCCCGGCAGCGGATTGTCGGGCGCCACAATTGGCACCAAAGCATCCAGCGCCATCGCCTTGCTGCCCAGATCAGGCTCGACCGCCGAGGCGACCATCAGCTCCGCCCGTCCGGCCTTCACCGCCGCGCGGGCCTGATCATGCGGCAGGGGCCGAAACGAAATCTCGGCCAGAACCTTTTGCGTTACGGGGTCTGTCAGGATCGCGGGCGCATCGGCATTGACAGGGGCGCTGTAAACCAGCCCGCGCGCCTGCGCAAAGGCTACGATCAGCGGCGGCAACAGCGCCGCCCCGGCGTCCGCCTCGCCCACCAGCCGGATCACGGCTTTCGGCGCCGTCAGATCGGGGCAAGCGGGGCCATCGCAAATCACGCCCGAGGCATCCAGCGTCAGCGGACCATAGGCGCTGTCGATGCGGAAAAACTCGCCGTCATAGCCCTGCAACGTGCCTGCGACGCTCAACGCGCCATCGCGTGAAGTCAGCGTCACGTCCTGCGCCATGGCGCTGCACGGCAAAAGCGCGGCGAAAACCGCCGCGCGCCAGTAACCCATCATAAACCGCCCCGCTATACCTCAGAGGTTTCCCTCCTAGTGTGCATCGGCGATAGTCATGTCCGGCACAAGATTCTTCAACACCAGATAATCGCCCACGGCATCACAATCCGGCATCGCAAGCGCGATATCACTCACATTGACCGCGCCTGCGGCGGTCTGCAGCGTCTGGCCCAGCACCTCTCGGCCACAGGTGGCTTCGGTGACTGCAGCTTCCAGCACGATCTCGGGATTGGCTTTGGCGTCTTTTGGAAAGGTGTAAACCTGCGCCAGCATCGGCAGATCGGTGGTGGCATCGCCCAGCAAGGTCAGGAACCCGCCTTTCGGGGGCACCCCCGCGATCGGCTGATGCGGAGTCGCCTGCGCCACATCCCCCGGCCCTCCGAAATCCGAACCATCCTCGAAGGCGTGCAGTTGGAAGGCATCATTCTGCTGCCACTGCACGGCAAAACGGCGCAATCCGGCCAGATCGGGCACCGCAATATCGGCGGCAACCGAGGTGGTGTCCTTGAACATCACCTCAACCTTGGCGCTCTGCTCCAGCGCGGGCAGATCGGTGAACAGCGCCCCGGTCAGCGTGGTTTTCGCGGTGACGGTCAACCCGGCATGTTTCAGCACCACACGCTCATCCGCGTGGCAGGGTGCCACCAGCGTGACTGCGATCATGGCATTATCCGTCGTCGACAGATCCAGCGAAACCGGGCAGGCCTCTGCCGCAGTCTGAACCGGCGCTTCGGGCTTGGGTGCCGGGGGAGCGGCAACCTCGGCCACGGCGGGCTTTTGTGGCATAACCGGGGCGGCCTCGATGGTCGGTTTCGGTGTTGTCGCAGGTTCGGTGACACTGGCGACAACCGGGGCTTTCGGCTTTGACGGCGGTGCTTGGGTTTCCGCAGGGGCGGCGAGTGTCACCATCGGCGCGGGCTTGCCGGTGGTATCTGTCGCGGCCACCCGTTCGATCGCCTTCGGCTTCTTCTCGATCTGGTTTTCTGCCGTGCGCGCAGCCGGGGCCTTGCCCGACATGCTTTGCACCAACTGTCCGGCCGCAAGGGCAATCGCGATTACGGCGACGCCACGGGCCACTCTGCGCTTCATATCCACCGCCATTGATTCCTCCAGCGAAATCGGTTTGCGCGGTTTTGCGCGTCAATCACGGCGGCGATGCGGCGCAATCAAGGAATGTTTCCGAAAACGCCGACAATAAATGGGCAAGGGCGGCCTGAGCCGCCCTTGCGCCAACAATCGGATTTCGGTTTACACCAGCTTGCCGTGGCAGGCCTTGAACCGCTGACCCGATCCGCACGGGCAGGGATCATTCCGCCCCGGATCGCCCCAAGTGGTCGGATCGCTTTCGACAAACCCTGCCAGCGCTGCCATCACGGTAGGTGCAGCCACTGCCGGAGCCGCCGCTGCACGTTCGGCAGCTTGTGCCGCTTGTTGCTGCGCGATGAACTCTGCCATCATCGCCTCTTGCTCGGCTTGGCTGATCGGGCGAATCTGCGCCAGCTTTTGCGTCACGTCCTGCCGCAGCGAGTTCAGCATTGATTCAAACAGCGTGAAGCTTTCAGTTTTATACTCGTTCAGCGGGTCGCGTTGGGCATAACCACGGAAACCAACGACCGAGCGCAGATGCTCCAACCGCAGCAAATGCTCGCGCCATTTGGCGTCAATGCTTTGCAGCAGCAGTTGCTTTTCGATGTTGCGCATGGTTTCCGGGCCAAACGCTTCCAGCTTTTCTGCCATCAGGGCGTCGCTGGCTGCGACGATCCGCTCGCGGATGGTTTCCTGATCGGTGCCTTCCTCGGCAGCCCAAGCCGCTACGGGCAGATCAAGGCCCATGCGTTCAACCAAAGCGTCGTGTAGCGCCGCCACATCCCAACGGTCGGCGTAGGTTTTCGGCGGCATGTAGTGATCGACCAGATCCTCGGCAACCTGATGGCGCATGTCCATCACGATCTCACCCAGATCTTCCGACTGCATCACTTCCATGCGCTGACCGAAAATCGCCTTGCGTTGGTCATTCATCACATCGTCGAACTTCAGCAACTGCTTGCGGATGTCAAAGTTGCGGCCTTCGACCTTGGCCTGCGCGCGTTCCAGCGATTTGTTGACCCACGGGTGAACAATCGCCTCGCCTTCCTTCATGCCCAGTTTTGACAGCACCGCATCCAGACGCTCGCTGCCGAAAATCCGCATCAGATCGTCCTCAAGGCTGAGGAAGAAGCTGGAGCGCCCCGGGTCGCCCTGACGGCCCGAGCGGCCGCGCAACTGGTTGTCGATGCGGCGGGATTCGTGCCGCTCGGTCGCCAGAACGAACAGACCGCCAGCTTTCTTGACGGCTTCTTCATCCGCCGCATGTTCGGCTTCAACCCGCGCGCGCACTTCATCGGGGTGCAGATGCGGGTCGGCGGTGATCGCCTCCATCACCTTGAACTCGACGTTACCGCCCAGTTTGATGTCTGTGCCGCGGCCCGCCATGTTGGTGGCGATGGTCACGGCGTTCAGCTTGCCCGCGTCTGCAACGATCTGTGCTTCCTGCTCATGCTGGCGCGCGTTCAGCACGTTATGCGGGATGCCTGCCGCCTTCAGCATGTCCGAAAGCGCCTCGGATTTATCAATCGAGGTGGTGCCGACCAAGATCGGCTGGCCCGTCGCATGGGCTTCCTTGATGGTTTTCACCACCCCTTCAAACTTTTCGCGGGCGGTGCGGTAAACCGCGTCATGCTCGTCCTTGCGCTGCACGGTGCGGTTGGTCGGCACTTCGACGACGCCCAGCTTGTAGATTTCCATGAATTCATCCGCTTCGGTGCTGGCCGTCCCGGTCATCCCCGACAGCTTGTCATAAAGCCGGAAGTAATTCTGGAACGTCACAGACGCCAAAGTCACGTTTTCCGGCTGAATCGCCACATGCTCTTTCGCCTCAATCGCCTGATGCAAGCCATCCGACAAGCGGCGGCCCTTCATCATCCGGCCGGTGAATTCGTCAATCAGCATCACCTCGCCATCGCGGACGATATACTGCTGATCGCGGGTGAACAGCTTGTGCGCCCGCAACGCCTGCGTGACATGGTGCACGATGGTGGTGCTTTCCGGCTCATACAGGCTTTGCTCGGGCGGAAGGATGCCAGCCTCGTGCAGAGCGTTCTCGATAAACTCGTTGCCGTCTTCTGAATAGGTGACGTTGCGGGTTTTCTCATCCAACTTGTAATGCGTCTCATTCAGCAGCGGGATCAGCTTATCGACCTGCTGATAGAGATCGCTGCGATCTTGGCTTGGCCCCGAGATGATCAAGGGCGTGCGCGCTTCATCAACAAGGATCGAGTCCACCTCATCGACAATCGCAAAATTATGGCCGCGCTGCGCCATCTCCTCCAGCGAGGATTTCATGTTGTCGCGGAGATAGTCGAAGCCCAGCTCATTATTCGTCGCATAGGTGATGTCAGCGCGGTAAGCCTCGCGCTTTTCGACTTCGCCCTGATAGGGATATACGACGCCCGTCGTCAGCCCCAACGCGCCGTAAACCTTGCTCATCCATTCCGCATCGCGCTTGGCAAGGTAATCGTTCACCGTCACCACATGCACGCCCTTGCCCGACAGCGCGTTGAGGTAAGCCGGGAAGGTCGCAACCAGCGTCTTGCCCTCACCCGTGCGCATTTCGGCGATATTGCCCTGATGCAGGAAAATCCCGCCCATCAACTGCACATCGAACGCGCGCAGACCCAAGGCCCGCTTGGCGGCCTCGCGGCAATTCGCGAAAGCTTCCGGCAGCAGCGCGTCAAGGCTTTCGCCGCCCGCAATCCGCTTCTGGAAATCGGCGGTTTTCGCCTTGATACCGTCATCGCTCAGCGCCGCAAATTCCGGCTCCAGCGCGTTGATTTTGGCAACCAGCGGACGCACCGACTTGACCATGCGGTCATTCGGCGTTCCAAAAATCTTCCGAGACAGCGTTCCAAGACCCAGCATGTTTTCTCCGCCCGGCCATTGTGTTCACCGGTATTGACAATATCGTGTGAGGCTCCGGCTTGCCCGACCGCTGCGGCTTCCGTAGAAGGGCGTCAAAGCTTGGGCAAACCCGCATCACACGCGACCCGTGCGATGTAATTGTATGACCCGGCATAGTCAACGTCGCGCAGGGTTGCGGACCGATCAGGAGAGTGTGAGATGGCAAAAGCGACGCGGTTTATGGCAGGGATGGCACTGTCTGTCGCCCTTGCAGCCCCGGCTTTGGCACAAGACCCGACCGCCGATACGGTGATCGCCACCGTCAATGGCACCAATATCACCTTGGGCAACATGATTGTGGCACGCGAAAGCCTGCCCGATCAGTATAAAACCCTGCCCGCCGATGTGCTCTTCAAAGGCATCCTCGATCAGTTGGTGCAGCAGACTGTTCTCGAGCAGTCGATGGGCGACAAGCTGACCAAGAAAGACGCGCTGCAACTGGAAAATGACCGCCGCAGCTATCTGTCCAACGCCGCGCTCAAGCCGGTTGTGACCGCCGCCGTTACCGATGCCGCGCTGCAAAAAGCCTATGACGAGAAATTCAAAGACGCCAAGCCCTCCACCGAATATCATGCTGCCCACATCCTTGTGGACACCGAGGAGAAGGCCAATGAGCTGAAGGCAGAATTGGCCAAGGGCGCCAAATTCGCCGATCTCGCCAAGGCCAATTCCACCGATACCGGGTCAGGCGCGCAGGGCGGTGATCTGGGCTGGTTCGGTCTGGGTGCCATGGTCAAGCCGTTTGAAGATGCCGTGGTTGCCGCCAAAGTTGGCGAAGTCACCGGCCCGATCAAATCCGATTTCGGCTGGCATTTGATCCTTGTCAGCGAAACCCGCATTGCCGCCAAACCGACGCTGGACGAAATGCGTGACGAACTCGCGCAGGGTATCGAGCAGAAAGCCGTTGAAGATCACATCAAGACGCTGACAGAAGCCGCCAAGATCGAAAAGCCGGGCGAAGGCGTTGATCCGAAATTCTTGGGCGATGTCACTCTGCTTGACAAATAACGGTTACGCGCCTGCATTAAAGCGCTAATAACATGGGCGCGCAGACCAGCCGGTTTGCGCGCCCTATTTCTCAGATCACCCAAGGCACGAGGCATCCGATGGCGAAGAAAGAGTTGAAGGCGAAGGTCAAGGCTTTGAAGGCCAAGCTGAAAGCCGTGGCAAGTGCCGTCGAAGCTCCAGTGGTCGAGGCTGTGGCCGAAATCGCCGCCAAGGTGAAAAAGGCCAAGCCGGTCTCGCCGCTCGCCCCTGCCGCCTTCCCGGCCCTGCCGCAGATTGCTGGCGTCGAATTCGCCGCTGTCGAGGCGGGCATCAAATACCAGAACCGCAAGGATGTGATGCTGGTCCGCCTTGCCCCCGGCACCGCGATGGCGGGCGTGTTCACCCGCTCCACCACCCGCTCGGCCTGCGTGCGCGATTGCCAAGCCAAACTGGCGCTGAAAGTGCCCGCTGATGCTGGCGCGGCGATTGTGGTGAACTCTGGTAACTCCAACGCCTTCACTGGCCGCGTCGGTGACGAATCCGTCGCCGCCGTCACCAATGGCGTGGCCGAAGCGCTGGGCATCCCTGCCACTCGCGTGTTTTCGTCCTCTACTGGGGTGATCGGCGAGCCTCTGCCCTATCGCAAGATCACCGACAAAACCGCCGAACTCGCCGCCAATCTGCGCGAAGACGCCATCGAGATGGCCGCCCATGCCATGATGACCACCGACACCTTCCCGAAAGGCGCTGCGGCGACGGTCGAGGTGGATGGCGGCAGCGTTCAGATCGCGGGCATTGCCAAGGGCTCGGGCATGATCGCGCCGGATATGGCGACGATGCTGGTCTATATCTTCACCGACGCAAAGATCAGCCAGACCAACCTGCAAAAACTGTTGTCGCGCAACACCGACGACACCTTCAACGCCATCACCGTCGATAGCGACACCTCCACCTCTGACACCCTTCTACTCGCGGCCACCGGCAAATCGGCCGCTGCCGAATTGAAAGGCGCGCATCTGAAGGCCTTTGAGGCTGCCCTGCGTGGCGTGATGATGGACCTTGCGCATCAGGTGATCCGCGATGGTGAGGGTGCCACCAAATTCGTCGAAATCCGCGTCACCGGGGCGGCTTCGAACCCCGACGCCCACAAAATCGCCATGGCCATCGCCAACTCGCCCTTGGTGAAAACCGCCATCGCGGGCCAAGATCCCAACTGGGGCCGCATCGTCGCTGCCATCGGCAAATCCGGTGCAGAGGCTGATCGTGATCGCCTCAGCATCCGGTTCGGCGATATCCTTGTCGCGCAGAATGGCTGGCGTAACCCGGATTACCGCGAAGAAGACGGAGCGGCATACATGCAGCAACCCGAACTGGTGATCGCCGTTGATATGGGCCTCGGCAAGTCCAAACGCTCGGTCTGGACATGCGATCTGACCAACCGCTACATCGAAATCAACGCCGACTACCGCTCTTGATCTTCATCTTGGTCTAAATACTCCGGGGTCCGGGGGCTGGCTCCCGGTTCCACCACATCAGCAAAGCGCCCCCATGAAAACCCTGCTCGTCTCTGCCGTCGCCCTGATCGACCCCGAAGGCCGCGTGCTGCTGGCCCAACGTCCCGAGGGCAAATCCCTCGCGGGCCTGTGGGAATTTCCAGGCGGTAAGGTCGAACCCGGCGAAACCCCCGAAGCCGCCTTGATCCGCGAGTTGAAAGAGGAACTTGGCATCGACACCTGGAAAAGCTGCCTCGCGCCGCTGACCTTCGCCAGCCATAGCTATGACGCCTTCCACCTGCTGATGCCCCTCTTCGCCTGCCGCCGTTGGGAGGGCATCCCTACCCCGCAGGAAGGCCAAAACCTTGCCTGGGTGCGCCCGCAAAGCCTGCGCGACTACCCGATGCCCCCCGCCGACCTGCCTTTGATCCCAATTCTGCGCGACTGGCTTTAGACCCTGCCCGAAAATCTGACAACTTTTCGGCGATCATGGCGAAATTGTAGTGGGAAATTTAACGAATCATCCCTAATCTGATCCAAATTAACGCTGATTGGGGGATTGGCACATGCTACGGACGATTTCGGTTGGAAGCTGCGTTTCTATTCAGGGTCTGTTGGTTGCACAGATGTCTGATGGCAAAATCGCGGTGAAGGTGGATGAGAAAACCTTCGTAGGCTATCCGGTCAACCGCGCCAAAGCCTCCTGAACACATCGACAGAATTGAAAAAGGCCGGGGTTTCCCCCGGCCTTTTCTATTGGCGTCCCTGTAGTCGGGGACAAATCAGGCCAGCGTGCGCTGAATTTCTTCACGCTCGAAGATCTCGATGACATCGCCCGCGCGAATATCGTCATAACGCTCAAACGCCATACCGCATTCCTGACCCGAGATGACTTCTTTCACCTCGTCCTTGTAGCGCTTCAGCGTCTTCAGCGTGCCTTCATGGATCACCACGTTGTCACGCAGCAAGCGCACGCCTGCCGAACGACGCGCAACGCCTTCGGTGACGATACAACCCGCCACCTGACCAATGCCGGTGACTTTGAACACCTCTTTGATTGTCGCATAACCGATGAAGGTTTCGCGGATCTCGGCTTTCAGCAAGCCCGAAGCCGCCTTCTTGATGTCATCCACCAGATCATAAATGATCGAGTAATAGCGGATTTCCACGCCCTTCTGATGCGCCGAGTTCCGCGCCGAGGCATTGGCCCGGACGTTAAAGCCGATGATCGGGCATTTGGAGGCTTCCGCCAGCATCACGTCGGTATCGGTAATCGCACCCACGCCATAAGAGAGCACGCGCACGCGGACTTCCTCGTTGCCGACCTTTTCCAAGGCCTGCACGATTGCCTCGGCAGAGCCCTGAACGTCGGCTTTCACCAACACCGGCAATTCAGCAACCGACTGATCAGCCTTGGCTTTCGCCATCAGCTGTTCCAGCGTCGTCGCAGCACCCGCCGCCGCGCGTTTGTCTTTGATGACATTCTCGCGGTAGGTGGCAATCTCACGCGCCTGCGCTTCGGTTTCCACCACGTTCAGCGTATCGCCTGCCGAAGGCGTGCCGGACAGACCCAGCACTTCCACCGGAACCGAGGGGCCAGCTTCGTCAATCCGCTCGCCCTTGTCGTTGATCAACGCGCGCACCTTGCCCCACTGCTCGCCGACGACAAAGATGTCGCCTTTGCGCAGGGTGCCGTTCTGCACCAGCACGGTCGCAATCGGGCCACGGCCCACGTCCAGCTTGGCTTCGATCACAGCACCCGCAGCAGCCCGGTTCGGGTTGGCGCGCAGTTCCAGAATCTCGGCCTGCAAGGCGATGGCTTCCAGCAGGTTGTCGATGCCTTGGCCGGTCTTGGCCGAAACTTCCACGTCCTGCACGTCACCCGACATCTGTTCCACCACGATTTCGTGCTGCAACAGGTCGGTGCGCACCTTCATCGGGTCAGCACCGTATTTGTCGACCTTGTTGATCGCCACGATCATCGGCACTTTCGCCGCTTTCGCATGGGCAATCGCTTCAATCGTTTGCGGCATCACAGCGTCATCCGCCGCAACCACCAGCACCACGATATCCGTCACCTGAGCCCCGCGCGAACGCATCGAGGTAAAGGCGGCGTGGCCGGGGGTGTCGAGGAAGGTCAGAACCTGACCGCTTTCGGTCGTCACCTGATAGGCGCCGATGTGCTGGGTGATCCCGCCAGCTTCGCCCGACACCACATTGGCCTTGCGGATTGCGTCCAGCAAGCTGGTTTTACCGTGGTCAACGTGGCCCATGATCGTGACAATCGGCGGCCGGGTGATCAGGTTTTCTGCCGCATCCGGCACCACTTCAATCGCTTGCTCAACATCGGCATCCGACACGCGCACGGCTTTGTGGCCGAATTCCTCGATCACCAGTTCCGCCGTATCAGCGTCGATGGCTTGGTTCATCGTCACCATCATGCCCATTTTCATCAGGCTTTTGACGACATCGGCGGCGCGTTCGGTCATCCGGTTGGCAAGTTCCGAAACCGTGATGGTTTCCGGCAGTTGCACATCGCGGAATTGCTTTTCGGGCTTGCCGACACCCAGCGCCTTGGCGCGGGCTTTTTCCTGCTTGCGCTTCATCGCGGCCATCGAGCGGGTGCGGCCACCCTCACCGGCCAGCGCATCATTCAGCGTCAGCTTGCCAGTGCGGCGACCGTCATCGGTCTTGGCCTTGGCGTTACGCTCGCGTTCTTCGCGGTCACGGTCAACTTTGCGCACGGCCAAAGCGGGCTTGGCCCCCATTGGCGCGCGGGCAGCGGTTTCCGCAGCCGTCGGTGCCGCAGCGGGTGCATTGCGATCAGAGCGTTCGCCGCGTGCTGCCGGGGCAGCTTCGGCGGGCTTTTCGGCCACGGGCTGACGACGCGAGGTGCCCAGCACATCGGCCTTGCGGGCCGCAGCTTTCGCCACAGCCTCGGCTGCGGCTTCGGCGCGCAGACGTTCTTCTTCATCGGCCTTGGCCTTGGCTGCCGCGATGCGCTCACGCTCTTCGCGTTCCTTGGTCTCAGCTTCTTCGCGCTTGCGGGCACGCTCTTCGTCGCGCGCCTTGTCTTCCTCGGCGCGGCGTGCGGCGTCTTCAGCCTCACGCGCTTTTGCAACGCGCAGGGCCGCCAGACGGCGTTCCATTTCGGCGTCGGAAATGCCAGCGGGACGCTTGGACGGATCGCCCAGATGCGCCGAAGACCCCGAAGCAGCCGCAGCGCCGGGCGTGCCCGGTTTGGCCGCTGCCACTGGCACGACCACGCGCTTGCGCTTCGTTTCGACCACAACGCTTTTCGTGCGGCCATGGGAGAAGCTTTGCTTCACCTGACCGGAACGAGGTGCGCCACCCAGGCCGAGGGGTTTTTTGCCGTCTGTATCGCTCATGCGTCCTACGTATCCTTCAAGGCGATCTCGTCGCCATCCTGCTGAGTGGTTTGCCCACGCAAACCTGCCAGCCTTGCCGCTTCCTCTACAACACGCGTCGTGAGTCCACCAGCGCCAAGCGCGGCGTGTATCGCACGTTCGCGCCCGAAAGCCAAACCCAATTCCTCCGCTGACAAAAAGCCGATATACGACCCCTCGCCATCCGGCGCGCGTAGTTTCGTCTTGCCGCGTTCAGACCCGTCGGCGGCTTGCAAAAGCACCCGCACCTTGTCCTTTTGCAGCCATTCCTTGACCTTCTCATAGCCCATCACGGCCCCGCTGGCCTTACGTGCCAGACTGATCAGATCAATCACCCGCCGCAAAAGCAGCGTCTCTACCAGATCGGCCAAATCTTCCGGCACTTTCACTGGCTGACGTGCGGCGCGCGAAAACAGCCCCTTCTTGGCCGCCTTCTCTATCGCCGCCCGATCTGCCGAGACATAGAATCCCCGGCCCGGCAGTCGCGCCAGAACATCTGGCACGACCATATCTTCCGGCCCCAGACAAAAGCGGATCAACCCCGCTTTCGGCTGGACTTCCCCGGTCGCAATGCACTTGCGTTCCGGGTCGTCTTGCAGATTTTCCCGGCCACCGCGTGTCACGGTAATCCCCCGAGGCCTAAATCAGGCCTCGGCCTCCTCGTCTTCGTCGACCTCTTCCTCGGCTTGCGCCAATTCGGTCGGGTCAACCCAGCCCAGCATGACGCGGGCGGTCATCACCAAATTCTGCGCCTCTTCCAAGGAAACGTCAAACTTCTCCAGCACGCCTTCGTCTTTCTTGCGCTGTCCGTTCTCGGTCGTCCAGCCACCGGCCAGTTCCCAGTCGGCGCAGGTCGCGAAATCTTCCAGCGTCTTGATGCCGTCTTTCGCCAGCGCTTCCAGCATTTGGGGAGTAAGCCCCTCAAATTCAACCAGAGAGTCCTCGACGCCCAAAGCCCGCGCCGCTTCCATCGCCTTGGTGTTGGCGGCTTCCAGATATTCGCGCGCACGGGTCTGCAATTCGCCCGCGGTGTCCTCATCGAAGCCGTCGATCGACAGCAATTCGTCCGCCTCGACGTAAGCGACTTCTTCCAGGTTGGTGAAGCCCTCGGCGACCAGCAGTTGTGCCATCATCTCGTCGATGTCTAGGCTTTCCATGAACAGCTTGGTGCGCTCGGCGAATTCGGCCTGACGGCGTGCGGATTCGTCGGATTCCGTCACGATATCAATGTCCAACGCCGTCAACTGGCTGGCGAGACGCACGTTCTGACCACGACGGCCAATCGCCAGCGACAGTTGCTCGTCCGGCACCACGACTTCGATCTTGCCAGCATCATCGTCGATCACAACTTTCGACACTTCTGCCGGTTGCAGCGCGTTCACCAGGAAGGTTGCCTGATCGGCATTCCACGGAATGATGTCGATCTTCTCGCCCTGCAGTTCGTTCACGACGGCCTGCACACGGCTGCCGCGCATACCGACGCAAGCGCCCACCGGGTCAATCGAGTTGTCATAGGAAATCACCGCGATCTTCGCACGGCTGCCCGGATCACGCGCCACGGCCTTGATCTCGATGATGCCATCGTAAATCTCCGGCACTTCCATCTTGAACAGTTCCGCCATGAATTGCGGGTCGGTGCGGCTGAGGAACACTTGCGGGCCACGGGCCTCGCGGCGCACGTCCTTGATGTAGCAACGGATGCGGTCGTTCGGGCGATACGATTCCCGCCCGATTTTCTCATTGCGGCGCAGAATCGCTTCGCCCCGGCCAATATCCACGATGATATTGCCGTATTCCTCGCGCTTGACCTGACCGTTGATGATCGTGCCCTTGCGGTCCTTGAATTCTTCGAACTGACGGTCACGCTCGGCCTCGCGGACCTTCTGCAAGATCACCTGCTTGGCCGACTGTGCCGCGATCCGGCCCAGATCAACCGGCGGCACTTCGTCGATGATCTCGTCGCCCACAACCGGATCTTTCAGGTGCGATTTCGCCTGCTTCACTGTCAGTTGCGCATGGTGGTTTTCCACCGCATCATCTTCCACCACGGTGCGGATACGCGCAAAGGTCGCGCGCCCGGTCTTGCGGTCGATCTTCACCCGGATATCCATATCCGCGCCATACCGAGACTTCGCCGCGCGGGCGAGGCTGTCTTCCATCGCCTGAATGACCAGATCGGGGTCAATCATCTTCTCGCGCGCCACCGCTTCGGCGGTCTGCAAAAGCTCAAGCTGGTTGGCAGAGGTAATCGCCATCGGAATTCTCCCGCTTAGTGTTTGGTGGGTTCTGGAGCGTCTTCTTCGTCGCCCTCAGAGGTTTCAATTTCGTCAAACTGCGATTCGTCGATCACGCCGCTGGCCTTTTTCTGCCGCAGCATTTCGGTGATCAACTCATCCGTCAGAATCAGCTTGGCATCAGACAGCCATTCAAACTGCAAGCCAATGATCACAGCGCCACCGGGTTCTTCCAGTTCGATCAGTACTTCTTCGCCCTCAACCCCGGCCAAAGTGCCCTTGAAGCGGCGGCGTCCGTCGATCAATTCGGTGGTCTCGACACGGGCTTCCCAGCCCTTCCACATGTCGAAATCCTTCAGCCGGGTCAGCGGACGGTCGATGCCGGGCGAGGACACTTCCAGAATGAAGTTTTCCTCAATCGGGTCTTCCACGTCCAGCACGGCAGACACGGCGGTCGAGATTTCACCGCAATCATCCACCTCAATCCCGCCTTCGGGTTTGTCGGCCATGATTTGCAAGGTGCGGGTCGCCCCACCCATCAAACGAATCCGCACCAGTTCAAACCCCAGCCCCTCGATGACCGGAGTCACGATATCAGCCAGACGGCGATCCATAGCGGTTTTGGCAATCAGATCAGACATGATGTTCCAAAAACAAAAAACGGGCCGACAGGCCCGTGTGTGACGTTCGGTAGCTTCAGGTTTGGACCCTGAAGCAGCTGTTGCAGGTGATATAGGCTGAAACGAACCGATATGCAAGACAAAGGCGATGCGAAGGATTTTCGCTATGATCTATGTGCGAAAGATCCAGATATCTGCGCGCAGGCAGGTGCGGGCGGAAACCGGAAACACACGACATTTACCCTTCAGCCATGGGCGAGGGCCTTCGCCATGCTGGAAAAGGCCTTAACACGGAACCTAAAGCAATTGCTTCGGATACATTCTATTCGGTCCCGAGTTGGGACCGATCCCGCAGGGCATCCATCGCGGCCACCAAAGCCTCGGATATCCCGGGCTCTGACAAAGCATGGCCTGCCATTGGCACCATCCTCAACCGAGCCTTGTTCCAGCCATCCGCCAGCTTGTTGGCCGATACGGGCGGGCAGATCATGTCAAACCGACCTTGCACGATATCTGCGCCAATATGGGCGATCCGGTGCCGGTTCTGCACGATCCAGCCATCATGCTCCAGGAAGGCGCCGTTGACGAAATAATGGTTCTCCAGCCGTGCGAAGGCGCGGGCGTATTCCGCGGGCCCATCGCCACCCATGAACCCTTCCGAGGATACCGAGGCCAAGGCATTCTCCCAGCCCGCCCAGACCCGCGCGGCCTGAGTCTCGACCGCCAGATCGCCGCCAAACAGCCGGCGATGATAGGCGGCGATCAGATCACTCCGCTCTTCTGGCGGGATCAGGCTGACAAATCGCGCCCATAGTTCGGGGTAAAACGCCCCCGCCCCGCCGCCGTAGAACCAATCCAACTCTCGCTTGGTGGCCAGAAATACGCCGCGCAAAACCAGATGCCGGACCCGCTGGGGGTGGGAAATCGCGTAGATTAGGGCGAGGGTCGCGCCCCAACTGCCGCCGAACAGGATGAAATGCTCGATACCAAGCGTTTCGCGGATCATCTCGATGTCGCGGACCAGATGCCAGGTGGTGTTGTCCTGAACTGAAGCGTGGGGGCGGGAACGGCCGCAACCGCGCTGATCAAACAGGATCACCCGATAGACGGATGGGTCAAAATAGCGCCGCATCGCCGGGCTACAGCCACCTCCCGGCCCGCCGTGCAGCACCAGAACGGGGATGCCATCGGCGCGGCCGCATTGCTCGACGTAAATGCGGTGGCCATCGCCCATGTCGAGCATCCGCTGATCGAACGGCTCGACCGGCGGGTAAAGATATTCGGATGCGCGCTTTTGCCCTGATCTGTGATCCATATTCGTCCTATATGATCGGATCAGATTGCGCCGACACTTTCCGGCGCGCAAGGAGTTCCGATGAGCCAGACCAACACGATTGATCCCGCCGAAGTCGCCAAGTTTGAAGCGATGGCCGCAGAATGGTGGGATACAGAGGGCAAGTTCAAGCCGTTGCATCTGATGAATCCGTGCCGGTTGGATTATATCACCGCCCAGATTGCTGCCGAGTTTGATCGCGATCTGGCGCAGCCTTTGCCGTTCAAGGGGCTGCGGATTTTGGACATTGGCTGCGGTGGTGGGTTGCTTTCGGAACCGATGGCGCGGCTGGGGGCGGATGTGGTGGGGGCGGATGCGGCGCCGCGCAACATTCCGGTGGCGCAGATTCATGCGGCGCAATCGGGTCTGGCGATTGATTACCGCCATACCACGGCGGAAGATCTGGCTGCATCCGGTGAGCAGTTTGATGTGGTGCTGAACATGGAAGTGGTCGAGCATGTCGCCGACCCGCAGGGCTATCTGACGGCGTGCCAGCAGTTGCTGAAACCCGGCGGGCTGATGATCTGTTCAACGCTGAACCGCAACGCGAAAAGTTTTGTGATGGCGATCATCGGGGCGGAATGGGTGATGCGCTGGTTGCCGAAGGGCACGCATGATTGGGCGAAGTTCATCACACCGGACGAGCTTTACGATCTGATCCGCAAGGCGGGACTGGACCCGGTGGATCGCAAGGGCATGGTGTTCAATCCGGTCAGTTGGAAGTGGGCGAGTTCGGCGCGGGATTTGTCTTGCAACTATGTCACCGCCAGCGTGAAGCGGGGATGAGCCTGCGGGTTTTCCACGCGGGGAATGACTTGTGTGTCGTGCATATAGCTCTACTATATATAGATAAACGCCGCCAGAATGGTCGATTTTGGCCGCAAAACCCGCGCTATAGCGGCCCCAAAGCCAGTTCCAGCGTGGAGACGCAGATTTGTCTGGCGGCTTTGGGAGACAGCAGTTTCGGCTCGATGCACCGCTCTAACCCCAAGCCATCCACCAAGGCGATCAGCATTTGGGCGAGGGATTTGACATCAACCTTCAACCCGCGTGCCGTGGCGACCTCGGCCAACGCGGATTCGAGATCGCGGCGATAGCGTGTGTATTGGCGGCGGTGTTCGCGTTTGAGCGCCGGGTTGTTGACGATCTCGGACCAGAGGGCCAGCCAGATGTTAAGTTCCTCGCGGCTGAAAAACTCGGGCGCGAGCATGGTGTCGATGATGGCCAGCAGGCGGGGTTTCTTTGGGTTGAGTGTCTCTAGCGCGGTGTGCATACGCTCATACATGGTGCGATATACCGCGACCAAAAGGCCATCTTTCGACTTGAAATGATGGGTGATCAGGCCGCGCGACACGCCTGCCTCGTTACAGATATTGTCGATGGTAAATTCCAGAATCCCGCCGCGCGCGAGGCAGGCCAGACCCGCCTGCACCAGACTGGCCGAGCGTTGCTCGGACGTCATGCGGCTGTATTTCGGCGCGGTGCTGGTCATCGCTTTCCTTTGAGATGGGCCGGGCCAGAAAGCCCGGCCCGGTTGATGTTGCCGATTGCAGCGCGGTGATCAAGCCTTGGTAAACATCACCGGGTCGGGGTGGCCGTCGGCCATGATCACGGGTTTGATATTGCTGTGATGGATGGCGATGTAGGGCTCGAAACAGATGAAGATGAAGTCGCCAGAGGCTTCCATCAGATCCTCCATCTTGTTGAAGATGGCTTTCCGCTTGGCTTCATCCTGTTCGGTCAGGCCCTGCTGGTAGAGCGATTCAAACTCGGCGCTGTCGAAGAAGGCCCAGTTGTAGATGCCGATCTGATCGGGGCGGAACCAGACGAGGTTTTCGGTGGGGTCGATGCCGCCCGCGAAGTTCATCAGCGCCAGTTCCAAGGATTTGTAGCCATCGCCGGCGGTCTTGTCGCCTGCGGCCCAATAGGCAGCGTCTTCGGTGGGCTGGATTTCGATGGTGATGCCAGCTTCGGCCATATTGGCTTGAAAGATTTGCGCAATGGCTTGGGTGGTGCTGTCGGTCAGCGCCACAAGGGTCAGGGTCAGATCGGAAACTCCGGCCTCGGCCAGCAGCGCCTTGGCCTTTTCCACGTCGCGGGTCTGAATCAGGTTGGACGCGCGGGTGAAGGGGCTGGTGGGGGGCACGACCCCGGTCGATCTGGTCGCGAGGCCATCGTAAGCGCCCAGCAGCACCGCGTCGCTGTCATAGGCATATTGGATGGCTTGGCGGACGCGGATGTCTTTCAGCGGTTCGGCGTTCTGGTTGATCACCAGCCAAGAATAGCGGGTGGATTGGGCCTCGATCAGGGTGGAGTTGGCGGGCATGGCCGCCTTGATCTGGGCTGTGGCGTTGACGGCGAGTTTGGTGAAATCAAACGCATCGGCCTCGTAGGCGAGTTGGGCGGCCTGATCATCGGTGACGATGTAGATTTCCACGGTGGCAAAGGCGGGTTTCGGGCCTGTCCAATCGGGGTTGGCGGTGAGAGTGACCTTCTGGTTCTGCTCCCACGCGGCAAAGCGGTAGGGGCCACATTCGGCAGGGGCCTCGGTGGTGTAGCTGCCGCCGACCTTCTCGGTCGCGGCTTTGCAGATGATATTGCCGCCGTAATAGGGCAGCGCGATCACCATGAAGGGGGCGAAGGCCTCTTTCAGATGAATGATGCCAGAGCGGGCGTCGATGACTTCGACATGGTCGAGTTTCTCGAATTGATAGGCCCAAGCCGAGTCGCTGCCTGCGATGCGCTCGAACGAGAATTTCACATCTTCGGGGGTCACGGGGCCGAAGCCGTTCGACCATTGCAAGCCTTCGCGCAGGGTGAAGCCGATCTTGGTGGGGTCGATCCAGTCGATTTTCTCGGCCCCCCAAGGCTGCCATTTGTTGCCATCGCGCATGTCGCCAAGCCGGACGAGGGCGACCTGTGTGCAGCGTGGGATGATTTCGTCGAGTTCGCCGATCATGTTCTTGGGATCAAGGCATTGGAAATCGGCGGTCGCGCGGATGCGCAGGGTGTCGCCCTCGGCCGCCCAGGCGAATTTGGCGGGCAGGGTGAGGGCGGCAAGGGCTGCGCCTGCGGTTTGCAGGAAACCGCGACGGTCGGTGCGCCATTGGGTCATGATAGGGCTCCTGTAGGGTGGGCGAAGTGGCAGCGCACAAAGCGGGCGGGGCTGATTTCGCGCAAGGTGGGGGGATCGGTGCGGCAGATGGGTTGGACGTGGGGGCAGCGGCTTTGGAAGACGCAAGCGGTGGGGCGGTTGAGCAGGCTGGGGATTTCGCCTTTGATCGCAAGGTCTTGGCGACGCTTGCGCGGGTCTGGTAGTGGCTCGGAGGCGATCAGGCTTTGCGAATAGGGGTGCAGGGGCTGGGCGAAGGTGGGACGTGTCGGGCCGATCTCGACAAGACGGCCCAGATACATCACCGCGATGCGGTCCGAGACATGGCGGACCATGGCAAGGTTGTGGCTGATGATCAGGTAGCTGAGGTTGAGGCGCGTTTTCAGGTCGGTCATCAGGTTGAGGATTTCGCCTTGCACCGAGACATCAAGGCCCGCAGTGGGTTCATCGGCGATCACCAGTTTCGGGTTCAGTGCCAAGGCGCGGGCGACGCCGACGCGGCGGGCTTGGCCGCCGGACAGTTCGTGCGGGTAGCGGGTGGCGAAATCGGCGGGCAGGCCGACGAGGGCCAGCATCTGCGCGATTTTCGCTTTGGGGGCTGGCTGGCCGTGGATGGTCAAGGGTTCGGCCAGCAGCGCGCCGATGGTCTTGCGGGGAGAGAGTGAGGCGATGGCGTCTTGGAACATCATTGCGGTGTCGCGGCGCAGGGTGGCGAAATCGGCGGGGGTGCGGCGGGGTTGACCTGCGAAGTGGATTTGGCCGTGGGTGGTGGGGGTCAGGCCCAGAAGCGCGCGGGCGAGGGTGGTTTTGCCAGAGCCGGATTCGCCGACAAGGCCAAGCGTTTCGCCGGGGTTCAGGGTGAAGGAGACGTCGGCGAAGATTTGCAGGCTGCGGCGGGCTTTGGGGTTGAGGGCAGACAGCAGCCCGCCGCGTAACGGCAGGTCAAGGGCGAGGTCTTGCACCGAGAGCAGGGTCATGGCCGCCCCCCGGCCTTGTGGCACAGCGCGGTCTGGGTGGGTGAGATTTCCACGCGGGGCGGTGGGTTGGCGCAGATCGGTTCGGCCAGCGGGCAGCGCGCGGCGAAGGCGCATCCGGTGGGGGGGTTGCGCAGGTCGGGCAGGCGGCCGGGGATGGTGGGCAGGATCGGGGTGGCATCGGTGAAATGGCCGGGATCGCAGGCGATCAGGGCTTGGGTATAGGGGTGGCGGGGCGCGTGGAACAGGTCATCCACCAAAGCCTCTTCCACCACCTCGCCCGCATACATCACATAGACGCGGTCGCAGAGTTCGGCGACGACTCCCAAATGGTGGGTGATCACAAGGATCGCGCCTTGGTAATCGCGGCGCAGGTCGCGCAGCAGGTGGATGATCTGCGCCTCCATCGTCACATCCAGCGCCGTGGTGGGTTCGTCGGCGACGAGGATCGTGGGGTTCATCAAGAGGGCGGCGGCGATGGCGACGCGCTGGCGCATGCCGCCTGAAAGCTGATGCGGATAGCGGCGCAGGGTCAGGTCGGGGTCGGGCATGCCGACGCGGGACAGCAGGGTGCGGGCGCGGGCGAGTTTCTCGGCGCGCGAGGCGGGGCTGGCGTGCTGGAAATCCAGCAGTTGCGCGCCGATGGTCAGCACCGGGTTGAAGGCGGTCATCGGGTCTTGGAAGATCATCGCGATGTCTTGACCGCGTAAGGAGCGCTGGGCCTCGGGCGGCAGGGTCAGGATATCCGCGCCCTTGTAGCGGACCGCGCCGCTGGTGACTTGGGCGGCTTGCGGCAGAAGGTTGATCACGCTCGCCGCCAAGGTGGATTTGCCGCAGCCGCTTTCGCCGACGATGCCGATCACCTCACCCGCGCGCGCGGTCAGGCTGGCGCCGCGCAGGGCGGCAAGTTTGCCGTGGTCGGTGTAGGTGACGTTCAGGGCGTCGATTTCCAGCAGCGGTTGGGTCATCGCGGCCTCGCCGTGGCAAAGCGGGGGTCGAGCGCGTCGCGAAGGCCTTCGCCGAGGAAGGTGAAGCCGAGGGTTGCCAGCACGAGGGGTGCCCCAGCGGCGATCACGAGGGTGCTGGAGGTGCGGATGGCGGTGTAGCCATCGTAAAGGATGTTGCCCCAAGACGGGGTGGGCGGTTTGACGCCGAGGTTCAGGTAGCTGAGGCCAGCCTCAAGCATGATCACCACGGGGATATCCATCGACAGCACGATGCAGAGCGGGCCGAACACGTTGGGCAGCAGGTGATGCAGCAGGATGCGCGGGGTGCTGGCACCGATGGCTTGCTCGGCCAGAATGAAATCGGCACTGCGCAAGGACAGGGTTTGGGCGCGGATCAGGCGGGCATAGCCGGGGATGGACACAAGGACGACGACAAGGATCAGCGTGCCGGTGCCGGGGCCAAGCACGGTGATGATGGCAAGGGCGAACATCATCATCGGCAGCGAGTTCAGCGCGTCGAAGATCAAGACCAAGGCGGCGTCCAGCCAGCGCGGGCCATAGCCTGCGATCAGGCCCAGAAGGATACCGATGCTGCCCGCAAGACCGATGGCAGTCAGCGCGATGGTCAGGGCAGTGCGCGCGCCATAGATGATGCGCGACAGGGTATCGCGGCCCAACTGATCGGTGCCCAGCCAATGCGCGAAGCTGGGGGCTTTCAGTTTGGCGCGCACATCCAGCGCGACCGGATCATAGGGGGCAAGCAGGGGGGCGGCGACGGCCATCAGGATGAACAGGGTGACAAGCACAAGGCCCATCAGCCCCATTGGATCACGGATCAGCGCCCGCAGCGCGCGGCTGTCAGCGGGCCAGCGCATCGCGCACCCTTGGGTCTAGCTTGGCAATCAGCAGATCGGCGGCGGTGATCACCAGAAGATAGAAGGCGGTTGTGAACAGGACTGTGCCCATTACCACGGGGTAGTTGCGTTTGAACACCGCACCCGTGATCAGCGTGCCGATGCCGGGGCGTGAGAACACGGTTTCGACAAACACGGCGCTGGACAGGATGCTGCCGAGGCCGACTGCGATGACGGAAATCGTCGGCACGATGGCAAGGCGCAGGGCGTAGCGGGTGACGACTGTGCGTTCGGGCAGGCCAAAGGCGCGGGCGGTGCGGATGTGGTTGGCGGCCATGATCTCGAGCATCGAGGCGCGGACCATGCGGGCAAGGTAGCCGACCCAGCCGATGCCGACGGCGAGCGAGGGCAGGATCAGCGCCTTGATTTGTGAAGGGATGTCTCCGGCTTTGCCTGCGCCGATGGCGGGCAGCCATTGCAGCCAGACCGCGAAGATCAACAGCAGGTAGATGGCGACGACGAAGGACGGCACCGAGATAAAGCTGACCGAGACAAGGCCAAGTGCGCGGTCGATCAAGGTGCCGCGATAGACGACGGCGAGGACTCCGAGTGTGATGCCGAGGGTGAGCGCCCAGCTTAGGGCGACGACGCCAAGCAGCAGGGTTTGTGGGAAGGCCTCGAGTATTTGGTCAAGCACCGGGCGCTTTGACCACACGTCGATGCCCAGATCGCCTTGGGCCGCGTTGGCGAAGAAGCGCCAGATCTGCACGGCGACGGGTTGGTCAAGGCCCATACGCTCGGTCAGCATGGCTTTCAGGGCGGGGGTGGCGCGGGGGCCAAGGGCGACGCTGGCGGGATCGCCGGGGACGAGGAAGACCATGCCATACATCGCCAGCATGACCACAAACAGGATCACCGCCGCGAGGGCTATGCGTTTGATCGCATAAGTCAGCATGGGTCAGACCATGTCACGCGCGATCTCCTCATCCCAATGGCGTTCAAAAATCAGGGTGTCGGCTTCGTGGATTTTCAGGCTTTGCTGCACGCGGAAGTGGGTGGCGGTGCAGGACATCCGGCCAGTGGAGTGGTGGTGGATGGTGTGGCCGGGGAACTGCATGGTGACTTTGTAGTCAGTGCGGGTGACGGCAGAGAGCGGGTCGCCATCGGTGATCTCATGCTGGATGATGCCGGTGGCGGTTTGGGTCTGGCCGATGTCGGGCATGGTTTTAGAGTAGGTCCAGCGCGGGAAATCCACGGTCATCTTGCCCGACAGAAGGTCTCGGGTGACGCGGCGCAGGGGTGGGTTCTCAATCGGGTGGTAGGTGTGCGGGGTTTGCGGCGCGCTGATCGCGGGGCCGAAGGCGGGCAGGGTGGCGTCTTTGGGATTTGCGGGCCGGATGGGGAGGCTGAGGTGGCTGTCGCCGAGGTGAACTGTAAGGGTGGCGAGTTCGGGCGAGGGCCATGCGATCGGGTAATAGGTGGTCGAGATTGAGACGGCGATGCGGTGGCCTGCCGGGAAGGCGTGGGCGATGTCGTCAAGCTCGACCGTGGCGGTATAGGTTTGACCGGGGGTCAAAGGCGTAGCGTGTTCGTGGCTGTCGCGGTGAGTCAGGTTCAAAAGGCCAATGGTGACGCGGGTGGAACGGCCATCGGGGGCAACGTCGTTCAGGCGGACGGCGACAAGGGCTTGGGGTTTGTCGCTGGAGAAGGTCAGATGCAGGAGCGGTGCGCCGAGGATTTCCTTGGTCTCGGTCAGGGGCGCCGAGGTGAACACCAGCGATCCGCCATCATCTTCGCGCTGATCGGTGGGCCAGTCGGCGTCATTGCCGTAGCGACCGACTTCGCCGGCGGTCAGACCGACCCAAAGCGGGGAGCAGATTTGCGCGGTGCCGCTGCCCGTGCCGCCGAGGATATTATGCGCGCCAAGCGTCAGGCGTTCGGGCTGAATGCGGGGCGAGGGCCAAGCATCTTCGGCGACCCAGCGACCGGGGCGGTTTTGGTAGCAGGTTTGCGGTGGCACAAAGTCTTGCATCCAGACGCGATACATCGGTTGATCCATCAGGCCGGTGTCGATGCCCTTGGTCCAATGATCCAGCCAACGCACCAGTTCTTGCAGCCAGCCGATGGCGGGTTCGACCGCCACGTCATGCGGATAGCTGTGCGCCCAAGGACCGATCAATCCAAGGCGCGGGCCTTGCAGGTTTGCCAACAGGCGCGGCACAGCTTCAGAGTAGTTGTCGGCCCAACCGCTGATCGCGTAGACCGGGATCTGGATGGCCGAGAAATCCTCGCATACCGAGCCTTGCCGCCAGTAATCATCGCGGCGCTGGTGATGCAGCCATTCGATGATCCACGGTTGATTGGCCTCGATCCGCTGCATCCACATGCCGCGCCAGGCGTCGCCGACGATTTGCGGATCAGGCGGCAGGTCGTTGCCGGAAAACATCGTGGCGGACCAGTCGAAGTTGTCTTTCGAAAGGCAACCGCCGACCCAGTGAATATCGGTGGCGTAGCGGTCATCGGTAGACCCCACCGTGATCACCGATTTCAGCGCCGGGGGCTGACGGGCGGCGATTTGCAGGCCGTTGAAGCCGCCCCATGAGATGCCGATCATCGACACTTGCCCGTCGCACCACGGCTGGGCTGCCAGCCACGCAATCGCGGCCACACCGTCGCGTTGTTCCTGCTCGGTATACTCGCCGGTGATCACGCCTTCACTTTCGCCGGTGCCGCGAATGTCGAGACGGATGCAGGCATAGCCATGCCCCGCGACATACATATGCAGGCCCTGATCGCGGGTGCGGGTGCCGTCGCGCAAGCGGTAAGGCAGGTATTCCAGCAAGACCGGAACAGGGGCCGCTTCGCTGAGCGCTGATTCTGGCAACCACAGCTTTGCCGCCAGCCGCGTGCCGTCTGGCATCGGCACCCAGAGGGTTTCGATAACCTGAACGGGATGCGGAAATTCGGTCTGGACTTGCGGCATGTTTTCCCCTTGTTGAACGATCATGTAACAAGCAGATGCCACTTGGCAACATAAATTTAAGGCCATTGACGCAGGACGAAACGCGCCGATACTATACGATCATTCAACACTGAGGCGATGATGGACTCCACCCATGCGATCTTGTTCGAGCCTGTGAAGATCGGGCCAGTGACGGCACCGAACCGATTCTATCAGACTCCACATGCCACTGGGCTGGGCTGGCAGCGGCCGCAGGCCGGGGCTGCGTTGCGCGGGATGAAGGCGGAAGGCGGTTGGGGTGTGGTCTGCACCGAGTATTGCTCGATTCATCCCACGTCGGACGACAGCCCGCATGGCTTTCTGACCTTGTGGGACGACAGCGATATTGCTGCACTGGCGCTGACGGCCGAGGCGATCCATGCGCATGGGTCGCTGGCGGGGATCGAGTTGTGGCACGGCGGTGCCCACGCATCAAACCGAATGACGCGGGTGCCGGGGATTGCGCCGGATGTGCAGCCCGCAATGTTCCATTTGCCGACAACGGCGCGGGCGATGGATGCCAGCGATATCAAGGCGTTTCGCGGCTGGCAGCGGGATGCGGCGCTGCGAGCCAAGCGCGCCGGGTTTGACATTGTTTATGTCTATGCGGGCCACGATTACCTGCCATTTCAGTTTCTGTCGGCGCGCAGCAACACCCGCGGCGATGCCTATGGCGGTAATTTGGAAAATCGGGCGCGTCTGCTGCGCGAGATGATCGAGGATACCAAGGAGGTGGTCGGTGACACCTGCGCCGTGGCGCTGCGGCTGGCGGTGGACGAGTTGCACGGGCCGCGCGGCATCACCAGTGAAGGCGAGGGGCGCGAGGTGGTCGAGATGCTCGCCGAACTCCCTGACCTGTGGGATGTGAATATTGCAGGCGCGCTGGGCAATGACAGTAAATCGGCGCGTTTCAGTGCGGAGGGGTTTCAGGAGCCTTATGTGGGTTTCGTGAAAAGCCTGACCACGAAGCCAGTGGTGTCGGTGGGGCGGTTTACCTCACCCGAAACCATGGTGGCGCAGATCAAACGCGGGGTGCAGGATTTCATCGGGGCGGCGCGGCCTTCGATTGCTGATCCGTTCTTGCCGCTGAAAATCCGCGAAGGGCGGGCGGATGAGATTCGCGAGTGTATCGGCTGCAACATTTGCCGCGCCGCGAACAACGAGGCGGTGGCGCTTCGCTGCACGCAAAACCCGACGATGGCCGAAGAATGGCGGCAAGGCTGGCACCCCGAGCGGATCACGGTGCTGCCAAAGCTGGAGAAAGTGCTGGTCGTGGGCGCGGGGCCTGCGGGATTGGAGGCGGCGCTGAGTTTGGGCCGGCGCGGGGCCGAGGTGAGTTTGGCCGAGGCTGGCGGGGCTTTGGGCGGGCGGATTCTGCGGGAATCGACGCTGCCGGGGTTGGGCACCTGGATCAGGGTGCGGGATTGGCGGGCGCATATGATCGGCAAGCTGGACAATGTGCAGATCTATCCCGGCAGCGTGATGACGGCAGGCGATATCGCCGATTTCGGCGCCGATCATGTGGTGCTGGCTACAGGATCGCGTTGGCGGCGCGATGGCGTGGGCGTGGCAGGGATGGAGCCGCTTGATCTGCCCAAGGCGCTGACGCCAGACGATATTTTCGCCGGGGCGGCGGTGGCAGGTCCGGTGGTGATCTATGATGACGAGCATTACTTCATGGCCGGCGCGCTGGCTGAACGGCTGCGGGCGCTGGGCCATGAGGTGACATATGTGACGCCGCATGCGGTGGCGTCGAGCTGGACGGTGCTGACCGATGAGCAAGGCTTTGTGCAGGGGCGGTTGCTGGAGGCGGGGGTCAAGATCGTGCCGCTGCATCTGTTGGAGGGGCAGGTGCCGGGGGCGGTGCGGTTGGCTTGTGCTTATACCGGGCGCGTGGTTGAGCAGACCTGTGGCACGCTGATCGTGGCGACGGGGCGACTGCCGGTGGATGATCTTTATGCGCCGCTGGTGGCGGCTGGTGTTGCCGTCAGCCGTGTGGGGGATTGTTTGCAGCCCTCATCCATCGCCGATGCGGTTTATTCCGCGCACCGCTTTGTGCGCGGGTTTGGCGCGGCGCTAGAGCCTGTGTTGCGGCGCGAAAAGCCGCCTTTGAGGGGATTGCTATGACAGATACTGCCCCGCGCAAACGCAGCGCTGCCCGTGGTCCGCGTGCGATGGGGGCCTTGCATCAGATGCCGTTCGGGCAGGTGCCGCGCCCCTATGCCCCGATCGAGGTGCTGTCGGCGGATCATGTGATGGCGATTCATACTTCGGCGCTGCGTGTGCTGGCCGAGATTGGCATGGCGGTGCTGGAGCCGCAGGCACGGGCGTTGTTCGCGCAGGCGGGTGCCGAGGTGCAGGGCGAGACGGTGCGGCTGGATGCCGATCTGGTTGGCAGTTTGCTGGCCAGCGTGCCGCGCAGCTTTGGGCTGGAGGCGCGCAATCCAGCGCGGAATTTGCGGTTTGGTGGGGAAGATTGCGTGTTCGCCTCGGTCGGTGGGCCGGCCTATGTGATGGACAATGACGGTGGGCGCAGGAATGGCACCTTTGCCGAGATGCAGGATTATCTGAAGCTGGTGCAAAGCCTGAACGTGATCCATCAGGCTGGCGGCAATCCTTTCGAGCCGATGGATTTGCCCGCCGATACCCGCTATCTCGACTGCTTTCATGCGCAGATCCGGCTGCTGGACAAGAACTGGCAGACCGAGACTCTGGGGCGGCAGCGCACCTTGGATGGCATTGAAATGGCTGCGATTTCCCTAGGCACGACGCCCGAAGGGTTGCTGGACAGGCCCTGCCTTTTGGGGATCATCAACACCAACTCGCCACTGCAGTTGGATATTCCGATGGCCGAGGGGCTTATCGCCATGGCCGAATATGGTCAGGTGGTGGTAATTACACCGTTCACCTTGGCGGGCGCGATGAGTCCGGTGACGCTGGCGGGGGCCTTGGTGATGCAGCACGCCGAGGCGATGGCCGGGATCGCCTTGACCCAGATCGTGCGAAAGGGCGTGCCGGTGATGTATGGCGGCTTTACCTCGAACGTCGACATGCGCTCGGGCGCGCCAGCGTTTGGCACGCCGGAATATACCAAGGCGGCGCAAGCCTCGGGGCAGTTGGCGCGGCTGATCGGGGTGCCGTTCCGGTCATCCAATGTGAACGCCGCCAATGAGGTTGATGCGCAGGCGGCGTATGAGTCGCAGATGTCGCTGTGGGGGGCGATGATGGGTGGGGCGCATCTGATCGAACACGCGGCGGGGTGGCTGCATGGCGGGCTGACGGCGAGTTTTGAAAAGCTGATCCTGGATGCCGAGATGCTGCAGATGATGCAGGCCTATTTCACGCCCTTGGTGGTGGACGAGGCGACATTGGCGTTTGAGGCGATCCGCGAGGTTGGGTCGGGCGGGCATTTCTTTGGCAGCGATCACACCATGAGCCGGTATGAACAGGCGTTTTACACGCCGCTGTTGTCCAACTGGGATAACCACACCACCTGGCTGGGCAAGGGCGGCATCAAGACACGCGAGCGGGCGAATGTGATCTGGAAGCAGATGCTTGCCGAATATGAACTGCCGCCGCTGGACCCTGCGATTGATGAGGCGCTGTCGGCGTTTGTGGTCAAGCGCAAGGCAGAGGGTGGCGCCCCAATGAATTAGGGCACGCCGCTTACCAACAAGAACCTGGCTGCCCCGGACTTGATCCGGGGCCTCTCTTTAGGCCATGAGGCCCCGGATCAAGTCCGGGGCGGCGTCGGGTGTGGGTCAGCTTTTCATTCCGTCCCAAAAGCCTTTGACTTTTGAGAAGAACGAACTGCCTTCCGGGTTATTGTCGGTCGCCAGCGTGTCGAATTCCCGCAGGATTTCTTTCTGGCGGGCGGTCAGGTTGACGGGGGTTTCCACCGCCAGTTCGATCACCATATCGCCCGAGCCGCCGCCGCGCAGGGCTGGCATGCCCTTGGAACGCAGCCGCATCTGCTTGCCGGTTTGTGCACCCGCAGGCACTTTCACCCGAGATTTACCGCCGTCGATGGTGGGCACCTCGATCTCACCGCCCAACGCTGCCGTGGCCAGAGTGATCGGCACGCGGCAGAACAGATGCACGCCGTCACGCTGGAAGATCGCGTGGTCTTTGGTCTCGATGAAGATGTAGAGATCGCCCGACGGGCCACCGCGCATCCCAGCCTCGCCCTCGCCAGCAAGGCGAATGCGCGTGCCGGTTTCCACCCCTGCCGGGATGTTGACGGATAGCGAACGGTCTTTCTCGACCCGGCCATGTCCTGCGCAGTTCTTGCAGGGGTTTTTCACCATCTGGCCTGCACCGTTACAGGTGGGGCAGGTGCGTTCGACGGTGAAGAAACCCTGCTGCGCCCGCACCTTGCCCATACCCGAACAGGTGGGGCAGGTGACAGGTTCAGCGCCGCCCTCGGCCCCGGTGCCATGGCAGACATCGCAGGTCACAGAGGTGGGCACGTTGATGGTTTTCTGCACGCCCGAGAAAGCTTCTTCCAGACTGACGCGCAGGTTATAGCGCAGGTCAGACCCGCGTTGCGCGCGCGAACGCCCGCCACCGCGGCCACCTGTGAAGTTGCCGAACAGGTCTTCGAACACATCCGAGAAGGCAGAGGCGAAATCGCCATTGCCGCCCGCATAACCACCACGCTGACCGCCGCCGCCCATGCCACCTTCAAAGGCCGCATGACCATAGCGATCGTAAGCCGCCTTCTTGTCGGCGTCTTTCATGACCTCGTAGGCTTCGTTCAATTCCTTGAACTGGGCTTCGGCGTTTGGATTGTCAGAGTTGCGATCCGGGTGAAGCTCTTTGGCTTTGATCCGGTAAGCCTTTTTCAAGTCCTCGGCGGAAGCGCCCTTCGAGGCACCCAGAATGTCGTAATAATCGCGCTTTGCCATTGCAAAACCCCTTCACGGGAACGCGGCAGGGCGGCCCTTGCATGGGCCGCCCTGTTTTCGTTCCTGGCGGCTTACTTCCGCTTGTTGTTCCCGAGATCCTCGAAGTCTGCGTCGATGATGTCTTCATCCACGCCACGCTGATCATCCTCATCCTTACCTTCGGCTTGGTCTGCCGAGGCTTTGTAGATCGCCTCGCCCAGCTTCATCGCCGCTTCGGTCAGGTTCTGGATGCCGCCCTTGATCTTGCCAGCATTTTCGGTGGCCAGCGCATCTTCCAGCGCCGACATTGCCAGTTCGATCACTTCGACGGTTGAAGGATCAACCTTGTCAGAGTGTTCGGCCAAGGACTTTTTGGTCGAGTGCAGCAGGCTCTCGGCCTGATTCTTCGATTCCACCAGTTCCTTGCGCTCTTTGTCGGCCTCGGCATTGGCTTCGGCGTCGCGGACCATTTTCTCGATATCCTCGTCGGACAAACCGCCCGAGGCTTGAATGGTGATCGCTTGCTCTTTGTTGGTGCCTTTGTCTTTGGCCTTCACCGAGACGATGCCGTTGGCGTCGATGTCAAAGGTGACTTCAATCTGCGGCAGACCACGCGGTGCCGGGGGGATTTGTTCAAGATTGAACTGGCCCAGCATCTTGTTGTCGGCAGCCATTTCACGCTCGCCCTGGAACACGCGGATGGTCACGGCGTTCTGGTTGTCTTCGGCGGTCGAGAACACTTGGCTCTTCTTCGTCGGGATCGTGGTGTTGCGGTCGATCAGGCGGGTGAACACGCCACCAAGGGTTTCGATGCCCAAAGACAGCGGAGTCACGTCGAGCAGAACCACGTCTTTGACGTCGCCTTGCAGAACGCCTGCCTGAATGGCGGCACCAGCGGCCACAACTTCATCCGGGTTCACACCCTTGTGGGGCTCTTTGCCGAAGAACTTGGTGACTTCTTCCAGCACGCGCGGCATGCGGGTCATACCGCCGACCAGAACCACCTCGTCAATGTCGCCAACCGAGACGCCTGCGTCTTTCAACGCAGCGGCGCAGGGCTTCATCGACTTTTTGATCAGGTCATCGACCAGCGATTCCAGCTTGGCACGGGTCAGCTTGACCACCAGGTGCAGCGGCTGGCCAGTGTTCTTGTCCATCGAGATGAACGGCTGGTTGATTTCGGTCTGCTGGCTGGACGAAAGCTCGATCTTGGCCTTTTCAGCCGCTTCTTTCAGGCGTTGCAGCGCCATCTTGTCAAGCGACAGGTCAACGCCATGCTCTTTCTTGAACTCATCCGCCAGATAGTTGACGATGCGCATGTCGAAGTCTTCGCCACCCAGGAAGGTGTCGCCGTTGGTGGATTTCACCTCGAACAGACCGTCGTCGATTTCCAGAATGGTGATGTCGAACGTACCGCCGCCAAGGTCGTAGACGGCGATGGTGCGGGCTTCTTTCTTGTCCAGACCGTAGGCCAAAGCGGCTGCGGTCGGCTCGTTGATGATGCGCAGCACTTCAAGGCCAGCGATCTTGCCGGCGTCTTTGGTGGCTTGGCGCTGAGCGTCGTTGAAGTAGGCCGGCACCGTGATCACAGCCTGAGTGACGGTTTCACCCAAGTAGGACTCAGCGGTTTCTTTCATCTTTTGCAGGATGACAGCCGACACCTGCGCCGGAGAATATTTTTCACCGCGCACTTCGACCCAAGCATCACCGTTGCCGCCGTTGGTGATCTTGTAAGGCATGTTCTTCTGGTCTTTGACGATAACCGGATCGTCATGACGGCGGCCGATCAGGCGCTTGACCGCGAAGATGGTGTTGCTGGCGTTCGTGACAGCCTGACGTTTGGCGGCTTGGCCGACCAGACGTTCAGTTTCGGTGTAGGCGACGATCGACGGCGTGGTGCGCGCGCCTTCCGAGTTTTCGATGATACGGGGCTGCGATCCGTCCATGATGGCGACGCAAGAGTTGGTCGTCCCGAGGTCAATCCCAATGACTTTGGCCATAGGCTAGGTCCCTTTCCTTCGGCGATGTTGTGGCACGGAACCCAATTCGCGGCATTCCGTCCCGATCCCATGAGACCCGGAAGGGCTACCGCCCGTTCCCGGCTTCTGGGCGTATATAGGGGGGCAGATTTCACCCTGCAAGCGCTGCATGGGGGGTAAATCTGATGGAATGATCGGAAAAATTGCAGCGTTTGGCGCAAGTGCGCGGATTCAGGGCGCCCAGGGGGCCAAATGGCAGCAGCCATGCAGGGTTTGGCCCGGTTTTTCGGGACTTGCCTGCTGAAACAGATCAAGGCTGATGCCGAATTTCTGATCCGACATGCCGTCAGAACACGCCTGCCCGCGCAGCACGGCGATTCCATTGGTGCCGTCGCTGGCGAATTGCACGGCAGCGGTGGGCTGGGCGGCGGTTCCGGGCCAGTGGCCGAGGATATCGAGTTCTGGCCCCTCTTCTTCAGGGGTGTTGATGTGGGCGGATTTGGTCAGCGGATCAATGAACAAAGTCCAGAATGGCTCTGTCCCCGAACATTCCAGACTATACTGCAATGCGAACCAGTCGGGCCGGTCTTGTTTGTGCAGGAAACGCAGCGCGACCCAACCTGTGTTTTCGCCCGCGTTCACCTGTGCCCATTTGCCATCCGGGCTAAGCGCCACAACCTCGACTGCTTTGGCGTCAGGTGGCAGATTGCCCAGCGTCGCAGTGGTCGCATCCGGCATGGCACGGATGTTCAGCACATCATCGCCAGCGACCTCTGCCACATCATATAAAGCGGGCAGAACCTGCGCGGCACCCAAGCCTGGCCAGATCAGGCCAAGCGCCAGCGCCAGCCATCTCATCGCCCGGCACCCCAACTGGCCGAGACGTGTTTGCGGGTGAAATTCTCACCCATCAGGCCGATCACGATCAGCGTGAACGTGACCCAGATGGTGTATTCGATCGAGCTGTTGTGCGGATGGTAGTTCTGAAACATGTAACCGCGCGTCTGGTCAATCGAATGGAACAGCGGGTTCCAGGTGTAATAGTGCAGGCGGCTGGAGGGCATGGAATTGGCCAGAAACATCTTTCCCGAAAAGATCATGTTGGCGCGGGCGTAGATCGAGGTGGCGATGCTGAAAAACTCTGGCTGCCAAGGGGTTGCGGCCTTGAAGATCATCCCCACGCCGATGCCCGATGCCCAGGACAGCATGTAGATGCCGATCATGGGGACGGGTTCATAAATGGTGATCGGAGTCCACAATGTGTGGTAGAAGAACAGGATGCATCCAGCGGACAGGGTTTGCAGATAAAGCGCACCCAGCGCCGCAGAGGCAATCGAGACAATCGTGTTCATCGGCGAATGCTTCATCATCGCCGAGGTTGGGCCATCTGATTTTGACACAGCACTCAGGGTCTTGGCGTGGGTGGCAAAGTTGAACACGCCCGACATGATATAAAGCACGAAATCGCCGCGCAACGCGCTGCCACGCATCCCCAGCAAATCGAACATGAACACCATGATGACAACCATCAGCACCGATTGGATGATCGCCATCAACAGGCCGATCACCGCGTTGCCGTGCTGCTTGCGCACGTTGCGCACCGCTGCGTGAAAGATAAGCTCCAGCATGGCGAAGCCGCTGGTGACTTTGGTGCGTTTGACGTCTGGGCGAAACATTACTGCAACCTCATGTTCGGGCGCGGCCCATTATAGTGCAGGAAATCTTGCCGTTCCCTTTGCAAGCGATGATAAAGGCGATGTCTGAATTAATCAACAACACGGCAAGGCGATGACGCGCTTGTCAGGAGAGCCTATGAACTTTGACACTCTGATCCCCGTCATCCGCCGTCTGGCACTGGAAGCGGGCGACCGCATCATGCAGGTTTATGATGGCCCGGATTTCGCGGTGAAGTCGAAATCTGATGCCAGCCCGGTGACAGAAGCCGACGAGGCCGCCGATGCGATCATCTCGGCAGGTCTGCGCGCGGCTTTCCCGGATGTGGTGCTGATCACCGAAGAACAGGCGGATAGCCACGCGCTGCAGGCTTCGACCTTTCTGATCGTCGACCCGTTGGACGGCACCAAGGAGTTCGTGCAGCGGCGGGGCGATTTTACCGTGAACATCGCCTATGTCGAAAATGGCGTGCCGCTACGGGGTGTGGTCTATGCCCCAGCGCAGGGGCGGCTGTTCTATACGCAGGCGGATGGTTCGACCGTTGAGGAGACGGGTGGTTTTGCCAAGGATACTGCTGGCCCGGTGACGCGGCTTTCGGTCTCAACCCCCGACAACGCAGCGCTGATGGTGGTGGCGTCGAAATCGCACCGCGATGCGGCGACGGATGATTACATCGCCAAGTATGGCGTCAAGGATATGAAATCGGCAGGCTCCAGCCTGAAATTCTGTCTTGTGGCAACGGGCGAGGCTGATCTTTACCCCCGCCTTGGCCGCACGATGGAATGGGATACTGCCGCAGGCGATGCCGTGCTGCGGGGGGCGGGCGGCCATGTCGTGCGATTTGATGATCACACTCCGCTGGCCTATGGCAAGCAGGGTTGGGATAACCCGTTCTTCATCGCTTATGCGCCCGGCGTGGTCTTGCAGAAATGAGCGTGCTTCTCGTCATCCCGGCGCGCTATCAAAGCGTGCGATACCCCGGCAAGCCTTTGGTTTCGCTGAAGGGCCCGGATGGCGACAAGACCTTGATCATGCGGTCGTGGCAGGCGGCGAAGGCAGTGCGCGGCATTGATCGCGTGGTGGTGGCGACGGATGACGTGCGCATCCGCGACCATGCGCAGAGCTTTGGTGCCGAGGTGGTGATGACCTCAACCACGGCGCAGAACGGCACCGAGCGTTGCGCCGAGGTGGCAGAGGCGTTGCCGGGGTTTGATGTGGTGGTGAACCTGCAAGGCGACGCGCCGCTGACGCCTGCGTGGTTTGTCGAAGATCTGGTGGCTGGCCTGCGCGCGGCACCCGAGGCCGACATCGCCACGCCGGTGCTGCGCTGTGACGGGCGGGCGCTGAACGGCTTTCTGGCTGATCGGCGGGCGGGGCGGGTTGGCGGCACTACGGCGGTTTTTGGCGCGGGAATGCGGGGCCTGTATTTCTCAAAAGAAGTGATCCCGTTCACCGGGCAGGTCTATGCCGATGATCAGCCGACGCCGGTTTTTCATCATGTCGGTGTCTATGCCTACCGCCATGCTGCTTTGCGCGCCTATCCGGCGTGGCCCATCGGTCCGCTTGAGGCGCTCGAGGGTCTGGAGCAACTGCGGTTTCTGGAAAACGGTCGGCAAGTGCTGTGTGTCGAGGTTGATGGCAAGGGGCGGGTGTTCTGGGAATTGAACAACCCCTCTGACGTGCCAGTGATCGAGGCTGCACTGGCAGCGCAGGCATGACCCTCGCCGCCAGCGTCATTGTCGTCAGCCGCCATCGCGCGGCGGCGCTGGTGCGCTGTATTGTGGCTCTGACCCAGCAGGATCATCCGAATTTTGAGGTGATTGTGGTGGCTGACCCCGAGGCGGTTGACCAGGTTCAAACGCTTGGATTGCCGCTGAAATGCGTGACGTTTGACGAGGCCAATATCAGTGCCGCGCGCAATGCGGGGCTGATGATGGCTGCGGCGCCAGTGGTTGCGTTCATCGACGATGATGCGGTGGCGGAGCCCACCTGGCTGTCGCGGTTGATCGCGCCGTTTGCAGACTCGCGAGTGACGGCCAGCACCGGGTTTATCCGCGGGCGCAACGGGATTTCCTATCAATGGCAGGCTTGCGAGGTGGATCAGTTCGGCCAGGATTACCCTTTGCCTGTCACCGAACCGACTTTGCACGCCAATACCCAGCAAAGGGCGGTGAAAACCCAAGGCACCAACTGCGCATTTCGCCGCGATGCCCTGCTGGCGATTGGCGGCTTTGATCCGGCATATCGGTTCTATCTTGATGAGGCGGATGTGAATTTGCGCATGGTGGGGATGACGGCGGTCATCCCGGATGCGCAGGTGCATCACGGCTATCTGGCGAGCAGCAGGCGTGCCGCCAATCGCGTGCCGCTGAGCCTGCATGACATCGCGGCCAGCACCGCGATTTTCCTGCGTCGCCATGCGCCGGCTGCCGATCTAGAAGCGGCGTTGAAGGCGTTGTCGTTGCGGGAATCGGCGCGGATCGCTGAACATCGCCGCGCTGGCCGGATCAATGCCGCAGCGGAACTGGCTTTGCTGACCAGCCTCACCCAAGGCTGGGCCGAGGGGCTGGCCCGCCCGCTTTCGGTTCTGGCAGCGCTGGATCCCACCCCGCCGCCACTTCAACCGCTGAACACTGGGCCGCGGCCGGGCCGGATTTTGTCGGGTCGGTTCTGGCAACGCCGCCGCCTGCTGGTCGAAGCCGCCGCCAGTAGGGACCAGATCACCACTGTGTTTGTGCTGACCCCCACAGCGCGCCCGCACAAGATCAGCTTCCAGACCGAAGGCTATTGGCTGCAAACCGGTGGAATCTTTGGGCAATCTGTTCGGCAAGGCCCTCGATTTCGGCTGATTTCTTTCCGCAAACGTGTCGCCGAAGAAGTGGCACGGCTGGCCCCCTATCGCCCGATTGCATAGATATTCCGCCCAAAGCGGCGTTGCGGCAATTTTTCCCCGGAACGGACGCGAAAAATTGACGTTATACTCCGCATGAACGTTGAGGCGGCCAAAGTTCAGACAGATTGCCGTGAGACTGTTTCTGTAATATGGTCAAATGTGCTAAAAGCTGAGCCGCGCGAGAGAATGGGCAAATGAAGATCAAAAAAGTCACGAAAGCTGTCTTTCCTGTTGCCGGTATGGGCACGCGGTTTCTGCCAGCCACCAAATCCATCCCGAAAGAGATCATGACTCTGGTGGATCGGCCTTTGATCCAATACGCGATTGATGAGGCGCGTGCGGCTGGCATCAAGGAATTCATCTTTGTGACCTCGCGCGGGAAATCTGCGCTTGAGGACTATTTTGACCATTCGCCCGAGTTGGAAAACACCCTGCGCAAGGCGGGCAAGGACGAGTTGTTGGAGATCCTGAAGGAAACCAACATGGACAGCGGCGCGATTGCCTATCTGCGCCAAACCCGCCCGCTGGGTCTGGGCCACGCGGTGTGGTGCGCGCGCCGTCTGATCGGGGATGAGCCTTTTGCGGTGCTGCTGCCCGACGATGTGATCGCGGCGGAAAAGCCCTGCTTGCAGCAGATGATGGAAGCTTACGAGCAAACCGGCGGCAATATGGTTGCCGCGATGGAAGTGCCGCCGCACAAGGCTTCGTCCTACGGCGTGCTGGATATTGCCGAGGATATGGGCGCGATCGTGCAGGCCAAGGGCATGGTGGAAAAGCCGAAGGCCGAGGATGCGCCGTCTAACCTTGCCGTGATCGGGCGATATATACTGACGCCCAAGGTTCTGAACAACCTGAACAAAATGAAGCAGGGCGCGGGCGGCGAAATTCAGTTGACCGATGCGATTGCCGAAGAAACCAAGGCGGGCAAGGTCTATGGCTATCGCTTCCGGGGCCAACGCTATGATTGCGGCTCGAAAGCGGGCTTTCTGCAGGCGACCGTGGCCTTCGGCCTTGCGCGCCCCGATCTGCGCGAGGAATTCAGCGCCTATCTGAATGACATGATCGCGCTGCAACAGGCGGCGCAGTAACCAGTGGCCCCGTCGCGGCTGCTTGACCTGACGCGGCTGATGTCGCGTTTGGGCAAGGGGCCGATGACCGGGGTAGACCGGGTTGAGTTCGCTTATCTCGATCAGTTCTTACGACTGGACACTCCGGTCTGGGGCCTTGTGCGGACAGCCGTGGGTTTTCTGCTGATGGATCGGGATGCGATGACTGCGCTGCGTGATGGCACGCTTGACCTAAGCCGCAATGATATGATCGGCCGTATCGCATGGCGGCGTGACCCCGCGCGCGGTCGGGCAGAAGCCGCCTTGCGCCGTCTGGCCATCGCACGCTGCACCAAACGCGGGCTGGTGCGGATGCTGCGCCGCAACGTGTCGCAGCCCTGCGCCTATTTCAACGTCGGCCATGCCAACCTCGAACAACGCAGCTTTGCCAGCCTACGCGCGGCGGGTTTGAAAATTGTGGTGTTGGTGCATGATGTGATCCCACTGGATCATCCGCAGTTCGCTCGCCCCGACACGGTAGAGCCGTTTCGGCGCAAGATGCAGGTGGTGTCTGAATGTGCCGATCTGGTGATCCACACCACGGCAGCGGCGCGGGCGCAGACCGAGGCGCAACTGGCGCGACTGGGCCGTGTGCCAGAGGGAATTACCGCCAATCTGGGCGTGCCTGTCGCCCAACCGATTGCCACCGACGCCCCCACGCAGCCCTATTTTGTGATCCTTGGCACGATAGAGCCGCGGAAGAATCACAAGTTTTTGCTCGATCTGTGGGCGCAGATGCAAAATCCACCGCGCCTGCTGATCCTTGGCGGGCGGGGCTGGTCCAACGCCGAAGTGTTCGCGCGGCTGGATGCGCTGCCCGCTGATTCCCTGGTGCAAGAGCGTGCTGGCCTGAGCGATGGGCAAATCGCCTTCCTGTTGCAAGGTGCGCAAGCTTTACTCTTTCCAAGCCATGCCGAAGGCTTTGGCATCCCCGCGCTAGAGGCAGCCGCCTTGGGAACACCCGTGATTGCTGCGAAACTTCCAGTGTTTCAAGAGCTTCTGGGGGAGTTCGCAGTTTACCTTGATGTGACGGACAGTTATTCTTGGATGGAAACAATCGACCGGCTGCGCGTTGCCGATCGAAGCTGCGGCAAGAAGATGGCACCACCAAACTGGACGGACCACTTCAAGCTTGTGTTAAACAGGGTGTGATAGTTCAGACTCATCGGCAGTCTGAAAGGTGAAAGTGTAGTATTGGGCGTATTCTCTCGATATATGCTGCGGCTGGCGCGTAAGCGCTGGCGTATCCGCGCTTTTCGCAAGCGTCGGGAGTTGCGTGGCGTGGTTGATCGCACCAATCTGATCGCGCCCGACCATATCCTGCTGTTCTCGACCCTGCGGAATGAGCGGGTTCGGCTACCGTATTTCTTGCGCTACTATCGGAATCTGGGCGTCAATCATTTCATTATCGTGGACAATGACAGCGATGACGGCAGCCGTGAATATCTGCAGGCGCAACCCGATGTGTCGCTGTGGACAACCAAGCACAGCTATAAACGTGCGCGCTTTGGCGTCGATTGGCTGAACTATCTGCAAAACAAATATGCCCATGGCCATTGGGCACTGATCGTCGATCCGGATGAGTTTTTCGTTTATCCGTTCTGCGACACCAGACCGTTGCGGGCGCTGACAGATTGGCTGGATGCGTCCTCGATCAAGTCGTTCTCGGCGATGCTGCTGGATATGTATCCCAAGGGCCCGTTCGACGCCGCCCCCTATGCCGAAGGCCAAGACCCGTTTGAGGTCGCACCCTATTTCGACAGCGGCAATTACATCATCCACCGCAACAAGAAATTCGGCAATCTGTGGATACAGGGTGGCCCACGCCTGCGGATGTTCTTTCAGGATGTTCCCGAACGCGCACCGGCGCTGAACAAGATCCCGCTGGTAAAATGGGATCGCGACTATGCATACGTGTCGTCAACCCACATGCTTTTGCCGCGCGGGTTGAACCAAGTTTACGATGAATGGGGCGGCGAGAAGGCCTCGGGTTGTTTGCTGCATGCCAAGTTCCTCGATACCTTCGCCCACAAGGCAGAGGAGGAGATGGAGCGTAAGCAGCACTATGCCAACAGCCACGAATACCGTGCTTATCGGGCGGGCATCAGCACGCAGCCCGATCTGTGGTGCAAGTGGAGCGAGAAATACATCAACTGGCGGCAGTTGGAGATTCTCGGCCTGATGTCGAAAGGCAACTGGGCATGAGCGTGGGCATCGTCATGCTGTGCCATACGGCGTTCGACCGCGCAGCGCAGGTCGCGCGACACTGGGCAGTGCGCGGCTGCCCGGTGGTGATCCATGTGGATCGCCGAGTAAAGCGCAAGGCCTATGACGGCTTGGTCAAAGCCTTGATTGATCTTGATAATATCCGGTTCTCGGGGCGACATGCCTGCGAATGGGGCACATGGGGCATCGTGGCGGCGACGCAGGAAGCCAGCACGATCATGCTGCGCGATTTCCCACAGGTGCGGCATGTGTATCTCGCCTCTGGTTCTTGCCTGCCCTTGCGCCCGGTGGAGGAGATGGTGGCCTATCTGGCCGAGCGTCCGCGCACAGATTTCATCGAATCCGTCACCACAGAGGACGTCGGCTGGACCATCGGCGGTTTGGATGTTGAACGGTTTACGCTGCGGTTTCCTTTCAGTTGGCGCAAGAAGCGGCGGCTGTTTGACGGCTATGTGCGCCTGCAACGCCGCCTTGGCTTTCGTCGCCGCATCCCGGCAGGCATCGTGCCGCATCTTGGCAGCCAGTGGTGGTGCCTGACCCGGCAAACCCTTTCGGCCATTCTGGAAAACCCGGAACGCGAAGAGATTGACCGCTACTTCCGCCGTGTCTGGATCCCCGATGAAAGCTATTTTCAAACGCTGGTGCGGCAGGTTTCGGCCAATGTGGAAAGCCGCTCTCTGACGCTGTCGAAGTTCGATTTTCAGGGCAAGCCGCACATCTTTTACGATGACCATCTGCAACTGCTGCGGCGATCAGATTGCTTTGTTGCCCGCAAAATCTGGCCGCACGCCGGACGGCTGTATAAAACCTTCCTGTCGGATGATCCCGGCGGTCAGGCGGCAGCAGAGCCGAACCCCGGCAAGATTGATCGGCTGTTCGCCAAGGCGGTTGAACGCCGCACCAAAGGGCGACCGGGGCTTTACATGCAGTCGCGGCATCCGAATGAAAACTGGGAAAACGGCCGCACCGCCGCGCCCTATTCGGTGTTTGAAGGCTTTGCTGACCTGTTCGAAAACTTTGAAATCTGGCTTGGCAAGGCGACCGGAACGCGCGTGCATGGCCATTTGTTCGCGCCAGATCGCATCGAATTTGCTGGGGGTGAAAAGGTCTATAATGGGGCGGTTTGCGATTCTGCGGCCATCCGGGACTATAACCCCACCTCGTTTCTAACCAATCTGATCTGGAACACCCGCGGAGAGCGGCAGTGTTTTCAGTTTGGCCCGCATGACAGCCAGGTGCTGACCAATTTTATCGCAGGCGATCCGAACGCGCAGATCTCGGTGATTTCAGGGGCTTGGGCGATTCCGCTCTTTCATTCCAACACCAATTTCGGCGAAATTCGCAAAGAGGCCGCGCGGTTGCAAAAGATCGAGGCCGAATTTCTGGGCGAACTGCGCAAGCCGTGGGTGAAGGCACGTGTGCGCACCTGGTCACTGGCCGAGTTTGTCGAAAATCCCATGGAGCCCTTGCAAACCATCGTCGATGAAATCAGCCCGCGCGCCATGCGTCGGCTGACCGAAGCGCCGCGGCTGGCAGACTTGACCGGCTTTGGGCAATTTTTGCAAAATCTGCGCAATCAGGGGATGCAGCCGGTGCTGATGGGCGATTTCCCTACGGGCGACGATCCGCGCCCTTCGACCTCGCGGCGTGGCCGCCCCTATTTGGTGAAGTGATTTGGCCTCATTTACGTCTTTCGTGATCTTCGCCGAAATGCGCACCGGATCGAATTTTCTTGAGGCCAATCTGAACACGCTTGAGGGCGTTTCTTGCCATGGCGAGGCGTTCAATCCCTATCTGATCGGCGGTGAGGGCAAGCAAGAGATGTTCGGCATCGATATGGCCGGGCGCGATGCTGATCCTGCCGGATTTTTGCGGGCGATGCGGGCGCAGACCAAGGGGATGGCGGGATTTCGCTATTTCTCGGATCACGACCCACGGGTGTTTGATCTGGTGATGGCTGATCCGGCCTGCGCCAAGATCATCCTGACGCGTAACCAGTTGGAAAGCTTTATAAGTTGGAAGATCGCGATGGAAAGCGATCAGTGGTGGCTGGCCAATACCAAACACCTGAAAACCGTTCGCCCGCGCTTTGATCTGGCCGAGTTCAATGCGCGGATTGATCAACTGGCACAATTTCAGCGCAAGCTGGTGCATGCGCTGCAAACCACGGGGCAGACGGCGTATTACATTGATTATGAAGACATTCGCGATCTGGATGTGCTGAACGGTCTGGCCCGTTTTCTGGGCGTGCCCGCGCGGCTTGAGGCGCTGGATTTCCGTTTCAAAAAACAAAACCCCGAGGCGATTTCCGCGAAGGTTTCCAACCCCTTGGAAATGCAGCAGGGTTTGGCCACGCTGGATTGGTTCAATCAAAGCCATGTGCCGAATTTTGAGCCGCGCCGGCTGGCCGCTGTGGCGCAGTATATCGCGTCAGAGCAGGCTGATCTGTTGTTTATGCCGATCAAATGCGGGCCGGATACGCAGGTGAAGAAATGGCTGCAAAGTTATGGTCCGCTGTTGCCCGCCTTTGATCGCCAATCCTTGCGCAAATGGAAGGCGGCGCATCCCGGTCAGCGCAGTTTCACGGTGCTGCGCCATCCCCTTGCCCGTGCCTATACCGCGTGGTGTGATTATGCGGCGAAGGAATGGATGCCAGAGCTGCGCCCCTATCTAAAGCGGGTGCATAAGTTTCATCTGCCGCCAAAGGGCAAACCGTTTGAAACCGCTGAGGAATTCCGCGCAGGGTTTCTGGTGTTTCTGGAGTTGATCAAGCATGTTCTGGCGGGGCGGACCGAATTGCGGGTGATGCCGCAGATCGCCTCGCAGGGGGCGCTGATCCAAGGGTTTGCGCAGGTGCAGAGCCCCGATCTGTTGATTCGTGAGGATAGGCTTGCCGATGGGCTGGCGTATCTGAGCGCTGATCTGGGCATTGAAGCCAAGCCGCTGCCCCTCGTTGCCGACAAGCAGCCTTATGCACTGTCAGACCTTTACGGCGCCGATATCGAGGCCGCCGCGCGCGAGGCTTACTGGCGCGATTACGAGGGCTTTGGTTTTAGAAACTGGGCCTAGGCCGCAACCTGCGGCGTGCGGGCTTCGGTCAGGATCGCATAAAGTTTGTCGGGATCATTGTTCGCGCGCAGTTTGGCGCAGATACCCGGATCGCGCATGGTGCGCGACACTTGCGCCAGCGCCTTCAGATGCTCGACTCCGGAATCCTTTGGTGCGAACAGGCCGAACACCAGATCGACCGGCTGGCGATCAACGCTTTCGTAGTCCAAAGACTTTTCCAGCCGGATGAAGACGCCGAAAATCTTGTCGATATCCTCAAGCCGCGCGTGGGGCAGGGCGATGCCGTTGCCGACCCCGGTGGGCCCCAGGCTTTCACGCTCCTGCAAGCCATCCACCACGATGGCCGATGACAGACCATAGGCCTGAAATGTCACCTCTCCCAATTCCTGGAAGAGGCGTTTTTTACTGGTGAGTTGGCCAAGAACCCGGACAGCCCCCGGTATCAGCAATTTAGAAAGATCCATCCGGCGTCTCGTCCTTCCGCAACCAAAGCTGCGTTACTTGGTGTTGCGCGGGTCAATCCAGCCGATATTCCCGTCATCCCGACGGTATACGACATTCACGCCCGCATGTCCTTCATTGCGAAACACCAGAAACTTCTGACTGCTCAGCTCCAGTTGCATCACGGCCTCACCCACGGTGATCGACGGAATCTTGGCTTCCATCTCGGCAATGATGATCGGTTGCGGAACGCCGTTGTCGTCGTCTTCCGGCTCTTCGGTTGGAGCGAGGATATAGGACGCAGCGCCGCCGAATTCAACAGGGGCCGGACGGTTGTGATGGTGGTTGCGGATGCGCCGTTTGTAACGCCGCAACTGCTTGTCCATCTTTTCGCGGCAGGATTCGAAGGCAGCGTAAATCTCGGTCGCGTGACCCTTGGCTTGGGCGTTCAGCCCGGTGGACAGATGGATTACCGATTCGCAAACGAACTCATGCGCGGATTTGGAAAAAACGATGACGGCTTCGGTCGGGCGCTGAGCATATTTCTCAACCACCTCGCCCAATTCGGACTTCACATGGGTCTGCAAAGCCTCGCCGATGTCGATTTGTTTTCCACTGATCTGGTAGCGCATGATGCCTCCTTTAGCGCATAGCGTCATAGACTTCCGCAAGACACGGAAGGGTTGACACTCTTTGATTTACAGGACGTTAACGAACCCAATCGCCACAGGTCGCGGGGCCTTTTGGTGGCCGCTTCTGTCTGGTTGGGCAAGGCGCAATGGGCTCGCATCCTTAACATTTGGGGATGCGTGGGGGCACTTGTCAACAGGGCTGTCACGCCATTGTCAAACTTGCGCTAGATGATGCGGAAATTCTCACCCAGATAGACGCGACGCACCATTTCGTCTTTGACGATTTCCTCTGTGGTGCCGGTTTTCAGCACGCCGCCGTCGTGCAGGATGTAGGCACGGTCGACGATCTCGAGCGTTTCACGCACGTTGTGGTCGGTGATCAGCACGCCGATGCCGCGCGATTTCAGATCGTGAACAAGGTGGCGGATTTCCCCCACAGCGATCGGGTCCACCCCTGCGAAGGGTTCATCCAGCAGCAGATATTTCGGATCAGCCGCCAGACAGCGCGCGATTTCGACTCGGCGGCGTTCACCACCCGACAGCGCCAGTGCAGGGGCGCGGCGCAGGTGGGTGATCGAAAACTCGGACAGCAGTTCTTCCAGCCGTTCGCGCCGCTTGTGGTGATCTTTCTCGCGGATTTCCAGCACGGCAAGGATGTTATCCTCCACCGACAGGCCGCGAAAGATCGAGACCTCTTGCGGCAGATAGCCGATACCCAGTTGCGCGCGGCGATACATCGGCAAGCTGGTGACATCGCGGCCATCAATCACCACTTGGCCGCTTTCGGGCGTAACCAAGCCTGCGATGGTGTAAAAGGTGGTGGTCTTGCCGCAGCCGTTTGGCCCGAGCAAAGCCACCACTTCGCCCCGGTTCAGATGCAGCGAGACATCGCGGATCACCGGGCGGCGTTTGTAGCTTTTGCGGATGTGGCGGATCGACAGGCCCGCGTCCCCGTGGGTGACGGTCAGGTCTGGCATCACTTCTTCCCCGGCACGAAGGTCGTTTTCACCCGGCCCTCCATGCGACCAAGGCCAGTTTTCAGATCAATCACCAGTTTGCCCGCCGACATGGCGGCCTGCCCTTGGGTCAGCAGCACGTTGCCGGTCATCACCACCTCACCGCTGGCAATGGTATAAACCGCGTTATCGGCCTGTGCGGCATCGGTCGCGTTCACCAGCAGCACATTGCCCGAAGCATAGAGCGTCTCGATACTGGTCTTGTCGGCACCGTAGGCCACGCGCACCTCATTCGCCGACAGTTTCATCGCGCCCTGCGATACCACCACGTTGCCGGAAAACACCGCTGTGCCATCGGCCTGGTTCACCGTCAGCGTATCCGCATTCATTTCGACCTGCGCCGTCGTGTCACCCTTCAGCCCACCGAACGCCACTTGCGCGCCTTCGGCCAAAGCAGATTGCGCCAAGGTCAATACCAGCGCGGCGGAACAAGCGATATGACGAAGCATCGGAAAATCCTGTTATCTCTTGGGCTGGTATAGCAGCCGCACATTACCGTTGAAAACCAGAAGATATGGACCGGCAGCGCCTTGCTGCGAAAGCACCATATGATCCGCCGTCAGTTGCCCGCCGGGGCCAATCGCGCTGATCGTGCCACGGCTTTCAACGCGGGTCGTTTCCGTGGAAACCCCGAAGCCGGGCGCTTGCACGACATAGCCGTTCGATGCGCGCAATTCAGCCCCATCGGTCAGCTCGATCAGCTTTTGTGCAGAGTTCAGCGCCACCGCGCCTGATGCGAGGTCTGTCTTGGCACCATCTGGGGTTTGCAAAACCCCCTGCACCAGTTTCAAGGCGCCGCCTTCCGCTGTTGGCTTGGCCTCGTTCGCCTGAATGCTCAGCGAGGCGCCGTCCGAGGTCATACCGGCAAAGCCCGCATCGGTCATTTTTGGGTCGCGCAGGCGATCTTCCACGTCAACCGAGGCATAGGGGATCGCGTCTTCGGGGTTGATCTTGCGTGAGAACAAAAACAGCGTCGACAGCAGCACCAGCGCGATCAGCGGCAGCAATACTTTCAGCACCGATACCAAGCGCGAATGCCATTTATCCCGGCGCGGAATCGGCATCAGACCACCCCCGCGCGCAAACAGTCGTGGATATGCACTATGCCAAGCGGCTGACCGGGCAGGGCGGGATCAACCGCGAACAGGCAGGTGATCTTGCGTTCGTTCATCACCAGCACCGCCGCTTCGGCCAAAGCATCGGGGGCCACAGTGCGCGGATTGCGCGTCATCACCGCACCCGCGGTCAGGCTGAGCAAGCCATCCATGTGACGCCGCAAGTCGCCATCGGTGATGATGCCCGCCAGCGCGCCAGCCTCTGTGACGCCCACCACGCCAAAGCCCTTTTGGCTGATCACCAGCAAAGCCTCGGTCATCGGCGCTGTGGCATCTATCAGCGGCAGATCGGCGTGCATCAGATCGCGCACCTTCAGCAGTTTCGCGCCCAGTTTCCCACCCGGATGGAACATGCGGAAATGTTCGGGTGTAAAGGCGCGGTGTTCCATCAGGGCCACCGCCAACGCATCGCCCAAAGCCAACATCATCGTGGTTGAAGTTGTTGGCACGATGCCGGTTTCACAGGCTTCGGGGGCTTCGGGCAACAGAATCGCTGCATCCGATTGCCGCACCAGCGTGCTATCGGCCCGTGAAGCGACGGCAATCAACGGGATTCCGAAACGGCGGGTGTGGGCGATGATATCGGCCAGTTCCACCGTCTCGCCCGAGTTTGACAAGACCAGTGCCACATCGCCCTTGGTCAGCATCCCCAGATCGCCATGGCTGGCCTCGCCGGGATGCACGAAATGTGCGGGCGTGCCGGTGCTGGCCAGTGTTGCCGCGATCTTGCGCGCGACATGGCCGGATTTCCCCATGCCCGAGACGATCACCCTGCCGGTTGCCGCCAGGATCAGCTCTGCCGCCTGCGCAAAGGAAGGCTCCAGATGATCGGCTAGGATCATCAAAGCCTCGGCCTCGCGCCGGATAACGCGTTTGCCCGTAGTCAGCAGATCAGTGGTGGAAGAGGTCATTCGGCTCGTCCCATCCCAGAAGATCCAATTCGGCGCGGGTGGGCAGGAAATCAAAGCAACGCTGGGCCAGATCCAGACGGTCTTCGCGGATCAGAATAGCCTCGAGCGCCTTCATCAGCTTGTGCAGATACAGCACGTCTGATGCTGCATATTCCTTTTGCGCATCGGTCAGCACCGCCGATCCCCAATCCGAGGTCTGCTGCTGCTTGGAGACATCGACGCCCACCAGTTCGTTCAGCAGATATTTCAGCCCGTGGCGGTCGGTGAAGGTGCGGATCAGCTTGGCGGCAATCTTGGTGCACCAGACCGGCGCTGTCGTGACGCCAAACGCCTGCTTCATCGCGGCAATGTCAAAGCGGCCAAAGTGGAACAACTTGATCACCGCAGGGTCGGTCAGCAAAGCTTCAAGGTTCGGGGCCGATTTCTGACCGCGCGCGATCTGCACCAGATGCGCATTGCCATCGCCCGACGACAGTTGCACCAGACACAGCCTATCGCGCATCGGATTCAGGCCCATGGTTTCGGTGTCAATCGCCACAATCGGGCCAAGTTTCAGCCCTGCGGGCAGGTCGTTCTGGTAAAGATGAATGGCCACGGATGCCGCCTTTTGCAATGTCTTTGGTTGCCACGGTGATAGGCGCAAAGCCCCGCAAACTCAACCAGCGCCGCGTCGATTGACAGAACTGGGCGGTGGGGCGCAATGTCAGTGCATTGAACGGTTCTCAGAACCCCTTTTAACTGAGCGATAAATGCCAGTTATTTCAACCAGTGTTTCTGTATCAGCCGGAAACACCTGCGCACTGACGATTTCTGCGGGCGCAATTACCTGATCACTGCCCCAACATTTCTTGAGTCGGAAAACAGCTATGCCGTCGGCATCGACGCCAATATTGGTGCTGTGACGATCAATCTTGCGGGCTCGATCTTCTCAAGTCTGGGCTATTACGGCATCTTCCAGTTCGGCACCACCGATCCTTTGACGGTAAACATCCTGTCAACGGGCAGCATTTCTGGTGGGGCGATTGTGTCGGCGGGTTCTCAGCTTGCGCTGACCAATTATGGCTATCTCTACGGGCAAGACGCGGGGATCACATCGAGTTCTTTCGCGGACGTGCTGGCCAATCGCGGTGAAATTTTCACCACAGCCGGGTTCGCGGTTGCACTTGGCGGTGGCGCAGATGTGCTGACAAACTCAGGCCACATCACTGGTGATATCAATTTGGACTCTGGTGACGACCGTTTCTATGGCGGTGGCGGCAGCGTGCTTGGTTTTCTTGATCTGTCGAGCGGCAATGACGTTGTCGATCTGCGTGGGGCGCAGATTGACGGGACGGATTATGGCGGTGACGGCAATGATACATTCATCGTTGACGGAACCAGTTTTGATCTGTCCGAGGGTGTCGGGCTGGGCGTTGATCTGGTGAAATCCACCGTCAGTTTTGAATTGGGCGACAATTTTGATAATCTGACGCTGCTTGGCGCGGGCGATATCAACGGCACCGGCAACGCATTGGCCAACACAATTCTGGGCAACGGTGGGGACAACCGTCTGAACGGCGACTCGGGATCTGACAAGCCGTTTGGCGGCGCAGGCGATGACAGGGTGTTCGGAGACAGTGGCAATGACACGCTGTCGTCTGGAAGTGGCAACGATCTTCTGTCAGGCGGCATCGGCAATGATGTGATGGTGGGCGCGACCGGCGCAGACAGCCTTTTTGGCGGCGCGGGACGTGATGTGTTGACCGGCGATGTTGGAACGACGGGCAGCTATGAAGATGTATTCGTTTTCCAGAAAATCAGCGACAGCGCCAACAATGCGCTGTCCGACCGGATCAGCGATTTCCGCATTGGCGAAGACAAGATCGACCTTTCCGTCATTGACGCTCGATCCACCACGCCCGCCAATGACGCTTTCACGTTCGTCGCGGGCGCTTTCACGAATGTCGCGGGCCAGCTGCGGCTTCAGACCAGTGGCGCAGATACGTTTGTTCTGGGCGATGTGAATGGCGATGGCGTGGCGGATTTCCGTATCGTGCTGACCGGAAATCTGGCGCTGACCGCCTCGGACTTTATCCTGTAGTTCACAAGAAAAACGGCCCTAAAAACGGCCGTTCTACGATGCCGAGCGCACCAGACGCGCAGTGGCTTGCAGGGCCTTGAAAGCCTCGTATCGCGCCGCGTGAACACGGTTGTGCCGCCCCGTGCTGGGCGGAAAATCCTGTTTCAGCCGCGACATCGCCGCCATAGCCTGCGGGATCGTTGCATACTGCCCCGCCGCAACCGCCGCCAGAATCGCCGAGCCAAGCAGAACAGGCTCATCCGCCTCGGTTGCCACCACGGCAACGCCCGTGCTGTCCGCCAAGACCTGCCGCACCAGATCATGTTGGCCAGCGCCGCCGCTGATCATCACTCGCTGGATCGGCGCGCCATGCGCCGCTTGGGTGTCGATGATCTGGCGCAATCCGTAGCCGATGCCACACAGCCCCGCGATGTAAAGCTGCACAAGGCTTGTCAGATCCTCATCCATGCCCAGGCCCGCAATCAGTGCGCGGGCATGCGGGTCGGCGAAGGGCGCGCGGTTGCCGAGGAATTCTGGCACCACATGCACCCCACCCGCCAGATCAACTGCATCCGAGGCGGTGCTGACCCGCTCCAACGCCTGATTGGCCAGACAAACCGCCAGCGGTTGGCCCGCAGCTTTGGCGGCGGCGGCAGCCTCGGCATGCGCAGGGTGCAGTTTCAGCAGATGGTCGATGGCGGCACCTGCCGCTGATTGCCCGCCCTCGTTCAACCACATCCCCGGCACCATGGCCGAGAAATATGGGCCCCAGACACCAGGCACAAACTGCGGCGCTGCCGTGGTGGTCATCGTGCAGGACGAGGTGCCAAAGACATAGGCCATATTATCGGTCGCATCCGCCCCCATCGCCCCCACCGTGCCGACCCCACCCGCATGGGCGTCGATCAGTCCGGCGGCGACCTGGATTCCTGCAGGCAGGCCAAGGTCAAGCGCGGCTTGCGTGGTCAGCCCATCCGCCAATGCCGTGCCGGGTTCGACCATCTCGGTGCCGATGCGGGAAAAGCCTTCATCGGCCAACACACCCAAACCGATCTGCTGGAAATAGCCCGCATCCCAGCGCGCCTGATGCGCCAGATAGGTCCATTTGCAAGTGACGGTGCACGTAGACCGCGCGCGACTGCCGCTGGCTTTCCACGTCAGGAAATCTGCGAGGTCAAAGAAATCCGTGGCGGCGTTGAAAATCGCGGGGCGGTTCTCGCGCAGCCACAACAGCTTCGGCGTCTCCATCTCGGGTGAGATTACGCCGCCCACGTATTTCAGGACCTGGTGGCCCATGGCATTGATCCGCTCGGCCTGCGCCACCGCGCGGTGATCCATCCAGACGATGATGTTGCGCGCCGGGTCTTCCGAAGGCCCCACCGCCAACGGAACCCCGCCCGCGCCCAGCACGACAAGCGAACAGGTGGCATCAAAGCCGATCCCGCCCACCTGCGCCGGATCAATCCCCGATGCAGCAACTGCGGCCTTCACCGATTGGCAGACAGCATCCCAGATCTGATCCGAGGATTGCTCGACAATGGCGCCCGCCTCGCGCCACATCGTCACATCGGCCTTGGCCGAGGCCAGCATCGCGCCCTGCGCGTCGAATACCCCGGCGCGCGCGCTGCCCGTGCCTACGTCAATGCCGATCAGATACATGGTCTACAGGTCCACCGAATTGGGCAGGATCACCAGATCCCGGATCGTCACATTGCGCGGGCGCGTCAGCATGAACAAGACCGCATCGGCGACTTCCTTCGGCATCATCAGGCTGCCATTCGCCAAGGCCTCGTCCATCTTCGCCTTCGGCCAATCATCCAGCAAAGCAGTTACCACCGGGCCGGGGCAAACCGCGCCGATCCTGATGCCGTGCTTGGCAATCTGCCGCCGGACCGTATGCACAAAGGCCTGCACCGCGAATTTAGATGCGGTGTAGATCGGCTCCCACACCACTGGCACAATGCCCGCGATAGACGAGGTCATGATGATATCGCCGGTTTGGCGTTCGGTCATATGCGGCAGCACGGATTGGATCGCGCGGAACGAGGCGTTGATGTTCAGGTTCAGCATGCGGTCCCACACATCCGGGTCGCCGTTTACCACATCACCGCCGACATAGGCCCCGGCATTGGCATGGAAGATGTCCAACTGTCCGGCCTTGGCAAGGATTTGCGGCATCATGCTGGCGACACTGGTGGGGCTGGTCAGATCAATCACCAGGGGGATGGCATTGGGGCCAAGCTCGGCACAAAGCGCGGCCAGCTTGTCCTCAGCCCTGTCAATCAGCACCACTTTCGCGCCCGCTTGCAGCATGGACCGCGCACATTCCAGCCCGATCCCCGAGGCCGCCCCGGTGACAGCCGCGACTTTTCCGTTCAATTCACTCGACATGGTTTCATTCCTTGAAGATGTCAGGCCGGACAGATGCCCGGCCCAATGAGCGCCATTTAGCCCCGGCCGTGCGAGGCGCGGCTTTGGCGGGCAAGGCTGTCAACGATCACTGCAATGGCCAGCACGGCCCCGGTGATCATGTAGCGAAAGGACGAGTTCAGGTTCAAAAGCGTCAGGCCGTTGGCAATCGACTGGATCACGATGATCCCGAGCAGCGCCGAAAACGCCGACCCCCGACCACCGAACAGACTGGTGCCACCGATCACCGCCGCTGCGATGGCGTTCAGGTTCACATCGCCCGTTCCGGCCTGTTGGCTGGACGATGCCAAGCGTGCTGCCGACAACACACCCCCCAGCGCGGCCAGTGCCGAACACAGCATGAAGGCGCTGATATAGATGCCGCGCACATTGATGCCTGCGCGCCGCGCCGCTTCGGCATTGCCGCCCACGGCTTTCATCGAGCGGCCCCATTGCGTGCGGGTCAGCGCGTAGTTCATCGCCAACACCAGTGCGACGAACAGCGCAAACATCCACGGCACACCGCGACCTAAGGACAGGTATGCGACGATCGCCACCAGCGCCACAGTAGTCAGGGCTGCCTTGATCACCAGTGCGGTGGACGACCCCGCTGAAAGATTGGCCGCGCGCCGCCGCGCATTGGTCGAACGCCCCACCACCAGCATGACAATCCCCGGTATCACCGCAAGGCTGTAGGACAGCCAAGCGGGCAGGATCATCAACTGGCCGAACTCGACCATTTTCGACCCATAGGGCAGGTTGATCGACCCCGTCGCGCCGAGCATATATAGCTGCAGGCCCAGTAACGCGAGCAGCCCTGACAGGGTTGAGACGAAGCTCGGCATCCCCAGCCGATTGCGCAACGTGGCATACACCGCCCCGATCAGCGCACCCAAAGCAACAGCCGTGCCGATGGCCACGGGTAACGGCACGCCCTGATTGACCCAGATCACCCCGATCATGGCAGAGCCGACCCCGCTCATCGAGCCGACCGAAAGATCAATTTCGCCCAGCATCAGCACACAGACGATGCCAAGTGCTATGACTCCGGTGGTCGAGCAATCGAACAGCAGGTTCACAAGGTTATTCGGCGACAGGAAAATCGGGTTCAGCGCGGTAAACACCGTCCAGATGATCGCCAAACCCACCACCACGGGCAAAGACCCCAGATCGCCAGATTTCACCCGATCCATGAAGGCTTTGATCGTGCCGGAAAGCCCGCTGGCATGGGTCACGCGTGCATCGGCGCGGTCTAATTGCTGGCTCATGCTTGTTCTCCTGCGGCTTCACGCAACCGCTCGGCGCGGCGGGATACGGCGTTGTCGGTGGCGCCGGTAATCGCGCCCACAAGTTCTTGATTGCTGGCATCCGGCGTGAACACGCCATTGTTGCGCCCCAGCCGCAGCACCACGATGCGGTCAGCCACGGCGCGCACGTCTTCCATGTTGTGACTGATCACGATCACGCCCAAACCCTTGTCGCGCACGCGCTCAATCAGGTTCAAAACCTCGGCCGTCTGCGCCACGCCCAGTGCCGCCGTGGGTTCGTCCAGCATGATGATCTTGGGGTTCAGCAGCAGCGAGCGTGCAATCGCCACCGTCTGCCGTTGACCACCCGAAAGCGAGGCAATCGGTTCGCGCACCGAAGGGATGCGGGCGGCGAGTTCATTCAGCAGGGTCCAGGCGCGCACCTCCATCGCGACTTCGTCCAGCCGCAACGGGTTCAACTCTTGCCCCAAAAAGATATTCGCCACCACATCCAGATTTTCGCACAGCGCCAGATCCTGAAACACCGTCGCGATGCCCAATTGCAGCGCGGCGGAGGGGCTGTTCATCGATACGGGTTTGCCCTGAAACTCAATGCTGCCCGAGGTCGGCTGATGCACCCCTGCCAGCACCTTGACCAAGGTGGATTTGCCCGCACCGTTGTCGCCGACCAAGGCCACGACCTCGCCCGCGCGCACGTCAAGTTCAATATCTGTCAGCGCCGAGACCGCGCCGAAATTCTTGGAAATACCACGCAGTGAAAGCAACACCTCGCCCGGTTCTTTGCGAGTCTTGGATATGCGGGTCTGGGATTGGTCCGACATGGCGGCTCCTTTGCAGAACTGAAGGAACCGTCTGGGCCGGGGAGGGCGGCCCAGACGGTAGGGAGGCGGTTACTTGATACCAAGCTCCGCGCAACCAGCGGCATAGCGATCGACACACAGTTCGGCTGCGGTGTTGATGCCCTTGTCGATGATCTCGGCCTTCAGGTTTTCACGGGTGACAACCGCCGGGACGAACAGTTGCGATGGGGTGTCATACAGGCTCATCTCGGCCTTCGGGGTCTCGCCATTCAGGAACTGCACAGCAATTTGCGCGGCAGCCGCTGCCACGATTTCCGAGGGTTTCGAGATGGTGTTGTATTGATCCCCTGCGATGATCAGTTGCAGCGCTGCGATGGTCGCGTCGTTGCCGGTCACTGGTGGCACCGGGTCTACACCCGCCGCCTTGAATGCGGCAACCGCACCGCCGCCGGTTCCGTCATTTGCGGCCACCACACCGATGATATCGGCGCCAAAGCGGGTGATCTGGCCTGCTGCCCATTCCTGCGCTTTCGGCGGTGCCCATTCCGGCGTGTCGAACTCGGCCAAGGTCTTGTAACCCGAAGCGGCGATGCCCTCGTGAATACCGTCCTTGATCAGCCCGGCTGCCGCATCGGTGGGCGAGCCATTGATCTGCAACACGCCGCCTTCGTCGGTGGGCAGGCCCAGCTCTTTCAGGTGGTTCATCAGCGATTCCGCAATCGCCTTGCCGATGCCCTTGTTGTCGAACGACACATAGTAATCCGCAGGCTTGTCCGGGATCGGGCGGTCATAGGCGATCACCTTCACGCCTTGGCTTTGCGCAATCGCCACCATGGCGGCTGCGGCAGAGCTGTCCACCGGATCGAGCACGATGACTTTCGCGCCTTGGGTGATCACCGAGTTGAACTGCTGCTGCTGCAGGTTCGCGTCAGCGGTGGCGTTCTGGTAGATCACCGTGCAATCGGGGCACAGCTTTTTCATCTCGGCCTGGAAGCCGGGGAAATCGTGCTGCTCATAGCGGGTCGAGGCCTGGTCGGGCATCAGAAATGCCACTGTGCCCGCGGTTTGCGCGAAAGCACTGCCGCTGATCAAGGCGGTAGACAGCGCCAAGCCACCCAGCAGATGCGATTTGGAAAGTGTCATTGGTCATCCTCCATGTTGACCGTTTCTATAACTTCGGGCGCTGGTCATCGCCCAAAGCGGTTGGCCGGTTCAGGCAAAGCATGGCCATGCGAGGGCAGAAGAACCTGCCGCCGTTACCATCCTGCCGAAACCAAAGCCGGGTATTCGCCGCAAACCTAGAGGTCTCCTCCTTCCCCAAGGGTTCTTGGCCGAAATCGTTGTGTCAGGCCGCGATGGCCGTCTTTTCGTTCTCCGCCAGCAAATCGCGAAACCGAGAGGGCGTCATGCCCTTCTGCGCCTGAAACTGCCGGTTAAAGTTGGATATGTTGTTGAAACCAGACGAAAAACACACATCAGTGATCTTCATCTCATCGCGCCCCATCAGCAACTGACAAGCCAGATTGATCCGCAAGCGGTTGACGTATTTCACCAGTGCCTGCCCGGTATGCCGCCGGAAACTGCGCGAAAACGCCGAAGGCGACAGCCCGGCAATCGCCGCCAGATCGGTTTCGGTGAAGGGTTCCGTCAGATTGGCGTTGATATAGGCCAATGCCTCGTTGATGCCGGTAGACATAAAGCCCGAAGGGTCAGGCAGATAGCTGGCAGAGGTCAATGTGGTGATCTCGGCGCGCTGCAACACACCCAGCAGGCCCACAAACAACTCGATCCGGCGGATGCCCTGTGCTGTCACCAACTCGGCCATCAGCGGCGCGGCAAGTTCAGCAGTGGCGGGGCTGAACAAAGCGCCACGGCGGCTTTTCTCCAGCATGTCGCGGCAGGCAGCAAGCTCGGGGAACAACGCCATTGCGTCACCGATGAATTCTTCGGTGAATTGCAACACCCGGCCGCGCAGCGGCACACTTTCACCCTCGGCCAGATGGCTGACCCAGTTGTGTGGCAGGTTCGGTCCGGTCAAAATCAGATTGCCCGGTTCAAAATTGCCGATGAAATCGCCCACGAAGTAATGACCCGACGTGGCCACCACATGATGAATCTCGTATTCCGGGTGAAAATGCCAGCGCACCGTGTGATACGGATAGCCATGCGCCCAGGCCTTGAAAGATTCCGAGCGCCCAATCTGGACAACCTCTAGATCCGGTTTCATCCGCGTCTCCTCCCTGCGCAAGTCCATGGCTCGGGGCCGTGGTGTTTGCGTCGCAGTGCCCGGTTGGTTTTGCCGTGACACACTGGAAAGGTAACAGGCAGATTCATCTCAGACTACTACGGCAGCACGCGCAGCCTGATACTTTTTTGCTCTTTTTGCAGGAAATCGGTGACAATATCGTGCGTCGACGGGTTGTGCGCTTGTGGTGCGCTGCGGAGAATCACCGCTAGCTAAGGCACGCGCGCCAATCCCGCCTTGACCCGCCGTAGCGGAATCGAGGATTCAATTGAGGCGACACCGCGCACCTTGGTCAACCGCCCAACCAAAAAACGTTCAAACTCGGGCAATCCCGATGTGGCCACCCGCAGCAGATAATCCCGACTTCCGGTCATCAGCCAGCAATCAACCACCTCGGGAAAGTCGGCGATTGCGGCTTCAAACGTTGCCAATGCCTCATCCACCTGCTTGTCGAGTTGCACCGACACGAACACAGACACGCCAAATCCCAGCGCCGCCTCGTCGATCAGCGCGGCATATCCGGTGATGATCTGCGCCTGTTCCAACAGGCGCACTCGCCGTGCCACGGGGGATGGGCTGAGACCGACTTGGGCGCTTAGATCGTTGATGGTCAGCCGCCCGTCCTTCTGGAGAAGCCGCAGAATCGTGGTGTCAAAGGTATCAGGTTTGGCTGACATCACCAATTGCTCCGCGATATGTGACGATAGGCATCAAGTAGCAGCATTAAATTGCCTGAGATAGCCGGGATTCACCGTTGTGTCGGCGTTATACATATCCAAACAGAAATTGTTTCAGAGGATCCGGCGCCATGTCTCACCTGAAAACCATCGAGCAGCGCTTGTTGTGGCTGTCACATTGGATGATCCACCACGCCAACCACATCCGACCCAAGGCGGATGCGATCAAGATCGGCGGACATCAGGCCTCCAGCGCGTCGATGGTGTCGATCATGACGGCGCTGTATTTCTCGGCCATGCGGGTTGAGGACAGGGTCGCTGTGAAACCACATGCCGCGCCGATCTTTCATGCCATGCAGTATCTGATGGGTCATCTGCCGTTGGAAAAGCTGCAGAACTTTCGCGGCTTTCACGGTGTGCAGAGCTATCCCAGCCGTACCAAAGATGTGGATGATGTGGATTTCTCGACGGGTTCAGTGGGCCTTGGCGTGGCGATCACCTCATTTGCGTCCATCGTGCAAGACTACATCGCAGCGAAAACCTGGGGGCAGGAGCTGCCAATGGGCCGGATGGTGGCACTGGTCGGCGATGCGGAACTCGATGAGGGCAACATCTACGAATGTCTGCAAGAGGGCTGGAAACACGATCTGCGCAACACTTGGTGGATCATCGACTATAACCGTCAGTCACTGGACGGCATCGTGCGCGAAGGCCTGTTCGAGCGTATTGAAAAAATATTTCAAGCTTTCAGTTGGCAGGTCATCCGCATCAAATACGGCGCCCTGCAACACGCCGCCTTTGCCGAGCCGGGCGGTGCCGCGTTGCGCGCTTGGATCGACGCCTGCCCGAACCAGCTTTACGCAGCGCTCACCTTTCAAGGCGGGGCGGTCTGGCGGCAGCATCTGCTCGACGATCTTGGCGATCAAGGCGAGGTCAGCGCCCTGATCGCGCGCCGCAGCGATGCCGAACTGGCCGAGTTGATGGAAAACCTTGGCGGCAACTGCGTGCAGACCATGGCCGAAACCTTCGCCGCCATAGATCACGACCGCCCGACCTGCTTTCTCGCCTATTCGATCAAAGGCTGGGGCACGCCGATTGCGGGCCACAAAGACAACCACGGCGGTCTGATGACCAAAGCGCAAATGGCCGAATGGCAGGCGCATATGGGCGTGCCGGAAGGGCAGGAATGGGAACCCTTCGCCACCGTTGCCGACCCCAAAGCCCTGCAAGACTTCCTGTCCAAAGCGCCATTCTTCGCCAAAGGCCCGCGCCAATTCACTGACGCCGCCCTCCAAGTCCCACAAATCACCGCTGGGTCCGACCGCGACATTTCCACCCAGATGGGCTTTGGCAAAATCCTTGACGATCTGGCGAAATCCGACTCCGATCTCGCCGCCCGCATCGTCACCACCTCGCCCGATGTGACCGGCACCACCAACCTCGGCCCTTGGGTCAACTGCCGCAAACTGTTCGCGCGCACCGTCCAAGCCGACACGTTTCAAGATCAGAAGATTCCCTCCACCGCGAAATGGGAGTTTACGCCCGAGGGCCAGCATATCGAACTCGGCATCGCCGAGATGAATCTGTTTCTGCTGCTGGGCGCACTTGGCCTGTCCCACGCCCTGTTCGGCAAACGCCTGATCCCCATCGGCACGGTCTATGATCCCTTTGTTGCCCGTGGCCTCGATGCCTTGAACTACGCCTGCTATCAGGATGCTCGCTTTGTCATCGTCGGCACCCCGTCAGGCGTCACCCTTGCCCCCGAAGGCGGTGCGCATCAATCCATCGCCGCGCCCTTGATCGGCATGGCGCAAGATGGCCTTGCCGCCTTCGAGCCTGCCTTCGTCGATGAACTCGCCGTCATCATGGCGTGGGCCTTTGACTACCTGCAACGCGACGGCACCGGCGACCCGGATGAACGCACATGGCTGCGCGATGAAACCGGGGGCGCTGTTTATCTGCGGCTGTCCACCAATCCCATCGAGCAACCGGGCCAGCGCGCCGATCAAGCCTTTCGCCAAGGTGCCATCGACGGCGGCTATTGGCTGCGGCCACCGGGGCCGAACTGCGATGTGGTGATCGCCTACCAAGGCGTGATCGCCGAAACCCGCCGCGATGTGGGCGTGCTGGCCGTCACCTCGGCAGATCGGCTGAACGCGGGATGGACAGCCGCCCAGCGCGCCCGCGCCCGTGGTAACCCTGCCGCCATTTCACATATCGAACACCTGCTTGGCGCGCTTCCCGCCCATTGCACCCTGCTGACGGTGATCGACGGCCACCCGGCCACTTTGGCTTGGCTTGGCGGCGTGCGCGGCCATCGCACCATCCCGCTGGGGGTCGAGCATTTCGGCCAGACCGGCACCATTGGCGACCTTTACCGTCACTTCGGTATCGACGCCGCCAGCATGGTCGAACGCATCGCGAGCCTGACAGCGGGCGCGCGCCCCGCAGGTCATTAGCCCGCCGTGCCGTCCTGCTTCAGAATAACCATCGTCGTGGTTTCGGCCACGGCGGGGATGGATTGCAGCACATCGCGGATGAAAATCCCCAGCGCCTCAATATCGCGCACCCAGATGCGCAGCATGTAATCCAGATTGCCCGTCACCAGCAGACATTCGGTGATCTCGGGATGTCGCGCCACCGCCGACAGAAACTCGCGTGTTCCTTCCGGCCCGTGCCGCGCCAACCGCACCGAGACCAGCACGCAGACGTTCAGCCCCAAAGCCCGCCGATCAATCTGCGCGGCATAGCCGGTGATCACCCCGGCCTCCTCCATCCGCTTCACCCGTCGCGCGCAAGGGGTCGGCGACAGCGCCACCCGATCCGCCAGATCCAGCATCGAAATCCGCCCGTCGCGCCGCAGCACATCCAGAATCCGGTGATCCATCGAGTCGAGATCAAGCATAGTGAGATTCCCTCAGAAATACGGGTTTCTGGGTGAATACCTTCAACATAACCGACAAAACTGCAAGTCTTTGCAGACCTTCGCCAGCAATCCTGTCCTACCCTTTCCGGCAAACCCCTCATCTCGGAGCGCGCCATGCCCGCCTATATCGTCTGCACCATGATCATCCACGATCCCGAAACTTACCGCAAATACACCGCCCTCACCCCCGCCACTCTGGCGCGCTACGGCGGCAAGTTCCTGACGCGCGGCGAGGCTATTGTTTCGCTGGAGGGCCCGGCCTTTACCCATCGTCAAGTCCTGCTGGAATTCCCCGACACCAATGCAGCACAGGCTTGGTATAACGACGCCGATTATCAAAGCGCCTCGGCCTTCCGCCGCATGGCGTCCAAGGGCCAGATGTATCTGCAAGCGGGCAGCGACAACACCGCCGCCCCCGATCCGAAGGTGTAGCATGGATCTGCAGCTGACAAGGAAAACGGCGCTGGTGTTCGGCGGCTCGCGCGGTTTGGGTCGCGCCATCGCGGCTGATCTGGTGGCCGAAGGCGTGCGCGTGGTGATTGTCGCGCGGGATGCCGCACGGGTGAAGCGCGTCGCCGCCGAGATCGGCTGCCTTGCGCTGCCCGGTGATCTGGCCACCCCCGGCGCAGGGGCAGCCTTGGTGCAGACCGCCACCGATCTGCTGGGCGGCGGCCCTGACATCCTTGTCACCAACAGCGGCGGCCCGCCCACCGGCAGCTTTGCCGCCACCAATACCGCCGCATGGCAGACCGGCTTTCAGGCGCTGTGGCTGGCGGCGGTCGAGTCCATGCAGGCCGCCTTGCCCGCGATGCAGGCGAAAGGCTGGGGCCGCATCCTTGCCGTCACCTCCATCGCCGCGAAAGAGCCGCAGCCGGGTCTGGTGATCTCCAACGCTCTGCGGGCTGGTCTGCTGGGGATGCTCAACACCCTGTCGCGTGAAGTGGCGGGGCAGGGCATCACCGTCAACGCCCTGCTGCCCGGCTACACCAACACCGACCGCATGGCAGAACTTGGCGTCGATAACGCCACGATGGGGCCGAAAATCCCCGCTGGACGCTTGGGCGAACCCGCCGAGTTTGCCGCCCTCGCCACCTTCCTTGCCTCAGGCCGTGCGTCCTACATCACCGGGCAAGCCATCGCCGTGGATGGAGGTTTGCTGCATGGCATCTGAAACATCCCGCCGCCCGGCCTTTGCCAAATGGCTGGGCGACACCAATGATGTGACGCAAATCTTCCTGTCGGCAGGCCAAATCCCCGGCCTGATCAACATGGCAGGCGGCCTGCCCGATCCGCAAACTTGGCCGATCAAAGCCATGTCCGATCTGGCGGCGAAAGCCGTGCAAGATCACCCCACCGACGCGCTCGCCTATGCCCCGATCGAAGGCCTGCCCGCCCTGCGCGATCTGATCGCCGCCCGTTTCAGCGCCCCCGGTCTTCTCCTCTCCCGCGAAAACGTGCTGATCACATCCGGCGGGATGCAGGGGCTTGATCTGATCGGCAAGGTGCTGCTGGAGGAAGGCAGCCTGATCGCCGCGCAAACCCCGGCCTATCTTGGTGCATTGGATGCGTGGCGTCCGCGCCGCCCCAGCTATCGCCCGATGCGGTTGGATGCCAATGACTTCGCACCCGAAACCGCCCTGCACGGTACGCAATTCGCCTATACCGTGCCGAATTTCTCTAACCCCACCGGGCGCTTGGTGCCGCTGGCCGATCGTCAGGCGTTAGTCGCCGCTGCGCAAGCCACTGGCACTTGGCTGATCGAGGATGACCCCTACGGCACGCTTTACTACGACAGCGCCCCCTTGGCGCGTATGCTGACGCTTGCGGCGACGGGCGGGGCCTATGATGGCCCGGTGATCTACCTTGGCACCCTGTCCAAAGAACTCGCCCCCGGTTTTCGCGTTGGTTGGGTGATCGCAGCCCCTGAAATGATCCAAGCCCTTGTGATGGCGAAGCAAGGCTCTGACATGTCCACCTCTGGCATCGGCCAGCGCATCACGCTGGATGCTTTCGCCTCTGGCCTGACTGACAGTATCCTGCCCAACATCCTGAACCTCTACCGCGACCGCCGCGATGCGCTGTGCGCCGCGATGCGAACCCATCTCGCCGACCTGTTCGATTGGCAAACACCGGAAGGCGGCATGTTCGTCTGGGCCACCGCCCGCAATCCGGCGCTGAACACCGACCATCTGCTGCGCGCCGCCCTTGCCAATGGCACCTGCATCACGCCCTCCAGCGTGTTCGACCCCACAGGGCAGAACCGCCGCGCCATCCGCATCAACTTCACCTTCAACCCGCCCGAAAAACTGACCGAAGGCATCCGCCGTCTGGCCACCGCCACCCGCGCCTGCCTTGCCGAAGCCGCCTGATCCACCTGAACCAAGAAAGGGACTGCCATGCACCTGAAGTCGTATCTGCCGCTCGCCACGCTGTTTGCCTTGGCGCTGGGCACCGCCGCCCAAGCCGAAGACCCCGGCCTGTGGAAAGTCTATAACGACAGCTTAAAATCGGCGAAATATGTCGATCTGACCCACACCATCACCCCCGACATTCCGGTCTGGGCGGGCTTTGGTGGCCCCACCTTTGCGCCCGCCACCGCTGGCGTCGCGACGGAGGGCTATGTCGCCAAGGGCGATGCCTTCACCTACGAAAAGCATGGGTTCGAAGCCACAAACTACATCCTGCGGACCGATCAGCTTGGCACGCAGCTGGACCCGCCAGCACATTGGGCCCCGGAATATCCGGCGATTGATGAACTGCCTGCCACCTACACTTTGCGCCCGTTGGTGGTGATCAACATGGAGCCGCAAGTTGAAAAGGACTTTGGCTATGCGCTGAAAGTCTCGGATATCGAGGCGTTCGAGGCGGAATATGGCCGTATCCCCGAAGGCTCGGTGGTGATGGTGCGCTCGGGCTGGTCGAAAGGTTGGCCGGACAAAGAATTTGCGGCCCGCGCGCCATTCCCCGGTGTCAGCCTTGATGCGCTGAAATTCCTGCATCTGGAACGCCACATCCTGTTCCACGGCCACGAGCCTTTGGATACCGACGCCACGCCCACGCTGGAAGGCGAATACTGGCTGATGCACAACGGCTTTGCCCAGGCCGAGGGCGTCGCCAATCTCGATAAAGTCCCGCCAGTGGGTGCGCTGGTCGCCATCGGTTTCCCGAAATTCGGCGGCGGTTTGGGCGGCTATGCCCGTTACATCGCGATCTGCCCGCCGGATTGGAAATATGGCGTCTCGGTTGGCGAAGTCGCTGAAGCGCCGCTGCCGAAATCCGACAAGCCGCTTGCTTTTGATGAAAAGCTTGGCATGCGCGTGCGGAAATAGCCCATCAGCCAGCCGCCACCCCGGCGGCTGGCCCACTACTCAAGGACAGCACATGCCCGTCACACAAGCCAATCCAACGCTTGACGCCATACCACACGAGCTGCTGGCCCGCTGGCAGCGCATCCCTGTCTCGGTGGCGGTTGATCTGGTCCCCACGCAGCAAATCAGCCCGCTGATCCGCCCCCTGCGCCCCGCAGGCCAACAACCCCGCCTCTGCGCCCGCGCTGTCACCGTCCACTGCACCGCCCCCGATTTCGGCGCGGTGCTGCATGCCATCGGCCAAACCGGCGCGGGACAGGTCTTGGTAATCGCCGCCGCAGGCCATGCCGCACATGCGATGATCGGCGACGTTCTGGGAGGACAACTCCACACCCAAGGCGCGGCGGGCATTGTCTGCGACGGTGCTATTCGCGACACGGGCACCCTTGCCGGTCTGGATAACTTCGCCGTCTACAGCCGAGCGATCACCCCGCGTGGCCCGACCGGAGCCGACCATGGCGCAGTCAATGTTCCCGTCAGCTTTGGCGGCATTGTCGTGCAACCCGGTGATCTGATCTTGGGCGACGACGATGGCCTTGTCGCTCTTCCCGTGACCAGTCTTGCCGAACTGATCGACGTTGCCGAGGCCAAACTGCGGCTAGAGGCCGAATGGAGCCGCCGTCTGGCCGCAGGTGATCCGGTCAGCAGCATCTTCAGGCTCGACTGAACCCATCCAGAATCAGCAGGCGCGCGGAACTGCCGCGCGCCGCCGCTTGCGCAGAAGAAATTTCCCCCGCGCCCCGGAACTTTGGAAAAATAAATCACGATTAGTTTGATAGAGTAATCAGAAGCAACACAGCGAGGCCGCTATGGTGAAAACGCTTCTGGTTCCCGGTCTGGATGGATCGCCCGCACCGCATTGGCAAGATTGGTGGGCTGCAACGGACCCTGATGCGCTGATGGTCGATCTGTCCGACCCCGCCCGCCCCGATCCGGCCCGGTGGGAGGCTGAACTGGCAGGCAGCATCCTGCGCCACCCCGGCGCCGTTCTGGTTGGCCATAGCCTTGGCGCTGTGCTGATTGCCCGTGTGCTGACAGCTTGGCCACAACTCAACGCCCGCGCGGCCCTGTTGGTCGCCCCGGCTGAACCCGCAGGCCAACCGCGCATCCAATCCTTCGCGCCCATCCGCGAAACGCCACTACACATCCCCGCTACCGTTGTCGCCAGCCGCAACGATCCGTGGATGCGCTTCCACCGCGCCCGCCATCTGGCAACGGCATGGCGCGCCGATCTGGTGGACCTTGGCTTTGCCGGGCACATCAACGTCGTCTCAGGCTTTGGCCCCTGGCCACTCGGCAAAATCCTGCGCGATGATCTGCTGCTGCAATCCGCCCCGCGCTTGGCCCGCCCCGCGCGGCACCCTCAGCCTTTCCCCCCAGCGATAGGAGATACCGATGTTCTACTGCGGTTATGATCCCGGTCTTGAAGCCTACCTTGCCCACCAAGACACCGATGTTGTCACACCCCCCGCACCCGGCCATCTCTGGGCGGCCACCGGCCTGCTAGCGATCACCATCGTCAGCCTGATCACTATAGGCCTGCTATGAACGATCTGTTCATCCCGCCCTCCACCGCCGCCACAACGCCGGCCAACCTGTCCTCTGGTCCGCCGAAAGGCGCGCATGTCGCCATCATCGGCGGTGGGGCGAGTGGTGTGCTGATGGCGGTGCATTTGCTGCGTCACCCCGACACCGCCCGCGTTACCCTGATCGAGCGCACGGGCGCGATGGGTGCGGGCATCGCCTACAGCACCATCGACCCCGAGCATCTGCTGAACACCCGCGTCCATAACATGAGCGGCTTTCCCGATGATCCGCAGCACTTCCACGCATGGCTGCAACGCTATCATGACACCACGGTCAGCGATCAGGGCTTTGTCAGCCGTGCCACCTATGGCAGCTATCTGGGCGCATTGCTGGCCGAGTGGGATGCCGATCCCCGGCTGATCCGCATCTACCAGAACGTCACCGATCTCGCCGAAACCACCGAGGGCGTCGCCCTGCATCTGGCCGATGGCCAATCCCTGCGCGCCGACCGGGCCGTGCTGGCAACCGGCCATGTCGTGCCCGATCAGGCCCGCGAATGGCCGTTGACCGACGCGTGGAGCCCGCAGGAACCCCCGCCGCCGCAATCGCGCATCATCATCATCGGATCGGGCCTGTCGATGGTCGATCAGGTGCTGACCATCCTGCGCTCGGGCCACACCGGGCCGATCCTGTCACTGTCCCGCCGGGGCCTGCTGCCGCGGGATCACACCGCCACCAAACCGATGCAGCTTGACGCCAAACACCTGCCGCGCGGGGCCACGGCCTCTGCCCTGCTGGCTTGGGCGCGCGGTCTGACCCGTGCCGCCATCGCGCAAGGCGGCACGTGGCGCGATGCCGTCGATGGCATCCGCCCGCATGTCGCAACCCTGTGGCGCAGCCTGCCGACGCCCGAGCGCGCCCGCTTCCTGCGCCACGGGGCGACGTGGTGGGACGTGCATCGCCACCGCATCCCGCCACAGTCACAAGCCGCCGTGCATCAAGCCATTCTGGACGGCCAACTGATCATTCGCAAAGCCGCCTTTCAGGATGCCGTGCCGCGCGCCGAGGGTGGATTCTTCGCCTATGTCCGCCCCTTTGGCAGTGCAGACAGCGAGGCCATCGCCGCCGCCCGCATCATTGATTGCCGTGGCATCCGCCGCGACCCCGAACAAAACGCAACGCCCTTGGTGAAAAGCCTGCTGGCGCAAAAAGCCGCCCGCATCGACCCCTTGCGCATCGGGCTCGAGGTCGATGCCCACTGCCGCCTGATCCGCGCAGATGGCAGCACCAGCCCGCGCATCCACGTCATCGGCCCCGCCTCCCGCGCCGCCTTCTGGGAAATCACCGCCATCCCCGACATCCGCGAACAGGTGGCGGGGTTGGCCGCCGAAATCGCAGTGGTGTGATTTGCAAGACACCCCCAGACCGTCAAGCGCCCTAGTCCCAAAAGCGCGTGGCCGCGTCTCAGATAAACAGCAGCGATGCATCCAACTGCGTGACATCAATCCCGCTGAGCAGAACGGTGACACCTTGATACGAAAACAACGCGCCATCGGCCGTTTGTGAAAACGCGGCCAATGCTTCGTCCGCATTTGCGAAATGCAGGCCGCGAAAGTTCAATATGTCCTGACTGGGGTCGAAATCGGTGATGCGATCTGCGCCGCTTCCTGCTTGAAACACGAAGTTATCGCGATCTGCTCCGCCCGTCAGCACGTCATTGTTCGCGCCACCTACAAGCGTATCGCGCCCAGCACCCCCCGACAGCCTGTCGTAGCCATAACCGCCATAGATTAGATCGTTACCCAAGCCACCGGTCAAAACGTCATTCCCAGCCTCACCAAGCAGGCGATCGTTACCAGCCCCACCGTTCAATCGGTCCGCTCCCAGACCGCCAGCGATGCTATCGTTAAAACGTGTGCCAAGCATATGCTCATCGCCATTTTTGCCGTGAAGATCTACCGCCGCAAGTCGGGGATCAATGATCTGGGTCAGCAGATCAGGGCGGTCAAATGGCCCAGCCTGAACAGAATATGTGATTGACACACGCCCATCGGCAAGCGTTGAAACGGTAGGGCTGGTTGCCCAGTTCGCGGCAGCCTGCTCAACGATGAAAGGCGCCTCAGCCGTGCTGCCGTCCGCACCAATGATCCGTGCAACGACATGGGTGAACCTTTCATTCAAGTCAGAGTTAAAGGTATATTCTGTCCAGGCCGTGATGAACCGGCCGTCTTGCAACGCGGTGATGGTGGGATTTACCGGTGACATACCCGCCGCCGCGACAGAAATCTCCGTCTCTGGCGTAACGGCCGCGCCGGTGCTGCTGAAAACGCGCGTTACGATTGTGTCGATGGTGCGACCCAAGCCATCTGTTGTATCGACGCTATGCTGCCACACCATCGCGATATTGCCACCCGCAAGCACTGTTACGGCAAGCGCATGGCTTATATCATGGCTGCCATTGATGCTTTGGTTCACCCGGAACGGTGCGGAAATCGGCGTGCCATCGGCCTGAAACAGCCGCGCCACTTGCGAAGCGCCATCAACCAAACTGTAAGGGCCGCCCTGATCGGTCCAGACAGCAACAAATCCGCCGCCCTCCAAGGCCTGTATCTCGGGATAACCTTGTGAACCCCGGACAAAGGCGTTCAACTGCACCACCGGCGAGACGGCGACTCCGCTGGCGTCATACGTCTGCGCGTAGCACTCGTAAGACCTGTTGTGATATTGTCCCCATGCCGCAACGAACCCGCCGTTTGAAAGCGCGGTGATATCCAGCCCGTCAGACCCGTTCCCCCCGCTAACCGGATCGGCCTGTGTTACCGGCGTCAAAGCCGTGCCCTGCGCATCAAACATCCGAAACAACGCATGCACGCCCACGCCAGCCACATAGAGGCTTGTCCACGACACCACAAAATTGCCATTCGCCAGTGCCACGACCTCGGGCAACGTAGAACGCGCGCTTTCAGCGCCAAGATCAAGCGTGATCTCAGCGCCAACGGTGCCCACAACGCTGTCGATGATCCGTATCTTGAACCCTTCCGAAACGGGGGTATGCCCCTCCATCCGGTCTTGCTGCCAAAAGGCCAGCACGTTGCCATTCCCAAGGCCGATGCCGCCGCCCACTTCATCAGAAATCGGGTTTGTGGCTGTCGGGATCGGGCGGCCTAGAAAAACGGGGCGCGGCATACTCGGACTCCAAAGACAAAATCATCTGTTGATCAATGCTTAGAAGGTCGCATTTGCAAGTCAATTCAAAGCTGCCTCGCCGTCCGGGTGACGAAAACAAGAAACCCCGCAGCAATCAAGCTGCGGGGTTTTCTGTAAGACTTGGTGCCCAGGAGAGGACTCGAACCTCCACGTCTTGCAACACTGGTACCTGAAACCAGCGCGTCTACCAATTCCGCCACCAGGGCAAGTGTCGTGGGGGCGATGTAGCCGCGCCGTTGGGGGGAGTCAACAGGGGCAAAACGAAAAATCTGGAAAATCTGTCGCGGTGAATGGACTTGCCGCATTAGACTTGCCGCTGTGGCCCGGTCAGATTATTCAGGCAGCAACCACATCGGCGGCCAAAGGGGTTACGCATGAGCAAGCTTGTCACGATCTACGGCGGATCGGGTTTCGTTGGCCGCTACATTGCGCGCCGGATGGCGAAACAGGGCTGGCGCGTCCGCGTCGCCTGCCGCCGCCCGAATGAGGCTTTGTTTGTCAAACCCTACGGCACACCGGGTCAGGTCGAGCCTGTGTTCTGCAACATCCGCGATGATGCTTCGGTGCTGGCCGCGATGGCCGGGGCAGATGCGGTGGTGAACTGCGTCGGCACCTTTGATCGTGGCGGCAAGAACAATTTCGCCGCCGTGCAGTCCGAAGGCGCTGGCCGCATCGCGCGTCTGGCCGCACAGCAAGGCATTGCAAGCTTGGTGCATATCTCGGCCATCGGGGCCGATGTGAACGGTGCCAGCCTTTACGCGCAATCCAAGGGCGAGGGCGAGGCTGCCATTCTTGCTGCCTATCCGACAGCCATGATCCTGCGCCCCTCGGTAATTTTCGGCAACGAGGACGGCTTCTTCAACCGCTTTGGTGCGATGTCGCGTCTTGGGCCGATCCTGCCTTTGGTCGGCGCGCAGACCAAGTTCCAGCCGGTTTATGTCGATGATGTCGCGCAAGCCGCCGTCAAAGGCATTCTGGGTGAGGCGACGGGCATCTATGAGCTTGGCGGCCCCGATGCCGAAAGCTTCCGCGACATCATCACCAAGATGCTTGGCGTGATCCGTCGCCGCCGTCTGGTGCTGAACTTGCCGTTTCCCATCGCTTTGATCCCGGCCAGCCTGCTGGATTTCGCATCCTTCGCGACCGGCGGTATCTTCAAGAACAGCATGATCACCCGCGATCAAGTCGCCTCGCTGCGCAGCGACAACGTCGTCGCCCCTGGTGCCAAAACCTTGGCCGATCTGGGCATCCCCGCCACCGATTACGCTTCGGTGATCCCGGAATATCTGTGGCGCTACCGCCCCTCGGGCCAATATGCCGCGATCAAGGAATCGGCCAAGAACCTCAAGAAAGCCTGATCGCCCGAGGGAATCGCCATGCAATACCTCAGCGACATCCTGCTTGGCGTGATCGAAGGCATTACCGAGTTTCTGCCCATCTCCAGCACCGGCCATCTTCTTTTGGCCGAACACTGGCTGGGTGCGCGGTCTGACACCTATAATATCGTCATTCAGGCTGGGGCGATTCTGGCGGTGACGCTGATCTATTGGCGGCGCATCATGGATCTGCTGTTGAACTTCCGCGTGCCGGAAAACCGCGATTACCTGATCAAGCTGACACTCGCCTTCCTGATCACCGCCATCCTCGGCCTGATCGTCAAGAAACTCGGCTTTCAACTGCCAGACACCATCCAGCCCATCGCTTGGGCCTTGGTGATCGGTGGCATCTGGATGCTGGTGGCCGAGCATTTCGCCGCCAAACTGCCAGACAGCAGCCGCATCACACTGCGCGTCGCCATCGCTGTCGGTCTGGCGCAAGTCGTCGCGGGGGTGTTCCCCGGCACCTCGCGCTCTGCCGCCACGATCTTTGTCGCCATGCTTCTGGGCACCTCGAACCGCGCCGCCGCCACCGAATTCGCCTTCCTCGTCGGTATCCCGACCATGTATGCCGCCAGCGGCTACGAGTTGCTGAAACAGGTTAGCCACGGCGGCACAGAGGGCGATTGGCTCTCGCTCGCCATCGCCTTTGTTGTCTCTACCATCACCGCCTTTGTCGCGGTGAAATGGCTGCTCACCTATATCCGCAGCCACCGATTCACCGCCTTTGCGATCTACCGCATCGCCTTCGGCGGCCTGCTGCTGGCGCTAACGGCTGCGGGTATCCTCGCCTGACAATCCCGAATCGCCTTGAGATTGAGCAGAAAATGGCTCGTTTTCCCGATATAGGTAACGAATGCTGACCTATATTTCAGTCGATCCGTCAGAAATGTTGACCTAACAGCGTTAAAACTGAAAGATAGGTCAATCATACTGACTTTTATTTGATTCCGTTCCAAAGTATCAACGCCCAACAGTGACATTCCACCTAAGGGGCAGATCATGGCCGGGCAGAAAATGCTGAAATTCGTGACGCTGGGCAAAGAGATGCCCACCAAGCGCGATGCTGACACCCGCAGCCATGATTTCGATGAAATCTATCGTCAGTTCGCGGTCGAAAAAGCCGCCGAGCAGGCCTCGCGGTGCAGCCAATGCGGCGTGCCCTATTGCCAGTCGCATTGCCCGTTGCACAACAACATCCCCGATTGGCTGCGCCTCACCGCCGAGGGCCGTCTGGAAGAAGCCTATGAGCTTAGCCAAGCCACCAACACCTTCCCGGAAATCTGCGGTCGCATCTGCCCGCAGGATCGCCTTTGCGAAGGCAACTGTGTGATTGAGCAATCCGGCCATGGCACCGTCACCATCGGCTCGGTCGAGAAATACCTGACCGACAAGGCCTGGGAAATGGGCTGGGTCAAGCCTATCGCCCCCCGCGCGCAACGCTCGGAATCCGTCGGCATCATCGGCGCTGGCCCCGGTGGCCTTGCCGCCGCTGACGTTTTGCGCCGCGCTGGTGTGCAAGTCACCGTCTATGACCGCTACGACCGCGCAGGCGGCTTGCTCACCTACGGCATCCCCGGCTTCAAACTGGAAAAACCCGTGGTGATGCAGCGCATCGAACAGCTTGAGGCCGGCGGCGTGTCCTTCGTGCTGAACTGCAAGGTCGGCGAGGATCTGTCGTTTGACGCCATCCGTGGCCAGCATGACGCCATCCTGATCGCCACCGGTGTCTATAAAGCCCGTGATATCGAGGCCCCCGGTGTTGGTGCAAAAGGCATCGTGCGCGCGCTCGATTATCTCACCGCGTCCAACCGCAAATCCTTTGGCGACGAGGTTGCCGAATTTGACAGCGGCGAGCTGAACGCCGAGGGCAAGCGCGTCGTCGTCATCGGCGGTGGCGATACCGCGATGGATTGCGTCCGCACCGCCATCCGTCAGGGGGCCACGTCGGTGAAATGCCTCTACCGCCGCGACAAAGCCAACATGCCGGGCAGCCAACGCGAGACGCAAAACGCCGAGGAAGAAGGCGTCGAGTTCGTCTGGCTCTCCGCCCCCAAAGGTTTCACCGGCGGCACCACGGTTGAAGGCGTCATGGTGCAGAAAATGCGCCTCGGCGCGCCGGATTCCTCTGGCCGCCAAACCCCCGAACTGATCGAAGGCGCCGACTATATCGAACCCGCCGATCTTGTCGTGCAAGCGCTCGGCTTTGAACCCGAAGCCGTCCCCACCCTCTGGGGCGTCCCCGACCTCGCCGTCACCCGCTGGGGCACGATCAAGGCCGATTTCCGCACCCACGCCACCAACCTGCCCGGTGTCTACGCCGCAGGTGACATCGTGCGCGGTGCAAGCCTTGTGGTCTGGGCGATCCGCGACGGCCGCGAAGCCGCCGACAGCATCTTGGCATATCTGGCACAACCGGCCTCGGTTGCGGCAGAGTGATCCCACACCGATCACAGCTTTAAGGACATTGAACCATGCGGATTGCCCTGCTTCCCCTGTTCTTCCTCGCCGCTCCCGCCCTCGCGGGCAGCTTCACCCCACCCGAGGGTTGCACCGCCACCCTCACCGTGCAGGGGCGCGGCTGCTATGTCGCGAACTACTACACCTGTGCTGCGGACAATCCCGGCGACAAATGGCGTGCGGATTTCGATCAGGAAGGCATGTTCTACCTGTCGAAAATCGACCGCGAGACCCAGTGGATCGAAAGCTATGATCTGAACCCCACCGTCAAGCAAACCCTTGATCCGAACCCGGCAGACCCGGCGAACTTCTCCAGCCTTCTTGCCACGGGCCGCGATGATTTCGAATTCGGCCTGACGAAAGACGACGGCGAACACACCAATGTCAAAGGCTTCGACAAGCTGACCGGCGAGACTGCCACCATCGACGGCGTTACCCTGCAACGCACTCAGTTCGAATATGTCGAAACCGATGACGCCGGGAATGAGCTGCGCAAGGCCCGCGGCCACGAATACATCAGCGCCGAGTGGCGGAATTTCTTCTCGGGCCAGTCCGAATGGTGGGATGGCACGCAGTGGCTGCCGCTGGAAGGCAGCCCAGTCGAATTCATTCTGCCCGGTGAGAAAGGCTTCGCCGCCACCCAACCGATTTTTGAATGTGATGCCGTGATGTCCGAAGCCACCCCGCTTGAACAGTTGTGGAGAGCATCCGATGGCCGATGAACGCACCGCCCAATGTCTTTGCGGCGCAGTCCGCTTGCAGATCAGCGGATTGAGCCCAGACATCCACGCCTGCCATTGCGAAAACTGCCGCCGCCATTCCGGTGCCCTTGGCATGACAGTGATCGTGCCACATGATGCGGTGATCGTTCACGGTGGAGAATCCGTATCGACCTATCAATCCTCGGATTGGGCGGCACGCAGCTTTTGCAGCCGTTGTGGCTCGGGCCTTTGGTATCGCTTCACAGAACCGGGCGATCAGGCCGATTACTTCCTGTCCGCAGGTCTGTTGGATGATTTGCGTGGGCTGAAGCTGACTCAGGAAATCTACTATGACCGCAAGCCCGATGCCTGGGCCTTTGCGGGTAACACGCAAAAACTGACAGGGGCCGAAGTGGAAGCCCTTTACGCAGCCAGCCCCAAGGAGTGAGCCATGACGATTTATGATGAAGCCTGGGTGCGTGCCGAAGAAGCCAAGCGCGCCTATATGGATGCCAACAGCCTGTATAAATCCGAAGACGAACATTCGTCCTGCGGCGTGGGTCTGGTGGTCGCAGTATCGGGCAAGCCTTCCCGCAAAGTGGTCGAAAACGGCATCAACGCGCTGAAAGCGATCTGGCACCGCGGCGCCGTCGATGCGGATGGCAAAACCGGCGATGGCGCGGGCATCCATGTGCAGATTCCGGTCAAATTCTTCTACGATCAGGTCCGCCGCACCGGGCACGAGCCTGACATCCACAAGTTGATCGCCGTCGGCCAGGTCTTTCTGCCGCGCACCGATTTCGGCGCGCAAGAGCGTTGCCGCACGATTGTAGAGGCTGAAGTCCTCCGCATGGGCCACTACATCTACGGCTGGCGTCACGTCCCGGTCGATACCAGCGTGCTGGGCGAGAAAGCCAATGCGACCCGGCCCGAGATCGAACAGATCCTGATCCGCAACGACAAGGGCATCGACGAGGAACAGTTCGAACGCGAGCTTTACATCATCCGCCGCCGCATCGAAAAGGCCGCCCTCGCCAGCCAGATTCAGGGCATGTATCTGTGCAGCCTGTCGTGCCGCAGCATCATCTACAAAGGCATGATGCTGGCCGAGCAGGTCGCCACCTTCTACCCCGATCTGCAAGACGAGCGTTTCGAATCCGCCTTCGCGATCTACCATCAGCGCTATTCCACCAACACTTTCCCACAGTGGTGGCTGGCGCAACCCTTCCGCATGTTGGCCCATAATGGTGAGATCAACACGCTGAAAGGCAACGTCAACTGGATGAAATCCCACGAGATTCGGATGGCGTCCAACAACTTTGGCGACGCCGCCGAAGATATCAAGCCGATCATCCCCGCAGGCACCTCTGACTCCGGTGCGCTCGATGCCGTGTTCGAGGCCCTCGTGCGTTCGGGCCGCAATGCTCCCCTTGCCAAAACCATGCTGGTCCCCGAAGCGTGGAGCAAAGCCACCACTGACATGAAGCCCGCTTGGGCCGATATGTATGCCTATTGCAACTCAGTGATCGAACCATGGGACGGCCCCGCTGCCCTTGCGATGACAGATGGCCGCTGGGTTTGCGGCGGGCTTGATCGCAACGGCCTGCGCCCGATGCGCTATGTGGTGACGGGTGATGGCCTGCTGATCGCAGGCTCCGAAGCTGGCATGGTCCCGGTCGATGAAGCCACCATCCGCGAAAAAGGCGCGCTTGGGCCGGGGCAGATGATCGCTGTCGATATGGCCGAGGGCAAACTTTACCACGACGTCGCGCTGAAAGACAAACTCGCCGCCGCCCAGCCCTATGCCGACTGGATTCAGAAGATCGTCGATCTGAACGCTTTGCTGCGCGACGTGCCGGAAGTGGCGATGTACGAAGGTGCCGAGCTGCGCAAGCGCCAGATCGCCGCTGGCTTTACCGTCGAAGAACTCGAACAAGTCCTCGCCCCGATGGCCGAGGATGGCAAGGAAATGATCGCCTCAATGGGTGATGATACCCCTGCCGCCGTGCTGTCGTCGGTCTACCGGCCTCTGTCGCATTTCTTCCGGCAGAACTTCAGCCAAGTCACCAACCCGCCGATCGACTCGCTTCGCGAAGGCCGGGTGATGTCGCTGAAAACCCGCTTTGGAAACCTGCGCAACGTGCTGGATGAAACCAACGCCCAGTCGGAAATTCTGGTCTTGGAAAGCCCGTTCCTTGCCAATGCCGAATTTGATGTGCTGGTGAAACGCTTCGGTGATCAGGTCGCCTTCATCGACTGTACCTTCCCGGCCAACGCTGGTCCCGACGCCCTGCGCCAAGGTCTGGAACGTATCCGCGCCGAGGCCGAAGACGCCGTGCGTTCGGGTGCTGGCCAGTTGGTGATGACCGATCAGCATCAGTCTCCCGAAAAGGTGGCAATGCCGATGATTCTGGCCACCTCAGCCGTGCATAGCTGGCTGACCCGCAAGGGCCTGCGCACCTTCTGCTCGGTCAACGTCCGCAGCGCCGAGTGCATCGACCCCCACTATTTCGCCGTCCTGATCGGCTCGGGCGCTACCACCGTCAACGCTTACCTTGCGCAAGATAGCATCGCCGACCGTATCCGTCGTGGTCTGATCGAGGGCAGCTTGGTCGATGCGATGCGCCGCTATGGCTATGCCGTCGATGCGGGCCTGCTGAAAATCATGTCCAAAATGGGCATTTCGGTGATCTCGTCCTATCGCGGCGGCCTGAACTTTGAAGCCGTGGGCCTGTCGCGCGCCATGGTGGCCGAGTATTTCCCCGGCATGCAAAGCCGCATCTCGGGCATCGGTCTGCAAGGCTTGCAGATGAAGGTCGAGGAAGTCCACGCCAAAGGCTGGCTTGGTGGCGCAGACGTTTTGCCCATCGGTGGCTTCTACAAGGCGCGGCGTTCCGGCGAAAAGCACGCATGGGAAGCGCAGACGATGCACATGCTGCAAGCCGCCTGCGACCGCGCCAGCTTTGATTTGTGGAAGCAATACTCCGCCGCGATGCGGTCGAACCCGCCCATCCATATCCGCGATCTGTTGGATATCAAGAGCTTGGGCAAGCCGGTGCCGATCGAGGAAGTTGAATCCATCACCTCGATCCGCAAACGGTTTGTGACGCCGGGCATGTCGCTGGGGGCCCTCGGGCCAGAGGCGCACAAGACCCTGAACGTCGCGATGAACCGCATCGGCGCGAAGTCGGACTCTGGCGAGGGCGGTGAAGATCCCGCCCACTTCCTGCCGGAAGCCAATGGCGACAACCCTTCGGCCAAGATCAAACAGGTGGCTTCGGGCCGTTTCGGTGTCACCGCCGAATACCTAAACGCCTGTGAAGAATTGGAAATCAAAGTCGCCCAAGGTGCCAAACCCGGCGAAGGTGGCCAGCTTCCCGGCATGAAAGTGACCGAATTGATCGCCCGCTTGCGCCATTCCACCAAAGGCGTGACGCTGATCAGCCCGCCGCCGCACCACGACATCTATTCCATCGAAGACCTCGCGCAACTGATCTACGACCTGAAGCAGATCAACCCGCGCGCCAAAGTCACGGTGAAACTGGTGTCGGCATCGGGCGTCGGAACCATCGCCGCAGGCGTGGCCAAGGCCAAGGCCGACATCATCCTGATCTCGGGCCACAACGGCGGCACCGGGGCATCCCCCGGCACTTCGATCAAATACGCCGGCCTGCCGTGGGAAATGGGTCTGACCGAGGCGCATCAGGTGCTGTCGATGAACAACCTGCGCGAACGCGTGACGCTCCGCACCGATGGCGGCTTGCGCACGGGACGCGATGTGGTGATGGCGGCCATGCTGGGGGCCGAGGAATACGGCATCGGCACCGCTGCCCTGATCGCCATGGGCTGCATCATGGTACGTCAGTGCCAAAGCAACACCTGCCCGGTCGGCGTCTGCACCCAAGACACCACCCTGCGTGCCAAATTCACCGGCACGGCGGATAAGGTCGTCAACCTGATCACCTTCTACGCACAGGAAGTCCGCGAAATCCTCGCGCAAATCGGCGCGCGCAGCATGGATGAAATCATCGGTCGCGCTGACCTGCTGAGCCAAGTTTCGCGTGGCTCGGCCCATCTCGACGATCTTGACCTCAACCCGCTCTTGATCACCGTCGATGGCGCGCAGAAGATCACCTATGACCGCTCGAAACCCCGCAACCACGTCCCCGATACGCTGGACGCCGAAATCGTCAAAGACGGCGCGCGGTTCTTTGAAGACGGCGAGAAGATGCAGCTTTCGTATGCTGTCAGAAACACCCTGCGCACCATCGGCACGCGGGCCTCATCGCATATCGTCAAGAAATTCGGTATGCGCAACACCCTGCAACCCGACCATCTGACGGTGAAACTGCACGGCTCTTGCGGCCAGTCGCTTGGCGCCTTCGCGGTCAACGGGCTAAAGCTGGAAGTCCAAGGCGACGCCAACGACTATGTCGGCAAAGGCCTGTCCGGTGCCACCATCGTCGTGCGCCCGCAAATGTCGTCGCCGCTGAAGGCCGAGGATAACACCATCATCGGCAACACCGTGCTGTATGGCGCAACCGCAGGCTTCCTGTTTGCAAGCGGTCGCGCGGGTGAGCGCTTCGCCGTCCGCAACTCGGGTGCATCGGTGGTGGTCGAAGGCTGTGGTTCCAACGGCTGCGAATATATGACCGGCGGCGTCGCGGTGATCCTGGGCCGCATCGGTGCCAACTTCGGCGCGGGCATGACCGGGGGCATGGCCTATGTCTACGACCCCCACGCCACGGCGGAAGATTTCGTCAACGACGAAACCGTCCTCACCTGCGCCGTCGCCCATCCGCATTGGGAGCTGCAACTGCGCGGCCTGATCCAGCGCCACGCGGCCGAAACCGGCTCGCGCATCGCCGCCCGCATCCTTGCCGATTGGGTGAACGAACGCGCCAACTTCCTGCAAATCTGCCCGAAAGAGATGCTGCCCCACCTGTCGCATCCCTTGTCCGACGAAGTGCAGAAAGTTCCTGCAGAGTAACGACAAAAGGCCCCCGATAGGGGGCCTTTTTCAATCGTGAACCAAAGCTTACTTCAGGCGGGAAACAACGCCGTCAGCAAACGCGTTCACCATCGCGTTGTAATAGACCTTGCCATCTGCATCAGCGGCGGTGAAGTCATAGCCCTGCGGCAACAGCGGTTTGGCCGCGTTCACGTCGACCGTCAGGTCATAGGCGTCGTCGCCCACGTGGTTCTTGTCGTCCTGCACCAGAACGTTACCCGTCAGCGTGGTCTCGCCCAGACCCAGCTTCTCTTGGAAGCCATTGGCCAGCGAAACATCATCAATGCGGATCTTGATCACATAGGCAGCCTCGTCGTCAGACGGTGCCACTTTGGTCAGGATCGACGCCTTCAGATCGTCTTGCAGCGTGCCCCAATACGCAGCAGCCTGCGGGTTGCCGATGCCGGCGGTGTCAACCTTGACCTCAACCTCGCGGATGGGTTTCAGGTCTTGTGCCAGCGACGGGAAAGCCACAGCGGTTGCCATAAGGAAGGCAGCGATGGAAGTGCGAAACATGATGATCTCCATTGTTACACAGCGGCTCGGTTTCCCAAGCCCTATGCAGCAAGAACCCACAACATGTGTTTTCGTTCCCCCAGGCGCTGCGATTTAATCCGTGACGCCACGTCACGACCGCAGCCGTGCGCCGTCCGGGTCAAGAAACGCCCGCCGCGAAATCACTGCTTTCACGCCGTCGACGAGCACTTCTGCCCCATCCACAGCATAGGCTTTCTCGATATGGGCCGAGGCCAGAACTGCCCCCACCGAATAGCCGTGATCGCTGTAGGTCACATGCCCCACCCGGCGGCCATCGACCATCACCGCAGCGCCCTCTGCGGCCGGAACGTCCCCCTCCAGCCGCAGCCCGACCCATGCCGTCGCCACGCCCGCATCGCGCGCCCGCAGCAACGCCTCGCGCCCGATGAAATCGCCCTTGTCGAATTTGATGAACGCATCGGTGCCGACATGAAACGGCGTCACGCTTTCATCCATATCAATGCCATGCGCCGGATACAGCTTTTCCAGCCCCAGCGTGAACATCGCCTGCACGCCGTAGGGCCGCAACCCATATGCCCCGCCCGCCGCCAACAACCCGTTCCACACCGTCGCCGCCTCGTCCGAGGGCACGAACAACTCAAACCCCAATTCCCCCGTCACCCCGGTGCGTGAGATCATCACCCGCGTCTCGCCAAAATGCCCCCAGGTGAAGCTCCACCGCTTCAGCGCCATAAAATCCGCGTCAGGGATCAGCCGTTGCAGCAGCGCCCGTGATTTCGGCCCCTGCACCGTCGGAAACGCAATCGCCGCCGTGATGTCGGTAACATAAGCCCGCCGCCCCACCGCATGCTGCATCGCCCAATCGCGGATTTTCAGCCGATTGCGGCTGCCCGAGACGATCAGAAAATGCTCATCCCCCAGCCGGAACACCGTCAGATCATCCATCACTCCGCCATCCGGCGCACAGACGCTGGCATACCGCGCCGCGCCCACCTTCATGGCGGCTGCATCATTGACGATCAGATAATTCACCAGTGCCTCGGCCTCTGGTCCCTTCACGTCGATCTTGCCCATGGTGGAAAGATCCTGCACGCCGACATTGCTGCGGGTGTTCAGATGTTCAGCCTTCACATCACCATAATGATGCGCGTTGACAAACCCGCCCCCCACCGGCCCCATCTGCGCGCCATAGGCCGAGGCAAGGGCATAAAACGGCGTGCGACGTAGCGGCATGGGAACTCCGGGGTTGGGATTTGGCAAACCGTAGGCAACCAACCTTACATCTGCAGCGTCGTCCGCGACATTATTTGTCGGGATTGCAAGGTCTCTGCCGCGCAAAGCAACGCGCAGATGGCGCGCAGCCGGTGGTGCGCGATGCAGTTCTGGCCTTTCGACCGGGCAGAGCGTTGTCACTCCGCAAGCAAATCTTAAAAGAATATGAACGATTTTCGGTAACGCGTTGAAATCACATAGCACTCCAACAGTCCCAACGCGGGACCAGCCTAAAACCCGCGCCAAACCCTTGACCAAACCGCAAGCTTCGGGCCTAAGCTGCCGCATGGTCGATACCCCGAAAAAACCACGCAAAAAGGCCGAACCCGCGCCCGAGCCGAAACTGCTCGCCTCCGAATCTCGGGGCAGGCGGATCAAACGCTGGATTCTGCGCGGCCTTGGCGGCATCGCCGCCTTCTACGGCCTGCTGATCGTTCTCTTCAGCTTCCTGCCGCCGCCGATCAACCTGTATCAACTCTCCGAAAGCTGGCGCTTGGGTGGCATCAGCAAGGATTGGGTGAACTGGGATGAAATCGCCCCAGTGATGGGCCGCTCTGTCGTCGCGGCAGAGGATGCCAATTTCTGCCTGCACTGGGGCTTTGACATGGCCGCCATCCGCGCCGCTGCCGAACAGGGCGGAACCCGTGGGGCCTCGACCCTGACCCAACAGGTCGCCAAGAACGTGTTCCTCTGGCAGGGCCGCAGCTGGATCCGCAAAGCCATCGAGGCGGGCCTGACACCGGTTGTCGAACTGGTCTGGTCCAAGCAGCGCATTCTTGAGGTCTACCTCAACGTCGCCGAATTCGACGAAGGTGTGTTCGGCGTGCAAGCCGCCGCCCAGCATTACTTTGGCGTCGATGCCCGCGACCTGTCAGCCCTGCAAGCCGCCCGCCTTGCCGCCGTTCTGCCCGACCCGAAAGGCCGATCAGCCTCGAAACCCAGCAATTTCGTGCGCAAACGCACCGGGGCTATCATGTCGGGGGCCGAGACCATTCTGGCGGATGGCCGCGCGGATTGTTTTCAGGACCGCGAATAGCCGGGGATTGTGGTTGAATTCCGCGCCCCGTCGCGGCATTGAAGACCAAACCGCCATAAAAAGACCAGATACCGCATGATCCGCCTGTATCACTTCCCGCTCTCCCCGTTCTGCCGCAAAGTGCGCCTGACCCTGGCCGAGAAGCGGCTTGAGGTGGAACTGATCGAAGAGCGGTATTGGGAACCTTCCCCCGATTTCCTGCGCCGCAATCCGGCGGGCAAAGTCCCGGTGCTAAGGATCGAGAACAAGGTGCTGTCGGAAAGTCAGGCGATCTGCGAATATCTGGAAGAAGCCTTCCCCAGCCCCGCCCTGATGCCCCGCGACATCGACATGCGCTTTGAGGTCCGCCGCCTGTGCGCGTGGTTCGATGACAAATTCCACGCTGAAGTCACCTCGAAACTGCTGTACGAGCGTGTGAACAAAAAGATCATGGCGCAGGGCTATCCGGATTCCAAAGCGGTGAAATCCGGGGCAGGGCGGATCAAGTATCACCTCGATTACCTCGGCTGGCTGCTGGATCAGCGCCGCTGGCTGGCGGGTGATGTGATGACCCTCGCCGATCTGACCGCCGCCGCGCATATCTCGTGCCTCGATTACATCTCGGACGTTGACTGGAACCGCAACGCGACGGTGAAAGACTGGTATGCCAAGATCAAATCGCGCCCCTGTTTCCGCACCCTTCTGGCCGATCAGGTGCCGGGTTTCCCGCCGCCCGCCCATTACGCCGATCTGGACTTCTAGTTGACGCCGCCGGGGTTTCACACCCCGGACCCCGTGGAGTATTTTCGCCAAGATGAAGGGGCTGAAGGACGCTCTGATTGCGCGGGCCTTGGAGGAGGGGTTCTCTAAGGTTGGCATCTGTCCGCCCGATGCAGCGCCTGATACTGCGGGTCGGCTGGCTGCATTCCTGCAGGCCGACTATCACGGTCAAATGTCTTGGATGGCGGAGCGCACGCATTGGCGTGGCAATGCGGCGGCGCTGTGGCGCGAGGCGCGCTCGGTGATCATGCTGGCCGAGGTTTATACCCCCGAGGCCGATCCGATGGCGGTGATCGGCCAGCCTGAACGGGCGGCGATTTCAGTCTATGCGCAGGGCAAGGACTATCATGATCTGGTGAAACGGCGGTTGAAACGTCTGGGCGGCTGGTTTGCCACCGCCGCAAAGGCCGAGATCAAGGTCTTCGTCGATACCGCCCCGGTCATGGAAAAGCCACTGGCACAGGCGGCGGGCTTGGGTTGGCAGGGCAAGCACACCAACCTGCTGGCGCGCGATCTGGGCAACTGGTTCTTTTTGGGCGCGATCTTTACCACCGCCGATCTGCCGAAAGACGCAGCCGAGGTCAGCCATTGCGGCAGTTGCACCGCTTGTCTCGATGCCTGCCCGACCAAGGCCTTTCCTGCGCCCTATCAGTTGGATGCGCGGCGCTGCATTTCTTATCTGACCATCGAACACAAGGGCCCGGTGGACCCCGATCTGCGCGCGCTGATGGGCAACCGGATTTATGGCTGCGACGATTGCCTTGCCGCCTGCCCGTGGAACAAATTCGCGCAATCTGCCCGCGACATCGGCTATCAGCCGCGCGTCGGCGCGCCGGAACTGGCGGAGCTTGTGGCGTTGGATGACGCCACCTTTCGGGCGCGCTTTGCGGGCAGCCCAATCAAACGCATCGGGCGCGACCGCTTTGTCCGCAACGTGCTCTATGCGATCGGCAATTCAGGCCTGCCCGATCTGGCCGGCCACGCGGCGGTGTTGCAAGCTGATCCAGAGCCGACCGTGGCCGAAGCCGCTGCTTGGGCGCTCGCCCGGCTTAATACGCGATCGTGACCACAACATTGTCGGTATAGGTGCCGATGTTGGCGGTCTGGTTGCCAAAAATCCGCCCGTAGATGGTATAGACCTGCGCCGCCCCTGCGCCGGTGCCCGCAACGTTGTTGCCCAAGCTGTCGCCCCAAGGCTGGCTGCGGCCCGGATCCTGAAACAGGCCATAGGTCAGGGTCGACAGCAAATTTCTCATCTTGCGCGCAGCAGGGTCGCTGACCCCCGGCCCGCCCCCCAGACCCAACGAGACGCGATAGGGCGTGCCGCCCGTGCAGCGCACCTCAACCGTCGCCGTCTTGTCGATGGGTTGCGTCAGTTGCGCCGGGATATTGCCGAAATCCAGCGCCGTGGTCGAGACATCGCAGCTGGACGCCGCCTGTGCCCGCACGGCAAAGCCGCCCGCCGCCTGATCCTGCGCCAGAAGATTGCACGACAGCACGCCCACCCGCATTCTGACGCCATTCTGCCCGCCGCTGGCATAGCTGGCATTATAGGCCCCGGTGGGCAGTTGCACCGATTGCGACAGCACATCGGCATAGATCGGCACCGTGACGCTGCCATTGCCCAACAGCATCAGCACCTCCACAAAAATCTGTGTCATCGGTGCGCCACCGCTGGTTTGTCGCAACTGATACTCCAGAAACGAGCCGCCGGGCCCGACCATATAGCGCCGTGGCGGGCTGCCACCATCATTGGCGCTGCCGCCGCCATAGGTCAGGCAGATGCCATACGGCCGCACCACACCGCTGATGATGCCGCCGGTGCATGTCACCTTCACGCTGCCCGAGGTTTGATTGACCGCACCCGCCCGCAGGCTGACGCTGCCGAAATCGAAATCGGTGGTCTGCGCCGTGCAGGTCTCGGCAGCGGCAACGCCGGTTTGCAGGATCAATCCAAACAGCAGAAGGCAAAGCCAGCGCATCATTGGCAGGGCACCCCTTCAATCATCTGCAAGCCGCCAGACTTCGGAGCAAAATCGAAACTCGCGGTGCAACGCCCGGTGTCAGATTGCACGACCAGCCGGTTGTGGCGTTTCAGCCCCTGCACCAAGGTCTCACCGCCAAAGCCCACGAAAAACTCCTCACCGCCGCCGTTCAGCAGGGCTGTCATACCCGCCTCTAGCGGCGCACCATTCGGCCCGGTCAGCACTACGACTGCGCTGTCATCGCTGTCGCCGCTGAACTTTACCTTTACGCCCGCGCCAATCCCCGGCACCACATCCATGCCCGAGGCATCCAGAGCCAGATCGGCAGGCAGATCGTCCAGATCAACCGAGACGCGGTTGCGGTGGTTCGATTGCAGGCCCGTCACCAAGGCCTTGCCGCCTCGCCCCGTGCGCGCCACCGGGCGATTATGCACCGAAACCGGCACCCCCGCCGCGCCGACATCGACGATGGCAAAGCTGTCGGTCACGCGGTTGCCAAAGGCCATGGCGCCGCCCGCCATTGCCACCGCGCCATCCATCTGCGCCCGCACCCCCGTGGCGCCATCGCCCGAGCGGACCTCAAGCCCCACCTGACCAAACCGCCCCAGATAATCGCCGCGCCCGCTGAAGCGGATCGCCCCGCCGGAATCGCGCTGCACCTCGGCGGCATAGCCATAGTCGCCCTGACGGTCAGAGATCGCGCGGGCGACATAGACCCCGCCCAGTGCATTGCCCTCTGGGTCCACCGAACTGGTCGCGCGCAGCGATTTGCGCTTGCCCAGCGGCATCGACACCCCTACCGCCGCCCGCGTATCGCCGCTTTGCAGATCATGCGAGCCATAGACCGACAGCGAGCCGTCCCAGATTCCCAGATCGCGACCGTAAGACGCCGTCACCAGTTCATCACGCGAAGAGCTGCGGGTAGAGCTGACGTAGCCCATACCAAGATTGCCGCCACCCAACGGCACCGACACGCTCAGGGCGGTCTGCAACGTGGGCACTTCCAGCAAAGATGCGCTATCCTCGATCGCCGTCTGGCCCAGATAATCCACGCCCGTGGCATAGGCCAGGTCGGCAAACCCCTGCTGTGACCACCGCACCGAGCCGTTGATTTCCACCGCACCCACCTGGGTTTGCAGCGCGCCATAAGCGAAGCTTGCCGTCTTGCCAGCATAGTCGCTGACCCCGCCCGCCAAACTGACCTCGGCCAGATTGAACGGCACGGTGGTAAAGCCCAGACCCACCATCGTCAGATCGGATTTCGACTGCACCTGTGCTTCCATCGTCACCCGTTCAGTCAGGCCAAAGCGCAGGCTGCCCGATAGGAAACCATCGCTGCCGTAATCGTTGCTTTCCAGCCCATAGCCTTCCCGCGCGCGACCTGCCTCGATCGAGAAATCCAGCAAGCCCTTTTTCAACAGCTTGCGCGAAACATAGAACGACACCGCCTTGGTGGTCCGTCGGCCATTCTCATCCGTCACCACGATCAGCGCCTCACCCGCACCCGCCCGCACTGGCAGATCCTCCAACCGAAACGGCCCGGCATCGCGCCCGGTGCTATAGGCACGGTTGTTGTCGATGAACACATCCACGCTTGACGGCACCGCCGCCGCACCATCGAAGGACAGCAACTGCTGCGTGACCAGATCGCTGCGCAGACCGAAATCGCGGCGCAACTGCACCCCCGCCATACGAACCGAGCGCGACCATGCCAAAGACGAGCTTTGCACATCTCCCACCGCCAGCGTCAGCCGCCGCTTTGGGCTTGAAACCTGATAGGTCGTCTCAAGCCGCAAGGCTTCGCGGCCGGTGCTGTCATCAATCAGATCACGCACCACACCCGAAGACCGCAGCACGCCAAACGGTGCAAAGATCCAGCCGTCAAAGCTGGCCGCTGTGCTAACGATGTCAGAGGCCAAAGGCTGCTTTTGCAAACCCGCATCCAGACTGTAGTTCAGCACCGCGCCATAGCTGCGCTCTGCGTCCAACTGCTCGGCCTCGGGCATCGCCGAAACCACTTCAGTGCGCATCGCTGCCACTGGCACCTGCAGATCAATCTTCTGCCCCGGCTCGTCATAGACAAAGCGCAGACCGGGGATGCTGCGCAAATCGACCATGCCCGCCGACAGGTGCTTGCCATCCAGCCCCACCTGCACAAGCTCGGATTTCGGTGAAAACATCCGCCCGCTGCCCGGCTCCAGCGCGAATTCGGCCACCAGATTGGTGGGCTTGCCGTTCACGGTCACTTCCAGATACAGCGGCACCCGGCCTGCATCCGCCTCTGTCAGATCGGCAGAGACGCTTAGACCCGCTGCGTCGCCTTCTTGTCCGTCACCTTCCTGGGCGCATGCAAGATCAGCCTGTGCCAGACACAGCGCCGTCGCCACGCAAACCAAACCGATCCTGTGCATGTAAACCCCCGTTCTCTGCAACCGGAGCGGGCCATGCAAGGCCCACCCCCCGCGACCCCTGCGGGACCGCGCTTTGCGTCATCTGGTCAAGATTCAAAACACAGCGGAACCGATTGGCGGATCTGCAACTTCACCGCCTGCGGGTCTTTGCTTTTAGTTGGCAGACGGTCGATCAGCACGCGATAGCATTCGCTGCCCCGCACCGCCTTGTTCGCCGTCCGCACAATGCGCAGGGTCAGTTCCTGCCGGTTGCCCAGCTTGGCGGCGGGCGGGCTGACCTGCACCATTTTGGTGGCTTTCAGATTGTTCGGATCGGTGCCTTTTTTCCAGGCCATCACCCGAATTTGCACCACAGCCTGACCCTTGCCTTCGGCCTTGATGGTCATGGTGGTGGCCTGTGCCGGGGCAGGCACGGTCAGCCGGGTCGGCGAGACCGCCAGGCTGTCCGCAAAGGATGCACCAGGCAGCGCCAGCACAAAGGCTGCAACGGCTGCGCGAAATTTGGAACTGCTCGACATGATGTTAACCTCTGGTTTTATGGGTTGGAAACAGGGCGCTCTTGTTGGCGCCTTGAACTGGTCAGTAATTCAGCGTCACGCGGACGGTGTCGGTATAGACCCCGGCGGCATAGTTTCCGGCAGGCACTTGGCCATAGACCGGGAAGATGTTTGGCGCGACAGCGTTCAGCGGCCCGGTGTAAAGTGCGCCGTCAATCGCCACCGGCGTGGTATGCGCCGCGTCCGAGGTGATCACATAGGGCAGCAGATCATTGGTGTTGTTCTTCATATAACGCTTGCCCGCAGCGGCATTGTCGCCACCTTCCATCTTGACCGAGACATTGGGTTTCGCCGCGGTGCAAACCACAGCAACAGAACCTTGCACGGTCTGATTGGTGGCGGTGCCGGTGTTGACGCTGGCAAACACCAACCCGGTCGGGGCGGTGACAACGCAGCTATCCAGCACCGTCGCGGTGACGGAAAGATTGGTGCTGGCGACTTCGGCGGCGTGCAACGCAAGCGGGGCACTGGCAACGAAGGCAACTAAGGTAAGGCAAGGCGTCAGTTTCATTGTCGTCTATCCTGTTCGGGCCAGGCGCTTGGCGGCTGGGCGGGGTGTCTGGTCTGATCGGTTGCCGCAAAGCTGAGAAAGTGTCTTGCGGTCGATGTGTTAATGTTTGTCCGGATTTCATGGCGGCGATGAGGCGCGGTTCTGGCTGCGGCAGGCTCATCTCGGCGGGAAAATGGCAAAACCCCCTGATTTATAAGGATTTGCCGCAGTCATGACGCAATTGCCCGTAGAGGCTGATGCTGGCGGACTTGGCGGAAAATGGCTGGGGGTTGTTCGAGAATTGCAAGCAACACGTAAGGGTTGCAACCCGGCGAATCGGTCCGCTAGCAGGCGCCTGACCCCCTCCCCTCAAGCCAGCGGCCGCCATCGGGGGCATCGAGCCCCCTCCTGCGGCGTTGCCACGGAGGGCGGATCACTGGCCGCAAGCCGGATGCGGCATAGCGGATGGCGCTGCTTCTGGCGTGGATTGCGCCCGCAAATCTGCCGCGATCCGCGCAAAAGTTAAGAAAGCGTTAAAACGCATGACCTATGTTATTGCAATAAATAACATTTATTTGGTCCCGAGTTGGGACCATACCGATTTCGCCTCAGGGCGCGGTCAAATTCAACAGCCGGTCATCCATCGAAATCAGTTTCGCCTGTCTGATGCGGCTCAGATAGACATCGACAGGCTCGATCTGCGGCCCCGGTGCAGGGGCGGTCTCTGACCGCAGCACCAGCAGCATCGCAAGCCCCAGCCCAGCCGGATTGACCACCAGCGCAGGCTTGCCTGCCCCGGCCTCAGCCACCGGAAACGCCACCCGCAGCTTGCCCGGTTCCGGCTGGGTCGTGCCCGGCAAAAGCTGCAAAACCTGCCCCGACCCATCCACCACCGCGGCCGAGACATAGCCCGCATCTGCAGGCAGGGTCAGGTCGATCACCGGGTTCTGCCCGGTCACATAATGCCCGTCCGGGTTGGGATCGGCCCGATCACCATAGCCCAACGCCACGGCAATCTGCCCAGACACCAGCGGCGGCAGGCCGTTTAACACGGCGCAGATCGACGGGTTCAGCCGCTGCAATGACAGTTCCACCGGCCTGCCCTCTGCCGCTGCCGCCACGCTGGTTTGCAGCGCGTCGGCGCTGGCATCAGAGGCGGTGCGCCCGCTGATCTGCACGACCTCGCCCGCCGCATACCCAGTGGTGGGTGGGCTGGTCAGGCGAAGCGGCCCGCAATCCTGCTGCCGCGCCAGCAGATCGGTGACTGCCGCCAAGCTGAGGACGGCAGGTTGGGCGGGCGCGGGGGCTGGCGTTGCTGGGGCAGGCTTCACGCTGGGCGTATCGGCGACCTCGACGGGTTTCACGGTGAACGCACCCGAGAAATACGCCACAGCGCTGGTGGCCAGCATGACTGCGATGGCGATCAGCAGAAGCGGCGATTTCGATGCGGCTTTCTGCACCACAGGCGGCGGAGGTGCGAGGGCAGCAGTGCCGAACGGGCTGGCATCTTGCGCTTGAAGCGGCGCAATCCCACCCGGATTTGGCAGAGGCGTGCCGATGATCTGGGTGGCGTTGGGATCGGATACGCCCGGCATGGCGGGCACAGTCGCCGGGTTGTCCAACGCTGCAATCACCTGCGCCATCGACGCAGGCCGCGCTGCAGGATCGGGGGCCAGCATCCACCGCAGCAGCGGGAGCAGATCGGGGGCAACCCCACTCAGGTCCGGCACAGATGCCCGCTTACCCACCGCATCGACGATCGAATCCCCCATCGGCAGAACCGCGCCCCTGCTGGCAGCAGCCGCCACCAGACCCAGCGAATAGATATCCGACCGCGCATCGACATGGCCGCCAAAGGCCCCCAACTGCTCGGGCGCGACCCAGTTGAACTTGCCGGCGAACTGGCCCTGCAACAAGGTGCCGGCCCCAATGGCCGAGGATTTGGCGATGCCAAAGTCGATCAACTTGGCATGTTCCACCATGCCTTCTTCCAGAATGATGTTGTCGGGCGACATATCACGGTGGATCACCCCCGCGCGATGTGCCTTGTCGAGACCTGAGGCGACGCGGCGCAGCATCACCTTGACCTCGTCCAGCGGCATCGGGCCTGCGGTGATGCGGTCAGACACCGGGGTGCCGGAAACAAACTCCATCACCAGACAGGGTCGTCCGATGCCCGGATCGTTGGTAAAGACGTGATAGCGCACGATGGCTTCGTGGCTGAGCCGTGAGAGGGTGGTGCTTTCTTTCTGGAACAACGCCACGATTTTCGGATCATGTGCCAGACTGGGCAGCACGATCTTGATCGCCACAGGCTCGCCATTGTGGATGTTGTGGCCGCGATAGACCTCGCCCATGCCGCCAGCGCTGATCAGCTTGTCGATCTCATAGGTGCCAATGATCCGGGTGCCGCCTGATACGGTGGTGGCGCGTTCGGATGCGGGTGTGATGGGGGTCTCTGTCATCTACATACACCCGCCCAAAGCCCATTCCTTCAGGCCAAGCTTAAAGGTCTGCCCCAAAGGATGCGGTTTGCTCAGTGCCTCGGCCGCTTCGGGTTTGGTATAGGTTTTGGCTTGATCACACAGGCTGGCTTTGGTCCAAGCATGGCAGTTCGCGCAGGATTTGTCGCGCCAGGCTTCGTCTGGTAGGCCCTCAATCGGGGCGAATTGCGGAGAGCCGGTGGCGATCAGATCGGCAATCGACTGGCCTTTCACATGCTCGCCCGATGGCAATGGGGTGGTGAAGGTCAACCCGGCCAACTCATCTTCGGCAGGTGCTGCCGGAGCCGGGGCAAGCGCGATCAGGGCCAGTTCACTTTGTGCAAGTGCTGCGAACATGCCCTGCGGGTAGGCCGCCAGATAGGCCTCATAATCCGCAGCGGATTTTGAGGTTTGCGCGGCAGTGATCAGATCGCGCTGCTGGGCATAGCCTTCCACCGCCTCAACTGGCATCAAGCCAAGCCCGCGAGCTTTGGTAAGGTTCTGTGCAAGCAGGCCCTGCGCCTCGGCCAGATGCGGGCTTTGCGGGTGATCTTTGACAAAACCCTGCAGCAGGCCGATGTCCTGCGATTGCCGCGCGGCTTGCCAAGCGGTGTCTTCATCACTCTGAGCGTGCAGACCCGTGGCGCCGAAGGCCAGCGCCAGTGTCAGCCCGCATATCCACCACATCGCCTGCATTTACGGCTGCACCAGCGTAAATTCGATCCGGCGGTTGCGGGATTTATGCTCGGGCGTGTCATTGTCGAACAGCGGTTTATCCTCGCCATAGCCCATGGCGGTGAAACGGTCGGCGGCAAGGCCTTTTTTCACCAGATAGCGCACCACCGCCTTGGCGCGCTGCTGCGACAGATACTGGTTGGCGCTGGGTGAACCATCGGCATCGGTGTGGCCCGAGACTTCAATCTTCAGGCCGGGGCAGCGCGCGATGATATCGGCGACGCTATCCAGCAATGCGGAACTGTCAGCCTGCAGGCGGGCCGAGCCGGAGTGGAAGTTGATATTGCCGCTGCGCGACAGGATTTCAAAGCGGCCCTTACAGGCCTCAAGATCCAGATCGCCGGTCGGCTCCAACGCTGTCACCGCTGGCGCAACCTCAGGGGCCGCGGGTGGCGCTGGAGCAGTGGCCACCGGGGCTTCTGTGGCGGGGGCTTCGACGGCTGGTGCGGCAGGTGCCGGGGCTGCGCCGCCGTTGCGCTTCAAGGTCAGATCAAAGCTGACGGTGCCAGACGGTATGATCACCACATTCGCGGCCTCTTGCAGCTTTTGCACCCCCTCGGCCAAGCCGAAATCATCGGTGGCGATCACTACGGGCACAGTCGAGGAGACCACCACCGTTGCATCATCCACCATGGTGACGGCCACGTCCGTCTCTAGCTGTTTCTGCACACCGTGCAGGTCCAGCGTGTAGGTCAGATGCACGGTCTTGCGCCGCAGTTTCGGCAGATCAGCCAGATCGGCGGGGTTGATCTTGGCGGTGATCACCGCTTCGGGGAAGCGGAAGGTTTCGAACAGCAAAAACCGCATCCGCACATTGCGCAGATCGATCTTGGTATCGACCGAGTCCAGAAACACATGCAGCGAAAGTGTGCCATCAGCATCCAGCGCGCCTGAAAATGCGGCAAAGGTGCTGGATTCAACCTTGGTGACATTCTTCACCGATTGAAACCGCAACTGCGAGCTTTGCGCATCGACCTGCCATCCGGGGGCAAAGCTGGCATCCTGAGCGGCCAGCGGCACAGGCGCACACAGCAGCATGAGCGCCAGACACAACCGCAAACGGCTGAGAGCATGGAATAGGCCAGTCATCGAAAGCTCCTGATCAGCGGGGCGGTCTGGCGGGCATTAAGACGGCAACAGGTTAAAATAATCCAATACATTCAGCGTATCGAAAGCCCCAACACCGCGCAAGGCCGCTGGCACGGTTGCCAGATGGGCGAATCAGCGGCGGTGCGGGCTGCGGGCTTTGGAGTGCGGCGCGCTAAAGGGCTGCAATATATAGATAATATTGAAACAATTCGCAGCCATTGTTTCGCCTTGAAAAACGATGCTGATGGCAAGTCATGACAGGCGCTGTCAGGCAAATCCCTCATCACGCCCTTGGCGCAGAGCTGCCGCACAGCAAACACATTGCTGCCTGATTTGAATCTCAGCCCAGAGAGGTCTGCTGCTTTAACCGATCGAGGTTTGTCATGTCTGCTGCCCAATCCAGCGCCGCTTTTGCATCATCAACTGCAGCGGTTCCGGTGATCACGATTGCCGCCGGAAGCTCTGCCTCTGTAATACAGGCAGCCATCAATGCGGCCACGCCGGGCACGCATATCGTCTTGCAGCAGGGCACCTACACGTTCAACAAAACCGTGGTGATCAACAAGGATGGCATAACGCTGGAAGGGCAGGGCAACGTCACCATCATCGCGGACAAATCACTGGCCGGGGCACCTGCGGTGCAAGTCGGTGCTGGCTTGTTCCGCGAGACGGAGAGCAATGCGATGAAACTGACGGCGGCGGCTCAGGAGGGGGCCAGCAGCCTGAAGGTGGCGAATGGTGCGGCGCTAAAGGTCGGCGATGTGCTGTGGATCGAACGACCCAACGACGCGGCCCTGTTCGCCGAGATTGGCGATACCCAGTGGCAACAGGACAAACCGCTGCGCACGGCGATGGTGGTGGTGACGGCGGTGAATGGCAACACGGTCTCGCTGGATCGCCCGCTGCCATTTGCCTTTGATGCGGCGACAACAACGGTTGCGGTGGCGGATACGGTCGAGGACGTGACCCTGCGCAACCTGACCTTTCAAGGCGCTTACGGCACTGCGGACCCCAGCAACTTCAACAACATCAACCGGGCCGAAGATGGCGGCATGATGGTGCTGGTCAACAGTTCGGTGCGCACGGTGGTCGAGCATGTCGATATCATCAATCCCGGTTCCAACGGTCTGGTGCTGGGCCGCTCGATTGATGCTGTGGTGGATGATGTGACGGTGACGGGCGCTCAGAACAAAGGCGATGGCGGCAACGGCTATGGTTTCTGGATCCGCGATGTTTACGACAGCGTGTTCACGCATTTGCAGGCCGTGGACACCCGACATGCTGTGCTGTTCGCCAGCTATACTTCGGCAGCGAACAACACGATCGAGGTGGATTTCACCAACCGCGACATCAACTTTCACGGCGGTCTGGATCACGGCAATACGGTGATCGTGCATAACTCGGTCCGCAATGCGATTGAGCAGGCATACATGGCATCCGTCAGCTTTTTCAATCCGGGCACCACCTACGGCGCGCCGACCGATGCAGACGCCAATGTCATCAAGTTTGAAAATGTCGTGGCGACGGTGCGGGCCGATGCGGTGGTGGCAGTCGACACCGGGGCGCGGATCAGCACTTTGTCGGGAAATGACAGCGTGGCAGGTGGCGCGGGCAATGATTGGATTGATCTCGGCACAGGGTCTGATCTGGTTGTGGCCTCGGCGGGGGACGATACGATCAACGGCGGGCAGGGTGTAGATCGGCTGGTGATGGGTCTGCACAGCTCACAAGTCCTGGTGACAACCATCGGTGGCCAAAGCGTTGTCCTTAGCGCTTTGGGTCGCACCTTCATCTCGGGGATTGAGGAGTTTCAGTTCACAGACGGCGTAAGGGCCGTCAGCAGCAGAACCTTGTCCGTGGTGTCGGCCCCGGCATCAGCAACAACCGGCACGCCATCGCAGATTGATGTGTCCAGTGACAGCATGGCGGACAGTTCGGTTCAGGACATGCGGATTACCGGTCGAGCCGATGTTGATGTGCTGGGCAACAGCAGCGGAAATCGCATCATCGGCAATTCTGGCAGCAACATCATCTTCGGCGAGGCCGGCAATGATCGACTGCATGGATACGCCGGCAATGATCTTCTGAACGGCGGCACCGGAAATGATGTGCTTTCAGGTGGTTTGGGCAGCGACACACTGAATGGCGGCAGTGGCCTAGATAATATGCTTGGCGGGCAGGGCGCAGATGTGTTCATCGCCAGCGCAGGCAGCAACACCGTGCGCGATTTCAGCATGGATGCGGAGGACACACTGGTATTCTTTGGGTTTACTGAAACTGATCTGGCCGACTCGCTGACGCATTGGCTGGATGGCGCATTGTCCGCGGCCGATGATTTTGCAATCACCGCACAGGTGCGCGGTCAGACAAGTTTCTTGACGATGACGTCTGACTTGGGCGATTCGCTGACCCTGACGAACGTCGATGCCGTGGCCTTGCGCGACTACCTTTTGCACTGATCTGATCGCAAATCGCCGCAAGTTTGGTCCATGCCCTGGCCTATTGCTGTCAGGCGTTGCGAAAGCCATTTGTCGTGCTGTCAGGAAATGCCTTTCAACGCAGATTCTGGCGGGATGCCCAACTAGGCATTTGCCCGAAATTCCGCCGATTCGTGCATCATCCTCAGCGATTATGCGCTTGAAGCACCATGCCCCCAGTAGGGCGTTATTGTGTCGTTACGAAGCCTGCGCATACTAAGCACGTATGACGTTAAGAGGTGACATTGTTTCAATCGGGGGGAGCCGGTTTAGATCTATCCATTTTCCATGTGGCACCAGTCATCGCTTTGGTGTCGCAATGCCCACCCCCCAAAGGAACGCCAAATGTTTGCCGAAGACCAGACGCTCCACTTGGTCGTGATCGACAAAGACCCGATGTTTGCGCTGGGATTGTGCGCTTTGCTGGAAAAGCGCCCTCAGATACGCGCCTTTGCGAAATCCCCCGCCGATCTGCTGGAGGCCGCGCATGATCCAGCAAGCCAGAACACTACGCCGGTCGATATGGTTTTGCTCGACCCTGCGCAACTCGACCTGACCCCAGCCAGATTGGCGCAACGCTTGTTTGAGCGTTTTGGAACGCGTCGTCTGATCAGTTATACCAACGATCCATCAACTGCCTTGGCGAAAGCCTGCCTTGCCTCAGGCTTTCGCGGGGTGCTGCCGCGCAGTATCGGGCTAGAACAGTTAGAGCAGGCCATTTCGGTGGTGCATGGCGGGGCGACTTGTATCGATCCCAGCTTCTCGAATCTGTTCGAGGCCGCACAACCCATGTCGGGCACGCTACGCCAGCGCGATCTGACAGAGCGTGAAATCTATGTTCTGAAGTCGGTCGCCTTTGGCAAAAGCCTGAAAGAGATCGGCCTGGAACTGGCGCTTTCCTCGAAAACCATCGAGACCTACAAAGCGCGGGGCAGCAGCAAACTTAACCTGCAAGGCCGCCGTGCCATCGTCGAATATGCGATTCGCAATGGCTGGGTTCAATCGCAAGAACGTCTCGGCTAATCCTTAATAACCCTGAAAAAAACATGCCGCCGGGCGCATCTTTTGGTGCGTCCGGCAGCGCGCGTTCGTTTTCTGCATTGCAGCATAAACCTTTCGGTTTTGCCTGACAGTATACCGAATTGTGTAAGGCGTTTACGCGAAAATACGACAAAAATAAGGGTTTAGCCTGACTTTCCAAATCTCTTTGGCCGTCCTTAATGTGCCGTTAATGCTGCACTGCCGCATTTTCGCCGCAGGAATGCCACATTAGAGGGACGATTGAGATGGCCAAAATTGTCGTGTTCGGGATCGGTTATGTGGGTGTTGTCTCGGCGGCTTGCCTAGCCAAAGACGGCCACGAGGTGATCGCGGTGGACGTTGATCCGGGTAAGGTTGCCTCGATCAACGCGGGCCTTTCCCCCATCGTGGAACACGGCCTGCCAGAGCTGATCGCCGAGGTTTTTGCCGCAGGCAAGCTGACCGCCACGTTGGACGCCGCTGCCGCTGTGCGCGCCGCCGATGCGTCGTTCGTCTGCGTTGGCACGCCTTCGGCCGAGGATGGCTCCATCGGCTTGAAATACGTGGAAAGCTGCTGCCGTGCGATTGCGGCAGCGCTTCCGGGCAAAGACGGTTTCCATTCGGTGATCGTGCGCTCCACCATCGTTCCGGGCACGATGGAAAAGGTCTGCATCCCGATCCTTGAGGAATACTCGGGCATGGAAGCGGGTGTTGGTTTCGGCGTTGGCTATTACCCCGAGTTCCTGCGCGAAAGCACGGCCATTCAGGATTACTACGACCCAGGCCTGATCGTGTTCGGCGCACTGGAACAGAAGACCGCCGACTTCCTGACGATGCTGAACAAAGATCTGCCCTGCGCTGTCAATGTCGTGGATGTGCGCTCGGCCGAGATGATCAAATACACCTCGAACGCCTGGCGCGCGGTGAAGGTCACGTTTGCGAATGAGATCGGCAATATCGCCAAGGCCTGTGGGCTGGATGGCCAAGCGGTGATGAAAATCCTCTGCTCGGACCACAAAGTCTCAATGAGCCCGTATTTCATGCGCCCCGGTTTTGCCTTTGGCGGTTCGTGCCTGCCGAAAGACGTGCGCGCCCTGCGCTCGATTGCCGCTGACATCAACGTCGCCTCGCCGCTGCTGGATGCGGTTCTGGTCGCCAATGCCGAACAGATCAACCGGGCCGAGGCTATGGTGAAGGCTTCCGGCTCTACCTCGGTTGGGCTTGTCGGCATCAGCTTCAAGCCCGGCACCGATGATATGCGCGAAAGCCCGTTGGCCGAACTGGCGGCGCGGCTGATTGATCAGGGCATGACCCTGAACGTCTACGACCCCTTCGTGCATGAAGCCTACGCCAATGACATGAGCGCGGCAGGTCGTGGCAACGATTACAACATTGATCTGAAAGACCGTCTGGTGCCGACGATCAAGGAACTGCTGGCCAAGTCTGACATCGTTCTCGTCGGCAACAAATACGATGACACGCTGGAAGAACTAAATGCCTCGACCCATCCAGTGATTGATCTCACGCGCATTCAGGCCGGCAAGCGTTCGGGCGGCAGCTATCAGGGCATCTGCTGGTGATGATGATGCTGGGACATATCGCCTTTATCGCGGTGATGTTGGGGCTTGGCCTTAGCCTGCCTTTCCACGCGATTGGCGATGTGGGCAGCGCCTTGGTTGTGGTCGGGGTGATTGGCCTGTGGCGCTACACTTGGGCCGCGATCAACTTCTCACGCGCCGCGCTGTTCCTGAAATGGGTCTACCCCCGGCGCAAAGCGAGGGCGATGGCGGCCTATGCAGCCTTGCCCACGCCTGCCCATGCCTACTTCCTTGTCACCAGCTACAAGATCGAACCCGAAGTCACGACGCGCGTTTATCAGGCCTTATTCCGCGCGGCGGCAGCTTCGGCGGGTGGCGCGACTGTGGTGTGTTCGGTGGTGGATACCGCCGATGCCCGGCTTATCCGCAACATCTTTGATCGCATGGCGGTGGATACCTCGACGACCCGCCTGATGGTTGATCAGATCGCCGGCACCGGCAAACGCGATGCTTTGGCACGATCACTGCGCCTGATCGCAGGCGAGGCCCCAACCCGTCGCGACATCGTGCTGTTTGTCGATGGCGACAGCTGCGTGCCCGAAGATATTGTCGCTGCCACCGCACCCTTCTTCACCAACCCGGATATGGGTGCCGTGACCACCGACGAAAAGGTCGAAATCCGCGCCACCGACATGCCCTTGTTCCGCGACTGGTTCATGCTGCGCTTTAACCAGCGGCAGGTGATGATGTCGTCGATGGGCCTGTCAGACCGCGTTCTGACCCTGACCGGGCGGATGAGCGTGGTGCGCGCCGACCTAGCCACCAACGCGGGCTTTATCAATCAGGTGCAAAGCGACTTCATCGACCATTGGCGGCTTGGTCGGGTGAATTTCCTCACGGGCGATGACAAGTCCACCTGGTTCTGGCTGCTGAAGAATGGCTACAAGATGGGCTATCTGCCCGATGTCGCCTCGCTGTCGATGGAAAGCCAGCCGCGCCCCGGCTTTGTGGATTCCGCCCTGACCCTGATGATGCGCTGGTTTGGCAACATGCTGCGCACCAATGGCCGTGCGCTGTCGCTTTCCCCCAACAGCATCGGATGGTTCACCTGGTGGTCGATCCTGGATCAGCGCGTGGGCATCTGGACGACGCTCGCGGGCCCGATCTCGGTGCTGCTGGGCGCGGCATTCATTGAGCCGTTAGCGCTACCCGTCTACATCGCCTGGATCATGTTCACCCGCTACACCTATTGCTGGATTCTGGCGACGGTGCGGATGCAGCCCTTCCCGATCACCTATCCGTTCTTGCTGTATTTCAGCCAGATCACCGGGGCGGCAGTTAAAAGCTTCGTGCTGTTCCGCCTCGACCGCCAACGCTGGACCCGGCAATCCGCCCGCAAGGCCCGCGCTGTGGCGCTTCCCTTTGGCCAACGCCTGCAAGGCTGGTCTTCCACATTCTCTCACGCTCTCGCCATCGGATGGCTGACTTTGGGCGTGGTTCTTTTGTCTGGCATCGTCTGAATTCGTGAAGGATCGCTGAAATGGACACCAACACCGCCCAGAATACCGTTACGACCCAAACACTGCCCAACCTGCCAGTGCAGGGCGAGCATCCTTTGCTGGATATTCCCTTTGTCGTCGGTATCGACGGGCGGCAATTCAAGGGCGAGCGGCTGTCGCTGGTCGCGGCTGAGATCACCGGGTTGATGGACCCAGCCTTGGATGGCGCGACCCGCCTGATGCGCTTCATGTTCCCGTTCAAAGGCTTCAGCGTCACGCTTGAGGTGCTGGGCCAGGTGCAGGCGCTGGATCGCGGCAATGGTCACGCCACGGTCAGCTTCGTCGATCCGGCGGGCGAGCATTTGCCGCAGTTGCGCCATCTGATCAATTCCTACATTGCGGGCGATCTGGTTGCCTTGGGCGAGGTGATTGGCGTTGCCCCGTCGATCCCCTCACCTGCCAACCGCGCCGCCGCAATGAATGCCAAACGGCTGACCTTCAGCCGTGTTGTGGGCAGCGCCGGGCTGGCAGTGGCCACGCTGGCCCTGATCGCAGCGGTTGGCACTCTGGCCTATAACCGCATCTTCACCCAGCCACTGACCGCCCCCGGCTTGGCTGTTCAAGACGGCATGACGCTGACCGCCACTGCTGGCGGGCAGGTCGATTATGTCAACCTCGCCGCCGCCAAGGGCGAGGTCGCCTTCACCATCCGCGCCACCTCGGGCGAGATGTTGTCGATTGCGATGCCCTGCGATTGCACGGCCACCGCGCTGGCCGCCACCGTCGGTGCCACAGTGACAGCAGGTGAGCCGATGCTAAGCGTTCATACCGCCGACGCTCCTATAGTGATCGCCGCAACCGTGCCTGCCGCCGATGTGCTGACACTCGCCTTCGCCGATCACGTCAAGGTGCAGTTTGGCGATGGCAGCACGATCAACGCTGCCGTCGATTCCGCGAGCCTGCGCGCCGAGCCGACGGATGCGGGCCTGCCGGTGCGGCTGATCCCCTCAACGCCTTTGCCAGCCGACCAATCCGGTCAATTCGCCAAACTAACCATCATCAAGAAATCCTGGTTCTAGCCTGACAGTCACGCCTTCTACCCCTCTTTTTCAGACTTCCACTTTGGGCAACGTCTCAGCGGAGCACGCAATGAAAACGTCGATTTACCCTTTGGTTCTTTGCGGTGGCATGGGATCGCGGCTCTGGCCGATGTCTCGGGTCGAGCAGCCAAAGCAGTTTCAGCCCGTGCAGGGCAAGGGTAGCCTCAGCTACTTTCAGACCACCCTGCAACGCCATCGCGGCGGTGTTTTCAAGCCACCGATCATCGTGACCAGCGCGGGGCATACCCAACTGGTCACGCGGCAAATGCGTGATCTGCAACTGACGGGGACGGTGCTTGCAGAGCCGATGGGCCGCAACACTGGCCCCGCAGTTCTGGCGGCGGCACTGGTCGCCATCGCCGAAGACCCTGAAGCGCAGCTTTTGGTGCTGCCATCGGATCACATCATCACCGGCGATCTGAACGCCACTGTGGTGGCCATGCAGCAAGCCGCCGACAATGGCCGCATCGTGCTGTTCGGCGTTCCGCCAGCCTACCCGGAAATCGGCTATGGCTATATTGTCGATGGCGGCGGTTACACCAATTATCCCGGCCTGCACCGGGTAGAAACCTTCATCGAAAAGCCGCCCTACGAACGCGCGCAGGCGCTGATTTCTGGAGGTTATTCCTATTGGGCCTCTGGCATCAGCCTGTTCCGCGCCGATGTGCTGATCGAGGAATTTCACCGCTTCGAGCCTGAAACCTTCTACGCCGTCTCTGCCGCCGTCAGCGCGGGCAAGATGATCAACGGCGCGCTGCATCTGGAAGAAACCGCCTTTGTCAAAGCCAAATCAGAACCGACCGAGCGGCTGGTGTTTGAACGCTCCACCGCCGTCGCCTTGGCCCCGGCCCGTGACATCCAGTGGGATGATGTTGGTGCTTGGAATGCGGTACAGAAAATCTCTGCCCGCAATGCATTGGGCAATGTGATCAACGGCGATGTTCTGGCGCTGGATACCCATAACTCGCTGATCCAAAGCGACTCGCGTCTGGTGGCAGTAATTGGTCTGCGCGACATGATCGTTGTCGATACGCCGGATGCACTGCTGGTGATGAACCGCGACCATTCGCAGGACGTCAAGCAGGTGGTCGAGCATTTGAAGGGCTTGAACCGCCCCGAAGTCACCAGCCACCTATTGCGTGATACCAACTGGGGTCAGGTCGAACTGCTGGCCAAGGATGATGGCTATGACATGCGGATGCTGGTGATTGCCCCCGGTGCATCCCTGCGCGTCAACGGCACCGGCCACGGCCCCAGCCTGCTGACCTTCCTGACTGGCGGTGGCGTTTATGAACGTGAGGGCCAGATGGTGGTGGTCGCACGCGGTGACAGCGTCACCATTCCTGCCGATGTGACCTTGCCGCTGACCAACACCGGCTCGAAAGAACTGCGAGCCATGCAGCTTTTGATGACGCATGACGCCGAAAGCGTGGCTGAAGTTGCGGCCTCGGCGGTCAAGGCGGTGGCGTCGTTGTTCACCAAGCCCGAAGCTGCTGCTGCGGTGACAGGGGCAGTGCTGTAGGATGGCGCGCGCTTTGGCATATCTGCTGGTGGCGGCGCTTGGCAGCGCTTCTGCGATGCAGGCGGCACCGCAACCTGTCGACAGTGTCGCCTTGCAGGCCGACATTGCGGCGCTGCATCGGCAGGCCGATGCGATGGGCTCGGTGGATTTTGCTTATGATGCCGTGGCGCAGATGGCCGGACTTTACGGTCTGACACCCGAGGCCAAACCGCAATCCCTGCCCGCAGCACTTTTGCCGTCGGGCGATGCGGCTAAAGTTGCCATGGGCGATACCCAGATCGCGCTGACCCAGCTTTCGATCTCGGAAGGCACCAACAATCAGTTGCGCGTCCAACAGGCCCAGCACGGCAGTAAGGCTGCGATCTTTCTCAGCGCCGGGGTGATCAGCCTGCAAGACCTGGCCGTTGCGGCCAAATCAGATGGCATCGACGGCATTGCAATGGTCGATGGCGTTGTCACCCTGTCGCGTCCTTTGGTGATCTGGCAGGGGGCTACCTTGCTGATCCACCCCGGCGATATCTTGCAGTTGCAATCCGCAGGCGGCGCATTCCTGCTGAACTTCGGCAAGATTGATCTGCGCGGTGCCACGCTGCGCAGTGACGTTGCAGCATCGCAGCCCGAGTCCACCTATCGCCCCTTCGTGCTGACCTCTGGCTCGGGTCAGGTCTATGCCGAAGCCAATAGGTTGCAGGGCCTTGGCATGGCGGGGCTGGGGCCTTTTGCGGGCTTCGTGATTTCGACCCAAGGGCTGTTTGCGGCCACCGAAACCTCTATTCTGCGCGCCAATCGGTTTGAGGATTTGGGCGGTGTTGCTCTGATCGGCCCTAAATCGGTGGAAGTCACCCAGAACGCCTTTCTATCCTCGCGCGGTGGTGCCCTGACCTTGGCCCAGATCGGCAAGGCAGCGGTGCTGGGCAATACGATTTACGCCACCCGAAATGGTGCTGGATTGCGGATCACCGCGCGTTCGCAAGACATGCTGGTCGCGGGCAATCTGGTGCTGGGCGGGCAGGGAAACGGCGTGCAGGTTGATGGCGGCAGCTTTGGCGTCACCCTGCGCGGCAACGCTTTGCTGCAAAATGCGCAGACCGGGCTTGCCAGCAAGACCGCCGATTGTCTGTCCGTGCAAGGCAACGTGATTGCCGCCAATGGCGCCAGTGCCCTGCGGCTGACCAAGACCGGATATACGCAGATCCTTGGCAATGCCTTGGATGGCAACGCGGGCTCTGCGATCGAGGTGGGCGCGCAACTGCCCAAGGCGCGGATGGATGTTTCCGGCAACCTGCTGGCCAAGAACCGCATCGGCCTCACCGGTGCCGCGCTGCACCTTGTCACCCTGCGCGGCAACGATCTGTCGCAGCAACTGCCCCGGATGTTCGACGGCGAGTTCGCCCAGCACCAGGCCGCCTATCTTTCCGCAGGCCGCACCGACCAGACGGCCATTTTCCAGATTTCGAGTGCTGCGGCAGATGATGCCGATTTCGCCTCGGTTTGCGCTCAGGAGTAGCACCATGGTCTTTTCATCGGAAACCTTCCTGTTTCTGTTTCTGCCCCTGTTCCTGATCATCTACTATCTGACGCCCGCCCGTGGGCGCTCGATGGTCATCCTTTTCGCGTCCTATCTGTTCTACGGCTGGTGGCGGTTTGATTTTCTGCTGCTGCTGTTTGCAACAACACTGTGGACCTTCTGCATCGGCCTGATGATCGCCAAGAATCTCGATACGCCGCGCGCAAAAGTCTGGTGCGGTATCGGGGTGGCGGGCTGCCTTTGCGTGCTGGGCGTGTTCAAGTATCTGAACTTCTTCATCGACAGCCTCGCGCAACTGTTTGGCACCGATGCCGCGGGGCTTGGTGTGCATTGGCGGCTGATCCTGCCGATTGGCGTGTCGTTCTACGTGTTCCACTCGATCAGCTATTTGGTTGATGTCACCCGCAAAGACGCCGATGCCACGCTGAAATTCTTCGATTTCGCCGCCTTCATCGCGCTGTTCCCGCAACTGGTGGCAGGCCCGATCCTGCGGTTCAAGGATCTGGCCGATCAGTTCAAACACCGCACCCATTCGCTGGTGCTGTTCACCGATGGTCTCGCCCTGTTCATCGTCGGCTTGGGCAAAAAAGTGCTGCTGGCAGATACCGTTGCCCCCTTGGCCGACATTGCCTTTACCACACCCGACCCTTCTGCGGCGCTGTCGTGGCTGGGGTCGGTTGCCTATATGATGCAGCTTTACTTCGACTTTTCGGGCTATTCCGATATGGCGATGGGGCTGGGTCTGATGATGGGCTTCCGGTTCCGCAAGAACTTCGACATGCCCTATATCAGCCGCTCGATCACCGAGTTCTGGCGGCGCTGGCATATCTCGCTGTCGGTCTGGCTGCGCGATTACCTCTACATCCCTTTGGGCGGCAATCGGGTGGGGCCGACCCGCACCTATGTCAACCTGATGACGGTGATGGTGCTGGGCGGGCTTTGGCACGGCGCCAACATGACATTCTTGGCCTGGGGCATCTGGCACGGCGCTTGGCTTGCGATTGAACGTGCAACCGGCTGGGCCAATCGCAGCTCGACCGTCGGGCTGATCCAAACCCTGCTGCTGGTGCTGATCGGCTGGGTTGCCTTCCGCGCCGTCGACATGCACCAGGCGATGGATGTCTATGCTGGCATGATCGGCCTGCACGGCTTTGCCATCCCGATGGACATTGCCTTCCAGATCAGCGGCGAAAGCATGGTGATGTTGGTGATCGGGATGCTCTATTGCGCCGCCGAGCCGCAGATCAATCGCATCGGCAAAGAGATGTATTTCGCCCCGCAAGGTGGCATCGGCGTCAGCGGCACTGGCACTCTGACCGCTGCCACATCCTTGCTGCCCGTCGCCGTGGTGTCGCTGATCGCCATGCTGGCGATCATGAAACTGGCCGAGGCCAGCTTCTCGCCCTTTCTTTACTTCCAGTTCTGATGGAGCCTGTCATGCAAAGACTTTATCGGATGTCGCGGTACTTCCTGCCGGTGGTGTTCTTCGGCTATGTCCCCTTTGCCAATCTGGCGGTTTATGAAGAACCCGGCGGCAAGCTGGCCGCCTTTGACATGGCGGCTTTGCGCGGCACTGTCACCCACAGCTTTGATACGCTTTACAAAACCGCGATGCCGCACCGCGCGCCGTCGATTGGCGTGATGGGTGCAGCGCGCTATTTGCTGATCGGCGAAGGCCGCAAGGGCGTGGTCGTGGGCCACGATGGCTGGCTGTTCACGGCTGAGGAAACCCGCCCTCTGCCCGTCAGCCTGTCGCCTTCCGTTGCCAAGATTGCCGAGGTTCGCGATCTGCTGGCCGCCCATGGCGCGCGTCTGGTTGTGGTGCCGCTGCCCGCCAAGGTGGATGTCGAGGCTGCCAAAGCAGGCACCCCCGAATTGTCAGCCGAGATGGCAGGCTTCTATGCCGATCTGCTGGCAAGGCTGAAAGCGGCTGACATTGCCGCCGTCGACGCCCGCACGCCACTGGTCGATCTGGTGAAAACCAAACCCGCCTTTTTCGCTACGGATACGCACTGGACACTCGACGGTGCTGCGACCGTGGCGGCTGCCGTGGCGAGATCCGGGCTGATCCCGCTGGGCACTGCCGAAATGACCCGCACCGAAGAACCGAAAACCGAGTTTGCCGGTGATCTGGTGTCTTATGTCACCACTGAAGGCATCGCGCCGATGCTGGGTCTGGATCGTGAAGACGCCAACCCCTACGTCGTGGCCGCCCCCGCAGACACGTCCGACATCTTCGCCGCTGCGCAGGTTGATGTGGTTCTGGTCGGCACGTCCTACAGCGCCAATCCGCGCTGGAGCTTTGCCGAAGCACTGAAGCTTGACCTGCACCAAGACGTGCTGAACGCCGCCGAACAGGGGCAGGGGCCGGTCAAACCGATGGATAGCTATCTGGCTTCTGACAGCTTCCGCGACACCCCGCCCAAGGTGGTGATCTGGGAAATTCCGCTGCGCTACCTGACCGATCCGAAACTTTGGGACGGACACAAGATTGGTGAGGAACTCGCCAGTGCAAACTAACTTGAAACTCGTCGCGGCGGTGATGATCAGCGGCTTGCTGGCGGCCCCCGCCTTTGCCGAAAAGGTCGAGCCTCGCGCCGTGCCGCCGACGGTGGTGTCGAAGGTCTATCTCAGCAAAGCACAAAAAGCTGCGAAACTGGCCGAACGATTGGCTCAGCAGAAGGCGGCGCGTTTGGCCGCAAAACCCCCGGTTGACCCCGCGGTGGCACGCTTGAAAACCCTGCACAAACGCATGGTCGCCAAGCAAGAACTGACCCCCAGCGAAATGCAGGAACTGGCGGATTCCGGCGATGGTCTCGCCGCGTTCTATTACGCCCGCAAGTTGGAGGAGTCTGGCAGAACAAGCGTGCTTCCCACCGCGGTGCATTACTATGCAATGGCGTCCTATCTTGGCCGCGAATTCGCGATGAACCGGATGATCGCACTGATGAAATCGCCGGACGTTACCCTGTCTGACAAACAGATCAAAAGCGGCAAGGATGCGCTGGTCAAGCTGGCGCAGTCAGGCACTCCCGCCGCCGCCCTTGGTCTGTCTGACATGTATGCCATCGGTCGGCCTTTCCCCCAAGACACCGCCGAGTCGCGCAAATGGCTGATGCAGGCCGCCAAGGCAGGCGATGCCAATGCCGCACAAAAACTAGCTCAGGCCGCGATGATGCCACAAGACGGCAGCGCCCCTGATCTGCCCGCCGCCCGCGCCGCCCTGGCGTTGATGCTTGCCTCGAACGAACCCGGCAAAGTCGCGATGGCGCAGGCCTTGCTGGCCCGCCTTGATGCCACAGCCCCAACGGAGGTTTCCCAATGAACGCAGCTTTTCAGTTTGCGGCGGCGCTTGGCCTGTCCCTCGCAGCGGCGCCCGTGATGGCGCAAACCGCCTCGCATTTTGATTGCTCGAATTACGAGTTCAACACCGCGCTGCCCGCAATTGAAGGCAAGGACGGTGTGTTCTTCCGCACCTTCGCCGATCTACGTATGCAGCACCCGCTGGATGATCGCACCGTGCATATGATGGGCCAATTGGCGAAAGTGCTGAAAGAAAACGGCACGACGCTGATCTATGTCACCATCCCGTCGAAATCGCAGGGCATGCCGCAATATCTGCCTGCCCACGCCGCCGATTACGGCTTTCAGCCCGAAGTGGCCGACGCGATCTACACCGATTTCGTAACGCGCCTGAACAAGGCCGGCGTTGATGCACCCGATATGATGACCGCACTGCGCGCAAACAAAGGTGGCGAGCGCGCATTCTTCGGGGCCGATTTTCACTGGACATCGCAAGGCGCGCGACTGGGCGCGCAGGCCATTGCAGCGCGGATCAAGGCCGACCCCGCCTATGCCGATCTGCCAAAGCAAACCTTTGTCACCACCCCGATCGCGCCAGAAGTTGCGTTCTCGGGGATGCGCCGCACCCTGCAAGGCTATTGCGCCAACGCGCTGCCGCCGACCGAGACGATGGCCTACAAGACCGAAGCCGTCGCCAGCGACAGCGCGGCCGCCTCGGGCCTCGATATCTTTGCCGCTGACGATTCCGTGCTGCCCGCCGTTCTGGTCGGCACCTCGTATTCGGACAGCCCGATCAACAACTTCGCCGGTTTTCTTGCGGAATATGCGCAACTGGAAATCGTCAACTACGCCATCACCGGCGGCAACCAGTTCGGTTCGATGACGTCCTACATGACGTCAGACGAATTCAAGGCGCAGCGCCCGCGGTTCCTGATCTGGGAAAACCCGATCTACAATAACCTCGCGCAATACGGTGCTGCCCCGCTGGAAGAACTGATCGCCGCAGCAGGCAACACCTGCACCAAATCTTTGCCTGTGACCAAGCTTGACGCCAACACCGTCGAGGCTTCGCTGGAGAGTCTGAAGGTCGGCTCTGACGATGCGATCTATGCCAATTTTGGCGGGGAAGGTCCGCGCGTCGCCAATTTTAGCATCGAATCTGCCGCCGGATTAATCCGCCACTCAAAAATAGAGCGCAGTCAAAGGCTGCGGGCTACTGGGAATTTCTACTTAGGGTTGTCGGCTTTCACCATGCCCAATATCACGAAAGTGACGGTGCATTTTGATCGCCCTGTCAGTGACTCCACAACCCTGAACTTCTGCGCGAATACCAAAGGAGACGCGTCATGACGAAGAATAGCAGCTTGTTGATTGCCCTATGTGCAGGGCTTTGTGGTCTGTATGCCACCGCGGGGCTGGCTCAGGACGGCGGCCTTTATGAAGACGTGCCAGACCCTAGCGCCAGCTTTGTGCGCGTGGTCGCTGCTGCCCCGACCAATGCGGTGATCGACACCAAAACCTTCAATCAACTGGATAGTGGCATTTCCGGTTATGTCGTCGTTGCCAAACCCGGTGAGATCAAGCTTGTGACAGGTGTCGATGATGCCACCGTCAACGTCGAGGCGGGCAAGTATTACTCTTATGTCGTCGGCGCTGATGGCACCAAAACTCTGGTGCCGGAAGATATCACCTCGAACCCCGCGCAGGCGGTGATCAGCTTCTTCAACCTCAGCGATCTGGCGAAGGTCGATCTTTACGTGCCTGCCGCCAAAGCGGTGGCGGTGCCGGGCGTGGCGATGAACAGCGCCGCGAATGTGGCGCTGAAGGCGCCTCTGACGCTGGATTTTGAAGTGCGCGATGGCGACAAGGTGCTGGCCTCGTTGCCAGCGGTTGATCTGAAACGGCGCGGGGGCGTGGCGATCGTGCTGCGCGGCACGGCGGGCAACTACACCGTCGCCAGCTCTGACTCGGCGCTTGCCAACTAGCTTTAACGCCAGAACGTCGCGCAGATCATTCTGCGCGGCGTCATCCCGGCCAAAGGATAACACCATGACACGCGCCGCAGCCCTGCTTTCCCGCCCGATCCTGCCGCTTTGCCTTGCTATGCTGACGGGTCTGCCCGCCTTTGCGCAAACTGCAAGCCCGCAGACCGTCGCGGTCAATTTCGAGCCGCCGCGCATCGAGGTCGAAAAGATCTGCGCGCCCAGCACGCCGGACGAACAACTTGCGGCGCAATGGGCGAAATGGGATGGTAAGGCCCTGCCCGATGTTGCCCCCGATCTGATCCAGCGCGATCTGCGCCGCCTGATGGATGCCGACGCGATCCGTTGGTTTGACACCATCGAAAAGGCGCAAGCCCTGATGCCAACCGTTGATCCGCAATTTGGTGCTGACAAGGCCCTGCTGGCGCGGATCGAACTGCTGATCGCCGCAGGTCGGCTGAAGGAGTTGACCAATCAGCGGCTGGTCGATCAGTTGATGGCCACCGAAAACGGCGGCTCGCCACGGCTGCAGAACATTCTGGCCGATTATCTGATGGATGGCACCGGCATCGCGGTCGACAAGGAAAAAGGCATGAAAATGCTGGTCGCCGCAGGCTATGGCGGCAATGCCGATGCTTTGCTGAAGATCGTCGCCTTGCAGGAAAAAGGCACCGAGATCCCCGGTTGGGATGTGCCGCCCGATATCGCCGTGACGATGGCCTTCGGCGCCCTTGTCGGCAAGATGGACCCGATGATCTGTGATCGTGTCGCCCGCATCGCGCGCGAATACATGAATGGCACCACCGTGACCCGCGATGTCGGGCTGGCCGAAAAATGGTTCCGCTTTGCCGCCGATATGGGCGATGGTCCCTCGGCCTGGAAAGTGGCCGAGATGCACATGCGGTCTGAAGATCTGGTGAAATCCAACGACATCCTGATCACCTATATGACCAAAGCCGCCGACGCTGGCCTGCCCTATGCACAGGTGGCTTTGGGGCGGCTTTATGAACAGGGCGCTTTGGTGGGCAAGAAAGACGTGGACCACGCCCGCAAGCTGTATGAAGCCGCCGCCAAGTTCGGCGATCGCGCTGGTCTTTTGCGCAACGCGCTGTTTTTGCAATCCGAAGCCAAAACCGATGCGGCCTACCAGCCCGCCTATCGCGCCGCGCTTGAGGAATTTGCCAAGCGCGCTGATGCGCCTGCGTGGATTTTCATCGCCTTGGGCGATTTCGAAATCGCCGACAAGGGCCGCTGGGGTGGTGAAGCCGCCGCCGTTGCCTATTATGAAAAAGCCGAGGCGATGGGCGAGGTTGATGCCACCAAACGCCTGACGCCGATCCGTTTTCGCTATGCTGAAACGCCCAAGCAGTTCTATCAGGTCATCGACGAAGTCATCGACACCGTTCACACCGGCGGCGAGATTGACCCGATGAACGGCCTGAAGAACGCCTTCACCTGCCGCGCCTCACAAGCCCCGCAACGCACAGAAGCGTTGTATTGGGATGGGATCAGCGCCGCTACCGGCACCAAAACCGTGGAATTCAGCCCAGCCGGTCTGCTGGCCCTTGTCGCCAGTCCCAGCCCGCAAGACATTGCACGTCTGCAAAGCCAGGCACTCTATGGCCGCCCCAGCGCCATCGCGCAGTATATGGCTTACTTGCAGCGCAGTCAGGCACCTGCCGAAGAGCGCGCCTTCTGGGAGGAATATTCCAAACGCTTTGAAGGCATCAACACTGCACGCGGTCGGCTAGAGCGTAAGTTTGCCAAGATCGGCCAGAACCTCAGCGATCCTACGACCTATCTGAACGCCGCGATTGCCGAAGGCGATGCGACCGCCGAGATTGATCTGGCCGAAATCATGCTGGAACAAGACCCCACCGCCAACACCGCCGCCGCCCTTGCCGCGGTAGAGCCTTTGGCGGAAAACGGCATCGGTGCAGCCATGCGGATGCTGCCAACGCTCGATGCGAAAAGCTATCCCGATCTGAAAGCCGTCTATGCCAAATATGCCGAAGTGATCGCAGCGCGCGGGGATTTTGACGCCGTCGTCTTGGCGCTGCCGTTTCAGCCTGATGCAGGGCAGCGGCTGGATTACGTGCACCGTGCCACCGCAGCCACCGATTGCACTTTCGACCAAATCACCAGCCTTGCTGATGCGATGGGTCATCTTGGCGATCATGCCGCCTTTGCGAAATGGATAGATGTGGCCGAATTCCTCAGCGAAAATGATGCTTGGCGTTTGGTGCAACTGGGCGACCTGTTGCGGCTTTACGGCGGCGAGTCGATGCAGACCGCCGAGGTTGCCTTCTATCAGCGTGGCTATGAAGGCGGAAACACCACGGCGATTCACCGCTTGCTGGATGTCTATGGCCGCGCTGGCGCGCCGCAGTTCAACGTGGCCAAAGCGGCCGATCTTTATGTCGCGCTGGTGCAGAACAGCCAACCCGACGACATTCCGCGCGCGCTGTCGCGGCTTGCCGTTGCATCGCCGACCATTCAGGAAAGCGCCTATGCCCGGTTGGATGTGCCCAAGCTTTACCGCACCGCAGCCGAGGCTGGCAATCCGGCGGGGATGCGCGAATATGGCAAGCTGTTGCAAGTCAGTGCAAAATCCTCAGCCGAGCTGGAGGCTTCGACCCTCTGGATCGCCAAAGCCGCCGAGGCTGGCGATGTTCCGGCGATGCTGACCTATGCCGATGCCTTGGCGTTCGGTCTGGGCATTCCTGCGTCGCGTGAAAAGGCGTTGGTCTGGCTGCAAAAAGCTGCTGATGCGGGCAACACCGATGCCAGCGCCAAAGTCCGTAGCCTGAAGCTGCAACCAGAGGTCAGCCAATGAAACATGCCCTTACCTCGGCTGCCATGATCTTGGCTTTGCTGGCCCCCGCGCAGTCGGCACCAGCACAAACTGCGCCAGAAACGGCTGAACCCAAGGCTTTTGTCTGCTTTGATCCGGTGCCACCCGTCACCGCTCTGGCAATCCCCAGCCGCTATAAGGACGACAGCAAGAACCGCTCAGATTTCGATGCCGAGGCCAATGCGGCGGTCGAGGCTGCGCTGAATCCGCTGGATGATTTCATCAACCTGCTGGTCAAGAACGCCAATGCCGCGCTTCAGATCACCACCCCGGCAGAGGCTGATCCCGAAACGCCGCCCGATCTTGCCCGGCAAACTCTGATCGCTGATTGCGTGGTGGACCGCATCCACGATTGGGCCGCTGCGGATGCCTTGGCCGATATGAAAACCCAAGGCGCGCAGCTTTCGGTGCCCAGCCGGATTGCAGGCCTTGCGATGGCCTATGCACAGGTGCGCGGCCTTGCCACTCAGGACGCACGCCAGCCTGCGATTGAGGCTTGGCTGACGGCGCGGATGCAATCCAGCATGGTGTTTTTTGATACCGAAGCCCCGCCGAAATCGCGCGAAAACAATCTGCGCGCTTGGGCGGCCTTGGCGGCGGCGCAGGTGGGGCTGCTGCAGAACGACACCGTCATGACCACTTGGGCCGCAGATTCCGTCAAGCTGGTGCTGTGCACCTCCACGCCCGAAGGTGCTTTGCCGAATGAGATGTGGCGCGGCAAACTGGCGCTGCACTATCAGATTCATGCGGTGGGGCCGCTTGTGACCACCACCGCACTGCTGCAACCCGGCTTTCCCGACCTGCTGACCACCTGCGACAACGCCTTGCTGCGTGTCGCGCGCTTTACGTTGAAAGCGGTGGAAGACCCGAAGCTGGTCGAGGTCATCGCGGGCAAGCCGCAAAAGTTTGACTCCGCCGCCGAAATGAAGCGGGCTTTCCAGTTTGCTTGGCTCGCGCCTTTGGAAACACTGGCCCCCGAACCGGCGTTCACGGCCTTTGCCGCCAAGTTCGATCTGCTGAGCAATTCCAAACTGGGCGGCAAGCAAAGCCTGCTCTGGCCCGCACTGGATGCCAAAGACGCCACAGCGCCGTAACATTGGCGCTGCTGATCGGGGCAGGGGGCAACTTCTGCTCTATCGCCGGTAAGCCTCGACATTGCGATCACATATTTTATACTTGAAGCGATTTCCCACCGGAGTTCGCTATGACCGAGGCCTATATCTGCGACTATATCCGCACACCGATTGGCCGCTTTGGCGGCAGCCTTTCGTCGGTGCGCACCGATGATCTGGCCGCAAACCCGCTGCGGGCGCTGATGGCGCGCAATCCGGGGGTGGATTGGGCGGCGGTGGATGATGTGGCGTTTGGCTGCGCCAATCAGGCGGGCGAGGATAACCGCAACGTGGCGCGGATGGCTTTGCTGCTCGCGGGGTTGCCGCAGACCGTCAGTGGCACCACGATCAACCGGCTGTGTGGGTCAGGCATGGATGCGGTGCTGCTGGCTGCCCGGCAGATCAAGGCGGGCGAGGCTGATCTGATCATTGCAGGGGGCGTCGAGTCGATGTCGCGCGCGCCGTTTGTGATGCCCAAAGCCGAAACCGCCTTTTCGCGGGCGGCAGAGATTCACGATACCACCATTGGCTGGCGTTTCATCAATCCGCTGATGCAGGCGCAATACGGCACGGATTCGATGCCCGAAACCGCCGAGAATGTCGCCGAAGATTGCGCCATTTCCCGCGCTGATCAGGATGCCTTTGCGCTGCGCAGCCAAGCTCGCGCCAGTGCTGCGCAAGAAAACGGCCGTTTGGCGCAAGAAATCACCCCGGTCAGCATCCCGCAGCGCAAGGGCGATGCGGTGCTGGTAGCCCGCGATGAACATCCCCGTGCGACGACAATCGAAGCGCTGGCGAAACTTGGCACGCCGTTCCGCAAAGGCGGCAGTGTGACGGCGGGCAATGCCAGTGGTGTGAATGACGGGGCGGCTGCGCTGATCATCGCCTCGGCTGAGGCTGCCCGCAAACATGGGCTGACCCCGATTGCCCGCATCTTTGGCGGCGCGACGGCGGGTGTCGCGCCCCGCGTGATGGGTCTGGGCCCGATCCCGGCCAGCGAGAAGCTGATGGCACGGTTGAACCTGAGCCAAACCGACTTTGCGGTGATCGAGTTGAATGAGGCTTTTGCCTCGCAAGGCCTTGCCACTCTGCGCGCGCTGGGCATTGCGGATGATGATCCGCGGGTGAACCCAAATGGCGGCGCGATTGCGCTTGGTCATCCGCTGGGCATGACCGGCGCGCGGATCACCGGGACGGCGGCTTTGCAACTGCAATCCGGTCAGCGCGCTTTGGCGACCATGTGTATCGGCGTGGGTCAAGGCATAGCCATCGCGCTGGAACGGGTCTGAGGCCCGGTCAAGCCTGACGCGAAACAGCTTTCCCATCTGGGAATGACTTGTGGAAAGCGCGCGTTTTTAGCCCGCTTTCCACAATATGTAGTGTGTCGGGCCTGAAAGCTTAGGAAAACCGCTTTTTCCAGAACCACCGCCGCCCCTCGCGCAACGACCTGTTCGAGCGGCTGACCAGCATCAACAGCGATGGCGTCACGATCAGCGTCAGGATGGTCGCAAAGGCCAAGCCGTAGACAATCGCCGACGACAGCGAGATCCACCATTGGGTGGATGGCGCGCCAATCGTTGTCTCATGGGTCAGCAGTTCAAGGTTCAAGCCAAAGGCAATCGGGAACACCCCGAAAATCGCCGTCAGCGCGGTCAGCACCACCGGGCGGGCACGTTCGCGGCAGGTTTCCAGCACGGCCTCGATCTTGTCCATGCCCTCGTCACGCAGGCTGTCATAGGTGGCGATCAACACGATATTGTTGTTCACCACCACCCCGGCGAGGGCAATCACGCCGATCCCGGTCATCACCACGCCAAAAGGCTGGCCCATGATCATCAGGCCCAGGAACACCCCAATCGTTGACATCAGCACCGCCGACAGCACCAGACCCACCGAGATAAACTTGTTGAACTGCGCCAGCAGCACCACGAAAATCAGGAAGATCGCCGCACCAAAGGCTTTGCCCAGAAACGCGCCAGCCTCGGCCTGTTCCTGATCTTCGCCAGCCATGTTCCAGCGGAGTCCGGCCTTGGCATAGCCATCTTCGGCAAAGCTTTTCTCCAGCATCGCCTGCACGTCTTGCCGCACCAGATCGGGCTGCACGCCTTCTGCCGCTGCAATCCCCGCCTGCACGGTGATCGTGCGCGCGCCGCCCAGCCGGGTCAGCGTGCCGGTGGTGGCCGCCGCGCTACGCGTCACAAAGTTGGAAATCGGCACCGGTCCATCGGGTGTTTCAATCCGCAACTGATCCAGCGCGGAAATCGTGCGCTGCTCGGGCGGCAGGCGCAGCACGATATCCACCGGGTCATCCGAGCCTGCCGGGCGGTATTCCGACAGTTTCAGGCCAGATGTGACCATCTGCACGACTGCGCCCACCGCGGCGGGGGATGCGCCATAGCGCGCGGCCTCGCCCCTATCGACCTGAAGTTCCCAATCCACCCCCGGCAGGGGCAGGCCGTTGGAGACATCGATCACATTCGGAATCGCCTTGAGCTTTTCGGCAATCGCGCGGGCGGCATCGTTCAGCCCGGCAGGATCATCCGCCGAGAGTTCAATCTGAATGGCCTTGCCAGTGGGCGGGCCAGCGGCGGGCACGGAAACCTCGATATCCACGCCGGGAATGCCCAGCATGGCCACCCGCAAATCGGCCAGAATATCATTGGCGGGCTTACGCTCGCGCCAATCGACGAATTCATACTGGATGGTGCCGATGGTATCGGCAGGGGCCTCGCTTGCGCCATTTCCGGCGCTGCCGACGCGGGTGTAAACCGTTTTCAGCCCCGGCCAGCCGAGAATCCGCGACTCTGCCTGCCGCACCAGCGCGTCTTTTTCCTCAATCGACAGGTTGCCGCGCGCTTTTACATAAAGCAGGCCATAGTCCGGTTCGACATTCGGGAAGAATTCCACCCCATTGCCGTATTTGCCATAGGTCACAGGCACCGCAACCAGCGCCGCCACCGCCAGAAACAGCACGATGAACGGATGCCGGATCGCCTTGCCGACCACCCACATATAGGCGCCGTCCTTGTGGCGCGGCGGTTCGGCGAAGGGGCGCGCGATGATCGCGCCCAAGGTTGGCACAAAGATCAGCGCGTAAAGCATACTGGCCGACAGCGTCGCAATCAGCGTGATCGGCATGTATTTCATGAACTCGCCCACCACCCCGGGCCAGAATAGCAGCGGCGAGAACGCCGCAATCCGGGTGAGGGTCGAGGCGATCACCGGCCCGGCCATCTTGTGACTGGCCTCGGCAAAGGCATCGCGCCTGTCCATGCCTTCGTTCATCCGCCGCTCGGCATATTCCACCACGATGATGGCATCATCCACCAGCATCCCCACGGCCAGAATAAGGCTGAACAGCACCACAAGGTTCACCGTCAACCCGGCCAGCGACAGCCCCAGAATCCCCATCAGGAAGGATGAGGGAATAGCCAGACCGATCAGGATCGAAGACCGCACCGACAGCGCATACAGGATCACGATGAATACCAGGATCACCGCCGTCAGCACCGAGTTTTGCAGATCGTGCAGCATCTGGCGGATGGTGGTGGATTTGTCCTGGCTGAACGACACCACCACGCCGGGCGGCATCTGCTTTTGCAACTCGGCGGTCACGGCCTTAACCGTATCCACGGTATCAATGAGGTTGGCACCGATGCGCTTGGAGACCTCGATCGCCACGGCCGATTTGCCATCCAGCCGGGTGATGGTCTGCGGGTCTTTCAGCGCGGGCCGGATTTCGGCCAGATCGCTGACGCGCACAATCGCATTGCCCTCGGCCACCACCGGCAGGCTGGCCAGATCGTTCACCGTTTCAATCAGGGACGGCACCTTGATGGCATAGCGGCCCTCGGCGCCTTCCAGCGAGCCTGCGGCAATCAGGCGGTTGTTGGCGTTGAAACCGGCGATCATCGTATCGGGGCGCAGGCCGTAGGACGACAGTTTGGCCGGATCAATCACGATCTCGACCACATCATCACGCACGCCCTGCAAGGCCGCGTCCAGCACGCCCGGAATATCCTCAATCCGGTCACGCAAGGTCCGTGCGGTGGCGTTCAGCGTGCGTTCCGGCACATCGCCCGACAGGGTGACAACCAGCACCGGGAATTCCGACAGGTTGACCTCGTTCACCGTCGGCTCATCCACCTCCGCGGGCAGATCTCGGCGGGCGTCGTCGACTTTGTCTTTCACATCAGACTTCGCCTTGGCCAGATCGGCCCCGGCCTGAAACTCCAACAGCACGTTGCCGCCGCCCTGATAGGCGGTCGCTGTCATTTTCTTGATGCCCTGAATCGATTTCAGCGCGGTTTCCATCGGTCGCAGCAACAGGCGTTCGGAATCCTCGGGCGAAATCCCGTCCAGTGTCATCGAGACATAGATGATCGGAATCTGAACGTCTGGTTCGGCCTCTTTCGGGATCGAGTAATAGGCCATGCCGCCGGACAGGATCAGAAAGATCAGCACCGACAGCGTCAGGCGGGCGTTGCGGATGGCAAGTTCAACCAGCTTCATTTCAGCGCCTCGGCTGCTTGCGCCGGGGTCAGTTCGGAAACCGTCACCAGATCGCCATCCGACACCAGATCCTGCCCGGCCACGATCACCCGCAGATCGGTCGGAACGCCCGTCACCACCATGCCCGCTTCGCCGTCGTCAATCACCGTCACCGGCGCGAAAGCCGCCTTGTCATCCGGCCCGACCACCCGCAGACCGATCACGCCAGCCTCGTTGATGGTGATGATCGAGCGCGGCACCACCACTGCAGGCACCGCCGCTGTATATAGCCGCACCTCGGCGGTCATGCCTGCCGGGATCGCGTGATCGCCATTCGGCAAGGCCACTTCAACCCCAAAGGTCCGCGTCTTGTCCGAGGCTTGGGCCGAGACGTGCCGCACCACGCCCTCCATCTCGACCCCATCGACCAGCCGCACCTTAGCTTTGGAACCCACCGTCACAAAACCCACATCCCGCTCGCTGACCTCGGCCTTCACCACAATTGGGTCCAGCGCCAGAATGGTGGCAATCGACGCGCCGGTCTGCACCCATTCGCCCAGTTCGACATCCACCGAATCCACCGTGCCCGCGAACGGCGCTTTCAGCAGCAGCCGGTCCTGCGCGGCCTTCGCCTGCGACAACCCGGCCTCTGCCGCAGCCTTTGCGGCGCGGCGGGTGATCAGTTCCAATTCCGGCAAGGTGCCCTTGTCAAACAAGGCCTGGCCCACCCGCAGGGTTTCAGTCGCCTGTTCCAGCGCGGCCTGCGCGGTATCGACGCCAGCGATCACATCCGATCCTTCCAGCTCTACCACCAGCGCACCTTCTGCAATCTCGCCGCCCTTCACCACGCCCAGCTTGGCCACGATGCCCGAAGCCCGCGCCGCCAGCACCGCCTGCTTATCCGCCTGCGTTGCCCCCGAGATGCGGATTTCCCGCGCATAGTCGACGAATTGCGGCTTCACCGCCGCCACCGTCCGCCGCACCGCCGGTGTTTCCGGTGCCGCCGCTGCGTCACCTGTGGCCGTGGCATCGTCTTGCTTCACTTCCTGACTGCCCACAGCCGAAAATTCGCCCGTCGCCACCCAAGCGGCTGCCGCTACAAAAACCACAAGGGCGGTGACACGATGAGCGGTAAAGAATGACATGTTAATAACCCTGAGTATTTGCAAAAGCCCTGAGCGACGCCCGCAGCATCGCTGTATCCGTTTCGATCACCAAGAGTTTATCTGTTTGCGGGAAAGGTCAATGCAGCGTGTCACCAAGGCGGTGCGTTTCGAACGGATCAGTTCAAGTCAGGGGTCTTATCAAGCTGCGGCTCGGCCAAATCTGCCAAGGCGATCAGCATCTCGATCAGTTGTGCCGTGCGCGCTGGGCCATAATCGGCCTCAAGCTGCTGATAAATCGCCGTCGAATCCGGTGCCACCGCCTGCAACAGCGCGCGTCCCTGCGGCGCGATTGACAGCATCACCCGCCGTCCGTCGCTGGCGTCGCGGGCGCGGCTGATCAGCCCGCGCTCGGTCATCGCCTTGATCATCCGCGTCAGCGAAGGTGCCAGAATATTCGCCCGCACCGCCACTTCGGTCGCATCCAAGCTGTCGACCTCGCCCAGCACCCGGATTACCCGCCATTGCTGTTCGTTGATGTCATGCGCCGCCAGCATCGGGCGAAAGCGGGTCATCACGGCCTCACGCGCACGCAAAAGCGCCATCGGCAAAGCGTGGCGGGTATCGCGTGGCGGGGGGCTATCGTGGCTCATTCCCCAACTATCGCCTTTGTGCGGATTGCTGCAAGCCACCTGACGCCGAACGAGCCGCTGTTGTCTGCGGGCATCCATGCTATGAAACCCGCAAATCCGCTTGCACTGAAAGGAAAGCCCATGCCCGCGCCGAAAAACCACCTGAAAGCCGCGCTGGCTGCCAAACAGCCGCAATTTGGCATCTGGCTGAACCTCGCCAGTCCCTATTCGGCGGAGTTGTTGTCGGGCTGCGGCTTTGACTGGCTGCTGATTGATGGCGAACACGGGCCAAACTCGATCCCCACCATGCTGGTGCAGGCGCAAACCGTGGGCCAGCGCACCAGCACCGTGGTGCGGATTCCGGTGGGTGAGACTCATCTGGTCAAGCAAGTGCTGGATCTGGGTATACAGACCGTGATGGTGCCAATGATCGAAACCGCAGCCCATGCCGAACAGATGGTGCGCGCGATGAAATACCCGCCCGAAGGCGTGCGGGGTTTGGGGGCTGCCGTGGCGCGGGCTGCCGATTTTGGCCGTGTTAGTGACTATCTGGCCACTGCCAACGCCGAGACTTGCCTGATCCTGCAAGTCGAAAGCCGTGCTGGACTGGCGGCTTTGCCCGAGATTCTGGCGCTGCCAGGTGTTGACTGCGTGTTCATCGGCCCGTCTGATCTGGCCGCTGATATGGGCTTTCCCGGCAATACCGCCGCGCCGCAGGTGCAGGCGGCGATTGATGATGCGATGCGCCAGATCATCGCCAGCGGCAAAGCGGCGGGGATTTTGACCTTTGATCTGGCCTTGGCCAAGCACTACCGCGAGATGGGCGTGACTTTCCTCGGTGTCGGCGGCGACATTCCCTTGCTGCTGAACGCTGCCAATGCTTTGGCTGCGGCTGCGCGGAAATAGGCTCTAACCCGCCTGATTGCGCGCCCGAAATGCCGCCAGTTCGGCGGCAGTCGGGGCATGGCCGGTGAAGATCAGCACATAATCCGGGATATTGTGCAGACGGTATTCCAGCGACTCTTCTGTCCGCATCGAGATATAGCCCACCTGCGTCAGATACACCGTCTGCGCCCGAACCCGCGCCTCGTGTTCAGGGTAAGAAAACGTCTCGAACATGGCGGTTAGAGCCTGCACCCGCACCACATCCGCCTGCCGCAGCACCTCGGCCAAGGCCGGATCGGTCAGCGCCCAAGTGCGGATGGCAAACTCCATCCGGCTGTCAAACAACGCGGGCGTGATCCAGCAATCGTTGACGTTCAGCATAGCCTCGGCAATCGTCGCGGCCGGGGCTTGGGTGCGGGCGATCAGGTTGGCGGTGTTCTGGCTTTGCCAGCGCGCGATCAGCCCGGCCAACAGCGCCTCGCGGTCGGCGAAATGCCAATAGAAACTGGTGCGCGACAGGCCCAGTTTGGCCGCCAGAGGCATCACCTTCACTGCCTCGACCCCGCCTTCGACCAGCAGATCATAGGCGGCGTCCAGCCACAATTCGGGTGTGCCGCGCCAGCCGCGCTCGGGTGTTTGTGCCGTATCCATCCATCCAGACTAAGGCCGCGCCCCCCGGTTGACAACCTCTCGACAGGAAACTTGACACATATGTCGATTTCTGTTTCCCTCAACCAAACCCCAGCCAGTGCGAGGCCCCATGTCGACCGATCCCCTGTTGCAGCCCTATCAGTTGAAACACCTCACCCTGCGCAACCGCATCATGACCACCAGTCATGAACCGGCCTATCCCGAGGACGGGATGCCGAAGGATCGCTATCGCCTGTATCATCTGGAACGCGCCAAGGCAGGCGTCGCGCTGACCATGACGGCAGGCTCGGCGGCAGTGTCGAAAGACTCTCCACCTGTGTTCAACAACATCCTCGCCTACAAGGATGAGGTGGTGAAATGGATGAAGCAACTGACCGATGATTGCCACGAGGCTGGGGCCGCCGTGATGATCCAGTTGACCCACCTTGGCCGCCGCACCCGCTGGGACAAGGGCGATTGGCTGCCGGTGGTGGGCGCGAGTTCTTCCCGCGAACCCAGCCACCGCGCCTTTCCGAAGGTGATCGAAGATTGGGACATTGACCGTATCATCACCGATTACGCCGATGCCGCCGAGCGGATGAAAGAGGCCGGTCTCGATGGTGTGGAGTTCGAATGCTACGGGCATTTGATGGACCAGTTCATGTCGCCCTTCACCAACACGCTGGACGCACCTTACGGTGGCAGCTTGGAAAACCGCGCCCGTTTCGCGATGGAGGTTCTGGCCGCCTGCCGCAAGCGTGTCGGCGAAAACTTCCTGCTGGGGATGCGCTATACGGCGGATGAGGTTGAACAGGGCGGCATCACCGCCGATGAAGGTATCGCCATCGGCAAGATGTTCCGCGACTCGGGGTTGGTGGATTTCGTCAACATCATCAAGGGCCGCATCTTCACCGATGCCGCGATGACCGATGTGATCCCGATTCACGGCATGAAATCGGCACCGCATTTGGATTTTGCGGGCCGGATGCGGGCCGAGGTTGGCTTGCCCACCTTCCACGCCGCCCGCATCCCCGATGTCGCCACTGCGCGCCACGCCATTGCCACCGGGCAGTTGGATATGGTCGGCATGACCCGCGCGCATATGGCCGATCCGCATGTGGTGCAAAAGATCGTCGAGGGGCGTGAGGATGACATCCGCCCCTGCGTCGGTGCCACCTATTGCCTTGACCGCATCTACCAAGGCGGCATGGCTCTGTGCATTCACAACCCCTCGACAGGTCGCGAGGAGACCCAGCCGCACACCATCAAACCCGCCGCCACTAAGCGGCAGGTGGTCGTCGTCGGCGCTGGCCCGGCAGGCCTTGAAGCTGCCCGCGTCGCGGCAGAGCGCGGTCATAAGGTGACGGTGTTCGAGGTTGCCGCGAACCCCGGCGGCCAGGTGCGCCTGACCGCACAGACCAAACGCCGTGCCGAGTTGATCGGCATCATCGACTGGCGCATGGCACAATGCGCCGCACTGGGGGTGGAGTTCCGCTTCAATACTTGGGCCGAAGTTGACATTGTTCTGGCCGAAAACCCCGATGTGGTGATCATCGCCACGGGTGGCTTGCCGGAGAAAGACATTCTGAAATTCGGCAATGATCTGACCGTTTCGGCATGGGACATTCTGTCAGGCGATGTGAAACCCGGCAGCAACGTGTTGCTTTACGACGATGCGGGCGACCATACGGCTCTGCAAGCCGCACAGACACTGACTGAGGCTGGCGCGAAGGTGGAAATCATGACCCCGGATCGCAGCTTTGCGCCGGAAGTGATGGCGATGAACCTTGTGCCCTATATGCGCGCGTTGCAGGACAAGAATGTCACCTTCACCGTCACCTACCGCCTGACCGGGGTGGAAAAAGATGGCAACCAGATCAAGGCCACCGTCGATTCCGATTACATGACCTTGGGCAAGACCAGCCATTATGATCAGATCGTGGTCAACCACGGCACGCAGCCGCTGGCCGACATTTACTTCGATCTGAAGCCGAAATCGGTCAACCTTGGCGCGGTCGATTACGATGCGCTGATCGCAGGCCAGCCGCAAACCTACGGCGGCGGTCCGGCTGGTTTTCAGTTGTTCCGTATCGGTGACGCGGTAGAGGCCCGCAACATCCATGCCGCGATCTATGACGCCCTGCGTCTGGTGCGCGAAATCTGAACCAATCCGGTGCGCCCGATCATCGGGCGCGTCACCTCAGGCGAGCCGATAGCAGCGGCTCGCCCGGTCAAAGCCGACAATCCGCGCGCCCTCTGCCATGCGTTCCTGCAGGGCCGCGCGCAACTTCATCCGCAGGGCAGAGGCCGCCGTCCTATCCTGCGCCAGCAGCATATCCAGATCATCCGGCAAGGGCAGGGGAAGCAGCACGCCCTCGGCCTCGCTCATCTCTCCCTTCGCGCGCGCGGCGACCTGCGGCGCATCCAGCCGCCAATCCACCAGTAACCGATCCGAGGCGATGCCGCGGTTGATCCCCTCCATTTCGCCGTAATAGTCCACCAGATAGCGGCCCGATTGCGCCCCCAGCCGGTGAATGTTCAGGCTGGCATTGATATGGCGCAGCGGGTCATAGGTCCATTCGACCCGCGAAATCCCCCGCGCCAGACACCAGTCGCGCTGATACCATTTCAGCCTTATTCCCAGCCCAAAACCGCGCGCGTCCGGCAGAACCGCCAGCCGGTGCGAGTGCTGCACGGCAGGGTCGCGTGAGGGCAGGCCAAAGATATAGCCCATCAACCGGCCCGCCACGAAAGCCCCGCCGACCAGCCCGCCCAGACCCTGCACCACCATCATCAAATCTGCCGGATCGGGCTGATCTCCCGCCCCCCAGACCGCGCGCTGCAAGTCTTCTGCCGCGCGAAACTCGGCCATGCCCGACAGGTCGCGAAAGCTGATCTCGGTCATGCCGTGATGCTTTCATGGCTGAGTGTGGCGGTTTTCAGGTAATCGAGATCCAGCGTTACCCCAATCCCCGCCCCCTGTGGCACCGGCATCCGCCCCGCCGTGGTTTCCAGCTTTTGCTCGATGATATCCCGCATGAAATAGCGGCTGGCGGATGAGGTATCGCCCGGCTTGGTGAAATTCGGCAGGGTCGAAAGGTGGATGTTATGCGCCCGCCCGATCCCCGATTCCAGCATCCCGCCGCACCAGACCGGCACCGCAAACGCCTCGCACAGATCATGGATGCGCAGCGCATTGGCATAGCCGCCCACGCGCCCAACCTTGATATTCACCACCCGCGCCGCATCCGTTTGCAGCGCCTTGCGGGCGTGATCGACGGTGCGGATACACTCATCCAGACAGATCGGCGTGCGCAGCCGGGTTTGCAGCGTGGCGTGGTCGTGAATGTCGTCCCAGGCCAAGGGCTGCTCGATGTAATCGAGATCAAAGGCATCCATCTGCTGTAACAGCGCGGTATCGGCCAGAGTGTAGCAGGAATTGGCGTCTACCGTCAGATGCGCGGCGGGAAATTCCGCCCGCGCCGCCCGCAACAGGGCCAGATCGTGCCCCGGCTTTACCTTCAGCTTGATGCGTTTGTAGCCCTGATCCAGATGGCTGGCGATCCGCTGCATGGTGCTGTCAATCGGCCCGATCCCCAGCGAAACCCCAACGTCAATCGCATCCCCCGAGCCGCCCAAAAGGCTCTGTAATGGCAGATTCAGCGATTTTGCCCACAAATCCCAGAACGCCATCTCGACCGTGGCCTTGGCCATGTGGTTGGCCCGCCACGGCACCAGTTTGCGCGCCAATTCCTGCGGATGCGCAAAGCTGTGGCCCACGACTTGCGGCAGCAACACATCGCGCAGCAGGCCCATCGCGCCCGCCACGGTTTCCTCCAGATAATCCGGCAGCGGGTCCATCACGCCCTCGGCATAGCCTTCGATGCCATCCGCTTTCAGCACCAGCAGCGGGAAAATCTTTTCCGTCATCGTGCCGGTGGCGATGGTGAACGGCGTTACCAAGGGCAGGCGCACCAGCCGCAGTTCGGCGGCTTCGATGCGCAGGGGCGTGCGGGTCTGGGTCATGGCTGGCCTCGTCTTGGGGTCGGTTCAGGCTAGATTTATTTCAGTTTACTTGCAAGCTTGACCGATTGAAAGAATCCTGACAGTCTTTTCCCACAGCTGAAAGGACTCCCGGATTTGCCGCAGGATGACCCGCATTTGTCGCAAGAACAGGCCGCCGCGGGCGATTTGCGGCAACGTCTGACCACGGCGCATACGGATGGCACCCCGTCAGATCGTGCGATTGCGGGCTTTCTGCTGGGTAATCTGCAATCGCTGCCGTTTGAAACCGCCGCTTCGGTCGCAGCGAAAGTCGGCGTGTCCGAGGCCACGGTGGGCCGGTTTTGCCGCACCTTGGGCTATCGCCACCTGAAAGACCTGAAAGGCAGCCTTCAGCTTGATCTGGGCGACAAGGCCTGGCTGATCGGTGACCGTTTGCAGGATTTCCACCGCCGCAGCCAAAGCGGCAACGCCGAACTTTCCCGCGCGTTAGAGCGTGAGATTGCCGCCCTTGTCGCGGTCTACGAAATGGCCGCCACCCCGGCCTTTGACGCCACCGTCAAACGTCTGTCGCACCGCCGCGCCGTCTGGGTCGCCGGGTTTCAGACCGAACGCGGCCGCGCCGCCGAACTGGTCCATAACCTGCAATACCTGCGCGCAGGCGTGCAACTGGCCGACATTTCCGCAGGCCATTTCGCCGAGGTTCTGCTGGACGACCCGGCCGAGACCACCCTCGTTTTGATCGACGGTCGCCGCTATTCCCGGCTGACCCGCGATCTGGCGCTTGCCGCCCGCGACGAGGGCATTCCGGTGACGCTGATCACCGATCCCTATTGTTCCTGGGCGCATGACACCGTGACCGAAGTCTTTGCCGTGCCCACCGATCTGAACCATTTCTGGGACACCACCTCGGCAATGTCGGCTCTGATCGGGCTGATGGTCAATGGTGTGTTCCGCGAACTTGGCGCGCAGGTCGAGGCCCGGATGGCCCGCGTCTCGGCGCTGCATGGCGAATTCATCGGCCATATCGGCTCGGCCCGTGGCCCCAACAAACCCAATCCATAATTGATAAAAGCCAACAGAAGAGGATAAGACCATGACCCTAAGTCTTCGCAAAACGCTGTTGTCCGCCAGCGTCAGCCTGTTCGCGCTGTTCGCCGCCCAAACCGTGACCGCGCAAGAGGCCGTGTTCGTGCTGAACACCAGCGAGGTCGGCGCGCCCACCTATAACCCGATCAAGGCCACCAACCTGAACAAGGCCACCACGTTGATCTTTGACCGCCTTGTCAGCCAAGCCGCCGATCTGTCCTATCATCCGTGGTTGGCGGAATCGTGGGAAGAGGCCCCCGATGGCATGTCCTGGACCTTCCATCTGAAACCCGGCGTCAAGTTCCACAATGGCGAGCCGTTCAACGCCGCCACCATCGCGGCTTGGCTGCAAATCTTCAAAACCAGCGAAAACGCTTATATGACCGAAGCCATCGCATCGGTCGAAGTCGTGGATGATCTGACGGTGAAATTCGTCATGTCGCGGCCCGAGCCGAACATGCTGTATAACCTGTCCTCCAGCTATATGTCGGTGATCGAGCCGAAATCCTACACCGCCTTGGGCGACAACTATGGCGTGACCGAAGTCTATGGCACTGGCCCGTTCAAGCTGGAAAGCTTCACTGTCGGTCAGGAAACCGTGCTGACCCGCAACGATGATTACACCTGGGGCTCGCCCTTGGCGAAAAACACCGGCCCCGCGCATATCGCCAAAGTCACCTTCCGCGAGATCGCCGAGGATTCCACCGCGTTTCTGGAGTTGAAAACCGGCGGCGTCGATATGCTGCTGGGCGTCCCTGCAGACCTGCTGCCGGAAGTGAAAAAAGAGCCTAACCTTGCCGTTTTGACCATGCCCGGTCAAGACGTCTACTACATGCCGATCAATGTCACCAAGGCCCCCTTCGATGATATCAAGGTGCGCGAGGCGGTGGCCAAGGCGATCAACCAAGAAGAAATTCTGGCTTCGGTGTTCGGTGGCGTCGGTTCCATCGCCGACACCTTCCTGATCTCGGCCCTGCCGGAAAGCCATGTCTCTGATGCCGCGAAAATCCACTACGACCCCGCCCGCGCCAACGCTCTGCTGGATGAGGCTGGCTGGGTGATGGGTGCCGATGGTGTCCGCGCCAAGGACGGCGTGCCGCTGAAGGTCAGCCTGTGGACGCAAAGCGACAGCATCTTCCGCCGTCTGACCGAAGTCGTGCAGGCGCAGTTGAAAGCGGTGGGGGTCGAGGCCGAAATCACCACTTTCGACAGCTCGATGATCCGCGATCAGTATAAGACCGGCACCCAGCAACTCGCCGTCCGCTCGTATAACTGGGACAACGCCGATATCGTCGATTGGTTCTTCGGTGGCGATCGTCTGGGCTATCCGAACATCTCGATGTTCAACGATCCCAAGGCGGAAGAATTGCGGAAAACGGCCATGACAGGCTCGAAAAACATGGCCGAGCGGGTGACGAACTTCACCGCCTATCATGAATATGTGCTGACGCAATTCCCGATGGCGCCGATCTATCAGCCTGTCGATTCCGTCGCCTATAACGCCGACCGGCTGGTGCTGCCCGAAGTGCTGAACTCCCCCGGTGTCGGCTCGACGGCGGTGATGGACATGGAAGTGAAGGAATAACGGCGCAGGGCAGGGGCATCGGCCATGTATTCATATCTGATCCGTCGGGTCTTGATGCTAGTGCCGGTGTTCCTTGCCGTGTCCTTGGTGATTTTCCTGATCCTGCATTTCATCCCCGGCGATCCGGTGGATAACTTGCTGAAAGTCGGGTCCTCGCCCTCTGCACGGGCCGAGATCGAGGCCCGCTATGGTCTCGATCAGCCCTTGGCGGTGCAATATGGCATCTGGCTGGGCCGGGTGATGCAGGGCGATCTTGGCACCGCGATTGTCGCCCGCCGCCCGGTGGCTGATCTGATCCTGCAAGCCCTGCCGCATTCGCTGCGCTTGGGCGGGCTGGCAATGCTGTTCTCGTCTGTTGTGGGGGTTGCCTTGGGCGTTGTCGCCGCACTGAACCGTGACAAATGGCCGGATAGAGCTGTTATGGGTGGCGTTCTGCTTGGCTCTACCATGCCCAGCTTCTGGCTGGGGTTGATCCTGATGCTGATCTTTTCGGTCTGGCTTGGCTGGTTCCCGGTCTCTGGTGCGCGCAGCGCCAGCGCTTTGGTGCTGCCAGTGCTGACCATCGGCCTGGGCGGCACCGCTCTGGTCGCCCGCATCACCCGCGTCGCGATGATTGAGGCTTCGGGCCGCGATTTCGTCACGCTGCTGCATGCCAAGGGCCTGTCGCCGCTGCGCATCCAACTGCGCCACGTCCTGCGCCACGCGCTGATCCCGGTTGTCACCATCCTTGCCCTGCGCATCGGCTGGATCTTGGGCGGTGCAGTAACGGTTGAGGTCGTGTTCGCCCGCCCCGGCCTTGGCACCCTGCTGATCAAATCGCTCAGCCAGCACGATTACCCCGTCGTGCAGGCCTGCCTGTTGATGCTGGCGATGGCCGTGATGCTCGGCACCCTGTTGGGCGACATTCTGCAAGCCGCGATGGACCCGCGCGTGCGGGCGGCACTGGCATGACGCTTCCCGCCCCGATCCGCGCGCTGCGCCGCCCCGCTGGAGCTCCGGCTGGCCTTTGGCTGCTGCTTGTCATTGCGGCGGCCATCGCAGCCCCGCTGCTGACCCCCTATGCCTATGATATCCAAGAACTTCCAGCCGCGTGGCAACCGCCCTCTGCCGCGCATTGGCTGGGCACCGACGAATTCGGTCGCGATCTGCTGACCCGGCTGATCTACGGCGCGCGCACCTCTCTTTCGGTCAGCGGCATCGCCATCAGCATCTCGGTCCTCTGCGGCATGACCCTCGGCGCCGCCGCCGCTTGGTTCGGCGGCTGGTTCGACCGCGCCGTCACCACCGTGGTTGACCTGACATGGAGCTTCCCGGAAATCCTGATCGCGCTGATCCTCGTCGCTATCATCGGCCCCGGCACCACCGGCACCATGGTCGCGATTTCCGTCGCCTACCTCGCGCAATTCACCCGCCTGACCCGCGCCCAGATCATGACGCTGAAGGGCGAAACCTTTATCGAAGCCGCCGCCAGCCTTGGTGCCGGCAACGCCCACATCCTGTTCCGCCACCTCTTGCCCAACGCCCTCGCCCCCGTCCTTGTCAGCGCCATGCTCGCCACCGGCGACGCCATCATCCTTGAGGCCACACTCGGCTTCTTCGGCCTTGGCGCACAGCCCCCGGTGCCATCCTGGGGCGGCATGATGTCGGCAGGCTCGGCGCTGGTGTTCAAAGCGCCGTGGATCATCATCTTTCCCGGCCTCGCCGTCGCAATCACCGTCGTCGCCATCAACCTATATGGCGATGCGCTGATCGCCGAACTCGACATCCGCGCCCGGATGCGGAGGGCGGTATGAGCGCGCTGTTGGAACTGCAAAACATCAGCGTCTCCATCGGTTCGGCGCAACTGCTGGATGGCGTCAGCCTGCGGCTTGAACGCGGTCAAACCCTTGGCCTTGTCGGCGAATCCGGCTCTGGCAAATCCTTGACGGCCATGGCCGCGATGGGCCTGCTGCCGCTGATCGGAGGCCATGTTAGTGACGGTTCTGTGCGGTTCGACGGCCAAGATCTCGCCAGCCTCAATGATACCCAACGCCGCGCTTTGCGCGGCAGGCGCATCGGCTTTGTCACCCAAAACCCGATGACCGCGCTTGACCCTGTGCAGCGCATTGGCGCGCAGATTGACGTGGTCTCGCGCCTGCATTTGGGATTAACCAAACAAGCCGCCCGCGCCCGCACCATTGACCTTTTGACGCAACTGCGCATCCCCGAAGCGCAAGCGGTGGCCGAGGCTTGGCCGCATCAGCTTTCGGGTGGCATGAAGCAGCGCATCGTCATCGCCATGGCGCTGACGGGCGATCCCGAACTGATCATCGCGGACGAGCCGACAACGGCACTGGATGTCACTGTGCAGGCCCAAATCATCCAGATCCTCGCGGGTTTGGTGCGTGAAAAGGGCGTGGCCTTGCTGCTGATCACGCATGACATGGGCGTGGTCGCGCAGATCTGTGACCGGGTTGCGGTGCTTTACGCGGGGCGTCTGGCCGAGGAAGGCCCGGTCGCCCCGATCTTTGCCGCCCCGCAGCACCCCTATACCACCGCCCTGATCAACTGCATCCCGCAAGAGGGCATGGCGCGCGGCACTTTGCGCGGCATCCCCGGCGCTGTGCCCTCGGCCCGCCAATATCCCAGCGGCTGCCGTTTTCATCCGCGCTGCACCCGCGCCACCGCCGATTGTGCGGCTCTAACACCGCCCCTGATCACCCGCGGCGATGGTCAAGCCGCCTGCCTGCATCTGCCAGAGGTCGCACTATGACCGCCCCGATGATCGAGATAGAGCACCTCTCGAAGCGCTTCCAGACCGGCGGCGGTTTCCTCAAACGCCCGCGCGCTATGCTGGCCGTGCGCGACGTGTCGCTGACCATCGCCAAGGGTGAGGTCGTCGGCGTTGTCGGCGAAAGCGGTTGTGGCAAATCCACCCTCGCACGCCTCGTTTTGCGCTTGTTAGAGCCGAGTTCGGGCCGTGTCGTGCTGGATGGCACCGACCTTACGAGCCTTACCGCACGCGACTTGCGCGCGGCGCGCAAGCGGATGGCGATGGTGTTTCAAGACCCGTATTCCTCGCTCGACCCGCGCTATTCGGTTGCTGATGTGCTGACCGAACCTTTCACGGTGCAGCGCCGCCCGCTGCCCCCCGGCCAGATCGCCGAAATGCTCACCGCCGTCGGCCTTCCGACCGAAATGGCCGCCAGCCACCCGCATCAGCTTTCCGGCGGTCAGCGTCAGCGCGTCGGCATTGCCCGCGCCTTGGCGCTGCGCCCGGATTTCGTCGTTCTGGATGAACCCACGGCGTCGCTGGACGTCTCTATTCAGGCCCAAATCATCGATTTGCTGGCCAGCTTGCGCGATCAGATGGGCTTGACCTATCTGTTCATCAGCCACGATCTTGGCCTTGTGCGCTACTTCTGTGATCGCATCGTGGTGATGTATCTGGGCGCTGTCGTGGAAATCCTGCCAACCGCCGATGCCGCCCCGCGTCACCCCTACACCCGCGCCCTGATCGACAGCGGTTTCGTCCCTGATCCCGCCCGCCGCCGTGCCATAGCCCCCCTCAGCGGAGAGATTCCCAGCCCGTTCGATCTGCCCCCCGGCTGCGCCTTTGCCGGGCGCTGCCCCCGCGCAACCGATCGCTGCCGTGCCGAGCGTCCCACGCTTGACGATACCACCCATCCCACCGCCTGTTTCCATCCGCTTTGAAAGTCGCACCATGCCCTTCCACATCCTGACCGCCGCCTTCGTCCACGAAAGCAACACCTTCAAAAAGGGCGAGACGGGCTTGCAGGATTTCCGCAACGATGTGCTGGACGAAGGCCAGATCGCGGTGGATCGCTTCGGCGACGTGAACGAAGAACTCGCCGGCTTTCTCGATGTCGGTCGCGCCGCGGGCTGGCAGATCACCCACACGGTTTCCGCCCATGCCACCCCCGGCGCGCGGGTGTCGCGTGAGGCGTTTGACCATATCGCAGGCCTGATCTGCGACGGCGCGCGCCAGCACCGCGACAGCCTTCATGCCATTCTGCTCAGCCTGCACGGCTCAATGGTGCCGACCTTCTGCGAGGATGGTGAGGGCGAGTTGCTGGCCCGTCTGCGCGCCATCGTCGGCCCGGATATGCCCATCGCCGTGACACTCGATCTGCACGCGATGGTGACGCCCGCCATGGTGGCGCGGGCGCAGATCATGGTCAGCTATAAAACCTACCCGCATATCGACATGCGAGAGACGGGCCGCCACGCCGCTCGCCTGCTGGATGCGGCTCTAAACGGCCAAAATTGCCCCAAGACTCTGCGCGCCCACCGCCCCATGCTGGACGAAGCCAACGCAGGCCGCACCGATGTGCCGCAAACCGCCGCGCTCTATACCCGCGCCAAACAGCACGAATCCGAACCCGGTATTCTTGCCGTTTCGATCAACGCAGGCTTTGCCGAGGCGGATATTCTAGAGGCTGGCCCGACCGTTCTGGTCAGCTACGATCAGAACATCCCCACTGCTGCCGACCGCGCCCGCAGCATTGCCGAAAGCCTCGCCGATACGATCTGGGCGCAGCGCGACTCGGTGTCGAATGATTTCCTCACCCCCGCCGCTGCCGCCCAGCAAGCCCGCGATTTCGACGCCGCCCAAGGCCCGCTGATCATCGCCGATTACGCCGACAACCCCGGCGCGGGCGCTTACGGCGATGCCACCGCCCTGCTGCAAGCGCTGTTCGATGTCGGAGCCACAGGCGGCGCTTTTGCCCCGATGATCGACCCCGAAGCCGCAAGCGTCCTGCACAGTCACAACATCGGCGATACCGTGACGCTGGCGCTTGGCGGCAAGCAAGACCCCAGCTTTGGTGGCCCGCCCTTGACCCTGACCGGCGAAATCGTCCATCTGTCGGACGGCAGCTATACCGGCGATGGCCCGATCCTTGCTGGTATCACCCACAGCTTCGGCCCGACCGCCGTACTGCGCGTGCAAGGCATTGATATCCTTGTCGTGACCCAGCCGGGCCAAATGCTCGATCTGATGCAGGTGCGCAGCTTTGGCATCGAACCCAGTGCTTTGCGCTTTCTCGTGGTGAAATCCATGCAGCATTTCCGCGCCGCTTTTGAACCCATCGCGGGCAAGGTCATCGTCTGCGACACTGGCGCGCTGGCCACGCCGCAAGCGCATCTGCGCCCCTACACCCGCATCCGTCGTCCCGTCTGGCCGCTGGATCGCACGGGCTTCGCGATCCCATAAGCAGGCTCTAAGCGTCCTTCAGAGCCTGTTTTCGTCAAAAAACCGCACCATCCGCCCCGCGATCACATCGCGGTCTGCCGGGGTGTTCAAAGACGCACGCGCCTGTGCGGCCACCTCGGTGGGCAGTTTGCCCGCATATTCCGCCACCAGCGCCGCCATGAAGCCATGCGTCATCTCGGGGTGATATTGCGTGGTCAGCACAGACCGCCCGATGGCAAAGCTGCCCACCGCACATTCCGCATTGCCACCCAGCACAACCGCCCCCTCTGGCACCACTAGAACTTGCTCTTTATGTGCCGCGTAGAGCCGAATCTGCTGCCCCTCCATCACCGTATCCACCGCGCCAAACACCCAGCCGCCGGGATTGTCGCCCACCACGCCCCCCAGCGCCAAGGCTATCGCCTGATGGCCAAAGCACGCGCCGAACAGTCGATCCCCCCGCGCCACGATCTGCCGGATCAGCCCGAACAACTGCGCCACCCAAGCGTCAGAATCATGCACCGAGGCCGGGCTGCCGGTGATGATCCAGCCGTCAAACTGCGCCCCTGCTGCGGGAAATTCGCCATCCTTCACCGAAAAACTGCTGACCCGCCAATCGGGCCGCTGCTCGTGCAACAGCGTTGCAAACTTCGCGCCATCCTTTGGATGCCCCTGCGCAAACGCGCTTTCATCGGTGTTCGCCACCAGCACCGCGATATGCATGATCTTTCTCTTTACATATTTATGAACATGTATAGCATATTTATAAATCAGCCCCACGGCAAGCGAGGAAATATGACGCTTTGGACCCCCACCGACGATGGCCATGCCGATCTGTCCAGCCATGATGCCTTTGCCAACGGGGCCCCGCTTAATACCTTCGCCCGCCTGCGCCGTGATGATCCGATGCACTGGACGGAATATGCGCAGGGCGAAAACTACTGGTCCGTCACCCGCCACGCCGACATTCTGGAGCTGAACCGCCAGACCGATCTGCTCTCGTCAGCCCGTGGCATCCGCATCGAGGATCAATCCTACGAAGAATATCTCGCCCGCCGCACCTTTCAGGAAACCGACGGGGCCGAGCATATGGCCACCCGCATCCGCGTCGCCAAGGCGTTTTCCCGCCCGGTGATCGCGCAGTTTGAACAGGTGATCCGCGATATTTGTGTCGATATTCTCGACAACACTCTGCCGAAAGGCAGCTTCGACGCCACTGCCGAGATCGCCCGCCAACTGCCGATGCGGATGTTGGGTCGCATCATGGGCACGCCGGATGAAGACCTGCCGTGGCTGGTCGCCAAGGGTGATGCGCTGATCGCCAACACCGACCCCGATTTCACCACCCATGTGCTTGACAAGATGACCACCGATGAATTCCGCATGATGCCGTTCAACTCTCCGGCGGGGGCGGAACTGTTCGTCTACGCCAAGGATCTGATGGCGCGCAAAGCCGCCTCGGGTGATCGTTCCGGCATTCTGCCCTTGATCATGGAGCCTGCCGCTGATGGCTCGGTGATGCCCGAACACGAGTTTCGCAATTTCTTCTGCCTGCTGGTCGCCGCGGGCAACGACACCACGCGCTATTCGATCGCCGCAGGGCTGCAAGCCCTCGCGCATCAGCCCGAACTGCTGCCGCTGCTGCAAACCGGCACCGTCTGGGATACTGCGCCCGATGAAATCATCCGTTGGGCGACGCCTGCCATCTACTTCCGCCGCACCGCGACGCGCGATTTTGAATACCACGGCAAGCAGATCAAGGCCGGGCAAAAGGTGGTCTACTGGTTCCTCTCCGGCAACCGCGATGAGACCGCTTTCGACAACCCGATGCGCGTCAATCTCGCCCGCCAGAACAACCGCCACATGGCGTTCGGCCAAGGCGGCCCGCATGTCTGCCTGGGCATGTGGCTGGCGCGTCTCGAAGTACGCGTGCTGTTCGAAGAACTTGCCAAACGCATCCGCAAGATCGAACCTGCGGGCGATCACAAATACCTGCGTTCCAACTTTGTCGGCGGTCTGAAATCATTGCCCGTGACCGTCACGCTTAACTAAGCGGCCATCAGAGCCGTATTCAGGGAGCTATCATGTCTGACCACCCCCAGCGCCTGCGCGCGATGTTCTGCGATCATCTGTCGATCATGCGCGGCAAATACCTGCCCGCCAGCAAGATGAAAGACGATGAAAGCCGCTTCGCCCGCCCGACCTTCTCGGTGCATTACGACAAAGACCTGCTGATCGAAGCGCCGGGAACCATGTGTCTGGAGGGGCTGCCGGATATGGCCCTGCGCTGGAAAGGTGCCGAAATCCGCCAAGGCTGGGAGCCGAACACCCGCGTCGTCACCGGCGATCTCTATGGCGGCGATGGCAATACCATCCCGATGTGCCCGCGCTCTGCCCTGAAACGCGCGGTGGCGGCATGGGAGAAGCACGGCCTAACCCCGAAAGTCGGCATCGAGCTTGAGGCCTACGCTTTCATCCGCCGTGACGACGGCCAGATCGTCCCCTACGACACCCCCGGCGGCGTGGTCTATGGCACCGGCAACTTCACCGATCCGCGCCGGTTCACCGATGCGATCTGGAACAAGGCGCAGGAAATCGGTCTGCCGCTGGATCTGATCACCGCCGAATATGACACGCCGCAGTATGAATTCACCCTGACCTTCGATTCCGCCGTCGCCCATGTCGATACCGTGGTGCTGTTCCGCCAGATGGCGCGCGAGATTGCGCTGGATCACGGGATCATCCTGACATTCCTGCCCAAACCGATCCCCGGCAAGGGCGGCAACGGCATGCACATCAACCTGTCCTTCACCGACAATCGCGACCACAACGCGCTGGCCAATGGCGACCATGGCGATCCCGCCAACCTGAATGCTCTGGCGAAAGGCTGCATCGCCGGCTGGATGCAGCACCACAAGGCGATGGCCGGCCTGATCGCCCCCAACGCCCAAAGCTATAACCGCCTGCAACCCGCCAGCCTGTCGGGCTATTGGTGCAACTGGGGTGGCGACAACCGCAACGTCACCGTCCGCGTCAGCGCCGAGGGCGGCAAGAAGGCCCGCCTCGAACACCGCATGGCCGACGCCGCCGCCAACCCCTACACCGCCGTCGCCACGGTCTTGCAAGCCGCCCTGCTGGGGTATGAGGGCAAATACAAACTGCCGCCGATGGAAACCGGCAACGGCTTTGCCACCAACGACGCCGCCCACGGCACCGCCGCCTCGCTTGCCGAAGCCCTCGATGACCTGCAATCCGACACCGCCCTCAGCAATGCCCTAGGCGCGGGCCTTGTTGAAAACCACCTCTACATGAAACGCACCGAGGTCGAGAAAACCGCCGCCCTCGATCCCGACGCCCTGCGCGACTGGTATATCTGGTATCTATGACCCCAGCCGTTTCATCTGTCCTCAAATATCCCGGGGGTCCGGGGGCTGGCCCCCGGCTTCCGCAACGGAGCATCCCATGCACGCCACCTGGCACCTGCCCAACGGCACCACCCGCACCGAAACCGTCAAACCCGGCCAATCGCTGATGGAGGCCGCCGTCGCCCACAACATCCCCGGCGTCATTGGTGAATGTGGCGGCTCGCTGTCCTGCGCCACCTGCCACGTCGTCGTCGATCCCGCCTGGGCCGCCCGCACCGGCACCGCCTCGGCCTTTGAAGACGACATGCTCGACGTCACCGACGTCGACCGCCAGCCCACCTCGCGCCTGTCCTGCCAGATCCGCATGACCGAGGCGCTCGATGGCCTCATCCTCCACGTTCCGGGCTAAGCGCGCCCCACTTACCCGGCCTTAACCCCCCCACGGCACCCTGCCCACAACAGGAGGCCCCATGATCATCCACATCCCCACCGCCGAAATCCTCGACAACGCCCTGCTGCGTGACCGCGCCCTGCTCGACGACACAGCCATCGAAGACCTCGCCGCCTCGATCCACCGCGACGGCCTGCGCCAACCGATCGAGGTCTGGGCCCTGTCGCAACCCACCGAGACCCACCGCTACGGCCTGATCTCGGGCCTGCGCCGCCTCACCGCCACCCGCCTGCTGCACAGCCGCAACCGCGCCACCAATACCACCATCGCCGCCTTCCTGCGCACCCCCGCCTCGATCCCCGACGCCATGGCGCAGATGATCGCCGAAAACGAAATCCGCGAGAACCTCACCCCGTGGGAGCGCGGCCTCACCCTCGCCCGCGCAGTCGCCTGCGACCTGTTTCCCACCATCGACGCCGCCATCGCCGCCCTGCACCCCACCGCCACCAAGCAGAAACGCACCCGCCTGCGCACCCTCGCCCTTGTCGCCGAAGAGTTTGAGGATTGCTTCGCCACCCCCGAACTGCTGTCGCAAAACCAGATAGAGCGCCTCGCCGCCTGCCTGCGCGGCGGCCTCACCCCGGTGATCCACCAGATTCTCAAGGAAAACCGCAAAGCCAGCCTACCCACCCAATGGGCCGCCCTCACCCCCACGCTAAGCGAAGCCCTCGACCCCGAGTCCGACCCCACCCCCACCAAACCCGGCCGCCCGCGCCGGCTGCTGACGCTGAAACAGGGGCTGACGATAAGACGAGAACGCTGCGCGGGCGGCTGGTCCCTGAAATTCACCGGCCCCCACGCCCGCAAAGGCGGGTTGATGGACGACGTGATGGACCACATCGAGAGGTGGTTTCAGCCGGAGTATTTTTTATCTAGCTTCAACGGTCACAGGTAAAGCGAGGCGCTCTAATGCGTGGAGACTATGGCCGCGACCAACCAATCCGGCAACCGGTCGAGTATAAACGGATCATTCCAATTGGCTGTCTCTATTCCTGACTTAAAGTTAGCTTCTATAAGTATGGGGCTGTCTAGATTCTTAGCGCTCACCTCGAGCCATATTTTCCCAATCGTGTTTTCATCGCCAAAGACATAGAAACTGGTGCTATAGCTTTGTTTTGCGCGAAATTCATCACAGACAAGAGCCGCCTCCGTTTTCTTGGTATCTGGTGGCTCTAGCCAGTAGAAACCAGTGGGATCACGCCGCTGATCTCTCATCGGCATCTGAAGGTTCTCAAAACGACTGTTGGAAAAGATATCAGTTGGGGGTGACGGCGGTTTTTCAGCTTGTAACACTCCACCAAAGCTTTCCATCTGCCTTGCGCCAGCGATCATTATGAAGTTACCAGAGCAATTCATAGATACCCGCAGATTTATAGCGGTTACGTTGCTTCTGTTTATGATGGAGAAACTAACTTCACCAAACCGAAATGCCTCTTTAATCGACGAGTGAAGGCAAGCGATTTTCTGCCTCCATCGTGCTATGTACAGTTCATATTCCGTCCTGTAGGATGAGACTTGCTCACCAGTTATGCCACCTACACCCAATGTCATCCCATTAAAGACGGTAGCAGTTTTTTTCACTTCCTTTATTGGAAATTGGTGTCTAATCGAATCAGTGATTATATCTAATTGGGTGTTTGACAATGGTGCCAACTCTGGAATCGGCAAATAGATCATATCTTCTTTGAATATTCCGGTTAGACGCGCGTCTATTAGAGGCCAATTGGCTTTTGCCTCTTTTAGTTCGGCCTCTAATCTAGAAATCTTCTTTTCAGATTCATCTTGTTGCGCAGGTAAGCCCCAATTCTCAGGCGAGCTAATTGCGTGCAAATTCACAGATCTCGCACGAATGAGCGGCCCAGTATCGAAGCTAAGGAGAGTAGGTGGACCTTCTAAGGGTTCCGTTAAAGCGGAAGCAATCAATTGATCATCGGGCCTGTTTACATCTAGCTTTGGATACAATGACCAGCTTACGGGAGGTGCAACTGCGACAACAATATTAACTCGAAAAGGCACAACTTTTAGTTCGAGGCGCATACCAACATTCCTAGATGCCTCCTCGATCATCTTAAGGGCCGCGCGACACCTTTTTCTAATGCGATCATTCTTTTCAGTTTTCAAACGGTCAAGCTCGTCTATGACAATAGGCGCGACAAAAATATCAAGCTCCGTTACGTTCGGGAAGATTTCCTTCCAAGGTAAGTCTTTTAGGTCGCGCAAATGTAAAAAACAGTTTGTGTCAACAAAGATGCGATGCAACAATTGTGAGTGTCCTCTGCAAATTAGCATTTAATATGTAGCTTACCGGCATACATGCTGCACCAGCAAGTATTTGACAATATTGCGTTCTGCAAAGCGATAAGTCTACCTATGATTCGGAATAACTTTTTCGGCGTGGAGATTAGTCATTGATCGGTTTTGTGCTGTTCGTCCTCTACTCTGGGCACTCTAAACCTTAACAAATCCTTAAATCCACTACCTCAACCCATTGACATAAAACAACAAAAAAAGGTCCCGAGTTGGGACCCTACCCAATCTGCCCCCGAACCCCGCCCGTCTGGCCCCGGTCCAGCAGGATATGGTCGGCCAGAACGCAGGCCATCATCGCCTCGCCCACCGGCACCGCCCGGATGCCAACGCAGGGGTCGTGCCGCCCCTTCGTCACCAGATCAATCTCGGCCCCCGTCCCGTCAATCGTTGCCCGAGGTGTCAAAATCGACGAGGTCGGCTTCACCGCGAACCGCACCACCACCGGCTGCCCCGAGGATATCCCGCCCAGTATCCCCCCCGCATGGTTCGACAGAAACTCCGGCCCCGCAGCCCCCATCCTGATCTCATCCGCGTTCTCAACGCCGGTCAGGCTGGCTGCCGCGAACCCGTCGCCAATCTCGACCCCCTTCACCGCATTGATCGACATCATCGCCGAGGCCAGGTCCGAGTCCAGCTTCCCATACAGCGGCGCCCCCAACCCCGCAGGCACGCCCGAGGCCGTCACCTCAATCACCGCGCCCACCGAATTGTGGGCCAGCCGCAGCCCGTCCAGATAGTCCGCCCAAACCGTCACCGCAGCGGCATCCGGGCACCAGAACGGGTTGCCCTCGATCACCGCCGCTTCGAACCGGGCCCGATCAATCGCATGCACCCCCATCTGCACCATATAGCCGGTAATCTTCAGCCCCGGCGCCAACGAAGCCAGCACCGCCCGCGCCACCCCGCCCGCCGCCACCCGAGACGCGGTTTCCCGCGCCGAACTGCGACCCCCGCCGCGATAATCCCGCACCCCGTATTTCTGATGGTAGGTGATGTCCGCATGCCCCGGCCGAAACGCCTGCGCGATGTTGCTGTAATCCTTGCTGCGCTGGTCGGTGTTCTCGATCATCAACTGGATCGGCGTGCCCGTCGTCACCCCTTCGAAAACCCCCGACAGGATACGCACCTGATCCGCCTCTTGCCGCTGGGTGGTGAACTTGCTGGTCCCCGGTTTGCGGCGATCCAGCCAAGGCTGCAAATCCGCCTCTGACAGCTTGATCCCTGGCGGGCAGCCATCCACCGTGCAGCCAATCGCCGGGCCATGGCTTTCGCCCCAAGTGGTAACGCGAAACAGATGACCGAAGGTGTTCAGGCTCATGAGCGGGCTCCTCTTTGCCACCCCAATAAGCCAAGCCATGCCCCCGATAAACCCTTAAAGCGGTTGCTGGCGCGATCTGGCACGCTTGTGTGACCCACGGCATGTGCTATTCCCAGCTGGGAATGACTTGTGTGTCCAAGCTGGTTTGACTGCATTTTCTACCATATCTAGTGTTTGGATGATCTACACCCTAGTGAAACTTGGTTAATAATCACAAGATTTGCGACACCCTTGATGCCAATGCCCCGGCGCCCATTTGGCACCATCCAAATAGTCCCCTTGCAGCCCCGCCGGTTTTCCCTATGCTCATCCCCACCTCGGGGAGCCCCCGGTCGTTTTCTTGAAACGACCAAAAGGCTGAGATGCGAAAGCGAACCCGTCGAACCTGAACCGGATCATACCGGCGGAGGGAAGGTGCATGGGTTCTCCATTGCCGACCAATTCCGTCGCAACTTGGAGACTGCAATGAACACCAAACTCCTCGCTGCGGGCCTCGCTGTTTTCGCCTTTCAGGCGGCAGCCGATACCCCCACGCTTACCGTGCTGACCTATGACAGCTTTACCTCGGAGTGGGGCCCAGGCCCTGCGATTGAAAAGGGATTCGAGACCACCTGTGGCTGCGATGTGAAATTCGTGACCGCAGGCGATGGCGCGGCGCTGCTGGCGCGGGTCAAGCTGGAAGGCCGCGACAGCAAGGCCGATGTTGTGGTTGGCCTCGACACCAACCTGACCGCCGATGCCACGGCAACCGGGCTGTTCGCCCCGGTGGCGGCGCAGCCCAATTCGTTGCCGGTGCCGTTCACTGACCCAAACTTTGTGCCGTTTGACTGGGGCTATTTCGCCTTTGTTTACGATAAGACCAAGGTTGCCACTCCGCCGACCTCGTTCACCGAACTGGCGGCGTCAAATCTGAAAGTGGTGATCGAAGACCCGCGATCTTCGACGCCCGGTCTGGGGCTGGTGCTGTGGGTGAAGGATGCCTACGGTGACAAGGCCCCGCAAATCTGGGCGGATCTGGCCGACAACATCATCACCGTCACCCCCGGCTGGTCGGAGGCCTATGGCATGTTCACCGAGGGACAGGCCGATATGGTGCTGTCTTACACCACATCGCCCGCCTATCACCTGATCGCCGAGAATGATGACAGCAAGGCGGCGGCGGCTTTCACCGAAGGCCATTACATGCAGGTCGAAGTGGCGGGCAAGCTGGCGACGGCCCCGCAACCCGCATTGGCGGATCAGTTTCTGGCATACCTCACCTCGGACGCTGCGCAATCGGTGCTGATCACGACGAACTGGATGTATCCGGCGAAAACGCCTGCGGAAGGGCTGCCGAAGGGGTTTGAAACGCTGGTTCAGCCAGTGAAATCGCTGCTGATGTCGGCCGAAGCGGCAGAGGCTGCCCGCGCGCCTGCGATTGCCGAATGGCAAGCCGCGCTTTCCCGCTAAGCCCGGCCCAAGGGCTAGGCCTTGCCATCGCCGCGCTGATCTTGGGTAGCGCGGCGATGGTGGCTGTGCGGGCGGAAAGTTTCGCGCTGGCCCCGGCGGATTGGCAGGCGTTGCGATTTACCGTGCTGCAAGCCAGCCTGTCGGCGGCGGTCTCTAGCCTGCTGGCGATTCCGGTGGCGCGGGCGCTGTTCCGGCGGCGGTTTGCCGGGCGGGGTGTGCTGATCCGGCTGCTGTCGGCGCCGTTCGTGCTACCAGTGGTGGTGGCGGTGATGGGCTTGCTGACGGTGTTTGGCCGGGGCGGGCCGGTGAATGCGGCGCTGGTCTGGCTTGGTCTGCCCGAGGTGTCGATCTTTGGCCTGCATGGCATCGTTCTGGCGAATGTGTTCTTCAACATGCCGCTGGCGACGCGGATGCTGCTGCATGGCTGGCAGGCGATCCCGGCAGAGCGGTTTCGGCTGGCGCAGTCGTTGGGCCTGCCTGCGGGCGCGCAGTTTCGGCATCTGGAGGCACCGATGCTGCGCGCGCAACTGCCGGGGATTTTTGCGGTGATCCTGCTGATTTGCCTCGCCAGCTTTGCGATTGCCCTGATGCTGGGCGGTGGGCCGAAAGCCAGCACGCTGGAGCTTGCTATCTACCAATCGTTGCGGTTTGAATTTGATCTGGGCCGCGCGGCCCTGCTGGCGGCGGTGCAGTTTGCGCTGTGTGGGGCGATTACGCTGGCGGCGGCGGGGTTGACCTTGCCGCAGGGCTTTGGCGCGGGTTTGGGGCGTAGCGTGCAGATCGCGGCCCCCGGTGGCTGGCGCAGGGTCGTGGATGTGCTGGCGATTGCGGGCGCGGCGGTGTTTCTGTTTGCACCGCTGCTGGCGGTGGTGATCAAGGGCTTGCCGGGGTTGGCGGCCTTGCCGACGGGGCTGTGGCCTGCGGTGATCCGCTCGGTTGCGGTTGCGGTGGTGTCGGCCCTGCTGGCCACCGGCATGGCCCTGACGCTGGCCGTTGGCGCGGCGCGCAGCCAAAGCCGGGTGATCGAGTTGGCGGCCATGTTGCCGCTGGCGGCGAGTGCGCTGGTGCTGGGCACGGGGCTGTTTCTGATCGTGCGGCCGTTCATAACGCCGGAAAGCGTGGCGCTGCCGATCACGGTGCTGGTCAACGCTGTGCTGACCTTGCCCTATCTGTTCCGGCTGTTGCTGCCCGAGGCGCGGCAGATCGTGGCCGATTATGGCCGGTTGACGACCAGTCTGGGCCTGCCGCCGCTCAGCGTGTTGCGGTTTGTCACGCTGCCGCGGCTGGCGCGACCCTTGGGGTATGGTGCGGGGCTGGCGGCGGCCTTGTCGATGGGTGATCTGGGGGTGATTGCGCTGTTTGCGGGCGATGGCGGTGCGACGCTGCCACTGTTCGTGCAGCATTTGATCGGGGCGTATCGGTTGCAACAGGCGGCGGCGGGGTCGCTTATGCTGGTGGTGATCAGCTTTGCGCTGTTCTGGGGGTTTGACAGATTGGGAAGTCGCTATGCTGACAGTTGAGGCGCTGGTGCTGCAACAGGATGATTTCCGCCTTGCCGCAGATTGGTCTGTCGGCGCGGGCGAGCGGGTGGCGCTGATCGGGCCGTCGGGGGCGGGGAAGTCGACGCTGCTGATGGCTTTGGCCGGGTTTATCGCGCCTGCACAGGGCCGCGTGCTGTGGCAGGGGGATGATCTGGCGGCGGTGGCGCCGGGGCAGAGGCCAATGACGATCCTGTTTCAGGATCAGAACCTGTTTCCGCATCTGACGCTGGCGCAGAACCTTGGGCTGGGCCTGTCCCCACGTCTGCGCCTGACGCCTGTGCAGGTTGCCCAAATCGACACGGCACTGGCGCGCGTGGGGTTGGGAGGCATGGGGGCGCGCAAGCCCGGTCAGCTCTCGGGCGGGCAGCAGGGCAGGGCGGCTTTGGCGCGCGCCTTGCTGCGGGCGCGGCCTGTGCTGCTGCTGGACGAACCCTTCGCGGCACTTGGGCCAGCCCTGAAGGCCGAGATGCTGGATTTGCTGGACGAGGTTGCGACCGAGACCGGGGCGACGGTGCTGATGGTCACGCATGACCCCAGCGATGCCAAACGCTTTGCGGGCAAAACCGTGCTGGTGGCGGATGGCGTGGCGCAGCCGCCAGTGCTGACGGCGGCGCTGTTTGCCAGCCCGCCGCAAGCGCTGATAGACTATCTCGGCCAATAAAAAACCCCGCGCGAGGCGGGGTTTTTCTTGCAGCGTGATCCGCAGGATCAGTGCAGTTTCTTGCCTTTGACATTCGCCCAAAGCCGCTTGTTCGTCAGATACAGCAGCGACGACAGGATGATCAGGAACAGCACCGCCTTGAAGCCCACGTCCTTGCGGGCGTTCAGCTTGGGTTCTGCCGTCCACATCAGGAAAGCGGCCACGTCTTCGGCCATATGCTTGACGTCATTCGGCGAACCGTCGGCGAACTCCACCTGACCATCGGCCAAGGGCGGCGGCATCTTGATCCAGCCGGTCGAGAAGGTGTGGTTTTCGTAGAAGGTCGAACCCGCTTCTTCCTTTTCCTCACCGGTATAGCCGTGGAGGATCGAGACGATGTATTCCGGGCCACCGATGCCGTGCAGCAACTGGTTGATGCCCAGACCATAGGGGCCGTGGAAGCCCGCCCGTGCCTTCGCCATCAGCGAAAGATCGGGAGCGCCTGCGCCGGTGTTGGCCGGGAAGTTATCGGTCGGCAAGCCATCACGATCTTCGCCCGTGTCCTTGTCGGTCACAGAAAAGTTCTTGGCATAGGCGCGCACCTGATCTTCGGGCAGGTGCGGGCCGCCTTCATCCGACAGCGCGCGGATCGGCACGAACTTCAGCCCGTGGCAAGCCGCGCAGACTTCGGTGTAAACCTGAAGCCCGCGCTGAAGCTGATGCTCGTCGTAGGTGCCGAACGGGCCCTCAAAGCTGAACGGCACGTCCTCGACATGGCCGCCACCCTCTGCCGCGAAGGCAGCGCCCGTCATCAGACCCAGTGCAGAGACAGCGCTGATTGCGATTTTGCGAAACATCTCAGTCAGTTCCTTTCTCTCACTCAGCCGGTTCGGCGTAGTGCGACTTGAAGTCTTCTTCAATCGTAGCGGGTTGCGGCAGCGGTTTTTCCAACACGCCCAACAGCGGCATGATCACAAGGAAATACGCGAACCAGTAGGTCGAAGCGATCAGCGAGATGTAGGGGTAGATCCCGTCGGTCGGCATTGCACCCACCCACATCAGCACCACAAAGTCGATGGCGAGCAGCCAGAACCACGCCTTGAACTTCGGACGATATTTGCCCGAACGCACCGAGGAGGTGTCCAGCCACGGCACCAGCGCCATGACCGCAATCGCGCCAAACATCGCGACCACGCCGAAGAATTTGGCGTCGACGATGCCGAAGGTCACGAAATGCACCAGTTGCACCACCCAAACGTCGGCGGTGAAGGCGCGCAGGATGGCGTAGAACGGCAGGAAGTACCATTCCGGCACGATATGCGCAGGCGTCGAAAGCGCGTTGGCTTCGATGTAGTTGTCGGGGTGGCCCAGGAAGTTCGGCATGAAGGCGACAACGGCAAAGAAGATCACCAGAACCACAGCCAGCGCGAACAGGTCTTTGATCACATAATAGGGCCAGAACGGCACGGTGTCTTTCGCGGCCTCTTCCTTCGAGGCGCGGCGAACTTCAACACCCGTCGGGTTGTTGTTGCCGGTGTTGTGGAAAGCCCAGATGTGCAGGGCAACAAGGCCTGCGATCACGAAGGGCAGCAGGTAGTGCAAGCTGAAGAAACGGTTCAGCGTCGCATTGTCCACGGCCGGGCCACCCAACAGCCATTCCTGAATGGTCGGGCCAACGCCGGGGATCGCGCCGAACAGGCCGGTGATCACCGTGGCACCCCAGAACGACATCTGACCCCAGGGCAGAACGTAGCCCATAAAGCCGGTCGCCATCATCGCCAGATAGATCAACATGCCGATGATCCAGGTCACTTCGCGCGGGGCTTTGTACGAGCCATAGTAAAGGCCGCGGAAGATGTGCAGGTAGACGGCAAAGAAGAACAGCGATGCGCCGTTGGCGTGGATGTAACGCAGCATATAGCCGCCGTTCACGTCACGCATGATGTGTTCAACGGATTTGAACGCAAAGTCGACATGCGGGGTGTAATGCATCGCCAGCACGATGCCGGTGATGATTTGCAGCCCCAGACAGAACGCCAGAACGATGCCCCAGATCCACATCCAGTTCAGGTTCTTCGGCGTCGGGATCATCAAGGTGTCGTAAGCCATGCCAACGATCGGCAGGCGCTTGTGCAGCCAGGTTTGAAAGCCCGGCGTTGGTTCGTAATGGTCGTGCGGAATTCCGGCCATGTTTTCTATCCCTTACCCGAGCTTGATCGTGGTTTCGTTTTCGAACTTCGCCACCGGAACTGGCAGGTTGCGCGGCGCCGGGCCTTTGCGGATACGGCCAGCCATATCGTAGTGCGAACCATGGCAGGGGCAGAACCAGCCGTCGAAATCGCCTGCGTCGCCCAAGGGCACGCAACCCAGGTGGGTGCAAACGCCCATCATCACCAACCACTCGCCCGCTTCATCCAGCGTGCGGTTCTTGTCTTCCGCCGTGGCGGTCGCATCAAGGTTGGCGTTTTCGGCGTTGGTGTCGACCAGATCGGTCAGCGCGACGGCGCGACCCTTTTCGATGTCGTCCGGGGTGCGGCGGCGGATGAACACCGGCTTGCCGCGCCATTTCACGGTGATCTGGGTTCCAGCCTCAACGCCCGAGACATCGACCATGATCGAAGCCAGCGCGCGGGTGTCTGCCGAGGGGTTCATCTGGTTGACCAGCGGCCAAACCGCTGCGCCAGTGGCAACAACGCCCGCCCCGGCGGTTGCGTAATACAGGAAATCCCTGCGGGTGCCTGCGTGATCGTCTGCGTGGGACACGAGAACTTCTCCCTTCAAAGGCCGCGAGGCGCGCGACCCATATATCAATGCGGCCCCGGTTTCCCGGCGCCTTGCAGGCCGGGTTTAGCCACAGAAAGCGCGGTCGTCCAGCGGACAAAGGCGCGCAGGGGCAGCGGAAATCAGCTTTTCGCGAAGTGCGACCTTGAAGCTACGCAATTCATTCCTAGAGGCTGACGATTCCCTGCCCATCTGCAGCAAGTAAAGCGATTTTGTCAGGTTTCCAGTGTTACACCGCCACGGGTTTCGTCGAAGCCATCGACGGACGTTTGGCAAACTCTGCCACCCATGCCGCAAGCTTGGGCCGCCCATTGCGCCAGCCCCGCGCATCCAGCCGGAAATCGAGATACTCCAGCGCGCAGCCCATCGCGATCTGCGGCATGGTCAGCGGGCCGGACAGCTGATCCATCCATTCGGTCTCGATGGCGTCCAGCGCGCGTGCGGCCTTAAGCCATTGTGCTTCAATCCATTCCGGGAATTGCTTGTCAGCGGGGCGCAGCCGCACTTCATAAACCATTGCTAGTGCCGCTTCGAGAATACCGTCGATCGTGGCCTCGAGTGTCAGGGTTTTCCACAGCGCCGCCCCGGTCGGATACAGCGCTGCTCCGGTCCGGTCGTTCAGATAGCGGCTGATCACCCGGCTGTCATAGATCACGCCATCATCGGTTTGCAGCGCCGGGATTTTGCCCAACGGGTTCTGATCCACAGGCAGTGTTCCGGGGGCCAGCGGTGTGCCCATCACATCGACAACCTCGATCTTGTCCCGCAGCCCAAGCTCGAGAATCAGCACCATGATCTTGCGTCCGAAGGGTGTGGTGGGGGATGAAAAAAGCCGCATGGGGTCTCCGATGACAAGGCGATGATTCGTTTGGATGCCGACAGTTAAGCCGTGCAGCGCCGCCCATGACAACACTTGTCAGTTGCCAACCGCGCCCACCCCGTCGCAGGCTGTCGCAACCCGAACCGGAGCCTGACCGTGCGCGCCTTGATCCTTGCCGCCTTCCTTGCCACACCCGCGATGGCACAAGATGCGTTTCAATGGGTCGCCAAGCCCGGTTTTCAGGATGCCGGGGCCGCGCATCAGGGTGTGGTGCCGCTGAAGCAGGGTGATCTCTGGGGGCTGATGGGGCGCGATGGCCAATGGGTCGCGACCCCGCAGTATCAAGCCGTGGGCGATCCGGGGCAGGGCTGGTTTCCGGTGCAGCAGGGCGGCAAATGGGGCACGGTCGATCTGTCCGGCGCGGTGATTGCCAGCTTTGATTACGACGCCATCGGCAAACCCGCCACCTACACGCCGTTCAAATACCAAGGCATGTGGTATGCACTCGCCCCCGATGGCAATTTCGTCACCACGCCGCTGCCGTTCGACACGTTGCTGGCCAATGACGGCACCTGCATCACCGGCACGCAGAACAACACTTTCGTCAGCTATTCCGGCGGGGCCGAGCCATTCGTGCAAACCCTGTCCGACGTGCAAGACGCGCTGCCGCCATCCGAGGGCATGGTTGCCGTCAAACTGCCCGGCGGCTGGGTGCAGATCAACTGCGCCGATGGCTCCATGGTGATCGGCGATGATGCGCCATTCGTCGCAACACGGCCCGTCAGCGATGGCTATGCGGCGGTGCAGGCCGATCTGGGCTGGGGCTATGCCACGCCCTACGGCGTCGGCATCGAATTTGGCGGCGATTACAAAGCTGCGGGCGATTTCTCGGAAGGCCTCGCGCCGGTGCAGGTCGCGGATGGCAAATGGGGCTATATCAACAAGCAAAACCAGATGGTGATTCCCGCCACCTTTGACCGCGCCTATGGCTTTGCCGATGGCATTGCAGGCGTGCTGATCGGCGACAAACGCGGCTTTATCACGCCAGACGGCGAACAGGTCGCCGCTGCGCAGTTTGACGATTTCTGGCGGCATGACGGCGGGGTGATTCCGGTGCGGCAGGGCGATCTTTGGGGCGTGATTGCCCCTGATGCCACCGATCCCGCCACCCGCTTCAACCTGCCCTTGGCCAGCCTGGCCGCCGCACAAGCAGGCCAGACGCAAGCGTTCGATCTGGTGCCGTCAAACCCGCATTACTACGTCGCGCAGGATGATGTGTCGTTGCATTCCATCAGCTTTGCACAAGACGGCACGGTGATGCTGACGGTGCTCGCCAATGGCTTCAACGCTGAACTCGCGCTGTGGGACATGCGCAGCCACCGCCTGATCCGCAAGGTCAAACAGCCCGATCTGACCCAAGCCATGCTGCTGCCCGCCAGCAATTTGGTGCTGGCAGGCTATGTCTCGGGCCATATCGCGGTGCTGGATGCGCTGACGGGGGCCGAGGTGTTCCGCCTGCACCCGTTCAAAGGCCCGGTGCTGGATATGGTCGTCTCGCCCGATGGCAAACTGCTGGCGATGACCGATGGTATCGAGATCGGTATCTGGAACCTGACGACGGGTGCCGCGCTGTCTGCGATGGCAGACCCAGCGCATAAACTGCGTTTCACCGCCGATTCGACACAAATCTGGGCGGCAAATCAGCAAGGTGGCTTGGTGCGCCGCGCGCTGACTGGCGAGATTCTGGCGCGTGTGCCCGAAGGCCCGCCGCCCGAATATGCCATGGGCCTGACCACGGCGATTCCGACAATCGCGCTTGGGCCGGATGGCACTTTGGTGATGGCAGGCAATCAGTTGGTGCAGCAGCCGGATGGGTTTTACAAACCGCAGAACTGGCTGACCGTGATCACCGAAACCGGCAGCCGCCGCATTGATCTGCCTGCCAGCATTGATCGTGTGATGACGCTGGATATCTCGGGCGATGGCAAGACGCTGGCCTATTCTGCCACGCAATCCGATCCCTACGTCGCCTATCTGGCTACGCTGACACTTGCAGATGGCAAAGAGATCGCCGCGCAAAACCTTGATAACTCGGCAGAAGCGCAGGCCAAGGGGATGCCGCGCGCGATGTCGGCGCTGGACAGGCTTAGTTTTTCGCCCGATGGCGGGCTTGTTCTGATCGGCTCGGAAGGCACCGATATTCTGACGGTTGATCCGGCAACGCTGACCAAACAGGCCACCTTCGCCACGCCGCTTGCCAATGCGCAGAATGGCACAGCGCTGTTGGACGGGGATCGGTTTTTCACCACCGATGGCGGCGGTGGCGTCTGGGTGTGGAACCTTGCGCAGGCACGGCTAGAAACGCATGTGGCGATGAGTGATGCCAGCTTTGGGGTGGAGGAACAGATCGAACCCGCAGGGGATCGGTTCTACCTCTATTCGGGGCTAGAGGAGGGTTTGGCCGCCGCGTTTGATATGAAAACCATGGCGCAAATCCCGCTGAGCCAGGATGAAGCCAATGCCTTTCTGGCCGATGTCGATTACGACCCCTCGCTGCCCTACAGCGATGAACTGAACGCCGAGTTTCGCGCGCTGAACGTCGATGGCCACCGTGCCGCCGTGCTGGGCGGGCGCGTTGGGGTGGTGATTGATCCGGTGGGCCTGCACCGCGCCTATGATCTGAAATCCGGCGCGCTGCTGGCCGAGTTTCTGGCAACCCCCGATGGCGAATGGCTGATGCTGACGCCCGAAGGCTTCTTCGCGGCCTCTCCCAACGGTGCGCAACTGGTGTCGGTGTCAAACGGCCTGCGGGCGTTCTCGGTCGATCAGGTCTATCAGGCCTTGTATCGCCCCGATCTGGTGGCGGCGAAACTGGCGGGCGACCCCGATGGACTGGTGGCGAAGGCGGCGGCAGAGTTGGACCTTGCCCGCGTCCTTGGTTCTGGCCCCGCGCCGATCACCCGCTTCAAACTGCCCACCGCCAAATCCTCGGAGCCTGACTACGAGGTCGAGATCGAATTGCAGGACGAAGGCGGCGGCATCGGTCGCGTCGAATGGCGGCTGAACGGCATGACGGTTGAAGTGCAGCCCACCCGCGCGCCCGTGGCGCTGGACGAAGACCTGCCCACCGCCAAAACCCGCGTGGCGCTCGACCCCGGTGAGAATATCATCGAGGTGGTGGCCTATAACGCCGCTGGCCTCGTCGCCTCGCCCCCCCGGCAAATGGTGGTGACGTGGGATGGCGTTGCAAGTTCGGAACCGCCGTCGCTTTACGTGCTGGCAGTGGGCGTGAACGATTATGCCGATGGCCGCCTGCAGTTGAAATACGCCGCAGCCGATGCGCAAGCCTTTGCCAATGCGATGAAAAAATCCGGCGCGGGGGTGTTCAAATCGGTGAATGTCACCACACTGCTGGACCGTGACGTGACCGAGGCCAAGCTGGACGCGGCTTTCACCGAGATGGGCAAACAAGCGAAATCGCAGGATGTGTTCCTGTTCTTCCTTGCCGGGCATGGCAAGACGGTTGAGGGCAAGTATTACTTCATCCCGCAGGACTTCCGCTTTGAAGGTGATGATCCGATCCGCGCCAAGGGCATCGACCAAGACCGCTGGCAGGAATGGGCGGCGCGGGTCAAGGCGAAGAAATCGGTGATGATCTATGACACCTGCGAAAGCGGCAGCCTGACCGGCACGCGATCTGTCGATGCCGCGATGGCGCAATCGGCGGCGGTCGAACGGCTGACCCGCGCGATGGGCCGCACGATCCTGTCCGCCTCGACCGACGACGCCCCGGCGCTGGAAGGCTATAACGGCCATGGCGTGATGACCTGGGCGATGCTGGATGCGATGGGGCAGGCTGATACCAACGGCAATGCCACCATCGAAGTCACCGAACTCGCCAGCTTTCTGGATGTGAAAGTGCCCGAGGTTTCCTTCGCCGCCTTCGGCCTGCGGCAAGTGCCGCAAATGTCGATCAAGGGCAGCGATTTCGCCTTGGGATCAAAGGTTTCCGTGCTGGATGCCAGCGCCGAAAGCTTCCCCGCCACGCTGACGCATGTGGTCGCAGGCGGCACCGCTGTGCTGGACGCCCCGGCGGGCGCGCAGGTGCAGGTTATCGCGGAGGGCGTGTTCGCGGGCGTCTACAAGATCGAAGAGAAAGACGGCTTTGCCCGCATCGCCAAGGATGGCAAGGCGCTGGGCTGGGTTGCTGTGGCTGCGCTGACGCCGCTGCAATAGGCACTGATCGCTTGCCCCCTTCCCCTCGCCGCCCCGGATCAAGTCCGGGGCGGCGAGGGGAAGGGGGCAGGCTATGCCAAATCCCGACGCATCAGCGCGGCGATGGCCTGCGCGCCGGGATCGGTCTGCTGCGCCAGATGATCGGCTGCGCGTGCCCGCACTTCTGGCGTCTTGTTCTGGTTCAGCTTCCAGGTGCCCTCAACCGCCGTCACATCAAACCGAAGCGGCAAGATCATCCGCATCATTCGCGGCATCGCCCCTTCCGACATCTTGTCCGACACCCACGGCTGCTTTGGCAACAGCCGAGTCTCATGCTCGGCTGACAAGGCATCGACATGGTCGCGCAAGTGATCTTCGGGCAAGGCCTGCAGCACCCCGCGCAGATGCACCGCGATGTAATTCCACGTCGGCACTTGATCATCTGCGCCATACCAATCGGGCGAGACATAGGCATCGGGGCCGGAAACTGCGATCAGCGCCGCAATCGGCCCCGCCAAAGCCGCCCGCCCCACCGGGTTAGACCGCGCCAGATGCAATTCGGCAAAGTCCCCGTCTGCCGAAAGCAAGAACGGCACATGCGCGGCCAAGGGCCCCTCGGCCCCGTTCACCGACAAAACGCCAAAGCCCCGCGCCCGCGCGAAAGCCAGATTCTGATCCATCGGCGTGGCGCGGAACGCAGGATTGGGGTGCATGGCTGGCCTTTGACTGTTGAAATCTGTTCCGCCTCATCGGCGCACTTGCTTGCGGCAACCGCAGCAAATGAAAAAGCCGCCAGAGATTTCTCTCGGCGGCCTATTCGGTGCTGCTGCGCGCGATCAACCCTGACGGGCCTTGTAGCGCTTTTGCGTCTTGTTGATCACATAGACGCGGCCTTTGCGGCGCACGACCTGGCAATCACGATGACGCGTCTTCAGCGAGCGGAGCGAGTTTGCAACCTTCATGGCTGTCTCCCTTGTTCGCGGCGCGTCTTCGCGCCAGTTGAAAAGCGTAGCCCCCCGAAGGGAACGGTGAATGGTGGGCGGTACTGGGATCGAACCAGTGGCCACTACGATGTCAACGTAGTGCTCTACCGCTGAGCTAACCGCCCACAAACCTGACGTTCCCGCCCCCACATTTCGCCCAAGCCTTGCGACCCAAACAAAAGGACGCGGGCGGAACCGCGTCGGATGGCTGGGCTATAAACAGAGTCGGCAGGCTGTTCAAGGGGGTAAAGGGGGGTATCGGCAAAGGATATTTTGCAGTTATATCACAAAGTAACAGGAGTGTGGCGTGTCGCAGGTTTACCAGATCCATCGGCCAGAGCGGCAGAATACGGCTGTGGTGTTTGCCTCGCCGCACTCTGGGCGGGCCTATTCGGCGGCGTTTCTGGCGCAAACGGTGCTGTCGAGTGCGGCGATTCGCTCATCGGAAGATGCCTTTGTCGATCAAGTGTTTGGCAGCGCACCGCGCCACGGTGCGCCCCTGCTGGTGGCCGATGTGCCGCGCGCCTATCTTGATCTGAACCGCGCGCCGGATGAATTTGACCCTGCCGTCATCGAGGGCATTGCCCGCGTGCCGCATAATCCGCGCATCTCATCCGGCCTTGGGGTGATTCCCCGTGTGGTCTCGGGTGGGCGGCTGATTTATCGCGGCAAACTCCCGCTGGCCGAGGCCGAGGCGCGGATTACCGAGGTCTGGCACCCCTATCACCGCGCCTTGCGGCAGTTGCTGGAGGAGACTCACGCCAGCTTTGGCGAGGCCGTGTTGATCGACTGCCACTCAATGCCGCATGAGGCGATCGAGGGCCACGGTCGCCCCGGTCAGCCAAAACCCGACGTGGTGCTGGGGGACCGCTTTGGCGCGGCGGCGGGGCGGCATGTGATGGATGCAGTCGAGGCCGCGTTCAAGCGCGCGGGCCTGCGGGTCGCGCGCAACACCCCTTTCGCCGGGGCCTTCATCGCGCAAAGCTATGGCCGCCCTTCGGCCCGCCGCCATGTGATTCAGGTGGAAATTGATCGCGGTCTGTACATGGACGAGGCGACGATCACCCCGCACGCGGGCTTTGACGATTTCCGCGCCCTGATGGCCGAGGTGATCGCCGAAATCGCCGGTATCGGTCGCGCCAGCCTGCCGCTGGCGGCGGAATAACCCCCAACACCCCGGCGCCCCGGACTTGATCCGGGGCCTCATGGGCAGCGGAGAGGCCCCGGATCAAGTCCGGGGCGGCGAAGCTCTTGTGGCTACCGCAGCGCCCGTCCCTTGATAATCGCCTCACGCCCAAACCGCGCCCGGATCGCATCCGTGGCCCGCTCGGCTGCCGCTCTCTTGCCCGCATTGGGGTCCAAAAGGTCGGCAGAAAGGTCTGCTTCGGCCTCGGGGGCAAGCTCGCTGATCCCCACCCCGATCAACCGATACGGCCCCTTGTTGCCCACCTGATCAAACAAGGCCCGCGCGGCCCGATAGATCCGGTCGCCAAGCTGGGTCGGGTCGGTCAGGCTGTGGCGGCGGCTGATCAGTTGGAAATCGCCGCGCTTCAGTTTCAGCGTCACCGTCCGCCCGGCCAGCGCCTTGGCCTTGGCCCGGTCCGCCACCTGCTCGGCCAGCCGCCACAGATGCCCGTCCAGCAGATCAGGGTCCGAGGTATCCTCAAAGAACGTGGTTTCCTTGCTGATCGACTTCAGTTTCTCATCCCGCGTCACCCGCCGCGTGTCCTGCCCGCGCGCCAGATGCCACAGCCTGTCGCCCATGCTGCCAAAGCGGGCGGTCAGATCGGCGCGGTCCCAGCGCAGCAGATCGTTGATGGTGCGGATGCCGGCCTTTTCCAACGCCGCCTGACTGGCGGTGCCGACCCCCCAGATGATCCGCACCGGCTTGGGCCGCAGGAAACTTTCCGTCTCGGCCCGCCCGATCACCGAAAACCCGCGCGGTTTGTCGAGGTCTGACGCGATCTTGGCCAGAAACTTGTTGTGCGACAGACCAATGGAGCCAGACAGCCCCAACTCCTCCTCCATCCGCTTGACCAGCCGCGCCAGCACCACCACAGGCGGCGCGCCGTGCAGGCGTTCGGTGCCGGTCAGGTCCAGAAATGCCTCATCCAGCGAAAGCGGTTCAATCGCGGGGGTCAGCACCTCCATCATCGCGCGGATGGCGCGCGAGGCTTCGACATAGACTGACATCCGCGGCTTCACCACCACGGCCTCGGGGCAGAGTTTCAGCGCCTGAAACATCGGCATCGCCGAGCGCACGCCCTTGATCCGGGCAAGATAGCAGCAGGTGGAAACCACCCCCCGCGTGCCGCCCCCCACGATCACCGCCTTGTCGCGCAGTTCAGGATTATCGCGCTTTTCCACGCTGGCATAGAAGGCGTCGCAATCCATGTGCGCGATGGAGAGGCTGTTCAACTCGGCATGCGCAAGCAGACGCGGAGAGCGGCACTTGGGGCAGCGCGCACCGGCATCGAACTGGGTCAGGCAATCGCGGCAGAGGGTGGGCATGGCGGGATTATGCCAGATGGCGGATAGGGTTGTCCACGCGGGCAGATGGCTGGCTTGGCCGGGGAATCCCGGTATAACGGGCCGGATGGGCAATGTGATCAATCAAACTTTGGTGGTGGGGGCCAGCGGGCGCGTGGGCCGCTTGCTGGCGCGCGCTTGGGTGCGGGGCGGTGTTGCCCCGACCTTGCAGCATCGCGGCGCGGGATTGGCCAGCGATTTGCCGCAAATGGCATGGCAGCCGCTGACGGAAGCCTTGCCGCCAGCGCGGCAGTTCCACGCGATGATCGTGCTGGCCGGGGCGGTGCGCGGCGATCTGACGCTGAACGCGCAACTGGCTGAGGCCTGCTGTGCGGCAGCGGTGCAGGCGGGGATCGGGCCGGTTTTGCTGGCGTCATCCTCGGCGGTTTATGGGGTGAATGGCGGTCTGCCCTGCCGCGAGGATACCCGGACGCATCCGGTCAACGACTATGGCCGCGCCAAGCTGGAGGCCGAGGCGGTGGCCGACCGCTGGCGCGCGCGTGGGCTGGCGATCACGGCGCTGCGGATCGGCAACGTGGCCGGGGCGGATGCTTTGCTGGGTGGGATGCAGCCCGGAAAGCCCACCAGAATCGACCGCTTTGCCGATGGCGGCAGCCCGGTGCGCAGCTATATCGGCCCGGTGACATTGGCGGATGTGCTGGCCAAACTGCTGGGGCAAGACCTGCCGCCCATTCTGAACATCGGCGCGCCGCAGCCGGTTGCGATGGCCGATCTGGCGCAGGCGGCGCAGGCGGATTGGCAGTGTCAGGCGGCACCCGCGACCGCCTATCAACGGATTACTCTTGATTGCAGCAAGCTTGCGCAGCATTACCGCTTTTCCGAAAACCAGTCAGACGCCGCCGCGATGGTGGCCGAATGGCACGCTGCCCGAGGCCCACAATGACCCCGATGAAACGCTTTCTGGATGTGCTGGCGGTGCTGGTGCTCGCCATCCCACTGCTGCCGTTGGGGTTACTCACGGCGCTGGCCATCCTGATCATGGATGGTCGCCCGGTGATCTATTGGGCCGAGCGGATGAAAACGCCCACCCAAAGCTTCAAGCTGGCAAAGTTCCGCAGCATGACGGTGCGGCCTGCGGAAACCGGGGTTTCGGGCGGTGACAAGGCCAGCCGGATCACCCGCACGGGACGGTTTATCCGCCGCACCCGGCTGGATGAGTTGCCGCAGTTGTGGAACGTGCTCAAAGGCGACATCAGCTTTGTCGGCCCGCGCCCGCCGCTGCGCGAATATGTCGAGCGGTTCCCCGAGATTTACGCCGAAGTGCTGAAATCACGCCCCGGCATCACCGGCCTTGCCACCATCGTCTATCATCGGCACGAGGAATTGCTGCTGGCGCGCTGCAAGACGGCGGCAGAAACCGATGCGGTCTATGCGCGGGCCTGCGTGCCGCGCAAGGCCAAGCTGGATTTGCTGTATCAAAAGCGGCGCAATCTGCGGTTTGATTTTTACCTGATGCTGAAAACCGTGTTCAAGCGCCTGCCGCTTTAGGCATTCACATCAACTACAACACGGCCCTGCACATCGCCCTTCAGGATCGCCGCCCCTAGTGCCGGAACCTCTGCCAAAGCGGCGGGTTGCACCATGCTTTCCAGCAGATCCAGCGGCAGATCGCGGGCGATGCGTTGCCATGCCTGCAACCGCCGTGGCGTCGGGCACATCACGCTGTCGATGCCCAGCAGATTGACACCGCGCAGCAGGAACGGCACCACCGACGCAGGCAGGGCAGAGCCGCCCGCAAGGCCCACGGCGGCGACCGACGCGCCATAGCGCATCTGCCCCAGCACGCGCGCCAGCATGGCACCGCCGACGGCATCGACGCAACCGGCCCACACTTCCGTCTCAAGCGGGCGCTTGACGGTTTCCGCCAGATCGGCGCGCGGCACGATGCGGGCGGCGCCAAGGCGGGACAGGTAATCGGCGGTTTCCGGGCGTCCGGTGACAGCGGCAACCTCATACCCCAGCCGCGCCAGAATGGCCGTGGCGACCGATCCCACGCCCCCCGCCGCGCCCGTCACCAGCACCGGGCCATTGCCGGGTGTCAGCCCGTGATCTTCCAGCGCCATCACGGCCAGCATGGCAGTAAAGCCCGCCGTGCCCACCGCCATCGCCTGCCGCGTGGTCAGCCCTGCGGGCAGCGGCACCAGCCAGTCGGCCTTGACGCGGGCGCGGGTTGCGTAGCCGCCCCAATGCGCCTCGCCCACGCGCCAGCCGGTCAGCACCACCTTGTCGCCGGGGGCGTAGCGGGGATCGTCGCTGTGTTCGACGCTGCCAGCAAAGTCGATGCCGGGGATATGCGGATACGTCCGCACCAGCCCGCCGCCGGGGCCAAGGCACAGCCCATCCTTGTAGTTCAGGGTCGAATATTCGACCGCCACCGTCACCTCACCCGCAGGCAGGGCGGTATCGTCCTGCATCTCAACCGCCGCCGAGATGCTGCCATCCTCGGCCTTTGTCACCAGCAATGCGCGAAAGCTCATGGATCGGTCTCCTGTGTTCGGGGGCAGTTTCAGGCGGCAACCGCAAGGGTGCGGGCAAATATCAGCCGGGTTTCATCGGATTGCGCGGGGCGATAGCTGTAGCCACCAAGATCAAAGCTGCGCAGGTCATCAGGGTTGGTCAGATGGTGCTGACAGATAAAGCGTGCCATTGCGCCGCGCGCTTTCTTGGCCCAGAAGCTGACGACTTTGGCATCGCCGTCGCGTTCTTCCAGAAACACCGGCGTCACCACCCGCAGCTTCAGCGCCTTCAGATCAACCGCGCCAAAATACTCTGCCGAGGCGCAGTTGATCAGCGCCACAGCGCCATTTTCTGCCGCCAGCCCATTCAACGCCTTGGCAATCTTGCTGCCCCAGAACGCGTAAAGATCGTGACCTTTCGGGTTTTCCAGCCTGCTGCCCATTTCCAGCCGATAGGGCTGAATCGCATCCATGGGCCGCAGCAAACCGTAAAGGCCGGACAGAATCCGCAAATGCCCCTGCGCCCATTGCAGCGTGTCAGGCTCCATCTGCCGCGCCTCAAGCCCTGCGTAGGTGTCACCGTCGAACATGAAGGCAGCGGGCGCGCCCGCTGCGTCGGCGCGGAAGGATTTGAAGCGCGCGGCGTTCAACTGGCCCAAGGCGGGCGAAATATCCATCAGCGCGCAAAGGTCATCGGCGGAAAGCGCGCGGGCGGTTTTGGCCAGTTGCAGCGCATCCTTGGCGAACTGCGGGCGCGTCGGTGCGGCATCGGTGGCATGGGGTGTTTCGTTCAGCCGCTTGGCCGGAGAAATAACGCTTAGCATGTCAGTATCCTTTTCCGGCAGGACATAGAGCTTTCACCCTTCGCGCAAAACTTCAAGGAAGGCTTGGCCGAAACGGTCGATCTTCTGATCGCCCATGCCCTGAATGTTCGCCAACTCGGCCAGGGTAGAGGGCCGACGCTCGGCAATGTGGCGCAGGGTGGATTGCGTGCAGGACAGGTGCTTGCCGATGCCATCCGGGCCGCGCGCCAGTTGCACCTGCACATCGTTCAGCCGGTCATAAACCGCCCCGGCATCGCGCCCCGCCAGCGCGCGCCGGGCCGGGTGCATCGGCTGCGCCGCCGCGCCGGTGATGATCTGCAAGAAGGCGGCACCATAGCTTTCCAGCTTTTTCGCGCCCACCCCGGTGATGCCCATCATCGCATCCAGAGTGGCGGGCCGCACCTCGGCCATCTCGATCAAGGTGCGATCGGCAAAGATCACATAGGCCGGCACGCCCGCCGCCTCGGCCAAGGCCCGCCGTTTGGCCTTCAGGGCCGACAGCAGGCTGGCATCTTCCTCAGACACCTGCGTTTTGATCGCCACGCGCGGCACGGCTTTGTCAACGGTATCGCGGCGCAGGGTGATCTGCGCTTCGCCGCGCAGGATCGGGCGGGCGGCGTCGGTCATCCGCAGCGCGCCAAACCGATCCGAGTCGGGGCGGACCAGATCGCGGCCCATCATTTGCCGGAACACCGCGCCCCAAGCCGGTTTCGACAGATCGCGCCCAACCGCAAAGGTGGGCAGTTGGTCATGCCCCTTTTCACGCACTTTCTGCGTGGCGTTTCCGGTCAGAATATCAATCAGATGGCCCGCACCAAACCATTCGCCTGTGCGAAGGATCGCCGACAGCGCCTTGCGCACGGCATCGGTGGCGTCAAACAACAGCGCGGGGCGCTGGCACAGATCGCAGTTGCCGCAGGGTTCAGAGACCTCGCCGAAATACCCCAGCAGAACCTGCCGCCGACAGGCCGCAGCCTCGGCCAGACCCAGCAGCGCGTTCAGGCGGCCATGGTCGGCGGCCTTGCGATCCGCCGGGGCGGCCCCTTCGTCAATCTGCGTGCGGCGCAGGCGAATGTCGTCGGGGCCATAGAGCGTCATCGTTTCGGCAGGCGCACCATCGCGACCCGCGCGGCCGATTTCCTGATAATAGCCCTCGATGGATTTTGGCAGATCGGCATGGGCCACCCAGCGGATATCGGGCTTGTCGATGCCCATCCCGAACGCGATGGTGGCGACCACGATCAACCCGTCTTCCTGCTGAAACCGGATCTCCACGCGGCGGCGATCTTCGGCATCCATGCCGCCGTGATAGAAACAGGCCGAATGCGCCTCGGCCTTCAATGCCTGCGCCAGGGTCTCGGTTTTCGCCCGTGTCGCGCAATAGACGATGCCCGATTGACCCCGCCGCGCCGCTGCAAAGCGCAAGATCTGATCGCGCGGGCTGTCCTTGACCGCAAAAGCCAGATGGATATTCGGGCGATCAAAGCCGCGCAGAAAGCTTTCCGGGGCCTTGCCATCAAACAGCCGGTTGACGATTTCGGCGCGGGTTTCCTCATCTGCCGTCGCGGTGAACGCGGCGAGCGGCACGTTCAGCGCGCGGCGCAATTCGCCGATGCGCAGATAGTCCGGGCGGAAATCATGGCCCCACTGGCTGACGCAATGCGCCTCATCCACCGCAATCAGCGTGCAGTTGATCCGGCGCAGCAGGGCGGTGGTGCCAGAGGCCGCCAACCGCTCGGGCGCCATATAGAGCAGCTTCAGCCGCCCCTCATCCAGTGCCGCAAAAACGCCTTCCGTCTCTTCCTCGGTATTGCCCGAGGTCAGCGCGCCCGCCTCAACCCCTGCCTCCCGCAACGCCCGCACCTGATCCCGCATCAGCGCGATCAGCGGCGAGATTACCACCGTCACACCATCACGGCACAGCGCAGGCAGTTGAAAACACAGCGATTTCCCGCCACCCGTCGGCATGATTGCCAAGGTGTTGCGCCCCGCCATCACGGCATCGACAATCTCCTCTTGCCCCGGACGAAAGCCGGGGAAGCCGAAAATCGAATGCAAAAGGTCTTGCGGTGCGGGCATGGGCTTTCTTCGCGCCAAACCGGCGCTGAGGGGATCAGATCAGGAAAAGCTGTACATATTGTTATAGACCACAATGCGCAGCGCATAGATCGCCAGCAGCACGATCAGCGGTGCCAGATCCAGCCCCGGCGTGTTCGGCAAAATCTGCCGCACGCGGCTGTAGATCGGGTCCAGCAGGCGGTTCAGCCCATACCAGATTTGCGCCACCAGCGGCTGCCGCAGGTTCAGCACCTGAAAATTGATCAGCCAGCTCATGATGATGTGGATCAGGATGATCCATTTGGCGATATCCAGCACCATCAGCAGAATCTGCAACACAGAGGTCATCGGCGGCTCCAACCACAAGCTATTGTGGCAGAGGTAACGCCACACCCCCAAAAGGGCAATGCTTTCCGCAGCGTTTTGGTTGACGCAGCCCGCGACAAAAGGCACTTCAGGCGCCGGAGGTGGCCGATGTATCCCTATATCCGCATGGCGAATGAGCTTTGGAAGTTTCGCAAAGCGCCACCTTTGGGCCTGTTTGACCCGCATATCAGCACGCATCGCATCTGGCCGTGGGATCTGGACCCGTGGCGCGAGTTGAACAATGGCCGCACCCTGACGCTGTTTGATCTGGGCCGCATCCCGATGTCGGTGCGGATGGGGTTTGAGAAGGTCGCCAAGGCAAACGGCTGGGGCATCACCGTGGCGGGCAACACCACGCGCTATCGCAAGCGGGTGACGGTGTTTCAAAAGCTGACGCAAATCAGCCGGGTTGTCGGCTGGGATGATCGCTTTGGCTATATCGAGCAAAGCTTCTGGCGCGGCGACGAATGCACCAACCACATGCTGCTGCGCTATGCGTTCATTTCGAAAGGCGGCATCGTCAAGCCCGCGCAGGTGATCGCGGCCCTTGGGTATCCCACCGAAAGCCCTGCGATGCCGGATTGGATCACCGCCTGGATCACCGCTGATGCGCTGCGACCCTGGCCTCCGCTACGCCACTAACGGAGCTTGCGTGGGCGCGGTTTTTCAGGCTTGATCACCGAAAACCGCACGAAGGTGCACGGAGGGGGCAGGGGCATGGCAACGCAACGGCAGCGCATCTGGGGCTGGTGGTTTTACGATTGGGCCAGCCAACCCTACAACACCTTGTTGCTGACCTTCATCTTTGGCCCATATTTCGCCGAAGTCGCCCGCGGCTATTTCATGGGCACCGGGATGGAGGAAGAAGCCGCCAAAGCCGCCGCGCAAAGCTATTGGGGTTTCTGGTATGCGATATTCTCATTGATCATCGCATTCATGGCGCCGATTTTGGGCGCTGTCGCGCAAGGCACCGGGCGTCGCTTGGTCTGGGTCTGGGCATTCTCGATCCTTTACGTCGTCGGTGCGTGGAGCCTGTGGAACCTGACCCCCGGAGCAGATTTAAGCGGGCTGCGCGGGGCGGCGATCCTGTTCGGCATTGGCCTGATCGGCATGGAATTTACCGCGATCTTCACCAATGCGCTGATGCCCACCCTGTCAGACGACACCAACATGGGCAAAATCTCGGGCAGCGGCTTTGCCTTTGGCTATCTGGGCGGGCTGATCGCGCTGGCGATTATGCTGTCGTTTTTCGTGCTGAAGGGCGATTCCGAAGTCACCCGCGCCGGGATTGATCCCACCATCTTTGGGCTGGATACCGAAGCCCGCGAGGAAACCCGCATCGTCGGCCCGCTGAGTGCGGCGTGGTATATCGTGTTCATGATCCCGTTTGCGCTGTGGGTGAAAGAACCCAAAGGCGGGGCCGGTTCGCTGCATATCGGGGCTGCGATGGCCAGCCTGATGGATAACCTGAAAAGCCTGCGCTTTCGCCGCAGCTTGGCCGCCTATCTGGGATCGACGCTGGCCTATAGCGATGCGCTGACCGGGGTTTATGCGTTTGGGGGGATTTACGCCTCGAACGTGCTGGGCTGGGATATTGGCAAGATCGGCGTGTTCGGCATCCTTGGCGGCGTCACCGCGATGATTGCAAGCTGGCTGGGCGGGAAACTCGACAGCCGCTTTGGTCCGAAACCCGTGATCGTCGGCTCGATACTGGTGCTGATCACCGTCTGCCTTGTGATCGTCGGGATGGAGCGTGACAGCCTGTGGGGCATCGCGATGGACCCGGCCTCCACCACGCCTGACCTTATCTTTTACGTCTGCGGCGGCCTGATCGGTGCCGCAGGTGGGCCGCTGCAAGCCGCCAGCCGCACCATGGTGCTGCGCCACACCACGCCTGATCGCGCGACCGAGGCGTTTGGGCTGTTCGCACTGTCTGGCAAAGTCACCAGCTTTATCGCGCCGGTGCTGATCACGATTGCGACAGACATCACGCAAAATGCCCGTTTGGGAATTTCGCCGATTGTCGCCCTGTTCATCATCGGGTTAATTTTGATGATCTGGGTCAATCCAAGGGGCGAACAGGCATGATCCGAAAGCTTATTCTTTGCGCGGCCCTGCTGGCACCGCTGCCCGCCAATGCCGAGAAACTGGCGAACAAACTGTTCGGCGCGGTGGATCAGCCCAGCCAGCAAGACCCGATGCCCATCGGCTCTTATGCGCGCGGCTGTGCGGCGGGGCTGGTGGAACTGCCAGAGACCGGGCCGACATGGCAGGCGATGCGCCTGTCGCGCCACCGCAATTTCGGCCATCCGGTGCTGGTGCAATATCTGGAAGACCTGTCACAAACCGCGACGCAGATCGGTTGGCGCGGGCTTTACATCGGCGATATGGGCCAGCCGCGCGGTGGCCCGATGACATCCGGCCATGCCAGCCATCAGATTGGCCTCGACGCCGATATCTGGATGCTGCCGCCGAAATCGCTGAACCTGTCGCGCAAGGACCGCGAGAATATCAGCTCGATCCCGGTGCGGTCCGCCGATCAGAGGTCGGTGACAGCCAACTGGACGCCGCGCCATGCCGCCCTGCTGAAAGCCGCAGCCTCTGACCCGCGCGTTGACCGGATTTTCGTGGCCGCTGCCGTCAAGATCGAGATGTGTAAATCCGCCAAGCGGTCTGACAAGAAATGGCTGCAAAAAATCCGCCCGATTGCAGGCCACGACACGCATTTCCACGTGCGCCTGAAATGCCCGAAAGGGGCGACGCTGTGTCAAACCCAAACCCCCACGGTTTCCGAACTTTCCAATGGCGGCGATGGCTGTGATGACACGCTGGCATGGTGGGTCTCGGACGAATATCTTAACCCCAAGCCGAGCAAAAAGCCTGGCAAGCCCGCCCCCCACAAGAAAGGCCCGCGTGAATTCACGATGGCCGATTTGCCGCGCCAATGCGTAGACGTGCTTTCCTCGCCGTAACGGCGGGGCTTGTGCTGATCGCGGGCCTTGAGGGCAGCGCCAGCCCAACCCCGCCGCCCGGCTTTCTGGACACCTACCGCTGGAAGATGGACGATCCCCGCTTTGGCGGATTTTCCGGCATAGAAGTTGCCGCCAACGGTCGCGACTTCATCGCGCTGTCGGACAAGGGCGCTTACACCACCGGGCGCATCACCCGCGACGATGCCGGACGGATCAAGTCGATCACCGCAAACCCGGTTGCCCTGCTGCAAGGCCCGGACGGCAATCCGCTGAAACCCGGCATGTCCGATAGCGAAGGCATCGCCTTGGCGGCTGATGGTTCGGTCTATGTCTCGTTTGAAGGCCGCGCCCGTGTGCTGCATTATCCCAAACTGAACGCGAAGCCCAAAGCCCTGCCCATCGCCGATGGCTTCAAAACCATGCAGCGCAACTCGGCGCTAGAGGCTTTGGCCATCGACGCCAACGGCGTGATCTATACCCTGCCCGAACGCTCGGGGGCCGAGGACAAGCCGTTTCCGGTCTATCGCTTCAAGGCCGGCAAATGGGACAAACGCCTGCAAATCCCGCGCAGCGGAAACTATCTCGCCGTGGGGGCAGACTTTGGCCCCGATGGCGAGTTCTATCTGTTAGAGCGTGATTTTCGCGGCCTCGCCGGATTTTCCAGCCGTCTGCGCCGCTTTACATTGGGTGCCAAGGGTTTTGACGATGGTGAAACCCTGCTGGAAACCCCGGTTGGGCTTTACGACAATCTGGAAGGCGTCTCGATCTGGCGCGATGCGGCGGGCCGTCTGACGGCGACGATGATCTCGGACGACAATTTCACCTTCTTCCTGCGCACGCAGATCGTCGAATACCAACTGCCCGATTGACACCCCGCCCCACCCCGCGCTAAGCCGCCGCGTCCCGTCAGGGGCATCTTTGCTGAACCAAGTCTCCGCGACCTTGTAAAAAACGGATCAAACATGAACAAACTGCTGCCTGGCGTGATCGCCATGGCCATCATCGTGGTGGCCTCAAACATTCTGGTGCAATATCCGATTGGCCAATGGCTGACCTGGGGCGCCTTCACCTATCCCTTCGCCTTTCTGGTGTCCGAACTGGTCAACCGTTTTCAGGGGCCGAAGGCCGCCCGCCGCGTGGTTTACGCAGGCTTTGCGGTGGGCCTGATCTGCTCGGTGATCGGCACGCAAATCATTGGCGAATTTGGCCCGCTGGTCACGTTGCGCGTGGCCATCGGTTCCGGCGCTGCCTTTTTAATAGGCCAACTGCTCGACGTGACGGTGTTTGACAAACTGCGCCGCAGCGCTTGGTGGCGGGCACCTTTCCTCGGCTCTTTCTTTGGCTCCAGCGTCGATACGGTGCTGTTCTTCACTCTGGCATTTTCCAGTGCTTTCATCTGGTTGGACCCGGCAAGCGATGTTTCCTGGGCCGCAGCGCAAGTGCCGCTGCTGGGCTTTGGCCCCGAAGTGCCGCTGTGGGTTTCGCTGGGGGCGGCGGATTTCTGTGTCAAAGTTGCCGTCGATTTAATCGCCTTGATGCCGTTCAGACTCGCAATCGCAAAATACACATCGCGCCCTGCGTAAAACCTTTTGACAATGCGAAAAACTGTGTCACGCTTTCCTTATCGGCAACATTTTGAAAGGAGGTGACCCAGTGTCTAGAGTGATATTGGAGAGCGGTGTCGGGACAGTTATGGGGGGTGTTTTCTAGGGGCAGCCCTCTAGCAAACCTACCTGTGATTGGGCTTTTGATACCTAACTGGCCCATCTCCTTAGATCTCGGAAAGGGTTGCCACGTACAGGCTGGCAGCCCTTTCTCTTTTTCCGAACCCCCGTTAGTTTAGCGAAATGTTGTGGATCACTGACACCATTTCGATTGCCGATTGGGAGCTGAGCGAAAGCTTCGTGCGCGCCTCTGGTCCGGGTGGGCAAAACGTCAACAAGGTCTCAACAGCCGTCGAATTGCGGTTTGAGGCCGAGCGTTCGCCAAACCTGCCCGCAGGCGTCAAGGCGCGGCTGAAAAAACTCGCCGGGCGGCGTTGGACGCTGGAAGGCGCGCTGATCCTGCAAGTGGAAGACACCCGCAGTCAGGCTCGCAACCGCGAAATCGCACGTGAGCGGTTGGCCGATCTGATCCGCGCCGCCTTGGTCGCCCCCAAGCGGCGCATTGCAACCAAACCCAGCTACGGCAGCCAGTTGCGCCGCGTCGCCGCGAAAGTGCAGCGCGGCGAGGTCAAGGCACTGCGCGGCAAGCCGGGTGAGGATGAATGACGATTGAAGCGCTGGCAGACGAAGCCGTAAGCCATTGGAATGGCAAAGTTATCCGTATGCTGCGTAACCGCGAGAATGCGGTGTTCGAGGTCGCCTTGCCTACCGGGCGCGCCGCTCTTCGCCTGCACCGTATGGGTTATCAGGATGATGCCGCGATCCGGTCCGAACTGTGGTGGTGTGCGGCTTTGGCGGCCAAAGGTGTCGCCGTGCCCGCGGCCTTGCCCAGCCGTTCGGGCGATTTTCTGGTGAAATTGTCAAACGGGCGCAACGCCTCGACCATCGACTGGATGGAGGGTGACGCGTTTGGTGAGGCGGGCCAGCCCTTGCCATGCCCGCCCGATCAGCGTTTGCCGCGTCATCATGCGCTTGGAGTGCTGCTGGCGCAGGTTCACACCGCCACCGATCAACTGACGCTACCGCCTGATTTCACCCGCCCGCGCTGGGATATTGACGGGCTGGTGGGCGAAGCGCCGTTCTGGGGCCGGTTCTGGGACCATCCCGCAGCCACCCCCGCCCAAGCCGAAACCCTGCGCGCCGCCCGCGATTTTCTGCGCGCCCAGATCAGCGAGCATAAGCAAAACGGCGGCGATTTTGGCCCGATCCATGCCGACGTGCTGCGCGAGAATATCCTTGTGAACAAAGATTCACTTTCGCTGATCGACTTTGACGACTCTGGCTTTGGCTTCCGTCTCTACGATCTTGGTACCGCCCTCAGCCAGAACCTGCACGAGCCGGACTATCCAGAAATCCGTGATGCCCTAGTGGCTGGATACGCCCAAACCCGCCCGGCCACAGCCGCGCTGGCCGATCTTTTCACCCTCGCGCGCTGCTGTGCTTCGGTCGGATGGGCGGCACCACGGCTGGCGGCGGATGATCCGGTGCACACCTCACACCTTGCCCGCGCGGTGAATTGCGCGCAGCGGGTGATGGCCTAAACCACCACCGCCTGCGCCTGCTGTTCCCCCACGCCAAACACCCGTTTGTAACGCGCAATCTCATCCGCGGGGCCCATCGCCTTGTTCGGGTTGTCCGACAGCTTCACCGTCGGCCGCCCATTTGCAGCAATCGCCTTGCACACCACGCTGAACGGTGCCAGCGCATCATCTGGCGCCAAGCCACGGAAATCATTGGTCAACATCGTGCCCCAACCAAACGAGACCTTCACCCGGCCACGGAATTGCGCCTGCAATTCAACGATCTTGTCCACATCCAGCCCGTCCGAGAAGATCACCAGCTTCTGCCGGGGATCTTCGCCACGCTCTTTCCACCAGGCAATCGCAATCTCGGCCCCCGCCGCCGGATCGCCGCTGTCGATGCGAATACCCGTCCAGCTTGCCAGCCAATCCGGCGCATGTTTCAGAAAGCCCGCCGTGCCGAATGTGTCGGGCAGGATGATGCGCAGATTGCCGTCGTGCTCTTCCTGCCAATCGGCCAGAACCTGATACGGCGTCTGCGCCAGTTCGGCATCGGAATCCGCAAGGGCGGCATAGACCATCGGCAGTTCATGCGCGTTGGTGCCAATCGCCTCAACCTCGCGGCGCATCGCGATCAGGCAGTTCGAGGTGCCGGTGAACTTGCCCTCCAGCCCCTCTTGCATGGCTTGCACCGCCCAATCCTGCCACAGAAACGAATGCCGCCGCCGCGTGCCGAAATCGGCGATCCGCAAGCCGTCAATCTCGCGCAACTGGGTGATCTTTTCCCACAGCTTGGTCATCGCGCGGGCGTAAAGCACCTGCAACTCGAACCGGCCCTGCTTTTGCAACACGGCACGGCTGCGCAATTCCATCAGCACCGACAGCGCCGGGATTTCCCACAGCATCACGTCGGGCCAACTGCCTTCAAACGTCAATTCATACTGACCATCGCGCTTTTCCAGATGGTAGGCGGGCAGCCGCATCCCCTCGAACCACTCCATGAAATCCGGTCGGAACATCTGACGTTTGCCGTAGAACGTATTGCCGCGCAGCCAGGTGCTTTCACCGCGCGTCAGGCTCAGCGAGCGGACATGATCCAGTTGTTCGCGCAACTCGCCTTCATCCACCAGCTCGGCCAAGCGCACCGATTTGGATCGGTTGATCAAGCTGAAGGTCACGGTCGTATCCGGCCTGTTGCGGAAAATAGATTGGCACATCAACAGCTTGTAAAAGTCCGTGTCGATCAGCGAGCGGACGATCGGGTCGATTTTCCATTTGTGGTTCCAGACGCGTGCGGCAATATCGACCATGGCTGCTCTCCTTTTGCCGACCTGTCTACGGCATGAAGGGGGGCGGCGTCAAAACGATCCCGCGCGGCGGCGGTGCGTTCCAGCAGGGCGTAAAGCTCGGCACGAATCAAGGGTTTGGTCAAAACCGCATCCATCCCGGCAGCCAGACACAGATCAGCCTCTTCGGCGGCGGCATAGGCGGTCAGCGCCACGATCGGGCAGCGCGGCAGGCTATGCTCTGCCTCAAACCGGCGGATGGCGCGGGTGGCATCCTGCCCGTGCATTTCCGGCATCGACACATCCATCAGCACCAGATCGGGCGGCGCGCGCATGTAACTCGCCACCGCCAGCTTGCCGTTTTCGGCCTCGGCAATGGTTGCGACCGAGCGTTCGAGCAGTTTGCGCGTCACCAGCATGTTGGTGCGATTGTCTTCGGCCACCAGCAGCCGCAGGTTGGTCTGCGGCGCGCGCTGCACTTTCGCCACGGTGACGGCGCTATCTGGCGCGCGCAACAGCCGCAAAACCACGGTAAAGACCGAGCCGACACCCAGTTCAGACTCCACCTCAATATCGCCGCCCATCTGCTGCGCCAGCAGACGCGAGATGGTCAGGCCCAGCCCGGTGCCGCCAAACTGCCGCGAAATCGTGGTGTCGGCCTGCGCAAAGCTGTCAAACACATGCCCGATGCGGTCGGGGGCGATGCCGATGCCGCTGTCGGCGATGGCAATGCGAATTTCGTCGTGCAGGCCTTCTGGCCGGACAACGGCCGAGACCTTTACGCTGCCCGATGCCGTGAACTTCACGGCATTTCCCAGCAGATTCAACAAGATCTGCCGCAACCTGCCGGCATCCCCCAGATGCAGGTGCTGCATATCCGGCAAGTCTGCGTGCAGGGTGATGGCCTTTTTCAACGCGGTAGGCCGCAACAGATCCAACGCCCGGGCTACGCCTTCGTGGATCGAGAACGGTTCATTCACCAGATCAAACTTGCCCGCCTGCAGTTTTGACAGGTCAAGCACGTCATTGATGATGGTCAAAAGCGCGCGGCTGGAATCGACCACGGTGCTGACATAGTGCCGCTGCACCGGATCAAGCGGGGTTTCTTCCAGCAGTTCGGCCACGCCGATCACCCCGTTCATCGGGGTGCGAATTTCATGGCTCATCGTGGCGAGAAACTGCGATTTAGCGCGGGCGGCAGCTTCGGCGGCGATCCGCGCTTGGGCCAGTTCTGCCGCATGGGCTTTGGCTTCGGTAATGTCACGCTCTACTGCGATGAAAAGGCTGGGCTTTCCATCCGGCCCCAGCACGGGCGACATCGACACATCCACCCAGATCACCCGGCCCGATCTGGTGCGGTTCTGAATCTCCAACCGCACCGGCTTGCACTTTTCGCGCGCGTCCGACAGCGCCGCTAACGCCTCGGCACTGGTTTCGTCACTGTTCAGCAACGCCCCCGGATCCTGCCCGACAGCCTCGTCAAAACTATAGCCGGTGACACGGGTAAAGCCTTCATTCACCCATTCGATGCGGCCATCCGGCGCGGTGAACACGATGGAATCGGTCGCATGTTGCGCGACCAGCGCCAGCCGTTCGGCCTTGTGCGCAGCATCGGCCGCGGCGATTCTGGCGCTGTCCAGCGCAACGCTTTCTTGCAAAAGCGCCTGTTCGAACCGCAAACGCTCTGTCTGACCACGTTCGACCGCGCGCACAAACAGCGTGGCAGTATAGGCCATGATCAGCACCGAAATGAACAAGAACCAAGATTCCGCATGCAGCTGGTACGCATCCGAGCGCATGTCAGACAGCAGCATCGCCAGGCACGTCGCCCCATAGACCGCCAACCGCAGGCTGGTGCCAAACGGGAAATACCGCCGCACCAACCCGGCGTTGATCGAAGCTGACATCAGAAACGCCGCCGCAAAAAACCGCGCGCCTTGCAGCGGGATCAGCCGCCAGCAGATCATCACGCAGGCGGCGATCGTCATCGCCTGTAGCAGGCCTGAAAGTGCTGCAAACACCCTTGCAGCCTTTGGAACATGCGGTTGGGAAAACCGGCGCGAGATGGCGTAAAGCACGCTGCAATCTATCACTTCTCCCACAAGGGCCAACCCAGCAGCCACGCCGCCAAGCCAAAGCGAAGACAGCGCCGCGATGCTCAGCGCGCCGACCACCGTCATGGTCTGGCGCATCAGAAAGCCGCGCGCACGACCGCGTGCATAGCGCAGAAACAGGCCGTCCTTGCTGTTGCGGGCGGTAAACTGCCCGATTTCATGGCTGATCGCAGGGTTCATCGCAGGCGGCCTTTTGCATCTTGCCGCGCCACCCTACCGGGCAAGCGTTAACGCGAGGTGAGCGTCACACCACCCACTGCACGCCCGCCGCAATGCACTTCGCACGGGCCTCGGCCAGACTGCCGTTCAGATCAATCGCGCGGCAGGCACGTTCCAGCAGCTTTACAGAGAACCCCAGTTCGGCGGCATCCAAGGCTGAATAGGCCACGCAGAAATCGGTCGCCAAACCCACCAGAGTCAGCGTGGTAATGCCCCGCGCGCGCAAATAGCCTTCCAACCCGGTGGGGGTTTTGTGATCATTCTCGAAAAACGCGGAATAGCTGTCGATCCCGGCACGAAAGCCTTTGCGCACAATCAGTTGCGCCGGATCGGTCTGCAAATCCGCATGAAACTCGGCCCCGGCAGAGCCTTGCACGCAATGCACCGGCCACAGAACCTGCGGGCCATAGGGCATCTCGATCAGCGAAAACGCTTCGGCCCCGGGATGGTTGGCCGCAAAAGACGAATGGTCGGCGGGATGCCAGTCTTGCGTCAGCACCACGCAGCCGAACTCGGCCATCAAAGCGTTGATCTGCGGGATGATCGCATCGCCATCTGCCACCGCCAAAGCACCACCGGGGCAGAAATCATTCTGCAAATCAATCACGATCAGGGCTTCATGAGCTTGGCGCATCGCAGTCTCCGGTTGCTGTGCCTTTGGGTTAAGCGCCACCAGCGTCTCGGTCAACCGAAAGCCGCCCTAAAGATATGGCTGTCAAACATATTGCTCTGCGGCGGCGCAGCGCTTAAATCGCCGCTATGCAGACCGTTGCCGCGCTTTATCACTTCACCCGCTTCCCCGATCCTGCAGCCCTGCGCGGGCCGCTGGCCGATCTGTGCGCGCAGCACGGCGTGAAAGGTTCGCTGTTGCTGGCCAACGAAGGCATCAACGGCACAATCGCCGGGCCTGCCGAGGGGATCGCGGCTGTGCTGGCGCATTTGCGCAGCCTGCCCGGCTGTGCGGCGCTGGAGCATAAGGAAAGCTTCGCCGCCGAAATGCCGTTTGGTCGCATGAAGGTGAAGCTGAAGCGCGAGATCGTCACCATGGGCCAGCCCGATGTCGATCCGGTCGCACGCGTCGGCTCTTATGTCGCGCCGCAGGATTGGAACGCGCTGATCGCTTCCCCCGACGTGGCGCTGATCGACACCCGCAATGATTATGAGGTCGGCATCGGCACCTTCCAGGGCGCGGTCGATCCCGACATCCGCACCTTCCGCGATTTCCCCGCCTGGTGGGAGGCGCATAAGGACGAATACCGCGGCAAGCGCATTGCGATGTTCTGCACTGGCGGCATTCGCTGTGAGAAATCAACGAATTACCTGCTGGGCCAAGGCGTGAATGAGGTGTTCCACCTCAAGGGCGGCATCCTGAAATACCTCGAAGAAGTGCCTGCCGAATCCTCCATGTGGGATGGCGAGTGCTATGTGTTCGATGGCCGTGTTTCGGTCGGCCATGGCTTGATCCCCGGCGAATACGACAGTTGCCACGCCTGCCGCCGCCCGATCAGCGCCGCAGATAAACAGCGCCCGGAATACGAACGCGGCGCCTGCTGCCACCATTGCGTTGGCGAATACACCGAAGCCGACCGCACCCGTTTCCGCGAGCGTCAGCGCCAGATGGATCTGGCCGAAGCGCGCGGCGAACGGCATTTCAGCGACTGAACCATTCATCGCGAACAATCTGACGAAGGCCATCGCCTTCGTCACGCGGTAAAGTGTGCGCTGAACCCGCCGGGCCTCAAGGTCTACAGAGTGAAGCCGCCCACGCAGGCGGGGAAACGCAATGCGTTTCCTGTTTCCGCCCGCAACGCGCGGTCCCCTAGCGCATCACTGATCAACCGTTAGCCATGCTCCGGAAACCGCCAGCTTTCCGCCTCGGCCGCGATCTCGCTTGCTGCCTGCATCACCTGCGCGGCCTGTGCCTCTAGCCCCTGCAACGTGCTGCGCGCGGTGCTCGAGGTGATCGACACCGCGCCAATCATCCGGCCCGACCGCACCCGAATAGGCGCCGCCACGCAGATGATCCCCGCCTCATGTTCTTCATTGTCAAAGGCATAGCCGCGTGCCCGGATCGCCGCCAGTTCCTGCATCAGCCCCGCGCTATCCATTGTCCGCGCGGTAAACGGGTGAAAACTCTGCCGCGCCAGCGCGTCATTCAGCGCCGCCTCCGGCATGAACGCCAGCATCGCCTTGCCCACCCCGGTGCAATAGGCTGGCCCCACTTTCCCGGCCTGCGAAAACATCTCCAACGGGCGGGCGGCGTTGCGCTTGTCGACATACAGCACCTGCCCCTGATCCATCTGCGCCAGATGCACCGTCTCTCCGGTCGCCGCAGCCAGATCATCCAGCGCTCGCCGCGCCAATGGTGCCAGTGAGCTTTGCGCCCAAGCCCCATGCGCCAACCGCACCAGCCGCAGGCCCAGACTATAGCTGCCGCGCGCCTCGTCATAGGCCAGCATCCCCTGATGCGTCAGGGTTTGCAGCAGGCGATACAGTGTCGCCTTCGGATAGCCACCGCGCGCCAGCAGATCGCTGAACCGCACCGGAGCAAGTGCGGCCACCGTTTCCAGCACATCCAGCGCCTTGCCGACAGTGCCATCTTGCGCATTGTTCTGCATGGACCCTCGCAGGAATTGACAGCGCCTAGGGTAGGTCGCATAGTTATCAATATGCAAGACTTAGTTTCAAATAATGGAACCAACATGACGCCTGAATGGATCGCCGTCGATTGGGGCACCTCAAACCTGCGGGCTTGGGCGATGGGCGCGCAGGGTGTGCTGGCCAGCGCAGGCTCGGATGATGGCATGGGCAAGCTGGCTCCGGCGCAGTTTGAAGCGGCGCTGCTGCGGGTGATCGCGCCGTGGCTTGGCAGCGGTGTGACCCCGGTGATCGCCTGCGGCATGGTCGGCGCGCGACAGGGCTGGGTCGAGGCGCCCTATCGCGCCGTGCCTTGCGCCCCCGCTGCCCCCGGTGATCTGATGGCCGTCGCCACCGCCGATCCGCGCCTGCAAGTGATGATCGCGCCGGGTCTGCGGCAGGATAAACCCGCCGATGTGATGCGCGGCGAAGAAACCCAGATCGCCGGGGCCTTGGCACTGCTGCCCAACTTTGACGGCGTGTTCTGCCTGCCCGGCACGCATTCGAAATGGGCGCATGTCTCGGCGGGCGAGGTGGTGTCTTTCCAAACCTTCATGACCGGCGAATTGTTCGCGCTGCTGTCGCAACAATCGGTGCTGCGGCACGGAATGGGCGGCGAAGGCGACGATGACGCTGCCTTCCAGCAAGGTTTTGCAGATGCGCTAGAGCGGCCGGAAAAGGTTTCCGCACGTTTGTTCACATTGCGCGCCGAAGGCCTGCTGAATGGTCTATCTCCGGCCTCGGCACGGTCGCGGCTGTCTGGTCTGCTGATCGGATTGGAGCTCGCCGCCGCCAAACCCTATTGGCTGGGCCAACGCATCGCCCTGATCGGCGCGCCCGCACTTTCCGCCCGCTATACCGCCGCACTCGCCGCGCAAGGGGCCGCATCCGAAACCCTCGACGCCACCGCCTGCACCCTTGCAGGCCTTGCCGCAGCACGCGGTGTTTTGCAGAAAGCCAAGCCATGACACGCCCCCTGATCGCCATCCTGCGTGGCATCACCCCCTCCGAAGCCGTCCCGGTCGCCGAGGCACTGATCGCCGCAGGCATCACCCGGATCGAGGTGCCGCTGAACTCGCCCGATCCGCTGGTATCCATCGCTGCGATGGCTAAGGCCTTCTCATCGCAGGCAGAAATCGGTGCGGGCACGGTGCTGACCGTGCAGGACGTGGCTGATGTGGCGGCGGCGGGCGGGCGGCTGATCGTCTCGCCCAACTGCAATCCCGACGTGATCCGCGCCAGCAAAGCCGCTGGCATGGCCAGTTGGCCGGGGGTGATGACCCCCACCGAATGTTTCACCGCCCTCGCCGCTGGGGCCGATGGCTTGAAGATTTTCCCGGCCAGTCTGATTGGCACCGAAGGCCTGAAAGCCATCCGCGCCGTGCTGCCGAAAAGCTGTTCGGTTTATGCCGTGGGTGGTGCGGGCGCGTCCAATTTCGCCGAGTGGATCAAGGCGGGCGCCAGCGGTTTCGGCATCGGCACAGCCCTTTACACCCCCGGATTGTCGATCGCCGAAATCGCCGCAAAAGCCCGTGCGATCGTCACCGCTTACGACGAGGCCAGCGCATGATTTTCGATTCCCGCCTGTGTGAACTGGGTGAAGGCCCACTCTGGCATCCCATTCGTGAACAAATGTTCTGGTTTGATATCAACAACCAGAAACTGCTGTCGCAAGACCGCGACGGCCCCCGCGAATGGCGCTTTCCCGAGATCGTTTCGGCGGCGGGCTGGGTCAGCGAAGACGTTCTACTGATCGCCGGAGAGCGCGATCTTTTCCTGTTCGATCTGGAGACGGAGGAGGTCGAAACCCTCTGCCTGCTGGAGCAAGACAAACCGAAAAACCGCCCCAATGATGGCCGCGCCGATCCGCAAGGCGGGTTCTGGATCGGCACGATGGCCAAGGATGAGGCGCCGGGCGCAGGCGCGATCTACCGCTATTATCGCGGCGAATTGCGCAAGCTTTACAGCGACATATCCATCCCGAACGCGATCTGCTTCCCGCCCAGCGGTGCTTTCGCGCATTTCACCGATACCGTGACGCAAAAGGTGATGAAGGTCGCGCTGGACGCTGAAGGCTGGCCCAATGCTGCCCCGGAAGTCTTCCTCGATCTGACCACCGAAGGCCTTTACCCCGATGGTGCGGTGATTGATGCGGCAGGCGTGATGTGGCTGGCGCAATGGGGCGCGTCCCGGGTTGCCGCCTATGATCCCAATGGCAAATTCCTGCGCGCGATTGCTGTCGACGCACCGCAAACCACCTGCCCATCCTTCGCAGGCCCCAGCCTAAGTGCGATGATCGTGACCTCGGCACGCAAGAATCTGGGCGCCGAAGCCCTGCAAGCCGCCCCGCTTTCGGGGGCGACTTTCGTGGTCGAAGGCGTCGCCAAAGGGCAACGTGAACATCAGGTCATATTGGACTGAAGCCACCCAAACCACGCCGCCCCGGACTTGATCCGGGGCCTCCGTTCACCACACAGGAGGCCCCGGATCAAGTCCGGGGCGGCGCGGAGGATGAACTCAGGCCCGCACCGAAACCGCCCCATCCACCGGCAGAAACGCAAACCCATTCGGCCCCAAAGTCAGCCGCGTGCCGTCAAGGCTGACATTCTGCGATGGCCCTTCCAGCGCCGTAACCCCTTCCACTGCAACAGAAACCTCGGCAGGCGACAGGTTGAACACACACAACAGTGCATCACCCCGCGTGAATGCCAAGATCGGCTCGGGCACATGGAAAAACACCGTCGCCCCCGCCTTCAGCGCATCGGACCCGCGTCGATAGGCCAGCATGGCGCGGTAGGTTTCCAGCACCGATCCCGCCACGCCCACCTGAGACGCCACATTCCGCGCCAGTTGCGGCGCTTTTACCGGCAACCACGGCTTGCCCGTGGTAAACCCGCCAGTCGGCGAGGCGTCCCACACCATCGGCGTCCGCGTATTATCCCGCCCAACCGGCTCCGGCCAAAAGTTGATGCCCTGCGGATCGGTCAATTCCTCAAACCCCAAGACGGTATCGGTCTGGCCAATCTCTTCGCCCTCCCACAGGCAGATCGAGCCCTGAAACGACAGCAACAACGCCCCCGCCTGCCGTGCCAAAGCATCCTGAGAAACCCCATGCTTGGCCCAGCGCGAGGCCTGCCGCACCACGTCATGATTGGAAAACGCCCACATTGGCCAACCATTCGGCGCGCCGGTGAAGAATTCCTCGATCTTGCCCCGGAAGAACGCGGCCGAATAATCGTAGCCCATCATCTCGAACGAATAGCACTGATGCAAGCGACCGGGCGCGGTGTATTCGCCCATCATCCGAATGGCATGATGCGCCTCGCCCATCTCGCCCACCGTGGCGCGGTCGGTGTATTCATCCATCACCCGCCGGATACGCTCCATCCAGCCCAGATTCTCGGGCTGACCCTTTGAAAACAAATGATATTGCATCTCATAGGGGTTGCCGTCTGGCTTGGTCTTCACCCGGAAATCGGCGGCATCATTGCGGAACAAGGCATCCTTGTAGAAGTAATTCACCGTATCAAAGCGGAAGCCATCCACCCCGCGATCCAGCCAGAACCGCAGCACGGATTCCATATATTCGACCACCGCCGGATTGCGGTAATTGAAGTCCGGCTGCTGCGGCAGGAACGAGTGCATGTAATACTGTTTGCGCCGCGCATCCCAAGTGAAGGCCGGGCCGCCGAACACCGATAGCCAGTTGCAGGGCGGCGTGCCATCCGGGCGCGGGTCCACCCAGATATACCAATCCGATTTGTCATTATCGCTGCTTTTGCGGCTTTGCGCAAAGAACGGATGCTTGTCGGACGAATGGTTCAACACCTGATCAATGATCACCTTCAGGCCCAGATCATGCGCCCGCGCCACCAGCGCATCGAAATCCGCCAGCGTGCCGAACACCGGGTCAACATCGGTGTAATCGGCCACGTCATAGCCCATATCCAGCATCGGCGAGGTGAAGAACGGCGACAGCCAAACCGCATCGCAGCCCAGATCGGCGATATGGTCCAGTCGCCGGGTGATGCCCTTCAGATCGCCAATCCCGTCGCCGTTATCGTCCTGAAACGACCGCGGGTAGACCTGATATGTCACCGACCCGCGCCACCATTCCGTCATGCTCCGCCTCCGAATATCTGATTTTCCTTAAACCTAAACCGCTTTGAACGCCCTGCACAATCCGCGCCGCCGTTGTGTCCGCACAATTCTGCCGTTGACGCCGCCACGCTGTCGGCTAACCGTGCTGCCAAGCAGGAGCCGCCCCATGATCCAGACCTCCCCCAAATCCAGCATCTTCACCCCCGTCCTGATCTCAGGTTGCGTGATCCTGATGCTGGGCTTCGCCATCCGCGCTAGTTTCGGCGTGTTTCAGATTCCGATTGCCGCCGAGTTCAACTGGCCACGCGCCGAGTTTTCCATGGCCATCGCCATCCAGAATCTTGCGTGGGGCGTGGGTCAGCCGATCTTTGGCGCTATTGCCGAACGGTTTGGCGACCGCCGCGCCATCATTGCCGGGGCCATCCTTTACGCGCTGGGGCTGGTGCTTTCCAGCTTTGCCGTCACGCCCGGCCAGATGCAACTGCTGGAAATCCTTGTCGGTTTCGGCATCGCAGGCACCGGCTTTGGCGTGATCCTGGCCATCGTCGGCCGTGCCGCCAAGCCTGAAAACCGCTCGCTCGCCTTGGGCATCGCCACCGCCGCCGGGTCTGCGGGGCAAGTGTTTGGCGCACCCGCCGCGCAAATCATGCTGCAATATTATCACTGGCAAACCGTGTTCATCATCTTCGCCGTGGTGATCCTTTGCGCCCTGTTCGCGCTGCCGTTCCTGCGCTCGCCCAGCATGGCGACCAAGGCGGAACTCGATGAATCCCTCGGCACCGTGCTGAAACGCGCCTTCAAAGACCCGTCCTTTACCATGATCTTCGTGGGGTTCTTTTCTTGCGGCTATCAGTTGGGCTTTATCACCGCCCACTTCCCGGCCTTCATCACCGAGAAATGCGGCGCGATTGATCCAACCGGCCTGCTGGCGGATCTTGGCATCAGCACCACCTCGATTCTGGGGGCAATCGCGATTTCCGTGATCGGCCTTGCCAATATCGTCGGCAGCATCATGTCGGGCTGGCTGGGCAAACGCTACACCAAGAAATACCTGCTGTCGGGCATCTATGTGGCGCGCACCGTGGCCTCGGCCCTGTTCATCCTGCTGCCGATCACGCCCGCCTCTGTGCTGATCTTCTCGCTTGTGATGGGCAGCCTGTGGCTGGCAACCGTGCCGCTAACCTCTGGCCTTGTCGCCCACATCTATGGCCTGCGCTATATGGGCACACTGTATGGGGTGGTGTTCTTCTCGCACCAACTCGGCAGCTTCCTCGGTGTCTGGTTGGGGGGCAAACTGTATGACATGACCGGCGGCTATGACACCGTCTGGTGGATCGGCGTGGGCGTCGGGGCCTTTTCGGCGCTGGTGCATCTGCCCATCCGCGAGAAACCCCTGCTAGCACAACCCGCCTGAACCGATAGGAAACCCATGCGCGTCGGTATCGCGGCCCTGATGGTGGCCTATGTGCTCAGCCAGTTCTACCGTGCCTTTCTGGCGGTGCTGTCGCCCGTGCTAAAGGCCGAGATCGGCGCCACCGCCGAAAACCTCGCCTCGGCCTCGGGGCTGTGGTTTCTGGCCTTTGCGCTGATGCAGATTCCGGTCGGCGCGGCGCTGGACCGGATCGGCCCCCGCATCACCGCATCGGTTCTGCTGGCAGTGGGCGGCGCGGGGGCTGCGGTGTTCGCGCTGGCGACAGGGCCGATGGCGATCAACGTCGCCATGGTGCTGATCGGCATGGGCTGCGCGCCCGTGCTGATGGCGGCCTATTACATCTTCGCCCGAAGCCTTGCGCCCGCAGTATTCGGCACGCTGGCGGGGGTGATGATCGGGGTCGGCTCGCTTGGCAATCTCGCGGCCTCACTGCCGCTGTCACTGGCGGTCGAGGTGATCGGCTGGCGGGGTGCACTTTGGGCGCTGTGTGCGGTGACGCTGATCACCGCCGCCGCCGTCTGGCTGCTGGTCCGCGACCCCGCACGGGTGATCCACACCACCAAAGGCTCACTGCTGGACCTTCTGAAAATGCCCGCCCTCTGGCCGATCCTCTTGATGATGGCCGCCTGCTACGCCCCCGCCGCTGGCCTGCGTGGCCTGTGGATCGGCCCCTATATGACCGACGTGTTCCAAGCCGACGCCGCCCGCATCGGCCAGGCCACGCTGATCATGGGGCTGGCGATGGTCGCGGGCAACTTCGCCTACGGCCCGCTCGACCGCATCTTCGGCAGCCGCAAATGGCTGGTGTTTGGCGGCAATGCTTTGGCCGTCGCCTGCCTGATCGGCCTCTACACCCACGCCGACACCCCCGGCCCTTTGCCCATCGCCCTGCTGGCGGGCGTCGGCTTTTTCGGTGCCTCCTTCCCGATGGTGATGGCACATGGCCGCGCCTTCCTGCCGCCGCATCTGGTCGGGCGCGGCGTCACGCTGATCAACCTGTTCGGCATCGGCGCCGCAGGCATCATGCAAATCCTGACAGGGCGCTTGCACCACGCCCTTACCCCCAGCGATACCCTCTTGAACAGCGCCCCGCCCAGCACCCCCTACGCCGCCCTGTTTGCCTTCTATGCCGCGCTGACCACCGCCGGATTGCTGGTATATCTGCTATCCAAAGACCGCACCGACTGACGCCCTTCGTTTTACGCTTTCCCCGCGCCGCCCCATGCGCTAACAGGCCACGTCTTTGACGGTCAAAGACTGAACTTAGGAGACCCCGATGGGCTATAAAGTCGTCGTCGCGGGTGCCACGGGTAACGTGGGCCGCGAAATGCTGAACATCCTCGCCGAGCGCGAGTTCCCGGTTGACGAGATTGCCGCACTGGCATCGCGTAAATCGCTGGGCACTGAAATCAGCTTTGGCGACAAGACCGTTAAGACTAAGGATCTCGAAACTTTCGACTTCACCGGCTGGGACATCGCCTTGTTCGCCGTGGGCTCGGATGCCACCAAAATCTACGCCCCGAAAGCCGCCGCAGCGGGCTGCGTGGTGATCGACAACTCGTCGCTCTACCGCTACGACGCCGCCGTGCCGCTGATCGTGCCGGAAGTGAACGCCGATGCGATTGCGGGCTACACCAACAAGATGATCATCGCCAACCCGAACTGCTCGACAGCACAAATGGTTGTGGCGCTGAAACCCCTGCACGACCGCGCCCGCATCAAGCGCGTGGTTGTCAGCACCTATCAGTCGGTTTCGGGCGCTGGCAAGGAAGGCATTGACGAGCTTTGGGATCAGACCAAGGGCCTCTACGTTCCCGGTCAGGAAGTCGCCCCGAAGAAATTCACCAAGCAGATCGCCTTCAACGTGATCCCGCATATCGACGTGTTCCTCGACGATGGCTCGACCAAAGAAGAATGGAAGATGGTCGCGGAAACCAAGAAAATCCTCGACAAGAACATCAAAGTCACCGCCACCTGCGTGCGCGTGCCGGTGTTCGTCGGCCATTCGGAATCGATCAATATCGAGTTTGAAGACTTCCTTGATGAACACGAGGCCCGCGACATCCTGCGCGAATCCCCCGGCGTCATGGTGATCGACAAGCGCGAAAACGGTGGCTACATCACCCCGATCGAATGTGTCGGCGATTACGCCACCTATATCAGCCGTATCCGGCAGGACAGCACGATTGATAACGGCATCAACCTGTGGTGCGTCTCGGATAACCTGCGCAAGGGTGCCGCGCTGAACGCCGTTCAGATTGCAGAACTGCTGGGCAGCCGTCACCTGAAAAAGGGCTGATCCGGGCCTGCGACGAATTTGAAAAGCCCTGCCGGTTGGCGGGGCTTTTTTTATGCCGCGCCGGGTTCAACTCGCAGCAAGGGCTACCAAGACCACAACATGTTGTGGAAAAATCACCAGAAAAGCCCTAAAACCACAAGTCATTCCCAGCGTGGAAGGCTTTCAGCGCTGCAGGCCAAACGGCGGTAAGCCGTTCTCAGGCCGCCACCCCAGCCTTCAGCCCGTCATAAACCGCTTCCTCTGCGGTGCGGGGGGCAAGGCAATCGCCGATCTGCGTGAAGCTGATGCCCAATGCCTGCAACTCGGCGGCCAGTCCATCCACCGGCACATGCCCAAGGCTCAGCACCAGTGTATCGACGCCCGCGATTTCCATCGCCTCGCCGCTGGGGGTGTGTTGCAGGTAAACCGTGTCCTCGGCGGTGCCAAACAGCCGCGCATAGGGCCGCACCTCGATCTGCAAACGGTGCAGATCGGCGGCCATGGTGTCGCGCACATACAGCGGCAAAGCCTCGCCCGGATGCAAACCGTTGACCGCCAGCGTCACCGTCGCCCCATCCCGCGCCGCCATTTCGGCAATGCCGGGGCCGATCCAGTCGCAGCGCCAATCCGCCACCACCACCCGCGCGCCCAGCTTCACCTCACGCCGCAGCACCTGCCAGGCGGTCACAATCTGGATCTGCCCGTCGGTGGGAAGTTCTGGGATGTGGGGGCGGGCACCCGTGGCGATGATCACCGCATCAGGCGCCTCGGTCTGCACCAGCGCAGCCGTCACCGTCACCCCCCGCCGCACCTGCACCTGCGCCCGCTCCATCTCACGCGCGAGGTTGGTGACAATGCCGCCAAACTCCGCCCGCTTCGGCAGCAGTTGCGCCAGCAACGCCTGCCCGCCCAACTGGCTTGCGGCCTCATACACCGTCACCTCATGCCCACGCTTCGCCGCCGTGATCGCCGCTTTCATGCCAGCCGGACCACCGCCCACCACCATGACCTTCTTGCGTTTGAGGGCAGGGGGCAGATTGCCATAGGTCAGTTCCCGCCCGGTCTCGGGATGCTGAATACAGGAAATCGGCAAACCGCGATGGAAATGCCCGATGCAGGCCTGATTGCAGGCGATGCAGGCGCGAATATCCTCCACCGCCCCCGCTTCGGCCTTGGCGGGCATTTTCGGGTCACAAATCAGCGCCCGCGTCATGCCGCACATATCGGCATGACCCGCCGCAATGATCGCCTCCGCCTCTTGCGGCTGGTTGATCCTGCCCGCGATGAAAACCGGGATGCGCAGGGCCTTGCGGAAGGCCCCGGCATCAGCGGCAAAATACCCCGCCGCATAGGCCATCGGAGCGGCGATATGCACAGCACCGCCAATGCTGGCCGACGTGCCGGTGGTGACATTCACAAAATCCAACCCGGATTCCAGCGCTTTGCAAGCCGCCAAAGCCTCGGGGATGGTCAACCCTTCTTCATCCCGCTCACCCGCCGAAATCCGCAGCCCAATGATGAAATCGTCATCCGTCGCCTGACGGACCGCAGCAAGAACACGGGCAAGAAAATGCTGGCGCTTGGCATCGCTGCCGCCAAAATCATCGTCCCGAAGGTTCACACGCGGATTCAAGAATTGCGCAGGCAAATACCCGTGCGAAGCGACAATCTCCACGCCATCAAACCCCGCCATATGCAACCGCCGCGCAGCCGAGGCATAGCCCGCGATGATATCCTCGATCATCGCAACCGATAAAGCGCGCGGCATCACATGAAACCGCTCATTCGGCACTGCCGATGGCGCATAAGCCACCGCCAGCAACCCATCCGCGCTTTCCATGATTTCACGCCCCGGATGGAACAGTTGCGACAGGATCACTGCCCCCTCGGCATGAACCGCCTTGGCCAATTCCGTATAGCCCGGAATACAAGCATCACTGGTCGCCATCAGCAGATGCGAGGTGTAGCGCGCCGTCTCATGCACCCCCGCCACCTGCGTGATGATCAACCCGACCCCGCCCTTTGCCCGCGCCTGATGATAAGCGATCAGCGCCGGATTGACCGTGCCATCGGTGGGCATGGTTGTGTCATGCCCGGTGGACAGGATGCGGTTTTTGACTTGCGTGCGGCGCAGGGTCAGCGGGGTGAACAGGTGTGGAAACATCGGATGCGGCCTTTGGGTATGCTCGCCGAGTGGTATCAGGTCAGTAAAAAAATTAAAGATAATTTTACTAAGGGCAAAATTGATTGTGCGCGTTGTGAAAGCGCGGCATGGTTGTTGCATGAATGAAACACATGATCCGACGGGTTTTCTGGGCGAACGGATGCGCGGGTTGCGCAAGCGCCGGGGGCTGACTTTGGCGCAACTGGCTGATGCGGCCGGGCTGTCGATTGGTTATATCAGCCAGTTGGAGCGCAATTTGGCCTCACCTTCCATTCCGGCATTGGTGAATATTGCCAAGGGCTTGGGCGTGACGGTGCAGTGGTTCTTCGCGGGTGATGCGCCGGTGCCAGAGGATGAGCGCGGCTATGTTATCCGCCGCGATAACCGCCTTAGCCTGCGGTATGCGGGCGGGATCGTCGATGAATTGCTGACGCCAAAGCTAAGCTTGCAGGTCGAGATGATCTACACCCGGATGCCTGCGGGCACCGAAAGCGCGCAATCTTACAGCCATGAGGGCGATGAGGTGGGCTTTGTGCTGCAGGGGCAGTTGGAAATCTGGATCGGTGAGCGGCATTTTCTGCTGAATGCCGGGGACACGTGCAGCTATGCCTCATCCGAGCCGCATCGTTATCGCAATCCGGGGCCGGGCGAGGCTATTGTGCTGTGGGCGATCAGCCCGCCGAGTTTTTAGCGCACTCTGCCAGCATCGATAGAAATCCTGCGAAGAGATGGCGCATGGCGGGGTGTTTGTAGGGAAACACCTGCGGCGGGTCCATGTCGTGCACGATCATGGCCACATCGACCTCGAACACCAAAAGGCGGCCATCGGGCAGCTCGGCGCAGTCGATGCCGAAGTAGTCAAGGCCGATCAGGTCATAAAGGCTGGCGAAGGCTGTGGCGTGGCGGTGGGCAAAGTCGTGGTGGAAATCGGCCATCCATGCGGCTTCAGCGGCGCGGCGGGTGGGGTGGTTTGACATATCGGCGTTCAGATAATGCACCATCCAATGCGGTGAGAGCGCCATATGGCTGGGGTAGGGCTTGCCCTTGATCAGCACGATGCGCTGTTTGGCGTAAAGGCCGTTGCTGCCGCGATAGTCGATGAAGGGCGCGGCATAGGCTTGGGTGGCGGCGTGGTTGCGCAGCCATGCAGCCAGATCGGCGCTGCTGGCGATCAGCGCCATGCCGATCCCCGCGTGGGTGCCGATGGGGCGCAGGATGTAAGGGGCGGCAACCGGAGCCGTCATCAACGCGGCCACCAGATCGGCGCGGGGCAGCGATCGGGTGGTGGGGATGCAGAGGCCGGGGGCATCGGCCAAGTGGCGTGCCACGGCTTCGCGCGACAGGGTGGAGATGATGTGGGGGGCGTTGTTGCAGATGGGGGTGGGGAAGCCGTGCAGCAGCGTGTGCATATGGGCCAGCACCGCCGCCGTAGTCGGAGATTCGCCGATGGCCATGAAGGCCACATCATGCGCGGGTAGGTTCGACAGGCTATCGGTTTCGCAATCGACGAAATGCAGGATCAGCACCGCATCCGAGCCGTGCAGTAGGAAATCCAACGGCGTGTTGGCCATGAAATCGCCCGCCGTCAAAAAGGCCAGTATCCGCAGACCCAGACCAGAGCCGTGGCTGATCACATAGCTTTTCTGCATTGCAATCGCATGGCGCTGCATCAGCGCGCCCTCGGCTGCCAGATCGCCGCCTTGCAGCATCATCAGGGTGGCGAGATCCAGCAAAGCGCCCAAATCCACTACCGGACCCTGCACGCGGGCCACCAGATCACGGCTGAGGCTGGAAAGATCGGCACCTGCATAGGCCTGCCGGACGATAGCGCCATAGCCAAGGCAGGGCTGCGCGGCCACGGGCCAAGAGGCGGGGGCCGCGGGGGAAAGCTGGGTAGAAAGCTGCATCAACACTCCTTCATACGCGCCGTTCTGGCGTGGCATCAGCAGTAAGGTCGATGTCTGAAGAAAGCGTTTCGGGGATTTGGACTGTATCGGATTTTAGCAAAGAACATGCGGGCCGGTGGGCCTGCACGCTTTCCCATCTGGGAATGACTTGTGGTCTTGGTCGGATACTTCGGGCATTTCCACAATATGTTGTGTTTACCTGCCGAAATTCCCAGGTTTCGCCTTAGAAGGGTTAACGCCAGTTAACCCTTTATGCCGATGGATTCAGCCAGATCGGTGGCTTCTTCACAATCACCACACAGGCCTTGCAGCTTTTTCAGATTGGCGATGGCGGCATCGGTCTGGCCAAGTTCCAGATACATCTCGCCCTGATATTCCAGTGCGCCGAGATGGCCGGGATTGATCTTGAGCGCCGCCGTGTAAGAGGTTGCCGCCACATCCATATTGCCCAGTTTGCGATTGGCAAACCCGCGCAGGTTCCAGGCATCGGCGTTTTGCGGTTCTTCGCTGGTGATCTTATCCAGCAAGGGCAGGGCAGCGGCGTAATCTTCAGCGTCAATCTTGGCCTTGGCGTCGGCATAGGTCGAGGCGGATTCGGTCTCGCTGCTGTCATCGGAACTGCCTGCGGCCATGGCCGGATCCAGCGCCATCGACAACAGCCCGAACAGGCCGATCAGGACGTAAGCAAAGATATGGGGCATTTTGGCTTCTCCCTCTGGTCGCGTAAACGCTAACCGATTCGATGATTTTGCCGCATCAAGCCTGCGTGAGATGGCGAAATTAAGCCAGAGCTTCGGAAATCAGCACCTGACGGATGGATTTTGCGGTTTTATCAACGATCTCTGTCAACTCATCATCGGTGCAGTTATAGGGCGGGGCAAGGATGACGATATCGCCGTTGCTGCCATCGACATTGCCGCTGACCGGGTAGCAGATCAGGCCGTTGGCCATCGCCGCCGCGCGGATTTTCAGTGCCAGTTGGCGCTGGGCGGCGAAGGGTTGTTTGCTGGCACGGTCGGCCACCAGTTCGGCGCAGATGAAATGGCCGCGGCCGCGAATGTCGCCGATGGCATCAAGGTCGTGCATCGCCTCGGCCAGCCAGGTTTTCAGGCGGGCTTCATTGGCGGTGACGCGGGCGAGCAGGCCTTCGCGCGCGATGATCTCTTGCACCGCGACCCCGGCGGCGCAGGCGGCGGTGTGGCCGGTGAAGGTGTGGCCGGTGCCGAAAGCGCCGTCACGCGCGCGGATGGCATCCCAGACGGCGGTGGTGCAGATCGCGGCCCCCAGCGGCATGTAGCCACCGGCAAGGCCCTTGGCGATGGACATGATGTCAGGCTCTACCCCGTCGCGATCCAGCGCGCGCCAAGGGCCGGTGCGGCCAGCGCCACACATCACTTCGTCGGCGATCATCAAGACGCCGTATTTGGTGCAAATCTCGCGCACGCGGCGGGCGTAGGTTTCGGGGGCGGGCACGCAGCCGCCTGCGGCACCGACGACGGGTTCAAAGATGAAGGCGGCGATGGTCTCGGGGCCGTGGGCGAGGATGGCGGCTTCGAGCTCTGCCGCGCAGGCTTCGCCTGCGGTGTCAGGCGTGGCCCCGGCGATGGGGCGGTAGGCGTTGGCCGGGGAAAGTTTGATCGAAGGGATGAAGGCGCCTTCATAGGCGGCGGTGCGTTCGGCAAAGCCCGAAACCCCCAATGCGCCCAAAGTGTTGCCGTGCCAGGATCGTTCGCGGCTGATGAAACGGCGGCGGGATTTCTGGCCGATGGCGGTTTGGTATTGCAGGGCAATCTTCAGGCAGCTTTCGACAGCCTCGGACCCGCCGGTGACAAACACCATCTCGCGCAGGGTGCCGCCGGTGTGCGTGCGGATGATCTCGGTGAGGTGTTCCAGCGCGTCGGTGCTGAAGTTATAGCGGTAGCCGTGGGCGATCTGGCCCAGTTGGGCGGCGATGGCGGCGTTGACCTCGGGGTGGGCGTGGCCGAGGCAATAGACGGCGGGGCCACCCGATCCGTCGATATACTGCTTGCCCGTCGCGTCCCACAGATAGCTGCCGCGCGCATGGGTGACTTTCGGCAGGGCGGCGGTGGCGGTGAGGGCATCTTTGCGCGACATGGTTGGGCTTTCCAGGTGGGCCGTTCGATTTGGGGCAGAATGGCAGGGCGCGGAATGGCCAGCAAGGGGCGAACGGGGGGGCGAGGGGGCTTGCCTGAGCGGGGGCTGCGGCCCTAGGCTTAGCGCAGGTGTTGGAGGGTTTCATGCGATATTTTGTTGGGCTGGTTTGGGCTTTGGGCATGGCAGCGGGTCCGGTGTTGGCCGATCAGATTGTGGTCGGCAGCCATATCACGGCGGTGACGGTCTATCCCCAAGGTGCGCAGGTGACGCGCGAGGTGGATTTTGACGCACCTGCGGGTGCGAGTGAGGTGCTGATCACCGATCTGCCGGAAGATACGCAGGCCGAACTGATCCGGCTGAATGCAACGGGTGTGGTGCTGGGGGCGTTTTCGCTGCGCACCGATCGGCTGCCGCCGCGCGATGATTCAAAAGACCCGGCGGTGCTGGCGGCCAAGGCGGCGGTCGAGGCTGCAGAGGCAGGCGTGCGCAAAGCCCAAGCCGGGGTCGATGCGATCACCGCCAAGGTGGAAGCGGCAGAGGCGCAGGCCGATTTCCTGCGGCGGGTGAAGCCTGAGGGTGACGCGGTGACGGTGGATGGCGTGAAGGCGCTGGCGGTGATGGTGGGCACGGAAGTGCTGGCCGCGCGCGAGGCGGCGTTGGCCGCCAGTGCCGATCTGCCCGCGGCACAGAAAGCCGTGGAGGATGCGCAGAAGGTTTTGGCCGATGCCCAGCAGACGCGGGATGCGGTTTCGCAGGGGGCTGTGGATTACACCGGGCTGTCGGTGGCGGTGACGGCGGATGCGGCGGGGCCTGCGCATCTGGTGGTGACGCATTTCATCGAAAGCGCCAGTTGGCAGCCGGTCTATGACATGATGCTGACCCGCAAAGACCCCAAGCTGACCATCGCGCGTGGGGCTTTGGTCAGCCAGTATTCCGGCGAGGATTGGCAGGGGGTGGACCTGACGCTATCCACCGCGCAGCCCTCGGCGCAGGCGGAGCCTTCAACGGTTTGGCCGCAGTTGCGGCGCGTGGTGGACCCAGCACCTGTGTCGCAGCCGTTGGCAAAGGGTGCCGCGTTGGCGGAAGGTGAAATGGACGCGATGGTCGAGCCGGTGATGGAGCCCGAGGTGGTGATGGCAGCGCCGATGATACAGGGCGATGTGGTGGTCTATCACTACCCCGCCAAGGTGGATGTGGCGGGTGGGGTGGAAAACCTGCGGCTGGCATTGGATGAGATCACGGTGGTGCCGACAATCGTGGCGCAGGCGGTGCCGCGCGCGGATCAGACGGCGTTTGTGATGGCGAAGTTCACCAATGACAGCGGCGAGATCTTGCTGCCCGGTCAGGCGTTCCTGCTGCGCGAGGGCGTGTTGGTGGGGGCGACTTCGATCGACTCGGTGGCACCGGGGGCCGAGGAGGAGATTGCGTTCGGTGCCATTGAAGGCTTGCGGCTGAAGCGCGACATGCCGCTGCGGGCCGAGGGGGATCGCGGGATTCTGTCCAGCTCGACGCAGGTCGAGGAGAAGGCGGTGTTGCAGATCGAGAACCTGACGGATGAGGCTTGGCCGGTGCGGTTGCTGGATGTGGTGCCCTATTCGGAACAAGAGGAGTTGGAGATCAGCTATACCGCCGATCCCGCCCCGAGTGTGGTCGATGTGGACGGCCAGCGCGGCGTGTTGGCTTGGGAATTTGAACTGCCAGCCGGTGAGAAGAAAGCGGTGCAGTTGGACAGCGTGATGCGCTGGCCCGAGGGGAAAGAGTTGCAGTAAGGGGGGGTGGTGTTGCGGCGGGAATGGTCTTTGCACGCCGTGAAGCAGGCAAAGCTTGCCACATACTCCACGCCGCCCCGGACTTGATCCGGGGCCTCTCTTCATTCGCCATGAGGCCCCGGATCAAGTCCGGGGCGGCTGGGAAGAGGTGGCGCGGTTTGGTGCCGTTTCAGGCAAAGACCCCGCCCGGAATCAAGGCGCGCATGCGCCGCCGGGCAGCGCCCCATTGCCCGGTAAGCGATTGCTTGCAATCGCTGATAGGGGGCCTCCCCCCGGGAGGGCGCGTTTGCAACGGTTGCCAGCAGAAATCCGGTAGGATTGCTTGAACCATAAAGTGCTTAGAACCAGCCTTGGCGCGCCATCCCGAGGTCGGGCGCGGCCCTGTGTTGGTCAGAGGCGCAACGTCTCTCTGCTCCAGCCATCCTGAAACTCCACCCGGTCGCAATCGGTGAAGGCGGCCCAACGGGCCAGTTCGGATTCGAGTTTCGCCACGCGGCCTGTGCCCAGCTTTACGCCTGCTTCCGGCCAGAAGGCTTTGACGCGCAGGGTGCGGTCATCGCGGAAGGATTTGCAGTCGATGCGGCCGATCAGGCGGTCGCCTTCCAGCACCGGAAACACGTAATAGCCGTATTGGCGCTTGGGTTCGGGCACGAAGACTTCGATGCGGTAGTAAAACCCGAACAGAAACTCAGCGCGTGCGCGGTCGCGCAGGGCAGGGTCGAACGGCGACAGGATGCGCAGGCGGCCGGTCGGCTCGGGCGCTGCGGCCGCCTGTGCCAGCACATCGGGGCGAGCATAGGCGCGGCGGCGGTTGCCTTGCGCGCCTTCGACCTCGATCTCGATGATCTCACCGCGGGCAAGCGCTGCTTTCACCCAAGCGCGGACTTCATCGGGCTCCAGCGCGTGCCAATAGGCGCGCAGTTCGGTGGCATTGGCAAAGCCCAGATTGTCGAGCGCCGAGGCGCAGGCCCAATCGGTCATCTGCGCCAGATCATAGACCGTGCTGCGGTGCTGGTGGGGGATGACACGCTCGGTCAGGTCATAGATTTTCTGAAAGCCATCGCGGCCAGAAATCGACAGTTCGCCGGTGCGCCACAGCCATTCCAGCGCGGTTTTTGACGGGTGCCATTCCCACCAGCCGCCCTTGCTGCGCGTCTCATCCTGCCCGACATCCGAGGTGGTGACGGGGCCATGATCGGCGATATGGCGCAGGATGGTATCCAACTGCGACTCATCGCCATTGGGAAACCAGCGGTGTCGGTTCTTGCTCATCCGTTCGGCGCTGCGGGCAAATCGGTGCTGCCAATGCGCGTGCAAATGCACCGGCAGGATAGAGGCGTCATGCGTCCAGTGTTCAAACAGCGCGCGGTCGCGTTCCAGCAGGGCTTTCAGGGCTGCGGGTTTATAGGATTGGCGGCGCGAAAACAGGATCATGTGATGCGCGCGGGCGACGGTGTTGATGCTGTCGACCTGCACGAAACCGATGCGGTGGATCAGATCGGCAAGCGCCTGACCATGTGCGGCACCTGTCGGCGCCTCGGCCAAGGCGTGACGGTGCAGGAACAGGCGACGGGCGGCGGGGTTTGTCAAAAGCGGCAGCATGTCGCAGGGGTAACAGGGCTGCGGGATAGGTCAACAGTGACTTATTCCCAAGGCTTCGCGGCGCGTCGTTACAAACTGACATATTGGCCCGGAAATTGTGACTAAAACGGTCGATTTAAAAGATTGATCGGGTGGCGTGCAGGCCTCAAGCTGGGTCTTATCCCAAGGAGTTCTGGATGACGCATGACACGCCACTGATCGCGATTATTGCCATCGGCCTGTCGATGGCCTTTGTGCTTGGCCTTGTGGCGCATCGGTTCAGGTTGCCGTTGATTGCGGGTTATCTGATGGCGGGTGTGATCATCGGGCCGTTTACGCCGGGCTTTGTGGCCGATCAGGAACTGGCGAATGAGTTGGCCGAAATCGGGGTCATCCTGCTGATGTTCGGGGTGGGGCTGCATTTCTCGCTGAAGGATCTTATGGCGGTCAGGGCGGCGGCGATTCCGGGGGCGTTGGGGCAGATCGCGGTGGCGACGCTGGCGGGGCTGGGGTTGTCTTTGGCCTTGGGTTGGGGTCTTGGCGCGGGGGTGATCTTTGGGCTGTCGCTGTCGGTCGCCTCGACGGTGGTGCTGCTTCGGGCGCTGCAATCGCGTGGCATCATGCAGGATGAGACGGGCCGGCTGGCGGTGGGCTGGCTGATCGTTGAAGATCTGGCGATGGTGGTGGTGCTGGTCTTGATCCCGCCGTTGGCCGGGCTGATGGGCGGCGTCGAGGTTCCGGTTGAGGGCGAGGCGGCAGAGGTGGCCAGTTGGGGCTTTGGCCCCTTGGGCGCGACCCTGCTTTTGACGGGGCTAAAGGTGGCGGGCTTTATCGGCCTGATGCTGGTGGTGGGCGCGCGGCTGATCCCGATGGTGCTGCATTACTCGATGCACACGGGTCAGCGCGAGTTGTTCCGGCTGGCGGTGCTGGCGATTGCCTTGGGCGTGGCTTACGGATCGGCGGTGTTCTTTGGTGTCAGCTTTGCGCTGGGGGCGTTCTTTGCCGGGATGGTGATGGCGTCGTCGACGCTGTCCAATCAGGCGATGAAGGACACTCTGCCATTGCGCGATGCCTTTGCGGTGCTGTTCTTTGTCTCGGTCGGGATGCTGTTCAACCCGTCGGTGATCTGGACGCAGCCCTTGGCGCTGTTTGGCACGGTGGGGATCGTGCTGGGGATCAAATCCGTCGCGGCTTATGGGCTGATGCGTTGGTTCGGGCATGACCGTTCTGCCGGGTTGGTGCTGGCGGCAAGCCTCGCGCAGGTGGGCGAGTTTTCGTTCATCCTTGTCGGCATGGGGGTCAAGCTGCAGATCGTGCCGGTGGGCGCGCGTGATCTGGTGGTGGCGGCGGCGCTGGTGTCTATTCTGATCAATCCGCTGATGTTCCACCTGTCGGATCGCTATGCCGCGAAACCGACACCCGAGACGGTTTAGGCGACGCGCCCCCGGCTTGTTCGACTCTGTGCCGAGGTCTAGGCTTTGGCCTTGAAGGCCCTGGAGGAGGGCCGTTTCAGGGAGAGAGTTCATGGCATCTGTTTCGATTCATCCGTCGGTGGATGGCGGCGTGAAGCCCGGCAAGACGGGCTTTGCGGGTGGCACTTTGACGTGTCACTGCAAGAGCAATCCGGTTGAGGTGCAGATCGGTTCGGATTGTCTGCACAACCACGTCTGCGGTTGCACCAAATGCTCGAAACCGGCAGGGGCGGCGTTTTCGATGGTGTCGGTGGTGACTTCGGATAATGTGAAAGTCACCAAGAACGCCGACAAGCTGGCAGTGGTGGATGGCAATGCTCTTATCCAGCGCCATGCCTGCAAGGAGTGCGGGGTGCATATGCACGGGCCGGTGACGCGGGCGAACCATCCGTTCACCGGGTTGTCGTTCATCCATACCGAACTGTCGGGGACCGAGGGCTTTGCGGCGCCGACCTTTGCGGCGTTCGTGTCGTCGGTGATCGAAGGTGGCACCGATCCGTCAAAGATGGATGGCATCCGCGCGCGGCTGAACGAATTGGGCCTGCCGCCCTATGACACGCTGTCGCCGGGGCTGATGGACTACATCGCCACGTTTACCGCCAAGGCGAATGGGGTGTTGAAGTAAGCGCAAGGCTTGGTCTTGCCCCGAGCCAATGAGAAACGCTCCAGTGGAGCGTTTCTTGGCGAGTTGCTCATAAGGCGGAACGCCGTTGAGCAAGGGGTGTGGGGCTAAACTCCACGCTGTGAAATCTGCCCGCGCCTGACTGGCTGGCGCGGAAACGCGCCTGCCGGGGGCAGGCAGGCGCGGGCAGATTTGTCGCCGGACAAATCTGCCAAACGGCCAACGTTCAGACAGTCTTCGCCTTCTTCATCGTCAGCCTGCGCACCACGACATAGAACGACGGCACCATGAAGATGCCCAGCACGGTGGCCGACAGCATCCCGCCCAGCACGCCGATGCCGATGGCGTTTTGCGCGCCTGCGCCCGCGCCGCTGGCGATGGCCAACGGCAACACCCCCAGGATGAACGCCAGCGAGGTCATCAGAATGGGGCGCAGACGGGTGCGCGCGGCCTCAAGCGCGGCTTGCACCGGGGTGCGGCCATGCGTTTCCAGCTCTCGCGCGAACTCGATGATCAGGATGGCATTCTTTGCCGCCAGACCAATCGTCGTCAGCAAACCCACCTTGAAATACACGTCATTCGACTGGCCAAACAACCACGCCGCAATCAGCGCCCCCAAAATCCCCACCGGCACCGCCAGCATCACCGAGAACGGGATCGCCCAGCTTTCATACAAAGCCGCCAGACACAGGAACACCACCAACGCCGACAGCGCGTAAAGATAGGGCGCTTGGTTGCCCGATTGGCGTTCCTGATACGACAGATCGGTCCATGCCACACCGTAACCACCGGGCATCGCGGCCACCAGTTGCTCCATCGTGTCCATCGCCTCACCCGAGGACACACCATCGGCCTGTGCGCCGTTGATCTGCACCGCGGGCAGCGCGTCGATCCGGGCCAAGCTGGGCGCAACCGGCGCCCATTCGGTTTTGGAAAACGCCGAGAACGGCACCATCTCGCCATCAGCGTTGCGGGCAAACCACGCCAGCACATCTTCGGGCTGCATCCGCGCCCCGGCGATGCCCTGCACGATCACCGGGCGCAATGCGGTGCCAAGCTGGAAGTCGTTCACTTCTTGCCCCGCAAACACCGTCGAAAGCATGGCGTTCACTTCGGTCAAGGACACACCCAGCGCGGCGGCCTTTTCCTGATCAATCACCAATTTCAGCGCGGCCTCATCCTCGGACGCGCCGCTGCGCAGGTTGATCACCCGGCCACTGGCCTGCGCCTGTTTGATCAGATCGGCGGCGGCGGCAAACAAGGCATCATTGCCCGCGCCGGATTGATCGACCAGATACATCGAGAAGCCCGCCGAGTTGCCAAGGCCCTGAATCGCGGGCGGTTGGTTGAACTGCACCGTGCCCGCGCGCAAGCTCTTGAACTTGGCATTGGCTCGCGCCGCCACCGCCTTGGCCGACAGATCGGCTGTGCTGCGTTCGTCAAAGCTGCGCAGTTTCACAAACACCATTGCCTGATTTTGCCCGGTGCCGCTGAACCCGAAGCCCATTGCGACAAAGGTGGATTCCACCGCCGCTTTTTCTTCGGTGTTCAGATATTCCTCGACCTGACGCACCACATCCAGCGTGGCCGCAGTGGTCGAGCCTTGCGACAGCGAAATCCGCGTCATCAGCACGCCCTGATCTTCTGACGGCAGGAATGACCCAGTGATGCGGCCATAGATCGAGGCAGCACCGCCACCAACAAGGCCCAGCACCAGCACCATGGCAAACGGCCATTTCAGGATACCCGCCAGCGTGTTGGCATAGCCGCGGGTCGCCGCGCCAAAGCCCGTGTTGAACCACCGACCGGGGGCGGAAAGCCAGCCCGTGCCATGGGCGGAATGCGGCTTGAGGATGCTGGCGCACATCGCGGGCGTCAGGATCAGCGCCACCGCCGCCGACAGCAGCATGGCCGAGATGATGGTGACAGAAAACTGCCGGTAGATCACGCCCGTTGACCCCGATGTGAACGCCATCGGCAAGAACACCGCCGACAGCACCAGCGCGATGCCGATCAGCGCGCCGGTGATCTGGCTCATGCTTTTTTCGGTGGCCTCCACCGGGGGCAGGCCTTCCTCGGCGATCACGCGCTCGACGTTTTCCACCACCACGATGGCGTCATCAACCAGAAGGCCAATCGCCAGCACCATGGCAAACATCGTCAGCGTGTTGATCGAATAGCCCAAAACCCCCAGCACGGCGAAGGTGCCCAGCAGCACGATCGGCACCGCGATGATCGGGATCAGCGTGGCGCGCCAGTTTTGCAGGAACACCAGGATGACGAGGAACACCAGCGCGATGGCTTCCAGCAGGGTATGTTCTACCTTTTCGATGGAAAGCTCGACGAAGGGGGAGGTGTCATAGGCGTATTGCACTTCGACACCTTCGGGCAGGGCTGCTTCCAACCCGCTGAGCGTGGCACGCACCGCCGCCGCCGTATCCACCGCATTGGCGCCGCTTGCCAGGTTCACCCCAAAGCCCGAGGCATTGGCCCCGTTGAACCGCGAGTCGCCACCGTAGGTTTCCTTGCCAATCTCGACCGTCGCCACATCGCCCAAGCGCACAGTGTTGCCTGCGGCGGTCGTGGTCAGGCGGATTTGTTCGAACTGCTCGACCGTGGTGAGCTGGCTTTGCGCGGTGATGGTGGCGGTGAACTGCTGGCCCGGTGTGACAGGTTGCGCGCCCAGCGAGCCGATGGAAACCGTGGTGTTTTGCGCCCTGACCGCGTTGACCACATCGGCGGGCGTCATGGCAAATTCCGCCAGTTTCATCGGATCCAGCCAGATCCGCATCGCATAGCCCGAGCCGAAAGAGTTGATGCTGCCAACGCCATCGGTGCGCAGAACCGCGCCCTCGACGGTCGATGACATGATGTCGCCCAGTTGCACCGTGCTATAGCGGCCATCCTTCGACACCAGCGAGCCCACCAGCAGGATCGACGACGACGACCGCGTGACGTTGACGCCGGAATCCTGCACTGCATCGGGCAGGCGGCGGGTGATCTGATCCACCTTGGCCTGCACATTGGTCTGCGCGTCATCCGGGTCAACGCTGTCGTCAAAGGTCAGCGTCAGGCTTGCCCGCCCAGTCGAGGACGAGCCAACGGTATACAGCAACCCCTCCAGCCCGGTCAGACCGTCTTCGATGGTTTCCGTGACCGAGGTTTGCACGGCCTCAGCCGTAGCCCCTGCATAGCTGGCCGAAACCCGGATCGTGGTGGGGGCGATGTCGGGATATTGTGAGACGGGCAGTTGCAGCAGCGAATAGGCCCCGGCCAGCATCACCACAATCGCCAGCACCCAGGCAAACACCGGGCGGTGAATGAAAAAACGCGGCATGGCTCAGTTATTCCCTGTTGCGGCGGGCTTGCCAGCTTCGGGTTTAGCCGTATCTGGGCTGGCGGCATCGGGGGTGGGTGCGTCATGCACCACGCCATCGGCGTCAATCGTCACCGGCACCGGCTTGATCTCGGCCCCGTCGCGCAGGTTGGTCAGGCCATCGACGATCACCAGATCGCCATCCTCCAGCCCGCCCGTGACAATCCAGGCGTTGTCTTGCGTGCCCGAACTGGTCAGCGCGACTTTCTTCGCCACGCCATCCTTGGCGACAAACACCGTCAGCGTGCCGTCTGAGGTGCGCCCGGTGGCCCGCTGTGGCACCAGTTTGGCACTGGTGCTGCCCAGCGTCAGCTTGACCCGCAGAAACTGCCCCGGCAGAATCAGCCGCTTGGGGTTGTCGAACTGCACGCGCAGATCAAAGGTGCCGGTGGTGGCTGACACCACATTGCCCAGCACCACAACGGTGCCTTGGCCGTCATAGGTGGTGCCATCCTCCAGCACCAAGGCCACGCCAACCTTGGTGCCGAGTTTCAGGCTGCCATCGTCGATCTGGGCGCGCACCCGCAGCATCCCGGCGCTGGAGTCGCTGACATCAATGTAGATCGGGTCAAGCCGCGTCACGGTCGCCAGGGCATCGGCCTGATTGGCCGTGACCAACGCCCCGACCGAGACGCTGGGGATACCCGCGATGCCCGAAATCGGGCTGCGCACGATGGTGCGATCCAGATCAAGCTGGGCCACGTCAACAGCGGCTTGCGCTGCGGCATAGCTGGCAACGGCGGCGGCGGCGGTGGCTTGCGCGGTTTGCAGATCGGCCTTGCTGACAGCACTGCCTTGCAGGGTCTTGTAGCGGTCGACCGTGGCCTGCGCGGTATCGCGCGCCACCTCCGCCCCCGCCAGCGCCGCCTTGGCCGAGGCGAAAGCCGCGACATAGGTGGTGTCTTCAATCTTGAACATCGGATCGCCGGGTTTCAGCTTGTCGCCCGCGGCATACAGGATTTCCTCGACCACGCCGCTGACGCGCGCCCGGATCTCGCCCGTTTCATAGGCCACCGCCCGCCCCGGCAAAGTGCGCACATAGGGCACATCCACGGTTTGCACGGTGATCGTCCCCACACTCACCGGCCCTTGGGGTGGCCCGCCCGGTCCGGTTTGCGCTGCTGCATCCAGCGCGAACAGGGCGCAAGACAGCAGCGAGATCAGACCAAAGGTGCGAAGGCCAAGGCGCGGGCGATTAGCGGGCGAAGTCTGAAACATATGAGGTCCGTTTTTGATTATTCTGCAAGCAATGCGCGGGGCGGCACAACAATAGGCACACAGCACGTTTCGGCGGCTGAGCAAAGCTGCGCTGAAGATAAGGCTTTTACGCCGGGCGGAAAGGTTTCCGTCGCGCTTTGTGCAAAATGAATCGTTTCGCGGCTGCGTTTGGGTTCACGAGTTGGTGTGCGGCCCTTTAATGCCAAAAGGCCGGGCGCTGGGCCCGGCCTTTATCTGGCTTTGGCAGCCGTCAGCGCGCGAGGATCGCCTCGACGATGCGGTCTGCGGCTTGCTCTGCCGAAAGATCGGTGGTGTTCACCACGATTTCGGCGGCATCCGGGGCCTCATAGGGGCTGTCGATGCCGGTGAAGTTTTTCAACTGGCCAGAGCGGGCTTTCTTGTACAGCCCTTTCACGTCGCGGCTTTCGGCCACGGCCAACGGGGTATCGACATAGACCTCAAGGAACTCGCCCGCTGCCATCAGATCGCGCACCATTCGGCGCTCGGACCGGAATGGCGAGATGAAGGCAGTCAGCACGATCAGGCCTGCATCTGTCATCAGCTTGGCCACTTCGCCGACGCGGCGGATGTTCTCCACCCGGTCGGCATCGGTAAAGCCGAGGTCGCGGTTCAGACCGTGGCGGACGTTGTCGCCATCCAAAAGGAACGTGTGCTTGCCCAAAGCGTGCAGCTTTTTCTCGACAAGGTTCGCAATCGTCGATTTGCCCGACCCGGAAAGCCCGGTGAACCACACCACCGCAGGCTTTTGCATTTTCTGCGTGGCATGGGCGTTGCGATCAATATCCACGGCCTGCCAATGGATGTTCTGGCTGCGGCGCAGCGCAAAATGGATCATCCCGGCGGCGACGGTGGCGTTGGTCATCCGGTCGATCAGGATGAAACCGCCCAGATCGGGGTTGGTCGCGTAAGCCTCAAACGGAATCGCGCGGTCAATCGACAGGTTGCAAACGCCAATCGCGTTCAGCGCCAGCGTGCGCGACGCCAGATGCTCCAGCGTGTTGATGTTCACCTCATACTTCGGCTCGGTCACTGTGGCGGTGACGGTCTGGGTGCCGATTTTCAACAAATACGGGCGGCCCGGCAGCATCGCGGCCTCGTCCATCCACACCAAGGTGGCTTCAAACTGATCCGCCACTTCGCAAGGCTCATCCGCCTTGACGATCACATCCCCGCGCGAGCAATCGACCTCATCGTTGAAGGTGATCGTCACCGATTGGCCGGCAATCGCCTGATCCAGATCGCCATCCATCGTGACGATGGATTTGACCGTGGTGGTCTTGCCCGAAGGCAGCACGCGGATCGCATCGCCGGGGCGCACCACGCCCGCGCCGATCTGGCCCGCAAAGCCGCGGAAATCGAGGTTCGGGCGGTTCACCCATTGCACCGCCATACGGAACGGCACATCCAGCATCCGCGCATCATTCACCGGCGCGGTTTCCAGATGCTCCATCAGCGTCTGGCCCGTATACCACGGCATCTGGGTCGAGCGGGTGATCATATTCTCACCCTTCAGCCCCGAAATCGGGATCGGCAGGAAAGCCTCCATCCCGATCTGCTTGGCGAAGTGGCTGTAATCCTTGACGATCTCGTAAAAGCGTTCCTGGCTGTAGCCCACCAGATCCATCTTGTTCACCGCCAGCACCACGTTCTTGATGCCCAGCAGTTTCACCAGATAGGAATGCCGCCGCGTCTGGGTCAGCACGCCTTGGCGCGCGTCGATCAGGATCACCGCAAGGTCAGCGGTCGAAGCCCCCGTCACCATGTTGCGGGTGTATTGCTCGTGTCCCGGCGTGTCGGCGACGATGAACTTGCGCTTGTCGGTGGCGAAGAAACGGTAGGCCACGTCGATGGTGATGCCCTGTTCGCGCTCGGCCGCCAGACCATCCACCAGCAGGGCAAAGTCGATGTCCTGCCCCTGCGTGCCCGAGGTTTTGCTGTCATGCTCCAGCGAGGCCAACTGATCTTCAAAGATCATCTTGCTGTCATACAGCAAGCGCCCGATCAGCGTCGATTTGCCGTCATCGACCGAGCCACAGGTGATGAACCGCAACATGGTCTTGTGCTGGTGCTTCAACAGATAGGCGTCGATGTCGTCGGCGATCAACTGATCGGTGACATAGATGGGGTCTACAGGGGTGTTTACGGCGGCGGTCATTTAGAAATACCCCTCTTGTTTCTTCTTCTCCATCGAGGCGGCCTGATCGTGGTCAATCGCGCGGCCCTGACGTTCCGATGTGGTGGTCAGCAGCATTTCCTGAATGACTTCGGGCAGCGTCTTGGCCTCAGACTCCACAGCCCCGGTCAACGGATAGCAGCCCAAAGTGCGGAAGCGCACCGATTTCATCTGCGGCACCTCGCCGGGGTTCAGGCGGAAACGGTCGTCATCCACCATCAGCAACATGCCGTTACGCTCTACCACCGGGCGCTTTTCGCTGAAATACAGCGGCACGATCTCGATGCCCTCAAGGTGGATGTATTGCCAGATGTCCAACTCGGTCCAGTTGGAAATCGGGAAGGCGCGGATGCTTTCGCCCTTGGATTTGCGGGTGTTATACAGCTTCCACAACTCGGGGCGCTGGTTCTTGGGGTCCCACCGATGGTTGGCCGAGCGGAACGAGAACACACGCTCTTTCGCGCGCGACTTCTCCTCATCGCGGCGCGCGCCACCAAAGGCCACGTCAAAGTTATACTTGGTCAGCGCCTGTTTCAGACCCTCGGTCTTCCACATGTCGGTGTGCAAAGATCCGTGGTCGAACGGGTTGATGCCTTTTTCCACCGCCTCGGGATTGTGGTAAACGATCAACTCCATCCCGGCGTCTTTCGCGGCTTTCTCGCGCAGCTTGTACATCTCGCGGAATTTCCACGTCGTATCGACATGCAGCAGTGGGAACGGCGGCGGCGCGGGGTAGAAGGCTTTCTTCGCCAGATGCAGCATGGTGGCCGAGTCTTTGCCCACCGAATACAGCATCACCGGGTTTTCGGCATTGGCGACCACTTCGCGCATGATATGAATGCTTTCGGCCTCAAGCCGTTGCAAATGGGTCAGCGTGCTGGCGCTGAGGCCTTTTGCGGTAGGGGTGCTGGTGGTCATGCGGGCATCCTTCAAGCTTTGTTGGCGCTATTTGGCAATTTTCGACCGCTGGCGCTAGTTGGCCAAAGCTGAATTTGTGCCGAAACACAAGAAATTTTGCCCAAAATCTGCGGTGTCGGCGGCGTTCAGGCATATCAACAGGCGCGGGCTGTCAATTTGGTTCCAACGATGTCGCCAAAGCTGGAACGCCCTTCTTTTCTGTCACAGGCCTGCGGCGCGATCCATCGGCACGGGCAGTTGGCCGCAAGGCGCGGATTTGCCTGTCACAGTTGTGCCAAAATTGTCTGCGATTGCGCAGGTGTAGTATTTGACAGGAGTTTCCGCATGCGCCGCGCCGCCGCTTGTTTTTGTGCCGCTTTGATTTCGCTGAATGCTGTGTCGGCCAGCGCCGAGGTCGCGTTCAGCGACGGCGATGCGCTTTTTCAGGCGCAGATGGAAGCAATGGGTTTGCGCGTGGGGCCGGACTTCAAAGTCACCCCCGATCTGGCGCTGATGATGGCCAAGTCGGACGGCAATTCTGAGGCCCGTCAGATTCTGCAAATGGTGCTGCAAGTCGGTCGCCCCCGCCGCGATGCCGAGATGCTGCGGCAGCAAATCTTTGGCCGCATGGGCGAGATGCGCGACAACAACCTGACCAAACCGTTTCGCTATGCCGCCGCCGAGCAAGTGCAAGACGCCAGACAGCGCGCGCAACTTTGGGGGCAGATGCTGGCCGCTGATCTGAACAACGATGGTCAGATCACCAAGCAAGAGTTGAAAGACACGCTGGAATTCATGCCTTCGGACGGGATTTCAGACGCATTTTTCACCTCCGACGCCAACGAAGACAACGTGTTATCGGCAGATGAATTGCGCGAAGCCGTCACTACGCGGTCGCAAAGCCGCCGATATGGCCGTGGCGGCAAGGGCATTGCGCAGATGTTCGACTTTGACGACGACGGCGCCCTGACGGCGGCCGAGTTTGAGCGCGGCGCTGTGGCCTTGGGATATGCGGCGCCATAAGCGCGCCGCATAAAGCCTTTAAGTCGGGTGGCTATGCCAAATGCTTGGCGAAATGCGCCGAGGTGCGTTCCTGCGCCAGTTTGGCCGATGTCGCGTCATATGATCCGCGCGCATCGCAGTTAAAGCCGTGACCGGCATCATAGATATAGATCGGCAACTCAGGGCGTGCCGCTGCGAATGCACGCACCTTGTCGACCGGGATATGGTCGTCCAGCGCGCCGAAATGCAGCATGACCGGGCATTGCGGCTGCAGATCGGTCAGGTCCAGGATGTTGCCGCCGTAGTAGCCCACCGCTGCCGACAGGCCCGGCAGTTTGGCAGCCGCCGTCCAAGCCAGCGTGCCGCCCCAGCAAAAGCCGACAACGCCAACTTTGCCGGCCTCTGCCGCAAACGCAATCGCCGCAGCGATGTCGAGCAAGGCAGGCCCGCTGGAAACCTTGCCGATCATCGCATAGGCGCGCGGCATATCCTCGGGCTGGTAGCCGGATTGAAAGCCAGGCTCTGCCCGGTCAAACAGCGCCGGGGCGACCGCCAGATAACCCTCCGCCGCATAGCGATCCGCCACGCTGCGGATATGCGGATTAACGCCGAAAATCTCTTGCACCACCACGATGCCACCCTTGGGCACACCTGCGGGGCGCGCCACATAGGCATCACAGACAAAGCCATCGCTGGCCGTCAGTCGAATATTCTCACCCATAAGTTCAGGCCCTTCCGTACAACCGCTTCGCCTCTCGAAACGACATCAGCTTTTGTAGTTTTTCATCCCACAAATGCAACTTTACGGACTGGAAACTTTCGACAATCGTCAAACGCTGGGCTTGGGCAAGGTCGGCATTGTCGCGCAACACCTCGGGCAGGCGGTAGAACGGGATGCGGCTGTAGAGGTGATGTACATGGTGGATGCCGATATTGGCGGTCAACCAGCGCAGCGGTTGCGGCAGCACATAATGCGAAGACCCTTCCAGCGCCGCCTCGTGCAACTGCCAGTCTTCGGTTTTCGACCAATGGGTTTCTTCAAACTGGTGCTGCACATAGAACAGCCAGACCCCAATCGTCGCCGCGATCACGGAAGTGGGCAGATAGATCAGCAACAGGGGCATCCAGCCGCCCAGCCAGATCATCAACCCGACCGCAATCGCGATCACGGCATTGGTGCCCATGGCGGATGTCCAATACTTCCATCCCTTGTCCATCAGCCCGAACGGCAGGCGGTTTTGCAGGATGAACAGATAGCTTGGCCCCAGCACAAACAGCACCAGCGGGTGACGATACATCCGATACAGAAACCGCCCCATGGGGCTGCGGGCGCGGTATTCTTCGACCGTCAGCGTCAGCACATCACCGATGCCGCGCTGATCAAGGTTGCCGTGGTGCGAGTGGTGGATGGAATGCGTGCGCTTCCACACGTCATAGGGCGTCAGCGTCAACACTCCCAAGCAGCGCCCGACCCAATCCTGCGCGGTGCGGCTGGTGAAGTACGAAGCATGGCCGCAATCGTGCTGGATCACGAAGATCCGCACCAGAAACACCCCGTTCAGCAGGGCAATGCCAAAGGCCAGCCAATAGCTGATTTCCAGCGACACCCAAGCCAGCCCCCACAGCATCACGAACGGCACCAGCGTGGCCATCAGTTCAAACACCGAACGGAAGGTCGAAGGCTCGCGATACTTCGCCAGCACCAACACCCATTCCTTGGCGGTGCGTTCAACCGCCTGCGCGGTAGTCTCGGTCTGTGTCATTCAAAGCGCCCTTACGCTCGCCCGGTCAGCCACCGGAGGGCCGCAGCGCCTGTTTAGCGCCTTGTGTTGATTGGGTCGCACGATGATGCACGACCATGTTTGCCGTTTCATTAACGGGTTTCGCCACCATGACGCCCACAAGCCCCGCTGTGAAGCGGAAACTTGCGGTTTGGTTCCATTGTGTTGACACAATCGGGTGTCTGCGACGTTTTCACTCAGCCGCGGCGGCCTTGGCGCTGGCCTTTTGCGCCGATTTGCGCTGCTTTTCGGTGGCCGATTTCAACTGACCACAGGCCGCCATGATATCCTCACCGCGCGGGGTGCGGATCGGGGTGGCGAAACCGGCGTTATACAGGATGTCGGCAAAGGCGTGAATCCGGTTGCCGCTGGAGCGTTTGTAAGGCGCGCCCGGCCATTCGTTGAATGGGATCAGATTGACCTTGGCCGGGATGCCGCGCAGCAGTTCCACCAAGCGGTGCGCATCTTCCTTGCTGTCGTTCACATGATCCAGCATCACATATTCAAAGGTGATACGTTCGGAATTGGTCAGGTTCGGGTATTCCCGCAGCGCCTCGAGCAGCGTCGCGATGTTCCATTTCTTGTTGATCGGCACCAGCACATCGCGCACGTCATCGGTGGTCGCATGGAACGACACCGCCAGCAGACAGCCGATTTCTTGCGCGGTGCGGGCGATTTCCGGCACCACGCCGCTGGTGGAAAGCGTGATACGGCGGCGACCCAAGGCGATGCCCTCGCCGTCCATCACAACCTTCATGCCGTCACGGACGTTCTCGAAATTATACAAAGGCTCGCCCATGCCCATCAGCACGATGTTGCTGACCAGACGAGTTTCCACCTTGGGCGCGCCGGGCACCGGCCATTCGTTCAGATCATCGCGGGCCAGCATGACTTGGCCGACGATTTCCGCCGCCGTCAGGTTGCGCACCAGCTTTTGCGTGCCGGTGTGACAGAAACTACAGGTCAGCGTGCAGCCGACCTGGCTGGAAATGCACAACGTGCCGCGATCGGTTTCGGGGATATAGACCACCTCAACCTCGTGCCCGCCGGCGATGCGCACCAGATATTTGCGGGTGCCATCGGTCGAGACTTGCTTGGTCACGATTTCCGGCACTTCCAGCACGAAATTCTCGGCCAGCAGCGCGCGGTAGTCTTTCGCCAGATTGGTCATGCGGTCAAAATCGCGCACGCCCCAATGATAGACCCATTGCCAGACCTGCCCCACGCGCATCTTGGCGGCCTTTTCCGGCGTGCCTGCGGCGATCAGCGCATCGCGCATCTGATCGCGCGTCATGCCGACCAGATTGGGCTTGCCGCCCTCGGGCGTTTTGCGCGGAATGGTCAGCACGTCTTGCGTGATCGGGGCGGTCGTCATGGCAGAGTCCTTGGGCTTTGAAGGTGCTGATATAGGGGATAAGCGCGCAAAACGAAACCACGCAATATCAGCCCTGCGCGCCCTATGCCGAAAGCTGCGGCTCCAGCGCCAGAATCTGCTGCACCGCATGGGCGGCCTCGGCACCCTTTTTGACGAAATGCGCGGTGTAATAGCTGATCAGGCTGTCAACCGGCTGGAAGTTATGCGGAGTCAGCGACACCGAAAACACCGGCACGCCGGTTTCCAGGCCGACATTCATCAGCCCCGTCACCACGGCACCTGCGACGAAATCATGCCGGTAAATCCCGCCATCCACCACCAAGGCCGCCGCGACGATCGCATCATAGCGCCCGGTCTTGGCCAGCTTTTTCGCCACCAGCGGCATCTCAAACGCGCCGGGCACCTCAAAGGCATCAATCGTGGCACCGGGCAGCAGGGTTTTTGCCTCGGCCACAAAGCCGTTGTGCGCCTGATCGACGATTTCGGCGTGCCAGCGGGCTTTGATAAAGGCGATGCGGGCGGGGGTCTGGGCTTGGGTCATGCGCTGTGGTTCCATGCATAAGAATTGCCCCCTGCATATCTTTCACGCTGCGGCGGGGCAATGGATGCATATTCTGAAATAGAGCCGTCAGGCAGATGAAATGACATGGTTTTCATGCCATTTCCGACCTGCTTGCGCTAACTCCAGAGGGTATCGACATCCATCCTCAACAACTTGGCGAAGGCCACCGCCTTCGCCATGCGATGCCGGTGCCGCTGAAACCGCCGGGCCTCAAAGGCCCGACGCAGCGCCCGACCCGCCAATGGCGGGCGCTTCTCGCCCGCCGGGTCGGGCACTGGCCTCATGTGATTCCTCGTTGACGCGACTTCAGGGGTAAACCGCTCGCGCGGGCGGGGAAACGCAGTGCGTTTCCTGTTTCCGCCCGACGTGACGCTCTGCAAGCGCGTGAATGTCGATCAGCCCTAACGTCAGCGGTTGCTGTCGATCCAGCGTGCCAGCAACTGGCGGTCGCGGAAACATTCATCCGGCACCGCACGGCGCTTGTAGCGCGCGATCTTTTCGGCAAAGGCGACCTGTTTCGAGCTGGGCCGCCCATCGCTTTCCATCGGACGCAGCTTGGCCTGCGCATCAATCCACGCGCTCAGGCTGCGGCGATCCAACTGCACATCCCATGGCAGCACGACCCCGTTGCGCTGCGCCAAAGCGCGGGCGTAAGACAACTGCCGCTCTGTCGCAGCGATGGCAAATGTAGTGGCTTCCATAACATCACCCCGTCTTGGTTCTCGAGTCTGAATATAGAACAGAACAAGAACAAATTCAACCAGAGTCACGAAATAGAGAACAACTTCGCCAAAACGCGAACACCCAAAGCGCAGGTCTTTGGGTGTTCGCGGGCATAAAGGCTGGGGGAAATCAGAAAGCGTGTTAAGCTGGGGTAAACCGCGCGCGCGCCACTATACCACAACATATAGTTGCCAAAGGGCCGAATTCAATCATTGCACACAAGGCGTTCCCAGATGGGAAGAAGTTTCAGGCGGCCCAGGTCAGGGCCGGCCCAAAGCCGTGATCACTTCGCGCATTGCTTGGCAGCTTCGTCCATCGCCGCGGTAAAGCCGCGCAGGCTAAAGCTGTCTTTGGTCTGCGTGCCCTTGGCCGAACGCGCGGTCAGCACCGCCGTGGTGCCCTTTTTCAGCGCCGCCAGAATGGTCGCATCATCCTCAGAGGTGCCCGGCCAAGCCCACTCGCCATCCGAGAACAGATCAAACGAGGTGCCATCGACATCCAGCTTGACCGTCGACCCCGGCGCGAACGGATAGCCGCCCGAGAACGAGGTTTCGCCTTTGGCACCGGGCCGGAAGGTGACGAACAGCAGAATATCGCCGCGCCGCACCGAGACTGGCTTGCCATCCTTGGTGTTCACGGTTTCCTTCGGGCTGGACACGCCCCAACATTCGGTCGGGTTCTTGTCGGCAAACACGCTCCAATCCGTCATGGTGGCGACGCGATTGGTCGATTCCTGCGCCACAGCGCTGGTCGCAAAGCCCATCATGGACATCATCGCAACGCCTGCCGCGCGCGTCATCCAGCTTGTCATATTCTACAGCCTCCAAGCCGTTTTGCCTCTGCCCGCCTGTGCGACCGCTTCAGGTGCGGTTTTTCGATGGCGCGCAAGAATTTCACTCGATATGCCTTCATAACCGAAAAATGACGCTTCGTGAAAGCCCTGCCGGGGCCAAACGGGCAGAAAATCGCGCATATGTGAGGGGGATGGCATGGCAGCGGCGGAAATGGTGCAACTGTGGCGGGGCGGATTGCTGGAAAGCACGCACCGCGGCCATGCGGTGATCTGTGATGAAGCGGGTCAAGTGGTGCAGGCCTGGGGCGACCCGGATCGGGTGATCTTTCCACGCTCGTCGTGCAAGATGCTGCAAGCCTTGCCGCTTTTGGAATCCGGGGCTGCCGAGGCTGCGGGGCTGACCGATGCCCATATTGCGCTGTCCTGCGCCAGCCATCAGGGGGCGGCGCTGCATGTCAACATGGCAAGCCGCTGGTTGGCTGATCTGGGCCTCGGCGAAGCTGACCTGCGCTGCGGGTCGCACGAGCCCTATGACCGCACCGAGCGGGATCGGCTGATCGAGGGGCACGAGGCGCCCTGCCAGTTGCACAACAACTGTTCCGGCAAGCATTCGGGTTTTCTGACCACCACCCGGCATCTGAAAGCCGGGCCGGAATATGTTGAACTGGATCACCCGCTGCAAAAGGCGATCAAGGCCGCGACCGAGGAAGTCACCGGTGAGACTGCCGCCGGTTACGGCATCGACGGCTGCTCGGCCCCGAATTTTGCCATGTCGGTGGCGGGCCTTGCGCGCGGCATGGCGGCGTTTGCGAAAGCCTCGGACACCGGGTCGGTGCGCGAGCGGGCGATGCACCGTCTGGCCCGATCCATGGCGGCACATCCCGAACTGGTGGCCGGCGAGGGCCGCGCCTGCACCGAGTTGATGCGGGCGATGGGGGGCCGGGTGGCGATCAAGACTGGCGCGGAGGCGGTGTTCATCGCCATTATCCCCGAGAAAAAGCTGGGAGTGGCGCTGAAGATCGAGGACGGCAATTCCCGCGCCTCGGAAGCGGCCTTGGTGGCGATTCTGGCGCAGTTGGGGGTGCTGGATGGCGCACATCCGATGGCGCAGAAACGCCTGCCCGCGCCGCAGGTGAATTGCCGGGGCCTGACGGTGGGAGAGTTGCGGCTGGCTCCGGGGTTTCTGTAGCTGAGGGCCTAGGCGGAGCAGGCCCCCGGCGACTTCCCAACTGGGAATGACTTGTGGTTTGCAGGTGCCTTTAGGCCAAAATCCACAACATGTCGTGGTTCTACGCCAGTTCTGCGGCCTGTGCACCATGCGGAAAAGGCCCCTACCTTGCGGTAGAGGCCTTTGTTGCGACAGCGCCGGTGAAGCAAGCTGGGCGGGGGCAAAGACTTGCTCCACCGGTTTCGTTGCACTGTAGCCCGTTCTGTATGACGCCTGATCGGGGCGGCATTGCGCAGGGCGCGGGGCCATTTACGGGCATTGTCGCGGCAACTTCGGGGCACGAGTCCCCAAGCTGGACAGGCATTTACACGCAGGGGTTGTGTCATGCCATTTGCAGGGCTTGATTTGCCGCAGGCCTTGGGTAAACTTTGCCCATGACGGTGCAAACGCCGACCCCTTTCCCAGCGCCAGAGCCCCTGCCGGATCAGGTTACTTTTGATCGCCACGAGCTTGGCGCGATCTTGCGGCTGTATGGGCAGATGGTGGCTGCGGGCGAATGGCGCGACTATGGCCTGTCGTTCCTGCGCGAGGTGGCGGTGTTTTCTGTGTTTCGCCGCACCGCTGAATTTCCGCTGTATCGCATCGAAAAGCGCCCCAAGCTGCGGGCGCGGCAGGGCATGTATGCGGTGGTGGGGATGGATGGGTTTATTCTGCGCCGGGGGCATGATCTGGCGCAGGTGCTTCGGGTGTTGGAGCAAAAGCTGATCCGTCCGGTGGAGTGATGGTGTCACCCGGCACCACGCCGCCCCGGACTTGATCCGGGGCCTCCGGTCCAACCATGAGGCCCCGGATCAAGTCCGGGGCGGCGAGGGAGTTGGGGGGGGGGCCGCTGCTGCAGATTTAGCAAGCCTCCGTCATATTTTCCCCGAACCGGTAGAAAACTCTGCGGGGCAGAGTTTTCCGGTTCGTTGCTTGTAAGGCTGAAAGCCGTCAAGCAAGGGGTGTTGTGCCACAAACCGTCGGGTTGGAAATCGGGGCGCGGCTGCCTGGGCGGGCGCGGACTCGCGCCTGCCCTAGGGCAGGCAGGCGCGGCCCGATTTGTCGCGGGCCAAATCGGGCAAGTGGATAGGGCAGTTCCCGTCCGGTTGGTGACGTAGCGCGCTACAACCTGCGCCGATGGCTGACAGGTTGGCCCTCTGCCGCCAGCACGCGGGCGATGCAGGCCTCGATCCCCTCATAGGCCACTGACATCGTGTGGCCGTTGGCATGGATCAGGCGGTGCGCGTCCACCACCAGCGCGACATGGCCCTTCCAGAACAGCAGATCGCCGCGCTGCAATGCCACGCCCTCAGGGATCTCTTGCCCCAAAGCCTGCTGCATATCGGAATCGCCCGCCGCCTTGATGCCGCAAGCCAGCAGCGCGCCCTGCGCCAGACCCGAGCAATCAATCCCGGCGCGGGAATTGCCGCCCCACAGGTAGGGCACACTCAGAAACCCCTCGGCCACCGCAATCGGGTCTGTATGATACTGCCCCAGCGGCAGCAGATGCGGCGTTGGGATAAAGCCTTGCGTGGTTTCGGTAAACTTCGCACCTTGGGCGATCACCGCGACCTGCGCACCCATGCTGAGTGCGGCAATCTCATGCGCTTGCACGCGCGGTTCGGGGTAAAGATGCGTGCCGGGGGTGGCGACCCAATGGGTCGGCTTCGGCGCTTCGCCCACCGCTGCCTCTGGCAGCCAGCCGCAATAGCCGTCTTTCGCAGCAAAGCCGAAAGCATAGCCATCCTGATGGTCAATCACAGTAAAGCCGTCGCCCAGCAAAAGCTGCCGATCGCGCGCACCGCCGGGGCTGCGCAGCAGGTCAACCAAGGGCATGGCCACGCGGCGCTTTTCGCCTTCGGTATACTGGGGGGCCTCGACGATGCCTTTCAGCGAGACATGGGCGACGCGCGGGGTGGCAGGCGTGGTGCGGCGATCCATCTTACAGCCCCAACATGGTCGGAAGCCCCGCCAGAATGGCGCGTGCGCCTTGGCCCACGCCGCCCTTGGGCCGCGCAGGCGCATCGGCGGGGGTGTGGCCGTAGATGTCAAAGTGCATATAGCGCGGATGATCGGCAAAGCGGCGCAGGAACAGCGCTGCCGTCACCGACCCGGCGAAACCCCAGCCGGGGGCATTGTCGAGATCGGCGATGCCGGGTTCGATGATAGGCTCGTAAGGCGTGTGGAACGGCAGCCGCCAGACCGGATCGAAGGTTGCGGTCGCACCCTGTTCCAACGCTTGCGCCATCGTGGAGTCGTCGGTGTAATAGGGTGCCAGATCCGGCCCCAGCGCGGTGCGCGCGGCCCCGGTCAGCGTTGCCATCGAGATCAGCACATCCGTCGGCGTCTCGGTCGCCAGCGCCAGGGCATCGCCCAGCACCAGACGGCCCTCGGCATCAGTATCGTTGACCTCAACCGTCAGGCCCTTGCGCGAGGTTAGAATATCTTTAGGTTTCAGGGCGTTGCCTGCAATCACATTCTCGACCACCGCCACGATCACCCGCAAGCGCAGGGGCAGGCCCAACTGCATGATCATCTGCGCCAGCCCCATCACCGTGGCAGCGCCGCCCATATCCTTTTTCATCAGCGTCATGCCCGAGGTCTTGATGTTCAAACCGCCAGTGTCAAAACACACGCCCTTGCCGACCAAAGTCAGGCTTGGCCCGACGTTGCCCCAGTGCATCTCAAGCAAACGCGGTTCGCGGGGCGAGGCGCGGCCGACCGCGTGGATCATCGGGAAGTTCTGCTCCAGCAGGGCTGCGCCCTTAACCACCTTAGAGCGCGCGCCGAACCGGGTGGCGAGGGCGGTAAACGCGGCTTCCAACTCATCCGGGCCCATGTCTTGTGCGGGGGTGTTGATCAGATCGCGGGTCAGATATTCGCCCGCCGCCATCGCCAGCAGGCGCGGGCCGTCGCAGCCTTCGGGCAGCACCAGCGTCGCCTCGGCTGCTGGCGATTTGCGGTAGCGGTCAAAGCGATATTGCGCCAGCAGCCAGCCCAAGGCGGCCTCATCGCGCTGCGCCGGGGTCAGATCGCCAACCAGGTGCCATGCGCCGGCGGGCAGGGCCGTGGCTTTCGCCAAGCCAAACCGCCCGCGCGCCCGCGTGGCGGGGGTGCCATAGCCGATCACCGCTGCGGCCACGCCATCGCCACCGGGGATCAGGCGCAGATCGCCCAATGCGGCCGCAAACCCCGAAGCCGTCAGCCACGCCCGCACGGATTCGGGCTGTGCTGACAGGAACGCCGCTAGACCATCGACCCCGACGACGTAAAGCGGCCGCGACACGGCATCAGCATCAGCAAAAGCGGGAACCATCGGCGCATCCTTTGTTATGACGCGCAGAGCCTAATGCTTCCATCTGCCGCTGCAACCCCCGGCTATGGCCGATAAGGTGGGATGGAGAGTCACTTTCTTCAATCTGGTGAAGGCCATCGCCTTCGCCATGCGGGGCGGTTGGCGCTGAGACCGCCGGGCCCGAAAGGCCCGGCCAGCGCCCGACCCGCCGATGGCGGGCGCTTCTCGCCCGCCGGGTCGGGCACTGGCCTCGTGGCGTGATTGCTGAACCGACTACAGGGTGAAACCGCACGCGCGGGCGGGGAAACGCGGTGCGTTTCCAGACTCCGCCCGGACGCCAGCATCTGAATGCTGATCCCTTCAGGACGTCGTCTGATCCAACTGTTCCAACAAGGCCTTATCTGATGCCAGCGACCTTTCGGCAATCCGCAGCAGCCGCGCCCAGACGGCGGCGAAGGCGGTGGTATCTGCGCGGTCCAGACAGGCACGCAGATCGCCCGAAACCACGCCCAACGACACCATCCCGAGATTCTCGGCCATCCGCTGCAAACGCCGCAACTGCCGTGTCAGATCGCCCAATTCATGCGCGCGCACCTGCGTGGCCAGCCCTGCCATGGTCAGCGCCAGCTCTCCCAAGGCGCGCGTTACAACCTGCTCTGCCCCCGAGGTGCCCAGATTTCGATAGATCGTCGCAATCGGTTCGGCATCTTGCCGCACCCTTTCCTTTGGCCGCAAAGCCACTACGTTTTTCATCACACCCTCCGAAACACCCGAGGACCATCTTGCGCGTTCGTGCTGAAGAAATCGTTGCCGCGCGCAAAAGAAATCACTCGAATTTTCTGCGATTGCAGCATAACTACGCAGGACAAACCAAGCCGAGAAGGATGACCATGAGCCACATTCGCGCGCTGCCAAATTACCTGGTGCAACGGTTTCACGGCTGGAAAGCCACCACCTACAACGACAACAAGGCGTGGTATCGCCGTTTGGCTGCCAATGGCCAACACCCGCGCGCGATGGTGATTTCCTGCTGCGACAGCCGCGTGCATGTGACCTCAATCTTCGGTGCGGATGAGGGCGAATTCTTCATCCACCGCAATATCGCGGGCCTTGTGCCGCCGCATAACCCGGATGGCGAATATCACGGCACCTCGGCCACGGTGGAATATGCGGTGCAGTCGCTGGGGGTCGCGCATATCGTGGTGCTGGGCCATTCCAACTGCGGCGGGGTGAAGGGCTGCCTTGACATGTGCTCGGGCAATGCGCCTGCGCTGCTGGAAAAAACCAGCTTTGTCGGCCGCTGGATGGATATTCTGCGCCCCGGTTATCAGCGGATTTCCGGCTTGCCGCCCGAGTTGCAACAGCCCGCGCTGGAGCGTGAGGCGGTTCTGGTCTCACTGGAAAACCTGATGACCTTCCCCTTCATCAAGGAGGCGGTTGAAGGCGATCGGCTGACCCTGCACGGGCTGTGGACGGATACCGGCGAGGGCGGGCTAGAGCAGTTTGATCCGGCCAAGGGCGGGTTTGTGCCGGTTTGAGGGGATAGCTGACGCGGGAAGCTACGCGTTTGCCCGCCCGCGCGTGCGGTTTCTTTGTGTAGTCAGGTCAGTAAGAAATCCCCTGAGGCCAGTGACCGACCCGGCGGGCGAGAAGCGCCCGCCATCGGCGGGTCGGGCGCTGGCCGGGCGTTTGAGGCCCGGCGGCTTCAGCGGAAGCCTTATCGCATGGGGAAGGCGGGGGCCTTCGCCAAAGTGTGGAAGGTGAATGTCGATCCGATTTGGAATGCCGGGCGCTGGCTGAGGCATGAATTGCCGAAAACGTCTGTTGCTGCGCCCGGTCACGGCAGTAACGAAAACCGGGCGAAAAGGGTTTAAGTGTTAACAAAACCTTAAATCTGCCACCCCAACAGGCTGATATAAAACGATTAAAAATGGTCCCGAGTTGGGACCACGCGAATTCTGCTTGCGGTGATCAGATCACGCGCCCCTCGATCATCCAGATCGACGCGGGCCATGCAACCGGCAGCAGGATGCCTTGCTGCATCAGCACCGCACCGCTGAGGCGCAGCGGGCCTTTGGCCAAGGCGCATTTGGCGCGCGATTGCGGCGGGGCGTCTTCCGGGTTCAGCAGGCGGATTTCATACTGGGCGGATGGATCAAGCCCGGTCAGGCGCAGCGGTTTGGGAAGGATCTGTCGGCTCATTTCCATCTGGGCCGAGGCCAGAACGAACCGGCTGCCATCTTCGGCCAGTTGCATCTCTGCGGTGACGGCGGGGTCGGCGCTGTCCAGCCGCAGGACGGCTGCCCGCATCAGCCAATCGCGGTTGGATTTCCACCAAGCGGTGACGCGACCCAGTGTCTGCGCCTCGTCTGCGTCCAGCGCGCGCAGATCCATCTCAAAACCGAAGTGGCGGGTGGCGGCAACCCAGGCGCGCAGCGACATCGGATGCACGAGGCCCGTGGTGTGGGATTTCCGCGCGCCGACATGGCTGCCGACAACACAGGACGGCAGGAACAGGGCGGCGTCGTGCTGGATGCGAATCCGCTCGACGGGGTCGATGCAATCGGACAGCCAGACACGCTGGGTTTGCGCCAGAATCCCGGCGTCGATCCGCCCGCCGCCCGAGGCACAGCTTTCCACCTCAACCAGCGGAAAGGCGGCGCGCAGGCGGGCCAGAAGGGCGTAGATGCCACGGGTCTGGGCGGCATCCACCACAGGCAGCAGGCGGTTGTGATCCCATTTCAGATAGTCGATCGGATATTCGCGCAGCAGGGTCGACAGCGCCTGAAACAGGTGATCCTGCACAGGGTGCAGCGCGAGGTTCAGCACCATTTGATTGCGCCCTGTGGTCTGATCGGCGGGGCCCAGCACCCAATCGGGGTGGGCGCGGTAGAGGTCGCTGTCGGGGTTGATCATCTCGGGTTCGACCCAGAGGCCGAAGGTCATGTTCAGCGCGTGGATATGGCTGATCAGTGGATGCAGGCCTTGCGGCCATTTGCGGGTGTCGACCGTCCAATCGCCGAGGCTGGAGGTGTCATCATCGCGCCGCACGAACCAGCCGTCATCCAGCACGAAACGCTCGGCCCCTAAGGCTGCGGCGCGGGTTGAGATATCGGAAAGCGTGGCGAGGTCGTGGTCGAAATACACGGCCTCCCAGCAGTTGTAATGCACCGGGCGGGGGCGGGCCGGGTTGGGCCATGTCACCACGCGGTCGCGGATGTCGCGTTGAAAGGTTTGGCCGATGCCGTTCAGGCCGCTGGTTGAGACCAGTGCCAGCAGTTCAGCCGATTGAAAGCGGGTCGCGGTGTCCAGTTCTGCGCCGCTGGCGTGACCAAACTGCACCTGACGCCGCCCGTCGGGCAGTTCTTCGGCAACCATGCGGTGCCCGCCAGACCAAGCGTAATGCAGGGCGCGCACGGTGCCTGCGGTGTTGGTGCAGCCGGGTTCGGGGAACAGCGCGTAGGGGGGATGTTCCTGACCCGAGCGGCCGGTGCGGGATTCGCGCAGGCGGGTGCCGATTGTCCACGGCTGCGATTGCAGTTGAAACTCGCCCAGCCATTTGCCGGCGACGTCGATCATCTCGCTGCCCAAGGCCGGGATCGGCAGCACCGGGGCGGCCAGCCAATGCAGGCGGACCGGGCGATTGGCTTGCAAGGTGGTGGTCATCGCGATCACGCCGGTGGCATGGGCGCGAAAGCTGTGGCTGAGGCGCAGGCCATCGGCGGCGCTGTGCAGGGTCAGGGCGTCTTGGGCAGGTTCGGCGGATTGAAACTGAAAGCGCGGGGTCAGCGGGCGGCCGTCTGCTTCGGCGATCACCATGCCGGGTTGGCCCTGCCAATCGGCCCCCGGCAAGGGGCAGAGCGACAGATCGGGCAGGCGGTCGAGCATTCCACCTGTCAGATCGGACACCTGCGATAGCGCGAGGGCGGCCAGATCTTCGGAAGCGGGCAGCGGCGCCCCCCAGTAGACCACCTGCGGCACCATGCCATCGGTTGCCAGAACAAGGGTTTGCTGCGGGGTATCCAGACGCCACTGCGGCATGGGTTAGACCTTTTTTGAAAGGGGCTTGGCGACAGTGATGCTGTGGGCGGGCATCTGATGGCCGCCGAGCAGGCATTCAAAGCCTTCGGGCAGGCTCCACGCTTCGGGGCCGTAGTTGGTGAAGAAGTGCAGATCACCACGGCGGCGCAAGCGGATGTGTTCGGGCAGCGCCATGGTGGTCAGGCCTGCGTTGCGGCAGACCAGATCCATCACCGAGCCCAGCAGATCCTGATCTGGCCAGCAGAGCAGGTGCAAGGCCTTGCCGTGTTGGGTCAGCGCTGGGCCGCCATCGTCGAACCGGGCCAGCACCTGCGCTTGCGTGGTCGCATGGTCGCGCCAGCGGATCGCTTTGCCTTGCACCGCACCATTTACCGTTTGGTTCAGACCGGGGCGCAGCGAGGCGACTTCGATCACGCGGTTCTGTGTCAGCGTGTGCAACGGGCCGGGGGGGAGATCGTGCGGGATGGCAAAGTTGCGGGTGCGTGAGCCTGCGCGCGGGCCGATCAGCACGACGCCACCCGCAGCCTCAAGTGCTGCCTGTGCGGCATCGGTGACGTGGATCATGGTGGGGACGATCACCGCCGCGTAGCCATCCAAGGGCGCACCGGGGCGGACCACATCGACATCAAGGCCGCGCCGACGCAAAGCCTCATACCAGCGGAAGGCGAGTTCTTCATAGCGGAAGTCGCGGCCCTGCGGCTGCACTATGGTTGCCCAATAGCTGGCGTAATCAAACACGATGGCCACCGCGGCCTGTTGCACGGCGGGCAGGGGGCCGAGTTGGGCGATTTCGCGGGCGACGGTGCCAGCCTCTTGCCCACCGGGCGAGAGTTCGTCCAGCCCCGGCAGGTTCAGGCCCGCGTGATACTGCTCTTGCGCAAAGGGCGCCTGACGCCAGCGGAAATAGCTGACGACTTCGGCCCCGTGGGCCATGGCTTCCCATGTCCACAGCCGCACCATGCCGAGCTTGGGCACCGGGTTCCATGCCGCCCAGTTCACCGGGCCGGGCTGCTGCTCCATCACCCAGAACCGGCCACGTCCGACGCCGCGATAAAGGTCGTGGTGCCAAGGGGCGATATCGGGATGCGAGGTTTCGGCCCAGCGGTTGCGCTCGGTTTCCGAGAAGGGGAATTTTTCGACAAAGCCAATCGGGTAGCTGTCCCATGATGCCAGATCAAGGTGATCGGCCACGGCGAAATGGTCGAAATCTGACACAAAGCCCATGAAGTTATGGGTGATCCAGCGGCCCGGTGAATGGGCGCGGATGATGTCGCATTGCATCAAGTCATAAGCCGCGACCTGATCGGAATGAAACCGCCAGAAATCCATCCGATGCGCCGGGTTGGCCTCGGTCACGGTCAGGTTGGGCAAGGTGACTTGGGCGAAATCGGCAACCTCCATCGACCAGAACACCGCGCCCCAGGCTTCGTTCAACTGATCGCAGGATTGATAGCGGTGGCGCAGCCAGTCGCGGAAGGCGCGCAGGTCTTCCGGCCCCCAAGACAGGGTGGTGTCGTGGCAGCCGTATTCGTTATCGGTTTGCCAGCCGACCAAGCCGGGATGATCGCCGTAACGCTGGGCAATCGCGGTGACGATGCGGGCGCTTTCGCGCCACCACGTTTGCGATGACATCGTGTAATGCCGGCGCGAGCCAAAGCCGCGCACCCGGCCCTGTTCGTCGTAGGGCAGAATGTCGGGACATTCATCAACCAGCCATTTCGGCGGCGTGGCGGTGGGCGTGCCAAGCACGATCTTCAGCCCAGCGGCGTGCAGCACGTCCATGGCGCGGTCCAGCCAGCCAAAGTTGAACTGATCGCGGGCGGGTTCGATCCGCGACCACGCGAATTCGCCGATACGGACATATGTGATGCCAAGCGCGCGCATCCGCTGGGCGTCTGTGATCCAGCGGGCTTCGTCCCAGTGTTCCGGGTAATAGCAAACTCCCAACATCAGCGCGTCAGATCCCCGTTCAGCACAGCATTGCCCGCAGCATCGAACAGATGGCAGGCGCGGGCGGGAAAGCCGATCTGCATGGTGTCGCCGGGGCGCTCGGAGGCCAGACCATCGGCTTTGACGGCGATTTCAGTGCCATCTGCGAGACTGACGAAGAAGAGGGTTTCCGAGCCGAGATGTTCGGCCAGTTGCACCTTGGCGGACAACACCGCATCGCCCGCGCCGATGGCGCTGGCATGTTCGGGGCGCAGGCCGAGCGTCATCTTGCCTGCAGCTGCCAGCGTGCCTGCCAGTTGCAGCAGGGTGCCGCCCGGCAGGGACACTTCGATGCCGCCGTTGTGAGGGCGGGCTTCGACCGGAATGAAGTTCATCTTCGGGCTGCCGATAAAGCCTGCGACGAACAGGTTTTTCGGGCGGTGATACAATTCCAGCGGGCTGCCGACCTGTTCGATGCGACCCGCCGACAGCACGACGATCTTGTCGGCCATCGTCATCGCCTCGACCTGATCATGGGTCACGTAGATCATGGTGGCGCCCAGATCCTGATGCAGCCGCGAGATTTCGCCACGCATCTGCACCCGCAAGGATGCGTCAAGGTTTGAGAGCGGCTCGTCAAACAGGAACACTTCGGGGTTGCGCACGATGGCGCGTCCGATTGCAACGCGCTGCCGCTGCCCGCCCGAAAGCTGGCCGGGTTTGCGATCCAGCAGGGGTTCCAGTTGCAGCATTTTGGCGGCGACGGCGGTGCGCTTGGCAATCTCGGCCTTGTCATGGCCAGTCATCCGCAGGCCAAAGCCGATGTTCTCGGCTACAGTCATATGCGGATAAAGCGCGTAAGATTGGAACACCATCGCCACGCCGCGATCTGAGGGGCCGACTTGGGTCATATCGCGGCCACCGATGCGCAGGGCACCTTGGGTGATCTCTTCAAGACCTGCGATCATCCGCAGCAAGGTGGATTTGCCGCAGCCCGAGGGGCCGACAAACACGCAGAACTCGCCGTCTCTGATCTCAAGGTCGATGCCCTTGATGATGCTGATGGCACCGAAATCTTTTTTGACATTGCTCAGGCTTACTTCGGCCATGACAGGCTCCTTTTCATCAGCCCTTGGTCGCGCCAAGGGTCAGTCCGGCAATGAAATGCCGCTGCATCAGGAAAAACATCAGCACGGGGGGCAGGGCGGCGACGATGGACCCGGCGGAAACCAGATGCCAGGCGGCGACCCATTGCCCGTTCAGCGCGTAGAGTCCGGCTGTGACGGGCATGGCGTGTTGGCCTTGCACCAGAACCGTGGCCCAGAAGTAATCGTTCCACACGAAGGTGAACACCAGCACCGACAGCGCCGCGATGGCCGGGCGCATCAGGGGCAGCACGATATGGCGGAAAATCTGCCACTCGCTGACGCCTTCGACCCGCGCGCTTTCGATCAGGGCAAAGGGCATACCCTTGATGAAATTACGCATGAACAGTGTGCAAAATCCGGTCTGGAAGGCGACGTGAAACAGCACGAGGCCGAGTGTGCTGTCATAAAGCCCCGCCTTCAGGGTAAGGTCGCGCACCGGCACCATCAGGATCTGGAACGGGATGAAGTTGCCCGCGACAAAGGCGAAGAATACCCAAAGATTGGCGCGAAAGCCGTAGACCGCCAGTGCAAAGCCGGTCAGGCACGACAGGCCCACAGCGCCGATCACGGTGGGGATCGTTACCTTGAACGAATTCAGGATATACCAGCCGATCGGGCTGTCGCGGAACACTGCGGCGTAATTCTCGAACGCGATGGACGAGGGCACGCCAAAGTAATTGCCCGCTGCCAGATCGGACGCGGGGCGCAGCGACGTTACCGCCACGCCGATCAGCGGAAACAGCCAGATCACCAGGGCGATGGGCAGGGCAATCTGGTAGGCAAGCCGCGCCGGGGTAGAGGCTTTCTGGATCGGAGTCGGAAACATCAGCGGTTCCTTTCCTGTGCGATCATCCGCACGATGAACAGCGTGATAAACACCATCATGATCAGGAACAGCACCACGGCGATGGCCGCGCCATAGCCCATCCGATAGCCGTATTCGGACAGCGCCTGTTCATACATGAAGTAAGACAGCACCTGACTGGAGCCGTAGGGGCCGCCTGCTGTCATGATCGAGACCAGATCAAAGCTGCGCAAAGCGCCGATCACCGTCACCACCATGGCGATGAAGGTTGCGGGGGCCAGTTGCGGCAAGATCACATGGCGCAGCAAGCGCCAGCCGCGGGCATTGTCCATCCGCGCGGCCTCGATCTGCTCGGCGTTCAGATTGTTCAGGCCGGTCAGATACAGGATCATGCAATAGGCGGTCTGCGGCCAAAGCCCGGCGGCAATGATGCCATAGGTCACGTAACGCTCATCCGCGAGAATGGCGACTTCGCTTCCGGTCAGCCATTTGATTGCCTGCGAAAACAGTCCGAAATCGGGGGCATAGAACCATGTAAACATCAGGCCGACCACGACCTGACTGATCACGAAGGGAAAGAAGAACATGGATTTGTAAAGCCGGATGCCCCAGACGTTCTGGTTCAGAAACAGGGCCGCTGCCAGCCCCATCGGGATCGCCAGCAGATAGAGACCCAGCCATAACAGGTTGTTTTTCAGCGCGACATAGAAGGTGTCGTCGTCCAGCAATTCCACATAGTTGGCAAGGCCAACCCAGGTTTTCGGGCCCAGACCATCCCAATCCTGAAAGCTGATCCAGATGGATTGCACGATCGGGATCAGCACATAAATCAGGAACATCAGCGCGCCGGGTGCCAGAAACACATAGGGCGCAATCTTCATCTGGTTCCGTTTCCAGAACCCGGCAGGTTGGGGATCGTGCGGCATGGCGACCTCGTGAATGAAGCGGGTCGGGGCCGCCAGAAGGCGACCCCGCAGTCGGGGGAGGAGTCCGACCTATTTGTAGACCTTGGCGCGGGTTTTCTCGAGCCGCTCAAGAATGCGGTCCAGATCGTCGGGCTTGACCATGAATTCCTGGAAGCCTTCCATCCCGGCCTTTGCCATCTCGGCAGGCGCGTCGCGGTCATAGAACTGCGCCAAGGCATGCGCGTTCGACAGCATGGTGAAGCCTGCTTCAAGGAACTTGTCGGTGGGTTTTGCCGCCTGATTGTTGACCGGCAACTGGCCCAGCGTCGCGTTCATCTTGGCCTGTGCTTCAGGCGAGGCGAGATAAGCGAGGAACGTCTTGGCGTCTTCCTTGTTCTTCGCCCCGGCAGGGATGTGGAACGTGTCGGTCGGCGCATCTTCTGACATCGGGATGCCAGCGGTGATTTCCGGGAACTGCATGAAGCCGATCTGGTCTTCGGTCAGCCCGCCGTCTTTCATCGTGGCCACGGCAAAGTTGCCCATCAGATACATCGCGGCCTTGCCTTGCACCATTTGCGGGATGGCATCCTGCCAATCAATCGCGGCGTGGTTTTCGATGAAGTAACCCGGCTTGACCAATTCGGCCCATTTTTCGAACACGGCTTTGACGCGCGGATCGGTGTAGGGGATTTTGCCCGCGGTCAGGTCCATGTGGAATTCATAGCCGTTGACGCGCAGATCAAGATAGTCGAACCAGCCCGCGGTGGGCCACAAAGCCTTGGTGCCGATGGCGAAGGGTGCGATGCCTGCGGCTTTCAGCTTTTCACAGGCGGCGAGCAGTTCGGCCCAGTTTTTCGGCGCGGTGATGCCGTTCTGTTCGAACAGGTCTTTGCGGTAGTAGATGCCCCACTGATAGTAGGTGTAGGGCACGCCCCATTTCTTGCCATCAATCGTCATCGACGAGGCTGCCGATTTCAACTGATCGTCCAGACCATTGGCGGCCCAGACGTCGCTGACATCTTCAAACAGACCAGCCTTGACGAAGGGCTCCATCCGGTTGCCCGCATACCAGGCGGCGACATCCGGCGGATCGGCGGTCAGGAAGTTGCGGATCGCGGCCTTGTAGCCTTCGTGATCGAAGTTGTTCCATTTGACGGTGATGTCAGGATATTTCACCTGAAAATCAGCGATCAATTCCTCCATCGCCTTTTTCGGCGTTGGATCGGAATGGTCCGAGTTGATCACGATTTCGCCGGCAAAGGCGGCGGTGCCCATCAGAAATGCGCTAAGCGCCAGCCCGGAAAGGGCTTTGGTGAGTGTCATGGTTTCCTCCCTGAAACCGGAATTCGGTTTTGCCCCAGAAACCTCTCCTCCTTGAGAGTATCTGGTTGCGATTGAGTTTGGCATGAAATGCAGTAAACTCTACCGACATGCAGCCTAATATTTCCGGGATTCTAAGGTGTCTGTGCAAATTCAATCTGCGATGACGGGGAATGTGCGTGATGAGTCCACGCCCGCGCATCCCGAGCATGACCCGCGCCACCCGCTTGTGGTGTTTGGCGATCATCGGTTTTGCGCCGGTGCGTCGCTGGATGTGCAGCGCATGGCGGGGCCGCATATGCACAGCCAGATCGAGTTGAATTTCGTTCTGGAAGGCGAGATGACCTATTGGTTTGACGGGCGTGAGTTGACGGTGGATGCCGGGCGGCTGTGCCTGTTTTGGGGGATGGTGCCGCATCAGGTGATTTCCCGTGCCGATCCGACGCGGTTTGTCTGCCTTTACGTGCCGATGTCGGTGTTTCTGGGGTTTGCCTCGCTGAGCCGGTTTCGCGATGCGGTGTTTCGCGGGGCTGTGATCGAGGCGATGCATCTGACCGCTTGGGACCGCGATATTTTTCTGCGCTGGCGCGAAGAATTGCTGTCGGGCGATGCCAGTCTGTCTGAAATCGTGCGCAATGAATTGACGGCGCGGGTGCTGCGGATCGAGCGCGATGGCTGGCGCGATCTGCGCGAGGAAGGCTCGGCCATCGCCAGCCTTGCGCCACATGGGGCAGAGCGGATTGAACATGTCGAGCGGATGCTGCGCTTTGTGGCGGAACATGCGCTGGGCGATGTGCGGGCTGAAGCGGTGGCGGCGAGTAGCGGGCTGCATCCAAACTATGCCATGTCGCTGTTCAAGCGGTCGGTCGGGCACAGCATCACCCAGGCGATCACCCGGCACAGGCTGGATACGGCGCAGTCGCTGTTGATCTCGACCGACAAATCGATCACCGAAATCGTCTACGAATCCGGCTTTGGGTCGATCTCGCGGTTTTACGAGGCGTTTTCCGGCAGGTTTGGCGAGCGCCCAAAGAAGTTCCGCCAGCGCCTGCGCGCCAAGGCGATGGCACCCGGTGTTTCGGCGGCGTAGTGGCCGCGCTACAGGGCCTGCAGTTGCGACCAGAATGCGGTGCCGGCCAGATTTGAGCTTCCCTGCAAGCGCATCGCCCTGATTTGCAGATCGCAAGCGGGCAGTTCTGCTGCCAGCGACACCAATTGCCCCGTGGCCAGACGGCTTTGCGCCAGCGATTCTGGCACCCAAGCCACCCCCACCCCTGCAACCGCCATTTCCACCGCAGCGAGGGTCAGGGCGGTTTCGACGTTGGGTGTGTGATGGATGCCTGCGTCAAGGAAAGGCAGGATTTTGCGCGCCATGACGCGGCCGAAAAACACATCTGAAGGGTAGGCGATGTAGGGAATTTCGCCGCCCCGCGCCGCAATCGCCGTGTTGAACACCGGGATCAGGCGATCTGTGCCGATGGTCATGATTTCCAGAAAGTCTGCGTTGAAATCGCTGGTTTCCTCGGGAAGTTGATAGACGATGGCCACATCTGCCTGACGTGACAGCAGCAGGCCCGTGCATTCATCAAGGTTGGCCGAGCGCAGGCGAACCTGAATGCTGTCGTGCTGGATGGGAAGCTGTTGCAAGATCGACGGAATCCGCATCGCCGTCAGCGAGTGCTGGCAGGCGATCACCACCTTGTTGCTGGTCATCCGCTCGCCCCGGCGCAGATCGGCCAGCAACTGCCGCAGGCCGGTGGCCAAGGCGAGGATCTGATCGCTTTGGGCCAAGGTTGTGGCTTGCAGGCGGATTGGCTTGTGGTCGCGGTCGAACAGTTCCACCCCGACATAGTCTTCGATCTGCCTGATCCGGCGCGAAAAGGCCGATTGCGTCAGCCGCCGCCGCTCTGCCGCGCCGCTGAATGAGCCGGTTTCGGCAATTGCCAAAATGTCTTCCAACCATTCCAGCCGCATGATGCCTCATAACTTGCAAGAATTGCATAATACTTCAAAAATTTCGCATTAGCCACGCTCATAAATCTGTGTGAGGATCAAAACATACAAGTTAGACAAGGAACTGCCATGCATCTCGCCCGTTTTCCCCGCGTTCATCTGGCGCATCTTCCGACGCCTTTGGAAAAACTGGATCGCTTGTCGAAAGAGTTGGGCGGGCCGGAAATCTGGATCAAGCGCGATGACTGCACGGGGCTTTCGACGGGCGGCAACAAAACCCGCAAGCTGGAGTTTCTGATGGCCGAGGCGCTGGCGCAGGGCGCGGATACGGTGATGACCCAAGGGGCCACGCAATCGAACCACGCGCGGCAGACGGCGGCTTTTGCGGCCAAGCTGGGCATGGCCTGTCATATTCTGCTGGAAGACCGCACTGGGTCGAATGACGCGAATTACAACGGCAATGGCAATGTGCTGCTGGACCATCTGCATGGGGCCACCACGTCTAAACGCGCCGGTGGCCGCGACATGCAGGCCGAGATGGAGACGGTGGCCGAACGGCTGCGCGGTGAGGGGCGCAAGGTCTATCTGATCCCCGGTGGCGGGTCAAATGCGACGGGCGCGCTGGGCTATGTCAACTGCGCGTTCGAATTGGTGGGGCAAGCCAATGACCGCAGTCTGGTGATTGATCATCTGGTGACGGCAACGGGGTCTGCTGGCACGCAAGCCGGGTTGATCACCGGGCTGAAGGCGATCAATGCGGGTATTCCGCTGACGGGTATCGGGGTGCGTGCGCCGAAGGAAAAGCAGGAAGAAAACGTGTTCGCGCTGGCGCAGAAAACCGCCGAAAAGCTGGGTTGCCCCGGTGTGGTGGCGCGGGGCGATGTGGTGGCGGATAGCAGCTATGTTGGCGCAGGATACGGTATTCCGCGCGAGGATACGCTGGAGGCGATCCGCATGTTTGCGCAACTGGAAGGCATCCTGCTGGACCCGGTTTATTCCGGCAAGGGTGCTGCTGGCCTGATTGACTACTGCCGCAAGGGCAAGTTCAAGAAGGGTGAGCGGGTGGTGTTCCTGCATACCGGCGGATCGGCGGCGCTGTTTGGCTATGACGCGGTGTTTGCCGAGGGCAACAAAGCCTTGGTGGTGGCCTGATCCATGGCCCGCCCGCAGTTTTCCCGCAGCTTTACCCAACAGCCCCCGATCCCCGAGGTTGGGATCGAGGCGGCCGTTGCGGTGATGCGATCGGGGCGGCTGCATCGCTATAATGTGGTCGGTGACGAGCCCAGCGAGGTGATGGCGCTGGAGCGTGACTATGCGCTTTGGCAGGGCGCGGCCTATTGTCTGGCGGTGGCTTCGGGTGGGCAGGCAATGCAGATTGCGTTGCGCGCCTCTGGGGTGGTGCCTGGCGATCTGGTGCTGACCAATGGCTTTACGCTGGCCCCGGTGCCCGGTGCGATTGCGGCGGTGGGGGCGCGTCCGGTGCTGGTCGAGATCACGCCCGATCTGGTGATTGATCTGGATGATCTGGCTATCAAGGCCCGTAATTCGGGTGCGCGGTATCTGCTGCTGTCGCATATGCGGGGGCATTTGTGCGACATGGACCGGCTGGTGCGGCTGGCTGCCGATCTGAACCTGAGGGTGATCGAGGATTGCGCGCATACGATGGGGGCAAGCTGGAACGGCAAACGGTCTGGCGGGTTTGGGCTGGCGGGGTGTTTCAGCACGCAGACTTACAAACATATCAACTCGGGTGAGGGGGGCTTGCTGACCTCGGACGATGCCGTGTTCATGGCGCGGGCGACGATCTTGTCGGGGTCTTACATGCTGTTCCATCGGCATGGCGCGGGGCCAGCGACCGAAGCTTATGATCGCATCCGGCTGGAAACGCCCAACACCTCGGCCCGGATGGACAATGTGCGCGCGGCTTTGCTGCGTCCTCAACTGCGTGGGCTGGCCGACAGTATTTTGGCGTGGAATGCTCGGTATGATCTGATGGCGGAGCGTCTGGCGCGCGTCGGGATCATCCGCTTGCCGCAGCGGCCTGCGGCGGAAAGCTATGTGGGGTCGTCGATCCAGTTCTGTTTGCCGGGGATTTCCAAGGCGGATGCGGCGACATTTGTGGCGCGGCTGGCGGGCGTGGGGGTTGAGGTGAAATGGTTTGGCGCGGACCAACCGGCGGGGTTCACCTCGGATCATCACAGTTGGCAGTATGTTGCGCCGCAGGCTTTGCCGAACACCGACGCTGTTCTGGCTGGGTTGTTCGACATGCGTTTGCCGCTGACCTTTAGTCTGGAGGATTGCACGCTGCTGGCCGACCATATCCTTGATGCGGTGGCGGCTTTGGCTGCCGAGGGGCGGTTGTGATGCGGCGGGTGGGTATCTTGGGCGGGATGGGGCCAGAGGCCACGATCCTGATCATGCAGAAGGTGCTGGCCGGGGTGAAGGCGCGGGATGACCGGGATCATATTCCGTTGATCGTTGATCAGAATCCGCAGGTGCCGTCGCGGATTGCGCATCTGATCGAGGGCACGGGCGATGACCCCAGCCCGGTATTGGCCGAAATGGCGCGGCGTCTGGTGGCGGGTGGGGCAGAGGCCTTGGCGATGCCGTGCAACACGGCGCACCATTACGCAGCGGCCATTCGGGCGGCGGTGGCGGTGCCGCTGCTGGATATGATCGCGCTGTCGGTGGCCCATGCCGCAAGTCTGGTGCCGCGCGGTGGGGTGGTGGGGATTCTGGCCTCGCCCGCTGTGCGCAAGGTCGGGCTGTTTGATGCGGTGCTGGCAGAGCAGGGGCTGCGCGCGCTTTACGCGCAGGATGAAGCCGCGATGCTGGCGGCGATCCGCCAGATCAAAGCCGAGGGGCCGCAGCCAGAAGCCCGCCAGACCCTGCTTGCGGCTTCGACAGAGTTGCTGCAACGCGGTGCTGCGGTGCAGATGATCGCCTGCACCGAGTTTTCGCTTATTCCCGAGGCAGTTGCGGCCAAAGTGACTGCTTTTGACACGCTTGACCGCTTGGTTGCGGCGATCATTGCGTTTTCAACGCAGGTTGACGAACGACAGACCAAAGCCACGCCATAGTGGCCTGATCCAATAAAATGCGAGGTAAATCCCGTGAAACAAACAACAGAGGTATCAAAATGAAAAAATTGCTGACGAAGATGATGATGGGAACGGCGGCGCTGGCGCTGTCGGCGGTTGCTGCTGCGGCGGAAACCATGGTGATTGCGACCTTCAGCGACCCCACCCCGATGAACGCCGTGCGCGCAACCGATGCGTTCGAAAAGGCGACCGGGTGGACGATTGAATGGCGGGTGTTCGATTCCGGCACCGATGTGATTGCGGCGATGGCCTCGGGCGATGTGAAAGTGGCCGAGTTGGGATCGTCTCCGCTGGCGATTGCGGCCAGCCAAGGTGTCGATCTGCAGATGTTCATGCTGTCTTATGCCATCGGCGAATCCGAAAGCCTGATTGCGCACAACGGGTCTGGCATTGCCTCGGTTGAAGATCTGAAGGGCAAGCGGGTGGCGGTGCCGGTGGGGTCTACTGCGCATTACTCGCTGATGGGGGCGATTGCCCATGCCGGGCTGACCGAAGCGGATGTGACCATCATGTCGATGCCGCCGGATCAGATCGCGGCTGCTTGGGATCAGGGCACGATTGACGCGGCCTTCATCTGGCCGCCGGTGCAGACGCAGATTCTGCAGACCGGCACGCGGATTGTCGGGGCGAACCAGACGGCGGAATGGGGCTATCCCACCTTTAACGCCTGGGTGGTGAACAAGGAATTTGCCGCCGAGCATCAGGCCGAAATGGTGGCTTTTGCCAAGACGATGGATGCCGCCAACCAAGCCTATCTGGCAGACCCGGCTGCGTGGACGGCGGACAATGCCAGCGTCAAGGCAATTGCCGAGTTGACCGGGGCTGGTGCTGATCAGATCCCGGAAATCCTGAAAGGCTACACGTTCGTGCCCTTGGCCGATCAGGTGGGTGACAAATGGCTGGGCAACGCGGCCAATGTGATGAAATCGACGGCGGATTTCCTGAAAGCAGCGGGCCGGATCGACACGGTGGCGGATGACTATTCGGCCTTCGTGAACACCGACATCGCGGCAGAAGCCACGAAGTAAGCCTCGCGGCAGCCCGACCCATTGTTCGGGCTGCCCCCTTACTGCACCAGGAGCACGCCAAGTGGGATTGCATATCGAGGACGTGTCTGTCGTTTATCCAGCCGCAGACCGTCGCCCGCCCGTCGAGGCGTTAAGCCGGATAAATCTGAAGATTGAGGACGAAGAATTTGTCGTGGCGCTGGGCGCTTCTGGCTGCGGCAAATCCACGTTGCTGAACCTGATCGCGGGCTTTCTGTCGCCGACATCGGGGCGGCTGGTGTTGGATGGCCGACAAGTCTCGGGCCCCGGTGCGGATCGCGCGGTGGTGTTTCAAAAACACGCGCTGCTGCCCTGGCTGAATGTTTTGGATAACGTGGCGTTCGGTTTGCAAATTCAAGGCATTGGCAAGACCGAGCGTGACCAGATTGCCAACAAGTTTCTGGGCATGCTGGGGCTTGACGGGTTTCAGCAATCGCCGGTTTACAAGCTGTCAGGCGGGATGCAGCAACGCGTCGGTATCGCGCGGGCGCTGACTTGTGATCCGCGCGTTCTGCTGATGGACGAGCCTTTGGGTGCGCTGGACGCGCTGACCCGCGAGAAGGCGCAAGAGTTGATCCTGAACATCTGGAATGACACCCACAAATCGGTGTTCTTCATCACGCATAGTGTCGAAGAAGCGCTGTTCATGGGCACCAAACTGGTGGTGATGTCACCGCGCCCCGGTCGGATCACCCATTTGTTCGACCTGCCGTTCTCGCGCCAGTTCCTGAATGGGATGCCTGCGCGCCAGGTCAAAGCCTCGCCCGAGTTCATCAAGCTGCGTGAGGATGTGCTGAAGATCATTTTTGCCGATGAGGAGGCCGCAGCATGACCGAACACTCGCCGCAGAAAGCGGATGGCCTGTTCGCCCGGTTGGCCCGCGCCCGCCCCACCAAACCCGGTGAGATTTATGGCGTGCCGGGGCATGGCAACACGCTTTGGCTGTCGGTTGGGTCGATTGCCGTGTTCTTCTTTGTGTGGTGGCTTGTCACCTACATGGGATGGGTGAAGCCGCTGTTCGTGCCGTCGCCCGCCGCCATCGTCAGCAAGTTTGTGGCGATCTGGAACGACGGCTACACCGGCACGCCGTTTCTGGAGCATGTCTGGATTTCCACCGTGCGGGTGTTTGGGGCGTTTCTTCTGGCCTGCGTCATTGGCCTGCCCTTGGGGCTTGCGATGGGAATGAGCCCGATGATGCGCGGTATTTTCGATCCGCCGATCGAGTTCTACCGCCCGATCCCGCCACTGGCCTATCTGCCGCTGATGATCATCTGGTTTGGCATTGGTGAGACGTCGAAAGTTCTGCTGATCTTTCTGTCGGTGTTTGCCCCGGTGGTGCTGGGGGCGCGGTCTGGCGTGAAATCGGCAGCGATTGAGCAGATTCATGCGGCCTATTCGTTTGGGGCGACGCGGTGGCAGGTGATGCGGCATGTGATCATGCCATCCGCCATGCCGGAAATCCTGACCGCGATGCGCATCGGCATCGGCTTTGGTTGGACGACGCTGGTTGCTGCCGAGATGGTCGCTGCGACCAAGGGGCTTGGCTACATGGTGCTGTCGGCCAGCCAGTTTCTGCAAACCCCGGTTGTGATCATGGGGATTTTCGTGATCGCCATCATCGCCTTTGCCTTTGATTTGTTCATGCGTTTTGTCGAACGCCGCTTGGTGCCCTGGAAGGGCCGTATGTAAACGGAAAGCTGAAACTATGATTTATCTGAAGAAAGCCGCTCGGACTGCCGAGACGGATCAGGAGAGTGTGCGCGAAGTCGTCACCAGCATGTTGGCCGAGATTGCTGCTGGCGGGGAAGAGACGGCGCGGGCCTATGCACGTGATCTTGATAAGTGGTCGGGCGATATCATCGTATCGGCAGCGGATCGGGCGGCAGCGGCGGCTTTGGTTCCGGCACAACTGAAGGCGGATATTCAGTTCGCCCACAACAATGTGCGCCGTTTTGCCGAGGCGCAGCGGGGCACGGTGACGGATTTTGCCATCGAGATCCTGCCGGGGTTGACGGCGGGGCAGCGGCAAATCCCGGTCTCGGCCGCGGGATGTTACGTGCCGGGCGGGCGCTATAGCCATGTTGCCAGTGCCATCATGACCATCACGACGGCCAAGGTTGCGGGTGTGCCACACATCGCTGCATGTTCTCCGCCGCGCCCCGGCGTTGGGATACCGCCTGCGATCCTTTACGCGATGGATTTGTGCGGCGCGGATGTGATCTTGTCGATGGGTGGTGTGCAGGGCGTGGCGGCCATGGCCAACGGGCTGTTTGGCTTGCCCAAGGCCGATATTCTGGTGGGGCCGGGCAATCAATACGTGGCCGAGGCCAAGCGGATTTTGTTTGGGCAGGTGGGGATTGATATGTTCGCGGGGCCGACCGACAGCATGGTTGTGGCCGATGCGACGGCAGACCCCGAGATGGTTGCGGCGGATCTGGTGGGGCAGGCAGAGCATGGCTATAACTCGCCAGTCTGGCTGGTGACATCAGACCGCGCTTTGGCCGAACAGGTGATGGCGCTGGTGCCCCGGTTGATCGAGACCCTTCCCGAGATCAACCGCATCAGCGCGCAGGCGGCGTGGCGCGATTTTGCCGAGGTGATCTTGTGTGGCTCGGCCGAGGAAATGGCGCAGGTGTCTGATCAGTTCGCGCCTGAGCATCTGCACATTCAGGCTGAAAACCTGGATTGGTGGCTGCAACGCTTGCAGTCCTATGGCTCGCTGTTTCTGGGCGAGGAGACGACGGTGGCCTTTGGTGACAAGACCTCGGGGCCAAACCATGTGCTGCCTACCTCTGGTGCGGCGCGCTATACTGGCGGGCTTTCGGTGCATAAGTTCATGAAAACAGTGACATGGCAGCGGGCCACGCGCGATGCCGCCCGCCCGTTGGCCGAGGCTACGGCGCGGATTTCGCGTCTTGAAGGGATGGAAGGTCATGCGCGCTCGGCCGATATTCGGTTGGCCAAGTTCTTTCCCGGCGAAACCTTTGATCTAAGCCAAGCCAATGGCCAAGGTTGACCGAAACCAAGGCCCCGAAATCGGGCTGAAGCCGCCGCATGGGTTTTGGCCGCACCGTTGGCTGGACTGGCTGGAGGCGCAAAGAAGCGGCGTCATTCTGGCGGTCACGATTGCTTTGGCCTCGAGCTTTCTGGCCGACCATTATGCGGCGCCGGCGATGTTGTTTGCGCTGCTGATCGGTATGGCGTTCAACTTTACCAATGAAGCGCCGCGCACAGCCGAGGGGATTTCGTTTTGTGCGCGCAGCCTGCTGCGGTGTGGCGTGGCCTTGCTGGGGCTGCGGCTGACCTTTGCCGATGTGTCACAACTGGGCGTGACGCCGATTGTTGGCGTGGTGGTGCTGCTGGTTTCGACGTTGATTGGTGGGGTGGTTCTGGCGCGGTTGTTTGGGCGCAGCACGGCGTTTGGGCTGCTGACCGGAGGTTCGGTTGCCATTTGCGGCGCTTCGGCGGCAATGGCGATTGCGGCTGTGCTGCCAAAGCGGTTCCTGAAAGAGGAAGACGTTTTGCTGACCGTGGTCGGTGTCACCGCGATGTCGACTTTGGCGATGATCATCTATCCGGTGCTGTTCCGCTATCTGGGACTGGCCGATGTGGAGATCGGCTACATGATCGGGGCAACCATCCATGATGTCGCGCAGGTGGTGGGGGCGGGCTATTCGGTGAGTGATACGGCAGGCGATATTGCCACATTCACCAAATTGCTGCGGGTGGCCTTGCTGCCAGTGGTGTTGCTGGCGGTGGCGGTGATCTTTCGCAAAGAGGCGGGCGGGGCCACGGGCTTGCCGTGGTTTGTGGTAGCCTTCATCGGGTTGATGATCTTGCGGAATTTTGTGCCGCTGCCCGAGGCGTTGCTGAGTTTCGTCAATGACACGTCGCGGTTTTTGCTGGTGGTGGCAATTTCGGCTTTGGGGGTGAAAACCTCGTTGCAAAAGCTGTTCGCGCCGGGGCTGAAAGGGCTGTTGCTGATCGCGGTGGATACGCTTTGGCTGTTGGGGCAAGCGATTGTGTTTGCACATATCTTTCTGATGTGAATGCCGAAGCGGCATCAGAAGAAGAACGGCTGGGAAGGGAGCGGGTGACGGGAGGCAATCAAATTGCCCCCATCACCCGATCGGCTAGTGTCTGGTAGGGTTACAGCCCTGCCCGTGCCAGTTTGCGGCGTTCCACCCTTGCGCGGATAGCTGCGACATCTGTCACCGGGGTCGCGGCAAACAGTTGCTGGGTGTAGGGATGTTGCGGGTTGGCAAACAGCGCCTCGCGGCTGCCTTGTTCAACGGCGACACCTTTGCTGAGCACCAACACATCATCGGCAATGTAGCGCACGACCGACAGATCGTGGCTGACGAAAACATAGGTCAGGTTGAATTCGTCTTGCAGATCAGCCAGCAGGTTCAGCACCTGCGCCTGCACCGATAGATCGAGTGCAGAGACGGGTTCGTCCAGCACCAGCAGGGCCGGGTTCAGCATCAGCGCGCGGGCGATGGCGATGCGCTGGCGCTGACCACCCGAGAACATATGCGGGTAGCGGTTGAAATGCTCGGGCTGCAGGCCGACTTTTGCCAGCATCGCCTCGGCCTTCTCGCGGCGCTCGGAAGCGGATAGGGAGGTGTTGATCAGCAAGGGCTCCATCAACACATCGCCGACCTTTTGGCGCGGGTTCAGACTGCCGTAGGGGTTCTGAAACACCATCTGCACCTTGGAGCGCATGGCAGGCGTCAGCTTTTGCCGGCCGATGTTGACCTCTTGGCCATCGACCTTCAACACGCCGCCTGAGGGCGCATCAATCAGTGCGATGATGCGCGCGAGGGTGGATTTACCCGAGCCACTTTCGCCGACGATGGCAAGGGTCTTGCCCTTTTCCACCGCGAAATCAACGCCTTTGACGGCGCGCACGGTTTTGGTGCCGCCGAACATTCCGCCGCTGACATAGTAATCCTGCGTCAGGGCGCGGCCTTCTACTACGATTTTGGAATCGGTGGTCATTTCAAAGCCTCCGCTGCCATGAAATCGGCGACGGTTGGCAAACGGTCGCCCTTGGCGTTTTCGGGCAGCGCCGATAGCAGCGCGCGGGTGTAGGCGTTTTGAGGGGCTTCGAACAGGCTCAGCACGTCGGCTTCTTCCATCTTGCGGCCTTTGTATTGCACGATCACCCTGTCTGCGGTTTCGGCCACAACGCCCATGTCATGCGTGATCAGGATCAGTGCCATGCCGTGCTTTTCCTGCAGATCCATCAGCAGATCGAGGATTTGTTTCTGGATCGTCACGTCCAGCGCCGTGGTGGGTTCATCGGCGATCAACAGCCGCGGGTTAGAGGCGATGGCCATGGCGATCATCACGCGCTGGCATTGCCCGCCGGACATCTGATGCGGGTAGGCGTTCAGCTTGGTTTCCGGCTCGGGGATGCCGACGGCGTTGAACAGTTCCACCGCGCGGGCGCGGGCGGCGCGACGGTCCATCCCGAGGTTGAAGCGTAACACTTCCTCGATCTGGAAGCCCACGGTGAAGGATGGGTTCAGCGAGGCGACGGGTTCCTGAAAGATCATGGTGATCTCGCGCCCGATCAGTTTGCGGCGCTCTGCTGCCGTCATCTTCAGCAGATCGCGGCCGTCATAGGTCATCTCGTCGGCGGTGACGGTGGCGGTGTCGGGCAGAAGGCCCATCACCGCCAGCATCGACACCGATTTGCCCGAGCCACTTTCGCCGACAATCGCCAGCACTTCACGCGGGCTGACCGAGACATCGACGCCATCAACCGCGGTGAAGGCGCCGGTGGAGGTGGCAAAGCGCACGGTCAGGTTCTTGATGTTCAGCAGGGCTGTGGTTTTCTTCTCCATGGCTCAGCTCCGCTTCAGTTTGGGGTCGAGGGCGTCACGCAAGCCGTCGCCCATCAGGTTGATCGCCAGCACCGAAATCAGGATGGCAAGGCCGGGCAGGGTGACGACCCACCAAGCGCGCAGGATGAACTCGCGCGCTTCGGCAAGCATGGTGCCCCATTCCGACGAGGGCGGCTGTGCGCCCATGCCGAGGAAACCCAAGGCAGCGGAATCGAGCACGGCGGACGAGAACGACAAAGTGGCTTGCACGATCAGGGGTGCCAGGCAGTTCGGCAGGATGGTCTTGAACATCAACCGCATGGTGCCAGCGCCTGCGACGCGGGCGGCGGTGACGTATTCACGCTCTTTCTCGCCCATCACGGCGGCGCGGGTCAGGCGGGCGAAATGCGGCTGATAGACAACGGCGATGGCGATCATCGCATTGGTCAGCCCCGGCCCCAACACTGCTACCAGCACCAAGGCCAGCAGCAAGGACGGGAAGGCGAGGATCACATCCATCACCCGCATGATCACGGTATCGACCCAACCGCCGAAGAAGCCCGCCAGCAGGCCGACAAAAATGCCGCCAATCAGCGCAATGGCGACCACGACGATGCCGATGAACAGCGAATACTGCGCGCCGTAGATCAGGCGGGACAGCATATCGCGGCCCACCGCATCGGTGCCTAGCAGAAACTCGGGCCGTCCGCCCTCTTGCCAGAACGGCGGTGCAAGCAGTGCATCGCGGTATTGCTGGGTTGGGTCATGCGGGGCGATAACTTGGGCGAAAATGGCCAGGATCACCAAGCCGATGAACACCCACATGCCGACGACCGCGCCACGGTTCTGGCGGAAGTAGAACCAGAAATCGGCCAGCATCTGACGGCGGATCGCGGCGTCGCTGAGTTTGATTGTTGTATCGCTCATTTGTGGCGGATCCTCGGGTTGATGAGGCCATAGGTCAGATCGACCAGCAGGTTGACGAGCATGACCAGCCCGGCAATCAGCAGCAGGCCGCTTTGCACGACCGGATAGTCACGGCGCGAGATGGAATCGATCATCCATTTGCCGATGCCGGGCCATGAGAAGATGGTCTCGGTCAGAATGGCACCGGCCATCAACACGCCGACTTGCAGGCCGATGGTGGTGATCACCGGGATCATGGCATTGCGCAAGGCATGCACGCCGATCACGCGCGATGGTGCCATGCCCTTGGCGCGGGCGGTGCGGACGTAATCTTCGCCCATCACTTCCAGCATCGCCGAACGGGTCTGGCGGGCGATCACGGCCAAGGGGATGGTGGCCAGCACGACAGAGGGCAGGATCAGATGCGACAGGGCCGAGCCGAAGGCACCCTTTTGCCCGGAAATCAGGCTGTCGATCAGCATGAAACCCGTCACATCGGGGAAGAAATACATCAGGCTGATGCGGCCCGAAACCGGGGTCCAGCCCAGGATGCCCGAGAAGAAGATGATCAGCAGCAGGCCCCACCAGAAGATCGGCATCGAAAAGCCCACCAAGGCGGCGGTCATCGACACCTGATCAAACCACGAGCCGCGCTTGATGGCGGCCATCACGCCGACCGGCACGCCGATCAGGGTGGCGATGATGATGGCGACCAGACCAAGTTCGACCGTTGCCGGGAACAGGGTAAGGAATTCGGCCATCACCGGCTTTTTCGTCACCAGTGAGTTGCCAAGATCGCCGTGGAACAGCCGCCCCAGGAAATCGAAATATTGCACCCAGATCGGGCGGTCAAAGCCAAGCTGCGCCGAAAGCTCTGCGTGACGCTCGGGAGAGATGCCGCGCTCGCCTGCCATCAACAGCACCGGATCGCCGGGCAGGATGCGGACAAAACTGAAGGCAATCAGGGTGATGCCCAGAAATGTCGGCACCAGATACAGCAGTTTGCTGAGAATGAATCTGATCATGTGGGGATCCTTGGGCCAACATGCGGCCAAAATGTCGGATGCGCGGGGAGGGTCCCCGCGCATCCGGTAAGGTTGGCTGACTTATTCGGTCAGATCGACGGTGTCGAAGGTGAAATCGCCCAGCGGGCTCATCACGAAGCCGGTGACGTTCTTGGCCATCGGCACGTATTGGGTCGAGTGGTCAAGGGTTGCCCACGGCGCTTGATCCTTGAAGATCACCTGCGCTTGTTCGTAAAGCTTGGTGCGCTCTGCCACGTCCGAGGTTTGCTTGGCTTTGGCCAGCAGGTCAGAGAACTCTTGGTTGCACCAGAACGCGCGGTTTGCACCGCCCGGCTGCGCGGATGCGCAAGACAGCAGCACGCCCATGAAGTTGTCCGGGTCGCCATTGTCGCCCGTCCAACCCAGGATCACCGCGCCATCACGGCCCGCTTCCATCGACTTATCAAGGTATTCGCCCCATTCGTAGGACACGATTTCAACCTTGACGCCGACTTTGGCGAAGTCTTCCTGCATCAGTTCTGCCGCACGACGCGCGTTCGGCATGTAGGGGCGCTGCACCGGCATTGCCCAGATCTTCATCGACAAATCCTTGACGCCTTCGGCTTCCAGTGCGGCTTTGGCGGCAACCGGATCGTAGACATCGTCTGCGATGGCGTCGTTATACGACCACATCGTCGGCGGGATCGGGTTTTTGGCGACTTGGCCCGCGCCTTGGAACACTGCGTCGATGATGGCTTGCTTGTTCATAGCCATGTTCAACGCTTTGCGCACTTTCGGGTTGTCGAACGGCGCTTGGGTGGTGTTGTAAGCGAGGTAGCCGACGTTCAGGCCCGCTTGCTCGTCCATCTTCAGGTTCGGATCTTCCTTGATGGCGGCCAGATCAGCCGGAGCCGGGTAGGGCATCAGTTGGCATTCGCCAGCTTTCAGCTTTTGCAGACGCACGGCTGCATCCGGGGTGATCGCGAACACCAGATCGTCGATCTTCGGCGCCGGGCCCCAGTAATCCGGGTTCTTGGCGTAACGGATCACGGCGTCTTTCTGGTAGGCCACGAATTTGAACGGGCCGGTGCCGATCGGGGCGTTGTTCAGATCTTCCTTGGTGCCAGCTTTGTCGAGCACATCCGCATATTCTGCCGAGACGATCGAGGCGAAGGGCATCGCGATGTTGGCCAGGAACGGCGCTTCGGGACGGGTCAGCACGAATTTGACGGTGTAGTCGTCAACCTTGACGATTTCCTTGATCAAGGACGGCATTTCCATGGAGTTGTAATACTCATAGGTGATGCCCGCGATGTATTGGTTCCACGGGTGATCAGCCGAGGCTTGACGCTGGTAGCTGAAGATCACGTCATCGGCGTTGAAATCGCGCGTGGGCGTGAATTTTTCGTTGGAATGCCACTTCACGCCCTGACGCAGCTTGAAGGTGTATTCCAGACCATCGGGCGACACTTCCCACGATTCCGCCAAGGCAGGCTCGACCTCGGTGGTGCCTTTCTTGAACTCGACCAGACGGTTGTAGATCGGGTGAGCCGAGGCATCGAAGGTGCCGCCAGCGGTGTAGGGTGCCGGATCAAACCCCTCGGGCGAGGCTTCCGAGCAATAGACGAAGGTTTTGGCAAGGGCAGGCATGGCGGTGGTCATCGCCAATGCGGAGGCCGCAATCAGGATGCGGGATAGCATTTTCATGTCTTGGTCCTTTCACTCTCTGTTAAGCACTTGTCCGACCTGTTCAGGTGGGCCGGTTTTCGTCGCAGGCGCTGATGTTGCGCCCTTAGGTCGTGGGGGTTCCGAACGGATCATCAAGCCGCTCGGCTGGGGGCACAAACCAGCGTGGGCCGGATTGTGTCATATAAACAATATCTTCCAGCCGCACACCGCATTCGCCGTAAACACACAGCATGGGTTCGATGGAAAAGCACATACCAGCCGCCAGGACTGTGTCATTGCCGCCCACGATGTAGGGGGCCTCGTGAATGTCGAGACCAAGGCCATGTCCAGTGCGGTGTGGCAGGCCGGGAACCTGATAGCCGGGACCGAAACCTGCATCCATCAGCACGCGGCGCGCAGCATCATCGACGGCGCCACAGGTGGTGCCGATCTGTGCCGCAGCAAAGGCGGCTGTTTGCGCCTGACGCTCCAACTCCCACAACTGGCGTTGCCGTGGGGTTGCGGTGCCGAACACATAGGTGCGGGTGATGTCAGAAGCATAGCCGTGCAGGGTGCCGCCCATATCAAACAACACCATATCGCCCTGTTGCAGAATTTGCGGCTCGGGCTCGCCATGCGGATAGGCCGTGGCCTCGCCGAACTGCGCGGCGGCAAACAGCGGTTTCAGGCCGAGGGCGGTATGGGCGGCCAGAATGAAGTCGGTGACTTCAGTGGTGGAAATACCGGCGCGCAAACCGGCATGAACGGCCTTTTGCACGGCGAAGCTGGCATCCATTGCGGTTTGCATCAGGGCGATTTCGGCGGCGGATTTACACTGGCGTTGTGCCTCGATCATGGCTTGTGCCGAGACTACCGGGCCATCAACCTGCGCCATCAAGGCTGCGGCAAACACAAATGGCGTGGCCGGATCAAGCGCCAAGCCAGCGCCCGGTGCGGCCATCGCCCGCAGTTCTGCGGCAATCAGGGCATAGGGGTTTTCGTGCTCTTCCCATGCTGCAACCGCACCATCCAACCGCAACATACTGCGCAGTTTGGGCACCTCAAACTGCGGTGAGACATAAATCAGTCCGCCCGCAGATGGCACCAGCGCACCATGTATCCGCTCTGACAGGCCAATGCGCAAACCGGTGTAATAGGTCAGCGATGACGAGGCATCCAGCCAGACCGCCTTGACCCCATTGCGCTGCATCCGCGCCTGAAGCCCCGCCACACGCACCTGCAACTCTGCCGCTGCTATCGGTGCGGCTTGAACGGGGCGGAAGTTGGCGAGGGCTGTCGCAAAATCGGTCATGCACGGTCCATTGTCTGTTTGCGACGCAGTTGGGGGCAAGCAATGCCAGACCAGCGCAAAGCGCGGTCACAGGCGGCGTGCCAAGCTCCCCATCGACACGCTTTTGCACCTAACCCAGATTGGATCCGATATACAATATGAAAGTTCTTCCCGATTTGATGGCGAGTGGATAGACCAATCAGCAAATGCGGGGGGGCACAATGGCGCTGAAGGGTGTGGACGTATCCAAGATGGTGTCGGCGGGTGGACTGGTCTTTGAGGCGTTGCGCCGCGCGATCATCGAGGGTGAGTTGAAAGACGGCGATCCGCTGCGTCAGGATGAAATCGCAAAGCTGTTTCACACCAGCCGAATCCCCGTGCGCGAAGCGATCACCATGCTGGAACAACAGGGTTTGGTGAAGAACCATCGCTTCAAGGGCGCGGTCGTGGTGGGATTGTCGATTGCCGAGGCCTGCGAGATTTTCGATTTCCGCTGCGTGGTTGATGCACATGTGATCCGGGCGGCGGTGCCGCATATGACCCCCGCTTTGATCGCCGAGGCCCGCGCGATTTGCGACAGCTTTGCCAGCTCTACCGATCCGATGCGGTGGGGCGATTTGAACCGGGCTTTTCATATCACGCTGTATCAGGCCAGCAATTTGCCGTTCCATCTGGCCACTCTTTCCAATGCGATGGACCGTCTGGACCGCTACTTGCGCGCGCAGTTGTTGTTGACGGATGGTCACGCCCGGTCAAACGCCGAGCATCTGGGTATTCTGGAGGCTTGCGCCCGTGGCGACGCCGACGCCGCAGCCGATCTGACCGTCGCGCATATCCGCAGCGCACAGCATGCCTTGCAGCAGCATTTGGCGAAGATTCAGGCGAAGTTCGGTATCGTCGAAACCGCCTAGCCACCGCAGTTTCGTGGCCGCTGTCGGGCAAGCGGGCGGGCGCTGTGGTATTCGCCAGACTGGTCCGGTATGTGATATTCATAGTGCATTGAAATAAATAAGTTTTGTCGTTCGTTACGGAACAGGCGCTTCTGCAATTTTCCGTCGCTTATGCTGGCTGGCTTGTCTGGCTTATGGAAAAATATTATGAGAACAAAGTAAGAACAAATGGGGTGATTCCACGTGTTACATTCTGGAGGGCTGCTCTGAACATGACGCGCGCTCTGCCATCAGCGTCGGGCACACGGCGGTCAGGGGTGACTCTGGCCGAGGTTTTTCCTGCGATCGGGGCAGATGCGGCAGCTGCTGGGTTTGTTATCTCTCAGCTTGGTCGTTGTGATGGAGCGGTGCTTTGGATTCAGGATCGTCTTGCACAGCGTGAAACCGGGCGGCCCTATCTGCCCAGGCTGACAGGCTTGGGGCCGCTGATCCTGATGCAGCTTTCGCGGCCAGCAGATGTGATGATTGCGGCCGAGGAGGGGTTGCGGTGCCGAGAGCTGGCGGCGGTGATTGTCGAAGTGCGGGGTGATCCTGCAGTGCTGAACTTTACTGCGATGAAGCGGTTGGCGCTGCGTGCCGAGGCAACTGCTGTTCCGTGCTGGCTGATCCGACAAGCAGCCGCTGCAAACCTGAGTGCGGCGCGGGATCGCTGGCGGGTTGCCACGCTGCCCTCTGCCACAAATCCAGATGATCCACGCGCATCCGGCGCGCCACGGTGGCAGGTCGAATTGTTCCGATCACGCGATAAAAGGTCAGGCACATGGGTCATGCATCATGATGGCAGCACGGCGGATCGTTTCTATCTGGCTGCCGAACTTCGCGATGGAACGGTGGCAGAAGGCACAGCTTCGCTTGGGCAACGCTCTGCCGGATGATCTGGAGCAAGTCCTGGCTGTCGAGGGAAAGCATGGACCAGTGGTTTATGCGCTGAACCGCGCAGCACGTCTGTCAGGGGTCACAATCGGCGCGCGCATGGCAGACATGCGGGCGCTTTGCCCCAATCTGCATGTGGATTTCGCTGATACAGAAGGGGACAAAGCGGCGCTTGATCGGCTTGCGTTATGGGCACGGCGCTGGTGCCCTTGGACGATTGCGGATGACTGGGCCGCGGGGGCAAGCAGCCACGGCTTGATCCTGGATACGACTGGCTCTGATCATATCTGGGGTGGTGAGGCTGCGATGCTTGCAGAGATGGAGGCCAATCTGTCGGGCGTGGGGCTTTCATCCTGCTTGGCACTTGCGCCGACATGGGGGGCTGCATGGGCGCATGCGCGGTTTGGATCGGCCCGTACAATCAATGCCGATCCTGCTGCGCTGCCGGTGGCGGCGCTGCGGCTGGATGGCGAAACGGTGCTTTTGCTCAACAGACTTGGCTTGCGCACCATCGGTCAGCTGAGCAGCTTGCCGCGCCTGTCTTTGGCCCGTCGATTTTCGCGTGCCGCCTTGGTGCAGAATCCGTTGATCCGACTGGATCAGTTGACTGGGCATCTGCCCGAGCCGGTTTCGCCACCCGAAGACCCAGTGCATTTTCGGGCTGATGTCCGGCTGGCTGAGCCAATTCTTGATCCGACCCATCACCTGCCTGCGCTGTGCACGGCGCTTTGCGACCAGTTCATCAAGATGCATAAGGCTGCGCGGCGGTTGTTGCTGACCGTTTATCGCACCGATGGCACAATCAGCACTCTTGACGTCGCTTGTGCGTCGCCCAGTCGCGAGCCTGCCCATCTGATCTTTCTGTTCCGTGATCGGTTGGAGAAAATAGATCCCGGCTATGGATTTGACCTGATCTCGTTGGAAGCGACAGTCACAGAAACGCTGGACCCCAGGCAGGTCAATCTGGAAGGCAGCACCGATGCTGGCTTGGAATTGGCGCAACTGATTGACAGGTTGACCGCGCGTTTTGGCGCCAAGGCGCTGATGGAACTGCAACCAGTTGCCAGCCACATCCCCGAGCGCGCTGAAATTCGTGCTGCTCCGCTGAACCCGCAGCCAGAACGCACTGCACCCAGCACATATATCCGGGCCGATCGCCCGCAACGTCTGTTGCAGCACCCCGAAGAGATCAGCGTGCTTTATGCCATGCCAGAGGGTCCGCCTGCACAGTTTCAATGGAGACGCCGCAGCTATCGCGTGGCGCGCTATCAGGGGCCGGAGCGCATCGCGCCCGAATGGTGGCAAGACCGTCCGGGCACGCGTCTGCGGGATTATTTCAAAGTCGAGGATGATGCAGGCCATCGGCTTTGGATCTACCGTGAGGGGCTTCATGGTGACGGTCGTGGCGGTATCCCCCGCTGGTTCATGCATGGAATGTTCTTCTGATGCCTGACAACGACAACCGCCCCATTCGCAAAACACTGACAGGGGATTTTTCGCCCAATCCGCCTGCCGTTTATGTGGAACTGGGCATCACCACCCCATTCTCTTTTCTGCAGGGCGCGTCAGACGCCAGCGAATTGGCGGCCGCGGCGCACGCGCTTGGGTATGATGCAATTGGTGTGGCCGATTTGAACACGATGGCAGGCGTGGTGCGTGTTCACGCTCAGGCGGTGAAGGCCAGCTTGCGTCCGGTGATTGGCTGCCGATTGCGTTTGATCAGCGGAGAGGAGTTTCTGGCCTATCCCAGTGACCGCGCTGCTTATGGTCGGCTCTGCCGTCTTTTGACCAAGGGTAAACGGCAAGATGCTGAGGGGCGCTGGCAGGCGAAAGCTGCCTGTGACATTTCCCTTGATGATCTTGCCGCCCATGCGGAGGGTGTTCAGCTTATCGTTTTGCCAGATGCGGCGCTGCCCCGCCGCCTGCCCACATTGGTGCGGCGTTTGCCAAGCCTGCGGCACATCGCCGTCAGTTATCTTTATCGGGGCGACGACCGGGCCAGAATCAACAGCCTTGACCGGTTGGCAAAAACCCATGGGCTTGCGATCCTTGCCACCAATGATGTGCAATACCACGCGCCTGACCGCCGCCCCTTGCGCGATGTGATGACCTGCATTCGTGCAAAAACCACCATTCATCAGGCAGGCTTCCTGCTGGATGCCAATGCGGAACGCCATCTCAAATCGCCTACAGAAATGGCACGTCTGTTTGCTGACTGGCCCCATGCCATTCATGCCACACGCCATGTTGCCGATGCCTGCAACTTTGATCTGCGGCAGTTAAAGTACAATTACCCAAAAGAAGGCCTGCCCGCTGGTGCCACACCGCAAAGCCATCTGGAAACCCTTACATGGCAAGGGGCTGCCCACCGTTACCCCAGTGGAATACCGGATAAGGTTCATGCCATATTGTTGAAAGAGCTGGATATTATCAAAATCAAAGATATCCCGCAGTATTTTCTGACAGTGCATGAAATTGTGCTTTGGGCACGCGAGCAGGGTATTCTGTGCCAAGGCCGGGGATCTGCCGCCAATTCAGCGGTCTGCTATGTTCTGGGCATCACCTCGGTTGATCCGGCCGAGCAGGAATTGCTGTTTGAGCGCTTCATCAGCGTTGATCGCGACGAGCCGCCGGATATCGACGTGGATTTCGAACACGAGCGGCGCGAAGAGGTGATCCAGCACATCTATGAAAAATACGGCCGTCAACACGCCGGGCTTTGCGCCACCGTCATCCATTATCGCCCACGCTCTGCCATCCGCGACGTTGGCAAGGCAATGGGCCTGTCCGAAGACGTCACGGCGGCGCTGGCGAAAACGGTATGGGGCAGTTGGGGCACCAGCATGGGTGAGGCAAACTCGACCGAGGCCGGGGTGGATGTGAGTGATCCTCTGATGTCACGCACGCTGCGTCTTGCCGAGCAAATGATCGGCATGCCCCGCCATCTTTCCCAGCATGTTGGCGGATTTATCCTGACCGAGGATTTGTTGCTTGAAACCGTGCCCATTGGCAATGCGGCTATGCCCGAACGCAGTTTTATCGAATGGGACAAGGACGATATCGACGTGCTTGGCATCCTGAAGATTGATGTGCTGGCGCTGGGGATGCTGACTTGCATCCGCAAGTGCTTTGAGTTGCTGAAAGCGCATTACGGCGTCGAAAAGACCTTGGCCACGATCGAGCAAGACGACCAAGACACCTACGACATGCTGTGCCGTGGCGACAGTATCGGGGTGTTTCAAGTGGAAAGCCGGGCGCAGATGAACATGCTGCCACGGTTAAGACCGCAAGAGTTTTATGATCTGGTGATCGAGGTCGCCATCGTGCGTCCTGGCCCCATTCAGGGCGATATGGTGCATCCCTATCTGCGCCGCCGCAGTGGTGCCGAGGCTGTGGTCTATCCAACTCCCGGCCCCGGACACCCGCAGGACGAACTTGAGAAAATTCTGAAGCGAACCCTTGGCGTGCCGATCTTTCAAGAACAGGCCATGAAAATCGCCATGGATGCGGCAAAGTTTTCGTCGGAAGAAGCCAATCAACTTCGCCGTGCCATGGCAACGTTCAGATCGCGCGGCACCATTGAGCAATTGGAAAGCCTGATGGTCAGCAGAATGGTGGGTCGTGGTTACGATCCAGATTTCGCGCAACGTTGTTTTAATCAGATCAAGGGCTTTGGCGACTATGGTTTTCCCGAAAGCCACGCCGTCAGCTTTGCGCTGTTGGTCTATGTGTCATCCTGGCTGAAATGCCATTATCCGGCGGCCTTTGCCTGTGCGTTGCTGAATTCACAGCCTATGGGATTCTATGCCCCTGCCCAAATCGTGCGCGATGCCCGCGAACACGGGGTGGAGTTGCGCAACGCCGATGTGAATTTCAGCGAATGGGACAACACGCTGGAACCTGCGGGTAACAACTTTGCGCTGCGTCTGGGGCTGTGCCAGATCGAGGGCATAACGCGCAACGGGGCGGAATTGTTGTTGCAAGAGCGCACTGCGCCGTTTGAAAGTCTGGCAGATCTTGCAGCACGGGCCGGGCTGAACGGCCGCACGATCCGCAGTTTGGCGGCTGCAGATGCTTTCCGATCCATGGGGCTCGACCGTCGCGCTGCATTGTGGGATGCAAAGGCGCTGCACGACGCGCCCGATCTGCCCTTGTTTCAAGCTGGGCCAGATGAGGGCGCAGAGCCTTTGATCAGCCTTCCGCAAATGCCATTGTGCGAGCAGGTGGTGGCCGATTATCAAACGCTGCGGTTGTCCCTGAAGGCGCATCCCATGGCTTTTCTGCGCAGTAGTATGACGCAGCAAGGTTTTGTCTGTGCAGAAGACCTGCAACGCCTCTCAAACGGGAGCCGCGTGAAGTTGGCAGGGCTGGTGTTGGTGCGCCAAAGGCCGGGCAGTGCCAAAGGTGTTTGTTTTATCACGTTGGAAGATGAAACCGGCGTCGCCAATCTGGTTGTCTGGCCCAAAGTGATGGCGGCCTTTCGCAAGGTCATCATGACAGCCAGACTGATGCAACTGACTGGCCGTCTGCAACGCGATTCCGTCTCTGGTGTCACCCATATCGTCGTCGAGAGTTTGCAAGATCGCAGTGACGTTTTGCTGCGACTATCTGACAGAAACCTTGTGCCACAGCTTTCGCGCGCCGACGAAGTGAAAAACCCAATCCCTGCCCCGACCCACCGCCATCCGCGCAATGCGCGTATCATACCCGGCTCGAGAGATTTTCACTGACAGAGCGCATATATCGCCACGTCAAGGCGATGAAGATTTCGCGATCAAAAATGCAAATTCGGCATAATGCAAAGTTGATGGATTGTTGGATTGGTCTGCAGATCAAAGGTGCACGAAGATTCAGGGATAGGAACTCCTTGGAATGCCAGGATAGTGTTGGCCGTCATTGCAGTGCCTGCAACTTCATACAAATCGTCTGGAAAACGATCTGAAACGGTCTGTTTGTCGGCTGTGACTGCCAGATTGCAAGCTTCACTTTCGCCAACGCTGCAAGCAATAATCTGCCTGAGATCAGCATCATTTTGCGTCCGTTAGAAAGACCATCTGAACATGAACGCCCCCAAGCCGGTTACCGCCTTTGGCCCTGATTTTCCATTCGCTTATGACGATTGGTTGACCCATCCGGCCGGACTTGGCCAGATACCGGCTGCGCGTCACGGCGAGTCAGTCGCGATCATCGGCGCTGGCGCATCGGGCATTATCGCTGCGCATGAACTGATGAAGATGGGCTTGCGACCGATCATCTACGAATCCGGCAAATTCGGCGGTCGCCTGCGGTCAGAGATTTTTGAAGGCACCGAAGATGTGATTGCAGAGTTAGGTGGGATGCGCTTTCCCGTCTCGTCGCGGGCGTTTTATCACTATGTCGATCTGGTTGGGCTGGAAAGCCGCCCTTTTCCCAATCCACTGACGCCAACAGCAGGCTCGACGGTCATTGATCTAGAGGGCACCACGCATTTCGCGCGCGAACTGGAGGACCTGCCAACGATCTACAAAGAGGTTGCGGTGGCCTATCGTGCCTCTCTGGAGGAACATAGTGATTTCAGCGCCTTGACCCAAGCCGTTCGTGATCGGGACCCGGCCCGGCTGAAGGCGTTGTGGGACCCGCTTGTCGCGAAATGGGATGAGCGGACTTTCTATGATTTCATCGTCTCCTCCAGCGCCTTTCAGGCTCTCAGCTTCCGCCACCGCGAGGTGTTTGGGCAGGTGGGATTTGGCACTGGCGGCTGGGACAGCGATTTCCCCAATTCGATGCTGGAAATACTGCGCGTTAATTTGCTGGAGTTAGATGATCACCAGCGTTTTATCGTCGGCGGCGCAGAGAACGTTTTGCAGCGCCTCTGGCGTCAGCCGGCGGCCTGCGCGCATTGGCCCGAGGGCACGACGCTAGCCGGTCTGAACGGTGGGGCAACAATGGGGCGCGCAGTGCGCATCGCGCGCAATGACAACGGCAGTCTGGCTGTCACCGATAGTTGGGGCGTGACGCGAGACTATGCGGCGGTGCTTGCCACTTGCCAAAGCCATTTGCTGACGACTTCGGTTGCGGTCGACGAATCCCTGTTCGCGCAAAAGCTATGGATGGCGCTGGACCGTACCCGCTATATGCAGGCGGCAAAGACCTTCGTCATGGTTGACCGGCCATTCTGGAACGATCCGGGCCCTGACGGGCGACCGCTGCTGTCTATGACGTTAACCGACAGGATGACGCGCGGCACCTATTTCTTTGACAACGGGCCAGACAAACCTGCCGTCATCTGTTTGTCCTATAGCTGGATGACCGACGCGCTGAAGGTCTTGCCCTATGGCCCTGAAAAACGGGTGGAGCTGGCACTCGCGGCGTTGGAGCGGGTTTATCCCGGTGTCGATATCCGCAGTCATATCCGTGGCAATCCGATTTGCGTCAGTTGGGAGGCAGATGAGAATTTCCTTGGTGGTTTCAAAGGCGCGTTGCCCGGCCACTATAGATACAATCATCGCATGTACGGCCACTTCTTCCAGCGCGACATGCCGCACGAACAGCGTGGCATATTTTTGGCCGGCGATGGCATTAGCTGGACCCCTGCTTGGGTCGAGGGGGCGGTTCAGACTGCACTCAATGCGGTGTGGGGGGTGATGACCCATTTGGGAGGCTCAAGTCCCGCAGAGAACCCTGGGCCAGGCGATCTTTGGACCAAACTCAGCCCACTGTCTTTGCCAGATTGATTGATAGACAGGAGATGCCGCAGTTCGCTACCGGTCCGTTGCTCACGTAATGTGCAACAAAAGAGCTGAGCCATGGGCACAGTTGGGACGGATGAATTTCGCAGATTTGCGAAGCAGATTATCCTGACCAGCGGGTCTCTCGGTATAAGCCTGCAGATGACTTGGGGGTCGGCTTGTTTACGCTTAACGAGTAGTGAACTTGCAACGCGGCCGGCCTGCCAGTGTGCGAGATCGAAGCGGACATTGCGGCGATCCTGCGCGATCGACTCATGAAACCGGCGATTGTGCCCGGAGTTGTCGAAGACGTCGCCGCCTCTGGCATTGCTGCGCTGCAGTTCCGATTGCAGATCACCACAACAGACTGTGGTGCTGATAAACTGCCTAATGGTGGCTGCGCCTTCGCAGTCTCATGGCGGTCGGCACATGGATAAGGCGCGGAATTTACGAACGAATACGATCAAAAAATGTATTAAAATAATGGCTTATGTAGTGGCGGAAGCGGTGGGATTCGAACCCACGGTACGGTTCCCCGCACGCTAGTTTTCAAGACTAGAGCCTTAAACCACTCGGCCACACTTCCGTCTTAGGGGTGCTCGCGATTTTCTCCACCGCTTTGGCATCCCCTTCACGCGGCTGATAGCATTGTCTGGCAGGAATTCAAGCAGCAAGACGTTGCGCGGCGCTCGTTCACGGGATTCCCACGTTTTCGTGCCTGTTGGAAACATGGCCTTGCGATCGCGTTGAAGAGGTTCATGTTGGGGCAACACGCTGTGGTACGGTTTAGATGGTGGCTGTTTTGTGTGGAAGAACGGGGGCATCGCGGTGATCTGGCTGGCTTCGCATCTTGTTGTTGTCTGCGGTGTTGTGTTGGTCGCTCTGGCCATGCTGTTCGTGCTGCAACAGCGGCGCTCGCCGCAATCGGCGGCGGCTTGGTTGCTGTTCATGCTGTTGCTGCCCTACGTGGCAATCCCTCTGTTTTTGGCTTTGGGCTTTCGCAAACAGGGCCCGCGTTTTCCGCCTATCCGGTTCAGCCCGATCATCAATCCTGCACCTTCGCCGCATCCGATGTCGGAATTCCTGCATGCTTTTGGTCTTCCCGGGGCGTCACAGGGCAATCAACTGACCTTGCATCCCACGCCGGCAGACGCACGCGCCGCGCTGTTTCGCACCATTGCGCGGGCGAAGGACCGACTGGATATCACGTTCTATCTGCTGGCTGACGATGCCTCTGGCCGGGCCTTTGTCGATGCGCTTATCAAAAAGGCCCAAGCTGGTGTTGCGGTGCGGCTGATCCTTGATCGGTTGGGGGCTTTGCACCGGCCAAAGGCGGCCTTGGCGCGGCTGACGGCGTCAGGGGGCGAGGTGCGGTATTTCTCGCCGTTTCTGCACCGTGTCAGCAACGGCCATCTCAATCTGCGCAACCATCGCAAGATGGTGATCGCTGATCTGACCGAGGTTTGGGCGGGTGGGCGCAACATCGGGGACGAGTATCTGGCGGAAGGTCAGTCTTGGATTGACCTGAGCTTTGATCTGCGAGGTCCGGCCGTGCAAACCTACATCGACGTGTTTTCGGCTGATTGGCAGGTTGTGGGGCCAGCGCATGGTGCATTGGTGGCGCAAGTCACCCCATCGGGCACTGTCAGCGCGCAGTTGGTGCCGTCTGGGCCGGATACCTGCGATGATCCGCTGCATGATGCGCTGGTCTGTGCCATCCACCGGGCCGAGCGCGCGATCTGGCTGACCACCCCGTATTTTCTGCCCACCGAGGCCTTGCTGCAGGCCTTGGCGACGGCAGCACGCCGTGGGGTCGACGTGCGGATCATGTTGCCGCAAAAGTCAAACCAATGGGTCGCTGACCTTGCGCGCGGGGCCTATCTGCGCGAACTGCACGCAGCGGGATGTGTCATCCTGCGGCTGCGTCAGGGGATGTTGCACGCCAAGGCCGGGATCATCGACGATTTCGCCTGGGTCGGTTCTGCAAATTTCGATGTGCGGTCGATGCTGCTGAACTTTGAATCGGCCTTGATGCTCTATGATGCTGAATCCGTTACACGATTGCGCGATTTGTTTCGCACGTTGGAGCCGTCCTGCGCGCTGGGGATTATCACACCGAGCCTGACCCGTCGCTGTGCCGAGGGCTTTTTCCGGCTAGGAGCGCCGATCTTATGAGTGAGATTCATTTGCGCATTGCGACCTACAATATCCGTAAGGCGCTAGGCAATGATCGCCGTCGTGACCCTGCGCGCACACTGCGGGTGATTGAGGCATTGGATGCAGATATTGTGCTGTTGCAAGAGGCCGATATGCGGCTGGGGTTGCGGCCACCGGCGTTACCGCCTTCGTTGTTTGACAGTAGTCCGCTGCAATACATTCCTTTCGCGCATGGGCGAGACAGCCTTGGCTGGCATGGCAACGCTATTCTGATCCGCGACGGTATCGAGGTCTTGGCAGTTCGTCACACCGATCTGCCTGGGCTGGAACCGCGCGGCGCGGTGTTGGCAGATTTGCGGTTTGATGGGCAGTTGCTTCGGGTCATAGGCACGCATCTTGGCCTGATGCGCGCATCGCGTCGCAGGCAGCTAGCGGCACTGCGCGCTTTTGCGGATCAAGCACAGGCCAAGGCTTGCGTGGTCGCGGGGGATTTCAATGAATGGTCGGGCCTGTCGCATCTGGCGGGGCTAGGGACAGAGTATCGCGTTCTGCCCAGCCCACCCACCTTTCACGCCCGCAAACCCGTGGCCGCACTAGACCGCATCGCGGTGAGTGATGCTTTCACCCTGCGCGACATTCAGGCCGTCATGACGCCCGAGGCCAGACGCGCCTCGGACCACTTGCCGCTTGTCGCCGATCTGACCTTGAAAGGAGCCTGAACATGGCCCGCACACATACAAAACCTGACCGGGGTGCCAACGAAGATGTGGCACTTGTGCTGCAAGGCGGTGGTGCTTTGGGCGCTTATCAGGCCGGGGCATATGAAGGTCTGATCAAGCAAGCCCGACATGTTTCATGGGTGGCGGGTATTTCGATTGGCGCGATCAATGCGGCAATCATCGCAGGCAATGCGCCGCATCAACGCCTTGAAAGGCTGCGCACATTCTGGGAGCAAGTTAGTTCGAAATCTCTGCCTGCCACCATTTTTGACGGGATCTGGGCGCGGACCTTCCTGAACCAGTTCAGTGCTTCGACGACCACGCTGGTCGGCGTGCCGGGGTTTTTCGATCTGCGCATCCCACCTGCGGCGCTGATGCCCCCCGGCACTGTCGGCGCAAGCAGCTACTACGACACCGCCCCGCTGCGCACGACTTTGGAGCGCTTGGTCGATTTTGATTTGCTGAACAGTGGTGACATCCGCCTCAGCCTTGGCGCGGTCAATGTCGAAACCGGAAATCTGACGTGGTTCGATACCGCCAACCAGCGCATTGGCCCGGAACATATCATGGCTTCGGGTGCTTTGCCGCCGGGTTTCCCGGCCGTCGAGATCGAGGGCGCTTATTACTGGGATGGTGGCCTCGTTTCGAACACGCCGCTGCAATACATCATGGATGAACAGAAATCGCAGTCCGATCTCTGTGTCTTTCAGGTGGATCTGTTCAATGCGCGAGGTGTTTTGCCGGCATCGGTCTGGCAAAGCGAGGCGCGCGAAAAGGAGATCCGGTGTTCCAGCCGCACGCGGTTTAACACGGATATGATGCGCCGCCTGCATGACACGAGCGCCGCCGCCCGTCGTCTGTATGACAAACTGCCAGCCGCGATGAAATCCGACCCGGATGCTCTGGCGCTTCTGAAGGGCGCGGCGGATCCGCATATCACCATCGCCCATCTGATCTATCGCCCGACGAAATACGAGGGCGGCTCAATGGATTATGAATTTTCGCGCAGCTCGATGCTGGATCATTGGCACGCCGGAAAAGCTGATGCCGAACATACTGTCAATCACCCCGATTGGAAAAACCGCCAGCGTTCAACCGAATGCGTGCAGGTGTTTGATTTGTCCAATCACTAACAAGGACCAAGCCCATGAAGATCGCCGATGTCACCCGCAATGCTTTCGCCATGCCGTTGACCAGCCCGGCCTATCCCAAAGGCCCCTACCGCTTTGTCAACCGCGAGTTCTTCATCATCACCTACCGCACCGATATTGAAGCCCTGCGCGCGGTGGTGCCAGAACCGCTGCAAGTTACCGATCCGATTGTGAAATATGAATTCATCCGAATGCCCGACAGCACCGGATTTGGTGATTATACCGAAACCGGGCAGGTCATTCCGGTCGAGTTTCAGGGTCGAAAAGGCAGCTACTGCCATGCGATGTTTCTGAACGACGAAAGCCCGATTGCCGGCGGGCGTGAGATTTGGGGCTTTCCGAAGAAATTCGCCGAACCCCGTCTGCGGGTGGAAAAGGATACGCTGGTCGGAACGCTCGATGTCGGCTCGGTGCAAGTGGCTTCGGCGACCATGGGCTACAAACATCGCGCCATCGACCCCGCAAAGGTTCTGGAATCGCTCAAGGCCCCGACCTACCTGCTGAAGATCATTCCGCATGTCGATTGCAGCCCGCGTATCTGCGAGTTGGTGGAATACAATCTGGAAGACATCACCGTCAAAGGTGCCTGGGAAGGTCCGGCTGGTCTTGAGCTGCACGATCATGCGCTTGCCCCGCTGATCCAACTGCCGGTGCGCGAGGTGATCTCGGCCACCCATATCCTTACCGACCTTACCCTTGGTCTGGGCCGCGTGGTGCATGATTACCTCGCTCCCGCCAAATAACTGCATAACCATAGGAGACCTAACATGTCCTTCCCCATGACCCTTAAGGGAAAAGTCTGCATCATCACCGGCTCGGCCAGCGGTATCGGCAAAGCCATCGCCGAGCGCTATATCGCCGATGGTGCAAAAGTGGTGATCGCCGATCTGCGGCTGGATGCCGCCCAAGCCACCGCAGCGGAATTGACCGCCAAAGGCCCCGGCGAGGCCATCGGCGTCGAGATGAACGTCACCGATGAAGCCGCCGTCAATGCCGGTGTGCAGGCGGTGATCGACCATTGGGGCCAGATCGACGTGCTGGTGTCGAATGCGGGCATTCAGATCGTGCACAAACTGGAAGAATTCCCCTATGACGATTGGAAAAAGCTGCTGTCGATCCATCTTGACGGTGCCTTCCTGACCTCGAAGGCCTGCCTGCCGCATATGTATAAGGCTGGCTCAGGCTCGATCATCTTCATGGGCTCGGTCCATTCGAAAGAGGCCTCACCGTTGAAATCTGCCTATGTCACCGCCAAACACGGGTTGTTGGGGCTGAACAAGGTGATCGCGAAAGAGGGGGCCGAGCATGGCGTGCGCTCGAACGTGATCTGCCCCGGCTTTGTGAAAACGCCGCTGGTCGAAAAGCAGATCCCCGAACAGGCCAAGACGCTGGGCATCTCTGAAGAGGATGTCGTCAACAAAATCATGCTGGGCGGCACTGTGGATAAAGAATTCACCACCGTCGAAGATGTCGCCGAAGTCGCGCATATGTTTGCAGCATTCCCGACCAATGCGCTGACAGGTCAGTCTTTGGTCGTCAGCCATGGTTGGTTCATGGAGTGATACGTCGTGCCGGACCTGGGCCGTTATGGTTTGGGTCCGGCATGCTTCCTCCAATATCCGACAAGCAGACCGATCAGTGCTAGCGCCATCAACGCAGAGGCCAGCAGCCCGATGTGCCGTCCGATGAAAGGCAGCACATCGGCTGAATGGCCAAATTGATAGGCGAGTGTCGTCCAGAACCCCACCCACAGCGCTGCGCCAACCATGTTTGACAGCGCAAACGCGGCCCAATGCATGCCCGCCGTGCCCGCCACCAAGCCATTCATCTGCCGCAGCAGCACAACAAACCGCGCAGCGATGACCATCAGCGGCCCGAACCGAGCGAAGATCGCTTCGACACGCGCATAGCGGCTTTCCGTCACGCCAAAACGCGCGCCATATTGTGTGACCACCGTCCGCCCGTATTTCCGCCCGATGACATAAGCGATGTTGTCGCCCAGCACCGCGCCGCACCATGCCGAGATGGCCACCACCCAGATGCTGATCTTGCCCGATCCCGCCAGCGTCGCCGACAGGATCAGGGCGCTTTCGCCCGGAAATGGCAGCCCCAATGTCTCAAGCGTCAGCGAGACAAAAAGCACGATGCCACCATAGTGATGGATCAGCGCGGATATGTGTATATCAATCCAGTTCATTGCCACACAGGTTCAGGTTCCGCCGATACATCATTAAACTTTGGGATTGGCATGACGGTTCTGCACAAGGTTCCACAAAATTTCGGCACTCTGTGCTGCACCATCTGTGCTGATCTGCAAGGCTTGCGCGGGCAGGGGGCGGTCGATCTCGCGTTGAATGGCGGCGGCCAGGGTTGTTCCATCAAGATTGCTCTCAGCGATGACACCCACACGACCGACGCTTTCAAGCCGCTCGGCCCTGTCGCTTTGTTCGGTTTCGCCGTCTGCGGCATAGGGCACTAACAGAGCATGACAGCCGGCCATCAGGATATCCGCCACCGTGTTGTAACCCGCCTGCGAGACCGAAAGCCGCGCACAGGTCATTAGCCCCGCCAGATCCGGCCGAAATCGTTCAAGCTGAACATTGGCGGGCAAGTCCCGGGCCAGATTGTCATATTCATTCTGCGGCAGGTTTGGTCCGGTTATGACGCACCACCGTGGCAATTCGGGCAGCAAGCGCGCAGCAGCGACCGCCGCCGTCACCAGTTTTTGACCCGCCGCTCCACCCCCGGCAGAGACTATCACATCGAAGTTTTCCGGCGACCGCGGCGGTGCGGGCGGGCAGACCAGACCCGAATAGGCGATGCGATCCGCAATCTGATCAGCCAGAGCAAAGCTGTCATGCAGAGCGGCAAAGCCCGGATCGCCATGCACCAACACCAGATCAAAAGCGCGGCGGATCAAGGCTACGGTTTCTTCATCACGCCCCGGCTTGCTGCGCCTTTGCAGAATGTCACGCAGGGATGTGACAACAAGCGGGCGCGGCAGCGTTGCTTCAATGGCATCCAGCAGCGGCAACAATTCGAACCGCACCTGCCTGCGACCGAACGGAAACGCCTCGATCACCACGATATCGGGCTGGATGGTATGATAGGCGGCAAGCAACTGGGTCTTGCGCGCCTCCAGATAGGCGGCGTCTGCTGGGTCGCCGGTGGCCGTGACGAGGCCCGCAAACGCCCCGTCTGACACTGCAAGCGGCGGCAGGGCGATGTGCGGAATGTCGGGTCCGGGAAAGCCCGGAACCGGCAGCCCCCCCGTGACCAGCGTGACGCGCATACCGCGCGCAATCATCGCGCGGGCCACCCGACTTGCGCGCGCCAGATGGCCAATGCCCAGCAAATGTTGGACATAGAACAACACCGAGGGGGAAGCCGTGGTCATGGATTCAGACCCTCGATAGCGAAAAGATGAACAAGTTGATCAACGCTGCGATGATAGTCGAGCGTTGACCGCACCTGCGCCGCTGCCGCCTGCCCGAATTGTTGGCGCAGATCGGGTGAGGTGATTGCCGTTTTTAAAGCGGTGGCCAAGGTGTTGGCATCATCCGGCGGCACCAGCCAACCATTTTCGTCATTGCGGAACAGTTCTGGAATCCCCGAGATATTGGTTGATACACAGGCGAGGCCCTGGCTTGCCGCCTCGACCAGTACATTCGGTAAACCATCGCGATCACCATCGGCGGTGATCCGGCACGCCAGGGCAAACAAATCCGAGCTTCTGTATGCCGCCAGAACCTCTGCCTGATCGACCGAACCTTGCCAGCGGACGCGATCCGCAATGCCAAGGCTTTGCGCCAAAGCTTGCAGGCTGTCCCGCTCGGCTCCACCCCCCAGATGCGTGAAGCGCCAATGCAGATCAGCGGGCAGCAAGGCAAGCGCCCGCAAAAGCGTGTCATAGCCCTTTTTCGGCACGGCGCGCCCGACACTGACGATCTGCACAGGATCAGCAGGATCAGAGCCATCGCGGGCGAGGCGGGGATCGGTAAACGGCGGGAAGCGATCCAGATTCAAACCGTGGTAACTTAAATGCACCCGCGACGGATCAGCGGCCAGCGATTGCAGATGCTTGTGGCCCATCTCGGTGCAGGTCACGGCCCATTTGGCGCGGTCGAGTTTGCCCGAAAGCTCCCAATCCGGCGAGGTCCAGATATCTTTGGCATGGGCGGATACTGTCCACCCCGTTCGCATGATCCGCGCGGCATAGTCCGCAACCGAGGCTGGCGTGTGGATGAAATGTGCGTGCAACCAAACGCCATCCTCAGGCCATTCTGCCACCAGAACGGCGGCTTGGCCAAAGCGGCGCAGCCGGTTTCGACTTGGGTCGCGCCTGAGGTCTGAAAACCAACCACGCAAGGTTGTTGCAAAGCCGGGCTTGCGCCACGCGGCCCAGAATCCGCGCAGTACTCGGAACGGCTCTTTATGCAGATATTCCGGCAGATACAGCAGGTCTGCCATTATTTCCTCATGCACGGCATGGCGTTTCTTGTCGGTCGGATGGCGCAGTGAGACGATCACCAGATCCAGCCCTGCCAGTTCCAGCCCACGCAGTTCCTGCGCGATGAAGGTTTCGGAAAGACGGGGGTAGCCTTTGACCACCACCACCAGCCGTTGACGCGGCGCTGTCACTTGGCGATCCGAAGCGTGCCAGAATGCTCGGCGCGCGCCTGTAAATCCTCGCCCACCAGTCGCGCGATGTTGGTCAGCCCCTCAAGCTGCAGTCCCGGCACCGCATCGGATGGGTGCGGGCGTTTCGGCAGTGCGCGCAGGGCGGTTGCCATGCGCATTGGGTCAGCGGCTTCTTCGGGCAGCAGCATCTCGATCATGCCCAGTTCAGCGGCACGGGTCGCGCGGAGCAGCTGTTCCTCGCGTGGCATGGTGCGCGGCACGATCAGCGCGGGTTTGTCAAACGACAGGATTTCGCAATAGGTGTTATACCCGCCCATCGCAACCACACCGGCAGAGCCGGCAATCAGTTCTTCCATCCTAGTGTCGAATTCGATGACTTCCACCTGCGGAATGGCCTGACCCTTGCGCAAAAACTCGGTGCGTTGATCGGCTGGCATATAAGGGCCAAGCACAACCAGCGCCTTCTGGGTCAGCGACGGGTCATGAAGATAGGCGTTCAGCACATTGTCGATCAGATCGGCGCCATCGCCGCCTCCGCCGGTGGTGACCAGAAGATAATCACTGTCACGCCGTTGATCCGACAGCTTTTCCTGCGCTGATCTGCGTTGCAGAAAACCGACGAATTCCATCCTGTCACGCACCGATTGCGGCACCTCAAGCCCGGTCAGCGGGTCGTAAAAATCGGGCGGTCCGTAAACCCAAATGTGGTCATAGGTGCGGTCGATCTTGCCCATCACATCGTTGCGCTTCCATTCCGCATCCAGAAGGCGCGGCGCGTCCATGACTTCGCGCAATCCCAGAATAAGCGTAGTGCCTTTGGATTTCAGGAAAGCCAGCGTTTCTTCAATTTCACCGCGCAGACCCATTGGCTCCTTGTCGACGATGAAGATGTCCGGCGCAAAACTTTCCGCCGTATGGCGAATGATCGAGCGGCGCATCTGAATGGTGTCGCGCACGTCGATATGTTCAGACAGCGATGAATATTCGCCATTGCGCAGCTTGATCACGCTGGGAATCTTCACGAAATCGACACGGGCACGGTAGTCGAAAGCGCCTGCGATCTGCGAGCCCGACATGATCAGCACCATCAGGCCGCTGTATTCCTGCACCAATGCATGCGCAATCGTGCGGCAGCGGCGCAGATGCCCAAGCCCGAACGTGTCGTGGCTGTACATCAGAATCCGCGCGTTTTCCAACGGGTGCTTCATCTACATTACCTCGGTTGCGGGCGGTTCATGGAAAGGGGTGGTCATTTGTAAGGGTCGGCGGCATCGCGTAGCCCGTCGCCAAGGAAATTGAAAGCAAGGATCACCAAGATAACCGGAACAACTGGCAGCATCAGCCAAGGATAAAGTGCGATGATGTTGACGCTGCGCGCTTCGGTCAAAAGGATGCCCCAGCTTGAGATTGGCGCGCGCAGCCCGATGCCCAGAAAGCTGAGCGCGGTTTCGCCCAAGATCATCCCCGGAATCGTCAGCGTGGCCGAAGCGATCAGATGCGACATGAAGCCGGGGATCATGTGGCGGCCAATGATGCGTGCGGAACCCGCGCCCATCAGGCGGGCGGCCAGCACGTAATCTTCTTCGCGCAGCGCCAGCAGCTTGGATCGCACCCCACGTGCAAGGCCTGTCCAATCCAGCAGACCAAGGATCACCGTGATGCCGATGTAAACCAGGATCGGGCTCCACGTCACCGGGATGATCGCGGCCAGCGCCATCCACAGCGGGATCGACGGGATGGATTGCAACACCTCGATCACCCGCTGGGTCAGCGCATCGAACCAACCGCCGTGATAGCCCGCAAGCCCACCGATCACGATGCCAAGGATAAAGCTCATCGTGACGCCAAATATGCCGATGGTCAGCGATATGCGTGCGCCATAGATGATGCGCGACAGCACGTCGCGGCCCAGACGATCGGTGCCGAGCAGGAAGAACTGCCCGCCCTTTGCCGGGCAGACAAGGTGCGTGTTTCCGGGGATCAGCCCCCAGAACTGATAGTCGTCGCCTGCGCAGAAGAACCGCAGGCGTTGCACATCATTCGGGTCATCGGTGTAGATGCGTTGCAACGTGTCCATATCAAGCACCTGCGTGCGGCCATAGACAAACGGCCCAACAAATTTACCGTCGTGAAACAGATGAACGGCTTGCGGCGGGGCATAGATGAAATCGGTGTTGCGGGCTTGCTGATTATAGGGGGCCAGAAACTCGCAGATCAAAATCGAGCTATACATCAGGATCAGGAAAATCCCGCAATAAAGCGCCATCTTGTGCTTGCGAAACTTCCACCACATCAGTTGCAGTTGCGAGGCTTCGGCGAACTTGCCCTTGGCCGAGGCGGCGTTTTCCGCCTCATACGGATCAAAGGGCGCGTCCGAGACATAGTGCTGCATCGGCGCACCGGGTGGTGGCAATGAATTGGTTTGGTTTGACAGATCGCTCATTTGCTGCTGCCTTTCCCCAAGCGGATGCGCGGATCAAGGAAGGTCAGGGCGATATCCGAAATCAACACACCAATCACCGTCAGAAACGCCAGAAACATCAGAAACGATCCCGCCAGATACATATCCTGGCTTTGCAACGCGCGGATCAACATCGGCCCGGTGGTTTCCAGCGACAGCACGATGGCTGTCACCTCGGCCCCAGAGATCATCGCGGGCAGGATCGAGCCGATATCTGAGATGAAGAAGTTCAGTGCCATCCGAAGCGGGTATTTCAGCAGAACTTTTGTTGGATGAAGACCCTTTGCGCGGGCAGTGGTGACATATTGCTTGTGCAACTCATCCAGCAGATTGGCGCGCAGACGACGCACCATGCTGGCGGTGCCGGCTGTGCCGATGATCACCACTGGTATCCAGATATGCGACAGGATCGACGAAAACTTGGCCATGCTCATCGGCGCGTTCAGAAACTCGCGGTCCATCAGATTACCAATCGAGACGCCGAACCAGACATTGGCGAAATACATCATCACCAAGGCGAGCATGAAATTCGGCACGGCGATTCCCAAGAGGCCGAGAAAAGTCAGCCCGTAATCGCCCCAACTGTATTGATGCGTTGCCGAATATATGCCGATGGGAAAAGCAATTACCCAAGTGAACAGAATGGTGACTGTCGACAGCAATACCGTCAGCCAAAGCCTGTCGCCCACCACCTCGCTGACCGGCAGGCGGTATTCGAACGAATAGCCGAAATCGCCATGCAGCATCCCGCCCACCCACCACAAGTAACGCACCACCTGCGGCTGATCAAAGCCGTAGCGTTCGCGCAGCATGTCGATCTCGGCAAGGTCGGCGGACTCGCCCAAGGACCGCAACTCAGACACATAGCTTTCAAAGTAGTCGCCCGGCGGCAGTTCGATGATGAAAAACACCAGAACCGAGATCAGGAACAGCGTCGGGATCATCGCAAGGCAGCGCAGCAGGATATAGCGGATCATGGCCTACTCCCTTGCATAATAGAACGTGTCGGGCATGTAAGCGCCCAGAAAACTGGTGGGCGTAAAGCCATACAGCGCATCCTCCGGCACATTGCGCATCCGCGCCGCCCGCACGATGGGCTGCGGTGCCGAATTCACGGTGCCAATGGAAAATACCTGATCCGCCCACAGCGTTAACATCTGCGCCCAGATTTCAGCCCGCTCTGCTGTGGTTGTGGTATTCCGCCATTGCTTTAGCAGCGCAATCAATTGTTTGGCGGCTGGCAGATCGGGGGCCTCGCCTGCCGTTTCTGCCGACATATACCAACTGCCCCAAACCGGCCATTGCAACTGATCGCTATGTGTAGGCGCCAGTTGATCGGGAGCCATATCTGCGGTGGGCACGCCGTTGTCGATGCCAGCCCAGACCGACATCTGCACATCACCCCCCATGGCTCGGCTGCGGAATATGTCACGCTGGCTGGCGCGGATGTAGATGGCGATGCCGACATCGCGCATGTGATCAACGATCAGTTCCAGCACATCCACTTCCAGACTGCTTTCGCCTGCAGTTTCCACCACGATCCCCGCCTGCCTGCCATCCGGCAAGATGCGAATACCGCCGCCACCGCGCTCGGTCAGGCCCAGTTCGTCCAGCAGACGGTTGGCCAGATCGGGATCATGCTGCGCCCAGGCCTGCGCATATTCCGGGCGGTAAAGCTGGCTTTCGGGCAGCACCGTATCGGCACTTTCGCGCCCCAGGCCAAAGAAATTGACCTTGTTGATCTCATGCCGATTGATCGCCACCGACAAGGCCCGCCGCATCCGCACATCCTGAAACAGCTTGCGCCAAACCGGATCTTTGCAGTTCAGATTGGGGAACAGTGACACGCTGGAGCCTTGGGTGCGCCGCCATAGCGACACCTTCAGCGGATGCTGCTTTTCGGCCTGTTTCATCAGCGTGTAATCGGGAAAGCTGATCCCCCCCGCCTGCAAATCGCTTTCCCCGGTCGCCGTCTTAGCCGGGATGATATCTGCCGAAGCCACATCCAGCACGATGCGGTCGAAATACGGCAGTTGCTGGCCAATTTGATCAACGCGGTGGAAATAGGCGTTGCGCTCGAACACGAACTGCTCGGCAGGTGGTGCGGTGCGCGGGCGCCATGCCTCTAACGTCGGCAGGCTGGGATTTTCCGGGCGGATCGAGCGGCCCATCTTGGCATGTAGCCCCTGCCAGTCATCGACGCGGTTCTGTTTGATCAACTCGGCCAGCTTTTCCGGCGTCTGATACTTGGCGTGGAACTGCTTCATGTAAAGCTGCGGCACGAACAGGATCAAAGGCAGCGGGGCCGCCAGTTTGGGCAGGAAATCTGGCATTGGGCTGGCAAAGGTATAGCGCACTGTCACAGGGTCGATCACGCTGAACTCGACAACCTTGCCATCCGCGATCAGATCAACTGGTGGGCCGCCGCGATACAGATCGGCGTTGTTCATCATATCGTCCCAGCAATAGCGGAAATCTTCCGCCGTGAACGGGGTGCCGTCTGACCAACGATGACCTTCACGCAGATGCAGCGTGTAGATGCGGTCCTCCACCGCCTCAAAGCTCTCGAGAATATCCGGCACAAGGTTCAGGTCGGCGTCATAGCCCACAAGCCGGGCATAGCTGTAGATCGGCAGCAAGCGCACATCGCGTTGCCCGCTGACCAGCATTCGCACGCTGCCGCCCAACCGCCCGGTGCTGCGCCCCATCGCAGGCAGGTCGATCACGCGCGGGTTGCGCGGCAGACGCTCGGGCAGGGGGGGCATATTGCCCATCTTCACGTCGATGGCGAAAAACGGCGATTCCGCCCAAGCGGTTGCGGGCAGGGCGACCGAGGCCAGTAAGGTCAAAGCGCTGCGACGGGTGATCATGCTTTCAACTCTCCGACATCCGCCGATTTGCGCGCCAGCACGAAATGCCCATCGCCCAGATCAAGCGGTGCCAGATCATCTGCATTGTCTGCCGATGCCCGAAACGCCTGCGCCCAGTTGGCGCTGGTCAGCGCGGTGTTGCCGTTGAAGGTGGCGAAATCCAGACGCCTGTCCAGATCAGGATAGGGCACAGCCGCCAGCAGTGCCTTGGTATAGGGATGCACCGGCGCGTTCATGATCGTCTCACGCGCGGCGATTTCCACAATCCTGCCCGCCCACATCACCGCCACCCGGTCGGCCATATAATCGACCACCGCCAGATTGTGCGAGATGAACAGATAGGTCAGACCCAGATCTTTCTGCAAATCCTTCAACAGGTTCAGAATCTGCGCCTGCACCGAAACATCCAGCGCCGACACTGGCTCGTCACACACGATGAGCCCCGGAGCCAGCGCCAGTGCCCGCGCGATTCCCACCCGCTGCCGCTGTCCGCCCGAAAAACTATGCGGATAGCGGTGGCGCGCCGATTGCCCCAATCCGATCGCGCCTAGCAAAGCCTCGACCGTCTCGCGCCGTTGCGCAGATGTGCCGCGCCGGTGAATATCCAGCGGCTCGGACAGGATATTGCCCACCGTCATGCGCGGCGATAGCGACGAGACCGGGTCTTGAAACACCATCTGAATCTGCGTCCGCAGCCGCTGCAAATCATCGCCCTTGGCGTTCAGCACATCGACGGGGCCAGAGCCATCGTCATAACTCACCGAACCCGCATCTGGCGTTACCGCCCGCATCAAGATCTTGCTGACCGTCGTTTTGCCACAGCCGCTTTCGCCAACCAGCCCCAGACATTCGCCGCGCTTGATGTCAAAACTGACCCCATCGACCGCGGGCGCAGGCTTGGCCGATTTGCGAATGTCCCAAGCCTGATCGCGGGTCTGATAGGTCTTGGACAGATTGCGCACCGACAGCAAAACCTGCGGCGCGGCGGCCTGTGCCACAGGCTTCGCCGCCCCAATCGCCGAGATCAGCTTGTCGCGGTCAATCTGAATATCGCGGAGCGGACGTAGACGCTCGCCCTGTTTCATGCCGAAATGCGGGATCGCCGCCATCAAGCCTTTCAGGTAAGGATGCTGCGGACGCCGGAAAATATCCTCCACCGGGCCGGATTCCATGATGCGGCCCTGATAGAGCACCACCACCTCGTCGGTGACATTCGCCACCACGCCAAGATCATGGGTGATCAGCAGAATCGCCATGCCCAACCGTTGCTGCAAATCCCGCAGCAGCGTCAGAATCTGCGCCTGAATGGTCACATCCAGCGCCGTTGTCGGCTCATCCGCGATCAGCAATTGCGGGCTGCAAATCAGCGCCATCGCGATCATTGCGCGCTGCCGCATCCCGCCCGAAAGTTCGAACGGATACATGTCGAACACCCGGCCGGGCTTGGTAAATCCAACCAGCGACAGCATCTCCTCGGACCGCTCGCGCTGTTCTTTTGCCGAAACCGGTTCGTGAATCCGCAACGCTTCGGAAATCTGGTTGCCAATCGTATGCAGCGCGGAAAACGAGGTCATCGGCTCCTGAAAGATCATGCCGATCTTGGCGCCACGCACGCTGCGGATCAGGCGGCCGTCGCGCGGCAAGCCCAACAGTTCGCGCTGCCCGCCGGGTGCTGCGGCATCGGCCAGCAAGACCTTGCCACTGACGCGGGCGAAACTTGGCTGAAGGCCCATGATGGTCTGGCCCAGCACCGATTTGCCCGACCCAGACTCGCCGACCAAAGCGGTGATCTTGCCGGGCAAAACCCGCAAATCCACGCCTTTCAGCGCATCAACCTGACCCGTCGCCAAGGGAAACGAGACTTTCACGTCTTCTACCCGCAACAAATCGGTGCCTATGCCAAGTTCCTGTCTTGTCATCCGTTCTGACCTATTCCGTCCTTTGGCTTGGATCATGCGGGATCCATTGCTTGGCTGGGCCATTGCAAGCGGGAGTTCTCGCGAATTGCAATCAAAATGCAACGTTTCACGTTGAAAATGGTGCCGGTGCTTCCAAAGTTCTCTTTTCGCAACGTGTTAGCGATGGGTTACACACCTTTGTTGCGCAGAATACAGAGTGTTGTGCGCGAAGTCTAAGCGGCGCAAGTTTTGCCACCTGCTTCCGTCAAAAATCATGCTAGGTTGCCTGCATGACCAACCAGAATGACAATGCTTTCCTGTCGGACCTGCCGACCTTTGCCGAGTTCGAGGATGTGGCCAATCTGGCACGCTATCGGCCGCTGCCCGAAGGTTGGGCATTGGCGGTGGCGGATGTCGTGTCTTCGACCGAAGCTATTGCGCGCGGCAAGTATAAATCCGTCAACATGGCCGGGGCCTCTGTGATCACCGCCGTATTGAACGCGCTGGAGGGCGGGGATTATCCGTTCGTGTTCGGCGGCGATGGCGCGGTGATTGCGGTGCCGCCCAATGGCATGGTTGCGGCAGGCACGGCCTTGGCAGCCGTTGCGCGCTGGATCGAGGAGGATCTGGGGCTGAACATGCGCACCGCTTTGGTGCCGCTCGATGCCGTGCGCGCGGCGGGCCATGATGTGCGCATCGCCCGCTTTCAGGCCAGCTCCGATATGACCTTCGCGATGTTCGCAGGCGGCGGCGCGGCTTGGGCCGAGGCGCAGATGAAACTGGGGCATTTCGCGGTGCCAAAGGCAGATCCCGGCAGCAGGGCCGATCTGACTGGGCTATCCTGCCGTTGGAATCCCGTCGCATCGCGCAACGGTCAGATCGTGTCGATCATTGCCGTTCCAACCCCAACAGCGCGCGCCGATGATTTTCGATCGCTTGTGGCCAGAGTTGTAGCCGTCGCCAACAAAGCCGGTGGCTTGGGTAATCCGCTTCCTCCCGAGGGCCCGGTGCCGCATCTGACCTTGGGCGGCGTGGCATCTGAGACTCATGCCCGTGCGCCGCGCGGCAAACGCGTGATGGCGCGGATCAAGGTGATTGTGGCCATCTTCATGACCGTGCTGCTTTATCGCACCAATCTGACGCTGGGCGGCTTCAACGCTCGTGATTATGTGCGCCAGATGACTCGCAACACTGATTTTCGCAAGTTTGACGATGGCTTGAAGATGACCATCGATATCAACGCCGCCGGACTTGCCGAGATTGAGGCCTTGCTTGAAGCGGCTTCCACGGCCGGAGTTTGCCAATTTGGCCTGCACAAGCAGGATCAGGCGCTTGTCACCTGCATCGTGCCATCGCTGCGCGCGCAGGATCATATGCATTTCATCGACGGAGCAGCGGGCGGCTATGCACAGGCCGCCAGCCATATGAAGGCCAAAGCCGCATTGCGAATGGCCCTCGCGTGATGATAAACGTCTTGCCACCTTTGCGGGCTTGGCGTTGAGTGTCAGCCACGTTTGTTTTCAATGATGCCCTGCTTGACCCTTGCCCATTTCTGGTTGGCACGACATGACCCTCTGCCCCTTTGATTTTTCATCAAGGCGCCGATTTATTGCTGGAGAGCCTTAAGGCCATGCTGGACCCCAACATCTCGCGCTACATCTGGACGCATACCAAGCGGCAACAGCTTTGGGTGCTGGCGGTTGTCGGGCTGTCGATGATCCCGTATTTCCTGTCGCTCAATCTGCCGAAGCAGATTGTGAACGGCCCGATCCAAGGCGATGGATTTGCCGATCCGTCTGCCACGCAAAACTTCATGCAGATTGCATTCGACTTGCCGTTTATTGGCCATGTGGCGCTGTTTAATGGCATCGAGTTGAACCGTCTTGCCACCCTGTTTGCGCTGAGCGGCGTGTTTCTGTTGCTGGTCATCGTCAACGGGCTCTTCAAATACTACATCAACACCTACAAGGGCCGCTTGGGTGAGCGGTTGTTGCGCCGCATCCGCTTCACGTTGGTCGATCACATTCTGCGGTTTCCGCCCGCCACGTTCAAACGGCTGAAGGGCGCGGAAGTCTCCAGTATGGTGAAAGACGAGGTTGAACCGCTGGGCGGCTTCACCGGCGATGCTTTTGTCGCCCCCGCGCTGCTGGGCGGGCAGGCGATCATGGCGCTTGCTTTCATCTTTGTGCAAAGCATCCCGTTGGGGCTGATCACCACGGCACTTGTCGCGGTGCAGGGCTTTATCATCCCCCGCATGCGCCGCCGCTTGCTGGTTCTGGGCCGCGAGCGGCAACTGACTGCGCGCGAATTGGCGGGGCGCGTCAGCGAGATCGTGGATGGCATCAACACGATCCACGCTTATGACACTTCAAACTTTGAGCGTGCTGATATTTCGTCGCGGCTGGGGCGCATCTACAAGATCCGCTTCGACATCTATCAGTGGAAGTTCATGGTGAAGTTCATCAACAACTTCCTCGCTTCGGTCACGCCATTTCTGTTCTACAGCGTTGGCGGCTATCTGGCGCTGCAAGGCCAGTTGGATATCGGGCAGTTGGTCGCAGTCATCGGGGCCTACAAAGATCTTCCCGGCCCGCTGAAGGAATTGATTGATTGGGATCAGAACCGTCAGGATGTGCAGATCAAATACAATCAGGTGATTGGCCAATTCGCCGTCGATGGCCTGCTCGACCCCGAAATTCAGGCCGTCTCGGCGGAACGCGCCGATGGCAAACTGACCGGCCCGCTTGCCGCGGTCAATCTGGGCGTCACCGATGATACCGGCGCTGTGGGCCTAGATCGCGTCAACTTCACGCTGCCACCGGGTGAAACGGTTGCGATCATTGGTAACGCGGGTTCTGGTGCCGAGATCGTTGCCGAGGTTTTGTCCCGCATCATCTGGCCCACGCAAGGCCAGATCAGCATTGGTGACGCCGATCTGCACAGCCTGCCCGAATCGCTCAGCGGCCGTTCGATCACCTACGCGGGCCCGGAGGCTTATTTCTTCTTCGGAACCGTGCGCGATAACCTGCTTTATGGGCTGAAACATGCGCCGATCACGGAACCCGTCTTTGATGGCGCAGCGCTGACGCAACGTCAGTGGGAAAAGCGGGAAGCGATCTGGGCGGGCAACCCGGATTTCGACATCAACTCCGATTGGATCGACTTCGCGCATCAAGGAGCCACCGATCAGGCAGCCCTGATGCCATCAGTTTATGCCGCATTGGATGCGGTTGCGTTGACCCGAGACATGTTTGATCTGGCGCTGCGGTCCAACGTCAACCTTGAGGAGCATGGCGAGTTGAAAGCCAAGACGGTCGAGATGCGGCACGTGCTGCGTGACGCCTTGACCAAGGCCGATCTGAACGGATTGATCGAACCGTTCGAGCCTGGAACCTACAACACCGAAGCCACGGTCATTGAAAATCTGCTGTTCGGCAACGCCCGCTCTCCCGAGTTGAAAGCGGGCGCGATCATCGACAATCCGTATTTCCTCAGCGTGTTGAAACAGCAGGGTCTGGCCGATGTGCTATTCACGATGGGCACCGAGGTGGCGCGCAACGCCATCGAATTGTTCAGTGATCTTCCGCCCGATCACCCGTTCTTTCAGCAATTGACCTTCATGCGGTCAGAAGACATTCCAACCTATGCGATGCTTTTGAAAAACATAGATAAAAGCAAAGCAAATGTCAGCGATACAGACCGCGCGATGATGATCCGGCTCAGCTTTGATTATATCGAACCGCGGCATCGTTTCGGTCTGCTTACCCCCGAAATGATGGCACAGATCGTCGCCTTCCGGACGACCTTCCATGAAGGGCTTCCAGCCAATCTCAAGGACGCAATCGAGCTTTATGACCCCGAGCAATACATGGTTTCGGGGACTTTGCTGGATAACATGTTGTTCGGCCGGATCAGCCAAAAGTATCGCGACGGGGTCGAGCGTATCTATGGCGTTGCTGGCGGCGTGCTGCGTGAATTGGGTATCTATGAGACGTTGCTTTCGATTGGATTGGATTTCCATATCGGCGCGGGCGGCAAGCGGCTGACCTCGGTGCAGCGGCAGAAACTGGCGCTGGCGCGCGCCTTGATCCGCCGTTCAGATTATTACTTGTTCAATCGGCCACTGTCGTCGCTGGACACCCGTACTCAGGAACAGGTACTGACAGCTTCGCTGAAATACTTGCACCGCGATGGCCGTAACCCCGCCGTTGCTTGGGTGATTTCCAATGCCAGATTCGCCAATCAATTCGATCGGGTTGCAGTTTTTGAGCGTGGTCGGCTGGTAGAAGACGGTTCACATGCAGAACTTTCACAAAAGAATGGTATCTTCAAAGAACTGATGTCGGCATAGTTGACGCAAACGTGTTGCGGCTGGCGGAATGCCAGCCCGAACGGTGGAAAGGTGACGACGTGCTACTGAATGACGAAGTCAAAATGCTGAAGCAGGTTCCGCTGTTTGCCGGGGTCTCTCCGGCCAAACTCAAACTGCTCGCCTTCACGTCAGAGCGTGTGTCTTACCGCGCTGGAGAGATTTTGTGCCGGCAGGGTGATGCAGGCGATGCGGCCTTTGTGTTGTTGTCTGGTCGGGCGGATGTGATCGTGGATGGCCCTACAGGCCAGATTAAAGTAGCCGATATCGAAGAAAATGCCATCGTGGGCGAAATTGCAATTCTGTGCGATGTGGCCCGCACCGCCACAGTCAAGGCAGCCACCACGGTAGAGGCGCTGCGAATCAGCAAAGACAATTTCTTCAAACTGATGTCGGATTTCCCTGAAATGACGATCGAAGTCGTGCGTGTGCTGGCGGATCGCCTGAGCCAGACCACGATCGAGCTTTCCGAGGCACGCAGTCGGGTAGCAGAACTTTCCAAACGCGCTTGATCCGAAAGGACCAGGCGCATGTTGCCATGCTTCCGACAAAACTGTCTGGCTATATTCTGTGCCAGCGGCACTGTTTTTGATGACAGGCGCAATCGGGCCTCGCATCTTGCTGCGATGGTTTCTATTCTCTGATGATCTGCGACTGGGGAAATCTTATATTGGCGATCTGCGGCACTGAAACAGCGTCTTGCCTGTGCAGGAAAAGCGCGGCTACACGGCTTTTGTTCGGGCCGTTGGCATGACTGTGCAGCCGAAATTTCAGTTGAAATTGTGGGGTACGCGCGGTGGTCTGTCCGTCAGCGGGCCACAGTTCCAGGAATTCGGCGGCAATACCACCTGCATGGAAATGCGCTGTGGCGATCATGTGATCATGTTCGACGCGGGCAGCGGTGCGCTGGGCGCTGGTCATGCGCTTGCTGCCGCGGGCTGCAAAGATCTGACCCTCTACTTCACCCATACCCATTATGATCACATCGGCGGCTTGCCGTTTTTCAAGCCAATGTATTGCAATCAATCATCGCTCAAGCTGTGGTCAGGCCATATGGGCACCGAGATGACGACTCGGCAGATGCTGAAAGAATTCATGCGCAAGCCGTTCTTTCCGATCGGCCCGGATTATTGCAGCGCAGGCATTGATGCCCGCGATTTCACCGTGGGCGACGTGCTGACACCCTATCCCGGTGTCACGATCCAGACCGGAATGCTCAACCATCCGGGCAATGCTGTCGGCTACCGTGTCGAATTTGCGGGCCGCTCGATTGCCATCATCACAGATACAGAACACGAAGATGGCGTGCTGGATGAAACCGTGCTGCGCCTGATCGAAAATGTAGATCTTTTCGTCTACGACGCGACGTTTCTGGATGAAGAAATGCCAAATTTCAAAGGCTTCGGCCATTCCACCTGGCAACACGGCGTGCGCCTTGCCCAAGCCGCCGGGGCCAAGCAGGTCGGCTTCATTCACCACAGTTTTAACCGCACCGATGATGAGTTGACACAGATTGAGCAGGCGGCAAAACGCATATTTCCGGGGGCGTTCTGTGGACGCGATCTGCAGGTGATCGACGTGTGATGGCGACTTGGCGTGATTTTCGCACATTGACCCTGCGCGTAGAAATGTCGCTTTTTTGTGACGTGAAAACCAGCTAGAGCAACGACTTTCCGCTACCATATTCACCTTATCCATCGGTCAAGCGGACAGAAGGAAAGCGTCTTGCCATACGTTCCCCCCTCTCTGCGAGATTTTGCGGTCTACATCTGGACGGGCGATCCGCATGGCGCAGCGATTCCGCCGCGCGTGATGGCCGAAATTGACCGGCGGGAAACTGCAGCCGAACAGACGATCAGCTGGGCGCAGCTTAGTATCGTCGGCTTCTTGACTGTGTTGTATTGGGTGGCACCGCGGGCCGAAGGCACGGCGGGTGAAAACTTTGTGCCGATCACTTTGGCGGCCTATCTGGTGTTCACCCTGTTTCGGGTTTTTCTGTCATACCGCATGGTGCTGCCCGGCTGGTATCTAATGCTGTCGATGGTGGTCGATGTGGGCCTGCTGTGCGGCATGATCTTTTCGTTTCACATCCAGTATCAGCAACCGCCAGCCTTTTATCTAAAATCGCCGACGATGATTTACCTGTTCTTTTTCATCGCCTTGCGCGCCCTACGGTTTGATCCGCGCTATGTTTTCTTTTCCGGGCTGATCGCGGCATCGGGCTGGGTGTTGATGGTGCTTTACGCGCTGACCTATGACATGAACAACATGCATGTCACGCGCAATTACGTCGAATATCTGACCTCGAACACCGTGCTGATTGGCGCTGAGATCGACAAGGTCATCACCATTTTGGGCGTTACCCTGATCTTGACCTTTGCCCTGTTTCGGGCGCGCTTGGTGCTCTTTGACGCGATCCAAAGTCATGCCGCTGCCGAAGATCTCAGCCAGTTCTTCGCCCCCGAAGTCGCCGATCTGATCACCCAATCGGCCGAAATGCCCGGAGCTGGGCAGGGCGAGGTGCGCGAGGCTGCGGTGATGTTCGTTGATGTGCGCGGCTTTACTAAAACTGCGCTGACCCTGCCGCCCGAGACGGTCATGCGCGTGTTGGCCCATTATCAGCAGATCAGCCTGACCGAGATTGAGCAGCATAACGGCCAGATCGACAAGTTCATGGGCGATGGCATATTGGCGACCTTCGGCGCGGTGCATCCGGGTGAGACTTATGCCGCAGACGCGTTGCGCGCCGCTTCGGCTGTGATCGCGGCCTTGGATGCGCAGCAGTCGGAGTTTGCCGCTTTGGGCTGGCCGGGTCGGTTTACCACAGGCGTGGCGGTGGCATCGGGTGATGTCACCGTGGGCATCGTCGGCTCGCAAGGGCGCTTCGAGTTCACCGTGATCGGCCATGCTGTCAATCTGGCGTCAAAGCTGGAAAGCGCCAACAAGGTTCAGCATACCCGCGCACTGACAGATGCCCGCACGCATGAGCGGGCAGAGGCGCAGGGCTATGTCAATCCATCCGTCCTGCACCGCGATGGTGAAAGCGTGGCCGGGCTTGCCGCGCCCGTTGATCTTGTGGTGCTGGCTTAGATGCGCCGCGCTGATACCTTTCAGACCACAGCCATCCACGCGCAAGATACTGGCGCAAAGGCATGAACCTCTTGCCGCAGGCCTCGCAAAGACTGGCGCGCATATGGTGGCGACGCACGCGGCCCAGCGTCGCGCAACTGCGCTTGTGGTCTGGGCTGGTGCTGTTCACCTTCGCCACCACGCATTTGCTGAACCATGCGCTTGGCCTGATCTCGATCGAGGCGATGCAGGCCGCGCAAGACATCCGACTATCACTCACCCGCAGTTTGATCGGCACGCTGGTGTTGTGCCTTGCGGCTTTGGTGCACTTCGGCCTTGGGATTGCCCATGTCGTTCGCCTACGCACTTGGCGCATCGGTTTGCGCTCTGTCGTGCAGGTGCTGTTCGCGGCAGTGATCCCGGTGCTGCTGATCCGGCATGTCATTGGCACCCGTGGCGTGGTCGAGATGTTCGGAGTCTCTGACGATTACAGCTATGCGCTTTGGGCGATGTGGCCCGGCGAGTCAGTGCGGCTGGCATTGCTGATCACGCTGGTCTGGTGTCATGGCTGCATTGGCCTGCATATGTGGCTGTCGCCAAAGCCGTGGTATCGCCGCAGCGCATGGGCGCTGAACGCTCTTGCCGTGCTGATCCCGGCGCTGGCCTATGCCGGATATGCCTCGGCGGCGCGGATGCTGCATCAGCGCGGCGATGTGTCCAGCCCGTTCAGCGCGGCGCAATATGCCGAGGTTCAGCACGCTTTCCTGTTGGGGTCTTACAGCTATCTGGCCATTCTGGTCGGGGCCGTTGCGGTCTGGTTGGCGCTGCAAATGGGTACCAAAATGGGCGCGCGCTTGACGGTGCGCTATGCCTATGGCCCAGCGGTTACAGCGACCCAAGGCCTTTCGGTGCTGGAAATCAGCCAGATGAACCGCATCCCGCATGCCGCGGTCTGTGGCGGTCGCGCCCGCTGTTCCACCTGCCGCGTCCGCGTGCTTGAGGGGCTGGAACATCTGCCACCGATCTCTGCCGCCGAGCAGCAAGTGCTCCGCCGTGTCGGCGCGCCCGCCAATGTCCGGCTGGCCTGCCAGTTGCGCCCCACCGCCGATCTGACGATTTCTACCCTGTTGCCCGCCAATCTGGAAACTGGCCAAACCAGCGACTTCGACAAATACCACTGGGGGGTAGAGCGGGAAGTCACCCTGCTGTTCTGTGATCTGCGCGGCTTCACCCATATGTCCGAGGGGCGGCTGTCGTTTGACGTGGTGTTCCTGCTCAATCAGTTTCTGGGCCGCATGGCCGAGGCCATCGAAGACAGTGGCGGCTTTGTCGATAAGTTCATGGGCGATGGCATCATGGCGATTTTCGGCATGGAAACCACTCCGGCAGAGGGCGCGCGGCGCGCCATCGCTGCCGCTCGTGCCATGGGTGGTGTTCTGGACAGTTTGAACCAGACGCTGCACGAGGAACTGCGGTTTCCTCTGTCGATGGGCATCGGTATTCATTCTGGCCCCGCCATTCTGGGACGCATCGGTGCCGCGCACCGCACCGAAGCCGCCGCTGGCCTGACAGCCCTGGGCGAAACCGTCAATATCGCCAGCCGTCTGGAGCAAAAGACCAAGGATCTTGCCGTGCAGGTGGCGGTATCGTCCTACGCGCTGAATCTGTCCGGGCTTGCGGCAAACGACAAAACCCTGCCGCAGACGGTCGAAATCCGAGGCCTCAGTCAGCCGTTGGATATTCTGGTGGCCGCGCGGGCAACGAACCTTCCGCAGCCGGTATGATCGCGGTGTCATCCGCATCCATCCGGCGCAGTGACACCTGCAAGACCGACAGAAACCGCCGCAAGTAGGGCTGTGGGCCTAGCGCCGGGTCGGCCGTTTCATCGCCGAAATCCGCCGCCAATACCCGGCATATCGACAACCGATCTTCATCAATCCAGCGCTTTGCCAATGGTCCCGCAACCTTGATCAGATAGGCATCCACGATCACCTCAGCCAAGGGGCAGGTGGCGATCTGCGCCAACTCCATGCCATGGCGCATGGCAAATTCGCGGGCATCGCCGCCCGCCAGCGCCACAAACCCCGCCACGTCCAAGCCCATCAATACCGCCCGCACCTCAGCGGGCCAGTCATGCAGCAAGCGCCGCTCTGCCACGTTGGCGCGCCGCTGCGCCAGCAGCAACGCCCCCAGGCCCAGCGGCTCGGCTTGCGCCTCCGTGTGATACACCGCCGCAATACCGGGGTCAGGCGGCACATCGCCAAGCGAAATCGTCTCTGCCTGCAATCGGTCTGCACTGGCGCGGATGATCTTGAACGCGGGCGGAAACGCCGCCAGCGCGGGCAGCGACAGATCGGTCAATGCGCCATCCGGGGAGCTGGTGGTCGAATTGACATGCATATGCCCGCCCAGATGCCAGCGCAGCCCCGCCGCCGTCAAAGCCCGCGCCACCTCTGGGCCGGGAGTGCGCCGCACAATCGCCGTGCCGCCGAACAAGGTCTGCTCCGATCCCGTCCCATCCTGAAACGGGTCCAGCACCGGATAATGCGAGGCCGTGATCAAGGTCTTGCCCAAAGCCTTCGCCCGCGCGGTCACATCAGCAATCCACGTCAGCAAAAACGGCTTCATCCGCAGCAGCGCATTCCACCCCGCATCCGATGGTCCGATAAACGCCTTCTTGCGCGTGGCATCGTGCCGCCCGTTGCGCGGCTCGAACACATTGGCATCGAGCATCAACAGCCACAGCCCCGCCTCCGGCTCCACCAGATAAGACGCATCCATCAGCCGTTGCGTCACCGATCCATCGGCGGAAACCGCGTCATACATCCGCGCTTCTGGGCGATCATCCGGCCCGAACGGGCTTTCCCAGTGCAAATCCTCCGTCTGCCGGAAAAACCCGAACCGCGCCATCGGCAGCAAGGCCGCAGGTTGCCCACCGCAGCGCATCGCATCCGTCACAACTGCGCCCGCCTCGGCCAGATCGGGATCGCTCGTCACCATCTGCGTCTGCCCCAAGCTCGAGACAAACCTTGTGCTGACATGCTTGCCATGCGGCCCATACAGATCATGGTTGCCGGGCAGCGCATAAAGCCGCAGCCCATGCCGCGCCTCATATTCCGTCAGCACATCGATCAGCCGCCGGATATTCTCGGCCTGCCCATCGTCCGAGTAATCGCCCGCCAGCACCACATGCCGCACGCCCGCCGCTGCAATCTTGTCCAGCGCAGCCCGCAGCGCGCCGGCGGTTTCATTGAACGCCCGCGCCGCAACCCGCGTATCCGCCCAACTGCGCAGCGCAAGCCGCGTGCCGTCCACCTCGACGCCAGCACACCCAAAATCGCCCTGCGGATCGTGGAAATGCACATCCGCCAGCACCGCAACGGCGAAGGCCGCCATGACCTACGCCTTGACCACATGGTCCGCCGCAATGCCGCGCCGCGCAAACACGTTGCGCGTGTCGACGATCAGCCGCGACCACTGCGCCAGCGCCGCATAATCCAGCCCATCATGGTCGGTCGCGATCAACACCGCATCGAACCCGCCCACCGACGCCTCATCCAACGCCACCGATTTGCGCCCCATCAAGGCCCCATAGGCCCGCGTTTTCGGAATCTCGGCCACAAATGGATCATGATAGCTGACCTGCCCACCGCGTTCTTCAATCAACTCGATCAGCTTCAGCGATGGGCTTTCGCGGATATCCGGCACGTTTTTCTTATAGGCCAGCCCGACCACCAACACTTTCGCGCGACTCAGTGCCAGCCCCAGCCGCTGATCCAGCGCCTCGGCCAGACGCTGCACCACATGGCGCGGCATCCCGGAATTGATCTCGCCCGCCAGTTCGATGAACCGCGTCGGGATCTCATACTCCCGCGCCTTCCATGTCAGATAAAACGGGTCAATCGGAATGCAATGTCCGCCCAGACCGGGGCCGGGATAGAATGGCATATAGCCAAAAGGCTTGGTCTTGGCGGCTTCGATCACCTCCCAGACATCCACCCCCATTGCCTCGTAAATCACCTTCAGCTCGTTCACCAAGGCGATATTGACTGCACGAAAAACATTTTCAGTCAGCTTTACGGCCTCGGCCGTCGCGGTCGAAGACACCGGCACCACGGTTTTCACCACCGCGCCGTAAAACGCCGCCACCAGCCGCCCCGCATCCGCGCCATCCCCCGCCACCACCTTGGGAATGGTCGAGGTGTCAAACGCCCGGTTGCCCGGATCCTCGCGCTCGGGCGAGAAGCCAAGGTAAAAATCCCGCCCCGAAACCAGCCCGCCCGCCTCCAGAATACGCTTCACCGGCCCATCCGTGGTGCCGGGATAAGTCGTCGATTCCAGCACGATCACTTGCCCCGCCCGCAGCGTCTTGGCGATGTCGTCGCAGGTGCGGGTGATGAACGAAAGGTCCGGCTCACGATGCCGCGTAAGCGGCGTTGGCACGCAGATCACGATCACATCGCACAGCGCCAGCCCCGCGAAATCCGCCGTCGCCGCAAACCGCCCCGCGGCCACCTCGGCGGCCAGCACCGCATCCGGCACCGCCTCGATATAGCTTTTGCGCGCCTCAACAGCGGTGATCTTGCCGGGGTCAGTATCAAACCCCGTCACCCGAAAACCCGCCCGCGCGGCAGTGATTGCCAGCGGCAGGCCGACATAGCCAAGACCGATCACGCCCACACGGGCGGTTCGGTTGCTGATATTGTCCAGAAGATCTGATAGGGGCATGGTCACTCCGCCATGGCTGAGGCTTCAGTGGAAATGGGCCAGTTTGCCCAGCCTGTCAAGGATTGCAGCCACTTGAGCGGGGGCCGCGACGATTCCAGTCGCCCCGCGCGGGCTTTGCGCTTACCCTGCACAAACAAACGCCCCAGCGGAAGACCAGCCCGATGCCGCCGCCCGCCCGCCCTCTGCGGATCGCCTTTTACGCGCCTTTGAAGGCCCCAACGCATCCGGTGCCCTCGGGTGATCGGCTGATGGCGCAAATGCTGATGCGCGCCCTGACATTGGCGGGGCATCATGTGGAGCTTGCCTCAGACCTGCGCGCCTATCTGGGGGACTCGCAAGATCAAGACGGCTGGGCCAAGTTGCAGGCCGATGCAGCGCAGGAAACCGCCCGGATCAGCGCGCTTTGGGCCGACAGCCCGCCCGATCTTTGGTTCTGCTACCACCCCTACTACAAATCCCCCGATCTGCTTGGCCCCGTTCTTTGCCAGCGGTTCGCACGGCCCTATGTGACGGTCGAAGCCTCACTTTCGGGCCGCCGCAACATCGGCATCTGGGCTGCGATGCAGGCGCAGGTCCAATCCGCCGTGCAGCACGCCCGCCTGAACCTCTGCCTCACCGCCCGTGATCTGGCTGGCCTGCAAGAAGCAAGCCCCGCCGCCCGCTGCACCCGCTTGGCGCCCTTTATCGCGACTGAACCCTTCAGCGCGCAGCCCAAGCCGCAACCCGGACATCTGGTAACGGTGGCGATGATGCGGGCAGGCGACAAGACCGACAGCTACCGCCGCCTTGCCGCCACGCTTGCCCTGCTGCCGCGCGATCTGCAGTGGCGTCTCAGCGTGATCGGCGACGGCCCGCAGAGCGCCGAGGTGCAGGCGCTGTTCGCCGATCTTCCGCCAGATCGCATCACCTGGATGGGCCAGCGCACACGGGCAGAAATCGCAGCAATCCTTGCGCTGACCTATGTCTATGTCTGGCCCGGCTGTGGTGAGGCTTATGGTCTGGCCTATCTCGAAGCCCAAGCCGCAGGCGTTCCCGTGGCGGCCCAGCACATCGCTGGCGTGCCCGAAGTGGTCGCCCATGGCGAAACCGGCCTGCTGACGCCCCCCGGCGACGATGCCGCCGCCGCTGCGGCCATCACAAGCCTGCTGACCGATCCCGCGCTGCAAACCCGCATGGGCCAAGCCGCCCGCCAACGCACCCAGCGCGATCACTCCTTGCAAGGTGCGGCCAATCGCCTGAACACCCTGCTACAGCAAATAGTCGAGGCCCGATGATGACCCAGTCCCTGCTGCGCGCGCTCGACCAACGCGCCGCCAACGGCAACCCCGCCCAGCTTTGGCTGCGTGATGATGATGCCATAGCCCCCACGCAAGCCCTCGACCAACTGCTGTCCCTCTCCGATGCGGCCAACGTCCCCGTCACCCTCGCCGTCATCCCGGCCCATTCCGGCCCGGAATTAGCCAGCAGGCTGACCACCGCGCCAGCCGTCTCTGTCGCCGTGCATGGCTGGTCGCACAGCAACCACGCCCCGAAGACTGAGAAAAAGCAGGAACTCGGGCTGCATCGCCCGCTGGCCGACGTGCTTGGCGAACTGGCGCGCGGGTTCAACCACCTTTCCACCCTGCATGGCGATCAGTTTACCCCCGTTCTGGTGCCGCCATGGAACCGCATCGCGCCGCAAGTCGTGGCCGGGTTGCCCGCACTTGGCTTCAAAGCGCTGTCGGTGTTCGGCGCCGAGGCCCCAGCCCCGCTGCCGCTGTTCAACACCCATGTTGATGTGATCGACTGGCGCGGCACCCGTGCGGGTCGTCCTGATGATGTGCTGATGCAGGAAATCGCCCAAGCCATGCTGCGCGGCGATGCGCCGATTGGGCTGCTGACGCACCATCTGGTCCATGATGCGCAGGTCTGGGGGTTTCTGGAGCGCCTGTTCGCCCTGACCGCCGATCATCCCGGCTGCCGTTGGGTCGGCTTGCCGCAGCTTATCGGCTCACCATGATTTCCACGCGATCAGAAGACTGTTAAATGCCTGCGTCCGCATCGCCTCGACCGCAGCCAGTGGGGCGCGATCCGGCAGCACCCCCGCCACGATGGTCTGCGGTGCCACACTGACCGCTCCGCCGCGTGCGGCCAAAGTGAACGCCAGCGGGCCAGTGGACCACCATGCGGGCGCCTCGGGCAGCAGGTTCAGCACCTGCGGCAGGCGGGTAATCAGGCGGTGCAGGCAGGGATGATCGGGGGGCGCGGCGATGAAAGAGTTGCCCAGCAGCAGCCCGCCGATCCCGGTGTTGCGCGGCACGGGTTCGGCCCATGCGGTGAGGCCGATCAGCGGCAGCAGGTCGTGAAAGCCAAGGTCTTCGCAGGCAGGATACCAGTCGCAATCAAGATAGATCCCCCCCTCTGCCGCGAGGATGGCGTAGCGCGCCACGTCCACCGCACCGGGATAATCGCCGCGGGCGAGCATCGCGGCGTAGACGGGGTTATCGGGCAGGCCCAGTGCTGCCAGATCAGCCTCTTGCCACAGCCGGTGTTGGTAGCCTTGGGTCGCCGCGTGGTGCTGCCATGCCGCGACACCGGGGGGGACGGGTTTGTTGCCGATCCAGATTTGATGGATCACGCGGGGCACGGGTTGGCGGTTGCAGGCCGTGATGGCGGTTTGTTCGGCGGCTGAGTATTCGAACAGTGGGGGCAGCAGATCGGGGGGCGGGACCAGATGAAACTGATAGCCGGCGCGGGCCACGGCGTCGCCCTGGGCCTTGGCGAGATGAAGGTAGGCGGCGTGGAGGCGGCGGGGCAGGGATAGCGCGGTTTGAGCGGGCAGGGTCAGGATTTCGGGGTCGCCCATAAGGGCATCCAGAACCGCCGCCGCCGCCGAAAAATCCCCCTCGGCCACTAAGGTTCGCGCGGCTGCGATGCCGTCGTCCATGCGTTTTTTGGGGCTCATCGGTTGGCCTTTCGCGGGGGTCAAAGCTGTGGTCCCAACTCGGGACCAAAAATTGACTATGTAAATCAGCGCCTTAAATTCTTGATTTAAGGGATTTTTAACCTTTGGCCGTTTCTTGCCACTCAACCGCCCTTGATGCGCTGGATCAGATAGACCTCGTCCGTCTCGGTAATCGGGCCGTTAAGATCGGTGACAATCTGGCCGTTCACCGACACCGAAACCCCAGCCTTGATCACCGGAGCAAGCGCGGGATGCGCCGTAACCAGCGCATCCAGAATGGCCCGCACCGTGCTGCCCGTGACCGGGATCACCACCTGATCGCCTGCCAAACGCCGCAGGCCGGACCAGAGGTTGATCTCAACCATGCGCCTTGGCCTTGATCGCCGCCAGAACCTTGGGCGGCGACATCGGCAGGCTGCGCAGGCGCGCACCCGTGGCCGCAGCAATCGCATTGGCCAGCGCAGGCAAGGGCGGCGTGATGCCGGTTTCGCCGACACCGCGCACACCGTAGGGATGGCCGGGGTTCGGCACTTCGACGATCACCGTGTCGATCATCGGCAGATCGGAAGCGACCGGGATGCGGTAATCAAGGAACACCGTGTTTTGCAGCCGACCGTCAGCGCCGTAAACATATTCCTCGTTCAGCGCCCAGCCGATGCCCTGCACAGCACCGCCGTGATACTGGCCTTCGACATAGGCGGGGTGGATGGCGCGGCCCGCATCCTGCACCACCAGATAGCGCAGAACAGTGGTGCGCCCCGTTTCTGGATCGACCTCGACATCCACTACATGCGCGCCAAAGCTGGCCCCGACACCGCCCGCTGTCACCTCGTGATGGCCCGAGATCGGCCCCCCGGTGCTGCCCATTTTCGCACCGATTTCGGCAATGCTCATCGGGGGGAATTTGCCTGCGTTTGGCCCAGCGGGCACGGCAGCACCATCAAGCCATTCGACAGCCTCGGGATCAATCCCCCATTCTGCCGCAGCACGGGCGCACATCTGGGTGATCGCCTGCTTGGCGGCCTCGACGGCTGCCAGACCGCTGGCAAAGGTGGCGCGGCTGCCATGGGTGGGTTCGTTCACGCCCAAGGCCCCGGTTTCAACGATATTGACCCGCACGGCCTCGTAAGCAATGCCCAGCGTTTCGGCTGTCATCATGCCCAGCGAGGCGCGACTGCCGCCAATATCCGGGGTGCCGACCGAAACCGTCACCGTGCCGTCTTCACCAATCGCCAAGGAAACCGAGGTTTCGCCGCCATGGTTGAACCAGAACCCTGCCGCCGAGCCACGGCCCTGATTGGGGCCAAGCGGCACTTGCAGGTTGGCATGGGCCATCGTCGCCTCAAGCGTTTCCACAAGGCCGATGCGGTTGTAGGTGGGGCCATAGCTGGCCTTCGCCCCTTCACGCGCAGCGTTTTTCAGGCGCACGGCGAGCGGATCAAGGCCAAGCTCGTGGCACATCTCATCCAGCAAGCTTTCGACCGCGAAGGCCGCCATCGGCGAGCCGGGCGCGCGGTAGGCGGCGGCTTTCGGGCGGTTGGCAAGCACTTCGTAGCCCTGATGGAACACCGCTGGAACGGTGTAGCAGGCAAGGGCGCAAGACAAAGCCTCACCCACTGGCGAAGAGCCGATGAACGCGCCGCCCTGCATCCGGAAATTCACCGAGGCGGCGGTGATGGTGCCATCGGCCTTCATGCCCATTTTGACATCCATCGAGGCCGAAGCGGTCGGCCCGGTGGCGCGCAGCACTTCGGCGCGGCTCATCACCAGTTTCACCGGACGCCCGCCTGCCTTGCGCGACAGGGCAAGCGCCAGAGGCTCCATGAAGATGGTGGTCTTCCCACCAAAGCCGCCGCCGATTTCGGTCGGCGTCACGCGCAGTTGCGAGGCATCGGTGCCCAGCACCGCCGAGCACATGCGGCGGATATACCACTGGCCTTGGGTACAAACCCACATCTCACCCTTGCCATCCGCGCCCATCTGGCCAAGGCAGGCATGCGGTTCGATATAGCCCTGATGGGTGGCCTCGGTCTTGTAGGATTGTTCGCGCACCAGATCGGCGGCGGCAAAGCCTGCCTCCATGTCGCCATGCCCGAACTCGATGTATTTCACCACATTCGGGTGCATGCCTTCGGGCACCGAATGGTCAGCGGTGCCGGCGCGGATCACTGGGGCATCGGGCTGCATCGCGGCATCGACGTCGATGACATGCGGCTGCACTTCGTATTCAACCTCGATCAGCTTGGCGGCATCCTGTGCCAGCAGTTTCGAGGTGGCGGCGACGGCGGCAACGGTGTGGCCGTCATAGAGGGCGACATCGCCCGCCATGGTGTTTTCTTGCAGGTTCCAATCCTCGCCGGTCAGCCCGGTGGGGAAATCGGCACGGGTGACAACGGCCTTGACGCCTTCCAGCGCCAGCGCCTTGGAGGCATCAATGCGGATGATGCGGGCATGGGCGTGGGGCGAGCGCACCACGGCGGCGTGCAGCATACCCGGCGCGGAAATGTCGGCGCCATAGCGGGCGCGGCCTGTCACCTTGTCCAGCCCGTCGGGGCGGTTGGGGCGGGTGCCGATCAGGCGGTAGGCGGTTTTCAGATCATCCTTCGGCATCAGTTTGCCCCCCGCAGTTCAGCGCCTGCATCCATCACAGCGCGCACGATCTTGTCATAGCCGGTGCAGCGGCAGAGGTTGCCTGCCAGCCAATAGCGCACCTCGGATTCGGTCGGGTCGGGGTTTTGTTGCAGCAGCGCGTTGGCTGCCACAAGGATTCCCGGCGTGCAGAAGCCGCATTGCAGCGCCGCATGTTCGATGAACTTGCGCTGAAGCGGGTGCAGATCGTTGCCGTTCGACAGGCCTTCGACCGTTTGGATGGATTTGCCCTGCGCTTCGGCCCCCAGCACAAGGCAGGAACACACCAGCACGCCATCGAGTTGCACCGAACAGGCCCCGCAATCGCCGGTGCCGCAACCCTCTTTGGTGCCGGTCAGATCCAACTGATCGCGCAGGCAATCCAGCAGCGTATCGCGCGGATCGGCGAGGAATTCGACCGCATCGCCGTTGACGGTGGCGGTGACGTGGATCTTGCTCATTTGGCGGCTCCTTCGGCGCGGGTGTAGGCGATGCGTGCGGCGCGTTGCACCAGAACGCCCACGATGTCTTTACGGAACGTCGCTGTGCCGCGTTTGTCGGAAATCGGTGTGCTGGCGGCGATGGCTGCGGTGGAAAGCGCGGCCATGGATGCATCATCAAGGGTCGAGCCGATGAGCGCCTGTGCAGCAGCCGGGGCCAGCATCACCTTTGGCCCGACAGCGCCCAGTGCCACGCGGGCTTCGGTGATCTTGGCACCATCGCGGCGCAGGTTTACCGCCACACCGACCACGGCGATGTCCATTTCGGTGCGGGGGATGAAGCGCAGATAGGCGTCACCGCCTTGCAGCCCGCGCGGTGGCAGGGTGATGGCAGAGATCACCTCGCCGGGTTGCAGGCTGGTGCGGCTGGGGCCTGCGGGGATATCCTCGACCGCGACTTCGCGGCTGCCATTCGGGCCAATGACCGTCACTTTGGCCCCTGCCGCCATCATCCCCGGCACGCTATCTGCCGCCGGAGAGCCGTTGCACAGGTTGCCCACCAGCGTCGCGCGGCCCTGCACTTGGGTTGAACCCACAAGCTGCATCCCCTCGACCACCCCCGGCCAATCGGCGCAGATGCCGGCGTGACGGCCAAGCTCGGCCCCGGATACCGCGATGCCGATCCGCCAGCCGCCTTCGGACGTGCGGGTGATGTCCTTGACGCCTGGGATATGTTTGAGGTCGATCAGATCCTGCGGCGTGACGATAGAGGCGCGCAACTGCACCAGCACATCGGTGCCCCCGGCCAGAAACCGCGTTGGCCCCGCCGCTGCCGCCGCAATCGCTACGGCTTGTTCAAAGCTTTGTGGCGTGTGAAATCGCATTCTGACCTCGCTCTTGCTGCTGGGTGATCGGCCAGACGACGGCAAGCGCGCCCATATCCGATACACGTCTTGCGGCCATTCTGCGGGAACTTGGCGCGGTCAGCAACTGTCTGCGGCGCGCGGCTGCAAGAAAGTGCAGACTAGGCCTGCGCCCAATCGACTGCGCAGGCTTGCGATATAGGTGGGCCCGACCGGCAGACTGATGCCATCGCCGATCTGCAACGCCAGCTTGCCATCGCCACCGCGCTGCACCTTCTGCACGGCATTCAGCCGGACCAGCGTGCTGCGATGAACCCGCACAAAGCCATGCGCGGCCAGCGCGGTTTCCAGTGCGGCCATATTGTCGGGGTAAAGGCAGGTTTTGCTGCCCATATGCAACTGCACATAGTCGCGCTCGGCTGTGGCATAAAGAATGTCGTCAATATCGACCCGCAACAACCCGCCGCGCTGCTTGACCCAGAGCGCGGGGTTTGGAGCGGTGGCATCGGCCAGGCCCGCGCGCAGGTCTGACACGGTTGTTGTCAGCGCAGCAACCTCGGCGGCCAGCTTGCGCGCCGCAATCGCCGCGACCGCGCGTTCGATGGCTTTGGCCAAGCGGAGCGGATCGACGGGTTTGGTGACATAATCCACCGCATCCACCTCGAAGGCGCGCAGCGCGTGCTGATCAAAGGCGGTGACAAAGATCGTCTGCGGCGCGGCATCGTGCAGACTTTCCAGCACGCCAAAGCCGTCGCCGCCCGGCATCTGCACATCCAGCAACAAAAGGTCAGGCTTCAGCCGCGCGGCCTCGGCGACCGCCTGCGGCACATCTGCGGCCTCGCCAACCACGGCCACTTGATCCATCCGGCGCAACATGCGGATAAGCCGCCGCCGCGCCAGTGGTTCGTCATCGACCACAAGAACCGTCGTTACCGCATCGTCGGCCAAAGTCACGCGGGCCCCCAGATCATTGGCCCCCAGATCATTGGCATGGTCATTTCCACCCGGAAACGGTCTGGCTTCGGTTGCGTCGCCGTAAAACTGCTCTGCCCCGGCCAGCGCGCTTGCAAGCGATGGGCGACATTCTCCAGCCCGATACCCAAGCCACGCGCCTGCGCAGCCCCATTTTGTGGCACCGAATTTTCCACCCATAGCCGCAGCGTGCCTTTGGGATCTTGCCGCACGCCAATCACCAGTTCGGCAGGCCCCTGCATCTGTGAGACGCCATATTTCACCGCATTCTCGACCAAGGGCTGCAAGATCAGCGGCGGCACCAGAAAATCATCCAGCCCCGGTTCAATCTCGGTGCGCAGGATCATCCGATCTGAAAACCGCACTTTTTCGATGCCCAGATAATTGAACTGCATGGTCAATTCATCGGCCAGCCTGATCTCATCCTCGGGGTTCAGTGTCACGGTATGGCGTAAAAAGTTGGCCAGACCCAACAACATCTCATGCGCTTGGGCCGAGGCGTTTTCCTCGACCAGCCCAGCCACCGAATTGAGGGTGTTGAACAGAAAGTGCGGATTGACCTGATATTGCAGCGCGCGCATCTGGGCTGTCAAAGCCTCTTGCCGAATGGCAGCGACGCGCTGTTCTACCTCACGGACGTGGTCACTGTATTGCAGCGCCAGATAGAGGCACGACCAGCCGAACAACTCGGACGTGGTAAACATCACCACCTGCGCAAAGATGGTCGGATCGAATGGCACCGGAACAGGATAGACACAATAGGCGTGAAACCCCCAATCCACGAGGCCCGAGATCGGCGACAGCCCCAGCGACAAACCACAGCCGACCAGCGCCTTGTAGCCCAGCGCCATATGCCGCATCCGCCACAACACCACGGTGATCACGATGGCCAGAACCGCATCGCCGACCATGCCGATCAGCTTGCCGGGTGCAGTGGCGATCGGATCATAGCCGGCCAATCCCCAGACCACGCTGGCGACGATGAAATAGGTTGCAGCATAGCCCAGCCCCAGCTTGACCACGTTGCGGCCAAAGGCGCGCGACCCGGTCAGCGCTGAAACAGCCGTTGGTTTAAGGGGCATGGCAGCGTCGAACATGCCTCCATCATCATGGCCTGCGCCTGCTCTGTCCAGCGCGCTTCGTCGGGGAAATCCGGGTGTTCGTCGAGAAGCCCTTCGCGTGAACCCGACTGACTTTTAACCATGCGCCAAGCTTGCGACAGCCCTGTGATGACAAAGAGGATTTTGCCATGTTCACCCCCACGATTACCGCCGGTTTCAAAACCATGGACATTCTGCCCGGCAACAGCAGCGAATGGATGGGCGCGTCGATCACGCTGCAAAACGGCAATCTGTTGCTGGTGTCGGAATCCTGGGGCGGCAGTGGCGAGGTGTTCATCCGCCAGTTTACCGCCGACGGCCGCAGTCTGACCTCGGCAGCGCAGGTCAACACCACCACCTTCGGCGCGCAGAAGGAAGTCGAAGTCACTCAGCTTGCCAATGGCAATTTTGTGGTGGGTTGGACAGACAGCAGCGCCACCGCTCCGGATTTCAGCGGCACCACGGTGCGGTTTCAGATGTTCGATGCGGCGGGCAATAAGGTGGGTGGCGAAATCGCAGCGCCCAGCGTGCCGAATGGCGATCAGTCGCTGTCGACGATTGTGGAACTGGAAGATGGTCGCTTTGCCGTGGTCTGGGCGAACAGCGCCGACAACACCGTGCGGCTGCGCGCCTATAATTCCAATGGCACCACAAGCGGCAGTGAGCAGATCTTGAGCAACGCCATCGACCAGCGCACCACGGGCGCAATCACTGCATTCGGCGCGCATGGTTTCGCGCAGGTGCTGGTGGCAGGCTCTGCGCCGAATACCGTCATCAGCGTGCAGCGCTATTCCGATGTCGGCAACCCGATGGGCGGGCCGATCACTGTGACAACCGGCAGCGGTTTTCGCAACGTCAGGATCGAAGAACTCGACGATGGCCGGCTTGCAGTGACATGGACGGATACCAGCAAGACGCCGCCCTATAACCACGGCTCGATCGTGCGGGGGCAGGTGCTGAATGCGGATGGCTCGACTTCTGGTGGGGTGTTCACGGTGTCGGATGACATTTTTTCTGAACACCGCAGTTCGACGATCACCGCGCTGAGTGACGGGCGCTTTGTGGTGACGTGGAACACGGGGCCCGAAAGCGAGGTCTATCAACACCGCGATGTCATGCGCATCTACAACGCCAACGGCACCCCGGCGAGTGAGATCATCACGGTTTACGACCAGCAGGAAAGCTATAATGGCATCCGATTGTTGTCGGGCTCGATCAACTCGGTCAGCGAATTGCCGGATGGCAGGCTGGTTTATAGCTACCGGGCGCTGACCCCCAGCGGGTCAGATTTCATCACCGCCACCCGCATCGTCGATCCGCGCTCGGCGTTGGATGTGACCCTGGGCGGAGGGCATGACAATTTCACCGGCACACGCTTTGCAGATGTAATCAACGGTGGTGATGGCAACGACAGTCTTTATGGTGGAAACGGCAATGATCGGCTGGATGGTGGATCAGGCAATGATAGCCTTGTCGGTGGCGCGGGCAATGACAGCCTGACAGGTGGGCTGGGCGATGACCGGCTGCAAAACGACGCGGGCAATGACACGCTGGACGGCGGCGGCGGCAATGACACCGCCGTATTTGTCGGCAGTGCAGCGGCCACCGTCAGCCTTGCGCTGGGCACGGCACAGGTGACCGGCTATGGCACCGACACGTTGCGCTACATCGAGAACTTGCTGACCGGCAGCGGTAATGATGATCTCACCGGCAACAGCAATGCCAACAGACTGCAAAGTGGCGCAGGCGACGATACTTTGCGCGGTGGCGCCGGCAATGATCTGCTTTATGGCAGCGCCGGGGCAGATCGTTTGATTGGCGGCTCGGGTCGCGATTTGCAGTATGGTGGCGCGAACGATGGCGCGACGGATACCTTTGTCTTTACCGCCATCACCGACAGCGCCATTGGCGCAGCGCGCGATGTGATCTTCGAATTCGTGTCAGGCACCGATGATATTGATCTTTCAGGCATAGATGCCAATGCGGCCGTTGCGGGCAATCAGGTTTTTGCCTGGGGCGGCACCACGGCGGCGGCCAATGCGGTGTGGTACAGCGTCAGTGGAGCGAATGTCTTGCTGCGTGGCGACGTGAACGGCGATGGCGTGCAGGATTTTGAAATCCAGTTGTCCGGCGTAACCAGTTTGACCGCTTCTGACGTGCTGCTGTGACAAAAGCCTGCCCGTCGCCTTGGCGGCGGGCAGGCAGCGCCTTGGGTGCTGTGGTTAAAAATCCAAACCCAGATCCAGCGTGCGCGCGGAATGGGTCAGCGCACCGACCGAGATGTAATCGACCCCGGTCGCAGCGACTTCGGCGATCCGCGGCAGCGCCATATTGCCCGAGGCTTCTGTCACCAAACGCCCCGCCACCATCTCAACCGCCTGCCGCAGGGTCGGCGTGTCCATGTTATCTAGCAACACCACATCTGCGCCGCCGACTGCCAGAACCTCGGCCAGTTGCGCCAAGGTATCGACCTCAATCTCGACGTTCATCATATGCGATACGCGCGCCCGTGCCGCCGTCAGAACCGCCGCAATGCCTCCTGCTGCCGCGATGTGATTGTCCTTGATCAGGATCGCATCCGACAGGCCATAGCGGTGGTTGAAACCGCCGCCATGCGCTACCGCCGCCTTTTCCACCATCCGCAGCCCCGGCGTGGTCTTGCGGGTGCAGGTGATGCGCGCAGCCGTGCCTGCCGCTTGTGTCACAAAGGCCGCGCTCAGCGTGGCGATGCCGGAAAGCCGCCCGGCGAAGTTCAGCGCAATCCGCTCGGCCGACAGGATCGAAGCCGCAGCGCCCTCGATCTCCATCAGCAGATCGCCGGGCGCGCAGGCGCTGCCATCGGGGCGATGCTGCGTCACCACCAGCGCCGGGTCCACCAGCCGGAAGGCAATCGCGGCCAGTTGCATCCCCGACAACACCCCGGCCTCGCGCGCGTTCAGCTTTGCACGATAGCGCGTGCTGGCCGGGATCACCGAGCGGGTGGTGACATCGCCATTCGGGCCAAGGTCTTCGATCAGCGCGGCGCGGACCAAGGGTTCCAGAAGCAGATCAGGCAGGGGCGAAAATCCGGTCATTCAGTGGTCTCCGTTACGGTTTGCCGCAGCGCCAAAGCCTCGGCCAAGGTCAGGCGGCTGGCACGTGCCAACGCCGGATTAGCCTGCGGAAAATCACGGCGGCAATGCGCGCCACGCGATTCTTCGCGCAGCAACGCGGCGGCGGCGATCAGGGTGGCGGTGGCCGTCATGTTCAGCACATTTGTATCGCCCGAGGCCTGCGCCTCTAGCATCGCAATCTGGCGCAAGGCAAAGCGCAGCCCGTTGGCATCGCGCACCACGCCGACGTGATCGGTCATCACTTGCCGCAGCTTTGCGATCAGATTTGCGATGTCGGATGCTGCGTTCGCCTGCGCTGTTGCCGCCGTTGGAAGAACCACGGGCGAAGCCTGCTTTTCGCCCAAACCCTGCGCAATATCCAGCGCCGCGCGGCGCCCGTATACCAGCGCCTCCAGCAATCCGTTCGAGGCCAGACGGTTCGCACCATGCAGGCCCGTGGCACTCGCCTCGCCACAGGCCCAAAGCCCGTCCAAACTGCTGCGGCCCGTGCTAGACACCGCAATGCCGCCCATATGGTAATGCGCCGCCGCCGCAACCGGGATCGGCTGCGCAACCGGATCAATGCCGCCGCGTAGGCAGGCCGCAGCTACCGCAGGAAACCGTTCCACAATTTCGGAGCCAATCGCGGCGCGGGTGTCTAACATCGGGCGACGTCGGCCTTCGGTTTCGGCAAAGATCGCACGGGCCACGATATCACGCGGTGCAAGTTCGGCATCGGGATGCACCGCTTGCATAAACCGCACGCCATCGTGGTTGATCAGCACCGCCCCTTCACCGCGCAAAGCCTCGGTGGCCAGCGGAGCCGGGTCTTCGCCCATGTCAATCGCGGTGGGATGAAATTGCACGAACTCGGCATCGGCGATCACCGCGCCGGCCCGTGCTGCCATGCCGATCACCTGACCCCGGATGCGTGGCGGATTGGTGGTCAACGCATAAAGCCCGCCCGAGCCGCCCCCCGCCAGCAGCACCGCCGCGCCGCGCAGCAACACCGGATCGCCTGCGCCATCGGCAGGGGCCACGGCGACACCCGTCACCCGGCCGTCCTGCACCTGCAACCCCACCGCCATCGTGGCTTCCAACACCTGCACCGAGGGCGTCCGCGCCGCTTCGGCAATCAGTGCCGCCATGATCTCACGCCCCGCCTGATCGCCCCGCACCCGCACCACGCGGGCCAAGCCATGCGCAGCCTCACGCGATAGCACATAACCACCCTGCGCATCGCGATCAAACGGCGTGCCCAGCGCGGTCAGTTCCAGAATATGCGCCCGCGCTTCGGCGGTGACACTGGCGGCCACCTCGGCATCCACCGTGCCTGCGCCCGCGCGCACCGTATCGGCGGCATGGGCCGCAGGGCTATCCGCCGCCGCCATCGCCGCCGCAATGCCGCCCTGCGCCCATGCCGAGCTTGCGCCTTGCCCCAAAACCTCGGGCGAGATCATCACCACCGGATGCGGTGCCAGATGCAGCGCAGCATACAGCGCGCCCAGACCTGCGCCGACGATGATCACCCGCCCGGTTTCGACAACAGGCATCTGCATGGATCAGGCCGCAGCCCGGCTGATGTCAATCATCCGCTGCACCGCCACCCGCGCCCGGTCGGAGATATCAGGGTCCACCAGCACCTCACCGCGCATCGTGTGCAGCGCATACAGGATCTTCTCCAGCGTGATCATCTTCATATAGGGGCACATGTTGCAGGGCTTGGCGAATTCCACCTCGGGCAACTCATCCGCGATATTGGCGGCCATCGAACATTCCGTCACCAGCATGGCCTTCGCGGGCTTGTGCTGATGCACCCAATCAATGATGCCCTTGGTCGATCCGGTGAAATCCGCCTCGGCCACCACTTCTGGCGTGCATTCCGGGTGGGCGATGATCTTCACCTCGGGGTCATGTTCGCGGTAAGCGCGCAGATCGGCGGCGGTGTAAAGCTCGTGCACGATGCAGGAACCTTCCCACCACACCACCCGCTTGTGCGTCAGCGCGGCCACGTTGCGCGCCAGATACTGATCCGGCGTCATGATCACCGTATCACCCGGCATCGCATTGACCACCTGCAAGGCATTGGCCGAGGTGCAGCAAACATCCGATGCAGCCTTCACCTCGGCGGTGGTGTTGACGTAGGAGACAACCGGAGCACCCGGATATTTGGCGCGCATTTCGGCAATGCCCGTGGCGGTGATCGATTCCGCCAGCGAACAGCCCGCCGCCATGTCCGGCATCAGCACGATCTTGCCGGGGTTCATGATCTTCGAGGTTTCCGCCATGAAATGCACGCCGCATTGCACGATCACATCGGCCTCGATCTCACTCGCCTTGATCGCCAGTTGCAGGCTGTCGCCGACAAAATCCGCCACGCCATGATAAATCTCGGGAGTCATGTAGTTATGGCCCAGGATCACGGCATTGCGCTGGGCTTTCAGGCGGTTGATCGCGATCACATAGGGCGCGAACACCGCCCAATCGGCCAAGGGCACCACCCGCTCCATCCGCGCATAGATGTCGCGCGTAGCTTCGGCTGCGGCCATCGAGGGGGTAAGGTCGTAATGCGCCGCAAGCTCTGCGCGCTGGTCAAGGCTATGGGGCATGGTCGCGTTCCGATACCTGGCTGCAAGCGCGGCGCATCTTGCCCCGCCTTTTGCGCTATAATCGGTTTTCTGGGGGGTGCAAGCCCTTCATAAGGCGGTATTTTTTACCCTTTGGTGAAATGTTGCGCGTCTTTTGGGTCATGGCCGCCGGTTGGCGAATGGCAATCCCGCCACTTTCACAAATACACTCATGGGTTGTTTTTTCTGCGCCTGCTGCGGTTAAGCCCGCAGGCGCTGCAGGATGGCGCGCTGTGCTGTGATGCCTGTGGGGATCATGACAAAAGTTGTCTTCCCCTCACTTTTGATATAAACCTAACAAATGCCAATCCATCAAGGACCGCAGGAATGACCGCAAAAGATCGTCGCATTATGGCGCTGTCGCTGGCCTTGGCCGAGCGTAAAGTGATCCACCTGAAAGAAGCGGCGGCTTTGATGCAGGTGTCCGAGATGACGGTGCGGCGCGATGTGGCGGCCAATCCTGATCTGTTTGGCACGCTGGGGGCGCATATCATTCCCGCGGGGCGACCTGATCTTGAGGCCCCCTATGCCATCGACCGCGCTGCTGAAAGCCATTCGGCAGCCAAAAAGCAAGCCTCGATCAACGCGCTGCGTTACCTGCAACCGGATGAAACGGTGTTTATAGATTGCGGCAGCACATTGACGCATCTGGTCGATCTGATCCCCGCCGATACCCGGCTTACCGTGGTGTGCTATGCGTTCAATACCGCTGACCGTTTGATTTCAAAGCAGAATGTCACGCTTATTCTGCTGGGTGGCGTTTATCATCCAGCCTCGGCGTCGTTCGCGGGGGCCTCGGGTGCCGATACATTGAACGCGCTTGGCATCAACGCGGCCTTCCTGTCAGCCTCGGGCGTGGATCAGCAGCGTGGCGTGTCGTGCGAGCAGTTTCACGAGGTGCCGATCAAGCGCAAGGCGATGGAAAAGGCGCAGCGCCGCTATCTGGTTTGCGACAGCAGCAAGATCGGCCGCGTGCGGCCCGCGCATTTTGCCGATATCGGGGATTTTGATGCGGTGATTACCGAAACCGGCGAGATGCCGTTGGTAGGTAAAGCCTGAGCTTTGGCTGCGTCTGCAATCGAGTGTTGAAAAAATAACAAAAATCATGATAAGAAAATAACGAAAGCGCAGCCCCTGCGAATCGGGTGCCGCGGTTTGCCTTGAATATTTTCCACAGTGGAGGCCATGCAGTGACGATGATGCAGCCAGAGACACAGGTCAGGAATGCCTTGGTGCAGCAGCCGATTGCCCACGGGCGCAACGCCGGGATGCCGCTGGATCTGGAATGGCTGGCGCAAACCCGCGTCAATCAATCCGCTACTGATCGCCGTGTGGCCAGCCTGCCCGGTCGGCGCAGCGTGAAGAAGGATGCGCAGGCGGCTTGGCTTTTGAAGGCGCTGACCTGCATTGATCTGACCACGCTCAGCGGTGATGACACCTCAGGCCGTGTCCGCCGCCTGTGTGCCAAGGCCGCGCAACCGCTTTCCCCGGCATTGCAAGACGCGCTCGGCATGGGCGACCGTCGACTGACCACCGGCGCCGTCTGCGTCTATCACCGCTTTGTCGCCACGGCGGTGGAGGCATTGGCGGGCACGGGCATCCCAGTCGCAGCCGTCTCTACCGGTTTCCCTGCTGGTCTTGCGCCGCATGACGTAAAGCTGCGCGAGATTGCCGCCTCGGTCGCCGATGGCGCTGCGGAAATCGACATTGTGATCACCCGCGAACATGTGCTGACTGGCAACTGGCAAGCGCTCTATGACGAGATGCGCGATTTCCGTGCCGCTTGTGGCGATGCGCATGTCAAAGCCATTCTGGCGACAGGAGAGTTGAAAACCCTGCGCAATGTCGCGCAAGCCAGCCTTGTCTGCATGATGGCGGGCGCGGATTTCATCAAAACCTCAACCGGGAAGGAGGCGGTCAACGCCACCCCCGCCGTGACGCTGACGATGATCCGCACCATCCGCGATTACCACGACCGCACCGGGTATCGCGTGGGCTACAAACCGGCGGGTGGCATTGCCACCACCAAAGATGTGCTGATGCAGCAGTTTCTGATGAAGGAAGAACTGGGGCGGCCATGGCTGGAACCCGATCTGTTCCGCATTGGGGCCTCCAGCCTGCTGGCCGATATCGAACGCCAACTCGAAACCCATGTCACCGGCGGCTATTCCGCGTTCAACCGCCACCCGATTGGATAAGTGATGAGCATTGCAGAGCATTTCGACGATATGTCCTACGGCCTTTCCCCCGAATCCGATGCCGAGGCCCGCGCTTGGCTGGCCCGCCACAATCACAGCTTTGGCCATTACATCGCGGGCGGCTTCACCACGCCCGACGCCAGCTTTCAAACTTTTGAACCCGCGACGGGCAAGCCCTTGGCGCAACTGGCGCGCGGCAGTGCCGCCGATGTCGATGCCGCCGTCGCCGCCGCGCGCAAGGCGCAAACCGCTTGGGCCAAGCTGCCCGGCCCGGCCCGTGCGCGGCACCTTTATGCGCTGGCCCGGATGATCCAACGCCATGCCCGGCTGATCGCGGTGGTCGAGGCCATCGACAACGGCAAGCCGATCCGCGAGACGCGTGACATCGACGTGCCCCTCGCCGCGCGCCATTTCACCCACCATGCCGGTTGGGCGCAACTGCAAGCCACCGCCTTCCCCGATCATGTTCCCGTGGGCGTGATCGGTCAGATCATCCCGTGGAACTTCCCGTTCCTGATGCTAGCATGGAAACTCGCCCCCGCTTTGGCTTTGGGCAATACCGTGGTGCTGAAACCCGCCGAGTATACCTCGCTGACCGCTCTGCTGTTTGCCGAACTGGCCGCCGCTGCGGGCCTGCCTGCGGGCGTCGTGAACATCGTCACCGGCGAAGGCGACACAGGGGCGTTGCTGGTCGATCATCCCGATATCGACAAGATAGCATTCACCGGGTCCACCGAAGTGGGCCGCCTGATTCGCCAGCGCACCGCGGGCACGGGCAAATCGCTGACGCTGGAGCTTGGCGGAAAATCGCCGTTCATCGTGTTCGACGATGCCGATGTGGATGGCGCGGTCGAAGGCGTGGTGGATGCGATCTGGTTCAACCAAGGTCAGGTCTGCTGCGCCGGATCGCGACTGCTTTTGCAAGAGGGCATTGCGGGGGATTTCATCCGCCGCCTGAAACGCCGGATGGAAACCCTGCGTGTCGGCTCGCCTTTGGACAAAAGCATCGACATGGGTGCCATCGTCGCCCCGGTGCAGGCCGAGCGTATCCGCGCTTTGGTGGCGCAAGGCGTGGCCGAGGGGGCGAGCCTGTATCAAGCCGCCATCGACCTGCCTGCGAATGGCTGCTTCTATCCGCCAACCCTGCTGACCGACGTGCAGCCCGCAAATGTGGTGGCGCAAGAGGAAATCTTCGGCCCCGTCGCCGTCACGATGACCTTCCGCACCCCGGACGAGGCGGTGCAGCTTGCCAACCACTCACGTTACGGCCTATCGGCAAGCATCTGGAGTGAATCCATCAGCCTCGCCCTGCAAGTCGCGGCCAAGGTCGAGGCCGGGGTGGTCTGGGTCAACGCCACCAACCTGTTCGACGCGGCGGTGGGCTTTGGTGGCCGCAAGGAATCCGGCTTTGGCCGCGAAGGTGGTCGCGAAGGCGCTTATGAATACCTCAAGCCCAAGGCGATGGCTGGCCGCAAACCGCGCCCTGTGCAGCCGCAGATCGCTGCGCGCACGGCTTCGGCAAGCGATTTCGCCGTCCCCGCCATCGACCGCACCGCCAAGCTGTTCATCGGCGGCAAGCAAGCCCGCCCGGATGGCAACTATTCCCGTCCGGTGCTGACCCCGAAAGGTGCGGTGATTGCCGAGGTGGGTGAGGGCAACCGCAAAGACATCCGCAACGCAGTCGCCGCTGCGCGCAAAGCCGATGCTTGGGCCAACACCACCGCCCATAACCGCGCGCAGGTGCTGTATTACATCGCGGAAAACCTCTCTGCCCGCGCCACCGAATTTGCCGCCCGCATCAGTGCCATGACCGGGCGGACCACCGCCAAAGCCGATGCCGAGGTCGAGGCATCCATCGACCGGCTGTTCAGCTATGCCGCCTGGGCCGACAAATACGAAGGCACCGTCCACAATCCGCCCTTGCGCGGTGTGGCCTTGGCGATGAATGAACCCGTCGGCGTGGTGGGGGTGATCTGCCCGCCCGAAGCGCCGCTGCTAGGTCTGATCAGCCTGACCGCACCCCTGATCGCGATGGGCAACCGCGTGGTGGCGGTGCCCTCTGCGCCGCATCCGCTGTCGGCCACCGATTTCTATTCTGTACTGGAAACCTCTGACCTGCCCGATGGTGTGCTGAACATCGTCACCGGCGAGCCGCAGCCCTTGGCCGAGGCGCTTGCCACCCATGCCGATGTTGATGCGATCTGGGCTTTCGGCACCGAGGCGCTTTCGGAAGCCGTCGAGCGGCTGTCGGCCAGCAACCTGAAACGCACCTTTGTCGATCATGGGCGGCTGACCGATTGGCACTACCCGAGCGCCGAAGGGGCCGATTGGCTGCGCCACGCGACTGAGGTCAAGAACATCTGGATTCCCTACGGCGTGTAGGGCGGACAAACATTTACTTTGGACAATGTGGCGAAGGCCATCGCCTTCGCCATGCGGTGCAAGCGCCGATGGAACCGCCGGGCCTCAAAGGCCCGGCCAGCGCCCGACCCGCCCATGGCGGGCGCTTCTCGCCCGCCGGGTCGGGCGCTGTCCTCAGCGGGTTTCTTGCTGAACTGATGACAGAGTGAATCCGCACACGCGGGCGGGGAAACGCAATGCGTTTCCTGCTTCCGCCCGGGCCTGACCCCACTTAAGCGCGCGAATCTCGATCACTCCTACTTCCCCCACTCAGGCCAGATAGCGCGCCACCGCGCCGCCCTGCTGGCTCCAATCCGCATACCAGGTGGTGAACAACTTGAACTGCGCCGCCGCATAGCCGCGCTGGCTGGGGCTGAGCGCATCGGTTTCATTGAAATGTAGCGCGTATTCGGCCTCGCCCTGCAATTCCAGCAAGTATTTGAAATAGAGCACCAGATCCGGGCCTTCATCGAAAGACGACAGCACCGCAAAGGCCGCCTCCAGCTCCAGCGCCTTGGCCCGCGCTTCCACATCGCCACCCGCCGCCGCGCGGGCAAGGTTGCACAGCGTCAGCACCGGGCGCGGCAACACGCAGCCGATGCCGGTGATCGCCCCCGAGGCCCCGCAGTTGACGAACCCGTTCACCACACCGGTATCCACGCCCACCATCAGCGTCACACCATCCCCGGCCGAGGTGATGAACTCGCCCGCATAGCGCATCTCGGCAGGGCCGCCGAACTCCTTGAAGCCCACCAGATTGGGATGTTCAGCCCGCAGTGCTGTGAACAGATCGGCGCGGGTGACAAAGCCGTAATAGGGGCTGTTGTAGATCACCGCTGGCAGATCAGGCGCGGCTGACAAGATCGCCTTGAAATGCGCCTTTTGCGCCGCAGCCGAAGGCCCGCGCGACAACACGCGCGGAATAACCATCAAGCCATGCGCCCCAACCTCTGCCGCGTGCCGTGCCAACGCCACAGCCGCAGCCGTGTTGATCGCCCCGGTGCCAACCACAACCTTGATGCCAGCCTGCACGAGCCGCGCCACGCCCTCCATCCGCTGATCATCGGTCAGCAGCGGCCAATCGCCCATTGATCCGCAATAGACCACCGCCGACATGCCAGCGCCGACCAGTTCGCGCGCTTTGCGCACCAGCGCATCGAAGTCCGGGCGACGATCGGGGGTGCAGGGTGTCATCAACGCGGGGATCACACCTGAAAAGATGTTGGACGGCATCTGCTGTTCCTTTTGAAAACGCCTTCGGACTGCGCGATGCCATGCCAGACCGGCCAGCGGAATCGCCTCTGCCATTGAATATACTTATTGTATTTTATTTGTCTACAAAAATGCGGCGCAGCTACAGCGCGATATCCTGCCGCTGATCCCGCGTCATCAACTGCCGGATTTGCCCGACGATCTGATCGGCATGAGCCTTGGCCAGCACATCCGCCCGCGCCACATCCCGCGCCGCAATGGCATCAATCATCGCTTCATGCTCGGCAATCACCGAGGCCGGGGGGCGGTCGTCGAAGGATTGGTAATACAGCCGCAAAATCCGCCGCCCCTCGTCCAGCAGCCGCAAAAACAGCGACAGGTAATAGGGATTGCGCCCCGCCTCGGCGATGGCGGCGTGAAAATCGCGGTTGGTGCGGATCATCGCCAAAGCGTCATGTGCCGCAAACGCCACCACGTAATCGGCCTGATGCGCCCGGATCACCTCGAGATCGCCCGCGCGCCAGTTCTGTGCCGCCAGCCGGGTTGTCACCCGATACATCAGCGTGATCGCATCGAAAAACGTGTGCAGGTTCACGAAATCAATCTGCGCCACCATGCTGGAGCGATTGGGCAGCGTGTCGATCAGCCCTTCTATCGCCAGACGCGCCAAAGCCTCGCGGATCGGCGTGCGTGAGATCGCAAAGCGCTCGGCCAGTTGCACCTCGTCAATCGGGCTGCCGGGAGGCAGAACCAGATCCAGAATGTCGTCGCGCAAAAGGTCATAGACCATCTTGACGCCAGAGCCGCGCTTGCGTTCCGGCAACTGGGCAGGTTCTGGAGGGGCAGGCTCTGGCGGGGCAGGGGTGTTGTCCATGGGGGTTCCTTCTCTGGCCCCCACAGTTACGGCCAAGCCCAGCGCCGATCAACCGCCCTCAGGCCGCGAAATCGGCGCGGAACTCCTCCAGTCGCCGCTTCTGCATGCCCGCCGCGTCGAAATTCTGGGGCGCAAGCCAGGCCTCATAGGCCGGTTTCAGCTTGGCCCAATCCTTGTCGATCATCGCAAACCATGCGGTGTCGCGGTTCAGCCCTTTCACGATCAGATGCTGGCGGAACAGCCCCTCATACTGAAAGCCAAACCGCAGGGCCGCGGCTTTCGACGGCGCGTTGTCGTTGTTGCACTTCCACTCGAACCGCCGATAGCCCAGCGTGTCGAAGATGTATTGCGCGAAAAGAAACAGCGCCTCGGTCGCCGCTGCCTTGCGCGCGATCAGCGGGCCCCAATAGATATTGCCGATCTCGACCACGCCATTGGCCGCATCAATCCGCATCAGGGTCTGCCGCCCCGCCACCTTACCGCTGGCATTGTCGATGATGGCGAAAAAGATCGGATCGGGGCTGGCAGAGACCTTGTCGACCCAAGCCGCGAAATCCGCGCGGTCTTGTGGCGGGGTTTCCGGCAGCCAGGTAAAGCGGGCATCGGCATCTGCCACAGTCGCCGCGTCAAAAAGCTGACCTGCGTGCCGCGCCTCCAGCTTTTCCAGCCGCACATAACGTCCCTCCAGCGGCACCGCTTCCGGGCGGGGGCGGGGGGTCCAATGCTGCATGTTTTCGGCCATCGCGATATTCCTTCACCTGCTGTTGCGTAAAGGCTAAAGCCTGATCCGTGTTCTGCACAGCGCCAGTGCTGCGCGTGGGATAGGGCCAGCGACCGCAACCCGGCAAACTTCAGCCACCGCCACGCGCCCCCATTGCCTTCGCCACCGCGCAGTCTGGGGTCCGCCCATCACGACGGAGCCGCGATGAAACCGCTTGCCTTCAGGCTTGCCACACTAATGGGACTGCTGGGCGGTGCGCAAACCGCCCTAGCGCATCCGCATGTGTTCATCGACACCGGGCTTGAGGTGATCTTTGACGATCAGCACCGCGCCACCGGCGTGCGCATCAGTTGGAGCCACGATGACCTGACCTCGTTGCAGATCATCACCGATAAGGGGCTTGATCCTGATTTCGACGGTAATCTGACGCCTGCGGAAACCGCGCAACTGAACGGTTTCGACATGCATTGGGAGGCAGGTTATCCCGGCGATACCTATGCCTCGATGGCAGGTCAGTCGCTGCCGCTGTCTGGCCCTGCGGATTGGACCGTTGCCTATAAAGATGCGAAAATCCTGTCCACCCATCTGCGCACATTCGCCCAGCCGATTGCACTTACCGCGCCCCTGCTGATCCAGGTCTACGATCCGACGCTTTATGTCGGCTACTATCTGAAACTCGGCACAACCGTCACCAATGCGCCTGAATGCAGCGCCCGCGTCATCCTGCCCGATCTGGATGCCGCCCGCGCCAAGCTGGATGCGGCGATTGCTGCCCTGCCACAAGATGCCGAAGCCGCCTATCCCGCCTTGGGCGCGGATTTTGCCGAAGCGATGGAGGTGACATGTCCCACACCTTGAAACGCAGCCTGCTCAGCCTTGGTGCAGTGCTGGCGCTGATCCTGCTGGCGCTGTGGCTGTCGGGCGGTCTGCTGGCGCTGGAGCGTTGGGTGATCGAGGCGCAGCGCACGGTGCAGAACCAGCTTGCCGCCGGGGTACGCGCGATCAAACAGGGCGAACCCGGTGCGCTAATGGCGCTGCTGGCGGTGTGCTTTGGCTATGGCGTGCTGCATGCCGCCGGGCCGGGGCACGGCAAGGTGCTGATCGGCGGCTATGGCATGGGGCGGCGCGTGGCGTTCTGGTCGCTGGCGGGCGTGTCGCTGGCGGCCAGTCTGGCGCAAAGTCTGGTGGCGGTGGCGCTGGTCTATACTGGCGTCGCCCTGCTGGGTTGGACCCGTGACGCCGCCCAGAATGTTGCGCAAGATGTGATGGCGCCGATTGGCACGCTGGCCATCGCGGCGGTGGGGCTGTGGCTGGCGCTGCGCGGTCTGCGCAAACTGTGGCGCAGCGCAACGCCGCCTGCTTTGCGCGACCACGACCATCACGACCACCACCACCACCATGACGACACCTGCGGCTGCGGCCATAGCCACGGCCCCTCGCTGGCCGAGGTGCAGGCCGCAACCCGCTGGCAAGACCGCGTTGCGCTGGTGGTCGGCGTGGCGTTGCGGCCCTGTTCGGGGGCTTTGTTCCTGCTGATCCTGACATGGCAGTTGGGCATCGCGCTGGCTGGTATCGCCGGGGCTTTCGCGATGGGGCTTGGCACTGCTGTCGTGACCGTAGCCGTCGCGGGCATGGCCGTCTGGGCGCGCGAGGGGGCCTTGGCCAATCTGCCGTTGCAACGCGCCGCCCAGATCCTACCGTGGGTCGAAGTGCTAGCAGGCTGCCTGATAACCGTGATCGCGCTGACCATGCTGGGCCAAACGCTGTAACCTCAGCCGCTGTGACCCGGCAGAGGGGAATCGATTCCCCTCCACATCCCCCTCGAAAGCCGTTACCAAGCGGATTGTTGTGCAGTTGCAGCACGATTTCCCACCCAAAATGGCGGCTTTCTGCGCATCTCACTGGGGTGTGATGGCCGCCGACACATCAGGAATTGACCTTTTGGTCATCCTCGCCCATCTGACGCCGCAAAGGTTCAGGGTGCGCGCTGGGCATCTGTTGCGGTAGTGGCATGGCAGGAATGCTTCTGTTGCATAGCATGACATCTAGCGCGAGTTCCGATAACCTGCGAATTACGTTAAGTTTTCCCCGAATCGGGGAGCAGGAGTGAATATGCCGGGTCAGCCGGGTTTGTCCGTGAATGTCCATCGTCGCTCTGTCCTGGCCATGCTGGGGACGGCAGCCTTGCTGCAATGCAGCACCAGCCTGTCGAATGCCGCTTGGGCCGACACCGCAGCGCCCGCGCCGACCGCACCGGTTGCACCCGCGGCCGAGCCGTTCAGCTTTGACATTCTGACTGCCGCAATGCAGCAACGTGCGACCACGCCGCACCAAGCCCCTGTCAAGGTTGAAGGATTCTTCACCTCGTTCAACTATGACGACTATCAGGCGATCCAGTTCAACCCCGATCGCGCCCGGTGGGCAGGCCCCGAGGCTGGCTTTAACGTGCAGGCCTTCCATCTTGGCTGGCTGTTTGCCGAGCCTGTGCAGATGTATGAAGCCAAAGACGGCATGGCCGTTCCGATGGGCTTTTCGACCGATGATTTCCGCTATTACGACCGCGTCGTCGCCCGCGTGCCCAAGCACGAGCCGTTGCCGGGAGTCGCAGGTTTCCGCCTGAACGCGCCGCTCAACCGCGCCGATCTGTTTGATGAGGTCGTGGCTTTCCTCGGTGCAAGCTATTTCCGCGCTTTGGGCCGTGACAATGCCTATGGTCTGTCGGCGCGTGGTCTGGCGATCAACACCGGCTTGGGCAAACCCGAAGAATTCCCGCGCTTTTCGAAATTCTGGCTGGAAACTCCGGCACCCTTCGCGCGTGAAGTGGCGGTATATGCCGCGCTGGAAAGCGAAAGCTGCACCGGGGCCTACCGCTTTATCGTGCGTCCGGGGGCCGAGACTGAAATCGACGTGACCGCACGGTTGTTCTTCCGCAACACCGTCGATCAGATCGGCATCGCGCCGCTGACCTCGATGTTCCTGTTCTCGGAAAAGAACCGCGCGGCGTTTGATGATTACCGCCCGAACGTGCATGACAGCGACGGTCTGGCGATCTATCGCGCCGATGGCGATCACATCTGGCGGCCGTTGAACAACCCGCCGCGTCTGGCGGAATCGTATTTCTCGGAAAACAGCCCGCGTGCATTCGGTCTGATGCAGCGCGACCGCAACTTTGAAAGCTATCAGGACGCGGGCGCACATTATGAACGCCGCCCGTCGCTGCTGGTGGAGCCGTTGGGCGATTGGGGCAAGGGCGCGGTGCGTCTGGTCGAAATCCCCAGCGCGCTTGAGGTCAACGACAACATCGTCACCTTCTGGGTGCCCGAGGCCAAGCCCGTCCCCGGCACGATGATGGAATTCAGCTACCGTCTGCGCTGGGGCGCTTTGGCGGCGGATGTCAACGCTGACATCGCCTTTGTCAAAGAAACCCGCGCGGGAATAGGCGGCGTGTCTGGCGTGGAAAACGCCGATGGCACCCGCAAATTCGTGGTGGATTTCGAAGGCGGCCTGCTGGCCTCGCTGCCGCCCGAAGCCGATGTGAAGGCGATGGTGATAATTTCTGGCGGAGAAATTGTGCATCAAGCCTTGTCAGAGATCCCTGGCACCGATTTTTGGCGTCTGGTGCTGGATGTGTCCACGCCCGCAGGGTCAACTGTGGAACTGGGTGCGCATATTACGGGTTACGGGCGTAAGCTGTCCGAGACCTGGCTCTATCAATGGGTGAGTGCATGAGCATGAACATTCAAACCGCTGCAAAAGTTGCCGCTGCTGCGGATCGCTTTGCGCCGCCGCGCGCGGCCCTTGCCATGCCGAAACAAGTGCTGACCGCCCCGCGCGTGGGCCTGTTGCGCAGCTTGCGCAACGCACTTTGGGCCGTCGTAGCGCCGGGCCTGCGCCGCCTCGGCTAAGCCATGGCCACATCCTCCACCCGTGACAACACCATCAGCGCCCGCGCCTTGGCCATTGCGTCCAGCGTGCTGGCGGCCGCTGCGGCGGGGATGGTGTTTCAGATCTATGGGGCCGCTGATGGCGTGGGCTTTCTGGATGTGCTGCGCAGCACGCTGATCTTCTTTTCAACCTGGTGGCTGGCTTGGGGCGCGGCAACGGCGCTTCTGGGCCTGACCGCCCGCCAACGCCCGCAGGTTGCGTGCAACGCAGGTGCCATCACCGGGCGCACAGTGGTGATCGTGCCGGTCTACAACGAAGACCCGCGCGTCACCTTCGCGCGCATCGCCGCGATGGATGCGTCGATCATCGCCACCCGCGCGGGCGCGCAGGTCGATTTCGCCGTGCTGTCCGATACGCGGGACGAGAAAATCGCCCTGCAAGAACAACACTGGTTCGCCCGCCTGCTGGCGCGCCAAAACGGCGAAGGCCGGATGTTCTACCGCCGTCGCGAGAAGAACACCGGGCGCAAGGCCGGCAATATCGAGGAATTCATCACCACCTCGGGCGGCGCTTGGGATTACGCGGTGATCCTCGACGCCGACAGTTTGATGGAAGGCGAAACCATCATCGAGATGATCCGCCGGATCGAGGCCGCACCGAAACTCGCGCTGCTGCAAACCCTGCCGCGCGTCGTGGGCGCGACCACCCGCTTTGGCCGTGCGATGCAATTCGCCGCCGGTTTCCACTCCCCCATATTCGCGCGGGGCCTTGCCGCCACCCAAGGCCGCACCGGCCCGTTCTGGGGCCACAACGCCATCGTCCGCATCCGCGCCTGGGCCGAAAGCTGCGGCTTGCCCGAACTGCCCGGCCGCGCGCCGTTTGGTGGCCATATCATGAGCCATGATTACGTCGAAGCAGCACTTCTGGCCCGTGCGGGCTGGCTGGTGCGGCTGGATGACGATCTGGAAGGCTCGTATGAAGAAGGCCCCGAGAATATCATCGACCACGCCAAGCGTGACCGCCGTTGGTGCCAAGGCAACCTGCAACACTCCAAACTCGTCGCCGCCCCCGGCCTGAAACTGTGGAGCCGGTTTGTCTTTCTGCAAGGCATCTTCGCCTATATCGCCCCGCTGATCTGGCTGGCATTCATCGCAGCCTCGATTGCCGCCGTCTATTGGGTCGAAATCCCCGATTACTTCCCCGAAGCCAACTGGCCATTTCCCACCTTCCCGAATGACCAGACCCCCAAAGCCATCGGCCTAGCCGTCGGCGTGTTCGGCCTGCTGGTGATGCCGAAACTGCTGGTGGCGCTGGATGCGATCTTCACCGGGCGGTCACGTGGTTTTGGCGGTATCGGCGGCTCTTTGCGCGCGGTTTTCACCGAACTGGCGCTTTCGTCGCTGATTGCGCCGATTCTGATGGCTTTCCAAAGCCGTTCGGTTTTACAGGTTCTTCTGGGAAGAGACGGTGGCTGGCCACCGAATAACCGGGGGGACGGTGGATTGGACATTTCCGAGGCTTGGGCCGCCGGGCGCTGGATCACATGGCTGGGCCTGCTCTGCATCATCGCCACCCATGTTCTGGCGCCTGTTCTGACGCTGTGGCTGCTGCCCGTGGCCCTGCCGATGGTCGCGGCACCATTGCTGATCTGGTGGACCTCGCGCAGCGTCAGCCAAAGCAGCTTTCCGGTGCCGGAAGATACCACAATCCCGCCGATCCTCTCCCGCCATAACGCCGTGCTGGCGGCTTGGGCCACCCCGGCCACTGCCGCCGCCGCGCCGCTGATGGCGGAGGCGAAACTTGGCTGACGCTCCGCGCGTCCGGGATTACCGGATAGATCTGCTGCGCGGCGTCGCGTTGGTGATGATCTACATCAACCACATTCCCGGCACGATTTACGAGCATTTCACCTCGCGCAACTTCGGCTTTTCCGATGGGGCCGAGGGCTTTGTGCTGATGTCCGGCATGGCGACGGGCTTGGCCTATGGCGCGGTGTTCCTGCGCGGTGCCACCTGGCGCGAGGCGTTGCGGCCATGGAAGCGCGCCTTTACGCTGTGGTGGGTGCATGTGCTGGTGGTGGCCTGCATCGTGGCCCTGTTCGCGTTGACCCAGCACGATCCTGCGGTGGCCAGCATGGCGATCAAGCGCAACATCGCCCCGGCACTCGAGAATATGGACGGCTTTGCGCTGCCCTTGTCCACGCTGGGCCATCAGTTCGCCTATGCCGATATCCTGCCGCTTTATGTGGTGTTGATGCTGGTGGCCCCGGCGCTGCTGGCATTGGCGGTGCGCTGGCCGCGCGGCTTGATGGTGGGATCACTGGCAGTCTGGTTTGCGGCGGGATTTGCGCGCTTTACCATGCCGACATGGCCGCTGGACAATGGCTGGTTTTTCAACCCGTTCTCGTGGCAGGTGCTGTTCGTCGCGGGCATGCTGACGGGCATCGGCATCCGGCAGAACCGCCGCTGGCTGCCGATCCGCAAGGGCGCGCTTGTGCTGGCTTGGGGCTTTCTGATCCTTGCCGCCCTATGGGTGCAGATCGGCTGGGTGGCGAACTGGGGCGGGCATACGCTTTGGCTCTTGCACGAATACGCCTACTTCCCGGCGGTGTTCACATCCTTTGAGAAAAGCTATGTCTTTCTGCCCCGGCTTTTGCACATTCTTGCGCTGGCCTATGCGCTCAGTGCCCTGCCGGTGCTGAAAACCATCGCCAACAGCCCGAAAGTGTCGGGGCTGATCCTGCTTGGCCAACACTCGCTGCCGGTGTTCGCCACCAGCACGGTGCTGGCCTATATCGCGCAAGTCACCAAGGCGATGAACCCGCCCTCGTTCCTGCTGGATACCGCGCTCATCGGCGGCGGGCTGGTGATCCTTTATGGCGTGGCACGGCTGCGCGACGGCCAGAAGCGGCAGCAGCAGACCCGGATTGCCGATACGCTGTGACGGATGCGGGTGCGCTTGGGGCCGATTTCGGAAGCCTCCGGCGGGGATATTTAAGCAGAGAGGATGAACCGAAGCCGGGCAGTCATAGTGACGGCATCCTTTCATAGGCTTATAAGCCATTGGTTTTGTTTGCGCCCTAACTGGCTCGCGCGTGGACACGCCCATGCGGCAGCGTCGCCCTTGAAATAATTCCGCCACGCGACATACTCTTGCCAACCCTGCCGGAGTTTTCCGATGATCACGCGCGGCACCGAAAATCACCTGACCACGATCGAAACCGCCCTCGCGCGGGGTGAGGCCGCACGTTCCCCCGTGGTGGCCTCGTGGAGCCGCTCTGCCCGCCTGCATGGCCTTGATCCGACCAAACCCGGTCAACAAGATCGCATGACAGCGCAAGAACTCAGCCTCGCCCGTGAACGCACCGCCCCCCTGATCCGCGCCGCCGCGCCCAATCTTGACCGGCTGTTTCAAGCCGTGGGCGCTGTGGGCTGCTGTGTCCTCCTCGCCGACCTAGATGGCGTCCCCTTGGAACGCCGGGGTGCTGCCGTCGATGATGCGGTGTTTTCCGATTGGGGTCTCTGGCCCGGCACCCGTTGGTCGGAAGCCCAGCAGGGCACCAACGGCATCGGCACCTGTCTGGTCGAAGAACGCGTGGTCACGATCCACCGCGACCAGCATTTCTTTGCCCGCAACACCATCCTGTCGTGCATGAGCGCGCCGATCTACGGCCCGCAGGGCAAGCTGGCCGGGGTGCTGGATGTGTCCTCGGCCCGTAACGATCTGACCGAAGGCTTCATGACCCTGATCAGCCAATCCGTGACCGAGACCGCGCAGAAGATCGAGGCGCAGGCTTTCCGTGATGCCTTCCCAACCGCCCGCATGGTGCTGGTGCCGGGCGAGCGCGGGCTTCTGGCGGTGGACAGCGACGATCTGGTGATTGGCGCCACCCGCGCCGCACGGCATCAGTTGGGCCTTTCCGGCGATCTTGCCCGCCAACCCCGCCCCGCCGCCGATGTGCTGGGCCATTTTGAACCCGAAACGCTGGAGGATGGCGAGCGTGCCGTGCTGATTCGCGCCCTTGCCCGCGCAGGCGGCAACGTCTCGGCCGCGGCGCGCGACCTTGGCATCAGCCGCGCCACCTTCCACCGCAAGCTTGGCCCGCGCTTTAGCTGAAATCCCCGCGATCTGTCGCAAAGCTGCGACACCTTGCGCCCTCCACCCTCTGCCCCCCGGCTGACAAAGCCCCCCTCTAAGGCGCAGCCTGTCCTCAGTGCCGCGAGGAGGCGGCCCATGTCTGGGAGGACTAATCATGAATATGGTGGAACATTTCCGCACGTCAAAATCACCCTACAAAGCCAGCTATGGCAACTTCATCGGCGGCAAATGGGTGCCGGCAAAGTCGGGCAAGACCTTTGACAACACCTCGCCGATCACTGGCGAAGTGATCTGCAAAATAGCGCGCTCTGAGGCTGCCGATATCGAGGCCGCACTGGATGCAGCCCACGCTGCCAAGACCGCATGGGGCAATTCATCGGTGGCAACGCGTGCGGTGATCCTGAACAAGATCGCCGACATCATGGAAGAAAACCTTGCCACCTTGGCCCTTGCCGAAACCTGGGACAACGGCAAGCCGATCCGCGAGACGACCTACGCCGACCTGCCCTTGGCCATCGACCACTTCCGCTATTTCGCAGGGGCCATCCGTGCGCAGGAAGGCAGCCTTTCGGAGATCGACCACGACACCGTCGCCTATCACTTCCACGAGCCTTTGGGCGTGGTCGGCCAGATCATCCCGTGGAACTTCCCGCTGCTGATGGCGGTCTGGAAACTTGCCCCCGCCTTGGCCGCTGGCAACTGTGTGGTGCTGAAACCCGCCGAGCAAACCCCGGCCTCGATCCTTGTGCTGGCCGAAATGATCGCCGATCTTTTGCCGCCGGGTGTGCTGAACATCGTCAACGGCTTTGGTCTGGAAGCTGGCAAGCCGCTGGCCTCCTCCAACCGCATCGCCAAGATCGCCTTCACTGGGGAAACCACCACTGGCCGTCTGATCATGCAATACGCCAGCCAGAACCTGATCCCGGTGACGCTGGAACTGGGCGGCAAATCCCCCAACATCTTCTTCAAGGATGTCTGCGCCGAGGATGACGATTACTTCGACAAGGCCATCGAAGGCTTCGTGATGTTCGCGCTGAACCAAGGCGAGGTTTGCACCTGCCCGTCGCGCGCTTTGATCCACGAGTCGATCTACGATCAATTCATGGAAAAAGCCTTGAAGCGCGTCGCCGCGATCACCGCAGGCGATCCGTTGGACCCCACCACGATGATCGGCGCGCAGGCCTCGTCCGAGCAGTTGGAAAAGATCCTGTCTTACATGGACATCGGCCGCCAAGAAGGCGCGCAGGTGCTGGCAGGCGGTGGTCGTCGTGAGATGCAGGGCGGCCTGTCGGGCGGCTTCTACATGCAGCCGACCGTGTTCAAGGGCAACAACAAGATGCGGGTGTTCCAGGAAGAAATCTTTGGCCCGGTGGTTTCTGTCACCACCTTCAAGGATGATGACGAAGCGCTCAGCATCGCCAATGACACGCTCTACGGTCTGGGCGCTGGCGTGTGGAGCCGTTCGGCCAACACCTGCTATCGCTTTGGCCGCGCGGTCGAGGCAGGCCGGGTCTGGACCAACTGCTACCACGCCTACCCGGCCCATGCAGCGTTTGGCGGCTATAAACAGTCGGGCATCGGGCGCGAAAACCACAAGATGATGCTGGATCACTACCAGCAGACGAAAAATATGTTGGTCAGCTACTCTCCCAAGAAGCTAGGCTTCTTCTGATCAACCGGGCGCGGGGTTTTCCCCGCGCCCACATCCTTGTGGGAGGCTGCCATGACCGAGGTTCTCGATAAAGTCACCGCCACGCCTGCGGCCCTGCAATTGCTGGCCGAGATTGTCGCCGACCATGGCCCGGTGATGTTTCATCAATCGGGCGGCTGCTGTGATGGCTCCTCGCCGATGTGCTACCCGCAGGGCGATTTCCTGCTGGGCGACCGCGATGTGAAACTGGGCGAGATTGGCGGCATGCCGTTCTACATCTCGGGCAGTCAGTATGAGGTCTGGAAGCACACCGATCTGATCATTGATGTCGTCAAAGGCCGCGGCGGCATGTTCAGTTTGGACAATGGGCGCGAGCAGCGCTTTCTGACCCGCTCGGAAATCTGCGCGATCTAAGCGGGCAATCGACAAGTAAAACTTGCCTATCCCACACACTTCTTGATTTCCCTTTACCCCGCACCAGCGCAGGATGCCCCCAAGCGATCAAAGGGCGGGCGATGCAAAACGGCGGGCAATTACTGGTTTCCTCTCTGCAGGCTTTGGGTGCATCCAAGGCCTTCGGCGTCCCCGGCGAAAGCTATCTTGCGGTGCTGGACGCGCTGCACGACACCCAAGGCCAGCTTGATTTCATCCTCTGCCGCAACGAAGGTGGCGCGGCGTTCATGGCCTCGGCCTACGGCAAGCTGACCGGAACCCCCGGCATCTGCATGGTCACACGCGGGCCGGGGGCGACCAATGCCTCGATCGGCGTGCATACCGCGATGCAGGATTCCTCGCCGATGATCCTGTTTGTCGGTCAGGTCGGCACCGACATGAAGGGGCGCGAGGCGTTTCAGGAACTCGACTACCGCGCGGTGTTCGGCACGATGGCGAAATGGGCGGTCGAGATTGACCGGGTCGAACGTATCCCCGAAATCCTCGCCCGCGCTTGGGTGACAGCCACCACAGGCCGCCCCGGCCCGGTGGTGATAGCGCTGCCCGAGGATATGCTAACCAGCCTGACCGACACCCCCGCCTTGACCGCGCCCGCGCGCATTGCTGAACCTGCCGCGACGCCCGAAACCATCGCTGACGCGCTGGGCCTGTTGCGCAAGGCGCAGCGCCCGCTGATCCTGCTGGGCGGCACGAATTGGACCGATGCGGGCCGCAGCGCGTTGCAGCAATTCGCCGAGACCTCGGACATTCCTGTTCTGGCCGCCTTCCGCTTCCAAGACCAATTCGACAACTTCTCACCTGTGTTCACCGGCGAAGCAGGCGTAGGCATGTTGCCGCACGCCAAGGCGCTGATCCGCGATGCCGATGTGATCCTTGCCATAAACGTCCGGTTTGGCGAGATGACGACAGACGGCTACACCCTGCTTTCTGTCCCAAATGCTGCGCAGCATTTGATCCATGTGCATGGCTCGGATCGCGAGATTGGAAAGATTTATCAACCCGTTCTAGGCATCCACGCTGGCCCCAACGCCTTCGCCCGCGCCCTGACCCCCGTGCAAGGCGCATGGGGAGATTGGCGCAGCAACGCCCGCGCCGCATACGAGGCCAGCTTCAACGCGCCCGCCCAACCTTCCCCAGTTGACATGGTCGCCGTCACCGCCCACCTGCGCGACATTCTGCCCGAAGATGTGGTGCTGACCAACGGTGCGGGAAACTTTACCGTCTGGCCGAATAAGTTTTTCAAATTCGGCAAAAATGCCCGCCTGCTCGCGCCGCAATCGGGTGCCATGGGCTACGGCGTGCCCGCTGCCATCGCCGCCAAAGTCGCCTATCCGGCCCGCCGCGTGGTGTGTTTTGCGGGCGATGGCGATTTTCAGATGAACTGCCAAGAACTCGCCACCGCCGCGCAAGCGGGCGCGCAGCCGATCATTCTGATCGTCAATAACGGCATCTATGGGACCATCCGCGCGCATCAGGAACGCCACTATCCGGCGCGGGTTTCCGGCACCACAATGGTTAACCCCGATTTCGCAGCCCTTGCCCGCGCTTACGGCTTCCACGGCGAACGGGTGGAGCGCACCGAAGATTTCGCGGCGGCATTTCAGCGCGCCTTGGCCTCGGAAACCGGCGCTGTGCTGGACCTCAACGTCTCGCCCGAGGCGATCACCCCACGCCAAACCCTCAGCCAGATGCGCGCGGCGGCTCAGGCGGCCAAGCCATGACCGCACCTATCCGTTTGGGGGCCGACATTGGTGGCACTTTCACCGATATCGCGCTGGAATGCCGGGGCCGGATCTATTCGACCAAGGTGCTGACCAACTACACAGCCCCCGAACAGGCGATCCTGGACGGCATCGACGTGGTGCTGGCCGAAGCCCAGATCACCCTTGCCGATCTGGATATCGTCATCCACGGCACCACTTTGGCCACCAATGCGCTGATCGAACGCCGGGGCGCAAAGACCGCGTTCGTGACCACCGAAGGTTTCCGCGATACCATTGAAATGCGGACAGAAAACCGCTTTGCGCAGTATGATCTGAACATGGTTTTGCCCAAACCGCTGATCCCGCGAGAACATCGGTTTGCCATCAAAGGCCGCATCGGCGCGCATGGGCAGAAACTGGCAGCACTGGACGAAACCGCCCTTGAAACCCTCGCCGATCACATCACAGCCGAGGGTTTTGTCGCCATCGCGATTGGCTTCATCCATTCCTACATGAACCCCGCGCATGAACGCCGCGCGCGGGAAATCTTGACCCGCTGCGGTCTGCCGATCAGCATTTCCGCCGAAGTCTCGCCACAGATGCGCGAGTTTGAGCGCTTTAACACCGTCTGCGCCAATGCCTATGTGCGCCCGCAGATGGCCGATTATCTGACCCGATTGCAGGCGCGTCTGAAAGATTTGGGCGCGCGCTGCCCCGTGTTCATGATCCACTCCGGCGGCGGTTTGATCTCGGTGGAAACTGCGGCGGAATTTCCGGTGCGGCTGGTCGAAAGCGGCCCCGCCGGTGGGGCGATTTTTGCCGCCGATGTGGCGCAGAAATTCGGTCTGCCAAAGGTGGTCAGCTATGACATGGGCGGCACCACCGCCAAGATTTGCCTGATCGAAGACTACGCCCCCAAGACCGCCCGCACCTTTGAAGTCGCCCGCACCTATCGTTTCGCCAAAGGCTCGGGGATGCCGATTTCCATTCCGGTGATCGAGATGATCGAGATTGGCGCAGGCGGCGGCTCGCTCGCGTGGGTTGATGCGATGGGCCGGATTCAGACCGGCCCGGAATCGGCAGGCTCCGAACCCGGCCCCGCCTGCTATCAGCGCGGCGGTGTGCGCCCTGCCATCACCGACGCCGATCTGGTGCTGGGCAAGCTCGATGCCGACAACTTTGCAGGCGGCGCGATCCGGCTTTCCACCGATGCTGCAAGCGCAGCAATCGCGCGCGATGTGGGGAGCAAACTCCACCTGAACGCCACCTCCGCCGCCTTTGGTATCTGCGAGGTGGTCGATGAAAACATGGCCAATGCCGCGCGTGTACATGCGGTGGAAAACGGCAAGGACATTTCCGACAATGTGATGATCGCCTTTGGCGGCGCAGCCCCACTGCATGCGGCGCGGCTGTGCGAAAAGCTTGGGATTGATCAATGCCTTATCCCTGTTGGGGCAGGGGTCGGCTCGGCCATCGGCTTTCTGAAAGCGCCGTTTGGCTATGAGGCTTTGGCCTCGAACATCCTGCCGCTGTCGGGCTTTGATGCGGCCAAGGTCAACACCCTGATCGCGGGACTGAAGGCCACGGCGACGGGCTTTGTGCGCGCAGGCACCGCCGCCCCGATCCAATACGAAATCACCGCTTTCATGCGCTATGTCGGCCAGGGGTGGGAGATTCCGGTGGCCCTGCCGGACCGTGATTTCACCGCAGCGGATGCCGAAATGCTGCGCAGCAATTTCTGCGAAAACTACGCCCGTTTCTTTGGCCGCGCCATCGAAGGGCTGGAGGGGTTGCAGATTGAAATCGTCACATGGTCGCTGAAGGCGCAAGACCAGCGCGCCAAGCCCGACCAGATCGCACTCACCTCGGGCGGGGCAAGGGCAGCGCACAAGCTTTCACGTGCTGTCTTTGATCCGTCTCGGGGTGAGTTCATGCAGACCGCCATCATTGACCGCAGCCACCTCACCCCCGGCGCGCGCATCATCGGCCCGGCGGTAATTGTCGAGCGTGAAACCTCAACCGTTGTCACCGCCCCGTTTGATGTGGTGATGCAAAGCGACGGCAGCCTGCTGTTGATCCGCAAAGGGGCCACGATATGAGTGACCAGACCCGCGACATTCGCATGCAGGTGATGTGGAACCGGCTGATTTCGGTGGTGGAAGAACAGGCGCTGACCCTGCTGCGCACGGCGTTTTCCACCAGCGTCCGCGAGGCTGGCGATCTGTCGGCGGGCGTGTTCGACCCGCAGGGCCGGATGCTGGCCCAAGCCGTCACCGGCACCCCCGGCCATGTCAACACCATGGCCGAGGCGGTCTTGCATTTCATCGCCGAGATTGGCCGCGACAACATGTTCGCGGGCGATACTTACGTGACGAATGACCCGTGGAAAGGCACCGGCCATCTGCACGACATCACCATGGTTTCACCGTCCTTTCTGGGCGACGATCTGGTGGGTTTCTTCGCCTGCACCGCGCATGTGGTCGATGTGGGCGGCAGGGGTTTCGGCGCCGATGCCAAATCGGTTTACGAAGAAGGCATCCAGATCCCGATCATGAAATTCGCCGAGCGCGGCACGGTCAATGCCGATCTGGTGCGGATGATCCGCGCCAATGTGCGCGAACCCAATCAGGTGGTGGGCGATTTCTATTCGCTGGCGGCTTGCAATGACGTGGGCCACCGCCGCCTGATCGCGATGATGCAAGAGATCGGGCTGACCTCGCTGGATGCCTTGGGCGAGTTCATCTTTACCCGCACCCATGCCGCCACATTGCAGCGCATCCGCGCGTTGCCACAGGGCACTTGGGCGAACACGCTTGCCACCGATGGCTATGACGCGCCCGTCACTCTGGCGGCACAGGTGCAGATCAGCGGTGATCAGGTGAATGTCGATTTCGCAGGCTCTGATCCCGCCAGCCGGTATGGCATCAACGTGCCGATCATCTACACCAAGGCCTATGCCTGCTACGCGCTGAAATGCGTGATCGCCCCCGATATTCCGAACAACTGGGCCTCGCTGGCCTTGTTCACCATCTCCTCGCCCGAGAACATCCTGAACGCCCCGCGCCCCGCACCCGTGGCTGTGCGGCATGTGATCGGCCATATGGTGCCCGATCTGGTCTTGGGCGCTTTGGCCAAGGCGCTGCCGGGGCAGGTGCTGGCGGAAGGGGCGGCGGCGCTGTGGAATATCCACATGTCGGTGCGCCCGGTTGCGGGCCAGACGGGCAGGCGGGCCGAGATCCTGATGTTCAACTCGGGCGGCATGGGCGCACGGCCCGGTCTGGATGGCTTGTCGGCCACTGCTTTCCCTTCCGGCGTGATGACGATGCCGATTGAGGCCACCGAACATACCGGGCCGATCGTGGTTTGGCGCAAGGAACTTCGCCCCGACTCTGGCGGTGACGGCCAGTATCGCGGTGGTCTGGGGCAGGTGATCGAGATTGAACCGGCACCGGGGCATGAGTTTGACTTTTCGGCGATGTTTGATCGGGTGAACCATCCGGCAGCGGGCCGCGATGGCGGCGGCGCCGGGGCGGCGGGTGTGGTGGCGCTGGACGATGGCACGCTGCTGAAGCCAAAGGGCTGGCAGCATGTGCCCGCAGGGCGCAGGTTGATCCTTCATCTTCCCGGCGGCGGCGGCTACGGTGCGCCGAGTGCGCGGGATGCAGAGGCGCGGGCAGAGGATGCCCGCCAAGGCTATGTGACAGGGAAACAGCCATGAATTACGTTGCAGATCGCTTGAGCGCGGTAAAACCCTCGGCCTCTATGGCGGTGTCGATGGCCGCGAAAGCCCTGCGCGCGCAGGGTGTCGATGTGATTGATCTGGGGCTGGGAGAGCCGGATTTCCCCACCCCCGCCCATGTTACCGGGGCCGCGTTCAAGGCCGCCGCCGCAGGGGAAACGCTCTATACCGCTTCCGCAGGCACCCCCGCCCTGCGCGCCGCGATTGCCGATAAATTCAAGCGTGAGAATGGCTTAACCTATAGCGCTGATGAAATCACCGTCGCCAATGGCGCGAAACAGATCATCTTCAACGCCCTGCTGGCCACGCTGAACCCCGGCGATGAAGCGATTTTGCCCACGCCTTATTTTGTTTCTTACCCCGAGATGGTCAAACTGCTGGGCGGCATCCCCGTTACCCCCGCTTGCCCCGCCGAGACCGGCTTTCGCCTGACGCCTGCGGTGCTGCAGGCGGCGATCACCCCGCGCACCAAATGGCTGTTTCTGAACATGCCGGGCAATCCATCGGGCGCGGTCTATTCCACCGCCGAATTGCAGGTGCTTGGCGCGGTGTTGGCGCAGCATCCACAAGTGCTGATCCTGTCGGATGAAATCTACGAGCATATCCTGTTCGATGGCCGCAATTTTGTCAGCTTTGGCGCAGCCTGCCCGGAACTCCGCGACCGCAGCCTGATCGTCAACGGTGTGGCAAAAGCCTATGCGATGACCGGCTGGCGCGTCGGCTATGCGGCGGGGCCAGCGGCTTTGCTGAAGGCGATGAACACGGTGCAAAGCCAATCCGTCACCTCGGTGGCAGCCCCCATGCAGGCCGCAGCGCTGGCTGCCCTCACCGGCCCGCAAGACTGCATCGCCACATTCCGCACCGCGTTCGAGCGTCGCCGCGATCTGGTGGTGGCCGCAGTGGTTACGATCCCCGGCCTGACCCTCGCCCCACCCGAAGGCGCGTTCTACGCCTATATCGGTTGCGCCGCCCTGATCGGCAAACGCACGCCCAAAGGTGAAACCCTCACCGACGACACCGCCGTCACCCAATACCTGCTGACCGAAGGCCGCGTCGCCGCTGTTCCCGGCACCGCCTATGGCCTGTCGCCGTTCTTCCGCATCTCGACCGCCACGTCAGACGCGGTATTGGCCGAGGCGATGGCCCGCATCAAAGCCGCCGTCACCGCTTTGGAGGCCGCATGACCCCGCGTTTTGATACCATCCTGATCACCGGGGCCGCTGGCCGCTTGGGCACCGAACTCCGCCGCGGCCTCGCCCCCTTGGCACGTCGCCTGCGCCTTTCCGACATCACCGAAATCCAAGATCTGCAACCCAACGAAGACGCCGTGATCTGCGACCTCGCCGACGAATCCGCGATCCTGGCTCTGACCCAAGGCGTTGATGCGATTGTGCATTTCGGCGGCATCCCGCTAGAGCGCGGCTGGGATGCCATCCTGAACGCCAATATCCGTGGCAGCTATCACATCTATGAAGGCGCGCGCAAAGCAGGTGTCAAGCGCATCATTTACGCCTCCTCCGTCCACGCCATCGGCTATCACGATCTGGAAAGCCAGATCGACGCCAACGCCCCACACCGCCCCGACGGCCTCTATGGCCTGTCGAAATGCTTCGTCGAAGATCTGGGCCGCCTCTACTGGGACAAGTTCGGCATCGAGACCGCCGCCTTGCGCATCTTCTCGTCCTTCCCCGAACCCGCAGACCGTCGGATGCTGTGGTCTTACCTGTCGTTTGATGATTGCGTCCGCCTTGTCACCGCAGCCCTGACCGCGCCGCGCGTGGGCTTTACCGTCAGCTTTGGTCTGTCGGACAACACCGTCAAGACCGTCGATAACCGCCTTGCGGCCCACCTTGGCTATCAGGCAAAAGACAGCGCAGAGCCCTTCCGCGCCGGGGTCGAGGCGCGCACCGATGCGCCTGACCCAAAGGCGCCCGCAGTGCGGCATCTGGGCGGCTGGTTTGTAGATTTGGGTCATCCCGACGATAAGGACAAGACATGAAAACGCAGTATGACGTGGTGATCGTGGGCGGGGCGGTGATCGGCTCGGCTGTGGCATATTTCCTGATGGCGAACCCCGATTTTGGCGGCTCGGTTCTGGTGGTGGAGCGTGACCCCACCTATGCCAAAGCCTCGACCTCGCTGTCGGCAGCCTCGATCCGCACGCAGTTTTCCAACCCGATCAACGTCAAGATTAGTCAGTTCGGCTATCAGTTCATCAAGGACTTCCCCGAGACCATGCAGGTCGGCGATGACAAGCCCGATCTGAACTTCCACTCTGGCGGTTATCTCTACCTGGCGGGCACGCCGGAACAGGAACAGGTGCTGCGCGAAAGCCACGAGGTCCAGCGCGCCTGTGGGGCCGATACCGTGCTGTGGGATCAAGACCAGCTTGCCCGCGCCTTCCCGCATCTGAATGTCGAGGATATTCGGCTGGCATCCTACGGCCAATCCGGCGAGGGTTGGTTCAACAACACCGGCATCATGGCAGGCTTCCGCAACAAGGCCCGCGCCTTGGGGGCCGATGTGGTGACGGATGAAGTGGTCGCCATCGCCCGCAATGGCGATACCGTCACCTCTGTCACGCTGAAATCCGGTGCCACCATCCAAGCCGGAACCGTGGTGAACGCCTCCGGCCCCCGCGCCGCCCTCACCGCCCGCATGGCGGGCCTCGACATCCCCGTCGAGCCCCGCAAACGCACCCTGTTCGTGTTCGATTGCGCCAAATCTCCCGAAGGAACCGCCACCGTCAACCAAGGCCGCCTGCCGCTGATGATCGACCCCACCGGCGTGTTCTGCCGCCCCGAGGGCCGGTTCTTCCTGTCCGGTGCCGTCCCGGTCGAAGATCCGGCGGTGGATTGGGACGACTTTGAGCCGCGCTATGAGGAATTCGAAGACATCATCTGGCCCGCCCTTGCCACCCGCGCGCAGGGGTTTGAGGCGATCAAGGTCGTCAACCAATGGGCCGGGCATTACGATTTCAACACGCTGGACCATAACCTTGTGGTGGGCCGCCACCCGCAGGTGCGCAATTTCGTCTTTGCCAACGGCTTCTCCGGCCACGGCCTGCAACAAGGCCCCGCTGCGGGCCGCGCTGTGTCAGAACTGATCATCTACGGCGGCTATCGCACGCTGGACATGTCTGAAGTTGGCTATGAACGCATTGTCGAGAACCGCCCCTTCCTCGAAAAAGCAGTCATTTAACCAATGGACCGCCCGCCGCGCCTTCCGCCATTGAACGCGCTGCGGGTGTTTCAGACCGTGATGCGGCACCGCAGTTTTCGCGGAGCGGCGGATGAACTCAGCGTCACGCCGCAAGCGGTCAGCCAGCAGATCAAACTGCTGGAGGACACCTTGGGTCTGGCGCTGTTTGCCCGCAAAGGCCGCGCGATTGACCCCAACGAGCAGGCCATTCTGCTGGCGCATTACATTCAGGCGGGTTTCGACGAATTCGCCGAAGGCATCCGCCGCGTCAGCAAACTCGGCCAGCGCAACCGCATCAACGTCAACGCCAGCCCCTATTTCGCCACGCGCTTTCTGCTAGATCGGCTGTCGCAGTTTCGCGCGCTGATGCCGGGTGCCGATCTGCGGCTGACCACCATGGTAGACCTGCCCGATTTCGTCGCCGATGATGTCGATGTCGCGATCCAATGGGGATTTGGCGGCTGGAGCCATCACGACCAGACCCTGCTTTTGCGCGATATCAAGGTGATCTGCTGCACCCCCGCCCTTGCCGCGCATCTGCACGCACCGGATGATCTGCGCAACCAGCCGCTGCTGCATTCCGTGCTGGCCGATCTCTGGGCGCCGGTGCTGGCGCATCTGGGCGTATCCGCCCTGCCGCCCGATGGCGGTCTGCGGTTTCAGGATGCCGCCACCATGCGCCGCGCCACGCTGGCGGGCCTGGGCGTTGGCCTGTTGTCCAGCATTGATGCCGAGGAAGACCTCGCCTCGGGCAAATTGGTCGCCCCGTTCGGCGTTGAGGTGATGGCGCAGATGCCGCAGGCGCAGATACCGGGGTTCTATCTGGTGCTGCCAAAGGCGCATCGGCGGGTGAAAACCATCGCGGCGTTCTGCGATTGGGTGGCACGCGAAAACTGGGCTTCGCCCGTGGTGTAAGGAGTCAATATGGCACAGGCATTGGTTACAGGGGCGACCAGCGGCATTGGCCGCGCAATCGCGCTGGCGCTGCATGGTGCGGGGCATCAGGTGGTGGCCTTGGGCCGCAATCCGCAAGCGTTGGCCGATCTGTCTGCGCTTGGCCTGCACACCCGCCAGATGGATCTGACCGACGCCGCCAGCTTCGCCACACTGTCCGACCTTGCCCCCGATTTTCTGGTGAACAACGCAGGCATGATGCCGCCCTTGGGCAATTTCTGCGACGCCGACCCCGGCGATATTGACCACGCCATCAACACCAACCTCCGCGCTGTGCTGGCGCTGACCCGCGCCATCGCCCCCGGAATGCGCGCCCGCGGCCATGGTCATATCTTCTTCACCGGCTCGACCGCAGGCCATGCGCCCTTCGCCAATCTCGCCGTCTATTGCGCCACCAAGGCTGCCATTGGTGGCTTTGCCCAAGCCCTGCGGCTGGACATGGCCCCCCACAACGTCCGCGTGACCGAGATCGTCGCGGGCCGGGTGGAAACCGGGCTCTACAACACCCTGCTGCCGCCCGAGGCCCGCGCCGCAATGTATGCGGGCAATGGCGCGGTGCAGCCCGCCGATGTGGCCGCGATGCTGCTGGCCGTGCTGGCCTTGCCGCAATCGGTCGACGTGGCGCGGTTTGACATTCTTCCGACACATCAGGCGGTTGCCACAGGCACCCCGAAGAAAGAGGCGTAATATGAAAGGCTTATCCGTTGTCATCATCGGCGGTGGCGCAGGCTTGGGCGCGCTGCTTGCCGAAATGGCCGTGGCCGAAGGCGCCAGCGCGCTGGGCATCATCGACCTGAACGCCACCGCCGCCGAAGCCGCCCTTTCCCCCGCCCGTGCTGCGGGCATCCCACATGCCTTTGCCGCCTGCGACATCCGCACTGCCGAGGCCTCTCACGCCGCCTTCGCCAGCGTTGCGCACGCTTTGGGGCGCGTTGATACCCTGATCAACTCTGCCGCGATCTATCCACGCAAGCCGATCCTTGAGATTTCCGATGCCGATTGGGATGCCTCGAACGCGATCAATGTCAAAGGCACTTATCACATGATGGTCGCCGCGATCCGCCAGATGCGCGGGCAAGACCCGATCGGCCGCATCCGGGGCCGCATCGTCAACATCACCTCGGTCGATGCGTTCAAGGCGCATCCGCAGAACGCGCATTATGCCGCGACCAAGGCGGCGGTAGTGTCCTTGACCAAAAGCATGGCCCACGAAGTCGCCCCCGATGGCATCCTTGTGAACTCCGTCGCACCTGCGGGCATGGCCACCGAAAAGGCGCGCGAATCCGGGTTTCTGGCCGAACTCGCCAAAGCCAGCCCCTTGGGCCGAGGCGGTGAGCCGCGCGAGATGGCGGAATGGGTGCTGATGGCGGGAGGCCCCAAGAACACCTATATGACGGGCGAGAATATCATCGTTTCGGGCGGTTATATTTACGCCTAAGACCCCGATATGTGACAGGTGCCATTGCACCTGTCACCGCACGACAGGCCAGCCAAACCCCCGGAGGCCCAAAGCCTCCGGGCAGCGCCTGCCCTGCCCCTGGCAGGCGCTTCTCGCCCGCCAGGTCAGGCGCTGCCCTCTGCCAGTGATGCTGTAGGCGGTTTACCGAAACCTTTCACATGACCGGGGCCGATCCTCCACTGGAGGATCAGCTATTCCCGGCCAAATGCAGCGCAGCTATCCCTGCACCCGCCGAAAAGCCGCCGTCAGCGCGGCCTGCATCGCATCCCCTCCGCCGCCCAACACAAACCGATGAAAAACCATTTCATTCAGCCCGCCCTTGGTCGAATGATCCTCGCGCAGTTGCGCAAAACCATGCGGTTTCTCGCGCGCCACATCGCCAAGGCTGCCGAACAACCCACGCAGATACGCCCCTGCATCCGCTGCCGGATGGCCCTGCGCCACCATCCAATCCTGCGCTGCCTCCAGCAGCCCAAAATAGCTCGCCATCAACGCGCTCGCAGCCCCATAGCCATCAAACGCCAGCACGGTTTCCACCGGCAACGCCGTCCCCAAAGCCGCGAAAATCTGCATCGCAGCTGGCTGCGGCGGAAACACCGGCGTCACCCCCTGATGCCGCTCGACAAACGGCAGCGGAATGGCACGGGCGATGTCCCGCGCCCCGGTCCATTCGGCAATCCGCGCGATATGTAGCCCGGCAATCAGGCTCAGGATCGGCATATCCGCCCGGAACGACAGCGGCGCGATCACCGCCTCGGCCACCTGCGGGCGCACTGACAGGATCACCAGATCGCAGCCGTCAATCACCGCCTGATTGTCGCGCGCCACCGTCACCCCGGGCAAAAGCGCCAGTTCTGCCGCCACCAAAGCCCCGCGCGGCGAGACCACAATCGGCCAATCCGCAAGGCCCGAGGCCTTCAACCCCCGCACCATATGCGCGGTGATCGTGCCCGTGCCAATAAACCCCAGCCGCATCCTGCCCCCTCAATACACCGCCTGCGCCCCGGTGATTTCCACCAATGACCCGCACATGAACGCCGCCTCATCCGAGGCCAGAAACGCCACCAGCGCCGCCACTTCCGCAGGCTGACCAATCCGCCCAAATGGCACCATTTTGTCCAGATCGGCAATGGTGCGGCCCGAGCGTTTCACCCCAGCCTCCAGCATCGGCGTGTGAATCTCGCCGGGACAAACCGCGTTCACCCGGATCTTTTGCGGCGCATAATCGCGGGCAAGGTTCTGCGTGAAACTCGCCACCGCCGCCTTGGTCACGTTATAGGCGATGTGGTTCGGCGCGGGATGCAGGCCCCATTGTGACGCGGTGTTCACAATCGCCCCGCCACCCGCCGCAATCATATGCGGCAAGGCGGCTTGGCACAGATGGAACATCGCGTCGATGTTGATGGCAAAGGATAAATCCCAATCCTCTGGCGTCAGCGCCAGCAGTGGCCCACGCCGATTGATGCCCGCATTGTTGCACAGCACATCCAGCCGCCCCTCATGCGCCATCACATCCGCCACCACCGCGCGACAGCCCGCCGCCCCGCCAATATCCGCCGCAAACGCCCGTGCCACACCACCACTGGCACGAATACCCGCCGCCGTGGCCTCGGCCCCTGCGGCGTTCACATCCGTCACCACCACCTGCGCGCCTTCCGACGCAAACCGCTGACAAATCGCAGACCCAATCCCGCCAGCCGCGCCCGTCACCACCACAACCTTATCCCGAAACCGCATCCCGCCCCCTAACGCAGATAACTGCCGCCGTTCACATCCAGCACCGCCCCATTCAACGACGCCTGCGAGGGCCGCAGCGCAAAGGCCACCAACTCGCCAATCTCTGCCGCCTCGGCCATCGCGCCAATCGGGATGCCTGCCAGCGCCGCCGCCGCGCCATGCTGGGCGATAAACGCCTCGGCCATGTCGGTGCGCACCCAACCCGGCGCAATCGCCACCGCCGTGATGCCCTCGGCCCCATGGCTTTGCGCCACCGATTTCGTCAGGTTGATCAGCGCCGCCTTGCTGGCCCCATAAGCCATCGCGTTCGAGGCATAACCGCGCTGCCCCGCACGGCTGGCCATATTGATGATACGCCCGCCAACCCCGCGAAAATGCAGGATCGCCGCGCGCGTCAGATCAACCGCCGACAGGAAATTCACCTGCAACTCGCGCGCCCAGACCGCCTGCCATTGCTCCAACGGCGCATCGACGGCAACTTCCGACCTGATCCCTGCATTGTTCACCAGCCCATGCAGCCGCCCCGCCAAAGCCTCGGCCTCGGCCCAAAGCTGCGTCGCCGCCGCAGGGTCCGCCAGATCTCCCGCCACGATCCAGCCCGCACCGCCAATGCGGTCCAGCAAAGCCTCTGCCGCCGCGCGATTGCGCCCGTAGTGGATCACCACCCGCGCCCCCTCTGCCGCCAAGGCCACACAGATCGCCTGCCCAATCGCGCCGGTCGCCCCCGTCACCAGCACATTCCGGCCCGCCAGATGCCCGGCGGTCCTGCTCATAACTCACCCACTTGCGAGCCCCAGGTATCCGACAGCGCAAACCCGCGCGCGAACGGATCATCGGGATGCACCCGCAACTGCTCACGCCCATAAATCCAGCCCTTGCCGGTGATGCGCGGCAACACGGCACGATGATTGCCCACCACCGTCTCGCCCAAAGCCTCAGCCGTAAACGCCCCGCCGATGATGGATCGTGACACCCGCGCATCGCCGACTGCCACCTCACCCCGCGCGAACATCGCCGCCAGATTGGCCGACGACCCGGTGCCACAGGGTGAGCGATCCACCCGCCCCGGCTTTAACGTCGTGCAGGTGCGGATACTGCCATCGGCCTCGCGGCTGCGGAACATCACATAGGCCACATCATCCAGACCGGGCAGGTCAGGGTGGCTGATCTCGATCTGGCCCTTCAGATCGGCCTTGATCGCGATGCCAGCCTCGGCCAGCGCGCGGGCATTGTCGGGCACAATCTCCATCCCCACCTGATCGGCATCGACCAAGGCATAGAACACGCCGCCAAAGGCAATATCGGCCCGGATCACGCCAAAATCCTTGGTTTTCACCGGCGCATCCAGCGCCAGCACAAACGCGGGCACGTTATCCAGACTGACCGAGACACAACGGCCATTCTCACACCGCGCCCGCACCGTGATCAGCCCCGCCGCCGTATCCAGCCGCACCAGCGTCTCGGGTTCCACCATCTTCACCCGCCCGGTTTCCAGCAAGGCCGTCACCACGCAGATGCAGTTGCTGCCCGACATCGGATGCGCCCGATCCGGCTGCAACACGATGAAGGCCGCATCGGCATCGGGGCGGGTGGGAGGCAGCAACAGATTGCTGCTCATCGCGACCCCGGCGCGCGGCTCGAACGTCACAAAACGGCGCAGGCTGTCGTCCACCGTGTTGATATGGTTCATCTTCTCCAGAATGGTCGCGCCGGGAATCTCGGGCGCGCCGCCGATGATCACCTTGCCAATCTCACCCTCGGCATGAACCAGCAGCAAATCGAGCGCGGTGTCGAACATGGCAAAACCCTTCTAGAAACGGTTGACGCGATAGGGGTGCAAATCCAGCTCCGGCTTGGCCCCGGTGATCAGATCGCCCATCAGTCTGGCGGTGGTCGCAGCATAGGTCAGACCCAGATGGCCGTGGCCCACGGCATAGAACACGCCCGCCGTCTTGGCCGAGGCTGACAGGATCGGCACGGTATCGGGCAGGGCAGGGCGGTGGCCCATCCATTCGGTGAAATCTTCGCAAGCCAGCCCCGGCAGCGCCGTCTGCGCGCGCCGCACCGTCACCTTGGCGCGGCGGTAATCCGGTGCCGCCTCCAGCCCCGCCATCTCGACAGTGCCGCCCACCCGGATGCCCCCCGCCGTCGGCGTCACCATGAACGCCCGCGCGGGCCAGATGATCGAATGGCGCATACTTATGCCGGGGGACATGATCTGCGTGTGATAGCCCCGCTCGGTCTCCAGCGGGATGTTCTCGCCCAACAGCTTCGACAGCCGAGCCGAGAATGCCCCCGCGCAGATCACCACCTCATCCGCCGCAATCACCCTGCCATCCGCCAACTGCACGCCAGTGATGCGGTCGCTACGGGTGAACCCCACCACCGCGCCCGTCTCAACCCGCCCGCCCAAGGCCTGAAACCGCTCCGCCAAGGCCAGCACCAGCTTGTAGGGGTCTTTCATCGAACGGTTGTCGGGAAACCGCACCGCCATGCCGATCTTGTCCGACAGTGCAGGCTCCAACGCCCGCGCCGCAGCACCCTCCAGCACCTCATGCGCAAAACCAAAGCGTTCAAGGATTTCAATGTGTTCACGGTCGGCCTTGAACTCTGCCGCATCGGTATACAGCGACAGACACCCCACCTCTGAAATCTGATCCTGCAACCCGGTCTCGGCCAACAAGGCCTGCGTATCGGCCAGCGCGCGCCCACACAAAGCCGCCCCCTGCGCCTCCAACTCGCGCAGCTTTCCGGGCCGCGAGGCCGCAATGAACCGCAAAAACCACGGCACCAAACGCGGCATATACCCCGGTCGCACCCGCACCGGCCCTTCCGGGTCCAGCATCCACCCCGGTATCTGCCGCCAGATCGACGGGCGCGAGGCCGGCATGAACTCTGTCACCGCAATCGAGGCCATATTGCCATAAGACGCGCCCTTGCCCGGTGCGCCCCGGTCGACCAACACCACCTGCCGCCCGCGCTTTTGCAGATCATGCGCAATCGCCGTGCCAACAATCCCCGCGCCGACAACAACCGTGACCATCGCCTATTTCCAGTCGAGGATCGGCTGCATCGCCGCAGCAAAATCCGCCTTCTCCTCAGCCGTCAACGGCCCCAAAGGCATCCGACACTCACCCACAGGCGTGCCCTGCAATTCACAGCCATACTTCAGCTTTTGCACAAACTTGCCGGATTCCAGAATGTTCATCGCGGTGTAAAGCGTCGCCATCTGCGCCTTGGCTTTCACCAGATCGCCACTCCGATACGTCCGGTCCAGATCGCAAACCGCCAGCGCCATGCAATTCGCAGGCCCGCAAATCCAGCTATCCGCGCCCCAGAACATGAAATCCAGCGCAATATCGTCCGACCCCGACACCAGCTGAATCCGCCCCGCATAGCGCGTCGCAATGCCAATCGCGCGCTGCAACGACCCCGAGCTTTCCTTGATCCCGATCACCCGCGGATGATCCGCCAGCGCATCCAGAACCTCCCACCCCAGTTCAACCCCATCCTTGTCGGGGTAGGAATACAGCACGATATTCACATCGACCGCATCCAACACCGCGTTGAAATGCTTGATCAATTCGGCCTGCGTCGGCTTGGTGTAGAACGGCGTCGCCAGCAGCACCGTGTCATAGCCAATCGCCTTGGCCCGCTTGGTGTTGGCGATCACCCCAGCCGTATGCGGCGCATTGGTGCCTGCGATCAACACCTCACCCGGCTTGGCGAAATCCTTGACGAACTGCAACACAGACTCGCGTTCCGCATCGCTCATCAGGTTGTATTCGCCCGAAGACCCACACGGCACCCAGCCCGAAACCCCCGCCGCGCGCAGGCCCTCCAGATGCGTCTTGAACGCCGCAAAGTCGATCTGACCGCTGGCATCAAACGGGGTCACAAGGGCAGGCATCACGCCAGACAGTTTCAACATCGCTCATCCTTTTGCAGCCGAATCGCGCCCAAACGGGCCAAGAAGCATTGCCAAAATCATGGCGACAGCGTGCCGACACGTCAAATCAAAAATAATCTGTGTCGACACAATCCCCCAGACCCGCTATCGCTCGGGCAAAAGCAAGGGCTCTGCGATGGATGAAATCGAGATCAAGCGCGCCAAAGGCACCGGGGCAAAGTTCGCCTACGAGACGATCCGCGACGAAATCCTGTCGCTGACCCTCGCCCCCAACGCGCTGTTGGACGAAACCTCGTTGGCCGACCGCTTTGCCATGTCACGCTCTCCGGTCCGTGAGGCGCTGATCCGGCTGGCGGGCGAGGGGCTGGTGATCATGCTCGCCAACCGCTCGACCATCGTGGCGCCGATCGACGTCACCAGCTTTCCGAAATACATCGAAGCGCTCGACATCGCCCAGCGCATGAACACCCGCCTTGCCGCCGAACTGCGCAGCGAGGCTGATCTGGATGCCATCGCCGCCCGGCAGGCCGATTTCGTCGCCGCCGTGCAGACCGGCAATCATCTGGCGATGTCCGAGGCCAACAAGCAATTCCACATGGCCATCGCCGAGGCGGGCAAGAACCCCTACCTCACCAGCTTTTACGAACGCCTGCTCGATCAGGGCCGCCGCATGTTGCACCTGCATTTCCAATACATCGAGCGCACCCACGACGGCTATCTGCTGACCGACGAGCATGTCGAAATGCTCGAAGCCATCCGCGCCCGCGACATCCCCCGCGCCGATACGCTCGCCGCCGCCCACACAAGGCAATACCGCGACAATTTCCTGAACTTCATGCGCGAGAATTACTCGGCCCCCATGCCGCTGGGTGCGTCCAAGCCTGCCTGAGGGCAACGCCTGCTGCGGGATCGACATGAAAGGCTGAGAGCACTGTTGGCGCAAAACCTGGAGGCGGCGATTAAACTGCCCCGCTGCCGCGTGGTAAGTTGCCGTTCGCTACTGCAGCGGGAAAATATACTGCATGGCGGTCTGATGGCCCCGAAGTGCCAGTCAGTTGAGGCGGCTGTTTGGCATAGGAATTTGCGAGCCCAGCCTTGTGATGTCTTGCGAAGTCCGAAGTGCCACCACGAAGTAAGTCTTAAGCTCATCGAAGTTTGAGTTTTCCGGTGCCGGAGCTGAAGCTAGGAGGCGATCTAGAAGCACTCTTCCATTCTGCTCCAATCGCTGAATTTCATTCTGCTCTTTAGATACAAACGACGGCGGGCCCAGCCTGGGCCCGGATCGGCGGCTATGTTCATCCCATGCGGCGCGTGATTCTTGGCACCGCATTTGAAACTCCAGCAGACTTTGCTCAACCTTAGCTTCAGCGTTCAGCCTTTCTAACCGCAAGGCAATTGACTGAGCATCTTTCGCAGAAACAAGTGCGGCCTTCATAGCCTTACGATCAAGGAACCAGAATACAACGCCGGCAGTTGCAATAATCGCAGTGTAAAATTCCAATGGGTTATTCAGAACTAAGTTCTGTATATATTCAAGCAAGCTAGCCATCCTTTATGTTGCCGCAGCACCATGTTGCATCACGAAATGTGGTGCTACATCTCTCTTGTTTCAATCGTCAAAGGCAGCAAAAAGTGTCGGCTACTTCGGCTGGGCTAGAACGCCCGCTTGGGCGTGCCGCAACCCAGTTTCCATGCGCCCAGCCATATGTCTGACGTGGGCCAGATCGCTGACCCAGCCGAGTCAATTCCGATGCCAATCTCAACAACCTACCATATATGGTAGAAACCCCACGAAAATCAGGCCAAAAGCACAAGTCATTCCCAGATGGGAAGCAATTTTGCCCCGCAACCTCACCCAAACCCACCGCGCTCAATACCGCGTCGTCATCCGGTAGCCCCGCCTGTGCGCCAGCGTCACCAGCGTCACGGCGGCGTTTTGCCACCACGTCGCGCGCTCGACGCAAAATACCGGATCGCCCAAGGCATGATCCAGATGTTGCACCATCAGCGCATCCGCCGCCTGTGCCAGAAAGCTGATCTCCACCTCCGAAAACGGCACCGTGGCGACCAGCCATTCGTTCGGCCCCACAACCGAGAAATCCTGCTCCACCGCCTGCGGCAAAGCGCTGGCGTTGATCCAGCGATCCTCTAGCTGAAACGCCACCCCATCGGCAAAGTGCAGGCACACCAGATGCACGACCTTTGCCCGCGCCTTCAGCCCCATCCGTGCGCGCAGCCAATCCGGGGCCACCACAACTGCGCGGCTGACCAAGGCATAGCGGTAATCCGCCCCGGTTTTCTCAATCTCGGCGCGCACCACCGGCATTTCAAACCGCGCCTGCCGGATAGGCGCCATCCGCACCCGCGTCCCCGCCTTGCGCCGCCGATCCAGAAAGCCCTGCTCGGACACTTCGCGCAACGCCCGGTTCATCGTGGTGCGTGAGACGCCGAATTCTTCCGCCAGTTCCACCTCTCCGGGCAGCAGCGTGCCCGGCCCCCAAGGGCCTTCGGTGATGCGCGCCACGATCTCGGCCATCACCTCGCGAAAGGTTGTCGTCTCTGCCATGCTGCTCCTATAGCGCGTCCAGCAGACCCTGCACAGCCACGCGCCAACCTGCGATGATCTGGTCGCGCTGGATATGCCGCCCGCCGCGCACCTGATGCCGCCCCGCTGACCACAAATCGGTCACGACCGCGTCGCTGGCCGCAAAGGCCAGCCCATCCAGAATCTGATCATTGCGCAAAGCGCACAGCGCCGGATGGCTCAGGTCAATCGCCGTCAAATCCGCCAGCATCCCCACCGCAATCGCACCCGACTTGCGCCCCAAAGCCTGCGCCCCACCTTTGGCAGCACCCAGATAGATCGCAGCGCCGACCGAGCCTTCGCCCACCACCATCACATTGCGGGCAATATCGCGCAGGCGCTGGCTGTATTCCAAGGTCCGCAATTCCTCGGTCAACGAAATCCGCACATTGCTGTCCGACCCGATGCCAAAGGCCCCATTTGCCGCCAACCAACCCGGCCCATTGAAAGGCCCGTCGCCCAGATTGGCCTCAGTAATCGGGCAAAGCCCCGCCACAGCACCAGATTTCGCCAGCCGTTCGGTTTCATCCGCCGTCATATGCGTCGCATGAATGGCACACCAATCCGCCCCAATCGGCGTATTCGCGAGCAACCACTCCACCGGGCGCGCGCCGAGCCAAGCAGAGATATCCGCCACTTCCTTGGGCTGTTCCGCCACATGGATATGCACCGGATTCCCCTGCGCAATCGGCAAAGCCCGCGCCAGATCGGCCGGATTGGTCGCCCGCAACGAATGCGGTGCGATCCCGACTTTTGTGTCACTTGGCAAGGCCTTAGCCCCAGCCCGCGCCGCCTCCACCAGCCGCGCAAAGCGGTCGACATCATTGCCAAACCGCAACTGCCCCGCCGCCAAAGCCTGCTCCCCCGCGCCGCCGTAAGTGTAAAGCACCGGCAGATGCGTCAGCCCAATCCCCGTCAGATCAGCCGCCGCAAAGATCCGCCCCGACAGTTCGGCAATATCCGCATAAACCGCCCCACCGGGTTGATGATGCACATAATGGAACTCCCCGACCGAGGCATAACCGGCCTCCTGCATCTCCATGAACACCAGCGCCGCGATGGCCTGCATTTGCTCGGGCGTCAAACGATCCAGAAACCGATACATCAGATCGCGCCAAGTCCAGAAACTGTCCCGCCCCGCAATCCGATGCTCGGTCATCCCCGCCATCGCGCGCTGAAACGCATGGCTGTGCAGGTTGGCCAGCGCAGGCAGCAAAGCCGACACCTGCACGTCCCCCGCCTGCGCCGCAGCCCCCACCGCGACTCCGGTAATCTGGCCATCCGCCACGGTGATCCTGACATTCTCGGCCCAGCCCTCGGGCAGCAACGCGCGGCTTGCAAAAATCACGGCGACGACTCCTTATGTGTAGACATAATAAACATACTCGCATAAACATCCTTCACGCAATAGCTTTCAACGAGGCATCCCGTGCATCCCACCGCGATCACCCTGACCAACCTGCAAGCCGCGACAATGGTGGGGAAATCTGATCCTTATGGCCTGATCGCCGATGCTGCCGTGGTGCTGGATCAGGGCCGAATCGTATGGGTCGGCCCGCGCGCCGACCTTCCCAGCCATCATGCCGCCCATCCGCAGCACGACATGGGCGGTCGCCTGATCACGCCTGGGCTGATTGACTGTCACACCCATGTTGTCCACGGCGGCAACCGCGCCACCGAGTTTGAAATGCGCCTGCAAGGTGCCAGCTATGAGGAAGTCGCGCGGGCAGGGGGCGGCATTATTTCCACCGTCAAAGCCACCCGCACCGCCTCGCAGGCCGATCTGGTGGCGGCAGCCCTGCCGTTCGTCGATGCCATGATCGCCGAGGGTGTGGCGGTGATCGAGATCAAATCCGGCTACGGCCTTGATGCCGAAACCGAGTTGCGGATGCTGCGCGCCGCCCGTGACATCGCCACGCTGCGCCGGATCACGGTGAAGACCAGCTATCTCGCCGCCCACGCCATTCCGCCCGAATACAAAGACCGCGCCGACGCCTATATCGACGAAGTGGCCATCCCCACCCTGCACAAAGCCCATGCCGAAGGCTTGGTCGATGCCGTGGACGGCTTCTGCGAAGGCATCGCGTTCTCGCCGGCGCAAATCGAACGCCTGTTCATAGTCGCCCAAGGCCTTGGCCTGCCAGTCAAACTCCACGCCGAGCAACTGTCCAACCTCGGTGGCGCGGCCCTCGCCGCCCGCTTCAACGCACTTTCCGCCGACCATCTGGAATATCTGGACGAGGCGGGCGTGATCGCCATGGCGAAGGCTGGCACCGTTGCCGTGATCCTGCCCGGCGCCTTCTACACGCTGCGCGAAACCCAGGCCCCGCCCATTGCGCTGCTGCGGCAGCATAACGTGCCGATGGCCGTCGCCACCGATATGAACCCCGGCTCCTCCCCCATGTCCTCGATCCTCTTGGCGATGAACATGGCCTGCACCCTGTTCCGCATGACCCCGGCAGAAGCTTTGGCTGGTGCCACCATCCACGCCGCCCGCGCGCTCGGCCTGACCAGCCACGGCACCATTGCCACAGGCCAAACCGCCGATCTGGCGATCTGGAACGCCCAACACCCCGCCGAACTCGCCTATCGCATCGGCTTCAACCCCCTTCACACCCGCATCATCGGAGGCGCGCTTTGACCGCTTTGACCCTGACACCCGGCCAAGTCACCCTTGCCGACCTCGCCCGCATCTACCGCGAGGAACTGCCCGTCACCCTGAACCGCGCCGCTAAACCCGGCATCGAGCGTGCCGCCGCCGCCATCGCCGCCGCCGCCGCTGGTGATGTTCCGGTCTACGGCGTCAACACCGGCTTTGGCAAACTCGCCAGCCTGCGCATCGCCCCCGCCGACACCGCCACCCTGCAACGCAACCTGATCCTGTCGCATTGCTGCGGCGTTGGCCCCGCCATCTCGCGCCGCCACGCCCGCCTGCTGATGGTCCTGAAACTCTTGTCCTTCGGCCGTGGCGCATCCGGCGTGCGTTGGGAATTTGTTGAACTGATCGAGGCGATGCTGGCAAAGGGCGTCACGCCGCAAATCCCGGTGCAAGGTTCGGTCGGCGCATCGGGCGATCTCGCGCCCCTGTCGCACATGACCGCCGTGATCATCGGCGAGGGGGAAGCCGAATACCAAGGCCAGATCATGCCGGGCGCAAAGGCCCTCACCGCCGCTGGCCTGTCGCCGATCCAACTCGGCCCGAAAGAGGGCCTCGCCTTCATCAACGGCACGCAATTCTCCACCGCCTTCGCGCTGGCAGGCCTGTTCGACGGCTGGAACGCCGCGCAATCGGCGCTGGTGACGTCGGCGCTCTCGACCGACGCCATCATGGGCTCCACCGCCCCGCTGCAACCCGAAATCCACAGCTTGCGCGGTCATGCAGGCCAGATCGAAGCCGCCGCCTTTATGCGCAACCTGCTTGCGGGGTCGGAGATCCGCGAAAGCCACATCGAGGGCGACGCCCGCGTGCAAGACCCCTACTGCATCCGCTGCCAACCGCAAGTGACGGGCGCCGCAATGGATGTGCTGCGCCAAGCCGCCGCCACGCTGGAGATCGAGGCCAACGCCGCCACCGACAACCCGCTGGTGCTGACCGAAGCGGGCCTGATCGTCTCGGGCGGCAATTTCCACGCCGAACCCGTGGGCTTCGCCGCCGACATGATCGCCCTCGCACTGGCCGAAATCGGCGCCATCGCGCAACGGCGCGTCGCCCTGATGGTCGATCCGGTGCTGTCCTTCAACCTGCCCCCCTTCCTGACCCCGCGCCCCGGCCTGAACTCGGGCCTGATGATCGCCGAAGTCACCACCGCCGCCTTGATGAGTGAAAACAAACACATCGCCATGCCCTGCGTGACGGATTCAACCCCCACTTCCGCCAATCAGGAAGACCACGTCAGCATGGCTGCCCACGGTGCGGTGCGCTTGGGCAAGATGGTGCAAAACCTCAACGTCATCCTCGGCGTGGAAGCCATCTGCGCCGCCCAAGGCGTTGATTTCCGCGCCCCCCTGCAAACCTCTACCCCCTTGCAAGCCGTCGTTGCCTGCCTGCGCACCCGCGTCGCCACCATGGGCGATGATCGCTACATGGCCCCCGACCTTGCCGCCGCCGCCGATCTGATCGCCACCGGAGCGCTTGCCACCGCTTCCGCCCTCACCCTTCCCACCTTGTAACGCGAGGCCCGAAATGAACAAACCGCTCGACAACTCCCGCCACAACCTGCGCGACATCTACCCCGCCACCGGCACCGAGATCACCGCGAAATCGTGGCAGACCGAAGCCGCGATGCGGATGTTGATGAACAACCTGCATCCCGACGTGGCCGAGAACCCGCATGAACTGGTGGTCTACGGCGGCATCGGCCGCGCCGCCCGCACCTGGGGGGATTTTGACCGCATCGTCGCCACCCTGAAAACGCTGGAAGATGATGAGACGCTGGTGGTGCAATCAGGTCGCCCCGTCGCTGTGGTCCGCACCCACAAAGACGCCCCGCGCGTGCTGATCGCCAACTCCAACCTCGTGCCGCACTGGGCCACATGGGACCATTTCAACGCGCTCGATAAAAAGGGCCTGATGATGTACGGCCAGATGACCGCTGGCTCGTGGATCTACATCGGCACCCAAGGCATCGTGCAAGGCACCTATGAAACCTTCGCCGAAGCCGGTCGCCAGCACTACGGCGGCAGCCTGAAAGGCAAATGGATTCTCACCGGCGGTCTGGGCGGTATGGGCGGCGCACAACCCCTCGCCGCCGTGATGGCCGGGGCCTGCTGCCTTGCCGTCGAGTGTGACGAAACCCGCATCGACTTCCGCATCCGCACCCGCTACGTCGATGCCAAGGCGCATACGCTCGATGAAGCACTTGCGATGATCGCCGAATGGACCGCCAAGGGCGAAGCCAAATCCGTGGGCCTTCTGGGCAACGCTGCCGATGTCTTCCCCGAACTCGTCCGCCGCATGAAGGCAGGCACCGCCCGCCCCGACATCGTCACCGACCAAACCTCGGCGCACGATCCGCTGCACGGCTACCTGCCGCAGGGCTGGAACGTCGCCGAATGGCGCGCGAAACAGGAATCCGACCCCGCCGCCGTGCAAAAAGCCGCCCGCGCCTCGATGCGCACCCATGTCGCCGCGATGGTCGATTTCTGGAACGCAGGCGTGCCGACCTTGGATTACGGCAACAACATCCGCCAAGTGGCGCTGGAAGAAGGCTTTGAGAATGCCTTCGCCTTCCCCGGTTTCGTCCCCGCCTACATCCGCCCGCTGTTCTGCAAAGGCATCGGCCCGTTCCGCTGGGTGGCCCTGTCGGGCGACCCGGAAGATATCCGCAAAACCGACGCCGCGATGAAAAAACTGTTCCCCGACAACGCCCACCTGCACCGCTGGCTGGATATGGCGGGTGAGCGCATCGCCTTCCAAGGCCTGCCCGCCCGCATCTGCTGGATCGGTCTGGGTGATCGTCACCGCGCCGGGCTGATGTTCAACGAAATGGTGAAGAACGGCGAGTTGAAAGCCCCGATCGTGATCGGCCGCGATCACCTCGACTCCGGCTCCGTCGCCTCGCCGAACCGTGAGACGGAAAGCATGATGGACGGCTCTGATGCCGTCTCCGACTGGCCGCTCTTGAACGCCCTCGTCAACACCGCCAGTGGCGCGACATGGGTCTCGCTGCACCACGGCGGCGGGGTGGGGATGGGCTTCTCGCAACATTCCGGCGTGGTGATCGTCGCCGATGGCACCGATGACGCCGCCAAACGGCTGGAGCGCGTGCTGTGGAACGACCCGGCCTCCGGCGTCTGGCGTCACGCCGATGCGGGCTACGAGACCGCCGTTGATCACGCCCGCGCTCAAGGCCTGCGCCTGCCCACCATCCTGGGCAACTAATCAGCACTCTTGCAGGGTCTGCCCTTGGCTTGACCCTGCAAGAACCCCACAAATTTGATTAAAATTTGCTTTCATCTGTTCATAAATATCCCACGGGGGAAGCGGGTTTGGCACAAACCCGCTTGGGGGTGTGAAACCCCCATACCCCGCCCGACACCCGCGCGCGGGAACAAGAACGGCGCTGCCGCGTTACCCCTTTGAACTTGCTCATCAGAAGGGAAACCCGATGTCCGCTCCGAACACGAATATCGACAAACAAGCGCGCCGCCACCGTGGCCCGCTGATCGGCATGGCACTGGTTGTGGTGTTTGGCGTCGCACTGATCCTGTATTGGCTGATGGAAGAATCCGCCCAATCCGATCCGCCCGCGCCGCAAGATCAGACCGAACAGCAAAGCGGCGCAGCCCCCACGACGGCAACCCCGGTTACACCCGCGCCGGGTGAGGGTGCGGTGATTGCACCGCAAACCGGCACGGAAACCGCACCCGCAACCCCCGCGCCCACCACGCCGTAATCCTGCAACACTGGGCCGTCGCACCGCAGCGGCGGCCCAATTCCTGAAACAAGTCGCTCACCCGGCCCGCAACTGGTCTCGCAACCCATTCACCTGATCGCGCAGCGCCATCAGCGCCGCCAGAGTCATCCCCGACCGCTCCAGAATACAGCCCGGTATCGCCGCCGCGCGGCTCTGCATCTCGCGCCCCGCCTCGGTCAAACGCACCCGCACCTGACGCTCATCCTTGGTATCGCGCGCGCGCAACACCAGCCCCTGCGCCTGCATCCGCTTCAGCAGCGGCGTCAGCGTGTTGCTCTCCAACTGCAACGCCTGTCCGAGTTGCCCCACCGTTTGACCATTCTCGGCCCACAGCGCCACCAGCACCAGATACTGCGGATAGGTCAGCCCCAAAGCCTCGAGCAGCGGTTTATAGGCGTGCTGCATCGCATGGGTGGCCGAATACAGCGAAAAACAGATCATCTCGGCAATCGGCAGGGCAGGGGTTTTGGTGTCCATGGTGAAACTCCTTTTCGCCAAGATAGATCGCGCGCGATTAACTCACAAGATCGTCGGGAACCGCAACGCCACAAAAGCATTAACCCCCGCGTCTATCCAACAGGCTTGACGCGCCCAGCGACTCGCGCTAAATACATCGCACACGATATAATCGCAAAGGATACATCATGCCCACGAAAGTCGTCTACTCCACCGAAGCCACCGCAACCGGCGGCGGCCGCGATGGCAAATCCGCCACCAAAGACGGCGCATTGGCCGTCACTCTTGCCGTGCCGAAGGAAATGGGCGGCAATGGCGCAGGCAACAACCCCGAACAACTGTTCGCCGTCGGCTACGCCGCCTGCTACCTTGGCGCGATGCGCTTTGCCGCCAGCAGCGAGAAACTTGGCACCGTCCCTGATAACGCCACCGTCACCTCAACCGTCGGCATCGGTCCGCGCGCCGAGGGCGGCTTTGGCATTCAGGTGGCACTGGCTGTCTCGCTGCCCGGCCTTGACCGCGATGTCGCGCAGAAGATCGTTGATCGTGGCCATTTCATCTGCCCCTATTCCAACGCCATCAAAGGCAATGTCGAAGTAACCACCACGCTGGTCTAAGCGCTGATCGCACCCATCCTCAACAACTTGGCGAAGGCCACCGCCTTCGCCATGCGGTGCAGGTGCCGCTGAAACCGCCGGGCCTCAAAGGCCCGGCCAGCGCCCGACCCGCCCATGGCGGGCGCTTCTCGCCCGCCGGGTCGGGCACTGGCCTGATGGGGTTTCTCGTTGCACCGACTACAGAGTGAACCGGCCCACGCGGGCGGGGAGACGCAATGCGTTTCCTGCTTCCGCCCGATGTTGACGGCACTTATCGGCGTGACCCTCGGTCGGCCCTAAGCCCTTGCCTGCGCCCCTTGCCCTGCTAGGCTGCGCCCAACAGGGCAGGGGGCACTCATGGATCGGCTAAAAGGCAAAGTGGCAATCATCTCGGGTGGGGCCACCGGCATTGGCGCTGCGGCCGCGCGTCTGTTTGCCGCCGAGGGCGCTGCCGTCGGCATCATCGACCGCAATGTCGAGGCGGGCCAAGCCCTTGTCTTTGATCTGGTGCTGCAAGGCCACCGCGCCTGCTTCGCCACCGCCGACGTGTCGCAAAAGACCGAGGTCGAGGCCGCCGTCGCCACCGTCAGGTCACAACTCGGCCCGGTCAACGTGCTGTTCAACCATGCCGGCACCATCGTGATCAAACCCTTCCTGGAAACCGAGGAAGCCGATTGGGACATGCTGTTCGATGTCAACGTCAAGTCGATGTATCTGATGACCCGCGCCGTTCTGCCGATGATGCTGGAACAGGGCAAAGGCTCCATCGTCTGCACTTCCAGCATCTCGGCCGTCTACGCCACGCCGATGGAAGTGCTGTATGACGCCACCAAAGGCGCCTGCCACATGTTCGCCCGCGCCATCGCGGTGGAATTCCGCGACCGGGGAATCCGCTGCAACGCCGTCTGCCCCGGCTTTATCGAAACCCCGCACGGGCAGCGCGAAGTGGCCGAACTCACCGCGCTCGGCGTCGATGCGTCCGAGGCCGCGATCAAAGCCGCACAAGGCCGCTTTGGCCAGCCCGAAGATATCGCCCGCGCCGCCCTCTACCTCGCCTCGGATGACGCCGAATTTGTCACCGGCACGCAACTGTTCGTCGATGGTGGCTTCTCGGCGGTCTGATCCGCCCTTCCGCCGCGATGCGGTCGAATTCCTGCCACGTTCGGCGGCCATAAAGCGGCATGATCAGCGCAATCCTCACCCCCGGCCCCACCGCTTTCGCAGCCCTTTGCCTTGCAGGCTATATCCTGCTGGCCAATGGCCTTGCCTATACCGCCTTCGCCGTGGACAAATCCCGCGCAATCAATGCCCAAGGCCGCATCCCCGAGCGTAGCTTGCTGATCCTCGCCACCTTGGGCGGTTGGTTGGGGGCCAAAATCGCGCAGCACCGCCTGCGCCACAAAACCCGCAAACAGCCGTTCGGCATCCTGCTGAACCTGTCGGTGCTGATCCTGCCCGGCCTGTTCGCCACCGCGATGATCCTGCAATCGGATCTGACATGGGACAAAATCTCCACCCACGTCACCACCCAAGCGCAGGGCCTGTTCAGCGGCAGCGCCGCGTCTGATGCCCCAGCCTTGCCCCGCCGTTTCGGCCCCGGCAGCGATGCCGAGACCCCCTGACCACAACATATGGTGGAATTCCCGCCAAAACTGACGCAAAACCACAAGTCATTCCCAGATGGGAAGACCGCTCTCGCAGCCAATCGCCCTAGCGCACGATCAGCGCAAAGGCGTTGATGAAGTTGCCGCTCAACTGCATCCCCGGATAATCCGTCACCTCCAACGCGCCGCGCCCCACTGGCAACGAGTTATTCACCCGGATCATCCGCGTAAACGCCACCGGGCCCGAGTAATAGCCGCTGATCACCACCGCATGTGCGCCGCCGTTCACCCAGTTGCCGCACATGATCAGCGGCCCGCGCCGCAGATACGGCTCCAGCCCCTCGATGGTGTCAGGCGGCTGCCGCACCAGCCGCATCCCCAGCGAATCCGCATAAAGCTGCAAATTCGCCATATCAGGCCGCAACCCGCCGCCATTGCCATCCGGCGTGATCGGATCAAACTGCGCCGTCCCCGGAATGGCACTGGTCATCCGCCCCGAGGCGAGGCCGCCCGACACCACCCAACAGGTCATGCCGGTGTTCTGCCCGATCACCGGCAGCGGATGCACAATCTCGGTGACAAGCCCCAGCGCCCGCCAAGTCATCGGCCCTGCGACCCCATCCGCCACCAGCCGCCCGGCAGGCCCGGTATAGGTGCTTTGAAACCGCCGCACCGCGCCATCGGTCAACCGGCCAAACGCGCCATCCTCGTCCAGAACCGCAATCGTGCGGTCATGTACCAGGGCATTGTTCAACATCCGTTGCAGGAAAATAACATGCGGGTCATGGCTGCCCATGCGCAAAGTAATCATCGTGATGCTCCAAAATAAAACGTCAAAGAGGGGTCGTGAAAATCTGCACGAAACTTAACACAGCTTTGCCAGCGGCCAAATGATTTCTCTTGTGCCATCTGGCGAAGGCCATCGCCTTCGCCATGCGGAGCAGGTGCCGCTGAAACCGCCGGGCCCCAAAGGCCCGGCCAGCGCCCGACCCGCCAATGGCGGGCGCTTCTCGCCCGCCGGGTCGGGCACCGGCCTCGGTGGGTTTATCGCTGACGTGACTACAGGATTAAACCGCGCACGCGGGCGGGGAAACGCAATGCGTTTCCTGTCTCCGCCCGGATCTGGGCCAATCCCAGCGCATGCAGCCCGATCCACCCTAGGGCCGCGCCGCCATCCGTGCTACGCTGGCCAAACCACCAAGCAACAGGAGGTTTCGATGACCAAACACATCGCCGATCACCGCACCGCATCCGATGGCGGCCGCTTGCAAAACTTTCTGCGGCTCGAGCGGACCCAATCCGCAGCCCCACGCAGCCTGCATCAACGCCCGCAAAGCGCCGCCGACTCCCAGCGCCTGCAACAGTTCCTGCGCATCGAACGCGGCGAACAGGTTTATGACCAGGCATAGTTGACAGCCTGGCCCGCACGGCCTATCGCAGCGGCAGGGGTCCGGCCCCCGCCGCCTGCACGCCTTCGGGCCGTGGTGAAGCCCGGTTCTGACCCAAGCTGATCCTTTCCAGCCGAGGCGCATTGGCAATGCAGGCCCCAAAGCTAACCCCTCGGCGTCCCGGAACAGGAACGCTTACATGACCATACATCCCCTGCCGACACTCGAAGCTGCCAAGGCCCAAGCCCGCGCCCTCCGCGCCACGCTTGCCCTTGAAGGCCGCGAGATCACCCATTCCGCAGCCCTGGAACTCATCGCCAAAAGCCACGGCTTGCACGATTGGAACACCCTATACGCCCGCATTGGCAATCGCCCGCCACCGCCACCGATGGCACTGGGCCAGATCGTCGAAGGCCGCTACCTCGGCCAACCCTTCACCGCCGAAATCATCGGCATCACCCAGCTTTCAGAGGGCCGGTTCGAGGTGACACTCGATCTGGCAGAGCCGGTCGATGTCGTCACCTTCGACAGCTTTTCCAACTTCCGCAGCCGGGTGCGCAAGGTCGTGGATGCCGAGGGCCGCGCCTTCGACAAAACCGCCGATGGAGTGCCCCATCTGGTGCTGAACCTGCGCCGCTGACGCCTCAGGCGGTCAGATGCTCGAACAAGATCAGCGCGCCCAACCCGAACAGCGCCACCCCGCCCAAAGCCTCGGCCACGCGACCAAAGCGCTGGCCGAGGTAGCGCCCGGCCAGAATCCCCGTTGAACTCATCACCATGGTCGCAGCACCAATCGCAACCGCGATCACCATGATATTCACATCCAGAAACGCCAGCGACACCCCCACCGCCATCGCATCCAGCGAGGTGCCAACAGCCGTGACAACCGTTGTCCACAGAGACGAAGCGCGCAGTTCCTCGGGCTTGCGGGTCAGCGCCTGCAAGAGCATATGCGCCCCCACCGCGGCCAGCAGCGCAAAGGCGATCCAGTGATCCACCGCCTGCACATACTGGCTGGCCGCCACACCAGCCGCCCAACCGATCAGCGGGGTGATCATCTCGACCACGCCAAAAATAGCGCCGGTTTTCAACGCCGTGCGGAAACTGGGCCGCGTCGTCGCAGCCCCCTTGCCCAGCGACGCGATGAACGCATCAACAGACATCGAGACGGCAAGAACGCCGATGGAAATCGGAGACATGGCAATTCCTCTGGGCTGAACCGGGCGAAGGTCGGACTCCGCCCGCAGAGCCCCATCGCCACGGTCTCGCAAAGTCTGTTTCAGACCAGACATGCCACGCAGAGGCTTCCGCGATTATGTTGACATGCCTTCACCATCGCTGGCGATCGCTACTCCCCGATGCGGGCCGGATAGGGGTGATGGGAAGGAAAGTCAAACAAAAACATTGTGTTGCGAGTGGTTCTCATTGTCATCTTTTGGATGCGGCGGGGCATTTACAGCGACCACACAGGGCAGCGCCGGACCGCCGGGTGGGCGAGCCACAGAGTTTCTAGGCACTTTATGCCTCTGCAAATCCGCCTGAAATTCTAAGCGAGACCCTGCAATAGCGCCCGCCCGAGGGGGCGGTCGGGCGCTGCCCGGCGGCGCTAAAGCGCCTTGATTCCGGGCAAGGGTGGCTTGCTTAGTCACCGCGCATAAAGATGATGTATAAGCTGGCGACAGATTTGACGAAGTTGCATCTCCACCACATCCCCGTGTTTCGATCCGATATTGAGAGGTGTGTGATGATGGAGGAATCCGAGCTTGAACGTGAATTGCTCGAAGCAGGCGTATCACGCGGCGACTTTTGCTTTGGAGAAATTCGAGACGGAGCGCTTTCAATCATACGAGCGAACGGCAAATGGTTGGCAATCACCGAAGAGCGTGGCCACCGCGTCTTTGAAGAAAGCTTTGATGACCTTGCGGCGTTGCGGGCATTTGCTCTAAACATAACGTCAAAGAAATACTACGGTGGCAAGAAGATCATCTACTGACCAGCCAGTCTGATACGGACCTGGACCCTCAATCCTTAACAAAGCCCTAAATCCACCATCCTAACCCACTGACTCTAAACACATAAAAAAGGTCCCGAGTTGGGACCTTCCTCATTTTCTCCAAAACCCAAAGCCCAAACCTCTCAGGCCCGCACCAGCTTCTCATAGCTGCTGGCCACATCCAGCGTCAGCGCACCGACCTCAAAGTTATAATCCCCGATCTGCCCGACCGGAGTCACCTCAGCCGCCGTGCCGGTCAGCCAGCATTGCTGGAAGCCCTCCAACTCGGCGGGCAGGATATGGCGTTCGTGCACGGTGATGCCCTTGTCCCGCAGCATCCCGATCACCGTCTGCCGGGTGATGCCATTCAGGAAAGCATCCGGCAGCGGCGTGTGAACCTCGCCGTCCTTGACAAAGAAGATATTCGCCCCCGTCGCCTCGGCCACATAGCCGCGATAGTCGAACATCATCGCATCCGAACAGCCCTTCGCCTCGGCGGCATGTTTCGACATGGTGCAGATCATATACAACCCCGCCGCCTTGGCCGCATGGGGGATGGTCTCGGGCGAGGGCCGCTTCCATTTCGCAATGTCCAGCTTTGCGCCCTTAGTTTTGGCGTCGCCATAGTAATTGCCCCAAGACCACACCGCCACCGCCATCCGAATCGGGTTTTTCTTCGACGCCACGCCCATATCCTCACCCGCGCCGCGCCAAGCCAACGCCCGCACATAGCCGTCGGTCAGGCCGTTGGCCTTCAACGTCGCCTCTTTGGCCGCCTCAATCTCGGCCACCGAATAGGGCAAGGGCATGTCCAGCAACTCGCCCGATTTCCGCAGCCGTTCGGAATGTTCCACCGATTTGAAAATCTTGCCGTTATAGCACCGCTCACCCTCAAACACCGAGGACGCATAGTGCAGCGCATGGGTCAGGATATGCACATTGGCCGAGCGCCATTCGACCAGCTTGCCGTCCATCCAGATGAATCCGTCCCGATCGTCATATCCTGCCATCGCTGCCTCCATTATCGCGAAAGTTGCGCGCAATAGGCCCGTTGTGGACATAATATTGCGCGAAATCGTTGAATCGCTAAACCTTATGTCTTGGAATGTCAACAAGGCTGACGTATCTTGCGCGCCGAGGAGACTTCCATGGCCGAACCAAGCACCCACGGCGAAAGCCTGCTGTTCCTGACGGACGAGAACCTGCGCAAGGGCATCGAGGCGATGTTCTTTGCCTATCGCGGCTTTACTGCCGATCCAGACCGTATTCTTGCCGATATGGATTATGGGCGCGCGCATCACCGCGCCGTGCATTTCATTAACCGTTCTCCGGGCACCACGGTGGGCAATCTGCTGACCATTCTGGGTGTCACCAAGCAATCGCTGAACCGGGTGTTGCGGACATTGTTTGACGATGGCCTTGTCGAGGCGCGTGTCGGCAAGCAGGACAAACGCGAGCGTCATTTGTATCTGACAGAAAAGGGGCATGCGCTGGAACGCGCCTTGTCGGATGCCCAGCGCGCCCGGATGCGGGCGGCCTATCGCGCCGCTGGCCCAAGTGCCGTGCAGGGCTTTCGCACCGTGCTTGAAGCAATGATGGACGCCGAGCAACGCCGTCAGTATCAAGGGCTGAAAGAGGGCAGCACATGACTGAATTACCTGCGCACCTGCTGGTCGTTGACGATGATGAACGCATCCGCGGCCTGTTGCAGAAATTCCTGATCCGCAACGGTTTTCTGGTATCTGTGGCGCGTGATGCGGCTCAGGCGCGGCGTCTGCTGGCTGGGCTGGAGTTTGACATGCTGGTGCTGGACGTGATGATGCCCGGCGAGGATGGCATCAGCCTGACCCGGGCGTTGCGCGCCAGCCTGAGCGTGCCGATCCTGCTGCTGACAGCCAAGGGCGAAACCGCCAACCGGATTGAGGGCTTCGAGGCCGGAGCGGATGACTATCTGATCAAGCCGTTCGAGCCGAAGGAACTGCTGTTGCGCATCAACGCAATTTTGCGCCGTGTCCCCAGTGTCAAGCCCGACAGCCCCGCGCCGAAAGTGCTGCACATGGGGCCGGTGCGCTATGACATGGATCGGGGTGAGTTGTGGCGCGGGCAGGACCTGATTCGGCTGACCTCAACCGAGGCAGCGCTGATGCGGATCTTCTCGGCGCAACCGGGCACCGCGCTTTCGCGTGAAAAGCTGGTGGGCGATATGCCGCGCGAAGACAGCGCGGGGCAGGAACGCGCGGTGGATGTGCAGATCACCCGCCTGCGGCGCAAGATTGAGGATGATCCGAAAGTGCCGCGTTATCTGCAAACGGTGCGCGGCGAGGGGTATATGTTGCAAACCGACTGATCCCTGAACGATGGATCGCAGCGACATAATATTAACGATTGCCCGCCAGTTTGGCCAAACAACAACCCTATGGGAGAGACCATGACTTTGCTGAAATGCGCCGCTGCTTGCGGCCTTGCCCTGATGTCCACCGCAGCTGTGGCTCAAGACCTTGTGCCCTATTCCGAAGCCGGTGGCTGGGATGTTCAGGTTGACCCGACGATGGGCAACGGCTGCTTGCTGTCTTCTGATTTCGAAGACGGCAGCCATGTCCGCATCGGCTTTGATCGCACCGCAGGCAACGGCTATGTGATCGCCGCCAACACCGCTTGGGGCGACATTACCGACGGCACCGACTATCCGATCAGCTTCATGCTGGATGATCAGAAATATGACGGCAACGCCAAGGGCCTGCATCTGGATGATCTGCCGGGCGTGTTGGTGACGTTCGACAGCGTCGACTTCCTGACCGATCTGGCGGCGAAGAACACCATGACGTTGCAAAACGAGGGAGCGGATGTGATGTCGATTGACCTGTCGGGCAGCGATGAAGCCATCAATGAGACGATCGCCTGCCAAGAAGAGCAGGAAAAGGGCTGACCCTTTGCCAAGCCGGGGGGCTTCCACCCCCCGGACCCCCTTATCCACGCCCAACCGCGCGATGCTGCCCCTGCCAAAGCCGAGTGTTTGATGCCCACCGACCCCGCCTTGCTGGACGACCAGCCCCCCTTTTGTCATCACCTTGGCTTGCGCATCCTGTCGGCGCAGGCAGACCGGGTGGAGGGCGAAATGATTGCCTCGGCGCAGTTGATCAACCGCAACGGCACCCTGCACGGCGGGGCCATCATGGCCATGGCCGATCATCTGGGCGGCATGGGTGCGCAGATGAATATAGGGCCCACCGAAAGCACTACGACGGTTGAAAGTAAAACCAACTTCTTCCGCGCCATCCCTGCGGGCGATCTGGTGCATGGTCTCAGCGTGCGCTTGCATGGCGGGCGGCAGACGATGGTTTGGCAAACCACGCTGACCCGCAGCGATGGCAAGATGGCGGCAATGGTGACACAGACCCAGATCGTGCTGCGCGATCCGCGGTTCTAAGCGTTCGCCGCGGCGTTCGGCCCAGGCGAATTGCGCAAAAACTTTGTTTCCCAATGGCGTCGGTCAGAAACCGCCCGCACTGCGACGTGTTTCGGCGTCTGCCCGCCTAAGGCCAATCTCTCAGGCAACAGCCGGAACCAGCGCCAGTGCGGCGGGTTTTCGCAGTGAAAGCGCTGTCTGCATGTCAATCAGGCACAACGGTAAGAAGAACACGGCGGTTTTCCTGATTTCCCGCCTTGGCCAACGCAACGGCAGTCGAGCTTCTGTCCCGTTTGCAGATGGCGCTTTCATCCAAACGACCCACAGCCCCCGGAGGATGAAATGGACCACAGCAAACATACCCCGCTGACACACGCAGAACTGACCGGCGCCAATCTGCAGGATGCCCCGATCTACGGCGTGGATGACAGCAAGATCGGCACAATCTCGCATGTGCATGGTAGCGGTGCCGTCACAGATGTTGTGATCGATGTCGGTGGCTTTCTGGGGCTTGGCGAAAAGCCGGTGCTGGTCAGCGTTGATCAGCTGAACCTGATGCGCGACGAAAATGGCGAGGTGCATGGCGTGACGTCGTGGACCAAGGATCAGCTGAAGGCGCTGCCAGAGCATCATCACTGATCACATGCGTGACTTGCGCGCGCCCGCTGACGCAAAACCCATGGCCCGGAGTTACCGCAGGTAAGTCCGGGCTTTTTGCCGCGGGGCTTGAAGAAGGCTCGGTGCAATCAACAGTTTTGATTTCCGCCCCGCTGCACTACCATTTCGGCCAGAACTCAAAAGGCCGATCCCGTGACCACCCTTGTTATCAGCGCTCCACAATCTGAACATCACCTGACGCCGCCCGGCCACCCCGAGCAGGTGGCGCGCTATGCTGCTGTGCAGGCAGGGCTAAAGGGGCTGGATGTAACGCATCGTGCCGCGCCTTTGGCAGGGGATGACGACATTTTACGCGCCCATCCGGCGCGCTATCTGGCAAAGCTGCGCGCCACCTCGACCGCAAGCGGTTGGGTGCAGTTGGACCCCGACACATGGCTTTCGCCGGGATCGGTTACGGCGGCGCTACATGCGGTGGGTGGGGCGTGCGCGGCGGTGGATGCTGTAGTTGCGGGCGAGGCGCGCAATGCCTTTCTTGCCGCGCGCCCGCCCGGCCATCACGCCGAAACCGAAACGGCGATGGGGTTTTGCCTGCTGGGCACCGTGGCGATCGCGGCACTGCGGGCTTTGCACCATCACAACCTGCCGCGGGTGGCCGTGGTCGATTTCGATGTGCATCATGGCAACGGCACACAGGATCTATTGTGGAATGAGCCACGTGCTTTGTTCTGCTCCAGCCATCAGATGCCGCTATATCCCGGCACCGGCAGCCCTGCAGAGAAAGGTGCGCATGGCCAGGTCCTGAACGTACCTCTGGCCGAAGGCTCGGGCGGTGGCGTGATGCGAGAGGCTTATGAAAGCCTGATCTTTCCACGCATTGCCGATTGGAAACCTGATCTGATCCTGATCTCGGCAGGTTTTGACGCGCATCAGGCCGATCCGCTGGCGGGGCTGGAATGGCAGGCCGAGGATTTCGCCTGGATAACGCAGCGGATTTGCGATCTGGCCGATGCGCATTGCGCGGGCCGGGTGGTATCCTGTCTTGAGGGCGGTTATGATCTGCCCGCGCTGACCGCTTCGGTTCGCGCGCATGTCGCCGTTTTGCAGGAGCGTGGCCGATGACCGATAAAGCCGTGACAGAGATGTCGTTCGAAGAAGCCATGGCTGCGCTTGAATCCGTGGTCACGCAACTGGAGCGTGGCGAGGTCGCGCTGGAACAAAGCATCGCGCTTTACGAACGCGGGGCGGCGCTGAAAGCCCATTGTGCGGCCAAGCTGAAATCGGCCGAAGAAAAGGTCGAACTGATCCGCGCCGCCGAAGGCCGCGCCACGGGCACCACCCCGGTGGAGGGGATGTGAGCTTTCCCGCCCTTCTCGCCGCAGATGCCAGCCTGATCCAGACCCGTCTGGACGCCGCCTTTGCCAGCCTGCCCGACCAACCCGTGACACGCGCCATGGCCTATGCCACCACCGGCGGCAAGCGCTTGCGCGGTTTTCTGGTGCTGGAATCCGCCCGCATGTTGGGCGTGGCACCCGCTGTTTCGGTTTCTGCTGCCGCCGCGGTAGAGGCTTTGCACGCCTATAGCCTTGTGCATGATGATCTGCCCGCGATGGATGATGATTCCTTGCGTCGGGGTCAGCCGACCTTGCATATCCGCTGGGATGAGGCGACCGCCATTCTGGCGGGCGATGCACTTCAAACGCTTGCCTTTGAACTTTTGACCGATCCTGCGCTGGGCAGTGCCGAGATCAGGTTGAAACTGGTGGCGGGGCTTGCCAAAGCTTCTGGCGCCGCTGGCATGGTGCTGGGGCAGGCGCTGGATATTGCGGCTGAGTCCGCAGGCACGCCGTTGACGCTGGAAGAAATCACCGCGCTGCAAGCCGGAAAGACCGGGGCGCTGATCGGCTTTGCCGCCGAATCCGGGGCCATTCTGGCAGAGCAAAACCCGCGCCCGTTGCGCGCCTATGCGGCTGCCCTTGGGCTTGCTTTCCAGATTGCTGATGACATTCTCGATGTCACCGGCGATGCCGCCAAAGCCGGAAAGCGCCTGCAGAAAGACGCCGACGCCGGGAAAGCCACCTTTGTGTCGCTGCTGGGTCTGGATGCCGCCCGCGCACGGGCCAAATGGCTGATTGATGAAGCCTGCGACCATCTGTTGCCCTACGGCGCATCGGCGCAAAACCTGATCGACTGCGCGCGTTTCACCATCGCGCGGGAAAGCTGAAGCCATGTCCGAACGCCCCAAGACCCCGCTGCTGGATCGCGTGCATCTGCCCGCCGATATGAAGGCTTTGTCGGACCGCGAGTTGAAGCAACTCGCCGATGAATTGCGCGCTGAAACCATCTCGGCGGTGTCGGTGACGGGCGGCCATCTGGGCGCGGGTCTGGGCGTGGTAGAACTGACCGTCGCGTTGCACGCCACCTTCCATGCGCCGCGCGACAAGATCATCTGGGACGTTGGCCACCAATGCTATCCGCATAAGATCCTGACCGGGCGGCGTGACCGCATCCGCACCTTGCGCACCGAAAACGGCCTGTCGGGTTTCACCAAGCGCAGCGAGTCGCCCTATGATCCGTTTGGCGCGGCACATTCCTCTACCTCGATCTCGGCGGCTTTGGGCTTTGCGATGGCGGCGGAATTGGGCGGCGATCCCGGCGATGCGGTCGCGGTGATCGGCGATGGCTCCATGTCGGCAGGCATGGCGTTTGAGGCGATGAACAACGCAGGCCATCTGAAAAAGCGCCTGTTCGTTATTCTGAACGACAATGAAATGTCGATCGCCCCGCCCGTGGGCGCGCTGTCTGCCTACCTGTCCCGCATGTATGCTGGCGAGCCGTTTCAGGATCTGAAATCCGCCGCCAAAGGCATGGTTTCCCTGCTGCCGGAACCCTTTCAGGAAGGTGCCCGTCGTGCCAAGGAAATGCTCAAAGGCATGGCGGTGGGCGGCACCCTGTTCGAAGAACTCGGCTTTTCCTACGTCGGCCCCATCGACGGCCACGACCTTGACCAGTTGCTGCCCGTCCTGCGCACCGCCCAAGCCCGCGCCACCGGGCCGATGCTGATCCATGTGCTGACGAAAAAGGGCAAAGGCTACGCCCCCGCCGAGGCTGCCCGCGACAAAGGCCATGCCACCGGAAAATTCGATGTGCTGACCGGCGTGCAGCAGAAAGCCGCCTCGAACGCGCCGAGCTACACCAAGGTTTTCGCGCAAAGCCTGATCCGGGAAGCCGAAACCGACGACAAAATCGTCGCCATCACCGCCGCGATGCCCGATGGCACCGGGCTGGATCTGTTCGCTGCACGCTTCCCGAAACGCACGTTTGACGTGGGCATTGCCGAGCAACACGCCGTCACCTTCTCGGCGGGCCTTGCTGCGGGTGGGATGAAGCCGTTCTGCACGATCTACTCCACCTTCCTGCAACGTGGCTATGATCAGGTGGTGCATGACGTGGCGATCCAGCGCCTGCCCGTCCGCTTTGCCATCGACCGCGCAGGGCTGGTGGGGGCGGATGGAGCCACCCATGCCGGCTCTTTCGACGTGGCCTTCCTCTCAAACCTGCCCGGTTTCGTTGTGATGGCCGCCGCGGATGAGGCCGAACTCGTCCACATGGTTGCCACCGCGGCCGCCCATAATTCCGGCCCCATCGCCTTCCGCTATCCGCGCGGCGAAGGCACCGGGGTGGAGATGCCCGCCCGTGGCGTCCCGCTGGAAATCGGCAAAGGCCGGATGATCCAGCAAGGCAAGCGCGTGGCCCTCTTGTCCTTCGGCACCCGCCTGTCCGAGGTGCAGAAAGCCGCCGAAAGCCTTACCGCAAAGGGCCTGACCCCCACCATCGCCGATGCGCGCTTTGCCAAACCCTTGGACCGCGACCTGATCCTTGATCTGGCCAGAAATCACGAGGCCCTGATCACCATCGAAGAAGGCGCCATCGGCGGCTTTGGCTCTCACGTCGCGCAACTGCTGGCCGATGAAGCGGTGTTCGACCACGGCCTGAAATTCCGCTCGATGGTGCTGCCCGACACCTTCATCGACCACGCCAGCCCCGAGGCGATGTATCGCAGCGCAGGCATGGATGCGGCCCATATCGAGGCGAAAGTGCTGGAGGTTCTGGGCGTGGCGGTGGTGGGCAAACGGGCGTGACAGGCAGCGCAACACACCCTTTTAGCAATTTTTTCCAAGACTGATCGTGCTAACGCGGCCCGATCACTTCCGTTGCACGCGATCAGAGAACAAAATGCCCGCAACCAGGCCAGCGGTGTGATTTGGGCGCTATCCTGCGCAGCGGCACTGGCATTTTGGCGCGGTTTTGCTGGTGCCTTGGGCGCACAGGCATAATCGGGCTTTCATCTCTAGCAGTCTCGTCACGTGGCCTTACCTCCATTGAACCCCGCGACAATGCGGGCCTAGAGGAGGATAGACCGATGAAAATCACCTACGCATTCGCAGCCGTTGCCCTGCTGGCCGTTCCGGCTTTCGCCCAAACCGAAGGCGACATCAAAGTTGACCCTTCGACCGTCACCTGCAACGACTTCTCGTTGATGGACATGCAGAACATGACTGCCGTGGGAATCGCGATGAAGGAATCGCTGAAGGATGACGCCGCGATGAACACCAAATACAGCGCGCTCAGCGATGCCGATATGGCGACCGCAGCGGCTGATGCCTGCAAGGCGCATCCCGACGGCAAAGTCATCGACGCCTTGAAGATGTAAGGCTGCAACCGCCTGTCCTTGCGAGGACAAGCAAATAAAAACGCGCGCGGGACAAACCCACGCGCGTTTTCGTTTGTTCAGATGCGCTTACGCCAGATCAAACCGATCCGCGTTCATCACCTTGACCCAAGCCTTCGCAAAGTCGCGCACGAACGCTGCCTGACCGTCGCTTTGGCCATAAACCTCGGCCAAGGCGCGCAGTTGCGAGTTTGATCCGAACACCAGATCATTGCGCGTCGCGGTCCATTTCAACGCCCCCGTCGCGCGATCCCGGCCTTCAAACTCGGTCTCGGCTGCCGAAGTGGCCGACCAGACCGTGCCCATATCCAAGAGGTTGACGAAGAAATCGTTGCTCAGCACGCCGGGGCGCTTGGTGAACACGCCGTGCTGCGAACGGCCGGTATTGGCATCCAGCACCCGCAAGCCGCCGACCAGCGCGGTCATTTCCGGCCCGGTCAGGGTCAGCAATTGCGCGCGGTCCAACAGCAGTTCTTCTGCCGAAACCGAATACTGCGTCTTTGCGAAATTGCGGAACCCATCCACAACCGGCTCCAGCACGGCAAAGCTTTCCACATCGGTCTGCTCTTGGCTGGCATCGGTGCGACCCGGCGCGAAGGGCACCGACACCGGGGTGCCCGCCGCGGCAGCGGCATTCTCCACCGCAGCTGAGCCGCCCAGCACGATCAGATCGGCCAGCGACACGGATTTGCCCGAGGCCGCGTTGAACGAGGTCTGAATCCCTTCCAGCACCGCCAGCACCTTGGCCAGTTGCGCAGGCTCGTTCACCGCCCAGTCTTTCTGCGGTGCGAGACGGATACGCGCCCCATTCGCGCCGCCGCGCTTGTCCGAACCCCGGAAGGTCGAGGCCGAAGCCCAAGCCACTGCCACCAGTTCCGAAACATTCAGGCCCGAACCGAGGATCTGCGCCTTCAGTGCTGCCACATCCGCCGCATCAATCGGCGTGCCAGTGGCCTCCGGCACCGGATCTTGCCAGATCAGATCTTCGGCAGGCACTTCCGGCCCCAGATACAGCACTTTCGGCCCCATATCGCGGTGGGTCAGTTTGAACCAAGCCCGCGCAAAGGCGTCGGCAAACGCCGCCTGATCGTCGTGGAAACGGCGCGAGATCGGGCCGTAGATCGGGTCAAACCGCATCGCAAGGTCCGCCGTGGTCATCATTGGGCGGTGCTTGATCGACGGATCATGCGCATCGGGGATCATATCCTCGGGGGCAACATCTTTGGCGAGGAAGATTTGCGCGCCAGCGGGGCTTTTGGTCAGCTCCCACTCATATTTGAACAGCACTTTGAAATAGCCGTTGTCCCAAGTGGTCGGATTCGGTTTCCACGCGCCCTCGATGCCGCTGCTGGTGGTGTGAATGCCGATCCCGGATTCGAACCCATTGCTCCAGCCCAACCCCTGCTGCGCCATCGGTGCGCCTTCCGGGTCTGCGCCGACCAAAGCCGGATCGCCCGCGCCATGGGCCTTACCAAAGGTATGCCCGCCTGCCACCAGTGCGACGGTTTCTTCGTCATCCATCGCCATGCGGCCAAAGGTTTCGCGAATGTCGCGGCCAGAGGCCACCGGATCGGCCACGCCATCCGGGCCTTCCGGGTTCACGTAAATCAGGCCCATCTGCACCGCGGCCAACGGGTTTTCCAGATCACGCTCGCCCGAGTAGCGGCTGTTCTTGTTGGCTGGATCGTTCGAGGCTGCCAGCCAGGTGTCCTCAGACCCCCAATAGATATCTTCCGGCGGCTCCCACACGTCCACCCGTCCGCCGCCGAAACCAAAGGTCTTGAAGCCCATCGATTCCAGCGCGACGTTGCCGGTCAGCACGATCAGGTCGGCCCACGAAATCGCATTGCCGTATTTCTGCTTGATCGGCCACAGCAGGCGGCGGGCCTTATCAAGGCTGACGTTATCCGGCCAGGAATTCAGCGGCGCAAAGCGCTGCGTGCCGGAACCCGCGCCGCCACGGCCATCGCCAGTGCGGTAGGTCCCAGCCGAGTGCCAGGCCATACGGATGAAGAACGGGCCGTAATGGCCCCAATCGGCCGGCCACCACGGCTGGCTGTCGGTCATCAGCGCGTGCAGGTCTTGCTTCACCGCTGCCAGATCCAGCGCCTTGAACGCTTCGGCATAGTCGAAACCGTTCGGCATCGGGTTGGCGCTGGGTGCGTTCTGATGCAAAATCCGCAGGTTAAGCTGGTTCGGCCACCAATCGCGGTTCGAGCGGGCCTTGTGGGTGGTGTGCTTGCCACCGCCATGCATCACCGGGCATTTGCCACCGCTGGCGTTATCGTTTCCGTCCATCGCTGTCTCCTACTCTGCTGAAGCCCGCCCTTGCGCGCGGCCTTTTGCTATCTGCCGACCAGACTATAACAACAGCGTGGCATTAGTTTAAGTTGAATATACTGATTGTTGCGATAACTTGTGCTGATGATAAACTTCACCCTGAAACAGTTCCGCTACTTTGAGGCGCTGGCCCGCCACGGCCACTTTGGCCGCGCGGCAGAGGTCTGTGCGATCTCGCAACCGGCTTTGTCGATGCAGATCAAGGAACTGGAGGCAGCCCTTGGCACCGACCTGTTTGAACGCGGCGCGCGGCAGGTGCGGCTGACCGGGTTTGGCGAGGCTTTTGCCGTCCGGGTCCGCGATATCCTGCGCTCGGTCGATGAGTTGGCCGACATCGCGCGCGCCGCGCAAAGCCGACTCGCGGGGCGGCTGCGCATCGGGGTGATTCCCACCATCGCGCCCTACCTGCTGCCCACGATCATCGGCAATCTGATGCGGCAGAACGCCGATCTGGATTTGCAGTTGCGCGAAACCGTCACCCCCAAACTGCTGACCGAACTGGCCGAGGGCCGCTTGGATACCGCCATCGTGGCGCTGCCGATCTCGGAACCCTCACTGACAGAAATGCCATTGTTTTCCGAAGATTTCGTGCTGATCCGCCCCGCCGAGGATGAAGGCAAACCCGTGCCCAGCCGCGAACGCCTGCGCGAAATGCGGCTGTTGTTGCTGGAAGAAGGCCACTGCTTCCGCGACCAAGCCCTGTCGTTCTGCAACATGTCCGCCGCCCCGCCGCGCGAGTTGCTGGACGGAAGCTCGCTGTCAACGCTGGTGCAGATGGTCAGCGCAGGGATTGGCGTCACGCTGATCCCGGAAATGGCGATGGCGGTCGAAACCCGCTCGGCTGCCGTGTCTGTCGCGCGCTTTGGCGATCCGAAGCCGCAGCGGATGGTCGGGATGGTTTGGCGCAAAACCTCGCCGCTTGCCAAGCAACTGGCGCAAGTGGCCGAACTTGTGCGGGTCTCGGCGCAATCGTTGCGCAGCCAGCAGGGTGCAACCTAACGATATGCTTATTTTTTAGGCGGTATCTGCGGAAATCTTCATCACTTGCGCCTAATCCGCGTGGTGATGCACAAAGTGTTAGAGGATCACCGCTGGCTGTGAAAAAACCTCTGTATCTGTGAAAGAAAATATCATGTCGATCCTCGCCAGCATCTACCACCTGACCCATTACAAATATGATCGCCCGGTCACGCTTGGCCCGCAGATCATCCGCCTGCGCCCCGCGCCGCACAGCCGCACGCGGGTGGTGTCGCATGCGCTGAAGGTGACGCCTGCCAATCATTTCGTGAATTATCAGCAGGATCTCTACGGCAACTGGCTGGCCCGCTATGTCTTCCCCGATCCGGTTACGGAATTGAAGATCGAGGTCGATCTGACCGCCGACATGACCGTCTACAACCCGTTCGATTTCTTTGTTGATCCCAGTGCCGAGACCTGGCCCTTCGAATACCCAGCCGAGATTGCCGACGATCTGGTGATCTACCGCAAATGCGACGCCCCCGGCCCCCTGCTGCAGGCCCTCTTGGATCGTGTGCCGCGCGAACCCAAGCGCACCATTGATTTCATCGTCGGCCTGAACGCTCAGCTTGCGCAGGAAATCGGCTATGTCATCCGCATGGAACCCGGCGTGCAGACGCCCGAGGAAACTTTGGGTCTGGCCTTGGGCTCGTGCCGCGATACCTCGTGGCTGCTGGTCAACGTCCTGCGGCATCTGGGGTTTGCGGCGCGGTTTGTGTCGGGCTATCTGATCCAGTTGAAGCCCGATCTGGTGGCGGTGGATGGCCCGCAAGGCACCGACAAGGATTTCACCGACCTGCACGCTTGGTGCGAGGTCTATCTGCCCGGTGCTGGCTGGATCGGGCTTGACCCAACGTCAGGCCTGCTGACCGGCGAAAGCCATATCCCGCTGTCAGCCACGCCGCATTATTCCAACGCCGCACCGATTTCCGGCATGGCCAGCTATGCCGAGGTCAATTTCGACTTTGACATGACGGTGACGCGCACCGCCGAACATCCCCGCATCACCATGCCGTTCTCGGATACGGCTTGGAATGAACTGAACCAGCTTGGTCACAAGGTTGATGCCGCGCTGGCAGCGGGCGACGTGCGGCTGACCATGGGCGGCGAGCCGACATTTGTGTCGATCGACGATTTTGAGGCCGAGGAATGGAACACAGGCGCGGTTGGCCCCACCAAACGGGTGTTTGCCGATGCGCTGATCCGCCGCCTGCAAGCCAAATTCGCGCCCGGTGGTTTCCTGCATTACGGTCAGGGCAAGTGGTATCCGGGCGAAACCCTGCCGCGCTGGACGTTCAGCCTGTATTGGCGCCGCGATGGCAAGCCGATCTGGCACAACCCCGACCTGATCGCCTCGGAAGTGGCGGAAGGGGCGACGCCACAGCAGGCCAGCACCCTGCTGCAAAATATCGCAGAAACGCTTGGTCTGCCCGCCGAAAACGTTACCCCTGCGTTCGAAGACCCCGCCGAATGGATCGTCAAGGAAGGCAATCTGCCGGAAAACGTCACCCCCGAAAACTCGCATCTGAAAGACCCCGAGGAACGCAACCGTATCGCCCGTGTGTTCTCGCGTGGCCTCACCGAACCATCCGGCTTCGTGCTGCCCGTGCAGCGCTGGCAGAGCCGTGCCGCGCAAACCTGGGTGTCGGAAAAATGGGCGCTGCGGCGCGGCCATCTGTTCCTTGTGCCGGGCGACAGCCCGGTCGGCTACCGCCTGCCGCTGGGGTCGCTTCCTTATGTCAAACCCGCCGACTATCCGCACGTGAACCCCGGTGATCCGTTTGACACCCGCGGCCCGTTGCCCGATTTCACCCCCGAACCTATCACCGAACCGGCCCAACCCGTCGCCAGCTTCACCGCCGCCGAACCGGGGCAGGATCGGCGCGAGCAGGTGATTTCCGATCTTGCAGGTTCCGTCCGCACCGCGATTTCGGTCGAGCCGCGCGATGGTCGCCTCTGCGTGTTCATGCCCCCGGTGGAAAAGGTCGAAGACTACCTTGAACTCGTCGCCGCCGCCGAAACCGCTGCCGCCAAGCTGGGCGTGCCGGTGCATATCGAAGGCTACGGCCCGCCGAATGACCCCCGCCTGAACGTGATCCGCGTCGCCCCCGATCCCGGCGTGATCGAGGTGAATATCCACCCGTCGCACAACTGGGCCGAAACCGTGGCCACCACCGAAGCGGTGTATGAAGAGGCCCGGCAACTCCGCCTTGGTGCCGACAAATTCATGATCGACGGCAAGCATACCGGCACCGGAGGCGGCAACCATGTCGTCGTGGGCGGCGTCACCCCAGCCGACAGCCCGTTCCTGCGCCGCCCCGATCTGCTCGCCAGCCTGATCCTGCATTGGCAGCGCCATCCATCGCTGTCCTATATGTTCTCGGGCCTGTTCATCGGCCCAACCTCTCAGGCCCCCCGCATCGACGAGGCGCGGATGGACGCGCTCTATGAGTTGGAAATTGCGCTGGCCCAAATCCCCGTGCCGGGGCAGGGAGCCGCGCCGCCGCCTTGGCTGGTAGATCGTCTGCTGCGCAACCTGCTGGTGGACGTCACCGGCAACACCCACCGCGCCGAGATTTGCATCGACAAGCTCTATTCCCCAGATGGCCCCACAGGCCGCTTGGGTCTGGTGGAGTTTCGCGGGTTTGAGATGCCGCCAAACCCGCGCATGAGCCTTGCGCAACAACTGCTGATCCGCGCCCTGATCGCGCGGATGTGGGCCAACCCGATCAAAGGCAACCTCACCCGCTGGGGCACCAACCTCGCCGACCGCTTCATGCTGCCGCATTTCGTCTGGGCCGATTTTCTGGATGTGCTGGCCGACCTGCGACAGCACGGCTTTGATTTCAACCCAGACTGGTTCAAGGCCCAAGCCGAGTTCCGCTTTCCATTCTGCGGCGAAGCCACCTTTGAAGGCGTCACCTTGGAAATCCGTCAGGCGTTGGAGCCTTGGCACGTCATGGGCGAAACTGGGGCCATCGGTGGCACCGTGCGTTATACCGACAGTTCCGTGGAACGACTGCAAGCCAAACTGACCGGCGGCGATCCGGGCCGCTACACCGTCACCTGCAACCAGCGCCAGATGCCGATGCAAATCGTGGGGGCTGGGGTCTCGGTTGCCGCCGTCCGCTTCAAGGCGTGGCAGCCACCGCTTGCGCTGCACCCGGTCTTGCCCGTCAACGCGCCGCTGACCTTTGATGTCTATGACACTTGGACGGGCCGCGCTTTGGGCGGTTGCACCTATCACGTCGCCCATCCCGGCGGGCGCAATTATGATACGTTCCCGGTCAACAGCAACGAGGCCGAGGCCCGCAGGCTTGCCCGGTTTGAACCGCATGGGCATACTGGGGGCTTGTATGAACCAGTATCCGAAACCCCGCACCCCGAGTTTCCCATGACCCTCGACCTGCGCCGCGCCCCCCGTCACTGATGGCACGCAAGGCGAAAACCAAGCCGGTCGATACCCAGCTTTTCGCCCGGTATCGCCCGCTGCCCGGCGTGCCGGATGAACTCGTCGATGTGCAAGGCGCGATGCGTCCGGTCTGGGCTGGGCTTTTGGCGCATATGTCCAGCCTGTCGGATGCCGAGGTGAAAGACGCCTTCGCGCGCGGTGAACAGCATCTAGCCGACACCGGCGTGTTTTTCCGCAAGTATGGCGACAAATCGGCCGTGGGCCGGGACTGGCCATTTTCCGCCGTGCCGATCCTGCTGCCGGAATCCGAATGGCACGGCATCGCCGAAGGCCTGATCCAACGCGCCGACCTGATGGAGCAGCTCGCCGCCGACCTTTACGGCGAAAACCGTCTGGTGGCCGACGGCCATCTGCCCGCCAGCTTGATCGCCGAAAACCCCGAATGGCTGCGGCCCATGGTGGGGGTCAAACCGCGCTCGGGGCATTTTCTGCATTTCATGGCGTTCGAGATTGGTCGTGGCCCGGATGGCCGCTGGTGGGTGCTGTCGGATCGCACCGATGCACCCTCGGGGGCAGGTTTCGCGCTTGAAAACCGTGTCGCCGCCAGCCGGGTTTTCCCCGAGCTTTACCGCACCACCAACGTCCACCGCCTTGCCGGCTTCTTCCGCGCCTTTCGCGATGCGCTGGAAAAGCTGCGCAGCGATCCATCGTCGCGCATCGGTATCCTCACCCCCGGCCCCTTGACCGACACCTACTACGAACAGGCCTACATCGCCCGCTATCTCGGCATGGCCCTGCTGGAAGGCGAGGATCTGACCGTCGAAAACGGCCATCTGCACGTCCGCACCGTCGAAGGTCTCGCCCCGGTTGATGTGCTATGGCGGCGGATGGATGGCATCTGGGCCGATCCCCTGGAATTGCGCGGCGACAGCCAGTTGGGCACCCCCGGCCTGATGTCGGCGGTCCGTCAGGGCTATGTCACCATGGTCAACGCTTTGGGCGTTGGTGTGCTGGAAACCCAAGCGCTGATGGCCTTCTTGCCGAAAATCGCGCAAGTGTTGACCGGGCAAAAGCTGCAAATCCCCAATGTGGCGACGTGGTGGTGTGGCCAGCCCGCCGAACTGGCGCATGTGCGCGCCCATGCCGACCGCATGTTGATCGGCCCCGCGATGGCGACGCGCATTGCGTTTGAAACATCTGCGCCCCATGCAATAGGCGGCCAGATGCGGGGGGCCGCTGATGATGCCGACCTGCACGATTGGCTGACCGACAATGCAGGCGGGCTGGTCGGCAAGGAACTGGTGACGCTGTCCACCACACCCTTCTATGAAAACGGCGCGCTTGTCCCTCGCCCGATGTCGCTGCGGGTGTTTCTGGCCCGCACGCCGGCAGGCTGGCAGGTGATGCCCGGCGGCTTTGCCCGCATTGGCGCAGGCACCGATACGACTGCGATTTCCATGCGCAACGGCGGCTCGGTCGCCGATGTCTGGGTGGTCAGCGATACCCCGGTTGAACCCGTCACCCTGCGCGCCCCGCAATCTGCGCCGTTCGTGCGCGCGCAACCCGGCCCCTTGCCCAGCCGTGCAGCCGACAACCTGTTCTGGCTTGGCCGCTATGTTGAACGCACCGAGGGCCTGCTGCGTCTGGTGCGCGCCTATAACGGTCGGGTCAACGAATCCGGCAATGCTGCCTTGCTGACCACCATCCGCGCCCGTCTGAAAACCTACGGCGTCGATGCGACCGAGGCTTTTCCGGCAGGCGTTCTCAGCACCCTCAGCTCGGCCGTTTACAGCGCCGCCCAAATCCGCGACCGCTTCAGCGTCGATGGCTGGTCTGCCCTGCAGGATATGGAGAAATCCATGACCCGCATCGCCAAAACCACCGAAACCGGCAGCGACGCCGCACAGGTGATGAGCGTGATGCTGCGCAAGATCGCGGGCTTTTCCGGGCTTGTGCATGAAAACATGTATCGCGCAGCGGGGTGGCAGTTTCTGTCGATTGGCCGCTCGCTGGAACGCGCCGCGATGATGACCGATCTGCTGGCGGCGGTGGCAGGCCCCACCGCGCTGCCCGGTGGTCTGGATATGGCGATAGAGGTCGGCGACAGCATCATGGTCCACCGCCAGCGTTATGCCGTGTTCACCAGCCGCGAAAGTGTCATCGATCTGCTGGCGCTCGATGAATGCAACCCCCGATCAGTGCGCTTCCATCTCGACGTGATCGCCAAATGCGTGGACGAACTCTCTCGCACCGGCCCGCATGGCCAGATGACCGAGTTTGAGCGTAAGGTGCGCCTGCTGCAAACCTCTGTCATCGTACACACCGTGCAGACGCTGAATGCCGAGGCGCTGCTGACGGCGCGCGGCCAGATTTACGATCTATCCAACGCCCTTGGCGCTGCGTTCATGCACTAAGGGGCGGCGATGATCTACGACATCAAACTGCAAATTACCTATCAATATGCCAACCCGGCGGTGGGCGGGCGGCATGTGGTGTGTGTGATGCCGCTGGATATGCCGGGCCAGCGCGTGCAGGCCAGCCTGCTCGACATCACGCCGCGCCCCGAAGAGCGGCTGGATCGGATCGACTTTTTCGGCAACCGCATCACAGAGTTCAGCTTTCGCGGCCCGCACGACTCGGTCGCCTTTACCATGAAGGCGCGGATTGAGCGGCTGATCACCCCCAGCCTGCCCGGCAACGCCATCGCCTTGCCGGACCTCCCCGCAACCTTGGCAGCCGAGCGTAATCTGCGCGCGGATTCGCCGCTGCATTTCCTCTCTACCTCCGTCCGCGTTCCACGTGACCGCGCGATGACCGCCTTTGCGCTGGGCGCCTTGCACCCCGGTATGACCGTCGCCGAAGCTGTCGTGGCGGTTGGCAGCGCCCTGTATCGCCACATGAAGTTCGACCCCAAAGCCACCACCGTCGATACCCCCGCAACCGAGGCTTTCGCCAAACGCCAAGGCGTGTGTCAGGATTTCAGCCATATCATGATCGCCTGCCTGCGCGGCATCGGCATCCCGGCGGGCTATGTCAGCGGCTTTCTGCGCACACTGCCGCCGCCCGGAAAACCCCGGCTGGAAGGTGCCGATGCCATGCACGCCTGGGTGCGGGCGTGGTGTGGGCCAGAGGCCGGTTGGCTCGAGTTTGATCCGACGAATGACAAGCTGGCGGGCGAGGATCATATCGTCGTCGCCTACGGGCGCGATTACAGCGATGTGTCGCCGATCAAAGGCACCATGCGGATTTCCGGCGGCCAGAAAAGCAAACAGGCCGTCGATGTGATCCCACTCGCCGGATAGACCTCAGGCGCTTTGTGCCTGTGGGGCAGCCGTCATCTGCGCCTCGATGAACCGTGCTGTGCGCAGGTAATGCTCGGCCAACAGATCGCAGGCCAGATCGGCATCGCGCGCCAGCGTGGCCTTCGCCAGCGCCGCATGCTCGGCCTGAATATCGCGGTGATTTTCGACATTGCGCTGTTGCAGCATCGGATAGCGATAGCGTTCGGCTTCCGCATAAAGCCGCTGAAAAAACTCCAGCAGCCAGCTTGATCCGCAGCCCGCGATCAGCGCCAGATGAAAGCCGTGGTGGCGGTCTTCCAGCAGTTTCTGCTCATCCGCCCCGCCCTCTGCCGCCCGTGTCGATTGCAGCGTCAGACTGTGCAGCGCACTGACAATGCCGGTTTCCCAATCATCCCCGCCCTGTGCCATCGCCAGCCGCAACGCGCGTTGTTCGATCAGCACGCGGGTGTTGATCGTATCCCACATTTCCGCCATCGACAGTGGCGCCACCGAAAACCCGCGCAGGGCGATGGATGTCACCAACCGCTCGGCCTGCAAGCGGTTCAGCGCCTCTCGCAGCGGCGAGAATCCCATGCCGTAGCGTTCAGACAATTGCGCCATCCGCAGCGGCTTTCCCGGAGCCAGCACCCCACGCACAATATCGCGCCGCAAGGCATCATAGGCGGTTTCTGCCAAAGTCATTCGGGGGCCTCTTTCTGCTTATGCCAGTATGGCGCAGGGCAGATCGGATGGCAATTTCATTATTTTCGAAAATATTACTTGCTTGCGTAAATAATTCTGGCATCTTGCATCCAGAGACTCGGCATCAGGGGGCAGGGATATGAGCAATCAACGCGAAAATCACCGCGAGGATGTGGTGGGCCGTGCCAATGTCGAAGACACGCCCGAACTGCTGGCCTACTACGACCAGCTTGATAAATTCAAAGCGGGCGCCCTGTGGACGGTGGCCAACAAGATCGAGCCGTGGCAGCCGAAAAGCCAATCCGTCCCTGTGGTCTGGCACTACCGCGATTTGCGCGAACACGTGCTGCGCTCGGTGCAACTCGTCACGCCAGAAAAGGCGGGGCGGCGGGTGATCTACCTCAACAACCCCGGCCGCACCGATGTGGCCGCAGCGGTCGGCTGGATTTACGCGGGCCTGCAAGTGATGAACCCTGGCGAGGTCGCCTCGGCCCACCGCCATTCCGCCAGCGCCATCCGCTTCATCATGGAAGGCAGCGGCGCTTACACCGTGGTCGATGGCCACAAGATGACGCTGGGCGCGAATGATTTCGTCCTCACCCCAAACGGCACATGGCACGAACATGGTGTGGCCGCCGAAGGCAGCCCCTGCATCTGGCAAGACGGCCTCGACATCCCCTTCGTCAACGCGATGGAGGCGAACTTTTACGAGGTGCATCCCGATCTTGGCCAAGCCGTCGGTTATCCGGTGGACGATATGACCAAAACCTGGGGCAACGCCGGCCTGACCCCCGGTGGCGGCGCGTGGAACAAAGGCTACAGCCCGATGTTCAAATACGAATGGGCCCCCACCTATAACGCGCTGGTGAAATACGCCGGTGCCACCGCTGGCTCGCCCTTCGACGGTGTGCTGATGGAATATGTGAACCCGGTGACAAACGGCCCGGTGATGCAGACGCTGGGCGCTTCGATGCAACTCTTGCGCGCGGGCGAACACACACGCGCCCACCGCCACACCGGCAGCTACCTCTATCACGTCGCCAAGGGCCGCGGCCATTCGATCATCAACGGCCAACGCTATGATTGGCAGGAGCGGGACATCTTCTGCGTGCCATCCTGGGCTTGGCATGAACATGTCAACGATCAACCGGGCGAGGATGCCTGCCTGTTCTGCCTCTCGGATCTTCCGGTGATGCGGGCGCTCGGCCTCTACCGCGAGGAAGCCTTTGGCGACAACAACGGCCACCAGCCGCTTCTGTAAGGACAAGATATGAAACTGGTAACGTATCGCGCTTCGGTCGAGGCCGCAGCAAAGCTTGGCGTCATGGACGGCGATCTGGTGGTGGATGTCGCCCATCTGGGCACGATGATGGGTGAAGATCTGCCCGACAGCATGCTGGCCCTGATTGACGCAGGCCGCCCCGGTCTTGCCATGCTAAAGGCCTGCCTTGAAGGTGCTGAGGGCGATTATGCCACCGGCGTTGCCACCGATCTGGCCAATGTCACCCTGCTTGCGCCGATCCCCCGCCCGCGCAAGAACATCTTCGGCATCGGTCTGAACTATGTCGAACACGTCGCCGAAAGTGCTGCATCTCTCGATACCTCAAAAGACCTGCCGAAACAGCCGGTGATCTTCTCGAAACCCCCCACCACGGTGATCGGCCCCGGTGACGCCATCGAACACAACGCCAAGATCACGCAACAGCTTGATTGGGAGGTCGAACTCGCCGTGATCATCGGCACCACCGCCCGCCGCGTCAGCCGCGAAGCTGCGCTGAACCATGTGTTCGGCTATTCGGTGATGATCGACATTTCCGCCCGCGACAACCGCCGCGCGGGGCAATGGATTTTCTCAAAAGGCCAAGACACCTACGCCCCCTTCGGCCCCTGCATCATCACCGCCGACGACATGCCCGATCCCCAAATCCTCGACCTCTGGCTTACCGTCAATGGTGTGGAAAAACAACGTTCCAACACCCGCCACATGCTGTTCAACGTCGCCACGCTGATCGCCGACATCTCCTCGGGCATCACGCTGGAACCTGGCGACATCATCGCCTCGGGCACGCCAGAAGGCGTCGGCGCGGGTCGCACCCCGCAAGAATGGCTCTGGCCGGGTGACGTGGTTATCGCCACAGTCGAAGGCATCGGCACCATCCGCCATCCCGTTATCAACACCACGCCAGACTGACGCTTTGGTCATCCTCTGCGCTCAAATATCCCGGGGGTCCGGGGGCTGGCCCCCGGCGGCCTGCCACACAAGGAACCAGCCATGAGCTTCACCGTCGCCGTCGCCCAAATCGCCTCTCTGCCCAACGACCCCCTCGCCACCGCCAAAAAGGCCGCCGCGAGCCTGCGCGAGGCCGCTGCGAAAGGCGCGAAACTGGTGGTCTTTCCCGAGGCGCTGCTGGGCGGCTATCCGAAAGGCGCCAGCTTTGGCGCGCCCATTGGGATGCGCAAGCCCGAAGGCCGCGCCGCTTTCGCCCGCTACCACGCGGCTGCGATTGATCTGGACGGCCCCGAAGTGGCACTGCTGGCCGATGCCACCGCCGAAACCAACACCTTCGCCGTCATCGGCGCAATCGAACGCGATGGCGCAACCCTCTACTGCACAGCGCTTTACTTCGATGGCGCAAAGGGCCTTGTCGGCAAGCACCGCAAACTGATGCCCACCGCAGCCGAACGGCTGATCTGGGGCTTTGGCGATGGCTCTACCCTGCCCACGTTCAAGACCGATCTTGGCACCATCGGCGCTGTGATCTGCTGGGAAAACTACATGCCCGCGCTGCGGATGCACATGTATCATCAAGGCGTTAGCCTCTACTGCGCCCCCACCGCCGATGATCGTGACACCTGGCTGCCCACCATGCAGCACATTGCGATGGAAGGCCGCACCTTCGTGCTCACCGCCTGTCAATACATCACCCGCGCCGCCTACGGCCCCGAGCATGAAAGTGCGCTGGGCGACGCACCCGACACCGTGATGATGCGCGGCGGATCAGCAATCATCGGCCCGCTGGGCAAAGTTCTGGCGGGCCCGGATTTCAGCGGCGAGACCATCCTTTATGCCGAAATCGACCCCACCGAGGTGATGCGCGCGAAATATGATTTCGACGTCACGGGCCACTATGCCCGCCCCGATGTGTTTGAACTGACCGTCGATACCCGCGCCAAACGCGCCGTGAAGGAAATCTGATGCACTGGGATCTGGATAAGGTGGTCGAGCCCATTGCTTACAAACTGCTCGCCGCCACCGTGATGCCACGCCCGATTGCCTGGGTGGTCACGCAAAGCGCAAAGGGCGCGCTGAACGCCGCCCCCTACAGCTTTTTCAACGTCATGGGTTCCGCCCCGCCCACCATCACCCTGGGCCTGATGGCCGACCCCAAACGCGGCTTCAAGGACACGGCGGCGAACATCCTCGCCACCGGCGAATTTGTCGTCAATCTGGTGCCCGAGGCCTTGGTGCAGCAGATGAACACCACCTCGGTCGATGCCCCCACCGGGGTGAACGAGCTTGACCTTGCAGACCTTGCCACCACGCCGTCGCTGCATATCCGCCCGCCGCGCATCGCCGCCAGTCCGGTGGCGTTTGAATGTGCGATGCTGTCCTCGGTCATCACCGGCCCACATCAGACCATCGTCATCGGCCGCGTATTGGCCGTGCATATCGACGACCGCTTCATCCTGAACGCCGAACGCGCCCATATCGACACCCCGGCCTTGGGGCTTGTGGCGCGCGGCTATGGCTCGACCTACGTGCGCAGCCACGAAACCTTCGAACTTGATCGCCCGAAATGGGCGGATTGGCCCAAGCAAACCCCCCGATGAAACAACTGCCATTAAGACGCCAAATATTTTCTCTATTCCATTGTTTTATAAGGATTCCGATGTAGAGATGGTGGATTTTCTCGCCGAGTAACAAGGCAATGCAAAGCGACCTATTCTTGGCGATAAGATAAAAACTGCCCATTGGATGGCTTTTTTCAATTTGGCTCTAAAGGTTAGGCCGGTCCACAGACCGACCCGCAAAAACAGGCTGCTTTCAAATCGCCTTACACGCCCGCCTGCGCTGCACAGAGGGGCCTTCTTCTCTGAAAATCCGGTAGAGCTGCTTTTCGTTCATGATCATGCCCTTGCGCTCCAGCATGATGCCCACACGCAGATAACCGAAGCGACGGCGCTTCTCGGCGATCTTGTGCATCTCTTCACCGATTTCCGGGTTGTCGGGTGTCCGAGGGCCGAGTGCGGGCGTTCGGTGTTGTAGTCGGTCACCCAAGCCGTGATCAGATCACGGGCATGGGCGAGGTTGCGGAACAATGTCTCGTTCAGAAATTCGTCCCGCATCCTGCCGTTGAAACTTTCGACGAAACCGTTCTGCATGGGCTTGCCCTGCGCGATGTAGTGCCATTCGATCTTGTGCTCGGCGCACCATTTGAGGATCGCGTTCGAGGTCAGTTCCGTCCCGTTGTCACTGACGATCATGCCGGGTTTACCACGCCGTTCGATCAGCGCTGTCAGCTCGCGGGCCACGCGGCGTCCCGAGATCGAGGTGTCCTGGATCGCGGCAAGGCATTCTCGAGTGACGTCGTCCACCACGTTCAGCATCCTCGGCGGGCACATCGTCAGTTTCGCCCACATCATCCGCTTCTGTGACACAGCCTATATGCTCAAAGCGCAAGAGATCATTGCCCGCAGGCCTCTGACACTGAGTGACGCCCCGGTGTCAATCACCGCACCCGACACGGCGCAGGTCGGCAGCGATGTGACAATCACCTGGGTTGGGCCGGGTGCCCATCTCGACAACATCCAGTTCTATCGGCAGGCAGATAACGAACGCTTTGACTATGGCTATGTCGCAGGTCAGTCCGAGATGACATTCAGAATGCCCGATGAGCCGGGCGTTTTTGAGTTCCGCTATGTGTTTCTGGACAACGAAACGGTTCATAGTCGCCCGATTACCGTGACACTCGAAAAGGTCGACGCCGCGCCAGCCATTGGGCCAAGCTTTTTGCCAGTGGTGCTGTCGGTTCCCGCCGCCTTCTCAGGGGATCCGATCCTGTGGTCAGCCGAGCCGCTGGACCCCCAAGCCGGCGCCCCAGAGGCGCTGGCCATGCCCGACCCCATAACGGGGTCTTGGACCGCAGAGCTTTACCCCGGTCGCTGGCGTATCCACGCCGAGGTGATCGCCGGGCGAAGCTTTGGTGCAGAAATCACCGTGACAAATGCAAAGGGTCAAACATTTGAAATCCCGCTGACACCCATCGAAACCATCGGCATGGTCGAAAATGTCCCCGCCGCTTCTGGTCCGGTGCCGATCTGGATCAAGGGCCAGTATGACGGCATTTTCACCCGCTGGCAGGCCACCCCGGTCAGCGGCCAATCCTCAGAGGTGCTGGGCACGGACTATCAGCCGCACGGTTGGAAAACCGCGCTGGATCCGGGACGCTGGGTGATTGAGGGGTTTGCTGAGGGGGGCACTGGCCATCTCTATGCTGCGGCGTTGAATGTTACTCCCGATGCCTCGGTCGATGTGACCCTGCTGCGCACCGCCAGCGCAGCGCAAACTGCACTGACTTTGCCAAACGGCGAACCCGCCGCAGCACATTGTCTGGGCGATGTGCCTTGCTCTGTCACTGATAGCACCGGCGGTTTGCGCTATATTCTGTTGCCGGGTTGGGCGGCCAGTGCGGCGCTGGTTTATGAAACCGCAGGCGGAGCCACCGCCAAGGCCGCGTCGGTAGAGTTCTATTCTGGCACGCCCTTGCAGGTGATGGCCGCGCTGAACCCGCGACAATGGGATGTCGCCATAGGGCCCTGCACCGATTCCGCCCTTGGCCCGCTCTGCTCCGCCAAAGACACCGATAAAGCCGCAGTTGTGTTGCTGAAATCCTCTCTGCGCGCGGTCGCGTCTGCATCGGGCATCCCCGGCACCAAACTGAATCTGAAACCAGAGGTCGCCGGCGCTTTGCGCGCAAAATTGAACGGAGAAAAGTGATGCGAACCCACCTCATCATTGCCGGACTTCTGACGCTTGTTAGCTTGACACAGCCTGCACACGCCGAAGCGCGCATCCTCTTCGCCAATTGTGGCGATGCGGGCTGCGCCTGCAAGCTGTCCATAACAATGAGCGAGTATGAAGCGCTTGTCGGCAGCCCGGCACCGCCCGGCGCAGAGAACATGGTGCTGGTCGAGAAAGACAATGACTATATCTGGAGCAGCGCAAGCGTCGAAGAAGTCGACGCGTCCTATGGCGGCGATGGCGTTTGCCCGATTGAGGTGTTCACCATCATCCCAGAAGACGGCGCATGGCGCGGATCGGTGCGCGTACAAGAGATAAAGGGCTGCTTGCCGCAGGTTGCGGACATGGTGCCGCCGCTGGTGGATGCGATGGGCAGTGTCAAACAGATCACATGGGGCGGCAAGTTTCACCCTGGCAAATTCGCCCTCAGCACCGCGCCAGATGGCATTCGCTGGACCGAACGCAGTCCTACTCAGTTTGACGGGGTTTTCCCTGTTCCGGCCAATGGCACGCTGGATGTCAAGGTCACCGCAACCGCCACACTCACCGCCCCCGATCGCGCCGAGGCAACAATGGCACTGCGCCTTGCAGCTGCATCGAAAAAAGATGCTGCGGCGCTTGCTCTGCTTGGCATGGCTGACTGCAAGGTGGACGCGGTCTATGACTTTGAAAGAGTGGCACCTTAGAGATTTGCAATTTATGCGCTTGGCATTTCGCACTTATCGCGCGGCTTCGCGCAAAGTTCTGACCCTCATCTGAACACTTGAATGGCTGTTCAGGGCCAAGGCTGTGAAGCATTCAGATTCCTGGCTGTTGATTTCCACCCCGTAGTGACCCGGGTATGCGTCCGCCACCGCAGAAACGCATGCGTTCTCGAAATTGGGGGTCTGAGCTATTCCTAACCGGCGGTCGAACGCGGTAGTTTGCCTGTGCCGAGATGCCCGTTGCCCTCAAACAGGTCAATTTCACGCCGATGGCAATTCTTCGGCGACGGTGGCGAAGGGGTCATTTTGGGAAGTCTCTCAACGCATTGATATATATATATTAAAAAAATTCAAGATTAACCAAGCTGTGGGCGCTGATTGCCTCGTCCCTCACCACCAAGATAGCTGTTTCCAGCGGCTTTATGGCTGCCGTTTCATCCCCAGATATTCGCCACCGCGCAAGATTTTCGAAAATCTTGTTGACACAAACATGAGTCTGATAATTACTAAACCGATCAGTAAAAGATTTCGACTCAAATCCAAACGCCAAAGGAGAAACCGCGATGATGCAAGAACGGATCGAGGGCAAATGGCTCGCCGCCTTCCGTCGCGTGTTGGCGCTGAACGGCATCGGTCGCGGCACCCCCATCGCCATCCTGTGCGAAACCCAATCGCGCCCGGTGCTGGTGCATCTGTGCGAACTCGCGGCCTATGATCTGGGTGCCGAGTTTTGCATCATCACCATGCCGACCCCGCCACAGAACGCGCCGGTCCCGGTCAAATCCACCGGCACAAGCTGGGCGATCCAGCAGAACCGCGCTGTGATCGAGGCTTTGAAACTGGTCGAAGTCATCGTCGATTGCACCGTCGAAGGCCTGATCCACGCCCCCGAATGGCCCGAGATCGAGGCAGCAGGCCGCACCCGCCTGCTGGTGATCACCAACGAACACCCCGAGATTCTGGAGCGCACCGAACCCCGCGCCGAACATGGCCCCAAGGTCGCCCTTGGCACCCAGATGCTGCGCGAGGCATCCGAGATGCACGTCACCTCTGCCGCGGGCACCGATCTGATCATTGATCTGCGCGGCGCGCCCTGTGGCGGCACCGCAGGCTTCGGCACCAAGCCGGGTGACGTGGCGCATTGGCCCGGCGGCCTCTGCCTTGCTTTCCCCGGCAAGAATGCGGTGAACGGGCGCATCGTGATGGACGTGGGCGATATGAACCTCACGTTCAAAACCTACCTGACCAGCCGCATCGACTGCACCGTCGAGAATGATTTCGTCACTGCCATCAAAGGCGACGGCATCGACGCCTTGCACTTCCGCGAATACATGGCCGCCTGGGATGATCCCAACGCTTACGGCCTTAGCCACGTCGGCTGGGGGATGAACCCGCACGCCCATTGGATCAGCGCCGCGATGTATGACAAGCGCGACATGCAGGCCGTCGAATTCCGCGCTTTGCCCGGCAGTTTCCTGTGGTCCACCGGGGCCAACCAATACGCAGGCCGCTACACGCTCGGCCATTTTGATCTGCCGATGCGCAACTGCACCATCGCCCTTGACGGACGCATCGTCGTCAAAGCGGGCGTCCTTCAAGGCGAACTCGCGCTGTAAGCGCAACGGAGAAAACCCATGAGCACGATTGCCGACTACTACGACCTCACCCGCATCCGCCCCGAAGTGCAAGCGGTGCTGAACCGCCTCAATGAGATGGGCCCCACCTTCGCCGCCCGCGCCAAGGCCATAGACGTGGAAGCCAGCTTTCCGGTGGAAAACTACAAAGACCTCGCTGCTGAAGGTTTCCTGACCCTGACCGTTCCCACCGAATTTGGCGGCCACGGTTTTTCCTTGGGCGAATACGCGATGTGCGGCGCCGAGATCGGCAAATACTGCGGTGCCACCGCGCTGACCTTCAACATGCACAACTCGTCGATGATGTGGTCGCGCTTCATGTATGAACTGCCGAACCTCACCGACGAAGACCGCGCCGCCTTCGCGCCCCTGCGCGAACGCCAATTCCGCCGCGCCGTGGCCGAGCAGGGCATCTACTCGCAACCCATTTCCGAAGCAGGCCAGAACTGGACCTCCAAACCCGCCCAAACCAACTGCCGCAAGGTGGATGGCGGCTGGGTGATCAACGGCTTCAAGAAATTCGCCAGCCTTGCAGGCTATTGCGACTATTATTCCATCGTCTGCACCGAACATTTTGAAGGGCAGGAACCCCGCCACGAAGACACCATGATCTTCGTCGTCCCGAAAGAGGCCAAGGGTCTGACCGTGCAAGGCTCGTGGGATCCGCTGGGGATGCGCGGCACCAACTCCCGCGATCTGGTGCTGAAAGATGTGTTCGTCTCGGAAGACGATCTGATGATGCCGCGCGGCCTGTTCATCAAGACCCTGCCGCATTGGCCGCATATGATGGCGACCCTCAGCCCCACCTACATGGGCCTCGCCCAAGGGGCCTATGACTTCACCGTCGCCTATCTGCGTGGCGAGGTCGAAGGCCAGCCCGCCGCCGACCGCCGCATGTTCGGCACCAAACGGATCACCGTGGGCAAGATGTATGCCCGTCTGGCCAACATGCGCGCGCTGTGGTGGCAGGCGTTTATGGAGGCGCAGGGGATGCCATCGAAAGCGCAAGTGCTGCGGATGTATGCAGCACAGTATAACGTCATGGAAGGCGTGCAGGAAATCGCAGCTTTGGCCATCCGCACCTGTGGCGGCCAGTCGATGCTGAAATCCATGCCGCTAGAGCGGATGTATCGCGACAGCCGCTGCGGCGCGTTGATGCTGCCCTATACCTCGGAAATCATGGAGGATTATCTGTCTGTCCTCACGCTTTACGACATGGACGAACTCGACAAAGCCCCCGGCGATGAAGGCGGCGCACGCTCGTCGCTGTGGCGTGGCGAGTCCGGCTCGCTCAAGGGCTTGCGCTAAGATGTCCCGCGAAACCGTTCATGTGATGGGCCGGACCCCTGCCGCCCCCGACGCCGTCTGGGCAGTGGCGCGCGATTTCTGCGGCGCATGGCACCCCGGCCTTGCCACCATTGCGGCAGAGCGCAGCGCCACCGGCGCTGAAATCCGCCGCTTCACCGCCCATGGCGAGGACACAGTGTATCGCGAGCAACTGATCTACCGCTCCGACAGCGACCGCACCCTCGCCTACACCCATCTCGAAGGCATCCGGGGTGCCGACCGCTACACCGCGCGTCTCACGATTTCCCCCTCTGCCGCAGGCTCGGTGATCAACTGGAGCGCGGAAATCGTCGCCCCCCCGACCCGCGCCGCCGAAATCGCCAATGGCACCAAACCAATTTTCGAGGCAGGCATCGACGCGCTTTCCACCGCGACCACCGCCCTGACCACACCTGAACCGACCCTCCCCGATGCGCCGCTTGAAACCCGCATCCTGCCCGGCACCCCGCAACTCGCCCTGACCCACACCCCCGCGAAACCCGGCCCGCTGATCCTGTTCCTGCACGGCATCGGCGGCGCGCGCGGCAACTGGAATGCCCAACTGCGCGCCGCAGGCAACCTTGCCCAAGCCGCAGCGCTTGATTTGCGCGGCTATGGCGACAGCACCCTCGGTTTCCGGCAATCCACCATCGACGACTATTGCGAAGATATCCTGCGCGTCATGGCCGCTTTCAACGCCGAGAAACTCATCCTCTGCGGCCTCTCCTATGGCTCGTGGATCGCCACCAGCTTTGCCATGCGCCACCCCGACAAACTCGCGGGTCTGGTCCTCTCCGGCGGCTGCACCGGAATGTCCGAGGCTGGCCCCGAAGAACGCGAAGCCTTCCGCGTCAGCCGCGAAGTCCCCCTCGATGCAGGCCAGACCCCCGCCGATTTCGCCCCCGCCGTGGTCAACGTCATCGCAGGCCCCAATGCCTCCGACACCATCCGCGCCGAACTTCTGGCCTCGATGTCCGCCATCCCCGCCGCCACCTACCGCGATGCCCTGCGCTGCTTCACCAACCCGCTGGAGCGTTTCGATTTCGCGCGCCTCGCCATGCCCACCCTGCTGATGACCGGCGAACACGACCGCCTCGCGCCCCCAACCGAAATCCGCGCCGTCGCAGGCCGCATCACCGACGCCGCGCCCTTGCCCGATGTTCGGTTTGAGGTGATTGCGGACGCAGGCCATGTCTGCAACGTCGCCCAGCCCGCCGCCTACAACCGCCCCCTGCTGCAATTCCTCCGCCGGGTGCTGGCATGAGCGCGCTGCCGCAACGCGAACTCAACCGTCTCGCCAAACAGCGCCGCATCCTCGACGCGGCCCTGTCGGTCTTTGCCGCCGAAGGTTATTCCGGCACCTCGATGGATGCCATTGCCGCCAAGGCCGCCGTCTCGAAACCCACGCTTTACCAATACTTTGGCACCAAGGAACAACTGTTCACCGAGATCATGCTGGCCGAGCGTAACACCATGCTCTTGGCCTTCGATCACCCCGGCACCGACATGGTCGCCGAACTGCATCACTTCGCTTGGCACTACGCCGATACCGTCATGCGCCCCGAATTCCTCTCGCTTGCCCGCCTGATCATCGGCGAGGCGCAACGCTTCCCCGAGATTGGCCGCGCCTACCAAGCCGCCGGGCCAGACCGCGTTCTGGCCGGGATGATCACCTACCTGACCCGCCAGCGCGATGCCGGAAAGCTGACCTTCGACGATGCCGAACTCGCCGCCGAAGACCTCTGGGGCCTGATCCTGTCGGCCCCCAGAAACCAGGCCCTGCACCTGCCAGATCGGATCCCGACAAAGCCCGAACTCGCCCGCTACATCCACAACGGCCTGCGGGTGTTCCTGAAAGCCTATGCCACCGACCCGGCCAAAGATCTGGCCCAACTTCAAACCATCACGGGGACAAAATGAGCCTGCAAGCCTTCCTTGACGACGAGTCCAGCCGCTTTGCCACCGTCGCTCTGGTCGATACCAACGGCCTGCTGCGCGGTCAGATGGTGTCCCGCCGCAGCCTGAACGGCATCCTGAAATCCGGCATGGGCATGGCCCCGGCGCAGCTTGCCCTCGACCCCACCGATGAAATGCTGGTCATGCCCGGCGTCACCGACGGCACCAGCGATTTCCATGATGATCCCCTGATCGTCGACCCCACTTCGGCCCGCCGCATCCCGTGGGCGCGCCCCGGTCATGACCTGCTTTTGCTCACCCAATACTCCGGCGACACAGCAGCCCTCTGCCCGCGCTCGATCCTGAAATCCGTGCTCGACCGCGCGAGCGCCCATGGTTTCACCCCGAAATACGGCATGGAACTGGAATACACCCTGTTCGATGAGACCCCCGAATCCGCCCGCGACAAAGGCTATCGCAACCTGAAAACCGCCACCATGCACGCCAGTCACGATCTGATCCTGTATCAAACCGTGCAGCAGGAATGGTATGAGGCGGTGTCGGATATGTGCGGCCCGCTGCGCATTGACCTTGCCAAGATGCACGAAGAAATCGGCGGCGGCTTTATGGAGGCCTGCATCGGCGCGGGTGAAGGGTTAGAGCCTGCCGACCAGTTGGTGCTCTTGAAAAACTTCATCCGCGCGCTGGCGATGCGGCAAGGCCGCTGCGTCACCTTCATGCCGCGCTGGACAGAGGATGCCGACAGCCAGTCGATCCACGTCCATATCTCGCTGAAAGACGCCGCAGGTAAGCCGATCTTCTACCAAGACGGCGCAAAGAACGGCATTTCCCAAACCTTCCGCCATTTCATTGGCGGCCTACAGCGCTACATCGGCGACATGACCTTGATCTGCCAGCCCACGGTAAATTCTTACCGCCGCTTCGCCCCCGGCACCTTCGCGCCGCCGGGGCTGACCTGGGGCTATGAAAACCGCACCACCTGCTTCCGCGTGGTCGGCCATGATGCAGGCAGCCTGCGGGTCGAAAACCGCCTGCCGGGGGCCGATACCAACCCCTACCTCACCGCCGCTGCAACCATCGCCGCAGGCGTTGCAGGCATCATCGAGAAGATCGAGCCCGAACCCGAAGTCATCGGCAACGGCCATAACCTTGAAGGCGACCGCCCAGATTTCGCCCGCTCCATGCCCGAGGCGATCGACCGCCTGCGCAATTCCGCCTTCGCGCGCGATTGGCTTGGCCCCCGCTTTGTCGAGGCCTTTGCCGCCACCCGCCAAAGCCAATACGACCAATTCCGCAAGAAAGTGCCCGACGTCGAACTGCAACGCTTCTTTGATCTGGGGTAATTTATGACCGACCTGCGCCACCACTTCATCGAAGCCATGAGCCGCGCTTCCACCTTCGTCTCGGTGATCACCACCGATGGCGAGGCCGGTCGCTTCGGCGTCACGGTGTCGTCGATGACTTCGGTTTCCGCCGATGGCGCAGGCCCGTCGCTTCTGGTCTGCGTGCATCACCTCTCACCCGCCGCCACTGCGATTCTGCGCAACCGCGCCTTCTGCGCCAACCTGCTGAGTGCGGCGCAACAGGCCACCTCAGACCTGTTCTCGGGCCGCCAGCGCCCGGAAGGCGACCGCTTTGATGCGGTGAACTGGCATCCGGGGCAGGGCGGCCAGCCCGTGCTGACCGAGGCGTCCGCCAGCTTTGAATGCAGCCTGAAAACCGCGCTGCTCTGGGAAACCCATTACATCATGGTCGGTGAAGTCAGCGCCGTTGCGCTGACCGATAACCACGATGCCCTGCTCTACGGCCAACGCGCCTACAAACGCGCGGTGCATATCCCTTAATCTTAGGGCGGATCGACATTCATCCTACGCAATCTGGCGAAGGCCATCGCCTTCGCCACGCGAGGCAGGTGCCGCTGAAACCGCCGGGCCTCCAAGGCCCGGCCAGCGCCCGACCCGCCCATGGCGGGCGCTTCTCGCCCGCCGGGTCGGGCACCGGCCTCAAGTGGTTTATCGTTGATGTGATTACAGGGTGAAACCGCGCGCACGGGCGGGGAAACGCAATGCGTTTCCTGTCTCCGCCCGCACTTTCGCTGCACGCCAGCGGGTGCCTGTTAATCAGCCTTAGACGAGAAAGGCCGATCCACTGGATCGGCCTTCCCCCTTAATGCTCGGCCACCTTGCCGCGCGTCTTATACAGGCTGAACCCCACACCAGCGGCCAGGATCGCAAAGGTCACACCCAGCGACCAGCTCGGCGGGAACTTTTCCAGCCCCATCCAATCGGCCACGAACACTTTCGACCCGATGAACACCAACAGCAGCGACAGCGCGTATTTCAGGTAAGCAAAGCGGTGCAAGATCGCCGACAACGCGAAGTACAAAGCCCGCAGACCCAGAATAGCGAAGATGTTAGAGGTATAGACGATGAACGGGTTGGTGGTGATCGCGAACACCGCAGGCACCGAATCCACCGCGAACACCAGATCCGCAATCTCGATCAACACCAGCGCCAGAAACAGCGGCGTGATATAGCGCAAACCGTCACGCTTCACGAAAAACGCGTTGCCCTCCAGCCCTTCCGTCACCCGCAGATGCCGCTTCAGAAACCGCAGCACCGGGCCATCGACCGAGTGGTTGCTTTCATCCGTGAACAGCATCTTGATGCCGGTAAAGATCAGGAAAGCGGCGAACACATACAAAAGCCACGCATATTCAGCCACCAGCGTCGCACCCAGACCAATCATGATGCCGCGCAACACGATCACGCCCAGAATACCCCAAAACAGCACCCGGTGCTGATACATCCGCGGAATGGCAAAACTGCTGAAAATCAACGCGATAACAAACACGTTGTCCATCGCGAGGGTCTTTTCCACCACAAACGCCGTCAGATACTGCGCGGTGGCTTCCGATCCCATCTGCCAATAGACAAAGCCCGAAAACGCCACACCCAGCGCGATATACACCGCCGACAAGCGCAGGCTTTTCGCCACACCGATCTCTTGGTCGCCGTTGTTGACCAACCCAAGGTCAGCCGCCAGCAGCACCAACACGATGGTGATAAAGGTCAGCCACATCCAGATCGGAGTGCCCAAAAATAGTGAAGTGATAATGTCCATACTGTCCTCTGTTTTGCACAAACGCCAGAAGTCAGCCAAAGCACACGGGCATGACATCGAGCGCACTCGATGCGATCCGACATCACGATGAAACATCGTCAGAGGGGCCCGTCTCGCCCTCCACAGTTAGGGTGGCATGACCGGGGTTCAACCCCTTGCGCCGAAAAATCTCACGCCCGCGTGAAGGCTTTCGGGAAAAACGCCGCCGCCACGTCCAGCAAAGTCTCCAGCGCCTCATCGACGCTGTAAGGCTCGGCCTGCGTCACCAGATCCATCCACAAACCCTCGCTCGCCACCCGGATCGCCCGCGCCACCCGCACAGGCTTGCCCGCGGGCCCCAGCAGCGCCGCGCACAATCCCTCCAGCCGGGTGACATATTCGGCATTATTCGCGCCGCATTTCTCTTGATAGAGCGGCCGGCTCTGCGCCTCGCCCCAAAACGCACACCACGCCGCCAGCCGCTGTGGCGTGCACAACTCTGCCGTGAAATCGGCGCGGATCAGCGCATCCAGTTGCGCGGCAGGATCGGGCGGAGCCGCCGCCAGTGCCGCCTGCCAGTTCTGCACATATTCATCGGCCAGATACGTCAGCGTTTCGGCCAGCAACAACTCTTTCGACTGGAAATGAAAGTTCACCAACCCATGCGACAGCCCGGCCTGCACCGCCACATCGCTCATCGTCACCCGCGCGTAACCCTTGATCGCCAACACCTCGATGGTGGCCTCGATCAGTTGCACGCGCCGGGCCTCACGCGACAGTTTCCGCGGCGGTTTGGTCATTCAGTAGGCTTCCGTCGAAACAGGCACACCCAGCGCCACCGCCTCAAACACCACCCTCAGCCCCGCACGAGAGGGCGAGCAGCACATCACCCCGGCATCCACAGTCAGTTCCGGTGGGAAATACGCCAGCCGCAGCATCTTCCACGCATCCGCTTCCAGATACTGCACCCAGACCGCATCGCGCACCCGCGTCAGCCGCAGCCGCAATCGGCCATCAAACCGCGGCAGCGGCATCTGCGACCAATCCGACATGCCATTGGTCACGACAACCGCCAGATAGGCCACGCCGCCGACAAACTCGATCCCGCATTTCACCCAATGCGTCGCATCGGCCCTTATCATCAATCCGGCCTGATCATACTGCTGCGAGAAATCCGCCCGCAGCGTGGTCTCAACACTGAACTCCGCAGGCGCGGGCTGGTGCAGAAAGTGCCCATTGTGGTGCTGAAAGCCGTAATAGGTGCCGTGCCAGAAATCGGTCTGATCACCCGTTGTCACATGCAACGCGCCACCCTTCAGCGCCACCGCTGCCGGAGGGTTCAGCCACTGCAACCTATCCCAGTCCATCGCAAACTCCGCCAAAAGGGGTAAGACGTCACGCGCGCGCAAGGCCTAGTCCAACAGCCCGCGCAAGCCATCCTGATAGGTCGGAAAATTCAGCTTCACGCCCAGATCGCGTTTGATCTTGTCATTCCGAACCCGCTTGGATTCCGAATAGAAACTGATCTGCATCGGCGACATTTCGGCCTCCTCGAACAGCACCGTGGGCGGCTCGGGGTATCCCAGCAATGCCGCCGCATAAGACAGCACATCCTCGGGCGGGGCAGGGTTGTCATCGCAGACGTTATAGATCGCACCGGGGTCAGGGTGCCGGATCGACGCCAGCAAAGTCTCGGCAATATCCGCCACATGAATCCGGCTGAACACTTGGTTCGCCTTGATCACCCGCCGCGCCGACCCGTCGCGCACTTTCTCAAACGGGCCACGACCGGGGCCATAAATGCCCGCCAGCCGGAACACCTGCACCGGCAAGCCCGTGGCCAGCCATTGCCGCTCTGCCAGCACGCGCGCCACCGCCCGCCCCGATTGCGGTTTGACCGGGGTTTCCTCGTCCACCCAGCCGCCCTGATGATCACCATAGACGGCGGTGGTCGAAAGATAGCCCACCCATTCCGCCCGCGCCGCCATGATCAGATCACGCACTGCATGCAGGAAAGGGTCGCCCGACCCATCCGGCGCGGCCGAGGCCAGAATATGCGTCGCCTCTCCCAGCGCAGGCCCAATATCGCAGGGCCACAGCAGCGGCTCCACCCCTTGTGCGCGCAAATCCGCAATCCGGTCCGGGGTTTGCGTGGTGCCGATCACCCGCCACCCCAGCGGGATCAGCAACGCCGCCAGCGCCGCCGCCGAATAGCCATGTCCAAGGGAAAGCAAGGTTTTCATCCCGCCTTTATTCCTGCCCGCCCACCGCTTCGCAAGACCCCAGTTCGCCGCAAGCCCGTGTCATCAAGACTTCACTTGCGAAATTGCCCGCTTCGGCCTTAGATGCCCGATCAAAATGAAGAAGATGATATGATGCACGATGAACCCGCTCTGACGCCCACCACCACCAACCACGACTCCTTCACCGATGCCGCCGCCGCCGTTGACCGGCTCGAGGCGCTTTACGCCGACGCGATCGGTTTTCTGTCCCACCATTTCAGCGCCGCAGTAACCGGGTCAAAACCCGCCACCCGCCTGCGCGCCTTCTACCCCGAAATCCGCCTGACGGTCAGCAGCCACATCAAGACCGACAGCCGTTTGGCCTTTGGCCATGTCGCAAGCCCCGGCACCTATGCCACCTCTGTCACCCGCCCCGATCTGTTCCGCAACTATCTGATCCAGCAGATCGGCCTGCTTATGCACAACCACAATGTCGCCGTGCAGATCGGCTATTCCGACACGCCAATCCCGGTGCATTTCGCCGTCGCAGGCAACCCGCTGGTCTCTGTCCCGCAGGAAGGCGTGCTGGAGTTTTCCTTGCGCGATGTGTTCGACGTGCCCGATCTGGCCACCACCAACGACGATATCGTCAACGGCACCCGCACTCACAACGTCGACGGCTCGCAACCGCTTGCGCCGTTCACCGCACAGCGCGTTGATTACAGCCTTGCGCGGCTGTCGCATTACACCGCCACCGATGCGACGCATTTCCAGAACCACGTGCTGTTCACCAACTATCAGTTCTACGTGGACGAGTTCGAAGCCTACGCCCGTACCGCCCTCGCCGACGAAGACACCGGCTACACCAGCTTTGTCGCCACCGGAAATCAGGAAATCACCACGCCCGATGGCGTGATCCTGCCCTCGACCAAAACGCCGCAGATGCCGACCTATCACCTGAAGCGCGCAGATGGGAATGGCATCACCTTGGTCAATATTGGCGTCGGCCCCTCCAACGCCAAAACCGCCACCGACCACATCGCCGTGCTGCGCCCGCATGCCTGGCTGATGGTCGGCCATTGCGCGGGCCTGCGCAACAGCCAGTCCTTGGGCGATTTCTGCCTCGCCCACGCTTACCTGCGCGAGGATCACGTGCTGGATGACGATCTGCCCGTCTGGGTGCCGATCCCGGCGCTGGCCGAGATTCAGATCGCCCTGCAAGAGGCGGTGGCCGAAGTCACCCAACTGGAAGGCTACGAGCTGAAACGCATCATGCGCACCGGCACCGTCGCCACCATCGACAACCGCAATTGGGAACTGCGCGACAAATCCGGCCCTGTCCAGCGCCTGTCGCAATCCCGCGCCATCGCACTGGATATGGAATCCGCCACCATCGCCGCCAACGGCTTCCGCTTCCGGGTGCCCTACGGCACGCTGCTTTGTGTGTCCGACAAACCCCTGCACGGCGAGTTGAAGCTGCCCGGCATGGCCAGCGAGTTCTACAAGACCCAAGTCAGCCGCCATCTGCAAATCGGCATCCGCGCGATGGAGCGCCTGCGCGATATGCCAATCGAGCGGATCCACAGCCGCAAGTTGCGCAGCTTTGAAGAGACTGCGTTCCTTTGACCCAAGGAAATCCCTTATTTTAAGCCAAAAAGGGCTTGCCATCGGGCGCGAAAGCATGAGAAGCCCCTGCCATCACTCTATCAGGGCCCTGAAGAACGAGGGCCGAAAACAAGGACAAGACCATGAACAAAGCCATGACCAAAACCCAACTGGTGGCTGCCATCGCCGACGCAATGGGCGCCGACAAGAAAACCGCAACCGCTGCGCTGGATGCCGTTGCGACCGTTGTGGCGCGTGAAGTTGCGGCTGGCGGCTCGGTGATGCTGCCGGGTCTGGGCAAGATGGCTTGCCGCGAGCGTCCCGAGCGTCAGGTGCGCAACCCCGCCACCGGCGAGACGGTGACGAAAGCTGCCGACAAGCAGGTGAAATTCGCCATCGCCAAAGCCCTGAAAGACAGCGTCAACGCCTGATCCCAGACGGCACCGCCTTTGAAAAGGGTCGCCCACCGGGCGGCCCTTTTTTCGTGCGCCTCAGGCCGCCATCTGGCTTGCATCCGCCGCCAGCACCTTCAGCCGCGCCGGCCGCGCCATGCAGCGCGCCACCCAATCCTTGATCAGCGGATCATCCGGCACATTGTCGAACCACGCATAGGGCGAATGCACCAGCAGATCGGCAGCGGTGAAATGATCACCCAGCAGCCACGGCCCATGCTCCAGCGCCGCCCTGATCCGCGCCGTCACCTCATCCACACCGCGAAACGTCGCCGTCAGCGACGGATGCGCCACCTTGCCAAAATCCAGCACCAGCACCGGCTCCATCACGCCCTGATACCAGTTCATCCAAGTCAGGAACGATCCCCAGGCCGGAGTGCCGACCGCAGGTGCCATATCCGAAGGGAACAGCGTGGTCAGATGGGTCATGATCGCCCCGCGCTCGGTGATGATATGGCCGTCATGCACAAGGCAGGGCGCCTTCTTTTCCGGGTGCGGATTCGCCGCATCAGCAGCCCCCGTGCCAAATCTGGCGCGCACAATGTCAACCAGCCGGATCTCTACCTTGTCGGCGATCCCCATTTCTTCGATCAGCGTGACGATGGCGGTGGACCGCGACTGCGGCGCGTGGAACAGGGTCAGCATTTTCATCTCCGTTGCTTATTTCCATACCGTCACTATGCTCCATCCCTACTGCCAGAAACCGTCAGGATGTCATGGCCAAATCCGACCGATTGTTCCGCCTGTTGACCGCGCTGCGCCTGTTGCCGCAGCCCGTGACAGCGGCCCGCTTGGCCGAGGAAATGGCGGTATCCGAGCGCACGATCTACCGCGACATCGACAGCTTGCGCGCAGGCGGTGCCTTGATCGACGGCGAGGCGGGCGTGGGCTACACGTTGACAGAAGACCCCGCCTTGCCGCCGCAAATGTTCACCCGTATCGAAGTTGAATCGCTGGTGCTGGGTCTGGCAGAAGTGCGCCAGATGGGCGATCCTGCCTTGGCCAAAGCTGCCGAAATGGCAATGGCCAAGATCACCGCGACCCTGCCGGAACGCGTGCAGCGCCAAGCCATCCATGCGGTGTCACGCTCAATCCGGTTTCAGACGCGCACACCACCGCCCGCACATGTCGCCCTGCTGCGCGAAGCCTCTTGGGCGGAACAAGAAGTCAGCCTGACCTATCTGGATCAGAACGGCAGCCAGACGCAGCGCTGCATCTGGCCACTGTCGATTGTGTATTTTGATCAGGCGCTGATGTGTCTGGCATGGTGTTGCCTGCGGCAGGATTTCCGGCGTTTTCATCTGGGCCAGATGCAGGATGTGGCGCTGTCGGGTGCAAGTTTTCGCCCGCGCCGGGTGCCGATGCTGCGCGATTACATTGCCCAAGTGCGCGCTGTGGCGCCACGCTTGGCAGAAACCATTCGGTAAGATAACCGCAGGTTTTTTGGGGTAAACCACCATATATGGTAGAAAACCCCCAAAAAACCTAGCCTATACACAAGTCATTCCCAGCGGGGAAAGATCAAAGCGCCGCAAACCCCGCCTCAAGGCTCGACAAGATCACCTGCACATCCGCCGAGGTCAGAACCAAGGGCGGCGACATGATGATGTTGTTGCCAGACACCCGCACCATCGCGCCCGACTGATACGCCACCGCCTGCACCTTGCCGGGGATGGCCTTGTCAGCGGGCTTTTTCGACGCCCGATCCGCCACCAGTTCCAGCGCGCACATCAAGCCATGCCCGCCACGCACATCGCCAATCAGCGCGTGCTTGGCCTGCAACGCCAGCAGGCCCTGATACAGCTCTGTCCCCCGCGCGGCGGCGTTCACCTTCACGTCCAGCTTCTGCGTTTCCGCCAGACACGCCAGCGCCGCCGCCGCCCCAACCGGATGGCCGGAATAGGTATAGCCGTGGCCGATGGCGGCCTTGCCGGTCTCGTCGGCCTCAAACACCTCGGCCACCCGTTCCGAGATCATCGCAGCCCCAAACGGGAAGTAGCCATTGGTGATCGCCTTGGCGGTGCAGGCGAAATCGGGCTTCACGCCCCAAAGCCTGCTACCCGTCCAAGCCCCAGTGCGCCCGAATGCCGTGATCACCTCATCCGCGATCAGCAAGATGCCATTCTTCCGGCAGATCGCCTCAACCCCCGGCATGAAACTTTCATGCGGCGGGATTACCCCACCCGCGCCCAAAATCGGCTCCATGATAAAGGCCGCAATCGTGCTGGCCCCTTGGAAGGCAATCTCATCCTCCAGCGCCTGCAAGCACAATTGCGCCAGCTTGGCCGGATCGCTTTCGTTGAACGGGTTGCGATAGGTATAGGGGGCCGGAATGTGATGGCAGCCGGGCAACAAGGGTTCATACATGGTGCGGAAATTGGCGTTGCCGTTCACCGAAGCCCCGCCCATATGCGTGCCGTGATAGCCCTTCTTCAGCGACAGGAATTTGACGCGCCCCTGATCGCCCCGGATCTTGTGATACTGCCGCGATAGCCGCAGCGCGGTCTCAACCGAGTCCGACCCGCCCGAGGTGAAGAACGCCCGCACAAGCCCATCCGGCGCGAAGAACTTGCGCAACTCCTCGGCCAGTTCGATGACACAATCGTTCGAGGTGCCGCGGAAGGTCGAATAATACGGCAACCGCTCCATCTGCGCGGTAATCGCGTCTTTCACCGGCTGGCAGGAATAGCCAAGGTTGACATTCCACAGCCCACCCACGCCATCGACCACTTCGTGCCCGTCAATATCAGTAATGCGCACACCCTTGCCGCCGGTGATGATCGCGGGCGGGTTTTTCAGGCTGTCAGAAGGGGCGGTCATCGGATGCCACATGCTGCGGGCATTGTGGGCCTTCAGATAGTTTTCGTCTTTCATCGTCTTTCCTTCCGTCAGGCGGCCAAGCGCCACAATGTCGCGATATCAGCCGGCAAACTGCCGCCCCAAAGCGTGGTGATCTCGGTTCCGGCTTGCAGCAGCGCATGGCGGATTTTCCGCCGCTGCGCCTCACCCATGCGGCTGCCCAAAGCGGCAACGGCGAGTGCCCCGCTGCAACGCCCCAAGGCATCAAACAGCGGCACCGCCATGGAATGCACGTCAGATTCGTACCCGCCCCGGCTTTCGGCATAGCCCAATGCGCGCACATCATTGATGCAGGCGCGCAAGGCAGCCGGAACCGTCTCGGTCGAGCTGGTCAACCGCGGTAAGGGCTGCGCCAGAATCCGGTTGCGAAAGGCTTCCGGCTGAAACGCCAGCACCGCAAGACCTGAGGACGTCGCATGAAACGGCAGGGCCTCGGTATCCTCCAGCATCACTTTGGTGGCATGGGCCGCGCTGTAGGCATGGGCCAAAGGCCGCAGGATGTCGGAGATCAGCAAAGACAAATGCGCCGTCTCTCCAGTCTGCTGCGCCAACCCCTGCAACACCGGCATCGCCGCCTCCCGCGTCGGCACCTGCGCCTCCCGCAAAGCCGCCAACCGCAAAACGCTGGGCCCCAGACGATATTCACGGCCGGTCCCGATCTGCTCGACAAAGCCATTCTCACCAAGCTCAGTGAGCAGGCGAAAACAGGTGGCTTTGTTCAAATCGGCCAGACGCGCCATCTCTGACAGACCGATCAGCGGCCGGGCCTTGGTAAAGTGATCCAGCAGTTCCAGTGCTTTCGAGATCGTTCCCATACTGCGCCCAATGCCCTTTGCGGCCCCAAAGGCCACCCCGTTCATTTCAGTTGACAGAATGTCGCGGGTGCTGTCAAATAAAATCGAACCATTGGTTCAAATAACAAACCGATAGCCGCCGATGAACGGAGGCAGTCAACCGACAGGAAGGGAACGCGCATGACAAATTCCGCATATCCGGGGGTGCCGCATGGCTGAGGCTGGTATTCCATCAAATCAACTCAAGAAAAATTCGCTGGGCGTGGCGGCTGTGACGTTCATGGTGGTGTCTGCGGCAGCGCCGCTGACCGGGGCTGCGGGGGGGATTCCGCTGTCGATGCTCTTGGGCAACGGCATCGGCATTCCCGGCACCTTCCTGATTGTGACGGCGATTCTGCTGATGTTCGCGGCCGGTTACGTCGCAATGTCGCGCCATGTGAAAAACGCGGGCGCCTTCTATGCCTTTGCGGCGCAGGGTTTGGGCGGTCATATCGGCGGCGCGGCGGCGCTGATCGCGATGCTGTCCTATAACGCCATGCAGATCGGCCTGATGGGGCTGTTCGGCTACGCCGCTGCGGGTACCTTCGCGCAGTTTGGTCTGGATCTGCCGTGGTATTACTGGTCCTATGCGGCCATCGCGGTGATCGCGGTGCTGGGATATCGGCAAGTGGATCTTTCCGCCAAAGTGCTGATGGTGCTGGTGTTTTTTGAGTTCGCCATCGTTCTGTTGCTGGATGTCGTCATCCTCGGCAAGGGCGGCGCGAATGGGCTCAATCTGGCGCCCTTCATGCCGGAAAACATCTTTTCGGGCACTTGGTCGATCGGCATCCTGTATTCCTTTGCTGGTTTCATCGGCTTTGAGGCCACCACGATCTATTCCGAAGAAGCGCGCGATCCGCATGTCACCGTGCCGCGTGCCACGTTCCTTTCGGTGCTGGCCATCGGGATTTTTTACTCGATCACCTCTTGGTTGATGGTGATGGGGATTGGCAATGAGCAGTTGATGCCAACCTTGGGCGGCATGGACCCGACGATGTTCCTGTTCCAACTGGGCAGCACCTATCTGGGCGATACCATGTCGATGATCATGGGCATCTTGTTTGTCACTTCGGTGTTCGCGGCTCTGCTGGCCTTCCACAACGCCATCGCCCGCTACATCTTTGTCACCGGGCGCGAGGGCATTCTGCCCGCAGCGGTTGGCTTCACCCACGCGCAGCATCTGTCGCCGCATATCGGTTCGGTGATCCAAACAGTGTTGGCGTTGATCTTTGTGACCGTGTTCGTGGTAAACGGCCTTGATCCGGTGCTGAACTTGTTCTCGTGGCTGTCGCAGCTTGGTACCTTGGGCGTGCTGGGGCTGATGTCGCTGACGTCTTTCGCGGTGATTGCGTTTTTCGCCAAGGATGCGATGGGCGAAAATGCGCTTTCGACCAAGATCCTGCCGGTGGTGTCTGGCGTGATCATGGCGGTGCTGTTCGTCAAGATTTTCATGGATTTCGGCGCGCTGACCGGGGCCGAGGGGCATCTGTCGTGGATGTTGCCGTCCTTGGTGATCGTCGCGGGCGTGGTGGGCATCTTGCTTGCTGCCAAACTGAAAGCGTCTGATCCGGCGAAGTTTGCTGATCTGGGCAAAACCAAAGTCTGATGGAAACCACGAAAGGGCGGCCAGAATCGGTCGCCCTTTTCTATTGTTGCAGGAGCATGTGATGGCCGCCCCCACCCAAAGTGAGATTGATCTTCTGGCCGCAGCGCCTGTGCCTGCGGGTAAGCTGCTGATCAATGGCCAGTGGTTGGAGGGTGAGGCTGGTGAGACGCAAGTGCTTTCGCCGATCAACGGGCAGGTCTTGACCACGACCGCGACGGCATCACAGGCGGATGTGGCACGCGCGGTGGCAGCGGCGCGGGCTAGTTTTGAAAGCGGTCTGTGGTCGCGGATGGCTCCGGCAGGGCGCAAGGCGGTGCTGCATCGGTTGGCCGATTTGATCGAGAAGAACAGCCTTGAACTGGCGGTTCTGGGCGTGCGCGACAATGGCACCGACATCGGCATGGCCCTGAAGGCCGAGCCGGGCAGTGCCGCGGGCACGTTCCGCTATTATGCCGAGGCGATCGACAAGGTTTATGGCGAGATTGCCCCGACAGCCGATAGCATTCTGGCGCTGATCCACCGCGAACCCGTGGGGGTGGTTGCGGCGATTGTGCCGTGGAATTTCCCCCTGATGATCGGCGCGTGGAAGATCGCGCCTGCGCTGGCCGCGGGAAATTCCGTGGTGTTGAAGCCTGCGGAGACCGCCTCACTGACTCTGCTGAAGCTGGCCGAACTGGCGCTGGAGGCGGGTGTGCCGCCGGGGGTGTTCAACGTTGTGACCGGGCCGGGGCGCGTGACGGGCGAGGCGTTGGCGCTGTCGATGGACGTTGATGTGATGGTGTTCACCGGGTCGGGCCCGACCGGGCGGCGGCTGTTGGAATATGCGGCGCGCTCGAACCTGAAGCGGTGCTATCTGGAGCTTGGCGGCAAAAGCCCCAACGTGGTGTTTGCCGACGCGCCCGATCTGGCGGCTGCGGCCAAGGCTGCCGCAACCGCGATCTTCCGCAATGCCGGGCAGGTCTGCGTCGCGGGGTCTCGGTTGTTGGTAGAGGCTTCGGTGCATGATGAATTTGTGTCGCTGCTGGCCGCGAGTGCCGCAAAGATGCCGGTCGGCAATCCGCTGAGCTTGGCCACCCAGATCGGCGCGGTGAACTCTGAAACGCAGTTGCTGGGCAATCTGGGCTTTGTAGCCGATGCGGTGAAAGACGGCGGCAAGATCGTGCTGGGTGGCCGTCGCGCGCTGGTGGAAACGGGCGGCTATTATATGGAGCCGACGGTGGTAACGGGGGTGCGCCCCGAGCATCGGCTGTATCGCGAGGAAGTTTTCGGCCCGGTTCTGGCCGTGACCCCGTTTGCGGATGAGGCCGAGGCGGTAAGGCTGGCCAATGCCAGCGATTTTGGTCTGGCCGCGGGTGTCTGGACGGCCAATCTGGGCCGTGCGCATCGCATGGTTCGCGGCATCCGCGCCGGGGTGGTGCATGTGAACACCTACGGTGGGGCGGATAACTCGGTGCCGCTGGGCGGGGTCAAGCAATCGGGCAACGGCCACGACAAAAGCCTGCATGCGCTGGACAAATACACCGATCTGAAAACCGCCTGGATTCAACTGTAAAGCAAGGCTGAGGCACCTATGGGCAATCGCATCCTGATCATCGGGACCTATGACACCAAGGACGACGAGCTGACCTATCTGGCCGCGGTGATCCGCAAGCAGGGCGGCGAGGTTCTGACGATGGATGTGTCGGTCTTAGGCGATCCCAAGGCTGCGACGGATTTTTCCAAGCATGACGTGGTGGCGGCTGGGGGCACCTCGATTGCGGCGATCATCGCGGCTGAGGATGAGAATATCGCGATGCAAGCGATGGCGCAGGGGGCGGCGGCGCTGGCGGCAGGGTTGCATCGCGCTGGGCGGTTTGACGGGGTGCTGGTGCTGGGCGGGTCGATGGGGACCGATCTCGCACTGGATGTTTGTGCCGCCCTGCCGCTGGGTGTGCCGAAATATGTGGTCTCGACCATCAGCTTCAGCCCGATGATCCCGCCTGCGCGGCTGGCTGCGGATATTCAGATGATCCTGTGGGCGGGGGGGCTTTACGGGTTGAACGCTGTCTGCAAGGCCGCGCTGTCGCAGGCTGCCGGGGCGGTGTTGGGGGCGGCGAGGGCGGTGGAGGTTCCGGCGGTGAAGAAGCCGCTGATCGGGATGACCGGGTTTGGCAAGACCGTGCTGCGCTATATGGTGGCATTGAAACCGGCGCTGGAGGCGCGGGGGTTTGAGGTGGCGGTGTTTCATGCCACGGGCATGGGCGGGCGGGCGTTTGAAAGTCTGGCCGCGGATGGGGCCTTTGCGGCGGTGATGGACTTCGCGCCGCAAGAGGTGGCCAACCATATGTTCGGCTCGGCGATCTCGGCGGGGGAGGATCGGCTGACCGCGGCGGGGCGGGCGGGGGTGCCGCAGATGGTGTCGATGGGTTGCTATGATCTGATTGATTTCGTGGCTTGGCATCCGCTGCCAGAGGCGTTCAAGGACACCCCGGCGCATGCCCATAATCGGCTGCTGACCTCTGTGGTGCAGACCCCGGATCAGCGGCGTTTGGTGGCGCGAGAAATCTGTCGCAAGCTGGCGGGTTCGACCGGGCCTGTGGTGTTTTTCCTGCCCAACCGGGGCGGGCATGAATGGGATCGGCCCGGCGCGCCCTTGGAGGATGCGGCGGGGTTGGCGGCGTTTTGTGAGGAGATGCGGGCGGCCTGCCCTGAACAGGTCGAGCTGGTGGAACTGGACGCCCATATCAATGATGCGGCGTTTTCAGAGGCGGTTCTGGCGCGGTTTGATGACTGGGTGGCCGCAGGTATTGTGAAGCGCTGATGTATGGTCCCGAGTTGGGACCATAAGCCATACCCATAAAAATAAAATACTTAGGTTGATCAATTTAAGGTTCTGTTAAGGTTTGAACGCCCTGCAGGCACAGGCAAAGGTGGGCTGACGTTGGCCACCACAAAGCGAGGGCTTGGCCGATGCCTTGCTGACAACGGTCTTTTTACGCAAATTTGAAGGATTGGCGGCAGTGGGGATTGGCGCTAGGCAAGCGTGAGATTTTGCGAGGTGTGCGGATGCTGACGGCCTATCATTTTGACAACAAACGGCTGGAAATCCTGCCGGAAGGCGCGCCGCTGGAGCATGCCGAATGGATTGATCTGCTGCGCGCAACGCCCGAGGAAGTGGAGGCGGTGCGTGCTTTGGGTGTCGATGTGCCGACGCTGGCGGATATGGAAGAAATCGAAGTCTCGAACCGGCTCTATCACGAAGAAGATATGGATTATCTGACCGTGGTCTTGCCGGGGCAGGATGTAGCGGGTGAGCAGGTGATGAGCCCGGTGTGCTTTGCGGTGGCGCAGGCGCGGCTGGTGACGGTGCGGCATCATTCGCCGCGCCCGTTTGAGACCTATCCGACGCGGGCAGGCAAAAGCAGTTTGGGCTGTTCCACGCCGGACCGGATTTTTCTAGGGCTGATCGAGGAAGTGATCGGGCGGCTGGCGGACCATCTGGAAATCGCCGGGGTTGGTTTGGACAAGGTATCGCGGCAGACCTACCATCCGGGGCCGAAGGGCTATCAGCAAAGCGATCTGGAGAACGCGCTGAGCAATCTGGGCGCAGAGGGCGAGCGGCTGGGCCGGGTGCGGCTGGCGCTGTTGACGCTGGGGCGGGCACTGAACTATGTCGACCAGCTTTTGGGCCATCGTCTGAGTTCCGAGGGCTTGGGGCTGGTGCTGAAGGGCGAGTTGCGCGACATCGAGGCGCTGGAGGTTCACGCGGATTTCCTGTCGTCACGCCTTGGGCTGATGTCGGATGCGACGATGGGGCGGATCAATCTGGCGCAGAATACCACGGTGCGGATTGTGTCGGTGGTGGCGGTGCTGTTCAGCCCGCCGACGCTGATCGCCAGCATCTACGGGATGAACTTTGTGCATATGCCGGAACTGCCGTTGGTGCTGGGTTATCCACTGGCGCTGTTGGGCATGCTGGGTTCGGCGGTGCTGACCTATGCGGTGTTTCGCTGGAAGGGCTGGCTTTGAGAATGTTTCAAAGCGATGCGCCGCCCCGGACTTGATCCGGGGCCACGTGATGTGATCAGAGGCCCCGGATCAAGTCCAGGGCGGCGTAGGATATGTGTTAGCGGTCGGTGAAGTGGGCTGCGCGCTTTTCGATGAAGGCCGCCATGCCCTCTTTCTGATCATCGGTGGCGAACATCGCGTGGAACAGGCGGCGTTCGTGCAGCAGACCTTCGCGCAGGGTGGTTTCCTCGGCGCGGTTTACAGCTTCTTTCGCAGCGCAGACCGAGACGGCCGATTTCGCGGCGATTTTCCCGGCGGTTTTCAGGGTCTCGTCGATCAGATCGGCGGCGGGGATGATGCGGCTGACAAGGCCTGCGCGCTCGGCTTCGGCGGCGTCCATCATGCGTCCTGTCAGGTTCATCTCCATGGCTTTGGCTTTACCGACGGCGCGGGTCAGGCGCTGGGTGCCGCCCATGCCTGCGATGATGCCAAGGTTGATCTCGGGCTGGCCGAATTTGGCGGTATCAGCGGCAATGATGAAATCACACATCATCGCAAGCTCACACCCGCCACCCAAGGCAAAGCCCGCAACGGCGGCGATGATCGGTTTGCGGATGCGCTGGATGGCATCGGCTTCGGGGCCGAAAATGTCGCCGACGAAGGCCTCGGCAAAGGATTTTCCGGCCATTTCGCGGATGTCGGCCCCCGCGGCGAAGGCTTTTTCCGATCCGGTGATGACGATGCAGCGCACAGCGTCGTCACGGTCCATCGCTTGCAGGGTTTCGGCGAGTTCGGACATCAGTTGCTGGTTCAGCGCGTTCAGCGCCTCGGGCCGGTTCAGGCGGATCAGGGCGACAGCACCGTGGGTTTCAAGGATGAGGGTGTCGGGCATGTCGGCTCCTATCGTTGGCAGGTGGGGCAGTAGAAAGATGAGCGCCCCGATTGCACCATGCGGGCGATTGTGGACGTGCAGCCGGGGGTTTGGCAAGGCTGGCCCTCGCGGCCATAGACGGCGAAGGCCTTCTGGAAATAGCCCAACTCGCCATCGGTGCGGCGGTAGTCTTTTAGACTGGAGCCGCCTGCTTCGATGGCCTCGGCCAGCACCTCGCGGATGATCGGTACAAGGCGGCCTGCATCGGGGATCGCCCCTGCGCGGGTATCGGGTGCGATACGGGCGCGGTAGAGGGTTTCGCAGACGTAGATATTGCCAAGACCCGCGACAAGGTGCTGATCCAGCAACGCCGATTTTATCGGTGTGTTGCGGTTCTGAAGTTTCGCGGCAAGATAGGCTTCGTTGAACGCGTTGCCCAAGGGTTCGGGCCCGATCTCGGCCAGCAGGGGGTGTTGTTCGGCGGTGGCGGTGGGCAAAAGATCCATCGCGCCAAAGCGGCGGGCGTCGTTGAAGGTCACGCGCGCGCCGCCTTCAAGATGCAGCACAACATGATCGTGTTTTTCCGGCGCGGCGTGGTCGTGAAAGAAGTCGCCCAGGGTGATGCCGGACACCAGCATCCGGCCCGACATGCCCAGATGGATCAGCAGGATTTCGCCCGACGAAAGGTCGGCAAGGATGTATTTCGATCGCCGCCGCAGGGCCAGCACACGCGTGCCGGTCAACCGTTTGGCCATATTTTCTGGAAGAGGCCAGCGCAGATCGGGGCGATTGACCTCGGCACGTTCGATCAGGCGGCCTTCCATCGCGGGAAGCAGGCCACGGCGAACGGTTTCGACTTCGGGCAGTTCGGGCATATATCCTCGGATAGATCGGGCGGGTGACAGTTGGGCGCATTGAGGGTTTGGCCGCGCGCGCCTATAAGGGGCGGGCAATCAAAGGACGGCAAGTGATGAACGACTCCACCACGCATTTCGGCTATCAGACGGTGCCCGAGGCTGACAAGGCCGGAATGGTGCATGGCGTGTTCACGCGGGTGGCCAGCAAATATGACATCATGAACGATCTGATGTCGGGGGGCATGCATCGGCTGTGGAAAGACGCGATGATGGATTGGCTGGCGCCGCGGCCCGGCCAGCGGCTGCTTGATGTGGCGGGTGGCACCGGGGATGTGGCGTTTCGCTTCATGAAACGGGCTGAAGGCTCGACGGCGGTGGTCTGCGATATGACCGAGTCGATGCTGATCTCGGGTCGTGCGCGGGCCGAGGCCGATCAGATGGCGGCGCGGCTGAATTGGGTGGTGGGCGATGCGATGGCGCTGCCGTTTGCCGACAATTCGTTTGATGTTTACACGATTTCTTTCGGGATCAGGAATGTGACGCGGATTGGCGATGCTTTGAAGGAAGCGTTTCGCGTGCTGCGGCCAGGCGGGCGGCTGATGGTTCTGGAATTCTCACGGATTCCCAATGACTTGGCGCAGTGGGTTTATGACAAATATAGCTTCAACGTCATTCCGGTGATGGGGCAAGTGGTGGCGGGGGACCGCGACAGCTATCAGTATCTGGTCGAGTCGATCCGCAAATTCCCCGAGCAAGAGGCGTTTGCCACCATGATCCGCCAGGCCGGTTTTGATCAGGTGAAATATCGCAACCTGTCGATGGGCATTGCCGCACTGCACTCGGGCTGGAAACTGTGAGGGGACCGCATAACATCTGGCGGCTGATCCGCACCGGGGCCACGTTCGAGCGCACCGGGGCAATGGCGGTGGCACTAGAGGCGATGCAGGTGACGCCTCGGTTGCGGTTTGCCGCAAGGCTGTTGGGTTGGCCTTTCAAATGGCTGGGATTGCAGGGCGATCTGGCCCTGCCGCCGGTGACGCGGGCGCTGACGGCGCTTGGGCCGGCCTATATAAAGTTCGGTCAGGTGCTTTCGACGCGGCCAGATATTGTCGGCGAAGAACTGGCTATGCAGTTGAAATATCTGCAAGATCAACTGCCGCCTTTTTCCACCGATGTGGCCAAGGCGATGGTGGCCGAGGAGTTGCGGCTGCCGGTGGACGAGGTGTTCTCCAGCTTTTCCGCTCCCGTGGCGGCGGCCTCAATCGCGCAGGTGCATCGGGCGACCTTGCGCAGCAACGGTCAGGACGTGGCGGTGAAAGTGCTGCGCCCGGGAATTGAAAGGGCATTTCGCCGCGATATTGATGCGTTCTATTTCGCGGCGCGGGCGATTGAATTTGTCTCGCCCGCCTCGCGCCGCTTGCGGCCTTTGGATGTGATCTCGCATTTCGAAGGCGTGGTTCTGGGCGAGTTGGACTTGCGGCTGGAATCCTCAGCCGCCTCGGAATTTGCCGATAACACCAAGAATGACGCCGGGTTTCAGGTGCCAAAGGTGGTGTGGGATCTGTCTGGCCGCACGGTGATGACGCTGGATTGGGCAGCGGGGATCAACTTGGCCGACAATGCCGCGATTGATTCGGCGGGTCTGGATCGGCGGGCTTTGGGCGCGCGGGTGTTGCAGCTTTTCCTAAGCCACGCGCTGCGCGATGGGTTTTTCCATGGCGACATGCATCAGGGCAATCTGAAGGTGGCGGCGAATGGCGATCTGATCGCCTATGATTTCGGCATCATGGGGCGAATTGATGAATACACCCGCCGGGTCTACGCCGAGATTCTGATGGGCTTCATCGGGCGCGATTATCGCCGGGTGGCGGAAGTGCATTTCGAGGCCGGCTATGTGCCGCCCGACCGCGATATCGACGAATTCGCCCGTGCCCTGCGCGCGGTGGGCGAGCCGATTTTCGGGCTGGAGGCGACACGGGTCTCGATGGCGCGGCTTTTGTCCTATCTCTTTGAAGTAACAGAGAGATTTGGCATGGAAACCCGGACAGAGCTGATCCTTTTGCAACGCACCATGGTGGTGGTGGAGGGTGTTGCGCGCAGTCTGGACCCGAATATCAACATCTGGCAGGTCGCCAAGCCGGTGGTGGAAACCTATGTCAGCCGCAATGTTGGCCCGCTGGCATTGCTGCGCGATCTGGCGCAGACCGCGCGGGTTCTGGCGCGGTTTGGCCCCCGCTTGCCCCGTCTGGTCGAAGCCGCGCTGATCGCGCAGGCCGATGCGCCGCCAGCCGTCCGGCAGCGGCCACGTTTGTTTGTGCTGCGGCTGGTTCTGGCGGCGTTTGTGGTGTTCGCCTTGGGAATTTGGCTGGGCCATATCCTGTGATCACGGCACGCGCAGGGCGGTGACATCGGTCGCCGCCACCTCGACCCCGCCCGCAAGCACCAGCGTTGGCCCATTGGCCCCGCCGCGCGCTTCAAGGATTTTCGCGTAGGATTCAACGGCGGTGGCATCGCCCAACTGCTGTTCCCCGCTGTAGTTCTCCAAGCTGAGGCGGTAGATGCCGTTCGGCAGCGGATTGCCTGCGGCATCAGCGCCAAGCCACTGATAACTCCCACCCTCCAACGAAACATCCTCGCGCGATACCACTTGGTCTTGCGCATTTTTCACCACCAGAACCGCGCGGTCGGCTTGGGTTTTGGGCTGATAGCTGATCGTCACAGGATCATCGCCGAGGTAAACCGGTGCGGCAGAGCGCGCCTCTTGCCCAACCCAAGCCGCGAGTTGTGCCATGCCCAAGACGCCAAACTGGCTGGTCAAGCCTTCCAGCAACTGATTGGTTTTGGTCTGCTGTTCGACGCCTGAGAACGTGGCCAGTTGCACGGCGTAATCCGACGAATCAATCGGGTTGAGCGGATCCTGATTTTTCATCTGGGTCGTCATCATTTTCAGGAAAGTGTCGAAATCGGCGGAAACGGCGGCTTTGTTGGCCGCTTTGTTGGCAGGTGTCTGAACTGTCGTGACAGTCGAGGTTTCCATCAAAGGCTCCTTTCAAGGTTTTCGCAGCGGGTGTTTGGCACGGCACTAAAGCCGCAAATTCAGCCCACCCGCGGGTGCAAGATTTGGCGTGCTGTGTTGTGGACGGTGGGCAGGGAGGGGCTCATCGGGCTCGATTTCTGTCTGATCAAAGTGAGCCAACGGCGGAGCAGAGGGGCGCTGTTGCTCGCCCCATTGACCAAAGCTGAGCGAGGCTTGCGCAAACCCCGATTGACGGAATTCTTGCAAAAGCTGATCGGCGTGTCGGCGCAGCAGTTCCACCGTTTCAGGCCGTTCAGCGCTCAGCAGGATACGGAGGCTATCGCCGTGCTGCTGGATCTGAAATTTGACATGGCCAAGTTCCTCTGGCTGCAAAAGCACGTCGACGACGCCGGTTTTGGCGGCGGTGCTGTGGTGCAGAAGCTGGGTGGATATGGGCGGTGGCGTGTGTGGCGGCGCATTCTGTGCGGATTGGTGGGCGATGGCGGTGGGTGCCGCGATCTGGTTGGGGCTTGCGTGCGCGGTTTGCTCGGCTTGAGCAAGGATGTCAGGCGCGGGCTGCTGTGGGGCAAGCGGGGTATTTGCCACAACAGCATTAGGGATGGCGATGGCTTGATCTCGCAACGGCGGGCTGGCCGGGTCTTGAAACGGCACCGGTCGTTGCTCGGTCGCTCTCGGCCGATTTGGGGGTTGCAGCAGGCTGTTGAGTGGCGCGACGGGTTCTGTCGGCTGTGGAAGGGTTTCGGCGATGGCCGCGTTGGCGTGTTCCGGGGTGGCCTGTATCGGCGGTTGATCGGGCGTGCGATCCGGCGCGAGCGGGGCATCGCGATGCAGAAAGGTCTGCCAAGCGGATTCGGCGGTGGAGATGGGCAGGGGTGGGTTGGCGGGTGCCGCATGATCCTGCTCGGCAATGTTTGGGACAAGGGGCTGTGCAAAGTTTGCCGCCTCGGGCGGGGGTAGCGGCGCGAGGGTGAGCTGCAATGCTGTGGCCTTCGTCACTACGGAATTTTGGGGCGCTGGATGGGTTGCTGCCTGGTGTGAGGACGGCGAGAGGGGGGGCATAGGCCATTGTTGCACGCTGTCGGGATGTGAAGCGGCTGTCTGATCCGGAGGTGCGTTTTCAGGGATCGCAGCGGCCTGTTCGGGGGCATTAGGTGCGGCGATGTATTGGGCTGACAGGTTTGGCTTTGGTGCCTTCTCGAGCGGCATCAGGGTGGTTTCGGGGACGATTTTACCGGGCAGGCTGACTTGGGCCTGCGAGTGACTTGCCGGGCTTATGGACGCGGCGATGGGGAGTTCGGGTGGGATGCTGCTTTCTGCCAAGGGCGGCGCTGATTCTGGCGCGTGGGTGGCGAGGGCTGATTTTGCGGTAACGTTGGGTGACGCAGAGAACGGATTGTCCTGTTGCGGCATGGACGGCGCGTCGGAGGGGCTGACGGAGGCAGTTTCCGGTGGGGCCACTTCTGTCGCCGCGACCAATTGTGCCGATGGCTGCTTTACGGTGGCAGTAATGACTGAGGCGATTGGGTCGGATTGCGGCCCCTTTGACTCGGTTGTGGGTGGGGCGGTGCGTTCCGCCGAATTGACGTTAACGTGGCCTGCCTGTGCGCCAATTTGTTGAACCGTCACCATAAGCCCTGCGACAAGGCAGCCTTGGGCGTCAAGCGCCTCGGGCGCGGCGTTATCATCCTGCGCTGCGAGTTCTGCGAGGAATCCGGACGCCTCTGCCGTATCAGCCGGCGGGCTGTGCGCGGCGTTTGCGCGGGTAGGAAGGCCAAGTTGCACTAAAGGAATCATCTTTCACCGACTTCTGCCGTTCTGACCTCCTTTATTCCGAGGATTGGTTACCACCTGTTTACCGCCATCCCGGATACTGGGAAAAATCTGAATCAACAGGAGCATTTGATGGACATTTCTTCGATCCGGCCCACACGCACCCCGCCAAAACCCGCAGCCGACACGCCGATGCTGGTGCAGGCCAAGGCGCTGGAGGCCAGTTTTCTTTCAGAAATGTTGGGATATGCCGGGGTTGGCAAGACGCCCGAAAGTTTTGGTGGTGGCATAGGTGAGGATCAGTTCGGGTCATTCCTGCGCGATGAACAGGCCCGGCAGATGGTGGCAAAGGGCGGTATCGGGCTGGCCGAACAGTTGTTTCAAGCCATGACAAAAGGACAGAATCATGCAGGCTGACATGCAGATCGAAGCCTTGATGGAGGCGATGCATCAGGCACTTTTGACCGCGGATTATCCGGCGCTCAACTCACTTTCTCCGCAACTCGATGCAGCTTTGCTGAACCTGTCGCAGCCTATCGAGGAAAAGGCTTTGTTGCGATTAAAACGGCTTGCAGAGCGTAACGCCCGCAGCGCGGGGGCTGCTGCAAAAGGCGTGCGTGCGGCGATCCAGCGGATGAAGGATGTGCGGCAAATTGCAAGCGGCATGGTGACTTACGACGAAAACGGCCAACGCGCGAAACCGAGCGGCCAGCGCACGCTGTCACAACGGTTGTGAAGGTTTGCTTCAAATCCGCTGCATATGGCTGGGCGGCATTAGAACTCTGTTAGAACTTCTGGCTGTTTATTGACCCTGCATCCCACGACGGGGTGGCGCATCTGGATCAGGCTTCGGGTGCAGCGGGTAGAACGCCAAAACAGCCATCGCAAGATGGCGCACCATGCCGGGCGCAAAGCGCAGGCAGATCGCGAAGGAACAGACGATGTCGTCCATTTTGACTAATACCAGTGCCATGGTTGCGCTTCAGACCATGAAAAGCATCAACCACAACATGAACAAAACCCAGTCCGAGATTTCGACGGGCAAGTCGGTCGCGAATGCCAAGGACAATGCCGCGGTCTGGGCGATTTCCAAGGTGATGGAATCGGACGTTGAAGGCTTCAAGGGGATTTCGGACAGCCTCAATCTGGGGTCTTCGACGCTGACCGTGGCGCGTGAAGCCTCAGAAACCGTCACTGGCCTGCTGACGCAGATCAAAGGCAAGATCGTGGCGGCGCAGGGCAGCAACGTCGACCGCACCAAGATACAGACGGATATTGATGCGCTGAAAGGGCAGATCGATTCGGTTGTGGGGGCCGCGCAGTTCAACGGCCTCAACCTGATCAACGGCTCGCAAACCTCGGTGGATGTGCTGTCATCGCTTGACCGCAGCGGCACCGGGGTGACGTCCTCGTCGATCACGGTGAACGCGCAGAACCTGTCGACCGGCGCTTACGCTGCGAATGACGTGTTCGGGGCCTCGACCGGCGGCACGGTGTCGACCGATGCCGATACCTTTGTGCTGACGCTGGACAAGTCCGGCGGCACCGATGACATCACCATCCAAGACGGTGCAACGGCCTGGGCGGCGGGCGACAAAGTCAGTATGCGCATCGGGGACAAGACGGCGTCCTACACCGTCTCGGCCAATGATGTGACCAGTGGTGCCAACACCATTGCCGACCTTGTCGCAGTCGGCATGAAGAACGCCATCGATGCGCTGGGAATTTCCGGCCTGACGGTGGATTACGATTCGGGCAGCCCCGGTTTGCTCTCGTTCACCAATGACGGCACCAAAGACCTTTCGGTCAGCGGGCAGTTCAAGAATGCGGCCTCGGGCGGACTTGGTGCGCTGGCGTCGATCAACGTCACCACGGCATCCGGAGCGACAACGGCGCTGGGCAGCATTGAGGCGATGGTGCAAACCTCGATTGATGCGGCTGCGGAATTCGGCTCGTCGCAAAAGCGGATCGAAATTCAATCCGATTTTGTCGGCAAGCTGTCTGATGCGCTGAAAGCCGGTATCGGCACTTTGGTCGATGCCGATATGGAAGAAACCTCGGCGCGGCTGCAAGCGCTGCAGGTACAACAACAACTTGCGACGCAATCCCTGTCGATTGCCAACCAGCAGCCGCAGAACATCCTGGCTCTGTTCCGTTGATAAATGTGGCCGGGGGCGGCTTCGTCCCTGGCCCCATTCTCTGACCCTCAGATTTCCAGGAAGGAAACCCCGTGACAGCCCATTTTACGGCGGCACGCTCGGTCTATGCACGGCCCGAGGCTCCGCAAAAAACCCCACGTTCGCTGGAATATGACCTTCTGGCGCGGATTACCAAACGCTTGGGACAAGCGGCGGCCGCACGCCGCGAAAACTTTCCCGCGCTGATGGCCGCGCTGGATGAGAATTTGCGCCTTTGGTCCACACTCGCGTCGGATGTGGCCGACAGTGGCAATACCTTGCCGTCAAAGCTGCGCGCACAACTGTTCTACCTCTATGAATTCACCAATCTGCACAGCAAGGCCGTGCGCGCTGACAAGGGCTCGGTCGATGTGTTGATTGATATCAACACCGCTGTCATGCGCGGCCTGCGCGGCGAGGGGGGCGGGGTATGACCGGCCTTGTCCTGAAACTCGGCCCGCATGAGCGGGTGCTGATCAACGGTGCGGTGATCGAGAATGGCGAAAAACGCTCTCGTTTGGCAATCATGACGCCGAATGCCAACATCCTGCGGCTGCGCGACGCCATTCATCCCGAACAGGCCGGAACGCCGGTGCGCCGGGTGTGCTATCTGGCGCAACTGGTGCTGTCGGGCGACAGCACTGCACAAGAGGCCCGTTTGCCGCTGCTGCGCGGGATTGAACAGTTGAGTCAGGTACTGGTCGATAACGACAGTCGCCTGCTGCTGTCGCAAGCGTCAGAAGCGGTTTTGGCGGACCAGCACTATCAGGCGCTGAAAGCACTGCGGGGCCTGCTGCCGCGCGAAGACCGCCTGTTCGCGGCCCATGCCTCATGAGCTATACCCCAGCCATCCCGCTTGGCGGTTATGCTGGCTGGGCGTATCTGAAACGCACTTTGCCGGCGCAGACCAAAAGCTTCAACGCTGCACCGGAGGTGAAAAGCGATGAGGCCTATTTTCGGGCCAACATCGGCAAGGTCAAAACCGCTGCGCAGCTTGTGCAGGATCGGCGGCTGTTGAAAGTGGCCTTGGGGGCGTTCGGTCTGGACAAGGATATCGAGAACAAGTTCTTCATCCAGAAAGTGCTGCAAGACGGCACGCTGACCACCGGGTCTTTGGCGAACAGGCTGGCGGACAAGCAATATCTGAAACTGTCTCAGGCCTTCGGCTTCGGTGATTACGCGGTGCCCAGCACGCAGATTTCGACCTTTGCGGATGATATTGTCAGCGCCTATCAGGCCCGGCAGTTCGAGGCTGCAGTGGGGCAGCAGAACGATGATTTGCGGCTGGCATTGAATGCGCAACGCGAGTTGCCGAAGCTGGCCGCGAAAACCACATCGTCCAACAATACCAAATGGTTCACCATTTTAGGAAACGCGCCGCTGCGCAATGTGTTTGAAAAGGCGCTGGGATTGCCAAGCAGCATAGGTGCGCTAGACCTTGATCAGCAATTGGCTGCATTCACCACCAAGGCCAAATCTCAGTTGGGCACTGATCAGGTTGCCGATTTCACCGACCCGGCCAAGCTGGAAGGTTTGATGCGGCGCTTTCTTGTGCGGTCTGAGGCGCAGAGTTATGCGCAATCGGGCGGCGGTAATGCCGCCATGGTGTTGATGCAGCAAATCTCCAACAACGTCAGGTCGCGTTATACTTGACACCCATCGCCGCTGCCAATCGCGCAAAACTGCCTGTGATCCCTTCGACTGGGGCATTTTCGGCCAGAAACCCGTCCAGTATGGGCCAGACCTTGATGGCTGCATCCACCAGCGGATCGGAGCCTTTGGCGTAAAGCCCTGCCTGAATCATCATTTCGGCGCGATCCCACGCGCCAAGAAGTTGCCGCGCTTGCGCGATCAGAGCGTTCTCCGCCTCTGATGCCGCCTCTGGCAGGCTGCGCGATACCGATCGCAGCAGGTCGATGGCTGGGTAGCGGCCGCGTTCGGCAATCTTGCGATCCATCACCACATGGCCATCCAGCACACCGCGCAGAATGTCGGCAATCGTCTCCTCCATATCCGAACCGGCGACCAGAACCGAGAACACCGCCGTGATGTCGCCCTCGCCTTCCGGCCCAGGCCCGGCACGCTCGGCCAGAGACATGATCGCCTGCGCGACAGAAGGCGGATAGCCGCGCAGCGCTGCGGTTTCGCCCGATGCCAAGGCGACCTCGCGATGCGCCTCGGCGAACCGAGTGATCGAATCTGCCAGAAACAGCACATGCAGACCTTGCGCGCGGAAATGCTCGGCAACAGACATCGCGGCCATCGCACAGCGTCGCCGCGCCAAGGCTGATTGATCTGACGTGGCCGTGACCAGAACCGAGCGTTTCATGCCCTCTGGCCCCAGCACACGCTCGACAAACTCGCGCAATTCGCGGCCACGTTCGCCGACCAGCGCAATCACCACCACATCGGCATCGACTCCGCGCGCAAATTTCGCGAGCAGCGAGGATTTCCCCACGCCAGAGCCCGCGAACAGGCCGATGCGCTGGCCACGCACCAGCGGCAAAAGCGTGTCAAAAATCGCGACGCCGGTGGAAAGCCGCGCGCCGAGCCTGCGGCGTTGCGCGGCGCGCGGTGCTGGGGCGCGCAGCGGGCGCTCAACCGGGCCACGGAACAGCGGCCTGCCATCCATCGGCTGACCGTAGGGATCAATGATGCGGCCGATCCAACTGTCATCGGGCGCAAGACCCGTAGCACCCGTCAGTTCAACCTCGGCCCCCATGGCTAGGCCATCGGGCGGGCCTTCGGTCAGCACGATCAAGCCTTGCGGCGACAGGTTCAGCACCTCGCCGCCCAGAAAACCGCCGATCATCACGCGATCTCCCTGCTTTGCCTGCCGCTCTAACCCCACGACGCGCACGATGCCGCGTGCCACTTCGGCGACGCGACCGACAGCGCGTGCGGGTGCCACCGTGGCGATTTCTGCCCGCAAACCTGCAAAAACTTGATCCATCAGATTCTCTCTTTGTTCGTGCTTACCCTTTCTAAAGGAATCACCCTTAAGCCTTGGTGAAGCAAAGCAGGGAGAATCCCGATGTTTGAAAAACTTCAGTTGACCAGAATGGCCAATGCGATGGCAGAACGCGCCGGTGCGCGGTTGGGGGTGGTGGCGCAGAACGTCGCCAACGCCGATACGCCCGGATACAAGGCGATGGATCTGCCCAGCTTTGCCGAGACTTATCAGGAAAGCGGCACCGCAATGCGAGCCACGCGCGCGGGGCATATGACCTCGCAAGATGACGCAGCAGAGCCTGTGCTGCGGCGGACAAAAGGCGCGGGTGCGCCGAACGGCAATTCGGTTTCGCTGGAACAGGAAATGGTGAAAACCGCGACCATCCGGCAAGATCACGACATGGCGCTCGCCATCTATCGCAACACATCCGAGATCATCCGCGCCAGCCTTGGCCGGGCGCGATAGGGGGCGGGGATGAGCGATCTTTCCACCTCACTCAGTTTTGCCGCCTCTGGAATGGAGGCTCAGGCACAGCGGCTGCGGCATGTTTCCGAAAATATCGCCAATGCCGATACGCCGGGATACCACCGAAAACTGGTGGGATTTCAGGCGGCGATGGATACGGGTCTGGTTGAAACCACGCCCGTCCATCTGGATCAAAGCGCGCTTACCAGCGTCTATGATCCGGGCAATCCGCTTGCGGATGCCAGCGGTCACTATGATGGATCGAACGTCGATCTGGTGATCGAAATCGCTGACGCGCGCGAAGCGCAGCGCAGCTACGACGCAAACCTCAAACTGTTCGATCAGGCGCGGCAAATGACGCAGAGCCTGTTCGAACTTTTGCGCAGATAGGAAATCCAGAATGGATATCAGAACCTCCCTCGCCGCCCAATCCTATGCTCAGGCCCGCACGGCCGCGGCACCCGAGCCGAGCGCCGAAGGCGCCGAGGCCACGGTTGGGCGGCTGATTGGCAGCTTTGCCGAAACTTTGGCCGAGGGCGAGCAAACCGCCCGCGCCGCGATGACCGGAAATGCCGATCCGCATGCGTTGGTGCAGGCGCTGGCCAGCTCGCAACTAGCGGTCGAAACCGTGGCGACGGTGCGCGACAAGGTGGTCGAGGCCTATCAGGAAATCCTGAGGATGCCGGTATGAACGATCAGTCGATCTATGACATCTTGCGGCAGGCGCTGTGGACAGCCGTGCTGATGTCGGCGCCGCTGCTGGCGGTGGCGTTGATCGCGGGGGTGGTGATCGGGCTGTTTCAGGCGCTGACCTCTGTTCAGGAAAACACCCTGACCTTCGTGCCGAAGGTAGGGGCGATGCTGGTGGTGTTCTGGGTCTCGATGAGTTTCATGACCGCCACTCTGGTGTCGTTCTTCCAGGATCGCGTCATTCCGATGATCGTGGGGGGCTGAGATGGATGCGGCCAGCTATACCGCGCTGACCCGACAATCGGGGCTGATGCGCGAAATGCAGGTGGTGGCGAACAACATCGCCAATATCTCGACCACGGGATTTCGCCGGGAAGGAGTTGTTTTTGAAGAATATATCAAGGGGTTAGATGACGGTCCATCACTGTCGATGGCGACGGGCGATGCGCGGGTGGTCGATCTAAGCCAAGCCGGAGTGTCACAGACCGGCGGCAGTTTTGATCTGGCGATACAAGGTGATGGATTTTTCCAGGTGCAAACCCCGGATGGCCCGCGTCTGACGCGCGCGGGCAGTTTCACGCCACAAGCCACGGGTGAGCTTGTAACCAATGACGGCTATCCGCTGCTGGATGAAGGTGGCACAGCCGTGGTGATCCCGCCGGGCGCGGGGCAGATTGCCATCGCGCAGGATGGCTCTGTCTCGGCGGATGGCGCGCCTTTGGCCAAAATCGGGCTGTGGCAACCCGGTGATCCGCTCAGCCTGCAACATCAGGCGGGGACGCTGTTCTCAGCTGACTCCATGCAGCCCACGACAGGCGGTGTCATCATGCAGGGCTATCTGGAAGACAGCAACGTGCAGCCGGTGCAGGAAATTGCCCGGATGATCGAGGTTCAGCGCGCCTACGAGCTGGGCCAAAGCTTCATGGATCAGGAAGACAAACGCATGCGCGGCGTGATCGACACGCTGGGCCGATAGGAGATCACGATGAACGCCCTTCAAATCGCGGCCACTGGCATGAGCGCGCAACAAATGCGGGTCGATGTGGTGGCAAACAACCTCGCCAACATGTCTACCACGGGCTATAACCCGCGCCGGGCAGATTTTGCCGACCTGCATTATCAACAGCTTGCGCGGCCGGGGACGGTTTCAGCACAGGATGGCTCGGTGCTGCCGACGGGTGTGCAGATGGGCCTTGGGGTGCGACCAGCCTCGGTTTCAGTGGTGTTGGGGCAGGGCACTTTGACCCAGACTGGCGGCGACCTTGACGTGGCGATCGAGGGCAAGGGCTATCTGGAAGTGACTTTGCCAACAGGTGGGGCGGGCTATACCCGCGACGGCGCGCTGAAACGCACGGCGGATGGTCTGATTGTAACCAACGACGGCTTTCAGGTTTCACCCGGCATCACCATCCCCTCGGATGCCCGCGATATCGCCATCAATGCCAGCGGCGAGGTTTACGCCAGCTTTGCCAATCAGACCCAGCCGCAACTGTTGGGTCAACTGACCCTCGCAGGATTTACCAATGACAAAGGGCTCGAGGCGATCGGCTCGGATCTTTTTGTGGAAACTGCGGCCTCTGGCCCGGCCAATGTCGGCATTTCGGGGGTGGATGGTTTGGGTACGCTGCGGCAAGGCTATCTGGAGGAAAGCACGGTGGATTCGGTGCGTGAAGTCACCGAACTGATCAAGGCGCAGCGCGGATACGAGTTGAACGCCAAAGTGATCACCGCCGCAGATCAGATGCTGTCAGCCACCACGCAGGTGCGGTGATGTGGCGGTTTTTGCTGATTTTTCTGCCACTCCCGGCGCTGGCTGACAGCGTTGTCGCTACCCGCACCATCCGCGCCCATAGCCTGCTTTCCGCCGAGGATGTGACCTTGGTGGCGATGGATATTCCCGATGCCCTGACTGACACAGCGGCAGTGATCGGCCAGGAAACCCGCGTGGCGATCTATGCGGGCAAGCCTGTTCAGGCGGCGCAGATTGGCCCCTCTGCCATTGTCGAGCGCAACCAGATCGTGCCGCTGGCATATAGTGCTGGCGGTCTGAGCATCCTGACCGAAGGTCGGGCGCTGGCGCGCGGTGGCGTGGGTGAGACCATTGACGTGTTGAATTTAACCTCGCGCATCAAGGTTGCCGGCCTGATTGGCCCGGACGGCGTGTTGCGTGTTGGCCCCTCTTTCTAAAGGAAAACTCATGCGCCTTGTGCTTATGTCTCTTGCGCTGCTGACGGCTTGCGGTCGGTTGGAACAGGTGGGGCGCGCCCCCGACTTCACCCCGTTGGAGGGCAGCTACCAGCATCACGCGATGTATTCGACGCCGCTTCCCGAAAACGCACCGCGCAATGGGCCAACCGATGCATCCTCGCTGTGGACGGCGGGCAGCAGTTCGTTGTTTGGCGACCGTCGTGCCGCGCGCACTGGCGATATTCTGACTGTTGTCATCGAAATCAATGACAGCGCCGAGATCAAGAATGCCAGCGGACGCAGCCGTGCTGGATCAGACAAGATGGCGATGCCGTCGCTGTTCGGGGTGCCGGAATCGGTGAACCCGGATCTGCCCGATGGGGCGACCTTGGACGATGCGGTCAACACCTCGTCGTCGTCCAGCTACAAGGGCGACGGCTCGGTCAAGCGCAACGAAAAGCTGACGCTACGGGTGGCGGCGACGGTAGTAGAGCAACTGCCAAACGGCGTGCTGCGGATCGAGGGCCAGCAAGAAGTGCGCGTGAATTTCGAGATTCGGGTGCTGCTGGTGACGGGTTATGTGCGACCTGTGGATATCTCGCGCCAGAACGAGATCACCTATGACAAGATTGCCGGCGCGCAAATCTCGTATGGCGGGCGCGGTCAGATCACCGATGTGCAGCAGCCGCGCTATGGCCAGCAAGTGGCCGATGTTCTTTTGCCGTTCTGAGGAAAGCCATGATCCGCAAACTTATTCCTGTTCTGCTGGGCCTGATCGGGTTGGGCATTGGTATGGGCGCCGGAATTTTCCTGCGCCCTGCGGCTGTTCCTGCCGCTGATGCAGGTGGCGAACATGCTGCGCAGCCGGAAGAAGCGGCTGGGCATGAAGCCAGCGCGAAGCCTGACCATGCCGAAGAAGCGCCCAAAGAGGCCGGTGCCGAGGGCGGCCCGGAATATGTCAAACTGAGCAATCAATTCGTGATCCCGGTGGTCGAGCAGGGCAAGGTCGTGTCGATGGTCATCCTCGCCCTGACGCTGGAGGTGGGCGCGGGCACGACCGAAGCGATCTATGCGCGCGAACCGAAGCTGCGGGATGCGTTTTTGCAGGTTCTGTTTGATCACGCGAATTCTGGCGGCTTTGACGGCTCTTTTACCGATGGCGCCAATCTGGTGCTGCTGCGCAAGGCATTGCTTGAGGCGGCGCAAACCGCGATTGGGCCGAATGTCTCGGATGTGTTGATCAGCGATATTGCGCGGCAGGACAGTTAATCTTCTCTTGGCCTTACAGCAGCAAGCTTGGCGGTAATCCCGCCAAGCGCTTGTTTTTTGCCAAAAGCTTCACGCGCGGCCTCGCGTGCCTCCATCCAAGTGACGGTTTGGCGGGCGAGGTGCATGTTCAGCTCGGCGCGGCGCGCATCAGCCCAGCGTTGATAGTTTAGCTCTGCCATCGCCGATGCTATTTCGGAAACCTGTGTCGCTGCTGGCGGTGGCACAACCAAACCTGCCAGTTGGGTTTCAGTTTCCAGCTTGGCCCGTGCAGCGCTTTGCAGCACCGACAATCGGCTATCCAACAAAAGATTGGCAAGCTGCCCAAGTCTTGCGAGTTGTGGATTGCGGATCATTTCACATAGACCTTCTTGCGTTTGCGCATGGATTCAGCAAAGCGAATGGCTGCCGCGACAGCGCGATAATGTTCGGGGCGGATCTGCTGGCCAATCTCGACCGTGGCGTAGATCGCGCGTGCTGTCGGTGGGTCGGATTGCAGCGGCACCCCCGCTTCAGCCGCTTTGGCGCGGATGCGGGCGGCAACTTCATCGACTCCCTTGGCGACACAAACCGGGGCCGAGCGACCCTTGCGGCTCCACTTCAGCGCCACCGCGTAATGGGTCGGGTTCACCACCACCACATCGGCCTGCGCCACATCTTGCAGCATGCGGTTGGTGGCGATCTCTTGTGCACGTTGTCGCCGTTGCTGTTTGACATGCGGATCACCTTCCGAGTCTTTCATCTCATCTGTCAGATCCTTGCGCGACATGCGGTTGCGGCGCAGGTGCTGCATCCGCTGCCAGAAATAGTCGAGCCCGCCAAAAATCGTGATGGTGATGGCCACCAGAACCATGAAATGCAGCAGCAGTTTCAGCATCAGCGCCACGCTTTGCGCGGGCTCCAAGGCAAGGCTTGCCAGAATCTCCGCGGCATTGCCCGACAATTGTAGGCCCAGAATCAGCGCCACGATCAGCAATTTGGCAAAGCTTTTGGCAAATTCGAACAGACCTTCGCGGCCAAATTTCTGTTTTGCTGTGGCCAGTGGCGAAATCCGCGACCACTTCACAGCCAGCTTTTCTGGGGCAAAATGGATGGCACGCTGGGCGAAAAGCACCAGTATCACCGCCGCCGTTGGCATGACGAAAAGCGGTGCCGCCGCCGTCAGAAATCCTGCCGCCATACCCGCCACCGGCGCCGGTGCACGGCCAAACAACAAGGGTGCCAATCGGTCTGGCTGATCCAGCAAGATCATCCCGGCCTGGCCGAAGTGCTGCAACAGTTTGCCGCCAGCGACTAATCCCACCAGGACAAACCCGGCATAGGCCGCAGCCGTGCTGAGATCGACAGATTTGGGGATTTCACCGCGTTTTCGCGCCTCTTCCAGCCGCTTTTGTGACGGCTCGTGCGACTTGTCGTCGTCATCCTCGCTCATGGCAGGGCCTGAAACGGTGCGGCGAGAAACCCATGCAGGGTCTGCACCCAAAGCGCCAATGCCAAGGGCAGGGCCAGCATCATCAGCACCAAACCGCCCGCCGTCAGCGCCGGTGCGCCGATCATCGAGACCATCAGCGCAGGCATGGCGCGGTTGATGAACCCCAAGGCGACATTGTAAAGAAGTGCTGCGATGGTGAAAGGGGCTGCAAGGCAAAAGGCCAGTGAAAACATGTGGCTGACCTGCGACAACCCCCAATGCGCCGCATCTTCGGCACCGGGAAGCTGACCGGGTGGCAGCAGGTCATAGGACATGATCAGCAATTCGGCGGCTCGGATATGCAGGCCAGTGGCAACGGCAACGGCAAGTCCGGCCATCACCAGAAGGTTACCAATCGCAGGTTGCGGCTCTGGCCCCGCATCACCGAACATTTGTGACAGGCTGGTGGCCTGTGCCGCCATCGCCCCTGCGATTTGCAAGGCAAAGACAAACAGGCGCAGGCCGATGCCAAGCATCAGCCCGATGATGACCTCGATCAGAAGCGGCAGAATCCCGGCTTGATTCGGGTCTGGCATCGTGTGCAAAGCCGGTGCGACAACAGCGGTAAAAGCCAGCGCCAGCACCAAACGTACACGCTGCGGCACCGCCTGATCGCCGAAGGCTGGCAGCACCGACATGGCAGACCCCACCCGCATGAAAACCAGCAAGCATTGCCAGAGCATTGCGGCGCCAAGGCCGGTCAGCGCGTTCAACTGCGTGATCAGATCTGTCATGGTGGCACGATTCCAACCATCGCGGGGCGGGCCTCCATGCCGATTTCTTCATAGGATAGCACGGGGGCGGAAAGGCCCTTAGCGCCCAGAACCGTGCGCAGAAAGCGGCGGCGCAAGGTGGACGTGACCAGCGCAGGGTAGGCTCCGGTCTCGGCGGCGCGGTTCAGCCGCTCGGCGATGGCATTGGCGAGGCGGCTAAACTGATCGGGCGGCAAAGCCACGTCGCGCTGACCGCGATCACCGTCAATCTGATAGGCCGTAAAGGTTTTTTCCCATTCCGGCGCGAGTTGGATCAGCGGAATGGTGCCGTCTTCGCGTTTCAACTCGGCCACAAGTTGGAAGCCCAAACGCTGGCGCACATGCTCGCAAATCGCTTCGGGGTTGCCCAAGCTGCGGGCCTCGGCAATCGCCTCGAGGATCAGGGGCAAGTTGCGGATCGACACGCGTTCCTCGAGCAGCAGGCGCAGAATGGTCAGCAGCAGATCGACGGGCACCTTATCGGGCACCAATTCATCCAGCAGCCGACGATTGGCTTCGCTGCGTGCAGTGTCGGACAGCGTAGCGAATTCGTCCAGCAGTCGGCGCAGCCCACGCAAAGATAGCAGGCGCGCCAGATTGCCCCGGATCACCTCGAGCAGATGCGTGGCCAGAACTTCGGCGGGCGAGACAACGGTCAGCCCGGCCAAGGCGGCCTCTTCCTGATGTTCCGGTTTGACCCAGCGCGCTGGCGCGCCATAGACTGGTTCGCGCACGTCTTGGCCGGAAGGGGCATCGACGCCATCTGTCAGCAGGACCAAGACCTTATCCGGCATCAGACGATCATGCACACGCTCCACCCCTTGCAGACGGATGCGATAGCTGCCGGGCATCAAGCTGGCCTCGTCGGTCAGGCGGATTTCGGGCAGGATCAGACCGAAAGCCGAGGCAACATGGGTGCGCATATTGGCAATCCGAACATCAAGGCCGGTCGCCGGGTCAAGCACCATCCCCACCAAGTTTGGCGCGAATTCGATGTGGATTTCATCAAAATCCAGCACATCGCCGATGGATTTGCGCTTGGGTACGGCAATTTCAGGTTCGGGAAGAACGGCGGCGATTTGCGCCTTGCGAAACATTGCCCAGGCTGCCCATCCCATCAGCCCTGCGCCTGTCATGAACGGCAAAAACGGCATCCCAGGCACCAGCGCAAACAGCGCCATCAACACTGCAACCGTGCCCAAAGCGCCGGGGTAGCGGCCCAACTGCGCGAAGAACGACACATCCGCCGCCCCCTTTGCCCCGCCGCGTGACAGCAGCAAGGCCGCGGCCACCGAGATGATCACGGCCGGAATTTGGCTGACGAGGCCATCGCCGACGGTCAGGATGGCATAGGTTTCAAAGGCTTGCCCGATTGGCATTCCGTGCATCACGGTGCCCATCACAAGCCCCATTACGATGTTCAACCCGGTGATCAAAAGCCCTGCTACCGCATCGCCCTTGACGAATTTCGATGCGCCATCGAGCGAGCCGAAAAACGTCGTTTCGGCCAGTTCCATCTCACGCCGACGCTTGGCTTCAGCATGGTCGATTGCGCCCGCCGCCATATCGGCGTCAATCGCCAGTTGCTTGCCGGGCATGCCATCCAGCGCGAACCGTGCGCCCACCTCGGCCATACGACCCGCGCCTTTGGTGATCACGACGAAGTTCACGATCAGCAGCACGCAGAAAATCACCAAGCCCAGCAATAGATTGCCGCCCATGATGAATTCCGCAAAGCCCTGAATGACATGGCCTGCGGCCGCGGTTCCGGTGTGGCCCTGGCCAATGATCAGCTTGGTGGATGAGATGTTCAGCGACAGGCGCAGCATCAGCGAGGCCAACAGGATGGTCGGAAAGGCAGAGAAATCCAGCGGGCGTTCGATGAACAGGGTCACTGTCAGCATCAAGATCGCTAGAGCAAACGAAAGGGCCAACCCAAGATCCAGCACCCAAGCCGGCATCGGCAGCACCATCATCATGATGACAGCCATCAGCGCCAATGCGAGCCAGATGGTGGGTTGATAGAAGGATGCGGCAGTCAATTGAATTTTGGGCATGTCAGGGCAGCGTCACAAACAAGGGAATCGCCCCCTCGGTCAGCGGCACAAGTGAGCCGGCAGAACCGCGCGCGCCCGCCTGCAACAGCGGAAAACGGTTCACCCGTGGCGCAAGGTCTGCGGCGACAATCATATCTTCACTTGCCGGTGGAACAGTGCTGGTGGCACGCAGATCGGTCAGCGCAGCCTCAACCTTGGTCAGATAGGCCTGCGCCTGATCCGGGCTGCGCGAGTGATAGGCAGCCACGGCCTCTGGCCAGCCACCTTCCGACTGGAACAACTGGCTGAGATAGGAGGCTGCGTAGCGCGCGTTGGTTTGCGGATCGAACATGTCTGCAAGCGAGCCGAAGTTTTTGCTGTGCCAATGCAGATTGATCTGAAAGCAACCGGCATCAAAGTTGACCACGCCTTGTGCCAGCAGGTCACTGGCAAAACTGATCGCCTGATCCGCTGTGTCAAACCAATGGCCTTGGCCGCCTTGGTTGATTGCCCAGGGCCAAGGCTGGGTTGTGCCATCAGCCTGCCGCCCGGTTTCCACACGGCTGATCGCCATCAGCAATTCGAGTGGAACCTCGCTGTTCTGTGCAGCCTGCTGAGCTGCAAGATCGCAGGGGTTGGCGGCTGCGCGCAGTTGGGCAGGGCCGCATAGAATGATCGCCAGCAGAGCAATAGCGATGCAGCCACGGTATTTATTGGGAATTGGCTGATTTGACATGGGTTTCGCCCGAATGACCCGCCACTTTCTGTGGCGGTGATAGGAGCACTTTAGGGACCGAATCTTTCCAAACCGTAACCATGCCCGCGATTTGAGATCAGGGTGCTCCAACCTGGTTCAGCAACGCCGCAATGGAATCGCGCGTGGCGGTGCTGCGATCAATGATCTGTTGACCTGCCGCGAGCGGCCCCGTTTCAACGGTTGGGACGGCTTCGGGTTGCGATGGCGGGGGCAGTTGGCTGGCCAGTTGCTGCCAAGGGCCTGTGCCATGACTGGCGATGCCTGCCCAATCTCCGGCATTGCCCATCGCCCTTTGTTCATCCGCCCGTGCATCTGCCTGCGCGTAAATCTGGGCCGCTGCGGCGTCATCGCCTAACTGCTGCATCGCCGTGGCGCGCAGTTGCAGGGCAGCCGCCGAGTCTTGGCCAGTCAATGCGCGCAATGCTGCACGGCCGTCGTGCCGTTGTATCTGGATTTTGGCCAGTAGCACGGGATCGGCCTGCGATTCATCGGGTATCCAGTGCAGCGCGCTATCCGCCATCCCAAGGTTCAGCAGACGTTCTGCCAACTTCGCCGCTGTCTCGCCGGAAAGGTTTGGCGAGGGGGCTTCAGGTTCCCGCACCGCATGTGCCAGAATGGCGTCATCGGTGCCGAGAAGCGACAAGATCCGCCAAAACTGTGGCTCTGCGTCGGGCGCCTTGGGCAGCAAGGCGAAAGCGCCATCCATGTCGCCTGATGCCGCTTCTGCGAGCAGCAGCGCACGGATGGCAGCAGGGGCGGCGGCAGAGCCGCTTTGCTCTTTCACGATCGCCTCAAGGGCTGCAACCATGTCGGGGGCAATCGGCAGATCTTGCGCGATGCGGGCGTCAACCATGGCCACCAGCGCCGCAGAAGTGCCCGGACCGGGATCGGCCACCATCTGTTCCAGGGTGGCCTCTGCCTTTTCCGCATCCCCCTGATGAAGCTCTATTTTTGCGCTCAATAGACTGGCGTCCGGACCAGCACCGCCCGGTGCGCGCAGAATAGCGTCGCGCACGCGGGCGGCGGCGTCATTTGCGCCGATCATCATGAAACGATCCGCCAGAACCGGGCCCAGATCGCGGCGCAACCCGATTGGAAGTCCGGAAAAAGCCAGGAATGCGGCATTGGTGTTCACATGCTGGCTGGCAGTCAGGTCGGGTTGTGCCAGGATTGCCCAGAGTGCCGAGCGGCTGTCGCAAGATTCTTGTCCAATGAAGGCAGAGTGTTGATCAGCGCGCCCATCAACCAGTTGCGCCATACTTTGAAAAAGCTCGGCATCCGGTAAGACGTTTGGGTAGGCCCGCAGCAACTGAGTTGCCTCGGCGCCAAAGCCGATAAAGATCTGAAACTGCACTGCATGTTGCAAAGCCTTCGGGTCGGGTCTGTCAAACTCTCCGATCAAGTGCGCGTTGTAATTTGCGATCTGTTCAAAGATCGGGCTGTCGTCGCCCCAACTTGCCACATCCAGTCGTTCAGACTCGATGCAGCCGGCACCTTCGGCGTTTAATTCCTGGTGATCAGGCAAGCCGTTTGACATCGACAGACCGGGCAATTCGCCCAAACCAATCCGCGCTGTGTCGATACCCGTCTTGGGCAAAATGGGAGGCGACGCTTCGTGCTGCAGCTTTGCCATATCCACCACGCCTTGCGCTGCGCCACGACTGATCTGATGCAGCAACGCTTCTCGTAGGGGCTGCAATGAAGGATCGATATTTGAAGGGGGCGCAAACGACCGTGTTGGATTAAGCGGTGGCGCACCACCACGTAGCTGCTCCAGCGCCGCGGCCTGCCAGTTATAGCGCGGACCGGGCGCTGTCGATGTTTCCGAAACCTCGCTGCTCTCGCCCTGTGCTGGCGGTAGAGGTTCTTCAAACGACGATCCTTTTGGAGGTTTGCCATCGCGCAGGTCGATCACCACGATGCCGGGGCGAAATTCAAACGGTATGGCATAACACGCGCAAGCAATGGCCAGATTCAATGTGCCGCTGTCGGCATCGACTGAAATCCCGGCCAAGCGGCTTTTGCCGATGATCTTGAACGTCTCTGACAGGTCGTAACGGGCGGGCGCGTTGGCAATACGCAGCACGTAGCCATCATCAATCCGCCCAACCTGCCAATCGACGGGGCGCTGATACTCCAGCACAAGACGGGTAAAGCCATCATGCTCGCCCGATTTTACCACAACTGGCGCAGCGGCGGCCATCAGTGGCAGAGCAAACCACAATGCAAAGATAAGCCGGATCATGCGGCCTCCTGCTTTAGGGCGCGCAGTGATTCTTCGACCGCTGCAAAGCTTGGCCGCACGTGATGGGGGGTGTTTTGGCGGCCGACTTCGATGCAGATGTTGGGGGCGTGGCGGTGCAGGTTTGCCACCAGAACCTCGCGCACAAGCTGATAGAAATGGCCATCATCCTCGACCACGGTTTTCACGCGGGCGGCGAAAGGCCCCATAAGCCCATAGGCCAGAAACACTCCCAGAAAGGTGCCGACCAAAGCCGAGCCAATCATTTCGCCCAAAATTTCAGGCGGTTGATCCAAAGACCCCATTGTCTTGATCACCCCCAGAACCGCCGCCACGATCCCAAGCGCGGGCAGGGCATCGGCCATGGATTGCAGCGCATGACTGGAATGCATGGCGTGGGCAAGTGCAGCCTCAACCCGTTTGTCCAACACCTCCTCAACCTGATGCGGATCGTCGTAGTTCATCGAGGCCGCACGAAACGTGTCGGCGATCAGATCAACGGTTTCGTGATCCTTTTGAATCTTTGGATATTTTCCAAAAATTGCAGACTCGTGCGGGTTCTCGATATGCTCTTCGAGTGCCACCGGATTTGACCGGGAAATGCGGATTAACTCGAAAAGTAGGCACAGCAAATCACGGAAATCATTGGGTTTCCACTTGGGCCCCTTGAACACTTTGCCAACATCCTTGGCGGTATGTTTGACTGCAGCCAGATCATTTGACACCAGAAAAGACCCCAAAGCCGCACCGCCGATCATGATCATCTCAAACGGAAGGGCTTCAAGAATCGGGGCAAGATGGCCGCCGTGGATGACAAACCCGCCGAACACCATCACAAGGATGACGACGATACCGACAATTCCGAACATTGCAGACCCTACTCCATTTCCTGCCCGCAGCATTGCAGAGCCGGGTTAACAAAGACTGACTCTAGTTTTTGGGCGCTTTTGCATTGCGCCCGGCGATCAGCACCGAAATCGCATAGACCTTCGCCGGATCCATGCCCGAGATCACGGCGGCTGCCGCGGATGGGTTCATGCGCCCGAGAAATCCTGCTGCAAATTCTGGTGCCATTTCGCCAAAGAGTTTAGCTGCATCCGCGGGTTTCATCGCCTCATACACCGCGGTAAGACGGGTGAGATCGGCCTCTGCCGCGCCATCTGCGATCTGCAGGGTTTTCTTCAGACTGGCCTCAGCCGCCGCCAACTCATCCATGCGGGCCTTGATCGCGGCCTCAGACAGGGTGAGGGCGGCCATACGGTCGGCGAGGGCGGTTTCGCGCGCTGTGATCTGCGCTTCGCGCGCCTTCAGGGCTTCGGCCAAGGCGAGCGGGGGTTCGGGGCAGCTTTGTGGATCGGCGGTTGGCGCAGGCGCTTCGGTTGCGGAATTGGCCATGGCGGTGCCAATCCCAGACCCGACGCGCAATGCGCCAGAGGCCGCAAGAAACAATGTCAGGATGACCAGCGTGCCGCGGCCACTGCGGGGGGCGCGTCTTGTCATTCGGCGGCTTCCATTTCATTGCGCGATAGTCTGCGGCGCACGAAGCGCAGATTGCGCGTGGCCTCGGCAATATCGGCGCCGACATCGGGGGCCGGCGGAGGCGGTTCTGGCAAATCGTGCATCGAGGCCACCAGCAGCTCCAAACGCCCCGCCACGCTTTCGGCGCGGGCGGTCAAGGCGATCAAGCCATCTGCCGAGCCGTGGGCGGCGGTGCGTGCCTGTTCCAGCGCCCGCGTCATGTCATCAACCTGTGCTGACAGCACGGCAATAGCACCACCCATGCCCGTTTCCAGCGTGGTGAACTTCTTTAACCTGCCCGATAGCACATAGCAGTAAATCGCTGCCCCGAAAGAACCCGCTGCCATCAGAATATCCGCGATCAACACCATGAGGACTCTCCTTCAGTTCAGCACAAATTCGGTGACAAGCAGGTCGCGCACCCGGCCGTCGCCGGTAACAATCTGAATGCGGCGCAACAGTTGCGCCCGCATCCGCACGAGCGCGGCAGAATCGTCAAACTCTGCCGGGTCAAGCGCGCGCAGATAGCCGTTCAGCACATCGACGATACGCGGCAGCAGGGTTGTCACCTCGGCACTATGATTGCCTGCGACTTCAAGCTGCGCGGTGAAGCGCAGATGCCTGCCCTCTGCACCGGGACCGATGGAGACGATCAACGGCTCTACCGGCACAAAACTTATGTCTGGCAGCGGGTTGGGTTCTGCGCCGCCCTCTGCATGTTCCGTACCACCTCCCAGCAGAAGCCCCGCCCAGGTGGCATAAAAGCCGCCACCGCCCAACAGAAACGCCAGCGCAAGCCCGATCAGCAGGGTTTTTTTCGACTTCTTTTTCGGCGCCACATCCTGCGGCTGTTCTGCTTCGGCCACCTGACCCTCCGTCGTTGTTTGCATCTCAAACATAGACCCAAGCTCACTAACCGATTGTTAAGGCCGATCCGCCAAAGCTGGTTTCATCGGGCAGAAGCCCTTCATCGGAGATCGACCGTGCAGAACCTGTTGCAAATTTGGCAAGGCCTAGATGGCCGCAAGCGCTTTGTCGTTCTGGGGGCCACGGTGGCGGTGTTTCTTGCGATCATGATGATGTCGCGCATGGCTGGCACGCCCGGAATGTCTTTGCTTTATGCAGGGTTAGATAATGCGGCTGCGGGCGATGTGATCACGGCGCTCGATCAGAAAGGCGTGTCATATGAGGTGCGTGGCCAAGCGATTTACGTCGAGGAGGGGCAGCGCGACTCACTCCGCATGACGCTGGCGGCCGAAGGTTTGCCTGCCAATTCCGGCACTGGCTATGAGTTGCTTGATTCGCTTTCAGGCTTTGGCACCACCGCCCAGATGTTCGATGCCGCCTATTGGCGCGCGAAAGAGGGCGAGCTTTCGCGCACAATTCTGTCTAACCCCCAGATTCGCGCCGCGCGTGTCCATATTGCGCAGGCCCCGTCGCAGCCGTTTCAGCGGGATGTCAAACCCAGTGCCAGCGTCACGATCACCTCGGTCGGGGGAAGTCTGTCCCCGGTGCAGGCCAAGGCGTTGCGGCATCTGATTGCCGCCTCGGTGCCGGGGATGACGCCGGATGAGGTGGCGGTGATTGATTCGGTGGCCGGGTTGATCGCCTCGGATGCGGATCAGGCGGCCCCGAATGTTGCTGCTGACAACAAGGCCGCTGAAATCAAACAGAATGTCGAACGTCTGCTGTCGGCGCGGGTTGGTCCCGGCAAGGCGGTGGTCGAGGTGTCGGTAGATGTGATCACCGATGCCGAGCAGATCTCTGAACGCCGCTTCGATCCGCAAAGCCGCGTCGCAATTTCTACCGACAACACGCAACAGACCGGGTCTAGCACGCAGCCCGGTTCAGATGTGACGGTGGCCTCCAATTTGCCTGCCAATCAACCGGCGGCGGGGGCTGCGGGGAAGAGCGAAAACTCTGAAACGCGCGAGAAGGTGAATTACGAAGTCTCTGAAACCAATCGCCAATTGGTCAAAACGCCTGGTGCGGTGCGCAAGATTTCCGTCGCGGTTCTGGTCGACGGCGTTCCGATCACCGCCGCAGATGGCACGATCACCATGCAGCCGCGCCCGGATGACGAATTGGCGGTGCTGCGCGAACTTGTCACCTCAGCAGCCGGGCTGGATACTGCGCGCGGCGATGTCCTGACGCTGAAATCGCTAGCGTTTGAGCCCTTGCCGCAAACCGGCGATGCCACACCCGTGCCAATGTTCTCCTTTGGTGAAATCAATCTGATGACGCTGATCCAGACTGCCGTGCTGGCTTTGGTCACGCTGATTCTGGGCCTGTTTGTCATTCGCCCGGTGCTGACATCCGCAGGCCGCAGGCAGGCTTTGCCAGCACCTCTGGCGACGCTTGCCCTGCCGGGCACCCCATCTGATCCCACCCGCGTGCTGACAGGCGAGATCGACGATAGCCCGGATCTGCCGCCGCTGTCGGTGGTTTCTGGTGTGCCGGGGGCTGAAGGCGCGAAGGACCCGATGAGCCGCCTGCGTCAACTGATTGAAGACCGGCAAACCGAATCCGTCGAAATTCTGCGCGGATGGATGGAAGTGGAAGAGGAGGTGCGCTGATGGTGCTGCGCCTTGAGGTTTTTGAGACTGAACAGTCGGTGACTGCGGGCAAGACCGTCGTGCTGGATACCATGCACCTGGAGGAAACCAAGCTCGCCGCGTACGATTCCGGTTATACTGCAGGCTGGGAAGATGCCACAGCCGCGCAAGCTGGCGACCAAAGCCGGGTGCAGGCCGATCTGGCACGCAATTTGCAGGGCCTGTCCTTCACCTTCCACGAAGCCCGGCAGCATGTTCTGCGCGCTTTGCAACCCTTGATGAGCGAGATGGTGGCGCGGCTGTTGCCCGCGATTGCGCGCGAAACCCTGCCTCAGGTGGTGCTGGAGCAGGTGATGCCGATGGCGGAACGGCTTGCCGATACGCCGATAGCACTGGTGCTAAACCCCTCTGCGCGCGCTGCGGTCGAGGCTTTGCTGGAACAGGCGACCGGGCTGCCGCTGGTGGTCACAGAAGAGCCCAGCTTAAGCGATGGGCAGGTCTATCTGAAATTTGGCGATACCGAAACGCAGGTCAACCTTGATCGGGCGACGGCAGAGATCACAGCCGCCGTGCGGGGCTTTTTTGAAATTCCTGAGCAGGAGAGAAAACATGGATGAATATGCGGATGGCAACCCGTTTGGACAGGTGCCGATCGAAGTCACGATTTCGGTCGGCAAGGCGCGGCCCTTGGTGCGCGATCTGTTGCGCCTTTCGCGTGATGCTGTGCTTGCTTTGGACCGACGGGTGGACGACCCGGTTGAGCTTTATGTGGGGGATCGCCTGATCGCGCGGGGCGAGTTGCAAGAGGTTGAGGGCGATGGCTCGGGCCAGCTTGCGGTGCGATTGACCGAGGTTGTCAATCTGCGGGGCGGGCTATGATGCAGCGTGCGGGTCTGGCGTTGGTGTTCTTGCTGGTGCTGACGGCCCCGGCCTTAGCGCAAGGGTTGTCGATTGATTTCGGCGACAGCACCTCGCTGTCGACACGGTCCGTTCAGCTTCTGGTGGTGATGACGGTGCTGAGTCTGGTGCCTGGGCTTGCGGTGATGATCACCTGTTTTCCGTTCATCGTCACGGTGTTGTCGATTCTGCGCCAAGCCATCGGCTTGCAGCAATCGCCGCCCAATATGCTGATCGTCAGTCTGGCGCTGTTTCTGACCTGGTTCGTGATGGACCCGGTGTTCACCGAAGCGTGGGTCAATGGGGTAGAGCCGCTGAACGCAGGCAGTATTGACATTCAACAAGCCATCCCACTGATTCTGGGGCCTTTTCGTGGCTTCATGGCGCATCGGCTGGATGGCGACACTTTCGCAGCGCTGCAAAATCTGCGGCCCAATGTCGCTGCTGTTGTGCCGATAGATGCGCCGCTGTCGCTTTTGGTGCCGTCATTCATCTTGTCAGAAATCCAGCGTGCCTTTGAAATCGGCTTTCTGATTTTCCTGCCGTTTCTGATCATCGACCTCGTCGTTGCTGCGGTGTTGATGTCGATGGGCATGATGATGGTGCCGCCCGCAGTGGTGTCGCTGCCGTTCAAACTGGCGTTTTTCGTGGTGGCAGATGGTTGGAGTCTGGTGTCCAGCGCCTTGGTGCGCAGTTACTTCTGAACGCGTCTCGACTGAAGCGGCCGGATCACTCCGGCCGCTTCAGTTCACAACAAACTCGGCATGCAGCGCGCCGGCGGCATTGATGCTTTTCAGGATGTCGATCATGTCATGCGGGGCCACGCCCAAGGCGTTCAACCCGGCTACCACCTCGGACAGATTGGTGCCGCCAGAGACTTCGGCCAATCCGTTGCCCGGCGCGTTCTGAATATCGACGGATGAGCGCGGCAGCACAATGGTTTCGCCCTCGGCAAAGGGATTGGGCTGCGAGACCATCGGCGTTTCATCAATGCGCAAAGTCAGATTGCCCTGCGCCACCGCAACCCGACTGATCCGCACATCCTGCCCCATGACGATGGTGCCAGAGCGTTGATCGACCACAACCCGCGCCTTGGTTTCAGGCTCGACCGCGATGTTCTCGACCCGGCTGATCAGATGCGCGGGCGAGCGGCCCTTGGTTTGCAGCAACACCGTTCCCGCATCCAGCATTTCGGCCGAGCCATTGCCCATCTTGGCATTGATGGCAGTCTCGATACGTTCTGCGGTGGTGAAATCTGGCTCTCGCAAAGCAAGCCGCATCTGCTCTAGCTGGGTAAAGTCGAACTCTACCTCACGCTCGACCCTGCCACCCGACGGGATCATCCCGGCGGTTGGCACGCCTTGCACGACCTTGGCCGCCTGACCATCGGCAGAAACTCCACCCGCAATGATGGCGCCCTGCGCCACTGCGTAAATCTGGCCGTCTGCGCCGTTCAGCGGCGTCATGATCAGCGTGCCGCCCAGCAGGCTTTTCGCGTCGCCAATCGCCGAAACTGTCACGTCAATCTGGCCGCCTGCGCGGGCAAAGGGGGGCAGCGCTGCTGTCACGAACACAGCCGCCACATTCTTTGGCTGATACTGCTCGCCCGTGACGTTCACACCCAAACGCTCCAGCAGGTTCGACATGATTTCTTCGGTAAAAGGCGCGTTGCGCAAACCGTCGCCCGTGCCGTTCAGCCCCACAACCAGACCGTAGCCGACCAGATCGTTGGACCGCACGCCGTCAAATTCGACCAGATCCTTGATACGGATCGGGCCGGACCATGCTGTCGTTGACAGAAGACTGAACATCACGGCGCAGAGGAGCCTTTTCATCTCAGATAATCCAGCAAGCTGAGGCGCGACAGCCGCGCGGTAAGAGCATAGATCTTTTCCAACTGCGCTTCGGTCTCATCCAGCCGCGTCGCGGTCTCATAGGGATCAGCCTCGGTGATGCCATTGCGCGCCACCTGCAATGCTGAAATCTCGTTGGAATTGCGAGTGGTTGCGGCATCAATCTGGGCTTCCGCCATACCAAGACGTGCAGCAAGATTGGTGCGGTCGGTCTTGTTTTCCAGCAGGTTGAGACCTGCGCGACGGGCCAGATCCTGCCGCCCGGTGCTTTCGCCTGCCAACACACCGCGGTTGAGCAAAGCCGCCATTGCCAAGGCTTTGATGGTATCGCGCAACGCCGGGTCTTTCGCCGTCACGTCGAGGCGGGCGTCCTCCCCCGGTGCAATCGCCACAGCGGCCAGCGGGTCGCCCCCAAGATAGGCCAGAGCATCATACCCTGCGGGATCGTCGAACCAAGTATTGACGGCGGTTTCCACATCTTGCGCGCTGACAGCACCGGATACGGCGGCTGTCAAAGCGGTCAGAAATGTGTCGGAATCGACCACAGCTGCTGTGGTTGTCATGGTGCCTGCGAAAAGGCTGCGGTCGCCGAACCGGGTGTTCAGCACCGACAGCGCCGTTTCAAGCCTTTGTTCGGCATCCTTGCCCGTCGCATCCACCAATGCAGCAGAACCGCCTGTCGAGGTGGATAACAGCGCGTTGCCCAGATCGCTTGCTAATGCGTCTACAGTGCCCAAGGCTGTCTGCATGGCCCCAGCGAAAATGCCCGCCTCGGACGTTACCGCGCCATAGCCTTTCAGGCGCGCAAGCGATGCGTCAATGCCGGTGATCGGTGTCAGATCGCCAGAAACATGCGCGGCAGTGTCGCTGACGCGCCCGGTAGCGACCTCATTGCTTAGTCGTTGTAGTTCCTGCTTCAGATCAACCGTGTGCCGCCGCAACATGAAGGATCTGGCCATATCGCCCAAGGAAATCGCAGCCATGGCTTACATCTCCAGCAGTTTTTGCATCATGTCGCCAATCGTCGAAATCACCTTCGCATTGGCGGCATAGGCCTGTTCAATCACCAGAAGCGATTGCATTTCCTGATCGGTATCAACACCTTGCGCCCGTTCCATCGTGCCGAGCGTATCAAGACGCGCGGCTGAGAAGCTGGCCTCATTCTCAGCCGAAACCCGCGCGCTTGCGGTACCCGAGACCAGATCCGCCGCCAGTGTCGCGAAACTGCGCGCGCCCGCCATGAATCCGCCAGAGGCGGGGATGCGGGGGGTGGTCAGCGCTGTTTGCAAATCCTTTAGCAACTGACTGTTGCCAGAAGCACCCGCCGCCGCAGAACCCAACCCATCTCGCAAGCGCCAAAGCGCGCCGCCCTGACTTGGGTCTGCCGCTGTATTTACCCTGATGCGCTGGGCAAGGCCAATCTCTTGCGCGGCATTGAAGGCCGCGCCGCTATCGGTGAACAAACCTGCCGCGCCCGGTGCGCGAGTGCTGTCCAGCCCGCTGGCGGCGAAGCGTTCGATCAGATCGCGCGCGGTGGCGTCAAGTTTCGCCTGCGCCTGCGGGGCAAAATCATCACGAATGGCGAATTGCGCGGCCAAAGTGCCGCCGGATATCGGGCCGTCTTGCGCCGCTGTCGAGATGGCCTTGCCGTTCAGCGTCAGCCCCGACAAAGCACCGCTGGTTTGCGTCATCCCCGCAACCACCACCCCGACTGGCGTGAAGCCAAACTGCGCGCGCAGCCCGTCAAGGATCACCGCACCGCCGGTGGTGAACAGGGCAACCTCGCCTTTGTCACGTGGCACCTCGCGCAGCGGGATGATCGCGGCAATGCTGTCAATCGCCTGCTGGCGTTGGTCGATCAGGGCGGAATTGTCGCGGCCAGAGCCTGCCGTTGCACGGATCTTGCCGTTGAGATCTTCGATGCGCGCCAGCGCCGTGTTCACCTGCGTGACCTGATTTTCGATTTGATCGTCGGCATCCGAGCGGGCCAGCTGAATATCCGTGCCCGCCGCAGCGAGGTGATTGGCCAAGGCTTTGGCCACATCCAGGACCTTTGACAGCCGCGCTTCGGATTCGGGGCGTGAACTCGCCTCAATCAACGCCGTGTCGAAATCGCTGATCCGGCTTCCCAAGGATGTCGCATCATCGACAGTGCCAAGCGCCTTTTCGACGCGGTTCAGAAAGCTTGCCGTGGTATCGCGATCCCCACTGCCTGCTTGTGCCAAGCGACGATCTGCAAGCAGGATCGGATCGCCGTGGCGGGTGACGCCTGTTATGCTGACTCCTTGGCCCGAACCACCGATAGTGCGCGCGCCCAGTTGCAATTCGCGTCGCCCGTAGCCTTCGGTCATCGCATTTGCGATGTTTGAGGACACGATTTCGGCGGCACGCGCCGCAGCATTCAGACCAGAAAGCGCCGAGGAAAGGCCGGCTGTGATCGACATTCAAGCCTCCTATCGTTTGATGTTGGTGGTTTCTTGCAGCATCTCATCGGCGGTCTGGATTACCTTGGCGCTGGACGAATAGGCGCGTTGCGTCTGGATAAGCTGGGTCAGTTCTGCCGCGACATCGGTAGAGGATTCTTCGCGCGAGAAGCCAACGACTGCGCCCGTCGGTCCTTCCCCTGCGTTCCACAGGTAGAACGGACCCGAGGCCGCCGAGATCTGATAGGTCTGATTGTTCATTGCCATCAGGCCGTTCGGGTTGGGCACATCCACAACCGGAATCTGATAGATTCTGCGGGTGAAGCCTTGGTCATAAATCGCGTAAAGATCGCCTTTTTCGTCAATCTCTACCGAGGTCAGGCTGGCGACGGGCGAGCCGTTCTTACTGATCGAAACCGGCGCGAAGCTGCTGGACAGTTGGGTCATGCCGTTGGGTTGCCCAAGCTCGCCAACATTCAAAGAAATGCTGCCGCCCGCGACGGTCAGGGGGATGTTTCCGGTTGCGGGATCATAAGCGCCACCCGATACCGCCGTAACTGATGCCAAGGTGCCGCCTGCCGTCTGCGATGGGTCGAAGGTAAGGGTATATTCCCCGATCACAGCACCACCCGAGGCGCTGTCGCGGACGGTCATCGTCCAGGTGTTCGATGCGCCTGTCGTGGGAACCGTTGGTGTAAAGGTGAAATCCAGCGATTCCGAGGTGCCGAGATTGCCAAAATACTCGACCGTCAGATCATGCGGATCGCCCGATGCGCCGGCAGTGCTGGCAGAGGCTGGCAGGTTGACCCCCAGCTTCATTTGTGAGGTCGGGTTGCCGATGTATTGGTTGGCGTTGATCCGCACGGGTTCCAGTGCGGCCATGGTGTCGCGCGGATAGGTGTTCAGGCTGCCATCGGGTTCGGCGGGCCAGCCCATCAGCACAAGCCCGGTTTCGGTGCGCAGCACACCTTCCGCGTCGGGGCGGAAAGATCCGGTCGTGACCAGCGAAATCGGATAGCTGCTGTCACCGTTTTCCAATGCACCCGCATCTGTCACCGGCAGAAAACCACGCCCGTCAATCGCCAGATCGGTAGAGTTTGCGGTGGAAATCAACGGCCCACGCTCATCAATCAGGCGCATGTTTGACACCCGCACACCACCCGCCGAATAGCTGGCCTGGGCGCTGCCGTGCAGCACGACCGAGTGAAAATCGGTCTCGGCCCGCTTATAGCCATAGGTAGAAGAGTTCGCGATATTGTCGGAAATCGTTGCCAGCCGATTGGCGTTGGCATTCAGCCCCGCCACCCCCGCATTCAGCGATGAGGAAATTGTCATGTAATGCGCCTTTCTGAAGCCTCGACCGTATTGGGTCGAAACTGCCGCATGCGCCTTAAGATCGCCCTAACAGTTCAAATTTTACGCATCTCAGCGGTCCTTGCGCAGCAATATGATTTCCAGACGATTGTTGCGGATCGCTGTCGGGTCTTGCGTGGCGGGCTTGCGATCGGCGTGGCCGCTGATCCGCGCCATACGGGCGCTGGCTATGCCGTCGCTTTCCAACATCCCCCGCATAGCCTGCGCGCGGGCGGTGGAAAGATCCCAAGCCGGATTGTCTTTCAAGGTGATCGGCAGGGTGCGCAGATGACCGTTCACGGCGATCTGATTTTCCGCCAAACCAAGGACTTCTGCGATCAGGGCAGCGATTTTGCGTGTCTCACCGGTGGGCTCGGCGGTATCATCCACAAACAGCGGCGCATTGGGCAGATCGAAGATTTCCACCACCAGCCCCTCATCCGTGACTTTCGTGACCACATGCCGCAGCATCCGCTGCATGGTCATGCTTTCACCGCCCTGCGCCATCAGCGCCTGCGCAATCTGTGACATGCGTTGCTGCTCGGCAGCCTCTGCCGCGTCTTGTTCGGCAGAACCCTTTTCGCCGCGCGCCTTATTGCTTTCCGTGGGCTGCGCGAGGCTGGCTCCGGTGCCATTCTGCGCAAGTGCCTCTTCCGAGAAGGTCGAGTCGCCACCGAACATGCTGTCGCCGCCACCCGAGACCCGGCTGACCGCGATGGTCGGACTGAAATAATCCGCTATGCCCTTACGTTGCTTTTCCGTTGTCGCATTCAACAGCCACATCAGCATGAAGAAGGCCATCATGGCCGTCACAAAGTCAGCATAGGCCACTTTCCACGCCCCACCGTGGTGCCCGCCGCCTTGCACAATCTTCTTCCGCTTGATGATGACTGGCGCGGCATTTGATTGCCCGGCCATCACACACCCATGTTTCACACCCAAACTCAGGTATAGCGCAACAGGGTTTCCCGCAGCTTAAGGGATTGGATTTTAGCTATTTCTACGCCTTAGCGCTCGCGCAGCGCCTCACTGGATTTATACAAGGGCTTGGTCAGATAGGTCAGAATGGTCTTGCCGCCTGTCTCCAGTTCCACATCCGCCTGCATCCCCGGCTTGATCTCAAGCCCTTTCTGCCGCTCGGTGAATTTGCTGCGATCAACGGCAAGAGTCACCTTGTAATGCGGGTCGCCATTCGGATCGCGCGAGCGTTCGTCCTTGAACGTGTCAGCCGAGATGAACACCACTTTCGCCTTCAGCGAGCCGTAGATCGTATAATCATAGGCCGAAAGCTTGACCGTCGCATCCAGCCCCTCGCGCACCGACGCGATGTCGCGCGGCTTTACCCGTGCTTCGATGAACAGATCATCGTCCAGCGGAATGATCTGCAGAATTTCCTCACCGGGTTTGACCACGCCGCCAATCGTGGTGATCGACAGTTTGTTGACCACGCCCTTCATCGGCGCCACCAACACCGTGCGCGACAACTGATCCTGCGCCAGTTTCAGCTTTTGCCGCAGGCCTGCCAGATCGCTTTCGGTCTTGGCGTAATCCGTCGCGCGCTCCATCTTGGTGCTGGTCCGCGCCTCGGAGAGCTTGTTCTTCGCATCGGAATTGTCACGCCGCGCGCGGGTGACTTCGATCAACGGGGCGATGTCTTGCTTATACATCTTCTCCATCAATTCGGCCTCGGTCGAGGTCTGCTCCAGCACCGCCTGCGCACCTTCGACGCGGGCGGTGTATTCGCTCAGCCGTGCGGTCAGCAGCGCCTTTTCCGATGCCACCACATCCGGCACCCGGGCCGCCAAAGCGGCAGGCACGGTGAAATCAGCGTTGCCTTCCATTTCCGCAGACAGACGCAGGCGGCGGATTTCCAGCGTGGCGATTTCATCGGACAGTTCATCCACCGCCGCCTGATACTGTGTGCCGTAAAGCCGTGCGAGGGTTTGCCCCGGTTCGACCACATCACCCTCGGCCACGTTCAACTCGGCCAGAATCCCGCCTTCAAGGTTCTGGATGATCTGCGGCCGGCTCGAGGATACCACCTCACCCTGCGCCCGCACGATCTCATCCACCCAAGCCACCGAGGCCCAGGCGACAAACACCACCATCACCAGCACGATCATCCAGATCGTGCGGCTGGGGCCACGGGTTTTCTCGGCAAAGCTTTCGTCGTAGGTGGCCAGGCTCATGGTTTGGCACCCCCAACCTGCATGGTGAACGGCTTCTTGACCGGGGTGATGCTGCCAATCGCCACGCCGGGTTGCGGGGCAGGGGCCTGCGCGGCCACGCCGCCGTTGTTCAGATGCGCCAGCACAGCTTCACGCGGGCCATCCACCACCAGCCGACCATTCTGCATGATCACCACGCGGTTGGTCAGTTGCAGGATTGGCACGCGATGGGTCGCGATGATCGCCGTGCGCCCGTCCAGCCAGGTTTTCAGGCGGCTGACCAGCGTGGTCTCCAGCGTCTGATCCAGCGCGGCAGTTGGTTCATCCAGAATTGCCACGCGCGGGTTTTGCAGCCAGATCCGCGCCCAGCCGATGCTTTGGCGCTGCCCTACTGACAGGCCTTCGCCCATTTCACGGATTTCCAGATCAAGCCCGCGCGGATGGCTGCGCACAAACGGGCCAAGACCCGCAAAATCCAGCGATTCAAGCAAACGGTCATCGTCACGCTCAAGCTGCGACATGTTCAGATTGTCGCGCAAGCTACCAGCAAACAGCCGCACTTCCTGCCCCAGATAGCCGACACCGCGGCGCAAATCGCGCGGATGCACCTGATTCATGTCAACGCCGTCAATCAGCACACGCCCCGCCGAAGGCTCATAAAGCCCCGCCAGCACCCGCAGCAGCGTCGATTTGCCCGAACCATTGCTGCCCAGAACCGCGATATGCTGCCCCTGCGGGATCGACAGGCCATTGATCTCGACCGTCGCCGCCGCCTTCGGATCATAGCGGAATTCGACATGGCGCAATTCGTAAGCGCCGGTCAGCTTGTCGCGGCGCAGATAGTGCCGCCCGGCTTCCTCGGCTTGATTGGACGCTGCAATCGCATCCAAGCCATCCAAAGCCGATTTCACATTGGTCCATTTAGACATAGTGGACGACAGCGATGCCAGCGGGCCCAGCGTGCGCCCGGTCAGGATGCCGATGGCGATGATGGTGCCCACGGTAAATTCGCCCGCGAACACCAGATACGCCCCGGCCACCACCGCCAGAATATAGGTCGCCTGCTGCACGCCCTGCGCCCAATAGCCCAGCATTGCCGTCAGGTGCCGCTGGTCGCTGGATTTGCTGGCTGAGAGGATCGACAGCTCGGCCCAGATCCGTTTCACCCGATCTTCGCCACGTTGAGTAGTGACGGTTTCAGCCTCAAAGATCGCCTCATACAGCAGCCGCGCCGCGCGGGTCGAAGCGCCCTGCGTTGCCGCTGTCAGCGCCACCATCTTTTTCTGAAACAGGAACCCCGGCAGCACCATCAGGATGCCACCCAGCACCAGAATCCAAACCAGATTGCCGCCAATCGAGGCGACAAGCGCCAGGAAAATCAGGATAAACGGCAAGTCGGCCAGAGTGCCGATGGTGGTGGCGGTGAAAAACTCGCGCACCGAGGAAAACTCGCGCATCGCAGCGAACAGGCTGGAAGGGCTGCGCTGGCCGGGGCCATGCTTCATGCCAAGCAGCTTGTCCATCAGCCGCGCCTGCACCGACAATTCAATCCGCTTGCCGGTGGTATCCATCAGCCCCGAACGGGCCAGCTTCAGCGCCGCCTCAAGGCAGATCGCCAGCATCGCGCCCAGTGCCAAGACCCACAGCGTTGGTTCCGACTGATACGGGATCACCCGGTCATAGACCTGCATCGAGAACAGCGACACTGCCACCGCCAACAGGTTTGCCACCAGTGACCCTGCCGCCACCTCGCCCAACTGACGCTTGTAGCGCTTGAATTCGCCCCAGAACCAATGCGGAGATTTCGTCGCCTCGACATGGCGGGTTTCCAACTCGTCCACCGAAGTCCGCAGCCGCAGGATGCGACCGGCATAGACTTGGCGGAAATCTCCATGCGGCACTTCGGCCCGCATGTTATCGACGCTGGTGTCGTAAACCTCGACACCATCCGCCGTTTCCGACAGCACCAGAACGATCTGGCCGGATGTCATCTCGGCCAAGGCGGGCCAATGCGCGATCCCCGGCTCTGCCACCGGATCGACCTTGGCGTTCAGCCCGCAGCCGCGCAACGCCCGCGCCACTTCGGGCAAGCCCAACTGCCCGGCTTCCGAGGCAAGCTGAATCTGCTCGACCACATCGGAAACGGCAAGCTCTACCCCGGCCAACCCGGCATAAACCGTTGCCAGTTGCGCCCGGCTGAGTGCCCGTGCCGTGTGCCGACCTTGTGGCACGCGCCCCCCGGCACCGCTGCGCGCAGCGATGTCGTCAGCCGCAGCCACCCGGCCCGCGTTTATGTCAAAGGCAACAACCCGGTCATTCACATCCGTGCCCCATCTACCAACAACCCACGATCCCGGGCAATTTCCAGATCAATCAGTGCCATGTCATAGCCCAGCGAAGCCTGATCCCGCTGCAAGCGTGCATAGGCATCGTATTGCCCGACCAGTTCCAGCAGCGTCCGCCGCCCCACCTTGTATTGCTGGGTGAACAGATCAAGGTTCGCTGCCGTCTGCTGCAACACCTCAGCGCCCTGCGCGCGGCGCGAGGCCAGATTGGCCTTCTGCTGTTGCAGCGCCACGATGCGTCGGTTGGCGGTTTCGGCGGCTTCTGCCGTTTGCCGATCCACCACATCGCCGGTTTGCTGCAAGGCTGCGATGTTGTCCTTTGCGCCGGGGTTCAGCCGCCCGGTGCCGTTCAGTCGCAGGCCGGGATTGACCCCGCCTTCATCCAGCCCCGCCGTGGTCGAAAGCCCAAATTTCATCCCGGCCAGTTGCATCTGCGCTTGCGCAATCGCCCGCGCGCCTTCGCCCCGCGCCTTGACCACCGCCAACGGCTCGGTCGAGGATTTGCCGGTGTCGGGCAGGGTGTCGAGGCCGTTGACACCCGCCATCGGCTGCCCGGTCAGGGCGGCCAGTTGCGCCATCTGGCTGGCTTCGGTCTGCAAATCGACAGACACCGTCGCCTGCATCTCGGCCACGCGTTGGTTCAAGACCTGCTGCTCTGAACCGTCCGACAAACCGCCTGCCACGCGTTTGCCCATGATAGTATTGAATTCCTGCAATTTTTGCGCTGCCGCCTGCGCGACAGTGGCCTGCGCCCGCGCGCGCTGGGCATTGACGTAATAGGTCAGGCCGTCAAATACCCGCTGGTTCATTGCGGTGGAAAGGCTGACTGCCGCCACCTCGACATCCGCCGAGGCGAAGGCGCGTTCGGCCTTGCGCCGCCCATTGTCAAACATCGCCTGTTCCAGCAGCAAGCTGGCAGCCAACCCGCCCAATGAGGTCAGGTTGACTGATGGCCCGATAGAGGGCAGCCAGTTCTTCGCTTGCGCATTGGCCTTCAATTGCGCCACGCGCAATTCGGCCTGCGCCGCCCCCGAACCCGCCTGAATCACGGCATCCGAGATTTTCGCATAAGACCCGCCCGGCGGCAAAACCGAGCGGCGCGCCTGCAAATCACCGATCAGGCCAGACCCGGCAGGTTGCCCCAAGGCCCCCACCGCATTCGGCCCGGCTTGCTCATGCGTTTGCAGCATCGAAGGGGCTTCCGGCCCCCCCATGCATCCCGCCAGCAAGGCAAGCCCTGCCAGCGCCGGGACGAGGTAATTAACCCCGTTCCCGGACCCGTTCTTGCGGTTTCTGGGCATGGCCCGTTTCCCTGCTCAGACGCCAGTGCTCGTGTTGACGTTGATATCGTCGTCGATCAGCACCGAAGCACCGCTGCTGCCCAGCGTGTAAAGCGTATAGCTTTCGCCGTTCACAACCTGATGTGCGCCAGCCACAGCACCTGCGATGTTGACATGATCGTCCGCACCGCCACGGATCGCCATCTGGTGATCCGCCCCGGTCAGGCTGTTGATCTGTGCCTCGGTCAGCGTCACTGTGGCGTGCGATGCAGTCAGATCGATCGTGCCAAAGTCAAAGCCTTGCAGGCCCGCACGTGTCAGATCAACCGTCACCTCGCCCGTGGTCGAGCGCAGATACAGCGTGCTTTGCTCGTTGCCCGCCGCATCGGTGTCATTGATCACCAGATAGCTGCCATCTGCCACCGGGGTGTTGAAGAACGCCCAATGGCTTGGCACGTTGCTGCCGTTCACATCCACACCCGCATCGAACTGCGCCGTGGTCTGCAACTGATGCACCGCACCCGAAGCCGCAACTTCGTGATAGGTCAGCGCATCCGGCGACGCAGCCGAGGCGATACCCGAAATCAGGTTGCCGGTGCCCGCATCGTTGGTGATCCACGGATCATTCGGCATCACGGTGTCGTAGGCAAAGCTGTCGGTGTAGCTGGCGGTGTTGCCGGCATGGTCCGTCGCCGTCACCGTCACCGACATATTGCCTTCGCCCGTGGGCAGCGACGATGCTGGGAAGGTTGCACTCCACAGCCCGTCAGCGCCGACCGAAGCCGTCACTTCCGAACCATTGGACAGATGCAGCACCAGCGTCGAGAACGGCTCGGATGTGCCGGTCAGCGTCAGGCCTGCGGCGCGCTCTGCTGCGTTCAGAATATCGTCGCCCGCAATCACGTCCTGATGGGTGAAGTTGCGCACAATGGTATCCACCGCCACCTGCTCGGTGATGGTCGAGACGTTGCCAACGTGATCCGTTGCCACCGCCGTCAGCGTCACCGAGTTTTCGCCCGCCGGGATTTCGCCCGCTGCAAACGTATAGCTCCAGCTGCCATCCGCTGCGACCGTGGCCGCATGCTGCGCGCCGCTGCCGAATTTGACCATCACGGTCGAACCGGCTTCGACATGGCCCGTCACGGTCAGACCATTGGCTGCCTCTGCAGCGTTCAGGATCTGATCGCTGCCGTAAGACAGCGTCGCACGGTCAAACGGCACCACTTCGGTGTCGACATTGACCACATGCGTCGTCGTCGCGGTGTTGCCAAGGGCATCGGTCGCGACAGCCGTCACCGTTGAAGCATAAGTGCCCGAGCGGATTTCGCTTGCCGAGAAGTTCGCGGTCCAGGTGCCTGCGTTGCTTGCCACAACGGTGTGGCTGACGCCCTCCATCGTGACCACAACCGTAGCCCCCGCTTCCGCCGTGCCGGTCAGCGCCACACCAACGGCTTCTTCTGCGCCGCTGATGATATCATCGCCGCCCGCTTGGCCGACATTGATCGCCACGCGGGTTTCGGTATCGACATGCACGGTATGCGAAGCGGTTGCCGAGTTGCCCGCCGCATCCGTAGCCCGCACCGTCACCACCGAGTCATAGGTGCCTGCCCGCACTTCGCTGGCGCTGAAATCTGCCGACCAGGTGCCCGCTGCCGTTGCAGTGACGGTGTGGCTCACGCCCTCCATCGTCACAACCACAGTCGCGCCCGCATCCGCCGTGCCGGTCAAGGTCACGCCAGCCGCTTTTTCCGCGCCCGAGATCGCATCATCGCCGCCCGCTTGCCCCGCCGGGATCGCCACAGCGATTTGCGTATCGACATGCAGCAGATGCGTGGTGGTGGCGGTGTTGCCAACCGCATCCACAGCCGAAACCTGCACGGTCGAATCGTAGGTGCCGCTGCGCACTTCGCTGCTGGAGTAATTTGCCGTCCAGGTGCCATCGGCCCCTGCGGTCACGATCTTGGTGACACCTTCAAACGTCACCGTCACCCGTGCGCCAGCTTCCGCGGTGCCGGTCAGCGCCAGCCCAGCCGACGCTTCTGCCGCGTTGACCATATCATCGCCACCGGCCTGGCCTGCGTTCACCGCAACCGTGGTCTGGGTGTCAACATGCAGGTTATGCGTCGTCGAAGCGGTGTTGCCCGCCAGATCGGTCGAAGTCACCGACACCACCGAGTCATAGGTGCCCTGACGAATCTCAGAGGTGCTGAAGTTCGCCGTCCAGGTGCCAGAAGCGCTTGCCGTCACGGTATGCGACACGCCTTCCAGCGTGACAACAACCGTCGCGCCCGGTTCTGCGGTGCCGGTCAGGGCAACGCCAGCCGCAGCCTCTGCGCCCGAGATCACATCATCGCCGCCAGATTGGCCATTGTTCACCGTCACCGCAGTTTCGGTATCGACATTGACCACTTGCGTTGCGGTTGCGGTGTTGCCGAAGCTGTCGGTCGCCGTTGCCGTCGCGGTCGATGTATAGGTGCCAGCCGCCACAGAACCCGCCGGATAGGTCACGGTCCACACACCGCTGGAATTGGCGGTCGTGGTCAGCGTTGTGCCGCCCCAAACCACCGAAACCGAAGCCCCCGCCTGCGCCGTGCCGCTCAGCACCACGCCTGCCGCTGCTTCCGCCGCGTTCACCGTGCCATCGCCACCCGGCGTGCCGGTGAAGGCCACCGAAGTCTGCGTATCCACTGCGAAGGTGTGGCTCGAGGTTGAGGTATTGCCGTGATTGTCGGTCGAAGTCGCCGTAATCACTTGATTGTATTCGCCAGCGGGCAGGGTGCCCACAGGGTAAGTCGTGGTCCAGTGCCCATCCGAGCCTACCACAACCGTGTTGGTCACGCCGTTCAGCGTCACTTGCAAGGTAGCACCTGCCACCGAAGTGCCCGTCACCACCAACCCGGTTTCGTTCTCGACAAAGTTCACCTTGTCGTCGCCGGTCACCGCGTCAAAATTGATCGGGTTCGGTACGGTATCCACCACCAGAACATCGTTCCAGGTCGTGCTGTTGCCCGCCGCATCGGTGGCTTTCACCACCACCGGCGTTTCATATTCACCCGGATCAACCTGCGTGGTCGGGAACGTCACTGTCCAGTGGCCAGTGTTATCCACCACAGTGGTCTGCGTGTGGCCATTGACCACCACATCAATCTTTGCGCCCGGCTCGCTGGTGCCAGCAATAACCACGCCGTTCACATAGTCAGCGCCATTTTCGACATGGTTCACCGATTTGGTGCCCTCGGTGACAGTCACCGGCGGGGGCGTCTGATCGGGGGTGCCACCACCGCCGCCACCGCCCGAACCACCACCGCCGCCAGCCCCGGCGATCACCGCAATCGCGCCCGCACCGGCCGCAATCGCACCCAGACCGCCCAGACCCAACAGACCCGGCACGAACGGTGCCATGCCCGCAGGCTCATTCGAAGCCATCGCCACATCCGAGATACTGTCGGCTGCGGTAAAGCGCATGTCGTCCAGCGGGCTCCACTTGTCCCAACCGCTGACAGGGCCGTAATCCGCCGCCAGCACGCCACCCTGACCTTCGTGGATGATCACTTCGGTGATCTCACCATCCGAGGACAGATAGAGATGGTTCACATCCCCGGGATTTTCATTGAAGTAGTTGCTCAACACAACCGTGCGGCCATCCGACAGCTTCACCAGCAGGTCGCCGCCTTGCTGTTCATAGCCCACAACGCTTGCACGCGACAGGTTCAGCGAGACGCTATCGCCCGAGCCGACCTGAATGAAGTTGCCTTGGCTGTCGCCTGCGACACTGCCATGCTGCGCACCGCCCGCAACATTGCGGACAGCGAAATCAATCGCTTTTACCATCTTACTACTCCGCCTCAAAAAACCTGGGCTTTAGTGCCCAGCGTGTTATTCGCCCCACTTTCGGGGGCTGATTGCGTTTAGGGATACCGAGGTTTCGATACGATTTCTAGTGCTTAGGCCAAGCGTGATCAGCTTTTGCCGAATTTCCCCCTCATTTCCGCCACATTTGCGGCTTTCGCGCTACAGATTGATTTCTTTCTTGCAGCCAATGCGCGGTGGGCTTCGCTTAATCTTCGCGTTCAGGTTGTATTTTGGAAACAATCGGCGGCGCGCTACATGAAGTTTTCCCGCTATCCCCCTTTACCTGAGGGCGTTTTCCGTCTTTTGATCTTTCATGGCTGGCCAAACCGAAACCCTAACCAACAAACTGCTGTCCTGGATCGACACAGGCCGCCTGAACCCCGGCGATGTGATTGACGAGGCCGAGCTTGTGGCTGAATTTGCCGTATCGCGAACCCCCGTGCGCGAAGCCATCTTGCAGCTGGAAGCGATGGGTTTGGTGCGCCGCTTGCCGCGCAAAGGCGCAACGGTGTTTCGCCCCAGCCTTGAAGAATTCCTCGCGATCCTTGAGGTTCACGCAAAACTGGAAGGGCAGGCCGCGGGCCTCGCTGCGCGCCGTTTGTCGGTGTCTTGGACCAAGGCACTGGAAGCCGCCGTTGCCGCCTGTGAAGACTTCGCCCGCGATCAGGGCGATGCCAATCCTGACGCCTATTATCAGTTGAACCTGCGCTTTCACGAATGTGTGGCACTCGCCGCCGGAAATCCGTTCCTGACCGAGATGATCAAGACCAATGCCCGCAAACTGCTGGCCTATTACCGCGCCCGCTATCGCTACGCGGGTGCTATCGCCACCTCAGCCGCCGAACACCGCGCCATTGCCAGCCTGATCTTCGCTCGCGACGCCGCCGGGGCCGAAGCCTTGATGCACCGCCACGTGCAATTCGACCAGATCACAGCAATGGACCTGCTCGCCGCATTGTCCTGAAAGCCCCGGATTGGCTGCGGAAAACCCCACAGCAACTGGCTCAGGTTAACAAATCCTTAAATCGCAAAATCAAGATATTGATCTTGCTAGCAAAATTTTTGGTCCCGAGTTGGGACCGCTCACGCCCCCAACCGCTGCAACAACCGCACATAGGCCTCTTGCCCCTTTCGGAACGCATCCAGTCGGAAAAATTCGTTCGGCGCGTGCAGATTCTCATCATCATGCGAGAACCCGAACATCACCGCATGAACCCCCAATTCCCCCAACAGCGTGGTCATCACCGGAATCGAGCCCCCCAGCCGCGTGCGATAGGGGGCCTTGCCGTAAACCTCCTCCAACACCTGCGCCGCAATCCCGGTCGCGTTATGTCCCGACGGCACCAAAAACGGCCCCGCCCCACCTTGCCCCGCCTGAAACTCCGCCGTCACACCTTCCGGGCAATACGCCTCGACATGCGCCGCCAAGGCTGCCAGCACTTTGGCGGGGTCTTGATCCGCCACCAACCGACAGGTGATCTTCGCCCGCGCCTCGGCTGGCAACACCGTCTTCGATCCGATCCCCTGCCAACCGCTCGTCAACCCGTTCACATCCAACGTCGGCCGCGCCCACAACCGCTCCCGCGTGCTATACCCCGGCTCACCAAACACCGCTGGCGCCCCGGTCTCGGCCAGATAGCTGACCTCATCATAAGGTATCCGCGCAATCGCCGCCCGATCCTCAGGCGTCAGATCAATCACATCATCGTAAAACCCCGCCACCGTCACCAACCCGTCTGCCGACTTCATCGACGCCAACAGATGCGCCAGCGCCATCGCCGGATTGGCAATCCCGCCGCCATGCAGGCCCGAGTGTTGATCCGACCGCGGCCCGCGCACCACGATCTCTCCCTTCACCAGCCCCTTCAGCGCCTCGACGATCTGCGGCTGATCGGGCGCATATTGCAGCCCATCCGCCGAGAAGATCATATCCGCACTCAACCGCGCCACATTGGCCGCGACGAAAGGCGGTAGATCGGGTGAGCCGATCTCCTCCTGCCCCTCAAAGAAGAACTTCACATTCACCGGCAACCGCCCGGTGGTCTTGAGCAACGCCTCCACCGCCAATATCGGCACCATCATGCCGCCCTTGTCATCCGAAGCCCCACGCCCCCACACCTTGCCCTCGCGGATTTCAGGTTCAAACGGTGGGCTGTCCCACAAATCGAATGGCTCGGCGGGCTGCACATCGAAGTGCCCATAGATCAGCACCGTCGGCTTGTCCGCCCCCGCATGCAGCCAATCGCCATAGACCACCGGATGCCCCGTGGTCGGCATCACCTGCGCGCCATCGACCCCGGCCGCGGTCAACCGTGCCGCAACCCATTCCGCCGCCTGCACCACATCCGGGATATTCTCGGGCTTGGCCGAAACCGAAGGGATACGCACAAACGCCAGCAATTCCTGCACAAACCGTGCCTGCTCTGCGTCGAGATAAGTCTGCCAAATCATGCGAAATCTCCTATGCTTGCCCCAAGGCTAGCCGATCTACGCCGCCCGATCAAACGACACATCTGTCAGGAATTTCCTTGCCCGTTGACAGAATCCCCCACCGCCGATACCCATATGGAAACGTTTCCACACACAGGATACCGCCATGAAGACCGCCCGCCTCAACCGCCTGTTCGCGCCTTCGGGAAACTGCTTTGACGTGGCCATTGACCACGGCATGTTCAATGAAGGTTCGTTCCTTGGCGGTATCGAGGATATGACCAAATCCATCCAGACCGTTGCCGCCGCCGCCCCCGACGCGATCCAGCTTCCCCCCGGCACTGCGAAGATCCTGCAAGCCATTCCCGGCAAGAACCGCCCGGCGCTGGTTCTGCGCACCGATATCGCCAATGTCTATGGCACACCGCTGCCGCGCAGCCTGTACTCCGAAGTCATTGACCGCCCCGTCGAACAGGGTCTTGTCCTTGACGCCGCCTGTGTCGTGGTGAACCTGCTGCTGCTGCCTGATCAACCCGAACTTTACCGCGACTGCGTGCGCAACGTGAATGCGCTGAAGCGCGAATGTGAAATCATGGGGATGCCGCTGATGGTCGAACCCCTCGTGATGCAGGACAATTCCAAGGGCGGCTATATGGTCGATGGTGACATCACCAAGATCCTGCCGCTGGTCCGCCAAGCTGCCGAGCTGGGTGCCGATATCATCAAGGCCGACCCCTGCACCAATGTCTCCGAATACCACCGCGTTATTGAAATCGCCCAAGGCGTGCCGGTTCTGGTGCGTGGTGGTGGCCGCGTCTCCGACGCCGAAATCCTGTCACGCACGCAAGAGCTGATGCAGCAGGGCGCACGCGGCATCGTCTATGGCCGCAACGTGGTGCAGCACGCCAACCCTGGCGGCATGACCCGCGCGCTGATGGCGATCGTGCATGACAAAGCCAGCGCCGCCGACGCTGCCAAGCATCTGGCCTAAGCCATGCAGGAAATCCGCTTCGGTATTATCGGTTGTGGCCTGATGGGGCGCGAATTTGCCTCTGCCGCCGCGCGCTGGCTGCATCTGGCCAACCCCAGGGCCAAACCGCGCATCGTCGCGGTCTGTGACACCAACCCCGCGCTGATGGACTGGTTCACCACCCATCTGGGCGCGGTGCAGACCACCACCGACTATAAGGCCTTGCTCGCCAATCCTGACGTTGATGCCGTCTATTGCGCCGTGCCGCATGTGCTGCACGCACAGATGTATCCCGAGATTCTGGCTGCCAGAAAACACCTGTTCGGCGAAAAGCCTTTCGGCATGGATCTGGCGCAGAACCGCGCGATCATGGCCGCTGTGGCCGCACACCCGGAATTGATCGTGCGCTGCTCGTCAGAAATGCCGTTCTATCCCGGCGCGCAAAAAGTCATCGACTTTGTGAAATCCGGCGCGGTTGGTGAAATCCTCGAGGTCGAGGCCAGCTTCCTGCACTCCTCCGATATCAACCCCGACAAGGTGATCAACTGGAAGCGGATGCAAGGTGTGAACGGCGAGTATGGCTGCATGGGCGATCTGGGGATGCACGTTCTGCATGTGCCCCTGCGCCTTGGCTGGCGTCCCGAAACCGTGCAGGCGTCCTTGGTGAAACGGGTTAGCCAACGCCCCGACGGCAAGGGCAATCTGGTGCCGTGTGAGACGTGGGATAACGCCACCGTCACCGCCCGCGTGCCGACCGATTACGGCCATTTCCCCATGGTGCTAAAGACTTGGCGGATCGCACCCGGTGAGGCGAACACGTGGTCCTTGCGTGTTCTCGGAATGAAAGGCTCCGCCTATTTCACCACCAAATCGCCCCGGCAATGGCAATTCATGCACTATCAGAACGGCGGCAGTCAGGCTTGGCAGACCGAAGACCTCGGCTATACCCCGCTGTTCGCCGGCATCACTGGCGGGATTTTTGAATTCGGCTTCACCGACGCCATCCAGCAGATGTGGGCAGCCTATATCGACGAACTTGCAGGCGGGGACGCTGCAGGCTTCCCCTGCGCGCACCCGTTTGAAGCCGCCGCGCATCACGCCGTCCTCACCGCGGCGCTCACAGCGGGCAAGGAAAACCGCACTGTCGCGGTAGACTACGCATGAGAAACGGCATCGCCTGCGCGGGTAACTGGATCGTCGACATCGTCCACAGCATCGACGCTTGGCCACAGAAAAGCGATCTGGTCCGCATCCGGCACGAGGTTGCAGGCGTGGGCGGTGGTGCCGCCAATGTCGCGCTGGACCTCGCCGCGTTCCAGACCGGCCTGCCGCTTTACGCGGTGGGCCTGATTGGCCGGGACACCCATGCGCAGCTTTGCCTTGATGCCTGCGCAGCCGCCGGGGTCGATACCCGCTGGCTGAAACAAACCGCCGATCACCCCACCGCCCATACCCAAGTGATGAACGTCCCCGGTGACAGCCGCACGTTTTTCTACCATCCCGGCGCGAATGATGCGCTGGCGGAAACCGATATCCCCATCGAAGCCATCGCTGCCACGAATGCGAAAATCTTCTACCTCGGCTATCCCAACCTGCTCGCCACTCTTGATGCCGTTGAACCCGGCGGAGCTACCCCCGCCGCACGCCTCCTTGCTCGCGCCCGCGCCGCAGGCATGATCACCTGCGTCGATCTTGTGTCCGCCGCCACGCCACAGTTTGCCGAAACCGTTGCTGCGATCATGCCACAAACAGATTACCTGTTCCTGAACGAGATCGAGGCCGCCCGTGCAACCAACCGTTCCGAAATCGCCCCCAACGACCGCGCCCGCCTGCTCGAGGCCGCAACGGCCCTGCAAACACAGGGCGCAAAAATCGTGATCCTGCACACCGGCAGCCTCGCGCTTTGGTTGGGCGAAACAGCACTTTGGTCGATCCCCGACCCGGTTGACCCCGCAGAAATTCTCAGCCCCGTCGGGGCCGGAGACGCCTTTTGCGCCGGCGTGATCTATGGCGTGCATCAGGATTGGCCCGCCGGACAGGCCCTTAAACTCGGCCACCGCGCCGCCGCCGCCGCGCTGAAAAGCGTCACGGCCAGCGAAGGCATCCCCCCGCTGGCCGCGCTGCTCTAACCCACGAAGAATGAAGCCAAAGCTTCATCCTCTGCGCGCAAATATCCCACGGGGTCTGGGGGGGTGAACCCCCAGCCTTTGGGCATATCACCCTCAGATATAGTGGTTCCACAAATTCTCCAGCCGCTCCTGACGGCCCGAGCGTGGCTGCGGGTTGATGTTGTTTTTCACCACGGCTTCGGCAATCACCTCAAGCGGCTGCGTCAGCATCGCCTTGGCACCTTCACGCTCCCATCCGGCATAACGCGCGCGGCGGGCTGCTTCCAACGTGTCATCCTCCAGCAGATAAGCCGCCGCTTTCAGCGCCCGCGCGCAGGTATCCATGCCGCCGACATGGGCGAGGATCAGATCTTCCGGGTCCAGCGACTGACGCCGCACCTTGGCGTCAAAGTTGGTGCCGCCAGTGGTATAGCCGCCCGCCCGCAGGATCTCATAGAAGGCCACGGCTTTTTCGGCGTGGTTGTTCGGGAACTGGTCGGTATCCCAGCCGGATTGGTAATCATTCCGGTTCATGTCGATCGAGCCGAAAATCCCCAACGCCGCAGCGGTGGCGATTTCGTGTTCGAACGAATGGCCCGCCAGAATCGCATGGCCTTGTTCAATATTGACCTGAACTTCCTTTTCCAGCCCGAAATCCTTCAGGAAGCCGTAAACCGTCGCCACATCGTAGTCATACTGATGCTTCGACGGCTCTTGCGGCTTCGGCTCGATCAAGATCGCGCCTTTGAAACCGATCTTGTATTTATACTCGACCACCGATTGCAGGAAGCGTCCAGCATGGGCGCGCTCGGCCTTGAGATCAGTGTTCAGCAGGGTCTCATAACCTTCACGCCCGCCCCACAGCACATAGTTCGCACCGCCGAGTTTGTGCGTGGCATCCAGACAGGATTTCACCGTCGCCGCAGCATAGGCGTAAACTTCCGGGTCGGGGTTGGTGGCAGCACCCGACATCCAGCGCTTGTGGCTGAACATGTTGGCGGTGCCCCAGAGCAGCTTGGCCTTGTGCGAAGCTTGCTTTTCGCCAAGGTAATCAACGATTTCTTCCAGATTGCGCAGGGATTCCGCAAAGGTCGCCCCTTCAGGCCGCGCATCGGCGTCGTGGAAGGCATAGAACGGCACGCCCAGAATATCGAACATCTCGAACGCCACATCGGCTTTCAGCTTGGCCAGCGCCATGCTGTCGCCGAACCACGGCCGATCAAAGGTCTGCCCGCCGAACGGGTCACCCCCCGGCCAGGCAAAGCTGTGCCAATAGGCCACCGCAAAGCGCAGATGATCCTCCATCCGCTTGCCAAGGATCACCTCCTCGGGGTCGTAGTGCCGGAAGGCGAATTCGTTGGTGCTGTTCTCGCCCTCGTATTTGATCTGAGGGATATTCTTGAAGAAATCGGTCATGCGAGGCTCCTTATAGCGGTTTGTGCAGCGCGATAACGGGCGTAGCCCGCATCAAAGGCGTCTTTCAGGGCGGGGTCGGGCAGGATTTCCCGCGCGATTTGCGGCAGCGTGGCAATCTCGGCACCTGCGCCCGTCGCGGCCATCAGGCCAAGGCGGGCCGCGCCAAAGGCACCACCGAAATCACCCGCAACCGGCAGGCTGACCGGGCAATCCAGCGCGGTGGCAATCGCGCGCAGCCAGTAATCCGATCGCGAACCGCCACCAACTGCCAGCAGGTGCTGCAACTGCGTCCCGGTCGCAGCCAGCGCATCGCGGCTGTCGCGGAAGGCAAAGGTCACGCCTTCCAGCACGGCCCGGGTTCCTGCCGCGCGGTCGGTGGCATGTTCCAGCCCGGTGAACGCGCCACGGATCGAGGCCGAGTTCAGCGGTGTACGCTCGCCGCCCAGATAGGGCAGGAACACGCTCTTGCCGGGCGCTTGCAGTGGGCCAACCTCGCCCGTCAGGGTCGCGGCATCGGCCCCTACCAGCTTGGAATACCAGTTCAACGCATCCGTCGCGGCCAGAATGACGCCCATCTGATGCCAGGTGTTCGGCAAGGCGTGGCAGAACGTATGCACCGCCGTCGCAGGGTCGGGCTGATAGCCATCATTGGCGGCAAACAGCACGCCCGAAGTGCCCAGCGACACGAACGCCTCACCCGCCCGGACCACGCCGACACCGACGCCAGAGGCCGCATTGTCACCGCCGCCGCCCGCCACCACAACGCCCGCGCCCATGCCAAACCGGCTGGCAAGCGCGCCGCGCAGATGGCCCGAAACCGCCGAGCCTTCCACCAATCGCGGCATCTGCGCCCGGCTCAGGCCACAGGCCGACAGCAGCGCATCCGACCAATCGCGCTTGCCAGTATCCAGCCAAGCGGTGCCAGCGGCATCAGACATTTCGGACACATGCTCGCCAGTCAGCCACAGCCGCAGATAATCCTTCGGCAACAGAACCTTGGCAACCTTGGCCCACACCGCAGGTTCATGCTTGCGCAGCCAGTCGAGTTTCGGCGCCGTAAAGCCCGGAAACACGATATTGCCCGACAGGGCGCGAAACTCTGGCCGCGCATCCAATGCGGCGGCTTCGGCAAAGCTGCGGGTGTCGTTCCACAGGATGCAGGGGCGCAGCACCTGATCCGCGCTGTCCAGCAGGGTAGCACCATGCATGTGGCCGGAAAGGCCGATACCCTTGACCGCGCCCAGCCCCTGCGCCGCCAGTTTGCCCAACACCAACTCGGCGGCGGCAATCCAACTGGCGGGCGATTGTTCAGACCAACCCTCTGCCGGGCGCTCGACCGTCAGGGGGGCAGTGGCTTCGGCCAGCACCTGCTGGCGCTCGTCCATCAGGATGCCTTTAAGCCCCGAGGTGCCCAGATCAAGCCCGATATACATAGATGTCCTCCCCAGAACGCAACCGCTGTCAGCGCTAACATGTCAGCTATGAAAACGTTTACGCTATGCGGCTTCATCCTTCAACAGCAGGAATAAAGCCAAAGCGGTTAGAATAACGCCACCCAATACATTTAACGGCGGCGCAGCGCGGCCCAAAGCGATTTCCCACAGGATCACCCAAGATGGCACCAGATAAGTATAGGCCATCACCTTGGCTGAAGGCAGCCGCAGCGTGGCGAATTGCAGCAGCACAAAGGTCATGGCCGAGGCTGCAACCGAGACATAAGCCAGACAAATCCACACGATAGCGGGCAGGGCGGCCCAGTCGGTTGCCAGCACATCGCGCCAACCCCACAGACACAGAATCACGAACCCGGCCAGCATCATGCCAAAGGTGAACACCAGCGCAGGCTCGCCCCGGTTCAGCTTGCGCACCATTGGCGCGTAAAGCGAGTGCGCGATGCAGCCGAAGAAATAGATCACCTCACCCCGGCCCACCTCAAACCGGGCCAATGCAGCCAGATCGCCGCGAAAGATCACCCACAACGCCCCCGCCGCCCCGATGGCCAAGGCCAGCGCCATCCGCAGCGTGGTGATCTGGCCCAACAACAGCCAGCCAAACCCCGCCGCCATCAGCGGGGTAAGTGTAAAGACCGCCGCTGTGGGCACAGCTTCGGCAGTCTGCAAGCCCCAGAACATCAGCACGAAGTAACACGCCAGCAACCCACCCAAGATCACATAGCGCCATGGCGCTTGCCATGTCTTGCGCGGCACGCCCACCGTCAGAAACGCTGCCAGCCCGACCAATGCCCCCGCCAATGCAAACCGCGCCACCGTCAGCGCGGCAGGCGAGACATAGCGCGCCGCCGCAGCCCCCAGACTGAAACTGCCCGCCACCAGCGCCGAAAATGCCAGCATCGCCACGTGCCCCCGTTGAGGTTGGCTCAGCCGGGTCCAGAGAATCACGCCAAAAGCCTCACAGGCTGCACCAGCTTGCTGCCGAATGGCGCAGGCAACTCAGGAAACTTTGCACCTTCAACGTGCGGTGCAAATCCACATGCGTGACGATCCACAGCGGCGAGTCCCATTCCGGGATCGGCGCCATTACCTCGACCAGATCGGGATCTTGCCGCGCCTCATGTGCGCGCATAAAGCCCAAGCCCATCCCCGCCTTGACCGCCGCCTCCGAGGCCGCAGGCTCGTTGACGCGGAAGGTCAGCCGGTCTTGCGATACCCGCTCACGCAGCCAGCGATAGAACGGCGCCCGGTTGTCGGGGTTGTCGATGCTGATAAAGCGGTGTTGCAGCAACTCCGCCTCTCCAGCAGGCATGCCATGCCGTTCGACATAGGCTTTCGAGGCATAAAGCCCCATCTGCATCTTCACCAGCGGCAGCGCCACATTGTCTGGTTCCTGCGGCGTCGCCCCGGCACGGATCGCCACATGCGCCTCGCCGTAATCCAGCCGATACAAGCGCATGTCGGTCAGAAACCGGATCACCACCGCCGGATGCGCCTCTTGGAAGGTGGCAAACACCGGGGCCAGCAGATGCGCGATCCCGGTGATCGACGTCACAACCAACTCGCCCGCCACCGTCTCACCTTGCCCCTTGATCCGGCTGGCCAACTGCCCGAACTGATCTTCCGTGGTCTGCGCCACCGACAACAGATCACGCCCGGATTCTGTCGGCGTATAGCCGCGTGCATGGCGCTGAAACAGCTTCGCGCCCAACCGCTTTTCCAAGGAATCGATATGCCGGATCACCGTGGCATGATGCACCCCCATCACCTCGGCAGCCCCCGAAACCGTGCCCATTCTTGCAACCTGAAAGGCAGTCCTGATCTCGTCCCAGTTGTCCATAGCGCAGACCTCCTGTGCATTTGCGCACATGGATCAGCAAACTTTGCCTCTATGGCAAGAGGTTTATCGAGAGAATGGTAAGGGTTCCGCGAAGCACTGATTAGGGATATGCTAAGATCAAGGCCAGAACCCGACAGAGGCCGCCATGAAGCTCGTTTCCTCATCGCCGGATCGTCTGGTTCTGCGTGCGCGGCCCGTGCTGATCGGCATTGGCGTCGCCTGCGCCATGCTGCTGTTCGCCGCGATCTGGCTGGCGAAGTTCTTTTCGGATGATCACAGCGATCTGGCGGCACTCGCCTTGCTGTTTGGCCTGTTCGGCTTGGTGTTTATCGTCTTCGTTCGGCAAGAAGTGGCGGTGTTTGATCGCCCCAGCAACACGCTGACATTGCGCAGCATTGGCGTCATGGGCGCACGCGAACAGTTTCGGCCGCTGGATGAGGTGACAAAGGCCGTGCTGGAAACCAGCGCCAATGACGGCGACAGCAGGGCCGGGCCAAGCTACCGCGCCGTGCTGAATTTCACCTCTGGCCCGCCCCTGCCCCTATCGGCCATCTTCCGCTCAGGATCAGACGCAAAGACAGCCGTGCAACAGATCAACACTTGGCTGAACCAGAAATCCGGCCAGAGCCAAAAGCGCCCGAAAAAACGCAAATAACCCAGCCCCGCTTGACTCCCACGCCCCAACCGCGTATCGCCCGACCCAATTCCCCCGGAGGCAAACGCTTCCGGTCCCTTGGCTTATGCCGGGATCGCCACCTGTCAGCGCGTTGCGCCCACAGGTGCCGTTTCGCATTGGCCCTTGGAAACCCGCCGTAGCCCCCCATCTTGGGGTTTTGATCTAGGAGAGCGCGATGTTTGAAAGCCTGTCAGAACGCCTTGGTGGTGTCTTCGACCGCTTGACCAAAGCCGGTGCGCTGTCCGAAGCGGACGTCGACACCGCCCTGCGCGAAGTCCGTGTCGCCCTGCTGGAAGCCGACGTATCGCTGGAAGTGGCGCGCAACTTCGTCAAAGCGGTGAAAACCCGCGCCATTGGCCAAGCAGTCACCAAGTCGATCACTCCCGGCCAACAGGTCGTCAAGATCGTCCACGACGAACTCGTGCGCGTGCTGGCGGGCGATGACGAACCCGAAGCGCTGAAAATCGACAACCCGCCTTCCGCCATCCTGATGGTCGGTCTGCAAGGCTCGGGTAAAACCACCACGACTGCCAAGCTGGCAAAGCGCCTGAAAGATCGCAATGGCAAGCGCGTGCTGCTCGCCTCGCTCGACACCAACCGTCCGGCGGCGATGGAGCAGTTGGCGATCCTTGCCGGCCAAGTCGGCGTCGATAGCCTGCCGATCGTCAAAGGCGAATCCGCCGTGCAGATCGCCAAGCGCGCCAAGACCCAAGCCGCGATGGGCGGCTATGATGTGGTATTCTTCGACACCGCGGGCCGTCTGCACATCGACGAAGTGTTGATGGACGAAATTCAGGCCGTCCGCGACATCGCCCAGCCGCGCGAAACCCTGCTGGTGGTCGATGGCCTGACCGGGCAAGACGCCGTCAACGTCGCCACCGAATTCAACGCCAAAGTTGGCATTTCCGGCGTGGTCCTGACCCGGATGGACGGCGACGGTCGCGGTGGCGCCGCCTTGTCGATGCGCGCCGTCACCGGCAAGCCGATCCGCTTTGTCGGTCTTGGCGAAAAGATGGACGCGCTTGAGACGTTTGAAGCTGAACGTGTCGCAGGCCGTATCCTTGGCATGGGCGACATCGTGGCCTTGGTCGAAAAGGCCCGCGAGACGTTCGAGGCCGAACAAGCTGAACGCATGGCGAAGCGCTTCGCCAAGGGTCTGTTCAACATGAACGATCTGAAAGCTCAGCTTGAACAGATGCAGAAAATGGGCGGTATGCAGGGCCTGATGGGCATGATGCCGGGCATGGGCGGCATGGCCAAAAAGGCCGAAGCCGCTGGTTTCAATGATAAAATGCTGACCCACCAGATCGCCTTGGTCAATTCGATGACCAAGAAAGAACGCGCCAACCCCGATCTGCTGGCAGCTTCCCGCAAGAAACGCATCGCCGCAGGTGCCGGGCTTGAGGTTTCCGAGGTCAACAAGCTTCTGAAACAGCACAAGCAAATGGCCGAGATGATGAAGAAAATGGGCAAAGGTGGCGCGATGAAAAACGCCATCAAGCAGATGATGGGGGCCAAGGGCGGCATGCCCGATATGGCCAACATGTCGCCCGAAGCCATGGCCGAAGCCGCCAAAGGCATGAAACAAGGCCTCGGCATGGGCGGCGGCTTCCCAGGCATGCCGCGCGGTCTGAGCCTGCCGTCGGGCCTTTCGGGGTTGATGAAGAAGAAATGAGCTACACCTTGCGTCAGGATGCCAATGCGCGCCCGGTCCTTGAGACCGCGCGCCTGCGTTTGCGCTTGCCGCAAATGGCTGATCTGCCCGCCAGTACCGCCTTCTGGGCGTCCGAGCGGTCGCATCTGATGGGCGGGCCGTGGAAAGCCGAAGAAACCGCTGCCGAATTTCAGGGCCTTCTGGATCAATGGGCCAAGCATGGTTTCAGCCTGTTCACCGTCACCCGTAAAGGCTCGGATGATGGTATCGGCGGCATTGGCCCGTTCTATCCCGATACCCATCCCGAACCCGAACTGGGGTGGAGCCTGTGGAACGCTGCCGATGAAGGGCAGGGGCTGGCCTATGAGGCTGCCGTGGCCGCCCGCGACTGGTTCTTTGCCACCTCGGGCCACCGCACCGCCGTCAGCCATACCGATCCCGTCAATCACCGCTCGCATCGGCTTTTGTCCCGCATGGGCGCGGTGGTGGATGCCTCTGCCGCACATCCCTATGGCGATGAACCCACGCTGACCTTCCGCCATTACGCCGCGGGTGCCGCATGATCACCCGCCCGCAGCACATCACCCATCCCACCGCCCCGACGCTGGAAACCGAGCGCCTGCGCCTGCGGATGCCGCGCTATGAAGATTTCGCGCATCGCCAAGCTTTCTACGCCTCGGACCGTGCGGTCTGGGAAGGTGGCCCGTTCACCGCCGAACAAGCGTGGCGCATCTTCGCGTCGGAAGTTGCGCAATGGCCGCTGATGGGCTTTGGCCCGTTCTCGGTGGATGACCGTTCGAGCGGTGAATATCTGGGCGAAGTCGGCATCTATCAACCGCTTGGCTACCCCGAACCCGAGCTCGGCTGGTATGTGGTGGACAAGGCCGAAGGCAAAGGCATCGCCGCCGAAGGCGCGCGCGGCGTGATGGTTTGGGCGCATGAAACCTTTGGTTGGGATCACCTCGACAACTACATCGACCCCGGCAACGCCCGCTCGATCGCGCTTGGCCTGCGCCTTGGCGGCGTGCAAGTGACCGCCCCCGGCGCTGACCCCACCGATGTGGTGATCCGCCACGATCTGACGTCGATAGTTCAGATTGGGGGGCTCGCATGATCGAACTCGTCGGCATCCCGGTGTTAGAAACCGCAAACCTGCGCCTGCGCGGCCCGAAAACCGCGGATTTTGAGGTGATGGCCGCCTTCCTCGCTTCACCGCGCAGCGCCTTTGTCGGTGGTCCGGTCAGCCGCGCGCAGGCGTGGCGCAGCTTTGGTCATTTGACCGGACACTGGCTGCATCGCGGCTATTCGATGTTCATCCTTGCCGACAAGACCACCGACGCCGCCCTCGGCATGGCAGGCCCATGGTTCCCCGAAGGCTGGCCCGAACCCGAACTCGGCTGGTCGCTTTGGGCACCCGAGGGCGAAGGCCGTGGCCTTGCCTACGAAGCCGCCCTCGCCACCCGCGCCCATGCCTATGGCACCTTGGGCTGGAAAACCGCCATCAGCCTGATCGCCGACGACAACCTGCGCAGCCAAGCCCTTGCCCGCCGCATGGGCTGCAGCCGCGACGGCAGCTTTACCCATGAAACCTTCGGTTCCAGCCAGATCTGGCGCCATCCTGCACCGGAGACCCTGACATGACCGACGCCATCACCCGCGCCGCTGAGGTGCTGAAAGACCACCGCGAAAGCATCGACCGTCTGGATGCGATCCTTGTCTACACCCTTGCCGAACGCTTCAAGCGCACCCAAGCCGTGGGCCGCCTGAAAGCCGAACACGATCTTCCCCCGTCCGATCCTTCGCGCGAAGCCCGCCAGATCGAACGGCTGGAGTGGCTTTCGAAAGAAGCCGACCTCGACCCCGAATTTGCTAAGAAATTCCTGACCTTCATCATCTCCGAAGTCATCAGGCATCACGAACAACTGCAGAAATAACCGCAATAGCGGTTCCAACCAAACCTAAGGAGACTACACAATGTCCATGAAAATTCGCCTCGCCCGTGGTGGTTCCAAAAAGCGCCCGCACTATTCCATCGTTGCCACCGACAGCCGCAACCCGCGCGATGGCCGCTTCCTGGAAAAGCTGGGCACCTATAACCCGCTTCTGGCCAAAGACAGCGAAGAGCGCGTGAAAATGAACATGGAGCGCGTGCAGTACTGGCTGGGTCAAGGCGCACAGCCGACCGACCGTATCGCTCGTATGCTCGAAGCTGCTGGCGTGCTGGCGAAGAAAACCCGTTCGAACCCGAAATCGGCTGTCCCCGGCAAGCGCATGACCGAACTGGCCGCCAAGAAAGCCGCACGTTCGGAAGCTCCTGCTGCTGAATAATCTGATCGGCGGCTCTGGCAACAGAGCCGCCACCCTTCACCCCGGAGAAGCCCATGCCCAACCCAGACCACATCTGCGTCGGCGCCATCGCAGGCTCTTTCGGCGTGCAGGGCGAAGTGCGGCTGAAAAGCTTCTGCACCGAACCCGAGGCCATCGCCTCATACGGCCTGCTTTACAGCGAAGACGGCCAGACCAGCTATAAAATCAAACTCAGCCGCCCCGTCGCAGGTGGCCTTGGCGCGCGCATCGCGGGCGTCGAGACCAAGGAACAGGCCGATGCCCTGAAGGGTGTAAGCCTTTACGTCGATAAGAAAAAACTGCCGCACCTGCCCGATGACGAATTCTACCACGCCGATCTGATCGGTCTTGCCGCCTTTGATACAGGTGGCAAAGAGCTTGGCCGCGTGCAAGCCGTTCACAACCACGGCGCGGGTGATCTGTTGGAAATCGCTGGGCCGGGCCTGAAAACCTCGCTGCTGCTGCCCTTCACCCTGAAAGCCGTGCCCACCGTTGATCTGACCGCTGGCCGTATCATCGTCGATCCACCAGAGGGGCTAGACTAACGCCACATCCCGCGCCACTCTGCGGCGAAAAAGGGGGCGTGATGCACAACCGACTGCGATGGCTGATGGGCGCAACCGCGCTTTTGTATATCGGGCCGCTGATGGCAGGCTTGGGCGGTTATGGCTGGCCCTTGGTGCCGGTGTTTCTGGTGCTGTTCCTGCTCTGGCAATTCATCCTGCGCCCACAAAACTGGCCGCGCCAATTCCATGATTGGACGCAGTATCAGGCTTGGGCCACGCTGTTCAGTAACGCCGCGATCCAGTTGCTGTTCGTCGCCCTGCTGTTTGGCATCGGTCGTGGCATCGGCGGCGCTTTGGGCTTTGTGCCGCCCTATGGCGAGATGCTGCCGGTGGCGATCTCTTTCCTGTCGATCCCCCTGGCGCGGATGATCTGGGACCCGTGGAAAGCCAATGAGATCAACAATATCCTCGACCACGCCATTGATCAGATCGCCCACCCCGGCAACCCGGTCGATGCCAGCGAGTTGCGCACCGCCCGCCGTATGATCGCCCCTTTGGCCGAATTGCCCGACGATACCACGCCGGCTGTGGTGGCGCAGCATCTGCTGGCACTGTCGGCCCATGCCAAACCCGCCTATATCCGCACCGCCTTGCTGGAACGTGCCCGCGCCGATGCAAGTCGCGCCGAGCTGATCGCGATGATTCTGCACTGCACCGACCCCGATCTGATCGTGCGGGTCAACGGCGATGGCCCGACGCTAGCGCTGCAATTGCTGCACGAAGACCCCGAGCTGGTGGCCCTGTTTGCCACACGCCTTGCGCAGGCCATGCCGCAAGACCCTGAAATATGGGGAAAATCCCCCAGCGTTGATCTGTTGCAGAGCTGGCTGACCAACCTTGCCAACACCGCTGCCGAACTGCCGCTGCTGGCGCTGATCGCCGCCACCAACGCCGCTCAGCCCGAGGATGGTTTGGCCTAGCCGGGGCAGGGTGGTCAGGTTAAAAGCATGTATGAACGACAAATCCGACACATCAGACACTCCCGATCCCGCAGCCGCCCCCAGCAAATCGCATGGCCGGATTTCCGTGCGCGCCAGCCTGAAGCCGCGCGATCTGATGGAAGAACCTTTGCACATCAAAGGCGCATGGCGGGCGAAAATCATCACCCTGATGCCCGATGCCTTCCCCGGTATCCTTGGCATTTCCTTGACCGGCAAAGCGCTTGATCTGGGCCTCTGGGCGCTGGATGTGATCAACCTGCGCAGCTTCGGGCAGGGCAAGCACCTGAACGTCGATGACACCCCGGCCGGGGGCGGTGCCGGCATGGTCCTGCGCGCCGATGTGCTGGACGCGGCCCTGACCGACGCCGCCCAACATACCCCGCGCGACGGCACCCGCTGGCCGGTGATCTACCTTAGCCCGCGCGGCAAACCGTTCAATCAGGCCATGGCCCGCCGTTTCGCCGCCTGCGACGGCGTGACCCTGCTGTGTGGCCGGTTTGAAGGCGTTGATCAGCGCCTGCTGGATCACCACGACATCGAGGAAGTCAGCCTTGGCGATTTCGTGCTGACCGGCGGCGAAATCGCCGCCACCGCCCTGATCGACGCCACCGTGCGCCTGTTGCCGAAAGTGCTGGGCAATCAGGACTCGACCGTCGAAGAATCCTTTTCGGATGGCCTGCTGGAACACCCGCAATACACCCGCCCCGCCGTCTGGAACGACCTGCCGATCCCCGAGGTGCTGCAATCCGGCAATCACGCCGCCATCGCCAAATGGCGGCAAGCGCAGGCCGAAGACATCACCAAGACCCGGCGGCCTGACTTGTGGCAAGCCTACCTGCGCCGCAAGGCCTGATCGGACAAGCTACCAGACCGTAAAGCGGATCGGCACCGTCGCAATCCCCAAAGCCAGTCGCAGGTTATGCGCTTGCAACGACCATGCGCCCGCAGCGCCAGCATTGGCCCCCAGATTGAACAGCGATGTCAGCGGGTGCGACAGCGTGCTGACATAGGTGCCATACTGCGAAAGCTGCACATTGCCGCCCACCTCGGCGCATTCAAACGAAATCGTCTGGCCCGCACCGCGATGGTGCCCCGTCAGTGTGGTAAAGGTGAACATCAGGCTTGTCACCGCGCTCACCTGCACGGGGTCCGAGCCGGTGCCCATATTGTTGAACGGCCCAACCGTGTCGATCAGATCATAGATGACACCCAGCCGGATACTGGAAATCCCGCCGCGCCCAGAAACCGTGAACGGGAAGATGTCATTGGGGCGGGCTTGCAGAATAGCCATCGCCCGCAACGCGGTGACGCTGGCAGAAACCGGGCCGATTTCCCAGTCATGTCGATAAGTCGCCATCATAAAACTCCTCTGTATGAAATACGTAAAGCTCAGTAAACGTGCGGTTCAGCGGCTGGCGGGTTGTCACCGCTCGGAAAGTACAAGCTGTCAAATGCTGGTCGAAGGCTGACGAATAAGGTGGGTTGGCCAAACTGGCCCGGTCAAATTACCTACAAACGCTAGCCGAAACGACGCGTTCGCTCAAGGGTTGCATTGCGTATCTGCCCGGTTTTCGGGGTAGGGAGGACCGTAGCTTGACAGCCATAATAAGCCCACCTATACGCGCCAAGTCCGGGGTCAAAAGCCCGTCGGGCCCGATTCCTTTTGCCGCAACGCTTGCGTTCTTCTGCAAGTCTGGCGCAAGGCGCGGATTTCAAAAGCGTGCCGCATCTCTGGCGGGGTCACATCTGTGGCGACCCGGTGGAAGACCAGAAGCTCTACGGCTGCATCACGTCGGGGAAAACCCTGCAAACAAAGGAACTGCGATGAACCTGATCGCCCAACTCGAAGCCGAGCAGATTGCTGCGCTTGGCAAGAAAATCCCGGATTTCAAAGCCGGTGATACCGTGAAAGTCGGCTACAAAGTGACCGAAGGCACTCGCTCGCGCGTGCAGAACTACGAAGGCGTCTGCATCGCTCGCAAGGGCGGCTCGACCATCGCGGCTTCGTTCACCGTCCGCAAGATTTCGTTCGGCGAAGGTGTGGAACGTGTGTTCCCGCTGTATTCGACCAACATCGACAGCATCGAAGTGGTCCGTCGTGGCCGCGTACGTCGCGCCAAGCTGTATTACCTGCGCGATCGTCGCGGCAAGTCGGCCCGGATCGTCGAAGACACCAACTACAAACCCAAAGCAGAGTAAGGAACAGGGCGATGAAAGACGGAATTCACCCCGACTATCACACCATCAACGTCAAAATGACCGATGGCACCGTGTTCCAGACCAAAACCACCTGGGGCAAAGACGGCGACCAGATGGCGCTGGACATCGACCCGCTGGCGCATCCGGCATGGACCGGCGGCTCGGCCAAACTGATGGACACCGGCGGCCGCGTGTCGAAGTTCAAGAACAAATACGCCGGTCTGGGTTTCTGATCCCACACCACGGCAAGAATTGGGGCGTCTCTGCGGAGGCGCCCTTTTCTTTTGCCGCCCCTGATTTCGCCGCATTTGCGTGGCATCAGGCGGCATGCTCCGCATCCTATTCGCCCTGACATGCCTTGCACTGCCCGCCCATGCGGAAAATGACGTGTTTGAACAACTTTCTGGCGTGTACGGCGATCCCGACGGTTTTGTCGAAACCTGCAAAGGCGCGCCGCAGCACGTGATCTTCAGCAAGGATCGCAAGCGCGGAGCGGTGCAAGTTTTCAGCGATCTGAACGGCACCACCGACATGCTTTTGGCGATAGACCTGCCGTTTGCCGTTCTGGGTCGCACTGCGCAAGGCATCCTCATCCAGTTTGACAGTGAAGACATGCGCGATCCCACCGGCGCGCTTCGGACGTGGGAGTTTCGCCCCCTGACCAATCCTGACCGCTACTGCTGGCACGCCACAGGGTCGCCCGAGCCCGAATGTATCAACACCGTGCGTCTGTGCGATTCCGACGTGCCGATGTCATAAGCAACTTCCCGCTTCCCCTTTCTGCCGCTAACCGTATAGGAAGCCGGAAAGACCAAAGGGGAAGCGATATGGCGCATATCATCGTTGTCGGCAATGAAAAGGGTGGCTCGGGCAAATCGACCACCTGTATGCATGTCGCGACAGCATTGTGCCGGATGGGCCATCGCGTTGGCGCGCTAGACCTTGATCTGCGGCAAAAATCCTTCGGCCGCTATGTCGAAAACCGCCGCGCCTTCCTGGCGCGCTCTGGCCTCGATCTGCCCACCCCCGATTACCGCGATCTGCCCGAGGTTGAGGCGGGCTCGTTGGCGCAAGGGGAAAACGCGTTTGACGCGCGTCTGTCATCCGCCGTGGCACAACTGGAGCCTGTGTCGGACTTCATCCTGATCGACTGCCCCGGCAGCCACACGCGGCTGTCACAAGTGGCGCATTCCTTGGCCGATACCCTGATCACGCCCTTGAACGATAGCTTCATCGACTTTGATCTGCTGGCCCGCGTCGATGCCGAAACCGGCAAGGTCAAAGGCCCGTCAATCTATTCCGAGATGGTGTGGAACGCGCGGCAGTTGCGCGCACAGGCGGGGCTGAAGCCGATTGATTGGATCGTGTTGCGCAATCGGCTTGGCGCGCAGCAGATGCACAACAAGAAGAAGGTGGGTGCCGCGTTGGAGGAACTTTCCAAGCGCATCGGCTTTCGTGTCTCACCCGGTTTTTCCGAGCGGGTGATCTTTCGCGAACTGTTCCCGCGCGGTCTGACCTTGCTTGATCTCAAGGACACCGGCGTTGATCAGCTGAACCTTTCCAACATCGCCGCGCGGCAAGAACTGCGCGACCTGATGAAAGAGCTTAAGCTTCCAGGGGTGTCAGTCTCGTTTTGAACAGCATCGGTTGCGCTTCCCGCCGCGCTTCGCGGGTGCGGGTGCGTTCCAGCCGCATGTCAAACATATCCGGGCCAGTATCGGCCTTGCGGGCGAACAGGCCAAAACGGGCGAACAGGGCGTATCCGAATTTCATGGTGATCTCCTGCGGCTAAACTTCGTTAAGACCAATCTGAAGTTGAATCGCGGCGGGAAAATGACCGACACGCGTTAGTTTCTGGCCGATTTCGCGCCGTGTGAAACAATCGGTTGCTGCATTGGTCGTAATCCGGCCTTCTGTCGCCAGATAATCATTCTTTGGTGGAATGCCCCTCGGCATCGTCTTCCGCCAACTCATCCGCCAGAAATCGCTCGAACGCGTCCAGATCCACCGCTTCGAATTGCCCGAAACCCTGCATCCACACGCTAGCATTGCGCAAAGCGTCCGGCTCAAGCTTGCACCAGATCACCCTGCCGCGCTTTTCACGACTGATCAGACCTGCATCTGCCAAGATGCCCAAGTGCTTGGAAATCGCCGTCAGGCTCATCTGAAACGGTTCGGCCACGTCGGTGACGGCCATATCATCTTCCAGCAACATGGCCAAAATCGCCCGCCGGGTCGGGTCAGCCAAAGCGGCGAAAACGGTGTCGAGATGGGCTGCCATATCATGACTATCCCAAGCCCTCACGGGATCGTCAACCAAATGGTTGAATATGCGAAAGCGCGATGGATGGCATCCGGCAATCTGAGCGCGTCCATAAATACAAGCAATATCAAAGCACTAATGGAATTTTTCGATACTTGACTCATTCGCCCCCTGTTCGTAGGTATGCCGCAACCTTCAGGAGGCTTTTGCCGTGGTATCTGACGCAGATCGTGAGCGCTTGGCCGCCCTCGAAAAGCGGATCGAAACCGCCAAAGCCGCCGCAGCGCCCCGGCGCAGCGCGAATGAGGAAAAGCACCGTCAGGCACAGCTTGCCTGGCGCATGGTGATAGAGCTTGTAGCCGGTCTGCTGATCGGCTTTGGCATCGGATACGGGCTGGATACCCTGTTTGGGACCATGCCGATTTTTCTGGTGCTGTTCGTGTTGGCTGGGTTTGCGGCGGGGGTGAAAACCATGCTGCGCTCGGCAAAAGAGATGCAGGACAAGGCCGCGCAAGCCCAAGGTCCGCAAGCAAACGCCACCTCGGTGGCCGATGATGAAGAGGAAGACTGACGTGGCAGCCGAAGCGCATGAAGGTGGTTTGTCGTTCCATCCGCTCCAGCAGTTCGAGGTTCACCCGCTGTTTGGCGAGGGCCCGATCCACTGGTACACCATCACCAACGCAACCGTCTGGCTGCTGCTGGCCGCTCTGGCTGTGATCTTCATCTTTGGTTTCGGCTCGGCTGGCCGCAAACTGGTGCCCTCGCGCCTGCAGTCCATCGGCGAGATGGGCTACGATTTCGTGCATAATATGGTCGTCGATGTGACGGGCGAAGACGGCGCGAAGTATTTCCCGATGATCATGACGCTGTTCCTGACCATCGTGTTTTCCAACATGCTGGGCCTGCTGCCGGGTTCGTTCTCGCCAACCTCGCATATCGCTGTCACCGCAGTGATGGGTGTGGGCGTGTTCCTGTTCGTGACCCTGCTGGGGTTCTGGAAGCACGGTCTGCACTTCCTCGGCCTGTTCTGGATGAAAGATGCGCCGCTGATCCTGCGTCCGATCATCGCGCTGATCGAATTGATTTCCTACTTCGTGCGCCCCGTCAGCCATTCCATTCGTTTGGCAGGCAACATCATGGCGGGCCACGCGGTTATGAAAGTGTTTGCCGCCTTCGCGCCGATGATCCTGATCTCGGGCATTGGTGTGCTGGTAACGCCGGTGTCGGTTCTGGCCATCACCGCAATCTACGCGCTGGAGGTTCTTGTGGCCTTCATTCAAGCCTACGTTTTCACCATCCTGACCTGCGTTTACCTGAAAGATGCACTGCATCCGGGCCACTAAACGCCGCTCTTAACCCTATCTAACCTATTCCATCGTAAGGAGAATATCATGGATCTCGCAACCGCAGCCGCACTCGGCAAATTCATCGGCGCTGGTCTGGCCGCTATCGGTTCCGGCGCTGCCGCAATCGGCGTTGGCAATGTTGCTGGCAACTTCCTGGCTGGCGCTCTGCGCAACCCGTCGGCAGCCGGCTCGCAAACCGCGACCCTGTTCATCGGTCTGGCCTTCGCAGAAGCTCTGGGGATCTTCTCGTTCCTCGTCGCTCTGCTGTTGATGTTCGCAGTCTAATCTGACGTCAGCATCCTTACGGTCAGGGGTGCCGCCCAAGCGCGGCGCCCTTGAGCATCAAAAAGGGTCCGACGGAGGGCAAAATGGCGACCACGACCACGACTGAAGCCGCAACGGAAGTTGCGCATGAGGCCGCTAAGGCAGGAATGCCGCAGCTGGACCCCACCCATTTCGCAAACCAGATCTTCTGGCTTGTCGTCACCCTCTTGGTGATTTTCTTCGTGCTGAAGCTGGTGGCCCTGCCACGCATCGGCGGCACATTGGCAACCCGGCGCGGCACGATCGTCAATGATCTGGCGGCTGCGGAAGAGTTGAAGCAAAAGGCCGTTGCGGCTGAGAAAGCCTATAACGATGCGCTGGTCGCAGCGCGGGCAGAGGCTGGCAAGATCGTCACCGCTGCCAAGGCTGACATTCAGGCAGACCTGAACAAAGCCATCGCAAAGGCCGATCTCGAAATCTCGGCAAAAGCTGCGGAATCGGCTGGCCGCATCGACGAAATCCGGGCTGGCGCGCAAGACGCGATTGCCGAAGTGGCCAAAGACACGGCCAAGGAACTGGTGGCAGCATTGGGCGGCAAGGCAGATGCCCGGTCGATCACGGCAGCCGTCACCGCGCGGTTGAAAGGATAAGCGATGAAAAACGTCTTTCTCATCATCGCCCTGCTCGGCATCGTTGCGGTCGTCACCGCCGACAGCCACGGCGCGCCGCTGGTCAGCCTGCACAACACCAACTTCGTGGTGCTGCTGGCCTTCCTGATCTTTGTCGGCATCCTGCTTTACACCGGTGTGCCCGGTTTGCTGGCCAAGGCGCTTGACGCCCGTGCAGCCCGCATCAAGGCTGAACTGGATGAGGCGAAAGCCCTGCGCGACGAAGCCAAGGCATTGCTGGCCTCTTACGATGCCAAGCACAAGGAAGTGGCCGAGCAATCGGCGCGCATCATCGCTTCTGCCAAGGAAGAAGCCGAAGCTGCTGCCAAGCAGGCCAAGGCTGATCTGACCGCTTCCATCGCACGCCGTCTGGCTGCTGCAGAAGAGCAGATCGCTTCGGCTGAGGCTGGCGCGCTGCGCCAAGTCCGCGAAAGTGCGATTTCGGTTGCCGTTGCTGCCGCTGGCGAAGTGCTGGCCAAGCAAAACACCGCAGAAGCGGCCTCGGCCTCGATTGACGCGGCGATTGCCACGGTGGACGCCAAGTTTCACTGATCGCCAGTGACGATTCCTGAAAAGCCCGGTGCAGCGCGCCGGGCTTTTTCATGCGCTACTTCGATTGCTCGTGCTGCAAACGTTGCTTGGCCACCGCCTCATTCCGGTTCGCCTTGATCTGATCCGCCATCGCGGTTTCCACAAATCCCAGATGCGTCACCACCGCCGCCCGCGCGGCCTGTGGGTCACGCGCCTGCAAGGCTGCGTTTATGGCGCGGTGTTGATCCAGCAATTGATCACGGGTCAGCCGGTTCTTGAACATCATCTGCCGATTATAAAACACGCCCATCCGCAGCAGATCATACATCGCGCGCATCATATGCAGCATCACCACATTATGGCTGGCCTCGATGATCGCCATGTGAAACGTCGCATCCAACTCGGCCTCATCGGTCGGGTCGCGCTTGCTGTGTGCGGCTTCCATCTTGGTGAAAATCGCATCAATCACCGCCAGATCGGTGTCCGACCCCAGCCGCGCCGCCCGCTCTGCCGCCAAACCTTCCATATCACGGCGGAAGTCGATGTAATCGAACACAGCCTCTTCATGCGCTGAAAATAAACCGATCAGCGCCGGGGAGAATGCCGAACCCAGCACCTCGGCCACAAAAATCCCCGCATTGGGCCGGCTGATCAACAACCCGCGCGCCTGCAAATCCGCCACTGCCTCGCGCAGTGATGGCCGCGATACCCCCATACGCTCAGACAGTTCCCGCTCTGACGGCAGACGCTCGCCGGGGCGCAGGATGCCGCGCAGGATCAGCAATTCAATCTGCTGCACCACAGAATGTGACAGTTTCTCGGCGTCAATTTTAAGGAAGGGCATGAACGGCTCCGGCTGATTGGTGCAAACATATGACCAATCTGCAAGCCGCTCAACGACAAAGGGCCGGAGTTGCCCCCGGCCCTTGCAAACATGCCGCCAGACTTAACGAGTCGGGCGAATGATGATCTCAACCCGACGGTTCTGCGCCCGGCCCGAAGCGGTCAGGTTCGAGGCAATCGGCTGATCCTCGCCACGGCCATAGGCCGCCACACGACCAGCCGGCACGCCCGAGCTGATCAGCACATTCGCCACAGCCGAGGCGCGGCGCTGCGACAGGTCTTGGTTATAGGCTTGCGAGGCGGTGTTGTCGGTGTGGCCGATCACCTCAATGGTCGAATTCGGATAGCGGTTCAGCGACGATGCCACCGCGCGCAGATCCGAGGTCAGGTCCGGGCGCAGCGTAGCGCTGTCGCTGGCGAACAGCACGTCTTGCGGCATGTTCACCACCAGATACTGGCCGTTGTTGGTCACGGACACGTTCGACGACAGCGAACCGCGCAGATCTGCGGCCTGTGCATCCAGGCTCGACCCAATCGCGCCCCCAACAGCAGCCCCCAACGCACCACCGATCACGGCTTTCGCCAGACGGTCGTCGCCCTTGCTGGTAGCCCCGGCAACCGCGCCCAGCATACCGCCGACGATCGCACCATTCTTGGCGCGGGCATTCGGGTCATTCGGATAAGCATCGGGGTTAACGCAGGCTGTCAGCGCCATCAGCGTGACGGTAGAGATGATAACCGGGGTCTTGAACATCATGGCTGCCTCTGAATTGTCTGGGTGGGCCGCTTCGGCCTCGCCGCTAGCTATATATCAACGCGCACCATTCGGCATGGTTCCCAAGTTGAATTGGCAATTTATCGCGCAGATGTGAAAATGCTGAAAAACGCCGCGATCATCCCCTTGCATCCGCGCGCGCCGCTTCCCATGCCAGCATCGCACGCTTGACGGGCAAGCCCCAGTGATAGCCGCCCAAACCGCCCGATTTGCGCAGCGCCCGATGGCATGGCACCAGAAAGCTGATCGGGTTGCGCCCCACCGCCGTGCCAACGGCCCGTTGTGCCGTGGGATGCCCGACAGCCTTGCCAATTTCCGAATAGGTCGTGACTTGGCCAGAGGGGACGTGCAGCAGCGCCTCCCAGACCTTCAGCTGAAACGGCGCCCCGATCAGATGCAGACGCGCCCCGCGCCCAGCCATCGCCTCGGTGACAAGCGGTTCAATGCTGGTGTCCTCGATAAAGGTCGCATTGGGCCAGCGCGATGTCAGGTCTGTCATCGACCAGTCCCTGCCAAACTCCTCGGTAAAGCCCATCCCGCAAATGCCGCGATCGGTCGCCATCACCAGCGCCTCGCCGAACGGAGTCAGGAAATAGCCCCAACGGATCACCAATCCTGCACCACCCGTCGCATATTCACCCGGGCTCATCGCCTCCCATGTCAAAAACAGATCATGCAAACGCCCGCCGCCGGAAAGCCCCGCCGCATGGGCCGTTTCCAACACGGTGAAACGGTCCGCCAGCAAACGGCGCGCATGGTCCAGCGTCAGATATTGCTGATACCTTTTGGGGCTGACACCCACCCATTGCGAAAACGTGCGCTGAAAATGCGCAGGGCTCATCCCCATCCGCGCGGCCAGATCATCGAGGCTTAGGCCGGGGCCGCCCTCGTCGATGATCTTCAACGCGCGCGCGATGACGGCGTAATGATAGCTGTTCTGGTCAGTCATGCTGTTCTCCTTCCTGCCAGAATAGGCAGGACGCGCGCCGTAAGCGACCCGGTTCCTGCGCCTTTCACGGCATTTCGCGCGGCACTGCAGGTGTAGCTTGCGATGGCACAGCACAAGACAAGCGCACCAGAAACCACAACATCTTGTGGAAATCGACTCAAAAATGACACTCAGGCACAAGTCATTCCCAGATGGGAAACAGATTCTGCCGGCAGCCACCCGAACCGAGAAGCTTGCCCGATGCGGGGCAATCGGGCATATCCAAACCATGACACGCCAACTCGACTACCCCGCCATGCAGCGCATTTTCTCCCGGTTTCAGGCCTTGGAGGCCGAACCTAAAGGAGAGCTTGAACACACCAACGCCTTCACCCTGGTGGTGGCGGTTGCGCTGTCGGCGCAGGCCACCGATGTGGGGGTCAACAAAGCCACGCGCAAACTGTTTCAGATCGCCGATACCCCCGCCAAGATGCTGGCCTTGGGCGAGGAAGGCTTGATTGAGCACATCAAGACCATCGGGCTTTACCGCAACAAGGCCAAGAACGTGATCAAGCTCAGCCAGCTTTTGATCGACAATTTCGGCGGCGAGGTGCCCTCCAGCCGCGCCGCACTGGTGTCGTTGCCGGGTGTGGGTCGGAAAACCGCGAATGTGGTGTTGAACATGTGGTTCGGCCAACCCTCGCAAGCAGTGGATACCCACATTTTCCGCCTCGGCAACCGCTCTGGCATCGCCCCCGGCAAGGATGAAACCGCGGTGGAACGCGCGATTGAAGACAACGTCCCCGCCGAATACCAACGCCACGCGCATCACTGGCTAATCCTGCACGGGCGGTATATCTGCGTCGCGCGCAAACCCAAATGCGGCATCTGCCCAATCGCGGATGACTGCCTGTTCGAGGAAAAGACCCCATGAAACGTTATCAGATTGTCGGCATTGGCAACGCGATTGTCGATGTGTTCGCTCAGGCTGATGACAGCTTTCTCGAGATGATGGGCATCGAAAAAGGCATCATGCAGCTTGTCGAGCGCGAACGGGGCGAATTGCTCTATGCCGCGATGAAAGATCGCGTGCAGGCACCGGGCGGGTCGGTGGCGAATACGCTCGCGGGTTTGGGCAATCTGGGCCTGACCACGGCCTTTATCGGCCGTGTGCATGATGACGCTTTGGGCAGGTTCTACGCCACCTCGATGGCCGCAGGCGGCACCGATTTCGTCAACGCCCCGGTGCCGGGCGGCGAGCTTCCGACCTCGCGCTCGATGATCTTTGTGGCCCCGGATGGCGAGCGGTCGATGAACACCTATCTCGGCATCTCCTCGGAACTCGGGCCAGAGGATGTCTCCGATGCGGTCGCGGGCGACGCGGCCGTGCTATTCCTCGAAGGCTATCTTTACGACAAGCCCAAGGGGATGCAGGCATTCGAACGTGCCGCCAAGCTTTGCCAGGCCGCTGGCGGGCAGGCCGGGATCGCACTGTCAGACCCGTTCTGCGTAGACCGCCACCGCGACGATTTCCGCCGGTTGGTCAAGGATCTGGATTACGTGATCGGCAACGAACATGAATGGTCCAGCCTGTATCAGACCGATCTGGACGCAGCTTTGAAACAGGCAGCGGCAGAGGTCGGTCTGGTGGCCTGCACACGTTCGGGCGATGAAGTGATCGTGATCCGCGGCACAGAACGCGCCAAGGTTCCGGTGCGCCGCGTGGTGCCGGTCGATGCGACCGGGGCAGGCGATCAATTCGCAGCCGGATTCCTCTACGGCATCGCCACCGGGCGGTCACTGGAGGTTGCGGGCCGGATGGGCTGCGTGGCGGCTGCCGAGGTGATCAGCCATTTCGGCGCGCGTCCCGAAGCCAATCTGGCGGATTTGTTCGCCGCTGAAGGGCTGATCTAACGCGTAGCCCAAGCTTCATCTTGGCAAAAATACTCCCGCCGGAGGCATCCGAGGCCAATCGCAGAAGCCTCCGGCGGGAGTATTTAGACCAAGATGAAGACCTAGAGCGGCCAAGACCCGAAGGGGCGAGGCCGCCGGGGCGGGACGCAAACTTTGGTCTTTGTCTCGCGATCCAAAGACGGGACAGGGTTGCAGGGGCTGCTGCTTTCGGGCATCACCCTTCCCAATGGCATCGGTTTGTGAGGTTTACGATGGATTATGGCAAATCGGGCAATCCCCGCGCAGACAAGAACGTGCCGCAGCGCAAGGTCGGCAAAAAGGGCCTTGGCGCGGAACGCTCGCCCAACGGTGGCAAGGCCAGCAAGGAAGAACTCGTCGCCCGGATGAAAGCGGCGGCTGCGGCAAAGGCGGCAGAGGCAAAATAACGCCTGTTCAGGCGCGCAGATTACCCCCGCTCCCCGCCGCCCCGGACTTGATCCGGGGCCTCTTGGCAGCGATGTTATCGCACCGCTTCCAGCCCGGCATCCTTCAACGTGCAATCCCTAATCGTGTCGGCACCGCAGCGGCGGGGCTCCAGATCTTTGGTCAAGCAGATGCGGATTTCCTGGATCATGCCATTGCTGCATGTCACCGTCATCTGATCGCGGGCGATCTGCGGATTGGCCTCGGCAAAGGCGTCTTCGATCACCGAGGCGGGCACATGCAGGTCTTTGGTGATCTTGGCGAAGATCGGCGGGATCACCACGGCTTTGTAAGCCTTGCGCATCGTGGCGTAGTAGGCTTTGGCGGAAAGCCCCGAACAACGGCCGTGTTTCTTCCATTCATAAAATGCCAGACCAGCCCCGCCCATGATATCGGCCATCTGCGCCGAGTCGCTGCGGTTGGGATCATTTTCCACCGTGCGGCAATCGGATGGGTAGCCGCTCTCATATTGCGGCCAAAGCCCGTGCAGTGTCCAGGTCAGGCCACGGCCCGCATCGCATTGCGGATCGCGCCGCGCGTCTCCGGTCAGTGCACACCAGTTCGACGACCAACCCAGTGACATCACGTAATAGTCGAAATCGCCTGCTTTCTCGCCCTGCGCCTGTGCGGCGGTGCCCAGAAAAATCGCCGTGATCACCCAAGCCAGCAGACGCATTTTCACTTTCCCTTTGCGACAAACCGCAGTATATGGGCCAAGATTTCCCTGAAAACGAAAACTTCGCGGCCCCGGTCGCAGCCGTTTTCCCGGCTCGGGGAAGATTTGTAAAGTCCCACCTTGGGTGGGCAGATGCGAAAGGATTTCCGATGTCGAAGCCTTTGATGTCCAAAGCGACCGCCGTCTGGCTGGTGGACAACACCACGCTGACCTTCCGCCAAGTGGCAGAGTTCTGCGGGATGCATGAATTGGAAGTGCAGGGCATTGCCGACGGCGATGTGGCAACCGGGGTGAAGGGATTCGATCCGGTCGCCAACAACCAACTGGATGCGATCGAGATCGAGCGCGGCCAGAAAGACCCGCTGTATAAGCTGAAGCTGAAGTTCAACGCCTCGGCTGTGGGCGAAGAAAAGCGCCGTGGACCGCGTTATACCCCGCTGTCCAAGCGTCAGGACCGCCCGGCGTCGATCCTGTGGCTGGTGAAATTCCACCCGGAATTGTCGGACGGCGCGATTGGCAAACTGGTCGGCACCACCAAGCCGACGATTGCTGCAATTCGCGAGCGGACGCATTGGAACATCAACAACATCACCGCGATTGACCCGGTTGCGCTGGGGCTGTGCAAGCAATCCGAGCTGGATACCGCAGTGCAGGCCGCAGTGCGCAAGAAAGCGGCTGAGGGCGGCGTGATGTCGGATGACGAGCGGCGCAAGCTGGTGTCGACCGAGCAGTCTTTGGGCATGGATACCGAGGCGAAAATGCCCTCGGCTTTGGGTGCGGGTCTGGCGCAGTTCACCCGTGAAGAGCAGGAAGAAAAGCCTGCCGATTTCTCGGATGCCGACAGCTTCTTCAACCTGCCGCATGGCGATGATGACGATGAGGACGAGGACGACGATATCCGTCGCTGATCGTCTGATCAGGTGAAATGCAAACCCCGGCCCAGCGGCCGGGGTTTTGTTTTGTGGATCAGTGCGCCATCAGCAGCGGGATCGCGGTGCGTTCCAGCATATAGCGGGTGGTGCCGCCAAGGATCGCCTCGCGCAGGCGCGAATGGCCGTAAGCACCCATCACCAGCATATCAGCGTTCTGGTCGGTGGCGTGGCGCATCAGCACATCGCAGGTTTGCGGCAGGGTGCGGGCCAGCACCGAAACCTCGGCATGAACGCCGTGGCGGGTCAGCAGTTGGCACAGCATGCCGCCGGGATCCGAGCGTTCTTCGCCTTGGGTCGGCGGGTCGATCACCGTGATGTTGACGCTGTCGGCGGCTTTCAGGAACGGCAGCGCACGGCGGGCGGCAGTCATCGCCTCGGTACTTTGGTTCCATGCCAGCACAATGCGTTTGGGCTGGATGTTCGGCCCCAAGCCATTGGCGGGCAACACCAGAACCGGGGCTTTGCCGTCAAACAGGGCGGCCTCGACCACTGCTTCGGAATCGGCGCCCGACTCGGCGCCATAGGGGCGGGGCTGGATGACCAGATCGGCAAATCGGGCACGGCTGGCGACAAGATCGGTCAACGCACCCAGTTGGGTGATCACGGTCTCCACCCCATAACGCAGATCGGGGCCTTCGGCGGCAAGGGCGGCGCGCGCGGTGGCTTCCAGCGCCTTGGCATCCGCTTCGGCGCGGTCGATGCCCACCTGCATCAGCACAGCGCCGGTGCCAATATAGGAATAGCCCATCTGCGTGCGATCGACGCCCAGGACCAGCACATCGAGATGGGCATCCTGCGCCCGCGCCATACGCGCGGCGGCGCTGATCGCAAGAGCTGCGTCGGCAGGATTGCTCAGCACGGTCAGAATCGTTTTGTAGTCCATTGCACGGTCTCCCTGTTTGGGTGGTGTCGCGGTGCAACTGTGCCTTGCGGTTCGATGCCCCGCCTTGACCTTGATCAAGCTTGGCCTTGATCCGTTTTAGATGGGGACTGGTTGACATGGATCAAGGCCCACGGCCGCCCCGACTGCCAGAAGCGGGTCAGTCAAAAGCGTTGGCCGTGGCCCGAGTCGAATTCTGTGAACCCGACAAAGCTGCGGACCGGACCAAAGTCGAAGGGACGCAAAATGTGGGATTACGTGAAACTGATCGTGCTTGGCACGATCGCGGTATTGGCCGCGATCGGGGCCAATTTCGCGCATGATCTGCCGTATATGGTGAACGCAATCGTCGTCATGCTGGCCGCTTCCATCACCTTTGTGTGGGAGATCCGGCATGTGGGCGAGGTGCGGGTGCATCCGGCAAATGAATATATGGACGGCGTGGTGCGCGCCGGGGTGATCGCGACAACTTTCTGGGGTGTCGTGGGGTTTCTGGTGGGTGTGGTCATCGCCTTTCAACTGGCGTTTCCGCAGCTGAACCTGGGCAATATCACCGATGGCGTGCTGAACTTTGGCCGTCTGCGCCCACTTCACACCTCTGCGGTGATCTTCGCCTTTGGCGGTAATGCCCTGATCATGAGCGCGTTCTACATCGTCCAGCGCACCTGCGGCACCCGGTTGTGGGGCGGCAATCTGGGTTGGTTCGTGTTCTGGGGCTGGCAGTTGATGATCGTGCTGGCGGCGACCTCGTATGTCACGGGGGGCACACAGGGCAAGGAATATGCCGAAACGGTCTGGTATATCGACATCTGGATCACCGTGGTCTGGGTGGCGTTCCTGCTGGTGTTCATGGGCACGCTGTGGAACCGCCGCGAGCCGCATATCTACGTTGCCAACTGGTTCTTGCTGTCGATGATCATCACCGTGGCTATGCTGCATCTGGTCAACAACATGGCGGTGCCGGTTTCTATCCTGTCGTCGCAATCGGTGCCGGTGTTCTCGGGTGTGCAGGATGCGATGACGCAGTGGTGGTATGGCCACAACGCTGTGGGCTTCTTCCTGACCGCAGGTTTCCTCGGCATGATGTATTACTTCGTGCCGAAACAAGCCGAGCGTCCGGTCTATAGCTACAAGCTGTCGATCATCCACTTCTGGGCGCTGATTTTCCTGTATATCTGGGCTGGTCCGCACCACTTGCACTACACCGCCTTGCCCGAATGGGCCGGCACCTTGGGGATGGTGTTCTCGATCATCCTGTGGATGCCAAGCTGGGGCGGCATGATCAACGGCCTGATGACGCTGTCGGGGGCATGGGACAAGCTGCGCACCGATCCGATCATTCGGATGATGGTGATCTCGATCGGCTTCTACGGCATGTCGACCTTTGAAGGCCCGATGATGTCGATCAAGGCGGTCAACAGCCTGTCGCACTATACCGACTGGACGATTGGCCACGTGCATTCCGGCGCTTTGGGCTGGAACGGCATGATCACCTTTGGCGCGCTTTACTTCCTGACGCCGCGTCTGTGGAACCGCGATGGGCTTTACAGCCTCAAGCTGGTGTCCTGGCACTTCTGGCTCGCCACGATTGGCATCATTCTCTACGCCTCGGCGATGTGGGTGACGGGGATCATGGAAGGCCTGATGTGGCGCGAAGTCGATGCCAATGGCTTCCTGGTCAATGCTTTCGCCGACACCGTGGCTGCCAAGTTCCCGATGTATGTGGTGCGTGGCACGGGTGGTCTGATGTATCTGACCGGCGGGCTGATCATGGCATATAACCTGTGGATGACGGTGCGCGCACAGCCCGCCAAAGCCCCGGTGAACGCCAATAACTTCGTCCCGGCGGAATAGGAGGCTGAGATGGCTTTTCTGGACAAACACAAAGCAATCGAAACCCATGCGACCCTGCTGATGGTTCTCAGCCTGTTGGTTGTGACCATTGGTGGCATCGTGGAAATCGCACCGCTGTTCTATCTGCAGAACACCATTGAAAAGGTGGAAGGGGTGCGCCCCTACACGCCGCTGGAACTGGCGGGGCGGGATATCTACATCCGCGAGGGCTGCTACAACTGCCACAGCCAGATGATCCGCCCGATGCGCGACGAGGTAGAGCGTTATGGTCATTATTCTTTGGCTGCCGAGTCGATGTATGATCATCCGTTTCAATGGGGCAGCAAGCGCACCGGGCCGGATCTGGCACGGGTGGGCGGCAAATACTCGGATGCCTGGCATGTCGATCACCTGATGGACCCGCAGGCGGTGGTGCCGGAATCGGTGATGCCGAAGTACAGCTTCCTGATGGATGCTGAAATTGATGGCAAATACATCGGCGACATCATGGCGACGCATCGGCTGGTGGGTGTGCCTTACTCTGACGAAGATATGGCCAATGCCAAAGCCGACTTTGCCGCACAAGCCGACCCGAACGCCGATACCACGGGGATCGAGGCGCGCTATGGCAAGGTGACGGTGGCCAATTTCGATGGCCAGCCGCAACTGACCGAGATGGATGCGCTGGTGGCCTATTTGCAGGTGTTGGGCACGATGGTCGATTTCTCGACCTTCATTCCCGACCCGAAACGCTAGGGGGACGCGATGGAACTTTATAGTCTCTTGCGCGAATTCGCCGACAGTTGGGTGCTGTTGTTCCTGACCGTGTTCTTTCTGGGGGTGTTCGTCTGGGCCTGGCGGCCCGGATCGCGGCAAACCCATGAGGATATTGCGAATTCGATCTTCCGCCATGATCAGAAACCGGCGGCACCTGCGCCGCAAACCGAGGAGGCGTGAGACATGTGCGCCAAGCAAGTAAAGCAAACCCCGCGTGAGGTGCCGACAACCGGCCATGTCTGGGACGGGATTCAGGAATTTGACAACCCGATGCCGCGCTGGTGGGTGTGGGTTTTGTATCTGACAATCATCTGGGGGATTGGTTACACCATCGCCTATCCGGCCTGGCCGTTGCTGACCGGGCATACCCAAGGGGTGATCGGATCGAACCAACGGACCGAGGTTGAGGCCGATATCAAGCGGTTTGACGATGCCAATGCACCGATCAAGGCCAAGTTGGTGGCGGCTGATCTGGCCAGCATTCCGGGCAATGACGAGTTGAAGACCTTTGCGGTCTCGGCTGGGGCTTCGGTGTTCAAGAACAACTGCGCGCAATGCCATGGCTCGGGTGCAGCCGGGGTGCAGGGTAAGGGCTATCCGAACCTGCTCGACAATGACTGGCTGTGGGGCGGCGACATGAACGCGATCCACACCACAATCACCCATGGTATCCGCAACACCACCGATGAAGATGCGCGGTTGTCGCAGATGCCAGCCTTCGGGGTGGATGGCATCCTAGAAAAACCGCAGATCGCCGATGTGGTGCAGTATGTGCTGCAAATCTCGGGGCAGGATCATGATGCGACGCAGGCATCAGCGGGGGCTGCGGTGTTCGCCGAGAACTGCGTTGGCTGTCATGGTGAGGATGGCAAGGGCAACCGCGAGTTCGGCGCGCCGAACCTGACAGATGCGATCTGGCTGTATGGCGGCGATGCGGCGACCCTGACCGAGACTGTCACGAAGGCCCGCTATGGCGTGATGCCGGCCTGGGGTGGCAAGCTGTCAGAAGATGAAATCCGGGCTGTTGCAACCTATGTGCATAGCCTTGGTGGCGGCGAGTAACTGCACTAAACCCAGAAAAGCCGCCCCCGGTGCGCGCCGGGGGCGGCTTTGTCTTGTGGGACGATCAGCGGCGTGGCCCGTCGCCGGGGGTGCCGCTGCGGCCCTGCCAGAAATATTCATCCTCCCACCGCCGTTGCGCGACCAGTTTCTCGCGGCTGGTGCGGCGGTCGGTTTGCGGGGCGCTGGGGTGATCGGTGCGGGTGGCGACGCCAAAGGCGGCAGCAAGAATTCCTAACATGGTGGCCTCGTATCGGTTGCTTGATGTGATGAATATCGCCCAGAGTGGCATATGATTCCACGCAGCAACCATTTTTCCATGTAAGGTTTACTTTCATGATTGACTAGCGACACATGCCCCCACTATCGGCGTTGCGGGCATTTTCGGCCCTTGCCGAAGCTGGCGGGGTCGAGGAGGCCGGGGCGCGGATTGGCGTGACTCATGCGGCGATCAGCCAGCAAATCCGGGCGTTAGAGGCGCATCTGGGCTTTGCTCTGGTCGAACGAGGTGGGCGGCGGTTGGGGCTGACGGCGGAGGGGCGGCGTTTGGCAGAGGTGTTGCAAGGCAGCTTTGCCGCGATTGCCACCACGATTAACGATCTAGCCGGGGCCGATGCCGCACGCGTCTTGCGGATCACCACGACCTCGACTTTTGCGGGCGGATGGCTGCTGCCGCGGCTAGCGGATTTTCGAGCCAAGCATCCGGGAATTGATCTGGTGATCGACCCCACCGCGGAAAGCCGCGACATCGGGCGTGAAGCTGATCTGGGCATCCGCTATGGCAATGGCGGATGGCCTGGGCTGGTGTCAAAGTTGGTGCTGCGCTCGGGCGTGGTGGTGGTGGCTTCGCCCAAGCTGGTGCCCGAGGGTGCGGCCTCGACCTTGGCTGATCTGGCGAAACTGCCGTGGTTGCAGGAGTTGGGCACATCCGAGGCGACGGCGTTTCTGGAGAAGCACGGGCTTCAGCGGGCGATGGGGGCGGGGATGACGTCGATGCCGGGCACGCTATTGCTGGATGCGGCGCGGGATGGGCAAGGGGTGGCGATATCGGTGCGCGCGTTCATGCAGGCCGATCTGAACGCCGGGCGCTTGCGGCTGCTGCACGAAGATCATGGCCGCGAGGGCTATTTTCTGGTGACGCGACCGGGAATTTTGCGCCCAGCGTTGCAGGTGTTTTGCGATTGGCTGCTGAAGCAAGCGGCCAGCGGGCGTGGACAAACGGTCGCAGGGTGAAGCTGTATTTCGGATGCGGAATTGATTCATGTCAAAGTCCGGCAGGGCGACGGGGCGCATAGAGGGGCAGCCTTAGCCACCGGAGACTTCCGTGACCCATACCGATTCCCCACCACCCAGCCTTTACGCCGCACGCGAACCGATTTTTCCGCGCCGGGTCAAAGGCACCTTTCGCACGCTGAAATGGTGGCTGATGGGGGCGATGCTGGGGATCTATTACATAACGCCGTGGCTGCGCTGGGATCGCGGGCCAAGCCTGCCGGATCAGGCAGTGTTGGTCGATATCGCCAACCGGCGGTTTTTCTTCTTCATGATCGAGATATGGCCCTACGAGTTCTATTTCGTCGCGGGGCTGTTGATCATGGCGGGGCTGGGGCTGTTCTTGTTCACCAGCGCCGCAGGGCGGGTCTGGTGTGGCTATGCCTGCCCGCAAACGGTGTGGACCGATCTGTTCATTCTGGTGGAACGCTGGGTTGAAGGCGACCGCAACGCGCGGCTGCGGCTGCATCGGCAAAGCTGGAACATCGAAAAGCTGCGCAAGCGGGCGGTGAAATGGACGGTCTGGCTGCTGATCGGCCTCGCCACCGGCGGGGCTTGGGTGTTCTATTTTACTGATGCGCCGACACTGCTGCAAAACTTGATCCACGGCACCGCGCACCCGGTGGCCTATATCACCATGGCTATTCTGACAGCGACGACGTTTTTCTTTGGCGGCTTCGCGCGCGAACAGATTTGCATCTATGCCTGCCCGTGGCCGCGGATTCAGGCGGCGATGGTGGATGAGGACACGCTGACCATCGGCTATCGCGACTGGCGGGGCGAGCCGCGCGGCAAGGCGAGCGTCGAAGGTAACGGCGATTGCATCGACTGTATGGCTTGCGTCAACGTCTGCCCGATGGGGATTGATATTCGCAACGGGCAGCAGATGGCTTGCATCACTTGCGGTCTGTGCATTGACGCCTGCAATGACACGATGGCGAAGATCGGCAAGCCGTTGAACCTGATCAGCTATATGGCCCTGACGGATGAAACCCGTGAACGCGCGGGGCAACCTCCGAAATCGGTCTGGGCGCATGTGTTCCGGCCGCGCACGGTGATGTATACCGTGCTATGGGCGGGGATCGGTATAGCGCTGGTGGTGGCGCTGTTCCTGCGGGCGTCGATTGATGTCAGTGTGACTCCGGTGCGCAATCCGATGTTTGTGACGCTGTCGGATGGCTCTATCCGCAACACCTATGAATTGCGGCTGCGCAACAAGCATGGCGAGGACCGCTGGTTCACCTTTGCCGCGACCTCTGATGCCGGGTTCTTGCTGACGCTGGATGGCGAGCCGGGGTTGAAGGTGCTGGTGCCTGCCAATGCGACCAAAACCCAGCGCCTGTTCGTGACTGCCCCTGCGCATTCGTTGGGCGCTGAGGCTGCACGCACCGATCTGCGGCTGTGGATACAGGATCTTGGCACCGAAGCCGTGCCAAGCAATGATCGGGTGCATCATGACACCGTGTTCAACGGAAAGGGTGAATAAGATGGCCGAAGCAGGCGTGCGCGAAATCAAGGGCTGGCATGTGCTGGCGTTTACCGTGGCGGCGTTTGGCGTGATCATTGCGGTCAATCTGGTGATGGCCTATAAGGCGATCAGCACGTTTCCGGGGCTGGAGGTGGAAAACTCCTACGTCGCCAGCCAGACCTTTGACGCGGATCGCAAAGCGCAAGAGGCTTTGGGCTGGACGGTGGCGCCGCAATACGATGGCGCGAAGGACGAGCTGGTGCTGGCCTTCGCCGACAAGGCGGGCAAGCCGGTGGTGGTTGAGGGTTTGCAGGTGCTGCTGGGCCGCGTAACCGAGGCACGCGAGGATTCCACGCCGCAATTCATCTATGAAGGCGGGGTCTATGTGGCGAAAGTGGCGCTGCATACCGGCAAATGGATGCTGCATGTCACCGCCCATTCGGGCGATGGCGTGCTGTTCCAGCAACGGCTGAATCTGTTTGTGAAGGGCTAGGCCATGGCACTGGTCGAGGTTGAACACGGCGGAATGGCGGCTTGTCCGGCCTGTGTGGTGGCACCAATGGCAGCGGCTCAGGCGCAGGTGGCGGCCAAGGGACGGCTGATGCTGTCGCTGCCTGCGGCGCATTGCGCGGCTTGTATCTCGACAGTTGAAGGCGCGCTGGCGGCGGTGCCGGGAGTGGCGTCGTCGCGGGTCAATCTGACGATGAAGCGGGTGTCGGTGGATGCGGATGCAGAGGTGACAGCCGAGGCTTTGATCGGGGTGCTGGCAGGCGTGGGCTATGAGGCGCACGAGCTGGATGCGGGCTTGCTGAGCGCCACCGAGACAGATCGTCAGGGCCGCGAGTTGCTGATGCGGTTGGGTGTCGCGTTTTTCTCGATGATGAACGTGATGCTGCTGTCGGTGGCGGTGTGGTCGGGGGCAGAAGGTGCCACGCGCGACATGTTCCACTGGATTTCGGCGGCGATTGCGGTGCCGACGGTGATTTTCTGTGGCCAGCCGTTTTTCCGCTCGGCTTGGGCGGGGGTGAAGGTTGGGCGGCTTGGGATGGATTTTCCTATCTCGCTGGCCTTGGTGCTGGCTTCGTCGATTTCGTTGTTCGAGACGATCAAATCCGGGCATCACGCCTATTTCGATGCGGCGGTGATGCTGTGCTTTTTCCTGCTGCTGGGGCGGTATCTGGACCATCGCACGCGCGCAGTTGCACGCTCGGCTGCCGAGGAATTGGCGGCGCTTGAGGTGCCTCGGGCCATGGTGCTGCTGGATGGCGCCGAGGTGGTGCGGGTGATCTCGGAAGTGGCCGTTGGTGATCTGGTGCGGGTGCGTCCGGGTGGCCGGATGCCGGTGGATGGCGTGGTAGAGGCAGGCGCATCTGAGGTGGATCGCAGCCTGCTCACCGGGGAAAGCCTGCCGGTGTTCGTGGGGCCGGGGACGGTTGTGGCGGCGGGTGAGGTCAATCTGACCGGGCCGCTGGAGGTGCGGGTGACGGCGGCGGGGCGCGATTCTAGCCTGCACCGGATGGCTGATCTGGTGGCGGTGGCGGAAAGTGCCAAAACGAAATACACGACGCTGGCTGAACGCGCGGCGCGGTTTTATTCGCCCTTGGTGCATATCCTGTCGTTCAGCGCCTTTGGTTATTGGATGTGGGCGACGGGCGGGGATTTGCGCTTTGCGATCAATATCTCGGCGGCGGTGCTGATCATCACCTGCCCCTGTGCCTTGGGATTGGCGGTGCCTGCCGTAGTGACGGCGGCAAGCGGCAAGCTGTTTCGCAAGGGGCTGCTGATCAAACATGGCACGGCGCTGGAGCGGCTGGCGCAGGTGGATACCGTGGTGTTCGACAAGACCGGCACGCTGACGATGGGCGCGCCGGAATTGGTGGATGGGGCGGCGCATCCTGAATGGGCGTTGCAGGTGGCGGCGGGGTTGGCGGCTGGCTCATCACATCCGCTGGCGCAGGCTTTGGCTGCGGCGGTGCGGGCGCAGGGACTGGCAGCAGAGGCGATCGCCCATCTGCGCGAGGTGCCGGGATATGGTGTTGAGGGGTATTGGCAGGGGCAGGCGGTGCGCTTGGGCCGTGCAGATTGGTGCGACGTTGCTCCGCTGGAGGTGACGGCGACTTATCTGCGCGTTGGCGCGCAGACGCAGGCCTTTGCCTTTGCCGATAGTTTGCGTCCGGGGGCCGTGGCTGCGATTGAGCAGCTTATGTCGCAGGGGATGCGGATCAAGCTGATCTCAGGCGATGTGCCGGGTGCGGTGCAGGCCATGGCTGCGCGGCTGGGGATTTCCGATTGGGTGGCGGGGGCGCTGCCCGCCGAAAAAGTGGCGCTGGTGCGGGATCTGACGGCAGAGGGGCGGCGGGTGCTGATGGTGGGCGACGGGCTGAACGACACGGCGGCCTTGGCGGCTGCGCATGTCAGCATCTCACCGGCGACGGCGCTGGATGCGGCGCGGACGGCTTCGGACATCGTGCTGCTGGGGCAGGATATGGCGCCGATTGGCGATGCAACCCGAATAGCGCGTCAGGCAACGCGGCGGATGGTTGAGAATTTCGGGATTTCGGCGGCTTACAATGTGATCGCGGTGCCGCTGGCGTTGATCGGGGCTGCAACGCCTTTGGCGGCGGCCTTGGCGATGTCTTTGTCGTCGATTACGGTGTCGCTGAATGCGATGAGGTTGAAGTGATGGAGATCCTGACGATCCTGATTCCGGTATCGTTGATTCTGGGGGGCATTGGCCTGCTGGCCTTCATCTGGGCGATGAAAACCAAGCAGTTTGATGATCCGTCGGGCGATGCCAGCCGGATTTTGATGAAGGACTGGGACGATCATCCAAAGCCGTAAGCGAATTCGGCACGAAAATCGGTTACGTAGCGCTGTGCTGCAAAATCAGGCCCGTCCGGCGGTGGCCGAAAGGGTCAGCGGCTCGATCCCCATCACCCGCAACGCGCTGGCCCATTTGGCGGCGTTGTTTTCGGCAAAGATCAGCGCCTCGGTGGGCTCGACCGTCAGCCAGTCGTTGCGGGTGATTTCGGCCTCGAGCTGGCCCGGACCCCAGCCGGAATAACCCAGTGCCAGCAAGGCCTTGTCGGGGCCAAGGCCTTGGGCGAGCGCTTCCAGCACATCAAGCGTTGCCGTCATTCCATAGCCGCCTTCGATGCGCAGCGTGGCGGGGCCGCCGGTGTAATCGGGGCTGTGCAGCACAAAGCCACGGCCACGCTCTACCGGGCCGCCAAAATGCACGGCAATCTTGCGGCTTTCATCGCCCAAAGGAATGTTCAGATGCTCAAGCAGGCCCGCAAAAGACATATCCGGCAGGGTCTTGTTGATGATCAGGCCCATCGCACCTTCGGGCGTGTGGGCGCAGACCAGAATGACCGCGTGTTCAAACCGCGCATCGCCCATGCCGGGCATGGCGACCAAGAGTTTTCCGCACAGATCCATCGTGCTGCCCTCCATCGTGCTGCCCCGCTTTTGTGTCACCTCAAGATGGGCAAAACGGCGGATGGTTACAAGGCTCTCGCCGGAACGTGATTTTCCTGACGGCGCGGCTTTGCTTATGACAGGGCCATGTTGAAAACCCTCACCACCGCCGTGTTTCTAGCCAGCGCTGGGCTGTGCGCAGCCAGTATGGGCCATGCTACCACGCAGGATGATGTCTTGGTGGCCGATCTGCTACCGGGCTGGCAGATGCCGAATGGGCACCACATGGCCGGGTTGCGGTTGCAACTGGCGCCACAGTGGAAAACCTATTGGCGCAGTCCGGGCGAGGCCGGGATTCCGCCGTTGTTCAACTGGACAGGGTCGGTGAATGTGAAATCGGTCAAGGTGTATTGGCCGAGCCCGGTGGTGTTTCACACCAATGGCATGCAAACCATCGGCTATCATGACGGTGTGGTTCTGCCGATAGAAGTGGTGCCGCGCGATCCGTCAAAGCCGGTGGAGTTGCGGGCCGGGGTTGATCTGGGCGTGTGCAATCAGATCTGTATGCCGGCGGCGGTGCAGTTGTCGGCTGTGCTGGACAAGGGCGGGCCGGATGCCGCGATCAAGGCGGCGCTGAACGCGCAGCCTGTCGGCGGCAAGATGGCGGGCTTGCGCGCGATTTCCTGCGAAGTGGCCCCGATTGCCGATGGCTTGCGGCTGACGGCCGTGCTGGATTTGCCGCAGCGCGGGGCCGAGACGGTGGTGTTTGAAACTGCCGATCCCAGCGTTTGGGTGGGGGAGGCGGAAAGTGCGCGGTCAGGCGGGCGTCTGACCGCCAGCGCCGAACTGGTGGCCAGCAGCGGTGCGCCCTTTGCGCTGGACCGCTCGGGCGTGGTGGTGACGGTGCTCGGGGCAGGTGGGTCGGTCGAAATCGCGGGCTGTCCGGCACCGTGAAGCTGTGGGTGCCTCCGGCGGGGATACTTTTGCACAGAGGATGACCTTAGCCGCGCAGCTTTTCTTGCAGTGATAGCAGGTCGGCCCAAGCCTCACGCTTTGCGGCGGGGTTGCGCAGCAGATAGGCGGGATGGGTCATCGGCAGCACGTGTTTGCCTAAAGCCTCGGCCCAGATGCCGCGCAGGCGTAGTATGCCCTTGGTCTGCATCACGGTTTGCAGCGGTGTGTTGCCCATCAGCACGATCACATCTGGGTCCACCAGCGCGATATGGCGTTCGACAAACGGTCGCATCATGGCGATTTCCTGCGGCGAGGGATCGCGGTTTTGCGGGGGCCGCCAGGGCATCGTGTTGAAGATATAGACTGCGGCGGCGGGATCGGGTGCGGTGCGCGCGAGGCCGATGGCCGCGAACATTTTATCGAGCAGTTGCCCGGCGCGACCGACAAAGGGGCGGCCTTCGCGGTCTTCCTCGACACCCGGCGCTTCGCCGAGGATCAGCACGCGGGCCTTGGGGTTGCCATCTGCAAACACCAGATTGCGCGCGCCTTTCTTCAGGTCACAATGTTCGTAGGCCGCAAGTGCTTCGCGCAGATCTTCCAGCGTGGCGGCTCGGTTGGCGGCATCGCGGGCGGCGAGGATGGCGGAATCGGGATTGGGCGCTGCGGGTTCGGGGGGCGGTGGAAGCGGTGCTTTGGGGGCGACGACGGGCGGCGCTGCGGGCGGTGGCTTTATTGGTTCGGGCAGATCATAGCGATCCAGCGGGGCTTCCGCGGAAATATCGGTCAGGCCAAGCTCGACCTGCCACGCCAATGCGGCCAAAGCGGCGTGCCAGTCGCCCGCGATGTCATCAGCGATTCCCATGCGGGCAAACTAGGGTGGATGGCGCGGTGCGGCAAGATATGATGGGCGGGCCTTGCCGGGGCGGGCGGGGCTTCCTATAAGCCGTTAAACCGCCGACGGAGATGCCGATGAGCTTTCGCGCCCGCCACCTGCTTGGGATCGAGCAACTTTCGCCACACGAAATCACCACAATTCTGGATCTGGCGGATCGTTATGTCGATCTGAACCGGCGCACGGTGAAATCTTCGGATGCTTTGGCGGGGCTGACCCAGATCAACATGTTCTTCGAGAACTCGACCCGGACGCAGGCCAGCTTTGAGTTGGCGGGCAAGCGGCTGGGCGCGGATGTGATGAACATGTCGGTGGCGGCCTCATCCGTGAAGAAGGGCGAGACGCTGATTGACACCGCGATGACGCTGAACGCGATGCACCCGGATTTGCTGGTGGTCCGCCACGGTGCGTCGGGAGCGGTCAATCTGCTGGCCAGCAAGGTGAATTGCGCGGTGCTGAATGCGGGCGATGGGCGGCATGAGCATCCGACGCAGGCCTTGCTGGATGCGTTGACCATCCGGCGGGCGAAGGGGCGTATTCAGCGGCTGACGATTGCGATTTGCGGCGATATTGCGCATTCGCGCGTGGCGCGCAGCAATCTGATCTTGTTGGGGAAGATGGAAAACCGGCTGCGGTTGATCGCACCGCCGACGCTGATGCCTGCGGGTGTCGAGCATTTCGGCTGCGAGCTTTATGACGACATGCGCAAGGGGCTTGAGGGCGCGGATGTGGTGATGATGCTGCGTTTGCAGAAGGAACGTATGGACGGCGGGTTTATTCCATCCGAGCGCGAGTATTACCACCGCTACGGGTTGGACGCCGAGAAGCTGTCCTTCGCCAAGCCGGATGCGATTGTGATGCATCCGGGGCCGATGAACCGCGGCGTCGAGATTGACGGCGAACTGGCCGATGACATCAACCGCTCGGTCATTCAGGATCAGGTGGAGATGGGCGTGGCGGTACGGATGGCCTGCATGGACCTGCTCGCGCGCAATCTGCGGGCCGAGCGGGGGCGGGCGGCTGTGGGGACGATGGTATGAGCGATGGCCCCAAGAAGAAATGGTCCGATGCCCGGATGAGCGGCATGGTGGCGACGGGCGTGCTGGTGTTTCTGGCGCTGTTCACGGTGGCGTTTGTCTGGATGGCGGGGTGAGGGGCATGACGATGGTTACGAATTCTTCGTCTTCAAATGGTGATCAAGTTCAGTGGGATAAGCGCTGCCGTGCGAGGGGCGCTAAATGACCCTCCACTTCACCAACGCCCGCTTGATCAACCCCGAAGCTGGCACCGATGAGATCGGCTCTTTGACCATCGACAATGGCGTGATCGTGGCGGTGGATGCTGACGCTCCCGCCGGGTCAACCGAACTGGATTGCGGCGGGCATTGTCTGGCACCCGGAATCGTTGATATCGGCGTCAAAATTGGCGAACCCGGAGAGCGGCATAAGGAGTCATTCCGCTCGGCGGGGCTTGCGGCCTCGGCGGGGGGGATCACCACGATGGTGGTGCGGCCCGACACCACGCCCGCCATCGACACGCCCGAGACGCTGGAGTTCGTGACCCGCCGCGCCGCAGAGGCACGGGTGCGTATCCTGCACATGGCGGCGCTGACAAAGGCCCGCGCTGGGCATGAGATGGTCGAGATCGGCTTCATGCTGGATGCGGGGGCGGTGGCATTCACCGATGTGTTCAAGGTTTCGACCGATACCAAGGCGCTGTCGCGGGCCTTCACCTATGCGCGGTCCTTGGGAGCCTTGGTGATCGGCCATCCGCAAGAGCCGGGTCTGTCGGCGGGGGCAGCGGCGACCAGCGGCAAGTTCGCAAGCCTGCGCGGTCTGCCCGGTGTGTCGGCGATGGCCGAGCGGATCGGGTTGGACCGTGATCTGGGCCTCGTCGAGATGACCGGGATCCGCTACCACGTCGATCAGATCACCACGGCGCGCAGTTTGCCTGCGTTGGAAAGGGCCAAGGCCAACGGCTTTGATGTGACTGCAGGGGTCAGCATCCACCATCTGACGCTGAACGAGATTGACGTGGGCGATTATCGCACCTTCTTCAAATTCACCCCGCCGCTGCGCTCGGAAGAAGACCGTATGGCCATGGTGCAGGCGGTGGCGGAAGGGTTGATCGACATGATCGGCAGCTTCCACACCCCAGCGGATGAGGAATCCAAGCGCCTGCCGTTCGAGGAAGCCGCATCCGGGGCGGTGGGGCTGGAGACGCTGCTGCCCGCGGCCTTGCGCCTCTATCACGCCGGGCAGTTGGATCTGCCAACGCTGTTTGCAGCGCTGGCGCTGAACCCGGCCAAACGACTTGGCCTGCCGCAGGGGCGGCTGGCGGTGGGCGCACCGGCTGACCTTGTGCTGTTCGACCCCTATGCGCCCTATCTGTTGGATCGGTTCAAATTGCACTCCAAATCCAAGAACACGCCGTTTGACGGCTGCCGGATGGAGGGTAAGGTGCTGGCAACTTATGTTGCGGGCCAAGCGGTTTATCAGGGGTAAATGATGCCAGAGATTACATCCTCGCCAATGCTGTTGGGGCTGGTGGCTGTGCTGGCCTACCTGCTGGGGTCGGTGCCCTTTGGCGTGGTGATCACGCGGGCCATGGGCTTGGGCGATCTGCGTAGCATCGGCTCGGGCAATATCGGGGCCACCAATGTGCTGCGAACGGGGAACAAGGGCGCTGCATTGGCGACGCTGATCCTCGATGCGGCGAAAGGCGGCATTGCGGTGCTGATCGCGCGCTATGCGGTGGGCGAGGATGCAGCGCAACTGGCGGCGGCGGCTGCGTTTCTGGGGCATCTGTTCCCGGTCTGGCTGGGCTTCAAGGGCGGCAAGGGGGTAGCGACCTTCCTTGGCACGCTGCTGGCCTTGGCTTGGCCGGTCGGGCTGGCGGCTTGTGCGACTTGGGCGGTGTCGGCGGCGATCTGGCGGATTTCCTCGCTGGCGGCACTGATGGCGGCGGCGCTGTCCGGTCTGTGGTGCTTTGTGCTGAACGAGGGCCATATGCTGCTTTTGGTGCTGATCCTGACGGTGCTGATTTACATCAAGCACTGGCCGAATTTGCAGCGGCTGAAGGCGGGCACCGAGCCAAAGATCGGCGCGAAGAAATGATCCGGCTGGCACTTGCGCTTTGCTTGTTCGCAGGCCCGGCTTTGGCCGAAGATACGGTCGAGAAAATCCTGTCCGAAGCGAAGGCAGATTGTGCCAGCCTTGATGACGGTGTGTTCGATGCCCCGGTTGGCACGATCACCGATGTTGACCTGACCGGCGATGGCAAGCCTGAACAGGTGGTGGATGCGGCAAAATTCACCTGCTCGACCTCGGCCAGCTATTGGGGCGGCACGGGTGGCTCGCAACTGTCGCTGATCGTGGCGGGCAAGCGGCTGGATTACTTTGCGCAAGAGTGGAAAGTGATCGAGTGGAACAAGGCGCCGGTGCTGCTTTTGTGGCTGAACGGCGGCGAATGCGGCGGCGCCGGAGCAGATTCCTGCATCGAGGCGCTGGTGTGGAGCGATTTCAACAAGGCGTTCATGTCGGTGCGTCCGGCTGCCAGCGAATAGTGGACGGCTTCGCGCAGGCGCTGGGGCAGATACCCGAGGGCTACAGCCAGGGGATCTATCAGGGCCAGCGCTGGCGGATGGAGAAAACCACCTACACCCATGGCCGTAGCGTGAAATTTTATGCGCGCCCATTGAGCGGGACTGAGTTTGTCAGCCTGAACTTGTATCATCTGGCATCCGGCGATCTGCTGAAACCCTGCGAAATGGCAGAGGCGAAGGTGCGGGATTTTGTTCTGGGCGTGCGGGTGCTTGGAGCCGCGCCTTGATTTCATCTGTCCTAAAATATCCCCGCCGGAGGCTTCTGAGGTCAATGCCGGATGCCTCCGGCGGGAGTATTTAGGCCAAGACGAAGGCTAAAGGCTGCTTGCCTCGTAAATCGGCGTCAGGTTTTTGCCCCAAGCGCCGTTGTAAAGGTCAAGCCAGCGGTCGGCTTGGGTTTTCTCGGTGGCAAGGTTTTGCACCAACGGCGCGAGATAGCGTTGTTCGTCCAGACCACGGGCGGCGAGGCCTGCGTGTGACAGGCCGACGGCGGCGCGGGCGAGGTCAAGGAGTTTGACGCCATTCGCCTCGGCTTGCAGGGCGCTGACCGAGGCATTGATGCGCAGACCCTCGCGGGTATCGGCATCGAAGCCTTTCACCAGATCCCATGCGGCATCCAGCGCTGCATCATCATACATCAGGCCGACCCAGAAGGCGGGCAGCGCGTCGATATGGGCTTGGTCGCCACAATCTGCGCCGCGCATTTCGATGTATTTCTTGACGCGGGCTTCGGGGAACACCGTGGTCATGTGGTCGGCCCAATCCGAAAGCGTGGGCTTTTCGCCGGGCAGGGCGGGGAGTTTGCCATTCAGGAAATCGCGGAACGATTGGCCCAAGGCGTTGATGTATTTGCCGTCGCGGTAGACGAAATACATCGGGGCGTCCAAGACCCAATCGACATATTGCTGAAAGCCGAAGCCTTGGTCGAAGGCGAAGGGCAGCATGCCGGTGCGGGCGTTATCCAGACCGCGCCAGATCCGGCTGCGCCAGGATTTGTGGCCGTTCGGTTTGCCATCAAAGAACGGGCTGGAGGCGAACAGGGCGGTGGCAACGGGTTGCAGGGCGAGGGCGACGCGGAGTTTCTTGACCATGTCCACCTCGGACGCATAGTCGAGGTTCACCTGCACCGTGCAGGTGCGATACATCATCTGGGTGCCGTGGGTGCCGACACGGCCCATGTAATCGGTCATCAGTCGGTAGCGGCCTTTCGGCATCACGGGCATGGTTTCGGACGACCATTCGGGTGCTGCGCCGATCCCCATGAATTTGATCCCGAGCGGGTCGGCGATGCTGCGGACCTCGTCGAGGTGGTTTTGCAGCTCCTCGGCACCTTGGTGCAGGTTTTCCAACGGGGCACCGGAAAGTTCAAACTGGCCGCCGGGTTCAAGGCTGATATTTGCGCCGCGGCGGGTCATGCCGATGATGTTGTCGCCCTCGGAAACTGGGGTCCAGCCAAAGCTTTGCAGGCCGGCGAACAGGGCCGAGATCGAGCGGTCGCCCGCGTAGGGCAGCGGCGCGCGCGTGTCGGTCAGCCAGCCGAACTTTTCATGCTCGGTCCCGATGCGCCATTCGGATTTGGGCTTGCTGCCGGAATCCAGCAATTCGGCCAGTTGGGCGAAGTTTTCGATGGGGCCGCCGCCGGACTGAGGAATCGACATGGGCACGCTCTTTCGGTTGGAAATTTCAGGATGCAACAGGTGAAGCGGCGGCGCGGACAAGTCAAGGGTGGGCGTGCATGGTCCCGAGTTGGGACCAAAGTGATATGTGTTTAAGATCAATGGGTTGAAAATTTTCGTTCAGGAATTGTTAAGCATTTTCCGGCAAATCCGGCCGATCCTGCCCCGGAAGGGCGGCTGCGGTCTTGCGGTGCCAGATGGTTTGCGTGGTGGCCGCAAGGCTGAGGGCTGTGCTGCCGGTGGAGAGGCTTGGGGCAAGCGCATTGACCAGCGCCAGCGTGTTCATACCGGGCAGGCTGGCAAATGCGTCGAACAATTTGTCGGCCCCGCTGGCGTCGACCGGGATCAGCAAGGCCTGCCCATCAGCCTGTTTCAGCCGCCAGACGCGCCTGCCGCGCAAGGACAACAGGCGCAGTTCCACCAGTTCGGGGATGGCGACATAGCCGCCGCTTTGCGGGCCAAGATAGCCGATCTGGCCTTCATCCACCTCGACAACCCCCGGCGAGTCGATGGTTTGCACGAAACGCAGCCGGCGCAGGGCGAGGATGCCCCACGCGATGCCAAAGGCGGCAATGGCGGTGCCGACCGGGGTAAGCAGATAGCCACCCAGCAGGATCAGCCAGAGGCCAACGCCGAAGGCTGCGATGGCGCACAGCACCTCGGAAAAGCGGCGGATCAGGGCGATAAATTCGGGGCGGATCATGCTGCGACCTTCTGGGGTTCGGTGAACAGGATCAGCGCGAAGCTGTGGCTGGGGCGGAATCCGATGGCGAGATAGGCGCGGGCGGCGGCATCATTGGCGGCAAACAGCACCGCGCGTTTGATGCCTGTCTGCTGCGCTTCAGCGAGGATCATCGAAACGGCGCGGCGGGCGTGGCCCAAGTTGCGCAGGGCGGGCGGGGTGTAGACGCCGCCGATCTGCACGGTTTGCGTCGTCTGCGCGTTGAACCCGGCAAGGGAGACGGGCCGGTTGCCCTGCCACAGCAGGCGGTGACGCCCTTCGGCCTGCCAGCGCTGCACCTGATCGTGGGCGATCAGTGGGGCATCTTGCGGCGCGAAGCCCATGGTCTCGACCAATGCAGCGGCGCGCCATTGGATCGCCACGGCCAGATCGGCGCTGAGGGGGGTAATGCGAAAGCCATCGACAGGCGGCAGGCGCAGATCGGCGAGATCAAGGGAAAAGCCGGGCTCGATGGCGTGCATCCGCAGCGGGGCGTCATCAAGGCCAAGGGCATGTTGCAGGGCTTTGCACTGTTCGGGCGGCCCGATCAGGCCTGCGATGGCGCGATCTGCCAGCCATGGGCGCACCAGTGACCAATCGGCGTCGGGGGCCTGCGGCATCAGGTTGTGATCTGCGGTGAGACCCAGATAGCCGGTGATCTGAGTGCCGCTTTGAAACAGAAAACTTTCGGTTCTGAGGCCATGGCCCAACAGATTGTTCATCGGAAACATCGACAAAGCCTCGTGCCGTGCCAGAAACTGCAATAGGCCCGGAGCGTCGTGCTGGGTGGCTTTGCGAAAGCGGGCGGGTGTCATGCCCAATCGCCCAAGGCGGCCTGCCAGAGGGTGAGGGCGGCAACGGCGGCGGTATCGGCGCGCAGGATGCGGGGGCCAAGTGCTGTGGGGCGGATTTGCGGCAGCTTGCGCAGGCGTTGCTGTTCATCCGTCGAAAAGCCGCCTTCGGGGCCGATCAGGATCGCCCATTTGCCGCCACGCGGGCCGGAAAGGGCGGGGGCTTGGCCCACCATCGCCTCGTCACACCACAGAAGTTGGCGGTCGGGTTCGAGGCTGGTGAGGAACTTTTCAAGGCTGGTCAGATCGCAGACTTCGGGCACGGAAGTGGCGCCGCATTGCTCGGCAGCCTCGAGCGCGTGGGCCTGCAGGCGGTCTTGGCGGATACGCTCGGCATTGGTGTGGCGGGTTTGCACCGGGATGATGCGGGCGGCCCCCAACTCGGTTGCCTTTTCGACGATGAAATCGGTGCGGGCCTTTTTGATCGGCGCAAAGGCCAGCCACAGATCGGGCGGCAGGCGCAGCGGGGCGGTTTGGGCCGCGCAGATCAGGATGCCGCCGCGCTTGCCAGCCTCGGCGACTTCGGCACGCCATTCGCCATCGCGGCCGTTAAATAGGGCTACCGCAGCGCCACGGGCGAGCCGCATCACGTTGAAAAGATAATGCGCCTTATCGGCATTGACCGCCACGGCTTGCCCCGCGCCCAAGGGCTGATCTACATAGAGGCGGATTTTTGCATCTGTCATGCTGGGGAATTTATGTCTGAGTTTGCCGAAAAACCAGAGGCGGAATTTTCGCAGGCTGGCGTGGCCGATGCGGCGCAGGACAATTGGGTGGATCGTTTTGCGCCGATGGTGACGCGGCCCTATCTGCGGCTTTCGCGCGCGGATCGCCCGATTGGCACTTGGCTGCTGCTGATCCCGTGCTGGTGGGGGATCGCGCTGGCGGGGCTGAGGGATGGGTTTACGCTGTGGGATCTGTGGTTGGCAGTGTCGAGCGCGCTGGGCGCGTTTCTGATGCGCGGTGCGGGTTGCACTTGGAACGATATTGCCGACCGCGAGATTGACGCATCGGTGGCGCGCACCCGCAGCAGGCCGCTGCCTTCGGGGGCGGTGACGGTCAAGGGTGCGCTGATCTGGATGGCGGTGCAGGCGGTGCTGGCGGCGGTTATCCTGTTTACCTACAATTGGTTGGCGATCGGGTTGGGCGTGGCCTCGCTGGGGTTGGTGCTGATCTATCCGTTTGCCAAGCGGTTTACCTGGTGGCCGCAGGCGTTTCTGGGGTTGGCGTTCAACTGGGGCGCGGTGCTGCTTTATGCCGCCCATGCGGGCGAGGTGCGACTGCCTGCGGTGCTGCTTTATGGGGCGGGGATTGCTTGGACGCTGTTCTACGACACGATCTATGCGCATCAGGACCGCGAGGATGATGCGCTGATCGGGGTGAAATCGACGGCGCGGCTGTTTGGCGACAACAGTCGCGCGTGGCTGCGCGGGTTTCTGGTGGTGTCGGTGGTGCTGATGGCGGCGGCGGTGATCACGGTGGCGATTGCGCCTGCGAAAGTGCTGGGGCTGATTCTGGCTTTGGCCGGGGTTTGGGGCTTTGGCTGGCATCTGGCCTGGCAGTTGCGCGGATTGAACATCGACGATCCGGCGCAATGCCGCAGATTGTTTCTTTCCAACCGTGATGCGGGACTGATTGCTGCGCTGTTTCTTGCCGTCGCAGGCTTCCTTTGATTGATCCGGGGGGGCGGGGGCTTTATGCAGGCGCAGAGTGGCTGTCTGGCCATGGCCGTGCTGACAGTTCAAGTTGAATGACCCCGTGATAACATTGCGCAACCTTAGCTTTGGCCAGATTCCTGCAAAGTTTCTGGCACCCTCTGCCTTTGCCGCAGCGGGGGTGGTGTCTGTGTTGGTGGCCTGGGGTGCGGCGGTGCTGGTCGAGAATATCTCGGCCCGCGCGGTGAAATCCATGCTGCTGACCGAGGGGATTACCTTTGCCAGCGTGGCCCCCGATGGGTTGCAGATTCATCTGAGCGGCACCGCCCCGACAGAGGCGATGCGCTATAAGGTTGTCAATATGGTGGGCGGGCTGATCGATTCCTCGCGCATCCGCGACCGGCTGGAGGTAACGCCGGTCAAGGCGATTGAAGCGCCGCGGTTCTCGGTGGAAATGCTGCGCAATGATGACGGGATTCAACTGATCGGATTGCTGCCCGAAAGCGACACGTTGCAGGGCATCAAGGATGCAGCGCAGGCGCTGAACCCGGAAACCCCGCTGGCCGATATGCTGGAGACGGCGGCTTATCCGGCGCCCACGGGCTGGGATGCGGCGCTGAAATACGGGCTGGATGCGCTGACGATGCTGCCGCGGTCAAAGATTTCGGTGGCGGCGGATCAGGTGGCGATTACAGCGATTGCAAAATCCGAGGCGGAAAAGCGCAGCTTTACCACGCAGTTGAACAGTGCGCGGCCCGAGGGGCTGGTGGTGAAGATGGACATCTCGGCCCCGCGCCCGGTGCTGACGCCGTTCACCCTGCGGTTCGTGAAGGATGCCGAGGGCGCGCGGTTTGATGCTTGCTCGGCGGATACCGACCTTGCGCGGGCGAAGATTTTGACCGCTGCGGCTGCGGCGGGGGCTGTCGGGCGCAACACCTGCACCATCGGTCTGGGTGTGCCGACGCCGCGTTGGGCGGATGCGACGATTGCGGGGATCAAGGCGGTGGCGCAGTTGCCAACTGCGACGCTGACCTTTGCCGATGCCGATGTGACGCTGCTGGCGGGTGCGGATGTGCCGCAGGCAGAGTTTGACCGAGTGGTGGGCGAATTGGGTGCTGCGCTGCCGGATGTGTTCTCGCTGAAGGCGACGTTGGAGAAGAAAGCTGCGGGCGGCCAAGCTGGCCCGGCAGAGTTTACCGCAAAGCTTGCGCCGGAAACGCATCGGCTGGAAATGCGCGGGCGGCTGACGGATGAGATGCTGCGCAAGGCAGTCGATAGTTTTGCCAAGGCCGAGTTTGGCGCGAATACCTATCTGGCGACGCGGATGGACCCGGATCTTCCAACCGGATGGCCTGTGCGGGTGCTGGCCGGGTTGCAGGCGCTGGGCGAGTTGGACAATGGCACGCTGCTGGTGCGCGCCGATACGGTTGAAGTGAAGGGCGTTACCGGATCGCAATCGGCCAAGGTGCGGATTTCGCAGATTTTGTCGGAAAAGCTGGGGCAGGGTCAGACGTTCCGCGTCGATGTGAAATATGACAAGGCGCTGGACCCGCTGGCCGGAATTCCGACGCCGGAAGAATGCGCGCAGGATGTCGATGACGTGGTGGCGCGGCAGAAGATCACCTTCACACCGGGCTCGGCAGAAATTGCCGCCGCGGCCAATGGGGTGATGAAGGCGCTGGCGGATGTGCTGAAATCCTGCCCTGGCGTGAAGCTGGAAGTGGCGGGTTACACCGATGCGCAGGGGTCCGAGGAGGGCAACCGCGCGCTGTCTCAGGCACGCGCGGAAACCGTCGTTCTGGCATTGCAGGGGCGGCAGATTGACGTCTCTGGCATGGTGGCCAAGGGCTATGGCGAGGCTGATCCTTTGGCCGACAACGGCACCGAGGAAGGCCGCGAGGCCAATCGGCGGATCGAGTTCCGCCTGATTGGTGCGCCCAAACCCGTCTCGGCGGATTCGGCCAAGGCGGCAGCGACGGCGGCGCAGGGTTCGGATAGTGCCGCGACAGCAGTGTCGGAGGGGCCGGATTTCTCGGGCGATACCAGCCCATCGGTGGCACCGCAGAAAAAGACCATCTCACCAAAGCCGCGACCGAAGAAGTCAGAATGATGTTGGGGGCAAGCCTATGAACCGCACGGAATTTATCGCCGCCACCGCCGTTATTCTGATGCTGGCCTTTGCGGCGGGCTGGTTCACCTATTGGCTGTTGCACCGCTTTACCCGTGTGGCAGGTGGCGATATGGGCGAGATGGATCGCTTGGCGCAATCGCTGCACGAGGCCGAAGAGATGCGCGATCAGGCGATTGTCTATCTGGAAACCCGCGAGGGTGAATTGATGAACCAGATCGCCCAGACCGAAGCCGAGTTACGCGCCGCGATGGAAGGCTTGCGCGATGCACGCCACGAGGCGGAGGAAATGCGCGCCTATATCGAGCGGATGCACGCGAACAGCTAGGCAGGCTGACCTTACCTGGGCCAAGAACGCCATGCCGCCCCGGACTTGATCCGGGGCCTCGTGGTGCGGGTTTAGAGGTTATCCAGACAGGTGTTGATCAGCGGGCTATCTGGGCTTTCCAGCGCGTCGATCACGTTGAAATGGTGGGTGCCGGAATCGACTGTCCAGGCGCAGTTCCAGTTTTCCGACAGGGTGCGGGCTTGCCAGAGGAAGGCGGGGCGCTCAGAGCCGCCGACCCAGATATGGGCTTGGGTGGTCAGGGCGTGGCGCGCAGGGCTTTCGGTGGCGATTTCGGCGGCATCAAGCTGGAGTTTGGCCTGCATGTCAGTTTCGGCCAAGGGTTCCAGTTCGGACAGCGGCGAGATTGGCACCACGCGGTGCAGGCGTTCTGTCAGGGTGGCATTGCGGCCGGGGTTGGCCATGCGTGCGGTCAGGTGGCCGCCTGCGGAATGGCCGGTGATCACCAACGGGCCTGCCACTTCGGCGCAGGCGGCGGTGATGGCAGCTTCCACCTCGGCGGTGATCTGGGCGATGCGGGCGTCGGGGGCGAGGGTGTAGCCCGGCAGCGCGCAGGCCCAGCCGCGGGCGAGCGCGCCTGCGGCGAGGTGGGACCAGAGCGATTTGTCGGTAGAAATCCAATAGCCGCCGTGGATGAACACCATCAGGCCGCGCGGCGTGGTTTCGGGCAGGAACAGATCGAAGCAGTTGCGCGGGGCGGGGCCGTAGGACAGATCAAGGCGCGCGCGGCTGCCAAGGCTTTCGCGGAAAGCGTTGGCCTTCTTGGCCCAGAGCGCGGGCATGGTTTCTGATCCGGGAATGAAAGCGCCGTTTTGATATTCTCGGGTCATGTCCATCTTGATCACTCCAGTTTGACGCTCTGTCTAGGTCCAGCATTGGTGCAGGATGTGGACTTTTAAGTCCAGAGCGGGCAAGCAGGGGCAACCCGTGATAATGGAGGCCCCCATGCTCGATTCCGTGACTGATCTGCGTTCTTTGCTGAAAGACCCCAGCCTGCTGCCGAACAAGGCCTATGTGGCGGGGCAGTGGGTGGATGCGGCGGACGGCAAAACCTTTGCCGTCACCAACCCGGCGCGCGGCGATGTGATTGCCAATGTGCCCGATCTGAACCGCGAAGATGCCAAGCGCGCGATTGCGGCGGCGGATGTGGCACGGCGCGACTGGGCGGCGCGGACCGGCAAGGAACGTGCGGGCGTGATGCGCAAGTGGTTTGATCTGTGCATGGCGGCGCAGGAAGATCTGGCGACGATCCTGACCGCCGAGATGGGCAAGCCGCTGGCCGAGGCCAAGGGCGAGATCGCTTACGGTTCGGCCTATATCGAATGGTTTGGCGAGGAGGCCAAGCGCACCTATGGCGAGATCATTCCGGGCCATATGCGCGACAAGCGGATTTCGGTTCTGAAGCAGCCGATCGGCGTTTGCGCCTCGATCACGCCGTGGAACTTCCCGAACGCGATGATCGCGCGCAAGGTGGCCCCGGCACTGGCGGCGGGTTGTGGCTTTGTGGCGCGGCCTGCGGCCGAGACGCCTTTGTCGGCGATTGCGCTGGCGGTGTTGGCCGAGCGGGCGGGCGTGCCTGCGGGCGTGTTCAGCGTGATCACTTCCAGCCGTTCGTCGGAGATTGGTAAGGAGTTCTGCGAGAACCCGGCCATTCGCAAGCTGACCTTCACCGGATCGACCGAAGTGGGTCGCATCTTGTTGCGGCAGGCGGCGGATCAGGTGCTGAAATGCAGCATGGAGTTGGGCGGCAACGCGCCGTTCATCGTGTTTGACGACGCCGATCTGGATGCGGCGGTTGAGGGCGCGATGATCTCGAAGTTCCGCAACAATGGTCAGACCTGCGTTTGCGCGAACCGGATCTATGTGCAGGCCGGTGTTTATGACGCCTTTGCCGAGAAATTAGCGGCGGCAGTGGCTAAACTGGCGATTGGTGATGGCTTGACGGCTGGCACCACGACCGGGCCACTGATCAACGAAGATGCGGTTGAGAAGGTGGAAGAGCATATCGCCGACGTGTTGGCGGGTGGCGGCAAGGTGCTGACGGGCGGCAAGCGGCATGCCTTGGGCGGCACCTTCTTTCAGCCGACGGTGGTGACGGGTGTGACCAAGGATATGAAGGTCGCCAATGAGGAAACCTTTGGCCCGCTGGCACCTTTGTTCAAGTTTGACACCGAGGAAGAAGTGATCCGCCGCGCCAATGACACGATCTTTGGGCTGGCGTCGTATTTCTACGCCCGCGACATTGGCCGGATCACGCGGGTGCAAGAGCAGTTGGAATACGGCATGGTCGGGGTGAACACCGGGCTGATTTCCAATGAAATGGCACCGTTTGGCGGCGTGAAGCAGTCCGGTCTGGGCCGCGAAGGCAGCCACCATGGCATCGACGATTATATGGAACTGAAATACGTCTGCTTGTCGGTCTAAGGCGGGCGAAACGGATGAAGCGGCGCGAGGGGAAACCCTCGCGCCGTTTTGCTTATGCCGGGTTCAGCATCGCGAAGGTTTGCGTAAAGCTGCCATTGGCTTCAGCGTTGCGCAGGAATTTCACGCGCTCGACCATGAGTTCGCCACTGGCTGGTGGGTTGGCCAGAAGCGTCAGCGATTCGGTGATGAAGTCGGCCAAGGGCATCCCATGCGGGTTTTGCGCATGGCCTGGCATCAGATCGGTTTGCACGGCTGGCGGAGCGAGTTCCAGCACTTCAACACTGGTGTGGCGCAACTGGTGGCGCAGCGATTGGGTGTAGCTGTGCAGCGCGGCTTTAGTGGCGGAATAGGTGGGGGTGGCGGCCAAGGGCACGAAGGACAGCCCAGAGGTGACGTTGACCACGGTTGCGCTGGCTTGGGCACGCAGATGCGGCAGCAGGGCGGTGGTCAGAGCGATCGGAGCCAGCAGATTGGTCGTGATGGTTGCCTCGGCGGTGCCATCGGGCGGCGACAGCAGGTCTTCGGCAATCATGATGCCCGCGTTGTTGATCAGCACATTCAGCGCTGGAAAACGGGCGATCAGATCGGCGGTGACGGTGGGCAGGGCGGCGGTGTTGCTGACATCGAGCGCCAAGGTTTGCAGGCCGGGGATCGCGGCGGCGGCATCATTCAGCAGCGCCTGACGGCGACCTGCGATGATCACGGTATTGCCCGTTGCGACCAGTGCGCGCGCCAGTTCCAGACCGATGCCAGACGTGCCGCCGGTGATCAGGATGGTGTTTTCGGTGGGTTTCATTGGGGGTGTCTCCATCAAGTGATGCTTGCCAAATGCTTCCATCACGCGCAAAAAGAAAGAAGGCACCCAAAAGATTTATACTTACCTAAAAGAGAGTGTTATGTCGGTTCAGTTCCAAGCCCCTGATGACGTCACCATCGACCCACGCATCGAGCAGTTGGTGACGGATGTGATCGGGCGTGTTGCCGACAAGTGGACGATGCTGCTTCTGGAGGTGCTGGAGCAAGGCGGCACTTTGCGGTTCACCGAATTGGGGCGCGCTGTTGACGGGATCAGCCAAAAGATGCTGACACAAACATTGCGACAGATGGAGCGTGATGGGCTGGTATCGCGGACTGTGCATCCGGTGGTGCCGCCGAAGGTAGAGTATCGGCTGACCGATCTGGGGCTAAGCCTGAGTGCTGCGTTCTGCGGCGTGTGGAATTGGGCCGCGACGCATCTGGACCGGATTGAGGCCGCGCGTGCGGCGTTTGACGCACGGGGGTGATCTGCGGCTCTGCCATCCTGGGGCGGTCAATATGTGCCGCCGTGGAGATACCAAAGGCATCCCCCGCGTTTGTGTTTAGCCGCCGACGCCGCGAGAGGTGGCTGACTGGCCGAAGCCGCCGCGTGATTGCACTTGGGTTTTGGTCATCGGGGCCAAACCCTTTGTAACCGGGGCCTTGTTGAACGCGCTGGCGCTGATCTTGCCGCCGCTGTTCAGATTGCTGATGCGGGTGCCACCGTCAGGTGTTGCAAAACCGCCGCCTGCGCTGCGCACCACCGGTTGCGCCATCACCCGGCCGCCCCCACCAAGCGCTTGCCCGATCATGTAGCCCATCAGCAGCGGCATGAACACCGAACCGCCGCCGCTGTTGTTGGCGGTTGCATCGCTTCCGCAGGCCCCTGCGCCATGCTCGGCCTCGCAGAGTTCGCGGCTTTCGTAGCGCGGCGCAGTTTCTTCATGCAGCTTTTGCGCCTCGGCGAAGGCGGTGTCGCAATCGGCGGCAGTGAACCAACCGTCAGGTTTGGCGGCAGCAAGGCAGCTTGCCTTGTCGGGAAAGGCGCTGGCCTCGGTCTTTTCTTCGGTGCAGGCAGCGACACCGAAGGCCGCGGCGCCCAACAAGGCAAGTGCTACGTGATGTGAGCGTTTCATTGCCTTACCCCTCGATAAAATGCGGCTTGAACCGCGACAGATCCTGCGTGATGCGGCTGCGATCTTCGCGCAGTCCCATGCCGACGCAGGCCTCACCCACCATCCATGCGCCGATCACCGGGCGCATCTCGGCAAACACCGGCAGCGGGTGGTAGGCTTGGATGATCTTTGGGTGTTGATCGTAGGCGCGGGCGGTGGCCGATTCCAACACAGCGCCATTCTGATGGATCGTCACCGACTGGCCTTCACGCGAGAAGATCGGTTTGGTGACATAGCCTTGGGCCAGCAGATCGGGGGCACGGCCAAGGGCGGCTTGATCTTCGAAAAATGCGGGCAGCAGGTTGGGGTGGCCTTCGAACATCTGCCACAGCACCGGCAGAATCGCCTTGTTCGACAGGATGGCCTTCCATGCGGGCTCAATGAACCGACAGCCCGAGGCCGCGATCTGATCCGCGAAGGGGTCACGCAGCAGGTCTTCCCATGGGTAGAGTTTGAACAATGCGCCGATTACCCGATCTTCAGAATCGGTGAACTGGCCGCCCTCGGTGATGCCGATCTTGTCGAGGTCAGTGTAATGCGCGCCCAAACCGGCCTCTCGCGCGGCCCAGGCCATCGTCTCAACCGTGGCGTAATCTTCGGGCGCATCGGCGACGGCGGCGAAATGCAGATCGGTGTCTGGGGCGAACATTTCTGCGAAGCGGGCTACCAAAGCCTCATGCACGCCGTTGAACTGATCCGAGCCTTGCGGCAGCACGCGGGCGGCCAGTTGCTGTTCAAACCACAGCCATTGGAAGGACGCGCTTTCGTAAAGCGATGTCGGCGTATCGGCGTTGTATTCCAGCAGCTTCGCGGGGCCGTGGCCGTCGTAGGCGAGATCAAAGCGGCCATAGAGTTCAGGTTCGGCATCGTGCCAGCTTTGCGCCACCAGATCCCAATGCGCGCGCGGGATGTCCATGCGCTGCATCAGCTCGTCTGATGCGATCACCCGTGCCACAGCCTCGCGGCACATCGCGTGCAGGGCGGTGCTTGGATCTTCGATGTCATCTTCGATTTGGGCCAGCGTGAAGCTGTAGGCCGAGGTTTCGTCCCAATACGGCTCGCCATACATATCGGCAAAGGTGAAGCCGAGCTTTTCGGCCTCGGTGCGCCAGTCGGGGCGTTCGGGCAGGGGGATACGGTGCAAGGGCTACTCCACAGGGTTGCGGATGATATCGGGTTTGGTGGGGGTCAAAGCAAGGCCCTTCTGTCGGGTCTGGCGGGGTGGATGTCGGGGATGAGGGGGAAAAAACGGCCGCTTGCGTCAGACTGGCGCGCGAAACCAACAGGAGTATTGCCATGCAAAGCGTCGTCAAACTGGGTTCGACCGATGGGATCGAACCGTCAACCGCCGATCTGGATGGCTGGGTTGTCACCGAAGGCAGCCCCAAGATGAAGACATGGGCGCTGCATACCTCGGCGGCAGGGGATATGGTTTCGGGCATCTGGGAATGCACGGTCGGCAGCTATCACGCCACCTATACCGCCTATGAATATGTGGTGCTGATCGCCGGCAAAATTACCATCACCCCCGACGGCGGCACGCCTGTGACCGTGAAGGCAGGCGATGCCTTTGTGGTGGAACCAACGTTCAAGGGCATTTGGAAGATCGAAGAAAACGTCCGCAAGCATTTCGATTTCCGTATCAAATGAGTCGGTTACGGCGGGGTGCGTGTTGTGCCCCGTCGTAAACACCACGTTGTTATCGCCTATCAATGCAACGATTTTGCTTATCGGGCGTTGTGATCCCATGTTGCTCTCATCGATCAGACGAGGCTGCTCTCGCTGATCCCAACATGAAAGGATATGACATGCTGCCCGCTGTCTCGAATATCAAACGCAATACCATTGCCGCGCTGTTGGCTGTCGCGGTTGCCCTGCCTGCTGCTCCGGCTTTGGCTTGGGGTCAGCGCGAACAAGACGTGCTGAAGGGTGCCGCTGGCGTCATCCTGCTGCAAGGCATCATTCGCGAAACCAAACCGAACAAGCATCATCAGCCGCGCTATGAGCCCCGGTACGAGCCGCGCTATGAACAGCCGCGCTATCAGCATTATCAGCCGCGCTATGAGCCCCGCTATGAACCGCAGCGTGTCTCGGTCTACAGCACGGCTGCCGCCCGCGCCTTCAACAGCTATTCGTCGTCGGAACGCCGGTTGATCCAGCGCCGCCTGTCGGCCTATGGCTATTACAACGGCGGCATTGATGGCTCGTTCGGCCCCGGCACCTATAATGCGGTGGTGGCCTATGCCAGCGCGCAAGGGCAAAGCCGGCAACTGGCGTCGACCAGCACGGCTTATGGCGTCTATGACGGGTTGATGTACTGATCCGCAGGGGCCTTGGCGCGTAAAGGTCTTCCCATCTGGGAATGACTTGTGTGAAAAGGCAAAGTTGTGCCCATTTTCTACCATATATTGTGGTGGATGGTCTGAAATCTGTAAAACGCGCCCGATTGAACCGGGCGCGTTTTTATTTTGGTCCGGCCCAAGGATTGCGGGTTGGCCTGCGTCTGATTAGGGTCATGCTGATGGAAACCCCAGACGAAACCTTGGCCTTTGCCGCTGCGGGCGGTGATCGCAGCGCTTTTGCGGCGCTGGTGGAACGGCATTATGACCGGATTTATGGGCTGGCCTATCGTTTGACCGGGGCAAGGGCCGAGGCGCAGGATCTGGCGCAGGACATATGTGCCGCCTTGCCTGTGAAGCTGCGGCACTGGCGCGGCGAGGCGCGGTTTACCACTTGGCTTTACCGCGTGGTGATGAACGCGGCGCATGATCTGCGGCGGCGGCAGGCGACCCATGCGCGCGCCGCAAGCGGTTGGGGCGATTGGGAAATCGCGCGTCAGGATGAGATCAAGGTTCAGGCCGAGGCGCAGGATTGGCTGCTGCAAGCCATGGCGCGGTTATCGGTGGAATTGCGCGATACTGTCGCCTTGGTGCTGGGCGAGGAGATGACCCAAGCTGAGGCAGGGCTGGTGCTGGGCGTGTCGGAAGGCACGGTGGCGTGGCGGATGTCGGAAGTGAAGAAACGCCTGCGGGCCATGGCGGTGGAGGATGCGAAGTGATCACAACATCAGCGGCATCGCGCACCGCCTGGGCAGTGGAGGATGCGACATGACGGACGAGCTTGACGCCTTGAAGGCCGCTCTACGCACCGCGCCTGCGCCGGACGCTGACGCCAAGGCTGCCGCGATGCGGTTGGCAATGGAAAATTTCGACCGCCTCCAAGGATCGACCGAGGCCGTGCGTCCTATGCGAGACCGCCCCGAGAGGGCGGGTTTCTTGCAAAAGGGATTGGCCATGTTGAACGCATTGAAAATGAAACCTGTGCTGGCGGCGACGACTTCGGCGGCGGCGCTGTTGGTGGGGTTTGTGGTGATCTTGCCATTGGCGGGCAAGGGGCCGTTGCAGGAGGCGCGCAGCACGCCGCCGGTGGCGCAGGTCGATGCGCCGGTGCAAAACGCTGTGCCTGACGCCTTGCCTGCGCCATTGTCACAGGCTCAGGTTCAGACCGAGGCCAAACCTGCGGCAAAGATGGCGGCCAACGCTCCGAAACCGGAAGCAGAGGCGGCTGTCACAGCAGAGGCGGGCATTGTCGCCGAAAGTGCGCCCGTGGCCGCGCCGCAGGTTATGGCGGACACTGCGCCTGCGCCGATGGCGACGCGTGGTGTTGTGGCAAAGATCGCGGCGGACGGCTATGCGGCAGAGCCTGTGCCGCAACTGGTGGAGAATACCGAGGCCTTCGCCAATGCTGATGCCAACCCGGTGAAGGTGACGGCGGAGGCGCCGGTTTCGACGTTTTCGATTGATGTCGATACCGCGTCTTATGCGACGGTGCGATCATCCTTGAACGCGGGGTTCTTGCCTGATCCGGCTTCGGTCCGGGTTGAGGAGATGATCAACTATTTCCCCTATGCCTATCCGAAACCGGAAGGCGATGCGGCGTTTCGCCCGACGATCACGGTGATGCCGACGCCGTGGAACCCGAACACGCGGCTGGTGAACATCGCCATTCAGGGCGCGGTGCCGCAGGTGGAGAACCGCCCGGCCCTGAACCTGGTGTTTCTGGTCGATACCTCGGGGTCGATGGAGGATGCCAACAAGCTGCCGTTGTTGAAGCAATCGTTGGGGCTGATGCTGGGGCAGTTGAAGCCAGAGGATCAGGTGGCGATTGTGGCCTATGCCGGATCGGCGGGGCAGGTGCTGCCGCCGACCAAGGCCAGCGACACCGCGACGATCATGGCGGCGCTGGATCAGCTTGCGGCAGGGGGATCGACGGCGGGGGCGCAGGGGTTGGAACTGGCCTATCAGGTGGCGGATGGCATGAAGGCTGATGGTGAGATCAGCCGGGTTCTGCTGGCGACAGATGGCGATTTCAATGTGGGGATTGATGACCCCGAGGCGCTGAAGGATTTCATTGCCAAGAAGCGCGAAGGTGGCGTGTATCTGTCGGTTCTGGGCTTTGGCCGGGGCAATCTGGATGATGCCACGATGCAGGCGCTGGCGCAGAACGGCAATGGCACGGCAAGCTACATTGATACGCTCAACGAGGCGCGCAAGGTGTTGGTCGATCAATTGACCGGGGCGCTGTATCCGATTGCGGATAATGTGAAAATTCAGGTGGAATGGAATCCGGCGCAGGTCGCGGAATATCGGCTGATCGGCTATGAAACCCGGGCCTTGGCGCGGGAGGATTTCAACAACGACAAGGTGGATGCCGGGGATATTGGCGCGGGCACGGCGGTGACGGCGATTTATGAGGTGACAGCACCGGGAAGTGCGGCGCTGCTGAATGATCCGCTGCGCTATGGCACGGCTGCGGCCAATGGCGGCTCGTCCGAGTTGGGGTATCTGCGGTTGCGCGCGCACAAGCCGGGGTCGGCGGCAGGCAGCAGCTTGCAGGAAACTCCGATTGTGCCGGGGATGCCGGTGACGGATGAAACCCGCTTTGCCGCCGCGATTGCCGGGTTTGGCCAGTTGCTGACCGGGTCGAAATATCTGGGCGATTGGGGCTGGGATCAGGCGATTGATCTGGCCTTGGCCGCGCGCGGGGCGGATGAGTTTGGCTATCGCATCGAGGCGGTGAACCTGATGCGGACGGCGAAGGCGTTGTCGCAACAATAGGGTGCCACGCTGCCCCGGACTTGATCCGGGGCCTCGTGGGCGGCCATGAGGCTCCGGCTCAAGGCCGGAGCGGCTTGGGATTAGTCGGCCAGCGCGCGGTCAAGATCGGCGATCAGATCGCGCGGATCTTCCAGACCGACCGACAGGCGGAACACGCCTTCACCGGCGAAGCGTTTGTAATCGGCAAGGCTTTCGCCGGTCATGCGGTAGGTCGAGGCCATGATGTCATCGGTGCCGATATGCACGCAGATGCTGCGCTGGTGGCCCAAGGAAAACGCGTAATGCAAGACGCGGAAGCGGGCGGCCATCTTTTGCGCGACGGTTTCGGGATCGGCGGTTTGGAAGGTAATCATGCCGCCGGGAAGGGCCATCTGGCGGGTGGCAAGGGTGTGTTGCGGGTGGCTGGCAAGGCCGGGGTAGGTGACGGCCAGCACTTTGGCATGTGCTTCAAGGTGCTGGGCCAGCAGCAGCGCGTTGGCGGATGCGGTGCGCAGGCGGGGGAACAGCGTGTCGATGCCGCGCAGGATCAGCCAAGCGTTTTGCGCCGACAAAGCCGCACCCAGATAGACACCAGACGAGGCGCGGATGCGCGAGATCAGCTCTTTGCGGCCAATCACCGCGCCGCCCAAGGCATCGCCGTGGCCGTTCATGAATTTGGTCAGCGAGTGGATCACCAGATCAAAGCCATGGCTCAGCGGCTGGGTGATCACCGGGGTGGCGAGGGTGCTGTCGACCGAGGTCAGCACACCTGCGGCTTTCGCGATTTCGGCCAGCGCAGTAAGATCTGTCAGCCGAAGCAAGGGGTTGCAGGGGCTTTCGGCGTGGATCAGCTTGGTGTTCGGGCGCAGGGCCGCTTTGAGGGCTTCAAGGTTTGACAGGTTCACCGGCGTGACTTCGATGCCAAAACCCGGCAGGATGCGGGTGGCGAGTTCATAGGCCCCGGCGTAGCAGACATCGGAAATGATCAGATGATCGCCGGATTTCAGCAGGGCCAGAAAGGTCGCGGCGATGGCGGCGACCCCGGTTGCGGTGGCAAGCGCATCTTCGGCGGATTCGAGGCTGGCGAGGCGGCGTTCCAGGTCGCGGACGGTTGGGTTGGTCCAACGGGCGTAAAGATAGGGCAGTTCGGTCAGATCGCCGACGCCATCGGCGGAAAACGCCGAGCCGCCGGGGGTGAAGACATTGTTGACCGACATCGAAATGCTGGGCGCAATCGCGCCAGTGATCGGATCGGGGTGCAGGCCACCATCCAGCGCGCGGGTGGCGGGGTGCATTGGGTGCGCGGTTTCGACAGCCTTGATCTGTTTGGGGGGCAGGTGGGTTTTCATCGATGCCTCATCCGGCTGTTGCGGTCTGAGGCGAGTATCGCAGGAACGTGCGTAAAGCAAAAGGCCCGGCGCGGGGCCGGGCCTTTTGGGTCTGTGCCAGATTTAGGCGTTGGCAGGCTCGGCCTGCTGCTCAACCGCTTTAACTTCGACATCGGCGCGGCGGCCGATTTCGATGCGGCGGGGCTTCAGCGCCTCGGGGGTTTCGCGGATCAGGTCGATGTGCAGCATGCCGTGCTCATGGGTGGCACCGGTGACGCGGACATGATCGGCCAAGGCAAAGCGGCGATCAAAGGCGCGAGTGGCGATACCACGATGCAGATAGGCGCGGCCTTCGGTTTCCGGGGCTTTGCGGGCGGTGACATGCAGCGCGCCGTCTTTCACTTCGACCGAAAGCTCGTCGGGCGAGAAGCCTGCGACGGCGATCGAGATGCGATAGGCATCTTCGGCGGTCTTTTCGATATTGTAGGGCGGATAGGTGGGCTGGGCCACATCGGCGCTGAGCGCGCGGTCCACAAGATCGGCCATGCGGTCAAAGCCAACAGTGGCGCGGTACAGCGGGGCAAAATCAAAGTTACGCATCTTCATCCTCTTTCAAGCGATGGCCGTCCTGCGACGGCGCGGGGTGCCTTCCCATAGGGGCAAGGCGGGTTAACGCTCCCCAAGCCCGATTGCGGCACTTTGGGAACAACGCTGATTTGGGAAATGCGCGGGCGGCTTTCAAGACCCAGCGATTTGATCTTACGGTTTGATGAATTTTGCGCCGCTGGCCTTGCCGCCTGACAGGGTTCCGATCTTGGACCCTGCGACCGAAACCGCGCGGTTTTCCTTGGCCATTTCGGCCATCACCACGGCCAGCGGTGCCTCGAGCGCTGTGCCAAGCGAGACCTTCTTGCCATCGGCTTCGGCCTTCGCTGAGACCACCGAGACAATTTGCGGCACGCCATCTTTCATCGTGAAGATCGGCGCACCGGACGAGCCGAAATCGACATCGCAAGACAGCACCAGCACTTTATCCGAGCCATCAATGACATGGCAGATCTGTTGCAGCGACGGCGCCTCGGCGCGGTCTTGGGCGTAGGACACCACGCCAACCTGATCGCCCAGAGCGGGCGGGGATGTGACGGCGATGGGTTGGATCGAGGGCACGCGGATCGGCTGATCAAGCTCGAGCAGGGCAATGTCATAGGCGGTGCGATCCAGATCGTCGGCACCGGAATAGGCGTAATCGGGGTGGGCCACGGCGCGGGCGACATCGCGGTAAGCCTCGGCCCGGCCATTGCGCAGACCGGCGAGGAAGTGCAGATCGCGGGCTTCAAACCGCGCGCCGGTTTCCTTGTCAAACAGGCAATGTGCGGCGGTCAGAACCAGATCGGGGGCGATCAAAGTGCCGGTGCAAAAGCCGCGGTCGCCCAGATTGATGCGGCCAACCGCATTCCAACCCTTTGAATCATTGGCGGTTTGCAGGCTGACCAGTGGGGATTCCTGTGCCATTGCTGGCAGGGCGGCAAGGGCAAGCAGGGCAAACAGGGTCGGGCGCATGAATCCTCCGGGCTGGTGCGCCCAGCTAGCCAGAAACTGCGGCAGATGTGAGGCAAATCATGCAAGCGCGCGCGGTTTTGGCCCACCTGTTGCCCAATCCAGCAACTCGACAGTGTGGACAATGGGAATCTGCGTGGCGCCACCGATCTGCATCATGCAGCCGATGTTTCCGGCGGCGATGATGTCCGGGCGCTTGGCCTCGAGGGTCTGGGCTTTGCGGGCGCGCAACTCGGCCGAAATCGCAGGTTGCAACAGGTTGTAAGTGCCCGCCGATCCGCAGCAGAGATGGCTGTCGGCGGGTTCCACCACGGTGAAGCCCGCACGTTTCAGCAGGTCTTTCGGGGCGGTCTTGATCTGCTGCCCGTGTTGCAGGCTGCAAGCGGCGTGGTAGGCCACGGTCAGGCCTTTAGGCGCGCCTTCGGGTAGGGTAAGGCGTTGCAAGAGTTCGGAAATATCCAAAGCCAAGCCTGCGATTTCCGCAGCTTCGGGCGTGCCGAGCATGTGGCCGTAATCCTTCACTGTGGTGCCGCAGCCGCTGGTGTTGATCACGATGGCATCCAAGCCCCCGGCGCGCTTTTCGGCGATGAAAGCTGCGATATTGGCGCGGGCTGCGGCATGGCTTTCGGCCTCGCGCCCCATGTGATGCGTCAGCGCACCGCAGCAGCCCATGCCGCGCGGCACCACCACTTCGCAGCCAAGGCGGCGGAGCAGGCGGATGGTGGCGTCGTTGATATCGGTGTTCAGCGCCTTTTGCGCGCATCCGGTCATCAGGGCCACCCGCATCCGTTTGGGCGCGGTCGGCGCGAAGCTTTGCGGATCATCGTTGCGGCTGACCGGGGGGATGGTTTTCGGGGCCATCGCCAGCATGGCGCGCAGGCGGGCATCAGGGATCAGGCGCGCGAAGGGGCGGGCGAGTTTTGCGCCGAACAGCGCCAGACGAAAGCGGGTGGGATGTGGGATAACCTTTGCCAGCAGCCAGCGCAGGGCACCGTCGGACAGCGGGCGCTTGTAGGTGGCCTCGACATAGGCGCGGGCCTGGTCGATCAGATGCATGTAATCGACGCCCGACGGGCAGGTGGTGGTGCAGGCCAGGCAAGACAGGCAGCGATCCAGATGCTTGACCGTGCGGGCATCGGCGGGGCGGCCGGTTTCCAGCATTTCCTTGATCAGGTAAATCCGCCCACGCGGGCTGTCCAACTCATCGCCCAGCACCTGATAGGTCGGGCAGGTGGCGGTGCAAAAGCCGCAATGCACGCAGGATCGCAGAATCGTGTTGGCCTCGGCCAGCTTGGGGTCTTGCAGTTGCGTGTCGGTGAAATGCGTCTGCATCAGGCCATCATCCCCGGATTGAAAATGCCGCGTGGGTCGAATTGCGCGCGCAGGCCTGCGGTCAGGGCGGCCACGGCGGGCGGTTCTGGCGGAAAGGCGGTGGCGGTCATGCCCGGTAAGGGGCGGATCAGCGTGGCATGGCCCACGCCTGCGACCGCCGTGCGCACGTCGGCCTGACCCGTGGGTTCAAGCAGCCAGATCAGCCCGCCGCCCCAATCGCAAACCGCTTCCAGATCAAGCGCTTGCACCAGATCAGCCGCCGCGGTGGGCTTCACCGACAGCCGCCAGACCGCGCCGGGGCGGCCCGCAAAGGCCGCCACATCGCGCACCGCAGTCCAATCGGCAAGGGCGGCTTCAAACCCGAGCAGGTCGCGCAATTTGCCCGCGCGATAGGCGACCGATCCGGCCATACCCTCAACCCGGATCATCGCGCGGCCTGCGACCCAAGCGGCACCAGAGATGTCATAGGGCGAGCCAAGCGCGGCGCGCAGATCGGCCAGACCCTGCGGCAAGCTGCGCTCGGCCACCAGCGTCACTTCGGCCTCGGGCACCGCCTGCACCTTGAACGACACTTCGCTCAGCACACCCAAAGCGCCCTGCGATCCGGCCAGCAGTTTGACCAGATCATAGCCGGTGACATTCTTCATCACCCGCCCGCCGTTCTTGATCACATCACCGCGGCCATCGACAAAGCGCACACCCAGCAGCGCATCGCGGCAAGCGCCCACCTGCACTCGGCGCGGACCAGAGGCATTGGCCGCGACCACGCCGCCAATGGTGGACGCGCCCGTGCGGCCCAGAACCGCGCGCAAGTCTGGCACCTCGAATGCCAGCCGTTGCCGCTCTGATGCCAACAGCGCCTCGATCTCGGCCAGCGCAGTGCCCGCGCGCGCCACCAGTGTAAGCGCTCCGGGTTCATAGAGCTCTACGCCTGATAATCCGCTGGTGTCCAAGATCTCGCCAACCGCCCGGCCAAGGCCACGCGTGCCGCCACCCCGGATTTGCACAGCCTGCGCGCCTTGGATGATCTCGCTTAGTTCAACTTCTGACGAAGGGCGCATCGGGTGGTCTTTCACATTGGCCTAAATACTCTGGGGTCCGGGGCGAGGCCCCGGCGGCGTCAACCAGCGCGCCGACTGGCGGTGGCCTCCAGCGGAAACACCTTCGCCGGGTTCAGCAGCCAGCCGGGGTCGAACACATCCTTGACGCGCAACTGCGCCTCCAGATCTGCCGCATTGAACTGCACCGACATCAGATCGCGCTTTTCGATGCCGACGCCATGCTCGCCCGTCAGACAGCCGCCGACCTCGACGCAAAGTTTCAGAATGTCGGCGCCGAAGGCCTCGCAGAGTTCCAGATCACCCGGCTTGTTGGCGTTGAACAGGATCAGCGGATGCATGTTGCCGTCGCCTGCGTGAAACACATTGCCCACGTCCAGACCGCAGGCGGCGCTCATCTCGCCGATGCGGCGCAGCACGTAGGGCAGGGCGGACACCGGGATGGTGCCATCCAGGCACATGTAATCATTGATCTGGCCCATGGCACCGAAGGCCGATTTGCGGCCCAGCCAGATACGCTTGGCCTGATCTTCATCGGCGGCTTCGCGGAATTCGACCGGGTTGTGTTGCAGGGCGATGGCCTTGATGCGGGCCAGTTGCTCGGCAATCTCGGGCGGCGAGCCTTCGACTTCGATGATCAGCAAAGCCTCGCAATCCGGATAACCTGCCTTGGCGAAGGCCTCGGTGGCGCGGATGCAGGGGCGGTCCATGAATTCGATGGCGACGGGCAGGATACCGGCCTTGATGATGTCTGACACGCAGGTGCCTGCGACTTCGTTGGAGTTGAAGCCCACCAGAACGGGGCGCGCGCCCTCGGGCTTCGGCAGGATGCGCAGGGTGGCCTCCGTCACGATGCCCAACTGGCCTTCCGATCCGCAGATCACGCCGAGCAGATCAATGCCGCCCGCATCGGCCCACGGCCCGCCGATTTCCACGACAGTGCCGTCCATCTGCACCAGCGTCACGCCCAGCAGGTTGTTGGTGGTGACGCCATATTTCAGGCAATGCGCGCCGCCCGAGTTCATCGCGATGTTGCCCGCGATGGCGCAGGCGAGTTGGCTGGAGGGATCGGGGGCGTAGAACCAGCCGTCTGATTCAATCGCCCCCGTCACCGACAGGTTGGTGCGGCCCGATTGCACCCGGATGAATCGGTTGTCGTAATCGGTTTCCAGCACTGCGTTCATCCGCGCGACACCGATCAACACGCAGTCGGCGGTGGGCAAAGAGCCGCCCGCAAGGCTGGTTCCGGCCCCGCGCGGCACGACGGGCACGCCTTCCTGATGGCAAATCCGCAGAACGGCGGCGACCTCTTCGGTGGTGCGGGGCAGCACGGCGGCCATGGGGGCGCAGCGGTAGGCGGTCAGCGCGTCACATTCGTAGGCGCGGGTCTCGGCCGGGTCGCTGATCACCGCATCGGCAGGCAAGACGCTGCGCAGGCGGGCGGTGATCGCCGATTTGCGCGCAATGATCGCGGCATCGGGCAGGGGCATATCCATGGCGCACTCCTTGTGTGGTCATAAAATATAACCAATTTCAGATTTACGCAAGCGGATCGTGGCGCGGATTCACTGGAGCGTTGATTGCATTGTGTTTCCCCTTTCGCCAAACACGGCGAGGCCATAGATTTGTGTCATGCAGAGCATGATCAGCATTGGCCCCTTGGGCACCATCGACGCGATTGCGGTTGCGCTTCACCTGTTCGCCTGGGCGGCGACGGGGTGGCTGATCGAGCATCCCCCGGCCAACCGGCCATCTGTGACCATGCTGATGAAGGAATACCGGCGCGAGTGGATGCGGCAGTTTTTGACGCGGCAGCCGCGGATTTTCGATGCTTCGATCATCGACAGCTTGCGGCAGGGCACGGCGTTTTTCGCCAGCGCCTCGCTGATCGCGATTGGTGGAGGCATTGCGCTGATTGGTAATCCGACCACGGTTGTCGGGCTGGCCAAGGGTCTGACGCTGCCTGCGGATGCGACCGGATTGCAGGTGCGGGTGTTGCTGGTGGTGGTGTTTCTGGCCAACGCAGTGTTGAAATTCATCTGGTCAAACCGGCTGTTCGGCTATTGCGCGGTGATGATGGCGGCGGTGCCGAATGACCCCGCCGACCCGTTGGCCCTGCACCGTGCCACGCAGGCCGGAGAGTTGAACATCACCGCCGCCAAAAGCTTTAACCGCGGGCTGCATTCGATCTATTTCGCGCTTGGCAGTCTGGGGTGGTTGCTGGGGCCTTATGTGTTGATCGCGACCACGGTGCTGACCTCGGCCATGCTGATCCGGCGCGAGTTTGCGTCGCAGTCGCGCAAGATCATGCTGCCCGACGCTTAAAACGCCCCTCGGACAGCCAAGCCGCGACTGCCAGACCTGTGGCAAGCAGCAGCATCAACCAGCCCGGAACCAGCGGAACGACCCGCAGATCCTCGGTGACAAAAGCGCCGCGCGGGGTGATGCCGATCCAGCCGCGCCCTGCGGCGGGGCGGCCTTCGCGCACGCTGCGGATGCCGGGCAGGCCTGCCTCGATCGGCACGATGCCGCCTTGCATTGTCGCTACAATCGGGGCGAGGCCCGTATCGGTGGCGAGGGTTTCGGCGAATTCCTTGGGGGCCGAAGTCCCTACCGCCACGACGCGCACCAGATCGCCTTGTTGCAGGCGATAAAGGCCGTAAGCCGGGGCTTTCCAATCAGCGCTGTATTTGCCCGGCCCGGTTTGCGGCAGGGTCAGGGTTTGGCTGGTGCCGTCGGGGCCGGTGATGGTCAGATCGGGCAAGGCGACCTCTGACACCGTGCGGCGGGTGATCGACAGCACCTCGCCCTTGTTGGTGGCGGTCAGCGATTCTTCCTCAAGCTCTGGCTCTTTCAGCATCCAGTGCGCCAGACGCCGCAGCAGTTCCAACTGCGGCCCGCCACCTTCATAGCCGCGCCCCCAGAGCCACGCCTGATCCGAGGCCAGCACGGCAATGCGGCCTTGTTCGACGCGATCCAGCACTAACAACGGTTTGTCTTGCGGGCCGGACATCAGCACTTGCCCGCGCAGCAGGTTCACGTCGATCAGCCGGAACCAGCGGCCCCAGCCTTTGGGAAACAGTGTTTCCAGCCCTTCGGTGACGGGATGGCGGCGGCCCAGTTCGGTGAGGGCGGGTTTGTAGCCTTCCTCGATCACCTGGCTGGTGGGTTCCACGGGCAAAATCTCGGCCAGAGGCGAGCGCCACAGGCTATCCACCGCGCCAAATTCCGGGCCAGCCGCCACCAGAACCGTGCCGCCGTTTTTGACGTATTGCACCACGTTATCAATATATTCCATCGGCAGGATGCCCCGCATCCGATAGCGATCAAAGATGATCAGGTCGAAATCCTTGATCTTTTCCACGAACAACTCGCGGGTGGGGAAGGCGATCAGCGACAGTTCTTCAACGGGCACGCCATCCTGCTTTTCCGGCGGACGCAGGATGGTGAAATGCACCAGATCGACCGACGGGTCGGATTTCAGCAGGTTGCGCCAGACGCGCTCTCCGGCATGGGGTTCGCCCGAGACCAGCAGCACGCGCAGACGGTCGCGCACGCCATTCACCTGCACCACGGCGGTGTTGTTGCGGGCGGTCAACTCGCCCTCGGCGGGGGCGACCGAGAATTGCAGCACGTTCATCCCGGCATGGGGCAGGCGGACGGGCAGTTCCATTTCCTCGTTCACCGGGATCTGGAAGGTCATCGGCGCGTCGGAATCCACGCCAATGGTCAGCGCGACAGAGGCGCCCGCCGAGGCCGGAACCGCGCCCTTGTCTTCGACCTTCAGTTTCAGTTTGAATTCCTCGCCCAGAATGGCGAAGGCGGGGGCGTCCTGAATGATCAGGCGGCGATCCCAATCCTGCTTTTTCCCGGTCAGCAGCACCTGCAAGGGCGCGGGCAGGCTGGGGGCAAGGCCCAGATCATGCACCTGGCCATCGGTGATCAGAATGGCCCCGGCGATACGGGCGCGGGGTTCTTCGGCGATGGCTTGGGCGAGCGCCGTCATAGCCAGCGTTCCCGCGTCATCGGGGCCATCGGCAAAGCGGATCAGCCGCAGTTCGGTGTTGGGCAGGGCGGCGATCTCGGCCGTCATGCGGGCGATGGCGGCATCGGTCTGCGCCTTGCGATCCGACAGGGATTGACTGGCGCTGTCATCCACCAGCAGCAGCACGATGTCAGACAGCGGCTTGCGGCTTTCCTCTTGCAGCGAGGGGTTCAGCAGGGCCAGCGCCAGTGCGGTAAAGGCAAGGCCGCGCAGCAGCCAGCCGCGCAGGCCTTTCCACAGCGCAAAACCCACCAGAGCCGTCGCGAGCAGTGCCAAAGCCCAGATCAACGGCATCGGGATAAGCGGGTCGAAGATCACGCTACGGCTCATTCGCCTAGCCTTTCCAGCAGGGCAGGCACATGCACCTGATCCGATTTATAGTTGCCCGTCAGCACATGCATGATCACGTTGATGCCGAAGCGGTAGGAAATCTCGCGCTGATCCTCGCCCGCGTAGCCGCGCCCAATTGGGAACATCGGCACGCCGTCGGTGTCGGTGGCCCAAGCCGAGGCCCAATCGGCGCTGCCGATGATCACCGGCGTCACGCCGTCGTTCAGATTGCGAAACGGCATGCCTTCGGCCTGCTCAGCGGCAGGGTCAGAGGCTTCGACCCAGACCGCGCCCCCGGTGTAGCGGCCGGGGAAGTCTTGCAGCAGGTAGAAACTGCGGGTCAGCACATGGTCTTTCGGCATCGGTTCCAAAGGGGGGATGTCAAGGCCCGCCGCGATCAGTTGCAGCATTTGGCCTTCGGGTGTGGCGTCGCCGGAATAGCCCGCGATGTCACCGTCGCGGGTGTCAAACATAATCATGCCGCCGGTGCGCAGAAAGCGGTTCAGCTTGGCATAGGCGGCAGTTGACGGGATCTGCTGATTGGCGGTGATCGGCCAGTAGAGGAAGGGGTAGAACGCCAGATCGTCTTTCTCAAGATCAACGGCGATCGGCATTTCAGGCTCTACCGCCGTGCGCAGCCACAACTGATCGCTGAGGCCGCGCATCCCGGCCTCGGACACCTGATCGACCGCGGCATCGCCGGTCTGGACATAGGCCAGCACCACGCCGCGCGTTGCCTCGATTGCCTTGACATCGTCAGGCACCTGCGCGCGGGCGTCGTGCGGCAGCAGCAGGGCCAGCACCACGACCGCGCCGCGCGCCAAGCCGCCGATGCGGCCCGACACCCACAGCGCCGCCAGCACATCCAGTGCCAGCAGCAGCATCGCAGCTGTCAGCAGCGCGCCTTTGAGTGCGGTGGATTTGACGGTTTCAATGCCTTCGATGGCCACGCCTGATGGCCAAGCGGCGGCGGTGAGTTTGGTGTCGGCGGCGATCACGTTCAGCGCCACTTTGCGCTCGGCACTGGCGTAAAGCCCTGCGGGCAGGCCCGGTCCGGGGCCGGTCGCGATGGCTTTGGCAAGCTTTGCGCCTTCGATCCCGGCGATTTCGCCTGCGTCACGCTCTGTCCCGTAGCCATCCATGATCTTTTGCGGCACCCATGTCAGCCCGACCAGATCCTGCGCGTTGGGTTGTGCGGGTTTGGTCGAAACCGCCAGCCGTTCCAGCATCTGCACGAACAGGCCGGTGAGCGGCAGGTTCGACCATTCGGCATTGGCAGTGACATGCACCAGCACCACCTGCCCCGCCCCGATTTCCTTGCGGGTGACAAGCGGGGTGCCATCGGCCAATGCGGCGATGGTGCGGGTGGAAAGATCGGGGTCAGGCTGGGCCAGCACCTGTTGGGTGACGGTCACATCATCGGGGACGGCCAAGCCGTGGAAGGGCGAGTTTTCGGGGAAGGGGGCGAGGGTTTTCGGCTCTCCCCAACTCATCGCGCCGCCGACCGAGCGGCCACCTTCGCGCAGGCGCACCGGCATCAGCGGGTCTTCGTCGGCGCGCGACAGTTCCGAAGCCGCAAGGCGCGGACCGGCAAAGCGCAGCAGCAGGCCGCCTTTGTTGACCCATTCCAGCAGCGCGTCGGCCTCGGCAGGGGTGGTTTTGGCAACATCGGCGAGGATGATCACATCGGGGTTGGCTGGGATCACATCCGACAAGCTGCCTTCGACAAGATCGGCCACCGGCACCAGTGCTTGCCGCAGGTAGTAGGTGGGTTGCAGCAGCGGCAGGCCTTCGCGATCTGGCGCGCCACCGATCACTGCGATCTTGCGGCGTTTCAGGCTGTCGTCGGTCAGGCTGACCGCACCTGCCGAGCGTTGGCCCAGCAGCTCAAAGCGGTTGACGCGGTTGCGCAACTCGGGCGGCAGGTCGAGCGTGGTTTTCGCCTCGGGCGCGCCTGCGTCGAAATGCAGGCTGCCGCGCGCAAGTTCGCGGTCGATCCCCGAAGGGTCGGGCCCGCGCGCGATCACGTCAAGATCGGCAGCATCTGCGGGCAGGCGGGCGGCGGTCAGGATGATTTTGCCATCCTCAAAACCCGCCGGACGCAGGGCGAACACCGGGCGGGGCGAGACAAAGGCGGTCAGATTGCCTTTGGCGCGCAGGGCTGCCAGCAGGGCATCGCGGCCGGGATGATCAAGGCCGTCAGAGAGCCAATAGCTGTCAAAGCCCTGATCGGGCAGGGTTTTCGCCCAATCGTCATAGCTTTGAGGGGCGAAGGGTTGCGGCTCAATCGCGGCGAGGCGGCCTGCCCAAGTTTCGGCATTCTGGAAGCTGACGGTTTGCGGCAGATCGGTCAGCCGGATCACCGCCACTGGGCGACCGGCGCGACCGGCCTCGGTCAGCAGGGTGCTGGCCTTGTCGATCCGCCCCGGCCAATCGCGGGCGTCGGCCCAGCCGCCATCCAGCACGATCAGCAGCGGCCCGGTGCCTGCGGGGCGATTTTCCGGGTTCAGGATGGGGCCTGCAAAACCGATGATCGCCGCAGCCACCGCCAAAGCGCGCAGCACCAAGAGCCACCACGGGGTTTTGTCGGCCTGACGCTCTTCGTCGGTCAGCCCCAGCAGCAGCGCCACCGCCGGAAAGCGGCGGCGGATGGGGGCGGGGGGGATCGCGCGCAGCAAAAGCCACAGGATCGGCAGGGCGATCAGGCCCCAGAGTAGCCAGGGCGTGGTGAAGGCGAGCAGGGTCATCGGCCCCCCTCCAGCGCGGAATAGGCCCAAAGCAGCGCGGTTTGCGCCGATTGCCCGGTGTGGTGACAGTGATAATGCCAGCCCACAGCGCGGGCGAGGGCGGTCAGTTTGGCCTTACGCTCGGCCAGACGATCAAGGTAGCGGGCGCGCAGATCGCCCGCAGATTGGGTTTCGTGGCGCAAGGAGCCTTGCATCGATTCAAACACGGTGCGGCCCAGATAGGGGAAGTCTTCTTCTGCCGGATCAAGCACTTGCAGCAGAATACCCCGCACACCGCGATCTGCGGCAAGGGTGAGTGCGGTTTCCAAAGGCTCGATTTGACCCAAGAAATCTGACAGGAACACCGCCCGGCCATGGCTGACCATGCCCGCGATTTCCGGCGTGCCGTAGTCTGCGGCATCGTCCGATGCCAAACCTTCCAGCAACGCCATGATCTGCGCGCGACCGGGTTTTGGCGTGTGGCCCGAAAGGCCGACACGCTCACCGCCGCGCAACAGCAGCACCGAAAGCGCCAAGGCCAGAAGGCGGGCGCGATCCGCTTTGGGGGCGCGGACCTTGTCACCCGAAAATGCCATCGACCGTGCGGCATCGACCCAAAGCGTCACCGATTGCGCCGCCTGCCATTCGCGTTCACGTATGAAATGCACATCGGAACGGGCCGATCTGCGCCAGTCGATGCTGCGCGCACCGTCGCCCTGATGTGCGGGGCGGTATTGCCAGAATTCATCACCTTGCCCTGCGCGGCGGCGGCCATGTTCGCCCAGCATCAGCGTGGCTGCCAGATGTTCGGCCTCGGCCAGCAGGGCTGGCAGCGATTGGCCAAGCGTCTCCGCCCGCGCCCGAAGGTCGACGGATAGGGTCACGCAGCGGCCTCAAGCTTCAGGCTGCGCGTGATGGTGCGCTCGATCAGTCCCGACAGGGTCTCACCGCGCGCGCGGGCGGCGAAGGACAGCGCCATGCGGTGTTCCAGCACGGGTTTCGCCATGGCAGCGACATCGGCAATCGAGGGCACCAAGCGGCCATCCAACAGCGCACGGGCGCGGACGGTCAGCATCAGCGCTTGCGCGGCACGCGGCCCCGGCCCCCAAGACAGGCTGCCCGCCAGATCGCGACCCTCGGCCTCTCCTGGACGGCAGGCGCGGACGAGATCGAGGATGGCTTCGACCACCTGATCGCCCACCGGCATCCGCCGCAGCACGGTCTGGGCGGCGAACAGTTCTTCGGCGCTAAACACTTGATGGGCATGCGCTTCGGTGGCGCCGGTGGTGGCCAGCAGAATGTCACGCTCATGCGCGCGGGTGGGGTATTCGACATTTACTTGCAACAGGAAACGGTCCAACTGCGCCTCGGGCAAGGGATAGGTGCCCTCCTGTTCAATCGGGTTTTGCGTGGCAAGCACGTGGAAGGGGCGACCCAAGGCGCGGTGCTGGCCTGCGATGGTGACTTCCTTTTCCTGCATGGCTTGCAGCAGTGCCGATTGGGTACGGGGCGAGGCGCGGTTGATCTCATCCGCCATCAGCAACTGACAAAACACCGGACCTTCGATGAAGCGGAAGGCGCGGCTGCCGTCGGCGGCAGTTTCCAGCACTTCCGAGCCCAGAATATCGGCGGGCATCAGATCGGGGGTGAACTGGATGCGGTTGCCCTTCAGCCCCATCACGGTGGACAAAGTGTCGACCAACAGCGTCTTGCCCAAGCCCGGCAGACCCACCAGCAGAGCATGGCCGCCGCACAGCATCGCCGCAAGAACCTGATCGACGACGCGATCCTGCCCGATAAAGCGCTGGTTGATCGAGGCTTTGGCCTGTGCCAGCCGCGCGCCAAGCTGTTCGATCTCGGCGACGAGTTGGGTGGGATCGGCCATGACAATTCTCCGTAACGGGTTATATGGTGCCATATGATCCAAACTGGGCACCGGGCACAAATGGCAAAAAGCGAAGATGCACAAATGATCGTGAAACCGCTGGCTGAAGGGTTGGCGGCGGTGCAGGCTGCCGCAAAAAAAGGCCCGCCGCCGGTGCATCTGTGGAATCCGCCGTTTTGCGGTGACATAGATATGCGGATCGCGCGGGATGGGAACTGGTTTCACGAAGGCTCTCCCATCGGGCGGATGCCGCTGGTGAAGCTGTTCTCGTCGATTCTGCGGCGTGAGGGCGATGAGTTTTTCCTTGTGACGCCGGTGGAAAAGGTGCGCATCCGGGTCGATGACGCACCGATGCTGGCGGTGGATTTTGAGGTGGAGGGCGCGGGGCGGGATCAGCGCCTGCGGTTTTTCACCAAGACCGAGGATGAGGTGGTCGCGGGTGCCGAAAACCCGATCCGCGTGGCGATGGGGGCAGGGGGGGAGCCTGCGCCTTACGTGCATATCCGGGCGGGGCTTGAGGCGCTGATTGACCGTAAATCCTTCTATCGGTTGATGGAGTTGGGGGTGCATGAGGATCGCGATGGGGCAAGCTGGTTCGGGCTTTGGTCAGATGGGTGTTTCTTTCCGGTGATTCCTTCGCTAGACCTGCGCTGATGCCTTTATTCGCCGCAAACCTGACCATGCTTTTCACCGAGGTTTCCGCCCTCGATCGCCCCGGCTTGGCCGCGCAGGCGGGGTTTGATGGTGCGGAAATACTGTTTCCCTATGATCATTCCGCCAAGGATTGGGAGGCCGCCCTTGCCGGCCTGCCGCTTGCGATGATCAACACCCCGCCCGGCGATTGGGCGGCGGGGGATCGCGGTTTTGCCGCCGTGCCGGGCGAGGAGAGCCGCTTTCGCGACGGCTTCCTGCGCGCGGCAGAGCTTGCGGCGCGCTTGGGGGCGGCGCGGGTGCATGTGATGGCGGGGGTGGCGAAGGGGCCACAGGCCGAGCAGGTGTATACCGAGAATATCGCTTGGGCGGCGGCGCAGGCGCCGGATTTGCTGCTGACGCTAGAGCCTTTGAACCCCGATGACATGCCGGGATATTTTCTGAACGACTTCGATCAGGCTGGGCGGATCGTTGATGATCTGGGGCTGGATCGGGTGGGCATTCAGTTTGATCTGTGGCATGCCGCCCGGATTCATGGCGATGCGCAGGCGGTCTGGGCCAAGCAAGGCAGTCTGGTCAATCACGTGCAGATTTCAGGCTTTCCGGGGCGGAACGAGCCGGGGGGCGGTGGATTCGATCTGACCGGGCTGTGTTCGAGCTTGGATGAGGGTGGCTATCAGGGCTGGGTTTCGGCCGAATATCGGCCCGCCCGCGCGACGGTGCATGGGCTGGCCTGGCTCGGGGCGCTTAAGGCGCGGTCGCGGCTGATTGGGGCTTGATTAGACGTGGTCCCAACGCGGGACCTTTTTTATTTGTTTGATTACAATGGCATAGATATGCCGATTTAAGGATTTGTTAAGGTTTGGCTGTCGCCCCACTGTAGAATCGAGGCTTATTCCCCCCGTTTCATCCGTTCTTAAATATCCCCGCCGGAGGCTTCTTTGGCCGATGTCGGATGCCTCCGGCGGGGATATTTTCACGCAGAGGATGACCAAGACCAGCGGCCAAGACCCGAAGGGGCGAGGCCGCGGGGGCGGGACGCAGTGTTCTTTTTTCTGAAGGCCGTGGGGTTTGTTGCAAGGTGGGAGCCTCCGGCGGGGATATTTTTTTGACAGATGAAATTGCAGAGAGTGCCTGCAAAGCAAAACGCGCGAAGGGGAACTTCGCGCGTTTTGGCCTTGGCTGTGGGTGAGCGGATCAATGCTCGGGCAGCAGGATCTCGCGCTTGCCGACGTGGTTGGCGGGGCTGATGACGGAGTGTTCTTCCATCTGTTCCACCAGTTTTGCGGCCTTGTTATAGCCGATGCCAAGTTTGCGCTGGATATACGACGTGCTGCATTTGCGGTCTTTGGCGACGATGGCGACGGCTTGATCATAGAGGCTGTCGTCAAGGCCATCCGAGCCGAGGCCCAGCAGGGTGTCGATCTCGGCGGCGTTTTCGTCTTCGGGGCCGTCAATGACGCCCGACATATAGACCGGCGGGCCGTAGGATTTCAGGTGGTTGACAATTTCTTCAACCTCTTCATCCGACACGAAGGGGCCGTGGATACGCGACACACGGCCACCGCCTGCCATGTAAAGCATGTCGCCCATGCCCAGCAGTTGCTCGGCACCCTGTTCGCCCAGGATGGTGCGGCTGTCGATTTTTGACGTGACCTGGAAGGAGATCCGGGTGGGAAAGTTGGCCTTGATGGTGCCGGTGATCACATCGACCGAGGGGCGCTGGGTGGCCATGATCAGGTGGATACCGCTGGCGCGGGCCATCTGGGCAAGGCGCTGGATGCAGGCTTCGATTTCCTTGCCGGCGACCATCATCAGGTCGGCCATCTCATCCACCACCACCACGATATATGGGATGGTGACGGGCTGGAATTCATCGGTTTCGAACATCGGCTCGCCGGTGTCTTCGTCAAACCCGGTCTGGATGGTGCGCTTGAACATTTCGTTCTTCGACAGCGCTTCACGCACGCGGCCATTGTAGCCTTCGATGTTGCGCACGCCCATTTTCGACATTTTGCGGTAGCGTTCTTCCATCTCGGACACGACCCATTTCAAAGCCACGACAGCTTTTTTCGGGTCGGTCACGACGGGGGAAAGCAGGTGCGGGATGCCGTCATAGACCGACAGTTCCAGCATTTTCGGGTCGATCATGATCAGGCGGCATTCTTCCGGGCTGAGTTTATACAGCAAGGACAGGATCATGGTGTTGATGGCGACGGATTTGCCCGAGCCGGTGGTTCCTGCGATCAGCAGGTGGGGCATTTTGGCAAGGTTGGCGACGATGGGATCGCCGCCGATGTCTTTGCCCAAGGCGAGCGGCAGGCGCATGTTGCTGTCGCCAAAGTCGCGGGCGCTGATGATCTCGCGCAGCACCACCTTTTCGCGGGTGGCGTTGGGAAGCTCGATGCCGATGACGGTGCGGCCCGGCACGGTAGAGACGCGGGCGGACAGGGCGGACATCGACCGGGCGATATCATCGGCCAAGCCGATCACGCGGCTGGCTTTCAGGCCGGGGGCGGGTTCAAGTTCGTACATCGTCACCACCGGGCCGGGGCGCACCGAGACGATTTCGCCTTTGACGCCGTAATCGTCGAGGACGGATTCGAGCATACGGGCGTTTTCCTCCAGCGCTTCATCGGACAGCGCGTGGCGTTGCACGGAGGACGCCGGGGTCAGCAGCGACAGCGGCGGGAGTTCGTAGGCCGGTGCGGGATCGTCGAAGCGCAGGCGGGGTTGCGCCTCGGCTGCAGCGCGGGTCGAGGGGGCGACGGGCTTTTTCACCGCGTGTTGCACGACCGGGCGACGCTCGGCTGCGGGCAGGGGGCGGGGGGCTGCCAGCGGGGCAGCGGCGGCGGGGATGTATTCCGCCGGGATGTGATCGGGTTCGTAGGCGTCGTAGCCTGCGTCGTAGTCATCGGTTATGCCTTCATCGCTGAGGGCGAAGTGGTTTTCCTGCGGCAGATCAAAGTCTTGATCGTCGGTAGAGCCCACGAAAGCATTGTGCAGCGGGCTTGCGGGGACGTTGTGCAGTGGCGCTGTGGGGGCGATGACGGGCGGCTCGATGCGTTGGATCGGGCGGGTATCGGCGATCAGCGGTTTCGGGCCGCGCGGGCGTTGCAGCGGCGGCTCGCGGCGCTGGATGGCGGCGGCAAGCGGCGAAAGCTGTGCTTCTGGCGGGCGGGTGCGCGAGCGGATGGCGTCGGAAATCCGCGACTTGATGCGATCATCAGAGGGCATGTCGGCGTGATCGGCGGATTCTGACAGCATCGGTTCGATCAGTTCGGGTTCGGGATCGACGCTGCGGCGCATCAGGGCGGGCATCCGGGCGAGAAGGCCCAGCTTTTCGCGCGGCGGGGCGTATTGCGGTGCCTCGGCCAGCGGTTCGGGGTAGCGCGCATCGGCGCGCAGGGTGCTGGGGCGACCGAAGGCGGCAGGTGCCTCGACCGCCGGTTCGGCGCGGCGGATGGTGGTGGCGGGGGCGCGGTCTTCGCGCCAGTCGGCGGGCGCGCGCAGGGTGGCATCGGGTTGCGCGGCCTCGGCTGCGGCGCGTTTGCGGCGGGCGTGGATGGCGGCGGCGGCGCGGGTGGTGCCTTCGGCACCTTTGCCAGCAGCGCCCAGCAGGATGGAATAGCTGTAGATCAGGCTGGTGATCAGGAAGCGGAAGGCGGCTTGGATTTCGGGCAGGTTGAAGCCGGTGACGAACAAAAGCAGGGCGATCATCGCAGCGCCTGAGGCGAGCGAGATCAGTTTCAGGCCGATGGCCGAAGTGCCGGGGATGATGTTCATCAGCGCGCCGACAACGGTGTCGCCGAACAACCCGCCCATGCCAAAGCTGTGCACCCACATCGCCGAGGGCAGCAGGGTGGCGGCGTAGACCGAGGCCATGGCGACGGCGATCACGGCGAACACCATGCGCGAGATCGCACGCTCGGCCCCGCGATGCAGCACAAAGCGCAGGCCCCAGGCGGCGAGGATCATCGGGATGGCCCAGGCTCCTTTGCCGCCGATGATCATCAGGGTGGAGGCCAGCGCTGCGCCAAAGCGGCCCAGCGTGTTGGCGGCGGGTTCATCGGTGGCGACCATCCAGCCCGGATCTTCGGGCGAATAGCTGCCGAGCATCAACAGGAAGGCGAAGGCGCCTAGGATCAGGGCGATCCCCAGCAGCTCACGCCCGCGGCGTTCCAGCATGGCCGTGGTGCCTTGGTCGAGAAGTGGGTCGCGTTGCCGTGCTTGATAAGATGCCATGATACCCTGTCCTCAACCGTAGAGGCAGTCGCGGAGTTGGATCAGCCCGCGCTGCATTTCTTCTTTGGGGGCCACGAGGGCGACCCGGATATAGCCTTTGCCGGGGTTTTCCCCGTTTGCGTTGCGCGACAGATACGCGCCGGGCAGCACCCGGACGCCGGTTTCGCGCCATGCTTTCAGTGCCGCTTGCTCGCCATCCTCGACGGGCAGCCAAAGGAAGAAGCCGCCCTCGGGGGTTTTGAAACCCTGAAGGCCTGCGAAAATCGCATCCGCCGCGTCGAACTTCGCGTGGTAAAGCGCGAGGGAGGCCGCGACATGCGCATCATCCTCCCAAGCGGCTTGCGAGACCTTTTGGATCGGCAGCGGCAAGGGTGCGCCTGCGAAAGAGCGCAGTTTGCGGATTTGCGCGATGCCTTTCGCGCCGCCTGCCACGAAGCCAGAGCGCAGGCCGGGCAGGTTGGAGCGTTTTGACAGCGAGTGGAAGGTGAACACACGCTCGGGGTGGGCGCCGGTCGCTTGTGCCACTTCGAGGATGCCGGTGGGCGCGGTGCTGCGCCAGATCTCAGAGTAGCATTCATCGGCGAAGATGGTGAAATCGTGCTTTTCCGCCAAGGCCAGCAGGGTTTTCCAATAGTCGGCGCTGGCGACCGCGCCCTGCGGATTGGCGGGAGAGCAGATGTAGGCAATGGTCACGCGGTCAAGAATTTCAGGCGGCAAGCCTGCGTAATCGGGCAGGAAACCCGTGGCGGCAGTGGCGGGGACATAAAGCGGCTCGGCCCCGACGGTGACAGCGGCGACGGCGTAAACTTGGTAAAACGGGTTCGGCATCAAGACGATGGACTGTTTGCCGTTTTTCGTTTCCGGCGACAGGGCGATGCAGGCGTTATACAGGCCCTCGCGCGTGCCGTTGAGGACCATCAGTTGATCTTGCGCGATCTGTGCGCCGTAGCGGCGGTTGATCCAGCCGGAAATCGCCGCCAGCAATTCAGGCGTGCCGTCATTGGCTGGATAGACCGCGAAGTCATTGATGCTGGCAGCCATAATCGGCGCGACAAAATCGGGAATCGGATGCCGGGGCTCTCCGATGGTCATGGAAATGGTCTCACCGCCGGGCGCATATGCGTCCAGAAGCTTCCGCAAACGCGGAAACGCATAATCCGGCAGGTTCGAAAACCGCTTGGGAAACGCCATTACTGCCTCATTTCAGGGTCATATCGCCCCGTTCACTGCCACGATAACCAGATCATGCGGGCGCGTCCAGAAAAACCCATATGGGATATGGGCTTGCTGGGCGGGTTTGTGGCTTTTGGATCGTTTTGGGGGAAACAACAGCTTTCAGTCGGGCGGATCAGAAAACGCATTGCGTTTTCCCGCCCGTGCGGAGGGGTTGCCGCATCATCCGTTCAGCCTGCAATCACAATAGGCCAGTGCCTGCCCCGGTGGGCGAGAAGCGCCCGCCGATGGCGGGGCGGGCGCTGGCCGGGCCATGGAGGCCCGGCGGTTTGTGCGAAAACGGCAGCACATGGCGAAGGCGATGGCCTTCGCCAGATTGCCGAGGCGGATGAAAAGTTGTCAGGCCAGCGCGCGTTCGGCGGCGGCACCGAGCCGCAACAGGCGTTCTTCCCGACCGGGGCCAGCCATGAAAGAGATGCCGCAGGACGGTTGTGCGGTGGGCAGGGTCAGCGCGCAACCCCCCAGCATGTTGCCAATACGGGTGTTGCGCAAAGCCAGCAGGTTTTCTTTGACATAGTAGGCGTCGTCGGTCATCAGCCGGTGGGCATTTGGCGGCAGGATGGGCGAAGTGGGCAGCACAATCGCATCAAATCCGGCGGTTTTCTCGGCCCAGATCTGGCGGATGTCGTGCAAGCGCCGCCACGCGGCGACATAATCGACGGCGGTGATGCTGGCACCGCTGCGGAAGCGTTCCAAGGTGCGGGGGAACATCTTTTCAGGGGCGGTTTCGATGACCTTTGACCAGATGCCATAGGCCTCGGCGGTGACAAGTGTGCCTGCGAGGGCCATCGCCTCGGCGACTTCGGGCAGATCGAGATGGCTGATCTGTGCGCCAGCGCGGCTGAGGCGGCTGAGGGCATCTTCAAAGCCCGCGGCGGGACGGGGGCGCAGATCATCCATCGCGACGGTGTTCAGCACGGCCAGACGGGCATTTGACAGGCTGCTGCCGGCCAGATCGGCGGGTTTGCCTGACCCCATAGCTGCAAGCAGAAGGGCGCAATCCTCAACCGAATGGGCAAGCGGGCCGATGGTGTCGAATTGGTCGCAGAGCGGCACAGCACCTGTCAGCGGCAACCGGCCATGCGCGGTTTTCAGCCCGACAAGATCGTTCCATGCGGCCGGAACGCGCACGGAACCGCCGGTATCCGAACCGATGGCCGCAGGTGCAAGGCCAAAGGCGACCGAAGCCGCGCCGCCCGAGGTAGAGCCGCCCGGAACCGCCTGATCATCATTGATGCAGGGCGGGGTGGCAGTGACGGGATTGAGGCCAAGGCCGGAAAACGCGAGTTCCGACATATGGGTTTTGCCAAGGCAAACAAGGCCTTGGCGGGTTGCGGCCTCTAGCACGGTGGCGTCTTTCAGGGGCGTGCGACCCTTTAGCAGGGCCGAGCCTGCTTCGGTTTCGATCTGCGCGGTGTCGAACAGGTCTTTCCAACTGATCGGCACACCATCCAGCAAACCCCGGCGCAGGCCGGATTTGGCGCGGGCGGCGGCACCCATCGCCTCACCCCGGGCGCGGGTGGGGGTGGGGCGGGCGTAGATGCGGGTGGAATGTTCGTGAATGGCGATCTTTTCCAGAAAAAACTCGGTCAGTTCCACCGGATTGATGCGACCTTTGCCGATCTCTCGCCCCAGATCGGCGGCGGTCATGTTGGACCAGGTTTTGCTCATGTTGTTCCCCATTTTCGCCGGCGATTTGGCCAAGCGTAGCGGCAAGGCGGCGCATGGACAATGCCGCAGGTTGGGCCATATTTACCGCATGGAAAAAGATGCTGACATCGTGATCGTGGGCGGGGGCCTGAATGGCCCGGCCTTGGGCGTGGCTTTGGCGCGGGCGGGGCTGCGGGTGATCGTGGTCGATGCGCGACCAGCGCAGGCGCGGGCCGAGGCGGGGTTTGACGGGCGGGCCTATGCGCTGGCGGTGGCGTCAAAACGGCTGCTTGAGGTGATCGGGGTTTGGCCACGGCTTGGCGGCTGCGTGCAGCCGATCTTGCAGATCAAGGCGAGCGATGGCGTGGCGGGGCAAGGGCCCGCGCCATTTTTCCTGACCTTTGATCACGCCGAGATGGAAGAAGGCCCGATGGGGTTCATGGCCGAGGATCGGCTGCTGTATGCGGCATTTCTGGGCGCGATGGCGGATAGCGGGGTGACGCTGATCTCTGGGGAAACGGTGGTTTCTCAGAGTGTGGCCGGGGCGGGGGTTGAGGTTGTTCTGGGCTCGGGGCGTGTTGTGCGCGGCTCGGTTCTGGTGGGCTGTGATGGCCGCGCGTCGGGTGTTGCGGCGCGGGCGGGGATCGGGCGGACGGGCTGGGGCTATGGCCAGACGGCGCTGGTGACGGCAATTGCGCATGAGCGGGATCATCAGGGCATTGCACAGCAGTTCTTCATGCCCTCGGGGCCGCTGGCGATTTTGCCGCTGGTGGGGGGGCATCATTCGTCGATTGTGTGGAGTGAGACGGACGCGCAGGCGGCGGCTATTCAGGCGTTGGGGGATGAGGAATATCTTGAGGCTTTGCGGCCCCGGTTTGGTGATTTTCTAGGGGAAATTACGCTGGCGGGGGATCGGTTCACCTATCCGCTCAGCCTGACCCTGGCGAACAGCTTTGTGGCCCCGCGTGTCGCTTTGGTCGGCGATGCGGCGCATGGGGTGCATCCGATTGCGGGGCAAGGGTTGAATTTGGGCCTGCGCGATGTGGGGGCCTTGGCCGAGGTGCTGATTGAGGCGTCACGGCGGGGCGAGGATATCGGGGCTGCCGATGTGCTGGAGCGATATCAGCGCTGGCGGCGGTTCGACAGCACGGCGATGGCCTTGGGGATGGACGGGGTGAACCGGCTGTTCTCCAACGATAACCCGGTGTTGCGGTTGGGGCGTGATCTGGGGATGGGGCTGGTGAACGCTCTGCCGGGGCTGCGGCGGGGCTTCATGCGGCAGGCGGCGGGGTTGTCGGGGGAAGTGCCACGGTTGTTGAGGGGGATGGAGGTTTAGGGGGCGCGAGCGTGTAGATTAGGACATGCGGTTATCAAACCTTAAAAGCCCTGTATCGGCATCGAGCCGCTTGCGTGGGGTACTTGAACCTAGTTTTATTGGCACAATGAAGGTTTGGAGGGAACCATGCGCCAAAAGATTGACGCCGTAAAGCGCGCTGAAACGTCGAAATATGAGAAACTGACGCTCGCAATATCGGTTGTGTCTTTGGCCGTCTCTGCTCTTGTCGCAGCACTTTCCCTTAGTCAGGGAAGCCAAGAAAACGTTTTGACTCAAGAGGCTTTTACGGAGTCCTCTGTTCAGTCGCGGATTGCGAATTGTCTCGCTTTAGCCTCATTTTATGCTGGCCAAGGACAGGCAGTTCCGCAAGAAAACGGGTTGCCAAATGCTACATATCAGGCCTTTGCAGACAAATCGCTTTTCACCGCTCGCGGCCTTGCCTTGTGCCAGGTTAGGTCTGCGTCTGCGGAACAGCTTACAGAATGTGTTTTGACAGACGTTAATAGCAGTAATGGTAACAAAGTGTTGGACACAAGTTCTGACGGTAGCACCGCAACTAATCTAATCTGCTGATCACGCGCTGCGCGTTTTTCACTCCACCGCCCGCGCCTCGCTCACCAGCATGATCGGAATGCCGTCCCGGATCGGAAACGCCAGATGGGCGGCTTTCGAGATCAGCTCCATCTTTTCCGCATCATAGGTTAGCACGGCTTGGGTGACGGGGCAGACCAGCGCCTCTAGCATGCGGCGGTCGTGGGGGGGGGTGTCGATCATTGCAAGGTCTCATCGCGGCCATCGGAATGGAGGGCGATTTCCAGAAGGGTGACAAGGGTTTCGCGGCGGGTGACAAGCGACGGCGCTTCCAGCAGCGCCTGTTTGTCCTCGGGGGCGAAGGGCAGCAACATCGACAGCGAGTTGATCAGCAGTTCGGTGTCGGCGGCTTTGATGCCGCTCCAATCCGTGCCCAGATCGCGGGTGGCGAAGTAGCGGGCGAGCAGGGCGAGGAAGGGTTCGCGGTCAAAATCCTTGTCGCTTTCCTCGCGGCCCAGATCGCGGGCGAAGGGCTGCCAATCAATATGGGCGCGGCGGTAGGGGGTAAAGCCTTCGACCTCGGCGCGCAGGCGGAAGCGCGAGATCCCGGTAAGGGTGATCATATAGCGGTGATCTTCGGTTTCGGAAAACGCCGTCAGGCGGCCCGCGCAACCGATCGCGGACAGGCGTTTTTCGCCGTTCGGTCCCTCGCGTGGCTGGATCATGCCGATCAGCCGGTGCGGGGTTTTCATGCAGTCTTCCAGCATCGCCAGATAGCGCGGCTCAAAGATATGCAACGGCAGGCGGGCGCGCGGCAGCAGCAGCGCACCCGGCAGCGGGAAAATGGCGAGGGTATCGGGCAGGTCGGTTTGCTTCATCATACCCTCTAGCTAGTGTGCCATTTCGATTAGGCAAAGATCATCGACGACAGGCGGCGACGGCCTGCCAGCACGATGGGGTCTTGCGGTTTCAGCGCGTCGAAGATGGTGAAAAGCTGAGTGCGGGCGGCGTTGTTGTTCCACTCGCGATCCAGTTTGAACAGATCCAGCAGGGTGCTGACGGCCTCTTCCACCTTGCCGTTGGCATGCAGGGCGGTGGCAAGGTCGAACAGGATTTGCGGGTTTTTCGGATCGGCGGCGTGGGCTGCGCGCAGATCATCCTCGGGGCCAGCGGAGGCTGCTTGGCGGGCAAGGTCAAGCATGGCACGAGTGGCCTCAACCTCTTTGGCTTTGGCCAGCGTGCCGGGGGCGGTGGTGATCAGGGTCTCGGCAAGGTCGAGATCGCCAAGCGCCAGATGTGCGCGGATCAGGCCCGCGTAGGCGACGGCGTTTTCGGGTTCTTCTTCCAGGATGGCGGTGAAGGTCTCAATCGCATCGGCGTAATCGCCATCCTCCAGCATCGTCTCGGCGGCGGCGATGGCATCGGCAAGGCCGTTGTCCGGCTCTGGCCCCATGGCGGCGAGTTTATCGACAAAGCGCTTGAGGTCGGAAGCGGGGATATTGCCCTGGAAGGCATCAACCGGCTGGCCGCGGAAGAAGGCAAAGACGGTCGGGATCGACTGAATGCGCAACTGGGCGGCAACCGCCTGATTTTCATCTACGTTGATCTTGACCATCCGCACGCGGCCTTTGGCGGCCGTCACGGCGGCTTCTAGCGCGGGGCCAAGGGTTTTGCAGGGGCCACACCAAGGTGCCCAGAAATCGACGATGACCGGCACGGTTTGCGACGCGTCGATCACATCTTGCATGAAGGTGGCTTCGGATCCGTCGATGATCAGATCGCTGGTGGGGGCGGGTGCTGGGGTGCCGAACATGGAAAGCCTCGATGTCGTTGGTTGGCGTATATATGGGGGGCGGGGGGCGAAAGGGGAAGGGGGTTTACGCTGTGGCGCGGGCTGCGTAGCGTGGCGCAAAATGGGGGATGATGATGCCGGTTGTGATGTGCTTTGGCGACAGTAACACGCATGGAACGCCGCCGATTGTCGATCTGGCGCGGTATGAGCGCTATGGAGCAGGCGTGCGCTGGCCTTCCCGCGTGCAGGCGGCTTTGGGCTGGGAAGTCGTCGAGGAGGGGCTGCCGGGGCGGACGGCGCAGTTCGATGATCCGATCATGGGCGCGCATATGAACGGACAGGCGGGACTGAAGATCGCGCTGGAAAGCCACGGGCCGCTGGATCTGTTGGTGCTGATGCTGGGCACCAACGACGTGAAAGCGCGGTTCACCGCAACGCCCGAGGCGGTGGTGGGCGGGATCGCCGGGCTGCTTGACATCGCGCAGCATCGGCTGATGCAGGAGCGGCATGGCGGGTTCAAGATTTTGCTGGTGTGCCCGACCCCGGTGGTCGAGGTCGGGCCGATCAAGGATGAGTTCTGGGGCGGGGCCGCGCGCTCGCAGGCTTTGGCACCGATGTATGCCGCTTTGGCTGCGGCGCGCGGGATCGCGTTTCTGGATGCGGGACAGGTGATTAAGGTCAGCCCGCTGGATGGCGTGCATTTTGATGAGGGCGAACATGCCAAGCTGGCCGAGGCTGTGACGGCAAAGCTGCGCGAAATGATTTAGGCGATTGGCTTCATCTTGGCTTAAATACTCCCGCCGGAGGCATCCGACATTGGCCGCAGGAGCCTCCGGCGGGAGTATTTAAGCCAAGATGAAGTTGTTGGGCGCGGCAAGGGCTGGCTGGGGCGGGCGCAAATTTTAATCTTGTTTCAATTAAGCCGAAGCGGTCAGGTCGGACCAGCCGCAGATTGAGGCGAGGTATTCTGGTGCGTGGTTTATGCCGACTGACATGTTGGCGCGGAATTTCTCGGATCGGTAGTCTTGCCAGCGGTTTTTATAGAGGTGCAGGCCGGATTTCGAAATCTTGATGATCGGGGTGCGCAGCGGCAGATGATCGCGCCATTTGTGGCGCATAGCTGTGTAGCACTGCACGAAATCGTCGCGCAGGTGGTCGTGATAGCGGTCGTTGTGGATGGTGGGCAGGGCACCGGCATAGGCGTGCAGACCGCATGTGCGGGCGGTGGTGACGATATCGGTGCCATACATGTGCCAGCCGGGCAGCGCCTCATCAAACCGCAAGCCGGCAGAGCGGCGCATGACGATGACCATTTCATCATAGCTTTGCACTTCGGCGGGGGTGGTGGGGACGCGGCCGACGATCAGGCCGATGCTGGAGGACCAGACCGGGCCGATGTGGCTGGCATCGAGCCCGACGCCGAATGGGCCGTAGAGCGCCCAGTTGGGGTCATGTGCCGCAACTTCGCGCAGGCGGCGGGTCAGCAGGTCTTCCCAGCCGCGGGGGAGGTAAACGTCGTGATGGGCGAAGATCAGGATATCCGCGTCGGTGGTGTCAATGGCGCGGTTATAGGCCACGGCAGCCGAGGTCGCCCCGCGTTGCAGATGCAGCGGCACGCGGCCTTCGGTGATCATGGGGGAGCGCGCCAGATTGGCGTTCAGGATTTCATCATTATGGCTGGCGCAGATCAGGGCGTAGGTCATGCAGGATTCACGGTTTCGCTGTGCAGGGGGCGGTTGGCCACTGCCTCAGATTTCAACGCCTCGGCGAAATGTCCAGCCAGTTTGGCGGCTTCGGTCATGCCGTCGTGCCGGGACATGGCGCGGGCGCGGGCGGCGAGGCCCATTTCGGCAAGCTGATCGTTCGGGGTGTGGGACAGTTCGACAATCGCGTCGGCGAGTGCTTCGGGATCGCCTGCGGGCACAAGCCAGCCTTCGTTCGGGGTCAGCAGTTCCGGCACGCCGTTGATGCAGGTGGAGATGACGGGGCGGCCGCAGGCCATCGCCTCGATCACCACCATCGGCAGGCCTTCGGCCAGCGAGGGCAGGATCAGCGCATGGGCGGCAGCGATGGCGGCGCGGACGCCGGATTCGTCCACCCAACCGGCGATGTTGATGCGGTCTGCGATGCCGTGGCGGGCGATTTCGCCGTCGATCAGTTCGCGCAACTCACCGTCGCCGCAGATGGTCAGGGTCAGACCGGGTAGGCGTTTGGCGGCGAAGGCCATGGTTTCGATCAGGACGGGGAAGCCTTTTTGTTCGCACAGACGGCCAATGGCGACCAAATGCGGGCCGCCTTCGGGCATTGGCGCGGGTGCTGGGTAGCCTGCGGTATCGACGCCGCAATGCACCTCTTTGATCTTCGGCCACTCGGGGATCTGGCTCCATCGGAACAGCTGGCTGCGGCAAAAGCTGGAGATCGCGACGGTAAAGCGGGCGCGGGCGATTTTCTCGGGGAAGGAAAACGCGCGGGGGGCATCAAATTCTTCCGGGCCATGGACGGTAAAGCTGAAACCGGGGCCGCCGAGGGCTTCGGCCAGCATGGCGACGGTGGCCGAGTTGGTGCCGAAATGTGCGTGGATATGGGCGATGCCAAGGTCATTGGCACGGCGGGCGATATGGGCGGCTTCCAGCAGATAGATCAGATGGCGGGGCAGGCCGCCGGTGCCCGGGCCACCGGAATTGCCGCGCCGCCCGCAGCGGACCGCCATCGCAAGGCCAGCGAGCGCGTGTTTGGGGTGCCGGATCATCCAGCCGAGGCTGGAGCGCAGCAGGTTTTTGCCGCCGATTTCCAGCACATGTTCGGTCTTGTCATCTTCGATGAAATCGACAGGATCCACCAAGGAACCACGATCAGAGCGCATGGCAAAGCGGTGCACCTGCCATCCAAGCACCTCAAGTGCCGCTATTTCGCGCCGAATGAAGGTATGTGAGGGTTTCGGATAGGTGTTGATCAGGTAGGCAATTTGCATGGCGGCACCGTATTACGTCGAAGCCTTGGTCAATAGGGGCGGCTTTTGGCAAGAGTAAGGCAATTTTACCGATTTCACCCGCAGATTGTTGCCAAACCGGCCTTCATTGACGCGTTACCCGCATCCGCCTAGGGTCGCGGCGCAGTCTTTAAGGGTTTTTGGATGTCTGAGCTGAATAGTGCCGCGCCTGCGGGGAAAAGTCTGTTTGCACGTGCGATGCGCGGCTCGGCCTTTACGGCAGGGTCTTATGTGTTGACGCAGGTGATGCGGCTGGCGTCCAACCTGATTCTGACGCGGATTCTGGCGCCTGATGCCTTTGGCGTGATGGCGCTTGTTTCGGTGGTGCTGGTGGGCATGGTGATGTTCTCGGATGTGGGGGTTTCGGCATCCATCGCGCAGAACAAACGCGGCGACGATCCGGATTTCCTGAACACCGCGTTTACCATTCACGCGTTTCGCGGCACGATGCTGTGGCTGGTGACATGCGCGCTGGCCTGGCCTTTGGCGAGTTTCTATCATGCGCCCGAGTTGAAGTATCTGCTGCCGGTGGCGGGGATCTCGTTGTTCATCTCGGGGTTCAATCCGACGCGAATTGATACTGCGACGCGGCATTTGCTGCTGGGCAAGGTGACGCTGCTGGACCTGATCGCGCAGGCGATCGGGATTGTGGCGATGGTAGCGCTGTCGCTTGCGACGCATTCGGTCTGGGGGCTGGTGATTGGTGCGATTGTCGGATCGCTGGCGAAACTGGTGCTGACTTGGGTGTATCTGCCGGGGCCTGCCAACCGCTTTCACTGGGATAAATCGGCGGGGCATGAGCTGATCCACTTCGGCAAGTGGATTTTCATGTCCACCGCTTGCGGCTTTGCGCTGGCGCAGGGCGACAAGGCGATTTTCGGCCATTACCTGAGCCTTGAGCAGTTGGGCGTTTATAATATTGCGTATTTCCTGGCCTCATTTCCCCTGCTGTTGGCGCGCGCGGTGAACAGCAGGGTGATGATCCCGCTTTACCGCGATCATCACCCCGCAGAGTCGGCGGCGAACTATGCGAAAATGCGCAAGCTGCGCTGGGCGATTTCGGGTGGCACGTTGTTTCTGCTGGGATTTGTGGCGATCATCGGCGTGCCGCTGATTGGGTTCATGTATGATGAGCGCTATGCGGCGGCGGGGCTGATCCTGGTGGCGGTGGCGTGGTGTCAGATGCCCGAGGCGCTAGGGATTACCTACGATCAGTCGGCATTGGCTGCGGGGGATTCGCGCAATTACTTCTGGCTGCAGGCACTGAAGGCTGCAGCGCAGACGGTGGCGTTTCTGGTTGGCATCCAGATCGCGGGGCTGCATGGCGCGCTGTTTGCGCAACTGATTGCGCTGGTGGCGGTGTATCCGGCGGTGGTTTTGCTGGCGCATAAACATCGGGCTTGGGATTGGAAGAACGATGTGCTGATGTTTGCCATTGCCGCGGTGATGATCGCGCTGGGGCTATGGGTGAACGGCAATCCGTTCGTGCTGATCTGACTGTGATTTTTCCATCTGTGTCTGGCTGGCAGAATGGGCTAAGACGGCGACAACACAGTTCTGAACGGGCAAGATGATGCAGATTGAAGAAACGGAATTGCCGGGCGTGGTGATCATTACGCCGAAACGGTTTGGCGATGATCGCGGCTGGTTTTCCGAGACTTGGAATGGCAGTGCGATGGCAACGGCTGGGCTAGATCTGCGGTTTGTGCAGGACAATCACTCGATGTCGGCAACCGTCGGAACGCTGCGGGGCTTGCATTATCAGGCGCCGCCGCGGGCGCAGGACAAGCTGGTGCGCTGCACGGCGGGGTTGATTTTTGATGTGGCGGTAGATTTCCGCCGCGGCTCGCCGACTTTTGGGCGTTGGATCGGGGTTGAGCTGTCGCCGGAGAATGGGCGTCAGTTGCTGGTGCCAAAGGGCTTTCTGCACGGGTTCGTGACACGCGCGCCCCATACCGAGGTGCAGTATAAATGCACTGATGTTTATGCGCCCGATTGTGATGGCGGCGTGCGCTGGGATGATCCCGAGATTGGCATTGACTGGGGGCTGACAGGGTCGCCCGTTCTTTCGGGCAAGGATGCAGTGGCACCGTTTTTGCGGGATGTTGTGTCACCGTTTGAATGGGTGCAGGCATGAAGATTCTGGTGACGGGGGGCGCGGGCTTTATCGGCTCGGCTGTGGTGCGGTTGGCGGTGGCGCGCGGGCATGAAGTGGTCAATCTCGACGCGCTGACCTATGCGGCTTGCCTTGAGAATGTGGCCTCTGTGTCCGAGTCGAACCTTTACAGTTTCGAGCAGGCCGACATTCGCGACCGTGCGCGGCTGGATGAGATTTTCAGCGTTCATCGCCCGGATGTGGTGATGCATCTGGCGGCTGAATCGCATGTGGATCGCAGCATCGACGGGCCGGGGGATTTCATCCTGACCAATATCAACGGCACCTATAACATGCTGGAGGCCGCAAGAGCCTATTGGCTGGGCGCTGGCAAGCCGGCGGGGTTTCGGTTTCATCACATCAGCACGGATGAGGTTTTCGGCTCGCTGGGGACTACGGGGCAGTTCACCGAAGAGACCTCTTACGATCCGCGCAGCCCCTATTCGGCCAGCAAGGCGGCGAGTGACCATCTGGTGCGGGCATGGCATGAAACCTATGGCCTGCCGGTGGTGTTGACGAATTGCTCGAACAACTACGGGCCGTTCCATTTCCCGGAAAAGCTGATCCCGGTGGTGATTTTGAATGCCTTGGCGGGCAAGCCTTTACCGATCTATGGCGATGGATCAAACGTGCGCGATTGGCTTTACGTCGAGGACCACGCCGATGCTTTGCTGTTGGTGGTGGAAAAGGGCAAGCTGGGGCGCAGCTATAATATCGGCGGCGAGAATGAGCGCAGCAATCTGCAACTGGTGCGGACGTTGTGCGGGATTCTGGATGCCAAGCGGCCGAAGGCGCAGGGCTCTTACGCCGATCAGATCACCTATGTCACCGACCGACCGGGGCATGATGCGCGCTATGCGATTGATCCCAGCCGTATCCGAGACGAACTGGGCTGGCGCCCGAGTGTGACGGTCGAGCAGGGGCTTGAGAAGACCGTGCAATGGTATCTGGACAATGAAGCCTGGTGGAAGCCGTTGCAGGCGCGTGCGGGCGTGGGTGTGCGGTTGGGGGTGAAGGCGTGAAGGCGCTCGTTTTCGGCCAAACCGGGCAAGTGGCTCGGGAACTAGCGCGGCGATTGCCAGCCGGTGTGACGGCAGAGTTTCTGGGGCGCGCGCAGGCTGACCTGTCTGATCCCGCGGCTTGTGCCGCGGCGGTGATGGCGAGCAATGCCGATGTGGTGATCAATGCGGCGGCCTGGACGGCGGTGGACAAAGCTGAAACCGAAGAAGCGGCGGCCTTGGTTGTGAACGGCGATGCGCCGGGTGCGATGGCGCGTGCCTGTGCGGCGCGGCGCCTGCCGTTTTTGCACATCTCGACCGATTATGTCTTCGATGGCATGGGGGATCAGCCGTTTGGGGTGGATCATCCTGTGGGCCCTTTGGGGGCTTACGGGCGCACGAAACTGGCGGGCGAGCAGGCGGTGCAAGCCGCAGGTGGCGTGCATGTAATCTTGCGCACCTCTTGGGTGGTGTCGGCGCATGGTGCGAATTTCGTCAAGACCATGCTGCGCCTGGGGCGTGAGCGCGAAAGTCTGAATGTGGTGGCGGACCAGATTGGCGGGCCGACGCCAGCGGCGGATATCGCCGACGCGCTTTATGTCATGGCGGCGGGTTTGCTGGCCGGCAAGCCGGGCGGCGTGCAGCATTTCGCGGGTGCGCCCGATTGTTCCTGGGCCGATTTCGCGCGCGCTATTATGACGCAGGCGGGGCTGGCTTGTGTGGTGCAGGATATTCCGTCTAGCGCTTACCCAACACCTGCCAAGCGGCCGCTGAATTCGCGGATGGATTGTTCACGACTTGCGGAATTTGGCTTGAAGCGCCCCCAATGGGAGCTTTGTTTGGCTGGAATTATCAACGAGGAGAGTTTGTAAATGGCTGAAAATGTTTCTGCGGGCGTGAAATCGGCCGACTACTTGGTCTCGACTTTCTCTGTAGAGGGAATGGATTTTACCTTTAATGTGGGCAATCCGAATGATGCCATTCAAAAGGTCTTGCTTTCTGGTTCTCTCTTTGACTTCCCAGAAATTCTTGAGATGGTGAAGTACATCAAGGATGGTGACACCATTGCAGACGTGGGAAGCAACGTCGGGAACCATGCCGTGTACTATTCCAAGAAATTCCCGAATGCGCGCATCTTGCCTTTCGAGCCAAATGCCGAGGCTATGCGTTTGCTTGTGGCCAACCTTGACAGCAATGGCGGATGCCCGAATGTCGACAGGCGATACATCGGCTTTGGCATGTCTGACCAAAGCGGTGCTGCAGTGAGCTGGCGCGGTGGCGACAATAACCTTGGCAATTCGAAGATTCTGGATGCCAGCAATTTGCATCTGGTTGATCGCGATCCAGCTCGGTTCAATGAGACGCGGCTTGTTACTGGTGACGATGTGTTCCTTGAAAGTGGCGTTGATTTCATCAAGATCGACGTCGAAGGTCATGAAGTGCCTTGCCTTATGGGGCTAAAAAAGACGCTTGATCGGCATCACCCGGTTGTTTTCATTGAAATCTCTAACGACAATATGAAGCTGGTGACTGATTATTTTGCCGATCTGGGATATGTTGATGTCTGGAAAGATACCCATTACGCCAAAGTGACAAACAAGATCTTTGTCTTTTCTGCAGAAAAACGCCCGGCATAGCATTCAAGGGACCTGTATATCATGATGAAGCGCAAGGGGATCATTCTGGCGGGTGGCTCGGGCACGCGGCTTTGGCCGATCACTATGGGCGTCTCGAAGCAGTTGCTGCCGATCTATGACAAGCCGATGATCTATTATCCGCTGTCGGTGCTGATGCTGGGCGGTGTGCGCGAGATTGCCATTATCACCACGCCTGACGATCAAAGCCAGTTCATCCGGCTGCTGGGCGATGGCAGCCAGTGGGGGATCTCGCTGAGCTATATCGTGCAGCCAAGCCCGGATGGGCTGGCGCAGGCCTATCTTTTGGCGAAGGATTTTCTGGCGGGCGCGCCTTCGGTGTTGGTGCTGGGCGATAACATCTTTTTCGGCCACGGATTGCCGGAAATTCTGGCCTCGGCGGCGGCGAAAGATATGGGTGGTACGGTGTTCGGCTACCGCGTCGCTGATCCCGAGCGGTATGGTGTGGTGGAGTTTGACGCAGAAGGCCGGGTGCAGGCAATCATTGAAAAGCCCGAGGTGCCGCCGTCGAATTACGCGGTGACGGGGCTATATTACCTGGATGGGCGCGCACCGGAGTTGGCGGCGCGGGTAAAGCCCTCGCCGCGCGGTGAGTTGGAGATTGCCGACCTGCTGGAGATGTATCGCGCCGAGGGTAGCCTGACGGTCGAGAAAATGGGGCGCGGCTTTGCCTGGCTCGACACCGGCACACATGGCAGTTTGCTGGACGCGGGAAACTTCGTGCGCACGCTGGAGGCGCGGCAGGGTTTGCAGGTGGGATGCCCGGATGAAATCGCCTATCGCGCGGGGTGGATCAGCAAGGGCGATCTACAGGCGCGGGCCGATATTTTCAGAAAGAACGACTATGGTCGGTATTTGCTGGGGATTGTTTCCGAGTAACCGGCAAAACTTCGCGCACAGGTTGAATTTTGTCGCGATGCGGCGGATTTTTTGCATTTTTCGCTAGCATTGTTTCGGAATCCTGCAAGACTAAGCCTGTCAGGTTTAGTCTGATCAAGGCGCGGTGAAAGATGATTGTCGGCATAGTGCTGAGCGCGATTTCAGGTGGGGCGACTGCTTTGGCAGTGTCGCTGGCGCATGATGTCAGCGCATTGCATGCGGTACTGTCCTATCCATTGGGCGGGATCGTTGCGGTCATGGCATTTGCGACGGTGGCTTTTGGGCGTCAGTCGATGGATCGGTACTGAACGCAGCGCTGAATTGTTGATCATGTGGAAACAATGCCTTGGCGTTTCGACGCATTTGGCGTTTTAGGTGATTCGCGCTGTGATGCTGCACCTGCGTGCCCAGTATGCACCTGCGGCGGAGGCCGTTTTCCACCGCTCACGTCAAGGTTGCGCTGGTTTCAAACGTGGCAAGATCATGGCGGCAATAAGGCCAAATATCTTGGTGAAAATGGCTTAAATATGTTCGTAGCGCAGCAATAGCTGTCGCCAAGCCCCCCGTGAAACGGCTAAATTGCCTGTGGGGGCGTACTTGTTAAGTGCGGCAAATGAACTGCTAATTTCTGATCGGATCCCGGCATACGGGTGATTGATTTGTTTCCTGAATCCTACGTGAAGGTAGGGCAGGGTGGTGGTGTCATTATGCCGTTTGGTGACGCGCAATGACGATTAATTATCGAGAGTTCTACAGCTTCCGCTCTGCTTCGGCCGATGCGGAGGAGCGGTCTGATGACCTGGCGGCGTCTCGTCTGGTCGCTGTCAGCCCAACGGGGCGGGGGCCCTACCGGCGGTTTTTCAAGCGCGCCTTTGATGTGACGGCTATTGTTGTGGCGGCACCTGCGGTGTTGCCGATTGTCGCGGTTGCCGCGGTGTTGGTGGCGCGCGATGGCGGCAGCCCGTTCTATTCGCAGATGCGCGTCGGCAAGGGCGGCAAACGCTTTCGGATGTGGAAACTGCGCTCGATGGTGCGTGACGCGGATGAGCGGATGGAGGAATTTCTGGCCGCCAATCCCGAGGCGCGGCTGGAGTGGGACAGCACGCAAAAGCTGAAGGCCGATCCGCGCATCACCCGCATGGGTAAGTTTTTGCGTAAATCCTCGCTGGATGAGTTGCCACAGCTTTGGAACGTGCTGGTGGGCGATATGAGCCTGGTGGGGCCGCGCCCGATGATGATCAGCCAGCAGAGCCTATACCCGGGGCAAGCCTATTACGCGCTGCGGCCGGGGATCACGGGTTATTGGCAAACCTCGGGGCGCAACCGCACAACGTTTGAGGCGCGGGCTGCGTTTGATGATGCCTACGAGGCCGATCTGTCGATGCTGACGGATGTGAAGGTATTGGCCGCCACGGTTGGCGTTGTGGTCAACGGCACGGGTTACTGAGCTTCGGCAAAGACAAAGCCCGCTTCATGGGTGAAGCGGGCTTTTGCATGTCTGGCCTAATGGCTCGGATTAGCCGATTACCGCTGCCGTCAGTACCAATGCAAGTGTAACAACGGCGGCGATGACGGCAAAGCGGGGCAGGCCGAAGATCGGGCGTTTTGGGTCGTCGATCAGGCGCAACGCGGCACTGCCAAGCCGACCTTTTGGTGCGCGGATTTCGGGGATGCAGACCACCGGCTCCAGATCAAGCTGGCGCTGCATCTGCGCTGCGGTGCGCACAACCGGCTTGGCCAGATCCAGCAGGAAAGCCAAAGCGATGGCCCCAAGCAGGCTGGCAACTGCCCCGGCGATGGCGATTTTCTTCTTGCCGCCGCCGATGGCGTAATCGGGTGACAGGGCGCGGTCGAGCAGGGTGAAACGCTCGGACTGTTGGCGTTCGGCGAGGCGCTGGGTCGTCTCGGCCTCGGCCATGCGCTGCATTACATTGTCGTACTGGCCCTGCAACTGCTGAAGCTGGCGATCATATCCGGCCAGAACCCTTTCCACTTCGGGCGTGGCGGAAAGTGCAGCCTCGACATCTGCCTTGCGCGCGTTGATCGAGGCAACTTGTGCGTTCAGCACGTCAATCTGGGTGGCGATATCGTCGAGCCGACGTTTGTCGATCTCACGCTGCTGCGGCTTGGCGGCAATGGCAGCCTGTTCGCCCTGTAGGCCAACAAGGCTTTGCGTGGCCTGCCGCAGATCATCGGACAGGCTGACGATTTCGTCGCGACGCGCATCCGAAAGTGTCGGCATCGCATCGGCATGGGTGTTTTTGTAATCAGCGACTTCGGCTTCGAGTTTGCTGATCTGATCGTAAATGCGGGCCTCTTCCTCTTTGAAGAAAGCTACATTCTTGTCGGCCCGGTCGCGCTGCCCTGCGGCGCTTTGATCAAGGATTCCCTGGGCGAAATCATTCGCAAGCTCGGCTGCAGTGTTTGGGTCGCCGTAGCGGACCGAGATGATGATGGCGGATATGCTGCGGCCCTGTCCAAAGGCTTGCCCGCCTGCGCTATCGACGGCTTGAAAGGTGACGGCGGTGCGCAGGGCGACGAGTTTTTCGTCGCTGGTCATCTGCGGCTGGTCGGCAAACAGGTTGTGCCGTTCGATCACCGCTGTCAGGGCATCGCGGGTGGTCAGGCGTTGTTCGATGGTTTGCAGGATTTGCGCAGCACCGCCGCCATCCGGCTGAGCCTGCCCGCCCGGTGTTGTGGGCTCTGCCACCTGCGCGCCTTCGATCTGGATCACAGCGGCGGTTTCAAACACGTCGGGCCGGGATTTGGCGAAGATTACAGCGCCCAGCAGACCTGCAAGGGTGATCAGGATGATCATCCAGCGCCGACGCAGCAGCAGGCTGATGAGTTCTTCGATAGATTGAATCTGGCCCATGGTTATGTCTTTGCGTAGCGGTAGCGGCCCGCATTGAAATCCTGCGCGCGGTTCAGCACCACGCCGAGCAGGGGAATCCGGCCCTCGAACAGTTTTTCGCAGGCGCGGATTTCTTCTGGCGAGGTCTTTGAGCCGTCTGTCACCAGCAGCACGGCATCCAGCGAGGGGCCAAGCGCCAGCAGGTCATCATTGGCCAAGGCCGGGGGCAGATCGTAGATCACCACTTCGGGATCAAGCTGTTCGATCATTGCGGCGAGTGCCACCACGGTATCGGGATCGTGAAGGGTTTCCGAAGCCTGCGAAATCGGATGCGTGTTCAGCCCCAGCGCAAGGGTGCGGCCAAAGCGGCGGAATTCACTTTCCAGTGGCTGATGGCCAGCAAGGAAAGCGCCAAGGTCGATGTCGTCTTTCACGCCAAGGATCTGGGCGATCTCGGGGTGGCGCAGATCGAAATCCATCAGCACGGTGCGGCTGGCCGGGCGGCGGGCCAGTGCGAAGGCAAGATTGGTGGCCACAAAAGACTTGCCACAGCCGTGAGTAGGCGAGGTGACGGCGATGCGCTTCCAGCCCTTCTCGGCCAGACCGCGCAGCAGCCGGGTGCGCAAGATATCAAATGCGGTGGCGGCTGGATGTGATGAGGCTTCCAGAAACAAACCGTTTCCTGTTTTTGAGCGGGTGTCGGCCTGAATGGCGGCAAGCGATTCCCAGACGCGGGCAGGGTTGAACAGGGCTGGAAGGTTGCTTGAGAAAATCTCGCGCCCGGTCAGCAGATCGGGGGAAACATCATGCGGCGCGGTTGTTTGGCCAGTGCCGAACACAGAAATGCCCGCGGATTTGCCGTCTTTGCGCGGGCCGCTCTGGTTGGCAGTCATGGCGCTAATCTCCAGATCTGCGGGGCCAATGGGCCGCGACGTCAAGATATTGTATCTGCTCATCCGAAGGTCAGGCTCCTGCGCAACTGCGCCGGACAGGGCGCAATTTTGTAAACAAAGACCCAACCAAGGCTGGGGGTGGTGCAGAACGAGCCATAAACCAGCCTGGCACCCTGCGGTGCAGTGCGGCGAAAGATTCGTCCAGGCCCCCGCCTAGAAGGGCAATACATAGCTGAACTTCCCCCGAATTGAAAGACTTGCAGGCGATGCTGCATATGCAGCGGGGCATAGCCAAGGCGCAAACATGGCCTTAGATTGGCGGCAGTTTAAGGGGTGTCGGATGCAAGATGCGGTGATTGACGCGGTGGTGATCGGGCGCAATGAGGGTGCGCGGCTGATCGGCTGTCTGCAATCGCTGCAAGGCCGGGTGCGGCGGCTGGTCTATGTCGATTCCGGCTCGACCGATGGCTCGGTTGCGGCGGCGCGGGCCTTGGGGGCCGATGTTGTGGCGCTGGATATGCGGCAAAACTTTACCGCCGCGCGGGCGCGTAATGCTGGCTTGGCGGTACTGGACGCGCCGGAGTTTGTGCAATTCGTCGATGGCGACTGCGAGGTGCGGCCGGGCTGGCTGACTGCTGCGTTGGCCGGGTTTGCAGCGCATCCGGCGGCAGTGGTGGTCTGTGGGCGGCGGCGTGAGCGGTTTGTGCAGGCCTCGGTTTACAACCGATTGGCGGATATCGAATGGGATACGCCTGTCGGGCAGGCGCGGGCCTGTGGCGGGGATGCGTTGATGCGATTTGCGGCGGTGCAGGCGGTGGGTGGCTATGATGCGAGCCTGATCGCCGGAGAGGAACCGGAGTTGTGCTTGCGGTTGGCGCGGGCGGGTGGTGAGATTTGGCGGATTGATGCCGAGATGACGTTGCACGACGCCAATTTGCAGCGGTTCGGGCAGTGGTGGCGGCGGATGGTGCGGGCGGGTTATGCGTTTGCGGAAGGGTCGGCTCGCTATGGTGCCGCCCCCGAGCGGCATTGGCTGGCCGAGACCCGGCGGGCGGTGCTGTGGGGGATTGCGCTGCCTGTGGCTGTGGTTGTGGCGGCGGTGATCCATCCGCTCGGCTGGCTGTTGGCGCTGATTTACCCGGCGCAGATGTGGCGGCTGGCGCGGCGCGGCGGCTGGGCTTGGGGGTTTTTCACCGTGATCGGCAAATTCGCTGAAGCGCGGGGGGTGGTGAGCTATTGGGTCAATCGCGTGCGCGGGCGCGGGCGCGGTTTGATCGAATACAAATGATTAGCGCAGCTTCAGCGCGGCGATGATCTGCGCGGGCAGGATCGCAAAGCAGGCGGCGTAGCGCGGGATCATCCGGCGCGGGTCGGACAAAGCGCGCCACAACCACTCCATCGCGAACAGGCGCATCCAGCGCGGCGCGCGGGTTTGAGTGCCGGCAAGGAAATCCAGACCGGCGCCGAAGCTGGCAAAGCCGGTATGTGGCGCATGGGTGCGGCCAACGGCTGCGATCACCTCTTGCTTGCCGGCGGGCAAGGCGATGACGCAAAAGCCGATGTCGGCGGCGTTCAGGCGGGCAAGGATGGCGCGGGCCTCGGGGCCTTGCGGATCAAAACCCATCGGTGGAGCGATTGTCAAGTCGATCTCCAAGCCGGGGATTTTCGCCTGTAGCGCGGCCGATGCGGCAGCAAGTGCGCTGTCTGTCGTGCCGATCAGGGCAACGCGGCACCCTGATTGCACGGCAAGCGCGATCAGCGGAATAACCATATCGGAACCGGGGACCAGTTCGACCGGGCGACGGGCTAGACGTGACAGCCAGACAATCGGATTGCCGTCGGCCACCACGAAATCTTGCGCGGCATAAATCGCGCGAAAGCTGGGCGAGGCGCGCAGTTTCACCAGATGATCAAGGTTGATCGTTGCCAAGGCAAAGCCTTGCCGATCACGAAAGCGCTGCCCTGCTGCTGCGAGCAGAGCGGCACGGTTGCGAATGTTGACCGTGATCGTGGTTGTATCAAACCGAAACTGCACTGGACCTCTCTTGCTTGTCCACGCGCATGGCATGGGACCATGGCCGATATATGGCGGGAAATCGGGGAAATGCGAACAATCTGTTTCGCAGGCGCAGCACCGAAGCCGTTGCATCGTTTTGGCATTATGGCTTACGCACAAAGGATGAGTAACATCAGCAGTCATCGCCAATCGGTTGATCTGGCCCGCTTCCTTGCCTGCTTTGGCATCGTGGCGGCGCATGCCTATGCGCTGGAGGATGACTGGGTCGGCCACCTGTCGCTGGGGCTGTTTCTGGTGCTGACCGGGTTTCTGGCGATGCAATCCTATCAGCGCGCCGGCGGCAGATACAACTTTCGCTCGCGGGCGGTGCGGCTGTTGCTGCCGTGGCTGTTCTGGTCGGCGTTTTTCCGGCTGGTTGATCTGAAGGTTTCGGATTCGCCGGACAAGTGGCAGTTGCTGCAAGACCCGTGGACGCTGTTCGTGGGATCGGCGATTCATCTGTGGTTCTTGCCATTCATCATGCTGGCGATGTTGCTGGTGAAACCGGTTGGGCAGTTTGTCACAACACCCGAGCGGTTGGCGGCGGTGTTGTTGGGGCTTGTGGTGATCTCGGTGCCGATGTTCTGGGCAATGCACCACTACGCGCCGCCAGCACCACTGCCGCAATGGCTGTATTCGCTGCCGGTTTATACTCTGGGCTTGTTGGTGGGCTTGGCGCACCCGATGGGACGTGCGGTTTGGCCGTTGGTTGCGGGTGCCGCGATGGCAACGGGGGCTTACCTTGTGACCGAACAGGCACCCTGGGCCTGGACGGTGTTCGCGGCGGTTGTGCTTTTCGAAAGCTTTTGGCGGGTGCAGATGCAGCACAAGATGTTGCCAAAGCTGGGGCAGGCCGCGTTTGGCATCTATCTGTTACACCCGTTCTTCATGCTGGTGACGTATAAATTCGCGGGGCCCGATGTTGACCGGATGATTGCCACGCTCAGCACGTTCGGGATGAGTTGGGCAGCGGTGGTGATCTTGCGGCGCATCCCGTTCTTTCTGCGTGTGACCTGAGCGGCAGCGCGTGTTGGTCAGCACCATCCTATTGTGCTAAGACGCTGTCATTGCCGATAGAAAGCTGATCCGCGCCGTGGCCTCGCCGAATTTCCTTGCCTATCTGATGCTGTTTGTCTGGCCGATGCTGTGCTGGCAGATGTGGAAACGGCTGGACCCGGCACGGGCACTGATCTGGACAGTGCTGGGCGGATATCTGATCATGCCGCCGCTGACGGTGATCAACTTTCCGATCATCCCTGACCTGGACAAAACCACGATTCCAAACCTGATCGCTTGGTGTGGGGCTTTGTATGTGGTTCGCGACAAGATCAGCTTTCTGCCTGAGGGGCGGATCGGTAAGGTGCTGATCCTGATGTATATTCTATCGCCATTTGCCACGGTCTTGACCAACACCGATCCGCTGTATTTCGTGGCGGGTTCTGTGCAGGGCATGAAGATTTACGATTCGGCCGCAGCAGTGGCAAACCAGTTCATTGCGCTGTTGCCGTTCTTTCTGGCGCGGCGCTATCTGGGCACGCCTGCCGGGATGCGGGCGATGATTGAGGCGCTGGTGCTGGCGGGGTTGTGGTATTCGATCCCGATGTTGATTGAGGCACGGTTCTCGCCGCAGATGAACGTCTGGGTCTATGGGTTTTTTCAGCACGACTTTTTCCAGACCATCCGGCAGGGCGGCTATCGCCCGGTGGTGTTCTTGCCGCATGGTCTGTGGGTGGCGTTTTTTGCGCTGATGTGTCTGCTGGCGGCGATGGTGCGGTTGCGCGATACCACGGCCGAGATCCGCTCCAAGGCCTTGCTGATCGCGCTGTATCTTGGGTTCATGCTCTATGTCTGCAAAAGCGCGGGTGTGGCGGTTTATGCCCTGTGTCTGGCGCCGTTGCTGCTGCTGGCGGGCTGGCGGCTGCAGGCACTGGTGGCGGCGGTGATTGCGGTGGTGGTGATCAGCTATCCGATCCTGCGCGGTCTGCATCTGGTGCCGGTGCAGCAGATCGTCGATTTCGCCAATGGCTTCAGCGCGGACCGCGCAGGCTCGTTGCAGTTCCGCATCGTGAATGAGGAAGCGCTGTTGGCGCGCGCGCAGGAAAAGGCGCTGTTCGGCTGGGGCGGATATGGCCGTGCGTTCCTGCATGATCCGATCACCGGGCAAATGACGACGATTGCCGATGGCGCGTGGATCATCGTGATGGGCACCTATGGCTGGCTTGGCTTTATTGCCGAGTTCGGGCTGACGGGCCTGCCGCTGCTGTTGTTGGGGCGCGAGGCGCTGTCGTGGCACGGGGCGGTGTTTAATCGCTATGCCACGGGTTTGGCGCTGATCCTGGCGGCCAATATGGTCGATCTGCTGCCCAATGCGACGCATATTCCATTCACCTGGCTGATGGCAGGCGGGCTGTTGGGTGAGGCCGAACGGATGCGGCGTGCGCGATTGGCTGACAGTCATGCGGTGCTGCGCAGCGGTTTGCGCGGCGGCACGCAGAAGCGGACGGTCATCTGATGCGGGTGGATATTGGCATCTTTGCCCATAACGAAGCGGGCGGCATTGCGGCCATGGTCTCGCGGCTGTTGGCGCAGGATGTTCTCGCCGATCCGGCGTTTTCGGCGCGGGTGCTGGTGCTGGCCAATGGCTGTTCTGACGATACGGTTGCGCGGGTGGTTGGGGTCGAGGTGGTTGACTTGCCCGAGGGTGGCAAGTCACGCACTTGGAACCGCTTTGTGCATGATCTGGCGCGGCCAGATGCCGATGTGCTGGTGTTTGCCGATGCCGATATTGCGTTTTGCGATACGGGGGCGTTGCGGCGCTTGGTGCAGGCTTTGGGCGCGCGTTGGGTGATCAACAGCCAGCCGGTGAAGGATATCGTGGCGCATCCCGAAGGCCTGTCGGCGATGGACAAAATCATTGCGGCTGCCGGGGGTGGCCTGGATGATTGGCAAACGGCGATTTGTGGCCAGCTTTACGCGATGCCTGCCGCAGTCGCACGGCGGTTTCATATGCCGATTGGCCTACCGGTTGAGGATGGCTTTCTGCGTGCGATGGTGCTGACAGATGCACTGACTGGGCCAGAGGATTTCAGCCGGATTGGCGGGGCTGAAGGGGTTTGGCATATCTATGCCTCGGAACGCTCAATCAGCGCGCTGATCCGGCATCAGGTGCGCATCGTGATTGGCTCGGCAGTGAATTTTGCAGGATTTTGCGCTTTGGCGGCGTTGCCTGCGCCTGCGCGGCACGCGGAACTGGCGCGGGCGGCACAGGATGCGGGCTGGCTGGGGGCTGCGTTGCGCACTGGATTACCGCGTTGGCCGTTTGGCTATGTGCCATGGCATTTCCTGACCAAACGGCTGGCGCGCGCGGCGGCAAACCCGCGCGATCTGCTGCGACCGAAGCGGCTGGTGGTGACGGTTCTGGGCTTTGGCTTTGACTTGATTGTGTTTTGTCGCGCGCAATGGGCGATGTGGCGCGGCACGGGTGTGGGGCACTGGTAGCTGGTTTTCACGAAACTTTGCCATATCCGGGCCGTATTGTTTCGCTAGTGCGGGATTGTTCAAAGCCACTGCACGCGCCATCTCTGCCTCGTGTCAGGGTATGAAAGCCGTGGGTTTTGCGTAAAGTGTTAAGGTCTGCCTTCGGGGTATCCGGCAGGCTGTGAGAAAAGAGAAGACGGATGAGCGAAGATTTCGATCCAATGGGCATCAGCGAGAATGACATCGCGGTGGTGGGCATGGCGGCGCATTTGCCGGGAGCCGCCGATATTGCTGCCTATTGGGCCAATCTTGTGGGCGGCGTGGAATCGATCCGCAGCTTGAGCGAGGCCGAACTGCTGGCGGCAGGAGAATCGCCCGCCCGGATGCGCAAGGCAAACTATGTGCCCGCCGCCGCGGTGCTGGAGGGATTCGAGCAATTTGACGCCGATTTCTTTGGGTTTTCGCCGAAGGAAGCCGCGATCATGGATCCGCAGCATCGGCAGTTTCTGGAAGTGGCTTGGGAGGCATTGGAGAACGCAGGCCATCCGCCCGAGAATTTTCCGGGTGCCATCGGGGTTTATGCGGGCTGCGGCATGGGCAGCTATTTCTATTTCAACCTGTGTTCCAACCGCGATCTGGTCGATCAGACCGGCATGTTCCTGCTGCGCCACACCGGCAATGACAAGGATTTTCTGGCGACGCGGGTCAGCCATATCTTCGATCTGAAAGGCCCCTCGATCAACCTGCAAACCGCCTGCTCCACGTCTTTGGTGGCGGTGCACTATGCCACGCAGGCGCTGCTGAATGGCGAATGCGACATGGCGCTTGCGGGGGGCGTCACCATCGAATTGCCACACGCCCGCGGCTATCTGTTCACCGAGGGCGAGATTCTGTCGCCTGACGGCCATTGCCACGCGTTTGATCACCGCGCCGAGGGCACGGTATTTGGCTCGGGTGCGGGTGCGGTGGTGTTGCGCCGCGCCAAAGATGCGATCCGTGATGGCGACCATATCTGGGCGATCCTGAAGGGATCGGCGGTGAACAATGATGGTGCAGCTAAGGCTGGCTATCTGGCGCCGTCGGTGGATGGGCAGGCCAAGTGCATTGCCGAGGCTCAGGGCATTGCCGGGGTTGCCGCGCAGGATGTGTCTTATGTGGAATGTCACGGCACGGGCACCTATCTGGGCGATCCGATTGAGGTGGCGGCACTGACACAGGCGTTCCGGCAGACCACCGACGCGGTGGCGAGCTGCCGCATCGGCTCGGTCAAGACCAACATCGGGCATCTGGATACGGCGGCGGGGGTGGCTAGCCTGATCAAGGTGGCGCTGTCCTTGCATCATCGGCAGTTGCCGCCCAGCTTGGGCTATGAAGCGCCGAACCCGTCGATTGATTTCGGCTCTAGCCCATTCATGGTGAATGACCGCTTGACGGATTGGGCCAGCGACAAACCGCGCCTTGCGGGGGTGAACAGCCTTGGCGTGGGCGGCACCAATGCGCATGTGGTGTTACAGGAAGCCCCGGCGCGCAAGCCGGGCGAGGAAAGCCTGTGGCCGTTCCAGCCGCTTGTAGTTTCAGCGAAGTCGAAGGGCGCGCTGGATGCCGGTGCTGCGCGTTTGGCGGCGCATCTGCGTAGCGATCAAACGCAGGATCTGGCCGATGTCGCCTTTACCCTGAAAGAGGGACGGCGGGCGTTTGAAAAGCGCCGGGTGTTGGTGGCTGGATCGCATGACGAAGCAGCATTTCTGCTGGAAGGTGGCGATCCACGCCGGGTGTTCAACCATGATTATCTGGGCGAGAACCCCGAGGTCGTGTTCATGTTCCCCGGTGGCGGCGCGCAATATGCCGGTATGGCGCGCGATATCTACGCAACCGAACCCGTGTTTGCCGATTGGATGGACAAGGGCTTGGCGGTTTTGCAGCCGAAGCTGGATTACGACATCCGGGCTTTGTGGCTGCCAGAGCCGGGGACGGAAGCTGCGGCGCATGAGCAGTTGAAGCGACCCTCGGTGCAACTGCCGCTGATCATGATCACCGAATACGCGCTGGCGCAGTTGTATATGTCGTGGGGGGTGACGCCTGCGGTGCTGGTCGGGCATTCGATGGGCGAAAACACCGCGGCCTGTCTGGCGGGGGTGATCGGGTTTGAGGATTGCATCGGCCTTGTCCATCTGCGCGGCAGCTTGTTTGACACGATTGCGCCGGGGGGGATGCTTTCCGTGCCGCTGGCCGAGGCCGATCTGCGGCCCTATCTCACCGGTGATCTTGATCTGGCCTCGGTCAATGCGCCGGGGCTTTGCGTGGTGTCGGGGCCGGATGCGACTTTGCTGGCCTTGGCGGCAGACTTGGCGAAGGCCGATGTCGAGACACAGCGCATCCAGATCGACATTGCCGCGCATAGCCGGATGTTGGAGCCGATCTTGGCCCGGTTTGGCGATTATCTTGCCAGTATCCGCCTGAACCCGCCGCAGATTCCGATCGTCAGCAACCGCTCTGGCAAACGCCTGACCGATGCCGAGGCGACCAGCCCTGCCTATTGGGTGCAACACCTGCGCAATACGGTGAACTTTCAGGCTTGCATGGCCGATCTGATGGCCGAACCGGGGCGGGTTTATCTGGAGATGGGGCCGGGGCGGGCGCTGTCTTCGCTGGCGCAGGCCAATGGCGTGCCTCAGGGCCAGGTGATAGCGGCTTTGCGTCACCCCGAGCAGAAGATGGCAGATGACGCCTGGCATGTGGCTTCCATCGCGCGGCTGTGGGCTTGTGGCGTGCCGGTGGATTGGGAGCCGATCTGGGGTGGCGCTGCGCGCAATCGGGTGGTGCTGCCGACCTATGCGTTTCAGCGCAAACCCTATTTCATCGAACCCGGCAAGGGGGCTGAGGTGGAAGCTGCGGCGCTGCCAGCCCGGATCGACGATATTGGCCAATGGGGCTGGAAACCGCATTGGCGACCGGCGGCGACGGGGTTTGATCTGAGCGCGGATTTGGGCGATGCAAAGCCCGAGAACTGGCTGATTTTTGTCGATGCAGAAGGGCTTGGTGCCGCATGTGCCGCGCAACTGCGTGCGGCGGGCCATCATGTGACGACGGTGCGCGCGGGCGATGCTTTTGGCCGCGATGGCGAGGGTGGCTATCTTCTGGCGCCAGAGCGGGGGCGCGAAGGTTATGATCAACTGCTCCGCGATCTGGTGGCTAAGGGGCAGGTGCCCAGCCGGATCGCGCATTTCTGGCTGGTGACGCGGGGGGCTGATTTCCGCCCCGGCTCCAGCTTTTTCCATCGCAATCTTGAACAGGGTTTCTACAGTCTGCTGTTTCTGGCGCAGGCGATGGCCGAGGAGAGTCTGCCGCGTCCGATCCATCTGACGGTGGCAACAACAGGGGCGGCGCAGGTGAAGGCCGAGCCGCTGGCCGACCCTGAAAAGGCCACCATTCTGGGCCCGGTGCGGGTGATCCCGCGCGAATTGCCGGGGATTTCTGTCTCGACGCTGGATGTGGTGCTGCCGCCGCTGCCGCGACGGGGCAATCCCGCGTTGCAGCCCTTGGCCGAACAGGTTCTGGAAGACCTTCTGGCAGCGCCGTCCGGCGTTGTTGCGGCACTGCGCGGTGAAAAGCGTTTTGAACTTGGGCTGAAGCCCGCCGTCTTGCCGGAACAACGCCTAAGCCTGCAGCAGGGTGCGCATGTGCTGATCACCGGGGGCTTTGGCGGTATCGGGCTGACCATTGCCGAAGACTTGATCCAGCGGCACGGTGCCAAGATCACCCTGATCGCACGGCGCAATCTGCCGGATCGCAGCACTTGGGCGCATTATCTGGCGACCCATGATCCCGCAGGGCCCATCGCGCGGCGGATTTTGGCGTTGCAGCGGCTTGAGGCTTTGGGAGGCGAAGTGTTTGTCGCCACTGCCGATGTCTGCAATATGGAAGACATGCAGGCAGCAGTTGCGGCGGGTGTGCAGCGCTTTGGTGCGGTGCGCGCGGTGATTCATGCCGCCGGTGTGGTGGATGACGGGCCGCTTTTGGTGAAATCCCCGGCGCAGGTCGAGGAAGTTTTCGCGCCGAAACTGCACGGCACTTTGGTGCTGGATCGGTTGTTCCCCGATGGCGCGATTGATCTGCTGGTGGTGTTTGCCTCAACCTCGACCGTCACCGGGCCTGCGGGGCAGATCGACTATGTTGCGGCGAATGAATTTCTGAATGCCTATGCCAAGTCGCGCAGCGCTGGCAAAACCAAGGTGGTGGCGCTGAATTGGGGGATATGGACGGGCGTTGGCATGGCAGCCGAGGCTTTGGCGGATCGCACCGGCGCACCGCCCGCGCCGCGCCTGCCGATCTCTGCACCGATGCTGGATGAGGCTGGGTTTGACGCGCAGGGCAACCGTCTGTTCACCGCGGCTTACGCGGTGGATCGCTGGGCGCTGGACGGGCATCGCACCAAAGCGGGCCAAGCGCTGATCCCCGGCACCGGCACGATTGAAATCGCTGCCGAAGCTTTGCGCGCGCAGGGCGAAACCGGCGCGTTTGAGCTGCGCGATCTGTATTTCTTCCGCCCGCTGGATGTGGCTGATACCGAGACGCGGCTGGTGCGCGCCACCTTGTCGCGCAGTGAAGAAGGCTATGGGTTCGAGTTGCGCTCTGCCGTCACGGTGAAGGGGCGTCTGGGGTGGCAGTTGCATGCGCAGGCACGGGCGATCCCAGCGGCGGCCACCCCGGCGCGCATTGACGTTTTGGCGATTGCCGGGCGCTTGCCTGCCCCGGAAACCGGCATCGGCTTGCGCAGCCCGCAAGAGCAGCATCTGGCCTTTGGGCCGCGCTGGAGGGTGCTGCAATCGCGCACGATTGGCGCAGGTGAGGGTCTGGCGCGGCTGGCGCTGCCCGACGATTTTGCGTCCGAGGTGGCAAGCTGGATATTGCACCCGGCGCTGATGGATCTGGCGACGGGCTGGGCGATGGGGCTGATCGCGGGCTATCAACCCGATCATCTTTGGGTGCCGGTTTCCTACACCCGCATCCGGGTTTTGCGCCCGCTTCCGGCGCAGATCGTGTCTTGGGTGCGCAATGCGGCGGATAACCGCGTGGGGGCCTCGACCGCCTGTTTTGATGTGACGCTGGCCACGCCAGATGGCGAGATTTGTGTGGAAATCGAAGGCTTTAACATCCACCGGCTTGAGGGTGGCCTGACATTCGCCGCCCCCGATCCCCGTGAGTTGGTCTATGATGATGTGGCGGCCAAGCCAGTTTCACCCGCCGAGGAGCGTTTGCTGCATGCCTTCAACTTGGGGATTAAACCCAGCGAGGGGGCCGAGGCATTTGGGCGGGCGGTGGCTTTGGGGGGCAGCCAGATCATCGTCTCCAGCCTGAACCTGCCCGACCTGATCCGTCAGACCGCCGAGGCAGAGGCGGCCAAGACCGAGGGCAAAGCGTTTGAGCGCCCCGATCTGGACACTGCCTATGTCGAGCCGCGCAACGATGTGGAACGCACTCTGGTCGGGTTCTGGCAGGAACTTCTGGGCGTGGCGCAGGTTGGGGTCGAGGACAGTTTCTTCGATCTGGGTGGGCATAGCCTGATCGCGGTGCGCCTGTTCGCGATGGTGAAGAAGACCTATCGGGTGGATTTCCCTATTTCGGTGCTGTTTGAAGCGCCGACGATTGCGCGTTGCGCGGCGTTGATCATCGCGCAGATTGGCGATGTGGGCGGCGATGCCCCTGCAAAGCTGGCGGCTCCGGCGCGGCGGTTCACCCATCTGGTGCCGATGCATCAGGGTGAGGGTGGGGCGAAACAGCCGTTCTTCCTGGTGGCGGGCATGTTCGGCAACGTGCTGAACCTGCGGCATCTTGCGCAGCTTTTGGGTGGGGATCGGCCGTTCTACGGGCTTCAGGCGCGCGGGCTTTACGGCGATGCCGCGCCGCATGAAACCCTGCCCGAAGCGGCGGCGGATTACATCGCCGAACTGCGGCAGGTGCAGCCGAAGGGGCCGTATATGCTGGGCGGATTCTCGGGCGGGGGGCTGACCGCCTGGGAAATGGCGCGGCAGTTGGAAGCCGCGGGCGAGGTGGTGTCAATGGTGGTTCTGCTGGACACACCCTTGCCCATGCGCCCCAGCTTGAGCCGTGCCGATAAAGCCTTAATCAAACTGGCCGAATTGCGCGCCAAAGGCCCCGGCTATCTGGCCGAATGGGCGCGCAAACGCTGGGAATGGGAGATGCAAAAGCGTCAGCCGCAGGCGATGGAACAGACTGATGCGCAATTCCACAATGCCGCGATTGAGGCGGCTTTCCGCGCGGCCTTGCCGCTTTATCAGATGACAAAGCGGCGTGGGGCCACGGTGTTGTTCCGCCCGCCGCTGGATCGGCATTGGGCGGTGACGGCGGGCAACTGGGTGTCGAAGGCGAAGGAATATGTCTTTGATGACAACGACCTGACGCAGTTCGCCCCAAGCTTGGTGACGATAGAAGTGCCCGGCGATCACGACAGTATGGTGCTGGAGCCGAATGTGCGGGTGCTGGCGGCGAAGCTGCGCGCGGTGATTGCCGAGGCCGAGACCACGGCTGCCACCCCGCTTGCCACGGCGGCGGAATAGCCATGGCGGGGTTGCTGACGGTTTTGCTGAACTGGCGCTCTGCCGAGATGACGCTTCGGGCGGCGGAATCGGCGCTTGTGGCGCTGGAGGGGCTAGCCGGGGCGCTGGTGATCGTTGACAACGATTCCGGCGATGAATCGTTTGAAACCATGGCTGCCGAAGTGCGCAAACGCGGCTGGGATCAGGGGCCGCAGGCGGTGCGGGTTTTGCAATCCGGGCACAACGGCGGCTTTGGCGCGGGCAACAACTTTGGCATCCGCGCCGGGATGCCTGATGGCAGCGCACCAGACTTTGTCTATATCCTGAACTCGGATGCTTTCCCCGAACCCGGAGCCATTCGCGCCCTGTTGCAGCATCTGCAGACCCATCCGGCGACGGGCTTTGCGGGCAGCTTTATCTATGGCGACGATGGTGCGCCGCACCGCACCGCCTTCCGCTTTCCCTCGATTGCGTCAGAGTTTGAGGGGCAGATCCGCTTTGGCCCGGTCAGCCGGATGCTGAACTGCTGGATCGTGGCGCAACCAATCCCGCAGGCGACGCGCCGGGTCGATTGGCTGGCGGGCGCAAGCCTGATGATGCGCAGGGCGGTGCTGGATCAGATCGGCCTGTTTGATGAGCGGTTTTTTCTGTATTTCGAAGAGACCGATCTGTGCCGGCGTGCGGCGTTGGCGGGTTGGCCGACGGATTATGTCGTGGAAAGCCGGGTGATGCATATCGGCTCGGTCTCGACCGGCATGCGGCAATGGTCGCGCATTCCGCAGTTTTGGCTGGACAGCCGTTTGCATTATCTGGTGAAAAACCATGGCGTTGCTTATGCGATTGCCGCCACTTTGGCGCTGATCTGTGGCGGCATTCTGTGGCGCGCGCGGCTTCTGATCCAGCGCAAAGACCGGGGCGATCCGCCGTTGTATCTGACCGACCTGACGCTGCACGCGCTGCGCGCGGTGTTGAATTCTGTGCGCGGCAGACCTGCCGCTTTTGCCAAATCGCCCCGCGGCACGCGCGGGTAAGGATGCCAAGATGACCCAGTTTTCCGCTTATCTGATCGGCAATGAAACCCTGACCCGCCAATGCGGTGAGATGCTGTTGGCGCGCGGGCATACCCTGGCTGCCGTGGTGACGCGCAACGCCGATGTGCGGCTGTGGGCGCAGGCCAGGGGGTTGCGGGTGGAGGCCTATGGCCGCGATCTGGCACAGCGCTTGGGGGGCCGTGTTGATTGGCTGCTGTCGGTGGCCAACCTCTCGGTGATCGGGCCAGAGGTTCTGGCGCTGGCGGGCGGAGCGGTGAACTTTCACGATGGCCCGCTGCCGCAATTTGCCGGGTTGAATGCGCCTGTCTGGGCAATCTTGAACGGTGAAAGCCAGCACGCGATTTCGTGGCATCTGATCGCGGGCGGCGTGGACGAAGGCGATGTGCTGGAAAGCCGCAGCTTTGCGATTGCACCGCAGGATACCGCGCTGACCCTGAACACGCGGTGTTTTGAGGCGGCGATGGAAAGCTTTCCCAGCGTTCTGGCGCAGTTGGAGAGCGGCGCATTGCAGCGCAAGCCGCAGGATCTGAGCGAGCGTCATCTCTATCTGCGCGATGATCGCCCGGCGGCGATGGGGCGGATTGATTTTACCCAATCGGCCGAGGCTGTGGTGCGACTGGTGCGCGCCTTGGATCATGGCCGCTACTGGAACCCGCTGACCACGGCAAAGATTGCGACCCGTGCCCGCGTTTTGAATGTCGGGGCTGCCGAGATTGCCGAAGGCGCGGGCGCTGCGGGGCAGGTGTTGCGGGCTGACGAGGCCGGGCTGGTGGTGGCCTGCGGTCAGGGTGCCGTGCGGTTGATGCGGCTGACCTGTCAGGAAAAAGGGCTGGCGGTGTCGCCTGCGACTGTCACCGATGGGATGCTGTCGGGTGATGTTTCGGGCCTGACGGTCTTGGGGCAGGCTCTGGCCGCAGCCGATCCGGCGATGCGCAGGGCTTTGACCGCATTGCAGCCCGCAGTGCTGGGGCATACGGCGCAGGGGGCCGCAGATTGGCAAAGCTTGCCGCTGTCGGCGGATTTGACCGCGCTTGCCTTGGCGGTTGGCCTTGCCTCGGGCGCGACCGAGGTTGATCTGGCGTTGGCTGCACAGGCGACGGCGGGATATGTGTCAGACTGGCGACCTGTGCGGGTGACTTGCGCGGGGTCAGTGACCGAGGCGCGGCGGGCGTTGGATCTGGCGTTGAAACCTGGCTTCGCCTTGGATCTGCTGACGCGCGATGCAGCGCTTGCGGGCATGTCCTGCCCGCAGATCGGTCTTGCGGATGCAGGCCCGATTGCCGGAACCACCGTTACGCTGACGCCGAATGCGCTGCAATTTGACGCTGCGCGCCTGCCTTTGCCTGAGGCCGAGGCCTATGCTGCGCGCATCCGACATCTGGCAGATGCCTTGGCGCAGGCCGATGTCGATGCCCCGCTTGCCAGCATATCCACGCTGACGCCTGCCGAGCGCGATCAGGTGCTGCACGGGTGGAACCAGACCAAGACGCCCTATGATGCCAGCCTTTGCGTGCATCATGCGTTTGAGCGTCAGGTGCAGCGCAGCCCGGATGCCGTGGCGTTGGTCTGCGATGATCAAAGCCTGCCTTATGCCGCGCTGAACGCGCGCGCCAATCGGGTGGCGCATTTGCTGATTGGCATGGGCGTTGGGCCGGGAACGCTGGTGGGTCTTTGCCTGAACCGCAGTCTAGATCTGCTGGTGGGAGCGTTGGCGATTCAGAAAGCGGGCGGCGCCTATGTGCCGATGGACCCGGCCTATCCTGCCGACCGCATCGCGCTTTATATTGAGGATTCCGCCTGCCCGGTGATCGTGACGCATAGCAAGATCGCAGCAGGATTGCCCAGCCATCAGGCGCAGGTGCTGTGTCTGGATACCGATGGGCGGCCCGGTCAGGCGCGCGATGATGATCCTATATCTGGTGTCACCTCGGCTGATTTGGCCTATATGATCTATACCTCTGGCTCGACCGGACGGCCCAAGGGCGTGATGGTAGAGCATCGCAACGTGGCGAACTTCTTCACCGGGATGGACCTGCGCATTGGGCCAGAGGCGGGCGTTTGGCTGGCTGTGACCTCGCTTTCCTTCGACATTTCGGTGCTGGAACTGTTCTGGACACTGGCGCGTGGCTTCAAAGTCGTGCTGACCAGCGATGAAAACCGCAGTCTGGTGTCGGGTGGCACGATTGCTTCGGCGCAGAAGATGGATTTCTCGCTGTATTACTGGGGCAATGACGATGGCGCTGGGCCAAAGAAATACGAACTGCTGCTGGAGGGCGCGAAATTTGCCGACAGCCACGGCTTTTGCGCGGTCTGGACACCCGAACGGCATTTCCACGCCTTTGGCGGCCCCTATCCGAACCCGTCGGTGACAGGCGCTGCGGTGGCAGCAGTGACAAAGAACATCGGTGTGCGGGCGGGGTCTTGCGTGATGCCGCTGCACCATCCGGCGCGGATTGCCGAAGAATGGGCGGTGATCGACAACCTGACCAATGGCCGCGCCGGAGTCGCTGTGGCCTCGGGCTGGCACCCGGATGATTTCGTGCTGCGGCCCGAAAATACGCCGCCCAACAACAAGGCCGCGATGTTTGCCGCCGCCGATCAGGTGCGCCGCTTGTGGCGGGGGGAAAAGGTGGGCTTTCCGACGGCAGACGGCGGCATGTTCGAATTGGTCAGCCAGCCGCGCCCGGTGTCAAAGGAACTGCCGCTGTGGGTGACGACCGCAGGCAACCCAGACACATGGCGCGAAGCAGGGTCGATTGGTGCGAACGTGTTGACGCATCTGCTGGGCCAGTCGATTGACGAGGTTGCAGGCAAGATCACGCTTTATCATCAGGCTTTGCGCGCGGCGGGGCACGATCCGGCCAATCACACCGTGACCTTGATGCTGCACAGCTATATTGCGCGCGACCGAGACCATGCGCGCGAAGTGGCACGCGGCCCGATGAAGGAGTATTTGCGCTCGGCTGCGGCGCTGATCAAGCAATATGCCTGGGCCTTCCCGGCGTTCAAGAAGCCGCAAGGCGTGTCGAACCCGATGCAGATCGACCTGCAATCGCTTAGTGCAGAGGAAACCGAGGCGATCCTCGATTTCGCCTTCCAGCGCTATTTTGAAGACTCGGGTCTGTTCGGCACGGTTGAGGATGCCTTGGCGCGGGTTGAGCAGTTGAAGCGGATCGGCGTCGGTGAGGTTGCTTGCCTGATCGACTATGGCATCGCGCCGGAGAAGGTGATGGAGGGGCTGTATCCGCTGGCTGAGGTGGTGGCGCGCGCCAATGCAGGCGGTGGAGTTGCAGCGGATGATTTCTCGATCGCCGCGCAAATCCTGCGCCATGGCGTGACGCATCTGCAATGCACGCCGTCGATGGCGCGAATGATCACGATGAACGCGGAATCGCGCGTAGCGCTGGCGGGCGTGAGAACCATGTTGCTGGGCGGAGAGGCTTTGCCGGGTGCGCTGGTGGCTGATTTGCGGCAGGCGACACGGGCGCGGATTTTGAACATGTATGGCCCGACCGAAACGACGATCTGGTCTTCGGTCGAGGAAGTCGGCGCTGTGGATGGCGTCTGCAACATCGGCACGCCTTTGGCGAACCAGCAGATTTACGTGCTAGATGAGGCGATGAACCCGGTAGCGCCGGGTGTGGCGGGCGAGTTGTGGATTGGCGGCGACGGCGTGACGCGCGGCTATTGGCAGCGCCCCGATCTGACCGCCGAGCGATTTGTGACGGATGGTTTTGTCACGCCGGATCGGGCCTGCGCCTGGGGTGCCCGGATGTATCGGACCGGCGATTTGGTGCGTTGGCGGGCGGACGGCAAGGTTGATTTCTTGGGCCGCACCGATCATCAGGTCAAGTTGCGCGGCTATCGGATTGAATTGGGCGAGATTGAATCGGTGCTTGAGGCGCAGCCGGGGGTGCGGCAAGCCGTGGTGATGGCGCGCGAAGATACGCCCGGTGATCTGCGGCTGGTGGCCTATCTGATTGGCACCGCGACCGAGCCCGCGCTGCGCGCCAGTCTGGCGGGCGTTTTGCCCGAGCATATGATGCCCGCGCATTTTGTCACGCTCGATACCTTCCCGCTGACACCCAACCGCAAGGTTGATCGCAAAGCCCTTCCCGCGCCAAGCAGCAAGCCACTGGAGGCGCAGAACTTTGTTGCGCCAGTTTCAGATATCGAGGCGCAGATCGCGGCGATCTGGGGGCGAGTTCTGGGCGTGGCAAAAGTGGGCGCGAAGGACAATTTCTTTGCCCTCGGCGGCCATTCCTTGCTGGCGGTGCAGGTGCATCGCGAAATTCGCGACAGTCTGGGTGTCAGCAAACTGTCGATCACCGACATCTTCCGCTTTCCGGTTCTGTCCGCCCTTGCGGCGCATCTGGATGACCGCCCGAAAGCGGCCCCCATGGCTGCCACCTCGGATCGCGCCGATGCCCGCGCCGATGCGATGGCGCGGCGGCGGGCGATGCGGGGGCAGGCCGGTGCCTGACATCGCAGCGCGGTTGCGTTTGATCCTGCCGCCGGGTGTCGGTCTCGCATCTGCCGACGCGCCGCAACCTTTGTGGCCGGGTGAAGATTTACCCGGTGCAACGCCGGCGCGGCTGGCCGAGTTTGCAACCGGCCGCACCGCCGCCCGCCAAGCCTTGCAGGCCTTGGGTTGCGATCCTGCCGCGATTGCTGTGGGATCAGATCGCGCACCGCAATGGCCTGATACGGTCAGCGGCAGCATAAGCCATTGTGCCGGGGCATGTCTCGCGGTGGCGGGTTTCAGGCACGATTACCTTGGGCTTGGGCTGGACGTAGAGCCATCAGCCGCCTTGCCCGCAGACATCTGGCAAACCGTGCTGCGGCCAGAGGAGCGGCATGAACTCAATGCTTTGCCGCAACCAAAGCAAGGTCTGCAAGCGCTGCGCATTTTCGTGGCGAAAGAAGCGGCCTATAAGGCGCAGTATCCGATTTCTCAGAAGGTTTTCGATTTTCAGACGCTGGGCATAATCTGGAACGGTCAGGGCTTTATTGCTGCGTTTCAGCAAGCGATCCCGCCATTTGAAAAACATTTTCAAGTTGTCGGACGCATGGCGGAAAACCCGGATCACTTTGCTGCAATATGCTGGCTGCCTACTGTGTGAACATGCCAAAGGTTGCCAGCGGCACGCGTTGCAGCATCGAGCGGTAGACCACCGAATAAATCCCTTCGCCGCTGCTGTCGTCCGGATCGTAAATCCGCAGCGTTGTCGTGCTGCCGTCCGGGCTATGCGAGCCGCGCGCGCCGACGATTACCACATAATGCCCGGACGATCCGGTGCCGCGCTGAAACGCGCTGGGATTATGCAGCAGTTCCAGCATGATCGGCCCATTGCGCAACAGAGCGATCAATGCGGCGACGGGCCAGCTTTGCGGCGGTTGATAGCGCAGGCGGTGCAATTGCGCGAAGGCCTGATGCACTTCCAGCCGTTGCCCGCGCTCGCTTTCATTGATCAGCGAACCGTCAGCCGTCAGAAGGCGCTGTGGTGTCGTCATGCGGATCGACTGGATAGACAGCCGGGTCAGCATGGCGGTGGCTGCGGCCCAACACGTTGTGGGGGTGGGCTGGCTGAGATACGGGACATTGTGCAGGATGATCGGCGACGCTTCCGTTCCATAAAGGGCATCCAAGGTGCAGGGACCGGCGATACCGTCCATCTCGAGCCAGTTGGAGCGTTGAAATGCAAGCACAGCGCGTTCGGTTTGCGGGGTAAACAGGCCATTGACGATCAGATTGGGCGAGGGGTTCAGGCGGTTGTTCAAGGCCAACTGCAAATCCCGGACCGATTGTCCGGAAGAACCCGCGCGCACAATGACATTTCGCATGAAACGTCTCCGATACAATAAAATCTGTTCAAAATGGTCGATCCGGTGAGTCTCGGATCTGCTTTCAACAAGCGTAGGGGAAACATTGAAAGCGCTCAAGCACTCGTTTGATGCTCTGAGCCATTGATCCAGAAGTGGTTTTTCTGCCCGGACCGATCAGGCTGCAACAGCCGGACGCTTGATGGCGGATGCGGCCTCCAGCACCAGCGGGCGCAATCCGGCACCGCCTGCATCCAGAACCTCAAACAGATGGCGGCGCATCCGGGGTTCCCAGAAGTCATTGATATGCGAGGCAAGCAGGGTCAAGCCCTCGGCATGGGGTTTGGATTCCATGAATTTGGCGATCTGGTTCGCCATGTAGATCAGCTTTGCGTGCGGGCCTGCGTGGGTGTCATTAAGCGACATGGGCGGTCTCCTGCGAAATGCGGTCGGTGTGGGTATAGGCCTCAAACCTGTCGGGGCGGGCGAGGGCAATCAGGGTGATGCCGGCCTGATCGGCGAGGGCGACGGCATGGGCGGTGGGGGCGGATACGGCGATCAGCATCGGCGCACCAAGGGCTGCCACCTTCTGCACCATGTCGATGGAAACCCGGCTGGTCAGCACAACAGCACCCGTGGGATGCGGCGTGCGGATCAGATGGCCGCACAGTTTGTCCAGCGCGTTGTGACGGCCAACATCCTCGCGCGCGGCGAGCAGTTTGCCGCTGAAAAAGCCTGCAGCATGGACAGCGCGGGTAATATCGTGCAGCGGCTGGGCGGCGGGCAAGCTGGCGACGGCGGCCATGATTTCAGACGGCGTCATGCGGAAGCTGCTGCGTGGCACTGGCTGCATCACCCGCGTGGCTTCCTCAAGGCTGTCGATGCCGCAAAGCCCGCAGCCCACCGGGCCAGCCATGCTGCGGCGGCGTTTGGTCTGCCGTGCCTCGGCCTCGGCGGCCAGCCAGATTTGCACATCAAGACCCAGAGGAGTTTCGACAACCTCGACGCTTTCGATTTCAGACGGTGTTGCAATGCCCTCAGTCAGCGAAAATCCGTAAGCGAAATCAATCAGATCGGCAGGCGAAGCCATCATCACCGCCTGCGTTGATCCGTTGAACGACAAGGCCACCGCAACCTCCTCGGGCAGTTCTCGGCTGGCCGAAGCAGCGCCAGACCCGAAGGTCAGGCGCGGCAAGGGGCGGTGGGTTTGCATCACTCTGCCGCAGCGATGCGGCGCGACATCGCGGCTTGAGCGTTGTATTCCTCTTGCCATTCCGACGGGCCATTGCTGGGCGAGACTTGCACAGCCGTGACCTTGTATTCGGGGCAGTTGGTGGCCCAGTCCGAGAAATCGGTGGTGATGACGTTGGCTTGGGTATCCGGGTGGTGGAAGGTGGTATAAACCACGCCCGGATTGACCTTGTCGGTGATCGTCGCGCGCAAAGTGGTGTCGCCCGAGCGGCTGGCCAAGCGTACGAAGTCGCCCTCTTTCACGCCACGCACTTCGGCGTCGTGCGGGTGGATCTCCAGCAGATCTTCCGAGTGCCAAGCCACGTTGCCCGTCCGCCGTGTTTGCGCGCCGACGTTGTATTGCGACAGGATGCGCCCGGTGGTCAAAAGCAGCGGGAAGCGTGGGCCGGTTTTCTCATCCGTCGCCACGTATTCGGTGTTGATGAACTTGCCCTTGCCGCGCACGAACCCATCGACATGCATCAAAGGCGTGCCTTCCGGGGCCTTTTCGTTGCACGGCCACTGGATCGAGCCCATGGTTTCGATCTTCTCATAGCTGACGCCCGCAAACGACGGCGTGGTCATGGCGATCTCATCCATGATTTGCGTCGGGTGCGTATAAGACCACTTCGCACCCATCGCATTGGCCAGCATCTGGGTGATTTCCCAATCGGCATAACCATTGCGCGGCGCCATCACCTTGCGCACCATATTGATGCGGCGCTCGGCATTGGTGAAGGTGCCGTCCTTTTCAAGGAAGGTCGAACCGGGCAGGAACACATGCGCGTAGTTCGCGGTTTCGTTCAGGAACAGGTCATGCACGATCACGCAATCCATCGCAGCCAGACCGGCGGCGACGTGTTTGGTGTCGGGGTCGGATTGCAGGATGTCTTCCCCCTGACAATACAGACCCTTGAACGTGCCCTCAACCGCCGCGTCCAGCATGTTCGGGATGCGCAGGCCGGGTTCTTCGTCAATCTTGACGCCCCAAGCCTTCTCGAAAATATCGCGCACGCCTTCGCCTTTGACATGGCGATAGCCGGGCAGTTCATGCGGGAATGAGCCCATATCGCAAGAGCCTTGCACGTTGTTCTGCCCGCGCAATGGGTTTACCCCCACGCCGGGACGGCCGACATTGCCGGTCATCATCGCCAAGTTGGCGATGCCGATCACGGTGGTCGAGCCTTGGCTATGTTCGGTCACGCCCAGCCCATAGTAGATCGAGCCATTGCCGCCCTTGGCATAAAGCCGGGCCGCCGCGCGCACCTCTGCCGCCGGAACCCCAGTCAGAAGCGCCACGGATTCTGGCGAGTTTTGCGGCTGGCTGACGAATTCGGCGTAATCCTGGAACTCATCCCAATCGCAGCGGTCTTGGATGAATTGCGCGTCGAACAGGCCTTCGGTCACAATCACATGCGCCAAAGCGGTGACGATGGCGACGTTGGTGCCGGGGGTCAGCGCAAGGTGATGTTCAGCCTTGATATGCGGGCTTTCCACCATCTCAGTGCGGCGCGGGTCGATCACGATCAGCTTGGCGCCTTTACGCAGCCGCTTTTTCAAACGGCTGGCAAAGACCGGGTGGCCGGAAACGGGGTTCGCCCCGATCACGATGACCACATCGGTTTCTTCAACCGAGTCAAAGTCTTGCGTGCCCGCGCTGGTGCCAAGGGTTTGGCCCAGACCATAGCCGGTGGGCGAATGGCAGACCCGCGCGCAGGTATCGGTATTGTTGTTCATGAACACGGCGCGGGTCAGCTTTTGCACCAGATAAGCTTCTTCATTGGTGCAGCGCGATGAGGTGATCACCCCAACCGAATGGCGGCCGTGCTGCTCAATAATGCCCTTCATCCGCTTGGCAGTGAAATCCATCGCCTCATCCCAGGACACTTCCTGCCACGGATCGTTGATGCTGTCGCGGATCATCGGGTTCAGGATGCGGTCCTTGTGGCTGGCATAGCCATAGGCGAAGCGGCCCTTGACGCAGGAATGGCCACGATTGGCCTTGCCGTGTTTGTAGGGCACCATACGCACCAGCTCATCACCGCGCATTTCGGCTTTGAAGCTGCAACCGACACCGCAATAGGCGCAGGTGGTGATCACCGAGCGCTCGGGCGTGCCGATCTCGATGATCGACTTTTCCTGCAAGGTCGCGGTCGGACAGGCCTGCACGCAAGCGCCGCAAGACACGCAATCCGACGACAAGGCGGTGTCGGTTTTCGCCCCGAATGAGACGCGGGAGTCGAAACCCCGGCCCTCGATGGTCAGCGCGAAACTGCCCTGCACCTCCTCGCAAGCGCGCACGCAGCGCGAGCAGACGATGCATTTTTGCGGATCATAGCTGAAATAGGGGTTGGAATCGTCGCGCGGGATGTAATGCGGATTGGCGATGCCCGAAGTGTCTTTGGCTTTGAAATGGGTTGCCATTTCCGTGCCTTGCGGCGCCTCATAGCGCACATCGCGCAGGCCGACCGCGCCGGCCATATCCTGCAACTCGCAATCGCCATTGGCAGAGCAGGTCAGACAATCCAGCGGGTGATCCGAGATATAAAGCTCCATCACCCCGCGGCGAAGCTGCTTCAGCCTGGCATTCTGGGTATGCACCTTGATGCCGGGGGCAACCGGGGTGGTGCAGGATGCCGGGGTGCCATTGCGGCCCTCGATCTCGACCAGACACAACCGGCACGACCCGAAAGCGTCAATGCTGTCGGTGGCGCAGAGCTTCGGCACCGAAATGCCGATTTCTGCCGCCGCGCGCATGATGCTGGTGCCTTCCGGCACGGTGATGTCGAAACCGTCGATGGTCAATGTGACCATTTGTTTGCTTTTCGCGGCAGGGGTGCCGAAATCGCGATCCGGGATGATGAAGTCTTTCATTCGGCGGCCTCTTTCATCGGGGCAAAATCATCGGGGAAATGGGTCAGGGCGGACATCACCGGGTAGGGCGTAAAGCCGCCCAAAGCGCAGAGCGAGCCGGATTTCATCGTGTTGCACAGATCGGTCAGCAGTGGGATCGCAGTGCTGTCGCCTTTGGCGATACGGTCAACGGTTTCAACGCCGCGCACAGCACCAATCCGGCAGGGCGTGCATTTACCACAGGATTCAATCGCGCAGAACTCCATCGCGAAACGGGCCTGCTTCAGCATATCGGCGCTGTCGTCGAACACCGTCAGGCCAGCGTGGCCGATCAAGCCATCCTTGCCCGCGAATTCTTCATAGCCGAATGGCGTGTCGAACAAGGCGCGGGGGAAATAGGCCCCCAGCGGCCCGCCGACCTGCACCGCCTTGACCGGGCGGCCTGAGGCGCTACCGCCCGCAATTTTATCAACAATTTCGCCCAAGGTCAGGCCAAAGGCGATCTCAAACAGCCCGCCATGTTTGACATTGCCCGCGATTTGCAACGGGATGGTGCCGCGCGATCGGCCAAGGCCGAAGTTCTTGTAAAACTCGGCACCTTTCTCAAAAATCACCGGCACAGAGGCCAGCGAAATCACGTTGTTCACCACCGTCGGGCGGGCCATGAAGCCTTGCAGCGCAGGCAGCGGCGGCTTGGCGCGCACCACGCCGCGCTTGCCCTCCAGCGAGTTCAGCAGACTGGTTTCCTCGCCGCAGACATAGGCACCAGCGCCAACGCGGATTTCCATGTCGAAGGCATGGGCCGAGCCGAGAACGCTGTTGCCCAGCACCCCGGCATCCCGCGCGATTTTAACCGCCTTCTGCATCACCTCAATCGCGACAGGGTATTCCGAACGGATATACACAAATCCCTTGGTCGCCCCAGTCGCGAGCCCCGCAATCACCATGCCTTCGATCAGCGTGAAGGGGTCGCCTTCCATCAGCATCCGGTCGGCGAAGGTGGCGCTGTCGCCTTCATCGGCGTTGCAGACGATGTATTTGCGATCCGCCACCGCGTCGGAAACCGTCTTCCATTTGATGCCTGTCGGGAAGCCCGCACCACCGCGACCGCGCAGGCCAGAGTTAGTGACTTCGGCCACAATCGCCGCCTTATCCAGCCCAAGCGCCATGGTCAGGCCCGCCAGACCGCCGTGCGCCTTGTAATCATCCAGCGACAGCGGGTCGATCACGCCGACACGCGCGAAGGTCAGCCGGGTTTGCGCTTTCATCCAAGGCAGTTCATCGGTCAGGCCCAAAGCCTTCGGATGCGCCGCCAGATCATCGAACAGCGCAGGCACATCGGCCAGCGTCAGCGGGCCAAACGCCATCCGGCCTGCATCGGTGACAACCTCGGCCATCGGTTCCAGCCAGACCATCCCACGTGAGCCGTTGCGGATCAGCGTCAGGTTGATTCCGCGCGCCTTGGCTTGGAACAGCAGCGATTCCGCGATTTCATCAGCACCAAGGGCGACGGCGGCGCTATCCAGCGGCAGGTAAATCTTCATTTCAACCCCCCGATGATCACATCAATCCGGGCTTCATCGACCCGGCCCACCAGCTTGCCATTGATCATCGCAGCGGGGCCGCAGGCACACAGACCAAGACAGAAGATCGGCTCCAAAGTCACGCGACCGTCCTTGGTGGTTTCGTGCCATTCGATGCCCAAAGCCTTTTGCGCATGGGCCGCCACGCGATCTGCCCCCATCGACTGACAGCTTTCGGCACGGCAGAGTTTCAGCACATGATCGCCTGCCGGATGCTCGCGGAAGTCATGGTAAAACGTCATCACGCCATGCACTTCGGCCTTCGACAGGTTCAGGTTTTGCGCAATGACCGGCAAAGCCGCCTGCGGCACATAGCCAAATTCCGCTTGAATGGCGTGCAGGATCGGCAGCAAAGACCCCTCCATCCCCTTGTGATGGTTGAGAATTTCTTCAACCCGAGCAATGACATCGACGGAATCAAGCATATGGCGGCCCTTTGGTAGCTTGCCTCCGTGATACGCCGATTGATAGCAAAATCAATATTGATATACCGTCATTCGATAGGCTGGGGCTATCAACGCAAACGCAGAGCCAGTTTTGCCGCCTCGTCCATCAGCGCTTGCAACACCGGGGTTTGCGGATCGCGTTTGGCGGTGATCAGGCCCACCAGATGCTCGGCCTCCGGCTCGACAATCGGGATAGCTCGCAGACCTTGCCCCGTGAACATCTCGGCCAGCCTCATCGGCACAACGCTGGCCCATAGCCCGGATCGCACATGCGCCACCAAAGCGATGCTGGAGTTCGACTCGACCGTTGGTGCAATGCGCACGCCTACCTCGGCCAGATGCTGATTGACGATGCGGCGGTTCTGCATGTCGGCGGTCAGCAGGCACAGAGGTTCATGCACCAGATCACTCCACGTCACTTGCGCGCGATCCGCCATCGGCGAGGTGGGCGCGCAGAGATAGCGGTAAAACTCGGTATAAAGCGGCGTCTGCGTCACCCGACCCAGCGGCTCATTGTCCAGATAGGTGATGCCGGCATCCAGCTCAAGGCTTTCGATCCCGGCAAGGATTTCGGCCGAGGTGCGCGACAGTAACGTCACGCGCATGTTCGGATGCCGCGCGGTGAAAGGCGCGGTCAGGTCGGCCACCATCGGCAAAGCGGTCGGGATCACCCCAATGCGCAGATTGCCCGATAGCCCGGAATGAACCGTACGCATTTCATCCTTCAGCGCGCGCATATCGCCGACGATCCGCCGCGCCCAATCCAGCACGCGCTGGCCTTCCGGCGTCAGACCCTGAAATCGGCTGCCGCGAAACACCAACTGCACACCCAACTGATCTTCCAAATGCCGGATCGCTGAAGACAGGCTGGGCTGTGTTACCCGGCACACCTCTGCCGCGCGACCAAAGTGGCGCTCGTTTGCGAGTGCAATGAACATTTCCAGCTTGTCGATCATTGCGGCAGGGTGGCGGGGATTGGCCTTGTTCGCAAGGGGCCAAGGCCTTAGCTTTGCGGCATGATGAAATTTATCCCCTTTGTAAAGAAATCCCCCGTTGTTCCGGTGATCCGGCTGGCAGGCACGATTGGCACCGGGCGCAATGCGCTGAGTGATGCGGGGCTTGCCGCGATCATCGACAAGGCGTTTCGGATGAAACCCGCCGCTGTCGCGCTGGTGGTGAATTCTCCGGGTGGCTCGCCGGTGCAATCAAGCCTTATCGCAGCCCGCGTGCGACGCTTGGCCGATGAAAAATCGGTGCCGGTTCACGCCTTTGTCGAAGATGTGGCGGCATCGGGGGGCTATTGGCTGGCCTGCGCGGCAGATCACATCTGGGTCGATCCTTCGTCGATTGTCGGCTCTATCGGGGTGATCTTTGCCAGCTTTGGCTTTCCCGAATTGATGGCGAAACAGGGGGTAGAACGGCGCGTGGTGGCGGCGGGCAAGCAGAAAAGCTTCGCCGACCCGTTCCTGCCGCAAAAGCCCGAAGACATCGAACGCCTGAAAGCCCTGCAAGCCCCGATCCACGCGGCCTTCATCGCCCATGTCAAAGCTCGCCGCGGCGCGCGTCTGGCCGAGGCGGATCTGTTCAATGCCGATATCTGGGTGGGCCAAGCCTCGGTTGATCTGGGGCTGACCGATGGCGTGGCGCATCTGGTTCCCAAAATGAAATCGCTTTACGGTGATAAGGTAAAGCTGGTGCCGCTGGGTCAAAGGCGTGGATTGCTCAGCCGCTTTGGCCTGAATGTGGCCGAGGATGCGCTGGCCTCTGTCGAAGAACGCGCGCTTTGGGCGCGCTACGGGTTGTAACATGATCAAAGCCGTCTTGGTTTTTCTGCTGGTGATGTTGGCCATCGGCATGGTTGGCAACGCGCTGTTTCCCGGCTCTTTGGGACGATCGGTAAAAAAACGTCTTGGATTGGCCGGACCGGCTACCTGCAAGCGCTGCGGGCGCTATGTGATCGGCTCCAAGGGGTGCGATTGCAAAAAGGGCTGAACATGCGGGCATTGGTCACGGGGGCAGGCAAGCGGCTGGGGCGTGAGATGGCGCTGTATCTGGCGCGGCGCGGCTATGACGTGGCCGTGCATTACGCCGCTTCGCGCAAAGAGGCCGAGGCGGTGGTGAAAGAGATCACCGCACTGGGCCGCAAGGCCGTCGCCCTGCGGGGCGATCTGCTGATCGAAAGCCAAGTGGAAAAGCTGGTGCCGATGGCGGTGCAGGGGCTTGGCGGCCCGCTGACAGTGCTGATCAACAATGCCTCGATCTTTGAGCATGACACGGTGGCGACGGCGACGCGCAAAAGCTGGGATCGCCATATGGAAAGCAACCTGCGTGCGCCCTTCGTGCTGACGCAGGCTTTCGCCGCGCAAGTGCCCGCGCCAAGGCTGGACGATCATGGCGAACCTGTCGCGTCTGGCATGGTGCTGAACATGATCGACCAGCGGGTGTTGAAACTGACGCCCGAGTTCATGTCCTATACGCTGGCGAAGATGGGGCTCTGGGCACTGACGCGGACGGCGGCACAGGGCTTGGCACCGAATGTGCGGGTGAATGCCATCGGGCCGGGGCCGACGCTGCAAGGCGCGCGGCAAAGTGACGAAAGCTTTGTTACCCAGCGCGGCGCTACCGTGTTGCAACGTGGTGCCAATCCTGCCGATATCACCGCTGCCCTTGGGTTCTTTCTCGATTCTGCTGCCGTGACAGGACAAATGATCTGTGTAGATGGCGGACAGCATCTGGGCTGGAAAACCCCCGATGTGTTGGATTTCGATTAGGCGGAATCCAGCCTCTCGCAAAAGTTGTCCACTTTTTGGATTTGCTTCACAGAGCCGTTACAAAAAGTCGTGACTTATCAGGGATTTGTCTGATGTTAAGAAATGTTTATATTAATATCAAAGACTTATTATTTCGCCCAAAAAATAGGCAATTCAACGAACGGGGCCAAAAACAAGGGAAATTTCCGGCTTCTGAAATCTTCTCCGCAAGGTTATCCACAGAAAGCGGGGATAGCTTTGCTCTTGTCGCGGGGGCGATATCGTTGCAGCTACAACAGAGAATCGACTAATCCCGAAAGTGTGTTTGCGCATGAGCGATGGCGGTCTGACAGGGCATGATCTGATCCAGGATTATCTGAAAACGCTGGATGGTAGCCCCGGCGTTTACCGGATGCTGAACGCGGCATCCGAGGTGCTTTATGTCGGTAAAGCACGCAATTTGCGGGCACGGGTGTCGAATTATGCGCGGCCTTCGGGGCATTCGGGGCGCATCGCGCGGATGATTTCGGAAACCGTGTCGATGATGTTTCTGACCACGCGGACAGAGACCGAGGCGCTGCTGTTAGAGCAGAATCTGATCAAGCAGCTAAAGCCGCGCTACAACGTGCTGCTGCGGGATGACAAATCCTTCCCGAACATCCTGATCAGCACTGAACACCCGTTTCCGCAGTTGAAAAAGCATCGTGGCAAGCGAAGTGAGAAGGGCAGCTATTTCGGCCCCTTCGCCAGCGCCGGGGCGGTCAATCGCACGCTCAATCAGTTGCAAAAGGTCTTCCTGCTGCGCAACTGCTCCGATTCGATGTTCGACAGCCGCACCCGGCCTTGCCTGCAATATCAGATCAAACGCTGCGCCGCGCCCTGCACTGGCAAGATTGATCAGGCGGGCTATGCCACCTTGGTGGCCGATGCCGAGCGGTTCTTGCAGGGCAAGACAACCACCGTGCAGGCCAACCTGGCGGCTGAGATGAACATCGCCTCGGAAGCGATGGAGTTTGAGCGGGCAGCGGCGCTGCGCGATCGAATCAAGGCGCTTACTCAGGTGCAGCAAAGCCAAGGAATCAACCCGGCAGGCGTGGCCGAGGCGGATGTGGTGGCGCTGCATCTGGAAAACGGCCAAGCATGTGTGCAGGTGTTCTTCATCCGCGCCAATCAAAGTTGGGGCAACCGCGACTTTTACCCCCGCACCGGCGCGGGCGCGGATGAGGCCGAGATTCTGGAGGCTTTCCTGGCGCAATTCTATGACGACAAGGAACCACCCCGCTTGATCCTGCTGTCGCATGGCGTCGAGAACGAGGATCTGCTGGTCGATTTGCTGTCGGAACGGGCGGGGCGCAAGGTGGAACTGGCGGTGCCGCAGCGCGGGGAGAAAGCGGAGCTGGTGGAAAATGCGGTGCGCAACGCCCGCGAAAGTCTGGCGCGCAAGATGTCGGAAAGCTCGACCCAGAACAAACTGCTGGCCGGGTTGGCCGAGGCGTTTGATCTGGATGCCCCGCCGCAGCGGATCGAGGTCTACGATAACGCCCATATTCAGGGCAGCGATGCGGTGGGCGGCATGATCGTCGCGGGGGCCGAGGGATTCCTGAAATCACAGTATCGGAAGTTCAACATCAAATCGGATGCGGGCAAGAATTCCGATGATTTCGGCATGATGCGCGAGGTGATGACGCGGCGGTTTGAGCGGCTGTTGAAGGAAGACCCGGAGAGGACTTCGGGTGCTTGGCCGGATTTGCTGCTGATTGACGGTGGCGCGGGGCAGGTTTCGGCGGTCGGAGGGATTCTGGCCGAGTTGGGCGTGGATGATATCGCGATGGTGGGGGTCGCGAAGGGGATCGACCGCGACGCGGGCAAGGAAGAATTCTACCGCACGGGAATGCCGGTGATGGCGCTGCAGCGCAACGATCCAGTGCTGTATTTCATTCAAAGGCTACGCGATGAGGCGCACCGCTGGGCGAATGGGGCGCATCGGGCCAAGCGGGCCAAGCAGATTTCAGTCACTCCGCTTGATGATATTCCCGGGGTCGGGGCGGTGCGGAAACGGGCCTTGCTGGCGCATTTCGGCTCGGCCAAGGCGGTGTCTCGGGCAGGGATTTCCGACCTGATGGCGGTGCCGGGTGTATCCGAGGCGATGGCCCGCACGATCAGCGACTTTTTCAGCGCCCGCGGATAGTATCCACGCGTGGACAAAATAGGTTAGTGTGCAAAACCAATGGTTTGACTATTTTCTGTTTACCACTTTTTAACTTTTGCGCAGGGTGGTTTGGGGGCCGCATGAGGGCAATCTCACACTAAATGTGAGTTGGATTGTGGGTTTGAGGGACGGGGCTGAAGGAGAGATTGCCATACCTGGCAGACCTTGCCGTTGGGCAGCGATCTTGGGGAACCTTTGGTGAAGCTTGGCACATTCAGAAAATCCATTATTCTGCTTCCAATCGAATGTCATCTGGAGGGCGACGTGATCAAGGCAATGCACCATATCCAGCTTGCGATGCCAAAGGGTGGCGAAGATCAGGCGCGGAGGATCTACATTGAAGCCTTGGGTTTCAAGGAGGTCGATAAACCTTCAATCCTTCAGGGTAGGGGCGGCGTCTGGTTCAGCCAAGCAGGAGTCGAAGTCCACCTTTGAATTGAGCATCCTTTTACCCCACGCGAAGAAAGCTCATCCCACTTTTGAGGTTGTTGCACTTCAACAAACTGTCCAACGCCTTGCTGGCATGGACCTTGAATATCGTCGCGATGTTGATCTGCCAACCATACGCCGGATCTACGTTGATGACCCGTTAGGAAACCGAAACAAACTTCTAGAGGCCGCCCTCTGGTGCATCTTCGCCGAAGTCCAGAGCGCAGGCCGTCAGCGCCGGAAAATCCGACAGCAGCAGGTTTGACACGGTTTGCTGATTGAGCGGGCCGCCGGTGACGCCGATGTCGTCCACCTCAACCTACAGCTAGGTCAGATGGCGGTGGCGGACGGGTGATGACAGGGTGAAATGGCCGTGCAGGTGCAACTCGGTCAGCGCCGGGGCGAATTGGAAGATCGGGGAAATCTCGCCCAGGCTGCCGAACAGGCGGTGGCAGTTGAACAGCATCTCCATATCGCCTAGCCCCAGCCGTTTGAGCATAGGCAGGCTTGCGCCGTGCAGGGTGGCGACGGCTTGGGTCATGTCATAGCCCGCCGCGCGGTGCTTGGCGTAATCATGCGAGGTGCCGATCACCAGATGCTCGAGGTGGCGCGCGCAGGCTGGTGGCAAAGGCGCGGATCAGATCGGCTTGCAGCGGGGCATCGAGAAAGCTGATCGAAGCAGTTGTGGCGGGAACGGCTTGCAGCGGCGTCAGGCGATATGCGGGATCGGGGCCAAGTCCAATGCACAGGGTTTGTTCCGCCATCGCGCAGCGGTGCAGACCATCAGCGTTGAGGGCATTGGCAAAGCGATCAAGGCGAGGCCAGTCTAGGCGCGTGGTGGCGCGTATCCGACCGGTGTTGGGGTTTCAGCATGGTATATACAGAAAGCGGCAGATCACGCGGCTTTCGCGGGCGGTTTCTCTTGTATCTCGTGAAACTTTGGCCGCGCTGCCGCCGACATGCTGCACGGGTGCCGCTTTCAACCCCGCGTCACGTGCATTCTTGCACAGAGGTGTTGGCGCAAACAAGTGTGGTTTCTGTCTGGAAAGTGGCTAAACTTTATAGTTCAGATTTCTGTAGAAGGACGCAACACGATGAGTGCCTCGATTTTTGATCCGATTTTGATGGGGTCGCACAAGTTGCAGAACCGCATCGTGATGAACCCGATGACCCGTTGCCGCGCGGATGTGTCAGCGGTACCGACCCCGATCATGGCGACCTATTATGGCCACCGTGCCACAGCAGGGCTGATCGTGACAGAAGGCACGGCGCCTAGCCCGAATGGTCGCGGCTATGCCCGCACGCCGGGGCTGTGGAGCGATGCTCAGGTGGCCGCTTGGAAACCCGTGACGGCGGCGGCCCATGCCAAGGGCGCGCAGATTTTCGCGCAGATCATGCACACCGGGCGGGTCAGCCATCCGGGCAACATGCCGGCGGGGGCAAAGATCGTCGCACCCTCGGCGATCGCTTTGGCGGGGCAGATGTATACCGATGCCGAGGGGATGCAGGACTATCCGGTGCCGCAGGAAATGACCGAGGCGGATATTCAGCAGGCCAAGGCTGAATTCGTGACGGCGGCTAAGAATGCGATTGCGGCAGGCTTTGACGGGGTCGAGCTGCACTCGGCCAATGGCTATCTGCTGGAGCAGTTCCTGTCGCCCGATACCAACAAACGCAGCGATGGCTGGGGTGGGACGGTGGCCAAGCGGTCGCGGTTCGTGCTGGAGGTTGCGCAAGAGGTTGTCGCCGCGATTGGTGGCGACAAGGTGGGCATACGGATCTCGCCCTATGGCACCGCTTCGGGTATGGCGGCTTATGCTGAGGTGGACGAGACCTATCTGGCGCTCGTGGCGGCTTTGGACAAGATCGGCTTGGTCTACGTGCATCTGGTCGATCATGCTGCGATGGGCAATCCGGCGATCCCGGCGGAGTTTCGGGCGAAACTGCGGGCAGCCTGGCCGCGGACTTTCATTCTGGGCGGAAGCCTTGATGCGGCTTCTGGGCAGGCGGCGGTGGATAGCCGTGCGGCGGATCTGGTCGGCTTTGGCCGGGCATTCATTGCAAACCCCGATTTGGTCGCGCGGATGAAGGCGGGGGCAGAGTTGAATGCGCCGGATTTCTCGACCTTCTACACGCCCGGCGAAAAGGGTTACACCGACTATCCCAGCTTGGCGTGATCAACCTTGATGAGGTGGAGAAAGCCGTGCTTTTGCGCGGCTTTTTTCATGGTCCCAACTCGGGACCATTTTGGCGTCTTTGATTTCAGAGGGTTACGAGGACGAAGTTACACATTATTAACACTTTCGCAGAATCGGGATGGTTTGGCGGTCATTTTATTTCTGTGCATAGATGCGCAGGATCGGTGCGATTCCTGTAATTGTGCAGATAGGGGAAAGGGCGCATCTAAGGGGCATAGAATTCCTCCTCCTCTTGATAGGGACCCTGAGAATGACCAATATCCTGCGTGTTGAATCTTCGATCAAACCGGCTGGCGCGGTGTCGCGTCGGTTGACCGACCGGATTATGGAGCGTGTGCTGGCTGCCAATCCTGGGGCCAATGTTGTGACCCGTGATCTGTCGGCTGGCGTGCCGGCGATTGATGGTGCTTGGCTTGGCGCGGTGTTCACGCCCGCTGAAGCCCGCAACGAAGACCAGAAAGCCACCGCTGCCTATGCAGATGCTTTGCTGGCCGAAGTCAAAGCCGCTGACCTTTTGGTTATCGCGCTGCCGGTTTACAACTTTGGTGTGCCGTCCCAGTTGAAATCCTGGTTCGACCAACTGGCCCGCAAGGGTGAGACCTTCAACTATTCGGAAGCTGGTCCGGAAGGGCTGCTGAAAGGCAAGCGCGCGATCGTGGCCTATACTTCGGACGGCACCAAAATTGGCTCGGAGATCGACTTTGCTTCGGGCTATGTGCGCCATATGCTTGGCTTCTTCGGCATCACCGACGTGCAGTTTGCTGCGGCTGATGCAATGGCTTACGGGCCGGAAGCCGCGATTGCCAAAGGCGAAGCAGAAGTGGATGCTTTGGCGGCCTGAGGTTTGCCTGGCTGGCCCCCGGAGGGTTTCACACCCTCCGGACCAGCCGTGGAGTATTTGGGCCAATGTGAAGGCGAATTTTAGTCAAATTCTACGAAAAGGCCCTGCGGTTTGCAGGGCTTTTTTGTTGATGCGCATTGGCTGCAATGGCTCGCTAATCAAAGCAAAACGGGGAAAGCGCAAGCTTTCCCCGTTTCAAATCTGATATGATGGGCGACGTTACGCCGCCCAAAATGGCTTATGCCAGAGCCAGGTTCACTGCCGACTCGCGGCCGTCACGGCCTGCTTCGATGTCGAAGGTGACAGCTTGGCCGTCATTCAGTTGACGGATGCCAGCGCGTTCCATTGCGGAAATGTGCACGAACACGTCTTTGTTGCCGTTTGCCGGGGCGATGAAGCCGAAGCCTTTGGTGGCGTTGAACCATTTCACGGTGCCGTTGGCCATCGTGTGTCTCCTAGTTTTGGTGTGCCATCCGCGGAATGCGATGACGTGGCTCAGTCGTAGCAATCGAGAACTGAGGCCTAGAGAGGAGACAGATGTTCGATAGATAGCGTTTCGCCCCCCCTACATGCGCCATTTTGGCTGGCAAAACAAGGGGGCAGCAAAAAGAATCAGGTTAGAACAGATCAAGCAGGCGGTTGAGGTAGCTGCGTTCCTGATCGCTGCGTGATTGATCGGCAGAGCGTTTGCGAATCTGGTCGAGCAGTTCCTGCGCGCGTTTGAACACGTCTTTGTTCTCGGCCAGATTGCCATCCGAGCCGATGTGCAGGCCGTTGTCGCGGCCCAAAGGATCGCGTGGGCCGCCGGATTGCGGGTCTTCGGTTTTCTGGGTGCCATCAGGTGAGGCGCCCTGCTGATTGTTCTGTTCGGCAATGGCATCGCCGAAATCGCGCATGCCTTCGCGCATCTTGTCCATCGCCTCGGCCTGTTTGTCCAAGGCGCCGGGCAGATCGCCGTCCTTAAGGGCGTCTTCGGCGTCTTTCATCGCCTGTTCCGCATCGTTGAGCGCCTGTTTGCCGGCCTCACCCTTTTCGTTGCCTTGCCCGGGGAGTTTGCCACCCTCGCGCAGGTCTTTCAGCCGTTCGCGCAACTCCTGCTGGCGCTCGGACAGGGTCTTGCCGTCTTTGCCGGGGCTTTCCTGACCATCTTGCAGATCGCGGAAGCTGTCGTCCGACAGGCCTTGCTGGCCGCGCAGCGTTTCGCCAAGATCTTTCATCGCCTGCTTGCCGGGGCTGCCCTTGCCGCTTTGGCCATCGCCCTGCTGAACCTTCATGTTGTTCAGAAGCTCTTGCAGTTGCTTCATCAATTCAGCGGCTTCGGCGGTTTTGCCTTCTTCCATCAGCTTTTGCAGCTTATCCAGCATTTGCTGAATCTGATCTTGGGTGATGGTCGGGCCTTTTTGCTGCGGCGAGGTTTCGTCATTCGGGTCGGGTGGATTTTTCTTGGCTTCTTCGGCCATGTAATCGTCCAAGGCGTCGCGCATCTCATCCATCAGTTTCTGGATTTCCTCGGGCGAGGCACCTTTGCGAATGGCTTCGGCTAGGCGTTCTTGCGCGCGCATCATGCGGGCTTTGGCGTCGTTCAGCTTGCCATCTTCGATCATCAGCGAGATCTCCCAAAGCTCTTTGGCGATCTCGTCGCGGGCTTTGGGGGTGAGGCTTGTGGCCTCGGTGTCCAGCCGTTTGATCACGGCTTTCAGGCGATTGTAGGCCTTGTCATCTGCAAAGATGTCGCCGGGTTGGTTGCTGACGGCTTTCAGGATTTCCAGCGCGGTGGGGGCATTGGCACGGGACCACAGGATATCGCGGCGCATCTCGATCAGCGCATCGGCGAGCGGATCGAAGAAGCGTTTGCCGGGGAGGATCACATGCACGGGCGCGGTGGTGCCGCTGTTGCCTGCGGCGTCGGTGACGGCATAGGTGATGGTCACGGGCAGGTTCGACAGCACCGATTCCGACAGATCGCCGACGAGGGTGGCCTTGATATCAGCGCGGCTGCCTTTGAACGGCAGCGGCAGGTCGAGGGTGACGGGGGCGATGGATTCGGGGTCGGTCTTCAGGCCGTAGAAGCGGGGGACGGTGGCGAGGTCCAGCGCGATGGTGACTTCGCCTTTGGTGACGCCGTAATCATCGGTTGCGGTGAACTTTTGCTTGAAGCGGCCCTGCGCATCGCGGGAAATCTCAGTGGCGGGGGTGATGGTGGGGGCGCGGTCGGGAGTGGCGATGATGCGCCATGTGCGGCCTGCGGCACCCTCAATGGCGAGTTTGCCCGAGGTGGTGACGGTGAAATCCTGCGTCGGCTGGCTGGCTGGCGGCGCGTCGGTGCGGCCCGAGACGGTTTCCGAGACGATCAGCGCGCCGGGTTCGCCGTAAAGCCGGATTTGCAGTTTGGTGCCCACGGGCAGGGTCAGCGCATCGGCGGTCTGGTCGTTGAGGTAAAGCGCGGGTTTGCCGGTATAGGCGGGGGGTTGAGCCCAGCCTTCCCATGCCGGGCCGGCGGCGGCATTGGCCGTGCCGCCGGGGGTGAGGCCTGCGACAGAGGTGACGCGCCAGATCGAGCCGAACAGCAGCGCCATCACCAGCGCGGTAAGCGCGACGTAGCGCAGCGCGAAGGGATCGCGTGACGCCAGTTCCAGATCGGGTTGCACGGGTTTGGCGGCGCTGGCGCGGGCGGCCATGCGGGCGCGGTGGGCGGCCCAGACCGCTTTGGAAGCTTCATCGGTGATGCCGATGGCTTGGGTGTCGCGCAGCGCGGCAATGGGTTGGCCGGGCAGTTTGCTGTCCAGCCGGATCAGGGCGTCAATGCGGGTCGGGCGACGGAAGCTGCGGAAGCCGTGGACGATGCCCCAGATCAGACCCAGCACGGCGGCGACCATGCCGAACCATGCGATCTCGATTGGCAGGCTGTCTTGCAGGCCGAAGGCGGTGGCGGCAAGGCTGGTGATGGCGATGGTCCAGAACGGCCAGAAGGCGCGGGTGATGCGTTCAGCCCAAAGCCCCGCAAGCGTTATCCGCAGCGGGGTTTCGATCCGTTTCAAGGCTTGGGCTTCGGTGTTCTCGGTCATCGGCCTTTCACAGTTTCAAAGCCATAGGGGGATGGTATCGCGGTTCAGCATGTCTTCATAGCTGGGCCGCGCGCGAATGACGGCGAATTGATCATCTTTCACCAGCACTTCGGGGATCAGGGGCCGGGTGTTGTATTCCGAGGCCATCACCGCGCCATAAGCCCCTGCCGAGCGGAAGGCGATCAGGTCATCTTCTTGCAAGGGTGCCAGCGGGCGGGCCTTGGCGAAAGTGTCGCCAGTTTCGCAGACCGGGCCGACCACATCATAGGCATGAGCCTCGGTCGCGGCTTTGGCCTCGACCACCGGGATGATGTCGTGATGCGCGCCATACATCGAGGGGCGGACAAGATCGTTCATCGCGGCATCGACGATCAGGAAATCGCTGATCTCGCCGGATTTTACATAGATGACTTTCGACACCAGCAGGCCGGAATTGCCCGAGATCAGGCGACCGGGTTCAATTTCGATTTCGCAGCCCAGATCGCCCACGGTGCGTTTGATCAGCGCACCGTAGTCGTGCGGCAAAGGCGGGGCAGAGTTGGAGCGTTCATAGGGGATGCCCAAGCCGCCGCCCAGATCAAGGCGGCTGATGGTATGGCCTTCGCTGCGCAGGCGTAGGGTCAGGTCGGCGACCTTTTTGTAAGCCTGTTCAAAGGGTTCGAGTTCGGTCAACTGGCTGCCGATATGCACGTCAATGCCGATGACCGCCAAACCGGGCAGTTTCGCGGCCTCGGCATAAACCTCAGAGGCGCGGCTGATCGGGATGCCGAACTTGTTGTCTTTCTTGCCGGTCGCGATTTTCTCATGCGTACGGGCGTCTATATCTGGGTTGACGCGGATGGTGATCGGGGCGGTGGTGCCCATTGCGGCGGCCACTTCGGAAAGCGCGCGCAGTTCGGGTTCGGATTCGACGTTGAACTGGCGGATGCCATGTTCAAGTGCAAAGCGCATTTCTTCGCGGGTCTTGCCAACACCGGAAAACACGATGCGGCTGCCGGGAACGCCTGCGGCCAGAGCGCGGCGATATTCGCCGCCCGACACCACATCCATGCCTGCGCCGAGATCGCCCAGCAGTTTGAGGACGGCAAGGTTGGACAGAGATTTGATCGCAAAGCAGACGAGATGCGGGAGGGGCGAGAGCGCCTCGGTAAACAGGGTGTAGTGCCGGGTGAGGGTGGCGCTGGAATAGACGTAGAACGGCGTGCCGACTTGCGCGGCAATGTCAGCCACGGCCACATCTTCAGCATGAAGCGTGCCGTCGCGATAAAGGAAATGGTCCATTGATGCCTCACCTGAGCTTTGATGCAGACTTAGGCGAGAATGAAGGAAAGAGCCAGAGTTGGAACTATGAATGGGCGGTTTCGATGCGGGGCGCGGCAGGGGTTTTGGTCTTGTGCGCACGGCTTGGCGATATTTTAGCAGCTGACTTGGGGCATACCGAACCGAAAGAAAACTCTGCGGGGCAGAGTTTTCCGGTTCGTTGTTCATAAGGCTGGAAGCCGTTGAACAAGGGGCGTCGGGCAGCAAGCCGACATCTCCGAAATCGGGGCGCGCCTGACTGGCGGGCGCGAAAAGCGCCTGCCGGGGGCAGGCCCCTTACAGCGATTGCAAGCAATCGCTTACCGGGCAATGAGGCGCGGCCCGATTTGTCACGGGACAAATCGGGCAAGAGCGTCAACCCGACGGCACCTTATCGATGGGGCGGCTCGCCCTGCCTTACGGCGTTTCACCCATGGTCACTCCGGCGCGGGCGTCGCCCGACAGGGTCACGCCCGAGGCTGCCGGGGCGGTGGGTTTGCCGTCGGCACCGCAGGCGGCAAGCAGGGCGAGGGCGATCAGGGGGAGGAATTTCATATTCGGTCCTTTATGGGGAATAGCTGATGCGGCCGCCACCGGGGATGGCGCCGGAAATCACCGGGCGGATGGTGGCGCCATGCGGGCCGATGCCGATACCTGCGCCCAACTGCGGGTCGGAACAGGCGGCCAGCAGCAGGCTGGCTTGAAGTAGCAAGATCGGCAGCAGGCGCATGATGCTCTCGGGCGTTTTGGGCAAAGTGGCCTAGCCGAGAATGGTTTTCCAGCGGGCGACTTGCTCGGCCACGCGCGTGGGCGAGGTTCCGCCGTAGGATGTCCGCGAGCGCACCGAGTTTTCGACGCCCAAGACCGAATAGACCTCTTGCGTGATGCCATCGTGGACGGATTTCATCTCGGTCATCGATAGATCCGGCAGATCGCAGGCTTTGGATTCCGCCAAGGCCACAAGGGTGCCGGTGACGTGATGCGCCTCGCGGAACGGCAGGTTCAGCGCGCGCACCAGCCAATCGGCAAGATCGGTGGCGGTGGAGAAACCGCTGGCTGCGGATTGGGCAAGGACTTCGCGGTTGGCAGACATATCGCCAACCATGCCTGTCATCGCGGCAAGGGCGAGCATCAGGGTGTCGGCTGCATCGAACACCTGCTCTTTATCTTCCTGCATGTCCTTGGAATAGGTCAGCGCGAGGCCCTTCATGATGGTGAACAAAGCCACGGTTGCCCCAAGGATGCGGCCCAGTTTGGCGCGCAGAAGCTCGGCTGCGTCGGGGTTTTTCTTTTGCGGCATGATACTGCTGCCGGTGGTCCATTTGTCCGACAGTTTGACGAAACGGAATTGCGCCGAGGACCAGATCACCAGTTCTTCGGCGAAACGCGACAGATGCATGGCGCAGATGCTGGAGGCAGACAGGAATTCCAACGCGAAATCGCGGTCGGAGACGGAATCGAGGCTGTTGGCGGTGGGGCGGTCGAAGCCGAGCGCCTTGGCGGTCATGTGGCGGTCGATGGGGAAGGATGTGCCGGCGAGTGCCGCAGCGCCCAGCGGGCATTCGTTCATGCGACGGCGGGCGTCTTCAAAGCGGGATTTATCGCGGGCGAGCATCTCGACATAGGCGAGCATATGGTGGCCCCATGTCACCGGCTGAGCGGTTTGCAGATGGGTGAAGCCGGGCATCACCCAATCGGCCCCCGCCTCGGCTTGCGCCAGAAAGGCCTTCATCAGCGCTGTCAGGCCAGAAATCGCAGCGTCGCATTGGTCGCGAACCCAGAGGCGGAAATCGACTGCGACTTGATCGTTGCGCGAACGGGCGGTGTGCAGGCGGCCTGCTGCGGGGCCTACCAGATCCTTCAGGCGGGATTCGACGTTCATGTGAATGTCTTCAAGTGCCGTCGAGAACGCGAAATTCCCGGCTTCGATCTCTGACAACACCGTGAGCAGGCCTTCCCCGATCGCCTCGGCATCGGTAGAAGTCAGGATGCCGGTGGCGGCCAGCATGGCGGCATGGGCGCGGCTGCCCGCAATGTCTTGCGCGTAAAGCCGCTGGTCAAAGCCGATCGAGGCGTTGATCGCGGTCATGATCGCGTCGGGGCCAGAGGCAAAGCGGCCGCCCCACATCTGGTTGGCGGAAGTGTTTGGGGAATTGGTCATGGAAGGGCCTTCGACATGATGCGCAAGATGCTGTTGGCGGTTCTTTATACGGCCTTTGCCTGTGGTGCAAATATCGGGTTGGCACAGGCTGGCAGCGTGGATGGCTTGCTGACAGGCGATATGAAAAAGCTGGCGCTGGTGGAGCCTGTCGCGGTGCCGGCTGCAGTGCTGCTGGACGGCGAGGGGCAGGAAAGCGGGCTGGATCAGTATCGCGGCAAGTGGATGGTGCTGAACTTCTGGGCGACATGGTGCGCGCCCTGCCGCAAGGAAATGCCTGCGCTGCAACGGCTGGCCGATGCGATGCCCGAGATTGCGGTTGTGCCAGTGGCGACGGGGCGCAATGATGTGGGCCAGATCGTGAAGTTTTATGGCGAGGCGGGCGTGACCTCGTTGCCGGTGCTGCGCGATCCGAAATCCGGGCTGGCGCATCAGATGGGGGTGCTGGGGCTGCCCGTAACGCTGATCGTCAACCCCGAGGGGCAGGAAGTGGCGCGGCTGATTGGCGATGCTGCTTGGGATTCAGCCGAGGCGCAGGCGGTCTTGAAGGCGATGATGGCGGAGTGAGCGGCGGGTGTTCTGCGTTGTGGTGAGTTGGGCCGCGTTGAACGCTCCGCGGGGGATATTTACGGTGTTATGTAGCAAGCGCACCAAGCATTGGTTGAGTCTTGTCCGCAACAATAGCCGCAGAATGGGTCAACATGCCGCGATTAGGCATGTATCTACGGCCATAAATGATTATCTGCGTGGGAGAGGTGCCGATATGAAGCGTGTTCACACAACCGTTAAGTATGATGGGCCAGCACTGGCCGATAAGTCTATGGACGTGGCACATCTGGCACCCGCACTTCTTGCGCTCAGCGATCTTGTGAAAGAGGCAAACAGGTATGCTAATGGCGACCGTGCCGCCGCCCGCATTTATGTCAACGCTGATATAGAGCAGAAGTGCTTTGAACTCGATGTATCGGTGGCCCTTACAATTTGGGAACAGGCCAAGCTGCTCTTGGCTGATGACAATGTTAGGTCCGCGAAAGACCTTTTTGAGTGGATTGGTATCGCTGGGGGCGGGTTTGGTCTTTTTCAGCTAATCAAGTGGCTCAAAGGCAAGACAGTTTCCAATGTTGTCGTGCTGCGGGTGAAAGACGGCGACAACTTGGTGGAGATCACGGTTGAAGGCGACGAAAAGCCCAAGCAGGTCGCGCAGGCAGTCTATGAACTTTACGCAAACGTGACCACTCGTCATAAGGCGCTAGCCGTCTTAGCGCCATTGCGCGAGGATGGTTACGACAGCTTGGAGTTTTATGAGAAAGAGGGCGTTTTTGTTCACTTCCATGAGGAAGATGTTCCAGCATCGGACGGGAGCGATCTGCCTGAGGTAATCCCACAAAACGTTCACATCTCAACCATCAGGACGGGCGTTAAGATCAGGCGCGCAGTTTACGAGGGTCGGGCAAAGTGGACGGTAATGTATCAGCGCGCACGCGAAGCATCATTCGATGGGCTGGCACTGTCGTGGCTTGACGCTTTCCAGAGGGGAGACGTTCAAGCCCCGCCAGGTAGCTATCTAGATGTCGATCTTGAAGAAAATTACGTTACCAATGATCTTGGTGAGATAGTTGGTGAGGCAACTTTTAAGATTGTCAGAGTTCATGGTGTACATAAACGACATGAGCAGCCTAGGCTAGATTTCAAAGACGAAGACTAAAACCGAAGTTCATGCACTCCTATAGCGCTTAGGCAATGCAGCAAGAAGGCCGCCGTGAATTTTCCACGTGCTAACTTGTTGCGAATATTCACTTCTTTGTCGTCAATCATATCTGCAAGCTGCGCATAGGTCACGCCTTTGCGCTTCAATTCTGACTTTAACATATTGGCTGCGAACACTTCCCAATCTGTCTTTTCTATCATGTATCACCCTTAGCAGTAAAAGTATCGTATACGTTACTTATGCCCTTGCGCGCGATACGTCAACGCACTATATACGTTACATAAGTAACGAAAGTAGTGCATCATGGCCCAACACTTCCTCCTTTCTGCAGCCGCTCGCACCCTGAGCCTGCGCACCATCTACAAAGATGGTGAGGAAGCCGCATACGCCAAGTTCTGCGAAATGCGCTGGCCGGAAACCAATGGCGATGCGATCTGCCCTGACTGCGGTTGCTGCGAAACCTACAAGATCACCACCCGCCGCAAGTTCAAATGCAAGGCTTGCAGCCGCCAATTCTCGGTCACGTCTGGCACCATCTTTGCATCGCGCAAGATGGCTTTCGTTGATTTGCTGGCCGCGATCTGCATTACTGTGAACGCCGCCAAAGGCGTCTCAATGGTGCAGCTTTCGCGGGATCTGGACTGCCAATATAAAACCGCCTTCGTGCTGGCCCACAAGCTGCGCGAAGCGATGGCAAGCGAAGTGCAGACTGGCGCAATGCTTCAAGGTCACATTGAAATCGACGGCGCTTACTTCGGCGGTCATATCCGCCCCGAGAACCATAAGGCAGACCGCAAGGACCGTCGCCTGAAAGAACACCAGAACGGACGCCGCCGCGTTGTCGTGGTGATGCGTGAGCGTCATGGCCGCACCCTGCCAATCGTCACCATGTCCGAAGCTGATGGCGTCGTGCTGGCCAATGAGAACGTGGACCGCATGGCAACCATGTCAGCCGACGAAGCAAGCCACTGGGACATGCTGCACAACGGCTGGAATGTTGATCGCGTGAACCACAGCGAAGTTTACAGCGACCACGGCAAGCACACCAACTGGGCAGAAAGCTACTTCTCGCGCCTGCGCCGCATGGTTGTCGGTCAACACCACCATGTCAGCCCGCAATACCTGCACCAGTATGCAAACCAAGCCGCATGGCTTGAAGATAACCGCCGCAAGGACAACGGCGCGCTGGCCTTCGGTCTGGTGCAAAACGCGATGGGCTGTCCCGTCAGCCGCGCTTGGAAGGGCTACTGGCAGAAAGTGGCTTAGCCTGTGACAAAACGCCAGTTGACCTAGACCACGGCTTGATTCATAAGTAGGCCACAGCACCCCGGTAGACTTGTCTGCCGCCAGCCGTGGGCGTGAAAACGCTCACGGCATTTTTGTTTGTGAGAACATCATGGTTAACGTTGCCTGCTACATTGATGGCTTCAATATGTATCATTCGATTGATGAGGGGAACCGAGCATCGGGATACCTTAAGGGGCATCTAAAGTGGGTTGACCTTTACGCCCTCATGAAAAGATTTACAGACCCGGCAATCCACACAGTCCAGCAGGTGAAATTCTTCACGGCCTATCCTGTCTGGAATCCCGCAAAACTATCACGCCATCAAAATTATGTAGCAGCCTTGCGGCACACAGGCGTCACTATAGTTGAAGGGAAGTTCAAAACTAAGGACAGTTACTGTAAAAACTGCCGAACTACTTATCAGGGCCGAGAAGAAAAAGAATCTGACGTCAACATAGCTATGCATCTGATTAATGATGCGCATTGCGGTGTTTTTGACCAAGCGTTCTTAGTGACCAACGACTCAGACTTGCTTGGGCCAGTTCGAATGCTCAGAAATACAATCCCTGACAAGAAAATCAAAGTCATTGCACCGCCTTTTCGTCGCCACAGCAAGGAACTATGGGCGGCGGCAAATGGTCGCGCTAAGATTGGCGAAGCGCATCTGCTCGCATGCTTGCTGCCAATAGAAGCATTCGACGGGGCCGGGAATGTGATATTCCGCCGTCCTAACGAATATGCCATTCCTGTCTAGATAAGCCTCCACCTAGCCCCATCCCTGCCAACTAACCCCGCCGATTCCATACGCGCCAAAGCCGCATAAACGCGCCGCATGGCCTGTGCGTAGGTAACGCTAGGCTCGCGGCCCGATACATAGACAGCAACGTCTCTGCCCCTCATAGGACCGCCCCGCAGCCCTTCGGTGATCAATCGCCGCAATTCCCTACGCCTGAACATGTTCGCGGCTCTAGGCGTCGCTACACGATGGCCGCTTGGATCAATCCCCCGCGAACGCAAGAGCGCTTCAACGTGTGGCAAACCATCAAGACCGCCGCGCACGATCTGGCGGCGAAGGGTGAGCAATGCGCTGTCTATCGTCTTATCTAACATGCAGCCAAGTTAGCTGATCAAGCTCGCGAGGGATTCACTTTTGTTGGTGCGTTTGCTACATAAGGCCGGATATTTAAGCAGAGAGGATGACCGAAACGCCGGGTTCATCCTCTGCGCCTAAATATCCCCGCCGGAGGCTCTTGGTTTTAGCGGTGCCTTGCGTTTCAGGCTGTGGTGCAGGTGTTTGAGCAGGGCATGCTGGATCATGCCGCCGATCAGGCTGGCGGACGAGATCAGCAGGCCGACCAGCCCCGCGCCCAAGGCCCATGCGGTTTCGGAAAAGCGCAAGGTGGCGCGGAACAGGCGGGCTTTGCCCAAGACTTCGGCGCGACCGACGAGCTTCGGGCCAAGCGCCTCGGCAGCATTGGCGAGGCGGCGGGCGTCGGCGGCATCATCGACCATCGGCAGCAGGTGCAGGGCTGTGGTGGCATCGGTGGCCGCGTTCAGGCGTTGCAGGTCGGTCAGGGTGTTGGTCAGCGGCAGGAAGGCCTCGGTACGGATGGCGGCGGTCAAATCGTCAACCGAGCGGACGGCAGGCAGGCTGGCCCAGTTTATGCCGGTGCGGGCGGCATCGACGGCCATTTCCACCAGACGCGGCGATAGGCGGCCCATCTTGCGGGCGAGTTTGGCAAGGCTTGCGCCTGCCTTGACCACGCCGCTGGAACCGCCCGAGGCGAGGATGGCGGCGGTGGCCCCCAACCCCACCACCGACAGGGCAAGGTCGATTTGATCCACCGGGTCGCCACTGGCATAGGCGACACCGGCGCGGGTGACGCCGAGCAGATCGCCGACCGGCGTCAGGGCGATGGGGGCTTGGCAGACCATCACTTCGGTCAGGGCACATTGCGCCGGATCATAGGCGCAGGCGGCGCAGGACGTGACGGTGGCGTAGGTGCTGTGATCTTCTTCGCGCGCGGCTTGCACGGCGGCGTTCAGCGCGGAAGGGATCGCGATCTTGCGTTCATAGGCAAGGTCCACTAGCGCATCGAGGGCAAGCCAGTTGCGCGGCTCTTCCGCCAGACGGTTGGCGATATGCGCGGCGAGGGTTTCGGGGGTGGCGGCGGTGATCAGCATCCGCTCGGTCGTGGCGGCGATCTGGTCTTTGGTCGCCTCGACAAACGGGGCGATCAGCGGATCTGCGGCGATGCGGGCGGCGGTGAGGGTGGTTCCGGCAAGCGAGCCTGCCAGAACCAGAAGCAAAATCAGGCGGGCGATCCCGCGCACGCGCTATACCTGACGCGAGCGGATCATGCCGATGATGTCATAGACCTGATCGACGATGGGCCGCGCGATGGCGTCGGCGCGGGTAGCACCTTCGCCCAGGATGCGGTCGATTTCGGCGGGGTCTTGCATCAATTGGCTCATCTTGGTGGTGATCGGCGAGAGTTTCGCCACCGCCAGATCGGCCAGTGCCGGCTTGAAGGTGCCAAACTGCGCGCCTGCATAGTCGCGGATCACCGCTTCGGGCGTTATATCTGCCAGCGCCGCATAGACATTGATCAGGTTGCGCGCGTCGGGGCGGTCTTTCAGGCCGTCGAGATCGCTGGGCAAGGGCTCGCTATCGGTTTTGGCCTTGCGAAACTTTTGCGCGATCTTGTCGGCGTCATCGGTCAGGTTGATGCGCGACTGATCCGAGGGATCGGATTTCGACATCTTCTTGGTGCCATCGCGCAAAGACATAACGCGGGTGGCGGCGCCTTCGATCACGGGTTCGGTGATCGGGAAGAAGTTGACCTTGTAATCGTTATTGAACTTCATCGCGATGTCGCGGGTCAGTTCCAGATGCTGTTTCTGATCTTCGCCCACCGGAACATGCGTGGCTTTATAGGCCAGAATATCGGCGGCCATCAACGATGGATAAGCAAACAGGCCGAGTGAGACGTTTTCGGAGTTCTTGCCGGCCTTGTCCTTGAACTGGGTCATCCGGCTCATCCAACCCATGCGGGCGACGCAGTTGAAGATCCAGCCAAGCTCGGCATGGGCGGTGACTTGAGATTGGTTGAACAGGATCGAGCGCGCAGGGTCGATGCCTGCGGCGATGAAGCCAGCGGCGGCCTCGCGTGTTTGTTGGCGCAGCTTTATGGGGTCTTGCCAGGTAGTGATCGCGTGCATGTCGACAAGGCAATACACGGTCTCGATGCCTTCATCCTGCTTTTGCACAAAGCGTTTCAGGGCACCAAGGTAATTACCAAGGGTCAATCCGCCCGAGGGCTGGATGCCGGAAAAGATCCGGGTCGGGAAAGTCTGAGGCGTTTGGACCGGCTCGGACATGGGGTTCTCCATCTGGAAATTGCTGCCGGATCGGCTTAACGAAGGGGGAAGGGGGCGTCAATCAGCGGCGGCCCAAGTGGGGTGCGATGCAGGATGATGTGAAAGACGGGCCGATTGCCCCGATCAATCCGCTGCCGGTGGTGGTGTGGCTGCTGGTGCTGCCGATGATCGGGCTCGAGATCTTGTTCAGTCTGGCCGATGCCGGGGTGATTGGCGGGCCGCAGGCGGTGGGCTGGCGGGTGGCGGCGATCGAAGGCTACGGGGTGTTCCCCGAATTCTGGCGGCAGAATTGGGCTGCGGGGGCGGTGGATATGCCGCTGCTGCGACGGTTTTTCAGCTTTGCCTTCATCCATGGCTCGATGACGCAGGCGCTTTTTGGCATCGCGATGACAATGGCTTTGGGCAAATTCGTCGGAGAGGTGTTCAAGGGATGGGCGTTGGCCTTGGTATTCCTAGGCTCCGGCGCTATCGGCGCGGTGGTATATGCCTTTGCGGTGCCAAACGTGCCGCTGTTTGGCGCTTATCCGGGGGTTTATGGGCTGATCGGTGCGTTTTCGTTCCTGATCTGGGTGAAGCTGGCTGGAACTGGGTTGAACCAGTTGCGCGCGTTCAGTTTGATTGGTGCGTTGTTGGTGTTTCGCGCGCTGTTCGGCGTGTTCTTCACGCTGGCACCGATGGTGATGCCAAGCATGGGCGCGACTGGTGAGGATTGGTCTTGGGTGGCCGACTTGCCCGCTTTTGCCGTGGGGTTCGTGCTGTCGTTCGTGGTCAGCCCCGGTGGGTTTGCACGCGTGCGTGCGCGGGTGCGCGAATGGGGGAATTAAGCGGCGGTGACAGGGAAGGGTCAGCCGCCACGCCGCCGCAACTTGCGAAAATCTGAAAGGCGGAATGCACCGATGGCGGTGCCTGCGGCGGCGTAACTGACCATGCCGATGCCGATCAGCAGGGCAAGGCCTGCGTAGCGCCAGATGTGTGAGGCCAGTATCTCGCCCAAGATTACCTGCCCGCCATATAGGGCGAAGCCCATCGCAATCGCGGCGATGATGATGCGCGGGGCTCGGCTGCGGAATCGGGTGTCGAAGCGGGCGGCGTCGCCCATCCGCTTGGTGCCCAGCCAGAGTTGTGCAGCCATCATCCATCCGGCCACGGTGGTGGCCAAGGCGGCGGCGGCAAAGCCGATGTGGGGCATCAGGCCTACGGCGATCACGGCGTTGACGATCATCGAGACGATGGCGAAGCGGAACGGCGAGCGGCTGTCTTCGCGGGCGTAATACAGCGGTTGATAGACCTTGTGCAGCACGAAGGCGGGCAGGCCTGCGCCGTAGATCGCCAGCACAAGGGCGGTGGCGGCGGTGTCGTCGGTGCTGAACGCGCCGCGTTGATACAGCACTTGCGTCAGCGGCAACGCGATCACCATCAGCGCCACGGCGCAGGGGAAGGTCAGTGCAAGCGCCAGTTCGGTGCCACGGTTGAAGGATTCGCGGCCCCCGGCTTCGTCTCCGGCGCGCAGGCGGCGGCTTAGGTCAGGCAGCAGGACGGTGCCGATGGCGATAGCGACGACTCCGAGCGGGAGTTGATAGAGGCGGTCTGCGTAGACCAGCCAACTGACCGCGCCTTCGGTGTAGCTGGCGACTTGACGGCCGACCAGCATGTTGATCTGCACGACGCCGCCAGACAGGATGGCCGGGCCTGCGATGATGGCAAGGCGCTTGAGTTCGGGGGTGATTTTCGGCCAGCGGGGGGCGAAGGTTAGGCCGAGTTTGGCGGCGGAATACCATGTGAAGCCGAGTTGCGCGACGCCGGTGATTGGCACGGCCCAAGCCAAGGTCAGGCCCATATCCCAACCGAATTTCGCGGCCATGAACATCATCGCGATGAAGATCAGGTTCATCAGCACCGGGACAAACCCCGCCTCGGTGAAGTGGCCGTAGGCGTTCAAGACGCCGGACAGCAGGGCGACGAGGCTGATGAACAGGATGTAGTTAAAGCCGATCTGGCCATAAAGCACCGCGAGATCAAACCGGGCATCGCCTGCGAAACCTGAGGCCATCACCCAGACCAGCCATGGCATCGCGAGGGTGCCGATGATCGAGAAGATGATCAGGATCGCGGCGAGGCCGTTGAAGGCGTCGCGGGCGAAAGAATTGGCATCCTCGCCCCCCTCAAGCTTTTTGGCGAACATGGGCACGAAGGCCATGTTGAAGGCACCTTCGGCGAAGAAGCGGCGGAACATGTTCGGCAGCGAAAACGCCACGTTGAAGGCATCGGCGACCGGCCCGGCCCCCAGATAGGCGGCCATCATCATATCGCGGGCAAAGCCTGCCCCGCGCGACAGCAGCGTCCAGCCGCCGACGGTGAGGATAGAGCGCAGAAGGCTGATCGGTTTCATAGGGGCGGCCCTGTGGTTGCGGGGCAAGGCTTACAGGGGATTGCGGGCGGGGTGAATTGGGAAACTGCGCAGCAAAGCCTGCGTTAGGGAGTGGTGATGCCGTGTCCACGTGTGAACAGCGGGGCGGGTCTATATTTATCAAGGGGTTGGTACAGTCTCGTTCAGAGGTTGTTAGCCATATGGGCGGCGGGCGGGATGCGCCGGGTTTGCATAGGGCTGACTCCGGCCTCCCTCACTCTGGCCCCCGACTCTGACTCGATCCTCACTCTAACTCGATGCGGAACCTTATGCGATTTGCGGCGTTTTGATCGTGACGGTCGGGGGCATTGCGGAGCCCGGCCTTGATCAGCGCAGGGGGATCACATGGGTATCATCTGGACAATTCTGATCGGCTTTGTCGCCGGCGTGGTGGCGAAGTTTATCACACCCGGCAGCAACGAGCCCTCGGGCTTTATCCTGACCACCATTCTCGGCATCGTCGGTGCCTTTGTCGCTACCTATCTTGGGCAGGCGATGGGCTGGTATGCGCCCTATGAGGGTGCGGGCTTTATCGGCGCGGTGGTCGGCGCGATCATCGTGCTGATGGTCTGGGGCTTTGCGTCGCGGCGGGCCTGAGAGACGGCTGGGGGCGCAGATAAATTATCACGTATCATCGGAGTAAGATCATGGCCAAAGGAATGCCTTCTGTAACGGCGCTGCTCGCGCTGCTGGCGGTTGCAGGATATCAGCACCGCGACAAGATCAGTGACCTGCTGCGCAAGGCGGGGTCGGAGGGGGATCAGCCGCCGACGGGCTTGGATGCGCACAACAGCCAGTCAATTTCCAATGTGTTGTCGGAAATCGGCTCGTTTTTCACCGGGTCGTCGGGGGCGAGCGCCTTGTCGGGTGGTTTGGGTGGTCTGGTCGATCAGTTCCGGGGCAAGGGCCATGCCGAGGCCGCTGACAGCTGGGTGTCCAATGATGCCAACAAGCCGGTGGCCGAGCAGGATCTGGCCGCCGCGTTGGGCGACGAAACTTTGGCGGAACTGTCTGCGAAAACCGGACTTGGCCGTGATGTATTGCTGCAGCGGCTGGCACGGGTGATCCCGGATGCGGTGCATGGCATGACGCCGGACGGGCGCCTGCCGAGCGCAGAGGATGCCAAGGGTTATATCTGAGACAATTCCACGAAGGGACGCGCTATGACTGAACAGATGAAAGTCGTGCCGAAAGCCGAAAAGGTCGATACCGGGGTGGAAAACGCCAAGGGGTTGGCCGGGGCGCTGAGCGGAGCGGTGGCGGATACCTACCGTTTGATTTTCAAGACCCATGCCTATCACTGGAATGTCGAGGGGCCGCTGTTTTACTCGGTGCATCATCTGACCGATGCCCAGTATAACGAGATGTTCCCGGCGGCGGATGAGCTGGCCGAGCGTATCCGCGCCATTGGCCAGTTGGCACCGCATGCGCTGGCGGAGGTGATGAAGCTGTCGGTGGTGAAGGATCTGACAAGCTTGCCCTCGACGTTGGAGATGGTGGAGGATCTGGCGCAGGATCACGCCGCGGTGGCGGTGCGGTTTCATGAGCTGATCAAGCTGGCGGATGATAACAATGATCCGGTGACGGCCGATCTGGCGACGCGGCGCTCGGCGTTTCACGAGCAGGCGGCCTGGATGCTGCGGGCAACGGCGAAGTAGGGGGCTAGGTGTTCAATCACGCGTCGATGAGCGGTGGGAGGTCGCTCATCGACGCGTCGAGAAGATCATTGCGATATCTTCGGGTTAAGATAGGCTGAAAGGTATGATCCATTTACGCTCACTTAAGGTGACTCCATCATGAGTAAAGAAATACTGTTTGCCGCATTTGGTATAGTGCTGGCGACATCAGTATCTGCCGAGGAAATTCGCTGGAAACCGGAGACCGAGAAGCCAGGTGATTATGTGGTTATTAACCAAACTCAGTCTGGTCGGGTGACACATGTATTTATGGGAAAGGTTGGTAACGCCTATGTAATCCAAAGTTACAAAGGCAAGGTGAAATCAAGCGAGATAGATTTCACCACCTATCTTGATCAGGATGGAAACTACCTGAAGTTTGTTTATCCCGACGGGTCGATGTACAAATATCAACCGCATGATTGCAAACGTGTTCTTGGAACCTGTCGCTATACAGAGATTGCACCTGATGGAACGCGGCAAAAACTAACGCATGTCGCCAGAGCTATAAAGGGCGGATTTGAGTTTCAGGTTTTGCACCAAGATGGTGAAGTGAAGCTTGAAGGGCAGGTAATGCTTGATGAACATGGTAATGCTGGCGATGGTTTTACTCGCGGAGGCAGCAGGGTTGAAAAGTATAAACTCGTGAAATCTTATTTTCAGTAGTCTACGTATTCATTCGAGTTTTCTACCCCGCGTTCTGCGCCCTCTCCGCCCCTTCAATGATGGCTTGCCTTAGCTTACGATCCAGCGATTCCTGCTTGGATTTGGTGTGCAGTTTCAGGCCGAACATGTCTTTGACATAGAATGCATCGACCACCTGCGCGCCATAGGTCGCGATCACGGCGCTCGCGATATAGATGTGGTTGGCGGCCAAGGTGCGTGTCAGGTCATACAAAAGGCCGGGGCGATCGCGGGTGTCGACTTCGATGATCGTGTAGATCTCCGAGCCTTCGTTGTCGAAGGTGATATGCGTCGGAAAGCGGAATTCGCGTTCGCGTTTCTTCACCTTGTCACGGCCTGCGAGGGCTTCACGCGGCAGCACTTCGCCTTTCAGGGTTTTCTCAATCATTCCGCGCAGGCGGGGCAGGCGGCTGACTTCGTAGGGTTTGCCGTCGGAATCTTGAATCCAGAACACCGGGGTCGCGTAGCCGTCTTTCGAGGTATAGGTGCGCGCATCGACGACATTGGCCCCGACCAGGGCCAAGGCCCCGGCAAGGCGGCTGAAAATGCCGGGATGGTCGCCCAAGGCAAAGCAGGCGCGGGTGGCGTCGCGGGCGGGTTCGGGGTGCAGGTCGATGCGGATTTCATCGTCACCAAGGCCGCGGAGCAGGCGGGCGAACACCTCTTGCGTGTCGGTTTGCAGGCCCTGCCAATAGGGGGCGTAGTGGCGCGATTGCTCGGCCTTGATCTCGGCCTCGGGCCAGTCGTGCAGGCGCAGGCGCAAGGCGGCTTTGGCCTCATCCTCGCGCTTGTCGCGGTTGATGGTTTCCAGACCACCTTCCAGCGCCTCGGTGGTCAGGCTGTAAAGCTGACGCAGCAGCATGGCTTTCCAGTTGTTCCATGTGGTCGGCCCGACACCGCGAATGTCGCAGACCGTCAGCACCGTAAGCAGATCGAGGCGCTTGCGGGTTTTCACCGCCTTGGCAAAGTCGCGCACGGTGCGTGGATCACCGATGTCGCGTTTCTGCGCCATATCCGACATGAGCAGATGATAGCGCACCAGCCATTCGACGGTTTCACATTCTTCGGCATTCAGGCCAAGGCGGGGGGCGATGCGGCGGGCCAGTTGCGCGCCGATGATCGAGTGATCTTCGGGGCGGCCTTTGCCAATGTCATGCAGCAGCAGCGCGACATAAATCACCCGGCGATTCACCCCGGCCTTGAGGATCGACGACGACAGCGGCAGGTCCTCGACCAACTCGCCGCGTTCGATCTGCGCTAAGACGCTGATGGTCTGGATGATATGCTCGTCCACCGTGTAGTGGTGATAGACGTTGAACTGCATCATCGCGACGATGTTTTCAAACTCGGGGATGAAGGCCGACAGCACGCCGAGTTCGTTCATCCGGCGCAGGGCGCGTTCCGGGTTGCCGTGTTTCAGCATGAGATCTAGGAAGATGCGCTGGGCTTCGGGGTTGTCGCGCAGATCATCGTCGATCAGGTCAAGATTGGCGGCGATCACCCGCATGATGTTGGGGTGCAGCAGATAGCGTGAGCGCAGGGCCTCTTCAAAGGCGCGCAGCAGGTTCAAGGGATCGGACAGGAAGGCGGCGGGGTCGATCAGGTCGATGCGGCTTTGCACCAGTTTGTAGGGTGGTTTGACCTTTTTGCGGTTGAAAACGCCCAGCAGGCGGGATTCGGGTTTGGCGTGGCGGGCTTCGAGTTCGGTCAGGAAAATCCGCGTCAACTCTCCGACATGGGTGGCGTGGCGGAAGTAATCCTGCATGAACAGCTCGACCGCGCGGCGGCCTGCGGCATCGTGATAGCCCATGCGTTTGGCGACATCGACCTGTGCGTCAAAGGTCAACTGATCAATGGCGCGGTGGGTGATGTAGTGCAAATGACAGCGCGCGGCCCAAAGGAAATTTTCAGCGTGCTCGAACTTGTCGTATTCCTCTCGCGATAGCAGACCCGCCGCCACCAGCCCCGCCGAGGACGACACCCGCAGCAGATACTTGCCGATCCAATACAGGGTTTGCAGATCGCGCAGACCGCCCTTGGCCTCTTTGACATTGGGTTCCAGCACATAGCGCTGACCGCCTTGTCTTTTATGGCGCTCGGCGCGTTCGGCGAGTTTGGCCTCGATGAATTCGGGCCCAGAGTTGCGGAACAGATCGGACCAGAGGCGTTCGTTCAACTCTGCCGCAAGGGCGGCATCGCCTGCGATGAAGCGATGTTCCAGCAGGGCGGTGCGGATGGTGATGTCTTCGCGGCCCAGCCGGATGCAATCGGCGACGGTGCGGGAGGAATGGCCGACCTTCAGCTTTAGATCCCAAAGCATATAGAGCATCGATTCGATCACCGATTCCGCCCATGGCGTGATTTTCCATGGTGTCAGGAACAACAGATCGACATCGGAATGCGGGGCCATCTCGGCGCGGCCAAAGCCGCCGACGGCCAGCACGGTCAGGCGCTCGGCTATGGTCGGCGATTGCGCGCGGTGCAAATGATCGCGGGCGATCAGCAGGGCGGTTGTGACCAGCACATCGGTCAGATGCGACTGCGCCGAGATCAGGGCGCGGGCGTTCAGCGGATGGCGCAGGAAGGCCGCCTCAAGCGCTTCATTGGCGCGGTTCTTGGCCAGCGTCATATGGCGCACCGCCACTGCGCGCCCTGCGCGGGCATCGGCGGCGGGCAGGTCGGCGGTGATTGCCTGAAGCAAGCCCGCGCCGTCGATCAACTCTCCCGCAGGGATCAGCAGATCGGGCGCGGCCAAGGGGGCGGCCGGAGGGGCTGCGGCGGGTTTCATGCCAAACTCCGGCCGTTGTCGTTAAGAACCGAAGCCGCCGAAGCTGCGTGGCGCGGGATCAATCACGACTGCACGACCGCTTTGGATTTGCGCAATGGCAAGGCCACGTTCGTTGGTGCCATCGGCGCGCAGACGGAAGATGCCGTTCACGCCGACAAAACCCGCACCTTGGGTCAGAGCCTGTTTCGAAAGCGGGCCTGGCCCCGCCTTTTTCATCAGAGCGCCAATCGCAGCAATGCCGTCATAGGCAAGGCCAGAGATCGGATGTGGCGGCTCGTTGAAGGTGGATTGGTAGCGCGACTGATACTGTGCATAAAGTGCGGGATCGGGCAGCGCGAACCAGCCACCTTGCACACCGGGCAGGCCAAGTGTGGCCGCGGGAATATCCCAACGTGTCAGGCCGATGAACTGGGCCGTCGCATTGGAGAGGCCGTTGTCAGCTAAAAGCTGGCTGACCAGCGGCAAGGCACCTGCGGTATCAGCGGTCAGGAACACGGCTTGCGCACCTGCGGATTTTGCCGCGCTTGCGATGCCGGGCGCGGCTGCGACCACGCCGTTCTGCGAGAATTCATAATTGCCGGTGGCCACGACAGAACCGCCCGCTTGGGTCACGGCCTGCGCAATGGCCGCACGGCCCAGCTCGCCTGCGGTGTTGCGATCATGCACGATCATGATCTGCGACTTCCCTTGCCGGACCGCATAGGACGCCAGACGGCTGGCGGTGTTGCTGAAGGTCGGTCCCAGCACGAAAACGTTATTGCCCGCGATATCGGGGTTGTTCGAGAAGGCCAGCACATTGACGCCAGAGCCTGCAACGGCGACGCCTGCGGCATTGGCCTCTTGCGCGAAGACCGGGCCAAGGATGACTTGTGCGCCTTCGGCCACGGCTTTGGTCGCCATGGCGGCAGCTTGGGCGGGCTGGCCTGCGGTGTTGTAAACCCGCAGATCGACCTGTGCAGACCCGCCGAGATCAGAAATCGCCATCCGCGCCGCATTTTGCAGCGAGCGGGCGAGCAGTTCGTCGCTGGCCTGACCGGACCCTGCGGGCACCAGCAAAGCCACCTGAATCTTGCCCGAAGCATTGCCGCCACTGGGCGCAGGCCCGGTGGATGGCACGCAGGCTGCGAGAATCACCGCGGCACCTGCAACAAGAATTTGGCCCAGCGACTTGCGGGCCCGCGTCAAAACGGACAACATAGACTTCCCTCACCCATGGCAGACTGGCGCTTAGGTTATGCGCAACGGGGCGGGAAGTAAACTTGTCAGGGAGGCGGGCCGGGTGACGATCAGCAGAGCGGCGCCGGAAAAACAGCGCCTTGCAGCGGGGCTGTATTTTCTGGCCACACCTATCGGGGCCGCGCGGGATATCACCCTGCGGGCGCTGGATATTCTGGCCTCGGCGGATGTGCTGGCGGCAGAAGATACAAGGACGCTGCGGCATCTGATGGAAATTCATGGGGTTGCCTTGGGGGACCGCCCGCTTGTCGCTTATCACGAGCATAACAATGACGTGGCTCTGCCGCGGCTGATGCGCGCGATTGCCGAGGGGAAATCGGTGGCCTATGCCTCGGAAGCCGGCACGCCACTGATCTCGGACCCCGGTTTTCAACTGGGGCGCGCGGCGATTGCCGAGGGCCATCTAGTGCTGTCGGCACCGGGAGCATCGGCGGTTCTTTGCGCGCTGACGGTGTCGGGGCTGCCCTCGGACAGGTTCATGTTTGCCGGATTTCCACCCACTGCGAAAGCCGCGCGGCAAAGCTTTGTCCGCGATCTTGCCCAGACGCAGGCGACGGTGATCCTCTATGAATCGCCGAAACGCGTTAAGGGATTATTAGATGATCTGGTGCAAGAGTTGGGGGAAGGGCGTAACGCTGTAGTGTGCCGGGAGCTGACCAAGCGATTCGAAGAAGTGTCGCGGGGCAGTCTGGCGGAACTTGCGGCGGCGTTTGACGGGCGGGATGTGAAGGGCGAAATCGTGGTGTTGATCGATCGCGCACCCGAACAGGTGGCAGATGCGGCAACGGTGGAACAGGCTTTGGATCAGGCTTTGACACATATGACGATGAAGGATGCGGCGGCGGCGGTGGCGCAGGCTTATGGCCTGCCGCGGCGCGATATGTATCAACTGGCATTGAAAAGGACGGGCGGATGAGCGGGGCACGGTCTTATCACGCAGGCTTTGCCGCCGAAGAACAGGTGGCGCAGCTTTATGATCGTTCGGGGCGCAAGGTTTGTGCGCGGCGCTGGCGGGGATCTGCGGGTGAGATTGATCTGATTGCCCGCGATGGCGCCGAGGTGATCTTCATCGAGGTCAAGCACAGCAAGACTCATGCGATGGCGGCTGAACATCTGACCGCGCGGCAGATGGCGCGGATTTACGGCGCGGCCTCGGAGTTTCTGGCAGGTGAACCGGCTGGGCAGTTGACCGTTGTGCGGTTTGACGTGGCTTTGGTCGATGCGGTGGGGCGGATCGAAGTGTTGGAAAACGCTTACGCCGCCTGATTGCATCCGGGGCGGGCTTGCGGCATCAAGTGGGCAATGAAGTCTGGAGAGTCTCATGCCGCTTAAGGTCGCGCTACAGATGGACCCGATCGGGTCGGTCAATATCAACGGTGACAGCACCTTCCGCATCGCTCTGGAAGCGCAAGAGCGGGGCCATTCGCTGTTTTTCTACACGCCGGACAAATTGGCCTTTGTCGAGGGCCGGGTGATGGCGCGGGGTTTTCCGATCACGCTGCGGCGAGAGATTGGCAACCATGTCAGCTATGGGCCTGAGGCCGAGGTGGATCTCAGCACGTTTGACGTCGTCTGGCTGCGGCAGGATCCACCGTTTGACATGGGCTATATCACCACCACGCATCTGCTGGACATGATCCACCCCAAGACCTTGGTGGTGAATGACCCGTTCTGGGTGCGGAATTACCCGGAAAAGCTGTTGGTGCTGCGCTTCCCCGAACTGACGCCGCCGACGGCGATTGCGCGGGATTTGCAGACGATTCGTGAGTTCAAGGCGCGGCATGGCGATATCATCCTGAAGCCGCTCTATGGCAATGGCGGCGCTGGTGTGTTCCGGCTGGACCCGAATGACCGCAATCTGGCCAGCCTGTATGAGATGTTTACCGGCATCAACCGTGAGCCTTTGATCGTGCAGAAATTCCTGCCGGATGTATCGAAGGGCGACAAAAGGGTGATTCTGGTCGATGGAGTGCCGGTGGGCGCGATCAACCGGGTGCCGCAGGCGGGGGAGACGCGCTCGAACATGCACGCGGGTGGGCGGCCGGAGAAGGTGGCGCTGACGCCGCGCGATCTGGAGATTTGCGCGGCGATTGGCCCGACCCTGCGGGACCATGGCCAGATTTTCGTCGGCATTGATGTGATTGGCGATTATCTGACCGAGATCAACGTCACTTCGCCGACCGGGATTCAGGAGTTGGAGCGGTTTGACGGCACCAACACCGCCGCGCTGATCTGGCAGGCGATTGAGGCCAAGCGGGCCTGACGCAGGCTTTACAGCCAGGTTGCCCCCTGTCTGGTTTCTACGGGGGCGGTCCGATTTGACCGAGGCCTTTGCTAATTCTTGACGCCGACGGCAAGGCGATAGCTGACGGCCTCGGCGATATGGGGCAGGCGAACCTGATCCGAGGCGTCGAGATCGGCGATGGTGCGGGCGACGCGCAGCACGCGGTGATAGCCGCGCGCGGACAGGCCAAAGCGCTCGGCCACCTTGGCCAGCAAGGCGCGGCCCTCGGAATCGGGGGCGGCGACCTGTTCCAGCAGGCTGCCTTCCATATCGGCGTTGACGCGGATGCTGTTGTGCCCCGCGAAGCGTTTGGCTTGCCGGGCGCGGGCGGTGGCGACACGTTCGGCAACCACCGCTGAGCTGTCGCCAGAGGATGGCAAATCAAGGTCGGTATAGGCGACGGGCGGCACTTCGACACGCAGATCAAAGCGGTCCATCAAGGGGCCAGAGATGCGGCCCAGATAGTCCTCGCCACAGAGCGGCACCTTGGCGCAGGCTCGGGCGGGGTCGGACATATAACCGCATTTGCAAGGGTTCGCGGCGGCGATCAGCAGAAAGCGGCAGGGATAGCGGATATGCGCATTGGCGCGGGCGACCATGATTTCGCCGGTTTCAATCGGCTGGCGTAGGGTTTCCAGCACGGTGCGCGGAAATTCGGGGAATTCATCCATGAACAGCACGCCGTTATGGGCAAGGCTGATTTCACCGGGTTTCGCGCCCTTGCCTCCGCCCACAATCGCCGCCATCGAGGCGGTGTGATGCGGTTCGCGAAACGGTCGGGCGCGCGAGATGCCGCCATCAGAGAGTAGCCCCGCAAGGGAATGAATCATCGAGGTTTCAAGGGCTTCCTGCGCGGATAGTGGCGGCAAGATCCCCGGTAGACGTGCCGCGAGCATGGATTTTCCTGACCCAGGCGTGCCGACCATCAGCGCGTGGTGCCGCCCAGATGCGGCGATTTCCAGCGCGCGCTTAGCGCGTTCCTGACCTTTGACATCGCGGAAATCGCGGCCTGTGGCGGCGGGGGCGACCTCGCCTGCCTCGGCGGGGGTGATCGGGATTTGCCCGGTGTAGTGGCGCACCACATCGTTGAGGGTGGCGGCGGCCAGCACTTGCGTCGCGCCGACCCAAGCGGCCTCGGCGCCGCAGGCCTTTGGGCAGAGTAGCGCACGGTCTTCTTCGGCGGCGGCCATGGCGGCGGGCAAAGCCCCCAGCACCGGGATTAGGCGGCCATCCAGTGACAACTCGCCCAAGGCCACGGTGGCCTCAACGGCATCTTTCGGGATGATATCCAGTGCCGCCAGCAGCGCCAAAGCGATGGGCAGATCGAAATGCGAGCCTTCTTTCGGCAGATCGGCGGGCGAGAGATTGACCATGATGCGTTTAGATGGCAGCGCGATGGACATGGCTGCCATGGCGGCGCGGACACGTTCTTTCGCTTCGGATACTGCCTTGTCGGGCAGGCCGACGACGCCGAAATAGGGCATGCCGGGGGCAAGCGCGCATTGCACCTCGACGATGCGCGCTTCGACCCCTTCAAAGGCGACTGTATAGGCCCGTGCGACCATTGCGCCCCTCCCCGTTCATCTTCGTTAACGGCTAGGGGGCAATGGTTTACGAATGGTAAAGATCCACGGTCAGGCTTGATAAATCGCCATGAATCTCGGCCAAGCCTCGGGGTCTGCTACAGTTTTATCGCGGCAGAAGGCGTTGCAGAAGCCGATACGGCGTCCTGCGATTTCCAAGACATGCGTGACCGGTTTGCCAGAGTAGGGGCAGGCAGAATTCTCGGCCATGCTGCCTTCGACCGGGCGGCTGGCCAGCGGCACCGGGCCGGGCCAGGGGCGGCGGGGGTAGCCGCGGCGGTAGAACTCTTGATCTGCGCCGTCGATCATGCCCATCGCGCGCCAGCGCCGGAACGATGGATGCGCCAGATGCGCGCGCACATAGGCCATCGCCCGTGGAGACATCGGCAGATTATAACTGGCCACACGTGCGGCAACTGGGGCGAAAAACGCATCGGCGGCGGAATAGGCACCGCAGAGCCAAGTATCCGATCCAGTTTCTTCCTGTGCCCAAGCCCAGATGGTTTCCAGCCGCGCCAGATCGGCCCGCACCTCGGTCGGGGGGCTGCAATCGGTATAGCTGACGCGCAGGTTCATTGGGCAATGGCTGCGCAGAGCAACAAAACCTGCGTGCATCTCGGCAGCCAGTACGCGGGCAATGGCGCGGGCTTTGGGGGCTGTTGGCCATAGACCTGCATCAGGGTGGCGGCTGGCCAGTTCCTCGGCGATGGCGATGGTCTCGGGCACCACGACACCATCGGGGGTGCGCATGGTGGGGGCGGTGCGAGCAGGGTGGAAGGCTTTGAGCGTATTGGCAAGTTCATCGGTGTAAAGCCGTGCGGTGTGCAGTTTAACGGGGATGTTGAATGCGTCGAACAGCAGCCAACCGCGCAGGCTCCAACTGGAATAGGCGCGGTCGCCGATCACGAGATCATAGGTCATTGCAGGCTCCGGGATTTGGGGTGGTTGCAGGCTAGGGCATGGTGCGGGGCGATGAAAAGTGCTGAATTGTGCGCAGGTTCATCACGCGAATTGATGGATCAGCAATATTTCATTTTCTGACGTTTGCCATGCATCCAAATCGGGGGGCTGTGCGTAATCCCTGTGTCACCCGCAAAGCACGGGGATATTGGGGGATCAGATGGCACTTGACGCACCCTATCAGCAGGATTTGTCGCGCCAAGCACGCGCGGCGGAGTTGCTGGATGCTGAAACCGAATTGCGGCTGGCCTACGCCTGGCGCGATCACCGGGATGAGGTGGCCCTGCACAGATTGATCACCGCTTACATGCGGCTGGCGATTTCCATGGCCGCCAAGTTTCGACGCTACGGCGCGCCGATGAACGATCTGATTCAAGAGGCGTCTCTGGGTCTGATGAAAGCGGCTGAAAAGTTTGACCCAGATCGCGGTGTTCGGTTTTCGACCTATGCCGTGTGGTGGATCAAGGCCAGCATTCAGGATTATGTGATGCGCAACTGGTCGATGGTTCGCACAGGTAGCACATCGGCGCAGAAGTCGCTGTTTTTCAATCTGAAACGGGTGCAAGCCAAGCTGGAGCGCGAGGCTGCTGCAGAGGGTATGGTGCTGGATCAGCATCAGTTGCGCGAGAAGGTCGCGCATGAAATTGGTGTGCGGGTGGCCGAGGTGGCGATGATGGAGGGGCGGTTGGCCGGGTCTGACGCTTCGCTCAACGCCACGCAGTCGACGGATGAGGATGGTCGCGCCTGGATTGACGCTTTGGAAGATGACGGGCCACAGGCCAGTGATCGCGTAGAGGCGTCGCATGACACGGCGTGCCTGCGTCAATGGCTGATCGCAGCCTTGGGCCAACTGAGCGCGCGCGAACGCCATATTGTCGCCGAACGTCGCCTGCGTGACGAACCGCGCACATTGGAATCCTTGGGGACGGAACTGGGGCTTTCAAAGGAACGGATCCGGCAGTTGGAATCCGCTGCCTATGTCAAATTGCGCCGCGCGCTTGAAGCGCAATCGCCTGAAGTCATGGCCCTGCTGTAACGGCTGGCCGGAAGGCCGTTGAGTTTGCCGCCGCTGCCGCCTACATCTAGGCGCAAAGGGAGTAGGCAATGCTGGCGGACAAGCGGATTTTGCTGATTATCGGCGGCGGTATCGCGGCCTATAAATCCTTGGCGCTGATCAGGCTTTTGAAGCGGGCAGGGGCGGCGGTAACGCCGGTGCTGACGCGGGCCGGGGCAGAATTTGTAACGCCATTGTCGGTCAGCGCGCTGGCGGGCGAAAAGGTTTATGACGCGCTGTTCGATCTGACCGATGAGGCCGAAATGGGCCATATCCAGCTTTCCCGCGTTGCCGATCTGATCGTGGTCGCGCCTGCGACGGCGGATTTGCTGGCGAAGATGGTGCAGGGGCGGGCGGATGATCTGGCCTCGACCCTGCTGCTGGCCACCGACACGCGGGTGTTGGTGGCACCTGCGATGAATGTGCGGATGTGGCAGCATCCGGCAACGCAGCGCAATATTGCGCAAGCGCGGGCGGATGGCGTGCAGGTGGTTGGCCCGGATGAGGGCGAGATGGCCTGCGGCGAATATGGGCCGGGGCGGATGGCCGAGCCTGAGGTGATCATGCAGGCGATCTCGAGCGAGCTGGGCAGTGGGCCTTTGGCGGGCAAGCATGTTCTGGTCACGTCTGGCCCGACGCATGAACCGATTGATCCGGTGCGTTATATTGCCAATCGGTCTTCGGGGGCGCAGGGCACTGCGATTGCGGTGGCGCTGCGCGATCTGGGGGCGAAGGTGACGTTTGTGACCGGGCCGGCGAGCGTGCCCGCGCCCGCAGGCGTGGCGGTGGTGCGGGTGGAAACCGCTGCGGAAATGCTGGCGGCGGTCGAGGCGGCTTTCCCAGCCGATGCGGCGGTGATGGCGGCGGCGGTGGCGGATTGGCGGGTGGCCAATGCCAGCGGATCAAAGCTGAAGAAAGACGGCAGCGGTCTCGCCCCAGCTTTGGAATTTGCCGAAAACCCCGATATTCTGACGCGCGTCTCGCAAGGGGCACTGCGCCCCGCTCTGGTGGTGGGCTTTGCCGCCGAGACTGATCACGTGGCGGAATATGCGGCGGCGAAGCGATTGCGCAAGGGCTGCGACTGGATCGTGGCCAATGATGTCTCGCCGGCGACCGGGATCATGGGTGGCTCTGAGAATGCGGTGACGCTGATCACCGCAGCCGGGTCCGAGGTTTGGCCGCGCATGGCAAAGGATGCGGTGGCACGGGAATTGGCGGCGCGGATCGCGGCGGCTTTGCGGGCGTGAAGTCGGAATTTTGCGGTAAATTCCGTGGGCAGGTTCTGCGGCGCTCGGTTTGTGGCACGGTCGGATGCCTCCGGCGGGGATATTTGAGCAGAGAGGATGACCATGGCGCTGGTGCAGGTGATGTGGGAGGATTGGGCAGATCGCGCGGTGGCGCTGCCCGCCTATCAGACGGCAGGGGCGGCGGGGGCTGACCTTTGCGCCAACCTCGCGCAGGCCGATCGCGCGGCGGGGATCGAGATTGCGCCCTTGGGGCGGGTTCTGGTACCGACGGGGATTCGTGTCGCGATTCCAGAGGGGTATGAGATGCAGATCCGGCCGCGCTCGGGCCTGGCGGTGAAGTTTGGCATCACTTTGGCCAATGCGCCCGGCACCATCGACAGCGACTATCGTGGGCCGTTGGGGGTGGCTTTGGTCAATCTGGGGGCTGAGCCCTATGTGGTGCGCCACGGCGACCGCATCGCGCAAGCGGTGCTGGCGCCCGTGGTGCGGATGCAGATGCAGGTGGTGGTGGCGTTGGACGAAACCCAGCGCGGCGCGGGCGGTTTTGGCTCGACCGGGTTCGGTCCGCGTTCCGGGGGCGCAGACTGATGCTTGTGGTGGGGCTGGCTCTGGCGCTTTGGATGTTGGGCTGGGTGCTGGACACGCCGAAGCGGCTGCGTTGGGGGGCGATTGCTCTGCTGTGGTTGGCGGCGGTTGTGGTGAATCTTACCTTGCCCGAGGGGCATCCTCTCCGCGAGATGACGGGCGGCGATGCGCGGGTTTGGTTGGCGGTGGCGCTTGGATTTGCGCTGGTGCTTGGCTATCGGATATTGCTCAAGCGGTTGAAAAAACAGGTAGGAATGGCCGCGCCGCCTCCGTCCCCTGCGGCATTTTCCGAGGCCGAGGTGGCGCGCTATGCCCGCCATATCCTGCTGCGTGAGATCGGCGGGCCGGGGCAGCGCCGTCTGAAAGACGCGCGCGTGTTGGTGGTGGGCGCGGGCGGTCTGGGCGCGCCGTTGCTGTTGTATCTGGCGGCGGCGGGGGTGGGTGAGATTGGCGTGATTGATGATGACGTAGTTGATGTCAGTAACCTGCAACGGCAGATTATCCACTCTGATCAAAGGCTTGGCATGGATAAGGTGCAATCCGCCGAAATCGCGATGCGGGCGCTGAACCCGTTTGTGCAGGTCAAACCCTACAAGCGGCGGCTGGTTGCCGAGACCGGCGGGCTGGTGGCGGAGTATGATCTGGTGCTGGACGGCTCGGACAATTTCGACACGCGCTATCTGGTGAATAGTTTATGCGTGGCGGCCGGAAAACCGCTGATCGCAGGGGCGATCACGCAATGGGAGGGGCAGCTCTCGGTCTATGATCCCGCCAATGGAAGCCCTTGTTACGAATGCGTTTTTCCGGTGCGACCCGCGCCGGGAACGGTGCCGACCTGTGCTGAGGCTGGGGTGGCGGCCCCCTTGCCCGGCGTGCTGGGCAGCATGATGGCGATGGAGGCGGTGAAGCTGATCACCGGGGCCGGCGCGCCGTTGCGTGGGCGGCTGTTGATTCATGATGCGCTTTACGGCGAGACGCGGGTGATCGGCGTGAAGCGTCGCGCCGATTGCGCGGTTTGCGGCGTGGGGCACTGAAAAATCGCGCGGCAAGTGGGTCTGTTCATTATTTGTTCATGATCGGATTTCAGACTGTCTGGCATGACTCAGCAAAGGCCAAGACATTGACATTGCCCGACCGAATTCTGGAATTTGGCCTATGCACCCTGCTAATCGGTCTGCGGATGGCGATTTTCGGGCTGGTGCCGCCGCAGGCGATCAGGGCGTGGCGTGATGGCCCCCTTGCCCCAGCCCCCCAATCCCGGCCATACTCCCGCATCCACTCTGTGACAGGGAGTTCACATATGAAGTTTGCTGCTGCCCTTGCGGGCCTTGCCCTTACTGCGTCGATCAGCGTTTCTGCGGCTTTTGCGGGCGATTTGCCCGATCTGGGCGGCAAGGAAATTACCATCGTGACCGAAAACGCCTATCCGCCCCTGCAGTTCATCGACAAATCGGGCGCTGCGATTGGCTGGGAATATGACGCGATTGCCGAGTTGGCCAAGCGGATGAATTTAAAGGTGAAATACGAAACCAGCTCCTGGGATGCGATGATTCCGGCGGTGTCGGAAGGCCAGTTCGACATGGGCATGACCGGGATCACCATCAAGGATGATCGCAAGGAAAAGGTCGATTTTTCAGACCCCTACATGCGTTCGGAAAGCATGATGCTGGTGCGTGGCGATGAGGCCCGCTTTACCGATGCGGCCAGCTTTGCCGCCGATGCCGATCTACTGATCGGCGCGCAGGCGGGCACCACGCCGTTCTACACCGCCGTCTATTCGGTGCTGGATGGCAACGAGTCCAATCCGCGCATCAAGCTGTTTGAAACCTTTGGCGCCAGTGTCGAGGCGTTGAAGGCGGGCGATGTCGATACCGTGCTGACTGATATGACGGCGGGCAAGGGCTATGTTGATGCCTCGGGTGGGGCGCTGAAAATGGTCGGGCAACCGCTCGGCACCGAAGACTTCGGCTTCATCTTCCCGAAAGGCTCGGATCTGGTGGCCAGCATGAACGCCGGGATCGCAGCGCTGAAAGCCGATGGCACCTTTGATGCGCTGAACAAGAAGTGGTTCCTGGATTACAAGGCCGAATAAGATCAGCGGCCCCGGTGAGAGGCCGGGGCCAACTCCGATGAAGGCATTGAAAGATCAGGATTTTCCGTGGTGGCTGGTGGCGCTTGTCGGCATCGGCCTTGTGCTGTTTTATCAGGTCTGGGCCAGTGAGGTTTATTCCTCGGCGATGAAATTGCTGGCCAAGGGGATTTGGGTGACGATCTTCGTTACCGTGGTGGCCTATGCGATGGCTTGCCTGTTGGGGCTGGGCTTGGCGATGGCGGGGCTGTCGCGGTTTCGCGCGGTGCGGCAAGTGGCACGGTTTTACATTGAGGTGATGCGCGGCGTGCCGATCATGGTGCTGCTGCTATATGTCACCTTTGTTGCCTCTCCGCTGGCGGTTGAAGGCTGGAACTGGCTGACCGCCTATTTCGGGTTGGAGCCCATGAAAACGCGTGATTTTCCTTATCTTTGGCGGGCGATCATCGCGCTGATGCTGGCCTATTCGGCGTTTCTCGCCGAAGTGTTCCGCGCCGGATTGCAGGCGGTGGACAAGGGCCAGATCGAGGCCGCGCAGGCGCTTGGGCTTTCAGGCTGGCAACGCTTTCGCCATGTGGTGTTCCCGCAAGCGTTTCGGATGGTGCTGCCGCCGTTGGGCAATGATTTTGTCGCGATGGTGAAGGACAGCTCGCTGGTGTCGGTGCTGGGGGTGGCGGATATCACGCAGCTGGGCAAGGTCACGGCGGCGGGGAACTTCCGCTATTTTGAAACCTATAATCTGGTGGCTCTGCTCTATCTGACGATGACGATCAGCCTGTCTTTGGTGCTGCGCCGGATCGAGACCAGGCTGAAAGCGCGCGATCAGCGGTAGCATCGAAAAACCACCCGCTTGGACTGGACGTTGTTGCACCGGCTGCCTAGCTTTGGGCAAAGGAGATTTGCGATGAATGCTTTGCTGCGCGATTGGACTGAGGAATTCGGGCTACCGCCCTTTGCCGAGATTAAGGATACCGACTTTGCCCCGGCGTTTGATGCTGCGTTGGCCGAGGCGCGCGCGAATATCGCTGCGATCACCGCCGATCCGCAGGTGACTTTCGCCAATACCATTGAGGCGCTGGAACTGGCCGAAGGTGCACTCGACCGGGTTGGCGGGGTGTTCTACAATTTGGCCAGTGCCGACAGCACCTCTGCGCGCGAGGCGTTGCAGATGGATCTGGCGCCGAAAATGTCGGCCTTTGCCTCGGAAGTCACCAATAACGCTGCACTTTTTGCCCGCATCGAAGATCTGTGGCAGCGCCGCGATAGCCTGTCGCTGACGCCTGAACAGATGCGGGTGCTGACACTGTATCGGCAGATGTTTGTGCGCTCGGGCGCGTTGCTGACCGGGGAAAAGGCCGCGCGGCTGACGGAAGTAAAATCGCGGCTGGCGGTGCTGGGCACAAGCTTCAGCCAGAACCTTCTGGCGGATGAGCGATCATGGTTCATGGATCTCAACGAGGAAGATCTGGAAGGCCTGCCGGATTTCGTCGTCGCCTCGGCGCGTGCGGCGGGGGCGGAAAAGGGCGCAGCCGGGCCGGTGGTGACACTGTCGCGATCGCTGATCGTGCCGTTCTTGCAGTTTTCCCCGCGCCGCGCGCTGCGGCAAAAGGCTTATGAGGCTTGGGGCCTGCGCGGTGCGACTGGTGGCGCGACCGACAATCGCGCGATTGCGGCGGAAATTTTGGCGCTGCGGGCCGAGCGGGCGGCGCTGTTGGGCTATGCCAGCTTCGCCGATTACAAGCTGGAACCCGAGATGGCGAAAACGCCGGCGGCGGTGCGCGATCTGTTGATGCGGGTGTGGACGCCCGTCAAGGCCAAGGCGCTTGAAGATGCGGCGGTGCTGGAGGCGATGCTGCATGCCGATGGCATCGCAGGCCCGCTAGAGCCGTGGGATTGGCGCTATTATTCCGAAAAGCGCCGCGTGGCCGAGCATGATCTGGATGAGGCGGTGCTGAAACCCTACCTCGGGCTAGAGGCGATGCTGGCAGCGCAGTTCGATTGCGCGCATCGCTTGTTCGGGCTGGAATTTCGCGCGCTGGACATCCCGCTTTATCACCCCGATGCGCGGGTGTGGGAGGTGACGCGTCAAGGTTCTCATGTAGCTGTTTTCATTGGGGACTACTTCGCACGCGGCTCCAAGCGTTCGGGTGCTTGGTGTTCGGCGATGCGCAGTCAGCGCAAACTTGGCGGTGATCAGCGGCCCATCGTGGTAAATATCTGCAACTTCGCCAAGGGCGATCCGGCGCTGCTGTCTTATGACGATGCCCGCACCTTGTTCCACGAATTCGGCCATGCGCTGCATCAGATGCTGTCGAACGTGACCTATGGTTTCATCAGCGGCACCAGCGTTGCGCGCGATTTTGTCGAATTGCCCAGCCAGCTTTATGAGCATTGGATGGAAGTGCCGGAAGTGCTGGAGAAACACGCGCGGCATTGGCAGACCGGCGAGGCGATGCCCGCCGATCTGATCAAGCGCTTGCTGGATGCGGGCACTTATGATCAGGGTTTTGCGACGGTCGAGTTCATCTCATCGGCGATGGTCGATCTGGCCTTCCACGAAGGCGCCGCCCCCGCCGATCCGATGCAGAAACAGGCCGAGGTGCTGGAATCTCTGGGCATGCCGCGCGCCATTCGGATGCGCCACGCCACGCCGCATTTTGCGCATGTTTTTTCGGGCGACGGCTATTCCTCGGCCTATTACAGCTACATGTGGTCGGAAGTCATGGATGCAGACGCTTTCGCTGCCTTTGAAGAGGCAGGCGATGCGTTTGACCCTGCCACCGCCGCACGGCTGGAAAAATTCATCCTGTCGGCGGGCGGGTCGGAAGAGCCCGATGTGCTTTACACCAAGTTCCGTGGCCGGATGCCGGGGGTGGAGCCCTTGCTGCAAGGCCGTGGCTTGGTCGAGGTCTAGGAACCAAAGCCTGCACCGCTGCGTTACTGCCTGAATTTCAGGAGATAACGCGGCGATGCTGGCCAATTTGATGCAAGATTTCGATCTGACTTTTGACGCCAAAGAGACCGCCTCGCACCTGATCAAGCTGGTGCTGGCCTATCTGCTAGCGCTGCCAATCGGCTGGAACCGCGAGCAGGAAGAACGCAGCGCCGGGATCAGGACATTTCCGCTGGTGGCGATGGCGGCTTGCGGCTTTGTTATCATTGCGATTGGGGTGCTGGGGCCGGATGCCCCCGAACATTCCAAGGTGATGGAGGGGCTGATCACCGGTGTCGGCTTTATCGGCGGCGGTGCGATCCTGAAACAGGGCGTGCAGGCGCGGGGCACGGCGACGGCGGCAAGCCTGTGGGGCACCGGGGCTTTGGGCACGGCGGTGGGCTATGGCTTGCTGGATGTCGCGGTGATCCTGAGCGTCGTGACATATCTTGCTCTGCGTATCCTTTCGCCATTGAAAGAGGCGGCGCGGGATACCAGCCTAGCGCCGCAGGCTGCTGGGCGGGATACCAAACTGCCCCCGGAACGCCCGCGACAGGCTTGAGGCCGAGGAAAACCCGCAGCGCAGCGCCACTTCGGCCAGCGGATGCCGCGTGTCGGTGATCATCCGCCGCGCCGCAGCCAATCGCAGGCCAAGCGCATGCGCGGCGGGCGTCAGCCCCAGATTTTCTGCGAAAATCTGTTCCAGCCGACGTGGCGACATGCCAAGGGCAGCGGCAATCTCGGCGGTGGTTTCGGGGCTGTCGAGGCGGCTTTCCATCCGGCTGATCGCGGCCGAAACCCGGGGATCAAGCCGCGGATCGGGTTGCGCGCGGATCATCTGCGGCTCGGTGCCATCGCGGGCTGTGGTAATGAAGCTGGCGGCGACTTGCAGCGCCAAGGCTGGGCCGTGCCGAGCGCGGATGAGGTGCAGCATCAGATCGCAGGCGGGTGCCGCGCCGCCCGCGGTAAAGCGGTTGCGGTCGATCACGAAGCGATCAGGGGCCACGTCGATCTGCGGGTGGGTGGCGGCGAAATCTTCCAGATCTTCCCAATGCACCGTAGCTTTGTAGCCGTTCAGCAATCCGGCGCGGGCCAGCACCCAAGCGCCTGCGTCAATGCCGCCGATGGCCGCAAAGCGCGCGGCGATGCGCGACAGATCGCGGACCAAGGGCTGCGTGGCCGAGCGGGATTGTTGGAACCCGGCGATGACGATAAGGGCATCCGCGCCTTCGGCGGCAGACAGCGGGCCATTCGAGGGCAGCTCGATGCCGCAGGTCAGCGGCACCGGGCCGCCATCGGGCGAGACCACACGCCAGCGATAGGCCTCGTGCCCCAGATGGCGGTTGGCCGAACGCAAAGGGTCCAGCGTTGAGGCAACTTCCAAGATCGAGGCTTGCGGCAGCACCAGAAGCGCCAGCGTCAGCGGCTGATCCGAGGGCGCGAACAGCGCAGATGTGATAATTTTTGCGGGTTTCGCCATGAATATTGCGTAAATCGTCAAGCGCGGCGTTGCAAGGCGGTTATGGTAGGCCCGACCGAATTGGAGGATTCCCATGCCCTTGGCCATGAACCGCGAAGTTTTCATCACCGCTGCCGTCACCGGATCGGGCGGCACGCAGGACAAATCTCCGCATGTGCCGCGCAGCCCTGAGCAGATCGCGAAATCGGCGATTGATGCGGCCAAGGCCGGGGCTGCGGTGGTGCATTGCCATGTGCGTGACCCGGAAACCGGCAAGCCTTCGCGCGATCTGGCTTTGTATCGCGAAGTCACCGAGCGTATTCGCGATTCTGGCACAGATGTGGTGCTGAACCTGACGGCGGGCATGGGCGGCGATCTCATGTTCGACGGCACCGAAAAGATGAACCAGATGGCGGGCCATTCCGACATGATCGGGGCCACGGCACGGGTGGCGCATGTGGTGGAATGCCGACCCGAGATTTGCACGCTCGACTGCGGCACGATGAACTTCAACGAGGCCGATTATGTCATGGTCAACACCCCCGGCATGCTGCGGGATATGGCCAAACGCATGACGGCGGCGGGCGTGCGGATTGAGATTGAGGCGTTCGACACCGGCCATCTGTGGCTGGCCAAGGAACTGGCGCGCGAAGGCGTGATCCCGGCGCCGACCTTGGTGCAGCTTTGCATGGGCGTGCCGTGGGGCGCGCCGGATGATCTGAACACCTTCCTCGCGATGGTCAACAACGTCCCCGCCGATTGGCACTGGAGCGCATTTGCGATTGGCCGCAACCAGATGCCCTATGTCGCGGCTTCCGTGCTGGCGGGCGGCAACGTGCGGGTCGGGTTGGAGGATAACCTGTGGCTGGACAAGGGCGTTCTGGCCACCAACGCGCAACTGGTGGAGCGGGCTGTGACGATCATCAGCAACTTGGGCGCGCGGGTGATCACGCCTGCCGAGGTGCGGGCGAAGCTGAAGCTGGAGAAGCGCGCGCCGTTGGCGAAGTAGCTGTCGATGCCTCTCTTGCTGTTGGTGATTGGTCTTCCACTGCTTGTGATGATTGTTGCTGCCTTCGCATCTTGGTTGTTTGCGGGCAGTAAGCAGCGGTGGCTGGTTCTGGCGGCGATTAACTTAGCAATGTTCGTAGTCGTGAAAATCGCACTTCTGCAATACGGACCTGTTAATGAGGCAAATACCGAACTGGGGCCTATCATCCTTATATGGATGATTTTTGGCTGCATTTTCGGGCTCGTCATGGGGCTTGGCGCGCGTGTTTTAGCCTTTGCACTTACATCCGTTTCTGGTCGATGAAATTGAGTGTGATGTAACGGCGTCGATAATGAAATCTCAAAAGATGCAGACGGGAAGTTAGCAATGACCAAAAAAGCAGCAATCATTGGCGGTGGCGTAATCGGCGGCGGATGGGCGGCGCGGTTCTTGCTCAACGGCTGGAACGTCTCGGTGTTCGATCCCGATCCGCAGGCCGAGCGCAAGATCAGCGAAGTGATGGCCAATGCGCGGGCGGCTTTGCCTGCCCTCAGCGATGTGCCGATGCCTGCCGAGGGCAAGCTTTCGTTTGCCTCCACCATCACCGAAGCGGTGGAGGGCGCGCATTACATTCAGGAATCCGTCAGCGAACGGCTCGACCTGAAGCACCGCGTCTTTGCACAGATCCAACAATCGGCAGAACTCGGTACGCCGATCGGCTCCTCAACTTCCGGCTTCAAGCCGTCAGAGTTGCAGGAAAATGCCGCCAACCCGGCCACGATTTTTGTCGCCCACCCGTTCAACCCGGTTTACCTTTTGCCACTGGCCGAGGTGGTGCCCTCGCCGAAATCCGACCCGGCGGTCATTGAGAACGCAAAGAAAATCCTGCGCGAAATCGGCATGTTCCCCCTGCATGTTCGCAAGGAAATCGACGCCCATATCGCCGACCGTTTCCTGGAAGCCGTCTGGCGCGAGGCGCTTTGGCTGGTGAAGGACGGCATCGCCACCACCGAAGAAATCGACGAGGCGATCCGCATGGGCTTTGGTCTGCGTTGGGGCCAGATGGGCTTGTTCGAGACCTATCGCGTCGCGGGTGGCGAGGCCGGGATGAAGCACTTCATGGCACAGTTCGGCCCCTGCCTGACCTGGCCCTGGACCAAGCTGATGGACGTGCCCGAGTTCAACGACGAACTCGTGGACCTGATCGCGGGCCAATCCGATGCGCAATCCGGCCACCATACCATCCGCGAGCTGGAACGTATCCGCGACAGCAACCTGATCGGCTTCCTGCGCGCGCTGAAAGACCGCAACTGGGGCGCGGGCAAGGTGCTGCGCGAGCATGACGAGGCCCGCGCCGTGGCCTTCCACGCCGAAATCGACACCGCCCCGAAAGCCACACCCCTGGTGATGGCGCATATGCAGGTGCTGCCGGGCTGGATCGACTACAACGGCCACATGACCGAAAGCCGTTACTATTTCGCCAACTCCGAAGTGGTCGATGCCTTCCTGCGGCTGATCGGCGCGGGGATGGATTATGTCGCGGCGGGCAATTCCTATTACTCGGCCGAAACCCATATCCGCCATCTCGGCGAGGCCAAGCTGGGTGATCGCCTCACCGGCACCATCCAGATCATCAGCGCTGACGAAAAGCGCTTCCGTTCCTTCGTGCGGATCATGAAGGGCGATGATTGTGTGGCGACCATCGAACAGTTGTGCCTGCATGTATACATGGCCGAGGGGAAATCCGCCCCTGCATCGGCTGAGGTTTGGGCCAAGCTGCGCGCCATCGCTGAGGCACATGCGAGCCTGCCGCAGCCGGAAGGCGCGGGCCGCGCTGTTGGTCAGAAGAAAGGCTAAGCCATGCACTTTGGTCTCTCCGAAGAACAGCAGATGATCGTCGACACCACCCGCGCCTTTGTGGAAAACGAACTTTTCCCGCATGAGGCAGAGGTGGAGCGCACCGGGGTGCTGCGGCGCGAATTGCTGAAAGAACTGGCGCAAAAGGCTGTCGCTGCGGGGCTTTACGCGGCGAACATGCCGGAAGATGTCGGCGGTGCTGGCCTCGATACCCTGACGTGGCTGCTTTACGAAAAGGAACTCGGCAAGGCCAACTATGCGCTGCACTGGAACTGTGTCGCACGGCCTTCCAACATCCTGCTGGCCTGCACGCCGGAACAGCGCGAGAAATATCTGTTCCCCTGCATCCGCGCCGAAAAGCACGATTGTCAGGCGATGACCGAACCCGGTTCGGGCTCGGATTTGCGCAGCATGAAGGCCTTCGCGCGCGCCGATGGCGGCGACTATGTGCTGAACGGCACCAAGCATTTCATCAGCCATGCCGATGTTGCGGATTTCGCGATTGTCTGGGTGGCGACGGGCGAGGAAGACACGCCGCGCGGCCCGAAAAAGCTGATCACCGCGTTTCTGGTCGATAAAGGCACGCCGGGCTTTACCGTGCGCGAGGGCTATCGCAACGTCAGTCACCGCGGCTACAACAACATGATCCTTGAATTTGACGACTGCCGCCTGCCGGCCAGTCAGATTCTGGGCGAGGTCCACAAGGGCTTTGAAGTGGCGGGCAAATGGCTGGGCGCGACGCGGTTGCAAGTGGCCTCGACCTGCCTTGGCCGCGCCGAACGCGCCTTGGGCCATGCGATCTCCTATGCCGCCGAGCGCAAGCAATTCGGCCAGCAGATTGGCAAATTTCAAGGCATCAGCTTCAAACTGGCCGATATGGCTATGGAGTTGAAGGCGGCAGAGCTGCTGACCCGCGAGGCGGCGTGGAAATACGATCAGGGCACCGTAACGGAAGCCGATATGTCGATGGCCAAACTGAAAGCCACCGAAGTGCTGGCGATGATCGCGGATGAGGCGATCCAGATTCACGGCGGCATGGGCTTGATGGATGAATTGCCGCTGGAACGCATCTGGCGCGATGCGCGGGTGGAGCGTATCTGGGAAGGCACATCGGAAATCCAGCGTCATATCATCAGCCGTGAATTGCTGCGGCCGCACGGCGCGTAACGAAAGGCCCGCACGATGTCTGAAACGCCGCGCCCGGTGATCACCCTGTCCTATTGCACGCAATGCAACTGGCTGTTGCGCACGGCGTGGATGGCGCAGGAATTGCTGTCCACGTTCGGGCAGGACATCGCCTCGGTCACGCTGATCCCAGCGACAGGTGGGCTGTTTCAGATCATCCTCGACGGCGAGGTGATCTGGGATCGCAAAGAGCGCGGGGGCTTCCCGGATGTGAAAGTGCTGAAACAGATGGTGCGCGATCGGGTCTGGCCAGAGCGGGACTTGGGTCATATCGACCGCGCCACGAAAGATCAGGGTTAGTGCTTGCCGCAAGCGCCGGGGCGCTGCCCCGGACCCCGGGATATTTAGGAACAGATGAAAGTAACGCGATGTTAACCTCTTTGCGTCAGACTCAGTTTACCGAACAGGCGGGGACGCCGATGACGGTAACGGGTGAAACCCCTCTGCCCGTGTTGGCAGAGGGGCGCCTCCTTGGCCTTTCATCCGTTCATAAATATCCCGGGGTCCGGGGCAGCGCCCCAGCGGCTGATGCAGGGCGGGAGGGTTGGGCATGAAAAACCTCGACCGCCTGCTGCGCCCGAAATCCATCGCCGTTCTGGGCGCGGGTTGGGCGCTGAATGTTATCGAGCAATGCCGCAAGATGGGCTTTGCGGGGGAGATTTGGCCGGTGCATCCGACCAAACCCGAGATTGGCGGCCTGCGCGCCTATCCAAGCCTTGCCGATCTGCCCTCTGCTCCCGATGCCACCTTCATCGGCGTCAATCGTTTTGCCACGGTCGAGGTGGTGGGCCAGCTTGCCGCAATGGGGGCAGGCGGCGCGATCTGTTTTGCCTCTGGCTGGACCGAGGCCGGAGAACCTGAATTGCAGGCCAAGCTGGTGGCAGCGGCGGGCGATATGCCGATCCTTGGGCCGAACTGCTATGGCGTGATCAATTATCTGGACGGCGCGCTGCTCTGGCCCGATCAGCACGGCGGGATTCCGGTGGCGAAGGGCGTGGCTTTGGTCAGCCAGTCTTCCAACATCGTGATCAATCTGGGGATGCAGAAGCGGGCGTTGCCGGTGGCTTATGTTGCCTGCTTGGGCAATGCGGCGGTGGTGGGTTTGGCCGATCTCGCCGGGGCCTTGCTGGATGATCCGCGCGTGACCGCCTTGGGCATGTATATCGAAGGCATCGACGACGCGGCGGCTTTTGCTGCACTTGCCGAGCGTGCGCGGGCGATGGGCAAGGGCGTGGTCTGCATCAAATCCGGCAAGACCGAACTCAGTCGCACGGCGGCGGCCAGCCATACCGCATCGCTTGCGGGCGGCGGTGCGGCGTCGTCGGCCTTCCTGCGACAAATAGGTGTGGCCGAAGTGAACACGCCATCCGAACTGATCGAAACGCTGAAGATCTTCCACACCCACGGCCCGCAAATTGGCACGCGGATTTGCAGCCTGTCATGCTCGGGCGGTGAGGCCGGCTTGGTGGCCGATCTGGCAGCGCCCTATGGCATCGACTTTCCGCCAGTGCCGCAGGCCACGCATGACCGGCTGTTCAACGTGCTGGGTGAGATCCCGACAATCTCTAACCCGCTGGACTATCACACTTTCATCTGGGGCGACGGCCCGAAAACTACCGAGGTTTTCACTGCCATGCTGGAGGCTTACGACGCAGGCCTCTACATCATCGACCCGCCGCGAAATGACCGCTGCGATCCGGCGGGCTATCAGCCGGCGCTGGATGCCATCGTCGCTGCGCAGAAAACCAGCGGCAAGATCGCCTTGCCTGTCGCCTCGATGCCCGAAAACTTCGATGAGCGGCAAGCCATGGTGCTGATGGATCAGGGCGTGGTGACGCTGATGGGGCTGGAGACCGCCTTGGCGGCGGTAAAGGCGGCGCAAACGCCTTCCGGGGTGCACGGCTGGCGGCCCGCCAAGCCGCTGCCGCCGCGCGACAGCCGGATGCTGTCCGAGGCCGAGGGCAAGGCCCTGCTGACGCGCGTCGGGGTGCCGGTGCCGCGCGCGGTGTCGGGGACCTTTGCCGAAGTCGTGGCAGGGGCCTCTGGCCTGACCGCACCGCTCGCGCTGAAGGGTTTGGGTTTCGCCCACAAGACCGAGGCTGGGGCGGTGCGCCTTGGCCTTGCCAGCCTTGACGGTCAGGCCGAAATGCCGGGCGCTACCGGCTATCTGGTCGAAGAAATGGTGACGGGCACGGTGGCCGAAATCCTGCTCGGGCTGCGGCGCGATCCGGTCTATGGCATCAGCCTGACCTTGGGCATGGGCGGGGTGACGGCCGAAGTCCTCGCCGATACCGTCACGCTGATCCTGCCCGCGACCGAGGCGCAAATTCTGCAAGCGCTGCGGGGTTTGCGCCTATGGCCCCTGCTGGACGGCTATCGCGGCCGCGCCAAGGCGGACATGGCTGCGGTGGCGCGGATTGCGGTGGCTTTGGGCGATCTGATGATGGCCGATGCCAGCCTTGAAGAAATTGAAATCAACCCCATCCTCGTGCGTGCCGAAGGTGCTGTCGCGGTGGATGCCTTGGTAAGGATGGCTTGAAAATGGACATGCGCACGGAAGGCCCGATCAAAACCCGCCGCGACGGCGCTATTCTTGAGGTGACGCTGGACGCGCCCAAGGCCAATGCGATCAGCCTGAAAACCAGCCGGGTGATGGGGCAGGTGTTCCGCGATTTCCGCGATGATGACAGCCTGCGGGTCTGCATCTTGCGCGCGCATGGCGAGAAATTCTTCTGCCCCGGTTGGGATTTGAAGGCCGCAGCCGAGGGCGATGCGGTGGATGGCGATTACGGTGTGGGCGGCTTTGGCGGTTTGCAGGAATTGCCGAATCTGAACAAGCCGGTGATCGCGGCGGTGAACGGCATCTGCTGCGGCGGCGGGCTGGAACTGGCGCTGTCCGCCGATCTCATCCTGTGTTCGTCGAACGCCACCTTTGCCTTGCCGGAAATCCGCTCTGGCACCGTCGCAGATGCCGCCAGCATCAAACTGCCCAAGCGCATCCCCTATCATGTGGCGATGGATTTGCTGCTGACGGGCCGCTGGTTTGATGCTGAGGAGGCGCTGCGCTGGGGCATCGTCAAGGAAATCACCACGCCTGCGGATTTGCTGGCAAAGGCCTGGGATCTGGCCCGCCTGCTCGAATCCGGCCCGCCCCTCGTCTATGCCGCGATCAAGGAAGTGGTGCGCGAGGCCGAGAACATGCGCTTCCAGGACGCGCTGAACCGCATCACCAAGCGCCTGCTGCCGACGGTGGATAAGCTGTATTCCTCTGAGGATCAGTTGGAAGGTGCGCGCGCCTTTGCCGAAAAGCGTGATCCGGTGTGGAAGGGCAAATAGCCGTCGCTGGTTGCTGCCCTCAAGCTGGCGAAAGCATCTCCAGCAAATCTGCTTCCTCGTAAAACGGGCGGATTTCGATTTCGGACGGGCCGGGCATCGGATTGGGGCAGCGCGTCACCCAATCCACCGCCTCGGCCATATCCCTGACCTCCCAGATCCAGAAGCCCGCGATCAGTTCATTGGTCGCGGCGAAGGGGCCATCGCTGATCAGGCGGCCGGTGCCATCAAACCGCACCCGCTTGCCTTGCCGTGATGGCTTGAGCCCGCCCATGCTGCGGGTGATGCCCGCTGCATCGAGTTCGGCGTTGAACGCCTCCATCGCTGCCCAAGCCTCGGGCTTTGGCGGCGCACCGGCTTCACTTTCGGGCGTGGCTTTGACGATTACCATGACGCGCATCTGACACCTCCGCTGTTTGGGCCAGCCTAACAGACACCGCGCAATTTGCTGCCCTTAATGCGTGCTGGACAGTTTCATCAGCACCAGCCCGCTGACGATCAGCGCCGCCGCAATCAGGCGCATCGGGGTCGCGGCCTCGCCCAAGGCGATGATGCCAAGGATGAACGCGCCGACCGCGCCGATCCCCGTCCAGATCGTGTAGGCGGTGCCCAAAGGCAGGCTGCGCATCGCCACGGCCAGCAGGCCAAAGCTGGCTGCCATCGTGACCAAGGTGATCACACTGGGGGCAAGCAGCGTGAAACCTTCGGATTTCTTCATGGAATAGGCCCAGACGACTTCCAGCAGTCCGGCGATGATCAGATATATCCAAGCCATATGGCCCTCATCAGCAAACCGGGCCGTCCCGATGCGGTGCAGATGCCGCAGGCCGTCCTGCGCATACCCAATATGCGGTGAGCCGCCCGCCAAGGCAAGACCAACGGCGGCCCGATTGCCGCACAGAAACCGACATATTTTGTCGCGGCTTGGCGCGGGCCCCCGTCATCCCCCCGTTACAAACGCAAGGCCCGCCGGACGCTGCGGCGCGAAGGAGCCGCAGATGCACGACACCGATTACATCATTGTGGGCGCAGGCTCGGCGGGGTCGGTGCTGGCTGAACGGCTGAGCGCCTCGGGCAAGCATAAGGTCGTGGTGCTGGAAGCGGGCGGCACGGATCGGCGGTTTTTCGTGCAATTGCCCTTGGGCTACGGCAAGCTGTTTTACGATCCGGCGGTGAACTGGATGTATCAGACCGCGCCCGATCCGGGGCTGAACGGCCAGCGCGATCACTGGCCGCGCGGCAAGCTGCTCGGCGGTTCGTCCAGCATCAATGCCATGGTCTATATTCGCGGCCACAAGGCGGATTACGACGAATGGGGCGCGGAAAATCCCGGCTGGGGTTGGGACGATTGCCTGTCGGCCTACAAGGCGATGGAAGACACCGAAGCGGGCGGCGATGCGTATCGCGGCAAGGGCGGGCCTTTGTTTGTCAGCGAAAACCGCAAGGGTCTGCACTGGTTGGTTGAAAACTACATCGCGGCCTGCGGGCAGGGTGGTTTGCCGTATAACCGCGATTTCAACGGTGCCGAGCAGGAAGGTGCGGGCACCTATCAGATGACGATCAAGAACGCCCGCCGCAACTCGGCGGCACGGGCGTTTCTGCGGCCCGCGATGAAGCGGTCGAACCTGCAAGTGATCACCCGTGCGCAGGTGACGCGGGTGCTGTTTGACGGCAAGCGCGCGGTGGGGGTGGAGTATCTGCGCGATGGCGTGGCTTGCGCGTTGCGCTGCAACGGCGAAGTGATCCTGTCGGGCGGGGCGATCAACTCGCCGCAACTGCTGCAACTGTCGGGCGTTGGGCCGGGGGCCTTGCTGTCGGGGTTGGGGCTGGCGGTGATGCTGGATAATCCGAACGTGGGGGATCACCTCAGTGATCATCAGGGCATCAATTACACCTGGCGGATGAAGGTTCCGACCTATAACGACCTGCTGCGGCCGTGGTGGGGCAAGCTGTTCGTCGGCGCGCAGTATTTCCTGACCGGCGGCGGGCCTTTGGCCAAGTCGATCAACCACGCGGGCGGATTTTTCCGCACCAGCGCCGATCTGGCCCGCCCGAACATGCAGCTTTATCTGCAGGCTTTCTCCACCCTGCTGCCAAAGGCAGGCGAGCGCCCGCTGCTGACGCCCGACCCATTCCCCGGCCTGTCGATTGGCCTGTCGAACTGCCGCCCAACCTCGCGCGGGCATATCCGCATCCACACGCCCGATGCGCTGGCGCATCCGACCATCACCGCCAATGCGTTTTCCACCGATCACGACGTGGCTGAGATGTTGGCGGCGGTGAAATACCTGCGCCATATCGCGGCGCAGCCAGCCTTGGCCGATCTGATCGCCGAAGAACTGCGCCCCGGCCCTGCGGTGCAAAGCGATGCCGATCTGATCGACGATTTCCGCCAACGCTCTGGCACCGTCTATCACCCCAGTTGCACAGCCCGGATGGGCCGCGATGCCACAACCTCGGTGGTGGATGCGGGCTGCCGGGTGCATGGGCTGCAAGGCCTGCGGGTGATCGACGCCAGCGCGTTTCCGAACCTGATCGCTGGCAACACCAATGCGCCGTCGATGCTGATGGGCTGGAAGGGTGCCGCTGCGGTGCTGGCCGACGCGCGGTGATTTGATCGGGGGCCGCAAATCCGCGCAATCTGCGGTTATCAGACCAAAGTCTGTTCCCGGATGCTGCGACTTGGGTATACTGACAGTCTTGTCACAACCCGGAGTCGTCCATGCGTATCGCCACCAAAGTTTTAGCCAGCGCCCTTGTCCTGTTCGCGGGCGTCGCCATTGCCGAAGTCGAGGCCACCGATCCGGTGGTGATTGCCCAGAAGGATCTGATGAAATCCTTCGGTGGCGCCATGAAAACCCTGGGCGGCATGGCCTCGGGCGAGGTCGCCTTTGACGCCACTGCCGCAGAGGCCGCCAAGGCGACGCTTGTCACCGGCTCGGCAGACATCCATGTGAAATTCGAGAAAGCGGGCAACGACCCAGCCTCGGAAGCCAAGCCGGAAATCTGGACCAACTGGGATGATTTCGTCAAAAAAGCTGATGCGTTGAACGCCGCTGCCACCGCGGTGGACGCGACTTCGGTTGATGGCATCAAGGCTGGCATGGGTGCCGTAGGCGGTGCTTGCAAGGATTGCCACACCACCTACCGCGTCGCGAGCTGATATTCCCTGCATCTGTCAGGTTTTGGGCCGCGGGCATTGCCCTGCGGCCCATGCCATTTCAGCCGCAGCTGACGCGGGTGATCACCTCAGCAGCATTGACCTCGATGTTCAGCCGTTCGGCGGAGTAATCCATCGTCACCGCCATGCCGGGGCGAATGATGCGCACGGTCTTGGCAAAGCGCATGGTTTCCAGTTTTTTCGCGGATTGCCCGACCAAGCCTTGCAAGGCGCTGGCACCACAAGCGTCTTCCATCGGGGCAGGGTCGGGTGCGGGGGCCACGGGTTCAGGCACGCAGGCCATCAGGCCAAGTGGCAACACTAGCAACAGGGCGGCAGAACGCATCGGGGCACCTCTCTGAAAGTCAGCCGCAGGATAGCCGCAGAATCAACTGATCGTTAGTCACTTCTGCATTCAGCCGGTTTGGCACCACCTCATCGGTGATTTCCTGCCCAGGCCACAAAATCCGCAGCGGCCCAACAAGCTGATGATCGGCAAGCAGGGTAAAGGGTTGCCCCACCACATCAATCAGCGCCGCAGCACCACACAGATCAGGCTGCGGTTTCAGCATTTTCGCCACCGGCCCCATCCGCACCTGGCCGCCCATCACGCAGGCCGACAGGCAAACTGCCACCAGCGCCCCCAAAGCCGCACGCCGCATCCCAGACACAACCAAGACCACCATATGCGCGCGCAAACTTTCTACAGATCCTGCCCTGTCATAGCCCGCGCCCCGTCCTGCCAGCAACCACCAATGCGGCAACAGGGCGAAACAGGTCGTTTCCAGCGTTGCAATTTGGCGCGGGCTGGCCCAGTTTGGCGCAAAATAATCCCGCTTACTCACCCTCGGAGGACCCCCATGCGCACCCGTGCAGCCGTCGCCCTTGCCCCTGGCAAACCGCTTGAAGTCATGGAGGTCAACCTCGCCGATCCCAAGGAAGGCGAGGTTCTGGTCGAGATCAAGGCCACCGGCATCTGCCACACCGACGAATTCACCCTGTCGGGTGCCGACCCCGAAGGCTTGTTTCCGGCGATCCTTGGCCATGAAGGCGCGGGCGTTGTCATCGCCGTTGGCCCCGGCGTGAAATCGCTGAAAGTCGGCGATCACGTCATTCCGCTTTACACCCCGGAATGCCGCGAGTGCCCGTCGTGCCTCAGCCAGAAAACCAACCTCTGCACCGCGATCCGGTCCACCCAAGGCCAGGGCCTGATGCCCGACGGCACCAGCCGCTTCAGCATGTTGGATGGCACGCCGATCTATCACTACATGGGCTGCTCGACCTTCGCCAATCACACGGTTGTGCCGGAAATCGCACTGGCCAAAGTGCGCGATGACGCGCCGTTTGACAAGATCTGCTACATTGGCTGCGGTGTGACCACCGGCATCGGCGCTGTGCTGAACACGGCCAAAGTGGAACATGACGCCACCGCCGTGGTGTTCGGTCTGGGCGGCATTGGTCTGAACGTGATTCAGGGCCTGAAGATGGCAGGGGCGCGGATGATCATCGGCGTTGATCTGAATAACGACAAAAAGGAATGGGGCGAGAAGTTCGGGATGACCCACTTCATCAACCCCAAGGAATTGCCCGAGGGCACGTCGGTTGTGCAGGCGATTGTCGATCTGACCAAGACCCCATTCGACAAGATCGGCGGCGCGGATTACTCGTTCGATTGCACCGGCAACGTCAAGGTGATGCGCGATGCGCTGGAATGCACCCATCGCGGTTGGGGTCAGTCGATCATCATCGGCGTGGCCCCTGCGGGGGCGGTGATTGAAACCCGTCCGTTCCAACTGGTGACGGGCCGGGTCTGGAAAGGCACCGCCTTTGGTGGCGCACGTGGCCGCACCGATGTGCCGAAGATCGTCGATTGGTATATGGATGGCCGGATCGAGATCGACAGCCTGATCACCCACATCCTGCCGCTTGAGGATATCAACAAGGGGTTCGATCTGATGCACGCGGGCGAAAGCATCCGCGCCGTCGTGGTTTATTGACCCATGCGCGCGGGGGTGATCCGCATGACCCTCGCCGTGATCGCCACTCTGGCAAGCAGCCTTCCCGTTTTTGCCGACGGGAAGGCGTTTTTGCATCTGGAGTTTGACGCGCGCCGTCTTGATCTGCCGGGTAAGGCGATTGAGACGGTGAACATCATCAAGGATTTCAACAACCAAGACGCGCTTGAGGTGATCGTCACCCCCGATTGGACGCCCGCTTTGGCGACATTCACCGCCGATCCGCAAGGGCGGACGGTGTCGATCTACATTTGCGGCGCGCTGGTGGCCGAACCGGCGCTGCAAAGCCAGATCGGACAGGGTCGGTTCTTTCTGACCGGCGATCCGGCGGTGATCCACAAGGCCGCAAACTATCTGCGCGCAAGGGCATGTGATGCTGTCCCGGGCTCGTAGCAACGCATCCTCTCTCTGGCCCGGAATCAAGGCGCGTAAGCGCCGCCGGGCAGCGCCCGACCGCCCCCTCGGGCGGGCGCTTTGCAGCGGCACCAGCAGAATTCCGGGCGGGAGGGGTTGATCCATAAATCGCCTAGAACTTCTGTGGCTCGCCCACCCGGCGGTCGTGCGCGGCCCTCTGTTCAGCCACTTCTCTCGCCGACACGACCGCCAGCTTGCGGCTATGCTGCGACACTGGCAAACTTCGCTGCAAGTCGAAGCGATCAACGATCACCGTCCGCAACTCGTTGATAAAGACATCTATTCATCCAGTCCCAACTTGGGACCCTGCTCAAAGGCCCGCACATGGCTGCCACCCCCGGTCTGAAGTTTCTGGAAAGCAAGGCCATCGCCTTCACCCTGCATCCCTATGCCTACGATCCCGATGCCGAGGCGGTGGGGCTGGCTGCGGCGGCGGCCTTGGGGTTGGATCCGCATCTGACGCTGAAAACCCTGATGGTCGAGGTCGACGGCGCCCCCGCCTGCTGCGTGATCCCCTCGGACCGGCAGTTGTCGATGAAGCGGGTGGCGGCGGCCTTTGGCGGCAAATCGGCGGCGATGATGGCGGTGCCGAAGGCCGAGAAACTGACCGGCTACAAAGTGGGCGGTATCAGCCCGTTCGGCCAGAAACGTTCTGTGCCAACCGCGATTGAGGCCTCGATTTGCGGCGCGGAGCGGGTGTGGATCAACGCAGGCCAGCGCGGCCTTCTGCTGGGCATCGCGCCGCAAGACGCCAGCGCCAGCCTTGGCGCGCAGGCGGCGGCGCTGATTGCTTGAACCTGCAGCCCCCAGCGGGCAGACTGGCCGGACAAGCGCGGAGGGAATGCGATGAACGGTGCCGAAAGTCTGGTGAAAACCCTGCTCGCCTCGGGGGTTGAGGTCTGCTTTGCCAATCCCGGCACATCCGAGATGCATTTCGTCGCGGCACTGGATCGCCATCCCGAGATGCGCTGCATCCTGTGCCTGTTCGAGGGCGGCGTGTCGGGTGCGGCGGATGGATATTATCGGATGTCGGGGCGGGTGGCGGCGACGCTGCTGCATTTGGCCCCCGGCTTTGGCAATGCTTTTGCCAACCTGCACAACGCCCGCAAGGCGCAGTCTGGCATCGTCAATGTGATGGGCGACCATGCCAGTTATCATCTGAAACACGAAAGCCCATTGAAGGGTGATACCGTAGGGATTTCTCAGGCAATTTCGCACTGGACGCGGGTATCGCAGGATGCGGCTCAGGTCGCGGGCGATGGCGCGGCGGCGGTGCAGGCGGCGCGGGCCGCGAATGGCCAGATCGCCACGCTGATCCTGCCCGCCAATACGGCTTGGGAGGAAGCGGATGCGCCCGCCGTCGCGGCAGCGCCACCTGCGCTGCGCAAGCCTCGGGCCGAGGATGTGGCGGCGGCGGCGCGGGCGCTTTGCCTGCCGGGGGCGGCGCTGATGGTGGATGGCGCGGCACTTTACACCGATTTGGGGCAGGTGGCGGCGCGGATTGCGCAGGCTTCGGGCTGCACGCTGATGGCACCGTTTTTCAGCGCGCGGTCGAGGCGGGGGGCGGGGTCGGTCAGGATGCAGCGGCTGGCGTATGAGGTGGATGTCAATGTTGGTATTCTGGCCGATAAATCCGTGCTGGTGCTGTGCGGCACCCAGCGCCCGACGGCGTTTTTCGCCTATCCCGGCAAGCCCAGCCTGCCGGAGGCACCGGATTGCCGGGTGATCGAGTTGTGTTCCATCGACATGGATTACGCTTGGACGTTGCAGGAGATTGCCAAGGCGCTGGGGGCTTCGGATGATCTGCCGGATGCGGCGTTTCAGCCGTTGGACTTGCCTGCGCTGCCAAGCGGGGCCTTGAGCCTTGAGAAGGTGGGTCAGGCCATCGCACATCTGATGCCAAAGGATTGCGTGGTGGTGAATGAGGCGATTACTTCGGGCGTGCCGGTCGGGCTGCCGATGCTGGGCGCGCGCGGCCATGATGTGCTGGTGACGATGGGCGGGGCGATTGGCCAATGCCTGCCGGCGGCGGTGGGGGCGGCGGTGGCCTGCCCGGATCGCAAGGTGCTGGCTTTGTCGGGCGATGGCTCGGCGATGTATACGCTGCAAAGCCTGTGGACGATGGCGCGCGAGGGTCTGGACGTCTGCGTGGTGATCTTTGCCAACCGGACTTACAAGATTTTGCATGGCGAGTTGATCAATGTCGGCGTGGCGGATGTGGGCCGCAATGTGAACCGGATGTTCGACATGGTGGACCCCAGTCTTGACTGGGTGGCGCTGGCGCAGGGGCATGGCGTGGCTGGGGTGCGGGTGGAAACCGCGGATGGCTTTGTCAGCGCTTTTGCCGCGGCGATGGCGACGCGCGGACCGTCTCTGATTGAGGTGGTGTGCTAAGGCGTCATTCCCAGCTGGGAGGCACTTGTGTGTGTTTTGCACCCGAACACTACATATGGTGTATTTTCTGCGATGAGCGGCGTAAAAAGGGGGTTTCACACCCCCGTCCGCTGCGCGGACTCCCCCGTGGGATATTTGGGCAGAGAGGATGACATTTTTAGATAAGGTTTAGCGAATTGGCTTTGCCAGTTTGCTCTATCGGTTTGCAGGGTTTTCGGGCACACCAAGGGAAAAGCGAGGGCCTTATGTCTGCCAATATGACGACGATTGCCGGGCGCACGCCGCGGCTGGCGGTTTTGATCGACGCCGATAACGTGCCGGCGCGTCATGCGGTGGCGATTCTGGATGAGATTGCCAGCTTTGGCGACCCGTCGCTGCGGCGGGTTTATGGCGATTGGTCGTCACAGGCGTTGACGCAGTGGAAAGAGGCCGCGCGCGATCTGGGGCTGGTGATGCATCAGCAATCGGCCAATACCAAGGGCAAGAACGCCAGCGACATCGGCCTTGTGATCGACGCTATGGATATTCTGCACGCCGGCAAGGTTGATGGCTTTGTGCTGGTCTCATCCGACAGCGATTTCACGCGGCTGGCCAGCCGTATCCGCGAGGATGGTTTGCAGGTGATTGGCATTGGCGAGGCCAAGACGCCGGACAGCTTGCGCAAGGTTTGCAATCGGTTTGTGTTCATCGAGAACATCATCAGCGGGGCCGAGGTTTTGGAGGCCAAGCCAGGCAAGCCCGATGCGGCGCGCGAGCCTGCAGCTGCGGGCAAGCAATCGGCGGCGCAGGCGATTCCGTTGATCAGCGATGCGATGAAAAAGATCGATCCCGATCAGGATGATTACTCGCTGGGGCAGTTGGGGCAGGTTATCACGCAACTGCATCCCGATTTTGACCCGCGCAGCTATGGCTCGGCCAAACTTTCGGATTTGCTGCGCAAAACCGGGCGGTTCGAGGTGTTTCAGGGCCAGAACAATGCGATGAAGGTGCGGGATAAGGCCTGAGCCTTCCCCCGCCGCCCCGGACTTGATCCGGGGCCTCTGCGCTGCCCATGACGCCCCGGCCTGCGCCGGGCGGCGGGGGAATGTTGAAGGCGGGGCGGCGGGCAGAGGGGTTAATCGGCGATTTCTACCGTCGCCCAAGTCTCAAAGCACACGCCATTCGCCAGCGCCATGATGCCGATGGTTGCGCGGCCGCCAAGGCCGATCTCGCGGCCGAACACTTCGACGAACAAGTCTGACATGCCGGATGAGACTTTGTGCACATCCTCATATTCCGGGGTGCAGACCACGAAATTCAGCGTGCGGACGATGCTTTTCACCTTGTCCAGCGACCCCACAGCCTGCCGGATACCGCCCAGCACGTTCAGCCCGGTCTGGCGCGCGGCGGCGTAGCCTTGTTCGGTGGTCAGGTCTTGGCCCAAGCGGCCCTTGTGGGTGATCTGGGTGCCGATTTGCGCGACATGGCCCGACAAGAACAGCAGCGAGCCGATACGATGATAGGGCTTCATCGTGCCATAATCCGCGCCGTAATAACCGATCTTGTCGAAATCCGGCAGATCAAGCCCCATGTGCAGGGCCATGGCTTCGGGTTGCATGTTATCCTCCGATCAGTTTGCAGGCGATTTCCTGGGTGGACTTGGACAGCGCGTCGGTCGGGCCATCGACAATGCCACAGTCAAGCAGGTTGTTTTCATCGGTGATGCGGGCCGAATAGACGTTCACATTGACCATGGGTGCCGCGACATTGCCAATCGGTGCGCCGCCCAGAGAGCCGCCGATGGTCAGGGTTTGCTCATGCGGCCAGACGGTGGCCTCCTCGCCACCCAGATAAAGCTGGCCCATTTCGTTGACTGGCAGAAAGTTTCCGGGCACCGGATCGCCCCAGAAATAGCTGGAGACCACCACCATCTCACCCGCCTCTTGCAGCTTGGTGGCCGAGGCCGCGTCAAAGGTGATGTGGAGGGTCAGGCTGGTTTCCTGCGCCATGACGGGGGTGGCGAGCAGGGCTGTGAGGATTAGGGCTTTCATCGCGGCCTCCGGCAGGTTTGCGGAAACTATTGCGGTGAGGCGGGGGTTTGGCAAGCCTTAGGCCGGATCAATCTGCAACCAGACCCCGCCCTCGGGGCGCAGGGTGAGGATCATCACCGGGTTCGGATCGCGGCCGGGGATGCGGGTGAAGGTGAAGCGCGCGAGCAGCGTGGCGAGGATGATCACCGCTTCTTGCAGGGCAAAGCTGGCCCCGATGCAGATGCGCGGGCCATCGCCGAAGGGCAGGTAGGCAAAGCGGTCGATGGCGCGGGGGTCGGCAAAGCGGGCGGGGTTGAAGGCGTCGGGGTCGTCCCACAGCGCGTGGTGGCGGTGCAGAGCATAGATCGGCAGGATCACGGTATCGCCGGGGCGCACTTCGCGGCCCATCAGCGTGTCGGCGGCCTGTGCGGTGCGCGACAGGAAGGCGGCGGGGGGATACATCCGCAGCGCCTCATCGACGATGCGGCGGGTGAGGGGGAGGTTGGCGATATCGGCCACGGTGGCGGCGCGGTCTCCCAAGGTGGCCTGCGCCTCGGCGCGGGCTTCGGCCTGAATTTCAGGGGCGAAGGCGCAGAGGTAAAGCGCCCACGAGAGCGTCAGCGCTGTGGTCTCATGCCCCGCGACGATGAAGGTCAGCAGGTTGTCGCGCAACTCGGCGGTGGACATCTGGCGTTGGCTGGTGGGGTCTTCGGCCTTCAGCAGCAGGTCGAGCAGATCAGGCGTGGGCTTGGCACCATCGGCGCGGCGCTGGTCGATGGCGGCATCGGCCACGCGTTTCATGTCACGGATGCCGGTGGTGGAGACCATGCGACCGGGGCGGGGCACCCAAGCTGGCGCGCCGAGGATATCCAGCAGCGAGACTTTCGCGGTCTGGCCGATATAGGTTTCAATCGCCTTATGCACCGCCGCACGGTCAAAGCCTGCGCCGCCCGAGAAGGTCACGTCGGAAATCACCTCGAAGGTCGCCGTCACCATTTCGGCAAACATATCTGCGCCGCGCCCAAGGCTGGCCGCGATGCGGGCGGCAGAACGCTCGGCGGCCAGCGTCATCACCGGGGCCAAGGCTGCGACGTTGCGATGGGTGAACACCGGGGCTGCGGCGCGGCGCTGCCACATCCAATGTTCGCCTTCCGCCACGAACAGGCTTTCGCCGATGGCGGGGCCAAGGATCAGCTTTGTCACCATGGATTTCGGATAATCATTCACCCGGTCGCGCAGGATGTGGCGCAGCGCTTCGGGGTCCATCACCATATGCCAGCGTTTGCCGGTGGTGCCCGACAGGATCGGCGCGTGGGTGGCGGCTTCGGGGATCAGCAGCAGCACATTCTGTCGCGCGGCTTTGAGCGAGCCCCAGATGCCAAGCGGGCTGGTGTGAAGCGGCACTTTGACGGGATGGGCGGATGGGGGCATGGGGCGCTCCTTTGCCTGCAAGATAGGGCGGGGTGGGGTTTCGGCAAAGCAGTCATTCCGCCGCATGATGGCGGGGCGCACAAAACGGAATTTGTCTGGTCGGGTGATCTGGCGGAAGGTGCTGCACAGAGCAACCACGCGCCCCGGACTTGATCCGGGGCCTCATGGGCAGCGTAGAGGCCCCGGATCAAGTCCGGGGCGGCGGGGAGTGCGGGGCAGATGGAGGATCAGATGCAGATCGAGCGGATTGCGGCCTTTGCAATGGGCGATCAGGGCGGAAACCCGGCGGGGGTGGTGATTGGCGATGCCTTGCCCGCGCGCGCGGATATGCAGCGCATCGCGCGCGAGGTTGGCTATTCTGAAACCGCCTTTGCCGCACGGGATGGCGATGGCTGGCAGGTGCGCTATTTCGCGCCCGATGCCGAAGTGCCGTTCTGCGGCCATGCCACCATCGCGCTGGGCTGCGCTTTGGGGCAAAGGTTTGGCGCGGGGCGCTATGATCTGCACCTGTCGCAGGCGCGGATTTCGGTGGTGGCAGAGCTTGGCGCGCGGGGCTGGCAGGCGGTGCTGACCTCGCCGCCGACTTGGTCGAAACCGATGCCGCAAGAGTTTCGGGACGCTTTGTTGGGCCATTTTGACCTGGCCGAGGCTGATCTGGACCCAAGCCTTGCGCCGCATCTGGCACATGGCGGCGCGACCCATGCTGTCTTTGCGCTGCCGAGCCGCGAGACACTGGCCGCGATGGACTATGCGTTTGATCCGGTGCGGGCGCTGATGCTGGACGCGGATCTGACCACAATCAGCCTGATCTGGCGGGAAAGCGCCGATGTCTTTGTCAGCCGCAACGCCTTTGCGGTGGGGGGCGTGGTGGAAGACCCCGCCACGGGGGCGGCGGCGGCGGCTTTGGGCGGGTTACTGGTGGATCTGGGTCGGGGTGCCAGCAGCTTTACCATCCGGCAGGGCGAGGATATGGGCGCACCTTCGCTGATACACGTCACTGTGACGGGGCAAAGCGGCGATGGCGTGCGCGTCGCGGGGGCTGCCCGCGTGCTCTAGGTTGCTTTGCGCGCGAAGCCCCGCTATCCCGAAAAGTGGTGCCATGGACCCCAAGGGAATCGTATATGCGTCTGCTTCGTTTGCTTGCTTTCGGATTGGGTCTGACCGCTTTGGCTGCCTGCCAGACCAATGACCTGAAAGAACCACCAGCGCCCTTGGGCAATTTCCGTTTGGGTCTGAATATTGCCGTTGCCGATAACGTGCAGAAAGTGCCGATTTCGCGCGAGGCGAGCAAGGAAGACTGGGAGGCTGCGCTGAAAAAAGCCGTGGCAGACCGTTTTGGCCGCTATGAGGGCGACAAGCTTTACAACATAGGCATCGCGATTGACGCCTATGCGCTGGCACCTCCGGGTGTGCCGCTGGTGGTTTCGCCGAAATCTGTGCTGGTGATCACCGCCAACATCTGGGATGACGCCGCGCGCAAAAAGCTGAACCCCGAAGGCAAACAGCTGACCATTTTCGAGCATATGTCGGCAGAGACGATGATCGGATCTGGCCTGACGCAGAACAAGAAAAAGCAGATGGAGATTTTGTCGTATAACGCGGCGAAGTCAGTTGAAAAATGGCTGCTGGAAAACCCCGAATGGTTTGGCCTGCCGCCGAAAGGCAAAACGGCTGCGACCACACCTGCTGCGACCACACCCGCTGCGACGACTCCGCCAGTGGCAACGCCTGCGGTGACGGCTCCTGCCGTGACAGCGCCCGCTGCTCCGCCAGCGCCGGTTGTCCCCGCGACACCAGCACCGGCACCGACCAAGAAAAAGCCGGTGATCATTCTGCCAGTGCCCAGCAAGACTGTCCCCAGAACCGGAACCCCGTGATCATGCGTCTTTATGTTGCCTTGATGAGTATTCTTGCCCTGTTGGGCTGCACCCCGCATATGCTGGAAGATCAGGCCGCCGCCAATCTGATCGTGCGCAATGTGACGGTCGACACCTCGGCGATCAGCGGTGTGGCCGGGCGCAAGATGGCGTTTGATGTGCCGCCCTCCCAGATCAACGCCGATCTGACGCAGGCGCTGCGGCGTAAACTGCGGGCCACGCCGCAGGGCAATGCCGATGTGACGGTGGTGGTGACGCAGGTGCGGCTGATGTCGCGGATGCAGGAATTGATGTTGGGCGGGGCAAGCTATGTGCGCGGCACGCTGAGCGTCACCGACGCGGCGACGGGGCGGCAGATCGTGGCGCCGACCTCGATTCTGGCCACCTCGCAGCGGTTCCGGGTGGGTGGGCCGATTGGGGCGGCGGTGGCCCCCACTGCGGAACACGACTACCAGCAAACCATTGAAGGCTTTGTGATGAATGTGCTGGTGCGGCTATCACCCAGCCGCAATGTCACCGTGGCACCCGACAGCCCGGCGGTGAGGGCCGGGCGGGCACAGGTCGCCCCCTGAACGCACGCCGTAGATTTCGCAGCAAGCGGCCGCATCCGCGCTCGGCCCCTTGATTTTCCTTTGCCAGACGGTTATCTGCCCGCCCGTGTAGATAGGGTTCGATTCCGGGCCCGCGAAAGATAGGGCGCCCCGACCATGGCAAAGGCAAAGTTTGAACGGAACAAACCGCACGTCAACATCGGCACGATTGGCCACGTTGACCACGGCAAGACCACTCTGACGGCAGCGATCACCAAGTATTTTGGTGAATTCCGCGCCTACGACCAAATCGACGGCGCGCCGGAAGAGCGTGCACGTGGGATCACGATTTCGACCGCGCACGTCGAATATGAAACCGAAAACCGCCACTACGCCCACGTCGACTGCCCCGGCCACGCTGACTATGTGAAGAACATGATCACCGGTGCGGCTCAGATGGACGGCGCGATCCTCGTGTGCGCAGCCTCCGACGGCCCGATGCCGCAGACCCGCGAGCACATCCTGCTTGGCCGCCAGGTGGGTATCCCCTACATGGTCTGCTACATGAACAAGGTCGACCTGGTTGACGACGAAGAGCTGATCGAACTGGTGGAAATGGAACTGCGCGAGCTGTTCTCGTCCTACGAATACCCGGGCGACGACATTCCGATCATCAAAGGCTCGGCCCACCAAGCCATGATCGGCGAGCGGAAAGACATCGGCGAGGATTCGATCCGCGCGCTGATGGCTGCCGTTGACAGCTACATCCCGACCCCGGCACGCGCTGTGGATCAGCCGTTCCTGATGCCGATCGAAGACGTGTTCTCGATCTCGGGCCGTGGCACGGTTGTGACCGGTCGTATCGAGCGCGGCGTGATCAACGTCGGCGACGAAGTTGAAATCGTTGGCATCCGTGACACCAAGAAGTCGGTCTGCACCGGCGTCGAGATGTTCCGCAAGCTGCTGGACCGTGGTGAAGCTGGCGACAACGTCGGCGTGCTGCTGCGCGGTATCGACCGTGAAGGCGTTGAGCGCGGCCAAGTGCTGTGCAAGCCGAAGTCGGTGAACCCGCACACCAAGTTCGAGGCAGAAGCCTACATTCTGACCAAGGAAGAAGGCGGCCGTCACACCCCGTTCTTCGCGAACTACCGTCCGCAATTCTACTTCCGCACCACCGACGTGACCGGCACGGTCGAGCTGCCGGCTGGCACCGAAATGGTGATGCCGGGCGACAACCTGAAGTTCAACGTCGAACTGATCGCCCCGATCGCGATGGAAGAAAAACTGCGCTTCGCCATCCGCGAAGGCGGCCGCACCGTCGGCGCAGGCGTCGTGTCGAAAATCATCAAGTGATGATCTGAGACGCGCAAACCGTCGCGTGTCGAAAATCATCAAGTCAGTTTGACGCAACCTTGCGTCACTCTATCTGAAAGGGCCGTGCCGCAAGGCGCGGCCCTTTTACATTCGGGGTGCCGGCCCCGTTGACGACTCTGCCGCCAATGCCTTAGCCTGACTGGGGGAGAACAAGCCGATGTGCCAGATTTTCGCCGGGCAAAGCCCGACCCGTTACGAATCAATCACCCGCCGCCTGCGGCTGAACGGGCAATCGACCAGCATCCGGCTGGAACGGGCGTTTTGGCGGATCCTGGATGCGATGGCGGAAAAGCAGGGCATGACCACGCCGCTTTTGTTGTCAAAACTGCATTCCGAAGTGCTGCAATTGCATGGCGAGGCGCCGAACTTCACCTCTTTCCTGCGCTGTGCCTGCACCATTCATCTGGGCGAGTTGGACCAGATGCCAGATCAGGTGCAGCCGCGTTTTGCCGCCGAGTAGCAATAAAATTTCGCTGTAGTAGTCCGCTACTACCCCGAAAATAAATTGGTTCAGTAATCTTACCAAAACCTAAGGGGGTTGAGGAGAGATTATGGCCAAGGCGATACATTCGATGATCCGCGTGCTGAACGAGGCGCGCTCGGTTGCGTTTTACCAGACGGCCTTTGGGCTATCGGTGGCGGATCGGCTGGATTTTACCGGCTTCACCTTGATCTACATGTCAAACCCCGAGACCGGGTTTGAGGTGGAACTGACCGTCAACAAGGATCGGACGGAACCCTACAATCTGGGCGACGGCTACGGCCATCTGGCGTTTTCGGTGGATGATCTGGACGCAGAACACGCGCGGCTGACGGCGGCGGGGTTGGCCCCGCGCAAGCTGGTGGATTTCAAGAACGGCGATGTGCTGGTGGCGCGGTTCTTCTTCATCGCCGACCCCGACGGCTACCAGATCGAGGTTTTGCAGCGCGGCGGCAGGTATCTGTGACGCGCTGAGGCTTCGCCAAGGCTGCGGGGGGAGTTCGCGGCCATTACGCACTCAAGGGAGGATAACATGAAACAAGAACACCTGAAGGGCATCACCCGGCGTGCGCTGTTGTCGCGCACAATGGCGACTTGGGCGCTGGCTGTCTCGGGCGCGGGCTTTATCGCCGCCCCCGACGCGGCTTGGGCGCTGGAGGTTTCGGTGATCACGCCGGAGCAGATGGCGACGCTGCTGCAAATGGCGCGCGATATCTATCCGCATGACCAGGTGGCTGACCAATACTACGCCATCGCCGTCAAGGGCTATGACTCGGCCGAGAGCAAAGACATGGTTGCCGCCGGGATTGATGAGTTGAACGCGGCGGCGGTGGCGCAGGGCCATGCGTCATACCTTGCGATTGGGTGGGAGAAAGACCGCGTCAAGGTGCTGCAGGCCATCGAAAGCGGCGCGTTCTTTCAGACCGTGCGGGCTGGCCTTGTGACCGGGCTTTATAACCAGAAAGAGATCTGGCCGATCTTTGGCTATGAGGGCGAGTCCTTCAGCCAGGGCGGCTATATCGACCGCGGCTTCAACGACATCGCTTGGCTGTAAGGGGAGGACGAACACATGGTTGCGAAATTTGATCTGAACGACGATTCCGTGGTCGTCATCATCGGCACTGGCGCAGGCGGCGGGGTTCTGGCGAATGAGTTGGCGCAAAAAGGCGTCAAGGTGGTCGCTTTGGAGGCTGGCGGGCGTTATCTGCCGGAAGATTATCTGAACGACGAATGGGCGAGCTTTGGGCAACTGGCCTGGACCGACACCCGCACCACCAGCGGCGATTGGCGGGTGGCCAAGGATTTCTCGGGGCTTCCGACATGGATCGTGAAGGCGGTCGGCGGCACTACGACGCATTGGGCGGGCGCATCGATCCGGTTTCAGGATCACGAATGGAAGGCGCTGACCACCTATGGCAAGGTCGAGGGCGCGAACCTGCTGGACTGGCCGATTGACGGGGCCGAGATGGCGCCGTGGTATGACAAGGCCGAGGAAAAGCTGGGTGTGACCCGCACCGGCAACCGCCCTGGCCTGCCCGGCAACAACAACTACAAAGTGTTCGAAAAGGGCGCAAAATCGCTGGGCTACACACAGGTGCATACCGGGCGGATGGCGATCCAATCCTCGGATGAAACCGGTAATCGCATTGCCTGCCAGCAGACCGGGTTCTGCTTTCAGGGCTGCAAATGGGGCGCGAAATGGTCGGCTGCCTACACCGACATCCCGGAAGGCGAGGCGACCGGCAACCTTGAGGTGCGTGAGCGCAGCCATGTTGCCAAGATCCTGCATGACGAGACCGGCAAGGTGACGGCGGTGGAATACTTCGACAAGGATGGCACGTTGCAGACCCAGAAGGCGCGGATCATCTGCGTGGCGGGCAACACGATTGAAAGCCCGCGGCTGTTGTTAAACTCGGCATCCGAGATGTTCCCGAACGGGCTGGCGAACTCGTCTGATCAGGTCGGGCGGAATTACATGCGGCACGTCACCGGCTCGGTTTACGGTGTGTTCGACAAGCCGGTGCGGATGTGGCGCGGCACCACCATGGCCGGCATCGTGCAAGACGAGGCGCATCACGACCCGCAGCGCGGCTTTGTCGGCGGGTATGAGTTGGAGACGCTGAGCCTTGGTCTGCCGTTCATGGCGGCCTTCCTTGATCCGGGCGCTTGGGGGCGCGAGTTTACCTCCGGCTTGGACAGCTATGAAAACATGGCGGGGCTGTGGATTGTGGGCGAGGATTTGCCGCAGGCCGACAACCGGGTCACGCTGTCGAAAGAGGCCAAGGATCAGTTTGGCTTGCCCGCACCGAATGTGAATTACTCGGACCACCCGAACGATGTCGCCATGCGCAACCATGCCTATGCGCGCGGCGTGGCGATGTATGAAGCTGTGGGGGCCACCCGTGCCTTCCCGACGCCGCCCTATCCATCGACCCATAACCTTGGCACCAACCGGATGTCGGAAGACCCCAAGCTGGGCGTGGTCAACAAATGGGGCCAGACGCATGACATCGCCAATCTGTTCATCTCGGACGGCAGCCAGTTCACCACTGGCGCGGCAGAGAACCCGACGCTGACGATTGTGGCCTTGGCGATCCGTCAGGCTGATCACATCGCCAAGGAAATGGCGGCGGGCACGATCTGAGGCTGGTCAGAGACGAGACAGCAGCGCGCGGGGGCAACCTCGCGCGTTTGCGTGACCGGGCTGAGGATGTTTCGGGCGAGGCAATGCTTGTCACATGCTTTCCCAGCTGGGATGCGCTTGTGGTTTTCGCGGTGAGAATCAATAAAAAACACAATATATTGTGTTTTTGGGCCCATGCCTTGGTGATTCATGACGCCAACACGGCGTCAGCCGCCGGGCCGGTTTGCGAAAATCAGCGCTTTACGGTCATCCTCTCTGCTTAAATATCCCCGCCGGAGGCTTCTACACTTGCCCCGCGCGCATCGCCACAGACAGATCACCCGCAACCTGCTAGCATTGCCGCAGGGCGCCGATATTTCCTGCCCGAGTCGCGATATTTCAGCACAACCCACGGAGCATATCATGCCCTACACCTCCGCCACGGCCATCGCTTTTGCACAACGCCAGTCGGGTCGCTATGGCGACGGCGAATGCTGGACTTTGGTGGAAGCCGCCATTACCGGGGCAGGGGGCAAATCCTCGATCCCGCAGACGCCGAATTTTGGGCCGAATGTGGCCTATGTCTGGGGCACGGCGGTTAGTGTGGCGGCGCTGCAGCCGGGCGATGTGGTGCAGTATCAGAATTTCTCGTGGACCCAGACCACCCGGATTGACACCAGCAGCCCGGAGGGCACCAGCTTTTCCGAAGACAGCCGCACCGAGGGGCGGGGATTGCCGCATCATTCGGGTCTGGTGGTGCGGGTGATCTCTCCGGGGATGGTCGAGGTGATCGAGCAGAACATCCCGCCCAGGTCTGGCCCGGTGCAAAGCTTTCAGATCGCACTTAGCGCGCCGGCGACCACCACGGAAACGGTGCGCAGCGGCACCACGGTGACGGTGACGACGATCAGCCATACGGTAGCGGGCGTGGTGCGCTGTTACCGCCCGGTTGCGGCCTGAGATCAGCGCACCAGCCGTGCCACGATGCGGCGGGTGATCGGTGCGATCACCAGCACGCAGGGAAACGCCAGCGCCCAGGATGCGGCCCAGTTGCCCATCCATTGCCGAAAGAAATGATCGACCAGACCAAGCGTGCGGAAGGTCGAAAGGCCCGAGACAAAGCAAGACATCAGCCCCGACAGGATCAGGCCGAACAGGATCGGGGCAAAGCGGGCAGGAATCATCACGGTCCTCTGTTGTTTGGGCTGACCCTGTTCATAGGCGCGCGCTTTCTGCACGCCAACCCCGATTCCCCCCTTGATTTCCCCTTGGGGCTGCCGTAACTCCCCCACAGGCCTTAGGAGTTTAGCTCAGTTGGTAGAGCATCGGTCTCCAAAACCGAGGGTCGTGGGTTCGAGTCCCCCAACTCCTGCCAGGTCTGTTTTCCTGATATGTTTCAGTGTCACACAAGCCTGCGATGGCAGTGGAAACTTGGCATCAGGCGCTCCATATTCCACATTGGATTAAAACGGAGTGCGCCATGACCACCTATACCAAATCCGCCGCCCGCATCGCCGCCCTGACGCCTGAGCAGTTCCGTGTGACCCAGCAGAATGGCACCGAGCGTCCGGGTACGGGGGAATATCTGGATAACCATGCGGCGGGGATCTATGTTGATATCGTCTCGGGCGAGCCGTTGTTTGCCTCGGCCGACAAGTTTGACAGCCATTGCGGCTGGCCCAGCTTTACCAAGCCCATTGAGCCTGCGCATGTGGCCGAATTGCGCGACACCACGCTTGGCATGGTGCGGGTCGAGGTGCGCTCGGCGCATGGCGACAGCCATTTGGGGCATGTGTTCCCCGATGGGCCGCGCGACCGTGGCGGGTTGCGCTATTGCATCAACTCGGCCAGCTTGCGCTTTGTGCCGCGCGATCAGATGCAGGCCGAAGGCTATGGGGACTATCTCGATCAAGTGGAGGATGTGAAATGACCCGTGAAACCGCAATTCTGGCTGGCGGCTGTTTCTGGGGGATGCAGGATCTGATCCGCAAGCGCCCCGGTGTGATCGCGTCGCGCGTGGGCTATTCGGGCGGCGATGTGGACAACGCCACCTACCGCAACCATGGCAGCCATGCCGAGGCGATCGAGATCACCTTTGACCCCGCCGTGATCAGCTATCGTGAGTTGCTGGAGTTTTTCTTCCAGATCCACGACCCCAGCACGCCGAACCGGCAGGGCAATGACCGTGGGCCGTCTTACCGTTCGGCGATCTATTATCTGTCGGAAGATCAGCGGCAGGTGGCACTGGATACGATTGCCGATGTCGATGCCTCGGCGCTGTGGCCGGGCAAGGTGGTGACGGAACTCGCCCCCGCCGGGCCGTTCTGGCAGGCCGAGCCCGAGCATCAGGATTATCTGGAGCGGTTGCCTACGGGCTATACCTGCCATTTCATCCGCCCGAACTGGCGGCTGCCGCGCAGGGCCGCTGAGTAACACTTGGCGGCGGAGTGGCGGCCCGCAAGGCTTGCCGCTTGAAATCCCGGCGTGATGCGCGTATCTCGCCGGGAACCTCTTAGAAAGCGCGGAATCCGAAAATGGCAACGATCAATCCCGTCCAGTTCATGCAGCAGGTCCGCGCCGAAGTGGCCAAGGTCGCATGGCCGTCGCGTCGCGAAGTGGTGCTGACCACGGTGATGGTGTTCATCATGGCCGCGCTGACCGCGACCTTCTTCAGCCTGGTGGATTACGTGATCCGGCTGGGTCTGACGATGATCGTCACCGGGTTCTGAAGCTGAACCGTCAAGTCCAGTTGTTGCGCCAAATCTGGCCGATGATGGCCGAATTTCCTTGAAATCAGCGGTCTGGGGCGGTATCCCGCCCCAATCCAAAGGACAAAGGCGCGCAGCGATTCGGGTTGCGCGCTGTTTTTTGTTCGGGGCCTGGAACAGGCGCGGCGGGATAACCGCTTGAAAAGACAAAACATTCGGGCGCATCGGCGGTCGGGCAGACAAGGTGGAAGTGGGCATGGCCAAGCGTTGGTATTCGGTGAGCGTTCTCTCGAACTTCGAGAAGAAAGTTGCCGAGCAGATCAGAACGGCCGTGCTGGAAGCCAATCTTGGTGACGAGATTGACGAAGTGCTGGTGCCGACCGAAGAAGTCATCGAGGTGCGTCGTGGCAAGAAAGTGACGTCAGAGCGTCGCTTCATGCCGGGTTACGTGCTGGTGCGGATGGAAATGTCGAGCCAAGGCTATCACCTGATTTCGTCGATCAACCGCGTCACCGGCTTTCTGGGCCCGCAAGGCAAGCCGATGCCGATGCGCGATGCCGAGGTGAACCAGATCCTCAACCGCGTTGAGGAAGGCATCGAAGCACCGCGCAACCTGATCCGCTTTGAAACCGGCGAAAAGGTGAAAGTCACCGACGGCCCGTTCGAAGGCTTTGACGGTATGGTCGAGGACGTGGATGAGGCGCACAGCCGCCTGAAGGTGTCGGTGTCGATCTTTGGTCGCGCCACCCCGGTGGAATTGGAATTCACTCAGGTGTCGAAAAACCTCTGAGTGCATCTGTGGGAGGGACGCGCCTGCAAAGGTGACAACCCGAACCACTAAACCGCATCGCTCAATTCCGGGTCGATGCAGTGATAAAGGAGAGGCCAGATGGCCAAGAAGATTATCGGCAGCCTGAAGCTGCAAGTGAAAGCGGGCCAAGCCAACCCGTCCCCGCCGGTTGGTCCGGCGCTGGGTCAGCGCGGCCTGAACATCATGGCTTTCGTGAAAGAATTCAACGCGAAGACCGCTGATATCGAGCCGGGTTCGCCCACGCCCGTGATCATCACCTACTATCAGGACAAGTCGTTCAGCCTGGAACTCAAGACCGCTCCGGCGTCTTACCTGCTGAAAAAGGCCGCTGGCCTGCCGCCCGTCGGCAAGCGCAACCGCGCCAAAGGCTCGGTCAAGCCGGGTCACGCTGTTGCTGGTTCGGTGTCGCTGGCACAGATCCGCAAGATCGCAGAAACCAAGATGAAAGACCTGAATGCAAACTCGGTAGAGGCTGCAATGCAGGTGATCATGGGTTCGGCGAAATCCTGCGGCATCGAAGTGAAAGGGTAAGTCATGGCCAAGATTGGTAAACGGACTGCCGTTGCGCAGAAGGCTTTCGAAGGCAAGAACCTGATCACCGTGGAAGACGCAGTGGCGCTGATCAAATCGGCAGCTTCGGCGAAATTCGACGAAACCCTGGAAATCGCGATGAACCTGGGCGTTGACCCGCGTCACGCTGACCAGATGGTGCGCGGTGTGGTGTCGCTGCCGAACGGCACCGGCAAAACCGTGCGCGTGGCTGTGTTCGCCCGTGGTGCCAAGGCTGATGAAGCCAAGGCCGCTGGTGCGGACATCGTTGGCGCAGAAGACCTGATGGAAACCATCCAGCAAGGCAAGATCGAGTTCGACCGTTGCATCGCAACGCCGGACATGATGCCGCTGGTCGGCCGTCTGGGCAAAATCCTCGGCCCGCGCAACCTGATGCCGAACCCGAAAGTGGGCACCGTGACGATGGACGTGAAAACGGCCGTTGAAGCAGCCAAGGGCGGCGAAGTGCAGTTCAAAGTCGAAAAAGCTGGCGTGATCCACGCTGGTATCGGCAAGATCAGCTTCTCGGATGACAAACTGGCCGAAAACGTCCGCGCTTTCGTGGATGCAGTTTCGCGCGCACGTCCGGCTGGCGCCAAGGGCACCTATCTGAAGAAAGTCTCGCTGGCTTCGACGATGGGTCCGGGCGTGGCTTTGGATCTGGCTTCGGCTTCGGCCAAGTAAGCGATTTGGGTGCGTGAGATCACGCACCCTACCGAAATTCCCAACCCCTCGGGGAAGGGATGGTGGGGCAAAGGGGAAACCCGATGGCCCATCCTGTCCGAGACGGCCGGTGGTGCGCAAACGCCTTAATCTCCGGCCTGAGATGGGGAACGAGATGATGTCGCCTTCGGGGGATTTTGGCTCGGGAACCAATGCGGACCCGATGCTCGTCATAAGACGGGCTTAATTGAGCCGGGGGGAAACCCCCAACCTTGGAGTGAAACTGTGGATAGAGCCCAGAAAGAGAAAGTGGTCGATGAACTCGGCCAAATCTTCGCAAGCTCTGGCGTTGTAGTGGTTGCCCACTACGCGGGTATGACGGTTGCACAGATGCAGGACCTGCGCGCGAAAATGCGCGAAGTTGGTGGGTCCGTACGCGTTGCCAAGAACACGCTCGCCAAGATCGCCCTTGGTGGCAAGCCCTCTGAAAAGATGGGCGCGCTGCTGTCGGGCATGACCATGTTGTCCTTCTCGGAAGACCCGGTGGCTGCGGCCAAGGTCTGCGAGGCATATGCCAAGACGAACGACAAGTTCGTCATCATTGGCGGTGCAATGGGTGACACGGTTCTGGACCAAGCTGGCGTCAAAGCCGTTGCTTCCATGCCGTCGCGCGAAGAGCTTATCGCTCAGATCGTGTCGATGATTGGCGCACCGGGTTCGGCGATTGCTGGGGCCATTGGCGCGCCTGCTTCGAACATCGCGAGCATCCTGTCGACCATCGAAGAAAAAGCAGCCGCTTGATCTTCGCCTCGCGTGGGGTTGAACCCTCACCTCGTTGGAACCATCTTAACTGAACGGAACATGAAATGTCTGATCTGAACAAATTGGCCGAGCAAATCGTTGGCCTGACCCTCTTGCAAGCGCAAGAACTGAAAACCATCCTGAAAGACACCTACGGCATCGAGCCGGCTGCTGGTGGCGCTGTCATGATGGCTGCTGGCCCGGCTGCTGCTGCAGCTCCGGCTGAAGAGCAAACCGAGTTTGACGTTGTTCTGACCGATGCCGGCCCGAACAAAATCAACGTCATCAAAGAAGTCCGCACCATCACCGGTCTGGGCCTGAAAGAAGCCAAAGACCTCGTTGAGGCTGGCGGCAAAGTCAAAGAAGCAGTTGGCAAAGCCGACGCTGAAGGCTTCAAGAAAACCCTGGAAGCCGCTGGCGCCAAGGTTGAACTGAAGTAATTTGCGCCGGGGTTCGCCTCGGATGTAAGTAGATAGCTGGGTCGGGGTTATCCCCGGCCCAGCTTATCGCGTCTCGGACTGTGCTTTTGCGAAAGCCCAATCCAAGGTGCGGTTGCGGTTCGGGAGCCACCCTAAGGGACGGGTGGCATGAATAGAACCAAGATCCCCTCTCGCCAATCGGCAGCCTTCCGTGGCCCGACGGAAAGCCTGCCGGCGAAATGAAAGGTTACGACGCAGATGGCGCAAGCTTACGTTGGCCAGAAACGAATCCGCCGTTATTTCGGCAAGATCCGTGAAGTTCTGGAAATGCCGAACCTAATCGAGGTTCAAAAATCTTCCTATGATCTGTTCCTGCGCTCTGGCGACAGTGACAAGCCGCTGGACGGCGAAGGCATCCAGGGCACGTTCCAATCGGTGTTCCCGATCAAGGACTTCAACGAAACCGCCGTGCTTGAATTCGTCAAGTACGAGCTGGAAAAGCCGAAATACGACGTGGACGAGTGCCAGTCGCGCGACATGACCTATGCGGCACCGTTGAAGGTGACGCTGCGTCTGATCGTGTTTGATGTCGACGAAACCACCGGGGCCCGGTCGGTCAAGGACATCAAGGAACAAGACGTCTACATGGGCGACATGCCCCTGATGACCTCGAACGGCACCTTCGTGGTGAACGGCACCGAGCGCGTGATCGTGTCGCAGATGCACCGCTCTCCGGGCGTGTTCTTCGACCACGACAAGGGCAAGACGCACTCCAGCGGCAAGCTGCTGTTTGCCTGCCGGATCATCCCGTATCGCGGCTCGTGGCTGGATTTCGAATTCGACGCCAAGGATATCGTGTTTGCCCGCATCGACCGTCGCCGCAAACTGCCGGTGACGACGCTGCTTTATGCGTTGGGCATGGATCAGGAAGGCATCATGGATGCCTATTACCAGACCGTGATGTTCAAGTATCAGAAGAACAAGGGCTGGGTCACGAAGTTCTTCCCGGACCGCATCCGCGGCACCCGTCCGACCTATGACATCGTCGACGCCGCCACTGGCGACGTGATCTGCAAGGCGGGCGAGAAAATGACGCCGCGCATGGCGAATGATCTGGTCAAGGCTGGCAAGGTTACCGACCTGCTGGTGCCCTATGATCACATCATCGGCCGCTATGTGTCGAAAGACATCATCAACGAAGAAACCGGCGAGATCTGGGTCGAAGCTGGCGACGAACTGACGATGGAATACGACCGCGACGGCGAGCCTAAGGGTGGCACGCTGAAGCTGTTGCTCGATCAAGGCATCACCGAGATTCCGGTGCTGGACATCGACAACGTCAACGTCGGCCCCTACATGCGCAACACCATGGCGGCAGACAAGAACATGGGCCGCGATACCGCACTCATGGACATCTACCGCGTGATGCGTCCGGGCGAGCCGCCGACTGTTGAGGCTGCAAGCCAACTGTTCGACACGCTGTTCTTCGATAGCGAGCGTTATGATCTCTCGGCTGTTGGCCGGGTCAAGATGAACATGCGTCTCGATCTGGGCAAGCCGGACACCCAGCGCACGCTGGACCGCGATGATATCGTGGCCTGCATCAAGGCGCTGACCGAACTGCGCGACGGCAAGGGCGAAATCGACGATATCGACCACCTCGGCAACCGCCGGGTGCGTTCGGTTGGTGAATTGATGGAGAACCAGTACCGCGTTGGTCTGCTGCGCATGGAGCGCGCGATCAAAGAGCGTATGTCGTCGGTCGAAATCGACACGATCATGCCGCAAGACCTGATCAACGCCAAACCGGCTGCGGCGGCGGTGCGTGAATTCTTCGGCAGCAGCCAGTTGTCGCAGTTCATGGACCAAACCAACCCGCTGTCGGAAGTCACCCACAAGCGCCGTCTGTCGGCACTGGGGCCAGGCGGTTTGACCCGCGAACGCGCAGGCTTTGAAGTGCGCGACGTTCACCCGACCCACTACGGCCGGATGTGCCCGATTGAAACGCCGGAAGGTCAGAACATCGGTCTGATCAACTCGCTGGCCACCTTCGCCCGCGTGAACAAGTATGGCTTCATCGAGACTCCGTATCGCAAGGTTGTCGACAACAAGGTGACGGATGACGTTGTCTATATGTCGGCGACCGAAGAGATGCGTCACACGGTCGCTCAGGCCAACGCGGCACAGGATGCGGAAGGCCGCTTTACCGACGATCTGATTTCGTCGCGCAAAGCCGGTGACTTCATGTTGAACCCGCCGGAAGCCATCGACCTGATCGACGTGTCGCCGAAGCAGTTGGTTTCGGTTGCGGCATCGTTGATCCCGTTCCTTGAGAATGACGACGCCAACCGCGCCTTGATGGGCTCGAACATGCAACGTCAGGCGGTTCCGCTGCTGCAAGCCGATGCGCCGTTCGTGGGCACCGGGATTGAAGCGGTTGTGGCGCGCGACAGTGGTGCTGCCATCATGGCCCGCCGCTCGGGCGTGATTGATCAGGTGGACGCAACCCGTATCGTTGTGCGCGCCACTGAGATGCTGGAACCGGGCGAGCCGGGCGTGGACATCTACCGTCTGCGCAAGTTCAAACGCTCGAACCAGTCGTCCTGCATCAACCAGCGTCCGCTGGTGAAGGTGGGCGACACTGTTCTGCGCGGCGAAGTCGTGGCCGACGGCCCCTGCACCGACTTGGGCGAACTGGCCTTGGGCCGGAACGTCGTCGTGGCCTTCATGCCGTGGAATGGCTACAACTACGAAGACTCGATCCTGATTTCGGAACGCATTCTGAAAGACGACGTGTTCACCTCGATCCACATCGAAGAATACGAAGTCGCAGCCCGCGATACGAAACTGGGGCCAGAGGAAATCACCCGCGATATCCCGAACGTCGGCGAGGAAGCCCTGCGCAACCTTGACGAAGCGGGCATCGTGTATATCGGCGCTGACGTGCTGCCGGGTGACATTCTGGTCGGCAAGATCACCCCCAAAGGTGAATCGCCGATGACCCCGGAAGAAAAGCTGCTGCGCGCCATCTTCGGCGAAAAAGCGTCTGACGTGCGCGATACCTCGCTGCGCCTGCCGCCGGGTGCGTTTGGCACGATCGTGGAAGTGCGCGTGTTCAACCGTCACGGTGTCGACAAAGACGAACGTGCTTTGCAGATCGAGCGTGAAGAAGTTGAACGTCTGGCGCGTGACCGCGACGACGAATTGGCGATCCTTGAGCGTAACATCTACTCGCGCCTGAAAACCCTGATCACCGGCAAAGTTGCGGTGAAAGGGCCGAAAGGCATCAAGGCTGGCTCGACCATTGACGCTGAATTGTTGGGCACGCTGTCCAAGGGTCAGTGGTGGCAGTTGGCGCTGGAAGGCGAGTCTGACGCGAAAGACGTGGAAGCCCTGCACGACCAGTTCGAAGCGCAGAAGCGTGCATTGGACAACCGTTTCGACGACAAGGTTGAAAAGGTCCGTCGCGGCGACGATTTGCCTCCGGGCGTGATGAAGATGGTCAAAGTGTTCGTGGCGGTGAAGCGCAAGCTGCAACCGGGCGACAAGATGGCTGGTCGTCACGGCAACAAAGGCGTGGTTTCCAAGGTTGTTCCGGTGGAAGACATGCCGTTCCTGGCTGATGGCACTGCAGTTGACCTCGTTCTGAACCCGCTCGGCGTGCCGTCGCGGATGAACGTTGGCCAGATCCTTGAGACGCATATGGGCTGGGCCGCGCGTGGCCTTGGCATCCGCATCGACGATGCTTTGAAAGAGTATCGCCGCTCGGGTGACATGACCCCGGTGCGTGACGCTGTGCGCTACGCTTATGGTGACGAAACCTACGAGTCCGAATTTGCTGACCGGTCCGAGGCCGATTTCCTCGAACTGGCGGGCAACGTGACCAAAGGTGTGCCGATTGCATCGCCGGTGTTCGACGGTGCGAAAGAGTCTGACGTGAACGACGCGCTGACCCGCGCGGGCTTTGATACGTCGGGCCAGTCGGTGGTGTTCGATGGCCGTTCGGGCGAGCAATTCGCGCGGAAAGTCACCGTGGGCGTCAAGTACATGCTGAAACTTCACCACTTGGTGGATGACAAGCTGCACGCACGCTCGACCGGGCCTTACAGCCTTGTCACGCAGCAACCTCTGGGCGGTAAAGCCCAGTTCGGTGGCCAGCGTCTGGGTGAGATGGAGGTCTGGGCACTGGAGGCTTACGGCGCCGCTTACACCTTGCAGGAAATGCTGACGGTGAAATCGGATGACGTTGCAGGCCGCACCAAGGTCTACGAGTCGATCGTCAAGGGCGAGGACAACTTCGAGGCTGGCGTGCCGGAATCGTTCAACGTTCTCGTCAAAGAGGTCCGCGGTTTGGGCCTCAACATGGAACTCCTGGATGCGGAGGAAGAGTGAGGGTTTTCGGGGGGTGCGTGAAATCACGCACCCTACCGCGACCCGTAGGGTGTGTGCTTGCACGCACCCCACTTTCCCCCGCCGCCCCCAATTCATAGGATTGAAATGAACCAGGAACTCTCGACCAACCCGTTCAACCCGGTTGCGCCCGTCAAGACGTTTGACGAGATCAAGATCAGCTTGGCCTCGCCGGAACGTATTCTGTCGTGGTCTTTCGGTGAGATCAAAAAGCCCGAAACCATCAACTATCGCACGTTCAAGCCCGAGCGTGACGGCCTGTTCTGCGCGCGTATCTTTGGCCCGATCAAGGATTACGAATGCCTCTGCGGCAAATACAAGCGCATGAAATATCGCGGCGTTGTCTGCGAAAAATGCGGTGTTGAAGTCACGCTGCAAAAGGTCCGCCGTGAGCGGATGGGCCATATCGAACTGGCCTCGCCGGTTGCACACATCTGGTTCCTGAAATCGCTGCCAAGCCGCATCGGCCTGATGCTGGACATGACGCTGCGGGATCTGGAACGCGTTCTGTATTTCGAAAACTATGTGGTGATCGAGCCGGGTCTGACCGACCTGACCTATCAGCAGCAGTTGACCGAAGAAGAATACCTCGACGCGCAAGACCAATATGGCGCTGACGCTTTCACCGCCAACATCGGCGCTGAAGCCATCCGCGAAATGCTGGCCGCGATTGATCTGGAAACCACGGCTGAACAACTCCGCGCTGACCTCAAAGAGGCCACCGGCGAGTTGAAGCCGAAGAAGATCATCAAGCGTCTGAAGATCGTGGAAAGCTTCCTCGAATCCGGCAACCGCCCGGAGTGGATGGTGCTGACCGTGCTTCCGGTCATTCCGCCGGAACTGCGTCCGCTGGTGCCGCTGGATGGTGGCCGCTTCGCGACCTCTGACCTGAACGACCTGTATCGTCGCGTCATCAACCGCAACAACCGTCTGAAGCGTCTGATCGAACTGCGTGCGCCCGATATCATCGTGCGCAACGAAAAGCGTATGCTTCAGGAAGCTGTGGACGCGCTGTTCGACAACGGCCGTCGTGGCCGTGTCATCACCGGCACCAACAAGCGCCCGCTGAAATCGCTGTCCGACATGCTGAAAGGCAAACAGGGCCGCTTCCGTCAGAACTTGCTGGGCAAGCGCGTCGACTTCTCGGGTCGTTCGGTTATCGTGACCGGGCCGGAGTTGAAGCTGCATCAGTGCGGTCTGCCGAAGAAGATGGCTTTGGAGTTGTTCAAGCCGTTCATCTATTCGCGTCTGGAGGCCAAAGGGCTTTCTTCGACCGTGAAGCAGGCGAAAAAGCTGGTCGAAAAAGAGCGTCCCGAGGTTTGGGATATCCTAGATGAAGTGATCCGCGAACACCCGGTTCTGCTGAACCGCGCGCCGACGCTGCACCGTCTGGGGATTCAGGCGTTTGAACCGATCCTGATCGAAGGTAAGGCTATTCAGCTGCACCCGCTGGTCTGCTCGGCCTTCAACGCTGACTTCGACGGCGACCAGATGGCTGTTCACGTGCCGCTGTCGCTGGAAGCCCAGTTGGAAGCCCGCGTGTTGATGATGTCGACCAACAACGTGCTGTCGCCTGCCAACGGCGCGCCGATCATCGTGCCGTCGCAGGATATGGTGCTTGGTCTGTATTACACCACCATGAACCGCAAGGGCATGGTTGGCGAAGGCATGATCTTCACCGACATCGACGAAGTCGAACATGCGCTGGCCGCAGGTTCGGTGCATCTGCACGCCAGCATCCAGGGCCGTCTGCGCCAAGTGGATGAGCACGGCAATATCGTCTGGAAGCGGTATGAAACCACCCCCGGCCGTCTGCGCTTGGGCAACCTTCTGCCGCTGAACGCGAAAGCGCCGTTCGATCTGGTGAACCGTCTGCTGCGCAAGAAAGACGTGCAAACCGTCATCGACACCGTCTACCGCTACTGCGGCCAGAAAGAGTCGGTGATCTTCTGCGATCAGATCATGGGTCTGGGCTTCCGTGAGGCGTTCAAGGCTGGCATTTCGTTCGGTAAAGACGACATGCTGATCCCCGACACCAAATGGCCGATCGTCAACGAAGTGCGCGATCAGGTGAAAGAGTTCGAACAGCAGTATATGGACGGCCTGATCACGCAGGGCGAGAAGTATAACAAGGTGGTCGACGCCTGGTCGAAATGCTCGGACAAAGTCGCGGGCGAGATGATGGCAGAGATTTCCGCCGTGCGTTATGACGACGCGGGCGCGGAAAAAGAGCCGAACTCGGTCTATATGATGTCGCACTCGGGTGCTCGGGGTTCGCCGGCGCAGATGAAGCAGTTGGGCGGTATGCGTGGTCTGATGGCCAAGCCGTCGGGCGAGATCATCGAAACGCCGATCATCTCGAACTTCAAAGAGGGTCTGACGGTTCTCGAATACTTCAACTCGACCCACGGCGCCCGGAAGGGCCTCGCGGATACCGCGTTGAAGACCGCGAACTCGGGCTATCTGACGCGCCGTCTGGTGGACGTGGCGCAGGACTGCATTGTGCGCGTGCATGATTGCGGCACCGACCGCGGCATCACCGCCGACGTGGCTGTGAACGATGGTGAAGTCGTGCAAAGCTTGGCCGAGCGCGTGCTGGGCCGTGTCGCTGCTGATGACATCGTCGTGCCGCTGACCGGTGAAGTGCTGGTGGCGCGTGGCGAGTTGATCGACGAGCGTCGTGCTGATGCGATCCACAACGCTGGCGTGGCTTCGGCCCGCATCCGTTCGCCGCTGACCTGTGACGCCGAAGAAGGCGTTTGCGCGATGTGCTACGGTCGTGACCTTGCACGCGGCACCTTGGTGAACCAGGGCGAAGCTGTCGGCATCATCGCCGCACAGTCGATTGGCGAACCGGGCACGCAGCTGACGATGCGGACCTTCCACATCGGCGGCATTGCACAGGGTGGCCAACAGTCGTTCCTCGAAGCCAGCCAAGAGGGCAAGATCGAGTTCCGCAACGCCAACCTGCTGTCGAACGTCAATGGCGAGCAGATCGTGATCGGCCGCAACATGTCGATCGCGATTGTGGACGAAGCGGGCCAAGACCGCGCCGTGCACAAGCTGACCTATGGCGCGAAACTGCACGCCAAAGACGGCGCGATGGTCAAGCGTGGCACCAAGCTGTTCGAATGGGACCCCTACACTCTGCCGATCATCGCCGAAAAGGCGGGGGTTGCACGGTTCAAGGATCTGATCGCGGGCATCTCGGTGCGCGAAGATACCGACGAAGCCACCGGTATGACGCAGAAGATCGTGTCCGACTGGCGCTCGGCCCCGAAAGGTGGCGATCTGAAGCCGGAAATCATCGTGATGGACCCGTCCACGGGCGAGCCTGTGCGCAATGATGGCGGCCATCCGATCAGCTATCCGATGTCGGTGGATGCGGTTCTGTCGGTCGAAGACGGCCAGGAACTGGTTCCGGGTGACGTGGTGGCGCGTATTCCGCGCGAAGGTGCCAAGACCAAGGACATCACCGGGGGTCTTCCCCGCGTGGCCGAATTGTTCGAAGCCCGTCGTCCGAAAGACCACGCGATCATCGCCGAGGCCGATGGCTATGTGCGCTTTGGCAAAGACTACAAGAACAAGCGCCGCATCACGGTCGAGCCGGTGGACGAAACCTTGCAGCCGCAGGAATACATGATCCCGAAAGGGAAGCATATTCCGGTGCAGGAAGGCGATTTCGTCCAGAAGGGCGATTACATAATGGACGGCAACCCCGCGCCGCATGACATCCTGCGTATTCTGGGTGTCGAAGCGCTGGCGAACTACATGATCGACGAAGTGCAGGACGTGTATCGCTTGCAGGGTGTGAAGATCAACGACAAGCACATCGAGGTGATCGTTCGCCAGATGCTGCAAAAGTTTGAGATCCTCGACTCGGGCGAGACCACGCTGCTGAAGGGCGAAAACGTCGACAAGCACGAGCTTGACGAGGCCAACGACAAGGCGGCTTTGCACGGTATGCGTCTGGCCACGGCAGAACCGATCCTTCTGGGGATCACCAAGGCCAGCTTGCAGACCCGCAGCTTCATCTCGGCGGCGTCGTTCCAGGAAACCACGCGGGTTCTCACCGAGGCTTCGGTGCAGGGCAAGCGCGACAAACTGGTCGGCCTGAAAGAGAACGTCATCGTCGGCCGTCTGATCCCGGCAGGCACTGGCGGGGCAACCCGTGTGGTGAAAGCTGTGGCCGCCGACCGCGACACCGTGGTGATCGACGCACGCCGCTCGGAAGCCGAAGTTGCCGCCGCTCTGGCAGCCCCGGCCCCGGTCGCAGCCCCGGCAGGCTTCGCCGAGCCGGTGGACAGCCGCGACGAGTGATCGTCTGACGAAAACAGCAAAGGCCCCTCGGGAAACCGGGGGGCCTTTTGCATTCTGGGCATGCGGATCAGGTCGGGTTGTCCAACACCGTTTTTGCCGCGGGAATATCGTAAGCTTGGGGCAAGCATCTGCAAATACCCCCTTACATACATACGTGAATGTTTGTAAGGGAGGGGGAACTGCAGGGGAACGGGATGCGCCGAAGCAAAGAAGATGCCGAACACACGCGCACTGCGATTCTGGATGCCGCAGAGTTGGTGTTTTGCGATCTGGGCGTTTCGGCGGCGACGCTGGAGGCTATTGCGCGCAAGGCGGGTGTCACCCGTGGCGCGGTGTATTGGCATTTCAAGAACAAGCTGGACCTGCTGCGCGCCCTGCATATCCGCAGCGAACCACCGCAAAAGATGCTGATCCGCAAGGCCGCGCAAGAAGGGCACAGTGATCCGTTGGGTCTGCTAGAGCAAGCGGCCGAAGAGGTGCTGCTCAGCTTTGAGCAGGATGCCCAACAGCAACGGCTGTTCATCATTCTGAATGCGCATATGTCTGATGCCGAGGCGCTGGCTTGGATGCAGGAAGTCAACAACGACATGTTTGAGACATTGTCGGCCCTGATCCGACTTTCTGCCGAGCAGGGCAAACTGCTGACCGATTTCACCCCCGATGAAATCGCGGGGATCCTGATGGCCACGATGAACGGTTTGCTGAGTGAATGGTTGCGCTCGGGCAGGTGTTTTTCGCTGTCTGACCTTGGCAACCGATTTCTGCGCAAGCAAATGGCGCTCTTTCGCGCGCCCGTTACCTGAATTACCCTTAACAATCTTGTCCCGATACCTCCTCAACTGCGAACAGGCCAATCCATGCAAAACTTCATTCGACCTGCACCGCTGCGTGCCTCTCTTCTTGCGCTGGCGTTTTGCGTGACGCCCGCTGCCCTGCTGGCCCAACAAGCGCCACCACCGCCTGCTGTCGGCGTCATGGCGGCAAAGGCTGGGGAATATACCCTGACCACCCGCTTGCCGGGCCGGATCAAGGCATCGACCGTGGCCGAAGTCAGGCCGCAGGTGTCTGGCATCATCCGCGAACGTCTGTTCGAGGAGGGCGCCTGGGTTGAAACCGGGCAGCCGCTTTACAAGATCGAGGACGAGATTTACGCCGCCAACGTTGCCGCGGCCAAAGCGGCGGTGGCGCAAGCGCAGGCAAACTATAACCTTGCGCTGTCGGATGGAAACCGGGCCGAGGAATTGCTGTCCACCAATGCCGGATCGAAGGCAAACCGTGACAAGGCCATTGCTGCCCGCGATGCGGCAGCGGCGGCGTTGCAAGCGGCCAAAGCACAGCAGACCAGCGCCGAGATTGACCTAGATCACACCACGATCCGCGCGCCAATCACTGGCGTGATCGGGTTGTCGCAGGCCGATCCCGGAACGTTGGTGGCTGCGCAACAAGCCGCGACCCTTGCAACCATCCGGGCGCTGGACCCGGTGTTTGTTGATGTCACCCAATCTGCCGGCGATCTGTTGCGCTGGAAAAGCCCCGGCGATGCGCGCGACTTTCTGAAAAGCGCGGAAGCCACGATGATTTTGCCGAACGGCACAACTTATGGCCAAAAGGGCAAGTTGCAGGCCGCCGAGCCGCAGGTAGAGCCTACCACGGGCATGATCACGCTGCGGATCAGCTTTGCGAACCCGGATTTTTACCTGCTGCCGGGCCTTTATGTTGAGGTTGAACTGCCGCAGGCCACCGAAAAGAACGCAATCCTTGTGCCGCAAAGTGCTGTGATGCGCGACACCACGGGCGGGGCGAATGTCTGGATCGTTGAGGGGGGCGCAGAGGGCGGCAAGGTTGCCGTGCGTCCGGTTACGATCATGGGAGCTTCGGGCAGCAACTGGGTGGTGACATCGGGGCTGAACACAGGCGATCAGATCGTGACCTCGGGCTTCCAAAAGGCCGGGCCGGGGGCTGATGTTGTCATCCTGCCGCCCGAGGGCGCGGCTGCGGCGGCAGCCCCGGCTGAGGGGAACTGATCCATGTCGCGTTTTTTCATCAACCGCCCGATCTTTGCCTGGGTGCTTGCGATCATCGTGATGGCGGTGGGCGTGCTTTCGGTGATGCGTTTGCCGATCTCGCAATATCCCGCCATTGCCGGACCTTCTATCGTGATCAGCGCCAGCTATCCCGGTGCCTCGGCAGAAACTGCTGCCGATACGGTGGTGCAGATCATCGAGAAAGAGATGACCGGGCTGGACGGGCTGCGCTATATCAACTCGTCGACCACATCGACCGGACAAATCTCGATCACGCTGACCTTCCGCATCGGCACCGATCCTGACATTGCGCAGGTGCAGGTGCAAAACAAACTGGCGCAGGCCGAAGCCGGTCTGCCCGAAACCGTGACCCGGCAGGGTGTCACGGTCGAGAAATCGGCCACCGGCTTTCTGATGATTGTGGGTCTGGTTTCGGACAATGGCGCGCAAAGAGACATCGACCTTGCGGATTATCTGGCCTCTAACCTTGTTGAGCCGGTGTCGCGGCTGGACGGCGTTGGCAAGGTGCAGGTGTTCGGCTCGGAATATGCGATGCGGATCTGGCTGGATCCGCTGAAGCTGAAATACTACGATCTGTCGCCTGCGACTGTGATAGCCGCGATCCGCGCGCAGAACGCGCAAATCTCGGCGGGTGCGTTTGGCGCGATGCCTGCACCCGAGGGGCAGGAGTTGAACGCCACCATCACCGCGCAGTCGCTGCTGAAAACGCCCGAAGATTTTGAACGCATCGTGCTGCGGGCTGATACCGACGGCGGTCTGGTGTTGCTGCGCGATGTGGCCCGTGCAGAGTTGGGGGCCGAAACCTATGAAATCTCGGGCTTTTACAACGGCAAACCGGCGGCTGCGATGGCAGTGCAATTGGCGTCAGGCGCGAATGCGTTGGAGACGGCAGATCTGGTGAAAGCCAAGATCGAAGAGTTGTCGCGCGATTTCCCGGCGGGGACAAGCTATGTCATCCCCTATGACACCACCCCTTTCGTGCTGCTGTCGATTGAGGCCGTGATCGAGACGTTGATCGAAGCCATTGCCTTGGTGGTGTTGGTGATCCTTGTGTTCTTGCACAATTTCCGCGCCACGCTGATCCCGACGCTGGCGGTTCCGGTGGTCTTGCTGGGCACGTTTGGCATCATGGCAAGCCTGGGCTTTACCATCAACACGCTGACCATGTTGGCCATGGTGTTGGCGATCGGCCTGCTGGTCGATGACGCCATCGTCGTGGTCGAGAACGTCGAACGGATCATGCAGGAAGAAGGCCTTGCGCCGAGAGCTGCGACCGAGAAGTCGATGGACGAAATCTCGGGCGCTTTGGTGGGGATCGCGCTGGTCGTGTCGGCGGTGTTCGTGCCGATGGCGTTCTTTGGCGGTGCCACGGGTGAGATGTACAAGCAATTCGCGGTCACAATCGTCTCGGCGATGGGGCTGTCGGTGCTGGTGGCGTTGATCTTTACCCCTGCCTTGTGTGCCACCATGCTGAAACCGCACGCGCATGGCGCAAAGCGGCAAGGTATTCTGGCCAAGCTGGGCGGTGGTTTTTCCAACTGGTTCGAACGCAATTTTGGCCGCATCACCAATGGCTATACCGGAATCGTGCGGCTTTCGACGGCACATCCCCTGAGCATGTTGGTGATCTACGCTGTGATCGTGGCTGGTATGGCTGCATTGTTTGTGCGCACACCGACCTCGTTCCTGCCGGATGAGGACCAAGGCGCGTTGATCACCATCGTGCAACTGCCTTCCGGCGGGACAGCCGGTGCCACGGAAAAAGTTCTGCGCAAGGTCGAGAACTATTGGCTGAAGGGCGAGGCTGCCAATGCCGAAGCCGTGTTCTCGGTGCGCGGTTTCTCGTTCGGCGGTCAGGGGCAGAATATGGGCCTGCTGTTCACCAAGCTGAAAGACTGGAGCCAGCGCACCAGCGCCGATGCCTCGGTTCAGGCGATTGTGGGCCGGGCGTTTGGTCCGCTGTTCTTTGGTATCAACGAAGCCATGGTGGTGCCGTTTGCGCCGCCATCGGTGCCAGAGTTGGGCTCTTCGAACGGGTTCAGCGCCTACCTGCAAGCCTCGAGTGGCAAGACCCATGACGAGTTGCTGCAAGCGCGCAACATGCTGCTTGGCATGGCGGCACAAGATCCGACCTTGACCGGGGTGCGGCCAAGCGGCGTGGAGGATGCCCCGCAGTTCCGCCTGAACATCGACTGGGCCAAGGCCGGGGCAGTTGGGGTGACGGCGGCGGATGTTGGCACCTTTCTGAACACGATCTGGTCCAGCGCCTATGTCAACGACTTCCTCTATCAGGGCCGCGTCAAGCGGGTGTTCGTGCAGGGTGAACCGGCGGCGCGATCCACGCCAGAAGATCTTGCGCTGTGGCGGGTGCAGAACGTGAACGGCGATTTCGTCGATTTCTCGACCTTTGCAACGCAGGAATGGGTCTATGGGCCGCAACAGGTGACACGCTATAACGCGATGCCGTCGATGGGCATTGATGGCACCGCGGCCGCTGGCTTTACCTCGGGCGATGCGATCACGGCGATGGAGGGGCTTGCCGCCAAACTGCCGCCGGGATTCAGCTTGCAATGGACGGGCATGTCGCTGGAGGAAAAAGAAGCCGGGGCTGGGGCGATGGCGCTCTATGGTCTGGCGCTTGCGGCGGTGTTCCTGTGTCTGGCGGCGCTGTATGAAAGCTGGACGATCCCGATCGTGGTGCTGCTGGCAATGCCGGTGGGCGTGCTAGGTGCCTTGATCGGCGCGTGGATCGGTGGGCAGTCGAATGGGGTGTACTTCCAGGTGGGCTTGCTGACCGTGGTGGGGCTGACGGGCAAGAACGGCATCATGATCGTGGAATTCGCCCGCGAGCGCATGGCCAACTTGGGCGAGTCGGCTGTTGAGGCCGTGACACAGGCGGCGCGGCAGCGCTTCCGCCCGATCCTGATGACATCGCTGGCGTTTGGCTTGGGCGTGGTGCCACTGGTGCTGTCGTCGGGCGCGGGTGCTGGCGCACGTGAGGCCATCGGTTACGCGACGCTGTTCGGCACCATCACTGGCACGACGCTGGCGATCATCTTCGTGCCGGTGTTCTTCGTGCTGATCAACCGGCTGTTTTCACGCAATCGGCGCAACGACCCGATGATGGCGGCTTCAACCTAAGGCGCCCCGAACCGCGGCTTTCGCGCCGCAGGCCCCGGTCGCAGCCCACAGCCTTCGCCGGGGCGGTAGACAGCCACCACGCGTGATCGTCTGACGAAAACAGCAAAGGCCCCTCGGGAAACCGGGGGGCCTGTCGCCCATACACCTTGATCAGATGCACCATCGGGCAGGCAGTTCTGATCAAATCCGGGGCGGCCAAGACGACCGTGACGGGGCGATTTTCGCCGTCGCATACCCGTCCGCAGCATCGCCACTGGAAACCTCTGCACAAAGCTGAGACACTCCGTCCCGTGACACAGGCTTGGCGCATCATGGCTGGCGTTTTGGGCCGTCTCAATCTGTGGATTGCGGCGTTGCTTTTGCTTGGCCTGCTGCAAGACCCGCAGGTGGCGCTGCAAAGTCGGCAAGCGCCGCAGTTTAGCGTCCAACATGTCAACCTGCTGGCGGTAACGCCGAAATTCGCGCTGGCCAAGCTGGTCTCGACAGAGGCGCGTGCCCGCCTGATCCCCCTGCTGGATCTCGCGCAAGCCGCAAGCCCGGTGCCGCCTTCTGGCTTTTACCTGCTGCGTCAGCGGTTGCTTGCGCCCGCGCAAAGCCTGTGGCCCAGCCATGGCTGGCAAGCCCGTGCGCCGCCCCCCTTGCCTGCAACAGCTTTGATCTGACCGAGCGCAGGCGCGCAGCTTTGCGCCCTTGCGCTCACGCCACGCAATGCAAGGATATCTCATGACGCCTGAAGGCAAACACCACCCCGGCACGCTGCCGGACCAAGACGCAATGCCACCGGATGTTCCGGTTGAAAGCGGCAAACAAATCTTGATCAACTGGATCATTGTCGTCCTCGGCCTTGGCGGCGTTGCCGCTATGGGCGCCCTCCTTCCCGAACTTTTGTGAGTCTCAAATGAAAAGCAATGGCCTGAAACTGACCATCGCCGCGCTGATCGCGCTGGCAATCCTTGGTGGCGATTTTATCTCGTCGCTGACGCTTTGAACCGGGCAGGGCGCAAGCAACCAAAGGCCTGCGCCCTGCGAAACCTCAGCCGCTTCACATTGGCAAAAATACTCCCCGCGGAGCGTTCAACATCGGCCAAGGCGCGCGGCAGCAGAATATGCGACGCGCCGCAGCGCGATCGCGCAAAACCAGCGCGCAAGGGCGAAATCCTTAACAAATCCTTAAATTGCCCACCCTATCGTTTTGATATAAAACCATAAAATATGGTCCCGAGTTGGGACCACCCCCGCCTGACGCCAAACGCGGCCCCTTTCCCCCGCCCGAAACCCCTGATACCCCTGCCTGCGGGGGAACAGATGGCCATTTCAGACAACCTGCGCGGCGCGCTTTACATGAACCTGTCGATGTTCGCCTTCACGGTGAATGACGCGATCATGAAATCACTGACCCAAAACCTGCCGCTGTATCAAACCATTGCCCTGCGCGGCGTGGTGGCGGTGCTGGGGTTGATCCTGCTGGCCCGCGCCACGGGTGGGTTGCGCCTGCCCGCCGCCCGCCATGACCGCGCCTTGATCGGCCTGCGCTCGGTGGTGGATGTGGCCGCCACCATCCTGTTTCTGACCGCGCTGAAGCACATGCCGCTCGCGACCCTGTCGGCGGTGATGCAGGTCACGCCGCTTGCCGTCACCCTAGGGGCGGCGCTGTATTTCAAGGATCAGATCGGCTGGCGGCGGATGCTGGCCATCATCATCGGGTTTCTGGGGGTGATGCTGATCATCCGACCGGGGATGGAGGGATTTTCGGCGTGGTCGATCCTGGGCCTTGCCTCGGTTGCGACGGTAGTGGTGCGTGATCTGTCGGTGCGCCGCCTAAGCGGCAGCGTGCCGTCGCTGGTGGTGGCGCTTGGGGCTGCGTCCTGCGTGCTGCTGATGGGGCTGGTGGGATCGGCCATTGAGGGTTGGCAGGCGATCACGCCGTTTCAGATCCTGCAGATCTGCGGCGCCGGGGGCATGGTGATCGTGGGCTACATCTGCTCGGTCACTGCAATGCGGGTGGGCGATATCGGCTTTGTCGCGCCTTTTCGCTACACCTCGCTTCTGTGGGCGATTGTGCTGGGCTGGGTGTTCTTTGCGACTTTCCCCGACGGCTATGCTTTGATCGGCGCGGCGATTGTGGTGGCTACAGGCATCTATACTCTGCTGCGCGAGCGAAAACTGCGCCAACGCGCCCGCGCCGCCGCGTGACAGTTTGCAAGGCCGCGGGCTCTGGCCTATAGACTCGGCAAAACCGCAGGCCTTCAAGGTCAGGAACCCGATGACCCGTATTTCCGTAGTGATCCCCGCTAAGAACGAGGCCGAAAACATCGTCGGCCTTGTCGAAGGCATCGACCTTGCCATGGCCGCTCTCGCGCCGTTTGAGATCATCGTCGTCGACGATTGCTCGACCGATAACTCGGTGGCGGTGCTGCAGGCGCGTGCGAAGACGATGCCGCATCTGCGGATCGTGCGGCATGATCGGTCCGGCGGGCAATCGGCGGCGGTGCATTCCGGGGTGCGGGCGGCACATGCGCCGGTGATCTGCACGCTGGACGGTGACGGCCAGAACCCGCCCGAGGAATTGCCGAAACTGGTAGCACCGATCCTGAACGACACCACCGGCCGGATCGGTCTGGTGGCGGGGCAGCGTGTGGGTCGGCAGGATACCTGGTCTAAGAAATGGGCGTCGAAATTCGCCAACGGCATTCGCGGCTGGATGCTGCAAGACGGCACGCGGGATACCGGCTGCGGGCTGAAAGCCTTCCGGCGTGAGGGGTTTCTCGATCTGCCCTATTTCGACCACATGCACCGCTATCTGCCTGCGCTGTTCAACCGCGATGGCTGGCAGGTGGCGCATGTCGATGTGTCGCACCGCGCGCGCGGGGCAGGGCGGTCGAACTATTCCAACATCCAGCGCGCCTTGGTTGGGGTGGTCGATCTGTTTGGCGTGGCGTGGCTGCTGCGGCGCAAGAAAAAGGCCCGCGTGTTAGGTGACGGCAAATGATGCACGATCTGTTGACCAAGCTGGGCGCAAGCTCGGCCTCGGACATTATCTGGCTGACGGTGGGGTTGCTGGGGCAGCTGATGTTCACCGGCCGCTTCATCGTGCAATGGATCGCATCCGAGCGCGCCGGCAAATCGGTGATGCCGGTGGCGTTCTGGTATTTCTCGATCATCGGCGGGCTGATCGTGCTGGCTTATGGCGTGCATAAGCTGGATCTGGTGATCATCCTTGGCCAGTTGCCGGGGGTGGTGGTTTACAGTCGGAATCTGTGGCTGATCCACAAGGGTAAAGATGCCCAGCTTGACTAAAGTCGAATGGTTCCGCCCGGCGCTGTTGATCGTCGGGGTGATCACGCTGTTGCGCTGGCTGTTGCTGGCGTTTGATCGCACCGATCTTTACGTGGACGAGTCGCAATACTGGCTGTGGGGCCAGCATTTTGCCTTTGGCTATTACTCGAAACCGCCGCTGATCGGCTGGCTGATTGGGGCTGTCACCACAGTGGCGGGCAGCGATAGCACGTTCTGGGTGCGGATGCCGGGGGCGTTTCTGCATGGCGCGACGGCGCTGATTTTGGGGGCTTGGGCGGCGCGGCTGTATGGGCCGCAGGCGGCGATCCTGACTGCGGCTGCCTATGCGACCGCGCCTTTCGCGGCGCTTGGCAGCCTGCTAATTTCCACCGATACCGTGATGGCACCGTTCTTTGCGGCAGCACTTTACGCGCATCATCGCCTGACCGAGACCCGCGCCGCGCGCTATGCGCTATATGCCGGGGCGGCGATTGGCACGGCCTTCATGGCAAAATATGCCGCGATTTATTTCCTGCTTGGCGTGGCTTTGGCCGCTCTGCGGCCTGAGGGACGGATTGGCTGGCGCAATGCCGCGTTGTTGCTGCTGGCCTTTGTGGTGGTGATTTCGGGAAATCTGATCTGGAACATCGCGCATCAGTTCACCACCCTGTCGCATACGGTGGATAACGTCGGCTGGGTGCGGCAGGACAATCCGCTGGCCGGATTGAATTTCGCCAGTGCTGCGGAGTTTCTGGTCAGCCAGTTTGCTGTTGCAGGCCCGGTGATCTTTGCCGCGGTGCTGCTGGCGATCCGCAAGCTGCCGGTGCAGGCCGCGTTTGTGATCCCGCCGCTGCTGGTGGTGACGGTGCAGGCTTTGCTGGGCACGGCGCAGGCGAATTGGGCGGTGGCCGCTTATTTCGCCGGGATTCCGCTGGCGATGGGCCTGCTGCAAGACCGCCCGCGCTGGCTGGGCGCATCCTTTGCTGTGAATGCGGTGTTCTGCATTGTGCTGCCGCTGCTGACCATCTTCACCGGGCTGCAATGGCAGGGCGCGCCGCTGATCGAGCGGCAGTTGGGCCGCGCCGCGATGAGCCGTCAGATCATTGCCATCGCCCATGCGCAGGGCAATCCGCCGATCCTGGCGGACAATCGCAGCGTTCTGGCCGATCTGTTCTACACTGGCCAGTCCGAGGGGTTGACCTATTACGCGCCGCGCCCGCAGGGTCGCCCGGATAACCATTACGAGCAAAGCTATCCGCTGCCCAACGGGATCACCGGGCCGCTGCTTTGGATCACCAAAACCGCCCCGGCCTGCGCCACGGCGACCTATCCGCTGGACCCGACCGGCGGGGCCTATCGCAAATCCGGGCTGGCGGCTTACCTTGTGCCTGCGGAATGTGCCGATGCCCAGCAATAAGACCATTGCGCTGCTGATCGGGCTGATCGGCCTGACCCTGCTGATCTTTGGCCTGTGGCCGGGGATTGATCTGGCGGTGTCGGGGTATTTCCATGATGCGAGCGGTTTTCCGATCCGGCAGAACGTGGTGGTCGAGTTCATCCGCAACCAGATCTGGAACGGCACGCTCGTGATGGCCTTTGTGGCGGCGGTTTTGCTGGCGATGTCCTATTGGCGCAAAACCGATGGCTGGTTCTGGGGCTATATCCTGGCGGTGTTTGTCGCTGGGCCGGGGCTGGTGGTGAACCAGGGTTTCAAATCCTACTGGGGCCGCGCCCGCCCGACGCAGGTACTCGAGTTCGGTGGCCAGGCGCATTTCAGCCCCGCATGGCAGATCAGCGACCAATGCGCGCGGAACTGCTCTTTCGTCTCGGGCGAGGGCGCGGGCACCACGGCGCTGACCATCGCGCTGCTGATGATCCTGTATCGGTTCCGGCATCGGATTGGCGCGTCGCTTTACCGGGTGGGGCAGGGGCTGGCACTGGCGATGCTGGGGTTTGTGGCCTGGCAGCGGGTGGCTGCGGGTGGGCATTTCACATCGGACGTGCTGCTGTCGATGCTGCTGGTCAGCCTGATCGCCGCCCTGCTGGCACGGCTGATGCTGCCCCGCGTTGCACCCGCCCGCTAAGCCTGCGGCTGTTGACATCCCATCCGACTCTGTCTATCAGCCCCGCTATCCAAGGCTCCCGCTCTCTATGGGGCCCGAAGATTCTATAGCTTGATGTGGTCATGATCCGGGTTCACACCTCGATCCTCTGGAATTCCACCGCAACGCCCCTTCTGGGTGTCGTTTGCGGTTTTATCTTTTTGTGATCTGCACAAAAAGGCGTCGAGAAGCAGTGTCCCGCACACCGGGGCGAGTATTGACAAGTCCCTAGCATGGGGCAACACGAGGTAGCTGAATGCCGACTATTCAACAGCTTATCCGCAAACCGCGGGAGCCGAACGTCCGCAAGTCCAAGTCGCAGCACTTGGAATCTTGCCCGCAAAAGCGTGGGGTTTGCACCCGCGTTTACACCACCACTCCGAAAAAGCCGAACTCGGCTATGCGGAAAGTCGCCAAGGTGCGTCTGACCAACTCGTTCGAAGTGATCTGCTATATCCCCGGTGAAAAGCACAACCTTCAGGAACACTCTGTGGTTCTGATCCGCGGCGGTCGTATCAAAGACTTGCCGGGTGTGCGTTACCACATCCTTCGCGGTGTTCTGGATACCCAGGGCGTCAAAGAACGTCGTCAACGCCGGTCGAAATACGGCGCCAAGCGTCCGAAGTGAGGAGATAAATAGATGTCACGTCGTCACGCCGCTGAAAAACGCGAGATTCTGCCTGATGCCAAGTATGGCGATCGGGTTCTGACCAAATTCATGAACAATCTGATGCTCGACGGCAAAAAGTCCGTCGCGGAATCGATTGTTTACGGCGCGCTGGATCGGGTTCAGACTCGTCTGAAGCGTCAGCCGATCGAGTGCTTCCATGAAGCGCTGGAAAATGTGAAACCCTCCGTCGAAGTGCGCTCGCGCCGCGTCGGTGGTGCAACCTACCAGGTTCCGGTTGAAGTCCGCACCGAGCGCCGCGAAGCGCTGGCAATCCGTTGGCTGATCATCGCTGCGCGCAAGCGTAACGAAAACACCATGGAAGAGCGTCTGGCTGCAGAATTGTCGGATGCTGTGAACAACCGTGGTACGGCTGTTAAGAAACGCGAAGATACCCACAAGATGGCGGATGCGAACAAAGCATTCAGCCACTACCGCTGGTAAGGGATTATCATGGCACGCGACTACCCACTCGAACGCTATCGGAACTTTGGTATCATTGCCCACATTGACGCGGGCAAAACCACCACGTCCGAGCGTATTCTTTACTACACCGGCAAGTCCCACAAGATCGGCGAAGTCCATGACGGCGCCGCCACGATGGACTGGATGGAGCAAGAACAAGAGCGCGGCATCACCATCACTTCGGCTGCCACGACCACGTTCTGGAACCGTCAGATCGATTCGTCTGCGGGTCTTGGCGACAAGGCTTCGAAATACCGTTTCAACATCATCGACACCCCCGGACACGTTGACTTCACCATTGAAGTTGAACGCTCGCTGGCCGTTCTCGATGGTGCTGTCGTTCTGCTGGACGGCAACGCAGGTGTTGAGCCGCAGACCGAAACCGTGTGGCGTCAGGCTGACCGCTACAAGGTTCCGCGTATCGTCTTCGTCAACAAGATGGACAAGACCGGCGCAGACTTCATGAACTGCGTCAAAATGATCAAAGACCGCACCGGCGCGAATGCGATGCCGATCGTTCTGCCGATTGGCGCTGAAGACAAGCTGGAAGGCATTGTCGATCTCGTGACCATGGAAGAATGGGTCTACGAGGGCGAAGATCTGGGCGCGTCCTGGCGTCGCCAACCGATCCGCGCAGAGCTGAAGGATGCCGCTGACGAATGGCGTCTGAACCTGATCGAAACCGCCGTGGGTCAAGACGACGCCGCGATGGAAGCCTATCTGGAAGGCAACGAGCCCGACGTTGACACGCTGCGCGCGCTGATCCGCAAGGGCACTCTGGCGATTGATTTCGTTCCGGTTATGGCTGGTTCGTCGTTCAAGAACAAAGGCGTGCAGCCTTTGCTGAACGCCGTGATCGACTATCTGCCTTCGCCTTTGGACGTGCCGCCCTATATGGGCTTCGCTCCGGGTGACGAGACCGAAACCCGTAACATCGCCCGTTCGGCCGATGATGCGCAGCCGTTCTCGGCGCTGGCGTTCAAGATCATGAACGACCCCTTCGTGGGTTCCTTGACCTTCACCCGGATTTATTCGGGCAAGCTGGCCAAGGGCGATGCGATGATGAACGCGACCAAAGAGCGCCGCGAGCGCGTTGGCCGTATGATGATGATGCACGCGATTGAACGGGAAGAAATTTCCGAAGCTTTCGCAGGCGACATCATCGCTCTGGGCGGCTTGAAAGAGACCACCACGGGCGACACGCTCTGCGATCCGGCAAACCCGGTTGTCTTGGAAACCATGACCTTCCCGGTCCCGGTTATCGAGATCGCGGTCGAGCCGAAAACCAAAGCTGACCAAGAGAAAATGGGCATCGCTTTGGCACGTCTGGCGGCTGAAGACCCGTCCTTCCGTGTGGAAACTGACCTTGAGTCCGGCCAGACCATCATGAAGGGCATGGGCGAACTTCACCTCGACATCCTCGTCGACCGTATGCGTCGCGAGTTCAAGGTCGAGGCGAACATCGGTGCGCCGCAGGTGGCTTACCGCGAGACCATCTCGCGCGAGCATGAGATCGACTACACGCACAAGAAACAGACCGGTGGTACGGGTCAGTTCGCGCGCGTGAAACTGGTGATCTCGCCGACGGAACCGGGCGAAGGCTATTCGTTCGAATCCAAGATCGTGGGCGGTGCTGTTCCGAAGGAATACATCCCCGGCGTTGAAAAAGGCATCAAATCCGTGATGGATTCGGGCCCGCTGGCAGGCTTCCCGGTTATCGACTTCAAAGTCGCTCTGATCGACGGTGCTTTCCACGACGTCGACTCCTCGGTTCTGGCCTTTGAAATCGCCTCGCGCGCAGCAATGCGTGACGGTCTGAAGAAAGCCGGCGCGAAACTGCTGGAACCGATCATGAAAGTCGAAGTCGTCACCCCGGAAGAATACACCGGCGGCGTCATCGGCGACCTGACCTCGCGTCGGGGCATGATCAACGGCCAAGACAGCCGCGGCAACGCGAACGTCATCGCCGCCATGGTTCCGCTGGCCAACATGTTCGGCTACATCAACACCCTGCGCTCGATGACCTCGGGTCGCGCTGTGTTCTCGATGGAGTTCGACCACTACGACGCCGTTCCGCAGAACATCTCGGACGAGATCCAGAAGAAATACGCATAACCGGTGCGGCGGGCCTAAGGCTCGGGTTTTGCTCGCAAAACCCGAGTGGCCCGCCCTACCACTCGTAGGGTGGGGTTTTGCCCCACCGCATCCGACCTGAACAGGAGGCCATCATGGCAAAGGCAAAGTTTGAACGGAACAAACCGCACGTCAACATCGGCACGATTGGCCACGTTGACCACGGCAAGACCACTCTGACGGCAGCGATCACCAAGTATTTTGGTGAATTCCGCGCCTACGACCAAATCGACGGCGCGCCGGAAGAGCGTGCACGTGGGATCACGATTTCGACCGCGCACGTCGAATATGAAACCGAAAACCGCCACTACGCCCACGTCGACTGCCCCGGCCACGCTGACTATGTGAAGAACATGATCACCGGTGCGGCACAGATGGACGGCGCTATTCTGGTTTGCGCCGCTTCGGACGGCCCGATGCCGCAGACCCGCGAGCACATCCTGCTCGGCCGCCAGGTGGGTATCCCCTACATGGTCTGCTACATGAACAAGGTCGATCTGGTGGACGACGAAGAGCTGATCGAACTGGTGGAAATGGAACTGCGCGAGCTGTTCTCGTCCTACGAATACCCGGGCGACGACATTCCGATCATCAAGGGCTCGGCCCACCAAGCCATGATCGGCGAGCGTAAAGACATCGGCGAGGATTCTATCCGCGCGCTGATGGCTGCCGTTGACAGCTACATCCCGACCCCGGCACGCGCTGTGGACCAGCCGTTCCTGATGCCGATCGAAGACGTGTTCTCGATCTCGGGCCGTGGCACGGTTGTGACCGGTCGTATCGAGCGCGGCGTGATCAACGTCGGCGACGAAGTTGAAATCGTTGGCATCCGTGACACCAAGAAGTCGGTCTGCACCGGCGTCGAGATGTTCCGCAAGCTGCTGGATCGTGGTGAAGCAGGCGACAACGTCGGCGTGCTGCTGCGCGGTATCGACCGTGAAGGCGTTGAGCGCGGCCAAGTGCTGTGCAAGCCGAAATCGGTGAACCCGCACACCAAGTTCGAGGCAGAAGCCTACATTCTGACCAAGGAAGAAGGCGGTCGTCACACCCCGTTCTTCGCGAACTACCGTCCGCAATTCTACTTCCGCACCACCGACGTGACCGGCACGGTTGAGCTGCCGGCTGGCACCGAAATGGTGATGCCGGGCGACAACCTGAAGTTCAACGTCGAACTGATCGCCCCGATCGCAATGGAAGAAAAACTGCGCTTCGCCATCCGCGAAGGCGGCCGCACCGTCGGCGCAGGCGTCGTGTCGAAAATCATCAAGTAAATAGTGCGCGAATCCCCTTTTCAAAGGGGACCGCGCCCTATAAGGGACCACCCAGCGGCGCACCTTTCGGGGTGCGCCGCTGACTTTCAAGACCAGACTACCCACGACCAGACTACCCAAACAACGTGAACCTATGGGCCGGGCCTTTTGCCCCGCCTACGTTCAGAAGGAAGAACATATGCAAGGTCAAACCATCCGTATTCGGTTGAAAGCCTTCGATTACCGCGTGCTGGACGCCAGCACCGCAGAAATCGTAAGCACCGCGAAACGCACCGGCGCCACTGTGCGCGGTCCGATTCCGCTGCCGAACAAAATTGAGAAATTCACGGTTCTCCGTGGTCCGCACATCGACAAAAAGTCGCGCGACCAGTGGGAAATCCGCACGCACAAGCGTCTTCTCGACATAGTTGATCCGACCCCCCAGACCGTTGACGCGCTGATGAAGCTCGACCTCGCCGCTGGCGTGGACGTCGAGATCAAAGTGTAAGGGGAGATAGATAACATGCGTTCTGGCGTTATCGCTAAAAAGCTGGGCATGACCCGGCTGTTCCTCGAGAATGGCACCCAAGTTCCGGTGACCGTTCTGCAACTCGACAACCTGCAAGTTGTCGCTCAGCGCACCGTTGACAAGGATGGCTACACCGCCGTTCAGCTCGGTGCAGGTTTGGCGAAAGCCAAGCGCACCACTGCTGCCATGCGCGGCCACTTCGCCAAGGCCTCGGTCGAGCCGAAGCGCAAGATCGCGGAATTCCGCGTCTCGCCCGCCAATCTGATCGAAGTCGGCGCTGAAATCACCGCTGATCACTATCTGGCAGGCCAGTTCGTCGATATCGCTGGGACGACCAACGGTAAAGGCTTTCAGGGTGCCATGAAGCGTCACAACTTCGGCGGTCTGCGGGCTTCGCACGGTGTGTCGGTTTCGCACCGTTCGCACGGCTCCACCGGCCAGTGCCAGGATCCGGGCAAAGTGTTCAAAGGCAAGAAAATGGCTGGTCACATGGGCGCTGTGCGCTGCACCACCCAGAACCTGCAGGTCGTCCGCACGGATGCCGAGCGTGGTATCCTGATGATCAAAGGCTCGGTCCCCGGCACCAAAGGCGGTTGGGTCACCATCAAGGACGCCGTGAAGAAAGCGGCTCCGGCTGGTCTGCCTCTGCCTGCTGCCATTCGTTCGGCTGCTGCGGCTGCACCTGCTGCTGTTGAAGGAGGTGAAGCATGAAACTTGACGTGATCAAACTTGATGGCGGCAAAGCTGGCACCATCGACCTCGACGAAGCCCTGTTCGGCCTCGACCCGCGCGCAGACGTTCTGCACCGTGTCGTCCGTTGGCAGCGCGCCCGTATGCAGGCAGGCACCCACTCGACGCTGACCCGCGCCGAAGTGTCCTACTCGACCAAGAAGATCTATAAGCAAAAAGGCACCGGCGGCGCCCGTCACGGTTCCAAGAAAGCCCCGATCTTCCGTCACGGTGGCGTGGTCAAAGGCCCGATCTCGCGTTCGCACGCACATGATCTGCCGAAGAAGTTCCGCGCGCTGGGTCTGCGTCATGCTTTGTCTGCAAAGGCAAAAGCAGGCGAGCTGGTGATCCTGGATGCGGCCACGATGGCCGAAGCCAAGACCGCAACCCTGGCCAAGCACGCTTCGGAACTCGGCTGGAAACGCGTTCTGATCATCGACGGCGCAAGCGTTGACGCGAATTTCGCGCTGGCTGCTCGCAACCTCGAAGGCGTGGACGTGCTGCCGACGATGGGCGCAAACGTCTATGACATCCTGAAACGTGACACCCTGGTGATCACCAAAGCAGGTGTCGAAGCTTTGGAGGCTCGTCTGAAATGAGCATTAAACCCCAGCACTACGACCTGATCAAAAAGCCTGTGATCACTGAAAAAGCCACCATGGCTCAGGAAAACAACGCTTTCGTGTTCCAGGTCGCCATGGATGCAACCAAGCCTCAGATCAAAGAAGCTGTCGAGAACATCTTCTCGGTCAAGGTGAAAGCGGTCAACACCACGATCACCAAGGGCAAGGCCAAGAAGTTCCGCGGTCGCGCAGGCGAGCGTTCGGACAAGAAGAAAGCCTATGTCACGCTGGAAGCCGGAAACTCTATCGACGTTTCCACCGGCCTCTGATATTGGCGACGAATCTCGCGGCCCCGGTTCTCCGGGGCCGTGGATTTTTGACGAATCGGCCTGCGGCGATCCTACCAATGCTGGCCATACCTCGGGGATCTACGGAGCCCTATAACCTTGGGTCTTGCATAAGACCCATTAGCTGACGGAAGACAGAAAGCATGGCACTTAAGTCGTATAAGCCGACGACGCCTGGCCAACGCGGGTTGGTTCTGATCGACCGTTCGGAGCTGTGGAAAGGCCGTCCGGTCAAATCTCTCACTGAGGGTTTGACCAAGACTGGTGGCCGGAACAACACCGGACGTGTTACGATGTGGCACAAGGGCGGGGGCGCAAAGCGTCTTTACCGCGTTGTGGATTTCAAACGTCGTAAATTCGATATTGCAGCGGTCGTTGAGCGGATCGAATACGATCCGAACCGTACCGCCTTCATCGCTTTGATCCGCTATGCGGATGGCGAACTCTCCTACATCCTGGCGCCGCAGCGCTTGGCCATCGGCGACTCGGTTGTCGCAGGTGCCAAGACCGACGTGAAGCCGGGCAACGCCATGCCGTTCTCGGGCATGCCGATCGGGACGATCGTTCACAACGTCGAGCTGAAAGCCGGCAAGGGCGGCCAGTTGGCCCGCGCTGCAGGCACCTACGCTCAGTTCGTGGGTCGTGACGGTGGTTATGCGCAGATCCGTTTGTCTTCGGGTGAACTGCGTCTGGTGCGTCAGGAATGCATGGCGACCATCGGTGCCGTGTCGAACCCCGACAACTCGAACCAGAACTTCGGTAAAGCAGGCCGTATGCGTCACAAGGGCGTTCGCCCGACCGTGCGCGGTGTGGCTATGAACCCGATCGACCACCCGCATGGTGGTGGTGAAGGTCGGACCTCGGGCGGCCGTCACCCGGTGACGCCGTGGGGTAAAGGCACCAAGGGTAACAAGACCCGTAAGGCCAAGGCTTCGGACAAGCTGATTGTCCGGTCGCGTAACGCGAAGAAAGGGCGCTGATAAATGGCACGTTCTATTTGGAAGGGCCCGTTCGTCGACGGTTATGTCTTGAAAAAGGCAGAGACCGCGAAAGCCTCGGGCAAGAACGAAGTGATCAAGATCTGGTCGCGTCGTTCCACGATTCTGCCGCAGTTCGTCGGGCTGACTTTTGCTGTCTATAACGGCAAAAAGCACATCCCGGTTGCTGTGACCGAAGAAATGATTGGTCAGAAGTTTGGTGAATATTCGCCGACCCGGACCTATTACGGCCATGCTGCCGACAAAAAAGCCAAGAGGAAATAAGCCATGAGCACGGAAAAGAACCCCCGTCGCGTGGCGGACAACGAAGCGATGGCGATCAGCCGGATGCTGCGTACCTCGCCGCAAAAACTGAACCTCGTCGCCGGTCTGATCCGCGGCAAGAAAGTTGAAAAGGCTCTGGCCGATTTGACCTTCTCGAAGCGCCGCATCGCGGGTGACGTGAAGAAGTGCCTGCAGTCGGCCATCGCCAACGCAGAAAACAACCACAACCTCGACGTGGACAGCCTGATCGTGGCCGAAGCATGGGTTGGCAAGAACCTCGTGATGAAGCGTGGCCGTCCGCGGGCACGTGGACGTTTCGGCAAGATCATGAAGCCGTTCTCTGAGATCACCATCAAGGTCCGCACCACCGGGGAGTCCGCATAATGGGTCAGAAGGTCAATCCGATCGGTATGCGTCTTCAGGTCAACCGCACCTGGGACAGCCGCTGGTTTGCAGAGTCGAAAGACTACGGCAACCTGCTGCTGGAAGACCTCAAGATGCGCGCTTTCGTGCATGAAGAGTGCAAGCAGGCTGGCGTGTCGCGCGTGATCATCGAGCGTCCGCACAAGAAATGCCGTGTGACCATTCACACTGCACGTCCGGGTGTGATCATCGGCAAAAAAGGCGCTGATATCGAAACCCTGCGCAAGAAACTGACGGCGTTCACCAAGTCGGATGTTCACCTGAACATCGTCGAAGTGCGCAAGCCCGAAGTTGATGCGCAACTGGTTGCTGAATCGATCGCTCAGCAAATGGAACGTCGCGTTTCCTTCCGTCGCGCCATGAAGCGTGGCGTGCAGAACGCAATGCGTCTGGGTGCCTTGGGTATCCGTGTCAACGTCGGCGGCCGTCTGGGCGGTGCCGAGATTGCACGCACCGAATGGTATCGTGAAGGCCGTGTGCCGTTGCACACCCTGCGCGCTGACATCGACTATGCTCTGTCCGAAGCCTCGACCGCCTATGGCATCATCGGGGTGAAGGTCTGGATCTTCAAAGGCGAAATCCTCGAGCATGATCCGCAAGCCCATGATCGCCGTCTTGCCGAAGCGCAAGAAGGTGCAGCACCGCGTTCGCCTCGCCGCGACCGCGAACGCGCGTAAGGGAGAAGACAGATGTTGCAACCAAAACGGACTAAGTTCCGCAAGCAGCACAAAGGCCGTATCCACGGCGAAGCGAAGGGCGGCTTCCTGCTGAACTTCGGCTCCTTTGCGCTGAAAGCCACCGAGCCAGAGCGTGTGACGGCCCGTCAGATCGAAGCGGCCCGCCGCGCGATCACCCGCCACATGAAACGCCAGGGCCGCGTCTGGATCCGGATTTTCCCGGATGTTCCGGTCTCGTCCAAGCCGACCGAAGTTCGGATGGGTAAAGGTAAAGGCTCGACCGACTACTGGGCAGCCAAGGTCAAACCGGGCCGCATCATGTTCGAGATCGACGGCGTGTCCGAGATCATCGCCCGTGAAGCCCTGCGTCTGGGCGCGATGAAACTTCCGGTCACGACCCGCGTCGTAGCCCGCGAAGACTGGTAAGGTTTTGCGCTTAGGCGCAAAACAAGTGCGGTGTAGCGGGTTTCGCTAGAAACACGCGGGTCGCCACCCGGTTCAGAATAAAGAAACCCCCGCTGGAAACAGCGGGGGTTTTGCTTTTTTGACATGAAGTGCCAACATAGTGTGGATCGGTTGGAGTAAGAGGCGATGCATCCAAGATGTGGATTGCCGAGCAGTTGCGGTGAACGGCCAGAAACTGTCTCAAAATTTGTAGAGGTTTCGCCAATGGTTCTCGCACAATATGAAATGATATTAGGCGGTGCTTATCGCCTGCATCGTCCTGAGGACATTGAACCATTCACCGCCCTTGCAGCGGAGGCCTTCCCGCAACTAGCGGCCCGAATAAGATGCTTCGCTTCTGATTGGCTCGGGCGTCAATTTGCGCAGGACAATGCAAGAATCATAGACGGCGAGCCCCAGATATTGCTGTTAGAACCTGGGACGGGGGAAGCAGTTGAAATTCCTTGCGACTATACGGCTTTTCATAAGCAAGAACTCGTCGAGTTTCCGGATGCCGCTGTCAGCTATGGCTTCTTCCAAGATTGGCTGGCATCAGGCGGAACGGTGCCTGACCGGGTGCAATGCGTAGGATACAGAATACCTCTGTATCTGGGCGGCGCTGATGATCTAAGCAACTTAGCCTTGCAAGACTTAGCGGTGTATTGGACGGTCTGTGGTCAAATCTTGGCGCAGATACGCGACCATGCGGTTGGAACTGTGATCGGCAACGTGTCAATAAGTTAAGGCAACAATCCCCCTTGCCCTATCTCCCCCCATCCCCTATACGCAGCCATCCACGGCTCCGAGGCGACTCGGAATCGGTGGTTTTACATTGATCCACCGGGTTCAGCGTGACCTTGCCACAAGGCTGGGGCGCTCTGGTGATTGAGAAAAGGATAGGCGCATGACCGCCAAGGAACTTCTGGGCAAATCGCCCGAGCAGCTGCGCGAGCAGCTGGTGTCGCTGAAGAAAGAAGCGTTCAACCTGCGCTTCCAGGCTGCGACCAACCAACTGGAAAACACCTCGCGTATGCGTGCCGTCCGTCGTGACGTCGCCCGTATCATGACCGTGCTGAACCAGAAAGCCGCGCAAGCGGCTGCGAACTGAGGAGTAGACCCATGCCGAAACGTATCCTGCAAGGCGTCGTGACCTCGGACAAGAACGAGCAAACCATCACCGTTCTGGTGGAACGCCGCTTCAAGCACCCGCTGCTGCAAAAGACCGTGCGCAAATCGAAAAAGTACCGCGCACATGACGAACACAACACCTACAAGACCGGCGATACCGTTCGCATCGAAGAATGTGCGCCGATCTCGAAGACCAAACGCTGGACGGTGGTTGTCGCTGCATAAGCGGCAACCTTTGTCTTTTTACTGAATACGAAACCCTGGGCAATGATGCCCAAAGGTCGGGAGAAACCAAATGATCCAGATGCAGACCAATCTGGATGTTGCTGATAACTCCGGCGCTCGCCGGGTTCAGTGCATCAAGGTTCTGGGCGGCTCGCATCGCCGCTATGCATCCGTGGGCGACATCATCGTGGTGTCGGTCAAGGAAGCGATTCCGAAAGGCCGTGTCAAAAAGGGCGACGTGCGTAAAGCCGTTGTCGTGCGCACTGCCAAAGAAGTTTTCCGTGAAGATGGCACCGCCATCCGTTTTGACCGCAATGCGGCCGTCATCCTGAACAACCAGGGCGAACCGGTCGGCACGCGTATCTTCGGGCCGGTTGTGCGTGAACTGCGCGCGAAGAACTTCATGAAAATCATCTCGCTGGCTCCGGAGGTGCTCTGATGGCTGCTAAGCTGAAAAAGGGCGACACCGTCGTCGTGCTTGCTGGCAAGGACAAAGGGCAGAAGGGCGAGATTTCGTCCGTGAACCCGACCGCCAACAAAGCCGTGGTTGATGGCGTGAACGTCGCAACCCGTCACACCAAACAGTCGCAAACCTCGCAGGGTGGCCGTATTGCCAAGGCAATGCCGATCGACCTGTCGAACCTCGCGCTGCTGGACAAGAACGGCAAAGCAACCCGCGTTGGCTTCCGCATGGAAGGCGACAAGAAGGTTCGTTTCGCCAAAACCACCGGGGAGGCGATCTGATGCTCGACCAAGCCACCTATACCCCGCGTCTGAAGGCCGAATACGCCTCCAAGATCCGCGCCGCTCTGAAGGCCGAATTCGGCTACAAGAACGACATGCAGATCCCCAAGCTTGACAAGATCGTGTTGAACATGGGTGTTGGCGAAGCTGTGAAAGACACCAAAAAAGTCAAGAAAGCCGCCGAAGAGATGACTCTCATCGCTGGTCAGAAGGCTGTCATCACCCACGCAAAGAACAGCATCGCTGGCTTCCGCGTGCGTGAAGAAATGCCGCTTGGCTGCAAAGTGACCCTGCGCGGCGACCGGATGTATGAATTCCTCGACCGTCTGATCACCATCGCTCTGCCGCGCGTCCGCGACTTCCGCGGCGTGAAGCCGACTTCGTTCGATGGCCGTGGCAACTACGCCATGGGCCTGAAAGAGCAACTGGTGTTCCCGGAAATCGAATTCGACAAAGTCGATGAAGTGCTGGGCATGGACATCATCATCTGCACCACCGCTAAAACCGACGCCGAAGCCAAGAGCCTGTTGAAGAATTTCAACATGCCCTTCACGTCGTAAGCGCGAGGAACCTGACAATGGCAAAAAAATCCATGGTGAACCGCGAAGTGAAGCGCGAAAAGCTGGTGAAGCAACACGCTTCCAAGCGCGCAGCACTGAAAGCGGTGATCAACGATCAAGCGAAACCGGTTGAAGAGCGCTTCAAGGCGACCATCAAACTGGCAGAGCTGCCCCGCAACTCGTCCGCCGTCCGTTTGCACAACCGTTGCCAACTGACCGGCCGTCCGCATGCGTATTATCGCAAGCTCAAACTCTCGCGCATCATGCTGCGTGATCTCGCCTCGTTCGGCCAGATCCCCGGCATGGTCAAGTCGAGCTGGTAAGGAGGTCGCCAAATGATGATGAACGATCCTATCGGCGACATGCTTACCCGTATCCGTAACGCGCAAATGCGTGGCAAATCGACCGTGTCGACCCCTGCCTCGAAACTGCGCGCCTGGGTTCTGGACGTGCTCGTAAGCGAAGGCTACATCCGCGGTTTCGAGCGCACCAAGACCGACAACGGTCAAGGCGAGCTGGTTATCAGCCTGAAGTATTTCGAAGGCGTGCCTGTGATCCGCGAAGTCAAGCGCGTGTCCAAGCCCGGCCGTCGTGTGTACATGTCGGTCAAGGAAATCCCGTCGGTCCGCAACGGCCTCGGTATCTCCATCGTCTCCACGCCGAAAGGCGTGATGTCAGATGCAAATGCGCGCGCAGCCAATGTTGGCGGCGAAGTGCTTTGCACCGTGTTCTGAGGAGGGTGGCATGTCTCGTATCGGCAAAAAACCCGTAGGCTTGGTGAAGGGCGTTTCTGCGACCATCTCTGGCCAGACCATCGAAGTCAAAGGTCCGAAAGGCACCCGCAGCTTCACCGCAACCGACGACGTGACGCTCACGATCGACGAAGGCGCTGTCAAAGTGACCCCGCGTGGCACTTCCAAGCGCGCACGTCAGCAGTGGGGCATGGCGCGGTCCATGGTTGAAAACCTGGTGATCGGCGTCAGCGAAGGCTTCAAGAAAGAGCTGGAAATTCAAGGTGTGGGTTACCGCGCTGCGATGGCCGGCAATGTCTTGAAACTGTCGCTGGGCTACAGCCATGAAGTCAACTTCGACGTTCCGAAGGGGGTCACCGTGACCTCGCCGAAGAACACTGAAATCGTTGTGGAAGGCATTGACCAACAGCTCGTTGGTCAGGTCGCTGCGAACATCCGCGAATGGCGCAAGCCCGAGCCCTACAAAGGCAAAGGCATCCGCTATAAGGGCGAGTTCGTGTTCCGCAAAGAAGGCAAGAAGAAGTAAGGGACACAATCATGGCAAACACCAAGAGAGACCTGTTCCTGAAGCGCCGTCAGCGCGTTCGGAACAAAATCAAAGCGACTTCGCATGGGCGCCTGCGTCTGTCCGTTCACCGCTCGAACAAGAACATCAGCGTGCAGCTGATCGACGATGCGAAAGGCGTCACCATCGCCTCGGCCTCCACGTTGGAGAAAGAGTTCGGTGTGGTCGGCAAGAACAACGTCGAAGCAGCGACCAAAATCGGTTCGGCAATCGCCGAGCGGGCCAAAAAGGCCGGTGTTGAAGTGTGCTACTTCGACCGCGGCGGTTTCCTCTTTCACGGTAAGATCAAGGCTTTGGCCGACGCTGCCCGTGAAGGTGGATTGCAGTTCTGAGGAGTTGAAAAATGGCAGAACGTGAAAACCGTCGGGACAATCGTGGTGGCAATGACCGTCGCGATAACCGGCCGGAAGAAACCCCGGAATTCGCTGACCGTCTGGTCGCGATCAACCGGGTGTCGAAAACCGTCAAGGGCGGCAAACGCTTTGGCTTTGCTGCACTCGTCGTAGTTGGCGATCAGAAAGGCCGTGTCGGCTTCGGCAAGGGCAAGGCAAAGGAAGTTCCGGAAGCGATTCGCAAGGCGACCGAGCAGGCCAAGCGCCAGCTTATCCGCGTGCCGCTGAAAGACGCACGCACCCTGCACCACGACATGGAAGGCCGTCATGGCGCCGGTAAAGTCGTGATGCGGACGGCTGTTGCCGGGACCGGGATCATCGCCGGTGGTCCGATGCGCGCTGTGTTCGAGATGTTGGGCCTGCAAGACGTGGTGGCAAAGTCCATCGGTTCGCAGAACCCCTACAACATGATCCGCGCCACCATTGACGGGCTGAAGTCCGAGACCTCGCCCCGCCAGGTTGCTGCTCGTCGCGGCAAGAAAGTGGCCGAGATCCTGAACAAGCCCGCTGCTGAAGTCGTGGAGGCCTGATCATGACCGCAAAGAAAACCATCGTGGTCAAGCAGGTGGCTTCGGCTGCCCGCCGCCCGGCCATCCAGACCGCGACCCTGAAAGGTCTTGGCCTGAACAAAATGAACCGCACCCGCGAGCTGGAAGATACCCCTTCCGTGCGCGGCATGGTCAACAAGATCTCGCATCTTGTGCAGATCATCGAAGAGCGCGGCTGATCGCTGCACCCTTCGGGTTAAATAAAAACGCCCCGCCGAAAGGTGGGGCGTTTTGCTTTTGTAACATCGCGAGCCATCTTGCCCGATTTGGCCGCAGACAAATCGGGCCGCGCCTGCCTGCCCCCGGCAGGCGCGTTTCCGCGCCCGCCCAGTCAGGCGCGTCCCGATTTTCAAACGCTAGGATTCGCACACACCCCCTTGCTCGACCGCTTCCAGCCTTACGAGCAACTCACCGGAAAACGCTGCCCCGCAGCGTTTTCATTCGGCTCGGGCCAAATGGCAGCGGTTCCGTCCTATTGCGTAAACCGAAACGCCTCACAAAACCGTACCATCCGCGCGTTGGCTTTATCCTTCAAAGCCCAGCCCCAGGCCTCATCCAGCACTGCCTGAGCCGCCTCGATCCGTTCTCCATCCCGCTCGCCATGCACCTTTGCATCGCCGTGGAACAAACCACCCTGCACATCCTGCGCCACCGCAAACAGATCAACGACCGAATTCACCGCCCGTGGCTTTTTCCAAGACACCGCGCGATCCCGGTCGACCTTCAACAACCGGGGCGGCGCGTTGAACAGCACCTGCACCTCGGCCAACCCCCGGCAATGCGCCAGAAACTCATCGCCGAGATCACTGGCAAAGCCAGCCCAACCCGCCTCGGCCGAGGCACCGGGCTTTTCATACTTGAGATACCCCGCCAGCTTCAGCGCATATTCAAACCGCGCAAAAGTCGCGACCAAGCTGCCCCATTCATTCTTGAACAGCAGCTTGATCCCCGCCCGGTAATTCGTATCCACCGCCATGACAGCCCCCAGAGCAAAACAGCTCGCAGATACGCAGGATTTGGGATCTATGTCGAGCCAATCATAGATAACGATGCGATAAGCGGCACGTATCCTTGACAGGCGTCGCAAGCTTCATAACCATAAGGCAATGAAGTTATGGAGTTACGAGTAATGCGCGACTTGAAATTTGCTTTAACGCTTGCAACCTGCGCCATCCTTGCTGGCTGTGTCAGCAGTCCTGCGGGGAACAAGCTGAGCATTGACAATGATGGCGGCGGCAAGTTCAGCGGCCATGCTGGCATGGATTGGACGCAGGATGAGCTTAAAAAGATGGTTGGCGCTCAGGTCTGTGGCGGTTCGGCTCCGCGCAACTTTGACTTGAAAGTCATGAGTGGGTTCTGGTTGTTCCATGGAACGTGCTGAACGCAGTGCAGCGACACTGTAGCTTGATAATCGCTACCAAGTCTGCACTTGCTCCGCACCCCCATCCCCTCTATACGCCCCCAGTGCCCCACCTATCGGCACAAGAATCAACAAACAGCCGCGTTGCTCCTCCCCGTCGCAGGGTGGGGCTTTCCGGCATAGGAGTATGCGACATGAAATTGAATGAACTGCACGACAACCCCGGTGCAACCAAGAAGCAAAAGCGCGTCGCGCGTGGTCCGGGTTCGGGCAAGGGTAAAACCGCTGGCCGTGGTATCAAGGGTCAGAAATCGCGTTCGGGCGTGGCTATCGGTGGTTACGAAGGCGGCCAGATGCCGCTGTATCGCCGCTTGCCGAAGCGCGGCTTCAACAAGCCGAACCAGGACCGTTTCGCGGTGATCAACCTCGGCCTGATCGAGAAATTCATCGGCCTGGGCAAGCTGGACGCGAAAGTCGAGATCACCGAAGACATGCTGGTTGACGCAGGCCTGACCGGCCACAAGCGCGACGGTATCCGCATCCTGAACAAGGGCGCGATCACCACTGCCGTCAAACTGAGCGTGACCGGCGCTTCCGCTGCTGCTGTTGAAGCCGTGGCAGCCGCTGGTGGCACCCTGACTGTGGCGCCGACCTTGGCTCCGCATGGCAAGTCGGTGCGTAAAGCGCAATAAGAGGTTGTGAGCGGTCCCCGGACCGCTTACATAGCTTCAAGTTTCCCGCGCCGCCGACCGGAAACGGTTTGGCGGCGCTTCCCATATCGGGCTTACGCAGAAAGAACTGGGCATGGCTTCAGCTGCCGAACAGATGGCCGCGAACCTCAGCTGGGGTACGCTGGGCAAGGCGACGGATCTCCGTAGCCGGATTTTCTTCACCATTGGTCTTTTGATGGTCTACCGCCTCGGCACCTATGTGCCGGTTCCGGGGATTGACGGCACCGCGCTGCGCAATTTCATGGATAACGCGGGGCAGGGCATCGGTGGCATGTTGTCGATGTTTACCGGTGGTGCGATCAAGCGGATGGGCATCTTCGCGCTTGGCATCATGCCCTACATTTCGGCCTCGATCATTATTCAGTTGCTGGCGTCGATGATCCCGGCGCTGGAGCAGATGAAGAAAGAGGGCGAGCAGGGCCGCAAGAAGATGAACCAGTGGACGCGCTACGGCACCGTCGGGCTGGCCGTCCTGCAAGGCTTCGGCATCGCTAAATCCATCGAGGCGGGCGGTCTGGCCCATACCCCCGGCATGTATTTCGTGATCTCCTGCGTGATCACTCTGGTCGCGGGCACCATGTTCCTGATGTGGCTGGGTGAGCAGATCACCGCACGCGGCATCGGTAACGGCACCTCGCTGATCATCTTCACCGGCATCGTCGCTGAAATCCCGCATGCATTGGCGCAGTTCTTCAGCCAAGGCCGCGCCGGTGTGATCTCGACCCCGGTGATCCTGGGCGTGCTGGTGATGGTTGTGGCCGTCATCGCCTTTGTGGTGTTCATGGAGCGCGCCCTGCGCAAGATCCATATCCAATACCCCCGCCGTCAGGTCGGCATGAAGATCTACGATGGCGGCTCGTCGCATTTGCCGATCAAGGTCAACCCTGCTGGCGTGATCCCGGCGATCTTCGCCTCGTCGCTGCTGTTGTTGCCGACCACCATCGCCACCTTCTCGGGCGCCAACACTGGCCCGGTGATGTCAACCATTCTGGCGCTGTTCGGTCATGGCCAGCCGCTGTATCTGGCGTTCTTCATCGTGATGATCGTGTTCTTTGCGTATTTTTACACCGCAAACGTCGCCTTCAAAACCGATGAGGTTGCTGACAACCTCAAGAACCAGAACGGCTTTATCCCCGGCATCCGCCCCGGCAAAAAGACCGAGGAATATCTGGATTATGTGGTCAACCGCATCCTGGTGCTGGGGGCTGCCTATCTCGCCCTCGTGTGCATGCTGCCAGAGATCCTGATCAGCCAGTTCTCGATCCCGTTCTACTTCGGCGGCACCTCGGTGCTGATCGTGGTGTCGGTGACGATGGATACGATCAACCAGATCCAATCGCATCTGTTGGCGCATCAATACGAAGGCCTGATCGAGAAATCGCAACTGCGTGGCAAGAAGCGCAGCACGGCAAACCGTCCGCCCGCGCGGCGCTGAACGGGACTATGACGATAGGCCCGGCGCGTTCCGCCGGGCCTTTTCTTTGACAGAAAGGTGCAGCATGGCAAATATCATCCTCCTCGGCCCGCCCGGCGCTGGTAAAGGCACCCAAGCCAAGCGCTTGGTGGATGAACGCGCCATGGTGCAACTGTCGACCGGCGACATGCTGCGCGAGGCCAAGACCTCGGGCACCGAAATGGGCAAGCGCGTGGCCGAAGTGATGGACAAGGGCCAACTTGTCACCGATGAGATCGTCATCGGTCTGATCGAGGAAAAACTGGCCGGTCCGGCGGGCGGCGGCTTTATCTTTGATGGCTTTCCGCGCACGCTGAAACAGGCCGATGCCCTGGCCGCACTGCTGCAAAAGACAGGGCAGGGCCTGGATGCCGTGATCGAGATGCAGGTCGATGATGAAGCCTTGGTCGGCCGCATCGTGCGCCGCGCTGAGGAGGCCCGCGCGCAAGGTCTGCCGGTGCGCCGCGATGACACACCCGAGGTGTTCGAACTCCGCCTGCGCGAGTATTACAAGAACACAGCCCCCCTCATTGGCTATTACTGGGCCAAGCAGCAGTTGCGCCAGATTGACGGCATGGCGGAAATGGACGCGGTTGCGGCCTCAATTGCATCCGTTCTTGACAAAGCGTGAAATCTGCGCCCGCTACCCTTGACGCTCTGGTCAAAAGCCCATAAAGCACGGCGTCCCGCAGCGGAATCGCTTGCGGGTCTCCCCATTTGTGGGATTCGAATCGCTCCATCCGGGGCGGTGTTGTGAAAAAAGGTTCTGGCACTACGGAACCGCAACCATGAAGGAATACACGTTTGGCACGTATTGCTGGCGTCAACATCCCGACCGCGAAACGGGTTCCCATCGCGCTAACCTATATCACCGGCGTTGGCCCGCATATCGCAGAGCAAATCTGCGCAGCGGTGAACATCGACCGCGCCCGTCGCGTCAACCAGCTTTCGGATGCCGAAGTGCTGGCAATCCGCGAATACATCGACGCAAACGTCACCGTGGAAGGCGACCTGCGTCGCGAAACCTCGATGAACATCAAGCGTCTGATGGATCTCGGTTGCTACCGTGGCCTGCGTCACCGTAAGGGCCTGCCGGTCCGCGGTCAGCGCACGCACACCAACGCTCGCACCCGCAAGGGCCCCGCAAAAGCCATCGCTGGCAAGAAGAAATAAGGGGTAGGGCACAATGGCACGCGATACCAAATCGACCCGCACGAAGAAAAAAGAACGCAAGAACATCGCCGCTGGCGTGGTTCACGTGAACTCTTCGTTCAACAACACCAAAATCCTGATCTCCGACGTTCAGGGCAACGCGATTTCCTGGTCGTCCTCGGGCACCATGGGCTTCAAAGGCTCGCGGAAATCCACGCCTTACGCCGCGCAGATGGCCGCAGAAGATGCAGCCCGCAAAGCGCAGGAACACGGCATGAAAACCGTTGAAGTCGAAGTGCAAGGCCCCGGCTCGGGCCGTGAATCGGCTCTGCGCGCTTTGGCTGCTGTCGGCCTGAACGTCACCTCGATCCGTGACGTGACGCCGCTGGCCCACAACGGCTGCCGTCCGCCGAAGCGCCGCCGCGTCTAAGGCAAAACCATTGGTCGGGTCGCGCGCATTCCGCGCGGCCCGATTTCGTCATTTCTGAACCTCGGGCGTCCCTTGCTACCCGGACATGAGCAAGAGACAAGTATGGAGGCGGCCACATGATCCACAAAAATTGGCTTGAACTGATTAAACCGACGCAACTGGTCGTCAAGCCGGGGGCTGATGCACAACGCACCGCCACCGTCTATGCCGAACCGCTGGAGCGTGGTTTCGGTCTGACCCTCGGCAACGCGCTGCGCCGCGTGCTGATGTCGTCGCTGCAAGGCGGCGCGATCACCTCGGTGCAAATCGACAACGTCCTGCACGAGTTTTCTTCCGTTGCAGGCGTGCGCGAAGATGTCACCGACATCATCCTGAACCTGAAGGGCGTTTCGCTGAAGATGGATGTCGAAGGCCCGAAACGCCTGTCGATTTCCGCCAAAGGTCCGGGCGTTGTCACCGCTGGCGACATCTCGGAAACCAACGGCATCGAAGTGCTGAACAAGGAACACGTCATCTGCCACCTCGACGATGGTGCGGATGTGTTCATGGAACTGACTGTCAACACCGGCAAGGGCTATGTTGCCGCTGACAAGAACCGCCCGGAAGATGCGCCGATTGGCCTGATCCCGATCGACGCGATCTATTCGCCGGTCAAGAAAGTCTCGTATGAAGTCACCCCGACCCGCGAAGGTCAGGTGCTGGACTATGACAAGCTGACCATGCGCATCGAAACCGATGGCTCGTTGACCCCGGAAGACGCTGTGGCCTATGCCGCGCGCATTCTGCAAGATCAGCTGGCAGTGTTCGTCAACTTCGACGAGCCGGAAGCCGCAGGCAAAGGCGTCGAAGATGCCGGCCTCGAATTCAACCCGCTTCTGCTGAAGAAAGTGGACGAGTTGGAATTGTCGGTGCGTTCGGCAAACTGCCTGAAGAACGACAACATCGTCTACATCGGCGATCTGATCCAGAAAACCGAAGCCGAGATGCTGCGCACCCCGAACTTCGGCCGCAAGTCCTTGAACGAAATCAAGGAAGTGCTGTCGGGCATGGGCCTGCATCTGGGCATGGAAGTCGAAGACTGGCCGCCGGAGAATATCGAAGACCTGGCCAAGCGTTTCGAAGACCAGTTCTAAGAATAAGGGAGGTGGCAACACCCCCCGAAATGCCCGGACCGCCGGGGAAAACACGGGTCGCAAGACCCCAAGGTGAGCGGGGGCAGAAGTAGCCCCTGCCGGACAAAGCAAAACACGCGAATAGGAGATTTCCATGCGTCACTCACACGGCTACCGCAAGCTGAACCGCACCCACGAACACCGCAAAGCGATGTTCGCCAACATGGCCGGTTCGCTGATTGAACACGAGCAGATCAAGACCACTCTGCCGAAAGCCAAAGAACTGCGCCCGATCATCGAAAAGCTGATCACCTTGGCGAAACGCGGCGACCTGCACGCCCGTCGTCAGGCTCATGCGCAACTGAAGCAAGACATCCACACCGCGCGCCTGTTTGAAATCCTCGGCCCGCGCTACGCCACCCGTCAGGGCGGCTATGTCCGTGTGCTGAAGGCTGGCTTCCGCTATGGCGACATGGCCCCGATGGCGATCATCGAATTCGTTGATCGTGACCCGAACGCGAAAGGTGCAGCAGACCACGCCCGCACCGCCGCCGAGGACGCCTACGAGGCGTAAGCCAGCGCGACAAGATCCTGAAAAACCCGCCCTGATCGGCGGGTTTTTTCATATCCACCGCCAAGGTTGACGCAGCGTCAATCGTGATAGCTGTGGGTAACGCCCGATCTGGACTTTCCTTTGGTGGCTTTCTTCTCATTGATAGCATTCAGGAAACGCGCTGTTGCTGATCCCGTTATAGTAGCCACCCTGTGAACTGCCTAAAGTTGTAAATGAATCGAGAGATCGAAAAAACATGTCAGTAAAGCTAGGTATAGATGTCGAGTTGCACCAACTTTCGCTTATGGCTCCGGCGGGTTACTTCGTCGGTCTCCATATTCGTTTCACCGCGCCCTTGGTCACGTATCAGACCTATGACCAGCGCTGGCTCGACTACTACACCGAAAAAGGCTACGTTTTGCGTGATCCAATGGTAGCCTGGGGCTTCAGTGCCACGGGCACCATCCGTTGGAGCGATCCTGCCCTGCCAGACCCGTTTGGCCTGTTCACCGAGGCCGCGCGTTATGGCCTCAACTATGGGGCCACAGTCGCCTGTGGTCCGGTCAAATCCCGATCCATCGCCTCATTCGCGCGCTCTGACCGCGAATTTGAGGACCATGAAATTGCAGCCATCGCGACCATCGTGCATCGGCTGCATGACGTGACAGAGCCGCCAGAAGAGCTGACCAAGGCTCAGATCGAGGCTCTGCGCTGTATCGCTGGGGGGGACCGGTTTACTGCCGCTGCGGCGAAACTGGGCATATCAGAAAGCGCGCTCAAGGCGCGCGTCACATCGGCGCGTATTCGTTTGATGGCGCGCACCACAGCCGAAGCCATTCAACGCGCGAAGGATTATCGGCTGATCTGACAACCCCCTCCGCGATGTTCCGACTGCCATCTGAACATAACGGAGACCACCATGCTCACCACCACACTTTCGTTTGCCAACCTCCACAACCATGGAGAACTGTTCGCGAATATGCTTCGCGCACGGCGCGAGCTGTTTATCGTGCATAACAAATGGGACCTGCCCGAGGCCTTGGGGATGGAATACGACCAGTATGACACTCCGGCCAGCCGCTGGGTTGTCGTCCATGATGATCAGGGCCGGGTGCTAGCGGGCAACCGCCTGACCCCCACGACCGCGAAATGCGGCATCTATTCCTACATGATCCGCGACGCGCAGCGCGGCCTGCTGGATACGATTCCGGCCAACCTGCTGACCGATGAAGCCCCGGTCGGCGATCACATCTGGGAATCGAGCCGCCTGTTCGTTGCCCATGACGTGCCCGCCGCCATCCGCCGCCGCGTGCATGCGCAACTGATCCAGCAGCTTGGCGAAACCGTGCGTAGCCTCGGCGCCACCCACTGCCTGACCCTGCTCGCCGCCACCTGGCCCCGCTGGGCCGACCGCGTCGGCGTGAAAATGCGCGCCATGGGCCCGGTGATGGATATCGACGCTATCGACAACCAAGTGGTCGAGATGGATTTCAGCCTGACCAAGCACTGACCGAAAACTGCGGCGGCCTATGGGGAGCAGGGCCGCCCGCAGAACTGCTCGAAGTCGAGCGCTTAATGGGACGCGGTGACGGGGTTGCCGCGATAATGCAAGATATGATGCTGGCTGAGGCGGGGTAGCTCAACTACGCGAGACAATAGGGATGGTAGGCCTTGGGATGGATTGCAGGCCCTTCGGCAACTTCACTATTTTCGTTTTATCGTTGCCAACACAGGGGGGCGAAAAAGATACTTCAATCACCTGCGACGAGCCAAGTTTCACAAACGCCCGAGGAAGCCTTTTTCCTTTTTCTAGTCTTCTTTCTGAGCCTCTTGTGCAAGCCGTTCCCAATCGTCTGCGTCCCCAGGGAGCAATTTAGAGTTTTCCAGTATTCGACCTTCGTCATCGTATATTGAAAAGCGTCGTGAGACTTCGTCTAGCAGAAACACAGCAAGAGAAGGCCAACGTGCGCCGATCAGGTTGAACCTTGCATTGAACATCTCAACCCCACCACTTGAGGTCAGATAGAGATGCCCCTGCGAGAACCAAGGGCCATTGATCGCCCCAATTCCCAAGTGGCCGTTCGGAATGTAATCTGGGCGCCCATGGACATTTTGATACCGAAGGCTAACTGGGTTCCCGATGCCTATAACTGATCTGTCTACAAAGCCCCCAATTCCTCCATGTAATGAGATACCCAGCAGCCGCGCCCCATTCATGTGGCCGAGCAACTCGCGATATGGCTCAGAAATGTATCGCTCACATTCGCGTTCTGCGTTGCCGATTCCAACCTCGTCCAATCCTGCATAGCGAATGCATAAATAGGCAAGCGGAGCAACATGTGGCACGTGTCCAGTTTTGTAGGCACCATTCTGTGCTTCTATGAAGCCCAAGTGATCGTATTTATCTCTTATAAGCTGCTCTAGATGGGCGATGGTTTCAGCAACTGATTTGGTCATTAAGCAAACTCATCTAACATTTGCGCCGCAGGTTACACGGCTTCTGCGCCACTAGCTAGGTTGCCGTTCTCACCGTTCCACCATGCAATCCGCCTTCCCCCTTCTGCCCAGCCAGCGTAAACTCCCCCCATGTCAGACCTTTTCGACACCCCCGGCAAACCGCAGCCAGAGCCCCCGCGCCCCTTGGCTGATCGTTTGCGGCCGCAGAACCTCTCGCAGGTCATCGGCCAATCCCACGTCCTCGGCCCCGATGGCCCCCTCGGCGCGATGCTCGCCGCGCACTCCCTCTCATCCCTGATCCTCTGGGGCCCGCCCGGCGTCGGCAAAACCACCATCGCCCGCCTTCTGGCCGACCAATCCGACCTTGCCTTCGTGCAAATCTCGGCGATCTTCACCGGCGTCCCAGACCTGCGCAAAGTCTTCGAATCCGCCAAGATCCGCCGCCAGAACGGAAGCCAAGGCAGTCGGGGCACCCTGCTGTTCGTCGATGAAATCCACCGCTTCAACAAAGCCCAGCAAGACGGCTTCCTGCCCTATATGGAAGACGGCACCATCCTTCTGGTCGGCGCCACCACCGAAAACCCCAGTTTCGAGCTGAACGCCGCGCTGCTCTCCCGCGCGCAAGTCATTGTTCTGGAACGGCTTGACCTCACCGACCTCGAACGCCTCACCCAACGCGCAGAGAAAGAACTCAACCGCGCGCTGCCGCTGACCGGCGATGCGCGTGAGGCGCTGATCGAAATGGCCGACGGCGATGGACGCGCCCTGCTGAACCTGATCGAACAAATCGCCGCGTGGAAGCTCGACAAACCGCTCGACCGCGCGCAACTCTCCACCCGCCTGATGCGCCGCGCCAGCAAATACGACAAATCAGGCGAAGAGCATTACAACCTGATCTCGGCCCTGCACAAATCGGTGCGCGGCTCTGATCCCGACGCTGCCCTTTACTGGTTCGCAAGGATGCTGGAAGGCGGCGAAGACCCACGCTTTCTCGCCCGCCGCATCACCCGCATGGCGGTCGAAGACATCGGCCTCGCCGACCCACAAGCCCAAGCGATCTGCCTCGAATCCTGGAACACCTACGAACGCCTCGGCTCGCCCGAGGGCGAACTGGCACTGGCGCAAGCGCTGGTCTACCTCGCCCTCGCCCCCAAATCCAACGCGGTCTATACCGCCTACAAAGCCGCCCGCGTCGCCGCGCGCGAAACCGGCAGCCACCCGCCACCGCTGCACATCCGCAACGCGCCGACGCGGCTGATGAAAGACATCGGCTACGGCGCGGGCTATGCCTATGACCACGACGCCGAAGACAGCTTTTCGGGGCAAAACTACTTCCCCGACGGCATGAAGCGCCCGATCTACTACAATCCGCCCGAACGTGGGTTTGAGCGCGATCTGAAAAAGCGCATCGACTATTTCGCCAAACTCCGCGCCAAACGCAACGATCCCTGACCCGCCGCTTCATCTTGGCCGAAATACTCCGGGGGTGCGGGGGCTGGCCCCCGCTCTGCCGTTGACAAATCCGCCCCCTCGGCCCAATGAAACCTGATGTTCACCACACTCACCCAAGTCGCCCTCGGCGGCGCAATCGGCGCGTCCCTGCGCTATCTCTCGAATGTCGGCGCGATGCGGCTGTTCGGGCCGGGCTTTCCCTACGCTACCTTGTTCGTCAACATCCTCGGCTCTTTTGTCATGGGGCTGCTGGTGGTCACGCTGGCGAAAAAGGGCGGCACAGCCCTTGCCCCGTTTCTGATGACCGGCATTCTTGGCGGCTTCACCACCTTCTCGGCGTTCTCGCTTGACACATTTACCCTGTGGGAACGCGGCCAGACCCTTACCGCGCTTGCCTATGTCGCGGCCAGCATCCTGCTTTCCCTCGCGGCCCTCGCTGCCGGAATTTATCTAGCCCGTGGAGCCCTCGCATGAGCGACGTTCAACTGATCACCGTTTCCGAAGCTGATGGCGAACAGCGCCTCGACCGCTGGTTCAAAAAGCGCTTTCCGCAAGTCACCCAAGGCCATGTCGAAAAGATGTGCCGCACGGGGCAGGTCCGCATCGATTCCAGCCGCTGCAAAGCGTCCGATCATGTCGTGCCCGGTCAGACCATCCGCATCCCACCCTTGCCCGAGGCCGCAGCCCCGGTTCAGCGCCGCGCCGGCAGCTATTCGGCGGCGGATGAAAAGATGATCCAGAACGCCGTGCTGTGGAAGGATGAGCATATGATCATCCTCAACAAACCCCCGGGCTTGCCCAGCCAAGGCGGTTCCGGCCAAGGCGACCGCCATGTCGATGGCCTGACCGAGGCGTTGAAATTCGGCTACAAAGACCGCCCCAAACTGGTGCATCGCCTTGATAAAGACACCTCGGGCCTGCTGATGCTGGCCCGCACCGACCGCGTTGCGCGTGCGCTTTCCGAAGCCCTGCGCCACCGCCTGACCCGCAAGATCTACTGGGCTGCCGTTGCAGGCGTGCCGCACCCCCGGCAAGGCTCGATCAAATACGGGCTGCAGAAATCCGCCGGCGGCAAGTATGGCGACGAGAAGATGATCTGCATCCATCCCGCCAAAATGGCCGATTACCCCGATGCCAAACGCGCGCAGAGCGATTATTTCACCCTCTGGTTCCTTGGCACCCGGCTGTCGTGGATGGCGCTGGAGCCTGTCACCGGTCGCACCCACCAACTCCGCGCCCACATGGCCGAAATCGGCCATCCGATCTTGGGCGACAGCAAATATGGCCCGACAGGCACCGAGAATATGGGCGACGGTTGGGGGGCCAGCATCGGCGGCGACATCAGCCGCAAGCTGCACCTGCACGCCCGCATGCTGACCATCGAACATCCGATTCTGAAGAAGATGATGACCTTCACCGCCCCCTTGCCCGAACATATGGCGCGCACCTGGAAAACCCTCGATTGGGGCGAAAACGATGTGCCCGCCGATCCGTTCTCGGGGCGCGCTGAATGAGTTCTTGGACGGCCAAACGCTTTTGGAAACAAGCCCTTGCCGAACCCTGCACGGGAGGCTTCACCGTCAGCCTTGATGGCCGTGCGGTGAAAACCCCGGCCAAGCGCGCCCTCGTATTGCCGACTATGGCGATGGCCGAAGTCATCGCCGCCGAGTGGGACGCGCAGCAGGGCAGGGTGCGCCCTGAAACCATGCCCGCCACCCGCGCGGCCAATTCCGCCATCGACAATGTGGCGGTAAATTTTGCCGAAGTGGCGGGCGATCTTGCCCGTTATGGCGAAACCGATCTGCTCTGCTACCGCGCCACAAGCCCGCAGGAACTGATCGACCGCCAAGCCGACGCATGGGATCCTTTGCTGGCTTGGTCCGCTGCCGCCCTGCGAGCGCCGCTGATCGCCACCGCAGGCGTCATGCACATCCGCCAACCCGAAGCTTCCATCGCCAAACTGGCCGCGCAGGTTCACGCCTTCACGCCGTTCCAACTGGCCGCCGTGCATGATTTGATTGCAATTTCCGGCTCGCTTGTCCTTGCCCTTGCCGTCACGCGCGGGCGTCTGTCGCTGGACGAAGCCTGGCGCCTTAGCCGAATCGACGAGACCTGGCAGGCCGAACTCTGGGGTGTCGATGAAGAGGCCGAGGCATTAGAATCGCTTAAACGGCAGGCAATGTCCGAAGCGGCACGTTTTTTCGCATTGTGCGGGTAACAATCTTCTCCCACATCGCCCCATCTTTGCGCATTCTGTCTGTCTGACCGCCCCAAAGCGGTGTGATAGCGGTAAAATCCGCTATATTGGCAGTTTTGCTTGACCGATTGCACAGCTATGTCCGAGTATCACTGACACTGGCGACGCTTGTCGTCACATGGGAGAGCACCTGCAACACCTGCAGGGCATATAACCTTCGCCCGAAAAACGGGCGGAAACAGCAAGAGGTAAGAATGAAAAAATCCGTATTCTTCGGCGCACTCGCGGCCACCACGGTCTTGGCGGGCTCGGCATTTGCCGGCACGCTGGATGACGTGAAAGCCCGTGGCGAGCTGATCTGCGGCGCGAACGTCGGTTTGACCGGCTTCGGTGCCCCGGATGCAACCGGCGCCTACAAAGGCTTCGACGTTGACCTGTGCAAAGCCATCGCCGCTGCCGTTCTGGGCGATGCTGCCAAAGTGAAATACGTGCCGACCACCGGCGAAACCCGCTTCACCGCGCTGGCTTCGGGCGAAGTCGACGTGCTGATCCGCAACTCGACCTGGACCTATTCGCGCGACACCGACCTCAAGTTCGATTTCGTCGCCGTGAACTACTATGACGGCCAAGGCTTCATGGTGAAAAAAGAGCTGGGCGTTTCCTCGGCGAAAGAACTCGATGGCGCCACCGTCTGCATCCAGACTGGTACGACGACCGAGCTGAACTTGGCTGACTTCTTCAAAGCCAACAACATCAGCTACACCCCCGTCACCGTCGGCGACGATTCGGAAGCTCTGCGCCAGTATGACGCCGGTGCTTGCGACGCGTACACCACGGACGCTTCGGGTCTGGCTGCTTCGCGCGCTTCGCTGGCAAACCCGGCTGATCACATCATCCTGCCGGAAATCATCTCGAAAGAGCCGCTCGGTCCGGTCGTGCGCCATGGCGACAACAACTGGGGCGATATCGTGCGTTGGACCTATTACGCACTGCTCGAAGCTGAAGAGAAAGGCATCACCAAAGCCAACATCGATACCGTCGGCACCTCGACCACCGACCCGGAAGTCAAGCGTCTGCTGGGCCTCGAAGGTGATCTGGGCGCGATGATGGGTCTCGACAAAGAATGGGCCAAGCGCGCAATCGCCGCTTCGGGCAACTATGGCGAGATCTTTGAAGCCAACATCGGCACCTCGACCCCGATCGGTTTGGCCCGTGGCCTGAACGCTCTGTGGACCCAGGGCGGTCTGCAATACGCTCCGCCGTTCCGGTAATATCTACGCCATCGGGCGCGGCGAAAGCCGCGCCCGATGTTCACAAGATCACTTCATCTTGATCCGGCACATCACCTGACCGCAGGGGACCACCCCAAACGACCGGCAAAAGTCCGGCAGCGGCAGGGCAGGGGGAATATATATGACGCTCGCGACCGAGCCACCGAAAGCAAACTTTCGGTTGGGCATGTTGATTTACGACACCCGCTACCGCAGTTACACCATTCAAGTGATCGTTCTGATCCTGTTCGCGCTGGGTGTGGCATGGTTGGCCAACAACACCATCGAGAATCTTGCCGCCAAGGACAAAGACATCAACTTTGGCTTCCTGTGGAACCGTGCCGGCTATGACATCGACCAGCACCTGATCCCCTACACCAACGACGACACCCATTTCCGCGCGCTGCTGGTTGGTCTGTGCAACACCCTCGTCGTCGCCTTCGTCGGCTGTGTGCTGGCCACCGTGCTGGGGGTGATCATTGGTGTGCTGCGGCTGTCGAAAAACTGGCTCGTCGCCCGGCTGATGACCGTCTACATCGAGATTTTCCGCAACGTGCCGCTGCTCTTGTGGATCATCCTCGTCTACGTGGTGTTTTCCGAAACCCGGCCCGAGCCGAAAGCCTTCAAGATCGTTGACGGCACCTCGCAAGCCCAGATGAATTTCTTCGACACCGTCGCCATCACCAACCGCGGCATGAACGTGCCCTATCCGATGCTGACGCATCCGCTGCCCACGTTCAACATCGGCTTCATGCCGATCAGCCTGTCTTTGCTGGCGGTGATCGCCGTGGTGATTGCCTCGATCTACGCCAATATCCTGCTGCGCCGCCGCACCAAGGCCACGCAAGAGGCCACCGGCATCCGCCCGACGATCTGGTGGAAATCGCTGCTGATCCTGATCGTCCCCGTCACAGCGCTGCTGTTCGCCATGGGCCTGCATTGGGATTACCCGGTGTTCAAGGGCTTCAACTTCAAGGGCGGGCTGAACATCGCCCATTCCTTCACCGCCCTCACCATCGCGCTGACCCTCTACTACGCCTCGGTGATCGCCGAGACCGTCCGCGCCGGTATCCAAGCCATTGCCAAAGGCCAGTCCGAGGCTTCTGCCGCCCTTGGCCTGCGCCCCGGTCGCACCATGAGCCTCGTGATCCTGCCGCAAGCCCTGCGGGTGATCATCCCGCCGCTGATCTCGCAATATCTGTCGCTGACCAAGGACACCTCGCTTGGCATCGCCGTCAGCTATCTTGACCTGCGCGGCACCCTTGGCGGCATCACCCTGAACCAAACCGGGCGCGAGTTGGAATGTATGACCCTGATGATGTTGATCTATCTGATCATCAGCCTGATCATCTCTGCGGTGATGAACGCCTATAACGCCTCTGTCAAACTGAAGGAGCGTTAAGATGGCTCTGCTTTATGTCCGCAAAGACATGGTTGCCCCGCAAGCCCCGCCCGCCTCGCAAAGCGGCGCAATCCGCTGGGTGCGCGACAATCTGTTCAAAGGCCCGTTCAACACCATCCTGACGCTGCTAGCCGCTTGGGTGCTGTTCGAGCTGGTCAGCCTCTCCTGGCCGTGGCTCGCCAATGGCGTCTGGAGCGGCGCAAATTCGATGGCCGATTGCCGCGCCGCCGTCGCCGCCAAAGCTGGCCCCGATGCCTCGGGCGCCTGTTGGGCGATGATCCGCGAGCGTTGGCCGCAGTTCATCTTCGGCTTCTACCCGCCCGAGTTGTGGTGGCGCCCGATCCTGACCTTCGGCCTGCTGTTCGTGGCCCTCGCGCCGGTGCTTTACGCCGACAACAAATCCGCGATGTCGAAACTCTGCGGCGTGGTCGGCGTGCTGACTGTGATATGTGTAAGCCTTACGGCTGAAGAATTGTTCACCGACCCCGCGATCCTACTTACCAAACCTGCAATCGTGATTACCGATCCCATGGTCGATCACTCAAAACTCGTCATCGCGCTTGTCGCAGCGCTGATGCTCGTTTGCACGGGTATTGCTGCGATCCGCCCACGGCTCCTGCTGGGAATCACCCTTTTCTTCCCCTTCCTCGCGCTGTGGATGATGTGGGGTGGTTCGATCTGGGGTCCGATCACCGCCATGCTCGGCTTTGTCGTCATGGTCGTGGTTTACGGCTTTGTCGCCCCCAAACTCGGCCCGGTCATGGGCGCAAGCCTTGGCTTTCTGTCAGCCTGCTTGTGGTGGCTGTTCCTGCAATCCTACGTCTCGGAATCTTGGCAAGGCCTGCTGCCGTTCGATCTTGTCTACGTCCCCTCCGACAAATTCGGCGGCTTCCTGTTGGCCTTCGTGATCGGCGTCTCGTCGATCTCAATCTCGCTGCCCCTCGGCATCCTGCTCGCCCTCGGTCGTCGCTCGGACATGTTCCTCGTCAAAACCCTCTCGGTCGGCTTCATCGAATTTGTCCGCGGCGTGCCCTTGATTACCATGCTGTTCACCGCCAGCCTGCTGCTGCAATACTTCCTGCCGCCGCAGACCAAATTCGACCTGATCCTGCGCGTCGTCATCCTCGTCACCATCTTCTCGGCCGCCTATAACGCCGAAGTGGTGCGCGGTGGCCTCGCCGCCCTGCCACGCGGCCAATATGAAGCCGCCGACGCTTTGGGTCTGGATTACTGGCAGGCGCAACGGCTGATCATCATGCCGCAAGCGCTGAAAATCTCGATCCCCGGCATCGTGTCGACCTTCATCGGCCTGTTCAAAGACACAACGCTGGTGTCCTTCGTCGGCCTCGCCGACCCGCTCAGGGGCATCACCACAATCGTGCGCGCCGACATCGCGTGGAAAGGCATCTACTGGGAGCCTTACATTTTCGTCGGCGCCATCTTCTTCCTCGTCTGCTTCGGCATGTCCCGATACTCGATGTATCTGGAGAACAAGCTGAAGACTGATCATCGCTAAATCAAGGACTTACATCATGGCAGACCCCGCAATCGACCGCAGCAAGATGAAAGTCTCGGATGAGATCGCCATCCAGATCGCCAATATGAACAAGTGGTATGGCACCTTCCACGTCTTGCGCGACATCAACATGACCGTGAATAAGGGCGAACGCATCGTCATCTGCGGCCCCTCTGGTTCCGGCAAATCCACCCTGATCCGCTGCATCAACCGGCTGGAAGAACACCAGCAAGGCCAGATCGTCGTTGACGGCACCGAACTGACCTCAGACCTTAAGAACATCGACAAGGTGCGCTCGGAAGTCGGCATGGTGTTCCAACACTTCAACCTGTTCCCGCATCTGACGATCCTCGAGAACCTGACGCTGGCCCCGATCTGGGTCCGCAAGGTGCCGAAGAAAGAGGCCGAGGAAACCGCGATGTATTTCCTCAGCAAGGTGAAAATCCCCGAGCAGGCGCATAAATACCCCGGCCAGCTTTCCGGCGGGCAACAGCAGCGCGTCGCCATCGCACGCTCGCTCTGCATGAAGCCACGCATCATGCTGTTTGACGAGCCGACCTCGGCCCTCGACCCCGAGATGATCAAAGAGGTGCTCGACACCATGATCTCCCTCGCCGAAGAAGGCATGACCATGCTCTGCGTCACCCACGAAATGGGCTTCGCGCAGGCGGTGGCAAACCGGGTGATCTTCATGGACCAAGGCCAGATCGTCGAGCAGAACGAACCGCGTGAGTTTTTCAATAACCCGCAATCGGATCGCACCAAGCTGTTCCTCAGCCAGATTCTCGGCCATTGATGTAGCGTGCGTGCTCGCACGCACCAGGACATGCAAAAAAAAGAAAGGCGCCCCTGCCATGGGCGCCTTTTTTCTGTCCGGGTGGCGAAAGTGTTAAAACTTCCTTAAATCGGCCACCCTAAGTACTTGATCTAAAATGATATAAAAAGGTCCCGAGTTGGGACCACTCTAAACCACCATCTCCCGCGGGATCACGAAATCCACCGTCACGCCCTGCCCAAAGCCCACCTGATCCCACGAATCCACGGCAAAATCCGCGACCAGTGTCGCCCCCGTCGGATACCGCGAAAACTCCGGGTTCAGCGGGGCCTGCGCCACCAGTTTATCGGCAAATTCGGCAATCCCCGGATTGTGCCCGATCATCATCACCACATCCGCCTGCGCGTGCCGCAGCACCGCCAGCATCACATCCACCCCGGCATGATACAGCGCCGGTTTCAGCTCCATCAGCGGCGTCGCAGGCAGGGCAGGGGCGATCCCCGACCAGGTCTGCCGCGTCCTGACCGCGTCCGAACACAGCACCTTGCCCGGCACATACCCGCGAGAGGCCAGCCACTGCCCCAGATCCGCCGCCGCCGCCTTCCCCCGCTCATTCAAGGGCCGGTCATGGTCCGGCGTCAGCGGGTCGTCCCAGGCAGATTTGGCGTGGCGGGTCAGGATGAGGCGTTTCATGTGTGGAATGTTCCCATGTGATAGGCCGAATGTTCCGCCAGTCTTGCATAGCCTTGCGACACCGGGCAAGCCCGTCGCACCGCACAGCCGAAATTCATGCAATCCCCGCCACTTGCGCCGCTCAAATACGCGTGACAGGCTGGCACATCATAACCCGCCGCACCCAACGCCCCCGCCGGGCAAGCATCCAGACAAGGCCGCGCGCAGCCCTCGCAAGGCGACACCGCGCGCGCCACCTCAACCCGTTCCTTCAACGCCAGCGCGCCGCGAAACGACACCAGCAATCCCTGCTCGGCCTGCACCAGCAACCGCACCGGGCTATCCCACACCCGCCCCGTCCGCAGCGCCCATTGATAAAACGGATGATAGGGCGCGCCACCAAACGGAAACAGCGCCTTCGCCGCCAGATCGCAGGCCATGCTTCCAATCACCCGCCGCGACCAGCGATCAATCGGATCGGATTTCGCATCCAGCCACTCAGGCTCCGCCTTGATATGCGGCCAATACCCCGGCTCCAAAGGCCCCAACAACAGAACCGAGCGCGTCCCGGCTGGCAACCCCGCCTCATCGTCGCAAGTGAATCCACCCAGCACCGCCAGAAAGTGCCGCGCCGCCATCGCCTCGATCTCAGCCAGCATTTTGTCCTCTTCAGCTTGGTCCCAATACTCCCGCCGGAGGCATCCGACGCAAGCCTAAGAGCCTCCGGCGGGAGTATTTGGGCCAAGATGAAGCCTTAGCGCTTCACCCGCGGCGTCACGCGCGGCACGGTCGAGCGGATTTGCGACCCCGCGCCGTGATCGGTGAACAACTCAAGCAGGCAGGCATTCGGAATCCGCCCATCAAGGATCGTCACCGCCCGCGTGCCCGCCTCAATCGCCATCAGCGCGGTTTCGGTTTTCGGGATCATCCCGCCCGAGATCACCCCATCCGCCGTCATCTGCCGGATTTCATCCGGGGTGATCTGCGTCATCACCTCGCCAGCCGCGTTCTTCACCCCCGGCACGTCGGTCAAAAGCAGCAGGCGATCCGCCTGCAACGCGCCCGCAATCGCCCCGGCAGCGGTGTCGCCGTTGACGTTGAAGGTCTCATTATCCGCCATGCCGGTGGCCACCGGGGCCACCACCGGGATGATGCCGGCGTTATAAAGATCGCGCAAAACCTGCACATTCATCTCCACCGGGCGGCCGACAAAGCCGAGTTCCGGGTCATCGGCGACGCAGACCATCAGATCGTCGTCCTTGCCGGAAATCCCCACCGCGCGCCCGCCCGCATCCATGATCGCCTGCACGATGCGCTTGTTGACCAGACCCGACAGGATCATCTCGACAACCTCGACCGTCGCCTTGTCCGTCACCCGTTTGCCGCGCACGAATTCCGATTTGATGCCCAGTTTGTTCAGCATCTCGTTGATCATCGGCCCGCCGCCATGCACGACCACCGGGTTCACCCCGACCTGCCGCATCAGCACCACGTCGCGAGCAAATTCCGCCATCGCAGCATCGTCGCCCATCGCATTGCCGCCAAATTTCACCACCACCACTGCGCCTTCAAAGCGTTGTAGATAGGGCAGGGCCTCGGACAGCATTTTGGCGGTGGTCTTGGCATCGGTCATGGTCAGGGTCTGCTTTTGCATAGGGAAGACTCCGGTGATTTTGCGCGTGATAGCCCCTTTGCGCCCCCCTGCCAAGCAAAGCTTTTGTGTCTGAGCAAAGGTTAAATAGTGGTAAATGACCCTGTGTTAAGTAATTGAAATCACTAATGCGCCGAGATGGTCCACGCGTGGACACCCTTGCATTCGCCCGTCAATGCCCTAGCTTGACCGCAAAGCAGGAGACCCGCATGACCGAGCAAAAAACCCTCGTCCTGACAGGCGCAAGCCGCGGAATCGGCCATGCGACCGTCAAACGCTTTGGTGGTGAAGGCTGGCGGGTGCTGACCTGTTCGCGGCAACCTTTCGATCCCCGCTGCCCCTGGCCGGGGGGCGAGGAAAACCATATCCAGATCGACCTCGCCGACCCCAATAAAACCATCGCCGCGATCGAGACGATCAAGGCGAAACTTAACGGCAAGCTGCACGCCTTGGTCAACAATGCCGGGATTTCCCCGAAAGGCACGGGAGGCGCGCGGCTGAACACGCTGGAGACCGACCTGCGCACTTGGGGGCAGGTGTTTCACGTCAACTTCTTCGCCAGCGTCATCCTCGCCCGTGGCCTGCAAGCCGAACTGGTCGCGGCCCAGGGCTCGGTGGTAAACGTGACCTCCATCGCGGGCAGCCGGGTGCATCCGTTTGCGGGGGCGGCCTATTCCACGTCAAAGGCGGCGCTTGCCGCCCTGACCCGCGAAATGGCGCATGATTTTGGCCCGCTGGGAGTGCGGGTGAACGCCATCGCGCCCGGCGAGGTTGAAACGGCCATCCTCTCGCCCGGCACTGACAAGATTGTCGAGCAACTGCCGATGCGCCGCTTGGGTCAGACCAAAGAGGTGGCCGACGCGATCTGGTTCCTGTGTTCGGATCAGTCGAGCTATATCTCGGGCACCGAAATTCAGATCAACGGCGGCCAGCACGTCTGAAAGCGCAGGCTTTCAGACCAGAGTCGCGATGATCGCCCGCAGGGTTTCGATCCCATCGCCCTTTTCAGAACTGGTCACGACAATCTCGGGGTAGGCGGCGGGATGTTTGGCGATGGCCCCCTTGACCTGCTCGATGGACGCGTCACGGTCTGCCGTAGAAACCTTGTCGGCCTTGGTCATCACCACCTGAAACGTCACCGCAGATTTGTCGAGCAGGGTCAGGATTTCTTCATCCACCGCCTTCACGCCATGCCGTGTATCAATCAGCACAAACGCCCGCCGCAGGGTCTGCCGCCCCGCCAGATAGGATTTCAGCAGCGCCTGCCATTTCGCCACAACCGGCTTCGGGGCTTCGGCATAGCCATAACCCGGCAAATCGACGAGGAAACGGTTCATCTCGCCCAAGGCGAAATAGTTGATTTCCTGCGTCCGCCCCGGCGTATTCGAGGCGCGGGCAAGGTTTTTCCGCCCGGTCAGCGCATTGATCAGGCTGGATTTGCCGACGTTCGAGCGGCCTGCAAAGCAAACCTCCAGCCGATCCGGTTCGGGCAGGCCCGACATCGCGACGACGCCTTTGACGAAATCGACCGGGCCAGCGAACAGCAGACGGCCGGTTTCGCGGGCAAAGGGTTCCGGCTCGGGTGCCAAGGTGAATTGCAGGCTTGTCATGCCAATCTCCATTCATCGCCGACCGCAACCGGCCCGCTTTCCACGACCACGCCGTAAACCCCGAAATCCTGATGGCCGAAATGTGTGTTCAAGGCGGTCAGGGTCGGGGCATTGACCTTGCCGGTTTCGGGATCAACCGTGGTGGCGCTGCACCGCTCGATGCGTTCCTCGATTCGGAATACGGTGTGCCCGATCACCAGATGTTTGCCGACCCAACCGAGTTCGGCCCAAGGCTCCACACCATCCAGCCACAGATTGCCACGCCAGCGATCCTGCGACAGCGATATACCCATCTTTGCCGAAAGATCGGCCAGTGAGGCCGTGGACAGTATGGAAAGCGCGGGCAAGTCGGTGTCGGTCATGCCGCGCCCCGCGCAGACAATCGACACCGGCTGCGCGCGATCCGGTGGGTTGAGGGGCGTCACCCATTCCAAAAAGCGGGGCAGGTCGGCCGTATTATCTGGGCGAAACCGGATCTCACCACGCTCCGGGTGGTGCAGGGTGACGGTCGCCGTCGCCTCATCCAGCGTCGAGGTGATCGCCATCAGGGCCGGAGCCTTGGCCCCCCGCGCAAAATTCACGCAGCGGTTCCAGCCCGGCACCAACTTGGCCGCCTCATGTGCGACGGCCCAATGGCGATCCCACGGCATACACGCGCCCGCCAAAAGACGAACGGACGCGAGGGCTTCGCGTCCGTGTCCTTTGATAGGGTGGCGATAAATCTGCGCCAGTCGCCCTGTCATTTCTTGGCAACCTCAACCGGCTTCTTCTTGGCAAAACCAGATTTGATGTTGCCGAAGATATCCGGTTTGTGGCCGTGGCTGCGCATGATCAGATACTGCTGCGCAAAGGTGATGGTATTGTTTGTGATCCAATACACCACCAAGCCGCTGGCAAAACCGCCCAGCATAAACATGAACACGAACGGCATCCAAGCGAACAATTGCTGCTGCACCGGATCAGCGGGGGCCGGGTTCAGTTTCTGCTGCAGCCACATCGTGATGCCCAGCAGGATAGGCAGCACGCCGATGAAGATCGTGGCCAGCAGGGTGTGCGGCGCGGGGGCCGCCCAAGGCAAAGCCCCGAACAGGTTGAAAAGTGACGACGAATCCGGGGCAGACAGGTCTTTGATCCATCCAAAGAACGGCGCTTGGCGCAATTCGATGGTGACGAAAATCACTTTATACAGTGAGAAGAAGATCGGGATCTGGATCAGGATCGGCAGACAGCCCGCCGCCGGATTGACCTTGCGCTCTTTATACAGCGCCATCATGTCCTTTTGCAGCTTTTGCTTGTCGTCGCCGGCGCGCTCTTTCAGCACCTCCAACTCGGGCTGCAATTCTTTCATCCGCGCCATCGAGACGTAGGATTTATACGCCAGCGGCAGCACCAGAAGTTTCAGGATGAACGTCAGCCCGATGATCGCGAGGCCCATGTTGCCGATCAGCCCGTGCAGCCAATGCAGCACGACGAAGATCGGTTTGGTCAGGAAGAAGAACCAGCCCCAATCGATCGAGTCGATAAAGCCTGCGATGCCGTCCTTGTCCTGATAGGCGCGGATGGTTTCCCATTCTTTCGCGCCTGCGAACATCCGGGTGGTGGTTTGCATCGTCGCACCGGGGGCCACCGTCATCAGCGGCTGGCGCACCTCGGCCTGATAGATATCCGATCCGGGCAGATATTTTGCCACTGCGGTGTAGGGTTTGCCCTGTTCGGGGACGAGGGTTGTCATCCAGTAGTGGTCGGTAAAGCCGATCCAGCCATCGGTGGCCGCTTCGGTGACTTCGGCAGGAAAGCCTTCGCGCTCATTCGGGGTCATCGAGGCGAATTTGGAATATTTCAGCTCTTCCAAGCTGCCGTCGGTGCGCCGCACCAGACCTTCATGCACCACATAGATGTTTTGCAGTTGCGGCAGGCCTTGGCGAATGATCTGGCCATAGGAATACAGATTGGCAGCAGCAGTTCCGGTGTTTTGTACAGAATCCGTGACGGTGAACATGTAGTCTTCATCCACTGCGATGGTGCGCAGGAATTTCAGTCCCTTGGTGTTTTCCCATTGCAGAGTCACCGGCTGACCGGCGGACAAGGTGCCGCCAGACGCAATCTTCCATTCAGTTTTCGCTCCGGGCACGTCTTCCGCCAACAGGCCGGTTCCCGGAGCCCAGCCGAAGACCGCATAATAAGGCGTCGTCTGTCCCACGGGTGACAGCAGTTTGACGGTGGGCGAGTTTGCCTCGATAGTCTCATGATACGTTTTCAGCGACAGGTCATCAAACCGCCCGCCGAGCATCGAGATTGAGCCGGACAGTTTCGGCGTATCAATGGTCAGACGCGGCGCATCCGGCAAAGGCTCGGTCGAGGCGACGGTGCCGGCAGGCGCGGTGGTTGTCGGGGCGTCGGGCACAGCGGCCAAAGGCTCGGTCGCTTGGGTCTCGGCTGGGAACCATTGCGGGAAAAGCATCGGGCCTGCGACGAACCAACCAAGGATCACCAGAAAGCTGAGTACGGTTGCGAGGATGAGATTCTTGTTTTGATCGTCCATCGGGACAAGCACCATTCCTGTTCAGGGTCAGGCGTGGTTCAACGATAGGGGGGCGCAAAGGTCAAGCGGTTTTCCCCTTTTAGCAGGGCTTGGGCTTGGGTTTGCCGCGCAATTCCCGGGGCTCGCGGCGATTTGTCGTCACCGCGCACGCGACCCGATGCGTGGAATGGCCCCGACCTTGGCGCGATGGCGGGCGATCCATTCCAGCGTTTCATCGACCGGCATGGGGCGCGCGATGCCAAATCCTTGCACATCCCCGCAACCCAATTGTGACAACATCGCATGTTCGCCGGGGGTCTCGACACCTTCGGCCAAGGTTTCCAGCCCCAGACGTTCGGCCATCGATAATATGGCGGCCACCATCTTTTGCTGTTCGCGATCTTCGTCGAGTTTGGCCACAAAGCTGCGGTCAATCTTGATGCGGCGCACTGCAAAGCGGCGGATTGAGGTGATCGAGGCATGCCCCGTGCCAAAATCGTCCAGATCGATACCGCAGCCCAAGGCAGCCAGTGCCGCGATGTTGGCGACGATGATGTCATTGTCGGTTTGGGCGACGACGTTTTCCAACACTTCAACTGAAAGCCGTTTCGGCGCTAGATCGAAACGGTCCAGTTCCCATTTCAGCTTTTCAGCCAGCCGGGGATTGCGCAACTCTTGCGCCGAGAAATTCACGGCAACCGTTGGCACATTTAGCCCGGCGCGATCCCAGCGGGCGAGGGCAGAAAGGGCGTGATATAGGATGACTTCGCCGAGGCGTTCGCTTAAACCAGCATCCTCGATCATCGGCAGAAATTCTGCGGGCGGAATCAGCCCCTTATCGGGGTGATACCATCGCGCGAGCGCCTCAAACCCCGAGATTGCGCCGGTGTGGGTGGAAATCTGCGGTTGAAAATGCGGCCGGATCTGCCCTTCGTCCAGCGCGTGTTCCAGTTCATCCCGCAGCGCGTCACGGTCGGCGCGGGTTGCGGCCATATCCTCGGAAAAGCTGCGAATGGCACCTGGGCCGTGGCGCAGGGCGTCGTCAGCGGCGATTTGGGCCGCGTTCAGCAGACTTGCGCCGTTTGGTTCTGGCGCACGGTTGCCCATGCAAAATCCGATGGAACAAGTGACGTAGAGCCGTGTGGCATTGAGGCTGATTGGCGCAGAGAGTGCCGATTGCAACCGGGCAGCCACCTGCACCACCGTTTCGATATCCAGTCGCCGGACGGGGGCCAGCGCCACGGCAAATCCGCCGCCTTCCAGCCGCGCCACCACATCGCCTGCGCGCAACGAAGCGCAGATACGTTCTGCCGAGCGCGCCAGCACTTCGGTTTGAGCGGCGCGGCCGTGCAGTTCGACGATACGCTCTGCCATATCGAATTGAAGCACCAAACATGTTGTCGTGCGCCCGCTTAGATGTGATTCGCGCAATGTTGCGTCCAACGTGCCAACGATTTGCGCCCGTAGCGACAGGCCGTCCAACACCTGCAACTGATCTGGTTGGGCGTCGGTTGGCCGTACCGCGCCAGAGATGGCGAACAAAAGGGGCGCGCCCAAGGCGATCAGGATAAGATCACGCTCCCCCCCCAGCCAGAACGCGGCCAGAGTTATCGCGGGCAGGAAAACGAACGCTTCTGGTCTGCGCAACAGTGCCCCGACGCGGATAAATCCTGCACAGATTGCGGCGAAAACGCGTGAAACCATCGGACCAGCCCTGTTTTCAATCAGAGGCAATAGCACCTCGACTTCTTCCAGATTAGCCAAACAGCCTATTCGGAAAGTTAATTCTCACCCCAAAGTTGCAGACGATTTTCACTAAATGTTCTACTATCTGTTAACGATGTGCCCATCAAATCTGCCGTCGATATGCCTTATCCCTTGGCATCAAAGTCGGGGTCTGCGCCGGGGACGGGATCGTAGCCGTGCCCACCCCATGGGTGGCAGCGGCAGATGCGGTTCACCATCAGATAGCCGCCCTTTGCGGCGCCATGACGCTCCAGCGCTTCCATGGCATAGGCCGAGCAAGTGGGTTGAAAGCGGCAGCCGTGGCCGACCCATGGGCTCAGCAGCAGGCGGTAGGCGCGCACGGGCAGGGCCACGATGTGCGCCAGCGGTGTCATGTCCGCGTCCGGTGCACCGAGGCCAGTGCAGAGGCCAGGTCTGATAACATGTCTTTGTAATCGCGCGCTATTGTTGCATCGGGCTTGGCTACCAACACGTAATCCCAGCCGGGGCGCGCAAGGGATGGCAGGACTTGTCGCGCCAAAGCGCGCATCCGGCGCTTGGCACGGTTGCGCGCCACGGCGTTGCCGATTTTCTTCGAAGCGGTGAAGCCGATGCGCACCAGCGGTTGATCATCGCCGCGTGCCCGGCCCTGCAACAGAAAGCTGCCCGTGCCCTGCCTGCGACCCTGGGCGGTGCGCAGGTAGTCCGGGCGGTTTTTCATGGTTTCAACACAAACGGAAACCGCCGGAGGCGCTTCGGACGCTTCGGCGGTGGTGCCAATGTCCGATACCTTCGGCGGTGTCATGGTTTACTCCTGCATCCGGCCCCGCAGGGCCAGTCAGAGATAACGCCTGTCAGAGATTAAGCCGACAGCTTCTTGCGGCCCTTGGCGCGGCGCGCTGCCAGCACAAGACGGCCACCTTTGGTTGCCATACGGGCGCGGAAGCCGTGACGGCGGGTGCGAACCAGGTTCGACGGTTGAAAAGTGCGCTTCATCGCGGTCTCCATCAGACAGGCACGGCGAACCACAAGATTCGACGGCGTAAACTTGAAGCCCGGTCTTTAGGGGGGGATAAGCAGTAAGTCAACGCGCGTCCTGCGAGAATTCTGCAACATTTGCCGATCATGGCTGATCACACCGGCTAAATTGTTACAAATCCGCAGCTTTACATTGCTGATTTGCCGAACCTGATCAACCCGACGTGAGGCGACTGGCGCGGAAAGGGCAATCCGACCAAGTTGAGCTAAAGGATGACCATGACCCGAAGCACCCGCCTGATCCCGATTGCTCTGATTCTCTGTGCCGCTGTTGTCGGCGCAGTGTTTCTGCGCGAACGGTTGTCGTTTGAAGCTTTGGCTGAGAACCGCGAGGCATTGCTGGCCTACCGTGACGCGCATTTCTTGTCGGCAAGCCTTTTGTTTGTCGGCGTATATGTGGTCATCGTTGGACTCAGCCTGCCGGGGGCGACGATTGCCACCCTGACTGGCGGTTTTCTGTTCGGGCTGTTCCCCGGCACGCTTTACAATGTGATTGCAGCCAGCGTCGGGGCGATTGGCATCTTTTTAGCGGCGCGGGCTGGTTTTGGCGCGACCTTGGCGGAACGGCTGCAGGGGGGATCAGCCTCGCGCGTGCAGACGGCGCTGCGTGAGAATCAATGGTCGGCGCTTTTCATCATGCGGCTGGTGCCTGCGCTGCCCTTCGTTCTGGCCAATCTGCTGCCTGCCATCGTCGGCGTGCGCTTGCTGCCGTTTGCGGTGACGACATTCTTTGGCATCATTCCGGGGACATTTGTGTTCACATCGGTTGGCGCAGGTCTGGGCGAGGTGTTTGCGCGCGGTGAGCGGCCTGATTTGGGGGTGATTTTTTCTGCACCCATACTGTTGCCGCTGTTGGCGTTGGCGGCGTTGTCGGCATTGCCGATTTGGTTGAAGAAACGCAAGGAAAGGCGCTGAATGGAGCGGATTTCGACGGATATCTGCATCATTGGGGCGGGTTCGGGCGGGTTGTCGGTGGCCGCTGGGGCATCCCAGATGGGGGCAAAAGTGGTGCTGATTGAAGGCGCTGCGATGGGTGGCGATTGTCTGAATTTCGGCTGTGTGCCATCCAAAGCGCTGCTGGCGGCGGGGCGGGTAGCGCAGTCGAACCGTACGGGGACGCCCGGCGTGGCGGGGGCTGAGCCGCAGATCGACTTTGCCGCTGTCAAAGCTCAGATTGCAGCCGTGATCGGGCAGATCGCGCCGGTGGATAGTCAGGAACGCTTTGAAGGCTTTGGCGTTCAGGTGATCCGGGCCTACGCACGCTTTGTGAACCCGCGCGAAGTCGAGGCGGGCGGCAAGATCATCCGCGCGCGGCGGTTTGTGATCGCCACCGGGTCGCATCCGATGATTCCTCAGGTTCCGGGGCTGGAGACCATCCCCTATCTGACCAATGAGACTATTTTCGCTCAGCTAGAGCGGCCCGCGCATCTGCTGATTCTGGGGGGCGGCCCGATTGCGATGGAAATGGCGCAGGCGCATCGGCGCTTGGGCTGTGCTGTGACGGTCATCGCGCGCAGCAAGGTTCTGGGCCGCGACGACCCGGAAGCCGCAGCGCTGGTGCTGTCCACGCTGCGCGATGAAGGGGTTTCGGTGCTGGAAGGCCGCAACATCGCCCGCTTGCGCCCGCTTCCGGATGGGCTGGAGGCTGTGCTGGACGATGGCACCACGCTGGCCGGATCCCATCTGCTGATCGCGACGGGGCGCACGCCTGCGATCAAGGCGCTGGATTTGCCCGCTGCCGGAGTTGCTTTCACCGAGCGCGGCGTGACCGTTGGACCAAATCTGCGCAGCAGCAACCGCCGGATTTATGCGGTGGGCGATGTCTCGGGTGGATTGCAGTTCACCCATGTTGCGGGGGCACATGCGGGTGTGGTGATCCGGCAGATGCTGTTCGGTCTGCCCGCGAAGCAGGCGGTCATTGTGCCCACCGTCACCTATACTGACCCTGAACTTGCGCAGGTTGGGCTGACCGAGGCCGATGCGCGCAAGCACCATCCTAACTTGCAAGTGCTGCGGCAAGAGTTTCTGCACAACGACCGCGCAGTGACAGATGGCAAGACCGCGGGCTTTCTGAAACTGATGTTGGTCAAGGGTCGCCCGGTGGGTGTGACTATTGTCGGTGCCGGAGCAGGCGAGTTGGTTGGGCTATGGGCGCTGGCAATGAGCGCGGGTCTGAAGGTTGGTGCACTGGCATCGATCATCGCGCCCTACCCGACGCGCGGAGAGATTTCCAAGCGTGCAGCAGGGGCCTATTTCTCGCCGAAACTCTTTGATAACATAGCCGTGAAGCGCGTGGTGCGGCTGGTTCAACGGTTTTTGCCATAAGCTGCGTTTGGATAGGCTGGGGCAGCGATGCCCTGATCTTTCCAGAGTGTTTATAGGCAGAGGATGACCGGAAGCGTGGCAGCGGGACGGGGCGGATTCTTGAACACCCTGTCAGGCCGCTTTCTGGCCTTGACGGTAGCTTTTGTCATGCTGGCCGAAGTGTTGATCTTCGTGCCCTCCATCGCCCGCTTTCGCGCCGATTTTCTGACACTCCGGTTGGAAAAGGCGCAGATCGCGTCCTTGGCGCAGCTTGCGGCCGAAGACATGGTGACGCCAGCGTTGGAGAAAGAACTGCTGGCCAATGCCGAGGTTTACAACGTCGTACTGCGCCGCGATGAAGTGCGGCAACTGGTGCTGTCCTCGCCGATTCCCAAGCCGATTGCCGATACGTTCGATCTGCGCGAGGCGGGACCTTGGACGCTGATCCGCGATGCTTTTGCCTGCCTGCTGGACCCTGAGGACCAGATTATCCGCGTGATCGGCTATCCGGTGCAGTCGGCGGGGCTTTTGATTGAAATCACGATGGATTCCGCGCCGATGCGGCGCGCGATGCTGGATTATGGCGGGCGGATACTGGTGTTGTCGGCACTGATCTCGGGTGTCACTGCGCTGTTTCTGTTTCTGGCGGTGCAGCGGCTGATCGTGTTGCCGATTCGCCGGGTGGTCAATCACATGACCGCTTATGCCGAGGCCCCAGAAGATGCGCGCCGGGTCATTGCCCCCAATGCCTCGGTGGTCGAGTTGCGCGACGCCGAGGAAGCCATGCATGCGATGCAGACCCAGTTGACAGGTTCGCTGCGGCAAAAGGAGCGGTTGGCGCAGTTGGGCGGCGCTGTGGCCAAGATCAGCCATGATCTGCGCAACATCCTGACCACGGCGCAGCTTTTCGCCGACAGGATAGAGGGCAGCACCGATCCAATGGTCGTGCGTGCCGCGCCCAAGCTGGTCGGCTCCATCGCGCGGGCGGTGGCGCTGTGCGAATCAACCTTGGCTTTTGGCAAGGCAGAAGAATCGCCGCCACAACTGCGCGAAGTGGCCTTGGCCCCGCTGGCGGAGGATGTTGCCGAAGCCGAGGGGCTTGCGGATGAAGGCTCTGTCACCTGCCTGATCGAAGTGCCCGAGGCTTTGGTGATCCATGCCGATTACGATCAGTTGTTCCGAGTGCTGTCCAACCTGGTGCGCAACGCGCGTCAGGCCATTGAAGCCACTGGGGCCGAGGGCAGCATCGAAATCTCGGCTGGCGAAACCGCTGCGGAATGGTGGATCAGGGTGGGTGACACTGGCCCCGGCCTGCCGGAAAAGGCCCGCGAGCATTTGTTTGAGGCATTTCAGGGCGGTGCGCGCAAAGGTGGCACGGGTTTGGGCCTTGCGATTGCCGCCGAACTGATCCGCGGCCATGGCGGCCGTCTGGAACTTGCCCGCACGGATCGCGATGGCACCGAATTTCTGATCCACCTGCCCAAGGCCATCGGTTCTGCAGCCTGATTACGCAGGGAGTTCAGGGCTTGCCGTGAACTTTGCGCAGCAAGTTGCATTTCGCAGCGTATTCGCCCTTGCAATGCCCGGCAGGGGCAGCTAAATGCAGCCGCAAGAGTGGATCCATAGCTCAGCTGGATAGAGCATCAGACTACGAATCTGAGGGTCGGGCGTTCGAATCGCTCTGGGTCCACCACTTTTCCTAATAAAAACAATGGGTTAGCGGCGCGCGATGAGCGTCTGCATTGTGGTTTTTATTTCATGCTAGCGCTATGCTAGCCTCGCCCACCCCCATCCGAATCCCGATCAAGCAAACACCCCCTGCCTTGTGGCAGAGGGTGCTACAGCGTCAGATCGGCAAAGAGTAGCCAACCCCGCTGCTGGGTCCGATGTTTGTCACGAAGGCTCGGTTTCCTATCTCCGCCGGGCGCTGAAGGCACTAGCCCGGACCCTCGGTGCGTGCATGGGACACTCGCGAGGGGTTTCGTTATTCGATCCGCATCTTGCAGCGATCACAGATTCGCAACCGCACAACCCCGCCCGCGCCAACCGCTCATTCGTCTTGCCACGTGTTTCTTGGAGCCAATTCCAAAAGATGCCAATGTGCTCCAGCTCCACACGCCGATCTTTCGGTTCCCCTGCATGTCGCTTCATGTCTGCTTTTAGATTGGCGACGGGATTCACCGCAATGATAGGTGAGCTGTCTTGCTTCCGATACTCATTGCCTGCCCAGTTGCAAAGAGTGCGGAGTGTGGTGAACGCGATGGTAGCTTGCACGGGTGCTGGTCCCTTGCCGCGAAGCCCCTTAGTCGCCATTTCTTGGAACCGTTTACGGCATTCCTTCTCCGTGAGTGATGCGATTGGGCGGTCCTTCCACTTCTCGAAAACCTGTTCGATATGGCGATCCATTTCCCGACGCGTGCTTTCCTTCAACATGCCGGGGCGGGCGAAATAAGCGTTCGCCACCTGCCGCAGCGTTACGGACATAGCTTCGTCTTCCCGCTTCACGTTGCGAGGGTCGATGCCCTCAAACATCTGCTGAAGAATTGACCGGGCTCTCCTTCGCGCTTCGTCTTCTGTGTATGTGGGAAGCCGTCAGTCAGGTTGCGCCCTAGTAATCAACCGGCCAGTCGTGCAGCGCTTGTGACAGGCGGTCCAGCCCGTCTTGCAGCCGCACTGCGGCACCACCGCCAACCCCCAGCCGGATGTGCTGTGGCAGGTCATAGGCACTGCCCGGCAACAGGAATGTTCGATAGGGAGCGGCCAGCAGAAACCGTGCGAAAGCGTCGCTGTCAACGCCATCGGGCAGGCGCGCGAGCCCGATCAGGCCGGCTTTGGGCTCCACCCACGACAGATTTGGCTCGGCCGTGACCCAGGCGGTCATCTGCGCCAGATTGGCGGCTCCTTCCGTCCGCGCACGCTGAAGCGCAGCTTGGTAGCGCGCGGGCCGCATGGCGATCTCGGCAATCACCTCGCCCATGATGTTCATGATTTCGCTGGAGTTTTCGCGTAGGACAAGTGCGTCACGCATGAGAGTGGCATCGCGGCAGATCAGCCAACCGGTGCGCAAACCTTGCAAGCCCAGCGCCTTGCTGACTGATCCTGTTGTGATGCCGCGCGCATACAGCCCTGCGACCGACGGCGCACGAGGGCCGCGCCATTCCAGCCCGGCGTAAACCTCATCCACCAGCAACCATGCCCCGACTCGATCAGCGATGGCGACAACCTCGGCAAGATCGGCGGCGCTCATTAGATCGCCGGTCGGGTTGTTCGGGTTGGTCAGAAAGATCATCCGGGTGCCGGGTGTGACCGCTGCCGCTAGCTGATCCAGCGGCAAGCGCCAGCCTTCGGCTTCGGATCGCGCCACTTTGACGATCTCGGCGCCTTTGGCTTTCGCCAAAACTTCGGCCTGCGGCCAGCCGGGGGTTTCGATCACGATCCGCTCGCCGGGTTGCAGAAGCTGTATGATCGCAAGATAGTTCGCTTCGGCGGCACCGGCGGTGATCAGCACATCGGCGGGCGTGCAGATGTCGGTCAGCCGAGCCTGAGCCAGAACGTGTTCCCGCAGGTCCGGCAAACCGCGAAAATCGCGGCCGTTCCAGTCAAGCGACTGGTTTGGGTCAAGATCATCCAGATAATCGCCCAACTTTGGCGAACCCGACAGCGAAAAGCCGACGATGGCCTCGGGTGCGGCTTCGGTGGTTTCCAGCAAGTATTGGAACAGGGTGTGTATCTTGACTTTCAAGCAGGCTCTCCGCTTCATCTGCCGGGGGGTATCCTATGATGGAACAGATAAGGCTAAAGGGGAAACCCATTCGGCTGGCAGTCTTGGATTACGGGCTGTTCGAGGTGCATTCCGGCCCGCGCACGATCGGCATTTGCGGCTTTGCAGTGCAGACCGATGCGGGCGAAGTGGTGCTGATCGACACGGGATTTCCGGTAAAATACACTGTGGATGCCGAAGCTGCGACCGCGGAAGATGCCTTAGGCAGCTTTGGTCGGGTGCTTCAGATCACGCCAGAAAACACCCCCGAGGCGCAGCTTGCCGAACTGGGCCTACGCAAGGCGGATGTAACGCTGATGATCCAAAGCCACACCCATATTGATCATGTCGGCCATATGGACGGCTTCCCCGGTGTACCGATCTTGATCGCCAAGGCCGAGCGCGATTTGCCGCGCCCGATGTATTGGTCAGGTAAACAGGCGATGGAGTGGCCGGACCGCGACTATCATCTGGTGACACAGGATTTCAGCTTGGGCGAGGGGTTTGACGTGTTGCTCTGCCCCGGCCACGCGCCGGGCCAACTCGCGTTCATGATTGCCTTGCCGCAGACCGGTTGGATGCTGCTGACCTCGGATGCGATCAGCCGCGCCAGTGAGATCGACGAGGGGTTCGCGGGGTCGTGGGATGTGCCTCTGGCGATCCACCACGGTGCGCGGCTGATGGAACTTGCCCGCGCCAAGGGGGCCGAAGTGATATTTGGCCACAGCCCGCAGCAATGGCCGGTGCTGCGCAAGGCTCCCGAATGGTTTACCTGACCCCGATCATCTTACATCGCGCCCTTGATTGAGGATGATCACATTGCCGCTGCAAATATCCCCAGCGGCCGAAATCAGGAAGCCGACCCAAGCGGCCACCTCGCTGGGCTGCATCGCATGGCCATGCGGCATGGCGGCGATGGCGCGGGCGAGGACATCATCGGTCAACACCTTGAACAGCGGCGTTTCAGTCATCGCTGGGGCAAGGGAGTTGACGGCAATCTTGTCGCGCGCGTAGCGGCGTGCCAAATCCTTGGTCAGCGTGTCAAGCGCGGCCTTTGACGCGCGGTAATGCGGCGGATCGAACACATCGAAGTTGTAAGCGCCATTCGACGATATATTGACGATCTTTCGCACGCCCGCACGGCCTGACATCAGCTTGATTGCGGCTTGGCTGCAATGAAACGCGCCCGAGAAGTTGATTGCCATTTGCCGATCCAGCTCTTGTGCCGGGATGTCAGGAAAGTCTGACATAAAGCATGTGCCGGCGTTGTTCACCAAAGCATCAATGCCGCCGCGATCACGCGCGATTACAGTGAATATGTCAGTGATTGCCGAGGCATCGCTGAGGTCCGTCACATGCCCAGTAAAACCGGCCTGCGCCATGCTGGCCAGGCCCGCCTCATCAATATCCAGCCCGATCACATGCAGCCCATCTGCCAACAGCTTGGCGCTGATAGCGCGGCCCAGTCCTCCCGCAGCACCGGTCACGACGGCTATTCTTGTCATGGATCATCCTATCCGAAAATTGCTACCTGTCGCAGCATGCCAGAGATCACCACAGATATGGCAAACCGTGCAAGATCAAGTCGTGCGCGCGAAGTTAGCACCGTGGCAAAATCGTGCTGCGTGTGGCTGCACCCCGTCGGGTGTTCAAGCCCTGCGAGCCGCTGCGAAGTTCACGGCGCGAAACTGCAATGGTGGCAGCATCTGTTGGATAGCCATTGAGCGCTATCGCGCCGTCCGTTGTTCATGCTTCCCATCGCCTGCTCCGCAAGCTTTCTCTGATCCGCGGTGCGCCAAAATCAAGAAAGGCGCGCAACTTCAAGGGTAAAGCGCCTTGCGCGTCATAGACCATGCTGACGGGGATGGCGGGCGGAGCGTGCGTGTCCAAGACGGTATGCAACTGCCCTGCATTGCGTGGAGCGGCGATCTGATAGGAGAGCACTTGCGTCAGCCCCAGACCTGCAACAGCGGCATCAATGGCTGCCTCGGCTGTGTTGACCGACAAGCGCGATTGGACCTGCACAGATTTTTCAATGCCATGGATTTGAAACGCCCATCGGTCGGGCTGGCCCAGCCCGCTAAAGCTGATACAGCGGTGCTGTGACAGATCGTCGGGGGCGACAAGCGCGGCATTTGTGGCCAGATAGGCCGGGCTGGCGCAAACCAAGCGCTGCACCTCGCCCAGCCGGATGGCACGCAAACGGCTGTCTGGCAATGTCCCGATCCGGATGGCAACATCAACGTGATCATCCTGTAGATGCAGCAATCGGTCTGCCAGCGTCAGCTTGATGTCGATCTCTGGGTAGGTTTGCAGAAATGCTGTCACAACGGGCAGCACGTGCAATCGGCCAAATACCACAGGGGCAGTCAGCGTCAGCTCGCCGCGCGCTGATGTGAACTGGCCAGCGGCAGCAAGCTCGGCCTCGGCCACATCGCGCAGGATACGTTGGCAGGCAACAACATAGGATTGCCCGGCTTCGGTCAGCGTCACGCTACGGTTCGAGCGTTGCAGGAGCCGCGCACCAAGATGGTTTTCCAGGTCGGATATCTTGCGGCTTATCGTGGTCAGCGGCACGCCCAATTTGCGCCCCGCCGCCGAAAGATTGCCCAGCTAGACCACCTGCGTCAGCACCTGCATCGCGTCCAGCCGATCCACGGCACATCCTTCCGATAAATGGAAATATATTCGCCGAATATGCCGAATATTCCCCGATATTGAAAGGGCGTAGTTCCCTTGCAGCGGGCCATATCGGCTCGATCAACCGAGGAGACCATAATGACCCGTATCGCCACCCCCGCCACCATCACCGACGCCCCGCTGGCCGCGCAGCCTTTGCTGGACGCCGTGAAAAAGCAGCTTGGCGTTGTGCCAAACCTGTTCCGCACCGTTGCCAACAGTCCGGCTGCGCTTGAAGGCTACCTTGGCCTGTCGGGCGCTTTGGGCAAGGGCAGTCTGCCCGCCGCCACCCGCGAACGCATCGCCCTTGCCGTGGCCGAGATCAACGGATGCAATTACTGCCTGTCGGCGCACAGCTATCTTGGCAAGAACCTTGCCAAGCTGGACGAAGCCGAAATCCTTGCCAACCGGAGAGGCCATTCCAACGATCCCAAGGCCGATGCTGCCGTGCGGTTTGCAGCCCTTGTGACCAAGGCGCGCGGCCATGTCAGCGACGAGGACCTGCGCGCGGTGAAGATGGCGGGCTATGATGACGGCCAAGTGGTTGAGATAGTGCTGCATATCGCGCTGAACACCTGGACGAACTATATCAACGAGGTCGCGCAGACCGTGATTGATTTGTGCGACCTTAACTGCGGGAGAGAACGCCACGTCGCTGGAGCAAATCATCTGCTATCCCTTCATAGTCCAAGGTCACTAAGGCCGGGGTGATCGTCGGGCCTGCGCCCCAACGGCCAATGAAATTTTCTCTCAGTTTCGGCGATTGCCAGATCATTGATGCTGGCGTGACGCTGTTGCATCAGCCCGTCGGCGTCGAACTGCCAGTTTTCGTTTCCGTAGCCGCGAAACCACGCGCCCGTCATGTCGCGCCATTCATAGGCGAACCGCACCGCAACCCGGTTGCCCAAGGTGCCCCAGACCTCTTTGATCAGGCGGTAGTCTAACTCGCGTTCCCACTTGCGGGTAAGGAATGCCACGATCTCGCTGCGCCCTGTGAGGAATTGAGCGCGATTGCGCCAGCGGCTGTCCTCGGTATAGGCCAAAGCGACGCGGGCCGGGTCGCGCGAGTTCCATGCATCTTCGGCCATGCGGGCCTTTTGCGCGGCGGTTTCCAAGGTAAACGGTGGCAGGGGTGGGCGTGACATCGGCATTCTCCGGGTGTGTGCGCCGCTCGGAATTGGGCGGCGCAGAAGAGTGGATCAGGCAACAAGTGCCTTGGCGACAGGGAAACCCGCAAAGGCTCGCGCAGGGCTTATGCGCAGCAGGAAGATGCAGGTGCGTGGGAGCATGAAATCACGGAAGCGCTGCTCGATTTTATCTCAGCACAGACAAGCTTGTTTCTGGCCACTGCCAGTGCCGACGGTCAGCCCTACATCCAGCACCGCGGTGGCCCGGCTGGATTTCTGCGGGTGCTTGACGCTCAGACGTTGGCCTTTGTGGATTTCACCGGCAATCGGCAATACATCACAATGGGCAATTTGTCCGAAAATCCCAAAGCGCAATTGTTTCTGATCGACTATGCGCAGCGCCGCCGCATCAAGATCTGGGGAACCGCACAAGTGGTAGAGGGCGACGCCGATTTGGTCGCCGCCTTGATGCCTGAAGGCTACAAAGCGCGCCCAGAACAGGTGATCTTGTTCAAGGTCGCGGCATGGGATGTGAATTGCCCTCAACACATTCCGCAGCGTTTCGAAGCATCTGATGTCGCAGAAGTTCTTGCCGCCCGAGACGCAAAAATTCTGGCGCTGGAAGCCGAGCTTGCGACCCTTCGTGCGCAGCAAGAGCCACCTACCAATGTAGCAGACGACGTCCCACCAGCGCGCTAACTGCAGTGACAATCACAATCGCAACGCCATACCAGGTTACGAAGAACAGCGGGTTGTCGCGGGTGCAGAACAGAGAATACCCGGTGGTCACACCAGTCGCCGCGGTCAGCCCGATCAGTGCAGCGGTTAACGCGGGCGAGGTGGTCGCCCCGCGCCGCGCCATGCGCAGCATCGCGGCCACCGGAACAATAGCCAAAACCAGGATAGAGCCCAGACACTCGGCCAGCGAAAACACCCCAACTTCGGCAAAGCGGGCAGGGGGCGGGCGCATGGCAAAAGCCCCGCCCCACAGGACAACTGCCGAAACCAAGGGCAGGGCGTAGGCCCAAACAACAACCCCCGCCCGAGCTTCCGGCCTAGTCAGCCGCAACACAAGCGTCATCGACAAGGCGCAAGTGATCAATGGCAGTAGCGTCTTGAATGGCACAACCGGATTCGACCAGGCTTGCAGCAATCCGGGCCGCGTGCCTAGTACCGACAAGAACGCAGCAATGGGCACAATGATCGACACAGCCATCATCGCGCCAAGCAGCCCACGGCTAAAGGGCTGGGATGCAGCTTCACCCGCCAAACGGGCGATCAAATCGTCGGTGCGCATCATGATTGGTCCTTGCGGCCAAGTGCAGCCATCCGCTTCATCGCGCGGTGCAAAGTAACGCGCAGATTGGCAGCGCTTATCTGCAATCGAGCGCTAACTTCAGCCTGTGGTTCTTCCCGCAGCACGACGGCTCGCACCACTTCTGCGGCGCGCGGCTCTAACTGGCCCAACAGACGATCAACCTCTGCCCGGTCATCGCGCGCGCCCAGCGCATCGGTCTGCATCTCTGCGGGCACGACGTCGCTATAATCTTCAATGGGCAGATGCATCGCTACGCCGCGTTTGCGGTATGCGTCGATGATCTTGTAGCGGGTGATCGCATAAAGCCATGGCCGCAGGGGGTGTGCTTCGTCCCATGTGTGCCGCTTCAGATGGATGCCAAGCAAAACGTCCTGCACAATATCCTCGTGTTGATCGGGGGGAAGATTGCGGCCGCGTGCGCGCACAATTCCCCGGACAATCGGTGTAACGGCGTGCAGAAACCGGGCGTAGGCCTGCTTGTCGTCAGCATTTGCCGCCTTCAGCAACGTGGCCAAAGGATCTTCGGTCAGCTGCATTCCTTCAGTCCTTTCGGGCGGCGCAGGCGGATTGTTACAAGCGATAGGCGATTATTCTGCATTACGCCATCGCCGCGAAATCTTTGAACACCAAAGCGTGAGCCGCGTAACAGCGCCAGATTTTCGGCGAATGGACCATCCGAAAGCAACTGACTGATCCCGCAATCGGCAGGCGCGGAAATAGAACCCGCGCCTCTCCATGCGGAACCATACCCCGGCACGCGCACCCTGTGGTGCATCGGCCTGACATTCGAGGAGACTGACCATGCAACCATCGCGTCGTTCCGTTCTGACGAGCCTTGTTTTGGGCACTGCTGCATTTGGAGTGGGGCTCAGCCGCAGTTTCGCCTTGGCGGGCGAAAGCTTGGCCGTCAGCCACACCGATGCCGAATGGCGGGCAATGCTGACGCCTGCGCAGTATCAGGTGCTGCGCCAGCAGGGCACCGAACGCGCCTTCAGCAGCCCTTTGTTGAACGAGCACCGCAAAGGCATTTTTGCCTGCGCAGGCTGCGATCTGCCGCTGTATTCGTCTGAGACGAAATTCGACAGCGGCACCGGCTGGCCAAGCTTCTGGCAGCCGCTGAAGGGCGCAGTCGGCACCACAACCGACACCACCCTGTCCGAGGTTCGCACTGCCGTGCATTGCAGCCGCTGTGGCGGCCATCTGGGCCATGTCTTTAACGACGGCCCGCAACCGACCGGCCTACGCTATTGCATGGACGGTGTCGCGATGACCTTCCACGCCGCCTGACTTATCCCCCATTCAGCGAAGGATCAAATCATGCTGTTGTTTGTACTGGCGTTTATTGGTGGAATGCTGACGATCGCGAGCCCCTGCATCCTGCCGATGCTGCCGTTCGTGTTTGCGCGGGCAGGGCATCCCTTTGTCAAGAGCACCTTGCCAATGCTGGTGGGCATGGCTGCCACCTTCGCCGCCGTTGCCTCGCTTGCAGCGGTCGGCGGTGAATGGGCCGTGGCTGCAAATCAATATGGCCGCAACATAGCCTTGGTCGTGATGGCAGGATTTGGTGTGGCGCTGTTGCTTCCTTCGCTCGCCGAAAAGCTATCACGACCCGTCGTGGCGCTCGGCGCGCGGTTGTCGGAAACGGCAGATCGCACGCGCCGCGGCGGTGGGTCAGTCGTCGCGCCATCCCTGCTCCTAGGCGTCGCCACAGGATTGTTGTGGGCGCCCTGTGCCGGACCGCTGCTTGGGTTGATCCTGACAGGGGCCGCAATCAATGGGGCCAACCTGACCACAAGTCTGTTGCTGTTGGCCTATGCCCTAGGCGCAGCCACGTCGCTTGCCTTAGCCTTGCTGGTCGGCGGGCGGGTGTTTCAGGCGATGAAACGCTCGCTGCACGCTGGAAACTGGCTGCGTCGTGGGTTTGGCGTTGCGGTCATTATTGCGACGGCCGCGATAGGGCTTGGTGTCGATACCCGCATTCTGGCGAAAGCGTCTTACGCCAGCACGGCGATCCTAGAGCAGCGGTTGCTTGACAGCATGACCGCGCCACAATCCGAACCAGCAATGCAGGGCGAGATGCTGCAAAACGCGCCTGCCTCGGCCATCCCCGCATTGCAGCCCGCCATTGTCACCCAGATCAAGGCTGAACGCGTCAGACTTACTCTGCCGGTCGAACCGACCCAACCAGACCTGAAGGGTGCGGTGCAATGGTTAAACTCGGAACCGCTGCAGATGCGCGATCTGAAGGACAAAGTTGTGCTGGTCAATTTCTGGACCTTCGGCTGCATCAACTGCCTGCATACGCTGCCCTATGTCAAAGCCTGGGCTGAGAAATATGCGGATCAGGGCTTTGTCGTGATCGGCGTGCATTCACCTGAATTCGCCTACGAGAAAGACCGCGACAATGTCAAAGCCGCAGTAAAGGATCTGGGCGTTACTTTTCCGGTCGCACTCGACAATGATTTCACCATCTGGCGCCAGTTCAACAACCGCTACTGGCCCGCGCAATACTTCATCGACGCCAATGGCCAAGTCCGCTTCCACCATTTCGGCGAAGGTAAATACGATCAGTCTGAACAAGTGATCCGGCAACTGCTTGCCGAACGTGATGCAGCCGCGCCCTAAGCGCTGCCGGCTTCGTCTCTCATTTCCAAACACTCACCGAAAGGAAACGCCATGCGCAAATCCCTGACCCAACGCCACAGTTCCACCAATCACCCACCGCGGCGCGCCATCATTGCGCTTATGGCTCTGCTGACAGGCACGGCGATGCTGCCTGTTAGCGTCAGCTTTGCCGGTGAGGGTGTCGCTATCCCGGCCCCCAGCATTGACGAGGCTGCAACAGCAGGCACGCAAACCGCAATTTTCGCAGGCGGCTGCTTTTGGGGCGTGCAGGGAGTGTTTCAGCATGTCGACGGGGTCATCAGCGCCACCTCGGGTTACACAGGCGGCGATACAGCAAACCCCAGTTACGATGTGGTCACAACTGGCACCACTGGCCATGCCGAAGCGGTGAAGGTCGTCTACGATCCGTCGAAAGTGACCTATGGCCATTTGTTGCAGATTTTCTTCTCGGTCGTCGCTGATCCCACCACTTTGAACTACCAAGGCCCGGATCACGGCACGCAGTATCGCACGGCGATCTTTCCGACCAATACCGCACAGGCCAAGATCGCCAAGGCCTACATTGCCGACCTCGATGCGGCGAAAGTGTTTGGCGCCGCTATCGTGACCAAGATCGAGCCCCAAGCAAAGTTCTATAAGGCTGAAGACTACCATCAGGATTTTCTGACACTGAATCCAACTTATTTCTACATCGTCATCAACGACCTGCCCAAGGTTGCCGATCTGAAATCGCTGTTCCCGCAAAGTTATCGCGCCAAACCAGTTCTGCTGATGAACTGAGAATTTGCGCTTTCGGTCCACAAAGCATGTATGCTCGCGGCGTCAGATCTAAGGATGCCGCGAGCGACACAACAAAAACAATGCCCATTCATCCAATCAGGTAGCCCGTAACGCCCATGGAAATGCACCAGATCAAATACTTTCTGGCCGTGACGCGGACGCTGAACTTCACCCGTGCGGCGGATCAGTGCAATGTGACCCAGCCCTCGCTGACCCGTGCGATCCAGAAGCTTGAGGACGAGTTTGGCGGCATTTTGTTCAACCGCGAACGTGCGCTGACGCATCTGACAGAACTGGGCCGCATGGTGCTGCCGCATCTGGAACAAACTTACGAGGCGGCCGAGGCTGCGACCCTTTTGGCCAACAGCATCGGTAAAGCCGAGGTGACACCGCTGGTGATCGGGGTCGCCGATGGTCTGCATCTTCCGGTGATGGATGACATTCTGGCCAATTTGGCCACCACCTTGCCAGCGCTGACGCTCGATGTGCGCGGCGGAACCTCGGCACAGGTGCTGGATGCTGCACTAAAGGGCGGAATTGATCTGGTGATCATCGCGATGCCGGAACAAGCGCCCGACCGGCTTGAGACATGGCCGCTTTTCCAGCAGCGCTATGCCGTAGCAGTCGCGGCCCACCACCGCGGCGGCAATGGCCAGCCAATTGCAATGGCCGAGGTCGCGGCAGAGCCATGGATCGATTGCGGAGATGCCGGAACGGCGATCTGGCGTAACGCTGCATGCGCGATGGGATCTACGCCGACCTTTCGTCACAAGGTCGAAAGCCGCAGTCAGGCGCTGCGCCTGGCAGCCCTCGGTCTTGGTCATGTGATCGTGCCCGCGGGGCTTGCCGCGCCCGGCCTGCGCGTGGTGAGCCTGTCAGACTGCGAACTTTACCAGAAAGTCGTACTGGGAGCCGTTGCGGGTCGACGTCGGGGCTATGCCGCCGAAGCCTTTCTGCGTGCGGCCCGCGCGCGCGACTGGCAGCCCGTTGGCACAGACCCTGCCGGTCAGGTGGGCCTGATCAAACTGGAAAGCGCACAAAGCACGGCAGCGGGTTCAGCCCTGTGATGAAAATCGGGATCGACAAAGGAAAAATGTACCTGCCGCGATGGGTCCAGCAGGAATGTGGCAGGTGCCGGCAGCAAACCGTTTGAGGTTCCATAGGCCTCGGCCAAATCAAACCCATCTTCGCGAAACTGCTGCAACACCAACGGGCCTACCGGAAACGCCAGACCATAGCGCAATGCCACGCCCAGATCGGGATCACACAGCACCACGGCGTCTTCGCCTGCAATCTGCGCCAAACCTGCCAACCGCCCGCCGGTTTCGGGTGTCACAATGATCAACCGCCCACCTGCCGCGCGCAACGCGTCGCGGTTTTCAGCCCAAGCCCCAATTTCTTCCGCGCAAAACGGGCACCAACTTCCGCGATTAAAGCTCAGAACCGCCGGACCATCGGCCAACAGGTCTTGCAACCTGCGCAAACGCCCCATGGCATCCGGCAAGGCAAAATCCGGCGCAAGTGCGCCAACCTGCGGTGCATTGGCCATCGCTTCCGAACTGCGCAGCCGTGCGATCAGCGCATCATAGCTTGCCATCCAGCTGCCCGGAAGGGCGCGACAAGCGGCAAGACGCGGCGCAAGGGGAGGTGGGTTTTTCATGCAGCCATCATTGTGCAATTTTCGCGCCGCATAAAGAGGGCCGCTCGCATGGGTTTCATACGCGTAAAGCATGATAGCGCCCGGGTGATAGCTTTCGAGTATTGAAAGCATAGGTAGGTGGCATTTTCTATTTTGGGTGGCTTGGGGCACCTTCAACCTAATCGGTCCCGCTGTGGATCGGTTCTAACCCGTCAGGTCAAACGTCAATCGCTGCATGACCTGCGCCCAAATGGAGAATTGCCATGAACCGTTTTCTGATCATCCTCGCGATGTCGACCGCCATGACTGCCCCGGCTTTTGCCGACTCGATGGCCAAAGACATGGCCTGCAGCGCCTTCTCGGCCATGGACTCTGCGGGCATGATGGCCGCCATGAACGAAGCCAAAATGGCTGGCGACGCTATGGCGTCCGGTGACGCGATGGCCTCTGGCGATGCAATGGCATCCGGTGACGCAATGGCTTCGGGCGATGCGATGGCGTCTGGTGACGCCATGGCGAAAAGCCCCGAAGATGAAATGGCTGCTGTGGTCGAAACCTGCAAAGAGCATCCTGACATGATGCTGATGGATGCGATGCACCCCAAGATGTGATCTGGCTTGGGCACCGCGGGTATAGCGGTGCCCGAACTACCCTCTGACCCGATCAGGATAGCAAAATGCACATCACCGACCCAGTGACCATGGCGCCCCCCTCTACGCCGAAAGGTGGCGACCTTGTGGACCGACATCGTCTGTCCACGCGGCTTTGGCATTGGACGAATGTTGTGACTTTTGTGATCATGCTGATGAGCGGCCTTATGATCTTCAACGCGCATCCAAGGCTTTACTGGGGCGCCTATGGTGCCAACCCCGATTACGCCTGGTTGCAGATCGGAGCCACGCAAGCCAACACCGGCTTTGTTCGTGTTGGCAACCTTACTGTCGACACGACCGGAGTCTTGGGCCGCTGGGCTGACAGCGGTGGCCAAGTCCGTAACCGGGCTTTCCCATCATGGGCGACGCTGCCGCAGACTTATAATCTCGCATTGGCACGTCGCTGGCATCTGACTTTTGCCTGGGTTTTTGCCGTCGGCCTTGCCGCCTATCTGATCCGCAGCTTGGCCAACCGCCATCTGCAACGCGACTTGCTGCCCACCTCAGACGAAGTCCGCCCCTCGCATATTTGGGCTGACATCAAACACCACGCCAAATTGCAATTCCCAACCGGGGTTGCCGCCCTGCGCTACAACGTCTTGCAGAAGTTTGCATATCTTTCGGTGCTGATCGCGCTGATCCCCGGCATGATCCTGACTGGCTTTACCATGTCGCCTGGCCTGAATGCCGCGATGCCATGGTTGCTTGATCTGTTTGGCGGCCGTCAATCGGCGCGGTCCCTGCACTTCATTTTCGCCTTCGGCCTTGTTGGCTTTATCGTGATCCACCTCGCCATGGTCGTGCTTGCGGGTCCCCTCAACGAAGTGCGCTCGATGATCACCGGTCGCTACCGTCTGCCGAAGGAGAAAGTCTGATGCCGCTTCTGACCCGCAGATCTTTTTTGACTGGCCTTGGCTTTTCCACGATTATCGGCACCACCGCCGGCCTTGTGGTCAGCCCAACATTCCGCGACCTGATCTTGGGCAGCGGCGAGAAACTGGCGTATCAAACCCATCGCCTGATCGGGCGAAACGCCTTGGCTCCAGAGTTTACCGAGGCCGATCTCTCCCCCGATTTCCGCACGAACGGCAATACTATGCCTGCCTCTGCCGAGTATCAGCGCCATATCGAAACCAATTTCGCCAACTGGCAGTTGCAAGTCGACGGCCTTGTCGCAACTCCGAAGGCCTTTTCGCTGGCCACGCTGAAAACCATGCCAGCCCGCACCCAGATCACTCGCCACGATTGCGTTGAGGGTTGGAGCGCGATTGGCAAATGGACAGGCGTGCCGCTCAGCGCGTTGTTGTCGCAAGTTTCACTCTTGCCCACCGCGCGGTATCTGGTGCTGCACTGCGCTGATGATTTCAGTGGCAACGCCTACTACGAAAGCATTGATTTGGTGGATGCTTTCCATCCCCAGACCATCCTTGCCCACACGATGAATGACACGCCGCTAAGTGTCGGCCACGGCGCGCCACTGCGCCTGCGGGTTGAACGGCAGTTAGGCTATAAGCAAGCCAAGTACATCATGCGCATCGAAGCCACCGCTACCCTGGCCGGGGTTGGTCTGGGTAAAGGCGGGTTTTGGGAAGATCAAATCGGCTATGATTGGTACGCGGGTATCTAGGCATCGGAGTGCGAAAGCCCACGGGTCTTACGAACGACCATTGGCAATCTGTTGGCCTCAGAGCAGACAGCAGACGCGTTGAAGATCGCCTATTTCCACAAGGCCAAATAGAGCACCGCGCCGGACGACACCGGCGCTGGGGGGGTGCACACCGTCGCGGCCAGTAAAGATGGAACTCTTTTGCGCCACGGCGCGTGCGCAGTTTCTGCGCAAAGGGCATATCACGCCGCCGCCTCGTGAACTTCACCACCGATGTGCAAGGCTTCACTCCGGGCATCGGCAGTCTGATTGCCATCCATCACAATATGCAGGGCCGGGGCAAACATGCCGACGCGGTGGAGAGGGATGCCGTAACGCGCCCACTCACCTACGAGCTTAACGACCTCCGCTCGGTGTGGGCAACCGCGCCTGCATCGTGCTGAGCCCGGAGCGGGGTCTGCAGTTCAAGACGGACCAGAACCAGACCGGCAGCCAGATTGGTCTGAAGAACGCGGCCGGGGCTTGGACCCTGATGTGGGAGCTGCTGAAGGCGACGGGCTGGACACCGCAGCGCCCGCTCTCTTGCCACCGATGCCGGGTGATTTTGCTGAATGGGGAAAAGCACTCGGAAGGGCACCTCAGTTGCAACCCTGCCTTCAGCGACTGGATGATGGGGTGGCCACCTGGTTGGACCGATCCGCTGCAGCCGGTAATGGGGTGGTGCCACTGGCTGCGGCGCGCGCATGGCGCATGCTGAAGGCTGATTTGATGGTGTGAAAGCACCCTTTAAACGGGGTTTAAATGCCCCGTTGAAAACAAGCTTGTGTGGACTGAACCGGGGCGGCTGGTAACAAATTGACCCACGCGACTGCAGCGCGCGTGGAAGTCGAAGCTGGTGGTGTGAAAGCGGCCCCCGTGTGGTGCGATCATACCCCAAAAGGCCTTCCCTCATAAATGACAACCCTGTAACAGATCCTCCATTGCTGAAGAAATAGGTGTGAAGTTGCCCGATTTAGATTTCGAGTCCCGAGTCAAGGGATGGCTAGATGATAGAGCGAATCTTCCCACGCGGCTCGCGCGATCAGTTAGGGCATACCGTCACAACAATCTTTCAGGATGGAGTGCATGGTCAGGAGTACATTGGACCAGCCGGACAGCTCTAGCGAGTTCTGGGCCGGCCATCGCTTACGCTTCCGGGAGTTCTATGTCCGCGGTTAAGGCCGGTGTGTTAGCCGCAGGGCTTTTCTTTTCACATTCGGCTGTTTCTTACTTTGGGCAGAGATCTAAGGGCAAGAAGCGTGGACCTAATCCGACGACCATTGATGCCATGATACGGATCGGTGACATTCTTTCTTCTAGAACTGTAATGGGTGGGAAAACCGCTGAAAAACAAGCTGCGATTGTTGCGGCACTAGGCTTGCTTGAGGTTCTGGCGAGGGAAGTGACGTGTCGACAGAAGGGTGAGATATCCGTGTCGTTGGCAACCTATGAGGGGAGCAGCAGGAATACGATGCGATTGAGATTTCGTAACCCCGGCAACGAGCGCCCTCAGAACCGATCATTCGATGCTACCGATCTTTTGGCCCATCGCGCATGCCAAGCGGGTTCTGAACCCCGTGTGGTTCACGACCTTAAGGGGTTTGGAACCAAGGCCAAGAAGAGCCCCACGCAGTCGGCGGTGACATATCGATCATTCTTGATTTTCCCGCTTCGAGGCGATCGCGGTGGGGAAGAGAAAATTATTGGTTTTTTATCCATCGATGCGAGTACCCCGTATTCATTCTTTGGGAACCGTGCTACGACTATAGTCGTTAACTCCCAGCCGATTATCACCCACATTCAGGCGTTGCTTTAAAAAGGAGGGAACCATGTTTGCACGAGTTTCAGACCACGAAACAGCTCGCCGATTTCATAGTTTGTCCGATGCAGAGCGTCTTGAGCGTCTGCGCGTCGCAGCTGAGAAGATTTCATTGATGCATTCGCGGGGAGAACTAACCGCGGAGCAAGCAGCCGAGGAACTAAGCAAGCTGACGATTGCAGGTTCGAATGGTTTCCTGCGTCTGTTTGGCCTCTAATTTGAGAACAGTGCTCTCTGCTCACACGTCTTCGATCAATAAAAATCAGAATTTCGGGAACCTTTGAGGTCGCTCTCGCCCTGCTAGGTTAGCGGTATTTTGACTGGCCGCCGCGCCAGCGCGCTGACTCGCGCTTCGTGTTGATTGGCGGGGTTTTGACTTCTGATCACCAACAGTATTGAAAATCGTGTTGCTGCAGACTCTGCTGTCAAACTCTGCAGCTTTTGCTGTCACGCCACACACACACAATCTGTCCACAGAAGATTTCGGCAGAAATCGCTTTACAGGCTTCCCCCCTGAGATCAACATCTAGTAAAGGTCTGTCAGCCCTGCGCTGTAAATTGCGGTTCACCATGCAGTTGGTGGCTGGTAATGCTTCTGGGCCTTTATTGTGGGGCGCGCTATGTCATATTCTGAAGATTATCTGCTCAGTGACGATCTTCATCCGATCGACATCGTGGAAAACCTTGCGGCGCATCATGATTGGGAATTTGATCGTGTCACAGATGACCAGATCGCCATGGCGGTGGAAGGGCAGTGGCGGACCTATGCGCTGACCCTCGCGTGGTCGGCGCAGGACGAAACGCTGCGACTGATCTGCACATTTGAGATGGAGCCGCCAAACGACAAGATCGCGGCGCTTTATGATGTGTTGAACCGCTGTAACGATATGGTCTGGACCGGGGCGTTTACCTATTGGGGCGAGCAGAAGCTGATGGTGTTCCGCTATGGGCTTTGCCTTGCCGGCGGCCAGATGGTCGCGGCCGAGCAGATTGACCGGCTGATTTCCGGCGCGATCACTGCCTCGGAGCGGTTTTACCCGGCGTTCCAACTGGTGTCTTGGGCCGACAAATCTCCGGCTGAGGCGATGAAAGTCGCGATTGCCGAAGCGTATGGCCGCGCCTGAAGCCTGCAACCTGCCACTGATTTCCATCGCCATCCGTCCTTAATCACGCCCCGGCGTGATTTTTGATTCAATGTCGCGGCAAAGCGCATTACCCTCGCGGCAAAAGGGGAGTTTTCGATGATGCTGGATGGGGTTGCCCGCGACGGGTTGGTTTTGTTGGGCTGCGGCAAGATGGGCACCGCGCTGCTGACCGGATGGCTGGCGGCCGGAGTGCCCGCGACAAGCGTCTGGGTCATCGAACCGCACCCGACCGATTGGCTGCAAGCCACCGGTGTGCATCTGAACGCTGGTATGCCGGCAGCGCCTGCGGTGGCCGTGCTGGCGGTCAAGCCGCAGATGATGGGCGCGGCGCTGCCCGCCTTGCAGGCGCTGGGCAACGGCAAGACATTGTTTGTCTCGATCGCGGCGGGCACCTCGATCGCCACGTTTGAGGCGGCCTTGGGCGCACAAACCCCGATCGTGCGCACCATGCCAAACACGCCCGCAATGGTTGGCCGTGGCATCACCGGCATCTGCGCCAACGCCCATGCCGGGGCTGCGGGGCTGGCGCTGGCGCATCAGTTGATGCTGGCGGTGGGGCAAGTGGTTGAACTCGATGGCGAGCACCAGATTGACGCGGTGACGGGGGTGTCCGGCTCTGGCCCCGCCTATGTCTTCCATCTGATCGAAGCGATGGCGGCGGCGGGCGAGGCCGAGGGGCTTTCTGCCGATGTGGCGATGAAACTGGCGCGGGCCACGGTCTGCGGGGCTGGCGAACTCGCCTACCAATCCAGCGAGCCCGCTGCACAGTTGCGCATCAATGTGACCTCGCCGGGTGGCACGACGGCGGCAGCGCTGGGCGTGCTGATGGATGAAACCTCGGGCTTCCCGCCGCTGCTGAAACGCGCCGTCAAAGCCGCCGCAGATCGCGGGCGGGAGTTGGGGAAATGACCAGCTCTGCCCAGATCACCTACGACGATTTCGCCAAAGTGGATATCCGCGTTGGCCGCATCACCCGCGCCGAACCCTATCCCGAAGCGCGCAAACCCGCGATCAAGCTCTGGCTCGATTTCGGGCCCGAGATTGGCGAGAAACGCTCATCCGCACAGATCACCGCGCATTACACCCCCGAGGCGCTGATCGGGCGGCAAGTGCTGGCCGTGGTCAATTTTCCGCCGCGCCAGATCGGCAAGTTGCTGTCCGAAGTGCTGGTGCTTGGCCTGCCCGATGCCGCAGGCGAGGTGGTGTTGATCGCGCCGGATCAGGCGGTGCCGCTGGGAGGTAAACTGTTTTGATGAAACTGCTGATCACCCGCCCCTTGCCCGATCCCGTCATGCAGGCCGCTCGTGCCCGGTTTGACGTGACCGCCCGCGCCAGCACCCTGCCGCTGAATCACGCCGAATTGCGCCAGGCCCTGAGCGATTTCGATGTCGTGCTGCCGACCCTTGGTGATCTGTTCAAGGCCGAGGTCTTTGCCGATGTGCCGCAACCACGGGCGAAATTGCTCGCCAATTTCGGGGTTGGCTACAACCATATCGACACCGCCGCTGCCAAGGCGCTGGGCATTGCCGTCACCAATACCCCCGGCGCTGTCACCGATGCCACCGCAGATGTGGTGCTGACCCTGATGCTGATGACGGCGCGGCGCGCGGGCGAGGGTGAGCGGATGCTGCGGGCGGGCGCATGGCAGGGCTGGCACCCGGTTCAGATGCTGGGCGCGCCCGTCTCTGGCAAGACGGTTGGCATCATCGGCATGGGGCGGATCGGCCGTGCGATTGCGCAACGCTGCCATTTTGGCTTTGGCATGCAGGTGATCTATCACAACCGCTCGACCGTCGATGCCGGTGTTCCCGCGCGGCAAGTGCCGATGGCAGAGGTGCTGCAAGCCGATTTCGTGGTCATCGCCGTGCCGGGTGGCCCGGCCACGCGGCATCTGATCAACGCCGCCGCCTTGGCGCAAATGTCGCGGCATGCGATCATGATCAATATCGCGCGTGGCGATGTGGTGGATGAAGCAGCGCTTGTCGCGGCGCTGCAAACGGGGCAGATCGCGGGCGCGGGGCTGGATGTCTATGAACACGAACCCGTCGTCAGCCCTGCGCTGATCGGTATGGAAAACGTCACCCTGCTGCCGCACCTTGGCACCGCTGTTCTGGAAACCCGCACCGCGATGGGCATGATGGCCGTCGCCAATCTGATCGCGTTTCAGGATGGGCAACCCTTGCCCAACCCCGTCTGATGATAGGCTTCATCTTGGCGCAAATACTCCCGCCGGAGGCTTCCGGGGCCGATGGCGAAGCCTCCGGCGGGAGTATTTATGCCAAGATGAAGCCCAAGCGCCAAAGCCGGGGGAAGGGGCTCGATGCCCCTGAGACCGGCATCTGGTTGGGGGGGATGCCATGATCATCTCACGCGGGCGGCGTTATATCTTTGTGCATATCCCTAAGACTGGCGGCACGGCGCTGAGCCTCGCGCTGGAAGATCGTGCGATGAAGGACGACATCCTGATCGGCGATACCCCGAAAGCGCGGGCGCGCAAGGGGCGGCTGAAGGGGGTAAAGGCGGCGGGGCGGCTTTGGAAGCATTCGACGCTGTCCGACATTGCCGGGCTGGTTTCGGATACCGAGATTGCCGATTTCTTCACGCTGACGCTGGTGCGCAATCCATGGGACCGCGCCGTCAGCTATTATCACTGGCTGCGCGGCCAGAATTTTGCGCATCCGGCGGTCGGTCTGGCGAAATCGCATGACTTCAGCGGCTTTCTGAACCATGCCCAGACCCGCACCGCCTTCGCGCTTTGGCCCTATACCGCCTATATGCGCGACCGGCTTGGGTTTGAGCGCGCCAGCCTTTATGCGCGGCTGGAACATCTGGACGCCGATCTGGCCCGGTTTGAGGCGCATCTTGGCTTTCGCATCACCCCCGTGCCAACCGCCAATACTTCAGAGCGCGCCCGCGATTGGCGCGGGTTTTATTCGGATGCCGATGCCGCGCTGGTGGCGCAGATCAGCGCCGAGGATATCATCCGGTTTGGCTATCGCTTTGATCCCGATTGACCGTGCCGCTTGGGCGGATTGCTCAAAAGTCATTCCCAACTGGGAATGACTTGTGGTTTTGGGTAGGTTTTGGCAGTTTTTCCACAACATGTTGTGGTTGATTGCGAAAAGCCTGTCACCGGGTGGTTATGCTGCCTTCTGCGCGCCAAAGCGGCCGTAAAAGCTTTCGCCGCTCAAAGCCATCTCGCGCAGCAGGGCAGGGGCGGTAAAGCGGCTGCCAAATTCTGCCTGCAGCTTTTCGCAAATCTCGACCGCGCGGGCTGCACCGATGATGTCGAGCCACGAGAACGGACCGCCCGACCACGGCGCGAAACCCCAGCCGAGGATTGCCCCCACATCGCCTTCGCGGATGTCGGTCAGCACGCCTTCTTCCAGCGCGCGCACGGCTTCCAGCACTTGCGCCATCAGCAGGCGGTGCTGCACGGTGGTGAGGTCCGGGTCGGTCTGGTGCGGGTATTTGGCCGACAGCCCCTCCCACAGGCCTTCGCGTTTGCCTGCGGCATCATAAGCATAGAACCCGGCGTTGGCCTTTTTGCCCAGGCGGCCTTGGTCTGCCATCCAGAACAGCACCGCATCCACCGCGCCATCGGGGTAGGCATCGCCAATCGCGGCTTTCGTCGCCTTGGCGATCTTTACGCCCAGATCAATCGAGGTTTCATCGACCAGTTGCAGCGGGCCGAGCGGCATGCCCACCAGTTTCGCAGCATTCTCGATCAGTGCCGGTTCCACCCCTTCGGCGACCATGCGGATGCCTTCGTTGATGTATGGGATGATGCAGCGGTTGGCGTAGAAGAACCGCGCGTCGTTTACCACGATGGGGGTCTTGCGGATGGCGCGGACGAAATCCAGCGCCTTGGCGACGGCGACATCGCCGGTCTGTTTGCCGCGGATGATCTCGACCAGGTTCATCTTGTCGACGGGGCTGAAGAAATGGATGCCGATGAACTGATCGGGGCGGGCCGAGGCTTTGGCCAGCATCGAGATCGGCAGGGTGGAGGTGTTGGACGCATAGATGCAATTGGCCCCTACGGCGGCTTCGACCTTGGCGGTGACTTCGGCCTTCACTTTCGGGTCTTCGAACACGGCTTCGACCACCAGATCAGCGCCTGCGAGTGCGGTGTAATCGGTGGTCGCGGTAATCCGTGCCAGCACTTCGGCCTTTTTCTCGGGCGTGACCTTGCGGCGCTGGATGCCCTTGTCGAGCAGGTCTGCCGAATGGGATTTGCCGCGATCCGCGCTTTCCTGTGTGGCGTCGATCAGTACCACCTCGATCCCGGCATTTGCCGCGACATAGGCGATGCCAGCCCCCATCATGCCTGCGCCGATCACGCCCAGCTTTTTCACCGATTGATCGGCAACGGCGGGGCGGTTTGCGCCTTTCTCCAGCGCCTCTTTGTTGATGAACAGGCTGCGGATCATCGCCGAGGAGGACGGGTTCAGCAGAACCGAGGTGAAATGCCGTGCCTCGATCCGCAGGGCGGTGTCGAAGGGAACCAACGCGCCTTCGTAGACGGCCGCGAGCAGGGCCTTTGCGGCGGGGTAGACGCCCATGGTCTTGCCCAGCACCATGGCGCTTGCGCCGACAAAGGTCATGAAGCCCGCCGGATGATAGGGCGCGCCGCCGGGCATTTTATAGCCTTTGTCGTCCCACGGTTTGATCAGATCGGCGTCTTTCGCGGCCAGCACCCATTCTTTCGCGCGGGCGAGCAGTTGATCGGGGGCGACGACTTCGTCAATCAGACCTGCCGCCTTGGCAGCTTTGGGATCAGAGAGCTTGCCTTCCAGCAGGAAGGGGGCGGCCATCATCGCGCCGAGTTTACGCACAAGGCGCGTGGTGCCGCCCGCGCCGGGGAAGATGCCGACCATGATCTCGGGCAGGCCGATCTTGGCGCGTGGGTTATCCGCCGCGATGATGCGGTGGCAGGACAGCGGCAGTTCCAGCCCGATGCCCAAGGCGGTGCCGGGCAGGGCCGCCACGATTGGCTTGCCGCCCTTTTTGGTTTTGGGGTCCATCCCCGCCAGTTCGATCTTGCGCAAGACCTTGTGCATGGTCATCACGCCGTCGAAAATCGCCTGCGCCCCGCCTGCGCGCATTTCGGCGATGACGTTCAGATCCATGCCGCCCGCGAAATCTTTCTTGCCGCTGGTGATGATGATGCCCTTGACGCTGGCATCGGCCAAAGCCTGATCCACCAAGCCGCTGAGAGCGGCGAAGGCCGCCGTGGACATCACGTTCATCGACTTTGCCGCCACATCCCAAGTGATGGTGGCAACGCCATCGGCATCTGTGGTCATGGTGAAATCGGTCGATGTAGAATCAGTCATGGCATTCTCCGGTCAGGGTGTGCGGTGCCGTCACGGCGCAGGTAGCGCCGGGCGGGGTCGTCTTTGTGGGTGATAAGATCGTGGTCGGTGTAGTGGATCACATCGCGCTGGTGGCGTGTGCCGATAACGAGATAGCGCAGGGGCGCGTTGCTGCGGTTGGCGATACGGTGCCCGATCGGCGTGCCCGCAGGCCAACAAGCGGTATCGCCTGCGCGCAGGGTGGTTTCGCTATCTTCGATCAGCACCGCTTCGCCCAACAGCATGTAGACCATTTCATCCTCGGCCTCGTGCCAATGGCGGTGGCCGGAAAACGCGCCGGGGGGCAGTTCTTCGATGAAGGCGCCGAATTGGCTGAGACCGCCCAAGTCTGAGATCAGCTGATACCGATAAGCGCCCAGGCCTTTGCCCAAGACCGCATGTTCTGCGTCTTCGGCGTCAACCCACGGCCGGGATGCATCCGGCAGGATGCGCGGGAATTGTGGTGCGGGATCAAAGGGTTTGCCCCAGACTTCGGGCAGGTTCAGCAGTTCGGGCGGCAAGGCACCGCCGCGCAGCACGGTGCCATCGGCGGCCTCAACCCGCCAATCGGTTGCGGTGTTGATCTGCCGGTCGCCGGTATCGGGATAGGTGCAGATGTCTCCCGATACCCGTGTGCCGATGATCAGATAGCGGCAGGGTTGTTCGGTGTGGTTGTGCAGATGATGCGCATTCGGATCGCCGTGCCCCCAGCAGGCCGCATCGCCGGGATGCAGCAGATGCGGGCCGTCGTCGTCGATCACCGTCGCGGCACCGTCCAGCAGATAGACCATTTCATCTTCGGCGCTGTGCCAGTGCCGGGTGGAGGAATAGGCCCCGGGTGCCAGCGTTGCCAGATACGCCCCGAACTGCGTCAGCCCGCCAGCGTTGGACAGCGGCAGCGCGCCGTCGTCTTCGTGGAGTATCTGGTTTGGCTCCAGCTTCACCGCGGCCCCTCCCATTTGGTGCCGTCCTTGTAGGTGTAGGTGGCCTGCCCAGCCTCAACCGTCAGCACCAGATCGACGTCGGAGTACGTGGCGACCTCACGCTTGGCCTTGCTGCCCACCACCAGAAACCGCGCTTCTGCGCCCGAGCGGTTGATGAAATGATGCCCGTCCGGCACGTTCGCCGGAAACGCCACGCAATCGCCCGCCTGCATCACGGTTTCGCCCGCATCCTGCACCAGCACGCATTCACCTTGCGTCACCATGACAAATTCATCTTCGGCCATGTGCCAATGCCGCAAGCTGGACAAGGCCCCCGGCTGCAGGATCACCATATTGACGCCAAATTGCGTCAAGCCGCCCGCATCGCCCAAGCGCAGGCTGCTGCGCCCGGCCATCATCTCGGCATAGGGGGATGGATAGATCGAGCCGGTTTTCAGCGGCACCTTGCTGAGATCAAGTTTCGTCATCGCTTTCCCCCTCTGCCGCCGATACGGGCGTGAATGCGCCGCCGGTGATTTCCGACAACCCCAAACTGAACCGGATATGCCCGCGCACGCTTTCAATCTCGGCGATCCGCCAGCCGTCTGGTGTCTCTGTCAGCACGAAATGCGAGACAAAGGGTTCAACGATGCGCTGCGCGCCCACCATGATGTGAATGGTGCAGCGCACCCGCAGATGCGACTGATCAATCACGGCGATCTCATTGATCTGGCGGAAGATATCCGTCACACCCCGGCCTTTCAGGTTATCGTGATAAAGCTGAAAGTCGGCGCGCAATTCGTCGGCATTGTGCAGCACATAGGCGACATCGCCGCGCGGCGTGATGGTCAGGGGCAGGGCCATTACGCTGGCATAGGCGGGGAAGTCGCCGTCGAGCAATGCCCGCGTCAACCTTTCGCCCAATGCGGTAAAGACCTGCCCCGGCATGACTACATCCGCTCGATGATGGTCGCAGCCCCCATGCCCGAAGCGATGCAGAGCGTGGCAAGGCCAACCGATTTGCCGCTGCGTTCCAACTCATCCAGCAGGGTGCCGATGATGATCGCCCCGGTGGCCCCCAAAGGATGCCCCAAGGCAATCGAGCCGCCGTTGACGTTGACCAGCGCCGGGTCAACGTCGAAGGCCTGCTGAAAGCGCAAGACGACGCTGGCGAAGGCCTCGTTGACCTCAAACAGATCAATGTCGCCAATCGCCATGCCCGCGTCGCGCAGGATTTTCTCGGTTACAGGCACCGGGCCGGTCAGCATGATAGTGGGATCGGTGCCTATCTTGGCAGTGGCACGGATGCGGGCACGGGGTTTCAGCCCATGCGCTGCACCAAATTCGGCATTGCCGATCAACACCGCCGCCGCGCCATCAACGATACCGGATGAGTTGCCAGCGTGGTGGATGTGGTTGATCCGCTCCAGATGCGGGTATTTCATCAGTGCGATCTTGTCGAAACCGGGCATGCTTTCGCCCATGTCCTTGAACGCAGGGCGCAGGGCGGCCAAGGTGGCCATATCGGTGCCGGGGCGCATGTATTCATCGCGGTCGAGGATGGTCAGACCGTTCTGATCAAGAATCGGCACAACAGAATTGGCAAAGCGGTTGTCGGCCCAAGCGGCGGCGGCGCGCTCTTGCGATTCCACCGCCAAAGCATCGGCCATCTCACGGGTAAAGCCGTATTCGGTGGCGATGATGTCGGCGGAAATGCCTTGAGGGACGAAATAGGTTTTCATCGCCAGACCCGGATCAACCGCGATCGCGGCACCATCCGAGCCCATGGCAACCCGGCCCATCATCTCGACCCCGCCCGCGATGTAGGCCTGACCCGCGCCGCCCTTCACCTGATTGGCGGCAAGGTTCACCGCCTCCATCCCCGATGCGCAAAAGCGGTTGATCGCAAGGCCGGGGATCGACTGATCCAAGCCCGAGGCCAGCACCGCCGAGCGTGCCAGACAGCCGCCCTGTTCGCCGACCTGGGTGACATTGCCCCAGATCACATCCTCGACCGCGTGGCCTTCCAGCCCGTTGCGCAGGCGGATAGCATCCAGGATCTTGGCGGAAAGCGCCACCGAGGTCAGCTCGTGCAAAGCGCCATCCGGGCGGCCCTTGCCACGCGGGCTGCGCACGGCGTCATAGATAAAAGCGTCGGTCATGTTGCCTCCTTACGCCCGGTCAGAGGGATTGCCGGGCATCAGATCATAGGGATGTTTCCAGCCGGGTTGGGCGGCGATGCGGTCCAGCCAGGCGTCGATATGGGGCCAATCCTTGCGGTCAAAACCGAAAGGTTCGGGGTAGTAAAGATAGCCGCAGAGCGAGAGGTCTGCGATGGTCATCGCCTCACCCGCGACCCATTTGCGCCCCTCGAGATGGCCATTCAGCACGGTATAGGCGGCTTTCAGGCGACCCTGCAGGAAGGGCACCACGCCTTCGGGGCGTTTGTCTGCGGGCAGGAAGTTTGCGAGAAACCGCGCGGTGCCGATCTGGGTGGACAGCTTGTGATTGTCCCAGAACAGCCAGCGCAACACCTCGCGCCGCTCTGCCGCGGAGCGCCCGCCGAGTTTGCCGGATTTGCTGCTGATGTAATCGAGGATCACGCCGGATTGCGTCAGCGTGGTGTCGCCATCGACCAGTACCGGCACCTCGCCCATCTCATTGATCGCGCGGAACTCGGGTGTGCGGGTGCCGCCGTTGAAGAAATCAACAAACACCGGCTGCCATTCCATATCGGCGAAGGTCAGCGCCAGTGCGACCTTGTAGGCATTGCCGGATTCGCCAAAGCAGTAGAGTTGTGCGGTCATCGCTTAACGCCCTTTGTTGATCCCGAAAAAGCCGGGGGTTTTCCACCCCCGGACCCCCGGAGAGTATTTTCGCCAAGATGAAGAACGATTCGTTAACCATTCCTCGGCAGTCTCGTCTTGCGGCACAGGCTGGAGAGCCGATGGCCGCCCAAGGTGAAGCCCTGCGTCTGCTTAAATCGGATAGCCAAGCCGTAAGTGCGGTCGCAGGGTGATCACGCCTTACGCTTCATCTTGGCCTAAATACTCCCGCCGGAGGCTTCGACAGATCAACCGGCGGACGGGTGGTTACTTGCGCGCCTCCAGTTCCGAATTGAACAGCCGCAAGCGATGCGTCAGGTTGTCGTGGTTGATCACGCTTGAGTAGTTCTCAAACAGAAACGACAGTGCCTCACCCTCATCCAGACCTGCCTCTTTGGCAAAGGTTTTCAGGCGGCGATAGCCATCCTCGGTCATGGCGACCGGAAAGCGGCGGGTGAGGCGGAAGCGTTTCGGCATGGGTTTCTCCGTTGACCTATACGTCAGCTTAGAACGCCTCTGCGGCCAGCGCCATCACCGGATCGGCCCCCGATTCAATCCGCGCGAGGTGCATCGCCGTGGCGGGCAGTTGCCGCTGCATGTAATAGCGCCCGGTGGCCAGTTTGGCGTTCAGGAAATCGGCATCGCCGCCTGTATCCAGCCCGGCAAAGGCGGCCTTGGCGATCTTGGCCCACATCAGGCCCAGGCAGGTGTGGCCCATCATGGTCATGAAGTCATAAGACCCCGCCAGCGCCGCATTCGGGTTTTTCATTGCGTTGTTCATGAAGAACATCGCCGCCGCCTGCACATCCTTGGACGCGGCTTTCAGCGGATCGAGATAGGGCTGCATCCGCGTATCGGCCTCATTTTCCTTGATGAAGGCTTTGACCAGCGCAAAGAACGCCATCACATGCTTGCCACCATCGGTGGCGAGTTTGCGGCCTACCAAATCAAGCGCCTGCACGCCATTGGCGCCTTCGTAGATTTGCGCAATGCGGGCGTCGCGGACGAATTGCGATACGCCGTTGTCCTCGATATAGCCGTGGCCGCCCCAGATTTGCTGGGCCTGCACCGCCATCTCAAACCCCTTGTCGGTCTGGAAGCCTTTCAGCACCGGGATCAGCAGCGATACCAGACCTTCGGCATCGGCATCGCCCGCGCGCACCGATTGGTCGATCATCGAGGCCGCCCAATAGGTGAACGCCCGCGCGCCTTCGACAAAGCTTTTCTGATCCATCAGGTTGCGGCGGATGTCGGGATGCACGATCAGCGGATCAGCCGGGCCTTTCGGGTTCTGCGCGCCCGTCACATCGCGGCCCTGCAGACGGTCTTTCGCGTAAGCGAGGCTGTTTTGATAGGCAGCCTCGGCCACGGCGTAGCCTTGCAGACCCACGCCCAGACGCGCCTCGTTCATCATGGTAAACATGGCGCGCATGCCCTTGTGCAGGTCGCCCAGCAGGTAGCCCACAGCGCCGTCATAGTTCATCACGCAGGTGGCGTTGCCGTGAATGCCCATCTTTTCTTCGACCTTGCCGACCGCCACGCCGTTGCGCGCGCCCAAAGAGCCGTCGGCATTGATCAGAAACTTCGGCACGATGAACAGCGAGATACCCTTGGTGCCTTCGCCGCCACCCGGAGCCTTGGCCAGCACCAGATGGATGATGTTCTCGGCCATGTCATGCTCGCCTGCCGAGATGAAGATTTTGGTGCCGGTGATCTTGTAGCTGCCATCCGCCTGCGGCTCGGCCTTGGTGCGCATCAGGCCCAGATCGGTGCCGCAATGCGGCTCGGTCAGGTTCATCGTGCCGGTCCAGTCGCAGGAGACCATTTTAGGCAAATAGGTCGCCTTCTGCTCGGCCGAGCCATGGGTGTGGATCGCGGAATAGGCGCCGTGGGTGAGGCCCTGATACATGTTGAAGGCCATGTTGGCCGAGACGAACATCTCGCCCACCGCCGTTGCCATCACGTAAGGCAGACCTTGGCCGCCATATTCCGGGTCGCAATCCAGCGCTGTCCAGCCGCCCGCCTTGACCGCATCAAACGCCGCCTTGAAGCCGGTGGGCGTGCGCACCACGCCGTTTTCCAGAACGCAGCCTTCCCGGTCGCCCACCGCGTTCAGAGGCTCCAGCACGTCCGATGCCAGTTTGCCCGCTTCCTCTAGCACGGCGGCGGTGAAACCCGCGTCCAGATCGCTGTAACCGGGAATGTCGCGGCCCGAGACCCCCAGCACATCTTGCAGCAGGAACTGCATGTCTTTCAGCGGGGCTGTGTAGCTGGTCATCGGCCTTACTCCTCAATTCGGCTGTCTGCGGTGGTCTGTCTGCGGGTCGTCTCTATTCGGCGGCAGCGCGGAAGGCGGCCAAGGTTTGGGCCGCGCTGTGCAATTCGGTTTCCAATTCGGCGATGGCGATGCTCAGCTCATCCCGTTGTGCTTTCATCTGCGCCAGACGGTCCTGACCCAGATCGAAGGTGCGCGACAGTTGCGCCTGATTGCTGCCGTTTCGGTCATACATATCCAGCAGTTGCCGGATGTCTTCGAGGCTGAAGCCAAACCGTTTGCCGCGCAGGATCAGTTGCAAGCGCGCGCGATCCTGCTTGGTATACAGCCGTTTGCTGCCAGCGCGGATCGGCGACAGCAGTTCCTTGGCCTCATAAAACCGCAAGGTGCGCGCGGTTACCTGATAGGCATCGCACATCTCGCGGATCGAAAGGGTTTCAGTCTGGGTCTCAGTCTGCGTCATGGCACGTCCTCGGCAAAGCATGCCGGGTAGATGGGAACTTTTCGCCATCATAGTAGAGTGCTTGACGTTAACGTAAATGTAACGTCACGTCAGAAACCGGGGTGACGTGATGTCAATCCGCCGATCAGCCCTCGGACAATTTGCGGATTTCCGCCGCTGCGGTCTCGCGCAGGGCGCGCAGATCGTTGATGCTGGTTTCCAACTCGGCCTGCTGGCGGGTTAGGTCTGCCAACTGGCGATCGGCAAGGCTCAGCCATTGCTCTAGCTGCGGCTGCGTGCCCTTCTGGCGATAGATCAGCAGCCATTGGCGGATTTCTTCCAGCGAGAAGCCAAAGCGCCGCCCGCGCAGGATCAGCGTCATACGCGCCACTTCGCGCGGGCCGTAAAACCGCGCGCGGCCGTCCTTTTCGGGGGCCAGAAGCTCGATATATTCGTAATAGCGCAAGGTGCGGGGTGTGACCTCGAACTTCGCGCACATTTCCTTGAAGCTTAGCCTGGTCTCGGACATGGTGGCCTCCCGCTGCCAGACTAGGCCTTGGCTGTGTTGCGCGCAAGAATTGTGAGCAGGCCCTTGCACTTGGCGCTGGGCGAAGGATTATGGCGGCATGACAGAAATTCTGACCATCGCCCGCCAATTCATTCAAGCCCTGCCGTTCTCGCGCGCGTTGGGGATGGAGTTGACCGAACTTGGGCCGGGGCGGGCCACGATCACGATGCCGTGGGATGCGCGGCTGGTGGGCGATCCGGGCACCGGCGTGCTGCATGGCGGGGCGATTTCGGCGCTGATGGATACTGCATCGGGCGCGTCGGTGATGAGCCATCCGGCAGCGCCAACCTCGACCGCTACGCTGGATCTGCGGATTGATTACATGCGACCGGCCACACCGGGGCAAAACATTACGGCGCGCGCAGAATGCCATCATGTGACGCGGTCGGTGGCGTTTGTGCGGGTGACGGCCTGCGACGAGGATACGGCGCGGCCTGTCGCCATGGGCACCGGGGCCTTCACGCTGGAACGCGCCAAAGGGGCCACGCCATGAAGCGGCCTGAACCTGTGCAGGTCGTCAAATCCCGCCGCGATGCGGCCTTGGCGGGGTTGGTGGCGGCGGTGCCTTACATCCAGTTCCTTGGCATCCGCTTTGACCGGCGGGGCGATGAGTTGACGGCGTGGCTGCCCTATTCCGACATGCTGATCGGCAATCCGGCGCTGCCTGCGCTGCATGGCGGGGTGACGGCGTCGTTTCTGGAAGTCACGGCGTTGATTGGCCTCGCGTGGAGCAGTCTGTGGGATGATCTGGAGGCTGGGCGGATTGATCCGGCGGGGGTGGCGGCTGGGCAATTGCCGCCGCTGCCGAAAACCATCGACTTCACCGTCGATTATCTGCGCGCGGGCCTGCCGCGCGATTGCTATGCGCGCGCCACGGTGAACCGTTCGGGCCGCCGCTTTGCTTCGGTGCAGGTCGAGGCTTGGCAGGACAATCGCGCGCGCCCCTTTGCTCTGGGCTCGGTGCATTGCCTGATGCCTGATCCCACGCAGGACGGTACTGCGTGAGCCGAGCCGCCGCCGAGATCAGCCACAAACGCCTGCTGCGCATCGCGTTTCCCATCGTGATCGCCAATGCCACGGTGCCGTTGCTGGGGGCGGTGGATGTCGCGGTGATCGGGCAGATCGGGCAGGCGGCACCTTTGGGGGCGGTGGGGTTGGGGGCGGTGATCCTGACCACGCTTTACTGGATTTTCGGGTTCTTGCGGATGTCGACCTCGGGCCTTGCCGCGCAAGCGCATGGGGCGGGTGATCTGGCCGAGCGGACGGCGGTGCTTTTGCGCGCGCTGTTGATCGGGGGGGCTGCGGGATTGGCGCTGATCCTGCTGCAAGCGCCGCTGTTCTGGGCGGCGTTTCAGGTGGCGTCGGCCTCGGACACGGTCGAAGGCTATGCCCGCAGCTATCTGGCCATCCGCATCTGGGGCGCGCCCGCCACCATCATGCTCTATGCGCTGTCCGGCTGGCTGATCGCACTGGAGCGGACGCGGGCGGTGCTGGTGCTGCAATTGGTGCAGAACGGGCTGAATGTGGCGCTGAACCTGTGGTTTGTGCTGGGGCTGCATTGGGGCGTGGCAGGGGTGGCCACGGCCACGCTGATCGCCGAATGGGCGGGGCTGGCCTTGGCGCTGTGGCTGGCGCGCGATGGCTTTGGCGCGGTGCTGGCGCAAGCCTGGGGCCGCGTGTTTCACGCTGCACCCTTGCGCGCGATGTTCCATGCCAGCCGCGACATCATGGGCCGCTCGGTGCTGCTGCAAATCTCGTTCACCAGCTTTGTGTTTCTGGGTGCGCGATTTGGCGATGTGACGCTGGCGGCCAATCATGTGCTGATGCAGTTTCTGGAGCTGACCGCCTATGCGCTGGATGGTTTCGCCTTTGCAGCCGAGGCGTTGGTGGGGCAGGCGGTTGGGGCCCAAGGATGGGCGCAGGCGCGGCGGGCGAAGGTGATCGCGATGCAATGGGGCTTTGCCGGGGCGGCGGCGATGGCGCTGGTGTTTGCGCTGTTTGGCGGCCAGATCATCGGGTTGATGACGACGGCACAGGATGTGCAGGCCGAAGCCTGGCGCTATCTGCCGTGGTTGGTGGCGGCACCGCTGCTGGGGGTGGCAAGCTGGATTCTGGATGGGGTGTTCATCGGCGCGCTGCTGACCGGGGCGATGCTGCGCGCCATGGGGATTGCGGTGGCGCTTTATGCGCTGGCGCTGGTGGTGCTGATCCCGCTGGCGGGCAATCATGGGCTGTGGGCGGCGCTGATGCTGCTGAACGTGCTGCGCGCGCTGACACTGTGGCGGGCTTTGCCTGCGGCCTTGCGCTGACGGCAAGCGGGTGCCGCCTTGGGGGGCATCGAGCCCCCGCGCGGCGGCGCTGCCGCAGCATGAATTGCGGCGTTGCGCTTTAGCGGACGAAGCGGAATGCTGCCGAAGCTGCCCAACCCGCCGCTGCCGCCATCACCAGCGAGATGACGCCATAAAGCAGCGGTTGCTGATGGGCGAGGTTGTAAAGAAACCGCTCTAACCCCGCCTTGCGCACGGCGATCAGCCGTTCTTGCGTATCCAGCACCGCGCCACCGCGCAGGATGAACAGGCGCACTTTGTAATTGCCCTCGGTCAGGTTTGCGGGCAGGGCGATATCGGTGCGAAACAGCGTTTCATCGGCCAGCTGCACCGAGCGTTCGGCAATGCGGTAGCGGCTTTCGTCGAGCCGGATACGCTCCAGCGCTGCGATGAAATCGGGGGCGTTCTCGGCCTCATCACTGATGCCCACCGCGCGGATCACTTGCGGGATGGTGATGTGGTGGCGCAGATCCTCGGTGCCGGACAGGATTTTGTCGAGTTTGTCGGTGGTTGCCACTGCGTAAAAGCTGGGCGCCGCATCGACGGTGACGGAGGAGCGGTTCAGCCAGATCCCGGCCACGCGTTCCTTGCGGCGGATGATCAGCCCGGTGCTGGGGCCTTCGACGGTGACGATCACCTCAAGCGGTGGGCCATTCGGGGGCGGGCTGTCACGCTTGACCGCGCCATAGATCAGAATCTCGGAGCCGTCAAAATTTGCGGTGATCTGCACGCGGTTCTGGCTGAGACCGCTGACCAAAGCCTCATTCGCAAGCGCAGGGCTGGCAAGCGCCAGCAGAAACAGCAAGGCGCGGATCATGGCAGCAGCCCCGGTGTCACCGAGAACAACTCGGCCGGTTGCAGCAAAAGGTCCAGGGCGATCTTGAAGCTGACGGTCAGCACCATGATTGCCAGCATGATGCGCAACTGCTCGGCCTTCAGGCGTGTCGACAGCCGCGCGCCGATCTGTGCGCCGATCACACCGCCCAAAATCAGCAGGAAGGCCAGCATCATATCGACGGTCTGGCTGTTGATCGCGTGCATGATGGTGGTGAAACCGGTCACGAAGATGATCTGGAACAGCGATGTGCCCACCACCACCCGTGTCGGCATCCCCAGCAGATAGATCATCGCGGGCACCAGAATAAAGCCGCCGCCCACCCCCATGATCGCTGACAGAAAGCCGACGCCGGCGCCGATTGCGGCTGGGGGCAGAACCGAGATGTAAAGCCCCGAGGCGCGGAACTTCATCTGCAACGGCAAGCGATGCACCCAAGTATGCGCATGCGCCCGCCGGATCGGCGCAGCCGCCCCCGCCTTGCGCGCCCGCAGCAGGGCGCGGGTGCTTTCGGCAAACATCATGCCGCCGATCAGGCCCAGAAACAGCACATAAGAAAGCTGCACGAACAGGTCGATCTGCCCCAGCGCCGTCATCCAGGCGAAGACCTTGACGCCGATGAAAGACCCCGCAAAACCGCCCGCCAGCAGCACCAACCCCATGCGGAAATCGACGCCCTTGCGCTTCATCTGCACCAGCACGCCCGAGATTGACGAGGCCACCACCTGATTGGCCCCGGTCGCCACTGCCACACCGGGCGGCACGCCGACGAAGAGCAACAGCGGCGTGATCAGAAAGCCACCGCCGACGCCGAACATCCCCGACAAAAAGCCGACGATGCCGCCCAATCCCAAAAGCAGGAAGGCGTTGATCGAAACCTCGGCAATGGGGAGGTAGATTTGCATTGGCGCAAGGCCCGGAAAGAGAAGGAATTTCCTCAAGCCTTGCGCAGGTTTTTCGGCCTTGTCAAACCCTTGTGGCCGTCACAGTTGCGTGCGCAGAAAATGACGCAGCACCTGTTCCAGTTTCGCCGCACCCAACGGCGCCATGGCTTTGGTGTGCTCGTGGCTGATCTGCTCGTCGCTCATCCCGGCGGCCATGTTGGTGATGGTGGAAATCGCAGCCACCTTGAGGCCGAGAAAGCGCGCCAGAATGACCTCGGGCACGGTGGACATGCCCACCGCATCACCGCCCAGGATCTTGATGGCGCGGATTTCTGCGGGGGTTTCAAACGATGGGCCGGAATACCAGGCATAAACGCCTTCGGGCAGGGCGACGTTTACCGCCTGCGCTGCGGCTTTGAGGCCCGCGCGCAGGACAGGATCATGCGCCGTGGTCATCGGCACAAACCGCGCATCGGTTTTCTCGCCGATCAGCGGATTCAGCCCCGAAAAGTTGATGTGATCACTCAGCAGCATCAGATCGCCGGGGCGGATGTCGGGGCGTAAACTGCCTGCGGCGTTGGTGGCAATCAACGCCTCTGCCCCCAGTGCTTTCAGCACCGTCAGCGGCAGGCGCATCGCAGCGGAGTTGCCGTTTTCATAGTAATGCTCGCGCGCGCCAAACACCGCGACGCGCACGCCTTCGAGATCGCCGATCACCAGATTGGGATTGTGGCCCGAGACGCCGACATGCGGAAACCCCGGCAGATCGGCATAGGGGATCGCCACACCCTGCACCGACTGCGCCAGATGGCCAAGCCCTGAGCCAAGGATCAGACCGAGTTTGACCGGGGCGGCACCGGCGCGGGATTGGATTTGGGCCACAAGAGCGGCGGTTTGATCAGGCATTGGGCGGTCCTTTTTGGCAAGAGCCGGGGGATTTCACATCCCCCGGACCCCCTGTGGAGTATTTAGGCCAAGATGAAGCCGGAAGATCAGCGCTCTTTCACATAGGGCTCGCCGCCCGCGCGGGGTGGGATCGCCTTGCCGACAAAGCCCGCCAGCACCAGCACTGTCAGGATATAGGGCAGGGCATCCAGCGCCGAGACCGGGACTTTGACTTGCGCGATACGCTCGACCACATCGGGGCGCAGCGCTAGTGCTTGGAAAAAGCCGAACAGCATGGTGGCCCCCAGGGCCTGCCACGGCCGCCATTTGGCGAAGATTAGGGCGGCCAGCGCGATATAGCCGCGCCCCGCTGTCATCTCGCGCCCGAAGCCTGCTTGCAGGGCGGTTGCCATGTAAGCCCCTGCCACACCGCACAAAACCCCGGTGATCGCCACAGCGGCAAAGCGCAGGCCCTTGACGGAAACCCCCGCCGTATCCACCGCCGCCGGGTTTTCGCCCACCGCGCGCAGCCGCAGGCCAAAGCGGGTGCGGAATAGGATCCACCATGTCAGCGGCACAAAGGCCACTGCGGCATAGACAAGGATCGAGTGGCCCGAGATCACCTGATAATACAGCGGCCCGATCAGCGGCACGTCTTTAAGGCTGTCGGCAAAGGGCAGGGTGATCGGGTTGAACCGCGCCGCCCCATCCAAGGGCGGCGTGCGCCCGCCTTGCCCGAACAAGGCCTGCGCCACCAGCACCGTGATCCCCGACGACAGGAAGTTCAGCGCGACACCGGAAATCAACTGATTGCCGCGGAAGGTGATCGAGGCTACCCCGTGCAGCATCGCGAAAATCAGCGACGCGCCAATCCCCGCCAGCAGCCCGACCCAGGCCGAGCCGGACATTGCCGCCACGGTCCCCGCCGCCATCGCCGCCGCAAGCATCTTGCCTTCCAGCCCGATATCGAAAATTCCGGCGCGTTCGGAAAACAACCCGGCCAGGCAGGCCAGCAGCAAGGGCGTGCCCAACCGCACGGTCGAGCCCAAAATCTGCATCAGCGTTTCGTAATCCATCAGACCGCCGCCTTTCGTCCAAAGCTGAACAGCCACACCAGCAGCATCCGCACCATCTGATCCAGCGCCCCGGTGAACAGGATCACCAGACCCTGCACCACCACCCGCATCTCAATCGGGATCGTGGTGTTCAGCCCCAAAGCCGCGCCGCCCTGATAGAGGAAGCCGAACAGCAGCGCCGCCAGCAGCACGCCCAGCGGATGATTGCGCCCCATCAGCGCCACCGCGATGCCGATGAAACCCGCGCCTTCGGCCGAGTTCTGCAACAACCGCTCGGCCGAGCCCATGACGTTGTTGATCGCCATCATGCCCGCAAGACCGCCCGAGATCAGCATCACGATCATGGTGATCTTCACCGGATTGATGCCGGCATATTTCGAGGCCGCTTCCGATTTGCCGAAGGCACGGATCTGATATCCCAGCCGCGTGCGCCACAGCAGCAGCCACACCACGAAACAGGCCGCAAGTGCGATGAACAGCGTCACATTGGCGGGGACGTTGGAATACATCTGCACCCCGGCCTTGGTCAGCTTTGGCGTGCCATCGGCGTTCATCTTGGCGAAAAACTCGCTGATGAACGGCATATCTGACAGCGCGGGCAGCTTTGCCCCCGCCGGGAAGCGTGCCGAGGCTGGGTCCATCTGCCCCGCAGGCCGCAGCACATCGACCAGCATGTAAACGATCAGCGCGCTGGCGATATAGTTGAACATGATCGTGGTGATCACGATATGACTGCCGCGTTTCGCCTGCAAATACGCGGGGATAGCCGCCCAAGCCGCACCAAAAGCCGCAGCGCCCAAGGTGGCCGCCAGCAGCGCAACCGTCCAATGCGGCCAAGGCAGTGCCAGACAGACCAAGGCCACGCCAAGCCCACCCAGTTGCGCCTGCCCCTCGCCGCCGATGTTGAACAGGCCTGCGTGAAACGCCACGATCACCGATAGCCCGGTGAAGATAAAGCTGGTGGTGTAATAGAGCGTGTAGCCCCAGCCATTCGCCGAGCCAAACGCCCCCTTCACCATGATCGCCAGCGCGGCGGTGGGGCTTTGCCCGATTGCCAACAGCACAATCGCCGCGACCAATGCCGCCAGCAACAACGAGATCAACGGCACCAGCACCACATCGGCCCATTGCGGTAATTTGTTCATGCTACGCCTTCCCGCCCACACCGGCCATCAACAGCCCCAAGGCACGCTCGTCTGTGGTTTCGGGGTCGGCGGTGCCCATGATCTGCCCGTCGAACATCACGGCAATCCGATCAGAAAGCGACATGATTTCATCCAGTTCCACCGAGACCAGCAAGATCGCCTTGCCCGCATCGCGCAGCGCCACGATCTGCTTGTGGATGAATTCAATCGCGCCAATATCCACCCCGCGCGTCGGCTGACCGATCAGTAGGAGATCGGGGTTCTGTTCGACCTCGCGCGCCACCACGATCTTTTGCTGGTTGCCGCCCGAGAAATTCTTCGCTGCCAGCGTCGGGATCGGTGGGCGCACGTCATAGCGCGCCATCTTCGCCTCGGTATCCGCCCGCAACGCGTCGTTATCCATGAACAGCGCGTTCTTTTGATATTTCGGGTCGTTGTGATAGCCGAAAGCCACGTTTTCCCAGGCGCTGAAATCCATGATCAGGCCCAGATGCTGGCGATCTTCCGGCACATGGGCGATGCCTGCCTCGCGCCGGGTCAGGCCGTTTGCGGCCAAGCCCACCAGCGGCAGGTCCACCCCGTTCAACGTGATCCGCCCGGTCGCCCGCGCGATGCCGCCCAACGCCTCGAGCAGTTCCGACTGGCCGTTGCCCGCCACGCCCGCAATGCCCAAAATCTCGCCCGCGCGGATTTCCAGACTGACGCCTTTCAGCCGTTCGACCCCGTGTTCGTCTTTCACCCGCAGGTTTTCCACCGCCAAAACCACCGCCCCCGGCGTCGCCTTGGCTTTCTCGACCTCGAGCAGAACCTTGCGGCCCACCATCAACTCGGCCAAGGATTCCGGGCTGCTTTCGGCGGTTTTCACCGTATCTACCATGGTGCCACGGCGCATGACGCTGACGTTATCGGTCGCCTCCATGATCTCGCGCAGCTTGTGGGTGATCAGGATGATTGTCTTGCCCTGTTCCTTCAACCCATTCAGAATCCTGAACAAATGGTCGGCCTCATCAGGGGTCAGCACGCCGGTCGGCTCGTCCAGAATCAGGATATCGGCTTGACGATACAAAGCCTTCAAAATCTCGACCCGCTGCTGATGGCCGACCGACAGGTCTTCGATCAGCGCATCGGGGTCTACGTCCATCTCATATTCGCGCGACAGGTCGGCCAGAACCTTGCGCGCCTTGGCCAGAGAGGTGTTCAACATCGGGCCATCCTCGGCCCCAAGGATCACATTCTCCAGCACCGTGAAATTCTGCACCAGTTTGAAATGCTGAAACACCATGCCGATACCGGCGCGGATGGCGCTCTGGCTGTCGGGGATCGGGGTCAGCTTGCCGTTGATGAAAATCTCGCCCGCATCGGCGCGGTAAAATCCGTAAAGGATCGACATCAGCGTCGATTTGCCCGCGCCATTCTCGCCGATAATGCCGTGAATGGTGCCGCGCGGCACGGCAATATTGATATCCCGGTTCGCCTGAACCGGGCCAAAGGCCTTGGAGATGCCTTTCAACTCAATCGCATACGGAGAGAGGGCGGCAGTTGCCTGCCGCCCCCCATTGGCCGTAGCCTCCATCAGAACGACCCAGCCGGGCAGGTGTTGTCGGACATGTAGTCATGCACCACCAACTCGCCGGATTTGATCTTTTCGGCTGCCGCATCGACGGCTGCTTTCATTTCCGGGGTCACCAGATCCTTGTTGTTGTCGTCCATCGCGTAGTCGACGCCGCCTGCTTTCAGGTCCATCACGTTGATGCCCGGCTTCAGGTCTTCGCCTTCCTTGAACGCCTCATAAACCGCGTTATCGACGCGCTTCAGCATTGAGGTCAGCACTTTGCCGGGGTGCAGATAGTTCTGGTTGCTGTCCACGCCGATCGAGAGAATCCCCTCATCCGCAGCCGTTTGCAGAACGCCCACGCCGGTGCCGCCTGCTGCCGCATAGATCACGTCTGCGCCTTGCGATTTCTGGGCTTTCGCGAGTTCGGCACCCTTCACCGGGTCGTTCCATGCTGCCGGAGTGGTGCCGGTCATGTTCAGGATCACGGTGGCATCCGGCTTCACAGCCTTGACGCCCTGCGCATAGCCGCAGCCAAAGCGACGGATCAGCGGGATATCCATGCCGCCGATGAAGCCAACGGTGTTGGTTTTGGAGGCCAGACCCGCCATCATGCCCACCAGATAGCTGCCCTGATCTTCGGTAAACACCACCGATTTCACGTTCGGCTGTTCCACCACCATGTCGATGATGCCGAATTTGGTGTCGGGAAAATCGGGGGCCACGGTGTTCAGCACGTCACCAAAGGCAAAGCCGGTCATGATGATCGGGTTCGCGCCCTCTTCAGCCAGGCTGCGCAAAGCCTGCTCGCGCTGGGCTTCGGACTGCATTTCCAGCTCTTTATAGGTGCCGCCGGTTTCTTTCGCCCATTTCTCTGCGCCGTTGAACGCCGCTTCGTTGAACGATTTGTCGAACTTGCCGCCCAGATCGAAGATGATCGCAGGTTCCGCCAAAGCGGCACCACCCGTCAGCGCCAAAGTGGCAGCCGCACCCAGCAGGTGTTTCATCAGGGTCATAATTTTCTCCCGGTTTCCGTGTTGTTAGCGTTTTTGTTTCCCATCTCGGCGCGGCAACAGCCCCAGCACCAGAGCGGGTCGTAGTGGATTTAGGACAGCGCTTTGCGGGAGGGTCAACAGGAATCTGTGACGCAACTGTGCAACAACGCGGGAGCGCCGCATCGTCGCGGTCAACTTTATACCGATTGGTCAATAATTTGGCGGCTGCGGCGTGCTAAAGCGCCCGCGCCAGCACCAGCGCATCGACGCGCGCGCCGTTGGGTGTGCGGTAGTAATCGCGACGTTTGCCTTTGTGCTCAAAGCCTTTGGCGGCATACAGGCGCTGCGCGGGCAGGTTGTCGGCGGCGACTTCCAAAAAGGCCGATTCGGCCCCACGGCGCGCGGCTTCGGTCAGAAATTGCGCAACCAGACGCGCACCGATGCCCTGCCTGCGCGCCACAGGGTCAACGGCCAGCGTGATCAACTCGGCCTCACCGGCCACCACGCGGCCAATCAGAAAGCCGCTTGGCTCGGATACGGCAAAGGCGAAAGCGCTGTCCAAGGTCTGCGCAATCTCGGCCTCGGACCACGGCGGTGGCGTGGTGAAACAGGCGGCGTGGATCACCGCCATCTCGGCAGGGCGCATCGCCTAGGACTCCAGAATAACCGGCGGCGGATCGCTGGACGGGGCTGCATCGGCACCGCGCAGATAGAACGGGGCAGGGCGCGGCTGGGCTGTGCCCGCGCGCGTGGCCGCGATCCGCGCAATCGCCTCGGCAATCGGCAGGCTGTGCAAGCCGTCGCGCCCCGCCACTGCGCCCTCAACCACCACGCCCGCCGCCATGATCTGCGCCGGCCCCGGCCCATCAGCCGCAAACCGCTGCACGTAAACCTCATCGCGCCGCGCGTCTTCGACCACCGTCACCGGGCGCGGCAGGCCGAACGCCGCCGCCTCCAGCCGTGTGACGCCAATCGCTGGCACCGCCAGCCCCAAAGCCAGCCCCCGCGCCGCCGCGACCGAAATGCGCACGCCGGTGAAATTCCCCGGCCCGGTGCCGACACCAATCGCCGTCACATCGGCCAGAGCCTTGCCTGCCTCGGCCAGCAGTTCGGTAATCAGCGGCATCAGCCGTTCGGCCTGCCCTTTGTCCATCGCTTCGGATTTCAGCCAGATGCGGTCGCCAGACAGCAAAGCGGCGGCGCAATGCGCCGCCGATGTGTCGAATGCCAAAATCAACTCAGGCCGCAACTGGGCGCACTTCCAGCACTTCGGGGATGTAGTGCCGCAGCAAGTTTTCGATCCCCATCTTCAGCGTCAGCGTCGACGAGGGGCAACCGGCGCAAGCGCCCTTCATATGCAGATAGACCACGCCACGATCAAAGCCGTGGAAGGTGATGTCGCCACCATCCTGCGCCACTGCCGGACGCACACGGGTATCCAGCAATTCCTTGATCTGGTTGACGATTTCAGAATCCTCGCCGCTATGCGCAGCATGGGCAGCCTGACCTTCGCCCTCCATCACCGCCGCACCCGACTGGAAATGCTCCATGATCGCGCCCAGAATTGCGGGCTTGATATGCTGCCAATCGGCGGCTTCGGCCTTGGTCACGGTGATGAAATCGGTGCCCAGAAACACGCCCGTCACTTGGCCGGTGGCAAACACGCGGCTCGCCAGCGGCGATTTCGCAGCCGACTCTAGGCTGGGAAAATCGGCAGTGCCCATCTCCAGCACGGCTTGGCCCGGCAGGAACTTCAGCGTCGCCGGGTTCGGGGTGGATTCGGTCTGGATGAACATGGTCTTTTCTCCGACTATTCCACTCGGATATGCGCGCTTCCCCGGCAGAAGTCAAGTTTGGAACCGTTCTAATTCCACCCCAATCAACCGAAAAGGGCGCGAGGTAACCCCGCGCCCCTTGGGTCGCCACCCCTCTCCCAAGGCGGCAACATGGGTCGGATCGGCCTTAGCCGGATCGACATTCACCGTGAACGCCTTGGCGAAGGCCATCGCCTTCGCCACGCGGTAACAGTGCCGCTGAGACCGCCGGGCCTGAATGGCCCGGCCAGCGCCCGACCCGCCGATGGCGGGCGCTTCTCGCCCGCCGGGTCGGACACTGGCCTTAGGGGGTTTCTTGCGGCACTGACTACAGAGTGAAACCGCACCCGCGGGCGGGGAAACGCGATGCGTTTCCTGTTTCCGCCCGGACCTGACAGCCCCCAACAAGGTGAATATCGGATCGGCCTTAGAACTTGATGACGTAGGAAACGCCCGTCACCAGCGGGTCAATCTCGACCTTTCCAATGTTCGCACCGTTCAGATGCACATCGCTGCCGATCTTGGCATAGCGCAGATCCAGCCGCAGCGCGGCCTTGTCGCTGACCGCATAATCCACCCCCAGATGCGCCGCCACGCCAAAGCTGTCGTCGATCTTCAGATCGCCGAGGGGCGAGTTGGTCTCGAAAAACTTGGTGTAGTTCAGACCCACACCCACGAACGGCGTGAACTTGCTAGTATTTGCGAAGTGGTAACTCACCGAGATCGTCGGCGGCAGTTGCTTGGTTTCCCCGGCATAGCCGCCGTTCAGATAGATCGAGTGTTTGAACGGCAGCGCCCCCAGAACTTCCAGCCCCAGATTGTCGCGCAGGAAATACTCAAAAGTGATCGACGGCCGCACGCTGTCATCCACCGTGGCCGCAGCGCCCGCAAGCGTGCCATTGTCGCTTTTCGGTGAGACAGAAGCCAAGCCGAAGCCCAAGGTCATATCCCCGGCAGATTGCGCAAGCGCGGGCGCGGCCAGGGCAGCACTGGCAAGAAGGGCGAGCAGAGTTATTTTCATGATTTCATTCCGCAAATTGGTTGCGGGGTCATCCTCTGCCGCTTCAACCGCCCAGACGTTGACCTGTGTCAAATCGCGGGCGGGGTGGGGTGCGGCAGGGTGTCGCGACTCCGCTCAGGCGCTGTAATAGGCATACATCGCGTCCAGCGCGCTCAGGGTCGGTGCTACGCTGGGGCGGGGCAGGGGGCTGGCTTTGAAATAGGCCTCAGCCTCTTGCGCGGCGCGGATTGCGGCGATGTGCTGGATGTCGGATTTGGCGGTGACAGACGGATTGCGGCTCATGGCTTGCTCCTGTTGTCCTCCCGCCGCCAATATAGGGTGGAATGCTGCACTTGCAAAGGGGAGCATTGCCGCAACTGCGAAATGCACCCGCTGCAAGCCTTCACCCCCGCCGCAACCGCCGCAGCATCGCCCAGACGATCAGCCGATGCGCCGGGGCCACCGGGATCATATAGGCCCGCCCAAAGGCATTATGCGTCACCACCGAGGCTGTGATGCCAAGCGTTGCGTCGTCCACCGTCACACAGGTCATCACATCCAGATGCCGGTCGCGCGCGGTCAGCGACAGCACGCTGTCACTGATATGTTCCACCAGAAAGAAATCGAGATGATCGCCCACTTGCGGCACCCCGACCGCCTTGCCGGAGAACCCGCCAATCCGCGCCACGCCAAACCGCGCCGAAATCGCATCGCGCAGCCAGAACGCCCAAGCCAACCCCGGCAAGGGCCTGGCCATCACCAACCGCCAAGCCTCAATCGCGGTGATCGGGGCGGGCAAGGTGGCGCTTTGGCTGTCAAGATAGGCCAGATCGTCCAAGGGCGCGATCAGTTGGGCATTGGGCGGCAGTTGCATCGCGGGCACCTCACTTTGCGGCAGCCTAGCCGAAACTTTGGTGAAGCGGCCTGAGGCAGATGGCCTCACCCCGCCGCCACATCAGTTGGGAAAATGCTCGACATGGGTTTCCGCTGTGCGGCCAAAGTAAACCACCCGCCGCCCAAGAAAGGAAACCATGTAACCCGCACAGCCCGCCGCCTTGGCTAGGGTGCTGAAGCCCGCATAGCTGTAATCGGGCGGATTGGCCTGCGCCCACAGAACCAGACGAGCGATCTCTGCCGCGTCGAACACCGCCGCGACCGGGATTGCGGGTTGTGGCATGTCCAGCCCTACGCTCTCGCCATCCGGCAGGTAGTAGGTCTGCGTGTTGCTGCGGTAATCCACCGTATAGCCTTCAAACCCAGCATTGATCAGCTTGCCCACGATCTCGGGAAAGCTGAGGCTGCCGCTATGCGCCGCATGCAGGCAGGTTTCGGCAAGAGTGATGCGTTCCGCGTCCATGGCGGTTCCTTTCTGGTCAGGATTTCAGTCGATTGGTTAGCTGAGTGGAGTGGCCGTCAGCCCGCGCCGCTCGGCAAGGTTTCGCAAGATCCGGTCAAGCGCCGCGCGATCAGCATCAGGAAGCGCATCGAAATAGGCCGCATCATTCGCATCGGCCATTGCGGCAAGGATCGGCACCTTTGCCCGCCCCGTTGCCGTCAGCGCCAGAGTTTGCCCCCGCCCGCCGCTTTCCATGCGGGCGACCAGCCCCTTTGCCACCATTCGATCCGCCAGCTTGCTGATCGCGCCGCGCGTCATGCCCATGCGGTCTGCGAGCAGCGTCGGCGCTATGCCATCGGCATCAAACAACGCCCGCAGAAAGCACCATTCGGCCACCGTCACCCCCTCGGCGTCGACCTTGCGGGCAAAGTCCTGTGACACCGCATTCGACACCATCCGCAGCCAATATCCGGTGTGATCGGTCAGATCGGAAACGCGCATTATCATTCGCCATGCTATGTTGACTAGGAAACTATTCTTGTTGTGTTTCCTAGTCAACACAAATCACGCAGCAGGATGCGCGGCCCTGCCAAAGCTGTGATGAGCGAAGTTTTCCGGGGCAGCACCGGGCCTCAAAGGCCCGGCCAGCGCCCGACCCGCCCATGGCGGGCGCTTCTCGCCCGCCGGGTCGCGCACTGGCCTCAGGGGGGTTCTTGCGGCACTGACTACAGGGTGAAACCGCTCACGCGGGCGGGGAAACGCAATGCGTTTCCTATTTCCGCCCGGACCTAGGCGCCTACAAGCACATGGATGTTGATCCACCCCAGCTCAAAAATGGGGCTTCAAAGCCACCAATCCGGTTAGCTTTCGTTAACCCTACCCCGAACCGTTCCAAATACCGCAATGAAAACAATGGTCCCGAGTTGGGACCATCAGGTGATGCTCTCCAGCCGTTCCTTGCTCATATCGCCAGGAACGATGGTGATCGGGATCGGCAGGCTGCCCGAAGACCGCGTCATCGCCGTCACCAGCGGCCCCGGCCCGGATTTCTCGGTGCCCGCGCCCAGCACCAGAATCCCCACCGCCGGGTCTTCCTTGACCTGCGCCAGAATCTCGGCCACTGGATCGCCTTCGCGGATGATCAGTTCGGGGTTCACCCCCTGCTTGTCGCGCATCCATTTCGCGAAGACCTCGAAATGCGCCTCGATCCGCTCGCGCGCCTCGGCTCGCATCAGGTCGGCCACGCCCATCCAGTGCTGGAATTCTTCCGGCGGGATGATCGACAGAACCTGCACACCCCCACCCGTATGCGCGGCCCGCAGCGCCGCAAATCGCATCGCGTTCAGACACTCTCGGCTGTCATCCAGCACGACAAGGAATTTCCGCATGTTTGTCTCCCCTTAACGGGGCAATCATGCAGCCGGGGTCATGGGAAGGCAAGAGTGGGGGCGGGCCAAGCGCAAATGCACATCCATGCTCTTGGCTGCGCCCAGACCCGGGCGGAAACAGGAAACGCACTGCGTTTCCCCGCCCGCGTGAGCGGTTTCACCCTGCACGCCTATCCGCCATAGCTTCCTGAGGCCAGCGCGCGACTCGGCGGGCGAGAAGCGCCCGCCATTGGCGGGTCGGGCGCTGGCCGGGCCTTTGAGGCCCGGCGGTTTCAGCGGCTTCTGCCCCGCTTGGCGAAGGCAATGGCCTTCGCCAGATTATCCCGGGTGTCGATCTCGCCTAGCGCTGCCCCGCCGCCCATTCCCAATACAGCCGCCGTGCCCGCGCTGTCATCGGGCGATCCTTGTATTCCGTGCCGTCAAACGCCTTGACCGCCGTGACCTTGGCAAAGTTGCCCGACAGGAAAATCTCATCCGCCGCATGGGCATCGTCAAAGGTCAGCACAGCCTCGCGCACCTCGACCCCGTCAGCACGCAGGTTCGCGATATGCCGCGACCGCGTGATCCCGGCCAGAAAAGTGCCGTTGGGGATGGGGGTGAACACCACGCCATCTTTCACCAGAAAGACATTCGCCGTGGCACTTTCCGCCAGATTGCCCAAAGCATCCGCCACCAGCGCATTGCCAAAGCCCTTGGCCTGCGCCTCTGCCAGCATCCGGGCATTGTTGGGGTAAAGGCAGCCCGCCTTGGCGTTGCAGACCGCATCCTCCAGTACCGGGCGGCGGAACCGGGTGCGCGTGACAGTAGTGGCAAACTCGGGGTCCGGCATCGCAACCTCCTCAAGCGAGATCGCAAACCCTGTTGCCCCCGGCGCGGGCACGATGCCCAGTTCGGTGCCATGCAGCGCCCAATACATCGGGCGGATATACACGGCCTGCTCTGGGCCAAAGCCCTGCAAGCCCTCGCGGATGATCGCGGCCATATCCTCGGGCGCGCAGGTGGGGGTGATCATCAGCGCCTCGGCGGAACGGTTCACTCGCGCGCAGTGCAGATCCAGATCGGGGCACATCCCATCAAACCAGCGCGCGCCGTCAAACACCGAGGTGCCCTGCCAGATGCCATGATCCGCCGCCTTCATCACCGCCATGTCGCCATCATGCCAGCGCCCGTCCCAAAAGGTGCGGATGGATTTGCCAAAGGCCATGCTGATCTCCTGCTGTTTTGCGACAGCTTAATCATGCGGCAAGGCGCGCGGAAAGTCCTGCCGTGCAACGCGCATCCGCCAAGCGAAAGCCCGCCACCCTTGCGCAAGCAATCGCGCAAGGTGATGAAAAAAGCCCTCGGACCGGGGGACTGGTCCGAGGGCTTGGCTGCACAATGCCAGCCTGAAGGTGGGACAGACGGGGAAGAAAAGCCCCAAGGCCGACTATCCCCCATGCTTGAATCGATTCTGTGACGGCCCGCAGTCAGGCGTGGGCCGTCATCCGGCCATGCCATGGGCAAGTCACGACATGGTCGTTCACCATGCCCACAGCCTGCATGAAGGCATAGCTGATGGTGGGGCCGACAAACTTGAAGCCCTCGGCCTTCAGCGCCTTTGACAGCGCCACCGATGCCTCGGTTTGCGCGACGGCTTGGGTCAGGCTGCCCAGTTGCCGATCCACCGATTGATGGTCGACATGCTTCCAGATGAAGTTTGCGAATCCCTCGCGCGCCTCAATCGCCAGATAGGCCCGCGCCCCGGCAAAGGTCGCCTCGATCTTGCCGCGATGGCGGATGATGCCCGGATCGGTCAGCAGCCGCTGCGTCTCGGCCTCGCCCCAGCCCGCCAGCACCGCCGGATCGAACCCGGCAAAGGCCGCGCGGAACGCCTCACGCCGGCGCAGGATGGTGATCCACGACAGACCCGCTTGAAACCCTTCCAGAATCAGGCATTCAAACAGTGCGCGCGGATCGCGCAGGGGCCTGCCCCATTCGTCATCATGGTAGGCGACGTAAACCGGATCGCTGCCACACCAGCCACATCTTGCGTTCTCTGTCATTGCGCCCTCAAAATCATTAAAATTGGCCTAAAATCCCAATGCTTAAGCTGGCTTTTACCGTTGTGGCAGCATGGTGTCCATCGGCCCAACCCGCAGGAGCATCGCCATGATCATGCCAAAACCAAAGCCCCGGCTGGATGCGCAGGCGGGTGTGGCCAGCCCTTTGGGGGTGGCAATCTCGGTTGGGGATCGCGAAACGATGTCGATGGTGCGGCAGGCGATTGATACCAAACGCCTGCGGCTGGCCTATCAGCCGGTGGTGCTGGCGCGTGACGCCGCGCGTGTGGCGTTTCAAGAGGGTCTTATCCGCGTGCTCGACCCAACCGGGCGGGTGATTCCGGCCAAGGATTTCATGGATGCGGTCGAAAGCCATGAAATCGGCCGCGAAATCGACTGTGCGGCGTTGGAAATCGGTCTGGCGACGCTGGCGCGCGTGCCAGATCTGCGCTTGTCGATCAACATGTCGGCACGGTCCATCGGCTATGCGCGCTGGAAACAGGTGCTGATGCGCGGGCTTTCCGTCGCCCCCACGATTGGAGAGCGGCTGATTCTCGAAATCACCGAAAGCTCGGCCATGCAGGTGCCCGAACTGGTGGTGGCCTTCATGGATGATCTGAAAGGTGCAGGCGTGGCCTTTGCGCTGGATAACTTCGGTTCGGGCAATATGGCGATCCGCTATTTCAAGGATTTCTATTTCGATATTCTCAAGTTGGATGGCCAATTCATCCGCAACATCCAGCAGGATGCCGACAATCAGGTGCTGACCGCAGCGCTGTTGTCGATTGGCAAGCATTTTCAGATGTTTACCGTGGCACAATCGGTCGAGACCGCTGCCGAGGCGCAGATGCTACAACAGATGGGCGTCGATTGCATGCAGGGCTATCTGTTCGGTGCAGCCACCCTGAAACCCGCGTTTGACCGCAACGCTGCGCGAAAATCAGCGTGATTGCGGCAGCCTTGCCCCTGCGACAACCCGGACGTGCAGAAAACTTGCTTTTCACCGCCACCCCTTCTAGGCCATGGTTCCAATCGGCAAAGCGGTGCTTCGCCGCGGCAGTTTCTGGGAGAGGGCGCAAGTCATGACCAATGTGGTAATCGTTTCGGCGGCACGGACCGCCGTGGGCAGCTTTAACGGGGCCTTCGCGGCCACACCCGCGCATGAATTGGGCGCTGCGGTGATCGAGGCCGTTGTGGCGCGCGCCGGCATCGACAAGGCAGAGGTTGCCGAAACCATTCTGGGCCAAGTGCTGACCGCGGGCCAAGGCCAGAACCCGGCGCGCCAGGCACATATCCGCGCGGGCCTCGCGAAAGAGGCTTCGGCATGGTCGCTGAACCAGGTCTGCGGCTCGGGTCTGCGGGCGGTGGCTTTGGGCGCGATGCATGTGCAACTGGGCGATTCGAACATCGTGGTCGCGGGTGGTCAGGAAAGCATGTCGCTGAGCCCGCATGTTGCGCATCTGCGCGCGGGCCAAAAGATGGGCGATATGAATTTCATCGACAGCATGATCCGTGACGGGCTGTGGGATGCGTTCAACGGCTATCACATGGGCCAAACGGCAGAAAACGTCGCGAACCAGTGGCAGATCAGCCGCGAGATGCAGGACGAATTCGCTCTGGCCAGCCAGCACAAGGCCGAGGCTGCGCAGAAGGCTGGCAAGTTCAAGGACGAGATCATCGCTTTCACCATCAAGACCCGCAAGGGCGATGTGACGGTCGATCAAGACGAATACATCCGCCACGGCGCGACGCTGGAATCGATGCAGAAACTGCGCCCCGCCTTCACCAAGGACGGCTCGGTGACGGCGGCCAACGCTTCGGGTCTGAACGACGGCGCGGCAGCCGTGCTGCTGATGTCGGAAGAAGAGGCCAACAAGCGCGGGTTGAAGCCGCTGGCCCGCATCGCCTCCTATGCGACCGCTGGGCTTGATCCGTCGATCATGGGCGTCGGTCCGATTTTCGCCAGCCGCAAGGCGCTGGACAAAGCAGGCTGGAAGGCCGCTGATCTGGATCTGATCGAGGCGAATGAGGCGTTTGCGGCGCAAGCTTGCGCTGTCAACAAAGACATGGGCTGGGACACCAGCAAGGTCAACGTCAACGGCGGCGCGATTGCGATTGGCCATCCGATTGGGGCCTCGGGCGCGCGGATCCTGAACACGCTGATCCATGAGATGGGTCGTTCGGGCGCGAAAAAGGGTCTGGCAACCCTGTGCATCGGTGGTGGCATGGGTGTGGCGATGTGCCTTGAGCGCGCCTAAGCTTGCGATATATTGAAATAAAATAACAGAAGCGGGCGCAACAATGTTGCGCCCGCTTATTCATCTCAATAACATGATTTCAAAACTGAAGCCTTGGAGGAGGAACGAATGGCAAAGGTAGCATTGGTCACAGGCGGCTCGCGCGGCATTGGCGCGGCGATTTCGGTGGCCTTGAAGGCGGCAGGCTACACTGTGGCTGCGAATTACGCAGGCAATGACGAGGCCGCCGCGGCCTTCACCAAGGAAACCGGCATCGCCACCTACAAATGGTCGGTCGCCGATTACGACGCTTGCGTTGCCGGTATCGCCAAGGTCGAGGCTGATCTTGGCCCGGTCGCTGTGCTGGTCAACAATGCGGGCATCACCCGCGATACGATGTTCCACAAGATGACTCCGACACAGTGGAAGGAAGTCATCGACACCAATCTTTCGGGCCTGTTCAACATGACGCATCCGCTGTGGACGGGGATGCGCGACCGCAAGTTTGGCCGGGTGATCAACATCTCGTCGATCAACGGTCAAAAGGGCCAAGCGGGCCAGGTGAACTATTCGGCGGCAAAATCCGGCGATCTGGGCTTTACCAAGGCGCTGGCAGCCGAAGGCGCGCGCGCCGGAATCACCGTGAACGCGATCTGCCCCGGCTATATCGGCACCGATATGGTGAAGGCGATTGACGAGAAGGTGTTGAAAGAACGCATCATTCCGCAAATTCCTGTGGGCCGTCTGGGCGAGCCGGACGAGATCGCGCGCATCGTTACCTTCCTTGCCTCGGATGACGCGGGCTTCATCACCGGCTCGACAATTTCTGCCAACGGCGGGCAGTTCGTGGTCTGACGCGCGGTGCGTGTCCGCACGCATCCCACATGTTGCACAAGGCCCGTTCGCCAGAGCGGGCCTTTTTGCTTGCCCGATGGGCGCGGTTTCGGCAGGTAGTGCCAAAAGGAAACCGACATGACCAAAGCCAAAGCCACGCTCATAGGTCTGACTGCCATCGCCATGTGGGCGCTGCTGGCTTTGTTCACCATCGGCTCGGCCCCGGTGCCGCCGCTGTTGCTGAATGCGCTGTGCTTTGGCATTGGTGGCGCGATTGGGCTGATCTGGACGATCACAGGTGCGGGGCTGTCGGTGCTGAAATCCGTGTCATGGAAGGTCTATGCCTTTGGCACTCTTGGGCTTTTTGGCTATCACCTTTTGTATTTCACCGCCTTCCGCCTATCCCCCACCGCCGAAACCGGGCTGATCGCCTATCTGTGGCCGCTGTTCATCGTGCTGCTGTCGGGCCTGCTGCCCGGCGAGCGTTTGGGCGCGTTGCACATCGCAGGCGCGCTGATCGCCTTTGCCGGGGCGGCACTGATCGTGCTGGCGCGGGGCGGTGATGCGACAGGCTCCAGCCTTGGGCTGGTGCTGGCGTTCCTGTGTGCGGTGACTTGGGCGGTCTATTCGGTGCTGTCGCGCCGCTTGGGCACTGTGCCGACAGAATCGGTGACGGTGTTCTGTCTGGCCACGGCTGCCCTGTCTGCCCTGGCGCATATGGCTTTGGAAACAACCACTTGGCCGCAAGGGGCGATGGGCTGGACCAGCGTCGTTGCCTTGGGCGTTGGTCCGGTGGGGGCCGCGTTTTTCACTTGGGACATCGGCATGAAAAAAGGCGACATCCAACTGCTTGGGGTCGCCTCGTATGCAGCGCCGTTGCTGTCTACCTCGGCTTTGGTCGCCGCAGGCATTGCCAAACCATCAAGCGCCATCCTGATCGCGGCGGTTCTGATCACGGCAGGGGCGGCGCTGGCGGCAAAAGCAAGTTCTGCCAAAGCGGCCAGCGCCAAAAAGGGTTAAGCGCTCAGCCGCGAGATTTCCTCTTTCAGTTTCAGCTTTTGCTTCTTCAGATCGGCGATGTGCAGATCATCCACGGCGGGCGAGCGCTGCGCCTGTTCGACCTTGGATGAGAGGGTTTCGTGCTTCTTTTTCAGTTCAGCGATATGCGAAGCGACGGTCATGCAAGTCCTCCTGATGCTGGTTCAACAACCCAAGTGCACCATAGAAACTGAGTCGTGTCACCAAATCTTCACACAACCTATGCGTTAATTATGTACGATTAGCGGAATTCATCCGAAAGGCTGGCACCACCGCGCAAAATCTCGCTGGCACGCGGGGTATAGCTTTCGCGGTCGCCGTCATGTGATTTGCCGTGATGGATCACCAGCGGCGCCAGCAGCCGGAACGCCGCCCGCCCGGTCTTGCGCGCCCGCAAAAGGATGCGCAGCGCGGGTTTTCCCTCGCGCGGGGTCAGCGGCAGCACGGAAGCCGAGCCGAGTTTGTCCCCCATCGCCGCCATCACCTCGGGCAGGCCATCGGCACCGCAGATCAACGTCAGCCAGCCCCCCGGCGCAAGCCGCCTGCTGGCCGCCCGCACCCAATCGCCCAAGGGCGTGTCAATCTGCAACGCCGTTGCCCGCCCGGCATTCGGGCTGGGGGTGCCACCGCGCGGATAATAGGGCGGGTTGGCGATGACATGGTCGAAATCCATCCGCAGCGCCTTCGGCATATCGGCCAGATCGCCGACCTCTACCTGCAAGGCGATGCCGTTTTCCACCGCATTGCGCCGCGCCAGATCGGCATAGTCGGCCTGCAACTCCAGCCCCGCCAGCCGCAAATCCGGCACGCGGGTGGCGAGACATAGCGCCGCAGCCCCGACACCACAGCCCAGATCCAGCACCGATTGGCCAGCCTGCGCGGGGCAGGCAGCGGCCAGCAAAACCGGGTCTGTGGCCGCGCGATAGCCATGGCGCGGCTGCCAAAGCTGCAATTTGCCGCACAGAAACTTGTCATGCGTCAGATCGGCTGGCAAATCGTCCATTCACACCCCATCCGAGATGCCGTTATCGGCCAGGATCGCCCGCGCCATGAACAGATCACTGTCGGCCACCATCATGCGGCGGGGAAACAATCCGATGCCACCTTCCAGCGTGCTCATGTGGACGTCCATCACAAAGCTGTCTATACCCTCGCCCTCAAGGAGCGCTTGAGCAAAGGCGATTACGGTGGGGTCGGTCGTGCGCAATAAAAGCTTCATGGGATTGGGTTTAGCCGGGGTCATAGCCCCGAGTCGACACCTATGTGTCGATACCTGAAGGGGTGAGAATGAATATGATCAACGCCGCGCAAAAACCGCATGACCTGCTGGCCGATGCCTTGGCCGAGGATATGGCGGCGGTGAACAAGATGATCCGGGCGCGGATGGCCTCGGAACATGCGCCGCGCATCCCGGAAGTGACAGCGCATCTGATCGAGGCGGGCGGCAAGCGTCTGCGCCCGATGCTGGTGTTGGCCGCAGCACGGCTGCTGGGCTACGCTGGCCCCTATCATGTGCATCTGGCCGCGACGGTAGAGTTCATCCACACTGCCACCCTGCTGCATGATGACGTGGTCGATGAAAGCCAGCGCCGCCGCGGTCGGCCTACCGCGAACCTGCTGTGGGACAACAAATCATCCGTGCTGGTCGGCGATTACCTGTTCGCCCGCGCGTTTCAACTGATGGTAGAGCCCGCCAATCTGCGGGTGCTGGATATCCTCGCCAACGCTTCCGCCACCATTGCGGAAGGAGAAGTGCTGCAACTGACCGCCGCACAGGATCTGGCCACCACCGAAGAGATTTACCTGAAGGTCGTGCGCGGCAAGACCGCCGCGCTGTTCTCGGCAGCAACCGAATCCGGTGCCGAAATCGCGGGTGCTACCCCGGCTCAGGTCAAGGCGCTGTTTGATTACGGCGATGCCTTGGGGATTGCGTTCCAGATCGTTGATGATCTTCTGGATTATGGCGGCTCGGCTGCGGTGATCGGCAAGAACACTGGCGACGATTTCCGCGAGCGCAAGCTGACGCTGCCGGTGATCAAGGCGATTGCCAAGGCCACCCCGGAAGAGCGCGCGTTCTGGGTGCGGGTGATCGAGAAAGGCCAGCAGGCCGAGGGCGATCTGGAACATGCGATGGCTCTGATGGCCCATCACGGCGCGATGGAGGCCGCTCGGGCCGATGCGCTGGCATGGGCGGCGCGGGCGCAAGCGGCGTTGGGCGTGCTGCCCGATCACCCTTTGCGCGACATGCTGTCTGATCTGGCGGCCTATGTGGTCGAGCGGATCAACTAACCACCAGCCCCACGCCGCCCCGGACTTGATCCGGGGCCTCACCAAAGCCCACGAGGCCCCGGATCAAGTCCGGGGCGGCGTTGGAGGCAGCACAGGCGCCGCCGCCACCCACCACGCCGGGGCCTCATCGCGCAACACCCCTGCAGCAGCTTTCGCCAGTTCCTCACTGGCAAACAGGCCAAAGCAGGTCGCACCAGACCCCGACATCCGCGCCAGCAGACATCCGGGGCGGGCCTCAAGCGCGGCTTTCACTTCGGCAATCACCGGGGCCAAGGCCATCGCCGGGGCCTCGAGGTCATTGCGCTGCGCGTGCAGCCAAGTGGCGAGATCACTTGCAGTCGCCCATTGGGGGATGCTCTCCATCGCCGGATTATCGCGCCGCGCCAGTGCTTTGAACACCGCAGGCGTTGCCACGGCCACACCGGGATTGACCAGCACCAGATAACATGCGGGCAAAGCGGGCAGGGGGGTCAGCACCTCGCCCACGCCCTGCATCCGCAGCGGCACCCCGGCCAGACACACCGGCACATCCGCGCCCAAGGCCAGCACGGCTGCTGCATCAGGCAGCGCCCGCCCGGTCAAGCCGCACAAAGCCCGCAACGCCGCCGCTGCATCCGCCGAGCCGCCACCAATGCCCGAGGCGACCGGCAACTGCTTGTCCAATTCCAGCGCCGCAGTCACGCCAAGACACCGCGCTGCCCGCAGCACAAGGTTATCGCCCGACAACCCCGCGCCGAATGGCCCCGTCACCCGCAGGCTTAACTGATCGCTGGCCTCTGCCGTCACCCAATCGCCCACGCCCGCGAACACCACCAGACTGTCAAGCAGATGATAGCCATCGCCGCGCTGCCCGGTCACATGCAGCGCCAGATTGATCTTGGCAGGGGCAAAGACGCGCAAGGTCAGATCACGGTTGCGCCGCAGCGGCAGCCACGGGCTTCAACGGTGCCGCCCCCTCAGACGCCAGCACCGCATCCAGCCCCTTGGCCAGTTTCAGCCGCAGCCGCGCCGCCAGCTTGTCATCCGGGCCATAAGACAAGGCACGCCGCCACTGATATTCGGCCTCGCGCTTGCGGCCCACCGCCCAATAGACATCGCCCAGATGGTCCGTCACCGTCGCATCCACCGGCATCCGCTGCGAGGCTTGCTCCATCGGCAGCACAGCATCGCGGTAGCGGCCCAGGCGGTAATAGGCCCAGCCAAGGCTATCCAGGATCGCCCCGCTGTCGGGCTGCATCAGCACCGCGCGCTTGATCAGGCCAAGCGCCTCATCCAGTTTGCGACCCTGATCAACCAGACTGTAGCCCAGATAGTTCAGCAATTCCGGCTGGTTCGGGTTCAACGCCATCGCGCGGCGGAAATCGGCCTCGGCGGCGTCGTAATGACGCAACGCGTCCGAGACCACGCCGCGGCTGTAGAACAGCACCCAGTGGCCGGGGCCGGGGTTCGGCACCATCTTGATCGCGGCGTCATAGGCCTTGAACGACTCGTCATAGCGCTTTTCGCGCCGCATCCCGTCGGCGAGTGCCAGTTGCACCGCCAGAATATTGCCATGCGTGCGCGCCAAAGCCTGCAAGATTTCCAGCGCCGCTTCGGGGTGGCCGGCGGCAAACGTGGCATTGGCACGGCCGATTTCGGCGGCGTGAAAGTTCAGATCGCTGGGCGAGACCATGGCATATGCCGCCGTTGCCAAAACGTGCTGGCGCTGCTGCTCCAGAATACCGGCCACCAGCAACACCGCTTCGGTGTTGTCGGGCCGCAGATAGGCCGCAGCGCGGGCGTGCAGCAGGGTAAAGGACGCATCAGCCTCGCCCTTCACCGCATTCGCCATGCTGTAGAACACTTCGCCAATGCCTTCGCTGGCATTGCGCGCAATGGTAAACGGCAGCGGCTCGCCCGCATCCAGACGGCGGCGCAGATCGTCGATCTCCAGATCATTGCCGGGCAGGAAATTGCGGTCGATCAGCGCCACCGCTTCGGGGTTCCGCTCAAGCTGGCTCAGGATTTCGACGGTCGCGATCAGCCCGCGCCGGGTCAGCGGGAAACTGCCCGCAGCCTTGCCGGAAAGGATGTTCTCGGCCCCCTCGTAATCCCCCGCCGAGGCAAGGGCGAGCGCCTTGTGGTATAACCCGAACGCCTCTAGCCCCTTGGTTTGCGCCATCTTGTCAAAGGCTTCGGTCGCCTCTGACATCCGCCCCAACCCCAGCTTGGCCCAGGCTTTCACCAGATCATCCAGCACTGCACCCGCCGAGCCGCCCGCGGCCTGCTCTTTCAGGATCGCCGCGTAATCCTGCCGTTTGGCATCGCTTGCGATCAGAACCACCGTGGCAATCTGGCTTTTGCCGCCCGCCGCCTGAAACGCCTGCGCCAGCTTGGCCGCACCCTCCATATCGCCCACGCCGACCTCTGCCATCAAAGCACCTTGCAGCAGCGCCGGGTTGGTCGGATCACCGCTCAGCGCGCGGCCATACCATTCGACCGCCGCCGCGTAGTCGGCTTCAGAACTCGCAACCCCGGCGGCCAGATAAGCCCCGGCCTCGCTCACCGGCCCGGCAACAGCCTCGGGGGCAGGCACGGGCTTGGCGGTTTCGGCCAGCGTGGCAAACGGCAGGCAGATGACAGCAGAGGCCAGCAGCAGGTGCATGCGGGTCAGGCGAGGAAAAGGCATCCGGGGCGGCTCCTGTAAGCGTTGCCACAAAGCTAGAGCCGCGCGGGCGGATAAGCAATGCGGGCCGGGGGTTTATCACCCCCGGCCCGCGCATCTTCGCTGATCTGCGCCAGAATGTCAGATCACATGTTGGCGGGCGATGGTCTGGTCTGCACTTTCGCAAACACGCGACGCAGCTTTGGCTGGATCAGTGCAACCAGTTCGGGCTGCATGAAGGTGTAATTGTCGGCTATGTCGAGGCAGACCACATGTTTGCCGCGCAACGCGCCACCAAACTGCCGCTTCAGCTTGGCAAGTTGCGCCTTTTCCATCACAGCAATGGAATCCGCCCAAGCGATCTGCTCGGCGCTGACACGCTCGTCAGCATCGGCGCTCAGCCCGGCATAATCCGTCTCGGCAACCAAGATCGCGCGCGCAACTTCAGCGGCGGTCGGGCTTCGCATCCGGGCCTTGCCGCAGATGAACAGAATGTTGTGCATGGGTGTTGCCTTGGTTCATATGCAAAAGGGCGGCCATGGGCCGCCCTTTGACAGTCGCGGACATCACCGCATTACATATTCGGATAGTTCGGCCCGCCACCGCCCATCGGCGTGGTCCAGACGATATTCTGCGACGGGTCTTTGATGTCGCAGGTCTTGCAATGCACGCAGTTCTGGAAGTTGATCTGAAAGCGCGGCTCTTTCCCGGCCTCGGCGATCACCTCATACACTCCCGCCGGGCAGTAGCGCTGCGCGGGTTCGGCATATTTCGGCAGGTTGACCGCGATCGGGATCGACGGGTCTTTCAGCTTCAGATGCGCCGGTTGGTTTTCGTCGTGGTTGGTGGCCGAGAACGCCACGTTGGTAAGCCGGTCAAACGAAAGCACGCCATCGGGTTTCGGATAGTCGATGGGTTGGTAATCCTTGGCCAGCCCGGTCGATTCCGCATCGTTCTTGCCGTGCTTCAGCGTGCCCAGAATGGTCAGCCCAAAGGTATTCGCCCACATGTCGGCACCGCCCAGGAACAGCGAGGCGACAAGCCCATACTTCGACCAGAGCGGCTTGACGTTGCGCACTTTTTTCAGGTCAGCCGCAATCGGGCCACCGCGCACCAGCGTTTCATATTCGGTCAACTCATCGCCCGAACGGCCTGCCGAGATCGCCACAAACGCCGCTTCTGCCGCGTCAATCCCCGACAGCATCGCGTTGTGGTTGCCCTTGATGCGCGGCACGTTGACCAGGCCCGCCGAACAGCCCAGCAGGGCCACGCCCGGTGCAACCATTTTCGGGATCGACTGCCAGCCGCCCTCGGAAATCGCCCGCGCGCCATAAGCCACGCGTTTTCCGCCTTTCAGCAGTTCGGCCACCATCGGGTGATGCTTGAAGCGCTGGAATTCCATATAGGGATAAAGATGCGGGTTCTTGTAGTTCAGATGGACGACGAAGCCCACGTAAACCTGATTGTTCTCAAGGTGATAGATGAACGACCCGCCGCCTGCATTGCTGCCCAGCGGCCAGCCCATCGTATGCGTGACCGTGCCCAAGCGATGCTTGGCCGGATCAATCTGCCAGATTTCCTTCATGCCAAGGCCGAACTTCTGCGGCTCGTGACCCTTGCTCAGATCATATTTGGCGATGACTTCCTTGGCCAAAGACCCGCGCACGCCTTCTGACAGGAACACATATTTCCCGGCCAGAACCATCCCCGGCTCATACGAAGGCCCCGGCGTGCCATCGGCGTTCTTGCCGAACTCGCCCGCAACCACGCCGCGCACTTCGCCTTTGTCGCCATAGATCAACTCGGAACACGCCATGCCCGGGAAAATCTCAACCCCCAAGCCCTCGGCCTGCTCGGCCATCCAGCGGCAGACATTCGCCATCGAGACGATGTAGTTGCCGTGGTTGTTCATCAACGGTGGCATCGGAAAGTTCGGGATCCGCATCTGCCCCGCTGGCCCAAGGATGTAGAAGTTATCCTCATGCACCGGCACATTCAGCGGCGCGCCTTTTTCTTTCCAATCCGGGATCAGCTTGGTCAGCCCGACCGGGTCCAGCACCGCGCCCGACAGGATATGCGCGCCAACTTCCGAACCTTTTTCCAGCACCACAACCGACAGGTTGCTGTCCAGCTGTTTAAGCCGGATCGCAGCCGACAGACCCGCAGGCCCCGCGCCCACGATGACCACATCATAATCCATCTGCTCGCGTGTGATCTCGGTCACTGTATTTCTCCGGCTTGGCAAAATGCTGCCCGTGTCATTGCCCGAACGCACCGTCTGGGTCAACTGTAACGCAACTTCCCAAGGCCATATCGCAGGTTAGGCGCAAGATTATTTCTCATGGGCGACTGAATTTTCCTCATGGGCGACCAAGGCCCGCCGATTGCCGCCATTCCCCCTTGCAATCACAGGCCCGCTCGGGTCAGGTATGGCGAAAGAGGCGCAAGGTCATGGCCCAAACCGGGCTGTGACCTTGTTATTTGCGTGAAGAGACCAATGGAAAAAATCCCGATGACCCGGCGCGGCTTCACCGCTCTGGATGAAGAATTGAAGCAGTTGAAATCTGTGGAACGCCCCGCCGTGATCCGCGCCATCGCCGAGGCGCGTGAGCATGGCGATCTGTCGGAAAACGCCGAGTATCACGCCGCCCGCGAAAAGCAGAGCTTCATCGAAGGCCGGGTGAAAGAGCTTGAGGCGATCATCTCGCTGGCCGAAGTGATTGATGTCGCCAAGCTGTCCGGCGCGATCAAGTTCGGCGCCACCGTGACTCTGGTGGATGAGGAATCCGACGAGGAGAAAACCTATCAGATCGTTGGCGAATCCGAGGCAGATATCGAGCGTAATCTGCTGAACATCCGCTCGCCACTGGCGCGCGCGCTGATCGGCAAAGACGAAGGCGACTCGGTCGAGGTGAAAACCCCCGGCGGCACGCGCGGCTACGAAATCCTGTCGATCCGTTACATCTGACCCCGGCTGCGGGACCAAGACCTGAGGGACCAAGACATGGCCGAACCCGAAGAAACGCCCCGCAGTCTGGGGTCGCGCCTGCGCGGCAACGCGGATCCTGCGGTCACGCCGACAGAATGGATCGCGGCGGTGATGAGCCTGCTGTGGGTCGTGGCCGTCGGGGGCTATTTCCTCACCGGCCCGGTGGAATCGGGTGTGCTGGGCTATGTGTTGACCCTGCTTGCGGTGTTCCTGCCGCTGGCGCTGATCTGGGCGGCAGTGACGACATTGCGCTCGATCCGGTCCTTGCGCGAAGAATCGGCGCGGTTGCAGGCCACGGTCGAGGCGATGCGCGCAGCCTATGTCGCAGGCCAGCAGGGCGGTATGCGGCCTTCGGTTGAGCGTAAGCTCGATGAAATCGCCGCCGCCACCAAACACACCGAAACCGCGCTCGCCAGCTTCAACTCGCGCCGTGACAGCGGCCTCAGCGTGCCTTCAGCCGACCGCAAGGCGGCACTGGTGCCGCCGCAGCCGCAGCCCGAGGCCGAACAGCCGGGGTTGGCGCTGGGCACACCATCGGAATCCCTGCGCGCGCCGCTGTCGGTGCAGGATTTCACCCGCGCGGTGCAGTTCCCCGAAAGCCCAGATGACAAGGAAGGCTTCCGCGCCCTGCGTTTGGCACTGGAAGATCGTAACGTCGCCAAACTGATCCGCGCCGCGCAAGATGTGCTGACCTTGCTCAGTCAGGAAGGCATCTTCATGGATGATCTGAAACCCGAACGCGCCCGGCCCGAGTTGTGGCGCAAGTTTGCCAACGGCGAACGCGGGCGCGGCATCGCTGCCCTGGGTGGCGTGCGCGACCGCTCATCTCTGGCGCTGACCGCCGGGCGGATGCGCGAAGACCCGGTGTTCCGCGACGCCGCCCACCATTTCCTACGCACCTTTGACCGTGTATTTTCCGAGTTTGAAAAGGTGGCCAGCGATCAGGATCTGTCTGATCTGGCCGAAACCCGCACCGCCCGCGCCTTCATGCTGTTTGGTCGGGTGACGGGCACCTTCGATTGACACCCACGTGCGCCGCTACAGCGGCTTGACCATGGTGATCGCCGCGTCAAACCCGAAGGCAAAGCGCAGCAAGCCAAGCGGTTGGGTTTTCAGCGTCTGATAGCCCAATCGTTGATACAGCGCCCGCGCGCGCAGGTTGCTGTCGATCACTTCCAACTGCACGCACGCATAGCCCCGCTGGCGGGCCTGATCCTCGATGGCCCCGATCAGCGCGCTGCCGACGCCCAAGCCGCGGGCCTTGGGGGCCACACAAATCCCATCCAGCAGAAAGTGATCTGGCGGCGTGTCATCGCCCAGCATCCACAACAGCGGCAAGCGCCAAGCCGCCCCCAGCGTGCCATAAATCGCGCGGATGTCAGCGATTTCACCGCCAGCAAAGCTGCCGGCCGGGGTCTTGAAACCTGCCATGCCCAGCAGCTGCCCCGCCTCATCCAGCGCCACAATCGCATGCGGCGCGCGCAGCACGCGGTCCAGAAAGCGGTGGGCTTTGGCGGTTGGCCCCATCACCCGGCCCAGCTTGCCGCCAAAGGCCTGCCAATACAGCACCACCGCTTGCCCGCGCAGACTATCGGGCAGGCCGAGTTGATAGGTTATGGTCATGACAGCGCGGCCAGCAAGGTTGCGCTGTGGCCTGCGCCCAGAATCCAGCCTTCCTCCGCGCTTGCAGGGCAATCGAAAAGCCCAGCCAGTCTGCCCTGTTGCGACAGGGTGAACAGCGAAGCTGCCAGCAACCTCACCTGCGCCTCGTCTTTGATCGGGGCAGGGTCGGCCATCACGGCGCGAGCCAGCAGCGAGGGGTAGATTTCGGCCAGCGTGATCTGTCCCGGTGGATCAAACGGCCAGACCGCCACGCCGGGGCGCTGTGACAGGCGGTGAATCATCGGCTGCCCCATCAGCCCTTGGCTGCCTGCCGCGCCCGTAGTGTAAAGCTTCCACACCGGCTGCGCGCGCGGCACCACGGTTTCCACCGCGCGGCGTTCAGACAGCGCCAGCGCAGGGTAGTCCACGGCCTTGGTGGCGGGCAGATCGGGCAGATCAAGGCGGGCAGGGCGGCCCCAGAACGGGCCTGCACCGCCGAAGTGGCGGTTGATCTGTGCGGCGATCTGAAAGCGGTTGTTGCTATTGTCGGGCGCGTCTTGAATGTGGTCGGCCAGCCATGCCCAGACAGCGCGGGCGCTGGCGCTGCCCGTCAGGCGGGCGGCAAAGCCAGATGGATAGCCCATCGGGAAATCGCAGCCGATCAGCAAGGCTTCGCCTGCCGCCTGTGCCGCTTCAATAGCCTGTGTCAGCGCGGCTTCGGCACTGGCGCGGCTGCGGTGATAGCGGCTGCTTGCGCCGTTCTTGTCGATGCTGCCCAGCCAGATCGCATCTGCCGAGGGGCGAGGGGGCGACAGGGCCGAGGCAGCCGACCAATCCGCCACGATCACCCGATCAAACCGCAAGACCGACCTCGGCCAGAATGAAATCAGCAATCTGCCCGGTGTTGTTCAGATCCAGCACCGGCACCGGCAGCGCGCCAAGATCCATATCGGTGGCAACGGCGCGCACCAGCCCATCGCCGGGCTGGATCAGATCATGGCCCGCTTCCTGCCGGAACACCTCGATCTTGGCATGGGCATCGCGCTTGTAACCCTCGACCAGAATCAGATCGACCGGGGCCATACGCGCCAGCACTTCGGTCAGGTCAGGCTCGGGCCCGCGATGTTCGCGCATCAGCGCAAACCGATGCGCCGAGGCCAGAACGACCTCGGATGCACCAGCCGCCCGGTGGCGGTGGCTGTCTTTGCCGGGTTGGTCAAGATCCACATCATGATGCACATGCTTGACGGTCGAGACGGTAAATCCGCGCCCGGTGATCTCGGCCACCAACCGCTCCATCAGGCTGGTTTTGCCCGAGTTTTTCCAGCCGATGACGCCATAAACCCTCATGACGCGGCCCGGATCAGCGCTTCGGCGGCGGCAAGGTCGGCGGGTGTGTTCAGGTTCTGAAACGCGGCCTCATCGGGGAATTGCGCGCGGGCGGCGTGATGGGCTTCGGCGAAGGTCATCACTTTCGGCTTGGCCCCCGAAGCCAGAAACCCCGCAAGCGCATCCGCCAGCGCCACCGGCCAAAGTCCGCAAGCCGGATGATCCTTGGCGGCATGAGCGATGGCGCAGCCTGTGGCGCTGGCTTCGGCGGCCAGACAAAGTTGCGGCACCAGATCGCCGGGCGCAAAGGGCGTATCGACGGCCAGCGTCACAACCGCGGTGGCCCCAAGCGGTGCGGCCCAACGCAGCGCGGCAAGAATGCCGGATAGCGGGCCGAGCGGCATTTCATCGGCCAGCACCGGCAGGCCATAGCCCGCCAGCCGCGCCGCATCGCCATTGGCCGAAATCGCCAGCCGTTCCACCTGCGGCTCCAGCCGGGCGATGGCGTGGCCCAGCAGGGTTTGGCCGCCCAAGCGGATCAGCGCCTTGTCGGCCCCCATGCGAAGGCCCATCCCGCCTGCCAGAACGCATCCAAAAATCCGCACCTTGGCCTCTTCAAATTCACCCAGCAAACGCCTAAGCCGTTCTGCATCCGGCGTAAAGCCGATCCAAGCTGGTGAGGGTTGATGTCTGCCGCTCGTGAAAGCTACCTGCGCGGGGTGCGCGCGGCCTTGCCCTTTGCCGTGGTGATCGTGCCCTTTGCGATGCTGTTTGGGCTGCTGGCCTCGGAAGCAGGGTTGCAACTTTATGAAATCGTGGCGTTTTCGGTCAGCGTGTTTGCCGGGGCCTCGCAGTTCGCCGCCCTGCATCTGTTGCAGGATCAAGCGCCGCTGCTGGTGATCCTGGCCACATCCTTGGCGGTCAATCTGCGGATGCTGATGTATTCGGTGACGCTTGCGCCGCACGTGGGCGCGGCGCCTTTGGGGGTGCGGGCGGTGATGGCTTACCTTTTGGTCGATCAAAGCTTTGCGCTGTCAGTGGCGGAATATGACAAGCGGCCCGAAATGACCCTGTCCGAAAAGACCGCGTATTTCTTTGGCGCGGTCACACCCGTCCTGCCGCTGTGGATGGGGTCCACCGTGGCGGGGGCTTTGGCAGGGCGGGCGATTCCGCCGGAATACGCCTTGGATTTCGCCGTGCCGATTGCCTTTCTGGCGATGACCGCGCCGATGATCCGAAGCTGGCCACATGCCCTTGCGGCGGGGCTTTCCGTGGTGGTGACGCTGGCGCTGACGGTGCTGCCCTATGGCACCGGCTTGCTGGTTGGCTCGACCATCGGCATGGCAGCGGGGGCCGCATTGGAATACTGGCGCGAAAGGTCTGCCGCATGATTGATCGCACGCAGTTCTGGATCGTGGTGGTCGTGCTGGGGCTGGCCACCTATGCCATCCGTTTTTCGTTTCTGGGCCTGCTCGGCAATCGGCCTTTGCCGGGGTGGTTGCAACGCAGCTTGCGCTATACGGCGGTGGCGGTGCTGCCAGCGCTGGTCGCGCCTGCGGTGCTGTGGCCGCCTGCGACCGGAGGCACGCCGGACGCCGCACGCCTTCTGGCGGCGGGGGTGACGGTGGTGGTGGGCCTTGCCACCCGGCAGATGATCTTTGCGGCGCTCGCCGGGGTTGCCACACTGCTGGGCTTGCCGTTTCTGCTGTAAGCGGCACAGCAAAAAGCCGCGCTGGGGTCAGCGCGGCTTTGGCGGGTTGAAACCCTGAAGTTATGGCGCCGGAGGCGTCTGACCTGCCTGCACCATCAGCACGCCGTGGTTGTTGTCGGCATCATCATCGGTGATCAACTTGCGCGTCACGCCGGGCAGTTGCGCGAATTCCTTCATCAGCTTGTTCGGATACCAGGTGCCGCTGATCGCCTCAAACCCCGGCACACCATGCAGGATCGACGAGATCGAATGCGCACATTGCGCGCTGGGCACCGAGCCATAAGCCTCGGCTCGCTGCTTGATCAGTTCGGCGACTTCCGGGCTGACGACCACGGTCTGCTCGATAACGTTGAACGTCTCCCGCGCATGGTAGTCGATGTAAAAGCTGACCATTTTCGGCGTCACGCCGTAATGCACGTCGCCGCGCTCGGGCAGATAGGGGTGATACCACGATCCTGCCGGGTCGAACATCACCTGTTCCGATGCGTTGATCAGCAGGCCAGAATGCGCGCCCGACCCGTTACGGGTGCTTTGCACCGTGAACAGGGTGATGCTGCGCGGCGGTTCGGCCACGAAATGCGCCGAAGGCGCCGCCATCTGGGCATCGGTCGCCCATTTGTTGTCACCCGCACAGGCAGACAGCGCGAAAAGCGCCAGAACGGCAAAGGCTTTGAAGGTCATATTACAGTTCCGGCGTTAAAGGATCAGGCGTTGGCGAGTGCCATGAAAATCAGCACGCAGATCGAGATGATCGCACCCCAGGTTGCCATGCGGATAAAGCCGTCAAAGGTCTTTTCCTGCACGCGAATGTCCATGCTGCCCGGTTTATGTTCGGCCATAAGAGCGTCCTTTCAGAGTTGTTGACTAGGCCATAGCTGATTCAGTGCCGACTGTCACGGGGCGACGCAATTCGGCAGGCAGAGAAATTGTCGCGGCCTCAGGCCGAGCCATCGCCCGACTCGCCGCCCATCCAGCCACTTGTCAGACGAAAGCCGATGCGTTTCGGCGGGGCCTCGGGTGCGGCCTTCGGCACCGCGCGCAGCATCACGGAAAGCTGGCTGACATGCTGGATCAGTTGGGTTTTCATGCCATCGTCATCGCGGCCATAAAAGGTCAGCAGGTCAGGCTCGAAAAAGCCCAGACCCTCGATCTTCAGCACGCCCGCCTCTGATCCTGCAAAGCCCATGGCGATCTCTTGCTGGGCGTCAAGCTGGCTTTCAAAGTTGCGGATATACAGGATGATCCGCTCGTAAGCCCATTCGGCGGGGCTTTTCTCGGCCAAGGGGCGACGTTGCAGCGCAGCGGGCAGGGGCTGTTGTTCGGCGCTAAGCGGTGCTGCCGGATCGGCGTGAATGGCATGGGCACGCGGCAGGCCCGCGGCCTTGCTGACAGCGGCGCCCAAAGCGGCTTCGGCAGCGGGATCAAGCGGTTTTGTCATGGCACCTCCTTAGGTGGCTTGCCAGACCCAAGCCCCTTCCGCATCCAGAAAACGCGAAACCTCGCCGCGCTTCAAGAGGTAGTTCAGATGCGCCACCGTCTCGACCAGCGCCAGCCCGTGCTGGCTGCCGGTGATCTCGCGCTTGAACAGCGGCACGAAACACTGTGCAGCGGTGTGCGGCTTGGCCAGATGCGCGCGCAGGCGGTCCAGCGCGCTTTCGTGGTTCTCCGCCATCTGGATCAGCCGGAACGGCAATCCGGTGAACGGCAGTTTATGCCCCGGCAACACCAGCTGATCCATCCGCGCAAACGGTGCGAACCCGCGTGTGCTGTCCAGCCATTCGCCCAACGGATCAGCCTCGGGCTCGGTCGGATACACCCCGATATTGGCCGAAATACCCGGCAGCAACTGATCCCCGCCGATGATCAGATCGTCATCCATGCTCCAAAGCGTCGCATGGTCAGGCGCATGACCTTGCCCCAAACGCACCAACCAACGCCGCCCGCCCGCGCTCAGCGTGTCGCCTTCGGCAATGCGCGTAAAGCCCTGCGGCATCGCCTCGACCACATCGGCAAAGTTGAATGGGCGCTCTTCGGCCTTCTGCGCACGCATCGCAGTATCGACCCCGGCGCGCTGATAGAACAGCATGGATTCCGGCGTGGGTGTCGCCTGTTCGTCCAGCACCAGCATCCGCGCATAAAGCCACGCCGTGCGGGTGGTGATCAACTCGACACCTTGGCGCTGAAACCAGCCCGCAAGGCCGATATGGTCGGGGTGATGATGCGTCACAATCAGCCGCCGCACCTGTTTGCCCGCCAGCGGCCCCGCGATCAGCGAGTCCCAAATCGCCTTGGTTTTGCGACTGGACATGCCGGTATCCACCAGCGTCCAGCCATCGCCATCATCCAGCGCATAGATGTTCACATGGTCCAGCGCCATCGGCAGCGGCAGGCGCATCCACAGGATATGTGGTGCGATTTCAACCGCTTCGCCCATCGCAGGGGCTGCGTCCCACGGATGATGGATGGCGCTTGTCACGCCGACAAAGCCTCGGGCGTCAGCGCATACAGCCCCGCCGCGCCCTCACGCACCTGGGCCAGCAGCGGCGCATATTCTGGCAGCATCCGCTTGATGGCAAACTGCGCCAGCGGCAGCCGCGCCGGATCGGCCAAGGCGGCCGCCATGTGGAAATGCCCGCCCAGCACCCGCGCAAATGCCCGCAGATAGGGCACGGCACCCGCAAAGCGATCTTGCGGCGGCATGGCGACCAAGGCTTCGGTCGCCTCACGCAGCGCCTCGGTCGCGGTCCAGACCGCGCCCGCCAGATCGGGGTGCTGCGCGCGGGCAGCTTCGGCGGCGGCCTGCATCTCGTCACACAACCGATACGCCGCCTCGCCCTGATCCATCATCTTGCGGCCCACCAGATCCATCGCCTGAATGCCGTTGGTGCCTTCATAAATCGCCGTCACCCGCACATCGCGGGCAAACTGCGCCGCGCCGGTTTCCTCGATAAATCCCATGCCGCCATGCACCTGCACGCCCAGATGCGCCACCTCGCAGCCAATATCAGTGCCGTAAGCCTTGGCGATCGGCGTCAGCAAAGCCGCCCGCGCCTGCCATTCCGCAGCCCCCGTCGCCCGCCCCATGTCAATCGCCACCGCACAGGCAAGGCCAATCGCGCGCGCCGAAAACACCTCGGCCTTCATCTGCGCCAGCATCCGGCGCACATCGGCGTGGTCGATGATCGCCCCCGACCCCAGCGGCGTTTTCCCCTGCTTACGCTCCATCGCATAGCCCAAGGCCTGCTGAAACGCCGCTTCGGCCACCGCCACGCCCTGCATCCCCACCCCCAGCCGCGCGTTGTTCATCATGGTGAACATCGCCGCCATGCCGTTGTGCTTCTCGCCCACCAGCCAGCCCCGCGCGCCGTCATACTGCATCACCGCAGTCGGAGAGCCATGCAACCCCAGCTTATGCTCCAGCGACACCACCTTCAGATCGTTGCGCGCGCCCGGGTTGCCATCCGCATCCGGGATCAGCTTGGGCACCATGAACAGGCTGATGCCCTTGGTCCCCGCAGGCCCATCAGGCAGCCGCGCCAGCACCAGATGGCAAACATTGCCGGAAAAATCATTGTCAGCCCAAGTGATGTAGATCTTCTGCCCGGTGATCGCATAAGTCCCGTCGCCGCGATCTTCGGCGCGGGTGCGCACCGCCCCCACATCTGACCCCGCTTGCGGTTCGGTCAGGTTCATCGTGCCGCACCACTCGCCCGACACCAGCTTGGGGATATACAGCGCCTTCAACGCATCCGAGGCATGATGCTCCAGCGCCTCAATCTGGCCCTGCGTCATCAGCGGGTTCAACTGCAACGCAAGGCACGCCGAGCCCATCATGTCATTCACACAGGTCGCCACCGCCATCGGCAGCCCCATGCCGCCATGCTCGGGCGCAGCCGCCATGCCAATCCACCCGCCCTCGGCAATCGCGCGGTATCCCTCGGCAAAGCCCGGAGAGGTCCGCACCACACCATTTTCCAGCCGCGCCGGAACCTTGTCACCCGCCCGGTTCAACGGCGCCAGCGTGGTTTCGCACAGCTTGCCCGCCTCGGCCAAGATCGCCGCCACAGTGTCGGGCGTGGCATCGGCGAAGCGCTCGGTTGCGGCCACATTGGCGAACCCAACCACCTCCAGCAGAAACGTGAAATCAGCAAGCGGGGCGCGGTAGGGCATGACAATCTCCGGGTCGGCAAATCTGGCTGGCGGCTTGGCAAGGCGAAGGATCAGGCGTAAAGGGCCTGATTGCTTATGGTTAGCTTTGCCGACCTGCGCTTCAAGCCCTACGCTACGTCACAAGATGATCCAGACCCAGACGCTTGCCACCACACCCGAAGGCCTTGCCCGCGCCGCAGCAATCCTGCGCGCCCAAGGCCTTGTCGCCTTCCCGACCGAGACGGTCTACGGGCTGGGCGGCGATGCGCGATCCGATCTGGCCGTGGCGCGGATTTTTGATGCCAAGGGGCGACCAAGGTTCAACCCGCTGATCGTGCATGTGCCTGATCTTGCTGCCGCAAAAGCCTTTGCCCATTTCGATACCCGCGCCGAAGCTGTTGCGGGGGCGTTCTGGCCGGGGCCGTTAACCCTTGTGCTGCCGCTGCGCGCCGATGCGGGCCTGTCGCCACTGGTCACGGCAGAGCTTGACACCGTCGCCATCCGCATCCCCGCCCATCCCGCAGCACAGGCCCTGCTGCGCGCCTTCGGCGGCCCACTCGCCGCCCCATCGGCCAACCCCTCGGGCCGGGTATCGCCCACCCGCGCGGTGCATGTGATCGACGGCCTGTCTGGCCGCATTGACGCCGTGCTTGACGGTGGCGCTTGTGGCGTTGGCGTGGAATCCACCATTCTGGGGCTGGTCGGCGCGCCCGCGCTGCTGCGCCCCGGCGGTGTGCCATCCGAGGCGCTCGAGGCGATGCTGGGGCCGCTTGCCAGTGGCGGCAACGCTGAAAAGCCCAACGCGCCGGGTCAGTTGGCCTCGCACTACGCCCCCGGTGCTGCCGTGCGGTTGAACGCCGACACGGCCCTGCCCGGCGAAGTGCGACTCGGCTTCGGGCCGGGGCCAGCCGACCTGAACCTGTCCGCAACTGCCGATCTGATTGAGGCCGCTGCCAACCTGTTCCACATGCTGCGCGAGGCCGATGTGATGGCAGGGCAGGGGGGCCGGATCGCTGTCGCCCCGATCCCGGAACAGGGCCTGGGCCGCGCCATCAACGACCGCCTGCGCCGCGCCGCCGCGCCGCGCGGCTAGGGGACGCTCAACAATCTCGCGCTAGGGCACAGTCAGTTCCGGGCGGAAAAAGCAAACGCATTGCGTTTCCCCACCCGCGCGTGCGGTTCCACCCTGTAATCGCTTCATCAATCACACCACAAGGCCGGTGCCCGACCCGGCGGGCGAGAAGCGCCCGCCATCGGCGGGTCGGGCGCTGGACGGGCCTTAAAGGCCCGGCGGTTTCAGCGGCACTTGCATCGCGTGGCGAAGGCGATGGCCTTCGCCAGATTGCCCCCCATGAAAGTCGATCAGCCTCAGGTCACAGCCGACAAAATCAGTGATGAACCACAATATCTTGTGGAAAATCGCAAAAAATCCGCGCAAAAGCACAAGTGCATCCCAGATGGGAAAGCTTTTCAGCGGCTAAAGAACCGTCACGCTTGCAGGTTCCAGCCCGTCAATCTGCACCTCGCAGGTCTGTCCCCGCGCAATCGGGCCAACCCCCGCCGGTGTTCCGGTAAAGATCAGATCGCCCGCCTGCAACGCCACCAACCGCGACAGATGCGCGATGATGCCCGCAACCGGCCAGATCATTTCGCCCAAATCGGCGTCTTGCGTCACACGGCCATCGACCAGACAGCGGATCCGCCCCGCAGGCACACCCTGATCCGCTGGCCGCAAAGCCCCGACCACCGCCGAGTTGTCAAACCCCTTCGACATATCCCAAGGCCTGCGCGCGGCTTTTGCCTGCGCTTGCAGATCGCGCCGGGTCAGATCATTGCCCGCAGCGTAGCCCCAGATCAGCGCCTCTGCGCGATCCTCGGCCACAAAACTGCCGCCTGCGCCCAAAGCCACCACCAGTTCGGCCTCGTGATGCAGGTCGGCGGTGGCGGTAGGGTAGGGGATGCACGCCCCGGAATCGATCACCGCATCGGCGGGCTTGGTGAAGAAAAACGGCGGCTCGGCATCGGGGTCATGCCCCATCTCGCGGGCGTGTTCGGCATAGTTGCGGCCCACACAGAAAATCCGCCGCACCGCAAAGCGGTCGCTGCCCCCCGCCACAGCGACCGAAGGCACCGGGGCGGGCGGCAGCACGAAGGCCATTTACGACCCCATCGTAAAGCAGGTCACGCCACGCGCCTGCAACCGACGGCAGGCCAGATCAGCCTCTTTCTGGCTCAGACCCAGGAAGTTCGCATCAAAGCCGCCACCCTTTTGCACCACCTTGCGCAACGCATCGCCCAAAGTCGCATTCTCGGAAAGCAGGGTTTTCATCAACACACGGTCCGCCTCGCCATAGCTGTTGAAGCGCCCGATATTGATGCCATAGCCCTTGCCGCCCGAGGTCGAGACGTTGGTCACAACTTCTTCGGTGGCGGGCTCTTCGACCTCGGCGACCACGACGGCCTCGTCATAGATCGGGGCTTTGTGCTTGGGCTTGACGGGGGCCGCGACCAGTTGCACCGCTTGCGGATTGGCTGCGGTTGCCTTGATCGTCAGTTCTGCCGGGGCCTCAACCGCTGCAAGTTCCACCGCTTGCGCCTCCAGCGAATCCGGGGCGGGTTCTGCCGTAGCCTCGGCCAGCGCACCCGCGATGCCATCGGCCATGGCGTTGCCTGCCTGCTCAACCGCCGCCACGGCCACCGGATCATGCACGGGGCGCGCATTCGGGCGGGGCGAAGACGACACGGCCATCACCAGACGAATGGTCTTGGCAGGGCCACCGCCGCCTTCTTCTTCCATATCGGTGTCGGCAGTATCGGCCTGCGCCACCAGTTCCTGATCGGCGCTGTAAGTTGGCATGACCGGGGCTGCACCAGCGCCGCCCTTCTTGGCCTTGCGGAAACCCAGATCCAGCAGTTCGGTCATCTTGGCATTGCGCATCGGGGTCGAAGTGCCGCCGAACACGGTGGCAATGATCCGCACCCCGTCCCGCTCGGCCGACGCGGTCAGGTTAAAGCCAGCTGGTCCGGTGTAGCCGGTCTTGATGCCATCAGCGCCCTTGTAGCTGTCCAGAAACTTGCGGTTGGTGTTGGCAACCGTCGCGATACCCGCATCGGTCGAACGGCGCGAGAAGATGTTGTAATACTGCGGATAATCATAGAACAGATGCCGCCCCATGATCGTCATGTCATGCGCGGTCGAAAGATGGCCCTTGGCGGTCAGACCGTTGGCGTTTTTGAAGGTGGAGTTGTTCATGCCCAACTGCTTGGCGGTGCGGGTCATCCGCGCACCCCATTTTTCGGGCGTCCCTTCAAAGTAATCGCCAATCGCAGCGGCGGCATCATTGGCCGATTTCACCGCAGCAGCCCGGATCAGATAGCGCAACTGAATCTTCTGCCCCGCCTTCAGGCCCAAACGCGAAGGCGGCTGGGCAGCGGCGGTTTTTGACACGGTGATCATCGTATCCAGTGAGACATTGCCGGCCTCAATCTCGGAAAACGTGATGTAAAGCGTCATCATCTTGGTCAGCGAGGCCGGATGCAGCCGCGTGTCAGCGTTTTCGGAATACAGCGTCTCACCCGTACGCGCATCCATCACGAAAGCCGCATAGGGCGCGGCCTTGGATTCCTGCGGGCCACTACAGGCCGCAACAACGCTCAGCGCTGCCAATACGAGAATATGACGAAAATACTGCCCAAGCTGGCACAGTGCCGATTTGCCCATTTGGTCTGCCTCGTTTGCCCCTCATTGATCGGGGGCTTGTTCTGCTTGGCAAAACGCTAACACAGCATCTGATTCAGGAAAACCCCTTATTCTGAAAGGGGTTCTGGGCTGTATAAACTGTGGTTTATGTGCCGAAATTGGCTCTTGCGCCCTAGGGATGGTGGTGATTTGCCAGTTTTGCTACAAGATCGGGCAGTTCGGCAAGGCTCGGCAGGGTGAAAAACCTGTCAGATTCATGCGGGGCATCGGCGTGTTCCAGCGCCCAGGTCAACCCATGCGGGATATGCACGCCATAGGCACCCGCAGCGATGGCCGGAAGCACGTCGGATTTCAACGAGTTGCCAACCATCAATGCCTGATCTGCGCCGGTGCCATGACGGGCGAAAATCGCCGAATAGGATTTCGCGGTCTTGTCCGAGACGATTTCGACGCCGTGAAACAGATCCCCCAAGCCCGATTGCGCCAGTTTTCGCTCTTGATCCAGCAGATCGCCCTTGGTGATCAAAACGACTCGGTGGCTGGCCGCCAAGGTTTTCACCGCCGCGCGGGCATGCGGCAGCAGTTCAATCGGATGCGCCAACATCTCGCGCCCCGCTGCCATGATCTCGGCAATCACCAGCGACGGCACGCGGCCTTCGGTGACTTCGATGGCGGTTTCGATCATCGACAGGGTGAAGCCTTTGACGCCAAAGCCGTAATGCCCCAGATTCCGCCGCTCGGCTGCCAAAAGCTGGGTGTGCAGATGTTCGGCTTCGGCATAATCGGCCAGCAGTTGCGTAAAGCGATCCTGCGTCAGGCGAAAGAAGCTTTCGTTCTGCCACAGCGTATCATCGGCATCAAAACCTATCGTTGTCAGCATATTGCCCCCTTGTGCGCATATCATCCGGGCTGGGGGTCTTTTCGCAAGGCAGAAATGCGCTATATTGCGCCAGAGCAACCGAAAATCCGAATCTGCCAAACGGAGCCTATCCGCGTGAACCCCATTGCTGGCCTGAACGATCTGATGATGTCCGATACGCCACACGGCCCCGGCGATGACACCTCTATTCTGACCAAGACCAAAAGCAAAACCCAGCGCCCGCCGTTGTATAAGGTGATGCTTTTGAACGACGATTACACACCAATGGAATTCGTCGTGCATATTCTCGAGCGGTTTTTTGGCCTGAACCACGCCCAAAGCTTTGAGATCATGCTGGCGGTTCACAAAAAGGGTCTGGCGGTGGTCGGGGTGTTTTCCTACGAGATCGCCGAGACCAAAGTGGCGCAGGTGATGGATTTTGCGCGGCGTCACCAGCATCCGCTGCAATGCACCATGGAAAAAGAATAGGCGGCAGTCATGCGCTCGGCCCGGTTGGAATTGGCGCTGCACAGCGGCGCTTTGGTGTTGCCTGCGCAAGGCGACATCGTGGTGCTGCGGCCAAGGGCGGGGGATGATCTGTCGGCGCTGCCGCACGACCGCGTTGTGGTGAAAACCGGGTTCAAGCCGGATCACGATTATTTTGCGGCCCAAGGCTATCGCACCGAAGGTGTGGGCCGCGTTGCCATCGTCTGCGTGCCCCGCGCCAAGGCCGAGGCCCGCGCGTTGATGGCCGAGGCTGCGGGCGCTGATGTAATCGTTGTGGACGGCCAAAAGACTGACGGGGTCGAGGCTTTGTTGAAAGAGTGCAAGGCTTTGGGCCTTGCGGTGGGCGAGGCTTTGTCCAAGGCGCATGGCAAGCTGGCGTTGGTTACGCCGGGGCCAGAGTTGGCGGCTTGGGCGGTAAGGCCTGCGCAGGTTGAGGGCGGCTTTCAGACTCTGCCCGCAGTGTTTTCTGCCGACGCGCCGGATCGCGGTTCGGTCCTGCTGGCGGCGGCTTTGCCTGCCAAACTGGGCGCGCGCGTGGCCGATCTGGGCGCAGGCTGGGGGTATCTTTCGCGCGCGATTCTGGCGCGGGATGGCGTGAAGGAACTGGATCTGGTCGAGGCCGAAGCCGATGCTTTGGCCTGCGCCCGCGTCAATATTCCCGATGCGCGCGCCAAATTCCATTGGGCGGATGCCACTACATTCAAGCCCGCGCGGTTCTGGGATACGGTGGTGATGAACCCCCCCTTCCACACCGCGCGTGAGGCCGATGCTGGGCTGGGCATGGCGTTCATCACGGCGGCGCAACGCGGGCTGAGCCCCTCGGGCAGCCTGTGGATGGTGGCCAATCGCCATCTGCCTTATGACAAGCTGCTGACCAGCCTGTTCAAACAGGTCGAAGAAATCGGCACCGATCCGGCATTTCGCGTCACGCGCGCATCCTATCCGATCCGCGCGCGCTGATCAAAGCAGTCATTCGGGATACTGTGCCCGACATGCCTTGATCGCCGGGCCTGCCGCCTTGGCTTGCGATGCACGCTTGGCTTTCAGGCTGGCCAGTTTGGCGGCCTCGGCGTTTAGGTCGATGGCGACGACGCGCTGTTCGGTGAAATCTTCATCATCTAGACACATGCGGGGCCGTGCTTCAGGCGTTCCGGGCCGACCGCCAAACTCGCAAGGCCGCCAGACCGTGCGGGTGCGGGTGACGGTTTCATAGGCATAGCCGCGTTCAAGGTTGCGCTCTGACTCGGCGATCAGGCGATCAACCACGCGCATGTCACGGGTGGCACCGCTGATGCAGTTCTCTTGCGGGGTGCCGCAGGCGGTCAAAAGCAGCAGGGCAGGCAGGACAAAGCGTTTCATGGCCGACTCACAAATAGGATGCTGGCTTTACTATAGGGCGCTGCGCTTGATATGCCATAACACGGGCACAGCCCGACAGATTTTAGCCGCTAGGGGTGAGCGATGAGCGAAGATTTCAGCACGCAAAAGGCGCAGGCTTCGGCGTGGTTCCGCACCTTGCGCAATCAGATTGTTCAGGCGTTTGAAGAGCTTGAGGCCAAATATGGCACGGCTGCGCGCTTTGAGGTAACGCCGACCAGCCGCGCAGATGGTGGTGGCGGGCTGATGTCGGTGCTGCGCGGCGGCGCGGTGTTTGAAAAGGTGGGTGTCAACGTCTCGGAAGTGCATGGCATGTTGGGCGAGCGCGCGCAAAAGGCGATGGCGGCGCGGGGTGTGCCGGGGATGGACAGCGATCCGCGCTTTTGGGCCAGCGGGATTTCCCTGGTGGCACATATGGTCAACCCGCATTGCCCGGCCGTGCATATGAACACCCGCATGTTCTGGACGCCGCATGCCTGGTGGTTTGGCGGCGGTGCCGACCTGAACCCCTGTCTGGAATATGCCGAAGATACTGCGCATTTTCATGCGGCCATGCAGGCGGCTTGCGATGTGCATAGCCCCGATTACTACGCTAAGTTCAAGGCCTGGGCGGATGAGTATTTCTTCATTCCGCACCGCGGCCGGGCGCGCGGAGTAGGTGGTATTTTCTATGACGATCTGAACACAGGCGATTGGGCTGAAGATTTCGCGCTGACGCAAGACGTGGGCCGCGCCTTTTTGCCCGCCTTCCTGCCGCTGACCGAGCGGCGCTTCCCGACCGTGTGGACCGATGCCGACCGTGAGGCGCAACTGATCCATCGCGGGCTTTATGCCGAATACAACCTTGTCTACGACCGTGGCACCAAGTTCGGCCTAGAATCCGGCCATGACGCCAACGCCGTGCTGATGAGCCTGCCGCCGATTGCGAAATGGACCTGACCGCTCTTTCACCGCAATTTGGCTAAAAATTTGTGCCCCGCCACCAGGTCCGCTCGGGGTGGGTTTTCGCCAGTGTCGGGCTTCATCTTGGCTGAAATACTCCCGCCGGAGGCTCCTTGCCTAAATGTCGGATGCCTCCGGCGGGAGTATTTCAGCCAAGATGAAGACAAGGCGGTGTTATGGCTGCAAGCGCAGCAGAAGGCCTACGCCTAAAACGATCACCGCCATGCCAAGGATCTGGCGGCGGCTGACGGGTTGTTTGAAACCATAGCGTGAGACGGCGGTGGCAAAGATCACCTCGACCAGCGCCAGCGTGCGCACGTTGGCGGCAGAGGTCAGCGCAAAGCCCAGAAACCAGAACTGCGACGCCAGTGCGCCGAGAAACCCCGCCAGCAGCGAAGAGCGCCACACAGAGAATGAGGCCGCCAGCGCGCGGCGGTTGAAGGCGGCCATCCAGATCAACAGCGTTGCGGTCTGGATCAACAGGCTGAGCGCCAGCGTCGAAGTGGCGCGGATCAGAAAGCCGCCGCTGTCCAGATGCACGATGCCGCCGCGAAAACCGATGGCCGATGCACCAAATAGCCCACCCGCCAGCAACCCTGTCAGGGCAGGGCGACCCAGCTGCCAACCGGCGGTGCCGGGTTTGACCGACATCAGCATCACACCCGCCGTCGCGATCAGGATTGCCGCGAGCACTGGCAGACTGATCGGATCGCGCAGGATCAGGGCTGCGGCTAGGGCTACGATGACGGGCTCGGTTTTCAGCCAAGCCGTTGTCACTGCAAAGCTTTGCGATTTCATTACCACCAGCATCAAGCCGGTTGCTGCAATCTGCGCCAAGGCTCCAGCAAAGGTAAAGCCAAGGCTGGTCAGGTTTGGGATTGGGATAGGCTCACGCGTGGTCAGCGTTACCAGCGCAAGGAAAAGCACCGCAAACGGCAACCCGAACAGAAAGCGCACTTGCGTTGCACCCACCGTGCCGATCTGCCGGGTCAGGCTGGATTGCATGGCATTGCGCGCAACTTGGCCCAATGACCCCAGTAGCGCTGCCAGCACCCATAAACTAGCCATGACCTTAGCCTTGCGCGCGGATCAGGCGACCCAACCGCTTCATGCCTTCGTCAATCGCAGCCTCATCCGCGCAAGAGAACGACAGCCGGATCGTGTTTCCATTGCTGCCATCGGCAAAGAAGGCGCGACCGGGCACGAAAGCCACCCGCTCGGTCTTGATGGATTGCGCCAGCAGGTCGGCACCGTCCATCGCCTCGGGCAGAGTCAGCCAGATGAACATGCCACCTTCGGGCCTGGTCCAGGTCACGCCCTCGGGCATCTCACGCGCCAACGCTGCCAGCAGATGATCGCGCCGCGCCTGATAGGTGCTGCGCAGTTTGGCGACATGGGCATCGAACTGGGTCGAGGCGACGTGATGCGTGACAATCTGGTTGGTCGTCGCCGAATGCAGATCGGCGGCCTGTTTCATCAGCACCAGACGGCTGATCACCTCGGCCGCGCCACAGACCCAGCCCACCCGCAGACCGGGGGCGAGTGATTTCGAGAAGCTGCCGCAATAAAGCGTGCGACAGTTTTCAATGCTGCCCTTGCGGGCGATTTCCAGCGCCAGAATCGGCGGAATCGCATCGCCATCATAGCGCAGGGTCTGATAGGCCGCGTCCTCGACCACGGCGATATCCATCTGGTCCGCCAGATCAATCACCGCTTCGCGGGCCGAACGGGCGATGGTCTCACCCGTCGGATTGGCAAAATCGACAGACAGATAGGCGAATTTCACCCGGCCACCCGCTGCTTTGGCATGGGCGGCGAAATCGGCGGCGGGGCGGTTGGTGTTGGGGTCTAGCCGGTCATAGGTGGGTTCATAGGCGTTGAACGCACCCAATGCGCCCAGATAGGTCGGCCAGCCCACCAGCACCGTATCATTGGGCGAGATCATCAGTTTCGCCAGATAATCAAGCGCTTGCTGTGAGCCTGAGGTGATCAGGATATTGTCGGCGGTGCAGGGGATGCCGATCTTGGCCATCTCGGCGACGATCCAGTCGCGCAAAGGCTTGTAGCCTTCCGACACCGAATATTGCAGCGCAGCCCCCGCCTTCGGCCCGGTCAGCGCGGCGGAAAACGCATCGCGAAACGCCTCGGTCGGGAACAAGGCCGGGTCGGGGATACCGCCCGCGAAAGAGATGATGTCGGGCTGATCCAGCAGTTTCAAAAGCTCGCGGATTTCCGAGGCTTTCATCCGCGAATTGCGGGTTGCCAGAACATTATTCCACTGCACGACTATCCTCCCGAACGGTTTGCGAGACATTTGCGCCGGGGGGTGGGTAAGTCAATGACTGTGACCTAAAATGTGATCGGTGGGACAGGCTCGCTGCGCCTACGCGCCATGATGGAGCCTGTTGCGGCCCAAGCGCTCGGTTCTATCCGTTCCGCACCGCATCCACCATCCGCGCCACGTTGTCGGGGCTGGCGTCGGGGGTGATGCCGTGGCCGAGGTTGAAGATATGCGGGCCGCCGCGGAACGCCTCTACCACCCGCCGGGTCGCGTCGATCAGCTCTTGCCCGCCTGTCACCATATGCGTCGGCGAAAGGTTCCCCTGCACGCAACCGCTCGGCTGCACCTGCGCCGCCGCCCATTCCGGGCTGACCGAGTTATCCACCGCCACGCAATCCGCCTCCGTCGCCTGCGCAAAGCCGACATAGCCCGCCCCAGCCTCACGCGGGAAGGCGATCACCGGCAGGCCGGGGTGTTTCGCCTTCACAGCGCGGATGATCCGCGCCGCTGGCTTCACCGCAAAGTCTTGAAAATCCTGCCCTTTCAGGCTGCCCGCCCACGAATCAAACAGCTTCACCACCTCGGCCCCCGCCTGCACTTGCGCCGACAGATAATCAATCGTCGCCTCGGTGATCACATCAATCAGCGCCGAGAACGTCGCCCGATCCGCCGCCTTCAGCGCATGGGCAGCACCCTGATCCTTGCTGCCACGGCCCGCGATCATATAGGTCGCCACCGTCCACGGCGCGCCTGCAAAGCCGATCAGCGTCGTCTCCGCCGGCAATTCCCGCGCCAGAATCCGCACGGTTTCATAGATCGGGCCGAGCGTCTCATGGATAGCCTCCTTCGGCTTCAACCCCCGAACCCCCGCCATCGTGGTGATGGTCGACAGCCGCGGCCCCTCGCCGGTCTCAAACCACAGATCCGCCCCCAAGGCCTGCGGCAACAGCAGGATATCGGCGAAAAGGATAGCCGCATCAAAGCCATAGCGGCGGATCGGCTGCAACGTCACCTCGGCCGCCAGTTCCGAATTATAACACAGCGACAGAAAATCCCCCGCCTGCGCCCGCGTTGCGCGATATTCCGGCAGATACCGCCCCGCCTGCCGCATCATCCAGATCGGCGGGGTCGGCAGGGTTTCGCCCGCAAGGGCGCGCAGGATCAGTTTCATGGACACTCCAGATATAGAAATTCGCCAAATCGTTTGTGGGTGTTGTCAGCGCAGACTGACACCGTTACTCCTTCAGGCATGACACAGCCCCTTCCCACGCCCGCCCAACCCTTCAAGATCGGCACCCGCGGCTCTCCGCTGGCCCTGTGGCAAGCGCATGAGGTGCGCCGCTGCCTGATGCAAGCCTACGACCTGCCCGTCGAGGCGTTCGAGGTTGTGGTGATCAAAGTCACCGGCGACCAGATTCAGGATCGCGCGCTGAAAGAAATCGGCGGCAAGGGCCTGTTCACCCGCGAAATCGAAGAGGCCCTGCTGGCAGGCGGCATCGACATCGCCGTGCATTCGATGAAAGACATGCCCACCCTGCAACCGGATGGCCTGTGGCTGGATTGCTACCTGCCGCGTCAGGACGTGCGCGACGGCTTTGTGACGCTGAACGGCGGCGGGTTGATGGATTTGCCGCAGGGCGCGGTGGTGGGCTCTTCCAGCCTGCGCAGGCGCGCGCAACTGGCGCATCGTCGGCCTGACCTGCAATTGGTCGAGTTTCGCGGCAACGTGCAAACCCGGATGAAAAAGCTGCATGACGGTGTGGCTGCGGCGACCTTCCTTGCGATGGCGGGCCTGAACCGGCTTGGCATGGCCGAGGTCGCTCGCCCGGTTGAAGTGACCGAGATGTTGCCCGCCGTCGCCCAAGGCGCCATTGGCGTTGAACGCCGTCAGAACGATCCGCGCGCCGAAGCCATGCTGGCCGCAATTCACCACATCCCCACCGGCCAGCAACTCGCCGCCGAGCGGGGCTTTCTGGCGCGGCTGGATGGCTCTTGCGAAACCCCGATCGCGGGGCTTGCGGTTCTGGAGGGCGATCAGCTTTGGCTGCGCGGCGAGATTCTGCGCCCCGATGGCAGCCGCGTGATCACGGGTGACATTCGCGGCGGTATTGCCGATGCAACCGCCTTGGGTCAAAGCCTCGCCGATGATCTGCTGGGCCGCGCGGGCGATGGGTTTTTCGCCTAAGCGCATAGCGGGTTCGCCTTTGTCTCGCGGGCCAGAAAGTCGCGGATCAGGGCCGCGACCTGATCCGGCGCTTCCTCGTGCACCAGATGGCCAAAGCGGGGCAGGGGGGCCCATTCGGCATGGGGCATGGCGGCGGCGGCGCGTTGTGACACTGCAGGCGGCACCGCGCGGTCAGCGGCTCCGGTGATCAGCAGGCAGGGCACCTTCTGCTGCGGCAGGCGGTTCAGCAATCCATCCAACTGCCATTGCGCCATCATTGCCAGCGTTGCCGCCACATGCCCCGGCTGGCGCAACAGATGCAGATACTGCGCCTCTCCGCCTTCGTCGATGCGCGACCCGGTTGAGGCCAAAAGCTGATGCACCTGCCGCTGCGTCCCCGCCAGTTTGCTGAACAGCTGCGGCACCAAAGGCAGCCGCGCCAGCACATTCGCCAGCGCCGGAAACAGCCAGCCCGCCACGCCCTCAAACCCGCCCAAGGCGGCGTTGATGCCGATCACGGCTTGCGGCGGGGCGATTTCAGCCAGCCGCAGCGCCACTGCGGCTCCGGCGGAATGGCCAATGATCGCAAAGGGTTGCCAGCCTTGCTGGGTGATAAGGGCGGCGATATCCTCGGCCATGGCATCCAGATTGCAGCGCGCGCGGTTGCCCAAGACGGTAAAACCTTGCCCCGGCAAATCCAGCGCGATTACCCGGTAATCGGGGCTCAGCAACGGCATCAGATGGCGAAAACTATGCGTCGCCCCGCCCGCGCCATGCAGCAGCAAAACCACCGGACCCGCGCCCATATCCTGCACATGCCACAGATGGCCCTTGCCGCGCACGTGTTGCGAGGCGTTGCGGTGTGGCCAGTCAACAGGGATCGCGGGCGCCTGCATCTTAGGCCCCCAATGCCGCTTGCAGCACGCCCGACAGCCGCTGTGCATCGGCGCGCGGCAGCGGCACATAGGCCGCCCCAAGGCTGCCCGCCATCCGCTGCAACGCCGCTTGCGGGCGGCTGGCGATGTCCAGCACCAGCGCCGGAATCGCCGCCGCACAGATCAGCCGCGCCATGCGCTGCGCATCTGCCTCGGCCTCCACCCGGTTGGCGCTGCCATCGAGCGCGATATTTCCCCGCCCATCGGTCAGCAAAGCAATCGTCGGCGTCATCCCCCGCGCGCGGGTTTGCAGGCCCAGATCAAACGCCATCCGCAGCCCCGCCGCCAACGGCGTGCCACCGCCCCCCGGCAAGCCCGACAACCGCCGCTTGGTCTGCACCAGCGACCGGGTCGGCGGCAACAGCAGCTCTGCCGCTACCCCGCGAAACGCGATCAGCGCGACATGATCGCGCCGCGCATAGGCCTGCGCCAGCAGCAACTCAATCGCCCCCTTCGCCTCGGCCAATCGCGCCAGCGCCGACGACCCCGAGGCATCCACCGCAAAGATCAGCACCCGGTCCGAGGTTTCCTGATACCGCTTCAACCGCAGATCAGACGCCCGGATCTCCAGCCGCGTCGCATCCGGGCTGCGCCTGCGAAGTGGTTGCCACGGCGCGGCGGCGCGCAAGGTCGCCACCAGATCAATCCGCTTGCCCGACCCCGGCACGCCTGGCCTTGGTGGCAGAGGCCGCCCGCGATGGTTGCCCTTGCGCGCAGCGCCCGTGCCGCCGCTACCCTTCGCCACCCGTGCCGCCTTGCCCGCCGCCAGCCGCGCCAAAAGGTCAGCGGGCAGGGCAGCGCGCACCGCTTCCAGCAAAATCTCATCCGGGATACGGTCGCTTTGCGGGGTCTGCTGTTCTTCCGCCTCACCCGGTTCCGGCGGTGGTGGGGCGCTGTCCTGTTCTTCCGCCACGGGCGGCAAATCCCCCCGATGCGCCAGCGTCAACTCGGCCGCATGGCGCAGGGTGTCTTCCGAGGCCACAACCTCCCCCCGCCAAGCCGCCAGCGCCCGTGCCACCGCCAGCGCTAACAGCGGCGCACGCAGGCTGGCGATACCCATCGCAAGCGCCACCGTGGTCAGGCTTTCCAACGCGCCCGCAGGCAGCGAAACCCCCGCCAACCGCCCCCGCGCATCCGCAACCTGATCCAGCGCAAGCGCACCCACCTCCGAATAGCCTAAATCGCCCAGATCAAGGAACAACCCCAACCGATCCGCCAGCGCAGGAGCCAAAACCTCCTCGGCCTCTGCCCCCTCATCCAGCGCCACCAGACACGGCCCCGCGCCATCCAGCCACAGCGAAAGCCGCGCGCTTAGGGCAGGGGGGCAGCGTTCGGCCATCGTCAGCACCACCGGCGCATCGCCCGCCAATATCCCCAAACTGCGCCGCACCGCACCCGCACTTAACGTCGCCGCCAGATCCACCCCACCAAACAGCGCCACATCGTCAATCCCCGGATGTATCCTGCGCGCCACCGGCAGCGCCTGCATCACCGCATCGCGCACCGGGCCAGACCGCGCCCTTAACCACAGCCCCTTCACCCCCGCCGGATCAACCGCCAGCACCGCCAGCGCAGCCTCAACCCGGCCCCAGGGCGACAGCGGCTCACTCACGGCAAGACTTCGGCGATGGTGCGGGCCACCCGCGCGCCCGATCCCGCCTCGTCCAGCGGATCACGCCGCAACCGATGCCCCAAGGCACTCGCCGCCACGCTGCGCAGATGCCCGCGCGTGACCGTATCCGCCCCCTCAAACGCCGCCTGCGCCCGTGCCGCCCGCAGCAGCGTCAACTCACCGCGCAACCCGTCCGACCCCAAGGCGATGCACAATGCCGCACAATCATGCAGCACCACCCCCGGTGTTTTCAGCCCCGGCAGTGCCGCCCGCGCCGCCAATATCGCCTTGCGCAAACCGCTATCCTTCGCCCGCCATTTCTTCATGAAGGCCGCGTTGTCATTCTCATACGCATCGCGCCTGCGCATCACCTCAACCCGCGTCTCAATATCGCGCGGGGATGCCACCTCAACCGACAGCCCGAACCGATCCAGCAACTGCGGCCGCAACTCGCCCTCTTCCGGGTTGCCAGACCCCACCAGCACGAACCGCGCCGCGTGGCGGATCGACAGCCCCTCCCGCTCCACCACATTCTCACCCGATTGCGCCACATCCAGCAGCAGATCGACGATGTGATCCTCCAGCAGGTTGACCTCGTCTATATAGAGATACCCCCGATTGGCCCGCGCCAGCAGCCCCGGCTCGAACGCCTTTTCGCCGCGCGTCAACGCCCGCTCAATATCCAGCGCACCCACCACCCGGTCCTCGGTCGCCCCCAGCGGCAGGTCGATCACCGGGGTCGGGCGCTTGACGATCTTGCCCGATGTCACCCCCGCCCAGTCCGGCACATCTTCGACCTTGGCCGAGTTCACCGGGCAGCCCTCTACCGCCGAAATCTCGGGCAACAGCGCCGCCAGCGCCCGCACCGCCGTTGATTTGCCGGTGCCCCGGTCGCCAAACACCAGCACCCCGCCGATGCCGGGATCAATCGCGGTCAGCACCATCGCTTGCTTCATCGCCGCTTGCCCAACGATGGCGGAAAACGGAAAAGGTTGGCTCATGCAGCGTCCTTCACAGCCAGCGGGCGGATGCCGCCCCATGTGCCCCAATCGTCCAGAATCCGAAACCGGGCGTAAAGTTCTTCGGAAAACCACCCCTCCGCCCGCACCGCCTGAATGGCGCGGCCATGCGGCCCGTCACCCCGCGCGAAATGCGCCATGCTCGCCGCATCCGGCCAGATCGAGAACGTGATCTGATGCAGCAACGGCACCTCGCCGATGCCGATCTTGAAGATCACATTCGGGTCTTGCCCGATCGCCGCCGAGATATCCGGCACCCGCCGCCAGAACCGCAAAAACGTCGAGGCCCGCATCGTCGCCCGCGTCAGCGCCACGATGGGGCCAGTATTGGGGGCATCCGTCGCGGTGAACGGCGCGCGCCCCGACCATTGCCCGCGGGCCGAAGTCGGCTCTAACAAAATCGTCCAGTTTTCAGCACTATGCTTGCGCCAGCGCTTGAACACCGGGGCCGCGTCAATCACCCGCCGCGCCGTCGCCGCATCGGGCCAGGTCGCAAGAATGGCCCAAACCGCAGTATTGGGTTTCGGCGTGAAACCTTCGCCCGTGCCCGATCCGCACAGCTTCCAGAACCCCACCTCGGGCATCCGCATGAAAGACAGCCGCGCCGCCCCCATTTGCCCGAAAACCCAAAGCCGGGCGGGCAGCGAGGCAAATCGAAAGAGCGAGAGACTCACGGTGTTGATGGCAGACCTCACAGGCGCAGGCATGGGGATGTGTCAGAATAGTCTTACAGTTTTTGCGGCTGCTGCAAAGGAAAATGGCGGATTCCACAATGAAAATGTGCGTATTGTAAATTACACTAGACAGTATATCGTGACTTTATGCTGAAAGATTCTTCAACCCCCTCCACCGCCCTGCCGCGCACCTCCGGCGCTGATGCCATCGTGATTGGCGCGGGGCTGGGGGGATTGGCGGCAGCGATGCGGCTGGGGGCCAAAGGCTATCGCGTCACGGTTGTTGACCGTCTGGACATGCCCGGCGGGCGCGGCAGTTCGATCACCCAAGGCGGCCACCGCTTTGATCTTGGCCCCACCATCGTGACCGTGCCGCAGGGCCTGCGCGATCTGTGGGCGGCCTGCGGGCGCGACTTTGACCGCGACGTTGATCTGCGCGCGTTAGAGGCGTTCTATCAGATACAATGGCAAGACGGATCGACCTTCACCGCCCGCCAATCCACCGACGCGATGCGGGCCGAGGTGGCGCGCCTGTCGCCAAGCGACCTTCCCGGCTATGACAGGTTCCTGAAAGACAGTGAGCGGCGCTATTGGTTCGGGTTTGAAGACCTTGGCCGCCGCGCGATGCACCGCTTTGCCGACCTGCTGAAAGTGCTGCCGACCTTTGTAAAACTGCGCGCCGACAAATCGGTCTACGCCCATGCGGCATCCCGCGTGAAAGACGAACGCCTGCGCTTTGCGCTGTCGTTCCACCCGCTGTTCATCGGCGGTGATCCGTTTCACGTCACTTCGATGTATATCCTCGTCAGCCATCTCGAGAAAGAATTCGGTGTCCATTACGCGATGGGCGGGGTGGCCGCGATTGCGCTTGCCATGGCCGGGGTGATCACGGCCCAAGGCGGCACCCTGCGCCTGAACGCCGAGGTCGACGAAATCCTGCTGCAAAATGGCCGCGCCACCGGAGTCCGCCTGACCGATGGCGAAGTCATCGCCGCCGATATCGTCGTCTCCAACGCCGACGCCGGCCACACCTATGACCGCCTGCTGCGCAACCATCCTCGCAAACGCTGGACGCCTACGAAACTGGCGCGCAAACGCTGGTCGATGGGCCTGTTCGTCTGGTATTTCGGCACCAAAGGCACCCGCCTGAAATGGCCCGAGGTCGGGCACCACACCATCCTCGTCGGCCCCCGCTACAAAGACCACATCCGCGATATCTTCATCCGGGGCAGGTTGGCCGATGACATGAGCCTGTATGTCCACCGCCCCTCTGTCACCGATCCATCGGTGGCGCCCGCGGGCGACGACACCTTCTACGCCCTCTCTCCCGTGCCGCATCTGGGGATAGGTGACACCGTTTGGCAAACCGAGGCTGAACCCTACCGCCAGAAAATGCAGAAGATGCTGGAGGATCGCCTGCTGCCCGGCCTTGGCGACCATCTGACCGAGCAGTTGACCTTCACCCCCAACAGCTTTCAAACCCGCTACCTTTCCCCCTTCGGCAGTGGTTTCTCCATCGAACCCCGCATCCTGCAATCCGCCTATTTCCGCCCGCATAACGTCTCGGAAGAAGCCAAAGGCCTCTACTTGGTCGGTGCAGGCACCCATCCCGGCGCAGGTCTGCCGGGGGTGATCGCCAGCGCCGAAGTCCTCGGCACCCTCGTCCCCGACGCCCCCCGCGCCGCCCCCATCCGCATGGCAGCCGAATGATCGCCCCCGCCGACATGGCCCATTGCCGCGAGGCGATCCGCACCGGATCACTCTCGTTCCACGCCGCCTCGCGCCTGCTGCCCGCAAATGTCCGCGACCCCGCGCTGGCGCTATACGCCTTCTGCCGCCTTGCCGACGACGCGGTGGATGACAGCGACGACAAAGCCCCCGCCGTCCTCGCCCTGCGCGACCGTCTTGATCTCGTCTATGCAGGCCGCCCCCGCAACGCCCCCGCCGACCGTGCCTTCGCCGCCGTTGTCGAAGATTTCGACATGCCCCGCGCCTTGCCCGAGGCGCTGCTCGAAGGTCTCGCCTGGGATGCCTTTGGCCGCCAATACCAAACCCTGCCCGACCTTCTCAGTTACTGCGCCCGTGTCGCCAGCGCCGTTGGTGCGATGATGTGTGTGCTGATGCGGGTGCGCGACGCCGATGCCTTGGCGCGCGCCTGCGATCTGGGCCTTGCCATGCAACTGACCAACATCGCCCGCGACGTGGGCGAGGATGCGCGGGCGGGGCGGCTTTATCTGCCGCTGGATTGGCTGGGCGAAGCCCGCCTCACCCCCGCCACCTTTCTGCACACCCCGCAAGCCACCCCCGCCATCCGCCAGCTGACCCAACGCCTGTTGACCGAAGCCCGCAGCCTCTACCACCATTCCGAGGCCGGGATTTCCGCGCTGCCGCTGGCCTGCCGCCCCGGCATCTACGCCGCCCGCCATGTCTACGCGGGCATCGGCGGCGCCGTCGCCCGCAACGGATACGACAGCATCACCGCCCGCGCCCGCACCAACGGCGCGCAAAAACTCGGCTGGCTGGCCCTGTCACTGGCCCGCAGTGCCGCCTCTCCGGTGCTGCCGGGGTCTGCCCTGTTGCACGCGCCCGCCCGCCCCGAGACGGCCTTTCTGGTCGAGGCCGCCGCCCGCAAATCCACCCGTTTCAGCCGGTCCGAGGCGCTGTTCACCGCGTTGGCCCAGCTTGAATCCAAAGATCGCGCCCGCCGCCCCTTGGATCGCGCCGGAATCTGACCTAGCTTCAAATCACCCAATTTGGAGCGACCCCGATGGACTGGCCCCTGTTTTTGACCTTTCTGGCCGCCTGCGGTGCCGCCGCTGCCACGGGGGCGATGTTCAACCCCGGCGCATGGTATGACAGCCTGCAAAAACCAAGCTGGACCCCGCGCAACTGGGTGTTCCCGGTGGTCTGGACCACGCTTTATCTGCTGATCGCCTATGCCGCGATGCGGGTGGCGGGCGTTGCCGTGTCGGCGGATGTGACGGGCGGCGCAGCCGTTGCGGGGACCACACCCTTGCCCGGCTCGGCCGTCTTGGCAGGCAATGTCGTGCAAGCCTTGGCGTTCTGGGCGCTGCAGATTGCCTTCAACACCCTGTGGACGCCGGTTTTCTTCGGCCTGCACCGCATCCGCGCCGCCATGGTGGTGATGGTGTTCCTTTGGCTTGCCGTGGCAGCTACGACATGGAGCTTTTTCGGCGTCGATTTCTGGGCCGGTGTCGCGTTCCTGCCGTATCTCGTGTGGGTCTCGATTGCTGGTGCGCTGAATTTCAGCGTCATGCGCCTGAACCCCAACGCGGGCTAACGCACTTCGCCAAAACCCCACAATGGCCAAGGCCATCGCCTTGGCCAAGCGCGGCGCTTGCTGCGGTCCGGTCGGGGGCCAACGCCCGTCCCGCCCAAGCCAACGGCAGGCTGCCCTTCCTCCCGAACCGAAAGAAAACGCTCCAGTGGAGCGTTTTCCGGTGAGTTGCGCGTAAGGCGGAACGCCGTCGCGCAAGGGGTGCCGAGCCACAAGCCAACGCATCAAAATCGGGGCGCGCCTGACTGCGCGGGCGCGGAAACGCGCCTGCCGGGGGCAGGCAGGCGCGGCCCGATTTGTCACGGGCCAAATCGGGCAAGAACCCGAACGTCGCACCAGAAATCTACGCAAAACACAACATCTTGTGCAAATCCGCCAAAATCCCGCGAAAAACCACAAGTCATTCCCAGATGGGAAAGAACCCCCCTACGGCCACCCCGCCCGCCGTGGCACCCGAAACGCCAGCATCGCCTTTACCACCGGTGATCGAAACCGGCCAAGGTCCAGCGCCTCATGCACCCCCGTCACCACCTCGCCATTGATCCGGGTCTGCACCAGTGATCGGCTGTAAAACGGCGCATCCAGCAGCGCCTTGGTCTGGCGTGGGCTCGCCCCCGCATCGCAGCGCGTCTCGCGCGCAATCCGCCAGCCGGTGCGGGCAAGCGGTGTCAGCGGCGGCGGCGCAATCTGCACCGCAGTCCCATCCGCCGCCACATCCAGCCCCAGCGCCAGAGTCGATCCATCCCGCCGGATACCATCGTAAAAACACGTCGTCCCGCCATGCGCGCGCGGATAGCGCCCCCATGTCCAACGCTGAAAATCCGCCTCCAGCGCCGCCTGCCCGAAATTGGCATCAAAGTATCCATGCCCCGACCAGCGATGCCCCTGCGACAGATCCACCTCGATCCGGGCCGAGGGCGCAAACGGTCGCCAGATATGCCGCGCATCCGGAGTCAGCATCGCCTCTACTTCCGTCACCGCCGAGGGCGTCAGCCGGATCTGCCCCTGCACCCGCGAAATGATCGGCAAGCCCGAGATCTCATTCACATCAATCACCAGCGTGCCATTCTGCCACGCCATCCGGCTTGGCCCGATCTGTAACGCATCCCGGCTTTGCCTAAGCGCCCCACGCCCCCGGTCGGTCATCGTAAACCGCCCACCCGGCCCATATGTCACCACATTGATGCAGCAATGGTTCGCCGGATCGCGCCGCCCCGACCACGCATACCAAGGCGAGAACACCGAGCCGATAAAGCCGATCACCGAGACCGCGCGTGTCCCGTCAGCCGAGACACCATCGACATACCACCACGCATAACCGTCTGGGGCCACGACGCATCCGAAGTCAGGTCGCTCTGTATCGCCGCGGCCGCGTGCTTGCCGGATAAGGCCGCCATCGGCACCCCCGCCCCGGGATGCGCCCCACCCCCCGCCAGATACAACCCCTGCACCTTCGTCCGCGCGCCGGGCCGCTGAAAACTCGCCATCAGGCTTTGCGGACTGCGCCCATAAAGCGCCCCCTGCGACCCCGGAAACAGCGCCGAAAACCCCTGCGGCGTCATCAGCGCCTGGTCGGGGGGCGGGGGCGAAAACGTCAGGCCGAATCTGGCCAGTTGCGGGAAAGTCTTGGCGCGACATTCGGAAACCTCATGCGGGGAAAGGGTCGTCTTGGCAGGGGCGTTCATGATGATCTCAAACCGCTCTGGCCCCGAATCTGGGCCGGCGTTGGGGAAATCCGTCACCCCCCGATCTTGCGCGCAGACATACAGCGTCGCCTCATCCGGCATTCGGCCTTGGCGGATGGGCCCAAATTCTCGCGTGGGATCGCTGGCGAAGAACACATTATGATGCGCCAGATCAAACGGGGCAGGGGTGGCGGCAAACGACCACACCCAAGCCGACAAACTGCGCGGATGCGCCGCGACGGGTTTCAACGCCTGCTGCGGCCCATTGCCCAACAGCCCCGCCAGCAAAGCCGCCGGATCGCCGTTGAACACCACCGCATCGCATTTCACCGCCCGCCCGTCCGACAGCACCACCTCTGTCACCCGCCCGCCCTGCCGCAAGATGCGCAGCGCAGAGGTGCCATAGCGGATCGTCACCCCCAGCCGAGCGGCCAGTTCCGCCAAGGCGCGGGCAAGCTGATGCATCCCACCCTTGACCGCCCAAACCCCCTGCGCCTCGGCCTGCCAAATCAACGCCAACACCGCAGGCGAAAGGTCAGGCGCCCCACCGACGTAAGTGGAATAGCGCCCGAACAACTGCCGCAAACGGGGATCAGTGAAAGTGTTGCCAAGGTGTTTCGCCAAACTCCGCTGCGGCAAAAGCGCAGGCCAGATCGCAGGCGCGCGCAACGCGTTCAGCCCGATCCCCACAACGTCAGGCCGCATCGCTTGCAGCATGGGCCGCTCAAACGCCTTGTAAAGCTGGGCGGATTGCCGGTTGAAGGCGTGAAACTCCGCCTCTGCCGCAGGTCCGGCAAACGCCGCAATCGCAGCCCCGCTTTGGTCAGGATCTGCAAACAGATCCAACCGCCCCCCATCCAACCACCAATGCCGCGCCAGCAAGGGCTGCGGCACAAGCGTCAGATGATCCTCAAGATCTTCGCCTGCCACCGCGAACAGATCGTCAAACACCCCCCGCAGCGTCAAAACCGTCGGCCCCGCATCAATCGGCCCCGCCCCCGACGCCAGACTGCGCATCTTGCCGCCCGGATAGGCCTGCGCCTCGACCAGCGTCACCTGCATCCCCGCCGCAGCCAAGCGGATGGCGGCGCTGAGGCCGCCCATGCCTGCACCGATGACGATGATTTTTTGCCCCGTGGTTGCCATGTCTGATTGTTGACTTGGACATGGAAACTGTCCAGTATGATTTACATATATGTGTCATTTTATACTGACACTCATCGCGACCACTCGCCGGGCCTCCGGCCGTTGAGGAGCTTTCCTATGAAGATCGACGAACGGCTTGATGCGGCAACGGCGCAGGTGTTGCGTGGGGCGATGGGTGGCGATGCGCCTGCAAAGCTGGCGCAGGCCTTGCACTATGCGGTGACGCCGGGGGGCGCGCGGATCAGGCCGACGATTCTGCTCAGCGTGGCGCTGGCCTGTGGCGATGATCGGCCCGGCCTTTCCGATGCGGCGGCGGTGGCGCTGGAGTTGATCCATTGCGCCAGCCTTGTGCATGACGATCTGCCCTGTTTCGACGATGCCGACCAGCGCCGCGGCAAGGCCACGGTGCATCGCGCGTTCTCCGAGCCGCTCGCGGTCCTGACCGGCGATAGCCTGATCGTGCTGGCCTTTGATGTGCTGGCGGCTGCGGCGGGCAAAGATGCCGATCGCGCCTTGCAGATGATCCGCGTTCTGTCGCGCCGCACCGGGATGCCGGATGGCATTTGCGCGGGACAAGGCTGGGAGAGTGAGGCGCAGGTTAACCTTTCCGCCTATCACCGCGCCAAAACCGGGGCCTTGTTCATTGCCGCCACGCAGATGGGCGCGCTGGCCGCCGGACAAGATGCCGAGCCTTGGGAAGAACTGGGCGCGCGGATTGGTGAGGCGTTTCAGGTGGCCGATGATCTGCGCGACGCGCTGTATGATGCCGAAACGCTGGGTAAACCTGCGGGGCAGGATGCGGCGCACGGGCGGCCCAATGCGGTGACATCGCTGGGTGTGCAGGGTGCGATCCGGCGGCTGAAGGATATTCTGGGCGGGGCGATTGCCTCGATCCCGTCGTGCCCCGGTGAGGCGATGCTGGCCGAGATGGTGCGCCGCTATGCCGAACGGATGACTCCGGTCGCGCCAGTTTTGCAGCGGGCCGACGTGCGGCGCTGAGATGACGGTTTTGCCAAGGCTACACCCCTTTCGGCGCGGCTGGCTGTTGCGGCTGGCGGCAACGCGCCGCTTTCAGGTGTGGGCCGCGCGTATTCCCTTTGTGCGGCGGATTGCGCGGGCCAAAGGGGCGGCGCTTTTTGACGTGGTGGCAGGCTTTGTCAACGCGCAGGTGCTGATGGCGCTGGTGGAATTGCGGGTGCTGCATCTGTTGCAAGACGGCCCCATGGCCGTGCCGCAGATGGCGGGGCTGTGCGCGGTGCCGCCCGAACGGATGCAGGTTTTGCTGCAAGCGGGGGCGGGGCTTGGCCTGCTGAAGCGGCACGCCGATGGCCGCTTTGGGCTGGCGATCGGGGGGGCCTCGCTGTTGGGCGTGCCGGGGTTGCAGGCGATGATCCTGCACCACCGCGCGCTTTATGCCGATCTGGCCGACCCCGTGGCGTTTTTGCGCGACGGCAGCGATACCCAGCTTGCGCGGTTCTGGCCCTATGTTTTCGGTGCGGCGGGCGCGGTCGATCCGCAAGTGACGGCGACCTATTCCGAGTTGATGGCCGAAAGTCAGGTGCTGGTGGCCGAGGATACGTTGCGGATGATCCCGCTGACCGGGGTGCGGCGGTTGCTGGATGTGGGCGGCGGCACGGGCGCTTTTCTGGCGGCGGTGGGGCGGGCCTATCCGCAGATGCAGCTTGATCTGTTCGATTTGCCCGTGGTGCTGGAAGGCGCGCGTCAGCGGCTGGCCGATTCGGGCTTTGCGGACCGGCTGGCGCTGCATCCGGGCAGCTTTCGCGATGATCCACTGCCGGTGGGGGCTGATGCGATCAGCCTAGTTCGGGTGCTGTATGATCACGATGATTCGACGGTGTTGAGGCTGTTGCAGGCGGTGCACGCGGCTTTGCCTGCGGGTGGGCGGCTGATCATATCCGAGCCGATGTCAGGCGGGGCTGTGCCTGACCGCGCGACCGATGTGTACTTTGCAATTTACACCATGGCGATGCAAACGGGGCGCACACGCTCTGCTGCCGAGATTGAGGCGCTTCTGTCGTCCGCTGGCTTCGCAACTATCTCTTTTCATAAGGGTTTCCGGCCTTTCATAACCTCGGTGATCACGGCGCGGCGGGGGTGAGTTCACAGAGAAGTTTTCAAAAGTGTCTATTTTGTTTGACAGTTATATATGTAAGTCTAGAATGACACTCAGAAGATGGCTCAGGGTTCGGTCTTGAAACAAGACTCACGCTGCTGCCATCCGGGGAGTGATCGTGAAAACCAATGCCGTCATACTTTCTGCGCCAAAGGACCTCTCGTTGGGGCAGGTGTCGCTGACGCCACCGGGCGCTGCCGATGTCGTGGTGCAGATCGCGTATTCGGGCATTTCAACCGGCACGGAAAAGCTGTTCTGGTCAGGCACGATGCCGCCGTTTCCGGGCATGGGCTATCCGCTGGTGCCGGGCTACGAAGCTGCGGGTGAGGTGGTTGAGGCGGGCGTAGAATCGGGCTTTCGGGTGGGCGAGCATGTGTTTGTCCCCGGCGCGAATTGCTTTGAGGCGACCGAGACGGGTCCGGTGCGCGGGCTGTTTGGCGCGGCGTCACAGATGCTGGTGACGCCCGGTGCGCGGGTGACGCGGATTGACCGGGCCTTGGGGGCCGAGGGTGCTTTGCTGGCGCTGGCCGCAACGGCGCGGCACGCGCTGGCCGGATTTGACCGCGCCTTGCCGGATCTGATCGTCGGGCATGGGGTGCTGGGCCGATTGCTGGCACGCCTGACCGTGGCCGCTGGTGCGCCGCCGCCGGTGGTGTGGGAGACGGATCTCGCCCGTCATGCCGGTGCCGAGGGCTATCAGGTGATGCTGCCCGAGGACGATGCGCGCCGCGATTATGCGGCGATCTACGATGCCTCGGGTGCGGCTGACCTTTTGAACAGCCTGATCGGGCGGATCAAAAAGGGCGGCGAGGTGGTGCTGGCGGGCTTTTACACCGCACCCATTTCCTTCGCCTTTCCGCCTGCGTTCATGAAGGAAGCGCGGTTTCGCATCGCCGCCGAATGGGCTGCCGATGACATGGTGGCCACGCGGCAACTGGTTGAATCCGGTGCGCTTTCGCTTGCGGGGCTGATCACCCACTCCGGCACCGCCCAAGACGCTGCCGCTGCTTATGAAACGGCGTTCACCGATCCGAACTGCTTGAAAATGATACTCGACTGGAAGGGCCACGCATGACGCTTGATATTCCGAACCTTGTCGATTTCGACGCTCGGCTGCGCGAAGAGGCGCATCAGGAACCTTCGTTGGAAATCCCCCAGACTGCGCCGACCAAGAAAACCCAGATCATCGCGATTTACGGCAAGGGCGGCATTGGCAAGTCTTTCACGCTTGCGAACCTGAGCCACATGATGGCCGAGATGGGCAAGCGGGTGCTGCTGATCGGCTGCGATCCGAAATCGGACACCACCAGCCTGCTGTTTGGCGGCAAGGCGTGCCCGACCATCATTGAAACCTCGTCGAAGAAAAAGCTGGCGGGTGAGGAAGTGAAAATCGGTGACGTCTGCTTCAAGCGCGGCGGTGTGTTCGCGATGGAACTTGGTGGGCCGGAAGTGGGCCGCGGTTGCGGCGGGCGTGGGATCATCCACGGCTTTGAACTGCTGGAAAAGCTGGGGTTCCACGATTGGGATTTCGACTACGTGCTGCTCGATTTCCTGGGCGATGTCGTCTGCGGTGGCTTTGGTCTGCCGATTGCCCGCGACATGGCGCAGAAGGTTATTCTGGTGGCCTCGAACGATCTGCAATCCTTGTATGTCGCCAACAACGTCTGCTCGGCGGTGGAGTATTTCCGCAAAATGGGCGGCAATGTCGGCATCGCGGGGCTGGTGATCAACAAGGATGACGGCACTGGCGAGGCTGCGGCTTTTGCCGATGTGGTGGGCATCCCGGTGCTGGCGGCGATTCCGCAGGACGATGATCTGCGCAAGAAATCGGCGAATTATCAGATTGTTGGCAGCTACGAATCGCAATGGGGGCCGATGTTTGCGGCATTGGCCGAGGCTGTGGAAATCGCACCTCCGGTGCGCCCGAAGCCCGTCAACCAAGACGGATTGCTGGCCCTGTTCGACGCTGAAACGACCGGTGCCAATTTTGTGCTGACGCCCGCCACCGATGCCGACATGCGCGGCAAGAATGCCGTGCTGAAGAAATCGCTGGAAGTGGTGTATGACCATGTTTGACCTTGATCGCCTTGCCGAGTTGGAAGCCGCTTTGCGCCGCCTTGTGGGTGCGAAATGACCGAAATCGGCTATGACAGCGCCCATGACGCGCCGCTGACCCAGCTTGCGGCGGGCCAGCCCGAACCGCAACTGAGCGCGCCCGTTGATGGCTTGGGCTGTCATGCCGGGGCGGCGACGATGGAGGCTGCGGCACGCGCGGCTGGCAATTCGGAACTGCTCGATCAATACGCTGCGGATTATCCGCAAGGCCCGCACGACAAACCGCAAAGCATGTGCCCGGCGTTTGGGTCTTTGCGGGTTGGGCTGCGGATGCGGCGAGTGGCGACGATCCTGTCGGGGTCGGCCTGCTGTGTGTATGGGCTGACGTTTGTGTCGCATTTCTACGGTGCGCGGCGGTCGGTGGGCTATGTGCCGTTCAACTCGGAATCCTTGGTTACCGGCAAGCTGTTTGAGGACATCCGCGACGCGGTGCATGAACTGGCCGACCCTGACCGTTATGATGCGGTGGTGGTGACGAACCTTTGCGTGCCGACGGCCAGCGGTGTGCCGCTACGGCTGTTGCCCAGTGAGATCAACGGGGTGCGCATTGTCGGCATTGACGTGCCGGGCTTTGGCATCCCGACCCATGCCGAGGCCAAGGATGTTCTGGCCGGTGCGATGCTGAAATATGCCCGCGCCGAGATTGAGGCGGGGCCGGTGGCTGCGCCTGCTTCCGGTCGGTCAGATCGCCCGCAAGTGGCGCTGTTGGGCGAGATGTTTCCCGCCGATCCGATGATGCTGGGCGCGATGCTGGCGCCGATGGGATTGGCCGCAGGGCCGGTGGTGCCGTGCCGCGAATGGCGCGAGCTGTATGCCGCCCTGGACTGCGATGTCGTGGCGGCGATCCATCCGTTCTACACCGCTGCGGTGCGCGAATTCCAAGCGGCTGGCCGCAAGATCGTGGGTTCTGCCCCGGTTGGGCATGACGGCACGGCGGCTTGGCTGGCGGCGATTGGTGAGGCGTATGGCGTTGATCCGGCGCGGATTGCGGCGGCGCAGAATGCGTTTCTGCCTGCGATCAAGGGCGCACTCGCGGCCAATCCGATCAAGGGGACAATTACGCTTTCGGGCTATGAAGGCTCGGAATTGCTGGTGGCGCGCTTACTGATCGAATCTGGTGCGAACGTGCCTTATGTCGGCACCGCTTGCCCGAAAACCCCGTGGAGCGCCCCCGATCTGGAATGGTTGGAGGCCAAGGGCGTTAAGGTGAAATTCCGCGCCTCGCTTGAGGATGATCTAAGCGCCATGATGGCGATCCGGCCTGATCTGGCGGTGGGGACGACTCCGCTGGTGCAGAAGGCTAAAGAGCTGGCAATTCCAAGCCTTTACTTCACCAACCTGATTTCTGCGCGGCCCTTGATGGGGCCAGCCGGGGCAGGGTCTTTGGGGCAGGTGGTGAATGCCGCCATCGCGGGCCGGGGCCGGATGGAGGTGATGAAAGAGTTCTTCGAAGGCGTGGGCACCGGCGATAGTGCTGGCATCTGGGAGGGTGCGCCGAACCTGCGCCCCGATTTCCGCGCCGTGCATCAGAAGAAGCTGGACAAACTCGCCCGCGCCGCCAAGGCCGAGGAGATGATCTGATGTTGGTGCAGGATCATGACAGGGCAGGGGGCTATTGGGGCGCGGTTTACGCGTTCTGCGCCGTAAAAGGTTTGCAGGTGGTGATTGACGGCCCGGTGGGCTGTGAAAACCTGCCAGTGACAAGCGTTTTGCACTATACCGATGCGCTGCCGCCGCATGAGTTGCCGATCGTGGTGACGGGCTTGGGCGAGGAAGAACTGGGCCGCGATGGCACCGAAGGTGCGATGAAGCGGGCGTGGAAAACGCTTGATCCGGCCTTGCCTGCGGTGGTGGTGACGGGTTCCATTGCCGAGATGATCGGCGGCGGTGTCACGCCAATGGGCACCAACATCCAACGCTTTCTGCCGCGCACGATTGACGAAGACCAGTGGCAGACCGCCGACCGCGCGATGACCTGGATTTTCACCGAATTTGCGATGACCAAGGGCCGGATGCCGCCTGAGGTGAAGCGCGCCGAGGGGGCCAGGCCTCGGGTGAATCTGCTGGGGTCGATGTATGGCGTGTTCAACATGGCATCCGACCTGCACGAGATTCGGCGGCTGGTTGAGGGGATCGGGGCCGAGATCAACATGGTGATGCCTTTGGGCGCGCATGTGGCCGAGATGCGCAATCTGGTCAACGCGGACGCCAATGTCGTGATGTATCGCGAGTTTGGCCGGGGTTTGGCGGAAGTGCTGGGCAAGCCCTATCTGCAAGCGCCGATTGGCGTCGATAGCACCACGAAATTCCTGCGCAAGCTGGGCGAGATGCTGGGGCTGGACCCCGAGCCGTTCATCGAGCGGGAAAAGCATTCCACGCTGAAACCGGTGTGGGATCTGTGGCGCAGCGTCACGCAGGATTTCTTCGCCACCGCGTCTTTTGCGATTGTGGCGACCGAGACCTATGCGCGCGGTATCCGCAATTATCTTGAGGCTGATCTGGGCCTGCCCTGCGCCTTTGCCGTGGCGCGGGTGCCGGGGCAAAAGACCAACAACGAGGCGATCCGGGGGCTGTTGAAACAGCACCGGCCCTTGGTGGTGATGGGGTCGATCAACGAGAAAATGTATCTGGCGGAGCTGAAAGGCGGCTTTGGGCCTGCGCCCAGCTTCATCGCGGCCTCTTTTCCGGGGGCTGCGATCCGCCGGGCCACTGGCACGCCGATGATGGGCTATGCGGGGGCGGTGTGGATCTTGCAAGAGGTGTGCAACAGCCTGTTCGATGCGCTGTTCCACATTCTGCCCTTGGGCACCGAGATGGATTCGGCTGCCGCCACCCCCACCACGTTGCGCCGCGATTTCCCTTGGGATGTCGATGCGCAGGCGGCCTTGGACCGCATTGTGAACACCCACCCGATCCTGACCCGGATCAGCGCCGCGCGGACGTTGCGCGATGCGGCCGAGAAGGCTGCGCTGGATGCAGGGGCAGAACGTGTGGTGCGCGAAACCGTGGAGGGGCTGCCCGGCGTGGCCCTTTCCTCTGCTTTGGGAGAGAGAACATGAGTGATTACACGGCGAACGGCGATCTGCATCAGGTCAAACGTTTGAACAAGACCGAGTTCTTCATCTACTTCGCGCTGATTTTCAGCCTGGCCTTGCTGCCGCATATGGTCGGCTGGCTGCTGCAAACCGTGCGTTACGCCAAGCTGCCCCGGCTGGGCCCGGTGGCGCGCGCGCTGAAAGATGCGCAGGCGGTCACGCCGATGATTTTCCGCGGCTGAAACGCCGCACACGCAATTCGCCTTTCCGGCAACGGAGCGGCGAAACATCGGAGGGGCATTCCGCCCACCGTGGCCCGGCCGCAGGGAATGCGGCGTCAGTCCGAATATCCGGAGGGTACTATGGCTGATAGAACCGACCTGTCCTTTACAGGTCTAACTGACCAGCAGGCGCAAGAGCTGCACTCGGTCTACATGAGCGGGCTTTGGTTGTTCACGACCATCGCCGTTATCGCGCATGTGGCCGTGTTCATCTGGCGTCCGTGGTTCTGAGGGGGATCGAGACATGAGCAAGTTCTACAAGATCTGGCTGATTTTCGATCCGCGTCGCGTGTTTGTGGCACAGGGCGTTTTCCTGTTTCTGCTGGCCGTGATGATCCACCTCGTCCTGCTGTCGAACCCGGCTTACAACTGGTTCGATATCGCGGCGGCGAAATACAACTATGCGCCTGTGGAAGCTGTTCCAGCACAGTAACCAGCGCCTGCACTTGGTGCGGGCGGCCCCAGTCGGCCGCACCGAATTTTACCGGCAAGAACAATAGACGGTCGCGGGGCTTTGCGGGTGCAAGGTGGCTGATCCGTCCAACCGCGGAGAGGGAAGCATGGCACTGCTCAGCTTCGAACGAAAATACCGCGTGCCGGGTGGCACGCTGATCGGCGGGAACCTGTTCGACTTTTGGGTTGGACCGTTCTACGTGGGCTTCTTTGGGGTCACGACGTTTTTCTTCGCTGCCCTTGGCACGATGCTGATCTTTTACGGCGCGGCGATGGGGCCGACGTGGAATCCGTGGCTGATCTCGATCACGCCACCGCCGATTGAAAATGGCCTGGGCTTTGCGCCACTGATGCAAGGCGGGCTGTGGCAGATCATCACCGTTTGTGCGGCGGGGGCCTTTATCAGTTGGGCGCTGCGTGAGGTTGAGATTTGCCGCAAGCTGGGCATCGGGCTGCATGTGCCGATTGCCTTCGGCGTGGCGATTTTTGCCTATCTGACGCTGGTGGTGATCCGGCCGATCCTGATGGGGGCTTGGGGCTATGCGTTTCCCTATGGCATTTTCAGCCATCTCGATTGGGTCAGCAACACCGGCTACACCTATGGCAATTTCCACTACAACCCGGTCCACATGATCGCGGTCAGCTTTTTCTTCACCAACTGCTTTGCCTTGGCTTTGCATGGCGGGTTGATCCTGTCGGCGGCGAACCCGGGCAAGGGTCAGGTGATGAAAACGCCCGACCACGAGGACACCTTCTTCCGCGATCTGATCGGCTATTCGGTTGGCACCTTGGGCATTCACCGTCTGGGTCTGCTGCTGGCGCTGAACGCCGGGTTCTGGAGCGCGATCTGTATCCTGATCTCGGGCACGATCTGGTTCGATCAATGGGTCGATTGGTGGAATTGGTGGCTGCAACTTCCGTTCTGGGCAAACATTCCAGGAGGCGTAAATGGCTGAGTATCAGAACATTTTCACCCAGGTTCAGGTGCGCGCTATGCCTGAAATGGGGATGGTCGAGAACGTCGATCTGTCCAACCGCACCAAGACCGCCGGCTTTTCGACGCTGATGGGCTGGTTCGGCAACGCTCAGTTGGGCCCGGTCTATCTGGGCACCTTTGGGGTGATCAGTCTGGCCTGTGGGCTGATCTGGTTCATGATCATCGGCTTTTGGTTCTGGCATCTGGCGGGGTTCAACCCGGCGGTGTTCGTGCGTGATCTGTTCTGGATGGCGCTAGAGCCACCGGCCCCGGAATGGGGCCTGCGGTTTCCGCCGATGATGCAGGGCGGTTTGTTTCTGGTGGCGGGGTTCTTTTTTCTGATCTCGCTGTCGTGCTGGTGGGTGCGCACCTATCTGCGGGCCGAGGCTTTGGGCATGGGCAAGCATGTGTCCTGGGCCTTTGCTGCAGCGATCTGGCTGGTTCTGGTGTTGGGCCTTATCCGCCCCGTGCTGATGGGCAGTTGGTCGGAAGCGGTGCCTTACGGGATTTTCCCGCATCTGGATTGGACGAACCTGTTCAGCCTGACCTATGGCAACCTGTTCTATAACCCGTTCCACGCGCTTTCGATTGCGTTCCTCTATGGCTCGGCCCTGCTGTTTGCGATGCATGGGGCGACCATTCTTTCGGTCACGCGCCTTGGTGGCGACCGCGAGTTGGAGCAGATCGTGGATCGCGGCACGGCATCAGAACGCGCGGCCTTGTTCTGGCGCTGGACCATGGGCTTCAACGCCACGATGGAGGGGATTCACCGTTGGGCGTGGTGGTTTGCGGTGCTGGTGCCGATCACGGGTGGCATCGGGATTCTGCTGACCGGCACGGTGGTGGATAACTGGTTTGTCTGGGCGCAAGCCCATGGCTACGCGCCGTTGAACTAAGCAATCGGATCGTTGGAAAGGATAGATCATGTCTGACGAATATCTTTACGAAGGCCAAAGCCGGGTTGTGCGCCTGCGGGTCTGGGCCTTGGGGCAGATGGTCTGGGGCGCGTTCATGGCGGGTATTGGTGTTGCGATTGTCGGCGCGATTCTGCTGGCGATCTGGGGTGTCAGCATGTTGCTGCCCGAACAGAGCAAGCAGGCGCCGTCGCCCTATGGTGCGCTGGAAATCAGCCAGCCTGCGGCGCGGATTGTGTGATGAAAACCGGGTCTGGCAGCGTCGCGTTGCCAGACCTGCAACAAGGTTGGGGCCATATGCCGGCCCAAACTCTGGGCACCTCCACAGCCCGGTTCCCTCCTGACTGGCAACAGGAACCTGGTGCCGTGTGGTCTACACCCGGCACCTTTTTTCATAGCAAAGGCTAAAGCCATGCCACTGGAAACTCCGCTTCTTGATACCGTGAACACCCCGGCCGATTTGCGGGGGATGAGCGACGGTGAGCTTACCCGGCTGGCCGACGAGTTGCGCGCCGAGGTGATTTCGGTGGTGTCAGAGACCGGCGGGCATTTGGGGTCGTCGCTTGGGGTGGTCGAGTTATCGGTGGCGATTCATGCGGTGTTCAACACGCCGGTTGATAAGCTGATCTGGGATGTCGGGCACCAGTGTTATCCGCACAAGATCCTGACGGCACGGCGGGCGCGGATGCGCAGCTTGCGGCAGGGTGGCGGGTTGTCGGGGTTCACCAAACGGTCGGAGTCCGCGTTTGATCCGTTTGGCGCGGCGCATTCCAGCACCAGCATTTCGGCGGCTTTGGGGTTCACGATTGGCCGCGATATGGGGATGCCGACGGGCGATGCGATTGCGGTGATTGGCGATGGCGCGATCACCGCCGGAATGGCCTATGAGGCGATGAACGCGGCGGGCGATCTGGGCAAGCGGCTGTTTGTGATCCTGAACGACAATGACATGAGCATTGCGCCGCCTGTCGGTGCGTTGAACAAATACCTGAACGGTTTGTCTGCCCATGCGCCGTTCGCGGCGCTGCGCGGCATGGCCGAGGGGTTTGAGGCGGCCTTGCCCGGCCCCCTGCGCGATGGCGCGCGGCGGGCGCGGGCATTGGTGACGGGCACGCCGGGCGGCGGGACGTTGTTTGAGGAGTTGGGCTTTACCTATATCGGGCCGGTTGATGGGCATGACATGCCCGAACTGCTGGCCACCTTGCGGGCGGCGAAAACGCGGGCGACGGGGCCGGTGCTGATCCATGCGGTGACGGTGAAGGGAAAGGGCTATGCGCCCGCCGAGAACTCCGCCGACAAATATCATGGTGTGGCGAAGTTTGATGTGATCTCGGGCACGCAGGCCAAGTCGAAATCGAATGCGCCCGCCTATACCTCGGTGTTCGGCCGCGCGCTGACGGATGAGGCCGCGCGGGATGGCCGGATCGTGGCGGTGACGGCGGCGATGCCTTCGGGCACCGGGCTGGACATCATGGCGCAGCGGTTCCCGGCGCGGGTGTTTGATGTGGGCATTGCCGAACAGCATGGCGTGACCTTTGCGGCGGGGATGGCGGCTTCGGGGCTGAAGCCGTTTGTGGCGATTTATTCGACCTTCTTGCAGCGCGGCTATGATCAGATCGTGCATGATGTGGCGTTGCAGGGCCTGCCGGTGCGGTTTGCGATTGATCGGGCCGGGTTGGTCGGGGCGGATGGCGCGACCCATGCGGGAGCGTTCGACGTGGGCTATCTGGCGAACCTGCCGGGGTTCGTGGTGATGGCTGCGGGGGATGAGGCGGAACTGGTGCATATGGTCGCCACGGCGGCGGCCTATGATGCGGGGCCGATCTCGTTCCGCTATCCGCGCGGCGAAGGCTCGGGTGTGCAGATGCCGGAGCGTGGCGAGATGCTGGAGATCGGGCGGGGCCGGGTGCTGCGCGAAGGCAGCGATGTGGCGCTGCTGTGTTTTGGCGCGCATCTGCCGGAATGTCTGCTGGCGGCGGAAACTTTGGCGGCGCAGGGCGTGTCGGTGACAGTGGCGGATGCGCGCTTTGCCAAGCCGCTGGATACCGCGCTGATCGGGCAGCTTGCCCGCCATCATGCGGCGGTGATCACGGTAGAGCAGGGCGCGGGCGGCGGGTTTGGTGCGCAGGTGTTGCAGTATCTGGCAAACTCGGGGGGCTTGGACCACGGCTTGCGCTTGCGCACGCTGACCCTGCCGGATCGGTTCATCGAACAGGCCAGCCCCGCTGCGATGTATGCCGATGCGGGGCTGACGGCGGCGGATATTGCGGAAGCTGTGCGCCGCGTGATGCCACAGCATAGCCTGGCCAAACGCGCCTGATTTCGCCCGATCTGATGTTCTTTCCCAGCTGGGATTGACTTGTAGCGTCGGCGCGCGCAGACACAAGATATAGTAGAAAATCCGCTGGTTTTTGGCGTCACCCATGAAAAAGGCCCCCAGACTCTGGGGGCCTTTTGGTTTTTGCCGTCGTTGGCGAGTTACGGAGACGTTGCCGGAGCCGGCGCTGCCGGATCGGCGGGCGCTGCTGCGGGATCAGCCGGGGCTGCGGCGGCACCTGCGTTCGGGCTGAACTGGATCAGATAGGCGTAAACGTCCTCTGCGGCGGCGGCGTTCTTGACCTTGAACATCATCTTCGACTTCGCGCTCTTGTCGCCCAGCACGGTTTTCCAGTGGTTCGACGGGTCTTGCACGTAGTCGACAAAGCTGGCCTCATCCCAGACCAGCCCGGTTTTCCCGGCGGCCACGATCGAGTCGCCGTATTTGAAATCGGGGTAGCTGCCGACCTGGCGGCCGAACACGCCATAGAGGTTCGGGCCGGTCTTTGCGCCCTTGCCAGCGACGACCTTGCCAGCGTCATCGACAACCGAATGGCAGGTCTGACACTGCTTGAACAAGGCTTCACCCTTGGTTGCATCACCTGCCGCGAATGCGGGTGCTGCTGCGGTTGCCAAGACCGCGAACATGGCGAGCTTCAATTTCATCAGGATCCTCCCTGTTTTCTACCTAGAACATACGCTTGATGCGACAATTTGGATCACTCCAAATGCATCAAATCAACGTGATTCATGCCACGGCATGTGAGATTGCGCAGCGGTGCCATAGGGCCGAGAGCGCGTTGGCCAAGTGGTCGATGTCGGCGTCGGTGTGGCAGGGCGAGGGCGTGATGCGCAGACGCTCGGTGCCTTTGGCGACGGTGGGGTAGTTGATCGGCTGCACATAGATGCCCCAGTCGCGCATCAGAATGTCGCTGATCATCCGGCATTTCACCGGATCGCCGATCATCACCGGGATGATATGGCTGTCGTTGGCCATATGGGGGATGCCCAGACGATCCAGCCGGGCGCGCAGTTTGGCGACCTGTTCGCGCTGGCGCAGACGTTCGGTGTCGCTGGTTTTCAGATACTGGATGGATGCCGTTGCGGCAGCGGCCACGGCAGGGGGCAGGGCGGTGGTGAAGATGAAGCCCGAGGCAAAGCTGCGGATGAAATCGCACAAAGCGGCCGAGCCGGTGATATAGCCGCCGACCACGCCAAACGCCTTGCCGAGCGTGCCTTCGATCAGGTCGATCTGATCGGCCAGCCCTTCGCGTTCTGACACGCCGCCACCGCGCGGGCCATACATGCCGACGGCGTGGACCTCGTCGATATAAGTCAGCGCGCCATGGGCCTTGGCGACCTGCACGATTTCCTTGATGGGCGCGATGTCGCCATCCATCGAATAGACGGATTCAAACGCCACGATCTTGGGGCGGTCGCCAACCGCGGCAAGTTTGCGATCCAGATCGCGCCAATCGTTGTGCTTCCAGATCACCTTGTCGGCGCGCGAATGGCGCACACCTTCGATCATGCTGGCGTGGTTGCCGGCATCGGACAGGATCACCACATTCGGGATACGGCTGCCCAGGGTGGAAAGTGCCGCCCAGTTTGACACATAGCCGCTGGTGAACAGCAGCGCCGCCGCCTTGCCGTGCAGGTCGGCCAGTTCAGCCTCAAGCAGCAAGTGCTTGTGATTGTTGCCGGAAATATTGCGGGTGCCGCCCGAGCCTGTGCCGCTGGTCTGCACGCAATCAATCATCGCCTGCACCACGGCGGGATGCTGGCCCATGCCAAGGTAATCATTCGAACACCAGACGGTGATTTCCGAAACCGTGCCATCCTTGTGGTTTTCTGCGCGCGGGAAGGCGCCGCGTTTACGCTCCAACTCGGCAAACGAGCGGTAGTTGCCTTCGGCTTTCAGCGCATCAAGCTGGCTGTGGAAGATCTGTTCAAAGTCCATTGGCGTCCTCGAGATGGTCTTTTTGCGGGGTCAGCGAAAGGGATTTGCGGGCCGGAAGCATCCAGCGCCACAGCTTTTCGTCGGGCAGCGGCAGCACCATGAACCAATGTTCCAGCAGGGCCAGCAGGCACAGGCAGGTCAGCAGGGCATAGCCCACCGACATGCCGGGGTGGGTGACGTTGATCGCGCGTTCCAGCAGCAGGGCAGAGCCTACGGTGAGGGCAGAGACCGAGATCGGGAAGAAAGCAGTGATGCGGCCGATGCGGAAGTAGGTGGCGAGATGTGCAAGCGGGCGGGGCAGGAACTGCGTGTTGATGCGCGGCACGCCGAGGAACAGGTTCAGCTTGGCGAAGACGCGGGCGATGAACAGCAGCGCGAAAGTTCCAAAAGCAAACGGGTTGGCGGCGTGGAGCGAGGCTATGCCAAGGGCTGTCAGCGTGAAGATCAGCGCCAGTTCGTGCCAGGCGATGGTGCCCACGGCGCGCCAGAAACGCGCGGCCGGGCGGAGGAAGGGCGGGCAGGGCGCGCGGTTTGGGCCGGTGATGATGCCGGACAGGAAGGCGAGTTCGATCCAGGCCCACAGCGCCAAGGCCGCCAGAAACGCGAGGTAGATGCCATTTGCCGACAGATCGGGCAAAGATGCCCGTGCAGCCGCAAAGCCGATGGCCAGCAGCGGCAGGCCGATGATCACCGAGTTCTGATGATCTTGCGCCGTGCCGTTGTCGGCCACCCGGACCCGCCACAGTATGACGCCGGTGGAGAACCACCATAGGAACAGCGTCGTGACTGCGGCAAGCCAGGGATTATCGCTCATGGCGTTGCCTTTCGGCAATCGGGGGCCGGGGCGCGCCCGCCCCAAGCCCCCGATTTATGCGGGAAAACGATCAATAGATCGGCTCCAACCGCACGTCTTTTGGCGGCTCGCGCTTGATCACCGGGATCGTATACAGCGCGACAAAGGCCGTCGCCGCTTTGACGACCCCAACTTTGTGCGTGACCCAGCCGCCAAGCCCGCCCTTGCGCTTGCCCGCATCCATCTGCCCGAAGGCATCGCGCATCCGGCGCAGGTTGGGCAGCCAGCGCTTGTGGTCGATGTCGATCTCAACCGGGAACACCTGCCGCGCGATGGTGGAGGTTTTGCGGAACACCTCTTGATCATACCATTCGATATCAACGCCGAGGGCCTTGTGGAACTCGGGCCGCTGATGGTCGCGCACGAACATGGTGGAATAGACGGCGGTCAGGAAGAACCTGATCCACAGCTTGTTGGCGAAGCTGGTGGTCAGTTTCGGGTCGGTGCGCATCAAAAGGGCAAAGGCCTCGCCATGGCTGAACTCGTCATTGCACCACTCGCGGAACCATTTGAAAATCGGGTGGAAGCGCTGTTCGGGGTGGGCTTCGAGATGGCGGAAGATGGTTATGTAGCGGGCGTAGCCGATCTTTTCCGACAGATAGGTGGCGTAGTAGATGAATTTCGGGCGGAAGTAGGTGTATTTCTTGGCCTTGGTCAGAAAGCCAAGGTTCACCGCAACACCGGCCTCGCGCAGGGCATCGTTGATGAAACCGGCGTGGCGGGCCTCATCGCGGGCCATGTAGTTGAACAGCTCGCAAATGTCGGGGTTGTTGCCGCGGCGTTTCATTTCCTTGTACAGCACGCAGCCGGAAAATTCGGCGGTGCAGGACGACACCAGAAAATCGACAAACTCCACCCGCAGTTTCGGGTCCATCCCGGCCCAATCGGCATCCCATTCGGCATTTTTCTTGAAATGGCCCTTGTTGGGGTCGGATTTCATCTGGCCGATCAGCTTGTCCCACTCGGGCCGGATCGAGGAGACGTCGATGCGGTCCATCTCGTCAAAGTCGGTGGTGTAAAAGCGTGGATTCAGCAGGGTGGTTTCGGTGGCCATCGCGGTGGTGTCTGTCACCGGGGTCGAGGTGTCGATATCGGCCAGATGCGTGTCGGGGCTGTGCGCGTTCATAGCGTCACCTCATCCGAGAAGGAAAACTCGCACAGTTCCATAAAGCCGAAATCGCCAGTGGCGCGGGTCCATAGGCGTTCCAGCCATGAGGCGCGGGTGATGGTGGCCTGACGGTCCTCGACGATCAACTCGCCATAGGCCGCAAGGATTGGCGCGCCATGCACCAGCACCTCATCCCCCGGATAGACCACGGCACCATTGTTGAAACGAACGTGGGCGTGCAGGCTTTCGAAGCGGTGGCTGACCTCGACGGTGCAGGGCACGTCTTCTGCGATTTTACGAAAGATTGCCATCATTAGGTTCCCATTATGGTTATCACAGTTGTGACATGAGCCGTTCGAACGCAGCCCTGTTGTCAGATCCGAATGCGCCCAATTCTGCGCTCCATCCGGTGTAGTCGTCTTGCGCGGCAAGACGTCCATTCGCGTATTCCACAATACGCAAAGGTTTCAGTTTATCGACGCCCGCGGTCAGGCGGGCGCGTTCCATGCCGTTTTGAATGACGGTGATGAAGCCGCCATGCGGCAGGTCCATCAGCAGTTTGCCGTCGGTTGACAGCACCTGCACCGCCTGCGCGCCGCCGCCTTTCAGGATGATGCTGCGCTCGGCCACGATGGCGGCGGATTGCGGCACGCCGACATGCGCGCGCCCGGTCAGCACCGCAAAGCTGACGACGGCAAGGGTGGCCAGCACCAGCGCCAGCATTGCCAGCAACAGCGGCTTGGGGATCATGTCCTTACTGTCTGACGGGCGGGGGCGGCTTTGCGTTTGGCTGACCATCATCGCCTCCTATTCCGCCGCCATGGCCATTGCGGGCATCACGCGGGTGACAACGGGTTCACTGATGCGGGTTTCGGCGGCGTCGGCCAGAATCTTTGCCACACGGGCAGCATCGGGGATGCAGCGCAGCGTGGGTTGGGTTTTGGCAAAGCGCCATGGGCGGACATGCGGCCAGCAGACCAGATAGGAAATCCGCGTGTCACCCAAGGTTTCCAGCGCAATCGAGCCTGTGCCGTTGCGTTTGGTTGCCAGCTTGGCCGCGCCGACCTGTTTGAACGGCACGTTCAGCGTGACGGTCAGCGCCGCACCGATCCGCAAAGCCACCCGCGCGGTGGTGATGGTGTAAACGGTGGCGCGGGCTTGGACCCAGGCCATCAGATACAGGATAGCGCAGGCCACCAGACCGATGGCGAGATAGGGCAGCATGACCGCGATGACCGAGGCCGGGCTGCCATCTGACACAGAGGTTGCCCGCCACACCGCCAGCGCGACAAAATACCCCGCCACCCAAGTAACCTTGAAGGCATCGCGGGCGAGTGCCAAAGCGTCGGGGCGGCCTTGCCACAGCAGTTCTTCGCCCAGCGGAGGGCGCTCTGGCAAGCCGCGCACGGGCTCGGTGGCGAAGTCGTCGTGGCCCATGCTCATGGCTTCCACGCCAAAGAGCCACCCTTGCGCTTGTCAGCCGCATACATCGTGCCGCCGGCGTAATAGGCGCTGATCTTTTCTTCTTCCAGCAGGGTGACTTCGGTCAAAGATTTGGTGCCCGGCACGCCATCGAACAGATCAGACGAAAGCGAGTTGATCCGCACCCGGTCTTTCCAGATTTTCACCATCGGCATCGGTACAAGGCAGCGATGGCCCGAGTTCAGGTTGATCTCGAGATAGCGCACCAGTTGCTCGGGGGCGTCGACCCACATGTCGGTGATGCGGCCCACCACTTCGTTATCGTTGGCCTGCACCGGCAAGCCGCGCGGATCACGGCCTGCGGCGACTGCAAAGGCCGGGGCCTGTGCCATTGGCACGATCTTGTTGTGGCCGTGGCCGTCCAGTTCCGGCACGTCGCGGCGCGGCGCCCAGGATGCGGGGCCGACGCCATCGGCCATCGGATTGCCCAAGGGCGCGTGCGGGAAACCTTCGGAGGCGGCGGTGCGGCCCAAGGCGACTTCGCGGGCTTCGCGCGCGCCGTTTGGCACTGTCACTTCGCCGCGACCATGCGGCAGGATGAAGGTTTTGGCCTTTGGCAGCGGGAAGGGGCCTTGGTTCGGGGCAGGTGCGCCGTTTTCCAACTCGAGCGGGTAGCCCTCGCGCATGTTTTCGGTTTGCAGGTAATAGACCAGCAGCGCGAAAAAGACCCAGAACAGCCAGATGGCCAGCGAAGCAAGGTCAAAGTTGCCAAAGAAAGTTGTGCCCAGCATGGGGTGTCCTCCGGATTAGTTGGGGAAATCGACAAGACCCATGCGGGCGGTGTCGGCTTTGGATTGTGCGGTGAAAAGAGCGACCCGCACCAAGGGGGCAAGGGCGATCAGGGTGACGAACAGAACGACGATTTCGATCATGTAAACAACAGAGTAGCCAAAGGCGGGGGCGGCAAATACCGGGCCGAAACCGCCCTGAAGGGCGTAAGCGCCGACAGAGTCGCGCAAACCGCCACCCACGGCGATGGACAGGCCCGCGGCGGTGGCTTGTGCAGCCCCCCACGCGCCCAGCACCAGCCCGCGCCCCGCCATGCCCTGTTCGGGCAGCGACATTGCGGCAGTCAGCGTGGCCACGGCAAACAGGCCCGCGCCCAGACCAATGCTCCACGCGCCGATGTAGAACAGCGCGGCGGAATGCAGCGGGGCTGCGAAGATCACCATCAGGAAGGCCACGACTCCCACCAGAAGCCCGCGCGCCGACATGCGGAACATGTCCTGCCCGTTTGACATCCAGCGGCCCGCCAGCACAAAGCCCACCAGCGCGCCCATGGCGTTACAAGCGGTCAGCCAAGTGGTGGAGCCCACCGAAAGCCCAAGAATTTCAGCGCCGTAGGGTTCCAGCAGCACATCCTGCATTTGAAACGCCATCGTGCCCAGCATCACCACCAACAGCAGCCGCCCCGCATGACCGCCTGCCATCAGATCGCGCCAGCCTTCGTGAAAGATCGGCCGGGTCTGCGCCATTTCCTCGGCGTTCATCGGGCGGACTTTTTCCTGTTTCCACAGCGCGATCAGGTTCAGCACCATCGTGGCCACGCCGCAGCCTTGCACGACGCGGATCAGGCGGATTTCATCGAAGTTGCGCAGCAAAAGCCCCAGAACCACGGCAGAAACCGCCATGCCCAGCAGGAACATCACATAAAGCAGCGCCACCACGCGCGGGCGGGTTTCAGGGCTGGCGCGGTCGGATGCCAGCGCCAGACCGGCGGTCTGCGTCATGTGCATGCCCACGCCGGTCATCAGAAACGCGATGCCCGCCAAGACCTTGCCCGCCCATTCCGGCCCATGCACCTGATCACCCGACAACACGATCAGCGCAAACGGCATGATCGCAAGGCCACCCATTTGCCACAGGCTGCCGAACCACAGGTAAGGCACGCGCTTCCAGCCGATCCAGCTTTTGTGGGTGTCGGATTTATGGCCCAACAGAGCGCGGAACGGGGCCGAAACCACCGGCAGCGCGATCATCAGCGCCACGATGGACGCAGGCACGCCAAGCTCGACAATCATCACGCGGTTCAGCGTGCCCAAAAGCAACACCGCCGCCATGCCGACCGAGACCTGAAACAGCCCCAGCCGCAGCAGTTGCGGCAGGGTCAGCCCTTCGGACGCGGCATCGGCGAACGGCATCCACCGCGCGCCAAGCTGTTGTACATGCTTTGATTTGAAGAAAATCACGGCCGATACTCCAGACATTCCGAGATGTAGAACCCGCGCGAGACGCGGTCGATTTTGGTGACGCGGCCCTTGGTGGCGCGGTTCAGGGTGGGATAGGCGTGCGGCACCATGACCGGGCTGCGATCGGCGCGGGGAAACAGTTTGCCCATGCTCCAGAACGTCATCAGAAACGCGGTTTTCGGGGCGACGGTGAACACCACGGCGCGTTCGGTGCGGCTGCCCAGGCGCTCCAAGGCGGCGGTGATGTCTTGGGTGCCGTAGTAAATCAGGCTGTCCATCGCGATGACATAATCAAAGCGGCCATGGTCGGCGGTCATGTCGCCAGAGGCAAAGCTGACGCGGGGCGCATGTTCTGCGGGCAGGCGGGCCAGCGCGATATCGACCAGGGCGGGCGAGATATCCACCGCCATCACATCGGCCCCGCGCGCGGCCAACTCCGCCGTCATCTGCCCGGCACCACAGCCTGCATCCAGCACCCGCGCGCCACGCAGATCGGCGGGCAGGCGGGACAGCATCAGCGCGCGCATCTTGTCACGGCCTTCGCGCACGGTCTGGCGGATGCGGGAGACGGGGGCGTCCGAGGTCAGACGCTCCCACACTTTGGTCGCCGAGCGATCAAAGTAGTCTTCCACGCGGGTGAGGGTGGTGTCGTAATTGGCCATCAATCGAACCCCAGCAACTCAAAAATCTCACGATCCGGCAGCGGCGCGGGGGTCGATCCGGGTTCCTGCACCGAGCGCCACAGCTTGTCGGCCAGCCGCATGTATTCGGCGCGGGCCATCACGATGTCTTCCGAGTCGTCCATCTCGAACAGGGTCTTTTTCTTCAGACGGCTGCGGCGGATGGCATCAATGTCGGGCATATGGGCGATGCGATTAAAGCCGACGCGGTCGCAGTAGCGGTCCACCTCGTTCGTCTCGCGTGAGCGGTTGGCGACGCAGCCTGCCAGCCGCACCTTGTAGTTGCCCGATTTGGCCTGCACGGCGGCGATGATGCGGTTCATCGCGTAGATGCTGTCAAAATCATTGGCGGTGACGATCACGGCGCGGTCGGCGTGCTGCAAAGGGGCGGCAAAACCGCCGCAGACCACATCGCCCAGCACGTCAAAAATCACCACATCGGTGTCTTCCAGCAGGTGATGCTGCTTCAGCAGCTTCACGGTCTGGCCCACCACATAGCCGCCGCAGCCGGTGCCAGCGGGCGGGCCGCCGGCCTCGACACATTTCACGCCGTTAAAGCCGGTGGCGACGTAATCTTCGGGGCGCAGTTCTTCGGCGTGGAAATCGACGTCTTTCAGGATGTCGATGACGGTGGCTTGCAGCCGCCCGGTCAGGGTGAAGGTGCTGTCATGCTTGGGGTCGCAGCCGATCTGCAACACCCGCTTGCCCATCATCGAAAACGCCGCCGACAGGTTGCTCGAGGTGGTGGATTTGCCGATCCCGCCCTTGCCGTAAACCGAAAACACCTTTGCGCCTTCGATCTTGGTGTCGGCATCCTGATGCACCTGCACCGAGCCGTCGCCGTCAAGGCCGCGCAGATTTGGAACGTTATCAAGGCTCATGATGTCGCCCCTTTCATCTTGGTGAAAATATCCCCGCCGGAGGCTCCGACGACAGGACAGCGCAGGCTTTTCAGGATCAGGCTCATTCTGCTGCAATCCCTTCAAGGCGGTCTTCAAGTTCATCGGCAGCGCCTTGCAGCGCGGCCAAAGTGGCGGCATCGGGCGTCCAGTAGCTGCGCTCGGATGCTTCGATCAGGCGGTTTGCCATCCGGGCCGACGCCACCGGGTTCAGCGCCGCCATGCGTTTGCGCATCGCTTCATCCAGCACGAAGGTTTCCGACAGGCGCTGATAAACCCAAGGCTCCACCGCTTCGGCGGTCGCCGACCACCCCATGGTGTTGGTGACGTAGGATTCAATCTGGCGTACACCTTCAGCGCCGTGTTTCAGCAGGCCTTCGTAGAATTTCGGGTTCAACTGACGCGACCGGGATTCAAGCGCGATCTGGTCGCGCAGGGTGCGGATCTTGCCGGTGCCGCGGGTCTGGTCGCTGATGTAAACCGGCGTATCGCTGCCACGCTGGCGCTTCACCGCGCGGGCGATGCCGCCTAGTGTGTCAAAGTAGTGATCCACACTCGTGACGCCCAGTTCCACCGATTCAAGGTTCTGATAGGCGAGTTCGACGTTTTTCAGCGCCTTTTGCAGCATGGCGGCGTTTTTCACCGCCTTGCCGTCGCGGCCATAGGCAAAGCTTTTGCGGGCCTCGTAAGCGTCGGCCAATTCATCTTCCTGCCCGAAGGCAGAGCTGTCGACCAACTGGTTGACGTTCGATCCGTAAGCGCCCTCGGCGTTGGAAAACACCCGCAGCGAGGCCACTTCCATATCGACGCCCATCTGTTCGGCATAGGCCAGCGCATGGGCGCGGATGAAGTTTTGGGATAGCGGCTCATCCGCCGTGGCGGCTTTGTAGGCGGCTTCGGCGAGCATTTTGGTTTGCAGCGGCAGCAGGTCTCGGAAGATGCCGGACAGGGTCATCAGCACGTCGATGCGCGGGCGGCCAAGTTGCGCGAGCGGGATCAGATCGGCACCACACAGGCGGCCATAGCTGTCAAACCTTGGGCGCGCGCCCATCAGGGCGAGGGCCTGGCCGACCGGGCCGCCGTCGGATTTGATATTGTCGCTGCCCCACAGCACCAGCGCGATAGAACGCGGCAGGGTGGGGTGGGCGGCCAGCAGGCGATCTGCCTGCGCCGCGCCATCGCGCAGGGCAAATTCGGTGGGCATACGGAACGGATCGAAGGCGTGGATGTTGCGGCCCGTCGGCAGGATCTGGGGGCTGCGGATCAGATCGCCGCCCGGAACCGGGGCGATAAAACGGGCCGACAACGCGCGTAGGATGCCGGGAATTTCGGTATCTTGTTGCAGTTGCGCGTCGATGCGGGCGCGCTCGGGCGCGTCCATCGGCGGCAGCAGGTTCAGGTAATCGGCACGGGCGGCGGCACTCATCGGGCGGCCCAGAACGTGCAGGCCATCGGGGATAAGGGCGGCCTCGGCCTCTAGCAGTTTCAGCCACAGGGCGGCGGGGGCGTGGCCTGCCATATCGACGACGGCGGCTTGTTCGGTGATCAGGGCTTCCAGATCGGCGCGTTCGGGGGCGGTTGGGGTCAGACTGCGCCAGCGGGTCAGGCTGTCTTTCAGATCGACCAAGCCTTTGTAAAGGCCAGCTTGTGCCAGCGGCGGGGTCAGGTGGGTGATGGTGACGGCATTGCTGCGGCGCTTGGCGAGGGTGGCTTCGGACGGGTTGTTGGCGGCGTAGAGGTAGATGTTCGGCACCTCGCCAATCAGGCGGTCGGGCCAGTCTTTGCCGCCAAGGCCGGCTTGTTTGCCGGGCATGAATTCCAACGCGCCGTGCATGCCGAAATGCAGCAAAGCGTCGGCTGCAAATGAGTTGCGCAGCCACAGGTAGAACTGCACGAAGGCATGGGTGGGGGCAAAGCCGCGTTCAAACAGCAAGCGCATCGGGTCGCCTTCATAGCCGAAGGTGGGTTGCAGGCCGACAAAGACATTGCCGAACTGCTGGCCCAGCACGAACACGCGGCGGCCATCGGATTGCACGCGGCCGGGGGCGGGGCCCCAGACGGATTCGACTTCGGCCAGATGGGTGGTGTTGCGCACGATGGTGTCGGCATCGACAAAGGCCGCGACATTGGCGGGCTGGCCGTAGAGTGCTGCATTGCCGCCAAGCACGGCTTCGCGCAGGTCGTCAACGGTGGCGGGCACGTTCAGCGTGTAGCCTGCGGCTTTCATCGCGGTCAGGGTGTTGTGCAGGCTTTCAAACACCGAGAGATAGGCGGCGGTGCCAGCAGCGCCTGCGTTCGGCGGGAAGCCGAAAAGGACGATGCCCACTTTCTTGTCGGCGTTTTTGGCCTGATGCAGTTTGGCGAGGCGCAGGGTTTTCTCGGCCAGCGCGGTGATGCGCTCGGGGCAGGCAGACATTGCGCGGCTGTCGGTTGCACCCGTGCACATATGGGCGCAGCCTTGACAGCCGTTCAGGCCGTGACGGCCTGCAAACACCGTCGGGTTGGTGGCGCCGTCAATCTCGGGCAGCGCGATCAGCATGGTGGTTTCAATCGGGCCAAGGCCCTGGCCCGCGCTGGCCCATTGGCCAAGGGTTTGAAACTCCAGCGGGTGTGCGGCAATGTAGGGCACGTCCAGCGCGGTCAGCGCGGCGACGGCGGCCGGGCTGTCGTTGTAGGCTGGGCCGCCGACAAGGGAGAACCCGGTCAAGGAAACCATCGCGTCAATGCCGCTGAAATAGGCGTTGATGGCGGGGCGGCCATCGAGGCCCCCGGCAAAGGCGGGGATGCAGGCGATGCCCTTCGCCTCAAACGCGGCGATCACGGCATCGTAATGGGCGGTATCGGAGGCCAGCACGTAAGAGCGCAGCATCAAGAGGCCAACGGTGGCGGTGGTGTTGGCGGGGCGCGGCAGGTCGGCCAGATCGGTGGTGATGCGGCCTGCAAGGCGTGGGTGATAGAGGCCGACATCGGGGTAATCGACCGGGGCTTTGCTGGCCGCACCACGCCAATCCTTGCGCGTGGAGTAGCGGCCAATCAGAAAGCGCACCATCTGTTCGATATTGTCGTCAGACCCGCCCAGCCAGTATTGCATCGACAGGAACCACGCGCGCATGTCCTGTGCCTTGCCCGGAATCCAGCGCAGGATTTTCGGGATGCGGCGCAGCATCGACATCTGCTTTTCGCCGCTGTTGGCAGAGGTTTTGGCGCTGGGTTTCAGCTTTTTCAGCAAAGCCATTGCCGCCGAGGCGGGCTTGGACATATCCAGATCGCCCATTTTCGTCAGCTTGACGATTTGGGCATCTGCAATCACGCCGATGAAGGCATCGACGCGCGCGCGGGCTTCGGTCAGCGCGGGCAGGATGGCGGTGATGTGCTCTTCGATGAAGATCAGGTTGGCGATGATGATGTCGGCGGTTTGCAGATCGGCCTTGCAGCGCAGCAGGGCTGCGGGGTTTTCGGCCCATTCGGCGGCGGCGTGGATGGTGATGGTCAGGCCGGGAAAATCACGGGCGAGCCGCGGGGCGATGCGTGCGGCGGGGCCTGCGGCGTGCTGATCCAGCGTGACCACAACGATGTTGTAGCTGATCCGTGTGCCGCTGAGGGGGGTGTCAGCGCGCATAATGGGCTTTGGCCTCATACAGGGTTTCGACGCTGATGCTGGTGAGGCCTTTACCTTGGGCGAATTTCTCGGTGTTGCGGCGGGCCTTGCCGCGCACGAAGAACGGGATCTTGCGCAGTTCGTTTTCGGCATCCGACAGCCAGATCACGTTGGAGCCGGTCGGGGCATCTTGCGGCGGGGGAGCGATCTCGGCGGGCATCGAGCCCGCGTCGATCGCAGCCGCAGGGGCGGCTTCAGCGCCAACTGGGCGGGCGATGTGCTGGCCGCCATGGTGGGATGCGCCGGCCTCGTCGTGGAATTCGAAATCATCGCGGAACATGTGCAGCAGATGTTCTTCCAGACCCATCACCAAAGGATGCACCCAGGTGTCAAAGATCACATTCGCGCCTTCCCAGCCCATCTGCGGGGAGTAGCGCGCCGGGAAATCTTGCACATGAACGGGAGCCGAGATCACGGCGCATGGGATGCCCAGACGTTTGCCGATGTGACGCTCCATCTGGGTGCCCAGGATCATCTCGGGGTGCAGGGCGGCGATGGCGGCCTCGACCTCAAGGTAATCATCGGTGATCAGCGCCTCGACGCCGTAATCCTTGGCCAAGGCGCGGATGGGGCGGGCCATTTCTCGGTTGAAGCAGCCAAGGCCTGCGACCTCGAACCCCATCTCATCGCGGGCGATGCGGGCTGCGGCGGCGACATGGGTGCCGTCGCCAAAGATGAACACGCGTTTGCCGGTCAGGTAGGTGCTATCAACGCTGCGGGTCCACCACGGCAGGCGCAGGCGGGAGGTGTCGGAAGCCACGGGCAGGCCGGTGATCTGCGCCACTTCGGCCAGGAAATCATGCGTGGCCCCGACGCCGATTGGCACGGATTTGGTGTAGGGCTGCTTGAAGTTCGTCTCAAGCCAACGCGCGGCGGATTCGGCGTGTTCGGGATACATCAGCACGTTGAAATGCGCAGCCCCCATGCGCGCGATATCGGCGGGGCGGGCACCCATCGGGGCGCAGACGTTGACCGCGATGCCCATGTCGGCCAGCAGGCGGGTGATTTCCACGATGTCGTCACGGTGACGGAAACCCAGTGCGGTGGGGCCAATCAGGTTGGCGGTGATGTGCGCTGTGCGCCCGGTGGGTTTGGCCAGATGGCGGACGATCTGCAAGAACGTCTCATCGGTGCCGAAACCTTCCTTGCGCTGATAGCTGGGCAGTTCCAGCGGGATCACCGGGATACCCAGATCCATGCTTTCGGCCAGACCGGCGGGGTCATCCTGAATCAGTTCGGCGGTGCAGGAGGCGCCGACGATCAGTGCCTCGGGGGCGAAGCGTGCAACGGCATCTTGGCAGGCGGTCTTGAACAAGGTGGCCGTGTCGCCGCCCAGATCGCGGGCTTGAAAGGTGGTGTAGGTGACGGGCGGGCGATGGTCGCGGCGTTCGATCATGGTGAACAGGAGGTCGGCATAGGTGTCGCCTTGCGGCGCGTGCAGAACGTAGTGCAGGCCCTTCATGCCGGTGGCCACACGCATCGCGCCAACATGCGGCGGGCCTTCATATGTCCACAGGGTGAGTTTCATGCGGCCACCCAAGCCGGGGGCGCTTCGCCCCCCGGACCCCCAGAGAGTATTTGAGCCAAGATGAAGAGGCTGGTCATTCGGCGGCCTCCATCCGGGGGGCGAGCGGGGCCAGCAGGCTGCGGCGGCGCAACGGCTTGGCGAAAAGGGCGGCCAGATCGCCGGCCTGTTCGTAGAAATGCACTGGGGTGAAGACCAGTTCGATGGCCCATTTGGTGGCCATGCCTTCGGCCTCCAGCGGGTTGGCCAGCCCAAGGCCGCAGACGGTCAGATCAGCGCGAGCGGCGCGGGCGCGGGTCAGTTGCTTGTCGACATCCTGACCTTCCGAGATCACCGGGCCTTCGGCGAGCAGGGCGAGTTCCGGGGCCAGCAGATCGCGGTGCAGGAAGGGGGTGCCGACCTCTATCGCCGTCATGCCACATTCGCGGGTCAGGAAGCGGGCGAGGGGGATTTCAAGCTGGCTGTCGGGGAAGAAGAAAATCGACTTGGCCTCAAGGGTTTGGCGGGCTGCGGCGATGGCCTTTTCGGCACGGGCGCGCGGGGCGGCGGTGACGGCATCGAACAGGTCTTGCGCGACACCAAATTCGGTGGCGATGGCTTGCAGCCATAGGCTGGTGCCCTCGGCCCCAAACGGGAAGGGGGCGGCGATATGGCGGGCACCGCGGCGCAGCAGCGCCGCATGGGTGTCGCCCAAGAACGGCTGCACAAGCGCGAACACCGTGTTCGGCCCAATCTGCGGCGCATCGGCGCTGCGGCGTGCGGGCAGGCAGCGCACATTAGTGATGCCCATGGCGGCCAACAGCGCCAGCGCCTGATCTTCCACCACATCCGGCAATGCGCCAACCAGCAGCAATTCGCGCGCCTCGGTCTGCGCCAGCGCGGGGACCATCGACGCCAGACAGGCATCCTCGCCTTGGGTGAAAGTGGTCTCGATTCCCGAGCCCGAATAGTTCAGCACCCGGACGTGCGGGGCGTGGGCGGCACTCATCCGTTCGGCGGCGCGATGCAGGTCCAGCTTGATCACTTCCGACGGGCAAGACCCCACCAGAAACAGCTGCCGAATGTCAGGTCGGCGTGACAACAGCCGGGCAACCTCACGGTCAAGCTCGGTTTGCGCATCCACCAGACCGGCCAGATCTTTCTCTTCCAGAATCGCCGTGCCAAAGCGCGGCTCGGCAAAGATCATCACGCCCGCCGCCGATTGCAGCAGGTGCGCGCAGGTGCGCGAACCCACCACGAGGAAGAATGCATCCTGCATCTTGCGGTGCAGCCAGATGATGCCGGTCAGCCCGCAGAACACCTCGCGCTGGCCGCGCTCTTTCAGCACTGGCGTGTTGCTGCACCCAAGGCTGGGAAGCGTGCCGGTCATGCCCGCACCGCCTGATCCAGCCGCGCCAGACGCAACTTGCGAATGAATTGCCCGGCGTTGATCGCATAGGTCAGATAAGCCGCAAGCGCCAAGGCCATCAGCCCCATCGGCGACAGCGCTCCGGTCCAAAGTGCTATAATATAAGCAGAATGTAGCGCGATGACCGCAAAGCTGAACACGTCCTCCCAGAAGAAAGCCGGGGCGAGCAGGTATTGCCCAAACACAACCTTCTCCCAAATCGCGCCCGTGACCATGATCAGGAAAAGCAGTGCGGTTTTCACCAGAATCGACAGCGTGGCAGCGGTGTAGCCATCGCCCGTCAGCATGAAGCGCAGCACCAGAATCAGCGAGACTGCAAAGGCCAGAAACTGCACAGGGGCCAGGATGCCTTGCACCAAAGTCCACTTCGTCGCATCGCGCCGTGCGCGTTCTGCCGCTGTGTAAAGCGGTTGGCGCTGCGATGTTTTTGGGCGACTCGCGGGCATGGGTTGGCTTTCAAACGACGCATCCTAACGCCGATCCTAGCCCCCGGATTCTGAATGTGTCAATTGAAACTTACACTATTCAGGTTGACACACGTTGCGGGTTTGCAGCCAAAACCACGCGGTTTGCCGCAGCAATTTCACGTTATTATTATGTAGAAACATATGCTTGTAAAAGTGGCACTGCATGACTACTCTCTAAGGTGTCAATTTTCTTTGACAAAATGTTGGACCTATTGGAGAGTTAAGGCCAAGGATGACCCCGATCGTGCTGGCATACTCAGGTTGCGATTTTGCGGGTGCCCGTTTGGGGAGCCGGGGCAATGGCAGAGTTTCAGCCTCTCAATCAGGTGCGCACCTTGGCTGCGGACAATTCCGGCGTCAGCTACTTTGCGTCTCAGGTGGTGTCATTGCTGGCCGACCGCAACGTGAAAACGGCGGCCGAGCCGCGCGAGCAGTTGATTGCCGGGTTGATTGCGGCGTCGTTGTCGGGCACCAAAGCCGCGTTTTCGGGGCTGCTGACGGAAGTGAAGCGGTCGCGGATCAGTCTTGCGGCGCTGTCGGATATCTATATCCCGATTGCGGCGCGCAGGATGGGGCAATCTTGGCTGGACGACGAGTTGTCATGGGTCGATGTGACCGTAGGGGTTGGCCGGATGCAAAGCCTGCTGCGCGAGATCGGCACGGCTTGGGTGGCGGATCAGGCGGGCGATGCGGGGCAAGGCACGGTGATGATGATCGTGCCGGACCGCGAGCAGCACACTCTGGGGCCGATGGTGGCAACGGGGCAATTGCGGCGGTATGGGGTTTCGGTGTGCCTCAGAATTGCGCCAAGTTTCGAAGAGTTGCGAAGTTTGTTGGCGACGCGGCACTTCGATGGGGTGATGATTTCGGTTGCCACCAAAGAAAAGCTCGAATCCGTCACAAAGACGGTGCATTTTTTGAAGACCATCATGAGCAGTCCGATCCCGACGGTTGTCGGTGGGGCCGTTATGTCAAGAGTGGAGGATCCGGCTACATGCACTGGGGCTGATTTTTCCTCGAATGACATTGGTGCTGCGCTGGAGGTCATGGGCCTTAAGTTCGACGCCTTTTGCGCGCTGAAGCGCGCTTAACATACCGTGGTCCCGGTCGGACGGGTGGGCGGCAAAAATGGCGAAACGCTGTGAATACTGACACGAAACACTTTCTGACGGGCATGACGATGCCGCTGATTGATCCAGAGATGCTCTCTGAGATCGTCTCGACCGCTGCGGACATTTCCTTGTTGATTTCGGGTGAAGCACGCGTCGTCGCTGTTATGGTCAATCCGGGCCATTTGGCCTTTGGCCGGCTGGACAGTTGGGTGGGCAAGCCGGTTTCGGAAATCGTTACCGATGAAAGTTATGAAAAGCTGGTCAAGCGGCTGGCGGTGATCAGCAAGCAGGGGTCGCGCGCGCTGGCGGTTGAGGTCAATCACATTGACCAATCGCTGTGGGAGTTTCCCGTGCGTTATTCGATGCACAACATCGGCAAGGACAAGACCATCCTGATGATGGGGCGGGACATGCGCCCGGTGGCCGAGATGCAGCAGCAACTGGTGATGGCCCAGTTTGCGCTGGAACGCGATTACGAAACCCAGCGTGAGATGGACACGCGCTATCGCGTGCTGATGGAGGCCACGCGCGATGCGGTGGTGTTGGTCGCGATGAATTCGGGCCGGATTTCGGATCTGAACGCGGCGGCGGCGTTGATGCTGGGCGGGTCGCGGCAGGATCTGGTGGGCGCGGCCATTGCGCAGGAATTTGAAGGGCGCAGGCGTGGCGAGTTTCTGGAGAGCCTGTCCAACATCGCCTCGGCCGATGCGGTCAGCCCGGTAGAGCTGGTGGCGCGGCGGTCGCAGCGCAAGGTTCGGGTGATCCCCAAGCTGTTTCGCGCGGCGGGTGAGCGTCTGATGCTGTGCCGCATTGAAGCGCCCGATCAGGCCACTGCGCCCGGCAGTGAAGCCAATGAGAACCTTGAGCGGCTGTTCCACGAGGGCGTGGATGGCATGGTGTTTCTGGATCAGGACGGGGTTATCACCGCCGCCAATGACGCGTTTCTGAAGATGGCCGACAGCACGCATCTGGCCAGCGTGCGCGGGCGGTCGATGGGCGATTTTCTGGCGCGGGGTGGCGTTGATCTGCGGGTGCTGCTGGATAATGCGCGGCGGGCGCGGCAGTTGCGGATGTATGCCACGCGGATTTTGAGCGAGTTCAAGGGCGAAATTGCGGTCGAGATTTCGGCCACCTTCCTGAGTGACCGGCCACATTCCGGCTTTGGCCTGATCATCCGTGATGCCAGCCGCGCCGAAATGCTGCGCAAGCCAGGTTCGACGGCGGGCGAGGATGGCATGCGTTCGGTGATGGAGTTGGTGGGGTCTTCGACGCTGAAAGACATCGTCAGCGAGACCACCGATGTGGTCGAAAAGATGTGCATTCAGACCGCGGTGGACCTGACCCGCAACAACCGTGTCGCCGCTGCCGAGATGCTGGGGCTGTCGCGGCAATCCCTGTATGTCAAGCTGCGCAAGTTCGGCTTGCTGAGCAAAGACGACGAATAGCCGGGGCTGATTGCGCCTGTCTGGCCGGGTTGCGCGCTTTCCCATCTGGGAATGACTTGTGCTTTCATGCAGATTTAGGGTGCATTTCCACAATATGTTGTGGTTTGCGCCTTTTTCCTGCTGAAAACCCGAAGCAGGCGGGCGGCCAGAGGCCTGCAAAGACTTTGCGCTTGATCGACTCGCGGTTGTCATGTTTAGTTGACACATGAGTGTATCAGATAACGTACATAGCCCCACCCATCCGCAGCCCAAAGCCGTTTTGGAGCTGATCAAGCCCATTACCTGGTTTCCACCGATGTGGGCCTATCTGTGCGGCATCATCTCGGCGGGCGTGTCGCCGTGGTCGTCGTGGCCGTTGGTGATTTTGGGCGTGGTGTTGGCCGGGCCGGTGGTGTGCGGCATGTCTCAGGCGGCTAATGACTGGTGCGACCGGCATGTGGATGCGGTGAACGAGCCGCATCGCCCGATCCCGTCGGGGCGGATTCCGGGGCGGTGGGGGTTGTGGATTGCGCTGGCGATGTCGGTGCTGTCGCTGGCCTTGGGCTGGCTGCTGGGGCCGTGGGGGTTTGCCGCGACGGTGGTGGGCGTGCTGGCGGCCTGGGCCTATTCGGCGGAGCCGGTGCGGCTGAAGCGGTCGGGCTGGTGGGGGCCGGGGCTGGTGGGCCTGTGCTATGAGGGGCTGCCGTGGTTCACCGGGGCGGCTGTGCTGTCGCAGGGTTTGCCAAGTTTCCCGGTTGTCACCATGGCGCTGCTTTATGCGTTTGGCGCGCATGGCATTATGACATTGAATGATTTCAAGGCACTGGAGGGGGATCGTCAGCATGGCGTGCGGTCTTTGCCGGTGACGCTGGGGCCAGAGGTGGCGGCGCGGGTGGCCTGCACGGTGATGGGCTTGGCGCAGGCTTTGGTGGTGGCACTTCTGTTCATCTGGGGCAGGCCGTGGCACGCGCTGGCGGTGCTGGCGCTGCTTTGCGCCCAAGTGTGGGCGATGAAAACGCTATTGGCTGACCCCAAGGGGAAGGCGCCTTGGTATAACGCCACGGGCATCGCGATGTATGTCAGCGGCATGATGATCACCGCTTTTGCCATCCGCACGTTGGAGGTTGCACAATGACGCATCTGTCGTGGTTTTCCATCGTGCGGCTGGGGTTGGTGCAGCTGTGTCTGGGCGCGATTGTGGTGCTGACGACATCGACGCTCAATCGGTTGATGGTGGTTGAGGCGGCGCTGCCCGCGCTGCTGCCGGGGCTGTTGGTGGCGCTGCATTACGGCGTGCAGATCACGCGACCGAACTGGGGGTTTCGGTCGGATTCTGGTGGCAATCGCACGCGGTTTATCGTGCTGGGGATGCTGGCGCTGGCCTTGGGCGGGTTTCTGGCGGCGCTTGGGTTTGTGGTGATGGTGGGGGCCTATTGGCCGGGGCTGGCGATTTCGGTGCTGGCTTACGGCCTGATTGGCGTGGGGGTGGGGGCGTCTGGCACCTCGCTGCTGGCGCTGTTGGCGCAGGCGACGCATCCGCGGCGCAGGGCGGCGGCGGCGACGATCACCTGGCTGATGATGATTTTCGGGATTGCGGTGACGGCGACGGTGGTGGGCAAGCTGCTGGACCCTTACACGCCCGCGCGGCTGTTGGAACTGGTGGGTGCTGTGGGCGTGATCGCGGTGGCGGTGACGGTGGCGGCGATCTGGGGGATTGAGGCGCGGCATGGCGGCGTGGCGATGCCCGAAGCGCGGCAGGCGTTCCGCGAGGGCATTGCCGAGATCTGGGCCGAGCCGCGGGCGCGGCATTTCACGCTGTTCATCTTTCTGTCGATGACCGCCTATTTCATGCAGGAATTGATCCTGGAGCCTTATGCCGGGCTGGCGTTTGGGTTCACGCCGGGCCAGTCGACGCAGCTTTCGGGCGCGCAGAATGGCGGCGTGTTCATCGGGATGCTGACGGTGGGGATTGCGGCGACGGGCTTGCGGATCGGCTCCTTGCGGGCTTGGGTGATGCTGGGCTGTGCGGGGTCGGGGCTGGCGCTGGTGGTGCTGGCGCTGGCGGGGCAGATGGCGGGGGGTGGGGCGGTTATTCTGCCTGCCACCATGGCGCTTGGCCTCTTCAACGGCGTGTTCGCGGTGGCGGCGATTGGGTCGATGATGGCGCTGGCGGGCGAGGGGCGCGGCGCGCGGGAAGGCACGCGGATGGGGCTTTGGGGCGCTTCGCAGGCGATTGCCGCCGGGTTTGGCGGGCTGATCGGGGCGGGGGCGGTCGATCTGGCGCGGCAGTTCACCGATACGGCCAGCGCGTTTGGGCTGGTGTTTGCAGCCGAGGCGGCGCTGTTCGCGGCGGCCTGCTGGATGGCGGCGCGGATCATCGACACACAGCGGCAGCCCGGTTTGGGCCATATGGTTGCAGGAGAATAGCATGGCCTATGATGTCATCGTGATCGGCGGCGGGCCTTCGGGGGCGACGGCGGCGAATGATCTGGCGCGGGCGGGCTGCGATGTGGCCTTTCTCGACAGGGCGGGGCGGATCAAGCCTTGTGGCGGGGCGATTCCGCCGCGGTTGATCGCGGATTTCTCGATCCCGGCGGATCAGTTGGTGGCGCATATCCAGACGGCACGGATGATCTCGCCCACGCAGCGCGCGGTGGATATTCCGATTGAGAACGGCTTTGTCGGCATGGTCGACCGCGAGCATTTTGACGAGTTTCTGCGGCTGCGGGCGGTAGAGAATGGCGCCACGCGGCTGACCGGCACCTATCTGCGGCTGGAGCGGGACGCGGATGGCACGCATGTGGTTTACCGCGACAAGGCGACGGGGGCCGAGATGCGGCTGGCCACGCGGTTGGTGATCGGCGCGGATGGGGCGCGGTCAAACGTTGCCAAAACCGAAGTGCCGGGGGGGGATAAGATCCCCTATGTCATTGCGTATCATGAGATTATCAAGGCTCCGGCTGCGAGCAATTCTTATGATCCGGGGCGCTGCGATGTGATTTATGACGGCAAGATCAGCCCCGATTTCTACGGCTGGGTGTTTCCGCATGGTGATCAGGTCTCGGTCGGCATGGGGACCGGGATTGATGGTATTGACCTGAAACAGGCGACCGCCGATCTGCGCGTGCAGGCGGGGCTTGCGGGCTGCGAAACCATTCGCCGCGAAGGCGCGCCGATACCGCTGCGTCCGATGGATCGTTGGGACAATGGCCGCGATGTGGTGCTGGCGGGCGATGCGGCGGGGGTGGTCGCACCATCCTCGGGCGAGGGGATTTACTATGCCATGATGGGCGGCCGGGTGGCGGCGACGGCGGCGCAGGCCACGTTGGCCACAGGCCGGGCGACCAAGCTGAAACTGGCGCGCAAGCTGTTCATGAAGGAACACGGCACGGTGTTCAAAGTGCTGCGGTCGATGCAGGACGCCTATTACAAATCGGACGAGCGCCGCGAGCGTTTTGTCAGCCTGTGCCACGATGTTGATGTGCAAAAGCTGACGTTTGAGGCCTATATGAACAAGAAACTGGTATCTGCGCGGCCTTTGGCGCATATCAAGATCGGTTTCAAGAATGTGCGGCACCTGCTGGGCTTTGTCCCCCCGGAATATGTATGACTGAAGTGATCCCCGCATGGGTTAACGGCACGCTGACCCCGGTTGACAAGCTGGAGGTGCATCAACGCGGGCTGCGGCATCTGGCGGTGTCGGTGTTCGTGATGGACGGCGACAAGACGCTGCTGCAACGGCGGGCCTTGGGCAAATATCACACGCCGGGGCTGTGGACCAACACCTGCTGCACGCATCCGCGCTGGGGCGAAGATGCGATGGATTGCGCCACCCGGCGCTTGCGCGAGGAGTTGGGGATCACCGGGCTTGCGCTGCAACCCGCTGGCCATATCGAATACCGCGCCGACGTCGGTAATGGTCTGACCGAGCATGAGGTGGTGGATATTTTCGTGGCCGAGGCGGCGCAAAGCCTGCCATTGGCGTTGAACCCGGCGGAAGTGATGCAGACCCAATGGCTGCCCCGCGCGCAACTGGTGGCACAAGTCGATGCCAATCCGACGCAGTTTACGCCGTGGCTGAAGATTTACCTCGATGCCGGGGTCGCCGCGCTGAGCGCCAGTTAGGCCGGAATACCTGCCGAATGGGGCTGTGGCGCTGGCGGAATTTGGCTAAGTATTACATAATTCTCATTATCAGATTGCGCTAGGTGGTTGCTGATCGGGCGAAAAGTGTTGAATTTGCAGCGCCCCCCGCGGTAATTCGCGCGACGCCACACAGCGGCGGGCGGGACATTGCCGCGGCGATTGCGAAAACCGGGGTCAGGCCGCTGGTTTGCCAACCGAGCCTCTTTCGATCAGTTGCGCGGGCATCAGCAAGGTGCGCGGTGGGATTTCGGCACCGGCGATCTGTTCAAGCAGCATGCGGGTGGCGGCCTCTCCCATCGCCATGCGGGGTTGGGCGACGGTGGTGATACCGGGCGGCAAGAAGGCCATCCAATCCAGATCATCAAAGCCGATCATCGAAAGCTGACCGGGGATGGTCAGCCCCAGTTTGGCAATCGCGGCCATGGCACCTTCGGACATCGTGCCATCGGTGGTGAACAGCGCGGTTGGGCGATTTTCGGCGCTTAACAACGACAGGCAGGCGTGTTCGGCGGCCTGGGCGGAGTATTCCCCGGCGCGCCGCACAAGTGCGGGGTCCAGCGGCACCCGTGCCACCAGATGCGCCTGAACATAGCCCAAAAGACGCTGCCAACTGGGGTAAAGTGCAGCGCTTTCAACGGGTTCGCCAGCTTGGGCGCGGGCGATGAAACTGGCCACGCCGCCTTCGGCCTCTTCCACCAGTTCGGCAATCAGGCCGATGCGGCGATGCCCGGTCTGGATCAACCGCTGCACCGCATCACGGGCGGCAGCAACGTTGGCGGTGCCGACGCGATCAACCTCTAGCGCCTCGACCGCGCGGTCGATCAGCACAAGCGGGATGCCAGAGGCATGCAGCGCGCGCAGATGGGCGGCGTCGCGGGTGTCGCAGGGGGAAACGATCAGGCCATCGACCTGCTTTTCCACCAGCAGATCAACGGCGCGGGTCTCTTGCTGCAGATCTTCGTCGCTGTTGGTGATCAGAAGGCCGAAGCCCTCTTTCTCGGCGACATTCGAGATGCCGCGCAGCACGAAGGCGTAAAACGGGTTGCGGATATCGCCCGCCACGACGCCGATGGTGCGGGTTTTGCCGGTGATCAGGCTGCGGGCCAGCGCATTGGGGCGATAGCCCAGCTTTTCCGCCGCCTTCATCACCTGATCTTTCTTCGAGCCGCTGGTATAGCCGTAGCCGCCCAACACCCGGCCCGCCGTTGCCGTGGAAACACCGGCCAGTCGGGCCACATCCGCGATCGTCGCTTTGGGTTTGATTGCCACCTGACCTCTCACTTCGATGATGTCCGCAGACGAATCACATGGGCCGCCGCAGCCCTGCGCCTGTGCTAGCATGCTTGCCTTGCCAAGGATACGGCAGGTTTATTTCATGCAAATTCATAAGGTTGAAAATCCTGCACAGGACACTTGACGGAAGCGGTGACATTCTGTCTCATGATGCGAGAACGTTCTCATATTGTGAACCACATGGTGCCATGAAATGGCCCTACGACACGGAGGAAGACGATGTTGAAATCTGGACTCACGGGGCTGGCGGCTTGCCTGATGCTGGGCGCGTCGATGGCGGCGGCTGAGGTCATTCCGGCGCTGCATGACGCGCTGCCGCAGGCCTATAAGGACAGCGGGATCAAGGTGGCGGTGTTCAATGATTGGGCGCCGGACGAATATGTTGACGCAGATGGCACGCTGAAAGGCTGGAGCGTTGATCTGGCGCATCAGATGGAAAGCCGTCTTGGTGTGCCATTCACCTATGAGGCCACCAGCTTTGACGCGATCATCCCCGGGTTGGAGGCGAAGCGGTTTGATGCGGGCTTCTCATCTTTCGGATCGACGGCAGAGCGGCTGAAGGTTCTGGATTTCGTCGCGCAGCGCAAGATCGGCACGGCGTTTGGCTTTGCCAAGGACAGCACGCTTGCCGTCAAAGAGCCGAAAGATGCCTGCGGGCTGACGGTTGCGGTGTTGACCGGGGCCTGGGATGCGCAGCTTGTGGAAAAGCTGAACAAAGAGGTTTGCGTGGCGGGTGGGTTGGCGCCGGTGGTCATGCAGGATTACACGACACAGGCGCAGGCCGAATTGGCGGTGCGGTCGGGTCGGGCGCAGGCCACGGTCGCGGCTTCGGTGAAGCTGGCCTATATCGCGGCGCAAACCGGCGACATGAAGGTTTCCGAGCTGGTGCTGGAGCCGGTGAACAGCAACATCGGCGTGCGCAAGGATGATCCGCTGGGTCAGGTGATGACGGATGCGATTCAGTCGATGATCGACGATGGCACCTACAAGCAAATCATGGAAAAGTGGGGCATCGCAGATGGCGGGATGCTGACCAAGGCGCTGCTGATCACCGAAGCAAACCCGGATTTCTGAACATATTCTGCCGACCCGGTCCCGTCAGGGGCCGGGCCAACCGTTGGAAACACACCCATGACCCGCCCAGATCCGCATTCTGACCGTCCTTCGATCCACGACATCCGGCCGGTGCCTGCGCGCAATATCGGCCAATGGGTTGGTGGTATCGTGCTGGTGGCGCTGGGGCTGTTGTTCCTGCAGATTCTGATGACCAACGGCAATATGAAATGGCCGGTGGTTGCCCAATATATGTTTGACGCCAAGATTCTGGCTGGGCTGGGGATGACGCTGTTGCTGACGGTTCTGGCGATGGTGCTGGGGCTGGCGCTTGGCATGTGCCTTGCGATCATGCGGCTGTCGTCGGGGCGGGTTTTTCAATGGGTCAGTTGGCTGTGGATCTGGTTTTTCCGCGGCGTGCCGCCATTGGTGCAAATGATCTTCTGGTATAATCTGGCGCTGCTGCTGCCCGAGATTTCGATTGGCATTCCGTTCGGCCCAAAGCTGGTGTCGTGGAACACCAATGATCTGATCACGCCGTTCACCGCCGCCATCATGGGGTTGGCTTTCACAGAAAGCGCCTATGCGGCCGAGATGATCCGCGCCGGGATTCAGGCCGTCAACCAAGGCCAGACCGAGGCTGCGGCAACGCTTGGCATGACGCGGGTGCAGGTGCTGCGGCGGATCGTGTTGCCGCAGGCGCTGCGCATTGTCATTCCGCCGATTGGCAATGATACGATTTCCATGCTGAAATTCACCTCGCTGGTTTCGGTGCTGGCTTTGCCCGATCTGCTGTATTCGGCGCAGATGATCTATGCCCGCACCTATCAGACCATCCCGCTGCTGATCGTGGCGACGCTGTGGTATCTTGTGCTGACAACGGTGCTGACCGTGGCCGAGCATATGATTGAACATCGCCTGAAGGCTGCGCCGGGGCAAAAGACCCGTTTCTGGAATCTGCGGTTCTTTCCGCGCCCTGCTTCTCAATCTGCCGAGGTGCAATCATGATGCCGTTGCTGAAGGTCGAACAACTGCGCAAGGCGTTCGGCTCGCATGAGGTTTTGCGCGGCATCGACATGCAGGTCAATCGGGGCGATGTGACCTGTATCGTCGGGCCTTCGGGTTCGGGGAAAAGCACGCTGTTGCGCTGTCTGAACCATCTGGAAAAGCCGACGGGGGGCGCGGTGTTTCTGATGGGAGAGCCGGTGGGCCTGCGCTGGAAAGGCGCGCGTTTGCATGAGATGAGCTTTAACGAACTCGCCCGCCAGCGGCAGCGTATGGGCATGGTGTTTCAGGGCTTTCATCTGTTCCCGCACAAGACCGCGCTGGAAAATGTGATCGAGGCCCCTATCGTGGTAAAGGGCATCGCCCGCGCGCAGGCGGTGGACGAGGCGATGGCGCTGCTGGACAAGGTCGGGATGAAAGATCGGGCGCATTACTATCCGGCGCAGCTTTCGGGTGGGCAGCAACAGCGCACGGCCATTGCGCGGTCGCTTGCGATGAAGCCGGATCTGATGCTGTTTGACGAGCCGACCTCGGCCTTGGACCCCGAGTTGGTGGGTGAGGTTCTGGCCACGATGCGCCAGCTTGCACAAGAGGGCATGACCATGGTCGTGGTCACGCATGAGATGGGCTTTGCGCGTGATGTGGCCGACCATCTGATCTTTATGGATGGCGGGGTGATCGTCGAGGAAGGCACGCCTGCCGAGGTACTGAAGGCTCCGCGCCACGACCGCACGCGGGCGTTTCTGTCGCGGGTGTTGGTCGAAGGCTAAGCGCGTTCAGCCGACCGCCTGCCAAAGCGCGGCGGCGGTGAACACATCCAGATGTGCGCCGCCGTTGTTCTTGAACAGGGTGATGGCATCGGGCGAGGTGCGGCCTGTGGCTGTGCCTTGGGTCAGATCAAACAGATCGGCGCGCACATCATCCCACCCAATCACGCCGGCGGCGACGGCCTGCACCAGATCGCCGCCGCCACGCATGTTGGATTTCGCATCGGTGAACAGCTGCGCGCGGGCAAGCGCGGTATCATCGGCCTCACGCATGGTGGGAAGGTAGGCGCCGACAAGGTCAAGATGCGCGCCCGGTTTCAACAAGGCGCCTTTGACCAGTGGGCGGTCTGACATGGTGACGCAAGAGATGATATCGGCCTGCGCCACTTCGGCGTCCAGATCGGTGACTGCCAGCGCGGGAAGCCCCAGCGTGCGCAGGGTCTGCGCCACCTGTTCGGCGCGCGCTGCGGTGCGGTTCCAGATCGCGATGCGGCGCAGATCGGGGCGGATTGCCGCCATCGCCGCCGCCATATGCGGGGCCAAGGCCCCTGCCCCGAGGATCAGCAGGGTTTGCGCGTCTTGCCGCGCAAGGATGTCGGCACCCAGGGCGGAATCGGCGCAGGTCTTGCGGGCTGTCATCGCGGCACCATCGGCAACCAGACGGGGCGAGCCGGTTTGGCCATCAAACACCGCAACCAGCCCCTGAACCGAGGGTTGCGGCGGATCAAGCGCAAGGTTGCCGGGAAACACCCCCACCATCTTGACCGCGATCAGACCGCCGGGCAGCCAGCCGGGCAAGGTGACAAACTGATTGCCGCTGCCCGCAGGATCGGCCTGCACCACCACATCCGCCACTGGCACCGCGCCTTGATGTGCGGCGCGCAGGGCGTTGACCAGACCTGGCCAGGCAAGGGCGGCGTGAACGGCAGCGGCGTCGAGCAGGATCATCGTTTGGGCTTTCAGGTTTTGATGTGGAAGCTGACCAGATGGCAGGGGGTGACAAGATGCGACACCGCGATCACCCGGTTGTCGGCGTCGAAAGTGATTTTCTCGACGCGGTAGACCGGCAAGGCTGCCGAGATGCCAAAGATTTCGCGCTCGTCATGGCTGGCGAAGCCTACGTCGATCTGACGCTCGGCGCTGGCGGGCAGCACGCCTGCGGTTTCGCGCAGGGCGGTGAACAGCGATCCGCCTGCGGCCACCTTGCTGACGACACCGGGAAAGCGCGCCGCGTCGAACCACAGGGTTTCCAGCGTCATCGGCAGGCCGTCGACCTCGAGAAGCCGCAGAAAGCGGATCGGCGCGCCGGAACCCAGGCGCAGGGCGGGGCCTTGCAGGGGGGGATGATCCTCGCGGCCCAGGATGCGGTGGCCCGACCTGCGCCCCATCCCCTCGATGGTTTCGGAAAAGCCCGAGAGCGAGACCAGGGTTTGCCGCACCTTGCGCGGGGCGACGAGGGTGCCGCGGCCCTGTTGGCGGATCAGCCGCCCCTCGGCGCACAGCTCGCCTATCGCGCGGCGCAGCGTGATCCGGCTGACGCCGTGGCTGGCACAGAGGTCAGGCTCGGGCGGCAGAAAGCTGCCTTCAGACAGACGCCCGCTGTCAATCTCGGCCAGAATCCGGCGGCGGACCTGTTCGTAAAGCGGGATCAGGGCATCGGGATCTGTCATCTGGCCTCGGTCAATAGCTGAGTTTCTTCATGTATCGCCGCCCCTCTAGCATTTCATGCTGGCGCAGGTCTGCCACCTGATAGGCGAAACGCCACAAAGTGTCGAAGAAGATCAGCGGCGCAAGATTGCCCTGAAACATCGGGTCAATTCCCGTCAGATCCAGCGAGGCGGCATCCAGCACAAGGATGTTTTCCGCCGCGCCAAAGCGGTGCAGGAAGGTATCGGCGCGGTCCTCCAAGGGCCGCGTGCTGTCGCAGCCTTTCAGCAAGATAAAGGCGCGATCCTTGTCGACGACTTCGAACGGGCCGTGGAAGAATTCGTTGGCGTGAATGGCCTGGCTGTTGATCCACTGCATTTCCATCAGCACACAGATCGCAAAGGAATAGGCCGCGCCAAAGCTGGCACCGCTGGCGACGGTATAGATCACCTCTTGCTTGGCGAAACGCGGGGCGAAATCGGCAAAGCGCGGCGCGAAAGCGGTATGGGCGCGGTCAATCGCGGGCTGCAGGGCGGCAAGGCTGGACATCAGGGCTTGCGAATAATCGGTGCCTTCGGTCAGGGCCACCAAGCCCATCACCAACTGATAAATCCGCGCGTAATTGCTGTTTTTCGCATCAATCGGCACGCCGGTTGTATAGGGCGCCTCAAAGCCGATAGCGTGGTCGCAGGCCTTGCCCAGCGGTGAGCCTGTCTCTGTGGTAAGCCCCACTGTCCGCGCGCCGCGCGACCGGGCGAACTCTGCCGCGGCCAAGGTTTCCTTGGTGGTGCCGGTCATCGAACACAGGATCACAAGACTGTCCTTGCCCAACCCCTTGGGCGCGCGCGCGGTGAATTCGGCCCCGTTGAACAGATCCGAGGGTATTGCGGCATGCTGATCGAGCAAAAATTTCGCCGGATACATGATCGAGAGCGACCCGCCGCAGGCCACGAAATAGACCCGCGCAGGCGGGGTCGCCCGCAGCGCGGACAGGGCGGATTCCACATCAGGATGGAACGGGGTGGCTTGGGTCATGGCGATCTCCGAGGATAAGACGTTATATGACGTATTGTCGAGTCGCGGCGTGAGTCAAGCACGGATTGACAAGCCAAGCAAAAAAGTGCGAACGTTCTCACATCGCGTATGGAAGCAAGAGATCACAAGATGCCCATTCCCCGGATTCTGTCGTTTGGCGACAATGTGGTTGATTGCTACGAAGATCAGAAGCTGATGTATCCGGGCGGTAATTGTCTGAATCTGGCGGTTTTTGCGCATCGCTTTGGCGCTGAAACCTTTTACGGCGGTGCCGTGGCGGATGACCCGGCAGGCCGCCATATTCGCCGTGCGTTGCTGGCAGAGGGTGTTGATGTCAGCCGCTTGCGCAGTCTGCCGGGCAACACCGCCTTTTGCGTGATCGGCAGCCAAGGCGGCGACAGGGTTTTTCTGGGCGCTGATCTGGGTGTGTCCATCGTGGGGCCAGAGGCCGAGGATCTGGCGCTGATGTCAAAGGTGGATGCTGTGCACACCGGGCGATCCAGCCATATTGATGATTGGGCGCCCCATATCGCCGCCCGCAGCCGCCTTTCCTATGACTTTGCTACCGCGCATGAAATCGTCCGCCTGATGCGCGTGGCCCCGCACTGCCACCTTGCCAGCTTTTCGGGTGGAGAACTTAGCCGCGAGCAGGCGCTTGGGCTGGCCCATCGTGCGGCGGGGCTTGGCGCGCGCCATGTTCTGATCACGCGCGGTGCGAAAGGGGCCTTGCTGCTGTCTGGCAGCGAGTTGACCGAGACCCGTGCCGAAATCATCACGCCGCTTGATACGTTGGGGGCGGGCGATACGTTTATCGCGCGTGTGCTGACCGGGCTTTTGCGCGATGAACGGCCCGCCGATCTTTTGGCCGCCGCAGCCAGCGAGGCGGCGCAAACCTGTTCGTGGCACGGCGGTTTTGGCCATGCCGCCCCGATGGAGGTTGAGTTGCACCTGTCAAAATCGGTGGCCGAGATTTATCGGCTGACCAAGGCGATCCCGGCCCCTGCGCTGACCTGAGCCTGTTGCGCCGATCAGGCTCGGCACGCGTGGTGCGGCCGCGCTAGACCCCGGCCAAGGCCCGATCCAGATGCACATAGCCGCCATCGACATAAAGCCACTGGCCGGTCAGATGCAGCGCGCGTTGCGACAGGGCAAACACCGCCATGGCGGCGATTTCGCGATCTTCGGTCATGCGCTGGCCCAAGGGGATATTTGCGGTAATCTCGGCAAGTTTCTGCGCTGGGTTGTCGAAGGTCTTGATCCAGCGGTCGTACAGCGGGGTCATCACCTCGGCGGGCAGGATGGCGTTGACGCGGACCCCGTCTTTCAGGAAAGCCGCCGCCCATTCCCGTGTCAGCCCCAACTGTGCCGCTTTGGCCGCGACATAGGCCGAGGTGTTGCCCTGCCCCGTCACCGCTGTTTTGGAACTGATGTTGACGACCGCGCCCTTGGTTGCCCGCAAATCATCCTGCAACAGGTGCACCAGCGTGTAATAGTGGATCAGGTTGTTGTTCAGCGAAGCGCGAAACGCGGCGGGGCCTGCGTTCAGGTCGATGCCGTCATTGACGCCGGCGTTGTTCACCAAGCCATAGACTTGGCCAAGGGTCTTGATCTTGGCCACGGCGCCGGCAACTTCGCTATCGTCGGACAACTCGGCCTGCACGAATGTCGCGGCCTTGGCCCAATCCTCTTCAGGCTTGCGGCGGGCCAGAATAACCACGCGCGCGCCTTCTGCCAGCAGATCGCGGCTGATCGCGCCGCCAATCCCCGCCCCGCCGCCGGTGACAACAACCAGCTTGTCCTGCAACCCCAAGTCCATATCCATCTCCTGTGAAAAAAGACCGGCCCCCACGGGGGACCGGCCAGATGCCTGATCCTTGGGAGGGCTCAGTCGTAAAGCACTGCGGCGATTTCCGGGCTGTCCATGTTGGACTTGTCCCACCACGCGAAGCCCGAGTCGATGACCTTGGGCAGGCTTTCGCCCTTCACGGCGGCGATGGCCGCCTTGACGGTTTCATAGCCCATGCCGACCGGGCTTTGGGTGATGGCACCGGCCATGATGCCGTCGGTGACGGCGGCTTTCTGGGCAGCGCCCGAGTCGTAGCCGATGACGATGACGCCCTTGGTGCCGGTTTCCTTGATCGCGTTGACCACGCCGATCGCCGAGCCTTCGTTTGCACCGAAGAAGCCCTTCAGATCGGGGTTGGCGGCGAGGATCGCCTTGGCAATCTCGGTCGAGGCCAACTGGTCGCCGCCGCCATACTGGATGTCGACGATCTCGATGTTCGGATATTTGGCCTTGACCTGATTGACGAAGCCGTCGCGACGGTCGATCCCGGTGCGCGAGGTTTGGTCATGGACCACAAGTGCCACCTTGCCTGCACCGCCGATCAGTTCGCTCATCTTGTCGGCGGCAAGGCCTGCGGCGGCGACGTTGTCGGTGGTCACGGTGGTCACGGGGATGTCGCTGTCAACGCCCGAGTCAAAGGCCACAACCGGGATATTGGCGGCTTGCGCCTGTTTCAGCAGCGGAATGGCGGCTTGGGTGTCGAGCGCCGCAAAGCCAAGGGCCTTGGGGTTTTTGGCCAATGCGGCGGCAAGCATGTCGATCTGCTTGTCGACCATGGTTTCATTGTCCGGGCCCTCAAAGGTGACATCCACCCCGAATTCCGCTGCAGCCTTGTCGGCCCCGGCCTTTACGGCCTGCCAGAATTGGTGCTGGAAGCCCTTGGACACCAGGGGGATATACATTTTCTCATCGCCCCAGGCGATGGTGACTGACCCGAGGAAGGTCGAAGCCCCCATCGAGGCCAGCAGGGTGCGTCTGTTCAGCATGGTCTTCTCCTCCGTGACCGGCACCGCGCCGGATTTTTGGTTGCAAAGTTCAGGGGCGTTGGCCGCCCTTCTTGGTCGAATGTCGTTGGGCCTCAGCCGCTGCGGGCCCGGCGCATCATGTCTGCATAGACGGCGGCGATGATGATCAGCCCCGTCACCACGGTCTGCCATTCCTGCGCCACGGACAGGATGCGCAGCCCGTTCAGCAAGACGGACATGATCAACGCGCCGATGATCGTGCCCAGAACCGAGCCTCTGCCACCCGCCAGCGAAGTGCCCCCGATCACCACGGCGGCGATGGCGTCCAGTTCGTAGCCCTGGCCAAGTGCCGGTTGCGCCGAGTTCAGTCGCGAGGCGATGATCAGCCCCGCCAGACCGCAGATGGCACCGGCTAAGGCATAGACAGTGATCTTCCAGAAATCGGTGTTGACGCCCGACAGCCGCGCGGCTTCTTCATTGGAGCCAAGCGCGAAGGTGTAGCGCCCCAGCACGGTGCGGTTCAGCACGTATGAGGCCACCAGTGCCAGCACGAACAGGATCAGCACACCATTCGGCAACGGCAAGGCGGGAAAGATGCTGCCCACCAGCGAGCCGGTCGAAATCTCGGGGAAAGACGGCGTGTCGTTGAAATAGATCGGCTTGGTGCCCGAGATCACCAGCGACAGGCCTTTCAGGATCAGCATCATCCCCAGCGTGGCAATGAAGGGCGGAATCCGCATCTTGGCAATCAGCGTGCCCGAGACCAGACCACACAGCGCGCCTGCCCCGATGGCCCCGATGATCCCGAACGGCAACGGCAGGCCGCCCCATGTCAGCACCACCCCGGCGATGACGGCGCAGAAGGTCATCAGGGTGCCCAATGACAGGTCAATCCCGCCGGTGATGATGACGATGGTGGCCGCAATCGCCAGCACGCCGTTCACCGAGGTTGCCTGCAGGATGCCGATGACATTGGCGGTCTGCAAAAAGTTCTCAGAGGCCAGCGAGAAGAAGATGATCAGCACGATCAGACTGGCGAAGGCCAGAAGCTTTTGCTGCATGCCCGAGCGCGATTTCGTCTGGCTCATGCGGCCTCTCCTGCATTGCTGGCCTGGCGTGTGGCAAGGCCCATGATCTGTTCTTGTGTGGTTTCGGGGCCGCCGGGCAGGATGCCGGTCAACCGGCCCTCGCACATCACGGCGATGCGGTGCGACAGCCGCATGACCTCGGGCAGTTCGGATGAAATCACCAAGATCGCCTTGCCCTCTGCCGCAAGGCTTTGCAGAAGCTTGTAGATTTCAGCCTTGGCACCCACGTCGATGCCGCGGGTGGGTTCGTCGAAGATCAGGATGTCGCAGTCGCGCAGCAGCCATTTGGCCAGCACGATCTTTTGCTGGTTGCCGCCAGACAGCAGGCGCGCCTCTTGCCGCTCGGACGGGGTGCGGATGGTCAGCGCCTTGATGTAATCCCGCGCCTTGGCCGCCAACGCAGTGTCATCCACCACCCCAAACAGGCGGCGGAACAGGCGCAGGTTGGGCAAGGCGATATTGTCGCGCACATCCAGCCCCAAGGCGAGGCCCAGATGTTTGCGGTCTTCCGACAGATAGCCGATCCCGGCCTCGACGGCATCCAGCGGCGTCGTGATCTTGCACGGCTTGCCATGCACGATGATTTCGCCAGCCTCGCGCCGATCTGCGCCAAAGATCAGCCGGGCGACCTCGGTGCGGCCTGCACCCATCAGCCCGGCAAAGCCCAGGATCTCGCCACGTTTGACGCTGAAAGACACATCCTGCACGGCACGCCCGCGCCGCAGCCCCCGCACCTCTAACGCCACCGGGGCGGTTGCAAGATCGGGTATGTCGACCGACGAGCCATCCAGTTCGCGCCCCACCATCATCGAGATGATCGTGGCAATGCTTGCCTCTTTGCCAACGGTGCCCACGGTGGCCCCATCACGCATCACTGTCACGCGGTCGGCTATTCGTTTGATCTCGTCCATCTTGTGGCTGATGTAGACAACGCCGACACCTTCGGATTTCAGGCGGGCGATGATGGCGAAAAGTTCGTTCACCTCGCGGTCATTCAGCGCGGCGGTGGGTTCATCCATGATCAGGATGCGCGAGCGGAAGGACAGGGCCTTGGCGATCTCGACCATCTGCTGCTTTGCGACGGAAAGCTCCATCACCTCGGCGCGCGGGTCTATGTCGATCTTCATCGCGGCAAAGATCGCGGCGGCGTTGCGGTTCAGCGCGTCTTCGTCCAGCCGGCCAAAGCTGCGGCGCGGTTCGCGGCCGATGAAGATGTTTTGCGCCACGGTCAGATGGTTCATCAGCGCCAGTTCCTGATGGATCATGCCGATCCCCAGCCGCTGCGCGGCTGCCGGGCCGGGCAGATGCACCGCGCGGCCTTCCAGCAGAATATCTCCGGCATCGGGCTGGTAGACGCCGGACATGATCTTCATCAGCGTGGATTTGCCTGCGCCATTTTCGCCCATCAGCGCATGGACCTCGCCGGGGGTCAGATCAAAGCCCACGCCTTTCAGGGCATGCACGCCGGGAAAGCGCTTTTCGATCCCCGAAAGGCGGATGAGGTCGGTCATGGCGCGATCTCCACCACGGCTTTGATGATGCCGCCGCGGTCCGCCGCCAATTCGCCGATGCGGCGCGGCAAATCAGACAGAGGCAGGCGCGCCGAAATCAGCGCATCGCCATCCACCGCGCCCGAACGCAGCGCGGCCAGCACGGTCTGGAAATCAACCGCCAGCGCGTTGCGGCTGCCGATCAGGCGCATCTCGCGTTTGTGAAACTCGGCGTCGTTGAAGGTCAGGTCATCTTTCACCACAGACACCAGCACATAGGTGCCGCCATGGGCGACATGGGCAAAGCCTGCTTCCATCGCCTTGGGATTGCCGGTGGCATCCATCACCACGTCAAAGCCGCCAGCGGGCACCGCCCCCGGCGCGTGCAGATGCGGGAAGCCAAGGCCCGCCGCGGCCTGCAAGCGTTGCGCCGATGTGTCGACAAGATGAACTTCGGCCCCGGTTGCCCGTGCAAACAGCGCGGCTCCAATGCCAATGGGCCCCGCGCCCGTCACCAGCACGCGGTCTGCGCCTGTCATGTCAGACCGCCGCACCGCATGGGCACCAATGGCGAGAAATTCGACCAAGGCGGCGTGATGCGATGACAGGCCTTGCGCGTCGATCAGGTTTTCCGCTGGCACGGCGATCCGCGCGCAGATGCCGCCATCGCGATGCACCCCCAGCACGCCGATGTTCATGCAGGCGTTTGGCTTGCCGCGCTGGCAGGCATGGCAGGTGCCGCAGGCGATATAGGGATTCACCACCACCAACTGACCCTGTGCGAAACCATGCGCGGTTTCGGTCACGCGGCCCGACAGTTCGTGGCCGATCACACGCGGATAGGCCAGATAGGGGTGTTTGCCCTCAAAGATATGGTAGTCGGTGCCGCACAGCCCTGCCACGGCAATATCAACCAAGACCCAGCCTGCGGGTGCTTCGGTCGGCAATGGGCGTTCCTCTAGCACAAACGTGCCAGGTTCGACGCAAAGGCCTGCGTGCATCGTTGTCATGGGCTCCCCTCCCGGAGTTGGTTTTTACGATTAAAGACCGTTCGGCCCGCGAGCAACTGTTTTTAATGATTAGGTTCAAAAACAATTCAGCCGAGCGCGGCGGTAAGGCGCGGCTGGCGACCTTGCATGCCCAAGGTTTTGCCCCAGTCGAGGAAAGCCCCGATCCGCCGTTGCAGTTTTTCGGCGTGGTTCTGCGCGATGTCTGACAGGCGATGGTCCAGGAACGGGTTGGCAAAACGGTCAAGCGTTTGGGTGACATAGCCTGCGGCCAGGGTGTCGCCCGCGGCGGCAAACACCGGCAGAACCTCGTCCGCATAAAGAGATTCGAGTGCGGCGCGCCAACTGGGCATGGCCATCAACTCGCGCACATAATCCGCGCCGCCCTTGGTCAGCCATTGCGAGATCATCCAGGTGTGGCCTAGGTTCAGGATGTAAAGCTTGCGCCGCTCGATCGGGCCAAGATCGGGCACGACCTTCACCGCCGGATGGCGCACGGGGGTGATCAGGCCGGGGCAATCCTGAATGGCCCACAATGCATAGGGTTCAGCGACCGCACCCGCAGGCTCGATTGGCGCGGACACGATGCGGTCGACCAGCGAATTCACAAAGGTCACGTCAGAGGCGACCCATGCCGCAAAGCTGGCATCGTTGGCCAGTTCCAGCACGCGGGCGCGCAAGGCGTTGCCGTTCTGGGCGATAAGTTCGGTGGGCATGACTTGCACAGGCGCGCCGCCTTGGCGATGCCGCGCCTGCAGCAGATGCGTCAGTTTCGCAGGCCAGGACATGGATTGATCAAACCTGTCGGCCCCGTCGCTGGGCATCGGCACCAGACCCTTTTCCGAGGTGTTGGACAGGATGATCTGCGCCTCTGCGCCGATGCGACAAATCTCGTCCCAGTCTGTCGCGGTGCTAAGGGTGCGGGCGACCGATGTCACCCGTTGACTGCGCTGCACGCGCTGGCCATGCTCGATTCCTTCGATACGCACCTCATAGCCGTCCGGAGCCGCCAGTGCCGCAAGTCGCGCCGCCCGCCCCGCATCCCCCGAGGATTGCACCACGGTGACACGGCCCAAGGCATCTTCGCCCTCGGACAGGAACAGGTCTGCGTGGGCTTGCAAGAACCGGCTGGTGCCAAATTGCAGGATCGGGGTGGTTGACATGGGGCGCCTCCTGCTATCAGTCTTTTATGATAGAATACACAGTGTCAAGGGAGGTTGTTCTGCAGATCATTTGTGCCGGAGAAGCCATGGCCGAGTTGCGCCAGTCGCCTGCGGGCTTTGCGCTGGGATTTGCGGGCGACAGTTTTAACACCGCCGTCTATTTGCGGCGGCTGGGGGCCAAGGTTGATTATCTGACGCGGGTGGGCATGGACCCGCTGTCAAACGGCTTTTTGGCGGCAGCCGAGGCCGAGGGGGTGGGCACGCGCGCGATCCGGCGTGAGACGGGGCGCAACCTTGGGATTTATGCCGTGGCGACGGATGCGAAGGGCGAGCGGTCGTTCTCATACTGGCGCGCACAATCGGCGGCGCGGCTGATGTTTCAGGATGCCGCCGATCTGGATGCGTTGGAAGCGGCGGATGTGTTGGTGATCAGCGGGATATCGCTGGCCATTCTGGCCCCCTTTGCGCGTGAGGCTCTGCTGGGCCGGATCGCCGCGCTGCGGCCAAAGCTGCGGCTTGCCTTTGACAGCAACTTCCGCCCCGCACTGTGGGAAGATGCCCAGACCGCCCGGCAGGTGATGCGCAGGGCTTGGGCGCTGACAGATTTCGCCTTGCCCTCTGTGGATGATGAACAGGCGTTGTGGGGTGACACCGATGCGGCCGAGGTGGTTGCAAGATTGCGCGGGTGGGGTCTTGCTGACGGCGCTCTGAAATGCGGTGCCCATGGTGTGCTGCCGCTTGATCCCAGTCTGCCCACGCCACGCCTTCCACCCGCGCGCAAGGTGGTGGATACCACCGCCGCAGGCGACAGCTTTAACGCGGGATGGCTTTCGGCCCGACTGGCTGGGCGCAACTCCGCGATTGCCGAGGGGCATGCGCTGGCTTGTCACGTGATCGGCCAGCCCGGTGCGATTGTGGATATGGCGGGGTTTCAGCCCACCTTTTGATCGCGAAGTGATTGCAGAAGCGTCAATTTCGCGGTCTTGAGATGATCCTCGCAGGCAGCCAAAGCGCCTGCCCTGTCGCGTGCCTTCAATGCGCGGATCAGGTCGAGATGTTCGGAAATCGCGGCGGCGTTGCGGCTGCGTTCATTGGTTTTATCCCACTGAAAATGATAGTGGAAAATCAACGAGATCAGCTTGCGGAATTCCGCCGCAAAACGGTTGTTGACCGTCGCGCCAAGCGCGGAATGAAACGCCTCGTCCAGCAGCGAAAAGTCGTGAAACCGCCGGTCAATCTCGGCCGCAAGGCTTAGGTGGCGCGCTTCAAGATCATCCAGTTCGGCCCAGATCGGATGGCTGTCGGGCAGCCCTGCGACATGCGACACCGCGTTCATTTCCAGCATCAGGCGAAAATCTGACAGTTCCACCGCAAAGTCACGGGTAAAGCCCAAAAGCTCCCACCCGCTGCGCATCCGCCGCCGCACCAGACCAAACCGGCTGAGCGAGGCCAGAAATTCCTGTAGCGCATGCGGGGTGACGCCAAAGCGGCGCGAGAGTTCGGCGGCATTCAGCGCGGTGCCCGGTGGCACGTCAAACCGCAGAATCCAGTCCAGAAACTGCCGCTCCAGATCAAGTGCCGATACCGCCGTTGCCTGCGCCTGTAGCCGATCATCCGGGCCGGAATGCCGCAAAACGCGCTTGTCGCGCCCGCTCCAGGCGATCAGACCCTCGGCCTGAAGCCGTTCCAGTGCCGCGCGCACCACGGTTCGGCTGACCTCAAGCCGCGCCGCAAGCGCCAGTTCTGACGGCAAGGCACCGCCCGGACCCAGCGCGTCGCACACTTCCAGAAGCTGATTGAACGCCTCTCGAAATCGCTCGTCCGTCCGCGCCATCGCCCCTCCTGCATTTCTTGCGCCATATCACCGCGCGAAAGCGGAAAGCGCAAGGCACAGATCGGATGACCGCAGCGGCAGCTAAGGCTTGATCAGGGGCCGCGTCACTTTGGGCAGGCCGAGCCGGTGTCGATCCAGGCGCGGGTCAAGGCGGCGAATTCGGCCTGACTGCCGGGGGCGGGCGTGCGGCCTTCGCCGGGCTCCCAGCCCCAGCCGACCAGCCCATCGGTGGCGTTGTGCTTATACAACGCCTCAAGATCGCGATTGCCGTTGCGTTCGGGGTCTTTCAACTGCGTGCAGATCTCTGACAGGCTTAGCCCCTGCCAACCCATCGACAGCGGCGCGAGCATCCACGGATCATGGCCGGGAATACTGCCGGGCGCGGTGGCAAAGTTCACATTCTCGCTGCCATGACAGGTGCTGCAATTCATGCCGGGGGCGCCGAAATCAGCCTCGCCGCGCACCACGGGCGGCATATGCTTGTGCATGTCGTCGCCCTGTGTCGGCCCGCCAGTGACGGGGTGGCAATTCAGACAGCGCGGGCTTTGCAGCACCTTGCCCATTTCTTCAAACAACGCCGCCGAGCGTTCGGTTTGATCGGTGATGCCGTCAAAAGCCGAAGGCGGTTGCAGTGTTTCCTGTGCGGCGGCAGGTGCGGCCACCATCAACAAGACCGCAAGGGCGCGAAAAGAGGGTTTCATGCTGTGTCCTTTCACGCGACTGCGGCTGCAAAGGGCAGTTGATAGATGGCTTTGCCGGTCAGCGCGCGCCAAGCGTTCGCCAAGGCCGGTGCCAGCGGCGGCACGCCGGGTTCGCCCACGCCGGTCGGGTCGGCGGTGCTGGCGATGACCTCGACCTGCACGGCGGGCATCTCGTGAATGCGCAGCATCCGGTAGCTGTCGAAGTTGCCCTGTGCCACGGTGCCGCCGGGTTCCAGCGTGATCTCGTTGAACAAGGCGGTGCCAAGGGCATAGCCGATGCCACCCTCCATCTGCGCGCGGATGATGTTGGGGTTCACCGCCACGCCGCAATCAACCGCGCACCAGACGCGGGTGACTTTGGGAAAGCCGTTCTGATCCTCGACCTCGACGATTTCCGCCACATAGGTGCCAAAGCTTTTCGCCATCGCGATGCCATAGCCCTTGCCGTTGGCGGTGCGGCCCGTCCAACCGGCCAGTTTTGCCACCGCTTCGATGACGCCGCGCTCGCGGGTTGCTTCGGGGGTCAGCAGATCAAGCCGGCCTTGCACCGGGTCTTTTCCGGCTTTTTCAAGCAGTTCGTCCAGAAACACCTCAACCGCATAGGCGGTGTGGGTGTGGCCGACCGAACGCCACCACAGCACCGGCACAGGGCTTTGCGCCTGCGCCCAGCCGATCCGGTGTGCGCCAACCTTGTAAGGCAGCGCATAGGCGCCTTCATAAGACGTGCTGTCCATGCCGTCTTTCATCATCATGGCCATCGGAGTGCCTGCCATGATCGACTGGTTGGCGATGGTGTTTTCCCAACCAACCAAAGCCCCGTCTGCGTCCAGCCCAGCCTTCATGCGGTGGACGGTGATTGGGCGATAATAGCCGCCGCGCAGATCGTCTTCGCGCGTCCAGACCAGTTTGAAACAGCCATCCCGACCCGCAGCCTTGGCGACTTCCGCAACCTCTGCCGCCAGATGGGCAGAGCCTTGCGCGCGGCGGCCAAACGATCCGCCTGCCAGCAGCACGTTGATCGACACATCCTCCGGCTTTATGCCCAAGGCCGCAGCGGCGGTCGGCTTGTCGAAGGTTGGAAACTGGCTGCCGAACCACATCTCGGCCTTGCCTGCCTTGACCTCGATCACCGCATCCAGCGGCTCCATCGGGGCGTGGGCGAGGTAGGGAAAGCGGAACTCGGCCTCGTGCAACGTGGCGGCGGCGGAAAGGGCCGCCAGATCGCCGCTTTGTTCCACGACGCGACCGCCGGTCTTGGCCTCGGTCGACAGCATGTCATAAAGCTCGGCCGAGCTGCGGGTTTCGGCTTTGCTGTCATCCCAGGTGATGCTTAGGGCATCGCGGCCCTTCATCGCAGCAAAGGTGCTGGTGGCATAAACCGCAACGCCGCTGGAAATCTGCCGCACCATTTCCACGCCCGGAACCGCCAGCGCGGCCTTGTCGTCAAGGCTGGCCACGGTCGCGCCGAATTTCGGCGGATGCGCCACCAGCACCGTCAACATGCCGTCGCGGTAGACATCCATGGTGAACTGCGCCGTGCCGTTGGATTTGGCGGCGGTATCCAGACGCGGGCGGTCAGTGCCGATCAGCGTGAAGGCCGAGGGATCTTTCACCGGCGGATCGGCGGGCATCTCCATCGTGGCGGCGGCTTGCGACAGCGCGCCAAAGCCCGAGGATTTGCCGCTGGCCGCATGCGCAATCACACCCTTTGACACGGTGATTTCGCCCGCAGGCACGCCCCATTCGGCGGCTGCGGCGGCGACCAGCATCGCCCGCGCGGTGGCTCCCGCCTTCCGCATCTGCATATAGCTGTTGGCCATGGCGGTGGACCCGCCGGTGCCCTGCGCGCCAAAGGCAAGATTGGCATAAAGCTTGTCATTGCCAGGTGCTGCCTCAGCGCGCATCTGGCCCCAATCGGCGTCGAGTTCTTCGGCCACCAGCGTGGAAAGCCCGGTATAGGGCCCCTGCCCCATTTCGATATGCTTGATCAGAACGGTAACAGTGTCATCCGTGCCGATGCGGATAAACGCGTTCGGCGCAAAGGGGGCGGCAGTCTCTGCCATCGCGCGACCGCGCGCCAATGGCAGCATCAGCGCCAAGGTCAGCCCCGCACCGCCTGCCAGAAAACCGCGCCGCGTCGCCGAGAAGCCATTCGATTGCTTGGTCATGGCTTAACCCTCCAATGTTTTGGCAGCGGTGTGAATCGCTTCACGGATGCGGACATAGGTAGCGCAGCGGCAGACATTGCCCGCCATCGCGTTGTCGATGTCCTCATCCGTGGGGTTCGGCACCATTTGCAGCAGGGCCGTCGCAGACATCACTTGCCCCGACTGACACCAGCCACATTGCGGCACGTCAATTCCGGCCCAAGCGGCCTGCACGGCGGTCACTTCCGGGCCTTGCATCCCCTCGATCGTGGTGACTTCGCTGCCCTCCACCGTTGAGATTGGCGTGATGCACGACCGGCGCGGCATACCGTCCAGCATCACCGTGCAGGCACCACATTGCGCAACGCCGCAGCCGAATTTCGTTCCCGTCAGGCGCAATTCATCGCGCAAGACCCATAGCAGCGGTGTGTCGGGATCAAGATCAACCGTCACCTCTTTGCCGTTCACGGTCAGAGTGGTCATGCCTAGCCTCCAGCTGGGTAGAGTTTGTTTTTGTCATTCCATCCCAAAATCAGCCGCCAATGGAGTGCCAATGTTTGGTCTGTATTTCGGCCATTCCTGCAGAAACGATCTTGACCAGATCTGGTTCCACATCGTTGTGCATATTTCTCGATGTTTTGATCAGCGGCGCTTTGCGCAAACGAAGCATTGTCGCGCTTGGCTTTGGATGCCATCCTGCCCATGCCTGATTGGCCTTTGCAAGCAGCACCTTACGGAAAGATCACATGAGCGAGCTTTGGAAACTGACGGCAAGCGAGATTGCGGCCCTGATTGCGGCGCGGCAGATTTCGGTGACGGAAGCGGTGGCGTCGGTGCTGGAACGGATCGAGGCGGTGAACCCTGCGCTCAACAGCATCGTGCAGCGGCTGGATGCGCAGGCCCTTGCCGAGGCTGAAGCCGCCGATCACGCCCTTGCCCGGGGCGAGGCCGCAGGGCCGCTGAGTGGCGTTGCAGTGACGATCAAGGTCAATGTCGATCAGGCTGGCCTTGCCACCACCAACGGCTTGCGCACGCAGGCGGGCTTGGTGGCCGAGGTTGACAGCCCGGTGGTCGCCAATCTGCGCAAGGCCGGGGCGATCATCGTCGGGCGCACCAATACTCCGGCATTTTCTTTGCGCTGGTTCACCCGCAACGGCCTGCATGGTGCCACCACAAACCCGCGCGATCCGGCGCTGACGCCGGGCGGGTCGTCTGGCGGGGCTGGGGCTGCGGTGGCGTCGGGCATGGGGCCAATCGGGCATGGCACTGATATTGCCGGGTCCATCCGCTACCCAGCCTATGCCTGCGGCGTGCATGGCCTGCGCCCCTCGCTTGGCCGCGTGCCTGCCTTCAACGCCACCGCCGGAGATCGGCTGATCGGCGGGCAGTTGATGGCGGTGTCGGGGCCGCTTGCGCGTTCTATCCCGGATCTGCGGCTGGCGCTGGCGGCGATGGCCGCGCGCGATCTGCGCGATCCGTGGTGGCAGCCGATGCCGTTGCGCGGCGCGGAGGTGGCGCGCAAGGTGGCCTATGTCGAGGCCCCCGATGGCATGGAGGTGGCGCCGCCCATCCGCGCCGCCCTGCGCGCCGCCGCCGCCAAGCTGCGCGATGCGGGCTATGTGGTGGAAGAGGTGGCCCCGCCGCCGATGCGCGAGGCGCGCGATTTGCAGTTGCGGCTGTGGATGGCCGAATTCCGGCAGGATGCCACCGCGGCACTGCGCGCCGAAGATGATCCGGACGCCAATTTCGTCTATGCCGAGATGACCCGGCATTGCCCCGAGATTGATCTGCCGACCATGATGGCAACGCTGAAAGCCCGCGCGCGCCTGACCCGGCTGTGGCGCAGCTTTCTGGCCGATTGGCCGCTGGTGCTGTGCCCGGTGTCGGGTGCCTTGCCCTTTGCCAATCAGCACGATGTCGCCTCGCCCGCCGCGTTTGATGCGGTGCTCGAGGCGCAGTTGACCATGATCGCCGTGCCTTTCATGGGCTTGCCGGGGCTAAGCGTGGCGATGGCTCCGGTGGGGTCTACGCCCGTCGGTGTGCAACTTGTCGCCGATCAGTTTCGCGAGGATCTGCTGCTGGCGGCGGGCGAGGTTCTGGCACCCGAACCCGCAGGATTGGCGATGGTCTAGCGCAGGCCCCGCTGGCGCGCGTCAGGGGCGCTCAGCCGTCTCGGACGGCAGGGCGATGACCAAGGCCAGCGCGGCCAGTTTCAGCACACAAGGGATCACGGCATAAGCGAGATTCAGCGTGCCAAGCGCCTGCGGGCTGTTCGCTTGTCCGGGCACGAAGCCGTTCCATTGCAGCAAGGGCATCACGATAAACGCCGCCAGCGCCAGCCCCAGCTTGCCCGCAAAGGCCCAGATGCCAAAGGCCAGCGAGGCTTTCAGCCCCGCCCGCGTCAGCGCCACCGAAAACATCGCAGGCAGCAGGATGGTGTCAGACCCAAGCGCCGCCCCTGCCGCCACGCAGATGATCGCAAAGCCCAGATAATCGCCGGGGGCCAGATAGGCCGCGCCGGCAAAGCCCGCGATCGCCAGCGGCATCGAGATCATCAGCGTGGTCTTGGCCCCCAGCCGCTGGCTGACCTTGGTCCAGATCGGCACGCTCAGCCCGGCGCTGAGGAAAAACAGCGCCAGCAACCCCCCTGCCCTGCCCGGCAGCTGCAAGCGATCTTCGACAAAGAACAGAAACAGGGTCGAGGTGATCGCCACCGGCAGGCTGTTGACCAAGGCCAGCAGCAAAATCCGCAGCGCCCCCGCATCGGCCAGACCCGCCAGCGAAAACGACTCGCCCATGATCACCGGGCGCTGCCAGATGCCATAGCTGGCCACCGCCGTCAGCAGCGCCAGCCCCCCCAGCACCAGCCCGAAGGCGGGATAGCCCTGCCCGCCCGCCCCCAGCGCCACCAGAACCGCCGGGGCCAAGGCGGCCAGGATCACGCCCGCCAGCATCCCGCCCTCACGCCAGGCGGCAAGGGTCAGCAGCGCCTGCGGCTCGGGCCGCTCGGCCAAGGTGGCGCTGCGGCCGTAAAGCAGAATGCTGCCAAGGCTATAGGCTGAAAACAGCAGCACCAGCGCGGCCACCAGTTGCGCCACCACATGCGTGCCGGGGGATAGCGAAAACAGCAGCGGAAAGCCCACCGCAAGCCCCGCGACAGCCGCCATGGCAAAGCTGGTCTGCAGGCGCGGCCAGCGATCTATCGCCCAGCCGATCAACGGGTCCTGCGCCAGATCTATCACCCGGATCACCAGCAGAATCGTGCCAATGGTGCCCAGACTGATGCCCAGATGGGTCGCGGCAAATTGCGGCAGGTGGATATACAGCGGTATCCCGGCTGCGGCCAGCAGCAGCGCATAAAGGCTGACGCGGGGGTAATGGCTGGTGCCGCTTGTGCGGCGCTTGGATGGCATGAGGGGCGGCCTTTGCAACAGGATCGCATGGGATATGGGCCGGTTTCGCGCCAAGGCCAGCGAAATGCGAGTCACTCAGGCGCAAACAACGGAAAGCTGACGCCAAGCGCCCAAGCCAGACACAGGCCAAGCCCCAAGCCCGCCGCCAAAGCGCCTGCCCTTTGCCCAACCCAGCGCCCCATCAGTCCATGCACCAGAAAGAACAGCACAAACACCGGCAGCACGATCAAAACGAAGGTCAGATCATCGGGGCGCAGCACCGCCGCGATGATCAGCGCGGCGAACAGTGCCAGCCGCACCACCACCCTGCGCCACAGCGCAGCACGTCCGGCTTGGGTCAGATAGCTGTCGGCCACCATGCAGGGCACGCAACCCAAGCAAAGCGCTGCGATGATCGGCAGGCGCTGCGGCGTGGGCCAGAAGTTTGCGCCGTAGCGATCCAGCGCCAGCCCGAACACCGCAATTCCCCAGACTGCCAGAACCAGCGCTGACAGCGCTGCCGATGCGCCGGGCCAGCGCGGCCATCGCCACAGGATCGCCAGTTGCAGCGCGCCGAACAGCGCCAGATGCAGCATCAGGTAATCGGCCACCAGAACCGGCATGAAGTTGCGGTAGAACGGCGCGATCAGCAGCGGCGTAATCGCCACAGGGATCAGCACCGCCAGCACAAACCGCCCCGTCGGGATGGCAGGCTCGGGGGCCGCTGCGGGCAGTTTGGCGGCGATGGGGTAAAAGCCCAGCACAATGCCGCCCAACAGCGCCAGAATCCACCAGCCGCGCGGGCTGCGCTTGGTGCGGCTTTCATGATCGAACGCCATGTCGAACCAGTCTTGTGCGGCCTGCACAGCGCTTGGGCTGAACAGCACGCCCACATGCTCGACGCCGGGGGCCACAAACGTCGCCCGCCTGACGGGGCCAGATTGCACCATGGCCCCCTCAACCGCCGCAGGATCGACCAGCCGCGCGGCATCCAGCCCGGCCTTGCGCAGAAAACTTTCCCACGCGCCGGAAATCACCAGCAACCGCTGCGGCGCATCGGCGGTGACGGCCCCGGAAAACATCGAAATCGCCACCACCGCCTGCACCGGCTGGCCCGCGGCCTGTTCATCAATGCTGGCGCGGATGATGATGTCAGTGGCCATCGAGTGCCCCAGCAGGCCGATGCGGGTATCGCCAGGCAGGCTGCGGGCATAGCCGATCATGCGGCGGGTTTCGGCCACCAGCAGCGCTGTGGTGCCGTCGATGCTGGTCACATCGCCCGACATCGGTTGCGTATTGCGGCCATGGCCTTCAAAATCAAACGCCAGCACCCGGTAGCCTGCCTGTGCCAGCGCGAGCGAATAGGATTGCATGATCTGGCGCGACCCTGCAAAGCCATGCGCCACCACCACAATCGGCCCCTCTGGCGCGCGCTGATACAGGGTGACGGGGGTTGTGCCGACGCTATGGTCGGAAATCTGCAAACCCGCGCGCGCACCTTCCAACTGGACCACCGCCACAAGGCTGACCAGCAGCGCCAGAATGCCGACAAGGGGGCGAAATCGCATCACAGCACAGGCTCGGGGTTGTCAGGGTGGTTCGGCAGGATCGCCGCCGCCGACTTCACCGCGCCTAGCCATCAGATGCAACAGCTTTCGCCCCCCTGCCCTATGCCAAGGCCGCGCAAAAGCCGACGATGGCAGACTCCAACCGGCCGCGCGGCACGCCCGAGAAATCGCGGTCAAGCTGCAACTCGATCCGGCCGGGCGCAATCGTGCAGATCACCGCCCCGCCCAAAAGATCCAGCCGCACCAAAGCCTGCGCGGGCTTGGCGCCGCGCGATTTGCCGGGCTTTGGCGGCGTGTAAAGCCCGCGCGGTTGCAAGGGCTGATCCTCAAAGCGGTCGGGAGCCTCGGGCGGGGTGGCAAAGTGGCGCAGAATGTCCAACTCGGTCGCCGCATCACGGTCGCGCTGGGTGTCCAGCGCGCGGCACAGCGCCGAAGTGCGCCCGGATTCGCTTTGCAGCGCCTGGTTCAGCGCGATCCCCAAGGCGCGTGGAATGGCCTCGGGAAAGGCCAGCACCTTTTCCAGCCGCTGCATCAGTTCGGCAAAATGGCGGATGTAGTTGCGCTTTTGCGGGCTGGCCGAGGCGAACAGAATATCCACCGCTTCTTCGACACTGTCGCACATCGCCCGCCGCTCGTCTTTGTAGATCAGCGCCATCCGCCCCATCTCGGCCCAGGACAGATTCTTGCGCACCATGTTTTCATCCACCATCCGGCGATAAAGCTTGTCGATCGAGGTGAAATTTTCGACCGGAATAGCAGGGATTTCGGCAAAGCACTCCAGCCCAGTCTCGGCATGCAGGGCGCGGTAGGCCGACAGCCTGCGCCAGCCCTGCACCAACTCGAAACTGCCGGGGCGCGAGGTGTCGATCCGAATCGGATTGGACAGCCCGGTCGCCAGAATCGAGGCTTTCAGATCATCAATCTGCGGGTCGATGTGGCAGGACCGGTCACGCTGCAGCTTTTTGGTGCTGATCGCATCCAGCGGAATGAACAGGATTTGCGGGCCAGCCGGCGCGGTTGCGGCGGCGGGATCAGAGTCGGGCGGCGGGGTCTGTGACATCAGATTTCCTGTGAAATAAGGCGGAGCGTGTGGATAACTTGCGCAGACAGCCGTTTCAGAAGCTTTGAGGCGGCGCACGGCGGCAGAAATCGCTTCCCAGCTGGGAATGACTTGTGGTCAGTGCCCGCCCAGACACAAGATACAGAAATGTCTTGCGCGACTCGGATTCCTCAGCCATTCAATTACGGAATAAACGGAAATAACCGAAAAATGCCGTAACAAACGGTGTTAGACACGAAGTCTGGGCAGTAGACTATGCAACGAAAAGACCGGATCGACCGTTTGGTCGGGGAACATGCGGCTAAGCTATCGGAACGCCTTATGGCGCACCGCACACAGCTTTTCCCGCCAAATGCGCAAAAGCAACTGCGCTCGTTCAGCTCGGGCGAGGTCGCGGGGTTGCTGGGCGTGAAGGATGCCTATCTGCGCAAGCTGTCGCTGGAGGGGCGCGGGCCACAGCCGCAAACCGGCGCGGGCGGGCGGCGGATGTATTCATCCAAAGATATCATGGCATTACGGCAGATGCTTGAAGTGGGTGCGAAAGCGCCCGGCACCTATATTCCGGGGCGGCGCGGATCGGACCATTTGCAGGTGATCACGGTGATCAACTTCAAGGGCGGCTCTGGCAAGACCACCACGGCGGCGCATCTGGCGCAAAAAGCGGCTCTAGACGGCTATAAAGTGCTGGCGATTGACCTTGACCCGCAAGCCAGCCTTTCGGCACTGCACGGCTATCAGCCCGAGTTTGATCTGGCCGATGGCGGCACGCTGTATGATGCGATTCGCTATGATGAGCCGCGGCCGATCCGTGACATCATCCGCCCCACATACTTCACTAATCTGCATCTGATTCCCGGCAATCTGGAACTGATGGAGTTTGAACATGACACGCCGCGTATGCTGGCCGTGCGTGGCGGTAATCTGTTCTTTACCAGAATTTCCGATGCCTTGGCGCAGGTGGAAGCCGATTACGATCTGGTCGTGATCGACTGTCCGCCGCAACTGGGGTTTCTGACCATGTCGGCACTGTCTGCGGCCACTTCCGTTCTGGTGACGGTGCATCCGCAGATGCTGGATGTGATGAGCATGTGTCAGTTTCTGCTGATGACCTCGAACTTGCTGGGCGTGGTGGCGGATGCGGGCGGCAACATGAGCTATGACTGGCTGCGCTATCTGGTGACGCGGTATGAACCCGGCGACGGGCCGCAGAACCAGATGGTCAGTTTCATGCGCAGCCTGTTCGGCGATCATGTGCTGAACCATACCGTGTTGAAATCTACAGCAATTTCCGATGCAGGCCTGACCAAGCAGACTTTGTATGAGGTGGAAAAGGCCGATTTCACCCGCGCGACCTATGAGCGCGCGATGGAAAGCCTGAACGCAGTGAATGGTGAGATTGAGGGTCTTATTCAAGCGGCATGGGGGCGGTAGATGGCACGCAAGGATGTGTTGATCGGATTGCTGGCCACCCCCACTGCCTCGGCGGCAGCACCGCCACGGGCGCAAAAGGGCGCGATTGGGGCAGTTTCGCGCTCGATTGCCGATCTCAAAGCGCGCTCGGTGATCGAGTTGGACCCCGATCTGATCGAAGCGGGCGGGTTGCAGGATCGGCTGGAAAGCGATGCGATGGACGACAGCGCGTTGGCGCGGTCTATCGGCGAATATGGCCAGCAGGTGCCGGTGCTGGTGCGCCCGCATCCTGATCACGACGGGCGCTATCAGATCGTTTACGGCCGCCGCCGGGTGCTGGCGATGCGCGCGCTGGGGCAGCCGGTCAAGGCGTTGGTGCGTGATCTGGATGACCGCGCCTTGGTGCTGGCACAGGGGCAGGAAAACACCGCGCGGCGCGATCTGTCGTTTATCGAAAAGGTGAATTTTGCCCGTCAGTTGCAGGACGCAGGCTATGACCGCAAGGTGATCTGCGATGCGCTGTCGGTGGACAAGACCCTCGCTTCGCGGATGCTGTCGGTGGCGGGGCGGTTGTCGCCTGCGCTGATCGAGGCGATTGGTGCGGCCCCTTCGGTGGGCCGCGACCGTTGGCTGGCGCTGGCCGATCTGGTCGAGGCGGGCGGCGATGCGGTGGCGGCAGCGGTGGGCGACACTTCGGACGCGCGGTTTCAGGCGGTGTGGGATCATCTGACCGCGAAACTGGACGCGACAAAGCCCGAGGCAGGCGCCCTGCCCCGCCCTGCCCCGCATGTGCCGCCGCGTGTGGTGCTGGCCGATGGCGGTGCGCCACTGGCCGAGGCCACCTTGGGTGCCACCACCATGACCCTCAAGCTGCGTCTGGCGCAAACCGCCGGGTTTGAGGATTGGCTGCTGGATAATCTTCCCGCCCTGCTGCGCGATTGGCAGAACGGCAAGTCTGATGCGTAACCCTGAACCAGAAAGGAGGCACGGCACGGCATAACAAAAAGCCCCCCGGAACATGACATTCCGAGAGGCCCATTCTTGTCTTTGCACTTCAAGAAATAGGCTCTCTTGTGTTCGGCTGTCAACCGCTGTTTTCAGCGGCCGGAGCAGTTTTGCCACGTGATACCCCAGATGAAGCATATTTCCGTGACGCCCTTTGGGCGGCAGGCTGTGACGGCTGGCCTGTTGGCCGCCCGCGCATTGCCCGATGAAGCCGCCCTGCCCCGCATCGACAAATGGTCGCTGTTCAACGATCTGCGCACCGCACGGCTGCGCTTTGGCCTCAGCGACCGCGATCTGTCGGTGCTCTATGCGCTGCTGACCTTCCTGCCCGCCAAAGTGCTGGAGGAAGCGGGCGATCTGGTGGTGTTCCCCTCGAATGCCGCGCTGTCAGACCGCGCGCATGGCATGGCGGAAAGCACGCTGCGCCGGCATCTGGCGGTTTTGGTCAAGGCGGGGCTGATCTGGCGGCAGGATAGCCCGAACGGCAAGCGCTATGCGGCGCGGGATCGCGCGGGGGCCTTGGTGCAAGCGTTTGGGCTGGATCTGCGCCCGCTGCTGTTGCGCGCAACCGATATCGTGTCCGCCGCGGCCGAGGTGATGCAAGCCACCGACCATCTGCACCGCGCCCGTGAAGCGCTGGTGCTGCGGATGCGTGATGCCGCCAAGCTGCTGGCTTACGGCATCGAGGCGGGCCTTCCTGGCGATTGGGCAGGCCTTCAGGCGCGTCTGCTGCCGCTGCGGGCGGCGTTGCGGCGCAAGATGGACAGCGACCTTGTGGCGCGGCTTCTGGGCGAGGCTGGGGATATACTGCAGGCATTGCGCGCGATGCTGGATGTTACATCAGAAAAAACGCACGGCACTGCCGCCCATTCTGAGCGTCACCATACGAATTCAAACGAAGACTCTTATGAACTTGAACCTTGCCTAGAAACAGGCAGGGGCGGCGGGCAGGTCGCAGCCGTGCCTGATCCAAAAGAGATATCGCAGATGCCAAGCGTGCCGCTGGTGTTGGTGCTGAAGGCTTGCCCGGATATTCTGCCCTATGCCCGATCCAACCTGACGCAATGGCGCGATCTGGTGGTTCTGGCATCCGAATTGCGCGGCATGATGGGCATCAGTGCCTCGGCTTGGGCAGAGGCGCAAAGGTTCATGGGGCCAGAAACGGCGGCAGTCGCGGTGGTCGCGATGATGCAAAGGATCGCCAGCATTTCCAATCCGGGCGGCTATCTGCGCGCACTTTCGGGCAAGGCGGCAGCGGGCGGATTCTCGGCCGGGCCGATGATCATGGCCTTGCTGAACAGCGAAAGCGCGCGGGCGGCGTGATGTTGACAGCTGTCAACCACAGGCGAGAGTTGACGGCTGTCAACTTTGATGCGGCAGTCCTTGCTGCTGCCTCAGCAGTGTCACGGTCGCATCCAGCGGCATCGCGCGCGCGCCATCGCCAAGCGGCACCTCACGCGCCCCGGCATAGACCAGAATCCGCCGATCTGCCTGAATGTCAGCGGTGGCCAGATGAAAGCCGCGCGACACTTTCGGCGCGGTGGTGCGCTTGATCTCGATGGCCCAAGTTTCGGCATTGGGTAGGCGCAGAACAAGGTCCAATTCGGCCCCGGCAGAAGTGCGGTAAAAGAACGGCGCGCTGCCCATCGGGGCGGCGGCGATCAGGGTCTCTAGGCAAAAACCCTCCCAACTGCCGCCAGCAACCGGATGGCCCAGCAAACTTTCAGCCGACTCCAGCCCCAATAGCGCATGCAATAACCCGCTGTCGCGCACATAGACTTTCGGCGATTTCACCAACCGCTTGCCGACATTCTGATGCCAGGGCGCCAGCCGTCGCACCAGCATCAGATCGACCAGCAAATCCAGATAGCGCCCGATGGTTTGCCCCGAAACCCCCAAGCCCTCGGCCAGTGCGGCGGCGTTCAGCAAACCGCCTTGGGCATGGGCCAGCATGGTCCAGAACCGGCGCAGCGTGGTGGCCGGAACGCGCGGGCCAAGCGCGGGAATGTCACGCTCCAGATAGGTGCGCAGAAAATCCTCGCGCCAGGTCAGGCTGGCACGGTCACTGGCGGCCTGAAAGCTGTCAGGAAAGCCACCACGCAGCCAAAGCCGTGTCATCTGATCGCGACCAACCTCATCCAGTTGCAGCGGTGGCATTTCGACATAGCGCACCCGCCCGGCCAGCGATTCCGCCGATTGGTGCAACAAGACGTTCGAGGCCGACCCCAGCAGCAGAAACTGCCCCGTCCGCAACCCTTTGCGCCGCCGCATGTCGATCTGGCCGCGCAGATTGGCGAACAGGCCGGGCATCTGCTGCACCTCGTCGAGAATCACCAGTTTTCCGGTTTGCTCATCCAGATAAAGGTCAGGCTCGATCAAAACGCGCTGATCGGCGTCGCGTTCAAGGTCCAGATAAACCGAAGTTGTCTGCGCCGCGATGTCCAGCGCAAGAGTTGTCTTGCCAACCTGACGTGGGCCCAACAGCACCACCGCGGCTTGTTCAGCCAGCGCAGAGAGAACGGTCTGAAGGGTGCTGCGGGGGTACATCCTTGCAATTACGCCATTGCATGGAAGTTTTGCAAGGTTAAACTGCCGCAAGCGCGATAACGCCCGAATTTTCAGACCGCAACCTGCGCCGATGTTGCGCCCAAGTCAGGCGCGGTTGCAGGGCCCAAATGCGATATTCCTGCACGCGAGTGTAAACCTGTCTTGTCACAATCCAGAATCGTCATATAGTCAGGCATTCAACGGCATACGGAGATCGGTTGGTCTCTCGGCGGGCCCTTGACACTGATGGCTTTGGAGGAGGTCAGCATGTCACGCTCTGCGACGTTCGACAGGCATATGCTTGAAGTGGCCTTTTCTGAAATAGAGGTGGTGCAAAAGGCGCTGCCCCCGGCCACATTGACCACCCTTGCGGCGGAAGTTGTCAGCCGGGTGGCCAACAATCTGCGGGTTGAAACCGTTCCCGATCTGCAGCCCGATGCGGATGACATCGACGCGTTGTGCAACGCCTTGCTGGCCGATGACCCGCGCGAGGCCGCTGCCTTTATCGAACGCGCGCAGCTGCGGGGCTCCAGCTATGAATCGCTGTGTCTGCTGTATCTCAGCGTCGCAGCGCAGCGGCTGGGGGAATGGTGGGAGACGGATGAGGTCAGCTTTTACCGCGTCACGGTGGCTGCGGGCCGCATCTATGCCATTCTGCGCATCCTGCGACGCGAGCGCCCGATTGGCACGCCAAGCCTGTTGCGCGCGGCCACCTTTGCCTCGGTTCCCGGCGAGAATCACACGCTGGGCATCACCATCGCCAGTGATCTTGCTCGCGAACGCGGCTGGGATATCGAACTTTTCGTCGGGCTGAACCATGACGCTTTGGTTGAAAAGCTGGAACAGCGCCAGCCCATGCTGATCGGGCTTTCGGCCAGTGGCAAACGCTCGCTGCCCGCGCTGACGCGGCTGATCGTGGCGCTGCGCATCCACAACCCCGGCGCGCGGATATTGGTGTGCGGCCAGATCGCCACCAGCAACCTGACACTGGTGGGCGTGACGGGCGCGGATGCGGCGGCGGCAGATTTCGACAGTGCTTTGGCGCATATGGAGCGGTTGCTGAACCTGCCCACCAATCGGCTGCCGATCTAGCCGCGCTTAAAATACCGCATGCGCGCCGCGATCATCCACCACCTCGCCGCGCACAAGGCGGGCGTAATGGTCAAACAGGGTTTCCGTGCCTGTGCTGGGCGTGGCCTCGGCGTCATAGCAGCCGGTGACAGGGTTCAGCACCAACATGGATTCGGTGGCATAATACCGCCCGATCCGTGCCAGTTCCGCCTTGGCTCGCAGCGGTGGCACCAGCCGCCCCAACCCGCCAAGCCCCGCGATGATCGCGTCCAGCATCGCCACCGGCACATGGCGAAACTTTGGCGGCATATCCAGCAGCCGGAACAGTTCCTCGCCTTGCTGGCGCGGCGTGATCGCAGGGCCGGGGCCGCCAATCGGCAGAATCCGGTTGTGCAGGGCAGGGTGATCCAGGCAATCGGCCAGATACCGTGCCAGATCGCCGTCACTGATCGGCTTGCAGGCGGTAAGTTGGCCATCGCCAAACAGCAAAAACGCCTTGCCTGCCCGCAGCCGGTTCACCTGCCCGGACAGCGATTTGAAATAGGCCGTTGGCCGCACAATCGAATAGATCAGCCCCGATCGGGTCAACGCCTGCTCAAACGCCAGCTTGGCGTGCTGGAAGGCCAGCTTCGGCCGTTGCACGCAGATCGCCGACAGCAGCACAAACTGGCGCACCCCTGCCGATTGCGCGGCCGCCAGCGCGTGCAGATGTGCCCGGTGGTCAACCGCCCAGGCATCCAGCGGCGCACCCGTGCGCGAGGCAAGGCAAGACACCACGGCATCAAACGGCTCACCGCGAAAGCCATCCCGTGCCAGCGAAGCGGGGTCAGTCACATCGCCAAACCGAACGCTGGCCGGGTAGGGCAGGGGGGCCGCACCGGGGCGCACAAAGCACACCACCTCATGCCCGCGCGCCAGCAGGGCCGCCACCGTCGCGCGGCCAATCGTGCCGGTCGCCCCCAGCACAAACACCCGCAGGGCAGGGGGCGGCACGCTCATCCCGCCCGCACCGCATCCACCATCCGCGCCACGTTGTCGGGGCTGGCGTCGGGGGTGATGCCGTGGCCGAGGTTGAAGATATGCGGGCCGCCGCGGAACGCCTCTACCACCCGCCGGGTCGCGTCGATCAGCTCTTGCCCGCCTGTCACCATATGCGTCGGCGAAAGGTTCCCCTGCACGCAACCGCTCGGCTGCACCTGCGCCGCCGCCCATTCCGGGCTGACCGAGTTATCCACCGCCACGCAATCCGCCTCCGTCGCCTGCGCAAAGCCGACATAGCCCGCCCCAGCCTCACGCGGGAAGGCGATCACCGGCAGGCCGGGGTGTTTCGCCTTCACAGCGCGGATGATCCGCGCCGCTGGCTTCACCGCAAAGTCTTGAAAATCCTGCCCTTTCAGGCTGCCCGCCCACGAATCAAACAGCTTCACCACCTCGGCCCCCGCCTGCACTTGCGCCGACAGATAATCAATCGTCGCCTCGGTGATCACATCAATCAGCGCCGAGAACGTCGCCCGATCCGCCGCTTTCAACGCATGGGCCGCACCCTGATCCTTGCTGCCACGCCCGGCGATCATATAGGTCGCCACCGTCCACGGCGCCCCGGCAAAGCCGATCAGCGTGGTCTCGCGCGGTAATTCCCGTGCCAGAATCCGCACGGTTTCGTAGATCGGGCCGAGGGTGTCATGGATCGCCTCGCGCGGCTTCAGCGCCTGAACCCCCGCCATCGTGGTGATGGTCGACAGCCGCGGCCCCTCGCCCGTTTCAAACCACAGATCCGCCCCCAAGGCCTGCGGCAACAGCAGGATATCGGCGAAAAGGATAGCCGCATCAAAGCCATAGCGGCGGATCGGCTGCAACGTCACCTCGGCCGCCAGTTCCGAATTATAACACAGCGACAGAAAATCCCCCGCCTGCGCCCGCGTTGCGCGATATTCCGGCAAATACCGCCCCGCCTGCCGCATCATCCAGATCGGCGGGGTCGGCAGGGTTTCGCCCGCAAGGGCGCGCAGGATCAGTTTCGGCGATGCGTTGGTCATGGGGCCTCCGGGCTTTGGCCCTTGCGTCCCTTACCTGCGGCGGCGTGTCAAGCGGGTGTGCGGGATGGCCGCATCCACGCGGCCATCAGTTGTCAGCGATTTATCCTCCAAAATTGCCCGTGTTACGCCACCGCCCCCATCGCGCGTGATGCCAGAAGGCGCGCCATGGTTTCGCCCATGCTAGATGGGTTGGGCGCGACGGTGATGCCTGCGGCTTCCAGCAGCACGACCTTTTCCTGTGCGCTTTCGCCGAATGCGCTGACGATCGCGCCCGCGTGACCCATCTTGCGGCCCTTTGGTGCCGACAGACCAGCGATATAGGCGACCACCGGCTTTTTCATGTGATCGCGGGCATAGATCGCGGCTTCGGCCTCTTGTGGGCCACCGATCTCGCCGATCATCATCACCGCATCGGTTTCGGGATCGGCCTCGAACAGCGCCAGAATATCGCGGAAGCTGGAGCCGTTGATCGGATCGCCGCCGATGCCGACCGAGGTGGACACCCCAAGCCCAAGTGTCTTCAACTGGCTGGCGGCTTCATAGCCCAACGTGCCCGACCGACCGATGATGCCAATCCGCCCCGGCAGGTAGATATGCGGCGGCATGATGCCCATAAAACCTTGTCCGGGTGAGATCACGCCCGCGCAATTCGGCCCGATCAGCCGCAGTTTGCGCTCGGCTGGATAGCGGCGCAGGAAGCGTTTCAGCTTCATCATGTCTTGGCTGGGGATGCCGTCGGTGACGCAAACGGCGGTTTTGATGCCCGCATCGGCGGCCTCCATGATCGCATCGGCGGCGAAGGGGGGCGGCACGAAAACCAGCGATGCCTCGGCCCCGGTGGCCTCGACCGCTTCGCGGACGGTGTTGAACAGGGGCAGGCCGAGGTGGGTTTCGCCACCGCGACCGGGCGTCACGCCGCCCACAACATTGGTGCCGTATTTGATCATGTCGGCGGCGTGAAAGCTGCCGATGCGGCCTGACATGCCTTGCACGATGACGGGGGTTTGCTTGGTGATGAGAATGGCCATCGTGACCTCCTTATGCGGCTTTGCGGGGGCGGGGGGCGGAAGGGTTGCACGCGGAAACGGCGGCGGCGGCGGCCTCGGCCAGTGTGTCGGCCGAAATCAGCGGCAGGCCCGAGGCGTCGATGATGGCGCGACCCTCATCCACATTGGTGCCGGCAAGGCGCACGACAACCGGGATGGTCAGGCCAACCTCTTGATATGCCTGCACAACCCCCTGCGCCACCCAATCGCAGCGGTTGATGCCTGCGAAGATGTTGACCAGGATCACCGAGACGTTGCCATCAGCCAGCACGGTGCGAAAGGCGCGCACTACACGCTCGGGGCTGGCCCCGCCGCCGATGTCAAGGAAGTTGGCAGGCTCGCCGCCCGCCAGCTTGATCATATCCATCGTCGCCATCGCAAGGCCTGCGCCGTTGATGATGCAGCCGATATCGCCATCAAGCCCGACATAAGACAGGCCGTGATCGCCCGCCGTGCTTTCGCGCGGGTCTTCCTGGCTGCGATCCCGCAGTTCGGCGATTTCGGGGCGGCGGAACAAGGCGTTGGTGTCAAACGACATCTTTGCGTCCAGCGCCACCAGATCGCCAGAGCCTGTGATCACCAGCGGGTTGATTTCCACCATCACCGCATCCAGATCGCGATAGGCGCGGTAGCAGGCGCGTAAGGTCGAGACCATCTGCGCCACTTGTCCGCCCTTCAGCCCAAGCTGGAACGCCAGCTCCCGCGCTTGGAATTCCGACAGCCCCACTGCTGGGTCAATCGTCATGCGGCGCAAGCTGTTCGGATCGCTTTCGGCCAGATCTTCAATCTCCATCCCGCCATGACCCGAGGCCACGATCATGATACGTTCGGATTGCCGATCCAGCACGAAGCCCAGATACAGTTCCTGTGCGATGTCGGAAGCGGCCTCGACCCAGACGCGGTAAACCCCCTTGCCCTTGGCATCGGTCTGTTTTGTCACCAACTGCTTGCCGAATAGGGTGCCTGCAAAAGCCTGCACCTCGTCCGCCGAACGGCACAGCTTGACGCCGCCCGCAGCGCCGCGCCCACCGGAATGGATCTGCGCCTTGACCACCCAAGCATTGCCGCCGAGTTCGCGTGCGCGGTAGCCCGCCTGTTCGGGGCTATAGGCCAGACCGCCGCGCGGCACCGGCACGCCAAAACGGGCGAGGATTTCCTTGGCCTGATATTCGTGAATGTCCATCTGATCCCCCTTTCAGCGCGCAGCGATGGCGTCGGCGAGAACCAGCACGTTCATCGCCATTTTCTCAGAGGCCGCGTCGATCATCCGGCCATCCAACTGCGCGGCGCCCTTGCCCATATCGGCGGCCTTCTTCAGCTCCTCAATGATCCGGCGGGCACGGGTGACTTCGGTATCCGGCGGGCTGAACACCTCGTTTGCCAAGGCGACTTGCGTCGGATGGATCGCCCATTTGCCCTCGCAGCCCAAAGCCGCAGCACGGCGCGCACCGTCTTTATAGCCTTCGGGATCGCTGAAATCACCAAACGGGCCGTCGATGGCGCGCAAGCCGTAGGCTCGGCAGGCCACCACCATGCGGCTGATCGAGGCATGCCATTGGTCGCCCGGATAATGCGGGTTCAGCCCGCCGATATTGGTGGTGCGGGCGCGCATCGAGGCCGCGAAATCGGCGACGCCAAAGTGCAAAGCCTCAAGCCGCCCGCCAAATTGCGCAATGGCTTCGACATTGGCCATGCCGAGCGCGGTTTCGATCAAAGCTTCAAGGCCGACGCGGTTGGTGTAACCTTTGGCTTGCTCGATCTGGTTGACCATCGCCTCGACCATGTAGAGATCGCCGGTGACGCCGACTTTTGGCACCAGCAGGGTATGCACGCGGGCACCTGCCTGCTCCATCACATCCACCACGTCGCGATACATGTAATGGGTATCAAGGCCGTTGATGCGCACCGAGACGGTTTTGCCCTTGGCCGCCCAGTCGATATCGTTCAGCGCCTGAATGGCGTTCTTGCGTGCCTGTTCTTTTTCGGAAGGCGCAATTGCGTCTTCCAGATCAAGGAACACGTAATCGGCCGGGCCTTCGGCTGCCTTGTCGATCATCGTGGGGTTAGAGGCCGGAACCGCCAGTTCCGAGCGTTGCAGCCGTTGTTTGCGAAGCGGGTGAAGCGTGTGGCTCATCGGGTATCTCCGGGTTATTCTGCTGCAAGATGAAAGGATTGTGGCGCCTTGGCATAAACTGTCTGTGCTGCCGCGACGCCCGAGCCATAGGTCAGCCTGACCCCGGCCTCGACCAAGGCCAGTTCGGCAATCGCGATGGCGGTCAGGCACGAACCTTCGTTCAGATCGCCAATATGGCCGATGCGGAACACCTTGCCCGCCAAGGGGCCAAGGCCCGATCCGAAAGAGGCGTTGTAGCGGTCATAGCCGATGCGGATCACTTCGCGGGCATCGACGCCCTCGGGGGTGCGGATGGCGGTGACGGTATCAGAGGCCAGCGAGGGATGCTCGGCGCAGGTTTGCAAGCCCCAGGCGGCGACGGCTGCACGGACGCCCGCGCCAAGCCGGTGATGACGGGCGTGAATGTTCTCAAGGCCTTCCTCCATCATGCGATCCAGGGATTTGCGCAGCCCGTGCAGCAGTTGCGTCGGCGGGGTGTAGGGGAAATAGCCGCCCGCGTTGTGCTTCAACTGATCGGCGAAATCAAAATAGCAGCGCCGCCCGGTCGCGGTTTTGCTGGCGGCCAGTGCCTTTTGGCTGACGCCGAGAATGCCCAGACCCGCTGGCATCATGAAACCCTTCTGGCTGCCGGTGACGGCGAGATCGACGCCCCAATCCTCCATGCGGAACTCAAGGCAACCGATTGACGACACGCCATCGACGAACAGCAGCGCATCGTGCATCGCCTCATCCAGCGCGCGCCGCAGGGCGGCCACAGACGAAGTGACGCCAGTTGCGGTTTCGTTATGGGTGATGAACACCGCCTTGATCGCGCCGTGCTTGTCGGCGCCCAAACGGCGCGCAAATTCGCAGATCGGCGCACCGGCCCCCCACGGCAGGTCGATCACCTCGACATCCAACCCCAACCGCTGCGCCATATCCACCCACAGGGTTGAGAACTGGCCATGCCGCGCCATCAGCACCTTGTCGCCCGGCGAAAGCGTGTTGGTGATCGCGGCTTCCCATGCCCCGGTGCCCGAGCCAGAAAACATCAGAACTTCGCCACTGGTCGTTCTGAAAACTTTTTTCAGATCGCTGAACAGGCCAAGATTGCCCGCCCCAAAATCATGCGCCCGCTGATCCTGCATCGCGACATTCATCGCCTGCCGCACCACTTCCGGCACGTTGGTTGGGCCGGGGATGAAAAGATGATTGATACCAGTGCGCATGTAGCCTCCCGTCGTTGCTGACTTTTCATGGCACCGCCGCAAAGTTGTGCAAAACGAAAACTGGTTGTGCTGTGAATGCGAGAATTTACAAACTAACAAATTTGTAATATTGTAAATCTGACATATCCTTCATTGTGTGCGCTTGTATGCAGAAAACCTTCATCGGCCCACATTTGCGCCGCTTGCGGCTAGAGAGATCCGAGACTCAGGCGGCGATGGCGCGTGCCTTAGGAATCTCGGCATCTTATGTCAACTTATTGGAAAATAACGAAAGATCGGTATCCGTCGCCATTCTTCTGCGGCTGTTCGATGTCTATGGCGTTGATTGGCGCGACATTGCCGAAGAGGACAGCACCAGCCAGTTGGCCGACCTGCGTGCGGTGTCCGGCGATCCGCTGTTTACAGAAAACCGACCAGAAATCGCTCAAATCCGCGCGGCGATTGTGCACGCTCCGGCTGTGGTTCAGGCGTTCTTGACACTCTATCGCGCCTATCAATCTGCCAGTGATCAGCTGCTGTCACTGTCACAAAATGAAACTGCAACCGCCGGGCCAAGCCCAGAAGCCGCCGTGCATGACGTGTTTCGCCGCAATCGAAATCATTTTCCGGCGTTGGAAACCGCTGCCGAATCCTTCTGGGGTTCGACGGCGATTCCGCGCGACGACATCTACGCCGCGCTGAAACAGCGGCTGCGCCAAAAGCTTGGCGTTACTGTTCGATTGGCGCGTGTCGAGGATCTGCCTGGCGCGCTGCGGCAGTATGACGAAGCAGGGCGTGAAATCCTGTTGTCCGAAGCGCTGGATCACCCCAACCGCATCTTTCAATTGGTGCATATGGTCGGTTTGCTTGAGCAGCGGCAGTTGATCGACAGTCTGGTGCAACGCGCGAATATCGCGGTGGCCCACGGAACAGCGCGGTTGCGGGTAGAGCTTGCCAATTACTTCGCCGCAGCGGTCCTCATGCCCTACACCGCCTATCTTGCTGAGGCCCGCCGCACGAAGTACGATTTCGACCATCTTGCAACCCGCTTTGGCGTCAGCTTTGAACAAGCCTGCCACCGCGCCACCACCCTGCAGCGCGAGGGTGCGATGGGGGTGCCGTTCTTCTTTCTGCGCATCGACAAGGGTGGCAACGTCTCGAAACGCTTCAACGCCACGGATTTTCATCTCGCCGAATATGGCGGGGCCTGCCCGCGTCTGGATGTGCACACCAGCTTTCGCACGCCGGGACGGATCATGTCGCAATTTGTCGAGATGCCGGATCGCAGCCAGTTCTTCGTTTTCTCGCGCACGGTGGATCGCCCCACATGGCAGCGTCATGCGCAAGATAATCGGCTGGCGGTGGCGATGGGCTGTGCGGTGCAGCATACGCCGGAAATCGGTTACGCCGAATACTTCAACATGGCGCATACCACGATCACAGAGGTGGGCATCAACTGTCGGATCTGCCCGCGCGCGAATTGTGATCAGCGCGCGCATCATGCCGCGATCCTTACGCGCCCTGTGGATGAACATCGCCGGGGAGCCACACGATACGATGGGTAAGCTCGGCTCAGATCCGGTGGCGATCAACCCACAGCAATCCTCCAGCACCCAGCAGCGCCATGGCAGAGCCGATCACGGCCACTGTTTCATAACCGCCCAAAGCCGTGCCAACCGCAAAAGCCGCCGCGCCCAGCACATCTGACACCAGCTTTTGCAGCGCCAGCATCGCCCCTGCTGTGCCGGGGCGGTTGTGCATCAAATCTTGATAATAGCTGATCGGTAGGCTGATGATCGCGGTGCCGCCAATGCCTGCGATCAGCGGCATCACCCAGATCCAACCGCTGTCGGTCAAGATCGGCAGCGCCAGCAGATGCAGCGTGTAAATCGCCGATCCCGCCGCCAGTAGGGTCGAGCGCCGGATACGCCCCGCAATGCGGGACAGCAGCAGCAGGCACGGCACTTCCCACCCCGCGACCATGCCGACATAAAGCGCCACATCCGACGCCCCGCGCAGGGCCGAGTCCTCAAACACCAGTGAAACCAGCACCATATAGAGGATACCCGTGGCACTGATCGCGCCAAGCAGCAGCAGCCGCAAAAGGATGGCAGGATGGGCAATCTCTTTGAACGCCTGTAGAAAGTTCAGGCCAGACCGCGCATCAGCCCAATCGGTTGTGCCCTCTCGGGGCCAATTGAAATAGATCAGCACCAGCAGGCCAAAGGCCGACAATCCGGCGCTGAGATAGATCGCCATCACATCCATCTGCGCCGCAAAGCCAAAGGTCCAGAACACCAACATCGCCAGAAAGCTGAGCGACATCGCCGAGCGCAAGGCCGCCTGTACGCCATCGCGGTTGTGGTCGGGCGGGGTAGCAAGGCGCGCCAGTGCAAACAACTGGCCGTAAAGGCTGGAGGCAATCGGCAACAGGATCCCGTGGCACAAGATCAGGCTGATCGGGCTGGGCCAGACAATCATCATCAACAGCCCCGCGACGCTGGCAAGTGTTGCGATCAGCGCGATACGCCGGCGCTGTCCACGCTGATCGGTCAAAATCCCGAACAGCACCGATGATGTCACGGCGGTGAATGAGGCCAGCACCAGCACTAGCGCGAAGGCGGGCTTGCTGAGGCCCACCCGCTCAATGGCGATCAGTGACTGATAGGGATAGACCGAGGCGTTATGCGCGCCCAGAAACAGCAGAGCCAGAAAGATCAGGCGCAGGGCGGGCAGGCGAAAAATCACGGCAAGGGCGGACAAGGCAGGCTTTCCGAAACGGTTGCGATATCGCTAACGGCGTGGCACGGCAGTGTCCAGAGCGATACGGCCCAAAGGCGGTGCCGTCTTGGGCCGCATCGAGCGGCCACGCGACGGCGTTGCCACGGTAGGGGGAGAGCTGGCGCAAAACCCTACCGCCCAGAGCCGGCATGGTCTTCGAGCCGTTCTGACTTTCACATTGGTCCAAATACTCCCGCCGGAGGCTTCTGCGGCCAATGTCGGATGCCTCCGGCGGGAGTATTTGGACCAATGTGAACGCAGCAGGGCGTGTATAGGCTTTCATCCGCCTTCTTTGGCCGCACCAAACGCAGATCAAATCCTGCGATTGCAAGTGCATTCCCCGGCAGCGCCGCCGAGTGGCCCCTCGATGGGGCCCGAGGTGGCTCCTGTTTCAGGTCATTCCGGGATGACCTTGCCCGGATTCATCCGCCCCGCCGGGTCCAAGGCCACCTTTACGCTGCGCATCACGTCCAGCGCCACCGGGTCTTTGCGCCGCCGCATTGAGGCCAGTTTCGACAGGCCCACGCCATGTTCGGCAGAAAAACTGCCGCGCAGAGCCTGCACCTCATCCTCGACCGCCTCGACCACGCGGTCGTAAAGGTCTGCGCTGTCATCGGTGCCAAACACTGTGAAGTGGATGTTGCCGTCGCCCAGATGCGCGACCGAGAGGGTTTCTGCGCCCGGATCAAGCGTGGTCAGGCGGTCGTGGATGCGCGCGAAGAACGTCGCCACCGAATCCACCGGCAGGCAGATGTCGGTGTCAATCGCGGGTTGGCGCGCCACGGTGATTTCGGCGGCCAATTCGCGGCGCTGCCACATCGCCCGCCGCTGCGCTTCGGATGCGGCGATTTCCGCATCCAGGACCATGCCCTCGGCCAGCATATCCTCGAGCGCCGATTGCAGCATTGCGGCCAGCGGCAGCACGCCTTCGGCATCGGCCACCGCATCGCTGGGGCGGGTGCTGCCGAGTTCGACCAGAATGTTCACCTCTTGCCGTGGTGTGAATGGTTGGCGGATGTCGGGGCGGGCCTCGGCCAAGCGGCGCATGTAGGTTTCGGGCATATATTCAAAGGCTTCCACCAACCCGCCCGACACCATCTGCAAGCGGTTCAGCAGCGCCAGCGCATCGGGCAGCGACCGCGCCGACAGAGTGGCAGTGGCATAGGCACGCGGACGCGGCACCAGTTTCATCACGGCGGCCGTGATCACACCCAGGGTGCCCTCGGCCCCGATGAACAGATGTTTCAGATCATAGCCGGAATTGTCCTTGTGCAACTGGCTCATCAGGTTCAGAACCCGGCCGTCCGGCAAGACCACCTCAAGCCCCAAGCACAAAGCGCGGGTCGAGCCATAGCGCAGCACGTTCGAGCCGCCCGCATTGGTGGACAGCACGCCGCCAATCATCGCCGAGCCGCGCGCGCCGAACCACAGCGGGAAATACAGCCCCTCAGCCTCGGCAGCCTCGTGCAGGCGGTCCAGCACGACGCCCGCTTCGACAATCGCGATCCGCGCGCCGGGTTTGATCTCGCGGATGCGGTTCAGCCGCTCGACCGACAGCATCAGCCCGCCTGTCGTCATCGCCCCTCCCACCAGCCCGGTGCGCCCTGACACCGGCACCACCGCCACGCCATGCCGTGCTGCGATCTGCATCACCTGCGCCACTTCGGCGGTCGATCCGGGGCGCACAGCCGCCACCGGGTCTGAGGTGTAATGCGTGGTCCAATCGCTGCGATAGCGCTCCAGATCGGCGCCGGTGATCACATGGGCAGCCCCCAAGGCGGCGGTCAGGTCGGTCAAAAGGCTCATCTGCGGCTCCGCTCGTTTTGGCGCAGTTTCACCGAAGTGCAGGCGGACGCAAGCGGATTAGCCACCCACCCGAGCCAACATCTCTTGCACTTTCGGCCCCAGCGTCTCGAGGATCTTCGCCACGCCCTTGGCATTGGGGTGGATGCCATCGGCCTGCATATAGGCTGGGTCGAGCAGGCGGGTCTGCTGGTTGATCACCGGCAGAAAGTAGTTGTCGGCCAGCACCGCGCCGTATTTTGCCGCAAGTTCAGGATACATCGCATCGAACGACGCTTTGAAATCCGCGCCATAATTCCCCGGCGCGCGCAAAGAGACCAGCAGCACGGGCACACCCTTGGCCTGCACCTTGGCCAAAATGGCATCCAGATTGGCGCGGCTGGTGGCCGGATCAATGCCGCGCAGCATGTCATTGCCGCCCAGGTTGACGATCACCGCCTGCACATCCGGCGTCAGCGACCAATCGGTGCGCGACAGCCCGCCCGCCGTGGTATCACCCGACACACCGGCGTTGATGATCTTCACCTCTGCCCCATGCGCCGCCAGCCATGCCTGCAACTGCGGCACAAAGCCCTGATCCTGCGGCAACCCGTAGCCCGCCGTCAGGCTATCGCCCAGTGCCAGCACCGTTGTTTCGGCAAATGCAGGCGATGTCAGCAGAATAATCGCTGCCGTGACATTGCGAAACGTCCGCAGCGGCGCATATGTGAGGCAAGACAGCAAGGATAGACGCATGATGGATACCGTTCTGAAACTGGACGACGCCTGGTTGACCTTGGCAGGCAATGCGGGCCGCGTCGATATCCTGAAAGGCATAACCCTTGAGGTGGCGCGTGGCGAGAGTTTGGGGCTGGTCGGGCCATCGGGTTCGGGCAAATCTTCGTTACTGATGCTGATGGGCGGGCTGGAGCGTGTCAGCAAGGGCCGGGTGCAGGCTTTGGGGCAGGACATCACCAGTCTGGATGAAGATGGGCTGGCGCGGTTTCGGCGCGGTCGGATGGGGGTGGTGTTTCAGTCCTTCCACCTGATTCCGACGCTGACCGCATTGGAAAACGTCGCTTTGCCGATGCAGATCGCGGGCGTCACCGATGCCGTAACTCGCGCAAAGGATGAGCTTGAGGCGGTGGGTCTGGCCACCCGCATGCAGCATTACCCCGCCCAGCTTTCGGGGGGAGAGCAGCAGCGCGTGGCACTAGCGCGTGCTGCAGCGCCGCGTCCGGCGATCTTGCTGGCGGATGAGCCGACGGGGAACCTCGACAGCGCCAATGGCGCGGCCATCATGGATCTGATCTTTGGCCTGCGCGACCGCCACGGCGCGACGCTGGTGTTGGTGACGCACGCGCCAGAGTTGGCCGCGCGCTGTAGCCGCGTGGTGCGGCTGGTCGATGGCCGCATTGACGGGGCAGGGGCATGAGCGCGGTGTTGCGGCTTACCTCGCCTGGCGGTGGCCTCGCATGAGCCTGGCATGGCGGATTGCCCGCGCCGAATTGCGCGGCGGCTTGCGGGGGTTCTGGGTGTTCCTCGCCTGCCTTGCCTTGGGCGTTGCCGCGATTGCGGGCGTTGGCATGGTGCGGGCAGGGATTGAGGCGGGCCTGCGCGATCAGGGCGCGGTGTTGCTGGGCGGCGATGCGCAGGTGGAGTTCACCTATCGCTTCGCCACGCCGGAAGAACGCGCGTTTCTGGACAGTATCGCGCTGAAAACCTCGGAGATCGTCGATTTCCGCTCTATGGTCGTGGCGGGCGATGCGCATGTGCTGACGCAGGTGAAAGCGGTGGATGATGCTTATCCGCTGCTGGGCTCTGTGCAGCTTGAGGCGGGCGATCTCACCACCGCGCTGGCCGATAAAGGTGCTGTGATGGACGGCATTCTCGCCGACCAGGTCGGCCTGGCGATTGGCGACCGCTTCAAGCTTGGCGCGCAGGAGTTCACCCTGAAAGGCCGCATCCTGCGCGAACCTGACTCGGCGACAGGCGGCTTTGCCCTTGCCCCCCGCACCATTGTAAAAACCCAAGATCTTGCCCGATCGGGCCTGCTGGAACCCGGCACGTTGTTCGATTCCTCTTACCGCCTGCTGTTGCCCACAGGGGCGGACCTTGCCGCGCTGCAAGCCCAAGCCGAGGCGAAGTTCCGCGACTCTGGCCTGCGGTGGAGCGATAGCCGCAAGGCCGCGCCCGGTGTTGCCCGTTTTGTTGACCGCATCGGCGCGTTTCTGATCCTTGTTGGTCTGGCTGGTCTTGCGGTGGGTGGTGTCGGCGTTGCCGCAGCGGTGCGGTCGTATCTGGAGGCGAAAATCGCCACCATCGCCACCCTGCGCACTTTGGGCGCAACCGGCGGGCTGATCTTTCAGACCTACCTGTTGCAAATCGCCGTGCTGGTTGGCTTTGGCGTGGCGCTGGGCCTCCTGTTGGGCGTCGGCGCGCCGTTGGCGCTGGCGGCGCCGATCCAGTCGGCGCTGCCGTTTCCGGCGCAGATCGCGCTTTATCCGCGCCCGGTGATCGAGGCCGCATTCTACGGCGTCACCTCGGCCTTCCTGTTCGCGCTATGGCCTTTGGCACGCAGCGAGAAAATCCGCGCTGCGGCGCTCTATCGCGGCGGTCTGTCGGGCGGCTGGCCGCGTGCGCGCTATGCGCTGGCGATGCTGGCGCTGGCGGGGCTGCTGATCGGTGGGGCGGTCTGGCTTTCGGGCACCGCGTCACTGGCGCTGGGCACGGCGGGCGGAGTGATCGGGGCTTTGCTGGTGCTTGCCTGCGCGGCTTGGGGGCTGGCTCGGTTCGCCCGCTTGCTTGCGCGCCGCACCCGATCCGTCGCGATGCGGCTTGCGCTTGCGGCCATTGGCGCGCCGCGCGCGGAAACCACGCAAGTCGTCCTCGCCCTTGGTTTGGGTCTGACGGTGCTCGCCGCCGTCGGCCAGATCGACGCCAACCTGCGCGCCGCGATTGCCCGCGATCTGCCCACCCGCGCGCCCGCGTTCTTCTTCGTCGATATTCAGCCCGATCAGATCGACGGCTTCCGCACCCGTCTTGCTGCCAATCCCGCCGTCACCAAGGTTGAATCCGCGCCGATGTTGCGTGGCATCATCACCAAGATCAACGGGCAGGATGCGCGCAAGGTCGCGGGCGAGCATTGGGTGCTGGCGGGGGATCGCGGCATTACCTATGCCGCCACGCAACCCGCCGACACCAAGCTGACCGCAGGCGCATGGTGGCCCGCCGATTATCAGGGCGAGGCGCAAATCTCGTTTGCTGCCGAAGAGGCCAAGGAACTTGGCCTGAAACTCGGCGATCAGTTGACCTTGAACATCCTTGGCCGCGACATCGTGGCCAGCATCACCAGCCTGCGCGTGGTTGATTTCTCCAATGCTGGCATGGGGTTTGTGATGGTGCTGAACCCCGGCGCCGTGGCAGGCGCGCCGCATACCGATATCGCCACCGTCTACGCCGACCCGGCAGCCGAGGCCACTATCTTGCGCGACATCGCCAGCGCCTATCCCAACATCACCGCGATCTCGGTAAAAAACGCAATCACCCGCGTGACCGAGGCGCTGACCGCCATCGCCCAAGCCACCACCATCGCCGCCATGGCAACCTTACTGACTGGGTTCGTGGTGCTGATCGGCGCGGCGGCTTCGGGTGAGCGCGCCCGCGTCTATGAGGCAGCGGTGCTGAAGGTGATGGGGGCCTCGCGTGCGCGTATCCTGATCAGCTTTGCGCTGCGTGCGGCGCTGATGGGGGCGGCTGCGGGTGTAGTTGCCATTCTCGCAGGCGGCATCGCTGGTTGGGCAGTGATGCACTTTGTGATGGAAAGCCCCTACGCGTTCGAACCCGCTTCGGCATTCGGTATCGTGTTGGGCGGAATCGCTGCAACGCTACTCGCCAGCCTGATCTTTGTGCTACGCCCCTTGCGCCGACGCCCTGCACAGGTGTTGCGCACGCAGGAGTGATCGTGGAATTTTTATTCCAATAGGGGCTGCATCCCTTGCCGATTTCTGCCGAGAATATCGCCCACGCTGCGATTTCTCGGCAAAATACGATTGAATTTGCCCGTCAATGGAATATCAGTTCCGCAACTGCAATCCTGCCAGAGTGACCACGCAGCGGATTGCCCTTCAGGAGGATGACATGACAGTAAAATTCGGGCTTCTGGGCGCGGGCCGTATCGGCAAGGTCCATGCCAAGGCGGTGACGGGCGATGCCAATGCACAACTGGTGGCTGTGGCAGATGCTTTTCCCGCAGCGGCACAGGCCATCGCCGATCAGTACGGCTGCGAGGTGCGCAGCATTGACGCGATTTGTGCCGCCAAAGACATCGACGCCGTGGTGATCTGCACCCCGACCGACACCCACGCCGATCTGATCGAGCAATTTGTCAAAGCCGGTAAAGCCGTGTTCTGCGAAAAGCCGATTGACCTGTCGCTCGCCCGTGTCAAAGCCTGCCTTGAGGTCGTGCGCGCCCATAAAGGCACGCTGATGGTTGGCTTCAACCGCCGCTTTGACCCGCATTTCAAGGCCGTGCGTGCCGAGATCGACAGAGGCAGCATCGGAACCCCGGAGATGGCCGTGATCACCTCGCGCGATCCGGGTGCGCCGCCGGTGGAATATATCGGCCGCTCGGGCGGGATTTTCCGCGATATGACCATCCATGATTTCGACATGGCACGCTTCCTGCTGGGCGAAGAAATCGCCGAAGTCGTGGCCACCGCCGCCGTGCTGGTCGACCCGGCCATCGGTAAGGCGGGCGATTTTGACTCTGTTCAGGTGATGCTGAAAACCGCATCGGGCCGTCAGGCGGTGATCTCGAACTCGCGCCGCGCCACCTATGGCTATGATCAGCGCATCGAAGTGCATGGCTCTTTGGGGGCGGTTTCTGCTGAAAACCAGCGCCCGGTGTCGATCGAAGTCGCCACCGCCGCAGGCTACACCCGCCCGCCGCTGCATGATTTTTTCATGACCCGCTACATCGAAGCCTATGCCGCCGAGATCGCCACTTTCATCGCTGCACTGTCGGGCAAGGGCAAGGCAGAGCCGTCGGGCGAAGATGGCCTGATCGCGCTGGCCTTGGCCGACGCGGCGGTGAAATCGGTGGCCGAGGGCCGCGTGGTGAAAATGTCGGAAATTCTGTAACCACTCCGCCAAATTCAAAAGGGGGCGTGGCTCAAACCGCGCCCCCTTCTGCTTTCAGGCGACCCGCTGCATCGCCATGCCCAGCCGACCATAATCGACCGCCAGCAAGCCATTTGGCCAACGCACCAGCGCATCGGGGCGGATGTTGGCCACATCCTGCGCCATCACGCCTTCGAACACTTCCGGCATTCCTTTGTAGCGATAACGATAAATCGGCAGGCCATGTTTGCCCATCCGCAGCCAAGCGATGTCGGTCTTGATCCGCGCATCCGATGCCGAAACCGTGCCACCATCGCCGCCGCCAGAACTGGCCACGGCGGCGACCACCACCAGCAACAGCAGCAAAGGCACAATCACCCCGCCCGAGCTGGATGAGGTCTTGGTTTCGATCACGTCGGGGGTCATCACGGGTTCCGGCACGCCTCCGGCGAAGGCAGAACTGGAAAGCAAGGCAACGGCGGCAGTGCCGCCAAGAAGCAGACGTCGCATGGGTAAATCCTTGAGTTGCAATAACACTCAAAGGCTGCGCTTGCTCGCTGATTCTGTCAACGATTGCGCAGTTTTCAGGGGGCTGGCCCCGTGCGCAACTCCAACTCAATCATCCCAGGCGCGGGGCCCGCGGTGTCATCCTCTAACGCCATGGCACTGCGCGTGGTCTGGCCAAAACCCGCTTCGCCCAGTGCGGCAGAAAGGCTTGATCCGCCCAAAGATCGCGTGGTGTCTAGCGCATCCTGTGCCAGAAAGCTGAGATCCTCGACCGGTGATTGTGGAAGGGCAGGGGTCATCACCACGATCATCCGCTCATCCCCCAATACATCCGCGCCGATCTTGAACAGGCCCTTTTTCAGCGTGTCACCGGGTTGCAGACGGCCCGAAAACCAATGACTGATCGCATAATCCGCCGCGATATACAGCACATTGATATCAACGGGTTGGTCCATATTGTTGCGCGCCAAAATATGCACCTGATCATCCGGCACCAGGCGCGGAACCTCGGCGGGTTTGGCCACCTGAAGCGCGTTCTTGTTCTTGCCGGTCAGCAGCTCCACATCGACATTCAGGCTGCCAGCCCCCACCGCCGCCCCCAGCTTTTGCAGATTGATCGCGCGGGCCATCGTGGTCAGCGTATCGGCAAGGGTTTCTCCCAGCGCAGTCGCATCCTTGTCGGCGGTTGAAACCGAAGGCGTGGTGGCATAATCCGCCACCAGCCCACTGGCGGGCAGCACCCAGATCGCATCCGGGCGCGGGCTGTCCTTGATCACCGCCAACCGCAAATCGGCCTCGGCTCCTGCGGGCACATAGACCAGCCGAGGGCCAGAGGCCGCCTCCAACGCGCTCATCGCCGCCTCCAGTGCCGCGGTCGCGGGCGAATCCTGTTGGGAGGGCAGCGCCACCGTCAGGGTGAAATCCACGTCGCTGCCGATCTTGCGCAGCAAAAACCCTTTGGGCAGATCGGTGGGCAGCGGCTTGTCGCCCGCCACCGCCTGACCTTGCGCGGTGAATGTATCCACCGTGGTCAGCTTGACATAGCCTAGGGCCGCGTCATCGCCATCCGTCGCCTTGGCGATCACCGCCAGCACCGCGCCTCCGCTCAGACCATGCAAAGATCCGGCGGGGATGCTGAAAATGCCGTCCTCGACGCTGGCAGACCATTGCGCCACGCGGTCCTGTTTGGTGCCAGAAAACGCCACCCGGTCGAGATCGCCTTCAAACATCGGCGTCGTCGTGGCCAGCCGCTTGGTGGCATAAGACCGCAGCACTTCCTGCCCAATCTGGCCATAGCTCGCCCCCGGATTCTGCGCCAGCACCTCGAACAGAGTATAGGTGAACACCCCCTGCGGCACCCGCCCCGGCTTGCCTTTCGGCAGGTTTTTCTCGGGCGTTACCTCATTGGTTTGCGCCGCGAAGAACGCCACGAAACTGCCCATGCCGGGGGCTGCGGCTTCATCGAAAGGCGCCTCGACCTTCGGCAAGGCACGGGTGGAAACCTCCATCAATTCAGCCGGAATCCCCAATGCCTCGGGCGGCAATTCGCGCAGCCGCACGTCGTCTTCCTCCAGCGCCCGCGTCACCGTGCCGGAATGGCAACTGTCGAACACCGCCCAGATATCGGCCCCCTTGGCGCGCAGCCCGTCGATCATCGCGCCGATCTCATCATCGACCAGCGCGTTCTGCACCGTGCCGACCGCGTTTTCCCATGGCCCGATATCCGATGGCAGAAACGTCTCGTCCAGCCCGTCCAACTCAGTTTCAGGGTTCAAAGCGGGCGATTGCGAGCCGTGACCCGAGAAATGCAGGTAGACGAAATCCCCCGGTTGCACCCGCGCCGTCAGATCAGCCACCGCCGCGCGGATCGCCGCCAGCGTCGGTGGCTTGGCCCCCTCCACCCCGTCGGCCAGCATGATCACATCCTGCGGCGCAAACGGCACCGGGCTTTGCGTGGTCAGATAGGTCTGCACCAGCCGCACATCATTGGCGGGGCCTTTCAGCCAGTATTTCTGATCCAGATTCTTGTACTCTGCCGCGCCGATCAGCAGCGCATAATTCTCACGCGCAACGGCAGGAAGCGCCGCCAGCGCCAAGGCCGCCCCGATCCATCCCGCGCGCAATGTTGCTTTCAGTTTCATGGCATCAATTCGTTATCAAGGCATAGCCGGTATCCTGCGGCCCTGCGTTTTCCACCTGCACCACCACATCGCCCGCGGCCGCAGGCGTCCAGCCACAATAGGCGATGGGCGAGGGATTGGTATCGGCGCACACCACTTGGCCCGCGCTATCCAGCACCCGCAGGTTCAGATCGGTGTCCACCTTTGCCTCGACATAAATCTCAGCGTAATCGCCCGCCGCAAAACCCATGCCGGGGAAGCTGTCTATGCCGCCGCTGGCCAAAGTGCCAATCTGATACTTCGGCCCCGAGGCCACGCCCTTCACGCCTTCCGCCTTCACATCGGCAATCATCCCCAGCAAAGCGTCATCGCCTGCGGCCAAAGCCTCGGCCTGCGTCAGCATCGCTTCCCACTCCAGGGGAGCCTCGCCCGCACCCCGGAAGGTGATCTGTTTGCGCAACTTGGCTGCCGCGATCAGCAACACCGCATCCTCGGCCTGCATCCCGGTGGCGTAAAGTTGCGCCGACAGTTCTGCCAGCTTCACCCCCGAAGGCGGGGCGGCCAGCGCGGGCAGGGCGGTGATGGCAAACAGAAGTGACAGGCGCAGCATGGCGAACCCTTGGGTTAAGCGCGGCAGAAACCCACCGTCTGCGCAAAAGATGCAGGCCCGCACGGCCCCTGTAAAGTTCTGAAAATGCCCTGACAGCATTTGTCATGCGGGCTCAAGCCACCCGCAACTCTGTCATCATCCCGGTCGCCATATGGTACAGGTGGTGACAATGCAGATACCAACTGCCGGGTTTGTCCAGATCAACCGCCACCGTCACCATGCCACCCGGAGCCACCGCCACCACATCGCGGCGTGGCCCGCTGAACCGGCCCGCGCCGACATCGACGACCTGAAAGTGATGGCCGTGCAGATGCATCGGATGCATCATCACGCCCATGTTCATGAACATCAACTCCAGCCGATCACCCACTTTGGCGGCAATCGGCGTATCCTCGCCATGCACTTTGCCGTTGATGGTAAAGCGATAACCGGCTTCTTCGCCCAACATCAGATGCGCCATCTGACCGCTGCGTTCAGGCAGTGCCTGCACCGCCCGCAACCCGGCATCAAAGCGCGCATCAAGATGCGGCGCCTCAGCCTCGGCCATATCACCAAGCCGTTCCACCTGCGCGCCAGAGGTCGCCAGCACAATCCCGGTGCGCATCCGCGCGGCCTCTACCTGCGCGAAGATCGGAAATGCGCCGCCCTGCGGCGGGATCGTCAGCAACAGGTCCAGCCGCTGCCCCTGCGCCATCGGATAGGCCTTGGCCTTCAGGGGCGCGCAAGCATTGCCATCCACCGCGATCACCTGCGTCTCCAAAACCCCCGGATCAATCCAGAACGCCGTCGCCGTGCCTGCATTGATGATCCGCAAACGTATCCGCGCGCCTGCCTCAACCTCGACCACTTCAGGATCTGCCAAGGTGCGGTCGTTGGCGAGATAAGCATCGTATGTCACATCATTGGCATGAACCATCCCGCCCATATCCATCCCCGCCATACCGCCTGCGGAATGATCCATCCCGGCCATGCCGCCTGCGTGCATATCCGACCCGCCCAGTTCCGCCAGAATCTCGGCTGGCGCGCGAAAGCTGAAATCATGCAGCATGATCACATGCTCTTGCACATCGGGCGCATCCGCTTCGCGGCAGATCATCGGGGCGGCCATCAACTGTTGCTCGGCCAGTTGATGCGCGTGCATCCAATGCGTGCCGGGAGTCAGTTCGAAATCCATCCAATCCGCCGCCCCCGCAGCCAGTGCCCCGCCGCCGGTATAGGCCCGGTCCTGCCCCTCGGTGGCCATCACCTGGCCGTGCCAATGGGTGATGATATCCATGTCGGTGTCGTTCTGCATGCCAAGCTGAAACCGATCGCCCGCGCTGCCGTAAAACCCCAACTGGCCGTCATAACCGTTAAAGCCGTAAACCGTCGCGGCCCGTCCCAACACTTCGATCTGTCGGGTGCTGATGCTCATCTCCGCCACCTCGGCCCGCGCAGGCCGCGCCAGCGCTGCGAGGGGCAGAGCAGCGGCAGAGGTCAGAAAACGGCGGCGCGTCGGGCGGATCAGCATGACAGGACTCCTTGATTTGACCCAGCATAGCCCAAAACCCTGCCCCACGCGCGGCGGGAAATGCCGCAGCCCGGTTCACATCTTCGCGGGCACCTAAACGTCCGACCCAACGCCCTTCCCCTCATCCTCTGCGCGCAGTTATCCCGGGGGCGAGCCCGCAAGGGCGAGGGCGCTGGCCCCCCTCTGCAAAGCCCAAAGCCATGACAGCCTTTGTCACGGGCGATCCCGACGCATCCGCGATAGCTTTGCCGCCAAGACCTAACCCGAGGATATTCATGCGCATTTGCCTCACCACCTTCCGCCGCGCGATCTGCGCCTTTCTGCTTCTCGCCGTCCCAGCCCAAGCCGCAGATGCGCCGATGTTGGAAACCGCGATGGCCAAAGTCTTCACCGTCCACAGCGCCGATTCCGAAGACCGCTTTCTCGGCTCGGCCTTCCTGTGGGGCGATGGCACCGTGGCGATCAGCAATGCGCATGTGGTGGGGGCGGCGCAAGAAGTCCGTCTGACCGATGCCGCAGGGCAGCAGCAGATCGGCCGGGTGATTGCCGCCGACCCCAGCCGCGATGTCGCGGTGATCGCGGTCACGTCGGGGGGGCAGGGCGGCCTGATCCCCGCCGCCACCCCGCCGCAGCTTGGGGCCGAGGTTTGGGCCTTGGGCGCGCCGATGGATGTTGAATTCAGCGTCACAGCGGGCCGGGTCTCGGGCCTGGACCGTCAGGTTGAACCCGCTTCGCCGATCCGCATGATCCAGCATGATGCCGCCCTCAATCCCGGCTCGTCCGGCGGGCCGCTGGTGGATGCCACGGGCGCGCTGGTCGGGATGAATTCCCAGATCGCCGACGGCAGCCGCATGTTCATCGGCATCGCCTATGCCATCCCGGCCCGCGATCTGGCGCGAATCGTGCAGGGCTTGATCGCCGAGACCTTGCCACCACTGCCGCAGCTTGGCCTGACCGCCCGCCCGGTGTCGCGGCAACTGGCCGAGGCGCTGGGCATCGCCGCCACCGGCCTGCTGGTTGATGCAATCACCCCTGCCAGCCTTGCCGAAACCGCAGGCCTCTGCCCTGGCGATGTGATTCTGGCGCTGAACGGCGCGGCCATCGCCAAGCCCGGCGATCTGGCCTTCGCGCTTGAAGCGGCGCAACAGCAAGGCCAGCTTGACCTGACCGTTCTGCGCGGCGGTGCGGTGGTGATTCTTATGGCCGACATCGCCACCGTAGATTCCCCCCTGACACTGCGTGACATTTCCAACCCGCAGCGGCGCAAGGAATATACCCTGCAAGACCTTGGCCTGACGCTGAACGGCGCCCGGATCACCGCAGTCCGCGCCAACTCGCCCGCGCTGTCCGCAGGCCTGACCGCCACCGAGACCATCTTGCAGATCGACGGCCAAGCCCCGCAGTCCCAAGCCACCGAAAGCTTTGCTCAGCCGGTGCTGTTGCTGGTCCAAGGTGCAACCGGCACCCGGCATGTGCTGATCGACCCATGGGCTACGGGAAAATCGCTTCACCCCGTCGGCGGCGCGAATGTGCTTGACCGCGACGTGGTGGTGTTCTGACATCTGCCAAAGCGAAGGAACCGCCATGACCGACCGTATCCTGATCATCGAGGATGATCCCGAGATCGCCCAATCCATCGCCGACGAGGTGCAGGCACTGGGCTGCTCTGCCACCATCGCCTCCACCCTGCCCGAAGGTATCACCCTTTCCGTGCAAGACTTCCGTGTCATCGTGCTGGATCGGATGCTGCCCGGTGGTGACGGGGTTGAGGCCATCGCGAAGATGCGCAGCCTCGGCGCGCAGGGGATGATTCTGGTGCTGTCCGCTTTGGGCCGCGCCGCAAACCGGGTTGAGGGGCTGGAGAAAGGTGCCGATGATTACCTGCCCAAACCGTTCGAGCCAGAAGAACTCCGCGCCCGCCTGCGCGCCCTGCTGCGCCGCGCGACGATGCAGGGGCAGGACAATGACCTGCTGGTGTTCGGACAGCTTGAAATCCGCATGAAGGCCCGCACCGTTCACGTCAACCGCGTACATGTCGCGGTCTCGCCGAAGGAATTTGAGCTGATCACCTATTTCGCCCAGAACGCCGGACAGGTGGTGACGCGGATGCAACTGCTGGAGAACGTCTGGAAACTGCATTTTGACCCAGGCACCAATGTCGTCGATGTCCATGTCGGCCGCCTGCGCCGCAAGCTGGAAGACGCCGGATCGCAAGCCATCCAGACTGCGCGCGGCGAGGGTTATGTGTTTGCCCCACTTCCCGCGCCATGATCGCACGCTCCACCCTGAAACTGGCCGCCACCATGGCACTGGCCATTAGTCTGCTGTCGTTGCTGGCGATGGGTCTGCAATACCGCCTTGTCGAATCCCGACTGACCGAGGCCACAAAGGCCGCGCTTAGTGCCGATCTGGCAGGCTATGCTGCACTTTACCAACAACGCCGCATCATTGCCCTGCGCCAAGCCATCACCGACCGCACAACCACCGGCGGCGAGTTGTTGCTGCTGCAAGACCGCAACGGTAAGCGGCTGGCTGGCACCGAAACCGCATGGCCCGCCAACATCGAAGCCCGCGACCCGACCGCGACCTATGCCGATTTCTCGACCGATGCCGCGCAGCGCTTCACCGCCAACGGCACGACATGGTTGGGCGTTGCGCGCATCCTGCCCGGCGGCTTTCCGTTGTTGGTCGCCCGCTCGCTTGAACCCGTCGAGGCCACCCTTGCCAGTTTGCGCAAAGGTATGGCCACCCTCAGCCTGATCCTGATTGCCGCGGGCGCCATCATAGGCACGCTCGCCGCCAAATCGGTGATGGCCCGCATCACCCGGCTCAATAGTCTTGCCGATCAGGTCGCCACCGGAGACCTTGCCGCCCGCCTTCCCGGCCCGCGCAGTCCTGACGAGTTTGGCCTGCTGGAAACGCATGTCCACGCCATGCTGGACCGGATCGAAAACCTCAACCGCGCCACGCACCGCCTGTCGGACACCATCGCGCACGAACTTCGCACGCCCTTGAACCGGATGCTGCAAAAGCTGGCGCAGATCGAAGGCCAACCCGCCCTGACCGACGATCTGCGTGCCGAGATGCGCAACGCCATCCGGGTGTTCGACTCGCTGCTCGATATCTCTCGCGCCGAGGCCGATCAGGGCAATGGCGGCGGGTTACTTCCCGTTGATCTGTCTGCCGTGGCGGGCGAAGTCTGGGATCTTTACGAGCCACTGGCGGAAGACAAGGGCCTAATCTGCACCCTGAACACCACGCCCGATCTGCATATATTGGGCGACCGCAATCTGATTGCCCAGATGCTGGCCAATCTGATCGACAACGCCATCAAATACTGCGGCCCCGGGGATAGCCTGACGCTGACGCTGACCGAAACGCCCGACCACCATCGCCTGACCCTGTCTGATACCGGCCCCGGCTTGCCGCCCGATCTGCGCGACGCGGCATTTGATCGCTTTACCCGCGCCCCGCGCGACCAGGAACGTGGCATCAAAGGTCATGGTCTGGGCCTTGCCCTTGTGCGCGCCATCGCCGCGCGCCACGGCGCCAAACTGATGCTGCCAGAGGTGGACAAGGGCCTGACGATCGAGACCCTGTGGCCAAAGCTGATCAGCTAACCCCCTTGCGTGGCACGAAATGTTCTAACCCTAGGCTCACCTCAACTGGCGCATTGCCCGCCCATTGCAGCAACGCATCCAGCGCGGGGCACAAGGATTGCCCCCATGCCGTCAGGCCATATTCCACCTTCGGCGGCACCTGATGATGCACCAGCCGCGATACGATGCCGTCCGCCTCCATCTGGCGCAACTGCTGGATCAGCATCTTCTGCGAGATCGAGGGGATCGCCCGCTCTAACTCTGAAAACCGCAGCAATTTACCGCCGAACAACTGGAACAGGATCACCAGTTTCCAGCGGCCCTCCAGCATCCGAATGACCGTTTCAACCCCTACCGCCGCCGACAGCGCATCGGGCGATTTGGTGGCAGCTTCATCGGGCATACCTGCAGGTAAGTACCCTACTTTTTCGTGTGTTCTTCCCATAATCAACAGCTAATGCGATAACGCCCCTATTGCAACAACCGCGTCATTCCACGACGCAAAGGATGCCAAAATGATCGCACTCCCCCCCGCTCTTGTGACCTATTTTGCCGCGACCAATGACCCCACGCGGCAATCGTTCGACACCTGCTTTGCCGAACATGCCGTGGTGCAGGACGAGGCGCAGACCCATCGCGGTCTTGCCGACATCAAGGCCTGGCACATCGCCGCCAATGCCCCGGTCAGCGAAGTTCTGCCCCTGTCTTTGCGCGAAAATGCTGGGCGCAGCGTTGTTACGGCCAAGGTTTCCGGCAGCTTCAAAGGCAGCCCTGTGACGCTTGATTTCAGTTTCGCGCTGAATGCTGGCCTGATCACAGAATTGGAGATCAACTGATGTCTGGATGGATTGATCTTGCTGGCCAGCGCGCCTTGGTGACTGGCGGCAGCAAGGGCGTTGGGCAGGCGGTTGTTGCGGCGCTGCGTGCAGGCGGTGCCAAAGTGATGACCAGCGCGCGCAGTCGGCCAGATGATTTGCCCGCCGATGTCGCCTTTTGCGCGGCAGACCTGTCGAGTGCCGAGGGATGCGCGGCGCTGGCCGATGCCGCACGCGAAACTATGGATGGTGTAGATATTCTGGTGAATGTGGTGGGCGGCTCTACGTCACCGGGCGGCGGATTTGGTGTATTGACCGATGATCTGTGGGCGCGTGAGATCAATCAGAACCTGATGGCGGCGGTGCGACTGGATCGCGCATTGGTGCCGGGCATGGTTGCGCGCGGTGCGGGTGTGGTGATCCACGTCACCTCGATCCAATCGCAACTGCCGCTGCCGGAATCCACCATCGCCTATGCCGCAGCCAAGGCCGCGCTTTCAGCTTACAGCAAGGCACTTTCGAAAGAGGTGACGCCAAAGGGGGTTCGGGTGATGCGGGTTTCACCGGGGTGGATTGAAACCGAAGCTTCGGTGGCGCTGGCCGAGCGTTTGGCAGAGCAGGCGGGCACAGATTTCGCAGGCGGTAAAAAGATCATCATGGATAGCTTGGGCGGCATCCCATTGGGGCGACCTGCCAAACCGCAGGAAGTGGCCGATTTGATCGCCTTTCTGGCCTCTCCCCGCGCCGCGTCCATCACGGGCACCGAGTTTGTGATTGATGGCGGCACCATCCCGACGGTCTGATGGCCCCTTGCCATGGTGCGTGATCATGGTTTGCAAACACGGTCCCAACTCGGGGCCGTGTTTTCAGGGGTTTTCGTTGATCACCTGATCCAGCCAAGGCACGAATTCTGCGGTTTTTGTATAGGCTGAAAACAGCGCCTTTTCCTCGCAGCCTTCCCCGGTTTTTGCCGTCAGCCCCCAGCTTACGATCCCGGCCTGAATGTAAGTGCCATCCTCGAGCGGCACCACGAGCGGCCCGCCGCTGTCACCCGAACAAGCGGTCTTGCCGCCCTCGAACGTGCCGGAACACAGCATATTCTCGCTCATCGGCGGCGGAGCCTTTCCCACCAGTTCATCCCAGATCTGATAGGCATCCTCGTCGCGCAGGCTGAGGATGCCTGCCGCATAGCCAAACCCCTCGGCCGCCGCATCGGTGCGTGCGGCCATCAGGGATTGATTGCACAGGCCGCGGTCCAGCATCTGAATTTCGGTCTCATGCAGTGCGTCGGGGTGGCCGCCGCCTTCAACCAGCCCCCAGCCAGTCACCACCGTGATCACCCCCGGCTGATCCAACTCATCACCAAAGGCCGCATCCGGCACCTTGATCACCTCATGTGGCAAGCGCGGCGCGCGGGCGAGTTTCAGCAGGGCGATATCGAAATCAAAGGCGGTGCCAACATAATCCGGGTGGCGGAACACCTGCTTGACGGCAATCACCTCGCCTTTGCCGGGTGCGATGATGTTGCTGCCGACCAGCACCGATATTTCTTTCGGGTTCAGATCGCCCCAGTTGCCCGCAGCGTCTTGCATGTGAACGCAATGTGCCGCTGTCAGCACCCAATCGTCCATGATCAGGCTGCCGCCGCAGAACTGTGCATCCGGGCCCACAGGCGCGCCACCCACCAGCAGCGCGACCTGCCAGGGCCATGCGCCTTTTTCCGAGACCTTGCCGCCCAGAACCTTGCCCCCGGTTGCGGCCTTCGCCTGATATGCCGCCTTGCCACCGCTTTTCGCCCAATCAAAGGCCGAGGGCTGGCCTTGTTTGAAATCCGGTTTGACCTCGGCTGCGACGGGCAGGGCCATCAGCAGGCAAAGCAGAGTTGCGGCAATTTTCATCAGTTTTCTCCCTGTGGCATGGGGCGGATCCGCACGGTTTGGCGGATCATCAGCAATGGCGGCGGTTTGGTGGAAAAGCTGCGGGTGGCGGTATCGGCATCAAGCCGGTTGGAAAACCAATCCCCCGCACCACGCGTGGCGGCTGGATCGGCGAGCAAGGTAAGATCAACCCGCGCCGCCCCCGGATCAACCGGGACCGCCAGCACAAGGATATCTTCATCCGCAGGTGGCGAGTCTGGGTCGATCTGAAAGCCTGCGCGCCCGCTTTCGCCAGCGGCAAGCCGGTTGGACAGGCCGCGCTGTGGCCATAGCGGGGTTATGCTGAAATCGGCGTTGAAATACAGGATCGACACATCCAGATCGCGGCCCGAGGTGTTTTGGAAGCCAAGCCAAAGCTGATCGCAGGGTTGCACGGTTTGGGCCGGATCAACGGGCTGCGCGGGGCCGGGATCACTACATTCGGGCGCGGCTTTGTGCTGCCAATCCAGTTGTAGCGGCGGCTGCGCCGTCAGGCTGCGGGCCGCGACAGTGGTGAACAGGTGGCGCAGGCGCAGGCTGTGGGAAGCGGCATCCAAGCTGCGCTGCAGGGCAAGTTCTGCTGTCTCGCCTGCCTCAGGCGTGATGCGCGGGGTGGAGTGGGGGCCTTGGGGGTCAAGCGCGCCGTCGGGGCCTGCGAGTGCGATCGTGCCGTCGGTCAGGATGGGGGTCAGATCGCTGGGGCCAGCGCCTGTGCCAATGGCTGCGAAAGCGGCCTGCCAAGCGGAATAATCGTAGCCGTCGCCGGGATTGGCGATCAGGGGCGCGGCGAGGTGCAGGGCTGGTGGGGCCGCGGGTTGATCCAGCTCGGCCCAGGCGGTTGTGACGGTGTTTGAGGGCAGCGGGCTGCTGCGGGCATCGACTTTTGCCAAGGTCACTTGCGCCAGTGCCGCGCCACCTTCGGCGGATGGATACAGCGAGAAGCGGTCGCCGGGGTTCAGGCCTTGCAGAAGGCCTGCCTGGATCACGCCATCCTTCACCAGAAAACGCTGCGGTGCTGGGGTGCCGAAAAGATCGGTGGCAAGCATCGGGCCTTCGCCATCGGGCATTTGCGGGGTGGTGCCTTGCTGCATCGTGGCGGTGGTTGCGGCCAGGATTTGCGCCCAGGGTGCTGTGGCGCTGGTGCGCAGCACTTCGGCGAGTTGGCGGGTGAAGGCGCCTTGCCAGAGGCCGGTGTCACCAACGGGGTATTCGAACGAGCGTTGATCGGATTGCGAGGAGTAGAGGAACACGAAATCGCCGTGCAAAGGTGGCGTGTCTGGCGCGATGGTGTCTAGCGCGATGGTGCTGGGGGCGAGGCTATCGGGGATGTTCAGATCCTGCGGTGCCAGACCGCGCACGACGGCGCTTTGGCTGGGCAGGGCGCGAAAGCCGGTGTCGGAATGGCAGGCGTCGATCAGGCCTATCAGCTTGACCCCACGCGACAGCATGGGTTGCGCCCAAGCGTAAAGCTCATCGTCGGTCAGAGCGTTTTCTACAGCACCAACTTGGCCTTTCCAGCCTGCGGCGTCGGCTGGCAGGAAAATCTCGTCATAGCCGCCGCCTTCGTCGCCGTTTTGATCGGGGGCCTGCGCGCCGTGGCCGGAGAAATAGAACACCACCGTGTCATTCGGCTGCGCGCGGGCGGCGGTTTGGGTGAGGGCCGCCATGATCTCGGCTTTGGTGGGCGCGGCGGTTTTGACGCCAGCGGGCAGGGCTGTGGTATCTGACGTCAGTACCGTGATTTCCGAGGGCGCAATTCCGCGGGCGACCAACACCTCGGCCATCAGGCGGACGTCGTTGGCGGGGCCTTTCAGGTCGGCATCCAGCGTCAGATAATCGCTGACCCCGATCAACACCGCGCGCAACTCTGCCTTGGCTGGGAGCGGCAGCGCGGCCAGCAGAAGGAAAATCGTGGCGGATCGAAATATCTGCAACATCGGCGCAGAATACCCCGGATGTGGCACCGGGCAAGCGATCTTGCGGGGGTGACGAAAGATGTCATGCGCTGGATCGGGCTTTGACATTCGCGGCGGGCGTGATTTGCTGGCGCCAAACGGGAGGATGCGATGCGGGTTTTGATCACGGGTGCGGCGGGGATGATCGGGCGCAAGCTGACGGCGGCTTTGCTGGCGCGCGGGGCTTTGGGTGGCAAGCCGATCAGCCAGATAATCCTGCATGATGTGGTGGCGACAGAGGTGGCAGCGCCGCATCTGGCTGTGGTGGGGGATTTGGCGGCACCGGGGGCGGCGGTGGCGTTGATCGCGCATCGGCCAGAGGTGATTTTTCATCTGGCCGGTGTGGTCTCGGGCGAGGCCGAGGCGAATTTCGATCTGGGCTACCGGGTGAATGTAGATGGCACGCGGGCGTTGTTCGAGGCGATCCGGGCGGCGGGTTATGCGCCGCGCATGATCTATGCCTCGACCACGGCAGTGTTTGGCGGGCCGTTCCCGGAGGAGATTCCCGACGATTTTGCGCCCACGCCACATTCGTCTTACGGGGTGCAAAAGCTGATCGGCGAGGCGCTGTTGGCGGATTATACTCGGCGCGGGTTTATGGATGGCATCGGGCTGCGGCTGCCGACAATCTGCGTGCGGCCCGGGAAGGCCAATCGGGCGGCGTCGAGCTTTTTCTCGGGCATCATCCGCGAGCCGTTGAACGGATTGCCCGCCGATTTGCCGGTGGCGCGCGACTGGCTGCACACGATGGCCAGCCCACGCGCGGCGGTGGGATTCTTTCTGCACGCCGCAGAGATGGATCTGGGCGCGGTGGGGCCGCGGCGCAATCTGACGCTGCCGGGTGTTGCGGTGACGGTGGCCGAGCAGATCGCCGCGCTGACGCGGGCGGCGGGGGCGGAGGTGGCGGGGTTGATCCGCGATGTGCCGGACCCGGCGGTTTGGGCGATTGTGCAGACCTGGCCGCGCCGCTTTGCCGCCAGCCGGGCGCGGGCCTTAGGGTTTCGGGCCGAGGACAGTTTTGACCAGATCGTGCAGGCCTATATCGAGGATGATCTGCGCAAGGGCTGAGGCGGGGAGGCGCGATGCGTTTCCTGTTTCCGCCCGAAGGCGGGCGCGGGCAAGCCGGGGGCTGGCCCCCGGACCCCCAGAGTATTTTTGCCAAGATGAAGGCGGTTTGGCGCGTTTTGTGCGTGATCCGGCGTGACGGTTCTGGAGCGTAAATTCTTCCCATCTGGGATGGACTTGTGGTTTTTGGGCGGATTGGCGGCATTTTCCACAATATGTTGTGGTTTTCTGAAATTGGGCTTGGCAACGGCGCATGAAAAAGCCCGCCGCGCTGGAAGGCGGGCGGGCTTTGGCAATTGGTTTTCGGCTTAGTCCTGAACGCGGCCGTAATAGGTGTAATCTTCGGTGTTGATCACGATCTTGGTGCCGGCACCGATATGCGGCGGCACCATCACGCGCACGCCATTGGTGCAGATTGCAGGCTTATACGAGGACGAGGCGGTTTGGCCTTTGACCACGGGTTCGGTCTCGGCGATCTCGACATTGACGCGCTGCGGCAGTTCGAGTGCAATCGCCACACCTTCGTAGGTGCGCAGGTAGACTTTGATGCCATCGGTCAGGAACGGTTTATCATCGCCGACGACATCCGGGTGAACGGCGATTTGTTCGTAGGTGGTCGGTTCCATGAAGTGAAAGCCTTCGCCGTCTTCATAGAGGAAATCATATTCGCGTTCATCGACCGTGGCTTTTTCCACCATCTCGGTGGTGCGCCAGCGTTCGGCGACCTTCACGCCATCGGAAATGCGGCGCATGTCGACAGAGGTGGTCGGCGTGCCTTTGCCGGGGTGGAAGTTTTCAGCTTTGAGCACAGCGTAAAGTTTGCCGTCCATCTCGACGACGTTGCCTTTGCGCAGGGAAGAGGCGATGACTTTCACGTCAGATTCCTTGTTCTTGGGTGGCCCCAAGTGTAAGGGGGCGCGGCATATCGCGCTGCCTTTAGCCTATTGCCAAGGAAATCTCCAGATGAAAGCCGAAAATATGGATCAGCCGTGGTGGCACCCTGCGCGCCATGCCGACCGGCGGGGGATTTTGCTGGCGCGCAACCGGATTCAAGCGAGGCTGCGGCTGTGGCTGGCCGAGCAGGAGTTTGTCGAGGTGGACCCCGCGGCGCTGGCGTTCAGCCCTGGCAATGAGGCGCATCTGCATGGGTTCATGACAACGGCGATTGGCAATGATGGGGTGGGGCGGGCGATGTATCTGCACACGAGCCCCGAGTTTGCGATGAAAAAGCTGCTGGCTGCGGGTGAGACGCGGATAGCGGCTTTTGCGCATGTCTATCGCAACCGCGAGCGGGGGGCGTTGCACAGCCCCGAGTTTACCATGCTGGAGTGGTATCGGGTGGGCGAGGATTACGCTGTGCTGATGGCGGATGCGGTAACGTTCTGTCGGTTGGCGGCAGAGATCGGCGGCGGGGTGTTGCGCTATCGTGACCGGGTGTGCGACCCGTTTGCGGAACCCGAGCGGCTGTCGGTGGCAGAGGCGTTTCAGCGCTATGCGGGGGTCGATTTGCTGGCCTCGATCGGCGCGGATGGTGAGCCGGTGGCGGCGGTTCTGGCGGCAGAACTGCGCCGGATCGGGCTGCGGGTGGCGGCGGATGATACATGGTCGGATATGCTGAGCCGGGTGTTGGGGGAGCGGGTGGAGCCGCATCTGGGTATGGGGCGGATCACCATTCTGGATGAATACCCCAGCGCCGAGGCGGCGCTTGCGCGCAAGCATCCGCGCGATGCCCGTGTGGCCGAGCGGTTTGAGATGTATGCCTGCGGGGTGGAACTGGCCAATGGTTTTGGCGAGTTGACCAACCCTGATGAACAGCGCCGCCGGTTTGGGCTGGAGATGGATGAAAAGGCGCGGGTCTATGGCGAGCGTTATCCGGTGGACGAGGATTTTCTGGCCGCGCTTGCGATCATGCCGCCTGCCAGCGGCATCGCGCTGGGGTTTGATCGGCTGGTGATGCTGGCGACTGGGGCCGGGCGGATTGATGATGTGATCTGGGCGCCGGTGCCGGAAGCTTGACGCTGCGCTTGGTTTTTCGGCGGATTGACGCGTTTGTGCGCGCTTCGCGTCGGAAATGCCGCTTCCCCCCGGTGCCTGTCTTGGGCTACGACTTGGCGCATGAAATGGTCGATCCCAAACACGCTTACCGTTCTGCGTCTGCTGGCTGCGCCCGGCGTGCCGCTGATGTTTCTGTATTTTCAGCGGCCTTGGGCGGATTGGTTCGCGCTGACGCTGTTTGTGGGGGCGGCGATCACCGATTGGTTTGACGGCTATCTTGCCCGGCTGTGGAAGCAGGAAAGCAAGTTTGGCACCATGCTGGACCCGATTGCCGACAAGGCGATGGTGGTGATCGCGATCCTGGTGCTGACGGGGTATTCGGGGATGAACCCGTGGCTGATCCTGCCCGCGACGGTGATCTTGTTCCGCGAGGTATTCGTCTCGGGCCTGCGCGAGTTTCTGGGGGCGAAGGCGGGGCTGCTGAAAGTCACCAAGTTGGCAAAGTGGAAGACCACGGCGCAAATGGTGGCGATTGCTGTGCTTTTCCTTGGCACGGGGTTGGAATACCTCAACGGGGTGGCGATGCATGGCATGACGCCCGAGCAGTATACCGATGCTGTGACGCAGGGGTTGGCCGACCCGATCCGCGCCTGTGGCAAGCGCGATTGTGCAAGCGTGGCCGGGGATGCGGGGCTGGTGCTGATGTGGATTGCGGCCTTGCTGACCGCGATGACGGGGCTGGAATATTTCCGCAAGGCGCTGCCGTTCCTGCGGGATGACAAATGATCGAGGTTTTGTATTTCGCTTGGGTGCGTGAGCGGATTGGTGTGCCGCGCGAGCGGATCGAGACCGAAGCCGCCACCGTGATGGATCTGATCAACGAGTTGAAGTTGCGCGAAGAGCGTTATGCCTGGGCCTTTGACGATCTGACATCGCTGCGGGTGGCGGTGGATCAGGAGTTGTCCGGGTTTGACGCGGCTTTGGCTGGCGTGCGTGAGATTGCGTTCTTTCCGCCAATGACCGGTGGCTGAGATGCGTGTGATCGTGCAGGCAGAGCCGTTCGATCTGGGGGCGCTGTCCAACGCATTCGCCGCAGACGCGGGCGGTGCCGGTGCGGTTGTCACCTTTACCGGGCTGGTGCGCGACAATGGCGGTGCGCTGGCGGCGATGGAGATCGAGCATTATCCGGGCATGACGGAAAAGGCGATCACGGCGATTGTGGAGGAAGCCCGCAGCCGCTGGGCTTTGTTGGATGCGTTGGTGGTGCATCGCTATGGCCGACTGGCGGGGGGCGAGGCGATCATGATGGTGGCGACGGCGGCGCGGCATCGGGCCGAAGCCTTTGCTGCGGCAGAGTTTTTGATGGATTACCTGAAATCCCGCGCGCCGTTCTGGAAAAAGGAACTGACCTCGGACGGTGCCGAATGGGTGGCCGCGCGCGAGGTGGATGAGGCCGCGCTGAAGCGTTGGTAGCTTAGGGCGCGCGGTAGCAGGGCTGCAAGTCGCCCGGCATCGGGGTGGCGTGGTAGATCGCGCGGGCGATGGCGCGGGCAAGGCAGACTGCGGCGGCGTGACCCAGTTGGAACGTATCGGTCAGCGGATCGGTCAGGGGCCGTGCTGCGGTGGCTGCGGCAAATATCAGATCGCCATCCAGCGGGGTATGCGACGGGACGATGGCGCGGGCCATGCCGTCATGCGCGGCGGTGGCCATGCGCTGCGCTTGGGCTTGGGTTAGTGTTGCATCGGTGGCGACGATGGCGATGGTGGTGGCCTCGCCCATGCGTTTGCGCGGCTGTGGCGCTGACTGGCTTGCGGATTGTGGGCTTGGGCCGTGGCCGCCAAATTCGTCACCATATTCCCAAGGGGCGGCCCAGAAGTGCGGGCCATCATTGACTGTCACAGATCCCAAGGCGTTCACCGCGACCAAAGCACCGACCGTCAGCCCCGAGGGCAGGATCAGTGAGGCCGAGCCGATGCCGCCCTTCCAATAGCCGGTTGCCGCACCATATCCGGCACCCGCGGTTCCCAGCGCAAAGGTCGTGCCCGCGTTCTGCAGGGCCTGCTGCCCAAGGTCGTAGTAAGGGTTGCGCACCCAGGTCTTGTCGCCGCCATTCAACAGATCAAACAGGATCGCACCGGGCACGATGGGCACGCGCTGATCACCAACCGCAAAGCCGCGCCCCTGCGCGCGCAAGCCGTCCGCTACGCCCGAGCAGGCATCAAGCCCAAACGCCGATCCGCCCGAAAGCACAAGCGCATCAACCTGTTGCACCAGTTTGTCTGGTGCCAGCAGATCGGTTTCCCGCGTGCCGGGGGCGCCGCCCATGACATGCACGGCGGCAGTGAAGGGGTGATCTGCGGTCAATACCGTGCAGCCTGATCGCAGGCGGCTATCATGTGCCTGCCCCACACGCAGGCCCGCGACATCGGTGATCAGGTTCTTCGGGCCAGGGCGCATGTGAATTCCGGGTGGTGTTTGCTGAGGCTGCGTGTCAGCTTCCAGCAAAGCACAGATGGAGGCAGAAATGCAAAAGGTAGCACTGATCACGGCGGGCGGCTCTGGCATGGGGGCTGCGGCCGCGCGGCGGCTGGCGGCGGATGGGTTTGCGGTGGCGATCTTGTCATCGTCCGGCAAGGGCGAGGCCTTGGCGCTTGAGCTGGGCGGCGTGGGTGTCACGGGATCGAATCAGAATAACGATGACGTCAAGCGCGTGGTCGATGCAGCGATGGCGAAGTTTGGCCGCATTGACGTGCTGGTAAACTCGGCAGGCCACGGGCCGCGGGCGGCGTTGCTGGATATCACCGATGAGGGTTGGCATCAGGGCATCGACATCTATTTTCTGTCGGCGATCCGCCCGATCCGTCTGGTGACGCCCATTTTCGAAGCGCAGGGCACCGGCGGGTCGGTGATCAACATCACCACGTTTGCAACATTTGAGCCCGATCCGGCGTTTCCGACCTCGGGCGTGGCTCGGGCGGGTTTGGCTGCGTTTACAAAGCTTTACGCCGACAAATACGCACCGCAAGGCATTCGGATCAACAATGTGCTGCCGGGATTTATCAACTCGCTGCCCGAAAAGGAGGAGTTCCGCGCGCGGATTCCGATGGGGCGCTACGGCGATGTGTCGGAGATTGCGGGCACCGTCAGCTTTCTGGCGTCGGATGCGGCGGGCTATATCACCGGGCAGAATTTGCGGGTGGATGGCGGGATTACCCGATCGGTCTGACGCCGCTAACGCGGTGTTAACCAGCGGCAGGGCAGGCTGTGGGAATGACATATGATCCGCGCAGCCTTGCCCCGCCCAGCTTTTACTTCACGGTTGCTTTGAAGCGGCCGGGTGATGATCTTTTGGTGCTGGAAATCGAGCGTTTGCGCCAAGCCGTGCGGGTGACGCGGGCAGAGCGGCCGTTTGACATCAAGGCGTGGGTGGTGATGCCGGATCATCTGCACACGATCTGGACCTTACCCGAGGCGGATTGCGATGCTGCAGGGCGCTGGCACAGGATCAAGACCCGGTTTTCGGCCAGCCTGCCTAGGAAGAGCCAGACAGGCGTTTGGCAACGCAGGTTCTGGCAGCACCGCATTCGCGATGCCGCCGATCTGAACCTGCATATGCGCAGTTGCCAGATGGACCCGGTGCGGCACGGTCTGGTCGATGTGCCAGAGGCTTGGCCCTATTCATCTTTCCGCAGTGACGCTGCGGCGCAATTCATCCCGATTGCGGGCGCCACTGCGCATGGCTAAGGGCAATCACTTAGAAATCAAACAGATCGCCCAGAAAGCTTTCGCGGCGGCGCTTTTTGCCGTGATAGCGATCATCGTCGTCGTCATATTTGCGGCGCGGCTCGTCGCGCGGCGCGTGGCGCGTGGGTTCGGCGCGATAGCCGGGTTCGGGCTGATAGATCGGGGCGGCTTCGCGCGGCGCGGGCGCGGCTGGGGTTGCGGCACGCTCGATAATCTTGTCCAACTCGCCCCGGTCCAACCAGACGCCGCGGCATTTCGGGCAGTAGTCGATCTCGACTCCGTTGCGGTCAGCCATCACCAAAGTCTCATTATCTACGGGGCAGTGCATAAGCTTCTCCTGTGTTGTGCGCTCTTGAGATGGGGGCTGTGGGATTTTGTGCAAGCGGGCCAGCTTGTCGCAGGGCGGATTCGTGCTTACTTTCCGCTGTCCGGGGCAGGCCGCCCCAGAAGGATTTCTCGATGTCTGACAAAGCCTATGTTCCGCCAAAGGTCTGGACCTGGGATGCCGCCAATGGTGGCCAGTTCGCAAGTATCAATCGCCCGATTGCCGGGGCGACCCATGACAAGGTGCTGCCGCGTGGCAAGCATGGCTTTCAGCTTTACTCGCTGGCAACGCCGAATGGTCAGAAAGTCTCGATCATGTTCGAAGAGCTTTTGGCCGCGGGCCATGCCGCTGAATATGACGCCTGGCTGATCAATATCAGCAAAGGTGATCAGTTCGGCTCGGGGTTTGTCGAGGTCAACCCGAACTCGAAAATTCCGGCCTTGCTGGATTTGACCGGGCCTGAGCCGCTGCGGCTGTTCGAATCAGGCTCGATGCTGGTGCATCTGGCCGACAAGTTTGGCGCGTTTCTGCCTGCCAGCGGGCCTGCGCGCACCGAGGTGATGAACTGGCTATTCTGGCAAATGGGATCGGCGCCGTTTGTTGGCGGCGGTTTTGGCCATTTCTTTGCCTATGCGCCGGAGAAGTTCGAATATCCGATCAACCGCTACGCGATGGAGACCAAGCGCCAGTTGGATGTGCTGGATCGGCGTTTGGCCGAGGTGCCGTTTATCGCGGGTGAGGACTATTCCATTGCCGATATGGCGATCTGGCCGTGGTATGGCAGCATGGTGCTGGGCCGCAGCTATGCCAATTCGGCCGAGTTTCTGGATGTGGGCATCTACAAAAACCTCAAGCGCTGGGCGGATGCGATTGACGCGCGGCCTGCGGTGAAACGTGGGCGGATCGTGAACCGGAACTGGGGCGATGAGGCCGAGCAGGTGCCAGAACGGCATAGCGCCGCTGATTTTGGGGGCAAGGTGGTCTGACGCGAAACCGATTTTCGGCGCGGAAATCGTGGCCGGAATTTGTGCAAATTCCGCAGGCTTGCCAAGCGGGCCTGCGGCAATTATCCTGCCCCCAAGCCGTGACGATGGCGTCGTCACAGGGGCATCCCCCAAAGCTTGCAGGGCAACCTGCTTTCGTCCTGCACGCCGGGACCTTTCGGGGTTCCGGGGCGCAAATGCCCAGACCCCAAGCATGAGGTCTGATGATGACGACACGTCCAGAACAATATCGTTTCCACCAAGGTGAGCGGATTTTGCCGTTTGCGCCCGAGGAATATGACGCGCGGCTTGCGGGCCTGCGCGATCTGATGGAGGTGCATGGGGTGGAAGCCTGCGTGTTCACCTCGATGCACAACATCGCCTATTATTCGGGGTTTCTGTATTGCTCGTTTGGTCGGCCCTACGGGTTGGTCGTAACGCCCAGCCAAAGCATCACCATTTCGGCTGGGATCGACGCGGGCCAGCCGTGGCGGCGTGGGCATGGCGATAACATCACCTACACCGATTGGCAGCGTGACAATTACTGGCGGGCGATTCTGTCGGTGACGGGTGAGGGCCGGGTGATTGGCTGCGAAGCTGACCATCTGACCTTGCTGCAATCGGAGAAGCTGAACCATTTCCTGAAACCCAAGCGCGGTGTGGATATCTCGCGCGGGACGATGGAGCAGCGGATGATGAAATCGCAGGCCGAGTTGGATTTGATCCGCCACGGCGCTGGTGTTGCCGATGTCGGCGGCTTTGCCATTCGTGAGGCCGCGCGCGAAGGCGCGCGCGAGCTTGATATTGCGATGGCGGGGCGCGATGCGATGGAGTTGGAGATTGCCAAGCGCTTCCCGGATGCGGAATACCGCGACACTTGGGTGTGGTTTCAATCGGGCATCAACACCGATGGCGCGCATAACCCTGTCACCAGCCGCAAATTGAAGCGGGGCGATATCCTGAGCCTGAACACCTTCCCGATGATTTCAGGCTATTACACCGCGCTGGAACGCACGATGTTCGTCAAAGAGGTCGATCCGGCCAGCTTGCGGATGTGGGAAATCAACGTCGCCGCGCATGAATACGGTATCAGCTTGCTGAAGCCGGGGGTGTCTTGTGCCGAGGTGACGGCCAAGCTGAACACGTTCTTTGAGGAACACCAGGTGCTGCAATACCGCACCTTTGGCTACGGCCATTCGTTTGGTGTTCTCAGCCATTATTATGGCCGCGAGGCGGGGTTGGAGTTGCGCGAGGATATCGACACGGTGTTGGAGCCGGGCATGGTGATCAGCATGGAGCCGATGCTGACGATCCCCGAGGGGCAGCCAGGCGCGGGCGGCTACCGCGAGCATGACATCCTGTTCATCACCGAGGATGGCAATGAGGATATCACCAAGTATCCTTACGGTCCGGGCTTTAACGTGGTGGGATAAAACCAAAAGGCCGGGGACATGCCCCGGCCTTCCTTACCTCTGCGCCAATGTCAGGCGCGTTTGACCAATTTGATCAAGAACAGCAGAATCACCGCACCGATTGTGGCGTGCACGATCGACGCCAAGATGCCGCCATCCAGCACAAAGCCGATGCGCGGGAACAGCAGGCCCGCAATGAATGCGCCCACGATCCCGATCACGATGTTGCCCAGAAGGCCAAAGCCGTAGCCAGAAACGATCTGTCCTGCCAGCCAGCCAGCGATTGCGCCGATCAGCAAGAAGATCAACAAGCTTTCAATTCCCATGACACTTTCCCTCGTTATTGCACCGCGACGCGCGGTGGTTGTCAGAGGATAATGCGACGTTCACAAAAACGTTCCCGACTCGGTGCATATTTTTTTCGGGGTCGGCACAGTGCGTTTTGCGGCGAAATCCAACGCGTTGGCGGCGATGGGCGCTTTGATATGCAACGAATCATGCACGCTGGGCAGATTCCGGGTGTTTTCGATTTTCATGCAATTCACGGGGCTTGACGGAACCCACCCCGCAGGTTCTAGGTGCAAGCACAATATTCCTCACATCCGAGTCGCTGCCCCGTGAACAACTCCATTTACCGCCTGCTTGGCGCATTGTCGCTTAGCCTTCTTGCCGCATGCGGCACGCCGACGCCGAAATCCGTGACGCCCACTGTCGTGCCGGGTTATGAAGGGGTCGAGGACGAAGGCTTTTACATTCAACCCGTCGATGCAGAACTTTTGACGGCAGATCGGGCACGGGCCGAGGTGGACTATACCGCCGATGACGCGCCGGGGACCATCGTGGTCGATACCTTCGCCCGCAAGCTGTATCTGGTGCAGGAAAATGGCCGCGCGATGCGCTATGCCATCGCTGTTGGTCGCGAAGGCTTGTCGTTCCGCGGCAATGGCGTGATCGGGCGCAAGGCGAAATGGCCTTCCTGGCAGCCGACGGCCAATATGATCCGCACGCGGCCTGATCTTTACGCAGAATATGCAGGCGGCCGTGCTGGTGGCTTGGATAATCCGCTGGGTGCGCGGGCAATGTATCTCTATCGCGGTGGTCGTGACTCGATGTTCCGTATTCACGGCACCATCCAGAACGAAACCATCGGTCATGCGACCTCGGCTGGCTGCATTCGTCTGTTCAACCAGGATGCGATTGATCTTTACGACCGCATCGACATCGGCACCCGGGTCAAGGTGCGTTCGCTGGAGGAAAGTCTGGCGATCGAAGGCCCGTATATGGACGATGCCTGGGGCCGTGCGGTTCCGGAAACGCCAGAGAACATTGCGAAAAAGCCGCAGGACGAGCAGATGATGGCCGAGCAAGAGGCTGCTGCCGCCGAGGCTGCTGCGAAGCAGGCCGAGCTTGATGCGAAGAACGCCGCGAAGGCAGAGAAAAAGCGGCTGTCGGCTTGCAAGCGCAAAGGGATCGACGAGGCTGATTGCCCGCCCTTGCCGGAACTGGCATCGGCAGATGGCGCGCCGAGCAACGGCTAAGGGCGCTGTAATTCTATAGAAAAGGCCCCGCGATTTGCGGGGCCTTTTTGCTTTGGGCTTTGATCCCTCAGGCCTTGATCACATAGTCTTTCAGCGTGGTTTCAACCACTTGCCAGGTGCCGGAATAGCCGGGGCGGATGATAAAGCTGTCGCCCGCTTTCAGGGTGGTCTGGGTGCCATCGGCATCGGTCAATACCGAGTGGCCGGCGTGGATATAGACGTATTCCCATTCGCTGTAGCTGACCGTCCAAATGCCGGGTGTGGACTGCCACAAGCCGCAATACAGGCCATCGCGCTCTTCGATGTTCCAAGTGGTGTGAACCGGATCGCCCGCCCGCACGCGGGAAGGGTCGGGGCGGGTGATTTCGGGCTGGATGCCCTCGCGGGTGACGCGTTCGATCTGCGACATGGCTGCCTCTGCTTTGTTTCGCGGCCATAGCGCCCGCAGATCAGCGCGGCGTCAAGCGGGTTTGCCGCTGCAATGCAGCGTAATAATCTTGCTGTCCCCGCTGGCTTGTGCCCATATGTTTGGCACAACTAACGCGGAGCCGATCAGATGAGTGCAACGTCCCCTGTTCGCGCAGTGCTGCCACCTGATATTCGCGCCCGCAAAGGCCAAGCACCGCTGGTCGTGTTGACGGCCTACACTACCCCGGTCGCGCGGCTGGTGGATGAGCATTGCGACATGGCGCTGGTGGGCGATTCGGTGGGCATGGTGCTGCACGGCATGCCCAGCACGATTGGCGTGACCATGGAGATGATGATTTTGCATGGCCGTGCGGTGGTGCGCGGGCTGCAAAAGGCGATGGCGGTGATCGACATGCCGTTTGGCAGTTATGAGGAAAGCCCGCAGCAGGCCTATCACAACGCAGCACGCCTGATTGCAGAGACTGGCGCGCCCTGTGTCAAGCTGGAGGGCGGCGCGCATATGGCGGAAACCATTGCGTTTTTGACCAAGCGCGGGGTGCCGGTGCAGGCGCATATTGGCCTTACGCCGCAAGCGGTGAACACTCTGGGCGGCTATAAGGTGGTGGGCCGCGAAGCCGAGGCTGATCAGGTGATGCAGGATGCTTTGGCGGTTGAGGCCGCGGGCGCATTCTCGGTCGTGTTGGAGAAGGTGCCGATGGGGCTGGCGGCGCGGATCACGCAACGCCTGAGCATCCCGACGATTGGCATCGGTGCCGGTGCGGCTTGCGACGGGCAGGTGCTGGTTGTGGATGACATGCTGGGGTTCTTCACCGAATTCCGCCCGAAATTCGTCAAACGCTATGCCAATCTGGGCGGACTCGCGTCTGAAGCGATTGCGGAATATGCGGCCGAGGTGCGGGGGCGGCAATTTCCGACCGAGGAACATTCCTTCGCCGATGTGCTGAAGGGCAAGCAGTCTTGACGCAGATCATTCAGACCATTGCAGAGCTGCGCGCGCTGGTGCGTGGGTGGAAAGCTGCTGGCGAAAGCGTGGGCGTGGTGCCCACGATGGGCGCGCTGCATGAAGGCCATCTGTCGCTGGCGCGGCGGGCGCGGGCGGAATGTGAGCGGGTGATCACAACGATTTTCGTCAACCCCAAGCAGTTCAATAACCCGGATGATCTGAAGAAATATCCCCGCACGCTTGAGGCGGATGCGGCGCTGTTGTCGGGCGTTCCGGTGGATGTGGTGTTCGCGCCGGGGGTGGACGAGGTTTATCCCGATGGATTCATCACCACCGTCTCGGTTGGCGGGGTGTCAGAGCCGCTGGAGGGCCGGATGCGGCCGGGGCATTTTGACGGCGTGGCGACGGTTGTGACCAAGCTGTTCGGCATGACAGAGGCCAATCGCGGCTATTTCGGCCAGAAGGATTGGCAGCAGTTGCAGGTGGTGCTGCGGTTGGTGCGCGATCTGAACTTGCCTGTGACCGTTGTGGGATGTGAGACGATCCGTGAGGCGGATGGTCTTGCGATGTCGTCGCGCAATGTCCGTTTGACCGCGGAAGGGCGGGCGGTGGCCGGGGTGCTTTATGCCGCCGTGACGGTGGCGGCAGATGAAATCCGCGCAGGGCAATCTGACCGCATGGCAATCCGAGAGGCTGCCGAAAAACTGCGTGCGGCAGGGTTTGAGCGGGTGGAATACATCGAGTTGCGCGATGCCGAGACGCTGATGCCCTCGGACGATCCGCGCCGCCCGCGCCGGATGCTGGCAGCGGCTTGGCTGGATGGCGTGCGGCTGATCGACAATATCCCGGTCTGACGGCTTCTGCCGCGCGATGCTACCCGAAACCCCTTGGCGATAGGACCCGACTGCGGCAAGGTTGGCAGAGTCGGTCTGGGGCCTTATGGGTGCGAATTTTCCCGACCGAAGTGATGTAACTTGCTTTAACATGCCTATATCATGGCGATGTTCATAACGGAGGGTTCGATGGCCGATTTCGAAACGCAGATCAAGGAAAGCCAGGCGCAAGTCGCGGCAGCACAGGCGAAGATTTCCGCGATCACCGGGCGGATCGAAGAAGCGCGCACCAAGCTGGACGCTGGCACCGCCGTTGATATCGAGAACGCCTCGCTGGAAGATGTGCACAAGCACACTGATCTGATGAACGCCAACATCGCCGAACTGATCATGGGGCTGGATGATGTGACGGCGGGCTTCTCGAAGGATTTCGACGAGATGCGCTCGAAAACCGGGATGGAAAGTTTCATCGGGATGTTTTCGGCGGCCAAGTCGGAATCGATGCGGCAAGAGAGGATGCGCACGGCGTCAATCGACAGCAAGTTGCAGGATCTGATCTCGAAATCCGACATCATCGTGCGGCTGCTGCAAGGCCAGTTGGATATGCTGAACGCGCAGAAAGCTACAGTGGAAACCAACCTTGGCAGCACGTTGACCGAGCGTGAGGCGACTGTGGCGGCACTGGAAGCTGTGCGCGCGGAAGTGGCCGCGATGGACCCGAAGATCATCGAGCTGGAAAACAAGATCAGCGTTGAACAGGATGCCGCAGCCCGCACCAAGCTGGAAACCGAACTCGCCACCCTGAACGGGCGCTACAATGCGCTGGTGCAGGATGAACAGGTGCAACTGGCGAAAAGCCAGACGCTGGAGCGGTATATCGAAAAAGGGAAAACTTGGGTCGATAGCTTAACCAATCAGGCCGCCACACAGTTGGTTTTGATCAACAAACTGCAAACGGACACCAAGCAGCGCGTGGTGCTTTACGATGCGCTGACCGCCAGCCTGAAGACCGCGCAGCAGCAGGACGTTGCCCACCGTATCAACGAAATCGGCGTGAAAACCGACCAAGAGGCGCAGGTGGCGATGGCCGCGATTGGCGCTGCAACCAATCAGAAAATGGCCGACATGCTGGAAGCCCACGAGAGCCACATGGTTTTCGCGCGTCAGGTGTTGGAGCAGAAAGCCATGGCCGATGAACGCTTTGCGCGGCGGTTTGCCAAGATCGTCGAGAAGCACGACAAGAACGCGTATGGGGAATGAGGCTGCGGTGAAAACCTTTCTCCGCATGGTTCTGCATAGCATTGATAGCTTGATCAGCGTCCAGATCGGACGCCCCGACAAGTATTGGGCCTGGGCAGTCGCTGCTCTGATCTACCCCGGTGTGCTCCTTTTGGCGCTTTTGTTTGATCGCAATCGGCTGGAATTCGACAATCTTAGCCTCGCTTTAATTATCTCTGGCCCTGTTCTCGCGCTTATCCTAGTGCCCTTGCGCAAAAAATGGGGGTGGCCGCGTGGTTGAAACGTCTGTCAAACAGCAACTCACTGACGACCATCAGGAACTCTACGACACGCTCACCGCGCGGCGCTATTTCGCCAAGTTTGAGCGGATCACTCGCCACCTTGTCCGCGTTGCGGGCGAGGTTGAGGCTGAGGGACGCCTGACCCGCACCGAAGCGCGGGTTTTGGGCCGCTATCTTGCGGCACTGACGGGCACGTTCAAGGCGCTGAACTACAAATATCTGATGACCGGGCGCGCCGAAGGCTCGCCCCGGCTGACCTTTGATCGCCACGACTCGGGGTTTCCGGTGGCGCAAGAGCTGATGATGATGGCGCTGGATGCTGCGCAGGTGCAAAAACACTTGGGCGGCATGGCATCAGAGGCCGAGTTGAAAGACCGCATGGTGCGGCAGATCGTGCGCGATCTGAGTGTGCCGGTTCAGTTGCAGTTTGCGCTAAGCCAACGGCTTTACTACGAAACGCTGGCCGAGGGCGGCGTGTTCTGGCCGCGCAACGACCCTGATTGTCAGTGGATCGAGGATGTTCGCCGCGATGGGGCCGAGCGGAAGCATTTCCTGCTGCATTGGGCGATCTATGACACGCAGGTCAATCTGCCGGTGGTCTATCTGATGGATGTCGAGGACAGCGGCAAAAAGCCGTTGCCGAATGATGATCGCCGTTGGCCGATGGCGCAGGCGCATCTGATGGCGCAATCGGCGCTGGTGCTGAAACTGCTGACGATTGCGCAGGGGTTTGACAAGGATTTCAGCGGCTTACACCCCAAGCGCCTGCGGCGGATCACGCTGGGGCCGATGCACAGCCATGATTTCACCCTGCAATCCGGCCCGATTGCGCAGGTCTTGGCCGATGCCAATGCGCCCGATGGCGATGATTGGGCGCTGGTCTGGACGGTGGAAGATCTGGTCTCGGATCGCGAGGAAGAGGTCAAGGATGGCTGGTTCTCCAGCGCTGAACGGCAGGTGTTCAAGCTGGATCCGATTGCCAGCGACAGCGGCGCTACGCGGATCGACCGCATGGTGATCTTGCCCGAGCGGCCGTATCAGGTGTTGGCCGATCTGAACCCGCCGGGTTTCCGCGAGGTGCGAAAATTTGTGGTGGGGGCGGGGGATAGGATTATCGCCGCCCGCTGACGCTTGTGTAAGTGGTTGATTGAAAAGGGATTGGAGGCTGCATGTCAGGCGCGCGCGATACGATGGAACTGCGGGAAGAGTCGATCCGGGCTCAGTATGATGCCGCGCTGGCGATGCTGACGGGGTTTGATCACGCGCCACGTCTGGCCAAAGCTGCGGCGGTCGAGGCGAAGGCAGAGCGTTCGCCGGGGATCGGCACAAGGCCGATGTTCCGCTCAACGACGCCCGGCATGGTCACGCGGCCCACCGCGCGGCCCGGCGGGGTGCGTGTGGTCGAACGGGTTGAAGGTTTGGGCGACGGTCTTGTCTCGCCGCTGCAGGCCTCGGCCCTGAACAGCTTGCGGCGGGGGCTGGCGATTGCCTTGGCGATGGCGGAAACCTTTGCGGCGCAATCTGGTCTGGCAGAGTTGAAAAAGGCCAATCTGGAGGGGCGGCTGCCCGAGGGCAAGCGGGCGGAATTCACCGAACTGCTGGCGGCCGAGGCGTTGCTGACGCTTTACACTTTTGCCAATGCCACCGCTTTTCTGATCGCTCCGTCCATGGGGTCTGTCACCGTTGAAGTGGGCGCTGTCGAGGAAATCCTGACCGACAACGCCCCGCTGGCTCTGCAAGGCGCGCTGTGGGAGTTGGATCAGGACATCGCGCTGCTGGCGAGCGATGGGGCGCGGCTGGTCGCGGTGATTTCGGCGTTTTGCGAGGCGCTGATGCAGCGCGTCGCCCTGCGCGCCGAAACCGCCCCGCGCCTGCAAGCCTTTACCGGCGGTTCGTGGCGGGTCGAGGCGGATGGCTTGGCGATTTCAGGCTTCAAACCTGCGCGGGCGTCCAAGGGTGGCGCTTTGGCGATGCAATTCAAGAAGCCCTCCGAGGTGATTGGCAACCATATCGCCAAATATCAAAGCCTGCGCCTAGCTAAAATGCTGATGGCTTATGACTTTGAGCGCAAGCTTAATCCCTTTGCCGAATTGGGCGGTTTTATCTTCACCTTCATGGGTGACGGTAAACCGGGCACAGGTAAAACCACGCTGATTCAGATGATGGCGGGGCTGTTGAACGATTACTGCAAAGTGGCAGGCTATCCGTTTCGCTATCAGAATTTCTCGATTGACCAGATTGATTCCTATCAGGGCAAATCGGGGCAGAATGCCAAGGCTTTTATCGACAACGTGCTTGATCCCGGTGGGATCGGCTTTGGCACCATTGACGATATTGATCAGGTGGCCGGGAAACGCGGCGATCGGCAATCTTCGGCGGGGCAGCAGGAAGTCACGGCGGTGTTCATGGGCGCTTTTGCCGGGGCGAATACCGTGGTGCGCGGGAATTGCACCTTTGGCATGTTCTCGAATTACCCCGAGAACGTCGACGATGCTTTGCGGCAACGGGCTGGTGCGCGGTTTCTGGTGGATGGCCCGCAAAGCCGCGAGGATTATATCGATATTCTGTCGCTGTTGTTGGGTAAAAACCACAGTATTCCGGTTGGCGGCCATGATCTGTTTGCAGCGCAGGAAATCAAACGGGCGGTATCGGCGAGTTTTGAAGGTCATGCCAAGCCGCATGAAGATGGGCTGCTTAAGGTGTGGGAAAAGGTGCAGGGCGAGTTGGGGCCCTTAGATACATTGGCGAAACTGGGCAGCTACCTGAAGGCGATTCAGCAGGCGGATGAACGCTTTACCGGGCGGGCGATCAAGAACATCACCGATGCGGTCAAGGTGCGGGCGATGGATTTTGAATTGCCCGATGAATGGATGGAGAATCCCGATCTGTTCCTGTTCAAGCCCTATGATGAAAAACTGGCGATGATTAAGGGCCTGACGCAGCCGATCACCGTTGACATGGTCATTCAGGAAATCAACCGCTACGCCGACAGCGAATTCCGCTATGCCGATAAATCCGATGAAGTCGCGATTGAAGGCATGGTGCGTGATTTCAAGCGGCAGGAAGAGGCCAAGCGGCGCTATCTGGAGGGTAAGGCCTAATGCGCCGCCTGATCGAAAAGGGCTTGATGTTTGGCAATCTGATCGAGGTATCCTCGCCGCAACTGGTCGAGCGTTATAACCGTGCGCTGAAACATCTGACGGGAAAGCAAACCGCGCTGCAGGATTTTCACATCGACATTTCGGGGTATTCGCCTGAGATCGGTGATGAATTGGGCGATGATCTTTATCTCAATCCCAATGGCTGTAACCGCCAATTCATTCTGCTGACAACCAGCCAGAAAACCGCGCCGCTGCTGAACATGAAATTCTCGACCTCGCGCGGGATTTTGCAGCAGTTTATCGAGGCGAATGAGGCACAGCTTTTTGCCCTGACCGCGCGGGATGCTGTTGCGGGGGAATTGCAGAACTCGGTTTATGAGATTGCAAATCCGGCGAAACTGCTGGAAATCCGCCAGATAACGGTTGAGGCTGATACGATTGGCGGTCATGTCGCTGATGCCAACAAACTTGCCAAGCTGATTGACCGTTTTCGCCAGGAACCTGATGGGTGGCGCGATGATGTGCTGATGGCAGAGATGATCGAACTGGCCAAGAAAACCGGCGATGTGACGCGGGTGCCGATCAATCTGCCTGCGATGACGTTTCAACAACCCAGCTTCTGGACCAGCCATTTTGGCGGACTTTATGTGTTTCGCGATGTCAGATTTCCGGGTGTGATCAGCGCGGCGCCCCGGCAAAATCTTGGCCAGATGCCGATTTCGCCGGTGCTTGACCTGACGCAGCGCAATGCGATTGCCGAATGGCTGGAACGCAACGGTCTGGTCGAACCGATCGTGCAGGCGCGCGGGATGGATGCGGCAGGGGTACTGCGGCAGAAGATGGATTTCGTGCTGGTTGATGCCGCCGATGCCCTTAACCTGGACATTGGCGATGCGCGGCGCACCGAGCTGCGCAAGGTCGCTTACCGCTTGGGCGATGCCTTGCCCGAGGAGTTTTTGGGCCTTGCCCAGTTGTTGCGCTGGGTTGAGGGCGCGGGGGATTGGCCGCGGATCACGTCGGAACACCGGGCCTATTTCTACACCCTGCGCGCGGCGGCGGGACCGCAGCGCGATCTGGTCAACATGCTGTTGTCTGAACTGGCGCCGATGGATGTGCGGCAGATGTTCATCGTGCATAAAGAACTGTTTTACGCGCAATATGCGACATGGTCGGAGCGCAAACGCCAGTATGTCGCAGATTTTCTGGAGCGCGAGTATAAGGTGGATGCGCAGGGCGCGCGTGAGGCGTTGTTCGGGCCAGAACCTTCGATGGACAACCGCCATCAACCCGCGCCGAAGCCCGCGCGCGATATGGCTGCGGTGGTCGGCCCGTGGGGCGCGGTAACTAGGGGGCTGCGATGAGCGGGGGGCTGCAATGATCGGTATCTTGCGCGCGGCTGTCTTGGGATTCGTCCTGTTATCCGTGGTTTACTGGCTGGTCTCGGTGTATTCCCGGTCCGTGCGGCGCGAGAAACTGGAAAAGAAATTCGATGCGGGGGGTATCGAAGGCGACCGTGAGGCCTATATCGAGGCAGGGATGCAGGCCTATAACAAAAGCCTGCGTCGGCGCTTGATCTGGCTGGTTTACATCATTCCAGCCGTGGGCGTCAGCGCGACCGTATACTTTGTTAACTATCAGTAGGAGCGAGCAGAATGTGGACCTATGTGAAGTGGAGCTTCCGGATTCTGATCCTGCTGCTGGTGGCGGGCTTTCTGCATTATACGTTGCCGCAGCATGATATTGTCAGGATTACGAACACTTATAACCGTTTGACCACGGTGGGGTCTGAAAATTCCTGGGCCTATGCTTCGCCCGATGTTGGCACTGGCGAAAGCACGGTAACGCGCGATATTCGCTTTATCGAGGCGGCGTTTGAGGATGGCTCGGTGATCGTTTACCGCAATGAGGATACCGGCTGGATTTGGCCGCCCTATTTCAAATACGACAGTTCCAACCTGCAAGCCGAGGCGGGCAATCTGAAATCCTCGCAAACCGCGCCGAAATGGGTGTCGGTGACGCATTACGGTTGGCGGCTGGCGTGGCTGTCAATCTATCCCAACGCAGTTTCGGTGAAGGAAGTCGCCGGGCCGGATGTGCGCATCATTCCTTACGTCAACATCATCGTGCTGTTGGCGCTGGCGTTCGGGGTGTTCATGCTGCGCCGGATGTGGCTGCAATTCTGGGAGCGGATGGTTGAACCCGCCGTCGCGGAAGTGGGCGAAACCTGGGATGGTGTCGAGGCGCAGGCTGGGGCCGCGCGGGCGCGGGCAGGCGGCTTTTTTGGGCGCATCGGTGCCTGGTTTGGCACTTGGCGCAAAAAGCCGTAATGGCGGCTGGGGGCGGCGCAACCGCCCCCGCCTGATACCTTAGCCGCGCAGCGTTCCGCCGGTGGCTTTGCTGACCTTGTCGATGATCTTGGCCGAGACGGCCTCGATATCGGCCTCGGTCAGGGTCTTGTCGGTGGGCTGCAGGCGCACCGTCAGGGCGATGGATTTCTTGCCCGCGCCCATTTGCGCCTCGGCTTTCTCGCCGGTGAACTGGTCAAACACCCGCACCGAGTCGATCAGCACTTTGTCGGCCCCGATGGCTGCGTTCACGGCGGTCAAAGCCTCAACACCCTTGTCCACCACGAAGGCGAAATCGCGGTCTACCGCTTGCAGATCCGACAGCGCCAGCGCTGGTTTGGTCGGGGTTTTCACCTTGGGCATCGGCACATTGGCCAAAAGGATGGTGAACGCCACCGCCGGACCTTTGACGCCCATTTCCGCCAGAACCTTGGGGTGGACCTCGCCAAAGGTGGCCATCATGTTCGGGCCCAGACCGATCACGCCGGAACGACCGGGATGCCACCAGCCCGCCGCCTTGCGGTTGATCTGCACGCGGGCAGGGGCACCGATGCTGGCCAGAACCGCCTCGACATCGGCCTTGGCGTCGAACACATCGACCGGGCGGCGGCTGCCGTAGGGGTCGCGCGGGGCGCTGGCACCCACCAGAAGCCCTGCGGCTTGCAGGTGCTGCTCGCCGGGCTCACCACCCTGAAATGCGGGGCCGACCTCGAACAAGGCCATATCTGCGAAACCGCGCGCCTGATTGCGGGCGGCGGCGCGCAATAGGCCCGGCAGCAGATCGGGGCGCAGATGCGACATTTCCGACGAGATCGGGTTATCGACCCGCACGGCATCGCTGCCACCGCCAAACAGCACCGCTGCCGCTTGGTCGATGAAGCTGTAGGTGACACATTCATTATAGCCAAGCGCCGCGATGCTGCGCCGCGCCGTGCGTTCGCGGACCTGCAACGGCGTCAGGATCGGGCGCGGCACGCCCGAGACGGTGCGCGGCAGCGGCTTGCCTTGCAGTTTGGTCAGCGATGCGATGCGCGCGACTTCCTCGATCAGATCGGCCTCGCCCAGCACGTCGGGCCGCCACGACGGCGGCGTCGCCATGTCGCCGTTCAGCACGAAACCCAAGGCTTCCAAGGTTTTGCGCTGCTCGGCTTCGGGGATTTCCATGCCGACAAGGCTGATCACCCGCGCGGGCTTCAACTGATAGGCGCGGGTGGTGTCGATGGGTGCGCCATCCTCGGCAATTTTGGATGCCTCGCCGCCGCAGAGATCAAGGATCATCTGGGTGGCAAGATTCAACCCCGGCAGCGTGAAAGCCGGATCAACGCCGCGCTCGAAGCGATAGCGGGCGTCCGAGTTGATCTTTAGCGCACGGCCCGTTGCCGCCACGGTGATCGGATCCCACCATGCCGATTCCAGAAACACATCGGTGGTTTCCGGCGTGCAGCCCGAAGCCTCGCCGCCCATGATCCCGGCAAGGCTTTCGACGCCTTGGTCATCCGAAATCGCCATCTGGCCTGCGCGCAAGGTGTAGGTCTTGCCATCCAGTGCGGCAAACTGCTCGCCCCCGGTGGCGGCATGGATGCGCAGTTTGCCCTGCACCTTGGCGGCGTCGAACACATGCAGCGGGCGGTTCAGGCCGAAGGTGAAGTAGTTGGTGATGTCGACAAGCGCGGTGATCGGCCGCAGCCCGATGGCTTTCAGGCGGTTGGCCAGCCATTCTGGCGACGGCCCGTTCTTCACCCCGCGAATGGTGCGGCCAGCGAAATGCGGGCAGCCCTTGGCCTTGAGGTCCGCCGAGATTTCGACCTGCACAGGGCTCGCGAATCCGCCCGTGATCGTCGGGATTGCCAAAGGCTTGAGCGTGCCAAGGCCGCGTGCCGCCAGATCGCGCGCAATGCCGCGCACACCCAAAGCATCGGGGCGGTTCGGAGTGACTTTGACGTTGATCATCGGATCGGCCAGACCGGGGCGGTTCACTGCCAGCCAGTCGGTGAATTTCTGGCCCACCTCACCCGAGGGCAATTCGATGATGCCGTTATGCTCATCCGAAAGCTCTAACTCGCGCTCGGATGCCATCATGCCGTGGCTTTCCACGCCGCGGATTTTGCCAACGCCCAGTGTCACGTCGATGCCGGGCACATAATCACCCGGTTTGCACAGCACCACGGTGATGCCTTCGCGGGCATTGGGCGCGCCACAAACAATCTGCTTTTCCCCCTCATCCGTCAGCACGCGGCACACCCGCAGCTTGTCGGCGTCGGGGTGCTTTTCGGCGTGGATGACCTTGGCCAGCGTGAAGGGCGCGAGTTTGGCCAGCGGATTCACCACCTCTTCGACCTCTAGCCCCAGATCGGTCAGCGCGTAGAGGATGTCGTCCAGCGAGGACGTGGTTTCGAGATGATCTTTCAACCAGGACAGGGTGAATTTCATGGCTTGGCCCTTCGGGAATTGTCGCCTGCGGGATTAGCGCATCGGGGGGCAAAGGGGAAGCGGGCGCGCGGAAGTTTCCCCTGTGGAAACGGCTTGTCGCCAGATCAAGTGTCGCGTTGCCATATTCTCAAGGCAAATATCGGCTATACGGGCGTGATGATGGACCCGATGTTTGAAATCCCCAAAGACCGCAAACGGCTAAGTGTCGGCAAGCTGTGCGTGCTGCTGGCGCTGACTGTGCTGCTTTACATGATGATCGCGCACGAGTTCGGCTTGGTAACGCAGGCGCTGACTGCGCCCACGTTTTAGATCAGGCGCTCAAGCCGCCTGCCAGATCCGGCATGTCCATTGCTGCAAAGCCGTAGTGGCGCAGCCAGCGCAGATCGCTCTCGAAGAACGCGCGCAGGTCGGGAATGCCGTATTTCAGCATCGCAATCCGGTCGATGCCCATGCCAAAGGCAAAGCCCTGCCATTCGTCCGGGTTCACGCCCGCCGCCGTCAGCACCTTGGGATGCACCATGCCGGAGCCCAGGATTTCCATCCATTTGTCGCCTTGGCCGATCTTCAACTGGCCGCCTTCCCACGAACAGCGGATATCGACCTCGGCCGAAGGTTCGGTGAAGGGGAAGTGGCTGGCACGGAAGCGCAACTCTACCGAGGGCACCTCGAAGAAGGCGCGGCAGAATTCTTCCAGCGTCCATTTCAGGTTCGCCATGCTTATGTCGCGGTCAATCGCCAGACCTTCAACCTGATGGAACATCGGGGTGTGGGTTTGATCCATATCCATGCGGTAAACCCGGCCCGGCGCGATCACGCGGATCGGTGCGCCTTGGGCGGCCATGGCGCGGATCTGCACGGGGCTGGTGTGGGTGCGCAGCACATGCGGCGGGCGAGTGTCGCCCTCGGCCCGGTTCATGAAGAACGTGTCATGCTCCTGCCGCGCCGGGTGCTCTGGCGGGATGTTCAGCGCATCGAAGTTATACCAATCGGATTCCACCTGCGGGCCTTCGGCGACGGCAAAGCCCATATCGGCGAAGATCGCGGTCAACTCTTCCATCACCTGAGACACCGGATGAATTGTGCCAACCCGGCGCGGACGCCCCGGCATGGTCACGTCCAACCATTCCGAGCGCAGTCGTTCGTTCAACGCGGCATCGCCCAAGGCGCCTTTCTTGGCGCGCAGGGCTGCGTCAATCTCGTCCTTCAAGACGTTCAGCATCGCACCGGCTGCCTTGCGCTGATCGGGCTCCATCTTGCCAAGACCCGACATCAGCGCCGAAATCTCACCCTTCTTGCCAAGGGCTGCGACGCGCAAATCTTCTAAGCCCGCCTCGTCGCCCACATTGGCAACGGCGGTCAGATATTTGGCCTTCAATGCGTCAAGCCCGTCCATGGCAATCTCCGGTATTCCTGCGGATTTCGTGCTAGCGGGAAGGGGGGGCGGATGCAAGTGGGGGCTGCGGCTATATCCCCAGCAGTCGCGTGATCCGCAGGCGCTTGGCAATCGTCAGCATCAGCAATGGCGCGAACAGGCCGATCAAGGTGCCGCCGATGACATGCAGGCTAATGTTGGTAATGCCGAGTTTGGTCAGCACCACGCGGAATGCGGGCGAAAAGATCGGGTGTGCCACATAGATCGCCAGCCACCCCAGACCAAAGCTGCGCAGCAAGGTTGGCCGTTGCAGGTTGATTTCGCGCATGAAATGGATCAAAGCAACCGAGGCGGTGAAGGCCACAACCAGATAGATCGTATGTTCAAAAAGATCGTAATGGTCCAGCGGTTTCAGCGGTGCCAGCACGGATGGAACAAAGATCAGGATGGCCACCACGATCCCCGGCCAGCCAAAGCGCGGCCAAGGCCTGCGCGCCAGCAGGATGCCCGCGACAAAATACGGGCTGAAGTGGAAGGCCAGCGCGAACCAGCCCGGATAAAGGCCAAACAGCGGGATATCCTTGGACAGATAGCAGGTGATCGCCAGCAGGATCAGCCACGGCCAAAGCGCCTTTGGATTGCGCAGCCAGAACGGGCGCATCGTGAAATAGGTCGCGAGGTGGATCAGAAAGAATGTCCACAGATCCCAGTAATGCACTTTCGGCGGCAGCGGGTTCAGGGGAAACTCGGACAGTGGGGTGGGTTCATTCGCCAGCGCGCCGATCAGGATTTTGACCACGAAGAACAGCCATGTCCACAGCGTCATCGGCCAGAACAACCGCGTCAGCCGCGACAGCACAAACGCGCCGGGCTGCATCGGCATCGCCCAGGACATAAACGTCATCCCGCCCAGCATGAACAGCATCGCCATGTGGAAGGCGTAGATCACACCATCGACGACGTAAAACCAGCCGTCAGCGGGCAACAGGCCGGATTTCACCAGCCCGTGCAGGCAGTTGCCTATCACCACCAGAACGATTGCGACGCCGGTGCAATCGGTGATCCAGTTCTGCCGGGCTTGGTCTGGGCTGTCGTTTGCCAACGTCATTGCATCACCGATAATTTCCTGGCGAGGTATATGCAACAAGCTGTCAAAATTACGACGGGCCGCCTCCCGCGCACATAAAAAAAGCCCCGCCAAAGCGGGGCCCTTTGATACGGTGTGCCGTAGATCAGGCTGCCAGAGCGGCCTTGGCTTGTGCCGCGATTGCGTTGAACGCTTCGGGCTCATGCACAGCCAGATCGGCCAGCACTTTGCGGTCCACTTCGATGCCAGCTTTCGCCAGACCGTTGATGAAACGCGAATAGGTCAGTTCCAGATCGAACAGACGCACAGCAGCGTTGATCCGCTGAATCCACAAAGCGCGGAAGTTGCGCTTGCGGGTCTTACGGTCGCGCGTTGCATATTGCTGCGCTTTGTCAACGGCTTGCGTTGCGGTTTTGAAGTTGGTCGAGCGGGCTGCATAATAGCCAGCCGCCTTCTTGATCACCTTGCGGTGACGGGCGTGGGTCACTACGCCGGATTTAACGCGGGACATCGGTTGCTCTCCTTACCGGTCGTAGGGCATGTATTTTTTGACGATCTTCGCGTCGGACGGGTTCAGCAACATGGTGCCGGACGCGTCACGAATGAATTTCGTCGTGCGTTTGATCATGCCGTGGCGTTTGCCGGCGACGCCAGCTTTCACCCGACCGGAGGCCGTGAAGCTGAAACGCTTCTTCGCCGCCGACTTGGTCTTCATCTTGGGCATTTCCATCTCCGTGGTTGCAGGCGAGACTCGGCATGCCACGTAGGCCGGTCTCGCGGGGTATTCGAGTGGCTGCTATAGGGGGGTGCTGCGCTGACCGCAAGGGGCAATCGGCGCGTATTACCTGATCACATCCGCGATGACCTGCACAAAGATATGCGGGATCTGATCAAACTTGTAGCCGCCGGTTTTTTGGGTGATGGCGATGGTCAACAGCACGCCGCCGATCAGCAGCATGATGGCCCCGGTGCGCGGCGGGCGGCTTTCAGAATAAGCCGCCAGCAGCGATGGAATGGAAAGCGCGCAGATAATGATACCGATGACAAGAATCTGGTCGTTGCTCATGCCAAATCACCTATGAAATGCGGGCGATCACGCCCGCACTCAGGTTACTCTGGCTCGCTGAAGGAAATCAACCGTTCGTCACAAGGCGCAACACGCAGGATGTTGGTGGTGCCCTTGACGTTGAACGGCACACCGGCGGTGACAACGATCATATCCTCGACCGCGGCAAAATTGTCATCCCGTGCCACTTTCACAGCCGCCAGAACGGCGCCCTTGAAGCGGTCTTGCGGTGGGGTGATGGCGCAATGCAGACCCCAAGTCAGCGACATCCGCCGTGCCGTGGACATCAGCGGCGTCAGCGCCAGAATCGGCACCTGCGGGCGTTCACGCGACACCAGCGACGCGGTGGTGCCGGTTTGGCTGAAGCAGGCAATCGCCTTGATGTTGGTGGCTTCGGCGATTTCTCGTGCTGCGGCCACGATGCCGTCGGCGGTGGTTTCGCGCCGCACCTGGCGCGAGGCCTCGATCACCTGACGGTAGGTCGGGTCTTTTTCGACCGACATTGCCACGTTGTTCATCGTGGTGACGGCTTCGATCGGATACTTGCCCGCCGCCGATTCGGCCGAAAGCATGATCGCATCCGCGCCTTCATAGATCGCGGTCGCCACGTCCGAGACTTCGGCGCGGGTCGGCACCGGCGCTTCGATCATCGATTCCAGCATTTGCGTTGCCACGATCACCGGCTTGGCCGCAGCGCGCGCGCCGCGCACAAGGCGTTTCTGGATCGGCGGCACCGAGGTGACGGGAAGTTCCACACCCAGATCGCCACGCGCCACCATGATGCCGTCCGACACTTGCAGGATCGCGTCATAGGCCTTCACCGCAGCGGGTTTTTCAATCTTCGACAGGATCGCCGCACGTCCCTTGGCCAGTTGCCTCGCCTCAAGCACGTCTTCGGGGCGCTGCACGAAGGACAATGCCAGCCAATCCACGCCCAACTCGCAGGCGAATTCCAGATCTTCGCGGTCTTTGGCCGACAAGGCGGCCAGCGGCAGCACCACGTCGGGCACGTTGACGCCCTTGCGGTTGGAGATCACGCCGCCGACTTCGACCACGCAATTGGCGTAATCCTTGCCGCAATCCTTGACGCGCACGCGGATCTTGCCGTCGTTCACCAGCAGGCTTGCGCCGGGTTCCAGCGCTGCAAAAATCTCGGGATGCGGCAGTTGCACGCGGGTTGCGTCACCGGGCGTGCTGCTGAGATCCATGCGGAAGGCCGCGCCTTCCACCAATTCTTCACCCGCCGGATTGGCAAAAGTGCCGACGCGCAGCTTTGGCCCCTGAAGGTCAGCCAGAATCGCAATCGGACGCCCGATGTCGCTTTCCACCTGACGGATGATGGCATGGCGGGCGGCTTGTTCGGCATGGCTGCCGTGGCTCATGTTCAGACGGAACACATCGGCCCCAGCTTCAAACAGCGCACGGATCATTTTATAGTCGCTGGAGGCCGGGCCCAGAGTGGCCACGATCTTTACGTTCCGAAGGCGTCTCATGCCTTGTTCCTTTTCGTCGCGTTCATTTTTTCGTGGTGGGCCGCGCGTCTTATGGATCAAACTGGCGCGCGGAGCAACTGGCGGATTTGGTAGCGGTAGCATAAATGTCGGAAGTTGATGGATTGTGACGGAATGAGCATGGCATTTACGATTTGGGGCGAAGACAGGCCGGGGCGTTGGCTGGTGACATGCGATCACGCGACCAACCGCGTGCCGGATGATCTGGGCGGCTCTCTGGGGATATCCGAGGCCGATATGGCGCGCCACATTGCTTATGATGTCGGGGCTTTGGGTCTGGCGCGTGCGTTGGGCGAGGCGCTGGACAGCCCGGTGATTGCTTCGGATTTTTCGCGGCTGGTGATTGATCCCAATCGCGGTGAGGACGACCCGACGTTGGTGATGAAGCTCTATGACGGCACGATCATTCCCGCCAACCGCCACGTTGATGCCGCCGAAACCGAACGGCGTCTGAACACGCTCTACCGCCCTTACCATGCCGCCTATGCCCGTTTGGCCGCGCGCCAGCCTGATACGGTGATTTTGGCGATCCATTCCTTCACGCCCTGCCTGAAAGGCCGCCCGCCGCGACCTTGGCATGTCGGCGTGCTGTATAGCCATCTGGATGAGCGGTTCTCGAAACCGCTGATTGCACGGCTGCATGCCGAGACCGATCTGTGCATCGGTGATAACGAGCCCTACGCGGGCCATCTTCCCGGCGATGCAATTGACAAGCACGCGTTGCAACGGGGGCGGCACAACACCTTGATCGAACTGCGCAATGATCTGATCGGCACAGAAGCCGAGCAGAAGGCATGGGCGCAGCGGCTGGCACCGATTCTGACCGAAGTCTTGGCTGGGCTGGTGGAATAGTGCTGCATTGGAAACAGTTCTGCCATCCTACTGAAATTGTGATCAATTTTACCCGAATTTTCCATAAAACTTGACGCGGATAGGCCTCCAGTTTCTTAGTCTGGTTCAGAGTGAATTTGATGGGTGCCCGGATGGAATTTCTGCTGTTGCTTGCTTTGCCGTTGTTGGGTTTTGCTTTCAGTGGTTCTGATCACGAAGACAAAACCGACGATCCCGAACCGCAGCATGAAATTAACGGCACGCAGGGTGATGACTCGCTATTTGGCACTGATGGTGCCGACACGATAAATGGCCAAGGCGGCAATGATTTCATCAACGGCTTTGGCGATAATGATGTGGTCAACTACGGCGAAGGCGATGATCGCGGCACTGGCGGCGGCGGGGATGATACGTTGGACGGTGGCGCTGGCAATGATCAGTTGACCGGCGGCGGCGGCAATGACCTGATCCATCTGGGCGATGGCGACGATTTCTCTGGCAATCTTGCGGTGCAAACGCCGCCTTTGTCATCTGGCGATGACACGATCCATGGCGACGGTGGCAACGATGTGATAATCGACGAGGATGGCGATAACTGGCTTTATGGCGAAACCGGTCGCGATGCTCTGACAGCAGGCGCAGGCAGCGATCATCTGTTCGGCGGCTATGGCCGCGACAGCCTAGACGGTGGTGCGGGCGACGACTCGCTGGATGGCTGCCAGGGTTATGACAGTCTGCTGGGCGGTGATGGCAATGACAGCCTGTTGGGTGGCGATGGCGATGACACGCTTGCAGGCGGCGCGGGCAACGATACTCTCAGCGATGATGTCGGCAATGACGTTTTGTTCGGGGGAACCGGCGACGATGAGCTTTCCGCGATAAATCCCAACGGTGAAAGCCAATCACAACTCTTCGGTGGCGACGGCGCAGATACATTGTCCGGGGACGCGGATGATAGCCTGACCGGAGATGCGGGCGCGGATACGTTTGAGGTGATCGACGGCTTTGGCGCGCCAACCATCACTGACTTCACCCCTGCCGATGACGTATTGCAGGTGCATATCGACAGTGCGTCGCAAGAAACTATTCGCTTTGAGGCGGATACAACGGGTGACAACACATTGGTTTATGTTGGCGCGGATATTGTTGCGCGACTGATGAATGTCGCGCAAGACCAGCTTGGTGCTGACAATATTGTCAGAGTAGCCGATTAAAGCGCGTTGCCTTCATTTGAAGGCAACGCGCCGCAAACGCTAAACCGCCGCCTTGCGCATCTCGTCCAGATAAATCTCGCGCAGCCGGGCTACGATGTGGCCCGGCTTGCCCGTCCCAACGCTTGCGCCGTCGATCTCGACCACCGGCATCACAAAAGCGCTGGCCGAGGTGATGAAGGCCTCATCCGCCGCTTGCGCCTCGGCAATCGAGAAGGCGCGTTCTTCGACCTCCATCTGGGCTTCTACCGCGAACCGCAGAACGGCTGCGCGGGTGATGCCGTGCAGAATGTCCGACGACAGCGCGCGCGTGATGATCTTGTTGCCCTTGACGATATAGGCGTTGTTCGAGGTGCCCTCTGTCACCACGCCTTCTTCGACAAACCAGCTGTCATCCACCCCGGCCTTTTTCGCCGCCATCTTCCCCATCGACGGATAGAGAAGCTGCACCGTCTTGATGTCGCGCCGTCCCCAGCGAATATCGGGGATCGAGATCACCTTGAAGCCGACCTTCGCCACCGGATTGTCGGCAAGTCCCGGCTTGTTCTGCGTAAACAGAACCACCGTCGGCGTCACATCCTCGGACGGATAGGCGAAATCGCGGTCGCCGGGGTTGCCGCGCGTCACTTGCAGATAGACCATGCCGTCCGTGATGGCGTTCTTTGCCACCAATTCGCGATGGATCGCCAGCCATTCGGCATCCGAGTGCGGGTTCTGCATCTCCAGCTCCGACAGGCTGCGCGCCAGACGCACACAATGGCCACCAAAGTCGATCAGCTTGCCATCCAGCACCGATGTCACCTCGTAGACGCCATCCGCCATCAGGAAACCCCGGTCAAAGATCGAGATTTTCGCTTCGGTTTCCGGCAGATAGTCGCCATTCAGGTAAACGGTTCTGGTCATGTCATTCCCCTTATTCCGCGCGCAGCCTTCCGGCAGAAGCCGGTGAAGGTCAAGATCGCGGCGCAACTTTGCAAGGATTGCGCGGGAAAATGGCGGTAGTTGGAATATTGTTCTGTATATTATCTATCTCGCGATGAATATATCGGCCAGTTGCGGTATTGACCTGAACTTTTCGCAGAAAATTCGAATGTTGGCGCGGCAATGCTCTGCGCCGCCGCAGCGAAAATGCTGCGCCTGCAAATTCACCTTGCGACTGGTGGCGCAACAATATACCAAACGTGTGACTTATATGGAAATATCCTTGCGAGGCCGAAATGTCCTTCCGTTTGCAACCCAGCCCCCCTGCGCGCCCTAATCGTTGCCAGTTGTTCGGCCCCGGATCGCGGCCCCCGCTGTTTGCGAAGATGGCGGCTTCGGCTGCGGATGTGATCAACCTTGATCTGGAAGATTCCGTCGCCCCCACCGACAAAGACCAAGCCCGCGCCAATATCATTGAAGCCGTGAACACGCTCGACTGGGGCAAGAAAACCCTGTCGGTGCGAATCAACGGCCTCGACACCCCGTTCTGGTATCGCGATGTGGTGGACCTGTTGGAACAATGCGGCCCGCGTCTGGACCAGATCATGATCCCCAAGGTGGGCTGTGCCGCAGATGTCTATGCGGTGGATGCGCTGGTGACAGCCATTGAGCGCGCAAAGGGCCGCGTAAAGCCAATTGCGTTCGAGGTGATCATCGAATCCGCCGCGGGCATCGCCCATGTCGAAGAAATCGCCGCCTCCAGCCCGCGTTTGCAGGCGATGAGCCTTGGCGCTGCCGATTTCGCCGCCAGCATGGGGATGCAGACCACCGGCATCGGTGGCACGCAGGAAAATTACTACATGCTGCGCGAAGGTGTGAAGCACTGGTCCGACCCATGGCATTGGGCGCAGGCATCCATCGTCGCCGCCTGCCGCACGCATGGTATTCTGCCCGTCGATGGCCCGTTCGGCGATTTCTCGGATGACGACGGCTTCCGCGCGCAGGCGCTGCGCTCGGCCACATTGGGGATGGTTGGCAAGTGGGCGATCCATCCGAAACAGGTGGCCTTGTCGAACGAGGTTTTCACACCGTCTGAAACGGCAGTCACGGAGGCGCGTGAGATTCTGGCTGCCATGGCAGCCGCCAAGGCGCGCGGTGAGGGGGCCACGGTTTACAAGGGCCGTCTGGTGGACATTGCCTCGATCAAACAAGCCGAAGTGATCGTGAAACAAGCAGAAATGATCGCTGCCGCCTAATGTTTCAGCGCGCTAAAGATAGTGTTGACTCGCTGGATATGTGACGCCAATGTGACGCTGCGGCATGCGACAGTATGCCCTGAAATACCCGTGCGGCAGTGGGAGAGGAGGCCCAATGTCGCAACAGCGGGAGGATGCACGCCCCGTGGTCAGCCACGGGGCTGTGCTGTTTTTGGGGCCCTGCGCAATCGGGCCGCTATGGGTTGATCAAGCCAGCGGCAGGCAGATTTCTGTCAGCAACTCCTCGGGGGGCACGTCCATTGGCGTGTTCAGATAAACCTCGAACACCGGGCTATTGGCAGGCGTTTCGCCGGATGCGGGCAGCCAGTCACAGTAAAGCTGGGTGTAGGCGGCGCTCAGGCCGGAATACGGCCCTTTGAACCGCAGCACGGCATGACGACCGGCTGGCAGGTTGACTTCCTCCATCGGCGCCTCAATCGCGCCCGCGCCGATTTCAAACCCGGCATGGCTGCGCAAGTCGTTTGGGCTCACCGCCGAGGGATCATCGTAATACACCCCGACCATGCCGCCACAGGCAGCCATCAATTTGCGCGCGGCCAACACCGCGCCGCCCTTCTCAAACGCGCGACCGATCTCGGTATAGGCACCCTTGTGCGGCATTGCGGCCAGCCTGCGGGCGGGGTCATGGCGGATTTCCACATCATACATCAAAGCTTCTCCTGTTCTGAACAGCGGTGGCAGGGGACGCAGCTCGCCCTTGGCGCGAAAGCTTGCCGGGGGTGTGCCATAAATCTCGGCAAAGCTGCGGGTGAAGGATGCAAGGTTGGGGTAACCCACGGCGCGGGCGATCTTGGCCAAAGGGGCCTTGGTCTGCACCAAGGCGACCGAGGCGCGATACATCCGCATCCGCCGCACTGCCATCGCCGCTGTCTCCCCCATCAGGGCATGAAACACCCGGTGAAAGTGAAACCGCGACAGCGCTGCCACATCGGCCAAAGTATCCAGCGACAGATCGCCTGCGGGGTTGTCGTGGATGTAATCCAACACCCGGATCATTCTGGCTTCATAGGTCTGCGTCATCGTATCCGCCCTTGCATCACCCAGCCCTGATGCCATGCCAGCGTATTGCAAATCTTGCGGATGTGCAGCCTGTGGCCGAAGCCCGCCAGCTTGGTTGCATTTTCTCTGCTACACGGCCATATAGAGGGCCTTGCCCGGCATGGAGTGCGCGATGAACTACCTCGAATTCGAGAAGCCCTTGGCAGAAATCGAAGGCAAGGCCGAAGAATTGCGCGCGATGGCGCGCAGCAACACCGGGATGGATGTCACCAAAGAGGCCGAGCAGTTGGACCGCAAGGCGGATCAGTTGCTGAAGGATCTCTACAAGGATCTGACGCCGTGGCGGAAATGTCAGGTCGCCCGCCACCCCGAACGGCCACATTCCAAGGATTATATCGAGGCGCTGTTCTCGGAATACACCCCCTTGGCTGGGGATCGCGGGTTTTCTGACGATCATGCGGTGATGGGCGGCCTTGCCCGCTTCAACGATCAGCCGGTGATGGTGATCGGGCATGAGAAGGGCAACGACACCAAATCCCGTATCGAGCGGAATTTCGGCATGGCCCGCCCGGAAGGCTATCGCAAAGCGGTCCGCCTGATGGATATGGCGCATCGCTTCCGCTTGCCGGTGATCACGCTGATCGACACCCCCGGTGCCTATCCGGGCAAGGGCGCCGAAGAGCGCGGGCAGGCCGAGGCCATTGCGCGGTCCACCGCAAAATGTCTGGAGATTGGCGTGCCGCTGATCTCGGTGGTGATCGGTGAAGGTGGCTCTGGTGGGGCGGTGGCTTTTGCCACGGCGAACCGGATCGCGATGCTGGAACATTCGGTCTATTCGGTGATCAGCCCGGAGGGTTGTGCTTCGATCCTGTGGAAAGACGCCGAAAAGATGCGTGAGGCCGCCGAGGCTTTGCGGCTGACAGCGCAGGATTTGCAGAAACTGGGCGTGATCGACCGCATCGTGAAAGAACCCTTGGGTGGGGCGCAGCGCGGGCGGAAAGAGACCATCGAGGCGGTCGGCAAGGCCATCGAGACCATGCTGAAGGAATTGTCCGGCAAGAAGCCCGAGGCTTTGATCAAGGATCGTCGGCAGAAATTCCTCGATATGGGCAGCAAGGGTCTGGCTGCATAAGCTGAGGTCCCGGCTCGGGACCATTGCGAACTGACGCTAAATCAAAGGGTTAAGGTTGCGCGTTCACGTCGCCTTAACCCTTTTTCCATGTTGCGCTACAGGAACAGGTCGCCCGCGGCCAAAACAGTGCCCACGCCAAGGCTGATTTCGTAATCGGCGCGTCCGTCGCCGTTGACATCGCCCTGCAAAAGCCCGGTCGCCGCATCATAACGCACCTGACCGGCATGACCTTCAAACGGATCGCTGGCGATAAAGGATTGTCCTGCCGCGATAGCCCGCAGGTTCAGGCGATCTTCATGGCTGACAAAGCCGATGATGCGGTCGCGCTGCGCGCCCAACCCGGCCTCGGCGGCGCTGGCGAAGATGAAGCGATCCGCCCCGGCCCCGCCATACAGCAGATCGCTGCCCAGCCCGCCCTGCAACAGATCGGCGTCATTGCCGCCCTGAAGCGTATCCAGCCCCGCGCCGCCATAGAGGATATCATTGCCCACATCGCCGGTCAGAAAATCGTTGCCCGCACTACCGTAAACCCTGTCAATGCCGCTGCCGCCGCTAACCCGATCATTTCCGAGACCACCATCCACAAAGTCGTTGCCCGCACCGCCCGACACCGTGTCATTGCCCGCCGCCCCCAACAGCCGATTGTCAAAGCCATTGCCGAGAATGGTGTTTGCCAGCGCATTGCCCGTGCCACCTGAAGCCCCCGCAGCCGTCAGCAAGGAGAGGTTTTCGAAATCCTGCAAAAGCGTGTAGGTGGTCAGGTAGTTGATCTGCACAAGATCAATGCCTTCATCCGTATGTTCCAGCGGGATTGCCTCGCCATCCAGCACATAGGTGTCATTGCCCACGCCGCCATAGAGAAAATCGGTCAGGCCGTTGCTGACCGTGCCGCTGCCGCTGCGCAGCGTGTCATTGCCGGTGCCGCCATAAATCAGATCCTGCGCATTGCCGCCATAAAGTTTGTCGTTGCCGGCCAGCCCCTCAATCCACATCGTCGGCGGGAACAGCACCGAGGCCGGTGCCTGCGCATAGATCACGTCGTCTCCCGCGGTCAGCATCACATGCTCGAACCCCGAAACCGTTTGCGTGCCATAGACTGAGGTCGTCAGATCAAAAGTGTCAGTGCCATATACCGTGCCGACGCCGGTGGTCAGGTTTACGGTGACGCGGTAGCTGGTGTTGCCAAAATCGTCGAAAAAACCGGAGTAGTTCAGAAAATCATAGCCGATGCCACCGTCCAGCGTGTCGGCCCCTTGATCGACGTTCAATGTATCATCGCCAGAGCCGCCATACACCTGATCGGACCCGGTGGCGAAGTTGCCTTGATCTTGTGCTGTCAGATCCCAATCGCCGAAAAGCACATCATTGCCATCGCCGCCGTAAATTGTATCCGAGCCACCCGTGCCAAGCAGCGTGTCGTTGCCGCCTTTGCCGTCGATCCAGTCGTTGCCGCCTGCATCGAAAATATCATCGCCCTGAATGTAGTTGCCAACCGCGCCGCCACCATGGCCGATGATCTGATCACCGCCCGCGCTGCCGATGACGTTATCGATGTAGCCGGTGTAGTTGATGCTGAACAAGGTGGATTTCAGGTTGCCCGACCATGCGCTGAGCGTCACAATCGAGTGGTTCGGCGCGGCGCCGGGGCTGAAATCCTCCAACGAAATCGTCAGGGCAAATTGCCCGGCGGGGGCGGTGTAGGCGCTGCCGGTGATGATCAGCCAATCGACGATGTTGGGATCTGCATTGCCGACAAAAAGCCCGCGTGTGCTGTCGGTGTTCAAGGTGAAAGTCACCATGAGATCTATACCTTTTGAAAATATGCGATGAAAAAAATCAATAAAGACAGGCTAGCACAGAAGTGGCCTGCTGCAAACAAGTTCGCGAATGCGTTCCGGGCCGTGGCAGATCGGCCCGTGATGGATCAGGGATGCTGAGGGATCACCACCAACCCAGATGCGCGCGGGTTGCGCGTTCGGCGTCGTATTCGGCACCGTTGATCGCGCCTGCAGTGGCGTCTTGTAGCATCTGCCCCGGTGTAGGCAGGTTTTCGGCATGCGGCGTTGTCCAAAGGGCCGAGCGTTGCAGCGCTCGGGCGCATTGCGAATAGACCTCAGCCACGCGGATCACGATGACGCTGCGCGGTTGCACACCGCCCCGATCAAACCGCGCGCGCAGATCGGCGTCGGCGGTGAGTTTCGCATGGCCGTTGACGCGGACGGCGGTGGTCGAGCCTGCGACCAGAAAGATCAGGCTGACGCGGCCATCACGGATGATGTTGCGCAGGCTGTCGATACGCTCATTGCCCTTCCAGTCGGGCATCAGCAGGGTTTCGGCATCGAGTGGCACCACCACCGGCCCCTCATCGCCACGCGGGGAGCCATCTGTGCCCTCGGGTCCGACTGTGGACAGGATGCAGAACCGCGAGGCGGCTATGAAGGCAGCATAGGCGGGGGTCAGATGTGCGGTGACTTTCGCCAGCGCGGGTTTGCCGGGGGTGCCGTAATGGGTGTGCAGATCGTCGAGGGTGTTGATCCAGGTGGGGGCAGACATGGCAGGCCTTTGGATATGGGGCCGGGTATGGAAGCCTCCGGCGGGGATATTTGGGCAGAGAGGATGACCTTAGGTGGGTTTTTTGGCGGCTTTCGGTTTCTTTGGTTTGGGCGGAGGCGCGTCGGCGGCGACGGCACGCAGGGCACGGGCGCAAAGATCTGGGTCGTCGAGGGCTTCGGAGCCGATGATGTAATCCTTGCTGCCGGGGTAGGCGGGGCCACGCTCGGCATCGGGCAGGATCGCATTGGCACCGGGGGTGGGTTTGATGAACAAAGTGTCGTCGCAGACAAAGGCCACGACGATGCCATCAAGATAGAGCGCATATTCGCCAAACATCTTCTTGACCGTCAGTCGCAGTGGGATGGTGTCAAGCAGATGGTCGATGGTGGCGGCAGAGGTGCTCATTTATAGCCCGCTTCTGCCATCAGCGCGTCAGACGAGGATTCAACCCGTGCCTCCAGCAGCGCCATGAATTCGGCATTGCCCAGGCCCGGCGGGATGGCGGGCAGGAAATCGACCACCGCCAGCCCGCGATGGCGCAGGATGCCGCGTTTGGGCCAGAACAGGCCGACATTGGTGCCGACCGGCACGCAGGGTTGGCCCAACTGACTGTAAAGCGCTGCGGTGCCGATCTTGTAGGGCAGCACCTCGCCGGGGGCGACGCGGGTGCCTTGCGGGTAGATGATCAACTGACCGGGGCGGGCGAGGCCCGATTTCACATCCGCCATCATCTTGGTGATCGCAGCGCCGCGCTTGCCGCGATTGACCGGAACGCAGCCGATGCGCAGCGCATACCAGCCAAGGATCGGGGCAAAGCGCAATTCGGCCTTCATGATGAACTTGGCGCGGGGCAGGGCGCCATAGATCAGGATGATGTCAAGAAAGCTTTGGTGTTTCGGCGCGATCAACACCTCACCCTGAGGCACCGCCCCCCGCACTTCGGTGCGCAGGCCACATATCGCACGCAGGCTGAAGCGCACCCAAGTGCAGAACGCATGGCAGGCGGCGACCGCGCCGTCACGGTGCAGCAGAGCATAGGGTAGATAGACGATGCCCAGCACAAGCATCGCGAGATACATCTGCACGATAAACACCAGCGACAGCAGCCATTGGATCGGTTTCGGCATCAGGTCAGCTCCCGAAGTTTGCGGAACGCGGCGGCGCGGGTGGCTGCAAAGGCAACAACGGCGACAAGCGGCGGCAGCGCCAGCGGGTAAAACCACGCCCAACCCTGAAAGCCAAGCCCGGTCAGAAATCCGCCTGCGGTATCGGTGGAAGGCAGCAGCGCCACGCCGATCATGCCCAGCACCGTGCCAACCGCCGCGCCTGAGATCGCGCGCAGGGTAAAGCGGCGCACGAAGGCGCGGGCGATATAGGCATCGCGCGCGCCGACTTGCCGCAGCACCCGCACCACTTGCGCATTGGCGGCCAGCGCGGCAGAGGCCGCCAGCGTGATCATCGCCGCCGTCGCCGTGCCGATCAGCCCGATCGACAAAAGGCCCAGCAGCCGCAGCCGCCCCGCCGCCACCGCCAGCGGCCTGCGCCAGCGGGTGTGATCATCCAGCACAGCACCAGGGGCCTCTGCCGCCAGCCGTTGCCGCAAGCCTTCGCCATCATAGCCCGCGCCGCTTTCGGTGATCTCGACCAGCCGGGGCAGCGGCAGCGCATCCACCGGCAGATCGGGGCCAAACCACGGCTCCAGCAGGGCGCGCTGTTCGGCATCGGTCATCGCGCGGGCCGAGGCGATGCCGGGGGTGGTGGACAGGATCGCCAGCACAGCCTTGGTTTGCAGATCCATCTGGTCTTCGGGGGCAGACAGCCGCACCGTCGCCGTGCGCTCCAGCGCGTCTGACCAGCGATCCGCCAACCGCCCTGCAGCCAGCGACAGCGCCAGCGCGAACACCGCCAGAAATGCCATCGCGCCTGCGGTGAATGAAGTCAGCCATGCGGTGTGACCGGATGGTGGAACGACGCGGTCGGCCTGCCTGTCTGCCTTGCGGTCGGGTTTTACCAGCGCCAGCAGGTTCATAGATCGGCCCCGGCGAGTTGCACCCGGCGTTTGGAAATCCGCAGCACCCTTGCTGCCACCAACGATTTCGCTTGCCGGATCAGGTTCAGATCATGGGTGGCGATCAGCACGGTCTTACCCATGCGGTTCAACTCGACCAGCAGCGTCAGCAGCCGCAGCGACATCTCCCAATCCAGATTGCCGGTGGGTTCATCCGCCAGCACCACATCGGGGCCGATGATGATGGCACGGGCAAGGGCGGCGCGTTGCCGCTCGCCCCCTGACAGCGAAGGCGGTAGCGCATCGGCCAACTGGCCAAGCCCCACCCAACTGAGCAGATCACTCAGATCCTGCGGGACCGATGCTTTGCCCGCCACCGTCAGCGGCAGCGCCACATTTGCCGCCAGCGGCAGATGATCGAGAAATTGGCAATCCTGCTGCACCATGCCAATCCGGCGGCGGGTCAGCGCGATGTCATCGCGCGTGAGCGACCGCACCTCGCGGTCAAACAACGTGATGCGGCCGGCGCTGGGCATCAACTCGCCATAGCACAGCTTCAGAAAGGTGGATTTTCCCGCTCCCGACGGCCCGGTCAGAAAGTGGAACGAGCCGGGTGCCAAGCGCAACGTGATCTCGGACAGCAATTCGCCCCCGCCGTAGCTGTAGGCCACATTGTCGAAGGCAATCACCGGGTTTCATCCTGTCTGGGGCATATTGCGTTGCACCATTGCCCAAGGTGGCAACGGATTCAATCGGTTCGGCCCAAGATTTGCCACAAAGGCTTCCAGAATGGTTGCTTCGTTGCTACAAGTTCCCTGCGCTCCACAGTGAAATGACCCCGGACCCCAAAAATGCGTCTTGTTTGCCCGAATTGCGATGCGGAATACGAGGTTGATGCGGCGGCAATCCCCGATGGGGGGCGTGATGTGCAATGCTCGAACTGCGGGCATGCGTGGTTTCAGCTTTCGCCGGATGTCGAGGCTGAACTGGCCGCCGAAGAAGCGTTGTTTGACGCGCCGCCGCCCATAGCTGCGGTTGCCGCGGTGCCCGCATCTGTCGTCGCAGACCCCGCACCGCACGACATGGCTGACGACGCGGATGAGAGTGATCCACCGCCGCATCCCGAGTTGGAACCCGCCCCGGAACCTGCTTTGCGCAGTATTGACGAAAGTGTGCTGGCAGTGTTGCGCGAGGAAGCCGCGCGCGAGGTTGAGGCCCGCAAGATCGAAGCCCCGGTGGTGGAGACACAGCCCGAACTGGGGCTGGAACAACCGGCTGCCGGTGTGGGTGCGGTCGCGCGGCGGCTGGCACGGCTGAAGGGCGAGCCCGAGGTGGTGGCCAAGCCACAGACCCGGCGCGAGATGTTGCCCGAGATCGAAGAAATCAACTCGACCCTGCGCGCCAGCAGCGAAAAGCGCAGCGGTCCATCTGCGGCGATCGCGGAAAGCATGGATGACACCGGGGCGCGGAAATCCGGCTTCCGCTCGGGCTTTGTGCTGATGCTGGTGGTGGCGGTGGCCCTGCTGGCGGCCTATGTGATGGCCCCCAAATTGCAGCAGCAATTCCCGGCAGCGGCAGGCGTGTTGCAGGCCTATGTCGCGGCGGTGGATGCGGGGCGGGTCTGGCTGGATGGCGCGCTGAAATCGGCCATCGGCTTTCTGAAAGGGCTGGCGGGCAGCAAGGCCTGATCCTTTGGTATCAGCTTTGCGCGAAGCCTTGCGAATCCTGCGGCGCAGCCCTATATGCAGCCTTGAGAGGTTGGCGCGGGTAAGCGCCTCGCCAACCCGGTCAGGTCCGGAAGGAAGCAGCCGTAACGAGCCCCGCTTGGGTCGTTGTCAGCCTCTCACCCTATTCCCCTAAATACTTGTTATGCAGGCCATCGCTCGGCGCGGCGGTTGCGTTGGACTTTGGCCCTGCACGCGCGCGCGGTGTAATCTGCTGTGCTATGCGCGCATAACGACTCCTTTACTTTACAAGTTTGTTCGTTATTGTGAAGTAAATAGGAGATCACCATGCTTGGAAGCCGTTTCGCCACCCGGATCAATTCCTTCGCCTCTGGCGCGGGCAGCTATTGGCCGGGGCAGGCGGGCAAGCCGACGCTGGAGCAGATGATCCGGCGCGCCGCCACGGTGGAGGGCCTGACCGAGCTGGACCTGAACTATCCCGATCATGTCGGCGAAGATCCGGTTGCGGTCGGGCGGATGGTGCGCGATTGCGGGCTGAATGTCTCGGGTCTGGCGATGCGCTACTACACTAACCCCGGTTTCAAGCTGGGGGCCTTCACCCATCCCGATCCGGCGATCCGGCGCGAAGCGATTGATCTGACCAAGCGCGGCATCGACGCAGCCCGTGCGATGGGCGCGCCGATGATGACGCTGTGGTTGGGGCAGGATGGCTATGATTACGCCTTTCAGTGCGACTATGCAGCACTCTGGCAGGCCGAGATTGACGGCATCGCCGAGGTCTGCGCGCATGATCCTGACTGTATGATCTCGATTGAATATAAGCCCAATGAACCAAGGGCTTACAGCATCCTGAACGATGCCGCCACGACGCTGCTGGCGATTGCCGAAGTGGGCGCAAGCAACCTTGGCGTGACGATCGACTTTGCGCATTCGCTTTACGCCGATGAACAGCCCGCCTTTGCCGCCGCGCTGATTGCGCGCAAATCAAAGCTGCTGGGCCTGCATCTGAACGATGGTTACGCCAAGCGCGATGATGGGCTGATGGTGGCCTCGGTGCATGAATTTGCCACGCTGGAACTGCTGCGCGAAGTGCATCGCGCGGGCTTTGAGGGTGCGATCTATTTTGACACCTTCCCCGATGCCTCGGGCCTTGATCCGGTGGCGGAATGTGCTGCCAATATCCGCACCGTCCGCCGATTGCTTGCAGGGGTTACGGCGATGGCGGGCGATAACGCTTTGGCAGAAGCGCAGGCGCAGCAAGATCCGGTTGTGGCGCAGAACATCGCACGGTTGGCGGCGGCCAAGGGCGCGCTGGCGGTTTGACTTTACGGAATCATACAGATGCGTGTTGAGGGTGGCGGCAATATGGCAGATGCACGCGCGGTTGGGGCGCAGATACGGATGCGCTTGCCCAGCCTGACTCCGTTGGAGGGTAAGGTCGCCGCCGATATTTTGGCGCGTAAGGATATCGACGCCGCCACGCCACTGCGCGATGTGGCGCAGGGTTCGGGCGTGTCCGAGGCGATGGTGGTCAAGGTCGCGAAAAAGCTGGGTTTTGCGGGTTTTCGCGATTTCCGGCAGGGGTTGATCGCCTATTACAGTTCCGACACCGCGGCGTTGCATTCGGAAATCGGGCCTGCGGATACCGCAGGCGAGATCGTGCAGAAGGTGTTTCGCACCGCAATGCAGGCGCTGGAAGAAACCTTTGCCATTCTGGACCTTGCCGCGTTTGAGCGCGCCGCCGATTTCCTGCACCGCGCGCGTGTGCGCGACTTTTACGGCCTTGGCGGCTCGGCCCAGATCGCCCGTGATGTCAGCCACAAGTTTCTGCGCATCGGCATCCGCACGCAGGTGTTCGATGATGCGCATATGATGGCAATGTCGGCGTCCTTGCTGGGGCAAGGCGATGTGGCACTGGCGTTTTCGCATTCCGGCACCACCTCGGCGGTGATCGACGCGGTGGAACTGGCGCGCAGCAATGGCGCCTGGACCATTGCCGTGACCAACTATGCCGACAGCCCGCTGGCGCGGATGGTGGATGTGGTGCTGTGTTCTACGGCGCAGAACAACCCGCTCCTGGGCGAAAACGCCACCGCGCGGATTGCGCAACTGAACCTGCTGGATGCGCTTTTCGTCGCCGTGGCGCAACGCGACCGCGCCGCCGCAGATGCCAATCTGTCCCGCACCATGCGCGCGGTGCAGGCGAAACGAAAGCTGTAGGGATACCGCATATGACCACTGGAATCGTTCTTGTCGTCGGCAGTCTGCATTATGACATCATGGTCGAGGCCGATCATTTGCCGCGCCGGGATGAGACTGCCGTAGGCCACCGCTGGTATCCGAAATTCGGCGGCAAGGGTGGCAATCAGGCAGTGTCTTGCGCCCGGCAAGGTGCGAGCGCGCGGTTTCTGGGGGCTGTGGGGAATGATGATTTTGGCCGCTTTCTGACCGCAGGCCTGATCGCAGGCGGCGTCGATGCCCGCGCTGTGCGCTTAGTTGAAGGCGCAGGCTCGGGCATGAGCGTGGCGCTGCAAGACAGCGCGGGGGACTATGCGGCGACCATCGTTTCCGGGGCGAACGCGCTGATTGATCCGGCTTGGGCCGCAGATGATGCGCTGTGGGCGGGAGTCAACTTGCTGATCTTGCAGAACGAAGTGCCCGAGGCCGTCAACCTTGCCGCCGCAACCGAGGCCCGCCGTCGCGGCATCCGCACAGTCCTGAACGCCGCCCCCTTCCGCCCTTTGTCGCGCAGCTTTGCCGCGCTGATCGACATTCTGGTGGTGAATGCGGTTGAGGCCGAGATGATGGGCGCGGCCGAGGTCTGCTGCCTTGCCAGCGCCTGCGAGGCCGCCCAGCAACTCGCCGCGCGGTTTGACTGTGTGATCGTCACCGCCGGATCAAAGGGCCTTGCGGTTTGGACGCCCGAAGATACCTGCCTTCAGATCGCTGCCGAAAAGGTGTCAATGGTCAGCAGCCACGGCGCGGGCGATGCCTTTATCGGCGCTCTGGCCGCATCACTGTGCCGGGGTGCCAACATCGCCGAGGCCAGCGCGACCGCATCGCAAGCCGCCGCGCGGCATGTGGCGGGGCAAAGCTAGCGGCCAAGGCTTGCGCCACTTTTCGCCCCTTGGCCCTAGTCATTGTCCGTCGTGGCGCTTCCCGCACCCCGGCGGGATTCGTCCGTGGCCGGCACCGTTGTTTTCAGCGCGAAGGCGTTAAGGCCATCCAGCACGCTCTGGGAAACCATCGGCAATCCGCATGGCTGCGGCTGCGGCACATCCAATGCGATGGCAGTGCTGATCGTCACCGCAAGTTGGGTGTGCCCGCGCCATTCATGCGCAGCTTGGCGATCAAAGCTGCCGTCTGGGGCGATCTGCAACCGCCCCTCTGGCCAGACCGCCGCCAGGGACTTGCCGCAGATTTGTGCGGCGCGGGCCAGAAACGGCAGCAGCAAGATCGGCGCGGCGACAGGATCAAGCCGGGTATCACGGCTGAACGGGCCATCGGCCAGCCGCGCGCTATCTGTCAGCGCCGCGCCCAAAGTGATCGGGCAAAGCGGCATTTGCCCCGCGCTGCGCCAATGGCCGGGTTGCGGCACGGGCCTGCCCCAATCCTCTGCTTGCGACCTTTGGGTTAGATACGCCAACAGGTTCGGGGTGGCGTCCAGCCCGCGCGCGGCCAGCCAGCCCGCCGCAACACCGGCTTCCTCGGCCAGCCCCCAACTAAAGCCTGCCCCGCGCGCGGCCTTCATGCACAGGCTTTCGGTTTCGTTCTGCGACAGGATCACGGCTTTCGCGTCACCGCTATCCTGCGTGCACATCATCTGGCGGGTCATTGCTCGTTATCGCTTGCGGGGGTCAGATCATCGGGAAAGACTTCGCCCTTATACAGGCTGATCCGCACCCATTTGTCTGATCGTGGATCAAAATGGCTGGCACCGAAAAACGCCAATTTGCAGCGCAAAAGATCAATCGGCAGCATATCGGCGGCCAGCAGATTGTCTTGAATTTCGGCGTAGGGGCAGGGGGTGGCCTGCTGCACCCGGCGCGCCATCAAGCGATGCTCGGGATGTGCCAACAGGAAGGTCGCCAGCGGCAGCGCACCGGGCCAGCGCCCAAGGTCTTGGGCCATGGCGACGGCCATTTGCGCGATGCCCAAAGGCTGTTCCAACGCAGCCCCCGGCTCGTCGAACCGCGCGCCGATGCGGGGTTCCAGCTTTTCTTCCGAGACATACCAGAACCGGGTGATGTCGCGGGGGGCTGTGTCGTCCGTGGCCAGCGCCCAGGCATAGTACTGCGTGAACGCCGCGCGGAACGCATCCACCGAAATGCTGCCGTCAAGGGTAAAGCGCGCGGCTTCATCCGCGCTCATCGTTTCGGCAAGATCGTCGATCAGAGCGCCATGCGGTTCCAGCATCATCGCCAGCAGCGCCTCTTGCCCCTCGAGCGACAGGGCGGTTTCGCCCCAAAGCCAAAGCTGGTTCCAAGGCTGCGCGCCGGTGGGGAAATGCTGCAACGCGGCCGCGATGTGCGACAGATCTTGGCGCAGATCGGCCAGTTTGGCTTGCTGGATCGGATGGTCAGAATGCCAGGTGGCGGCGTTTTGGTGCGCCTGTGTCAGCGCGCCCTGCAGCCCGGCGATGGCTTGTGATGTGGCAGAGGCTTGGGCGCGCACCCGTGCCAGTGCGTGCTCTCGCGCTTGCATCCAGTTGTTCAACAGCACCGGATGGCGCACCAGAAACGGTGCCATGCCCAGCCCGGTCGAATTGCCAACGCCAAAGCGTTTGCGCAAGTTGCGATCGAGCCGCACCGCCTGATCGCCACCTTTGATGGCAGCGATATGCTCCACCAGATCAACGGTAAAGGCACGGGTCAGCCAGACCGACAGCATCTCGGCCCGAAACGGCCCGCTCAGTTCCGGGCGATCTGCGATCAGGGTGCGGTCGGCGGCACCGAACTTGCCCGAGCCATAGACGGCTGTTGTGCGCATCAGATAGCCCACGGCATCAATCTCGGCGGCGTCGGGTTGCTGGCCTTGCGCAAGACGGTCCACCACATGCTGAAACAGCCGCACCGAACGGTTGGCGCGGCTCAGCGACAGCTCTCGCGATGAAACCCGGCCCGCCTCTTGCAGCGGCACGTTGGCGGCAAGCCGATCAAGGTCAGCGGCATCGGGGGTGCCATCAAACAGCGCAAAGGTCGCATCCCACGCGGTTGCAATCACCCGATCTGATCGCATGTGATCAGGCAGATCATGGCCAAAAGCCACCAGACTATAGGTGCGGTCCGGGCCGATGGCGCGGTAGACGGCACGGCCCACGCCTTTGGCATCCATGTCCCAGACCGGGCGGTCAAACCGCCAGCCCTCGGCAACCATCCGTCGCAGCACCGCGCGCAGAAACGACAACCGCGTCGGGTGCGCACTGCCCATCCGCGCCAGCCGCATCACTTGGGCGGGCGGGCGCATGTAGGCGGAAAGATCAGGCGTGGTGGCATGCGGATGCGGGATCATTCAGCGGCCCTTTCCTGTCTTGTCGCGACAGAGCTAAAACTGCGCGCGAAGAAATCGAGCCAGTTACCGCCCATGATTGCCGCTACCTCTGCCTGCGACATGCCAACCTCCAACAGCCCCGCCTCAATGGCGCCAAAGTGGCGGTTGTCTTGAAACCAGACCGGCATGGCCGGAAAGCCGGGGGCGCTGGCGCTGCCTTCGCCGTAATCCACGGCTTTGGTCCAGCGGCCCGAGCGCATCCATTCCACCACGGAATCCGGCTGATCCTGACACAGATCGCTGCCAATCGCCAAAGCCCTGATGCCAAACTTGTCCGCAGTGCGCGCGATCATCTGGCAGAAATCCTGCACCGAACAGGCCGAGCCGCCTTTCAAATGGTGCGGGTAAAGCGAAAAGCCAAAGATGCCGCCACTTTCTGCCAAGGCCTGCAATACCTTGTCGGATTTGTTGCGCAGCGCGGGGTGCCAAGCGGCGGGGTTGGCGTGGGTGATCGCAATCGGGCGGGTGGAATGGGCGATCGCCTCCAGGGTGGAGCGTACGGCAGAATGGCTCATGTCCACCACCATGCCCACCCGGTTCATCTCGGCCACCACGGCGCGGCCCATCCGGGTCAGGCCGGAATCCTCGGCCTCATAGCAGCCGGTCGCCAGCAGCGATTGGTTGTTGTAGGTCAGTTGCATAAAGCGCAGGCCCAGCGTGTGCAGCACCTCGACCAAGCCGATGTCATCCTCGATGCAACTGGGGTTCTGGCTGCCAAAGAAGATCGCAGTGCGCCCGGTCGCGCGGGCCAGTTGCACATCGGCAGCCGTGCGGCCCTGAAAGATCAGGTCGGGAAACCGCTCAAACCAGCGGTTCCAGGTCTCGATATTCAGCACCGTTTCGCGGAAGGTTTCGTGATAGGTGATGGTGACATGCACCGCATCCACCCCACCGCTGCGCAACTGCCGGAAGATTTTCTCGGACCAGTTGGCATATTGCAGGCCGTCAATGCGGGGTGCGGGGCGCAGGTTCATTCCGGCACCCCCGCCGCCACATAGGCAGTCTTGACCGAGGTATAAAATTCCGCCGCATAAGACCCCTGCTCGCGCGGGCCAAAGCTCGACGCACCCCGCCCGCCAAATGGCACATGGTAATCGGTGCCCGCGGTGGGCAGGTTGACCATCACACAGCCCGCCCGCATGTTGGCGCGGAAGTGGTTGGCGCGGGCAAGGCTGCGGGTGATGATCCCTGCGGTCAGGCCGAATTCGCTGTCATTGGCCACGGCCAACGCCTCGGCATAGCTGTCTACCTTGATGACACAGGTGATCGGCGCGAACATTTCTTCGCGGTTTACCCGCATATCGTTGCGCGTGGCGGCAAACACGGTGGGGGCCATGAAATAGCCCTCGGTCGCGCGCTGCAATCTGGTGCCACCGCACAGCAGTTCAGCCCCCTCGGCGCGACCAACCGCGACATAATCCAGATTCTGCGCCAGTTGCGCTTCGCTGACCACCGGGCCGATCTGCACGCCATCTTCCAACGCATGCCCCACCTTGAACGCTGCCGCCGCCGCCACCAGCTTTTCGACAAAGGCGTCATGGACGCCCGCATGCACAATCAGGCGCGAGGCTGCGGTGCATTTCTGCCCGGTGCCGCCAAAGGCAGCACCTGCCGCGTGGGCCACCGCCAGATCAAGATCGGCGTCGTCCATGATCAGCATCGGGTTTTTCGACCCCATCTCCATCTGCACCTTGGTCATGTTGGCAATCGCCGCCGCGGCGATACCACGCCCAACGGGAACCGAGCCGGTGAAGCTGATCGCATCTATGCCGCGATGTTCGACCAGCTTTTGCCCCACATCACGCCCCGGCCCTGCCACCAGATTGAACAGCCCCGGCGGGATGTCTTGCCGGGTGATGATCTCGGTCAATGCCACGGCGCTGGCGGGTGTCAGGTTGGCAGGTTTCCACACCACCGCATTGCCATAGGCCAATGCAGGCGCGATCTTCCACGCAGGTGTCGCCACCGGGAAATTCCAAGGGCTGATGATCGCCACCACGCCCACCGCCTCGCGCCGCACATCGATTTCGATGCCGGGGCGCACGCTTTGGGCATGATCGCCGATCACCCGCAACGCCTCGGCGGCATAGTAGGTAAAGAACTGCCCCGCGCGGTAAACCTCACCCTTGCCCTCGGCCAAGGTCTTGCCTTCCTCGCGGGCCAAAAGCGTGCCGATCTCGGCCGCGCGCGCCATCAACTCGGTGCCAATCGCCATCAGCACGTCATGCCGCTTCTGAATCCCCGCCGCCCACCAGATCGGCTGGGCCGCGCGGGCGGCTGCAATCGCCTCATCCAGTTGCGCGGCACTGGCTTGGGCAAAATGGCCGATCACATCGCCCAGATCAGACGGATTGCGGTTCTCGACGGTGCTTGCGCCGTCTTGCCAGCGGCCCGCAATACGGTTGCGCGTTTCAATCGTCATGGGTCTTCCTTTTTGCATCGCCTCAGGCCCGGGCCAAAGCGTCAAACACCTGTTGGCGGGTCAGCACGCCCGCCAGATCGCCATTTGCCTGCCGAACTGTAAGCGGAGCATCGGTTTGCGCCAATGCAGCATAGGCGGATTCGATGGTCTGATCAGCGGAAAGCTCGATATCTCCACCGGCTTGCCCCGGCACAGCCAGCGCCCCACAGGTCACGATCCGCGCCCGGTTCACATCGCGCACGAACCGCGCCACGTAATCATCCGCAGGGGCGACCAGAATTTCCGGCCCGGTGCCAACCTGCCGCAAAACGCCATCTTTCAGAATGGCGATGTGATCGCCCAGCAGCAAAGCCTCGTCCAGATCATGCGTGATAAACACGATCGTCTTGTGCAGCCGCGCCTGAATCTCGCGCAGTTGCAACTGCATGTCATGGCGGATCAGCGGATCGAGTGCCGAAAACGCCTCGTCCATCAGCAGGATTTCGGCATCGGTGGCAAGCGCGCGGGCCAGCCCCACCCGTTGCTGCATCCCGCCCGATAGCTGGCCAGGATAGTGGTTTTCAAACCCGGCAAGGCCCACCAAGGCGACCTGTTCGGCGCCTTTAGCGCGCGCTTGCGGCTTTGGCATCCCGTCGATCACCAGCCCATAAATCACGTTTTCCAGCACGGTCTTGTGCGGCAGCAAGGCAAAACGCTGAAACACCATCGAGATTTTCTTGCGCCGGAAACTGCGTAGATCAGCGGCATTGAGGCTTAGAACATCGGTGTCATCCACCAGAATCCGCCCCGCCGTAGGCTCGATCAAGCGGTTGAAATGCCGGATCAGCGTGGATTTTCCCGAACCCGACAGCCCCATAATCACAAAGGTTTCCCCGGCGCGGATGTTCAGGTTGATGTTGTGCAGCCCCAGCACATGATTGCTCTGCGCCAGCAACGCGGCCTTGCCCATCCCGGCATTCACCGCAGCCATCGCCGTTTTCGGATCAGGGCCAAAGATTTTCGACACCTGTTCGACACGAATTTTGAACGGAGTGGTCATGGCTTAGTGATCCAGTTTCAAGGATTTCTGCATCCGCTTGCCATAGGATTGGGCAATACGGTCAAAGATGATCGCCAGCAGCACGATGCCTAGGCCCGCCATCAGCCCCGAACTGATCTGCAGCCGCTGGATGCCCTGCAACACCTGATAGCCCAGACCGCCCGCACCGATCATCGAGGCAATCACCACCATCGACAGCGCCATCATCGTAGTCTGGTTGATGCCCGCCAGAATGGTTGGCAGCGCCAAGGGGATCTGCACCGACAGCAGGATTTGCGCGGGCGATGCACCAAAGGCACGGGTGGCTTCGACGATTTCGGGATCAACGCCGCGGATACCCAGATTGGTCAACCGGATCACCGGCGGGATGGCAAAGACAATCGTGGCCAGCAGGGCAGGGATTTTTCCGGGGCCAAACAGCATCACAAACGGGATCAGATAAACAAAGATCGGCATGGTCTGCATCACATCCAGCACCGGCAAGGTGATGGACTGCATCCGCTTTGAGCGCGACATCGCAACGCCAATCGGCAGGCCGACAACCACCGCCAGCAGCGTGGCCACGACCATCAGCGCAATCGTCGCCATCGCCGCATCCCAGACGCCGATCAGCCCGATGGCAAAGGTCATCACCGCCACCGCCAAAGCAATCCCCCAGCGGCGCGACGCCGCATAGGCCAAAGCCGCCAGCACCAGAATAACCACCCACCACGGCAACCATTGCAGGATTTTTTCCATCGCCAGCAACAGCTTGAGGATGGGCAGAAAGATCGCCTCCAGCGTCGCCCCATAGTCTGCGACGATCTGGTTGAAGCCTGTGTCAATGGCGCGACCCAAAGCGCGGACATCGAAAATTTCGGGAAAGCCTTGGGCCACGGGGTTTGCTCCAATCACCAGAGGAGGGAAGGGGGCAGCACAAAGCGCTGCCCCAGTTTGCGTTTACAGCGACGCGCGCACCTTGTCGGCTACATCGGCGGGCACCCATTGGGTCCAGATCGCCTCGTAGTTTTTCAGGAAATAGGTCGCAACTTCATCCGTTGTGGCACCATTGTCGTCGCCCCAGGCCAGCACAGCGCTGATGTCATTGTTCGGCACCTGCATCTTGCCCAAGAATGTCGCTACATCCGGCGCGCGCTCTTTCAACGACGTGACCACCGCCACCGCAACTTCACCCTTGGCCCAGCCGCTGACTTTCGGATCGGCGCAGTTGATATCCACCAGACATTTGTAGTTTTCAGCATCAAACGGCGGGGTTTCCATCCGCACCATATGATATTTGCCGATCACGTCGGTCGGCCCCCAGTAATAGCCGATGAACGGCTCTTTGCGCGAAACGGCCTTGGCAATCGAGGCTTTCAGCGTCTCGCCCGAACCCGAAGGGAACAGCTCCCAAGTCTCTTCCAGACCCAGCGCCTTGAACAGATTGTTGGTGATCGGCTCGCAGCCCCAGCCCGGAGGGCAGCCGTAAAGCCGGCCCTTTTCGGGGTTAGAGGCATCGGCGAACACCGCCCAGTTGGCCTTCAGGTCTTCAATCGACTTGATCTCGGGATGTTCTGCGGCAACGTAATCCGGCACCCACCAGCCTTCTTCACCGCCCGAGGCAAAAATGTCCGAGGCTTTGTAAACATTGCCCTTGGCCTGCATCTCATCCCAGATCGACTGCGCAGTCGAGACCCACAATTCGGGGGCCACATCGGGCTGATCCTTGCTCAGCATCGATGTGGCGGTGGGCACAGTATCGCCCGGAATAAGCTGCGCATCGCAGCCATAGCCCGCCGACATGATCTTTTGCGCGACATGCGCCAGCGTCCCCGCTGACAGCCAGGTCATTTCGGCAATCGTGATCGGCCCTGCAGTGCCGCAATCAGCGGCTTTGGCAGAACTTGTGCCCGCAACGGCCAAAAGCCCCGCAACGGCTGCGGCGGTAAGGTTGGATGTGATTTTCATGCTGACTCCCCGTTTTTGATTAGATTCGCCGCAGATGCACGCCATGCTGGGCCCGCCATGAAGGCTAGGTCGCGGCTTTGCTTCAATCAAACGAATATAAATTAAGTGAATTTCAATTAACTTGAAGTATTGATTCAATGCGCGCCAGCAGCGCCGCATCGACAAACACGCCTGCAGCTTCGATCTGCGCCCGGTTGGCCTTGCGCCGCGCCCCCGGCAGCCGCGCGCTGGGTTGGTCGGTGATGGATCCTGCCAGACGGTGCAGACTTTGCTGGAACACAGCGCCGGAAAATCCTGCGGGGTCCAACGCAATAAAACATTGCCCCGTGCCGGGCGGGCCGCCAGCGGTGCCTGAAAACGGGCTGGCCTCGCGGCTCAGGTTCGCGCCACTCAGCGCCGCCGCCAGGATTTCCACCATCAGCCCCAAGCCGAACCCCTTTTGCCCACCCGCGGGCAGCATGGACCCCAGCAGCGCTTCTTCCGCCACCGTCGTCGGCCTGCCGTCGGCATCTAGAGCCCAGTTTGGCTCAATCGGCTCACCCTTGCGGGCGCGCAGCAGGATTTCGGATTTCGCCACCACACTGGCCGATTGGTCGATCACCAGCAGCGCCCCACCCGCGCCATCCGGCACCGCAATTGCAAACGGGTTGGTGCCGATCACGGGCAATTTGCCGCCCATCGGCGCGATAGAGGCCGGAGCATGCGTAAAGCACAGCCCGACCAGCCCATCCTCGGCCAGCCGTTCGGCATGATGCCCCAACACGCCGCAGTTATAGGAATTGTGCAGGCTCAGCGCGGCGATACCGTTCTGCCGCGCCGCTGCGGTGAAATCACCCCATCCGGCATCTATCGCGGTATGGGCAAAGCCGTGCGCGGCATCTACGCGGATGCTGCCCGGCTTTGGCCGTGTGACCACAGGCGCAGCCATGCCCAGCACTTTGCCACAGCGCAGATGCTCGGCGTAGATCGGCAAGTACAGCAGACCATGGCTGCGGATGCCGTCACGTTCGGCCAGACGGATCGACCGCGCCACCGCTTGCGCAGCCGCATCAGAGGCCCCCGCCGCAACAAGGGCCCGCTGCGCCAAAGCCTCGACCTCCTCCAAACCCATCTGCTTGCCCGTCTGCACTCCGTCCGTCATCATCTGCTCCCGATCTGATCGCCGGGCAGTTTCCCCATTTGACCCGCTTCAGCCAAACGACTATTCTTTGATCCAGTTTCAATAAACCTGAAGTTCGCGATGATCCGCACCGAAGCCCTGCGCGTGTTTGCCACCGTCGCCGAATGTGGCAACATCCGCGATGCGGCGGATCGGTTGTTTCGCACGCAATCGGCGATCTCGATGACCCTGAAGCAGGTCGAAGACCAACTCGGCGCGCCGCTGTTTGAATCAGACCGCAAGCACAGCCTGACCGATCTGGGCAGCTTTGTGCTGGGCGTGGCCAAGGTGCTGCTGCGCGACCACGACACTGCCATTGATCTGATCAAGGAATACGCCTCGGGGGCCAGTGGGCGGTTGCGCATTGCCTCAGTGCCGTCGGTTGCGGCGCTGTTGATCCCGGACATGCTCGCCAGTTTTCTCGCCAGCCGCCCGAGTGCCGAGATTGATCTGGTCGATACCGACAGCGCCGATGTGCGCAAGCTGATCACCAGCGGGCAGGCCGATCTCGGCATCGCCAGCATTGGCGCAACCGAGGCCGGCCTGCTGACCACGCCGATCTTTGAGGACAACATGAAGCTGGTGTGCCGCGCGGATTCGCCCCTGGCACAGCACACCAAACCGCTGGCCTGGCAGGATCTGGAAGCTGTGCCGCTGATCCTTAATGAAACCACGCGCGGCATTCAGGCGGCCGAGTTTCAGGCCATCGCCGCCAGAACCAAACTGCGCGTGCGCAATGTGACTTCGCTGCTGGCGATGGTGCGCGCGGGCATCGGTGTCACCCTGCTGCCCGGCCTTGCCACGGTCGGCCTGCCGCCGCCTTTGGTAGAGCGCCCCTTGCGCGACGAAAGCTGCCGCCGTCAGGTCTGCCTTCTGCGCCGCGAAGGCCGCGTGCAAAGCCCGCTGGCCATCGCCTTCGAGCAACATTTCGTCTCGGCGATCAGCGCAAAAGCAGAACAACCCGGCATGATGTCAATTTTCAAATGCTAAGCTTGGCGGCCGCAACGCAATCGCGCCGCCTTCCGCAGATCGGAAACTTGCAAGATATGGTCAGCGGCCAAACCACTGCCCATTCATCGTCTATACCCAGCAACCCGGTCAGGCGAAGTGGATGTTGATCGCGATGAAATGTGGCGGAAGCGGTGGGATTCGAACCCACGGTAGGGTTCCCCCTACGCTCAGTTAGCAACCGAGTGCTTTCGGCCTCTCAGCCACGCTTCCGACGGTTTTTATTTAGCGAGGCGGGGGGGCGGGGGCAAGAGGGAAAGCGGGGCAGGTGGCAGTTTTGCTGGGATGTGTTGGAGCAGACGGCGGGCTTGCCCACACGTGGACAATGCTGGGGGCTTTAATTTATCAAAGGGTTAGAGACGAGTGTTAAGGAGTTGTTAGTATAGTGAGTGGCTGAGAACGGATGTCGGTCTTTGTATTTGCGCTACAGTTTCAGCAAAGGTGTATTTTCAAGGCCGCACAGAAAAACGATTGGCGGCCAAGCTTGGGTTGAGCCTGATTCATGATCCGCGGCCTATTCCAAGCTTTTGATCACGCGAAATCCGATCCAACTGATGCGATGATTTGGATCAAGCAACTTTCCGCGCCATGCAGATCGCGCCAAGTCGATAGACGATATATAGGACCCTCCGCGCATGGCGGAGTTTGCGCAAACCTTGCTTGCTGCTGCCCGCCATTCACTGGTCAGCGTCCATTGCTCCAAATATTTTGTGTAACACGACGCCGTCAGTTCCATCGCGTTACCGACCATGTGGCGCAGCCCCCACGCGTTCGTTGCGTCCATTGCACCGACCTTAACCGGAGCTTCGCGGGCAACAAGCTCTGGCATTTTCCGCAGCATCACAAATTCGGTCATCTGTTTGGAAAAATTGGCTTGCTCAGAGGTGAGCGTATCGCCTTGCGGAAAGGTCGTTTGCGTGCCCGCGCGGGCGGCATATTCCCATTCCGCTTCTGTGGGCAGGCGATAAGCATCTGAGCCCGTCTTTTTGTTCAACCATTCGACGTAGGCCAAAGCGTCGAAGTATGAGATGCGCAGAACCGGATATGTGCCGGTGACGTTCATTTTGACCGGATTGGGCCCCTGCCTGAACACTGTTTCCTCGGGGATATAGCTGCCGCAGCCGCCGTCCTGCACGCAGGCGATCCACTGATCATAGGTTGTCTCATCGCGCGCCATGGCGAAGGGTATGTCAACCGTTACCGGGTGTTGCGGGCCTTCATCTTCCTTGCGATATGGGTTCGCCGGATCGCCAGTGTAATTTGCCTTTTCCGTCAGGATGCGTCGAAACTCATCCTGCGGCGCACCCATCATGAAAGTTCCCAACGGTAGCTCGACCATTACGGGACAGGCGGCGCAGTCACGGAAACTGTCCAACGGCGCTGCGAGGGCGGGTAAGGCCGAGGATACACAAAGGCCCCAAGCCAAAGCCCACAGAAGACAAGATGGTCTAGGTTGGGTCATCATAATGCCTGCCAGTCAGAATGGCGTGATCGCAACACGATCATCCCAATCAGAAGAGGCCGGCAATTTTGTGGCGCCCCAACTGAAAACACGGCCGGCCGGGATCGGATCTCACCCATTAAACAAAAAGTGCAGCACGTCCCCATCTTTGACCTCGTAGGTCTTGCCTTCAACCCGGAACTTTCCGGCCTCTTTCGCCCCGGCCTCGCCCTTGCCTGCAATGTAATCGTCATAGGCCACGGTCTCAGCCCGAATGAAACCCTTCTCGAAATCACCATGGATCACGCCTGCCGCCTGCGGCGCGAGCATCCCCTTATGAATCGTCCAGGCGCGGGCCTCTTTCGGGCCGACGGTGAAATAGGTGGACAGGCCCAGCAATTTGTATCCGGCCCGGATCAGGCGGTCGAGGCCCGCTTCGTGCAGGCCCATTTCCTCTAGGAACATCGCGGCTTCGTCATCGGCAAGCTGGCTGATTTCTTCTTCGATCTTGGCCGAGATCACCACCGTGCCAGCCCCCTGCTTGGCCGCCATCTCGGCGACGCGGGCGGATTGGCTGTTGCCCTCGGCAGCCGCGGATTCCTCGACGTTGCAGACGTAAAGCACCGGCTTTGAGGTCAGCAATTGCAGCATCCGCCACTGACGCTGATCTTCCTCGGCGATCTGTAGATTGCGCGCGGGCTGCCCGGCTTCGAGCAGTTTCAACGCCGCGCGCAGCAAACGGTCCTGATCCAGCGTGTCCTGATCACCGCCGCGCAGCTTTTTCGCAAGGCCGGTCAGGCGACGCTCGATGCTTTCCATATCGGCGATCATCAACTCGGTCTCGATGGTCTCGGCATCTGCCACCGGATCAATCTTGCCTTCGACATGGGTGATGTCGCCGTCTTCAAAGCAGCGCAGCACGTGCGCTACGGCATCGCATTCGCGGATATTGGCGAGGAACTGGTTGCCCAAACCCTCGCCCTTGCTGGCCCCACGCACAAGGCCCGCGATATCGACAAAGGTCATCCGGGTCGGGATGATCTGCTTGCTGCCCGCAATCGCTGCCAGCTTGTCGAGCCGCGCATCCGGCACTGCCACCTCGCCGACGTTCGGCTCGATGGTGCAGAACGGGAAGTTCGCCGCTTGCGCCGCCGCCGTCCGGGTCAGTGCATTGAACAGGGTGGATTTGCCGACATTCGGCAGACCAACGATACCCATTTTGAAACCCATAGCGCCACCCCATTGTCCAGACCGCTTGCGGCATAGGCAGGAGTGGCGGTGCGGTCAAGGCTTTCGCTTGGGAAAGCAGCGCAGGCGGGGCTGTGGAACCCTCCGGGGGGAGTATTTTTGCCAAGATGAAGCCGCAAGGCAGGGTCAGGGCGCGGCGCGGTCAAGGGGCATTGATTTTCCGGGGTTTCCCGTGCAAACCCGGTGCGGGATTTGCAGGGATGGGCCGGGCTATGAGCAGAATCGACGACACTTTCGCGCGGCTGAAGTCGCAGCAGAAAAAGGCCTTCGTCGCCTATATCATGGCGGGTGATCCCGATGTCGCACGTTCGCTTGAGGTGATGCGGGGCTTGCCGGGGGCGGGTGTCGATGTGATCGAGCTGGGCCTGCCCTTCACCGATCCGATGGCGGATGGCCCGACCATTCAACTGGCCGGCCAGCGCGCGCTGGAAGGTGGCATGACGCTGGACCGCACCTTGCAGATGGTGCGCGATTTCCGCAGCGCCGATAAAACCACCCCGATCGTGCTGATGGGCTACTACAACCCGATCTATTCCCGTGGCGTCGATCTGTTCCTGACCCAAGCCACCGAGGCCGGGATTGATGGCTTGATCATCGTCGACCTTCCGCCCGAGGAAGACAGCGAACTCTGCCTGCCCGCGCAAGCGGCTGGGCTGAACTTCATTCGCCTCGCGACCCCGACCACCGATGCCAAACGCCTGCCGAAGGTGCTGCAAAACACGTCCGGTTTTGTCTATTACGTCTCTGTCACCGGCATCACCGGCGCGGCTGCGGCGCAGGCGGGCGATGTTGGGCCGGAAGTGGCGCGGATCAAACGCTCGACCGATCTGCCGGTGATCGTCGGCTTTGGTATCAACACCCCCGAGGCTGCGCAAGCGATTGCAGGCGTGGCGGATGGCTGCGTGGTAGGCTCGGCCATCGTCAAGGAAATCAGCACCGGCAAACCCGTGGCCGAGGTGCTGGAGTTTGTGGCCAAACTCGCCGCCGGTGCCCATGCGGCGTAAGCGTCTAAAATTTGACTAAAATTGTCATCCTCTCTGCTTAAATATCCCACGGGGGTTTGGGGGTGTGAAACCCCCAAGACACCCCCACAGTCACCACAGTAACCCGTAACCTCCCGGAGATTTTCCCCATGCAAAAAGGTCGGATTGAAGCATTCTCGGATGGCGTGCTGGCCATCATCATCACCATCATGGTACTGGAACTGAAAGTGCCGCATGGCCATGATATTGAGGCGCTTTGGCCGCTATTGCCGATCTTTTTCAGCTATGTGCTGTCGTTTGTGAATGTCGGCATCTACTGGAACAATCACCACCATATGTTCCAGGCCGTCAAACATGTCGGCGGCTGGGTGTTATGGGCCAATCTGCATCTGCTGTTCTGGTTGTCGCTGATGCCATTTGCCACCGGCTTCATGGGCGAGAACGGCTTTACCGCGCCAACCGTGGCGATCTATGCCTTTGATCTGCTGATGTGTTCCATCTCTTACGCCTTGCTGGTCAAGGCTTTGATGGCCGAGCATGGCGCGGAGTCCGATTTCGCCCGCGCGCTGGGATCGGATCGCAAGGGCAATATTTCGACCCTGATCTATGCGCTGGCGATTCCGCTGGCCTTTGTGCAACCGCTGCTGGCTTTGGCGCTGCTGGCGCTGGTTGCGGCGATCTGGATCGTGCCGGACCGGCGCTTTTCGCGCATGCCGCATTAGGGCCGGATCGACATACCTATCGACACAATGGCGAAGGCCATCGCCTTCGCCATGCGGTGCAGGTGCCGCTGAAACCGCCGGGCCTCCAAGGCCCGGCCAGCGCCCGACCCGCCGATGGCGGGCGCTTCTCGCCCGCCGGGTCGGGTGCTGGCCTCTACGGGTTTCTCGCTGATCCGACTACAGGGTGTGACCGCGCGCACGGGCGGGGAAACGCGATGCGTTTCCTTTTTCCGCCCGATGTTGATGACCCAAACGCAAGCGCACCTCCATCCTGCGGCGCACCACCGCAGATTGGCATTGCACATAACCCTTGAAATTGGTAATCATCCATTACCAATTTCAAGGAAAGGGCCTTGCCATGGCTCCGGTGATCACCTGCATCGACGATCTGAAGCAGCTTTACAAAAAGCGCACGCCCCGGATGTTTTACGACTACTGCGAAAGCGGGTCGTATACCGAGCAGACCTTTCGCGACAACAGCTCGGATTTCGCCCAGATCCGCCTGCGGCAACGCGTGGCGCGCGATCTGACCGGGCGCAGCACCGAAGTCACCATGCTGGGCAATCCTGTGGCGATGCCAGTGGCGCTGTCGCCGGTGGGCTCGACGGGCATGCAATGGCCGGATGGTGAGATCCTCGCCGCCCGCGCCGCCGCCGCCTTTGGGGTGCCGTTCACGCTGTCGACCATGTCGATCTGCTCGATCGAGGATGTTGCCGCCCACAGCCCCACGCCATTCTGGTTCCAGCTTTACGTCATGAAGGACGAAGATTTTGTCGATGCCGCGATTGAACGCGCGCGGGCGGCGAAATGCTCGGCCTTGGTGCTGACGCTCGATCTGCAAATCCTTGGCCAGCGCCACAAGGATCTGAAAAACGGCCTGACCAGCCCGCCGCGACTGACCCTGCCGAACATCATCAACATGGCCACCAAGCCGGCATGGTCGACGGCGATGCTGAAAACCCCGCGTCGCCAGTTCCGCAATATCGTCGGCCATGTGAAAGGCGTCACCGATCTTGCCGACCTGACGCGCTGGGCGAATGAGCAGTTCGACCCGCAGCTTGATTGGGGCAAAGTCAAGCGTATCCGCGATCAATGGGGCGGTAAGCTGATCCTGAAGGGCATTCTGGATGCCGACGATGCCCGCATGGCCGCCGATGTCGGCGCCGATGCGATGATCGTCTCGAACCACGGCGGGCGGCAGTTGGACGGCGCGCTGTCGTCGATCCGCGTGCTGCCCTCCATCGTCAAGGCGGTGGGCGATCAGACCGAGATCTACATGGACAGCGGCATCCGCTCGGGCCAGGACGTGCTGAAGGCACTGGCCCTTGGCGCAAAATCCACCTTCATCGGTCGCAGCTTCATCTACGGTCTGGGGGCTGCGGGGCAGGCTGGCGTGACCAAGGCGCTCGAGGTGATCCACAAGGAACTCGACATCTCGATGGCCCTGTGCGGCGTGCAAAAAGCCCGCGACATCAGCCGCGAACATGTTCTGGTGCCAAAGGACTTTGAGGGCGATTGGGCGTAACGGCGCTTTCGCAGATTGACCGCGCGTTGTGATCTAGTGTTCTGTTCCCAAGAAAGTGCGGTGTCGCGTAACGGGTGCATACAAAGGATTGTGTAATGGGTGGCGTTGTTGAACCTGTCGTTGAACCTGTGCCGGTGACGGCCACCATCTCGGGCACGTCTGGCAACGATACGCTTACCGGAACATCGGGCGCGGATACCATCATAGGCCTTGCCGGGAATGATGTGCTGTTCGGCGGTGGTGGTGGCGATAGCCTTTATGGGGGTGATGGGGACGACTATCTGGTCTATCGGCCCGGGGGTCGTCTGTTTGGCGGCGCAGGCATAGACACCGCTTATTTCGATCTCAGCGCGCGCAATGCCGGCATCAAGTTGAACAGCGTTACGGTTGGCAGCCCTCTGGCAGGCTTTGAAGCACTTTCCGGAAAATTGACGGCCTTCGACGACACTCTGTTCGCGGGGGCCTTGGGTGGCCCGGATGCCCGCGGCCCGTCCTATATCTATTCAGGTCCAAGCCTCTATGCCGGTGCAGGGCAAGACAGTCTGGTGTTGAATTACAGCAGCTTGACCATCGCCGAGCGTGTGGTTTTCGTCACGTCTAGTAGCATTGTCACAGCCGGGGTTTTTACAAATACGAACCGACTTGGGTCGGCCAATTTGTATGATTTTGAAATTCTTACCCTCTATGGCAGCCGCGGCAATGATTATGTCGACCTGTCTAACTGGGTGGGTGGCACGCGGTCGCGGCTGTATGGTGGCGCGGGCGATGACGATCTGCGGGCCGGTGCCATTGACAGCAACCTGCTGTATGGTGGCGACGGCAATGATACGTTTGTGGCAAAGTCTGGCAATGGGGCCGCAGATCGCCTTTTTGGTGGCGCTGGAAATGATGCGTTCTGGTCTGTCACCGGGCAGGATCAGGTCTTCGGTGGCGCGGGCGTGGACGAGGTCATTCTTGACCTGTCAGCTTCGACAACTGGCGTAAGCATCGGCAAGAACATAGGGGCGCTCTATAGCGACGTTGAAAACTACTATGGCAAGTTGACCAAACATGCCGACACGGTCCGATTGGTGTGGGCCGCGACGGCTTTCACGGGCAGCAGCGGCCTTTTGGATGCCGGTGCAGGCACCGACACGCTGGTGCTGGATTTTGGCCACATCACTTCGCTGGGCTATGCGGGGGTTTCCAGTAGTGGCACTGGGGGCGGTGGCAACTTTGACGTGACATTGTTTGGCTCCAATGGCGGATTGTCTGACAGCCTAAACTTTGTGGGGTTTGAGCATATCTCGCTGCTCGGCAGCGGCGGCAATGACAGCCTGCACGGCGTCGATCTGGCCGAAACCTTGCGCGGGCGCGACGGAGACGACTGGATCACCGGCGGTCGTTTCGGCGATCTCTTGGATGGCGGTGCGGGCAATGACACGCTTCAGGGCGATTCAAGTGGTAGTCCCGGTGCGGGCGATACGCTTTATGGTGGTAGCGGCGATGGCCAGTTGGACGGTGAGGCTGGCAACGATCTTCTGTTTGGCGGTGACGGCAATGATGGCCTGTTTGGCGGCTCTGGCGACGTTCGTGCCTACGGCGGCAGCGGTGACGATACGCTTGCAGGTTGGGACGGCAATGATCTGCTGAGCGGTGGCAGTGGCAACGACAGCATCGACGCCGATGTCGGCAGGGACACTTTGCTTGGCGGGCTGGGCGATGACTGGTTGGGGGGTGGTTTTGGTTCCGATTGGCTCGCGGGCGTAGAAGGCAACGACAGTCTCTACGGCGATACTGGATTTGATGAGGGCGGCGGGGCGGACAGCCTTTATGGCGGCTATGGTGATGATTTGCTGTCGGGCGATGGCGGCTCGGATCTGCTTTATGGCGGATATGGCAATGACGTGCTGATTGGCGGCAGCGAGTTTGCGATTTCCATTGACGATGACAGCCTGTTCGGCGGCAGCGGCGATGACAAACTGTTTGGCTTTGACGGCAAGGACAGTTTGTCGGGCGGGAGTGGCAATGACATTCTGCGCGGAGGCAATGGCGATGACGTGATGACAGGCGGAACCGGCGTTGATCGCTTTGTATTTGATTTCGATAACTATTCTTCAGAGGATCATGACACGATCACCGATTACACTGCGCAGGATGTCATCAGCTTTGCAAATCATGTTACGTTAAACGTCGACGATCTGACGATCACCCAAGACGGAGCGGATAAACTAATCAGTTGGAGCAATGGTTCGCTGACATTGCTCAACTACAGTGGCGCTGTGACTTTTGCATTCAGCGTCGACCAACCATTTTCCTAACGCCGCAGCAACACCCTTGCCAGCACCGGAATGCCCGCCAGCATCACCGCTGCACAGACAAACGCGAAGCGCAGGCCGAAATGCCCGGCGACAAAGCCAATCGCGGGCGGGCCGAAGAAATAGCCGAAATAGCCGATCAGCGTCGCCCGTGCGACAGCCCGCGCGCGGGCGGCGGGGTCGGCCAGCTGGCCCACCAGAGAAAACACCGTGGGCGCGATCACCGATGATCCGATGCCCATCACGATGAACCCGGCATAGGCCATCGCGGGCGTGACTGCCAAAGCCGCCCCCAGCGCGCCACTGGCCGAGATCACCGCCCCGCCGGTCAGCAGCCATACCGCGGGAAACCGGCTGGCCAGACCCTGCCCGAACAGCCGCGCCACCCCCATGGTGATCGCCATCACTGCGGGCCCCATCGCGCCATCGGCAGGCGAGCCGCCCAGATTTTTCTCGATATGCAGCGCCGACCAGTTCTCGGCGGCATTCTCGGTCAGAAACGCGATCAGCACCATCGCGCCGCCGATCATCGGCACCAGCCCCAGATGCGCCGCCGCCTTGCCCTTGGGTCGCGCCAGCCCCTCGATCCGGCCATCGCGCTCATAAGCGGCCAGGGCGAGCAGCCCCGCCAGCAGCGCCATGCTGCACAGCACCCAGGCCGGAGACCACCCGGCACTGCGCAACGCCCCGGTGGCAATCGCGCCACCCGCATAGCCAAAGCTATAGGCCGCATGGCACAGGTTCATCAGCGGCCGCCCGCTTTGCGTCTCGATCGTCGCCACCCGGGCGTTCATCAGCACATCGGTCAGCCCGGTGCCCGCACCGCAAGCCATCATTGCCAGCGGAAACAGCCACAGCGCACTCGTCTGCCCCGGCAGCGTGAACGCCACGCACATCAACAGGCACGAGATCAGCATCGCGCGGCGCCCGAACGCCACGCCCAAGCGCGGGGCCACCAGCATCGCACAAACCGCCGCAATTGGCGTCATGAACATCAACGCACCCAAATGCTGCTCGTCGATGTTCAGCATCGCCTTGATATCGGGCAAATCGGCGGCAAAAGACCCCCACAGCACGCCCATCGCAGCAAAAGCCGCCACGGCGGGCCGGGCGATGCGAAGGGTGATCAAGGCGGTCATGGCATTCTCCTGCAGCGTGCCTCCTCCTAGCCCACCGCACGACCCCTACGCCATCCCATGTCCGACACCGCAATGGTTGTTTTGATCAAATACCCGTTTCGATGCAGACCACCGCAGATCAAGCCCGAAAAACCAGCTTTCCTTCGCGGTGATTCCCCGCTATAGGCCCCCGGTCGCGCCATGCACCCTTGAACGTTGGCGGATATATATATGGAGAAATAACATGGCACGCGAGATCCTTGATCTTCACGCCGAAGTTCGTACGGGGACAGGCAAGGGGGCCGCTCGTCAATCACGTCGTGATGGCTTCGTTCCCGGCATCGTCTATGGCGATAACACGGCTCCCCAGCCGATCAAGATCCCTTACAACGCCCTGCTGAAGCGCCTGAAAGCCGGCCGCTTCCTGTCGTCGCTGTTCAACCTCAAGGTTGAAGGCCAGCCGGACGTGCATGTGATCTGCCGCGCTGTGCAGCGCGATGTCGTCAAAGACCTGCCGACCCACGTCGACCTGATGCGCCTGCACGACGAAAACCGCATCAACCTGTTCATCCACGTCACCTTCATCAACCACGAAGCAAGCCCCGGCCTGAAGCGTGGCGGTACCCTGACCGTGGTGCGCAACGATGTCGAACTGAACGTGCTGGCAGGCGATATCCCCGACCACATTACCGTCGACCTGACGGGCCGCAAAATCGGTGACGTCATCCACATCAATGACGTGGTCCTGCCGGAAGGCACCAAGGCCACCATCGACCGTAACTTCGTGATCGCCAACGTGGCGGCACCTGCTGGTTACGTCGAAGGCGCTGACGCCGAATAATCCGCAGCGGATTTGCAATCAGGGGCGCAGGGGGAAACCTCTGCGCCTTTTCTTTTGCGCAAGCGCTTGTTTCTCTTGCCCGATTTGTTCCCAAACAAATCGGGCCGCGCCTGCCTGCCCCCGGCAGGCGCGTTTCCGCGCCAGCCAGGCAGGCGCGTCCCGATTTCTTAACTGCATAGCCTGCTGCTCAACTCCCCTTGCGCAACGGCGTTCCGCCTTATGCACAACGCCCCGGAAAACTCTGCCCCGCAGAGTTTTCTTTCGGGGCGGGTCTAAGGCCGAATCGACATGCCTGCGCCTGCTTCGGGCGGAGATAGGAAACGCCTCGCGTTTCCCCGCCCGCGTGTGCGGTTTCCCCCTGTAAACAATCCCACGAGATACCCGTTGAGGCCAGCGCCCGACCCGGCGGGCGAGAAGCGCCCACCATCGGCGGGTCGGGCGCTGGCCGGGCCTTTGGGGCCCGGCGGTTTCAGCGGCATCGGTATCGCTTGGCGAAGGCGATGGCCTTCGCCACCTATCCTCAAGGGAAACCTCGATCCACGCTAGTCCCGTGATGGCGTTTGCGTCTCAGCCGCTTCACCGTCCGAGGTTGCAGCCGCCAACCCCTCTGCCTGCGCCAGAAACGCGCCGTATCGCGGATCATCCTCGGCCTTTCCGCCCGCCCTCTCGGCAATCGCCTTCACATGATCGGCGCAGCATAACGCGTGCAGCCGCGCCACATCCGGCAGCGCCATCACCTGCTCGTGCAAGGCATCAAACCGCGCCGAATAGCGAAAGGCCGACAGATCCACGCTGCGCCCGGCATCTGCATTGCGAAAATACTGCGCGCGATAGCGATCCCCCAAGGCCACAGGCGATTTCGTGCCGCGCTTCAGCCGATAGGTTTCCACCGACCGCAGCATGTAATGGTTGATCTGCGCCACCTCGTGACTGACCAGCGCCTGCGGCATCAGCGTCAGATGCGTGTCCAGCGGTGCCCAATGCGGCAGCTTTTCCCCCGCCGGATTCACCCAGATCCCCCCCGGCTTGCCCCGCTTTTGCGCGGCCTTGTCATAGTTGAACCCGCGCGGGGTATGCTCGCCCAGATGGCCGAAGAACTTCACCAGCCGAAAGATCGACTTCACAAACCGCGACGAACGGTGCTCGTCGTCATGGGCATAGGTGAATTGCCGATGCACCGGGCGATCTTCAAACACCTTGCGCCCCGAGGTGCCAAACACCCGCCAGTTGATCGACATGCCCAGATAGGGCGGCTCAGGCGCGGTCAGATCAATCAGATCGCCGATCAGCCCTTCGCCGCGGTGGATCACCAGAAACTCATCGACATCGCAGATCATCAGCCAATCGCAGCGCCGCACCGCCTTGTGCCCCACCGCTGCGTTCAGCTTGGCGCGGGTGATGCGCTGGCCGGGTTCGATATCATGGCGGATGTGATGCACCAGTCCCTGCGCTTGCAGCGCATCCAGCAACGCAGGCGAATGGTCGGTGCAGTTGTTGGTCACAACCACCACATCGGTAAAGCCCAGCATCCGATACCAGCAAAGCCATTCCACAATGAATGGGCCTTCGTTCCGCATCGAAGCTAAAACCGTTATCCGCACGCCTGCCTGTGTCTTTCTGATCTGGCCTCACCGGGTGGCCTGTGCCTGCAACGTGAAGGCGGGCGCGGGTCAAGTCAAGCCGGGCTCGGGTGTCGTGCATGGCCGAAAGGTTAAAAATTCGTTAAATCGGCATCGTCAAGACATTGAAATAAAATAAACTTTTTTGGTCCCGAATTGGGACCATCCGCCCCGCCTTGTATTGCAGACCCCGGCAGGGCATTTATAGCCCGCAGTCGGCAAAGCGGTGAGGCAGGATGAAACTCTTTGTAGGCCTCGGAAATCCGGGCGCGAAATATGCGGGCAACCGCCACAATATCGGCTTCATGGCGCTGGACCGGATCGCGGCAGATCACGGCTTTTCCCCGTGGCGGCGCGGCTATCAGGGGCTGGTGTCAGAGGGTCGGTTAGGGTCGGAAAAGGTCGTGCTGCTGAAACCCGAAACCTTCATGAATCTCTCGGGCCAATCGGTGCGCGCGGCGGTGGATTTCTTCAAGATTGACCTTGCCGACATCACCGTCTTTCACGACGAGCTAGACCTCGCCCCCGGCAAGTGCCGCGTGAAACAGGGCGGCGGTCATGCCGGACACAACGGCCTGCGCTCGATCCACGCCCATCTGGGCGAAGCCTACGGCCGCGTCCGCCTCGGCATCGGCCACCCCGGCCACAAGGATGCGGTGGCCGCTTACGTGCTGCATGATTTCGCCAAGGCCGATCAGGATTGGCTCGACGACCTGTTGCGCGGCATCTCTGACGGCGCGCAAGCCCTCGCCGAAGGCGACGGAGGCCGCTTCATGAACGCCGTCGCCCTGCGCACCGCGCCGCCACGATCTTCGACGGCTGCGGAGGACAAGCCCGCCAAGCCAGCCAAACCGCTCCCCCCCGCAGAACCGGCGGCAGAGACCAGCCCACTCGCGCGCCTGAAAGATTTCTTCAAGTGAGCGCAGCCGTGCGCGCGATGTTTCGCAACCAAGCCGCAGGCTGTGAAAGCCTCGGCTCGCCGCTGACCGCGCGCGTGTTGACCATTCTCGCCGCCGCGATGACGCCGGGCCACAGTGTCGAGGACAGGGTGTTGGGATGGCCCGGCGATCTTTCCCGCGCGGGGGATGCGCTGGCGCTGCGATTGGCCGGGGGCCTGCATGGTCTGGTGTTAAGCGGCGCTGCACCGGAACTGGCGGCGTTCTACCGCGCGCCCGAGGCTGTTGCCGATCCCCAAGCAACATCCCTTCTGCTGCACACCCTGCGCGCCCACCCCGCGATCCTGCATCAATGGTTGGATCATCCGCCGCAAACCAATGAAATCCGCCGCTCTGCCGTGTTGATCGCGGCGGGACAGTTGCTGACCGCGCGGCTGGGTCTGCCGTTGGTATTGTCGGAACTGGGGGCGAGTGCGGGTCTGAACCTGCTGTGGGATCGCTATGCGCTGGATATCGGCGCGCAGTTTGGCCCGAAAGATGCGGCGATCCGGCTGAACCCGGTCTGGCGCGGGGCTTTGCCGCCCGATGCAGTGCCGCAGGTGGCAGCGCGGGCCGGGGTTGATCTGCATCCGCTGGACCCGGTGCGGGATCGCCTGCGAGCGCTGTCCTATATCTGGGCCGACCAGACCGAGCGGTTGGCGCGGACGCGGAAGGGGCTAGAGGCTTTGGCGGCTTACGGCCCGGTGGTGCAGCAAGACGACGCGATTGACTGGCTGGAAAAGCGCCTTGCCCAACCGTATCCGGGGCGCCTGCATCTGGTGTATCATACCATCGCTTGGCAATATTTCCCCGCCGCCGCAAAGGCACGCGGGTTGGCTTTGCTGGAAGCTGCCGGGGCGCGTGCCACCGCTGATGCCCCGCTGGCGCATCTGGCGATGGAGGCGGATGCGCAAGACCATGGCGCGGCTTTGACACTGCGGCTGTGGTGCGGTGGTGCGGCGCAGGATATCGCGCTCGGGCGCGCGGATTTTCATGGCCGCTGGATAGAGTGGGCCGCGCCTAGCGCCCAAGCCTGACAAGCTGCGCGACTGCGTCCGGGCCAAGGCGATAGTGGCCAGTGATCGGGAAATCAAACAGGCGGTCTTCTTCCTGCGCGCCTGCGCCGATGTTGTGCAGCACCTGCGGGCGGGTGCCGTCAGCGCTGCGGCTGTCCGAGATCAGGCCGATATGCGGCAGGTTGCCGGGCAGCAGCCATGTCACCACATCGCCGGGTTGGTAATCGGCGGCATCGCTGGTCACGGGCAGCTCGGCCCCGATCCGGGTGAACAGAGTTTGCAGGTTTGGCACGCGGCGGTGGTCGATGTTGCGGTCGGTGGACTTCAGACCCCATTGCTGCGGATAGGCCGAGAAATGCGCCTTCATATCGCGATTGACCGCCAGTTGCAGATCAACGTCCCAAGCTTTGCGCAGCGCGCGGATGATCACATCGGTGCAGACCCCGCGGGCCGGGTCCACATCGCCGCCGGGAAAGTCCAGACGCTGATAGCTGGGATCATAGCTTGTGGTGACGCCCACCTGAGCACGGGCTGCGGTGATCAGCGCCGGTGCCTCTTGGGCGGCGGCGGGCAGGGCGAGAAACAGGCAGAACAGCAGGATACGCATGGCGCGATCTTGCCCGCGCGGCCGCACCCGCGCCAGACCGGGAAGATGCTTCGGCATCTATCCGCCAAAGCTTTGATCAGCTATCAGAAGGCATGGCGATCACCCTGACCTCATTGTCCGACCTTGCGGCGCTTGGCTTTGATGACATCATCGACGCGCGCGCCCCTGCCGAATACGCCGACGATCATCTGCCGGGGGCGATATCCTTGCCGGTGCTGGATGATACCGAACGCGCGCAGGTCGGCACGATCTACAAACAGGTCAGCCCGTTCACCGCGCGCAAGATTGGTGCCGCACTGGTGGCGCAGAACGTGGCGCGGCATTTGCAGGGGCCGTTGGCCGACAAGCCGGGGGGCTGGCGGCCTTTGGTGTATTGCTGGCGCGGCGGGCAACGGTCAGGCTCGTTTGCGCTGATCCTTGCCCAGGTTGGCTGGCGGGTCGAGACGATTGCGGGCGGCTACAAAGCGTGGCGGGCGCTGGTGGTGAAGGCGCTCTATGACACGCCGTTTCCCTGCCCGGTGGTGCTGCTGGATGGCAATACCGGCTCGGCCAAGACCGAAATCCTGAACCTGCTGCCCGCGCGGGGCGTGCAGGTGCTGGATCTGGAGGGGCTGGCGCATCATCGCGGATCAGTGTTTGGCCAGCGCGGGCGGCAGCCGTCGCAAAAGGCGTTTGAGGGCGCTTTGGCGCTGGCCATCGCCCGGCTCGACCCCGCGCGCCCGGTGGTGATCGAGGCGGAAAGCTCGAAAGTGGGCGAGCGGCGCTTGCCGCCGTGGCTGTGGAAGGCGATGGCGGCAGCGCCCCGGGTCGCGATTGCGGCAGAGGTCTCGGCGCGGGCGGCGTATCTGGTGCGGGCCTATGCCGATCTGGTCGAGGATGGCGCGCGGCTGGCGGGGGTGGTGGCGCAGTTGCGGCCCTTCCACGCAAGCGCGCAGATCGACGCATGGCAGGCGATGGCCGAGGCCGGGGCTTTTGTCGATCTGGCGGCGGGGCTGATGCAGCAGCATTACGATCCGCGCTATGCCAAGCACCGCGCGCGGCTGGCGGTGCGCTGCGTGGATGTCACGGCAGCGGGATTGCGCCCGGATGATCTGGCGGGCTTGGCCGATCAGGTGGCGCGCGCGGCTCAGACGGTGATCTAGCGGCGCGGCGTGCCGCCGCACGGGTTTTTCTCGCCTGCGCCCTGCGGCTTGGCTCGGGCCCTGCCGCGCGCGGCAGGGCGGGCCTCCGGCGGGAGTATTTGCGCCAAGGTGAACGGGCTTAGCGCAGATGGATGCGCGGCGGGCCTGCGGTGATTTCGCCGATGATCGCAGAACCGGGGATAGCCCTGATCAGGGCTGCGGCATGGTCGGCGGGCACGGCAGCGAGCAGGCCGCCTGCGGTTTGCGGATCAAACAGCAGCGCCTTGAGCGGCACATCGGGGCCGGTGATGCGGCCAATGGCTTGGGCGCGGTTGGCCGGCGCAAGGCTGGAGGCTTGACCGGCAGCAGCCAAGGCCAGCGCCCCCGGCAGCAGCGGGATGGCATCGCTGTGCAGGGTGGCGGCGGTGCCGGATGCGTCGAGGATTTCCAGCAGATGGCCCGCAAGGCCAAAGCCCGTCACATCGGTCATCGCATGGGCGTGCGGCGTCAGGTGGCTGGCCGCAGGGCCGCTCGGTTGGCACATCAGCGTCAGCGCATGGGCGACGGCTTCGCCGAGAATCAGGCCCGGCACCCGTGCCATCGCCATTTCGGCGGCCATGATCGTGCCAGTGCCGATGGCTTTGGTCAGGATCAGCCTGTCACCCGGCCTTGCGCCGGATTTGCGGATGGCCTGCGCGCCAAGCCCGGTGACGGTGAAGCCGATGCTGAGTTCCGACCCGATCGCGGTATGGCCACCCACCACATCTGCGCCTGCGCCGCGAAAGACCGCCGCGGCTTCGGCCATGATCTCGGCCAGCATCTCGGCGGCTTTGGCGCCAGACATCCGGGGCAGGGTGATCTGCGCAAGCGCCACCTGCGGCGCGGCCCCCATCGCCCATATATCGCCCAAGGCGTGAATGGCCGCGATGCGTGCCATGATGCGGGGATCATGGGTAAGGCTGCGCAGATGGTCGGTGGTGATCACCTGCACGCCGCTTGCGGTGTTCAGGATGGCAGCATCGTCGCCGGGGCCAGAGGCGACCTCGGGGCGCTGTGGTGCAGGCAGGGCGGACAAAGCGGTGGCGAGATCGCTTGAGCCCAGCTTGGCCCCGCAACCGCCGCACATCGGCTTGTCGCCCATCGCCTCATACAACCCCGGCACGGCGGGAGTGGGCAGGGCGCGCGGCATGGCGGGGTAGGCGGCAAATTTCGCCATGAAGGCGCGGTCAATGCGGTCTTTCCACGCCCAAAGCCAAGCGCCATCCAGCGGCAGGCCCCATTTGTCGGCCACCGCAGATTTATGCCCGGTCGAGATCAGCTTGAGGTAATCGCGCTGCGGCTTAAAGGCGCGCATCGCGCCGCCCAGCAGGCGGGCGCGCAGGTTGTGCAGCAGGAACGGCGCTGCCCGCACTGCGTAAACCCCGGCCTTGGGGCGCGGCGCAAAACCCAGGTGCACGCAGTCACCCGCCGCGAAGATATCGGGGTCTGACGTTTGCAAGGTGTTGCTGACGCTCAGAAACCCATCATGCAGCGCAAGGCCGCTTTCCGCCAGCCACGGCTGCGGGCGGCTGCCAGCCACGGCGAGGGTGAAATCGGCAGGCAGCACGGCACCGCTTTGCAGCGTGACGCTGCCCGCGTGGAACGCGGCAGGCGCAGCCCCGGTGCGCAGTGAAATCCCCGCGCGGTCAACATGCGCGAGCATGGCGTGGCGGGCGCGGGCCCCGAGCGCAGGCAGGGCGGTTGGCCCCTGTTCCAGCAGGGTGACATTGGCCTGCGGCAGGCGATGCTTGCAGGCCAGCGCAAGCTCTACCCCGCCCACGCCCGCGCCGATCACCACCACCTGCGGCGCGGGCAGCGCGCGGGCGACAAAGCTTTCCCATCCATCTGCAAACGCGCCCATCGGCTTGGCGGCATGGGCATGTTGGCTGAAACCCGGCAGGCTTGGCAGATCAGAGGTGATGCCGATGTCGATGCTGCACAAATCGTAGGTCAGCGGCGGGCGGTGTTGGAAATGCAAGGTGCGGTTGGCAGGATCAATGCCCGTGACGCGATCCAGTATAAGCCGCGCTTGGGCGAAGCGGGCAAGGCGGACAAGGTCGATCATGATCTCGTCACGGGCGTAATGTCCGGCGATCAGGCCCGGCAACATGCCGGTGTAGGGCGCGGCAGGGGCTGGGTTGATCAGGGTCAGCCGCACACCGGGCAGCGGGTCCATCGCCCACATCCGCGCGACAAGCGCATGGGCATGGCCGCCCCCCACCAGCACCAGATCTTTGACGATGGGAATGTCGGTTTGCATGACGCTCTCGGTTGCTTGGCCGCAGTGGTAGCGCCTTGGCGGCCGGATTGCCATGGCGCGATGCTGCGGTTGCGCGGGCGCGCGGCCGCGGTTAGCGTTGTGCCATGAGATCACCCCAGCAGCGGATCGGCCTGACCCAGACCCAGCGGCTTGCGCTGAACACCAGCCTGCAAGCCTCGATTGCGATTTTGCGCACCGATGCGGCGGGCCTGACCCGGTATCTCGAAGAGCAGGCGGCAGAAAACCCGCATCTGCGGCTGGAACCGCCGCCGCAACCCGCGTTGCAGGATTGGCTGCCGCGCTGGGCGAATGTTCTGGGCGGGACCAGTGGCGGGTTGGGCCTAGCCGCGGAAACCGCCGATACCAGCCCCAGCCTGATGGCGCATGTGATGGGCGAGATCGAGGCGATGAAATTCGCACCGAACGATCTGAAAATCGCCATTGCTCTGGCCGAGGTGCTGGAGCCTTCCGGTTGGCTTGGTGCCGAGTTGCGGCAGGTGGTGGCCGAGACGCGGGCAACGCAAGCTGAGGTCGAGGCCGTGTTGCACCGCTTGCAGCAGATGGAGCCGACGGGGATCTTCGCGCGCAATCTGGCCGAATGTCTGCGCCTGCAAGCCATCGAGGCCGGGGTGCTTGACCGCGAAATGGCCGCTGTGCTGGCACATCTCGATCTGCTGGCCACGGGCGATCTGGGCCGCTTGGCCAAGGCCTGCCACATCCCCGAAGCGGCGGTGTTGCAGCGCTTTCGCGCCATCCGGTCGATGAACCCCAAGCCGGGGGCGCAATTTGCCAGCATCAGCGCGGCGCAAATGCGCGAGCCTGATCTGGTGGTGAAAGCCACCGCAAACGGCTGGAGCATCGCGCTGAACCGCTCGGCCCTGCCGACGTTGCGGGTGACGAAATCGGATGCAGGCTCGGCAGCCGGTCTGACGCAGGCCAAGGCCATCGAGCGTATGGTCGAGGCGCGCAACACCACCCTTTTGCTGGTGGGCCGCGAAATTCTGGCGCGACAGCAAGAGGCGATCCGGCTGGGGCCGGTGGGCCTTGCGCCGATGACCATGGCCGATCTGGCCGAGGCCTTGGGCTTTCACGAAAGCACCATCAGCCGGGTGGTGGCGGGGGCCAGCCTTGACAGCCCGCGTGGCACCTGGTGGCTGCGGCAGATGTTCAGCCCGGCGCTGGGCGGCAATGGCCAGCCGCTCATTTCCGCGGCGGCGATGCGCGGGCGCTTGGCACGGCTGGTCGCGGCGGAAAACCCCGCACGGCCCCTGTCGGATGAGGCGCTGGCCATGGCGCTGACGATTGACACCGGCGTCACCATCGCCCGCCGCACCGTCGCGAAATATCGCGAGGCCGAGGGGATTCCTGTCGCATCCCGGCGCAAACGCAAGCCAGTTCTGCCGCGAATGGGCCGAAAAGGTCGCGCAGAGGGCTGACTTCGCCCCGCCGCCCCGTTATCGCTGGGGCGAAATCAAGCGGGAAGACAGATGGCGCATTTTTTGGGCGTGGATACGGGTGGCACCTACACCGATGCGGTGATCGTCGATGAGGCCGCCGATCTGGTGATCGGCAAGGCGAAATCGCTGACCACGCGGGCCGATCTCGCACTGGGCATTGGCCGCGCGGTGGATGCCGCCTTGGCGCAATCCGGGGTGGCCGCAGCCGATGTGGCGCTGGTGTCGCTGTCCACCACTTTGGCCACCAATGCCTTGGTCGAGGGCCAAGGTGGCCGCGTCGCGCTGATCTTTGTCGGCTTTGACGAGGGCGATCTGGAACGCGGCGGCCTGATCGAGGCGCTGAAGGGCGACCCCGTGGTGAAAATCGCAGGCGGTCACAGCCATGCTGGCGTTCAACTCGCCCCCCTCGACATCGCCGCGCTTGAGGCACATCTGCGCGATCTTGGCCCGCAGGTGATGGGCTTTGCCGTGGCCGCGCGCTTTGCCACCCGCAACCCCGCGCACGAAGTCGCCATCCGCGATCTGATCCGTCGCATCACAGGCCGCCCCGTTACCTGCTCGCACGAACTTTCCGCACAACTGAACGGGCCGAAACGCGCGCTGACCGCCGTTCTGAACGCGCGCCTGATCGGCATGATCGACCGGCTGGTTTCCGCATGCGAGCGGCATCTCGCCTCGGTCGGCATCACCGCCCCCCTGATGGTGGTGCGCGGCGATGGCGCGTTGATCTCGGCGGCAATGGTGCGCGAACGCCCGATTGAAACCATCCTCTCGGGCCCCGCCGCCAGCATCGTCGGCGCGCGTTGGCTGACCGGGGCCAAGGATGCGCTGGTGTCCGACATCGGCGGCACCACCACCGATGTCGCCCTGCTGCGCGATGGCCTGCCCGAGATTGATCCGCAAGGCGCCCGCGTCGGCGGTTTCCGCACCATGGTCGAGGCTGTGGCGATGCGCACCTCTGGCTTGGGCGGCGATTCCGAGGTGCATCTGATCACCGAAGGCCTGCTCGGCGGGATGCGCCTTGGCCCGCGCCGTCTGATCCCGGTATCGTTGCTGGCGTCCGAACATGGCCCGATGGTCCACGCCGCACTCGACAGGGCGCTCGCCTCTGACAAAGCGGGTGACATGGACGGGCGCTTTGTCGTGCCGATGGCCGGGCAAACCGGCGGGCTTTCCCCGCGCGAACTCACCGTGCTGGAACGGATCACCGCCCCAATGCCGATGGCGCAGGTGCTGACCACCCGGCTGGAAATCGCAGCCCTCGAACGCCTTGTCGCGCGCGGTCTGGTGATGATCTCTGGCGTCACACCTTCGGATGCCAGCCACGTGCTGGGCGGGCTGGATGCTTGGGATGCGTCCGCCGCCGAAAAGGCGCTGGAGATCTTGGGCCGCCGCCGCAATGGCGCGGGCGAGCGGTTTTCAACCGAACCGAAAGCCTTGGCGCAGGGCATTGTCGATCAATTGACGACGCAGACCGTCGAATGTCTGCTGGAAGCCGCCTTTGATGAAGACACCGCCTTTGCTGGCGAAAGCCCCGAGGTGCTGGCGCGGCATACCCTGACACGCGCGGCGCTGTCGCGGCATCGTGGTGTGATCGAATTCACCGCCCGGCTGGGCGTTCCGGTGATCGGGCTGGGGGCGTCTGCGCCCTATTATTACGGTGCGGTGGGCACAAGGCTGGGGTGCGAGATGATCTTGCCCGAACATGCCGGGGTCGCCAATGCCATCGGGGCGGTGGTGGGCCAAGTCAGCCAGCGCGCCACAGCGATGGTGACAAGCCCCGGCGTTGGCCGCTTTACCGCGCATCTGCCCGACGGCCTGCAAAGCTTTACTGACCCCGAGGCCGCGATGGTGGCCGCCGAGACCGCGCTGACACTGGAAGCCAGCCGCCGCGCCAAACTTGCAGGCGCGGAAGACCTGCGCATCACCACCGCCCGCGATCTGCGTTCCGCCTTGGTTGAAGGTCAGCCGATGTTTGTCGAGGCGACAATCTCTGTCACAGCCTCGGGCCGCCCCCGCGTCGCCCATGCCGTGCCGGAAGAGGTAGAGCTGTAACGCCTCCCACCTAGTCCCAAGGCGACCGCGCGGTATCCCTTCCAACGCCGCCCCGGACTTGATCCGGGGCCTCGTCTGATCACCGGAATCGCCGCTCGGTCGGGCTGGTTTGGGCCACGGCACTGCCAGACCAGATCACGGCAAAACGTGCTAAGAAACGGGTCAGAGCCCGACTTTTTCGGTTTTTACACAACATCTTGTGGTGATTGGTGTCGTGAGACACAAGTCATTCCCAGATGGGAAGAACGCCCGTTGTCGAAGCGGCCCCTGCCTGCCAGCCCAACCTGCGCTGAAATCCCACAAATCACCCCGATTACCCCCAGAATACCCCTTGACGCCCCCCGCCCCCCAAACTACTCACCGCGCCAGTGGCGAGGTAGCTCAGTTGGTTAGAGCACACGACTCATAATCGTGGGGTCGAGAGTTCAAGTCTCTCTCTCGCCACCAGCAAAATCCGAAAATAAAGTTTCCGTTTGCTGGTGGCAGCCATCGCTTTTTTGGCGTCAGGCATCGCTGACGCAGGCGTCGAAATACGGCACCAGCGCCCGCGCCACCGCCGCCCGCAACAGGGCAGGGGCGGTCCTGCCGGTTTGGCCCGTCATCACTTCCGCATAAGCCGCGCCAAGGTGCTGCGAGATCAGGGGTTCAGGAATATCCATATCGCCAAACAGCGCCATCAGATCGGCAACAGCGGTTTGCGCAGCCGGATAGGTCCAGTAATAGCGGATGCGGTCGGAATAGCTGTAATGGCGTTGCAGATGCTGGTGCAGGGGCGTGCCGTGGTAGTATTTCGCCCAGTATTGCGGCTTGTTCTGCATCAGCGATTCCATAGCCCCCCGCAGCGAAGGGCGATCTGGAAACAGCACATCAGCAATGTGATCCAACCCATAAAGCGCCTCGCGCAGCGCAAAGGTCAGGCCTGGGCCGACTTTCAGGATGCCAAAGCCATCCTGGACCAGATCGGCCAGCGCCTGCGGGGTCTGATAATCGGTGGAATGCGCCTCAAACAGCATGGGCAGTTCCGACAGGCACCCCACCAACCCCCGCGCAGCAGGACGGTCGTAGGCGACGACGTTTTCATTGCCAAACTCCACCCCCGGCTGCACCACAAGCCCCACAACACGGTCAAAAGCGGCGGCGATGCCTTCAGCGGCAAAGGCTTGGCGGTGCAGATTGGCGGTGGTGATGGCAGCTTCGGGGGCGGTGGGGGTCAGCCCCTCAACCTCCTCCCACGCGCCACCGGGCACGGGAACTTCGGTGCCGATGATATAGACGGGCGGGGTCGGACTGTGGGCCTCAGCCACGGCAGCCAGTTGCGCGTTGCGGCGGGCGATGGTGGCATCGAGCAGCGGCGTCGGATCATCGGCGCAAGACATGCTGGCATCCAGATGGATCTTGCCAAACCCCGCCTGCGCATAGGCCGCGACCATATCGCAAGCCTTCGCCATCGCCTGCGCCGCTGGCAATGCCGTCCAGGGGTTCGGGCCAAGGTGATCACCACCCAAGATTAATCCAGCCGGATCAAAGCCTTCCTCGGCAGCGATCCGAAGCACAAAGCTGCGAAAATCCGCCGGAGTCATGCCCGTATAGCCGCCCTCGTGGTTGACCTGATTGCAGGTCGCCTCGATCAACACCGGCGTACCACGCGCCCGCCCCATCGCAAGGCTGGCGGCGATCACCACCGGATGCGCCGAGCAGATCGACGGAATCCCCCGCACCCGACCCGTTTTCCGGGCAGGGGCAAGGGCCAGAAGGGCTGCGGTGGACATGGCGGGCTGTTCCTTTTTGATCAAATTGGCGCGGCAGCTGTTCTGAAAAAATCATAAGTGATCAATATCGTGATTGACAGTGATTATTTTCGGCCGCTCTATAGGGTAACGCAAAACAGGGCTTCCATGAAGATTGATCGCGCCACAGCCATCCGGCAGCACCTTTTCGCCAAGGGCTACAGCTCGATTGCCGAAATCGCGGCGGCGGTGGGGGCGTCTGAGCCGACGGTGCGGCGGGATCTGCTGACGCTGGAGGCCGAGGGGCAGATTTTGCGCACCCATGGCGGCGCGCAGATCGCGGAAACCTCGGGCGTTGAGGTGGCGTTCGAATCGCGCGAACACATCAACCTGCCCGCCAAGCGCGCGATTGCCGAGGCGGCCTATCAGATGCTGCGCCCGGAAACCTCGGTGTTTCTGGATGCCGGGACGACGGTGCTGCAACTGGCGCGGCGGCTGCGGCTGCATCCGATGCCGCTGCGGGTGTTCACCAACTGCCTGCCGGTGGCGCAGGTGCTGATGCCGGTGGCTGAGATTGGCGTGACCTTGCTGGGCGGCAGTTTGCGGCGCCAGAATGCCTCGATGGTGGGGCCGCTGGCCGAGGCGGCGCTGGAAAAGCTGTGGTTTGACCAGTTGTTTCTGGGGGTCGGGGCGGTTTCGGACAAGGGCGAAATTTCCAGCCAGGATGAGCAGGAAGCGCGGCTGAACGCACTGATGCTGACGCGCAGCAAAGCGCCCGTGATCGTCGCCGATGCTGACAAGTTCGGGCCGCAACTGACCTATGGAGTGGCGCATCTGGGTGCTGCGATGCGGGTGCTGACCGATGCGCGGCTGACGGCAGAGTGGCATGGTGTGCTGAATGGTCTGGGCTGTGCCGTGACTGTGGCCGAGGCGGCATAATGGACCGGGTTCTGGGCCTCGACAGTGGTGGCAGTAAGACCGATGCGGTGGTGATCAACCGTGCGGGGCGGGTGCTGGCGCGGGCGCGGGCCGAGGGATTGGACCCGGCCGCGAGCGCGGATTGGCCCGAACGGCTGGCCGATCTGGCAGCAAAGCTGGGGCCGGTATCGGCCGCTGTGCTGGGGCTGCCCTGTCACGGCGAAATCGCGGCGGTGTCGGCGCGGCAGGTGGCGGTGGCTGCCGATCTGTTCGGGCCGCAGGTTGTGGTGATGAACGATGTCGCAGTGGCGTTTCACGGCGCGCTGGCGGGGGACGATGGGGTTCTGGTGCTGGCGGGCACGGGTTCGATGGCCTGGGCGCATGGCCCGCTGGGCACGCAGCGCGTCGGCGGCTGGGGGCATCTTTTTGGTGACGAAGGTTCGGCGCATTGGATCGGGCGGGCGGCTTTGGCCTTGGCCAGTCAGCATCTGGATGGCCGCCAACCGCCTTCGGGCTTTGCGCATGGGTTATTGCGCGAGATGGGTGTGGCGGCGCCTGATCTGCTGGCTTGGGTCTACGCGCAAGACAGCCGCGCGGGCATCGCCTCGGTGGCGGCGATGGTCTCGCGCCTTGCCGATGCAGATTTGGCCGAAGCCGTGGCACTGATGTCCGAAGCGGCTGGGCATCTGGCACTGGCGGGGCAGACGGCGGGGCGGCTGGCGGGGCTTGAGCCGCCTTTCGCGTGGAGTTTTGCGGGCGGCGTGATGCAGGACGCAACAGTGCGCGCCGCACTGACGGCAAAGCTGGGTGCGCCGCAGCCACCCGCGCTTGCCCCGGTAGGCGGCGCGGCACTGGCCGCCGCACAGAAGGTGGGATGGCAGACGGGGCCAGAGTTTATCGCGGCCCTGAATGCAGAGATTGGTTAACGCGCAACGCCCCGGAACAGGGGCAGACAACAACAGGGTGATACAATGAACAGACGGCATTTTCTTCTTTCTGCCTCGGTCTTGGGCCTTGCGGCACTGGCCCCTGGCTTGGCGCTTTCGGCAGGCACTCTGGCGGTGTTGCTGCCGCCTTGGGTGACGCTGCCGAAAGAGATGACCGACACCTACAAAGGCGGCGGTCTGGATATTCAAACCCTCGGCTGGGATGAAATCCGCACCAAGATTGTCACCTCGATGCTGGCCAATACCGCGCCCGCGAGCGTGACCGAGATGGATTGGAGCTGGGTTGGCCAGTTCGGCTCGGCCGGCTGGTATGATCCGCTGGATGCGGTGCTGTCGGATGAGTTGAAGGCCGATCTGCCGACCACCTCGATCTTCACCTACGATGGCAAGCTGATCGGCGTGCCTTATAATAACGATTTCCGCGTGCTGATCTACAATGCGGCGCATCTGACCAAGGCGGGCGTGGCCGTGCCGAAAACCCCTGCCGAATTGCTGGATGCGGCGCGGGCGGTGAAGGCGGCCAAGATCGCGGATTATCCGATCGCGCTGCCGCTGTCGGCGTCTGAGGGGTCGGCAACTGCGTGGTATCTGTTGACCAAAGCCTTCGGCGGCGATCTGTTTGACGCTGATTTCAAGCCTTTGTTCACCGATCCGGCCTCGGCTGGCTATCAGGCGATGGCGTTCGAGATTGCCGCACTAAACGAAGGGCTGATTGATCCAGCGGCGACCAGCCTGAAGGATGTCGAGGTGCAGGAGTTGTTCAAGGCTGGCAAGGCGACCTTCGATGTTGCGGGCTGGGCGGGCAACTTGGCGGTCTATAGCGACGCCGCGAAATCGCAGGTGGCAGCGGATGTTGCAGCGGCGCTGATGCCGAATGTGAACGGCAAATCGCGCACCTTTGGTTTGCCGGGGGCCTTGGGCATTCCGATGAACGCCGAGAACAAGGAACAGGCGGCGGGCTTTATCCAGTGGATGCTGGAGCCTGCAACGATGGAGGCGAACTATCGCCTGCTGGGCAATCTGCCGACGCGGTTGTCGGTGTTGAAAACCCTGAACGAGGCCGGGAACCTGAAACAAGGCGATGTGCTGATCGCGCAGGCCGAGGTGGTGGAGCCGTTGTTCGCGCAGGGCACGCCGGGTTGGTATCCCGAGTTTTCGGGGGCCGTGGCCACCGCGCTGAACGCAGCGGCGAAGGGGCAGTTGACGGTGGATCAAGCGGTAGCGCAGATCGCGGAAGCGGCTGCGACGGCGCAAGAATAACGGCTGGCGCGGGGGAATGGCCTTGCAGATCAAACTCCCGCGCTTTGGCAAGGACGCGCGCCTTGGGCTGGCCTTGGCCTTGCCTGTGGTGCTGATCATGGGCGGGCTGGTGTTCTTGCCGCTGCTGTCGACCCTGTTCGACAGCCTGTTCCGCATCGAGCCGATGAAACCTGGCACGCCGTTCGTGGGTGTGCGCAACTACAGCAATCTGCTGAAAGACAGCACCGTCAACGCCGCATGGATCACCACGGCGATCTATGTCGTGCTGGCGGTGGTGATCGAAACCGTGGGCGGTCTGGCGGCGGCGCTGCTGTTGAACCGGATCACCATCGGGCGGCGGTGGTTGCTGGCGATTGTTGTGCTGCCGTGGTGCCTGCCGCCGGTGGTCAATGCGATCATCTGGATGTGGATTTACAACCCCAGCTATGGCCTGCTGAACGGCCTGCTGCTGAGTGCCGGCATCATCGACACGCCGCAGGTCTGGTTCAACAACCGCGAAACAGGGCTGCTGCTGATCTCGGTGGTGCATGCGTGGCGGATGATGCCCTTGACGGTGATCATCCTGCTGGCAGCCCTGCAATCCATCCCGCAGGAGCTATACGAGGCCGCACGTCTGGATGGTGCAACCGCATGGCAGCGCCTGCGCAAGATCACCCTGCCGCTGATTGCCCCCGGTCTGGCGATTGCGCTGTCACAATCCACCGTCTTTGCGGTCAACCTGTTTGATGAGGCTTGGATACTGAACGGAGCGTCACTCGATACGCGGTCTGTGATCATTCAGGTCTATGTGCTGGCGTTCCAGAACATGAAATTTTCCGGCGGCATGGCGCTGTCGGTGCTGACCATGGTCGTCTCGTTGGCGGTATCGCTGATCTATGTGCTGCGGGTCTACCGTGAAACGAGGTTCGAATGAACCGCCGCTTGAAACATCTGCCGGGGCAGATCGGCCTGTGGCTGGGCGTAGCCGTGCTGGTGCTGTGGTCGGTGGGGCCGGTCTATTGGTCTTTCGTCACCTCGATCACGCCGCCCAATGCGCTGGTGTCCAACAGTTTGCATCTGTGGCCCGAAGCCGCCACATGGCAGCACTACGCCAAGCTGTTTGGCGCAACCTCGACCTCGCAGGGCAATGAGGTGGCCTCGGTCTGGCCGCAATTCTCGCGCGCTTTTGTCAACAGCCTGATAACCTCGCTGGCGGCCACGGTGCTGGTGGTGATCATCGCGGCCTTTGGCGCTTGGGCCTTTGTGCGGCTGGAGTTTCCGGGGCGCAATGTGCTGTTCGTGCTGGTGGTGGCGACGCTGGCGATCCCGGCCTATACGGTGATGATCCCGCTCTATCGGCTGATGATTTCGATGGGGCTGATTGACACCTACACCGGGGTCACGCTGATCTATGTCTCGGCCTTTCTGCCCTTGGCCCTGTGGCTGATGCGCTCGGTCTATCAGGCGATGCCCTTGTCGCTGGAAGAGGCCGCTTGGCTGGATGGGGCCTCAAAGCTGAGGGCCTTTGTGCAGGTGGTGCTGCCCTTGGCGGGGCCGGGTCTGGTCGCCTGCGGTATCCTGACGTTTCTGTCCGCCTGGGGGCAGTTCATGGTGCCCTTGGTGTTCTCGCCCACGCTGGCCACCAAGCCGCTGACCGTGCTGATCCCCGAATTCGTCACCCGCAATTATGTCGATTACGGGCTGATGAACGCCGCCGGGATCGTCGCCATCGCCCCACCGCTGCTGCTTGTAATGTTTCTCAACCGATATCTCGTCTCGGGCCTAATGGCCGGGGCCGGAAAATAACTGACTGTAAGGAAAGCGAAAATCATGCCCGCAACCATCACCGAGACCGTCATCCGCCGTCAGTTCCCCTATTGGGAGGCCGCGCTGCGGCAGGATATGCCAAAGGTGCGCGCGCAAACCGTTGTGATCACCGGCTGCGGCACCTCGTATTATCTGGCGCAGGTGATCGCCTGTGCGTTCAACGCGCGTGGCCAGGCGGCGCTGGCGGTGCCGGGGGCGGAATGGGCGCGCAGGCCGGAGTGTTATTTGGCCGGATCGCAAGATGTGTTGGTGATCGGGCTGTCACGCTCGGGCACCACGTCGGAGACCGTGCAGGCGATTGAGGCCAGCCGTGCGCGCGGCTGGCGCACACTGGCAGTGTCGTGCGAGCCGGAGTCGACCATCCTGCGCGCGGCAGAACAGGCACTGTATATCCCGACTGATCCCTCCGAAGGCATCGTGATGTCGGTGTCGGCCAGCCTGATGCTGCTGGCCGGATTGCGCATGGCGGGGGTTAATCTGTCGGGCCCGATTGCCGCCGATGCCGCCGCCGCGATGGCGCGGCTGGATGCAGAACTGGCACCTGTGCTGCACGGGCGCAGCCATTTTGTCTATCTTGGCGCGGGGCCAAACTATGGCATGGCAACCGAGGGCGGTCTGAAGCTGCAAGAGATGAGCATTTCCTACAGCCAGTCGTTTCACCCGATGGAATACCGCCACGGTCCGGTGTCGCTGATCGACACCACGTCGTTGGTGGTGATGCTCTATTCGCAAGCCACCGCAGCAGAAGAGGCGCTTGTGGTTGCCGAATTGCAGGCCAAGGGCGCGGTGGTGATCGGCTTCAACGGCCCCGGCGATCTGCGCATCGATCTGGGATATTCCGATGAGGTCAACGCGCTGGTCTGCCTGCCTGCGTTGCAGATGCTGGGGGAACGGGTGGCGCTGTCAAAAGGCATCAACTCGGAAGCCCCGCGGCATCTGAGCAAAGTCGTCGTGTTGCAGTAATCGAATATCCGAGGACCAAATGGCCGAAGTTTCCATCCGCGATGTGACAAAATCCTACGGCAGCACCAAGGTGATGCACGGGGTCAGCTTTGACGTGGCGGATGGTGAATTCGTGGCACTGGTCGGCCCCTCGGGCTGTGGTAAATCCACCCTGTTGCGGATGATCGCGGGGCTGGAGGAGATCACTTCGGGCACGGTTGCCATCGGTGGCCGTGTGGTGAACGAGGTGGAACCAAAGGCCCGCGACATCGCCATGGTGTTCCAAAACTACGCGCTTTATCCGCATATGTCGGTGCGCGACAACATGGGGTTTTCGCTGCATCTGCGCGGCGCGGGCAAGGCCGAGATCGCGGCTGCGGTTGAGAAGGCGGCGGATATTCTGGGTCTGACGCCCTATCTGGATCGCACGCCCAAGCAGCTTTCCGGCGGACAGCGGCAACGGGTGGCGATGGGGCGGGCGATTGTGCGTCAGCCTGCGGTGTTCCTGTTTGACGAGCCACTCTCGAACCTGGACGCCGCACTGCGCGTGCAAATGCGCGCCGAAATCAGGGCTTTGCACGAACGGCTTGGCACCACCTCGATCTTCGTCACCCATGATCAGGTTGAAGCAATGACGATGGCTGACCGCATTGTCGTCATGCGAGCCGGGCGGTTGGAACAGGCGGGGCCACCGCTGGAACTGTATGATCGCCCCGCCAATGCCTTTGTTGCGGGCTTCATCGGATCACCGGCGATGAACCTGCTGGCGGCGCAGGCGGGGGAGGGGCAGGTGCGTCTGGCTTCGGGGCAGATGTTGCCGATCGACGGCGCGGCAGATGGTGCGGTGCTCTATGGCATCCGGCCCGAGCATCTGGCGCTCTGCGCTCCCGATGCCGATGGCGCTATTCAGGTGCGGGTGTCCAGCGTTGAAAGCACCGGCACGGCGATGTTCGTTTCGGGCGAAAGCGATGGCCTGACCCTGAACGCGCTGTTCACCGACCGGCCTAGTCTGAAGCGCGGTGATCTGATCGGGCTGCGGCCCTTGCCGGGGCTGGTGCATCTGTTCGACGCGGCGACGGGCCTGCGGCTGAATTAGGTCTCAGGCCACCCGCTGCCCCTGCACCCAAGTGCCGCGCAACACCGCGGCACCGGCCACCCGCGCCACCCGGATCATATCGCCACGCGCGCCCAGCGCGAGCGTGCCACGATCCGCCAACCCCGCCGCCTGCGCAGGCGCTTGCGTCACGCAAGCGACCCCGCGCGCCACATCGCCCCACAGATCGCCCAGCAGCAGCGCCGCCGACAGCAGCGCCGAGGGCACATAATCGGACGAGACGATGTCCAACAGATCAGCCTCGGCCAGCTTGCTTGCCGCGACATTGCCCGAATGCGAACCGCCCCGGATCAGGTTTGGCGCGCCCATCATCACCTTGATGCCCTGCGCATGGCAGGCTTGGGCGGCTTCCACTGTGGTTGGAAACTCGGCAAAATGCGCGCCGTGACATGCCGAGACCGCGACCTGCTCGGCAGTGGTGTCATCATGGCTGGCTAGCACCGCGCCAAAGCGCTGCGCTTCGGCCACGGCGGCGGCCTCATGCGCATCCCCCAGCCGCGCGGAAATCGCCACTTGCTCGGCCACATGCGATTCAAACTCTGCCTCTGACAGCCCATGCTTGCCACAGACATAGGCACGCAACTGCGTCAGATCGCGAAACTGCCGCTGCCCCGGCGTGTGATCCATCAAAGACACGATGCCGATACGGTCATCGGGGCCGAATTTCGCCAGTTCCGCAATCAGCGTTTCCGAGCAAACCTCGGCCCGGAGATGCAGGAAATGGCTGATTTTCAACGCGCCCTTTTCCCGCAGGCCAAGAATTTCATCCGCCAGCAGACGCGCATACTCGCCGTAATTCATCTTCTTCGACGAGGTGATCGAGCCGACCCGCAGCGCATCAAACACTGTGGTAATCCCCACGCTGGCCAGTTCGGCATCATGCGCGATGATCGCGCTGGCATGCGGCCAGTTGACCTTGGGGCGCGGCTCGATGTGACGTTCCAGATTGTCGGTGTGCAATTCGATCAGACCCGGCATCAGCAGATCACCCATGCAATCCACCGCGCCCGCAGGCACACCAGCGCCCTGATCTAGTGCAGTGATCGTGCCGCCTTCCACGCGGATCGCGCCATGGATCACTTCGGTCGGCAGAACCAGCATGGCATTGGCAAGGATCGTCTCGGTCATCATCGGGCTTTCATTGTGCTTATGTGCGGCAAATGGCAGAAAACTGTCACAGCGGTGTGACGATTGGGCAGTAAGGGCGGGCAGCATGGATCAGATGAAACGCTTTGCGATCTACTACGCGCCCGAGCCGGGGGCATTCGCCGATGCAGCCGCCGCTTGGCTGGGTTGGGATCTTGCCTTCGGTCAGTTTGTGCCGCAGCCCGCCCTCGCCCTGCCGCGCAGTCTGGCGGAGGTGACGGCAGAGCCGCGCAAATACGGCTTTCACGCCACGCTGAAGCCGCCGTTCCGCTTGGCCGAGGACGTGAGCTTTGCTGATCTGACGCAGGCCACGGCAGAGCTTGCGCAAAGCCTTGCGCCGCTGACCCTGCCAGGATTGCAGATGGTCAACCTCGACGGCTTTCTCGCCCTGACGCCAACCGACGATCAAACAGCGCTGCAAGCCTTCGCAGCCCAGATCGTGCAACAGTTGGACTCGCTGCGTGCCAGCCTGACCCCCGCCGAAATCGCCCGCCGCCGCCCTGAACGCTTGACAATGCGCCAGCGCGAATTGCTGGGTACTTACGGCTATCCCTATGTTCTGGAACAGTTCCGCTTTCACCTGACCCTGTCCGGCCCGCTGGCTTCGGACGAAACCGCCATCGCGACAGCCGCTGCCCGCCATTTCGCGGGCCTGATCCCGCAGCCGTTTGTCATCGCAGAGGTTTGCCTGTGCGGCGAGGATGCTATGGGCCAGTTTCACCTGCTGCACCGCTACGCCCTCAGCGCTTGAAGCAGCTTGGCGATGCCCTGCGCAGGCGTCGCATCATTGCTGATCTCCTGGGCCGCAATACCCTCGGGCAAGGCATGATTGGCGCGCTGCAACCGTGCCAGAATATCCGCATGGCTTTCGCGCCCGCGTGCCGCCAACCGATCGGCCAGCACGGCAAGCGGCGCACTAATCTGGACCACCCGTAGCCCCGGAAACACCGCCAAAGCCGCCGACAAAGCCGCCCGCGAGCCATTGATCAACACATCGCGCCCCGCCGACAAGGGCGCAAGCTCGGCATGTGGCACCCCATAGCACAACCCATGCGCCTGCCAGTGCAACGCAAATGCGCCCGCCTGCAACCGCGCCTGAAACACCGCTTCGCTGACGCCTTCAAACGGTTCGCCGCCCGAAGTTTCTGGCCGCGTGATCACCCGCCGCGCCCAGTGCAGCGCCGGATTGGCCGCCACCGCACCGGCCATAAGCGTATCCTTGCCTGCCCCTGATGGCCCCACGACCATGAACACCCTTCCGTTCATGCGGCAGCCTTCGGCGTAAACGCCCGCACATCGACCACCCGGTCGCACACCCGGTCGCGCGCAGCTTCATCGTGGAAAATCCCTAAGATCGCCGCCCCGCGCGCCTTGGCTTCCTCGATCAGCGCCAGCACGACCTCGCGGTTCACCGCATCCAGACTGGCGGTCGGCTCGTCCAGCAGCAGGGCAGGATAGGGATGCGCAAAGCCGCGCGCGATGTTCACCCGCTGTTGCTCACCGCCCGAAAACGTCGTCGGCGATAGCGCCCACAGCCTCTGTGGGATGTTCAGCCGCGCCAGCAGCTCTGCCGCCCGCGCACGTGCCTGATCCCCCGGCACGCCAAGGTTCAACAACGGCTCGGCCACCACATCCAGCGTTGGCACCCGCGGCACCACCCGCAGGAACTGGCTGACGTAGCCCAACACCTGACGCCGCAACGCCACGATCTGCCGCGGCTCTGCCCGCGCCACATCCAGCCCCCCCACCAGAATGCTGCCCGAAGCCGCCAGATAGTTGCCCCAGACCATCCGCATCAGGGTCGATTTCCCGGCCCCTGATGCACCGATCAGGCCCACACATTCGCCAGCACCCACATGCAGATTGGCCCCCGCCATCACCGGGATCACCGCAGCGCCTTGATTGTGCAGGGTAAAGCTTTTGCCAAGGTCACGGATATCAATCATAGCCAGCGCTTCCATTTGAAAAAAAGATAGGTTCCACTCGCCGAAGCCAGCATCAGGATCAGCGCCAGCGGATAGCCGAACCGCCAGCCCAGTTCGGGCATATAGGCAAAGTTCATCCCGTAAAGGCTGGCGATCAGTGTCGGCGGCATGAACAGCGCCGCCACCACCGAGACGATCCGCACCGTCACGTTCTGCGACAGGTTGATCATGCCAAGCGTCGCATCCGAGGTCAGCGCCAGACGTGAGCCGAGGAAATCGGCATGCACCTCCAGCGCCTGCAAATCGCGCATCAGGCCCTTCACCAAAGGGCGCAGCACATCGCCCCCGGCCCGATCCGCCAGCGTCTGCCCGAAAAAGCTGACCGCGCGTTCAACCGTCAGCAGGCCCAACCGCACCCGGCCCAACAGATCGCCCTCGCGCCCGACCTTTTCCAGCGCCGCCTGCAAGGCATCGGCCTGCAAGCCATTCGCCCCGCCCGAATAAATCCCGGAAGCAACATCATCCAAACCGCGCCCGATACCTTCCAGAATATCGGCCATCCGGCCGATGATTTCTTCAATCAAGCCCAGAAACAGCCGCTCGGGCCGATCACAGCCGGGGCCAACCTTGTCGGCGCGGGCAGGGTAGGTTTCAAACGGGCGGGGCGCGTGGTGGCGCACGGTGATCAACCGCTCGGGGGACAGGATAAAGCAGACCGGGCCAGAGATCGGCGCCTTGCTTTCCGACAGGCCGGGCAGCACCACCGTCATATGATCAGCGCCGCCTTCGCGATACAGCCGGTTGGAAATCTCGATCTCCTCCATATCCGCCAGCGTCGGCACTGGCAGACCCAGACGCGCCACGTCGGCGGCCTGGTTGGACAGGGGGCGATAAAGGTCGATCCACAAGGCGGCTGTCAGATCAACTGGCAGCGGCATCTGGATCAACCCGCCAGCTTCGGGGCGATAGGCAAACAGCATGTCAGACCTGCAAAACCGAAGACACCAGCAGTTGTGTATAGGCGTGCTGCGGATCGTCCAGCACCTGATCGGTCAGGCCCTGTTCGATCACATGGCCGCCTTTCATCACCATCAGCCGATCCGCCAGCAACCGCACCACCGCGAGATCATGCGTCACGATGATCGCCGATAGCCCCATCTCGCGCACCAAGCCGCGCAACAGGTCCAACAGCCGCGCCTGCACCGAGACATCAAGGCCGCCAGTCGGCTCGTCCATGAACACCAGCCGTGGCCCCGTCACCAGATTGCGCGCGATCTGCAAACGCTGCTGCATCCCGCCGGAAAACGCGCGCGGGCGGTCGTCGATGCGGTCGGCGGCAATTTCCACCCGGCCCAGCCAATCGACCGCTGCCGCGCGAATGTCGCCGTAGTGGCGCGCGCCAATCGCCATCAACCGCTCGCCGACATTGCCGCCCGCCGACACCCCCATGCGCAAACCATCGCGCGGATTTTGATGCACAAAGGCCCAGTCGCTGCGCGCCATGCGCCGCCGCTCAGCCTCGCCCATCGTCAGGGTGTCGCGCAAACCAGCGGCAGTTTCAAACAGCACGCGCCCGGTGTCCGGCTTCAGATGCCCTGCAAGACAAGACAACAGCGTCGACTTGCCTGAGCCGCTTTCGCCGACAATCCCCAGAACCTCGCCGGGAAACAGATCAAACGACACATCCGCACAGCCAATCCGGCTGCCATAGTTTTTGCTCAGCCCCTGCACCGAAAACAACGGCTTGGCGGCATTCACCTTGGCCCAAATACTCAAATCCACCGCCCCCATCACGCACCACCTTTCAGAACCGGAACCCCCAAGGCCCCCCGATGCCCCGCCGCCTGCCGAGCGCGGCAAAAGTCGGTGTCCGAGCAGACAAACATCCGGCTGCCCTGATCATCGGTGATCACCTCGTCAAGATAGCTGTCCGAGGCTCCACACAGATCGCAATCATGCGGGGCTTTGCTGGCTTCAAACGGGTGGTCGTCGAAATCGAGGCTGACGACATGGCTGAACGGCGGCAGCGCATAAATCCGCTGCTCGCGCCCCGCGCCGAACAGTTGCAACGCCGGGCTGCCCGACAGTTTCGGATTGTCGAACTTTGGGATCGGCGACGGGTCCATCACATAGCGCCCCTCGACCTTCACCGGATAGGCGTAAGAGGTGGCAATGCTGCCGTGGCGGGCGATGTCTTCGTAGAGTTTGACGTGGATCAGCCCATATTCTTCCAACTCGTGCATCTTGCGGGTTTCGGTTTCGCGCGGTTCCAGAAAGCGCAAGGGTTCCGGGATCGGCACCTGATAGACCAGAATTTGCCCCTCGGTCAGCGGCGTTTCCGGGATGCGGTGGCGAGTCTGGATCAGTGTCGCCTCTGCCGTCGCTTCGGTCACGACGACCCCGGCGGTGCGCTGGAAAAACTTGCGGATCGATACGGCGTTGGTGGTGTCATCCGCGCCTTGGTCAATCACCTTCAATCGGTCGTCCGGCGTGAGGCAAGCCGCAGTCACCTGCACGCCACCGGTGCCCCAGCCATAAGGCATCGGCATCTCGCGGCTGGCAAACGGCACCTGATAACCCGGCACCGCCACCGCTTTCAGAATGGCGCGCCGGATCATCCGCTTGGTCTGCTCATCCAGATAGGCGAAGTTGTAGGCTTCGGTTGGCGTAGGGTTCGCGTGCAGTGTCATCGGGAAAGCTCCTCGGCCAGATGCTGCAAACAGCCCGGCAGGTTGGACAGAATGGCGTCTGGCGGCAGATGCAGGGCGCGGAAGCCTTCTGCCGCGAACCAGGCCGTATCATGGGGGCCAAGGCCAGAATCCACCTGAACCACCAGGCGCCGTTCAAGGCACAGAAAATCGACGATTTTTGCACCTATCGGTGCCTGACCGCGAAATTTCAGCCCCAGAAACTGGCGATTGCGCAGAGCAGTCCACAGCGCTTGTTCTGCCGCAGTCAGGGATTGGCGCAACAGTCGCGCCTCTGCTGTTTCTGTCAGGCTTTGGCGCATCGTTTCCCTCACCCTAACCCTCTCCCCAAACGGGAGAGGGGATTTCGAATGACGAAAATCTTGCCCGAAACAGGGTAAGGATTTGGTTAACCGCAGCGGGGCGACGCCAATGTCACACGCGCATCCCTGTTCCCTCTCCCACTTTGGGAGAGGGTTAGGGTGAGGGGGCGCGGCAAATACCGTCATCACTCGGCCGCCTCGGCATGGGCTTCGCTGCGCAAGCGGCGCACCAATTCCAGTTCGGATTGGAAATCGACATAATGCGGCAGCTTGATATGTTCCAGAAACCCGGTTGCCTGCACATTGTCGGCGTGCATCAGCACGAATTCCTCGTCCTGCGCCGGGGCACCGCTGTTGTCCTCGCCCAGTTCCGCCCAGCGCAACGCCCGATCCACCAGACTCATCGCAATCGCCTTGCGCTCTGTCTGACCGAACACCAAGCCATAACCCCGAGTGAACTGCGCAGGCTCGGTCTTGCTGCCTTTGAACTGGTTGACGGTCTCACATTCGGTCACTTCGATCTCGCCGATCTCGACCGCGAAGCCCAGTTCGGGAATGTCCATCTCGACCGCCACCGCGCCGATGCGCAACTCGCCGACGAACGCATGGGTGCGGCCATAGCCGCGCTGCGTCGAATAGGCCATAGAGAGGATAAAGCCCTCGTCGCCGCGCGTGATGGCTTGCAGACGCAGCGCGCGGCTGGCTGGCAATTCCAACGGCGCGCGGGTCAGATCGGGGGCAATCGCATCGCCGACAGGCTCGGAGGCGATCATGCCATCGCGGTCCAGCATCGCCATCACATGCGGCACGGCTGCCATCGTCGCCGGAGCGGTCGCGGCCTGCGTCCCTTCGCCTTCCGCTGCCAGTTTGAAATCCAGCAGCCGGTGAGTGTAGTCAAACGTCGGCCCCAGCACCTGTCCACCCGGCAAATCCTTGAACGTCGCCGAAATCCGCCGGATCACCGCCATCGCAGCCGTATCCACCGGGCGCGATACTCCCAGACGCGGCAGGGTGGTGCGATAGGCGCGAATCAGGAAGATCGCCTCGATCAGATCGCCGCGCGCCTGTTTGATCGCCAACGCCGCCAGATCCGCGTCAAACAGCGAACCTTCGGCCATCACCCGGTTCACCGCCAGCGTCAGTTGCTCGCGGATCTGCGCCACCGACAATTCGGCCACGCCCAGATCGCCTCGGCGTTCCTCGGCAAGCCAAGCATGGGCATTGTCGATGGCGCGCTCTCCGCCTTTGACTGCGACATACATCAGACAGCCTCCACGCGGGTAGATCGGGGCAGGGCCGCGACGCGGCTATCGCAGGTGAAAAAGCAATCAAACCCCAGCGGAAACAGCGCGCGATTGGCCTGAAACGCCACGATTTCCGGCAGCGACAGATACGCCACATCGGCGATCCCAGGCCCGCGCAGCGCAGCACCTGCGGTGGCCAGTTCTGCCATCTCGACGATCAGCGTGGCCGAGCGGTCGGGATAATCCGGCACCCCGATGGCAAACCGATCCAGCGGCTGCAACGCCGCCCAATCGCCCACCGCAAACATCGCATCCTCTGCCGCAACCAGTGGTGCGCCACTGTGAAAGGTGATCCAATCGCGCACAGCCGCGCAATCGTAGGCCCCGGCCAGATGCAGTGGCGTGGTGCCATCGCACAGCGTCAAAATTAGCACTCCAGCGGCCACCGACAGCGGCGCGGGCGGCAATGCCCCCTCAAGCCGATGGATCGTCCCCGGCTGCGACAGCGCCATCAAGCCCGCGCGAAACGCATGGGCGCTTTGCACCGCAGCTTGCGCGAACCCGGCTGACAATACATCCTTCATTGATCCTCCCCCCGCACCAGCGTGAAAAACTCGACCTTGGTGGCCGCTGCCTTGGCGGCGCGGTTGGCACGTCGGGCGGTTTCTGCGTCCTGCAAGGGCGTCAGCACCGCCGCCTGCACCTCTGCCGCCTCAGCGGTCTGCATCAGCGCATCCACAGCCGCCGCCCGCAGCGCATGTCCCTTGTCCCGCCCATGCACATGCGCATGGCCGACAGCGCCCGACGCCAGACGCAGGCTGCACCGCGTCACCGTCATCTCGCCCAGATTGAACGGCAACCCGGTGCCGCCGATCCGGCCCTGTACCATCACCGCGCCGATTTCGGGCTGGCGCAGCAGATCATGCGATGGCAGGGCGGGAAACAACTCTGCCAGCCGCGCGGGCTTGGCGCGGGCCAGCAGGCCCATCCAGGTCTTGCGGGCGCTTATCACCGCTTCAGGGTTGTCATGCGTCATTTTGATCCCGACATCTTGCAAACTTGTCTAGATTAATAGACAACTAGACAAATCATTATCCGAGGAAGCCGCAAAATGCATGTGAAGTTTTGGTGACAAGATTGGTGGCAAGGCCCGCAATCTGGCGATCCATCGCGGATACGCTGACAGCCGAGATCGCATGGGGGCATTACCCCCCCGGTGACAAACTGCCGACCGAAGCCGCACTGGCCGCCCGCTTTGGCGTCAACCGCCACACTGTCCGGCAGGCCTTGGCACATCTGGCCGAGGCGGGGGCGGTGCATCCCCGGCGCGGGGCTGGGGTGTTCGTGACGGCGGTTCCCACCGATTACCCGCTGGGCCGCAGGGTGCGGTTTCACCAGAATGTGCTGGCCTCAGGCCGCACGCCGTCGCGGGAAATCCTTCGGTTGGAAACCCGCCCTGCCGATCCGGATGAAGCCACCGCCTTGCAGCTTGAAACCGGGGCTTTGGTGCATCTGGTCGAGGGCCTGTCGCTCGCCGATGGCACGCCTCTTGCGATGTTCCGCTCGGTCTTTCCCGCCGCGCGCTGCCCGCATCTGCTGCTGGCGATGACCCGGCTCGGCTCTGTCACCGCAGCCTTGGCCGAAGCCGGGGTGGCCGATTATACCCGCGCCGAAACCCGCATCACCGCGCTTGCTGCCGATGCGCTGCTGGCGCTGCATCTGCGTCTGCCGCAGGGCGCGCCGCTGTTGCGCTCGGTGGCGGTGAATGTCGATCCCTTTGGCCAGCCGATTGAATTTGGCACCACCTGGTTTGCCGGCGACAGGGTGACGCTGACGGTGATGCCGGAAACCGGCGATCCGGCGCGGGGTGTGGATAAACTGTCATAACGCCGTTGCTTGGCACTGCTATCCCGGCGCGAAATCCACTCGCTTTTCCGTCGGAGCCTGCAATGCCGCTGCCCTTGCCCCCCCTGCGACTGACTGGCGCGCATATCCTGCGGGAGGGTGCGATGCAGCAACGCTCGATTGGATTGGCCGAGGGACGCATCACGCGTGGGCCTTTGCCTGAAGTGGATCTGTCCGGCTTTCTGGTGCTGCCCGGCATCATCGACCTGCACGGCGATGGGTTTGAGCGTCACATGGCCCCGCGCCCCTCGGCACCGTTTCCGCTGGCGGCGGGGCTTGCTTCGTTTGATCGCGAGGCTGCGGCGCATGGTGTGACCACGGCCTATCTGGCGCAGGGGTGGAGCTGGGAGGGTGGCCACCGTGGCCCGGATCATGCCGAGGCGATGATGCAGGCGCTGGACAGCTATCGCGGGCAGGCGCTGACCGACCTGCGCCTGCAAATCAGGGCCGAGACACATCTGGTCACCGAGGCCGCCCGCCTGATCGCCGCCGTCAAGCGGCACCGCATCGGCTATGTGGTGTTCAACGATCATCTGTCCGAAGGCCTGCATATGGCCCGCATCGCCCCCACCGATTTCGCCGCTTGGGCGCGCAAGGTCGGCAAGACCGCCGAAGAATTGGCCGAGGCGATTGAAGCCGCCGCGGCCCGTGCCAAAGAGGTGCCGCGCAGTCTGTGCAATCTGGCCGAGGCTTTCGATGCTTTGGGCGTGCTTTATGGCAGCCATGATGATCCCGATGGCGAGACGCGCGAGTTCTATTCGATGATCGGCGCGAAGATCGCCGAATTTCCGCTGACCCGCCGCGCCGCTGTGGCCGCCCATGCGATGATGAGCCCGGTGATCATGGGAGCGCCGAATGTGGTGCGGGGGCGCTCGCAGGCGGGGAATGTCTCGGCTTTGGCCTTGGTGTCGGATGGGCTGTGCGATGTTCTGGTCTCGGATTACCACATCCCTGCGCTGCCGCTTGCGGTTTGGGGATTGGTGGACCGGGGGGTGATGGGGCTGGCGCAGGCTTGGGCCTTGGTGTCATCCCGCCCGGCCGAGGTGATGCGGCTGGTGGATCGGGGGCGGTTGGAGCCGGGATTGCGCGCCGATATGGTGATCGTGAACGCCGAAACGCGTGGCATTGAGGCGACGATTTCGGCTGGTCGGCTCAGCTATCTGGCGGGCGAAGCGGCGCGGCGGTTTGTCAGCCAGCCCGAGGCTTTGCGGTTGGCGGCCGAGTAAGCTTGCAGCGGCGATTTGCGGGAAAGCTTTTCCCATCTGGGAATGACTTGTGGTTTTTCTGCAGAAATGCCCGTTTCTCCACAACATGTTGTGGTTTTCTGTGGCGCGCATCGCTTTAACCTTAAACCGGGGGCCGTCCGCAGCGGCATCGAGCCGCTTTGGACGGCGCTGCCGCGACCAAGCTTTGCGGGCGGTCAGAACCTGCCGTGGCAACGCCGCGCAAGGGGGCTCGATGCCCCTGCGCACGGCACCTGCTGGCGGTCAGCCGTGGTATTTCTCGAGAAATGCTTCAGCCGGCATTTTGCGAAAATCGGGCAGCGCCGTGCGCAGGGCTGCGTGGCTCCAATCCCACCATGCCAGCGCTTGCAGACGCTCGGCAATCTGTGGGGTGAAGCGTGCGCGCAAGGGTTTGGCGGGCAGGCCTGCGACGATCATATAGGGCGCGACATCTTTGGTCACGACCGCACCGCTGGCCACGATGGCACCTGCACCGATGGTCACATCGGGCTTGATGATCGCGCCGTGGCCGATCCAGGTGTCGGGGCCGATCACCGTGCGGCGGGCGTGGCGGGCGGCGAAGAAGGCGTCGTCGTCGCTGGCATCTTCCCAATAAGCGCTGCTGCGATACAGGAAATGGTGCAGGCTGGCGGTCTGCATCGGGTGGTCGGTGGGGCCGATGCGGGTCATCGCGGCGATATTGGCGAATTTGCCGACGGTCGTGTTGGTGATGTCGGAGAACTGGTCGCAATAGGCGTAATCCTGAAAAGTCGTGTTCAGGATGCGGCTGAACCGCCCGATCTCGCAGTAAGCGCCGAAATCGGCGTTCCTGATCTGGCAGTCGGGGTGGATCAGTGGGGTGTCGGGGCTAAGTTTGGTCATGGCGGGCTTTCTTGTCCACGCGTGGACATCGGAGTGGTTTATTATATTTCAATGGTTTAGAGAGGGTGTTTACCAGATCTTAACGATTTGACCGCAAACGCGGGGCCGTCCGCAGCGGCATCGAGCCGCTTTGGCCGGCACTGCCGTGGAGGCTTGGCGGCGGCGGTCCAGCCTGGGCGTGGCAGCGCCGCAGGAGGGGTCTCGATGACCCCGAGGGCGGCATTTGGGTTTGCGGTTGGGAGCGCGCCGCGCGGGAGTATTTTTGCCAAGATGAAGTGCTTTGTCGCAGTTTGCCTTAGCGTCCGATCAGTTTGCGGCGCAGCCAGCCCGAGAAGCTGTCCATCGCCATCACCATCAGCACGATCAGGATCATGTAATAGGCGACATCCTCCCAATCCTTCTGGGTGATGATGGCTTGGGTGAGCAACAGGCCGATGCCGCCGCCGACGATGGCGCCGATGACGGTGGCGCTGCGGGTGTTGGATTCGAGGTAATACAGGACTTGGCTGAGCAGGATCGGCGCGATTTGCGGGATCACCCCAAAGCGGGCGCGTTGCAGCGGGCCTGCGCCGGTGGAGCGGATGCCTTCGACTTGTTTTTCGTCGATGTTTTCCAGTGCTTCCGAAAAGGTTTTGCCGAAGGTGCCGGTGTCGGTGATCAGGATCGCCAAGGCTCCGGTCATTGGGCCGGGGCCGAAGGCGCGGGCGAGGATGATCGTCCAGATCAGGCCATCGACGCCGCGGACGAAATCGAACAGGCGGCGGAAGCCGAAGCGGATGAGGCGGATCGGGGTGAAGTTGGAGGCGGCGAGGAAGGCCAGCGGCAGGGCGATCAGGGCGGCCCCCATGGTGCCGAGGAAGGCCATCAGCACGGTTTCAAACAAGGCCCAGGCGACATCGCCGTGGTGCCATTGTTTGTTGTGCCAGAACTCCGACGCCATGTAGCCGATGTTGCTGCGGGCGGGGTCGATGCGGGGGCCTGCCAGCATTGCGGTGAGTTGGCCATAGGATTTGCCGTAGAACGGGCTGTCGAGGGTGAAAAAGAACAAGGCCCAGCCGGGTTGGTATTTGAACGTCTCTACCTTCGAGCGCGAATAGGCGAAGCGGCCTTGCGGGGTGGTGACAGAGATGCGGGTGTCAGTGGCGTTGATCCAAGCGGGGAGCGGTTGCGGGGCGGTCAGTTTCAGCTTGCCGCCGTCGGGTTGGATGTCGATCATGCCATAGCCGGGGACGGTGTAGCGGGCACCGCGGGTGTCGTAGGTGACGATGTGGCCTTGGCCGAGGTTTATGGTGGTGGTGTCGCCTGCGACCTTGACCCAATCGGGGTATTGCGCGGGGGTGTAGGTGGCTTTGGCTTCGCCCTCTATCGAGACCGTGGTCTTGTCGGTGCGATTGTCGCGGGTGACGTGGGTTTTGTAGGCGACGAAATCGGACAGCAGGATGCGGGCGTTGTCCATGCGGGCGCGGGCGGCGAGGCCTGCGATGTCAAAGCTTGCGAACAGGTAGGCGAGGTAGAGCAGCAGCAGCACGGGGATGGCGAAGGCGCGCAGGCGGCGGGCTTTGAAGCGGCGCTGCACCGGGGCATAGGCGGGATGTGGGAGGGAGGTCATCATTGGCCTTTTACCAAACGGTTGCGGGCATAGCCGGAGAGTTGGTCGAACAGCACGATGGCGCAGAACAGCAGGGTGAAGATCGCCACGACCTGATCGTACTTGCCGCCGCCCCATTGCATCGCCAGTTTCAGATCATAGCCGATGCCGCCCGAGCCGACAAAGCCGAGGATCGCAGAGGCGCGGATGTTGATCTCAAACCGCAGCAGGGCGTAGGACAGCCAGTTCGGGGCGACTTGCGGCAGGATGCCGAGCCAGATTTGCTGGCTCCAGGATGCGCCGGTGGAGGTGAGGCCCTCGACGGGTTTCAGGTCGGCGTTTTCAGCCGATTCCGAGAACAGTTTGCCCAAGGCACCTGCGGTGTGGAAGGCGATGGCCAGCACGGCGGGAACGGGGCCACCGCCGAGGATGAAAATCAGCACGAGGGCGATGACGATCTCGGGGATGGCGCGCATGATGTCGGCGGTGCGGCGGAATAGCGGGGTGAGCAGGGGAAAGCGGGCGAGGTGGCGGGTGGAGCCAAGGGCGAGGAAGGCGCCGAACGCACCGCCCAGAAGGGTGGCGGCGGCGGCGATGTTCAGGGTTTCGATCAGGGACGGCAGGTGTTGCCACAGCAGGGCGGGCAGGTTGGCGCGGTTGGTCCATGCCTCGGAAAGCACTTCTGACGGGAAAGCGCCCAATTGGTGCAGGCCGGACAGGAAATCACCGGCGTTGCGGTCTTGGGCGATCTGAAAGCCCGAGGCCATCAGGGCCACGAACAGGATCAGCAGGATGAATCCGTATAGCCGCTTGCGGCGGGCAAGGTGGATATAGGCCTCGGTGGGGTTGTTCAGATCGGGGCGCTTGCCCGGCTCTGGCCCGAAGGTGATGTCAACCATGCGGCCTCCAATAGAAAAAACCGGGCCTGCTTGCGCAGACCCGGCATGGGTGCTGAAATTACTCGCCCGAGAGCTTGCGGGCTTCGACAATACCGAGGAACATGTCGTGGGTGGCGGGAACGAAGTCTTTGGCTTCACCCGAGGCGACGCCGTAGGCGCATTTCGGGTCGGTTTCCCACAGATCGGCGGTCAGTTTGGTGACTTTGGCTTTCACATCATCCGGCAGCGCGGCGCGGACAACCATCGGGCCTTCGGGGATCAGTTTCGAGCGCCAGATTTCCACCAGGTTGTTCATGTCGACCAGACCTGCGTCAGCCGCCTTGCGGAAAGCGCCCGAGGAATAGCCGTCTTCCCAGTTGCCATCGCCATCGGCCCAGGACACGCCTGCATCGAAATCGCCATTGGCCACGCCGACGATGGTTTGCTCATGGCCGCCGGAGAATTTCACTTCGCTGAAGTAGTTTTCCAGCGGGCCGTATTTGGCGATCAGTTCAGCGGCGGGCACCAGATAGCCCGAGGTCGAGTTCGGCTCGCCAAAGGCGAATTTCTTGCCCTTGGCGTCCTCAACGGATTTGATGCCGGAGTCGGTGCGCGCAAACGCGATGGAGTAATAGCCGGTGGTGCCGTTCAGGTTTTCCTTGGTCAACTCGACGGTGACGGCTTTCGGATCGGTCAGATAGATCTTGGCATAGGCCGAAGCGCCCAGCCATGCCATATCCAGCGTGCCGCCCAGCAGACCCTGGATCACGCCGTCATAATCTGCCGGGGTGAACAGCTTGACCGGCACACCGAGTTCTTTTTCGATCGCCGCGCGGTAGCATTCGTTCGAGGTCATGCGGTCTTGTGCGTTTTCACCGCCCAGAATGCCGATGTTGAATTCCTTCAACTCTTGCGCTTGGGCCGAGGTGATGCAGGTCGTGGCGGCCAGAATGGCGAGCAGCTTTTTCATTGTCGTCTCCGGTTTGGGTTGGATCGTTGGGGTCACGCCAGCATCGCATCGGCATAGGCCGCGTCGCGCGGGCCGCTGATTGAAGTCGAGGTGGCGGATTCGTTGAAACTGGCGTCGGCACCGTAGATGTCGCGGGCAACGCCGGTGGTCAGTTGATCGGGCGTGCCGTCGAACACCACGCGGCCATCGCGCATCCCGATCACGCGGTCACAATAGCGGCGCGCGGTATCGAGGGTGTGCAGGTTGGCGATCACCATGCGGCCATCCTCTTCGTGGATGCGGCGCAAAGCGTCCATCACCACTTGGGCGTTCATCGGATCAAGGCTGGCGATGGGTTCATCGGCGAGGATAACTTTGGGGTCTTGCATCAGGGCGCGGGCGATTGCGACGCGCTGTTGCTGGCCGCCAGACAAAGCCTCGGCGCGTTTGGTGGCTTGTTCGGCGATGCCCAGACGGTCGAGGATTTGCATCGCACGGGTGATGTCGGCATCCGACCACAGGTTGAACATGGTGGCGAAGGTGGAGCGCTGGTTCAAAAGCCCGTGCAGCACGTTCGAGGCCACATCCATCCGTGGCACAAGATTGAACTGCTGGAAGATCATCGCGCACTGGCCTTGCCATGCGCGTTTCTCGGCGCCTTTCAGCGTCAGCACATCACGGCCTTCAAAGGCGATCGTGCCGGATGAGGCATCGGTCAGACGGTTCATCATGCGCAGCAGAGTCGACTTGCCCGCACCCGAACGCCCGATCACGCCGACAAAGCCTGCGTGGTCGATTTGAAAGCTGACATTGTCCACGGCGGCCTTGTGGTCGAACAGGCGTGTGACGTTTTCGACCTTCAGCATCGCGGCCCCCTTTTGATTGAGCGGCTGATACGCGGGATTCGTGACGGTTGATTATCGGGGCTGTGACGGTTGGGTAACAAAGCCTGCCCCGCACAAGCATTTGATGCGACACATAAACTTCATCATCCCGTTACTTGGCCGTCATGGCGGATGCCTAAGCCACGCCTCAGCAACCAACCGGGCAGAGGCTCGGTCGGGTCGGCTTAACAGGAGACTTCCATGACCGTTTTCAAAACCTTGACCTCGGGCGTCAGCCTGATGGCGATGCTGGTGGCTGGTGCTGCCTCGGCGCAGAGCCTTGAGGAAATCACCGCAGCCGCCAAGAAAGAGGGCGCGCTGACCACCATCGCGCTGCCGCATGACTGGTGCGGCTATGGTGCCGTGATCGAGGGCTTCAAGAAGAAATACCCCGAAATCGCTGTGAACGAGTTGAACCCGGATGGGTCGTCGGCGGATGAGTTGGAAGCCGTGCGCGCCAACAAGGGCAACACCGGCCCGCAAGCGCCTGACGTGCTGGACATCGGCCTGTCGTTTGGCCCTGCCGCCAAGGAAGAGGGCCTGATCCAGCCGTATAAGGTCAGCACCTGGGACAGCATCCCGGATGCCGCCAAGGATGCCGATGGCTTCTGGTATGGCGATTACTACGGTGTGATGTCGTTCATCGTGAACACCGATATGGTGCAGAACGTGCCCGCCGATTGGGCCGATCTGATGAAGCCGGAGTATGCCGGGGCGTTTGCCTTGTCGGGCGATCCGCGCTCGGGCAACCAGCCGCTGATGTCGGTGATGGGCGCGGGCATGGCGATGGGCGGCAAGCCGGGGGCTGAATCGGCGGCCAAAGGGCTGGAGTTCTTTGCCGGGCTGAACAAGGCGGGCAATTTCGTTCCCGTCGCAGGCAAAACCGGCACCATCGCACAGGGTGCAACGCCGATCGTGGCGGCTTGGGACTATAACGCTTTGGCTTGGCGCGACACGCTGGCAGGCAACCCGAAGGCTGAGGTGATCGTGCCTGCTTCCGGCACTGTGGCGGGCGTTTATGTGCAGGCGATCAGCGCCTATGCCCCGCACCCGAATGCCGCGAAGCTGTGGATGGAATATCTGTATTCCGATGAAGGTCAGCTGGGCTGGTTGAACGGCTATTGCCACCCGATCCGCTTCAATGACCTCGCCAAGCGCGATGCGATCCCGGCAGAGATGCTGGCGAAACTGCCGCCCGCTGCCGCCTATGAAAAGGCCGTGTTCCCGACTTTGGAAGAACAGGCTGCGCATAAAGAGGCCGTGACCGCTGGCTGGGACGCCACTGTCGGCGTCAAGGTCGAGTAATCTGCAACCCCGCCCCGGCGCAGGCTGGGGCGGGTTTCCTTTCAGGATCATAGACATGAGAAGCTCTCGCCTTTGGCGCGCCCTGCCGTGGAACGGTTTGGGGGCCTTGCCGTTTTTGCTGTTCGCGCTGCTGTTTCTGCTACTGCCCACCGCGAACATCGTGGCGGGGGCGTTTGTGGACGGCACCGGCGCATTCACCCTACAAAACATCGCCAATCTGTTCACGCCCGAGATCATCAAGGCGTTTGGCCTGTCGATCAAACTGAGCCTGACCTCGGCGCTGATCGGCTGTGCGATTGGCTTTGCGGTGGCGCTGGCGGTGGTGTTGGGCGGGCTGCCTGCATGGCTGCGCGGGATTGTGATGACGTTTTCGGGCGTCACCTCAAACTTCGCAGGCGTGCCTTTGGCCTTTGCCTATGTGGCGACGCTTGGTCGGGTGGGGTTTGTGACGCTGCTGCTGCGCGATTGGTTCGGGGTGAACATCTACGCTTTGGGCTTTAACATGATCAGCTTCTGGGGGCTGACGGCGGCTTATGTTTTCTTTCAGATCCCCCTGATGGTGCTGATCATCACGCCCGCGATTGATGGTCTGAAGCGCGAATGGCGCGAGGCGGCCGAGGCTTTGGGTGCGACCGGGGGCCAGTATTGGCGCATGGTGGCGCTGCCGGTTTTGGGGCCTTCGCTGCTCGGCACGCTGGCGCTGCTGTTTGCCAATGCGTTCGGGGCGGTGGCGACGGCAATTGCGTTGACGGGGTCGCTGCTGTCGATAGCGCCGATCCTTTTGTTCAATCAGATCAGGGGCGACGTGCTGCAAGACCCGCATCTGGGCTATGCCTTGGCTTTCGGCATGATCGTGATCACCGGGATTTCAAACGGGGTTTATGTGGTCATGCGCACGCGCGCCGAGCGGTGGATCAAATGAAGCGTTTCCTGTCTTGGGCGACCATTGGCTTTGCGGTGGTGTATTTCTTTCTGCCGCTGTTGGGGATGCTGGAATTTTCGCTGAAGATGCGGCGGGGGGAGTATTCGCTGGACGCTTACCGATCCGTGATCGGCGATCCGCAGTTTCAGGCGACCTTTGGCTATTCAGTGCTGATGGCCTGCCTGACCATCGTGTTCGGCGTGCTGGTGGTGGTGCCGACGGTGTTCTGGGTGCGGCTGAAACTGCCGCGCCTGCGCCCGATCATGGAGTTTATCACCCTGCTGCCGCTGGTGATCCCGCCGATTGTGATCGTGTTTGGCTATATCCGGTTGTTCAATACGTCGAGTTGGTTGCCGTTGACGGGCAGCACGCTGGGCACCGATTTTCTGCTGATCTGCGGTTATGCGGTGCTGTCTTTGCCCTACATGTATCGCGCGGTGGATACCGGCCTTGCGGCGATTGATCTGGCGACGCTGACCGAGGCGGCGCAAAGCCTTGGGGCGGGGTGGATCACTGTGCTTGCCCGCGTGATCTTGCCGAATGTGCTGGTGGCGGTGCTGTCTGGCGCGTTTCTGACCTTTGCCATCGTGATCGGCGAATATGTGTTTGCGGCGCTGCTGGATCGGCCTGCGTTTGGGCCGTATCTGGTCTGGGCGGGAGGCAACAAGGCTTACGAGCCTGCGGCTTTGGCCGTGATGACCTTTGCGCTGACATGGGCCTGCATGATGCTGATCCAGTTGGCGACCAAATTTTCCAAACATACAAGGATGCCACGCTAATGGCGTATCTGGACCTTTCCGGCCTGCAAAAATCCTTTGGCGCGAACCAAGTGGTGAAGAGCTTTGATCTGGAGATTGCCAAGGGCGAGTTCGTCTCGCTGCTGGGGCCTTCGGGCTGTGGCAAGACCACGGTGCTGCGGATGGTGGCGGGGTTTGAAAGCCCGAGCGCAGGCAGCATACGCATCGACGGGCAGGATGTGACGGGGCAGCGCCCCAATCAGCGCAATATCGGCATGGTGTTTCAGGCCTATGCGCTGTTTCCCAACCTGACGGTGGCGCAGAATGTGGGCTTTGGGCTGAAGATTGCCGGGGTCTCGGCCAAGGAAACCGCCGCGCGGGTGGCCGAGATGCTGGCGCTGATCGGTCTGCCCGAGATGGGCGCGCGCTATCCGTTTCAGCTTTCGGGCGGGCAGCAGCAAAGGGTGGCTTTGGCGCGGGCTTTGGCGCCGCGTCCGCGTGTGTTGTTGCTGGACGAGCCGCTGTCGGCGCTGGATGCGAAGATCCGTGTAAGTTTGCGTGGTGAGATCCGCGAGATTCAGCGGAAACTGGGCATCACCACGATTTTCGTGACGCATGATCAGGAAGAAGCGCTGTCGATGTCGGATCGGGTGGTGGTGATGAACGGCGGACGGGCCGAGCAAGTCGGCGCGCCGTTTGAAATCTACAATCACCCTGCGACGCGGTTTGTGGCGCAGTTTGTTGGCACGTTGAACACGCTTGACGCGGTTGTGACCAATGCCGCGCGGGGTGAGGTGACGGTGCAGGGGCAGCCGTTGCAACTGGGGCAGGCGATTGCGGCGGGGCAGGGGGCGACGGTGGGTCTGGCGTTGCGGCCCGAGGTTGTGCATCTGGAGGCGGATACCGCCCAGATTACTGCGGGCCATATCAGCCGGGGCGATTTTGCGCTGCCCGCGCGCATCGCGGCAGTGGATTTTCTGGGTGCGGTGATCCGGGTGAAGGCGCAGACGGCGGCGGGGGTGATCGCACTCGATCTGTTCAACCGCCCCGACGCACCGCCGCCGCCGGTGGGGGCCGAGATGGCGCTGCGGTTTCGCGGCCAGGATGTGATCGTTTTGGGGTAGGGGGCTTCCCACCTTTGATATGGCTGCGGCCATCGCCGCTGCCACGCGCAACCTTTCACCCTGTCCGAGCGTGGCCCAAAGGCCACGGTCAACACCCGCCCCCCGCAGGGCGGGTGTTCCACCCGCCGGGGCGGGCGCTGACCTACCCGGTCTTGTGTGATGGGCGGTCCAAGGCAGGCGTTTCCACGCAGGCGGGGGCGAGGCAGTGCCTCGCCTTGTCCCGCCCGATGCCGCCCTGGTCTAAAACTGACCGCGCGACAGCCAGCGCGCCAGCATTGGGCCCAGCAGCAGCACCAGCAAGAACCGCGACATGTGCATCACCATGACAAAGGCCACATCCACCGGGGTCGAGGCTGCGATGATGGCGATGGAATCCATGCCGCCGGGGCTGGTGGCCAGATAGGCGGTCAAGGGGTCAATCCCGGTAAAGCGCACCAATGCCCAAGCCGCCCCGCCACAGACTGCGATCAGCACGAGGGTTGAGGCGAACACCCGCAGGAATGCGCGGCGCGCATCGCGGATCGTGGCGCGGGTAAAGCGCAGGCCGATGGCCCAGCCAATCGCGGCATAGGTCAGCGCCAGCAGCCATGGCGGCAGGTAAAGCGGCAACCATCCGGTTTGCGACAGCGCCATGCCCGCGAATATCGGCAGCAGAAACGTGCCTCCGGGCAGGCGGAGGCGCTGGCCTGCGAAGGCAAGCACCACTGCCAAGGCGATGGTTTGCGCGACGCCAAGCGCGGGCATGGCGGGAAACCAGACGATCTCGGGCGCAGGGCTGTCTGCCACCCCTAACAGGCGCGCAACGACAGTGGCAACCACAGCCACGCAGGCCACCCGCATATATTGCATGAAGGCCACCAGCCGCATATCCGCGCCATATGCGCCTGACAGCAAGGTCATCGCGGCAGCAGCTCCGGGCGATGATCCCCAGATGGCGGTGGTGCCGGGCAGCGCGCCCGAGCGTGCCAACAGCCAGCCCAGCAGCGATGAGGCGATGATGGTGAACAGTGTGCCTGCCATCACGATGGGCCAATCGGCCATCACCTCGGACATCAGAGACAGGGGCAGCACCGAGGCCACCATCAGCCCGACCAAACCTTGCGCCGCCGTCATCGCGGGGGCGGGGAGGCTGACGCCATAGCCGCGCACCGCAAGGATGATCGCCGCCACCATCGGCCCCAGCAACAGGGCTGCGGGCAGGTGCAGCGCCTCAAATCCGGTGGTGATCAGGATGGACAGCAGCACCAGAACGCACCAGCGCAATGCGCGGTTGGGCGAGGTTTGGGGTGAGGGCTGCGGTGACAAGGTCTGTCCTTTGGGCAGGCATGGCGCCTTCCTACGCCGCAGGATCGGGAAGGGCAATGCACTGGACAGCACCCGCCTTGCCTGCCAGTTATGGATAACACTCGCCACGATGGAGCGTTGATGCAGCCCGAAGCCCCGATTGATCCGGCAGCCGCGCACAGCGAACGCTTTGCGATCTGCGGGGATGTCGGGGCTGCAGTCTTTGCGCGTTGGATCGCGCGTCATGCCACGCGCCTTGGCCTGCGCGGCGCTATTTTGCACCATGAGGCGCAGCGGTTGGAGATGGTTGTCACCGGCCTGCCCGACCTGCTGGATGCGATGGCGCTGGCCTGTAGCCTTGGCCCGCGCGAGGTTTGGGTCGACGATATCGAACGCGCGGCGATGCCCTTGCAAAATGTGAGCGAATTTGCTTCGACTGCCGATTAACATATGATCATATGCGGAAGGGGCGCTGATTTTTTGGGCATCTGCCGCGGTGGGGGCTGGGCTGCTTTGCGATAGCCCTTCCGCTGACGCAGCTTGGCATGACAGATCAGCGTTGGAATGTGGGGAAAAGATGTCGATCTGGATAGCCAACGGTCTGTCGCAAGATTTGCCGCCGGGTGTTGTGATGGCCGGGGCTTGGCGGGGGGCCGAGCTTGCGATCTGGCGTTCGGCCTCGGGGCGGCTGGCGGCTTGGGGCGATCGTTGCCCGCATCGCGGCATGCGGCTGTCGCATGGCTTTGTGCGCGGTGAGACGCTTTCCTGCATCTATCACGGTTGGGTCTATGGCAGCGACGGCGGCTGCCGCAAGATACCTGCGCATCCGGCGATGGTGCCGCCTGCGGCGATCAAGGCCGAGACATATCAATGCGTTGAGGCGGACGGGGTGATCTGGGTCGCGCCTGCGGGCGTTGAAGCTGCTGCGCCCGATCTGGCGGGGCTGACCCCGGTGCGCTCGGTCACTTTGCGCGCGGATCGTGCGGCGTTGGCGCAGGCGTTGCCGGGGGCTGTGGTCGAGGGCGATCTGTGGCGGGTGCCTGCAATGGGGGCTGTATTGGCGCTGCAAGACCGGGCGGAGGGTTTGGGCCTGCACGCGCTTTGCCATGATGCAACTCAGCGTGTGGCGGTCAGCCGATGGTTGGACGGCGTGCTGCGGTTGGCGGAAGAGGAGGCTTTGGCATGATTGCGGAGGCAGTGCTGAACGAATGGTATCCGGTGGCAATGGCGGCGATGGTCGGGCCGTGGCCGGGGCGCGCGACCATGCTGCTGGGGCAGGACATCAACGTATTCTCGGAAGATGGCCGCATCATCGTGCGCGGTGCGGGCGGCGATCTGGCGGTCACGCTGGCATATGGCCATGTCTGGGCCTGCCCCGGCACCCCGGCGCATGATCTGTTCCCGGTGCCAGAGGCCGCACAGCCGGGGCGGCGGCTGGTCGATTGCGGCGTGGTGCGGGTGAAATGCTCGCCGCTGCGGGCGGTCGAAAATTTCCTCGATATCGCGCATTTCCCGTTTGTGCATACCGACGTTTTGGGTGCTGAGCCGCACACCGAAGTCGGGCGATATGAGGTGCAAATCCGCGAGGATAGCGACGAGGTTTGGGCGACCAAGGTGCATTTCTACCAACCGCAAGCCGCGAAATCGGCGGCGGGGGGGATTGTGACGGAATACATGTATCGGGTGGCGGCCTCGACCTCGGCGGTGCTGTACAAGACCTGTCCGAACAACCCCGATGAATGGGACGTGATCGGGATTTTCGTGCAACCTTTGACGGAAGAGTTGTGCGAGGTTTGGCCGTGGATGGCGTTGTTTGATGATACCACGCCGCAGGCCGATCTGATCCAGTTTCAGCAGATGATCTTCCTGCAAGACCGCTCGATCTTGGAAAACCAGATCCCCCGGCTGTTGCCTTTGGACCCCGGTAAGGAGATTCCGACGCAGGCCGATCTGACCTCGATCGCCTATCGTCGCTGGCTGAAGCGCAAGGGGCTGACCTATGGCGCGCAGATGGTGGCGGCATGAAACTGTATGATTATGTCCTGAGCGCCAGTTGCTACAAGGTGCGGCTGATGGCAGCGCTGATGGGGCGCAAGCTGCAAACCGAGGCGGTGGATTTCCACCCCGGTCGCGCCCATCGCAGTGCGGCGTTTCGCAGCCTGAACCCGGCGGGCACGCTGCCGGTGCTGGTGGATGGCGATCTGGTGCTGACCGAAAGCACGGCGATGCTGGTCTATCTGGCACGGCCCGAATGGCTGGGGCAGGGGGCGGCAGAGATGGCGCAGGTTCAGCAATGGCTGGCGTTTTCGGCGCGGCTTGGGGCCAGTCTGGGCATGGCGCGGCTGCATGACATGCTGCTTTATCCCGGCGATATTGCGACGTTCCGGCGTGCAGGTGTGGAAGCCTTGCGCGAGTTGGACGCGCATCTGGCCGAGGCGCGCTTTGCGGGGCGCACCTATCTGGTCGGCGACACCCCTACCATCGCCGACATCGCCTGTTTCCCCAACGTGGCGCTTGCCCCCGATGGCGGCGTTGGCTTGGATGATTATCCGTCGATCCGGCTGTGGTCGCGCGCCATCCGCGCGCTGCCGGGGTTCATTGAAATGCCCGGCATCCACCGCCTGCACGAATTGAAACCCGCGCCCGAAGCCGTGCCACCGCTGGAGACACTGCTGTGAGCATCCTGTTGAAAAACTGCGCGGCGATTGTGCCATCGGCCTCTGATCTGGTGCTGGCGGGGCAGGATATGCTGATCGAGGGCAAGCAGATCGCCGCCATCGGCCCCAACCTGCACGCGCCGGGGGCGGAAGTGATCGATGCCTCGGGCTGGTTTGTCTATCCGGGGTTGGTCAACACGCATCACCATTTTTTTCAATGCTTTGTGCGCAATCGCGCCGATCTGGATTGGACCAAGCTTTCGGTGATCGAATGGCTGGACCTGATCTATCCGATCTTCTCGCGGCTGACCGAGGATCAGTTTTACCACGCCTCGGTGGTGGCGCTGGCCGAGTTGATCAAACACGGCTGCACCACGGCGTTTGATCATCAATATAACTTCCCCCGCCATGCAGGCAGCCGCATCGTGGACCGGCAGTTTGAGGCCGCCGATCTGTTCGGCATCCGCTTTCATGCGGGCCGGGGCGGTAACACGCTGCCGAAATCCGAAGGATCTACCATCCCCGATGAGATGCTGGAGACGACGGATGAATTCATCAATGATTGCGCGCGGCTGATTGATGCCTACCACGACGCGAGCCCCTTCAGTATGCGGCAGGTGGTGGTGTCGCCCTGCCAGCCGGTGAATTGCTATAAGGACACGTTCACTGAATCCGTGCGGTTGGCGCGTGACAAGGGCGTGTTTCTGCACACCCATGTTGGCGAAGGCGAAAGCCCGGTGATCGAGGCGCGGACGGGACGCAGGACGGTGCAGTATCTGGAGGAGATCGGCTTTGCTGGCCCCGATACGTTCTACGCGCATTGCTGGGAATTGAACCAAGCGGAGTTGGCGCAGATGGCCGCGAGCAACACCGGCGTGTCGCATTGCCCGGAACCGGTCTATCTGGTCGGGGCCGAAGTGACCGATATTCCGGCGATGCAGGCTTTGGGTTTGCGGATTGGTCTGGGCTGCGATGGGGCGGCGTCGAATGACAATTCCAACCTGATGCACACCATCCATTCCGGTTACATGCTGCAATGTCTGGTGGCATCAACCCGGCAGCATCCGGTGCCAGAGCCAAGCGCATTTCTGGGCTATGCCACGCAGGGTGGAGCTGATTTGCTGGGCCGCCGTGACCTTGGCCGTCTTGCCCCTGGCATGGCGGCTGACCTGTTTGCCATCGACACCCGGCGGCTGGAATATGTCGGCACCCGCCACGATCCGGCCAGCCTGATCCCCAAGGTGGGCGTCGGTCGCCCGGTGGATATGACGATGATCAACGGCCGCATTGTCTGGCGCGATGGCCAGTTCCCCGGCCTTGACGAAGCCGATCTGTTTACGAAAGCCGAAGCATCCTTTCACCGCATCCTGTCTTGACCGCAAAGGAAACCTGATGACCCAGACCCGCCGCTCTTTCCTGAAAACCTCGCTGGCTGCCAGCACGGCCTTGGCCCTGCCGATCCCGGCTTTTGCCGAAGGTGAAGTGCTGAACGTCGCCCTTATCGTGCCCTCGCCCGCTGCCGATGTGGGCTGGTCGCATACGCTGGAGCTGGGCACCAAGGCTTTGGAAGCCGAATATGGTGACAAGATCAAGGTGACGCTGCTGGAAAACATCGCGGAAGGCCCCGATGCCGACCGCATCATGAACAAGACTGTGGCCGACGGGAACACCTTCCTGATCCTCGGCTCGTTCGGCTATATGAACGGCGGGCTGAAGCTGGCCAAGGCGCATCCGGAAGTGTCGATCCTGCATGCCTCGGGCTATCAGGTGGCCCCGAACTTCTCGCCATTTGGCGCGCGCTATTATCAGGGCACCTATCTGATGGGGATGGCTGCGGCCTCGCTGTCGAAATCGAAGAAACTGGGCTGCGTCGGGGCCTTTGCGATCCCGGAACTGATCACCTCGATCAACGCCTTTACCTTGGGCGCGCAGGCGGTGGACCCGGCGATTGAGGTTTCGGTGGTCTGGGTGAACTCGTGGTTCGATCCGGCGTCGGAACAAGAGGCCGCCAAGGCGCTGCTGGCGCAGGGTTGCGATGTGGTGTTCTCGAACGCGCAGGACACGCCTTCGGTGGTGGCGGCGTGTGAGGCTGCGGGGGCCTATGTGTTCAACCTGAACTCGTCGATGAAAACCTATGCGCCGAAGAAATATCTGGGCGTGGTGGGCACCGATTGGGCGCCCTATTTCAAGGAAAGCGTGGCCGCACATCTGGCGGGCACGTTCAAAGGGGCGAGTGCTTGGCTGGGCATGGCCGAGAAATGCGTGTTCGTGGCCGATTGGAACCCCGATATCAGCGCCGAAACCGCCGCGAAGATTGAGGCTGTGCATGCCACCCTACTGGACGGCAGTTTCAGCCCGTTCACCGGGCCGCTGACCAACCAAGACGGGGCCGAGGCTGTGCCCGCAGGCACGGTGCTGGGCGATGACGCGATCTTGTCGATGGATTGGCATGTCAAAGGCGTGACCACGCCGTTGCCGAAGTAAGCAGATGGCCGCGCTGTTATCTTTGCAAGCTGTGTCAAAGCGTTACGGCGCGGTGCAGGCCAATGCCGGGATCGACCTTGCGGTGGATCCCGGTTCTATCCATGCCATTCTGGGCGAGAATGGCGCGGGCAAATCGACGTTGATGAAGCTGATTTACGGGGTCGAGACGCCGGATGCAGGCACGATCCTGTGGAAGGGTCAGCCGGTGAACCTTGCCAGCCCGGCAGAGGCGCGGGCCTTGGGGATTGGCATGGTGTTTCAGCATTTCTCGCTGTTTGAAACGCTGTCGGTGGTGCAAAACATCGCGCTGATCGTGCCGGGCAAACAGGCCGATCTTGCCCGCCGTATCCGGGATTTGGGCGCTGAGTTCGGGCTGGAGGTTGACCCCGCCGCCATGGTGCATGCGCTGTCGGTGGGCGAGCGGCAACGGGTAGAGATCATCCGCTGTCTGCTGTTGAATCCCGAACTGCTTATTCTGGACGAGCCAACCTCGGTGCTGCCGCCGCAAAGCGTGGCGAAGTTGTTTGACACTTTGCGGGCGTTGCAGGCGCGCGGCATGGCGATCTTGTTCATCAGTCACAAACTGGAAGAAATCAAAGAGTTGTGCGACACCGCCACCATCCTGCGCGCAGGCCAGGTGACGGGGCGGGTTGATCCGCGCGGCCATTCGGCCAAGGATCTGGCGACGCTGATGATCGGCCGCGCCATGCCGCCGCCCTTGCCCGCCACGGCGCAGGAACCGGGCGAGGCGCGGCTGGAACTCGCGGGGTTAAGTTACCGCAACGATGATCCGTTTGGGGTTTCGCTGCGTGATGTTTCCCTGCGGGTGCGCAGCGGTGAGATTGTTGGCATCGCCGGGATTTCCGGCAATGGGCAGCAGGAACTGGCGGCGCTGATCTCGGGCGAAATCACGGCGCAGGGCGACGGCATCCGCATGATGGGACACGGCGTGGGCGGGCTTGGCGTGGCTGCGCGCCGCCGTCTGGGCTTTGCCTTTGTGCCTGAAGAACGCTTGGGGCGCGGCGCCGTGCCGGAAATGTCTTTGGCCGACAATGCCTTGCTGACCGCGCATCGTGCGGGGCTGGTGGCGCGTGGCTTTATTCGCCGTGCGCCCGAGCGCGCCTTTACCGGCGCCATCATTGCCCGCTATGACGTGCGCACGCCGGGGCCAGCGGCCGAGGCGGCGGCGCTGTCGGGCGGCAATCTGCAAAAGTTCATCATGGGGCGCGAGATGATGCTCGACCCCAAGCTGCTGCTGGTCTCGCAGCCGACCTGGGGCGTCGATATTGGGGCGGCCACCGAAATTCGCCAGCGCCTGATCGCGATGCGCAACGCGGGCGCTGCCATTCTGGTGATTTCCGAGGAGTTGGAGGAGTTGTTCCAGATTTGTGACCGCCTGCATGTGCTGCACAAGGGCCATCTGTCGCCGTCGCTGCCCGTGGCCGAGACCAACGCCGAAGCCGTGGGCGCTTATATGATCGGAAGTGCGGCATGAAGATCAGCTTTACCCGCCGCGATCACGCCTCGCGCAGGGCCATGCTGCTGGCCCCGGTGGTGGCGTTTGCCTGTGCGATTGTGGCCAGCGTGATCCTGTTCACGCTGCTCGGCAAAGCACCGGGGCAGGCGCTGTATTCGCTGCTGCTGGAGCCGTTTCTAAGCTGGTATAACTTTTCCGAAGTGCTGCTGAAAATGGCGCCTCTGCTGCTGATCGCGCAGGGGTTGGCCATCGGTTTTCGCGCCAATGTGTTCAACATCGGGGCCGAGGGGCAGTTGATTATCGGGGCTATCGCGGCCTCGGCGATGCCGGTGTGGTATCCGATGGGGGAAAGTGCGTGGATGCTGCCCGCCATGCTGGTGATGGGGGCCGCGGCGGGGATGGCTTGGGCCGCGATTGCCGCGCTGTTCCGCACCCGCTTCAACGCCAATGAGATTCTGGTGACGCTGATGCTGACGCTGATCGCGGCGCAACTGCTGAACTATCTGCTGCTTGGGCCCTGGAAAGACCCGCATGGCTTCAATTTTCCGCAAAGCGTGATGTTCCCGGATGCGGCCTTGCTGCCGATCTTGCTGCCGGGAACGCGGGTGAATATCTCGCTGTTGTTTGCGCTGGTGGCGAGTGTTCTGGCCTATGTGCTGATGCGCCATCGCTTTGCCGGGTTTCAACTGCTGGTCGGCGGGCTTGCCCCGCGCGCGGCAGCCTATGCCGGGTTCAGTGAGGGCAGGGCGATCTGGATGAGCCTGCTTTTGGGCGGTTTGGCGGCGGGGCTGGCGGGGGCTGCGGAAGTGGCAGGGCCGCTGGGGCAGTTGCAACGCTCGGTCTCGCTGGGTTACGGCTATTCGGCGATCATCGTGGCCTATTTGGGCGGGTTGAACCCACTGGGCATTGTGATCTCGGCCTTTGTGATGTCGGTGATTTATATCGGCGGCGATAATGCGATGGTGTCGGCGGATTTGCCGGTGGCCGCCGTCTGGGTGTTCCAGGGCTTGCTGTTGTGCTTTTACCTTGCTGGCCTGACGTTCATTCGCCACCGCATCAGCTTTAGCCGCAAGGTGACGCCATGAACGCCGTTGATTTCATTCTGGCGGGCATGCTGGCCGCCGCGACGCCGATGCTGCTGGCGGCACTGGGCGAGATGGTGGTGGAACGCTCGGGCGTGCTGAACCTTGGGCTGGAAGGCATGATGGCGCTGGGGGCGGCGCTGGGGTTCATCACCACTTACACCTACGGCAGTCATGCCTTGGGGTTTGTGGTGGCGGCTTTCGGCGGCGCGGCGCTGTCGTTGCTGTTTGCGTTGATCGTGCTGGGCTTTGTTGCCAACCAAGTGGCGGCGGGGCTGGCGATTGGGATTCTGGGCACCGGGCTGTCGTCGCTGTTCGGCAAGAGTTTCGAAAGCCTGACGATTGACGGTTTGCCGAAACTGGCGCTGCCGTTGCTGTCGGATCTGCCGGTGGTGGGCGTTTTGTTCGTGCAGGATGTGGTGGTCTGGGCCACGGCGGCATTGGCGCTGGCGATCTGGGCGGTGATGAACCATTCGAAACTTGGCCTGATCATCCGGGCGGTGGGCGAAAACCCGCATGCGGCGCGGGCCATAGGCTTTCCAGTGCTGCGGGTGCGTTGCGGCGCGATTGCCTTTGGCGGTGCGTTGGCGGGGATTGCTGGGGCCTATGCCTCGACCGTTTACACGCCGCTTTGGGCCGATGGCATGATTGCCGGGCGCGGCTGGATTGCACTGGCGCTGGTGGTGTTTGGCACATGGATGACCGGCCGGGTGGTGTTCGGTGCGCTGCTGTTCGGCGCGCTGTCACTGGGAGAGCTGACCACCCAAGCCGCAGGCGTCAACATCCCCTCGCAGCTTTTGGCCTGTGTGCCCTATATCGTGACGATCCTGATGCTGGCGGTTATTTCATCGAACCGCAGGCGGATGCGGTTGAACACCATCGCCTCTTTGGGCCAGCCGTTTGAGGGCTGACACGGCGGGGGTTTGCCAACCCCCGCGCCCCCGTCTGGTGCCAATCCTGCGTTGGAGGTTTTGCGGCACGCGCCGGGGGCTCGCCCCCGGACCCTGAGAGTATTTTTGCCAAGATGAAGTGCGTTGCTTATTCAAAGGGCTCGTAGTGCGGGTTGGCCGCGCGCGGGAATTTCGCCGCTTGTCGGGCGAGGATTTCGACAAAGCTGCGCCCGGTTTTGATTTCGGCGTGCAGCACCACTTGGGCTGCGGCGCGGGCATCTTCTCCGGCGTCGTGGTGGTGAAACTGCAGGGACAGCGCCTGTTTCAGATGGCCAAGGCCGTGGCCACCGTTGCCCTTGAACTCGGGCCAGGCGCGGCGGGCGATGGTGACGCTGTCGACCCAATGCAGCGCGGGCACGTCCAGCCCGTGCCAGCCGCAAGCCGCCGCCACCGCGCGTTCGTCAAAGCGTGAGTGTTGCACCACGGGCTGCTGCGCCATCAGGGGGGCAAGGGCTGCGATCACCTCGGGAAACAGCGGCGCATGGCGCACCATGGCGGCGTCAATGCCATGCAGGTGCGTGTTGAAGGCCGAGAACGCCTCGGCAGGGTTCACCAGCAGGCTGAAATTCTCGATCTGCCCCCAATCATCGACACAGGCAAAGCCCATCTGGCAAATGCTATGCGGGTTGCGGTTGGCGGTTTCGACATCGAAGGCGATGAAGCGATAGGGCGGACTAAGGCCAGCGGGCAGCATTTGCGGGTCAACTGCCGCGATAGGTCGAATAGGCGAAGGGTGAGATCAAGAGCGGCACATGATAATGCGCATTCGCGTCGGGCACGCCAAAGCGGATCGGGATTTCATCGAGAAACAGCACCTCGCCCGCAGCTTGCCCGCTGCTGCGCAAATAGGCGCCCGCGCAAAACACCAGCTCATAACTGCCTGCCGTCAGCGCTTTGCCTTCCAGCATCGGCGCATCGGTGCGGCCATCGGCATTGGTCACAGTCTCGGCGATTTTCTTGTGGCTGTTGCCGCTGACCCGGTACAGCATGATCTTCACGCCATGCGCCGGCTTTCCCCGCGCGGTGTCCAGCACATGCGTTGTCAACTTGCCCATCATCGCCCTCATTTTCCGCCACTCTAGCCAAACTTGCCCCTTGCCGCAGCCCCTGCCAAGCCGCAAAACTCCTTTCGGGATTATTTGATAAACCCTTTCGGATATTCGATATAGTTTTGCCGAAGTAAGGAGACTCCGATGCCCCGCTACCCGCGCGATTTCCGTGGCTACGGCCCGAATGCCCCCGATGCTGCTTGGCCCGGTGGTGCCAAGATTGCGGTGTCCATCGTGCTGAACTACGAAGAGGGCGGCGAGAACAACATCCTGCACGGCGATGGCCAGTGCGAGGCGTTTCTGTCGGATATCGCCGGGGCCGCACCTTGGCCGGGTCAGCGCCATTGGAACATGGAATCGATCTACGATTACGGCGCGCGGGCGGGGTTCTGGCGGCTGCACCTGCTGTTCACCGGCATGGATATTCCGGTGACGATTTACGGCGTGTCCACCGCCTTGGCGCGCAACCCCGAACAGGTCGCCGCGATGAAAGCGGCGGGGTGGGAGATCGCCAGCCACGGGCTGAAATGGGTCGATCACCGCGATATGCCCATCGAGGAAGAACGCCGCCAGATCGCCGAATCGATCCGCCTGCACACCGAAGTGGTGGGTGAGCCGCCGCGCGGCTGGTATACCGGGCGCTGTTCGATCAACACCGTGGATCTGACCGCCGAGACCGGGCAATTCGACTGGATTTCAGACACTTACGACGATGATCTGCCCTATTGGCGCGAGGTAGGCCCACGCGATCAACTGGTGATCCCCTACACGCTGGAAGCCAACGATATGCGCTTTGCCACGGCGCCCGGTTACATCGAAGGCCAGCAGTTTTTCCAATACCTGAAAGACAGCTTCGATGTGCTGTATGCCGAGGGCGAAGCGGGCCGCGCCAAGATGTTTTCCATCGGTCTGCACTGCCGCCTGATCGGGCGTCCGGGGAAAATCGCGGGTCTGCAGCGTTTCCTCGACTATGCAAAATCCCACAAAGACGTGTGGTTCCCCCGCCGCATCGAGATCGCCGAGCATTGGGCGAAAACCCATCCGCACAAGCGCTTCGCACGGCCTTCGCAGATGACGCGCGAAAGCTTTGTGGCGGCCTATGGTTCCATTTTCGAACATTCGCCGTGGATTGCCGAGCGCGCCTTTGATCTGGAACTCGGCCCCGCGCATGACTCTGCCGTTGGCCTGCACAACGCACTGGCCCGCATGTTCCGATCGGCCAGCCGCGCCGAACGGCTGGGCGTGTTGCAGGCGCACCCTGATCTTGCCGGCAAACTCGCCGCCGCCAAGCAATTGACCGAAGCCTCCACCGCCGAACAGGCCTCTGCTGCGCTGGATGCCCTCACCGATGCCGAGCGCGCCCGGTTCCAAAGCCTGAACGCGGACTATACCGCAAAGCACGGCTTTCCCTTCATCATCGCCGTGCGCGACCACAGCAAGGCGCAAATCCTGCAGGCCTTCCAGACCCGCATCGCCCACGACACCGACGCCGAGTTTCAGAACGCCTGCAAACAGGTTGAACGCATCGCCGAACTGCGCCTGAAGGACATCCTGCCATGAGCCAATATTACACGCCTCCCGGTGGCCTGCCCGCCCAGACCAGCCTGATGACCGGCCGCGCGGTGTTCACCGAGGCCTATGCCTTCATCCCCAAGGGCTGCTTCTCCGATATCCTGACCAGCTATTTGCCCGGCTGGCGCGGCACCAAACTCTGGCTGATCGCGCGACCGATGTCGGGATTCTCGGAAACCTTCAGCCAATATGTGATGGAGGTGCAGCCGGGCGGTGGCTCTGACACCCCCGATGCCGAGACCGGGGCCGAGCATTTCCTGTTCGTCACCGGCGGCTTGATCACCCTGACCATCGACGGCACTGGGTATGAGATGGATGCAGGCGGCTATGCCTTCATCCCACCGGGTGCAAAATGGCAGCTTCTGGCCGAGGGCACCCAGCCCGCCCGCTTCCACTGGATTCGCAAACTTTACGAACCCGCGCCCGGCGTGGCCGTCCCACCCGCCTTTGTGATCAACGAAAAGGATGTGGCGCTCAGCATGATGCCCGACACAAATGGCGTCTGGGGCACCACGCGCTTTGTCGATCCGACTGACGTGCGCTATGATGCGCATGTCAATATCGTCACCTTCCAACCCGGCGGTGTGATCCCGTTTGAGGAAACCCATGTGATGGAGCATGGGTTGTATGTGCTCGAAGGCAAAGCGGTTTACAAACTGAACCAAGATTGGGTCGAGGTCGAGGCTGGTGATTTTATGTGGCTGCGCGCCTATTGCCCGCAAGCCTGCTATGCCGCCGGTCCGGGTCGCTTCCGCTATCTGCTGTATAAGGATGTGAACCGTCACGCCAATCTGCGCGGCCCAGGCGGCTATCGCCCCAGCCGTTAACTGCCTAAACCTTATCTAAAATTGCTTCATCTTGGCGAAAATACTCCACGGGGAGCGCGAGGGGTGTGAAACCCCTCGTTCCGCCCGCAACCCAAGGGCGCATCATGCCAGAAATCCACCCCGAACCCCTTACTGCCACAGCCTTCGCCCCGTTCGGCGATGTGCTGGACGCCACAGGCGATTTCCGCCTGATCAACGAAGGCATGTGCCAACGCCACCACGACCGCGCCCGCCTCGATTTTGCACCTGAAGTCAGCCCAGACAACCGCGCGGGCCTGTCGATCTTCAACGCCATCCCGCGCGCCTTGCCCTACACATTCGATCTGATCGAGCGGCACCCAGAAGGCAGCCAGGCCTTTATCCCGATGAGCCAGCATCCGTTTCTGGTGATCGTCGCCCGCGGCCCGCAAGATACCCCCCGCGCCTTCCTGACCAATGGCGCGCAAGCGATCAACCTGCACCGCGGTATCTGGCACGGCGTTCTGACCCCACTGCAGGCCCCCGGCCTGTTCGCCGTGGTGGACCGTATCGGCCCATCAGCCAACCTTGAGGAACACCGCTATCTGCAACCCTGGACAGTCACGCCCGCGTAGCGTGCCTGCTTGCGCGCACCACGCACAGGCCAGCCTCCTGTTCCCCGCCGCCCCGGACGTGATCCGGGGCCTCATGCCAGTTCAGCAGATAACAGCGCGCCGCCTAGTCCCCCTCAAACCGCCGCGTGAACCGCTCCCCGTTGAACGTGTGGGTGCAGCAGGCGCAAAACGGCACCATATCGTCAACGCTCAAATCCGGGGCTACTTTCTCCAGCACATTCAAGCCGTTCACCCGCAACCCGCTCCAATAGCTGCTCTCGCCAAGGCGGACATAATCCTGTTCGTCTTGCTCGTGCAGCGCCACCATGTGAAAGATCGGCTCGGGTCGATCCAACCGCGCCACGGCTTCGGAATAGACGGCATCCCAATCTTGCCCGACCTTCGAGATCAAGAACCGATAGAGCGGCGTGTAATCCAGCCCATGCCGATGCCCCGGATGCATCGAGCCACGCGTGGCCTCGCTGGCTTTGGCCGCTTTGGTGTTGCGATCCCACCGCGCCTCACCGCCTTGCGCACCATGCCGCACGCCATGCGTGCGCGTGTTGACGCGGCGATATAAAGGCTCTTTCTGCCCCCTCATCGCTTACAGCTTGATGTCATATGTCACCCATTTCGTCTTGTCGGCCACCCGGTCATACAGCCCGCGCGCGCGGTAGTTGTCGTCGGCGGTGATCCAGCGGATCAGCGTCCAGCCCCGCCCGCGGCCCACATCGGCTACGCCTGCGATCAACGCTTCTGCCGCGCCCGATCCGCGCGCTTCCGGCCCGACGAACAGATCATCGAGAAACCCGCCAACACTTGCCGACAGGGGCCGCGCGAAGGCGCGGTAGTGCGTGATGCCCACCACCACGCCTTCCAGCTCGGCCACCAACCCCTCGGTGCCGTGGTTCGTATCCATCAGCCAACCCCAGACAGTTGCGCGCATTTCCTCGGTCTGCGCCACGCCATAAAACGCCGCATAGCCCGCATAGAGTTGTGCCCATGCGGCCCGATCGGTTGCCGCGATTGCCCGCACAATCATCGTGTTTCTCCCTTGCCATGTCGCCCGCAGCCTAGCCAAGGCGCTGTCACACCGCTAGCCTTTGGCCATGAAATTGCTCAGCTATAACATCCAATACGGCTTTGGCACCGATGGCCACTACGATCTGACCCGCGCCGCCCGCGTGATCGACGGCGCCGATATCATTGCGCTGCAAGAGGTGGAACGCCATTGGTCGCGCACCGGGCATGACGACCAGCCCGCCATGCTGGAAGCGATGCTGCCGCACTACTACACCGCCTACGGTCCCGCCTTTGACATGGACGCCTCCACCACCGACGGTGCCCGCGTGATCAACCGCCGCCGTCAGTTCGGCACCATGATCCTGTCGCGCTGGCCGATCCTGTGGACCCGCCTGCATCTGCTGCCGATGCGCCGGATGATCACGCCGCTGAACACCCAGAACCCGGCGCTTGAGGCGCTGATTGTTACTCCGCTCGGTCCGGTCCGGGTGTTTTCATTGCACCTCGCCCATGTCGGGGTGGAAGAGCGCTTGACCCAGATCGACCATCTGCTGCGCCTGCACGCCGAGGTGCCGCAGACAGGTGGCCCGTGGTCTGGCCGCGATGACGAGCCTGCCCGCAACTGGACAGAGTCGCAGCCCGAACCGCCCGCGCCGCAAACCGCGATCTGGATGGGGGATTTCAACAGCGAACCCGGCAGTGCCGAACATATTCGCATCACCGGAGCCAGCCCCTACCACCCCGGCGCGGTTTATGCGGGCGGGTTTGTCAACGCGGTGGCGCATCTGGGCCAGACCTTGCACACGCATGAGAAAATCATCGCCGGAGTGCAACGCCTGCGCCAGTTGGACCATTGCTTTGTCACCGGCGATCTTGCCCCACATCTGCGCCGGGCCTGGACGGATAACACCGAGACCGCCTCGGACCATCATCCGTTGTGGGTAGAGATGTAGGGTGCGTGCTTGCACGCACCGCCCCGGTTCCCCAAAAGGTGCGTGCAAGCACGCACCCTACATCCGCGCCAAAACCCCCTCAAACGCCGCCATGAAATGATCAACATTGCCCTTGGAAAACACCAAGGGTGGGCGGATCTTTAGCACGTTTGAGCGTGGCCCGGTGGCCGAGATCAGCACCCGCGCTTCACGCAACCCGTTCACGATCCGCGCGCAAATCGCGGCATCGGCATCCAGCGGCCCGCCCGCGACAATCTCTTGCCCCAGAAACAGCCCCGCCGCGCGCAGCGGCCCAAGACAATCGAACCGCGCCGCCAGCGCCCGCAGCCCATCGGCAAAATACCCGCCTACCACGCGGGCATTTTCCTGCAAGCCTTCGCTCTCAATCACCTCCAGCACCGCCATCGCCGTGGCCGCCGCCACCGCATTGCCGCCGAAGGTGTTGAAATAGCGCGCCTTTGCTCCGAATGCCGCAATCACCTCTGGCCGCATCACCAGCCCCGCCACCGGATAGCCATTGCCCATCGGCTTGCCGAGGCTCACCAGATCGGGCACCAACCCGTGCCGCTGAAAGCCCCACATCGTATCGCCACAGCGGCCAAATCCCGGCTGCACCTCATCGGCGATGAACACGCCACCCGCCGCCCGGATCGCCGCCACCGCAGGTGCCAGAAAGCCCGCCGGCCCCTCGAACACGCCATCAGAGGAAAAAATCGTATCGACGATCAGGCCCGCAGGCTTGATGCCATGCCGCAACATATCGTCAATCGCCGCCTGCACCTCGGCGGCAAAGGCAGCCCCCAGATCCCCCTGCATCCGCAGCGGATCGGGCGCCTTCACGGTGCGCACATGCTCGCCCAAGGCCACGCCTTCGCCCAGGCTGGGCGACATGCCCGCAATCGCGTAAGTCACGCCATGATAAGCGTTTTCCGTGACGATAAACCCTGTCCCGCCAGTGTGGGCACGGGCAATCCGAAACGCCAGATCATTGGCTTCCGACCCGGTGCAGGTGAACATCACATGGCTCAGTTCCGCCGGAAACGTCGCCAGCAACCGCTCGGCATAATCCAGCACGGTGTCATGCAGATAGCGGGTATGGCTTGACAGGATCCCCGCCTGCTTCGCCGTCGCCGCCACCACCGCCGGGTGACAATGGCCCACCGAGGCCACGTTGTTGTAGGTATCCAAGTAGGCGTTGCCTTCGCCGTCATAGAGCCAAACGCCCTCACCGCGCACCAGATGCACCGGAGTCTCATAGAACAGCCGATACGCAGGCCCCAAAGCGCGGGCGCGGCGCGCGACCAAGGCCTGATCTTCGGGCGAGAGTGAACCGCGCCCGGGCACATAGGCGTTCACCATGGTTCCGTCGTTTTTCATAGGGCCTCCAAGGCGTTAAGCATGTCGCCGCGCGGCACGGCGGCCAGCGCCGCAAGCCCCGCGCGGGCGGTGGCGACGTTGCGCAGGATATAGGTGGCATTGTCAGGATAAGCCTTGGCGCGGGCCGAGGCGATGGTCAGCGTCGTCAGCATCCGCGTCGCCACCAGATCGGGAAACAGCCGCGCCTCGGCTGGCGTCAGCGGCAGCACCGCATGATAGGCGCGGGCGAAATTCAGCACGCTGTCGAGCGCGCGGGCAGGGTCCACACAATAAGACGCCGCAATCGCCGCATCGCAAATCAAGGGCGTGCGCACCATATCGCCGAAATCCAGCACTCCGGCGATCGCGTCAGGATCATCCGGTGAGACCAGCACGTTATGCGGGTTCAGATCGTTATGCACCACCTGCCAGCGCAGGCTGGGCAACGCGGGTGCCAGCGCCTCAAACCGCGCCAGCGCCGCTTGCGCCAGCGCCTGCATGTCTTCGGGCACAGCTGGTAACATCGGGCGCAGCGCACTCGCCTGCTTGATATCCCATTGCAGCACATAATCCGCCGCCGGATGGGCAAACCCCGCCAGCCCCTTGGTCAACCGCGCCGCCATCACGGCCATCGCGCGCGCCTGCGCCGGGGTCGATGCGGTCAGATGCTGCGGGGTGCCCTCCAGATAGGTCAGCAGCCGCAAGATGCCGTGCGGCGTCACCACCTCGGTCGCGCCGCTGGTGGTGCGGATCACCTGCGGCACTGGCAGGTTTGAGCCTTGCAGATGCAGCAGCGCCTTGGTCTGAAAATCCGTCACCTCGGCGGCTTCGGCGGGGTTGGCGAGTTTCAGCACGTAAGTCTGCCCCGGCGTGCTGATCCGCATGTTCAGATCACGCTCAGACGTCAGGCGTTTCAGCGTGCCGGTCAGCCCGAAATGCCGCTGCGCAAGTTGGAGCGCCGCATCGTCGCTCAGGGTGGGCGGGGCCGAGGATAACACCTCGCCCAAGGGGGCATCCGTCATGGCAGGTCCGATCTTGATTGCGCGCATCAGGCCTTTCCAAGGCGCTAGTGTCAAGCGCTGCACCGGATTTTTCCGGCTTGAAATCGAGGATGCGAACGCGGGCGGGGCAGGGTGGGCGAACCGGGGAAGCGGGGCGGGTAAATCTGAACAATTCCGGCAGGACGCCGGGCCAAGCGATTGAATTCATTGCCCCGCCCCGGCTATCGACCCAAGGCGATGCCCCATGCCACACCACACAGCCGAAACCCCGCCCTTGCCCCGCCCCCCGCTTGCACTATCCTTGTGCCAACCCAAGGAGCCGCCATGCCTGCCAGTCTGCCGCCTGTTCTGATCGTCGCCCACGGCCAGCCCTCAGACCCGGCCCCCGCGGCGGCGGACCTCTCCCGTATGGCCGCTCAGGTGGCAAGCCTGCTGCCCGGCCAAGCCGTTGCTGCGGCCACCCTCGCCGAACCCGAAGCCTTGGGCCATGCCATCGCCCGCCTTGGGCAGAATGGCCTGCTGTTCCCGCTGTTCATGGCCGGAGGCTGGTTCACGCGCACCCATCTTCCCGCCCGCCTGACCGCCGCCGGGGCGCAAGGATGGCAGGTGCTTGAACCACTTGGTTGCCTGCCGACCCTGCACGACCTCGCCGTGCAAATCCTCGCCAAGACCCGCCAAACCCACCCCGGCCCGGTGGTTCTGGCGGCACATGGTTCGTTCAAAAGCAGCGCGCCTTCCGACATCGCCCAGCACCTTGCCACGAAAATCAGCACCGCCTTGGGATGCGAGGTGATCCCCGCCTTCATCGACCAGACCCCACAGCTTGCCGATCTGCCCGCGCTTGGCCCCGATGCCGTCTGCCTGCCCTATTTCGCCGCCAGCGGCGGCCATGTCACCACCGACATTCCCGCGGCCCTTGGTAAATCGGGCTTCAAAGGCACGCTGCTGCCCGCCCTCGGCCTGCACCGGGAAATCCCTGCGATGATCGCGGCAGCGATCCGCAATCCGACCCCGGTTTGCACGCAGGACTGCCGCTATAAACGCGGCTAGGGTGGTGCCCTGCCCAGATCAAAGAAGCCTCCGGCGGGGATATTTAAGCAGAGAGGATGACCAAGTCCGTCAACTTCATCTTGGCTTAAATACTCCCGCCGGAGGCTTCTGACCCATAAGCGCTCAGACCGTGTGCAGGTAAAGATCAAAATCCACCTCGGACACCGTCCGCATCACCCGCGCATATTCCGCCGCCTTGATCGCGCAGAACGTGCGGTGCATATCCTCACCCAGCGCGGCCTTCAGAAACGCCGACGTTTTCGCCGCCTCGATGGCCGAGCGCCAATCGACCGGGATTGGTGGTGCGTCGGATGCGTCGGTGTAGCCATTGCCAGTGGTTTCCGGGCCGGGGTCCATCTTGTGTGCCAGCCCGTGCCTGATCCCTGCCAGCACGGACGCTGCGACCAGATAGGGCTGCGAATCCACACCCGCGGGGCGATGCTCGATCCGCCGTGCGCGGATATCGCCTGCCGGGATGCGCAGCGCCACCGAGCGGTTGTTCACCCCCCAGGTCGGGCTGACCGGCGCGTATGAGTTCGAGGCAAACCGCCGCCACGAATTCGCATGCGGTGCGAACACCAGCATCGATTCCCCCATCGTCGCCCGCAACCCGCCAAGCGCGTGCAGGATGGTTGGGTTATACTGCCCCTCGACGTCCTCGATGAACACGTTCTTGCCCGCATCATCCAGCATCGAGACGTGGAAATGCATCCCCGATCCGGCGTAATCTTCATTCGGTTTTGCCATGAAACAGGCGGTCACGCCATGCTGGCGGGCGTGATAGCGCACCATCCGCTTCAGCCGCAGCAGATCGTCGGCGGCCTGCATCACATCCTCGCGGTAGTGCAGCGTCAATTCATACTGCCCCGGCGCGAATTCGGAAATCAGCGTTTCGGCCTTGATCCCGGCCTTGGCCGCATCGGCGTAAACGTCGTTGAACAGCGGCAACATGCCGTGCAACTGATCGACCGAATAGACATCGGTCTTGCTGTTGCGCCGACCGTCCAGCACATCGCGCGCAGGCACCATCTTGCCATCGGGGCCGCGTTCATTGGCCAGCAGGAAGAATTCCAACTCGAACGCACCCGCCGGGTGTAGGCCTTCGGCGGCCAAAGCTTCGACCTGCCGCTGCAAGGCGTGGCGGGGGTCGGAACTCATCGGCGTGCCGTCAAGGTTATAGACGCACATCAGCACTTCGCCACGCGGCGGATTGCTGGCGTGGATCGGGCGCAGGGTGCCGGGCAGGGGCCAAGCGCGGCGGTCGCCATCGCCCTCATCCCAGATCAGCCCGGTTTCATGCACATCCTCACCGCAGATGTCCAAGCCCAGAATCGAGATCGGCAGATGCCGCCCGGATTTGAACATGCCAAGCAGCTCGTGCCGCCGGATGATCTTGCCGCGGCCGATGCCATTGGCATCATGCAGCACGATATCAAAGGCTTCGATCTCGGGATGCGCGTCGAGAAAGGCTTCGGCCTCGGCGACGGTGGAACCGGAGGGGCTGGTCAGGGTCATGGTGATCTCAAAACAATTCGGACAGGATTTCATCAAAGGCGGCAATCAGGCGATCCACCTGCCGCTTTTTGGTGGCGGGGCTGATCAGCATCATGTTGTGGAACGGCGCGATCAGACAGCCGCGATTGAGCAGCGCCACATGCAGCGCCGATTCCACAGCGGGCTGATGCGCCAAGGCGGCCTCGGTGCCGCTGTGCAACGGGCCGGGGGCGCAGATGAACTCCACCCGCGCGCCGACGCGCACCACATGCCAAGGGGCCTTGTGGCGGGTGATGGATTTGGCAAGGCCTGCGGAGAGACGATCCGCCAGCTTTTCCATATGGCCGTAGTTTTTCGCCGTCATCACCTCGGAAAGCGTGGCTTTCAGGCAGGCAAACTGCATCGGATTGGCGGAAAGCGTGGTGCCCATGCCGGAATGACCCGGCGCGCGGGCCTCGTTGGCGGCGGCGTAGCGGGCGGCGGTTTCATGCGAAAGCCCCCAGACGGCGGTGGGCATCCCGCCCGCCACGCATTTGCCAACCACGAAAATATCGGGTTGCAGGCCATGCACCCCGGTATAGCCGCCCAAACCACTGGAGATCGTGTGAGTCTCATCAATCATCAACAGCGCGCCGTATTTCTGTGACAGCGCGCGCAGGCCATCGTGAAAGCCCGGATCGGGCAGCACCATGCAGGAATTGGTCATCACCGGCTCTGTCAGGATGGCGGCGACATCGCCCTTGGCGAGTGCCGCCTCAACCCCGGCCAAGTCATTGAATTCGCAGGCGACAGCGCCGAGGGTCAGATCGGCGACCTGCCCCATCAGGCCTTGGCGGTTTTGTGTGATGCCATTGGCAAGTTCGACCATCGCGTCATCGACCGTGCCGTGATAGCAGCCGTTGAACACCAGAATTTTCGTGCGGCCGGTGATGGCTCGGGCAACGCGGATGGCGAAGCGGTTGGCGTCGGTGGCGGTGGTGGCGATCTGCCAGCGGAAATCGCCGAAACGCTCGGTCAGCAGACGGCCTGCGTCTAGCGTATCTTCCGAGGGCAGCATATAGGTCAGCCCGCGCGCGGCTTGATGGCGGATGGCTTTGGCCACCGGGGCGGGCGAGTGGCCGAACATGCTGCCGGTATCGCCCAGACAGAAATCGTCAATCTCATAGCCGTCAATATCGGTGATCCGCGCGCCTTTTGCCTTTGAAATCAAAGGCAGATGCGGCATCGGCCAGTCTTTCATCCAGTGCAGCGGCACGCCATCAAGGAAAGCCTCGGCCCCCTGATCCAGCGCGGCGCGGGCCCTTGGGCGACCGGTGGCAAAGCGCTTGGCCTCCCGCGCCCGCAGTTTTTCCAGACGTTCGGGGCGAATACCGGCGATCAGAGACTCGGGCATGGCGGGCACCTTTCTTGGCTTGCCGCCTTATGCCAAATAATTTGATCAAAAGAAAGGGGCGCATAGACTGCGCCCCGAAATCAGAATTTGTGACAAATCCCCGACCCGATTTTTGGATCAGAACCGGTTACTTGGCGACGCGGACTTCGATCATCCTTGGCCCGTTATGCGGCTGCACCAGCGCCTCGTGCAGCGCTTGGGGGTCGAGCGGGACGCTGGCAAACGGCAGATCGCAGGCGGCCGCAAACGGCTCCATATTCAGGGGCGAGGGCGAGCAGCCGATCACTTCGGTATTGGCCCCCCGCATCGCATCGGCGATCTCGCCAAAGGCGGCGTTGTTCCACACGACATAGGTGATCGGCAGCCGTTCATCCACCGCTGTGCGCAACTCGCCGGGGCTGAACTGCAAACCGCCATCGCCGATCAGGCAGACCACGTCCGACCCCGGAGCAGCCACTGCGGCCCCCACCGCTGCACCCGGCCCGTAGCCCAAAGCACCAAAGCCGGTGGCGGCGTTGAAGAACCCCCCGGCGCGGTCGTGATCGTAGTAAAGGTTGGCGGCATATATCGCCTGCGTGCTGTCGCCGACGATCAGCGCCCCCGGCATCGCGCTGCGGATGGTTTCCACCATCTCCAGCCGTCCCGGCATCAGCGCGTCAAGCTCTGTCAGTTCCGCCCGCGCGGCCTGACGCGCAGCCGCTGCCCGTGCCGCACCCTCGGCCCGCTTCGCTGCAACCTGGGGCAGCAGCGCCGCCACCACCGCCCCGGCATCGCCGTGCAGCGCCACCCCGGCCTTGTGACGTGCCAGTTGCCGCGCACAGATATCCACCCGGATCATCCCTGACACATCCGGGAAGCCGCCGCGCACATACATATCATAGTCGGTCGGGCCAAATTCGGTGCCGATCGCCAGCACCTGATCCGCCTCTGCGATCAACGCACGCGGTGCATCAAGGCTGGGAGAGGCTGGCACCACCAGCGGATGCCCGTGCATCATGCCGCGCGCGTTCACGGTCTGGATCACCGGCGCGTCCAGCTTTTCTGCCAAGGCTTGCAACGCCGCCTCTTGCCCGCGCGCGCCACCGCCGGCGAGGATCACCACCTTTGTCGCCGCGTTCAGCCGTGCCACTGCCGCGCCCAGATCGGGCAAAGCTGCGATGGGCAGGGGGGCGGGGGCCGCCAAAGCCGCACATTCCAGCGGCATCACATCGGTCGGCACTTCAATATGCACCGGGCCCGGGCGTCCGGTTGCCATCGTCGCAAAGGCCCAATCCAGCGCTTCGCCGACTTCCGAGCCCGACAAAATCTGCCGCGTCGGGCACAAAGGCCGCACCATCGCCGCCTGATCGGGCAGTTCGTGCAAAAGACCCAAGCCCAAGCCCAAAGAATCGCGCCGGTTCACGCCGGAGATCACCAGTACCGGCACCGAATCCGCCGCCGCTTGGCCCATCGCCGTCAGCGCGTTCAGTATCCCCGGCCCGGTGATCACCAAAGCCACCCCCGGCTTGCCCGACACCCGCGCATAGCCATCGGCCATGAAGGCGCAGCCCTGCTCGTGCCGCGCCGTGACATGGCGGATCGGGCTGCCTGACAGCCCGCGATACATCTCAACGGTATGCACGCCGGGAATGCCGAAAATCACCTCGACCCCGCGCGCGGCAAGACCTTCAACCAGACGCTCGCCTACGGTTTTCATGCAGCCAATCCTTGCTTCAGCGCGGCATAGCGCGCGATCCGCGCACAGGCCTCGGCCACCAGCGCATCTTCTTGTGTCAGACTGATCCTGATCCAACCCGCCAGTGCCGCGCCAAAGCTTTCGCCCGGCATCACTGCCACACCTTCGGCATCCAGCAATCCCAGCGCAAAATCTTCGCCGCTGAGGCCGGTGGCATTGACGTCCACCACACTGAACATGCCAGCATCGGGCTTATGCACCCGCAAGCCATTGACGCCGTGCAGCTTGTCATGGATCAGCGCGGCACGCCGCGCGAACCGCTGCGCCATGCCGCGCGCCACTTCCGATGGGGCCGAGACCGCCAGCGCCGTCATATCGGCAATGAACGGCTGGTTGCCGAACAGCATGGTTTCCGCGACCGGCAGCAGCCGCGCCGAGAATTCCTCGGGGCCCACGCACCAGCCCGAGCGGAAGCCGGGCGCTGCGTGCGATTTTGAGATCGAGGCCGTCACCACCACCCGATCTGCCAGATCGGCATTGTCCAGCGGCGAGGCGAATTTGCCGCCATCAAAAACCAGTTCTTCATAGACCTCATCGCTGAGCATCCACAGATCATGCGCTTTCGCCAAAGCCCCAAGGGCCGCCAAGTCATCTGCGGTCAGGATAGCCCCTGTCGGATTGTGCGGCGTGTTCAGAAAGATCATCCGGCTGCGCGGGGTGATCCTAGCAGCGACATCCGCCGCCTGCATCCGAAAGCCAGCTTCGGCCCGCAACGGCACTGGCACCGCCACCGCCCCGGTTGCCGCGATCAGCCCCTCATAGGTGGCATAAAGCGGGTCGCCCACCAGCACCTCATCCCCCGGCCCGGTCAGGGTCAGCAGCACGGCGTAGAGCGAGGTCTGCGTGCCGGGCAGGCAGGCGATCTGTTCGGTTGAAATCGCCCGACCCGTGCGCTTGGAATAGCGCGCGGCCAAAGCCGCCAGCAGATCAGGCTCGCCCCGGCCATTGGAATAGCCCAGACGCCCCGCATCCATCGACCGTTTGGCCTCGGCGATCAGCGCGGGGGGCGTCGCCACATCCGGCTCGCCAATCGTCAACTGGATGATCGGCTTGCCTGCTGCTTGCAAAGCCTTGGCACGGGCATGCACCTCCCATTTCGCGCCGCCCAGATGGGCAAGACGGTCGGTTATGGCGGCATATTTCATGGATTGGTCCGATCTGGCTGGTAAGCAGCAACAAGGTCAACGTTGAGGATGGCGCCCACTGATGTCAGCGCGATGGCGGCGATTTCGCCCGGTTCAAAAGCCTCGGGCAGGATCGAGCCTTCCAGCCACAGACCATCAATCACGCCGTTACAGGCGATGGCATCGCATAGCAGTTGCTTGTCGCCGACGGGGCGGTGCAGGGCGGCAATCAGACCCTGCAGCATGTTGCGAAACGCCAGATAGTTGGTGGTGTGAATGTCACGCATCGCGTTGTCGCGGCGCACATCATGCACGAAGGCCGCCCACAACCCCACCGCAACCGAATCCGCAACCGGAGGCGTGACGGAAGCCACCACGAAATTCGCCAGCCGTGCCTTGGCGTCTTCCGGCCCACCTTGCAGCACCGCCGCGGAATCCGCCGTCATCTGCTCCATCAGGCGGTGATAGGCGACGCGTGTCAGATCTTCTTTCGAGCTGAAGTAATGCCGGATCAGCCCCGGAGTCACGCCTGCACGGTCGGCAATCGCGCGCACGGTTGCGGCGTGAAGCCCACCTTCTGCAACCAGATCAAGCGCCGCTGCGATCAAATCCTCGCGGCGACGTTCTTCACTTTCCCGGCGGTAGGGGCGGCGGCTTGCCATGAGGGCCCAATCTTGTTATACGTCTGTGTAATTCAGACTTAATATGAAACTGAGTTGCAGCCGTTTGCAAGTCTTGTGACGAATTTTGCGGGTGTATGCGCGAAATAGCGGCACGGCGCACCCGACCACATTAGCGTAAATTGGCCTGACCACAAAGTGCAGAGATTCACCAAAAGTCGGCGCTTTGTGTCTCTCCGCTTAGAAGCGGGGCTTGGCGTCCTCGGCCACGTCCTTGTGGATGATCACATCGGCCTGCGGATAGGCTTCAAGGATAGCGCGCCGCAGGCCCGCGCCGATGGCGTGGGCGTCATACAGGCTTTGCGCGCCATCCAGCTCAATATGCAGATTGACGAACACCCGGCTTCCCGCCATGCGGGTTTTCAGATCGTGATAGCCGTGGACACCGGGCCATTTGTCGGCAATGGCGGCGATCCCTGCAACGATATCCGCATCCGCGGTGCGGTCCATCAGCGCATCAAACGCGCCTTTGCCGATGCGCAGCGCCCCCACCGCCATGATCGCCGCCGCGGTCAGCGCCACCACCGAGTCGATGCTGCCGACGCCAAAGCTTTTTGACGCCCAAAGCGAGATGATCGCCCCCATGTTGGGCAACAGATCGCCCATGTAATGCAAACGATCCGCCGCCACCACCCGGCTGCCGGTGCGCCGGGCGACGCGGCCCTGCCACCACACCAGCGCCACCGTCAGCGCAACCGAGACGCCCATCACCAGCATCCCCTCGCCTTCACCCGCCAGATGTGCCTCGGATGGCCCCAGCAGACGTGCGATTGAAGCCCAGGTGATCACCCCCGCCGAGATCAGGATGAAAAACGCCTGTCCCAAAGCCGCCAGATCCTCGGCCGAGCTGTGACCAAAGGCGTGATCCTCATCGGCAGGTTTAGCTGCATAGATCAGTGCGGCCATCGCGCCCAACGACACCATCAGATCCATCGCACTATCAGCCAGAGATGCTGCCACCGACAGCGACCCGGTCGTGCCATAGGCCCAAAGCTTCAGCCCCACCATGACAGAGGCAATTGCCACCGAGGCCAGCCCCGCCGAAATGTTCAACTTCATGCTGTCGGCAGTGCTCATGATTTGCTCCTGAATGTCAGGTTCTGTAAACGCGGACCCGCGCCGTAAACCCGGCACCGGCCCGGTGCAAGCCGATTAGTCGATCACCTCGCCCGGATCGACGCCCCAAAGTGCTGTTTTCAAGATCCAGCCCTTTTCGCCGTCTGCATTCACCCGGCACCAATCGGCGTTGCATTCCAGCAGCTTGGCGATCACCCCCAGCTCTGCCTGAAACGACACCCGCGCCTGCGCATCCGGGCCGTCGCGGAATTCCGCCATATCCTGCGTCACCAGCACCGATCTGGACCCCGACAGCAGGTTGAACTGCATCCAGCCCCCCATGCCCTGATAATCTTCAACCCGGCGCCAGCGGTCATATTCCGCCGTGATCCGCAAAGGCATGCCCGCCGTGGTGAACACCCAGTCGATGCGATGCGTCATTCCAGGGCCACGCCGCACATTGCCCTCGCGCCCCTTCAGGCTGACATAGCGCGGCAGGGGCAGGTTGGTGACGGGCCCCTTGTGCGGATCGCGCGGCGTCTTGCCATCATTGGCCGGCGCCATTGGCAATTCTTCCTGTGCAGCAACCCGCGTGGCCAGCAACGCCCCTGCCATGCCTGCCAAAAACTGCTTCCTGTTCATCCCGACGTGCCCCAATGTCAGACGGGGGCTTGTGCGCAGCCCCGCTTCCCGCCACTTTGCCAAACATTACGCTGATTTGGAAGTGCAGGGAGGCCTCCATGCCCGCAACACGCCTGAACGTTATCGTGACGCGCCGTTTGCCGGAATCCGTCGAGACCCGGATGAAAGAGCTGTTCGATGTCGAGCTGCGCGACCCCGATACGCCGATGAGCCGTGAAGAATTGGCCGCTGCCCTGCGCCGCTGCGATGTGCTGGTGCCGACAATCACCGACCAGATTGATGCGGGCCTGATCGCGCAGGCCGGGGATAGGCTGAAGCTGATCGCCAATTATGGCTCGGGCATCGACCATATTGATGTCGCAACCGCCCGCCAGCGCGGCATTCTGGTGTCAAACACCCCCGGCACGGTGACGGATGACACCGCCGATATGACGCTTGCGCTGATGCTTTCGGTCACGCGCCGCATCCCCGAGGGTCTAGCCGAGATGCAGGCGGGCAACTGGCAGGGCTGGTCGCCAATGGCGCATCTGGGCGGGCGCATGGGCGGGCGGCGGCTGGGCATCCTTGGCATGGGCCGGATTGGTCAGGCCGTGGCACGCCGCGCCCGTGCCTTTGGCTGTCAGGTGCATTATCACAACCGCAAACGCGTCCGCCCCGAGGTTGAGGCCGATCTGGAGGCGACCTATTGGGAAAGCCTCGATCAGATGATCGCCCGGATGGATATCATCAGCGTCAACTGCCCGCACACGCCCTCGACCTTTCACCTGCTGAATGCGCGGCGGCTGAAACTGCTGAAACCGACGGCGGTGATCATCAACACCTCGCGCGGGGAAGTGATCGACGAAAACGCTTTGGCCCGAGGCCTGAAAGCCGGTGAGATCGGCGGCGCGGGGCTGGACGTTTACGAACACGGCACCGAGATCAACCCGACCCTGCGCAGCCTGCCGAATGTAGTGCTGCTGCCGCATATGGGCTCGGCCACGGTGGAAGGCCGGATCGAGATGGGTGAGAAGGTGATCATCAACATCAAGACCTTCGCCGATGGCCACAGGCCCCCGGATCAGGTCGTGCCAGGGATGCTGTAAAGGTTGCCCTCCAAGCCTGCAACGCTTGCCGCTCTTGCCCGATTTGGCCCGCGCCAAATCGGGCCGCGCCTCACTGCCCGGTAAGCGATTGCTTGCAATCGCTGTAAGGGGCCTGCCCCCGGCAGGCGCGTCACCGCGCCCGCCAGTCAGGCGCGCCCCGATTTTCCAAACCGATGCTTGCTGCTCACCGCCCCTTGTTCAACGGCTTCCAGCCTTATGAACAACGAACCGAAAGCAAACTCTGCCCCGCAGAGTTTGCTTTCGGTTCGCAGTCATCTCCCTTCATTCTTGTTGAATCGCAACTCTCGCCAACCTCTTTCCATTGCCGGGTTGAAATGCCATCCGCGAGACCTTACCTGTCGCGCGATAACAACAATGTGAGCCGGGACATCCATGGAAATCTTCACTTATCCGGGCTTTATCGCCCTGCTTCAGGTCATGGGCATCGACCTAGTGCTGGCAGGCGACAATGCCATCGTGATTGGTCTTGCCGCCGCTGGCCTGCCGAAAGAGCAGCGCAACAAAGCCATTCTGGTGGGGATTTTGGCCGCAACCGTGATGCGGATCGCCTTTGCGCTGATCACCACGCATCTGCTGGCGATTGTCGGCCTGCTTCTGGCCGGGGGCATCTTGCTGCTGTGGGTGTGCTGGAAGATGTGGCGCGAGCTGCGCGAGGGCAGCGCGCATGACAATATGGCCGAGGAATCGCTGACCGACAGCGATCTGAATGCCGATGGCACCGTCGCTGCCGGTGCGCCGCGCAAGACATTCGCGCAGGCCGCTTGGCAGATCGTTATTGCCGACATCTCGATGAGCCTTGATAACGTGCTGGCTGTGGCCGGAGCTGCGCGCGAACATCCCACTGTGCTGGTGATCGGTCTGGTGATGTCGATTGCGCTGATGGGCCTTGCCGCGACCTTCATCGCGCGCCTGCTGAACAAGCACCGCTGGATCGCCTATGTCGGCCTTGCGATCATCGTCTATGTGGCGCTGAAGATGATGTGGGAAGGCTGGCACGAGGTGCAGCCCTTCGTGATGAGCTATCTGCAATAAGGCAACGCAGGCATCGCGATAAAGCCGCCCCCGAAACGGGGCGGCTTTTTGCTATTCCGCAATCCCCCCCTTGCCCGGAATCAAGGGCGAAGCCCGCCGGGCCGCGCACTCCCTCCCGCCGGGAGGGCGCGATGCAACCGTCGCCAGCAGAAACTCGGTGGGACTGCTTGAACCATAAAGTGCCTAGACCCAGCCTTGGCGCGCCATCCCGAGGGAGTGCGCGGCCCTCTGTGGCGCACGGGTCTGATCAGGCTGCATTCGGCCAAACCTTAACAAAGTCTGAACGACTCCCTGCAAGCCATTGATATCAATCACCCCAAAATGGTCCCGAGTTGGGACCGCCCTTAAAACCGCCCCGGCAGATAGGGCGCAAGGTCGATTTCCGGCACCCGCCCCGCCACCACATCCGCCACCATCCGCGCCGTGATCGGGGCCAGGGTCAGCCCGATATGCCCGTGCCCGTAAGCATGGATCACCTCCGCCCCCGCCCGGCTTGGCCCGATCACCGGCACCGAATCCGGCATCGAGGGCCGGAACCCCATCCACTCGCGATCAGGCGCGCCCAGATCGGGAAAGATCGCCCGCGCGCCCTCAACCAGTTTCCTGATCCGGTGCGGCGAGGGCGGGGCGGTCAGCCCGCCCAACTCGACTGTCCCCGCCACCCGCAGCCGCCCGGTCATCGGGCACAGATAAAACCCGCGCGAGGTGGGGCAGGTCGGTCGGGTCAACCGGGGTGCCGCCATGTCCCATTCCACATGATAGCCCCGCTCGGTATCCAGCGGCACGCGATCCCCGGCCTGCAACGCCAAGGCCCGTGAATGCGCCCCCGCCGCGATGATCACCCGGCGCGCCCGCAACCGCAGGCTTGGCCCCTCGACCACGATCCCATCAAACTGCCGGGTGATCGTGCGCGCCTCTGCCTGCACAAACCCGGCCTGCTTGAACACATGCTTGGCAAGCGTCTGCACCATCAACCCCGGATCGGAAAGGAACACCGCCTTCGGAAAGAATGCAGCCCCGCCCTCTACCGCTGGCAGTCCGGGTTCCATCCCGGCCAGCACGTCAGGCGAGATCAATTCCACCGTGATCCCCTGCGTGCGCCGGAACGCCATATCCGCCTCGGCAGGTTTGAAGGCGCGGGCGGTCTCATACAGATACAGGCAGCCCTTGTGCTGCAAGATCGCGCTGCCGCCAATCCGCTCGGCCAGCGCAATCCAGCGCGGGCAGGCATCCGCAACCAGCGCCGCAATCGCCGCCGCATTGCGCCGGGTGGGGGTGGGCAATGACTGGCGGGCAAACCGCAGCAGCCACGGCGCAAGCGCAGGCAAGCCCGCGCGGCGGATCGCAAGCGGCGAGTTTTTGTCCAGCAGCAGCGAGGGCAGGTTCTTCAACACATCCGGGCTGCCCACCGGCATCACCGCATAATCGGCAATCGTGCCAGCATTGCCATAGGACGCGCCCATCCCCGGCTGGCCTGGATCGACCAGCACCACATCCCGGCCTTCGGCAGTTAGCGCCTCGGCCACGGCAAGCCCCACGACCCCCGCCCCAAGGATCGCGATATCTGTGGTGACGTGCTGTGTCATGCTGGGTTCGTCCAAATCAAACAGGGCGTACGGAAACGGGCACCGTCACCGATGCCCGTCTGGAAAGGCTAAGTCGGGCCTGACTTACAGGCAAGCCTCGAACAACGCGCGGGTATTCTCGCGCGTCATCACCACCGGGTTGCCGCCACAAGACGGGTCTTCCAGTGCCATCTCGGTCAGCATGTCGAGATCGGGGTTGGTGACGCCCAAAGCGGTCAGGTTTTCCGGGATGTTCAGGACTTTCCGCAGATCCATCACAGCGGAGCGGAAGCCATCGAAACCGCCCTTGATGCCAAGATAAGCCGCCGCCGCGTTGATGCGATCTTCAATCGCGGCACGGTTCATGTCCAGCACCATCGGCATCACCACAGCGTTGGTGGTGCCGTGATGGGTGCCATAGACCGCCCCGATCGGGTGCGACAGCGAGTGGATCGCGCCAAGGCCCTTCTGGAACGCCACAGCCCCCATCGCCGCCGCCGACATCATATGCGCGCGCGCATCCAGATCGTTGGGGTTGGCGTAGACTTTCGGCAGATTTTCGAACACCAGCCGCATGCCTTCCAAGGCGATGCCCTGGCTCATCGGGTGGTAGAACGGCGAGGAATAGGCCTCAAGGCAATGCGCCAGCGCGTCCATGCCGGTGCCTGCGGTGATGAACTTCGGCATCCCCACGGTCAGCGCCGGATCGCAGATCGTCACGACGGGCAGCAGTTTCGGATGGAAGATGATCTTTTTCTTATGCGTGACCGAGTTGGTCAGCACCCCGGCGCGGCCAACTTCGGACCCCGTGCCAGCGGTGGTTGGCACCGCGATGATCGGGGCGATTTTCGACGCATCGGCGCGGGTGAACCAATCGTCGATGTCTTCCAGATCCCAGACGCTGAGGTCTTTGCGTTGATGCGCCATCAGGGCGATCATCTTGCCAAGGTCGAGCGCCGAGCCGCCGCCAAAGCAGATCACGCCATCATGGCCTCCCGCGAGGTATACCGCGATACCGTCGGCCATATTCTTTTCGTTCGGGTTCGGATCGACTTCCGAGAACACTGCCGTGCCAAGGCCATGCGCCTTCAAAACCGCCACCGCTTCGGCGGTGATCGGCAGGCTGGCCAGCGCCTTGTCGGTGACAAACAGCGGTTTTTTCACCCCTGCCGCCGCGCAATGCTCGGCCAGTTCCGCGATGCGGCCGACGCCGAATTTGATCGCGGTGGGGTAGGACCAGTTCCGGTTGGGAACATTGTGGGTCATGGTTCAGACTTTCTTCAGATGGTAGGATTTCGGGCGGGTGACGGACAGGAACCCAAGATAGGACAGCGAGCCGCCGCGCCCGGTGTCTTTGCAGCCGGTCCAGCACAAAGCCGGGTCAAGGTAGTCGGCGCGGTTCATGAAGATCGTGCCGGTTTCGATCTGGGTGCCGATGGCGGCGGCGGTGTCGTAATCGGTAGTCCAGATGCTGGCGGTCAATCCGTAGGGCGAGTCGTTCATCAGGCGCAAAGCCTCGGCATCGTCTTTCACCTTCATGATGCCAACGACTGGGCCGAAGGATTCCTCCATCATCACCCGCATGGAGTGATCGACGTTGACCAACACTTGCGGGGCAAGATAGGCGCCGCCGTCATCCGCCGGGAACAGCGCGGGGTCGATCAGCGCCTTGGCACCTGCGGCGACAGCCTCGGCAATCTGGCCGCGCACCACGGCGGCGAAACGTTTGTTGGCCATCGGGCCGAGGGTGCTGTCCGCCTCAAACGGGTTGCCGAGTTTCAAGGTTTTCACCCAAGCCACAGCCTTTTCGACGAAGGCATCGTAGAGCGATTCATGCACATAAATCCGCTCGATACCGCAGCAGCACTGGCCTGCGTTGAACATCGCACCATCCATCAGCGTATCGACGGCGGCATCCAGATTGGCATCGGCGCGCACATAGCCGGGGTCTTTGCCGCCGAGTTCAAGGCCGAGCGGCGTGAAGGTGCCTGCAGCGGCGCGCTCAATCGCCTGACCACCGCCGACCGAGCCGGTGAAGTTGACGAAATTGAAAGCGCGGTTGGCAATCAGATGTTCGGTGGTGGCGTGGTCCAGCACAACATTCTGGAACACATCCGCAGGGACGCCAGCGGCGTGGAAGGCTTCGGTCAGACGCTCACCCACCAGCATGGTTTGGCTGGCGTGTTTCAGCACAACCGTGTTGCCCGCGATCAGGGCGGGGACAAGGGTGTTGATCGTGGTCAGGTATGGGTAGTTCCACGGCGCGACGATAAACACCACGCCCAAGGCTTCACGTGCCAGATAGCGGCGGAATTTATCGCTGTCTTCAATGGTTTGCGGGGCAAGTGTGGCCTCGGCAATTTCAGACATGTAATCGGTGCGGGCATTAACGCCGCCAAACTCACCACCAAAGCGGGTGGGGCGACCCATTTGCCATGCCAGTTCTTCGACGATTTTCGGGGCATTGGCGTTCAGATTGGCCACGCCCGCCTTCACCAGCGCAATGCGTTCGGCCAAGGGGAGCGCGGCCCAGCCCTTTTGCGCGGCTTTGGCGCGGGCAGCGGCGGCTTTCGCGGCGTCCAGCGTCAGCGGCATGCGCTCGGCATAGATCGAGCCATCGACCGGAGAGATCAGTTGAATCGGTTTCATCGTCTTGGTCCTTGGTAGGGTGCGTGATTTCACGCACCTTTATCGGGAAAAATGGTGCGTGACATCACGCACCATACTTACGCGCGCTCTAGCAGTCGCTGGATCTCAAAATCGGTCACGACTCGGTCAGTCTCCGAGATCTCCCACCGGGCTGCATGGTGGTAATGGTCCACCACATCATCGCCAAAGGCTTTGCGATACATCGCCGAGCCGTTCAGCAATTCGGCGGCTTGGCGCAGGTTATGCGGGATTTCGCGGACATCGCCTGCCGTATACATGTCGCCTTGCATTTCCGGCTCTAGTTCCAGCTTTTGCTCGATGCCGTCAAGTCCAGCGGCGAGCAGTGCGGCGCAGGTCAGATAGGGGTTCACATCGCTGCCGGGGATGCGGCATTCGACGCGGATCGCCTTGGTATGCTCGCCGCAGATGCGGAAGCCCGCAGTGCGGTTGTCGGCGGACCAGACGGCTTTGGTCGGCGCAAACATCCCGATGGTGAAGCGTTTGTAGCTGTTGACGTAGGGGGCCAGAAACACCGTCATTTCGCGCGCATAGGCGAGTTGGCCCGCCACGTAATGCTTCATGATCTGGCTCATGCCGTGCTTGTCTTTGTCGTCAAAGAACGCGGGCTTGCCGTCCAGGGTCCACAGGCTTTGGTGGCAATGTGACGACGATCCGGCCTTGCGGTGATCATACTTCGCCATGAAGGTCACAGACTTGCCCTTCGACCAGGCGATTTCCTTGATGCCGTGCTTGACGATGGTGTGGTTGTCGGCGGTGTCCAAAGCGTCGGAGTATTTATAGTTCACCTCCTCTTGCCCGGCATCGGCCTCACCCTTGGAGTTCTCAATCGTGATGCCTGCGCCATAAAGCCCGTTGCGCACGGCACGCATCACGTCTTCTTCCTTGGTGGTCTGGAAGATGTGGTAATCCTCGTTATAGGCCGAGACAGCCTTCAGCCCAGTGAAGTTGCTGTCGCGCAGGGATTCGTAGCTGTTTTCAAACAGATAGAACTCCAACTCGGTCGCCATCATCGCATCAAACCCCATGGCGCGGGCGCGTTCGACCTGTTTCTTCAGGATGTTGCGCGGCGCGTGGGGCACGGGGTTATGGTGGTGATCGAGCGTATCGCCCAGCACCATCGCAGTGCCTTCCAGCCACGGCACCCGGCGCAGGGTGCTCATATCGGTTTTCAGGATGTAGTCGCCGTAACCTGTCTGCCAGTTCGATGACTTATAGCCCTGAACCGTATTCATCTCCATATCGACGGCGAGAAGGTAGTTGCAGCAATGCGTCTCTTCCCATCCGCCATCGACGAAGAATTGCGCGTGAAAGCGCTTGCCCATCAGGCGGCCCTGCATGTCGATGCCTGCCACCAGAACGGTGTCAATTTCGCCAGCCTTCACGGCGGCTTTCAGTTCTGCGAGTGTCATATTGCCGGGCATATCCGGTATCTCCGCTGTTGAGGTCCCCGTCTGCTGCGGGGGTATTTGCACTTGGGGCAGGGGCCCCGCCGGTAAATCTTCAGATACCGCTCAACTGGCCTTGGCCTGCCGCTGAATCTCGACCAGCCCCATGTTCAGCACCGCCGCCAACTGATCGGCCATGGCTGCGGCGGCTTCGGGGGTTGCAATCAGATCGTTGCGGATTTCCAGCATGGCATTGGGCAGACCGTAAGGCGTGGCCTGCACCCGCAAGGTGTGGGTGACATCATCTGCCGCCGAATAGGGCGCGTTCAACTCGGCGTGCAGACGGGTCAGCTTGTGCGCTGCATTCAGGATCGCCACCGACAGATGCGGGTCAGCGTCATGGATCACGCCAAATTCCACCCGCCGCTGCTTGCCGTGATAGACGGGCGTGAAGGAATGGATGGTCACGATGACGGGATTCAGGCCCAAGGCGATGCGTTTGGCAATAAGCCCGTGCAGGCCGGTGGCCCAAGGCAGATAAACCGCTTCGGTCCGCGCCAGACGTTCCGCCGTGGCAATCGCGGCATTGCCGGGAATGTCATGCACCTCTGAACGCGCAGGCATCGCGCCCATCATATCGGGGGCGCGGTTGCAGTCGTAAACCAAGCGGCTGACCGGTGCATGGATCAACACCGCATCCAAGCGCTGCGCCAGCCCGCGTGAGACCGCCAAAGCACCCGGATCCCAAGCGATATGGGCCTCACGCTGATCGGCGCTTAGCCCCAGATCGCCCCAGCGCGCCGGAATCTGTTTGGACGCATGTTCGCAGACCAGCACGATGCGGCCGGTGGCAGCTTCATTCTCAATCACCGGCAGAAACGGCTTTGCCGCAGGCGAAGTGGCCTTCGGTTTGGCGGGCGCTTTTGTGGGTGTAGCCGCGCGCATTGTGGCGAGTCATCCTCCAGAACTGCCTGAAGGCTCACTCTTTGCTGTGGCTCTGTCAAGAATGTTTCTGATGGGGCGGCGTTGATACAATCTTTTCCAAACTGACTTTTCCAAATTCGGCGATCTGCTAGTCTGTCTCAAAGCGGAGAGCGATATGGACGCCAGACTGCCCCTAGACGAGCAACTGCGCAACGCCTTGCCCGACCTGACGCGGGCCGAGCGGCAACTCGCCAGCCATGTGTTGTCGCATTACCCGGTGGCGGCACTTGGCTCGATCACCATTCTGGCGAAAGCCGCGCAGGTTTCCACCCCGACCGTGGTGCGGCTGGCGCAAAAGCTGGGCTATAAAGGCTATCCCGATTTTCAGGCGGCTTTGCGCGGCGAGGTCGAGGCGATGCTGGTCTCACCCATTGCAAAGCATGATCGTTGGGCCGGTGGCGTGCCGGAAACCCATATCCTGAACCGCTTTGCCGATGCGGTGATGAGCAATCTGCAAGCCACTCTGGGCCAGATCGACCACGCCGAATTTGATGCCGCCGCCGCTTTGCTGGCCGATCCATCGCGGCACGTGTTTGCGATGGGCGGGCGGATCACCCATTCGATAGCCGATTACTTCACCTCGTTGATGACCATCGTGCGGCCAGAAGTGACGCTGCTGTCAGACAGCTCCTCCACTTGGCAACCCGCACTTCTCGATATGCAGCCGGGCGATGTGCTGCTGGTGTTCGACATCCGCCGCTACGAGAACGCCGTGCTGCAAGTGGCCGAAATGGCCAAGGAACGCGGCGCTGAAATCATCCTGATCACCGATCGCTGGATCTCGCCAGCTTCGGCCCACGCCCGTCACACCCTGGCCTGCCATATCGAAGCGCCGTCAGCTTGGGACAGCAACGTCTCGCTGATGGTGTTGGTGGAAACCCTGCTGGCAGCGGTGCAGGATCTGACATGGGATGTTACCGAAGGCCGGATGAAACGGCTGGAAGAACTTTACGCACGCACAAGGTTCTTCCGCCGCCATCGCTAAGGCTTTGGTCATCCTCTCTGCTCAAATATCCTGGGGGTGAGGCCGCAGGCCGAGGGGGCTAGCCCCCTGCGCCTTTGTCGCCCGTCCGCCATAAGCATTCAGCAGCACCGCCGCCAGCAACACCGCGCCACCGATCAGCGTGCCTTGCGACACCGTCTCGCCCAGCAACAGCCAGACCCAGACCGGGGCCAGCAAGACCTCGACCAATGACAACAGCGTGGCTTGCGCTGCGGGCACCACCCGGCTGCCGACGGTATACAGCAACATGCCGCCGGTCAGCGTGACTGCCCCCATCAGCGCCGAAATCGCAATCTCGGGCAGCGGGATCAGCACGGATTTGCCCAGAATTGCCAAGGCAATCGCTCCGGCAATCATCGAGAATACCCCACCCAAGGCCACGGCGGGCAGCATATTAGCCAACTTGCCCCAGCGCAAAGTCACGGTGAAAATCGCAAAGCCCAAGGCCGAGACAAGCGCCGCGATATTGCCATCCATCGCCCCGCCCGCAAGGCCGCCGCCGACCATCACCAGAATCCCCACCGCCGCCAGCACAATGGCAAACCACGTCAGCGGGCTGACCCATTCGCCCAGCAACAGCCGACCAAGAATGGCGGCAAAAAACGGCGAGGCCGCGAACAGCAGCACCGCATTGGCGACCGAGGTGGCCTGAAAGGCATAGATCGCGCCCGAAAACGCCATCACCAGCCCAAGGCCGCCCAAGACGCCCGCCCAGCCAACCGCCCGCATCTCGGTGATAACATCACGCCCAGCGGCCATGGCGATCCACGCTGCCAGCACCGGCAGCATCCCCGCCGAGCGCCAGAACAGGATCGCCCAAGACCCCGTATCGGGGATCAGCCGGATGATCAGCCCTTGGGTGGACCACAACACCCCGGCAAGGATGATCAGAATTGCGCCGCGCAAATAACTCATGTGGCCCCCCGTTTGCGGCAGGCTCGGCGAGGTGCGGGCGCAGGTCTGGCCTAAACGCGACCTTTGCCGCGCTGATCGCACCGAAACCAGCAGCGCCGCCGATTTCTGCGCAGAAATCGGGCCGGAACTTGTGCAAATTCCGGGTCAGTAGCCGCGCGCGCGGTCTACCAGATGCAGCAACGGCTCGCCCGCTTCGCTGCGGCGGATGTTTTCGACCAACACCTTCGCTGCCCCGGTGGCGCGGGTATCGGCGGCGATATGCGGCGTCACGGTGACGCGCGGATGGCTCCAGAACGGATGATCCTGCGGCAAGGGCTCGATGCGGAACACATCCAGCGTGGCGTGGCCGATCTGGCCACTGTCCAGCGCTGCCAGCAAAGCCGCGTCGTCGATCAGCGGCCCTCGTCCGGGATTCAGGATGAACGCGCCGGGCTTCAACCACGAGAGCCGCGCGGCGTTCAGGATATTCTCGGTCTCGGGGGTTTTCGGCAGCAGCGTCACCACGATATCTGCGCCGCGTAGGGCGGCCTCAAGCCCAGCCTCGCCATGGAAAGCTTGGATGCCGGGCGTGGTTTTCTCGGTCCGGCTCCAGCCCACCACGTTGAAATTCAGTGCAGCCAAAGCCCGCGCGCAGGCGGTGCCCAAAGCGCCCATCCCCAGCATCGCCACTTTACGCTCGCGTGCCAAGGGCGGGCAGGTCGCGTCCCACACATGGCCCGGATTGACGATGTGGCGATCCATGCCAAGGTGATGACGCAGGGCATGGCCCACGACCCATTCCACCATGCCCTCGGTCAGGCCATTGTCGACCATCCGGCACAACGGCTGCGTCAGGGTCTGGTTGCCAACGATGCGCTCCACCCCGGCCCAGAGGCTGAGCACCGCCTTGCAGCGGGTAAACGGCGTGAAATCCTGCAACGGGGCGGAGGGCGCGTAGATGATGTAATCCACCACCGCCGGATCGGATGCCTCTGTCACCACGCGGGCGTCGATCCCGGCCTCTGCCAGCAGACCCGGCAGCAGGTCACGATATTCCTCCCACACGGCGGGGGCAGAGAAAAACACGGTCAGGGTCATGGGCTTGGTCCTGTCAGATCATCAGGCGCTGGTCACAGCGGCATTCACCGCCAGCGCCAGAATGATGGTGTTGTAAAAGAAGCTTCCGATCGAGTGCAAAAGCACCACTTTGCGCATCTGCGCCGACGAGGTGGTGACATCGCTGACCTGCGCCGTCATGCCGATGACAAAAGCGAAATACAGAAAATCCCACGGGTCGGGGGTTTTGGTGCCGGGAAATTCCAGACCTGCGGGCGTCTTCGCTTTGTGCGGCTGGTAGAACAGATAGGCATAGTGAAACCCGGCCAGCACATGAACTGCAGCCCAACCCAACGGCACCGAGGCAAGGGCTATCAGGCGCACATGCGTGCTGTCACTGGGCGCGCCCAGCACCATGATGATTGAGGTCAGGCTGATCCCCGCCGCTGCCAATGCCAGCACCAGAATAGCCGCAGCGCCTGCGTCATTCTGCTCGGCATGGGTGCGCAATTCATCCGAAGATGTCGTCGCTGCAAATTGCAGCATCAGGGCAAGGTAGCTGACGAAAAACGCATTGGCGGCGGCCAGCACGCGCAACTCGAACGGCAATGGCGTCAATTGCACCAACACTGCCACAACCGCACCGATCAGGCAGGCAAACACAAAGCGGATATGGCGTTTCATCAGCTCACCTTGGCCTGTGCACAATCGCGCTTTGCACCAGCCCGAAGGCCAGCAAGATCACCAAAGTGGCCGAGCCACCATAGGATAGCAAGGGCAGCGGTACCCCCACAACCGGAGCCATGCCCATCACCATCGACAGGTTTACGGCAAGATAGAGGAAAAAGTTCATCGCCACGCCAATGATCAAAAGCTGGCTGAAACGGTCCTTGTTCTGGATCGCGGCGGTGATGCAGAACACCAGCACCAGCGTGTAAAGCGCCAGCAGAGAAATGGCACCGACAAAGCCAAACTCCTCACCAAGGGTGGTGAAGATAAAGTCGGTGTGCTTTTCTGGCAGAAAGTTCAACCGGCTTTGCGTGCCCTGCATGAAGCCTTTGCCCGCCCAACCGCCTGACCCCAACGCAATCTTCGCCTGAATGATGTTATATCCGGTGCCAAGCGGGTCTGCCGCCGGGTCCAGAAACGTATGGATGCGCTTGTATTGGTAATCGTGCAGCACCTGCCACGGCGTGCCTTCCGACATGATGATCGCCGCAATGCCGCCACCGCCCAAAGCCGCCACGACGCCGAAATACCACAGCGATACGCCTGCGGCGAACATCACCCCGGCCCCGGCAAGGATCAGCATCATCGAGGTGCCGAGGTTGGGCTGCTTCAACACGAAATAGGTCGGCACCAAGATCAGCACCACCGGGATCAGCACCCAAAGCGGGCGCGAGACTTTCTTGTCATCCAGCCAGTCGTAATAGGCGGCTAGGATCATCACCAGCGTCACCTTCATCAATTCGGAAGGTTGCAAACGCATGAAGCCCAGATCAATCCAGCGCTGCGCGCCCATGCCGACGGTGCCGAAAAAATGCACCACCAGCAACAAGACCATCGCCACAAGGTAAGACACCCCCGACATGCTGCGCCAGAACCAGATCGGGATGAAGGCCACAAAGAACAACAGCCCCAGACCCATGCCAAACCGCTTGATCTGTGGCAAAGCCCAAGTGTCCATATCGCCGCCCGCGATGGAATACAGCATCAGCCAGCCAATCGCCGCAATCGCGATCAGCACAAGGATCAGCGCCCACTGGATATAGAACACCTTGGCAATGCCAGCGGGGGCCAGTTTCAGCCGATATTCCAGAAAACTCATCGCGCTACACCTTTGAGGCTTCTGGCTGGCTGCCATCGGGCAGGCGCAGGCGCAAGTCATTCAGCATGTTCTTGATCGATTCATGCTGGTTGGTGGGATAAGCGCTGATGGGTGGTATCCCCCCGGTCAGGGCGCGCAGCAAAGCGTCACGCGCAATCGGCCCCGCAACAGCCGAGCCGCCGCCACCATGTTCCACCACCACCGACACGGCATAGCGCGGCGCATTGGCAGGCGCAAAGCCCACGAACAACGCGTGGTCGCGCATCCGCCAAGGCAAGCTTTCGTTCTTGCGCGCCCCGGTCAGCTTTTCGGCTTCCGAAAAGTTGCGCACCTGTGCCGTGCCGGATTTGCCGCACATAAGCATTGTGTCATCGGCAATCCGCGACCCCCGCCCGGTGCCATGCGCGCCGTTCATCACCTCAAACATGCCCATCTGCACCGCGCGCAGTTTCGAGCCATCAACGCCCAGCCCCTCAGCTTCGGCGACAGGCACCTCGATATCGTTCACCGAATGGATGATGCGCGGCGCGACTTGCCTGCCTGCCGCGATACGCGAGGCCATCACCGCCAGTTGCAGCGGCGTCGCCAGTACATAGCCCTGACCAATCGAGGCGTTGATCGTGTCACCGATCACCCAGGCCTTCTGATACTTTTCCTGCTTCCACGCCTTGTTGGGCATGGTGCCAGCCGAAATCGCCGACATCGGCAGATCGTGGCGCTGCCCCAGACCCAGCTTGTGGCCCATCTCGGCCATGATATCGATGCCAGCCTTCTGGCTGACATCGTAGAAAAACACGTCGCAGCTTTCCGACAGCGCGCGTTTCAGATTGACGGCACCATGCCCGCCCCGCTTCCAGCAGTTAAACCGGATGCCGCCAACCTCAATGAAACCGGGGCAGCGGACATTGGTGTTCTCATCAATCACCCCGGCCTCTAGTGCCGCCAGCGCTGTCACCATCTTGAAGGTCGACCCCGGCGGATAGGCACCTTGAACCACCTTGTTGGCCAGCGGGCGGTGATCATGTTCTGTCAGGGCGGCATAATCAGCGCTGGAAATCCCGCGCACAAACAGGTTGGGATCAAACGAGGGCGAGGATACTGCCGCGATGATATCGCCGTTGTTGACATCCATCACCACGCAGGCGGCGCTTTCTTCACCCAAGCGGGCCTGCACGAAATTCTGCACATCGGCGTCAATGGTCAGCCGCAAGTCTTTGCCCTTCAGGCCTTCCTCGCGGTCCAACTCGCGCATGACACGGCCAACGGCATTAACCTCGATGCGCTTGGTGCCAGCCGAGCCGCGCAACGTGTCTTCCATCCACTTCTCAACGCCGATCTTGCCGATCTGAAAGCGCGGGATCATCAGCAGCGGATCGACATTCTCCGCGCCCTCTTTTTCCTTCAACTCTGACAGGTCTTTTTCCGAAACCGGCCCGACATAGCCTACCACATGTGCGAAATCTACGTCGCGCGGATAGACGCGGCTCAGGCCAACCTCGGGCGAGACACCGGGCAGGGCGGGGGCGTTGATGGCGATCTTGCTGAAATCGGTCCAACTCAGCCGTTCGGCCACGGTGATCGGCACGAAGGCGGAGTTGACGCGCGGATTCAGCTCTTTCATCGCGTCGGCCAGATCCTGCGCCGTCATCGGGATGATGTTGCTGAGACGGTTCAGCACATCTTCGACCTCCGCATCGGTCTTGCCGGCGTTTTCGCGGGTGATCACGACGCGGTAGTTCTGCTCATTGCCCGCAATCAGCTTGCCGTTGCGATCCTGAATAAGCCCGCGCGCAGGCGGGATCAGCCGGATATTGATGCGATTTTCTTCGGCCAGCAGGCGAAACTGATCGGCCTGCTCGACCCCCAGAAACCGCATCCGCGCGCCCAAAGCCGCGACCATCGCCGCCATGCCGCCGCCCATCAGCAAGGCCCGGCGTGTCACAGACCGCGCGGTGGCTTCGGTATCGCGGGGTGCGCGTCTCACATCCGTCTCCCATATGCATCAATTTCACCCATGGCGGGCTTGTGCAGGTCCAGCACATAGCGCGACAGGAACACCACCACAGGATAGCACATCACCGACCACAGCACTTGCAACATCGCAAAGCCAAAGCCCGCCTGCGGCAGCAACACCATGGCAAAAGTCAGCCGATACACCACCAGCATGGCCACCATCAGACCCGAGACCAATAGCCATTCGACCCCGAAGTTCAATTCACGAGTCAGTGCAACCCGACCGCGCACGAATTCCGAGGCCAGAAGCACCAGCGCGGTCCATAGCCCCGGCGGGCGATCCAGCAGCATATCCTCCAGCAGCACCACCGCCGCAATCAGCAGGGCAGGCAAATAATCCGGTCGGCGCATCGTCCAGGCAAAGATCACGCAGAGCAGCAAATCAGGCCCCGGCGTGCGGTTCAGCCAGACGGTAAAGCGACACCATCCCGCCGTTTCGGCGCAATCCGACATCATCGCCATCGGCAGGGGCAGTAATCGCCAGAACAGCAGCAACAGCGCGATGCCGACAAACAGCGCGCGGTGCAGCCAGACCTCTCGCGTCGCGCCGTCAACCATTGCTGTCCCCCGCTTCCGCCGCAGGTTCGGGCGAGGTCGGCGGTTTCGGCGGGCCCTGGATCGGCGGCGATGTCACCAAAGCCCCCGGATCGGTGATCGGGGTCAATTCGTGGCTGCGCAGCACCCGCAAAAACTCCAGCCGTTGATAATCGGCCGATAACGTCACACGCAGGCGCTTGTCGGTGCCCAGAACCACCGAACCCACCAGCAGGCCCGCCGGAAACATGCCGCCGTCGCCCGATGTCACCACACGGTCGCCGGGGCGCACCTCATCGGGGTCTTCCAGAAAATCGAGGGGTGGCAGGTCAGAATTATCGCCCGAAAGCAGCGCCTTTTGCCCCGAAGGCTGCACCGTCACCGGCACCCGGCTGTTGCTGTCGGTCAGCAAGATCACCCGGCTGATCTGTTGGCCCACGCCCGAGATGCGCCCCACCAGACCAATGCCATCCATCGTCGCCCAGCCATCCTTGATGCCGTCGCGCGCGCCCACGTTCAGCAGAACCGATTGCCGGAACGGGCTGCCACTGTCGGCGAGCACCACCCCGGTGACATGCGTCAGCATCGGGTCCAGCCGCACGTGGTTCAGGTCCAGCAGCCGGGCGTTTTTCTGCTCCAGCTGCAAGGCGGCTTCTTTCCACGCCTTCATCTGGCGCAATTCCTCGCGCAGTTGCTGGTTCTGCTCATAGAGCCGCGAATAGGATTGAAAGTTGTCCAGCACCCCCGCCGTCCACGTCACCGGCGCCGCAGCCCATTGAAAACTGGGAACAAAACGGTCGACCAAGGCGGTGCGAAAGCGTTCAACCCGAGGGCTGTCAATCCGCCACAGAAAGAACAGGCCCACCATCAGCAAAATCAGAAGACCCACCAGAACCCTGCGCAGCGGGCGGTGGAATTCTTCGGGATCTATGCGGTTTCTTGCCATGACTGGCCCGTTTCACTTGAAAGACAAAAGGACCGCGATCTCGATGCGCGCCAACTCAGCTATCGTAGTCGATAACGTGGCGCAGTTGTTTCTCATATTCCAGCGCTTTGCCGGTGCCCAAGGCCACACAATTCAGCGGCTCGTTCGCGACCGAGATCGACAGCCCGGTCTGCTCGCGCAAGCTCAGGTCCAGATCACCCAGCAACGCGCCGCCGCCGGTCAGCATCACGCCCCGGTCAACAATATCCGCCGCCAAATCCGGCGGGGTGGTTTCCAGCGCCTGCATCACCGCATCGCAAATCTGCTGCACAGGTTCGGACAAAGCTTCGGCGACCTGCGCCTGATTGATCTCGGTTTCCTTCGGCACACCATTCAGCAAATCACGGCCGCGAATGGTCATGCTGGCACCCCGGCCATCATCGGGCATCCGCGCCGTGCCGATGCTGGTCTTGATGCGTTCGGCGGTGGATTCACCGATCAGCAGGTTCTGATGACGGCGCAGATAGCTGATGATCGCCTCATCCATCCGGTCGCCGCCGACGCGGACCGACCGCGCGTAAACGATGTCACCCAGCGACAGCACCGCCACTTCCGTGGTGCCGCCGCCGATATCGACAACCATGTTGCCCGTCGGATCGGTGATCGGCATGCCCGCCCCAATCGCCGCCGCAATCGGCTCGGCAATCAGGCCAGCCCGACGCGCACCTGCAGAAAGCACAGACTGCCGGATCGCGCGCTTTTCCACCGGGGTCGCGCCATGCGGCACGCAGACGATGATCTTCGGCTTCGAGAAGGTCGTACGTTTGTGCACCTTGCGGATGAAATGCTTGATCATTTCTTCCGCCGCCTCAAAGTCGGCAATCACCCCGTCGCGCATCGGGCGGATCGCCTCGATGCTGCCCGGCGTGCGGCCCAGCATCAGCTTGGCATCCTCGCCCACCGCCAACACCTGCTTTTTGCCGTCCTTGGTGTGATAGGCCACCACCGAAGGCTCGTTCAACACGATGCCCTTGCCGCGCACATAAACCAGCGTGTTGGCGGTGCCGAGGTCGATCGCCATGTCAGACGAGAAAATGCTGGAGAGGATGGACATGCTTGGGGTGATCCTTGGACGGCGAAAAGAAACGCCCGCGACTCAGGCAAGGCCTAAGGCGGGCGTGTTCATATAAAGCCATGCCACAGCAGGGGAAAGGCCCGGGCAGGTCAGGGCGCGCCTTTCCGCCTTGCCTGCGCGGTTTGTGATTAAGCTACAAAAGCGGCACTGAAATCCGCAGTATCAGCCCTGATCCTTGTAGTTTACCGACTTTTTATCGCTGTCGGGCGCCGACTTCTGGCGACGCACCACCAATTTATTCAGCGCGTTCACATAAGCTTTAACCGATGCAACGACCGTATCGGTATCCGCCGAGGCCCCGGTGACGATGCGGCCGTCCTCTTCCAACCGCACCGAAACCGTGGCTTGTGCGTCGGTGCCTTCGGTCACGGCTTGCACCTGATAAAGCTGCAAACGGGCGCGGTGCGGGAACAGCATTTTCACCGCGTTGAAGGCCGCATCCACCGGGCCATCGCCGGTGGCATCAATCGAATGATCGACGCCGTCGATGGTCAGGGTCAGCTCTGCCTCCCGCGGGCCTTCGGTGCCGCAGACCACGCGCAGGCGTTTGACCTGCACCGCGTCATGCGCGTCATTGGTGGCCTCATCGGCGACCAAAGCCAGCAGATCCTCGTCGTAAACTTCCTTCTTGCTGTCGGCCAAAGCCTTGAAGCGGACGAACACGTCATTCAACTGGTTGTCGGCCAATTCATAGCCGAGTTCTTTCAATTTCGAGCGCAGCGCGGCGCGGCCCGAGTGTTTGCCCATCGAGATGTTATGCGCGGTCAGACCGATATCGGCGGGGCGCATGATCTCGAAGGTTTCGATGTTCTTCAGCACGCCATCCTGATGAATGCCGCTTTCGTGCAGGAAGGCGTTCTTGCCGACGATGGCCTTGTTGAACTGCACCGCAAAGCCCGAAACGCTGGAAACCCGGCGCGACAGGTTCATGATCTTGGTGGTGTCGATCTGGGTGCGGTAGGGCATGATGTCATTGCGGACCTTCATCGCCATCACGACCTCTTCCAGCGCGGTGTTGCCGGCGCGTTCGCCCAGACCGTTGATGGTGCATTCGATCTGGCGCGCGCCAGCCTCGACCGCCGCCAAGGAGTTCGCCGTCGCCATGCCCAGATCGTTGTGGCAATGGGTGGCGAAGATCACGCCATCCGCGCCCGGCACGCGTTGCAGCAGCATCGCGATCAGATCGGCGGATTCGCGCGGGGCGGTGTAGCCGACGGTGTCGGGGATGTTGATGGTGCTGGCACCAGCCTTGATGGCGATTTCCACCACACGGCAGAGGTAATCGTGTTCCGTCCGGGTGGCGTCCATCGCCGACCACTGCACGTTGTCGCACAGGTTGCGGGCGTGGGTGACGGTGTCGTGGATGCGCTGGGCCATCTCGTCCATGTTGAGGTTCGGAATGGCGCGGTGCAGTGGCGAGGTGCCGATAAAGGTGTGGATGCGGGGGGACGGGGCGTGCTTCACGGCCTCCCAGCAGCGATCAATGTCTTTGTAGTTGGCGCGGGCCAAGCCGCAGATGGTGGAGTTCTTCGAGCGCTTGGAAATCTCGGTCACGGCGGCAAAATCGCCTTCCGAGGCGATGGGGAAACCGGCCTCGATCACATCGACGCCCATTTCATCGAGCAGGCTGGCGATTTCCAGCTTTTCCTCGTGGGTCATGGTGGCACCCGGCGATTGCTCGCCGTCGCGCAGGGTGGTGTCGAAAATGATGACTTTGGGTTGAGATTGCGCCTTTTCGGCGCGGGAGGCTTGCGATTTAGCGGCTTCGGCGCGGGTTTGCGCGGGCGTGGCGGTCATGGGATCGTTCCTTGGTGTTTGTTGCTGCTTTCCGGGCGCTGATCACTTCCGAGCGGTCGCACCCAAGGGCACGCTCAGAAGCGGGTAAGAAGCAGCAGGCCACGGGAAAGCGGCGCGCCAGAAATCGGCGCGGCGTGGGTAAAGGCGATGATGGTTTCCCGTGTCATGGTGGCGACTATACGGCGGATTTGTTGGAAGGGAAGGGGGTGGTGGTGAAAAAGTAGCGGGGCTGTGCACCTGCATCGCGGCGGGTAGGTTGGGGGATGGTCCCAACTCGGGACCATTTTCGCCTGTTTGTTTTCAATGTGTTACGAGGCGTCGTTCAGGAATTATTAACTTTTGGACGAATCCCCACCCGGCCATGTGCCTTGGCGGGCCGAAGAAATTGCCCATTCAGCGTGGCGATCTGCGGCCTTTGCCCTAGGTTTCGGCGGCGCAGGTGCGCATCAAAACAGCGAAGGATGGGCAAGGTGCGGGCATTGGTGATCGGAGCCTCGGGCGGGATTGGTGGTGCCTTGGTGCAGGCGTTGGCGGCGCAGGCCGATGTCGTGGCGCTGTCGCGGGCGCGCGATGGGCTGGATATCACCGACGAGGCATCGGTGGCGCGGGTGCTGAAGCCCGTGACGGGCACGTTTGATTGGGTATTCATCGCTTCGGGCGCTTTGGGCGTGCCGGAAAAGTCGCTGCGGGCCATCACTGCCGACGCGATGATGGCGCAGTTCGCGGTCAATGCGGTGGGGCCCGCCTTGGTGATCAAGCATGTGTTGCGGCTGCTGCCCAAGGATCGTGCGTCACGGCTGGGGGTATTGTCGGCACGGGTCGGCTCGATTGGCGATAACGCTTTGGGCGGTTGGTATTCTTACCGCGCAGCAAAGGCGGCGCTGAACCAACTGGTGCATACGGCGGCCATCGAGGTGGCGCGGAGTCATCCTTTGGCGGTGCTGGCCTGTTTGCACCCCGGCACGGTGGATACGGCGTTTACAGCGGGCTTTCCGGCCAAGCACAAGGACGCGCCTGCGCAAGCGGCGGCCCGTCTGATTGCCGTGCTTGGCGATTTGACGCCCGCGCAATCGGGCGGGTTTTATGATTACGCGGGCAAGGCGGTGGTGTGGTAACGGCTGCACAACAGGCGGCTTGCGGTTTGGCCCGAACCCTCGCTAAACGGGCGGGGCAAACCCGGGGCAGGAGAATGACATGACCCAAGATACCCAACCGCTTTCCACCGATGCCGCGCAAAAGCGCATCGTCTTGTCCAGCGATCATGCTGCGATTGCCTTGCGGCAGGTGGTGGCTGCGCATATCGCGGCGCAGGGCTGGCAGGTGGTTGATATTGGCCCGACAACGCCGGAAAGCACGCATTATCCCAAACATGGCGAGGCAGCGGCGCGGCGGGTGGCTTCGGGCGATTGCCGGTTTGGCATTGTGCTGTGTGGCACCGGGCAGGGCATCATGATGGCGGCGAACAAGGTCAAGGGCATCCGCTGCGGAGTCTGCATGGATACGTTTTCGGCCCGGATGATCCGCCAGCACAATGATGCCAACATGCTGTCGATGGGCGTGCGGGTGGTGGGCGAAGGTCTGGCGCTGGATATTGTCGATGCGTTCCTGAATGCCGAGTTTGAGGGTGGCCGCCATGCCACGCGGGTTGAGATGATCGAGCCTTAGGGTAAAGCATGCTTCCCTGAGATGTTTTGGCGAAGGCCATCGCCTTCGCCACGCGGAGCAGAGGCCGCTGAAACCGCCGGGCCTCAAAGGCCCGGCCAGCGCCCGACCCGCCAATGGCGGGCGCTTCTCGCCCGCCGGGTCGGACGCTGGCCTCAGGAAGCTATGGCGGATAGGCGTGCAGGCTGAAACCGCTCACGCGGGCGGGGAAACGCAATGCGTTTCCTGTTTCCGCCCGCACTTGGCTGCTTCAAAACGCTGAATGCTGAATAGCACTTCACGCGCCATGCACGTAGGCGGCAAACTTAGCGCGCGGGACCGCTGAGCGCGGCCCGCCCTAAGGATTGGCCGCAGGCGCAGGCGCAGGGCTTTCCGGTGCCGCACTTTCCGGCGCTGCGGTGCCATCGGCAGGGGCGGGCGCAGCGCTTGCCCCCGGCAGCGGGCCGACCAGCACCCCGGCCTTCCACATGCCTTCCGACACTTCGCCGCCTTTATAGACCAGTTTGCCCGCGCCCTCGCGCTTGCCCGCGACAAAGCCGCCTTCATAGCCATCGCCGGTGGGATAGGTGGCGACCCCATTGCCTTCCATGGCCCCGGCAACCCAATCGCCCGAATAGGTGAAACCATCAGGTTGCGACAGCGCGCCTTTGCCATCGCGCAGACCGGCCTTGAAATTACCCTTATACACCGTGCCATCTGGCCAAGTGGCGGTCCCCACACCTTCGCGCACCCCGGCTTTCCACGCGCCTTCATAGCGGAAACCATCGGGATAGGTCATGGTGCCGATGCCGTCGGGTTTCTCGGCAACCAAGGCCCCGGTATAGGTGGCCCCGTTGGCGTAGGTGGCGGTGCCTTGCCCGGTGATATCGCCCTTCACCCATTGCCCGGTATAGCTGGAGCCATCGGCATAGCTGATCTTGCCGGTGCCGTCGGGCTGATCGGCCTTGAAACCGCCCTCATAGACCGACCGGTCGGCATAAACCATGCGGCCTTGGCCCTGCATCTGGCCCGCAACCCAATCGCCATCATAGCTGCTGCCATCCTTGGCGGTGAACGTGCCCTTGCCGTCGCGCTTGTCGGCCTTGAAGCTGCCTTTGTAGACATCGCCAGTGGCATAGGTCTCGGTGCCCTTGCCGACGCGCAGGCCATCAATGAAATCGCCCTCATAGACATCGCCATTCGGTTGGGTCAGCTTGCCCAAGCCATTGATCTGGCCATCTTTCCATGCGCCGACGTAAGTCAGCTTGTTCGGCATGGTCAGCTTGCCCGTGCCTTGGCGCGCACCCTTCACCAGAGTGCCGGTGTAGGTGGTGCCATCGGGATAGCGGATCACGCCTTCGCCCTGCTTTTCGCCCATCGCCCAGTGACCTGCATAGCTGTAGCCGTTGGCATCGGTCAGCTTGCCGGTGCCGTCGTGTTTGCCATCGCTGAAAGCGCCGACATAGACCGAACCATTGGCATAGGTGGCGCGGCCTTGGCCGGTCATCTTGCCGCCGCGCCAATCGCCCTCATACGTGCCGCCATCGGCAAAGGTGATCTTGCCCTTGCCCTCGGGCTTGCCTGCGGCAAAGCGCCCCTCATAGACCGAGCCATTGGGATAGCGCGCAATGCCGGTGCCGCGGATTTCCCCGCCGACCCATTCGCCGGAATATTCGTAACCGCTGGGCAGTTTGTAGGTGCCGGTGCCGTCTTGCAGGCCGTTGACGAAAGTGCCCTCGTAGACCGAGCCGTCTTCGTATTGCTTGGTGATGACCTCGCCCGCGTCCTGTGCGGGGGCCGCCGCTGCCAGAGCCACCAAGATCGCTGCCGCCAAGCCTGTGTTGCGCATCGCATCATCCCTTATCTCGCGGCGCACCCTACCCGAGGCCGCGAGGTGCTGACAAGTCGCCCGCTTGGCCTTCCCCTTGGGCGTGAACCTGCTAGAACCGGGAAAACCCTAGCCCGGAGTATGACATGGCCGCGACGTTCCGCCTGACCTTGGCACAGTTGAACCCCACTGTCGGCGCGATCGAGGCCAATGTGGCGCTGGCCTATGACGCCTGGGTGCAGGGGCGCGATGCGGGGGCGCAGATGGTGGCGCTGACCGAGATGTTTATCACCGGTTATCAGACACAAGATCTGGTGATGAAACCCGCGTTCTGGCGCGATGCGATGCAAGCGGTAGAGGCTTTGGCCTTGCGGATCGTGGATGGCCCGGCGCTGGGGGTCGGGGGGCCGTGCTGGCGGGATGGGCAGCTTTACAATGCCTATTACGTGCTGGAAGCGGGCAGGATTGCCGCCACCGTCTTGAAGCACGAGTTGCCCAACAGCGATGTGTTTGACGAAAAGCGGGTGTTCGCCTCGGCCCCGCCGCAGGGGCCGTATCGCGTGGGGCCGTTGCGCATCGGCTCGCCTATTTGTGAAGACGCGTGGCATTCCGAAGTATGTGAGACGCTGGCCGAGACCGGGGCGCAGATTTTGCTGGTGCCAAACGGCTCACCCTATCATCGCGGCAAACCATCGGTGCGCACCAATCTGATGGTGGCGCGGGTGGTCGAGACGGGTCTGCCGCTGGTCTATCTGAACATGATCGGGGGCCAGGACGATCAAGTGTTTGATGGCGCGTCGTTTGTGTTGAACCCCGGTGGGGTGTTGGTCGCACAACTGCCGCAGTTTGACGCGTGCATCACGCATGTGGATTTCGAAGAGACCGAGGACGGCTGGCGCGCGCTGCCCGGCATGATGGAGAAGATGCCGATCTCCTACGAGGCCGATTACCGGGCCATGGTAATGTCTTTGCGCGATTATCTGGGCAAAACCGGGTTTAAAAAGGTGCTGCTGGGGCTTTCCGGCGGCATTGACAGTGCGATTGTGGCGACTGTTGCGGCGGATGCGATTGGCCCCGAGAACGTGCGCTGCGTGATGCTGCCGTCGCGCTATACCTCGGCGCATTCGCTGGAGGATGCTGCACAGGTGGCAACCGCTTTGGGCTGTCGTTTGGATACGGTGTCGATCACCGCGCCGCAGGATGCGGTGGGCGATGCCTTGGCGCATTTGTTTGCGGGCACGCAGCCGGGGGTGACGGAAGAGAACGTGCAATCGCGCCTGCGCGGGCTGCTTTTGATGGCGATGTCAAACAAGTTTGGCGAGATGCTGTTGACCACCGGCAACAAATCGGAAATGGCGGTGGGCTATTGCACGATCTATGGCGATATGAACGGCGGCTATAACCCGCTGAAAGATCTGTATAAAACCCGCGTGTTTGACACCTGCCGCTGGCGCAACGACAACCATAGGCCGTGGATGCTGGCCCCCGCAGGCGTGGTCATTCCGCCGCGCGTGATCGACAAGCCGCCAAGTGCGGAACTTCGCCCCGATCAGAAGGACGAAGACAGCCTGCCGCCCTATCCGGTGCTGGATGCAATCCTCGATGGGTTGGTCGAGCAGGAATTGTCGGTGGCCGATCTGGTGGCCAAGGGCTTTGACCGCGCGACGGTGAAGAAGGTCGAACACCTGCTTTATATCAGCGAATACAAACGCTACCAATCCGCCCCCGGCACCCGGTTGACCCGCCGCGCCTTTGCGGGCGACCGCCGCTATCCGATTGCCAACCGCTGGCGCGATAACGCCTGATGCCGCTGTATATCCTCGCCGCCGCTTTGGAGATCGCCGGGTGCTTTGCGGTGTTCAGTTGGTGGCGCGGTGCATCCGTGCTGTGGTTGATCCCGGGTGCGTTGGCTTTGGCCGGGTTTGCCTATGTGCTGGCTTTGGCCCCTGAAACCCATGCGGGTCGGTCCTATGCGGCCTATGGCGGGGTCTATATTGCCGCGTCCTTGCTGTGGTTGTGGCTCGCCGAGGGCACGCGGCCCGATTGGGCGGACGTAGCTGGGGCTGGTTTGGCTTTGGCCGGGGCGGCGGTGATCCTGTTCGCGCCGCGCGGGTGAGACAAAGTCTTTGTCGGCGGTCCCGAACCGCATGAAAACGCTGCGGGGCGGCGTTTTGCGGTGAGTTGCTCGTAAGGCTGAAGGCCGTCGAGCAAGGGGCATTGGCCAACCGAGCAACCTTGGGAAATCTGGCCGCGCCTGACTGGCGGGCGCGGTAACGCGCCTGCCGGGGGCAGGCAGGCGCGGCCAGATTTGTCGCGGGACAAATCTGGCAAGTGAAACCCCGGTTCGGTTTGACAGCCGCTGATCAAATCGCGCTGCTCTGACCCTTCTCGCGGCAGATGCTATTCCTGCTTTTCCTCGCTCGCCTCTGGTTGCGCCTCGCTCGGTTCGGCGGGCTGCTCAGGCGCCGCCTGCTCGGGCGCCGCTTGCTCGGCTGCGGGGGCCTCGACGATTTCGATGGTGTTCTGAAAGCTGCCCGCTTTCTCGGAATTCTTGTCGCGCAACGTGGTTTCCAGCACATAGCGGCCGGGGGAAAGCCCCTGCAATGTGTAGGTCAGATTGGCCGGAAACTCGCGGTTCTGCACGCGGGATGTCACGTCGAGATTGGCAACCGAGGGCAACTCGCCCAACACTTCGCCCGCCTCAGTCATCACCTTCAGATCGACCATGAAGCCGAAACTATAAAGGCCCTCCCCACCCGAGGCGAAGCCGTATCCGAACGGCTCGGCATAGATCAGGATCGGCGCGCCGATCTGATATTTGTCATCGGCGCGCGGGTTGTAGATGCCCAGCATGGTCACCGGCGCATCGACCAGCGCTGCGGCATGGATGCCAATGGTGGTGTTGGCATCCCAGACCGTCGCGGTCAGCGCATCGGCTGCCGTCATAGCATCGGGGATGTTGCCTGCGGCGATCTGGGTCTCAATCTCGGTGGCCTTGTCCACCACCGGCCCCGCCAAAGCGCCACCTGCAAGGGCTGCGCCCATAACAGCCCCGGCCAGCACAGCCGTGACCTGTGTTCTTGCAGACATCGCTGTCCTCCCCAATTTCAGATCAAAATCAGTCATCTGGCGGCATGATAGAAAGATTTTGCGCCCTGTCCAAGCGGCAAGCGCCCATTGCGGCAGATTGTTCATTCCCACCACGGATCAATCGCGGCGATGTCATCATCGCTCCAACCGAAATGATGCGCCAACTCATGCACCAGCACATGGCCCACCAACTCTTGCAGGGTGACATTGCCGCGCTCGATCCATTCATCCAGAATGGCGCGACGGAACAGCCAGATCACATCGGGTTGCAGCGGCTGATCCGACACCGATTTCTCGGTCAGCGGCGTGCCTTCGTAGAGGCCGGTCAACTCGAACGGGCTTTCACAGCCAAGTTCGGCCAGCATGGCATCGCTGGCGAAATCCTCGATCCGCAGCGCGACTTGCAGGGCGGCCATGCGATAGGCGGCGGGCAGATCGGCAATAGCCGCCTGTGCAAGCGCCGCGATAAGATCGGCATCGGGGGCGGTCAGATCGGCAGGGGGCGTTGTCATGGCGGCAGACTAGCCAAGCGTGCGAAAGCCGCAAGGCGATAACTGGACAAACAGCAAGGCATATGACAGGGAAGGGCGGTTGCAGGAGAGCTGAGATGACCGATCGCCCCACCATTACCCGCTTTGCCCCGTCGCCCACTGGATACATCCATGTCGGCAACCTGCGCACGGCGCTGATGAACTATCTGATCACCCGCAAGGCGGGCGGCACGTTCATTCTGCGGCTGGATGACACCGATCAGGAACGCTCGAAACAGGAATATATTGATGGCCTGCTGTTCGATCTGGAATGGCTTGGCCTGCAGTGGGATCGGATTGAACAGCAATCGCTGCGGTTTGACCGCTACCGCGAGGCAGCAGATCAGTTGCGCAGCGTCGGGCGGTTCTACGAATGCTTCGAGTCGCCGGTCGAGTTGGACCTGAAGCGCAAGAAGCAACTGAACATGCACAAGCCGCCGGTTTATGACCGCGCCTCGCTGCGGATGACCGATGCCGAAAAGGCCAAAGCGCGCGAAGAAGGCCGGGCGGGCTATTGGCGCTTCCTGCTGGATCAACAGCGGATTGAATGGAACGACGGCATCCTCGGGCCGATCTCGATTGATGCGGCTTCGGTGTCTGACCCGGTGCTGATCCGGGCGGATGGTCAGATCCTGTATACCTTCGCCTCGTCGGTGGATGATATTGATATGGGCGTCACCTCGATCGTGCGCGGGGCGGATCATGTGACGAACACGGCGACGCAAATCCAGATCATGCAGGCGATGGGCGGCACCCCGCCCAGCTTTGCGCATCACTCGCTGTTGACCGGCCCGCAGGGTGAGGAACTGTCGAAACGCTTGGGCACGCTTTCCTTGCGCGATCTGCGCGCGCGGGGCGTCGAGCCGATGGCGCTGCTGTCGCTGATGGCACGGCTTGGCTCGTCCAAGCCGGTAGAGATCGCCGCGTCGATGCAAGACCTGATTGATGGCTTTGACATCGGCAGCTTTGGCGCCGCACCCACCAAGTTTGACGCCGAAGACCTGTTCCCGCTGACCCGCGCGCATGTGCAATCGCTGCCGCTGGCGAATGTGGCCGACAAGATCGCAGCCTTGGGCGTGCCTGCTGACAAGGCCGAATTGTTCTGGAACGTCGCCAAAGCCAACATCACCGTGCTGGCCGATCTGGAAGGCTGGTGGGTGCTGTTCCGCGACGGTGCCACCCCGCTCGTCGATGACGAGGACCGCGAGTTTGTCGCGGCAGCCTTTGATCTGCTGCCCGAAGGCCCGTGGACCACAGCGACGTGGAGCGAATGGACCAATGCGGTGAAAGAGGCGACGGGCCGCAAGGGCAAAGCCCTGTTCCGCCCGCTGCGCCGCGCTGTCACCGGCTTGGATGCTGGCCCAGAAATGGCCGATGTGATGCCGCTTTTGCAGAAACGCCCAAGTCTCTAGGGTCTTCATCTTGGCGAAAATACTCTGGGGGTCCGGGGGCTAGCCCCCGGCTCTCGCTTGCCTAGCGCGCCAGCGCCAGCCAGCCTGCAATCTCGGCCAGTTGCTGCATCGCCCCCAGCACATCCCCGCTCTGCCCACCGATCTGTCGCAGGGCAATTCGGGCAAAGATCAGTTGCATGGTGGCCATGGCGATCATCACCCAAAGCGCAGACGACCATGGCAGCAAAACCGCCAAGCCTAAGCCCGCCAGCGCCAGCCCGGCCATCGCCCGCGCAAAACTGGTGCCTGCCGCCGATTTCCCCATGCCGTCTTGCCGCGCGGCTGGCATCCACAACAGGGCCAACCCCAACCCGGCGCGGCTGGCCATCGCCAAGGCGATCAGCGCCAGCGGCGCAAAGGCGGGTTGCTGCGCCGCCAAAAGCGCCAAAGCCTGCCAGCGCAACCCCAGCGACAGGATCAGCGCCAAGCCGCCATAGCTGCCAATGCGGCTGTCGCGCATGATTTCCAGCTTGCGGGCGCGGTCGCGGCCACCGCCAAAGCCGTCGGCGCAATCGGCGAGACCGTCTTCATGCAGGCCCCCAGTGGCAAGCACGCTGGCGGCCAAGGCCAGACCTGCCGCCAAGGCGGGGGCAATGCCAACCGCCAAGGCCGCGGCCAGAACCCCCGCCGCGATGCCGCCCACCGCTGCGCCCGCCACTGGAAACGCCCAGACGGCAGCGCCAATCGGCGGGGCCTCGGCCATACGGCCCGCAGGCAGGCGGGTCAGCAGCATGACAGCCAACTGAACCTCAGCCACGCGGGCGCGCAAGGGGGTCATGCCTCGGACACTCCGGCCTCGCCGAAGGTCGCCATGCCGTTGTGACACGCCAGCGCCGCGCGCAGGATGCCCAAGGCCAGCGCCGCACCCGAGCCTTCGCCAAGCCGCATGTCAAACTCCAACACCGCGCGTTTGTTGAGGGCTGTCAACAGCTTGCGGTGCCCCGGCTCGGCGCTTTGGTGGCCGACAAGGCAATGGTCCAACAGCGCCGGATCGGCTGCATAAAGCGCCGACGCGGCTGCGGTGCAGATGAAGCCATCCAGAATAACCGGGATACGCGCGGCACGGGCGGCCAGAACCGCGCCGCAGATCGCCGCCTGCTCGCGCCCACCTAAGGCAGCCAGCACGCCCATCGCAGACAGGCCCTTGTGGCGCGCAAGCCCGGTTTCAATCGCCGCAATCTTGCGCTTGATGCCCTCGCTGTCCGAACCAGTGCCCGCGCCAACCCATCCTGCGACTTCGCCGCCGAACAGGGCCGAGGCCATCGCGGCGGCAATGGTGGAATTGCCGATGCCCATTTCGCCCAAGATCAGCACATCCGCCGTCACGTCCACCGCATCCGCCCCGGTCTGCATCGCGGCCAAAGTCTCAGCTTCCGTCATTGCGGGGCCGGTGGTGAAATCGGCGGTGGGCCGGTCAAGATCGAGGGCTATCACTGACAATTCCGCCCCATTGGCGCGGCAAAGCTGGTTGATCGCCGCACCGCCTGCCTGAAAATTGCCGACCATCTGCGCCGTCACCGCCTGCGGATAGGGGTTGACGCCCTGCGCGCAAATGCCGTGATTTCCTGCGAAAACAACCGCTTGCGCGCGGGCGATCTGGGGCCGTGCGGTGCCGCGCCAGCTTGCCATGAATACCGCCAACTCCTCCAGCCGCCCCAAGGACCCCGGCGGCTTGGTCAGGCTGTTTTGCCGCGCCAAAGCGGCCTCGGCGGCCTTGGCATCGGCTTGCGGCAAGGTCTTGGCCAGATCGGCCACAGCGGCGAGAGCGGTCAGTTGCATCATTTCACCTTCATTGGCAGGCCCGAGACGGCGAAGATCACCTCATCCGCCTCGGCTGCGATCCATTGGTTCAGGGTGCCTGCCGCATCGCGAAACGCGCGGGCCAAGGCGTTTTCCGGCACGATTCCCATGCCGACTTCATTGGTCACAAACACCACCGGGCTGGTTTGGCGGGGCAGGGCGGCCAGCAAAGCCTGCCCTGCCGCGCGCCAATCGTGGTTCCCCAGCATCAGATTGGTCAGCCACAAAGTCAGGCAATCCACCAAGCGAGGGCCCTTGCCATCGGTGGCCGCAAGGGCCGCGATCAAATCCAAAGGCGCGGCATGGGTGATCCATTCCGGGCCGCGCCGGGCTTGGTGTTCGGCGATGCGGGCGCGCATTTCATCATCCCACGCTTGTGCTGTGGCGATGTAATGCGCGGGCTGGCCCAGTTGCAACGCGCGGCCTTCCGCGATCCGGCTTTTGCCCGAGCGCGCGCCGCCAGTGATCAGGATGGTTTTGTGCATAACGCCCCTTGCCCCTTGGCCGATGTCAAAGCAGAAACGGGGCATCTGCGAAAGGAGAAATGCGACCGTGCCTGCGGATGCCCCGACACAAGCTGCGACCGAGATCATGCTGATCCGCCACGCACCCGCGCTGAGCGAGGGGCGGATGGCGGGTCGGCGCAATGTTGAGGCCGATTGCAGCGATGCCATGGCTTTTGCAGCGGTGCGCGGCGCGGTGGGGGTGGCCGATCATTGGTGGATCAGCCCGGCGCGGCGCTGTGTGCAGACCGCAGCGGCGCTGTGGCCTGATGCCGAACCGCAGCAAGACGCGCGCCTGTGCGAGCAGGATTTCGGCGCTTGGGAGGATGTCGCCTACGCCGATCTGCCCGACCTCGGCGCGCTGTCGCTGCCCGATCTCGCCGCGCATCGCCCGCCGCAGGGCGAGAGTTTTCTCGATCTGTCGGCGCGGGTGGTGCCCGCGTTGCGTGAGGCAAGCGCATTGGGCGGCCGCGTGGTCATCGTGGCCCATGCCGGGGTGATCCGCGCGGCTTTGGGCATGGCCTTGGGGGCGGCGGAACTGGGGCTGGCGTTTCAGGTGGCACCCTTGTCACTGACAACGATTGTGGCCTTGCCGGATGGCGCTTTCTCCATCGCGGGCGTCAATCGGATGCGGCGATGAGCGGGCACAGCATCCGCGTGGCAGGGCATTTCGGCGAGGTGATGCAGGGGCGGCTGGGGGCCGATGGCCCGGTGGCTCTGATCACGCTGCCCTGCCCGGTGCTGGGGGTGACAGCGCGGCTGCAGCCGGGGCAGGGGCTATCGCTGAGCAAGGCCAGTGCCGCCATCATGCCAAAGGCGCGGGCGGTCAAGCTGTTGCAGATGTTGGGCCTTTCCATATCCGGCGAGTTGCACTTCAGCGCCGAGATGCCGCCCGGTGGCGGGGCAGGCGTCTCAACGGCGGCTCTGGTGGCGCTGGCGCGGTTGGCGGGGTGGCAGGGCGATCCGCTGACTTTGGCGCGGGCTTGCGTGGCGGTGGAAGGCGCGTCAGACCCGCTGATGCTGGCCGCGCCGATGCAGGTGCTGTGGGCCTCGCGTATCGGTCAGGTGCTGGACAGCCTGCCACCACCGCCCGCGATGGAAGTAATCGGCGGGTTCTACGGTCCGCCACGCCGGACCGATCCCGCAGATATGGATTTTCCCGACATTGCCGATCTTGTGCCGCTCTGGCACGCGGCCTGTCTGGCAAATGATCTTGCGGGCGCGGCGCGGGTCGCAAGTTTGTCGGCCAGCCGCAGCTTGGCGCAAAGGGGGGCGCGATCTGATCCCACCCTGTCGCTGGCGGCAGACCTTGGCGCTTTGGGCTGTGTCATTGCCCATACCGGGGCTGCGCGCGGGCTGATCTTTGCGCCCGGTGCGGTGCCCGCGCGTGCCCATTCTGCATTGCAGGCGGCGGGCCTGCGCGGCGTGGTGCAGTTTCGGGCCGGGGGAGAGCCATGAGTTTTGCCGCAATGATGCTGGTCGCGATGGCCATCGACAGCGTGATCGGCTGGCCCGCGCAGCTTTATGCGGCGATTGGCCATCCGGTGACGTGGATCGGCGCGCTGATCCGGCGGCTGGACCTTGCGCTGAACCACGATTCCGCCGCCGATTTGCCGCGCCGCCTCGCCGGGGTCTGCGCGGCTGTGCTGGTGATCGGCTGCGCGGGCGGCTTGGCTTGGGCGGTGCAGGCGGCTTTGCCCGCCGGATGGCTGGGCATTGTGATCGGCGGCGTGCTGGCTTGGCCGTTCCTTGCGATCCGCTCGATGTATGCCCACGTCGCGGCGGTGGTGGTGCCGTTGCAGCGCGGCGATCTCGACGACGCGCGGTTTCAAGTCTCGATGATCGTCGGGCGCAATACCAAAGTGCTGGACGCCGCAGGGGTAGCGCGGGCGGCGATGGAAAGCCTGGCCGAGAACACCTCAGACGGGATCGTGGCACCGCTGTTCTGGGGCGCTGTCCTCGGCCTGCCGGGGATTGCCGCCTACAAGGCGATCAACACGCTGGATTCGATGATCGGCCATCGCACGCCCCGGTTTCTGGCGTTCGGCTGGGCCTCGGCCCGGATTGATGATCTGGTCAATCTGATCCCGGCACGGCTGACGGGGCTGGTGTTTGCGCTGGTCTCCGCTGCACCCCGGCGGGCGCTCTCCGTGATGTGGCGCGATGCGGGCCTGCACCGCTCGCCCAATGCAGGCTGGCCCGAGGCCGCGATGGCCGCAGGCCTCGGCGTGCGCCTGTCTGGCCCCCGCGTCTATGACGGCCATGTCGCGGATGAGCCCTGGGTGAACGCAGGCACGCCCGACCCGACGGCCAATGATCTGCAACGGGGCCTTGCGCTTTATGTCCGGGCGATGTTTGTGCTTGCGGCAGCGCTGCTGGTCTTGGCGCTGGTCTGAGGGGGCAGATGCGCGATCATGGCGGCAATATCGACGGCGCAATCGCACGCTTTGGCGGCAGCGATTGGATAGACCTGTCGACAGGGATCAACCGCGTGCCCTATCCGGTGCCCACATTGCATCCGGAAGATTGGACGATGCTGCCAACCCACAGCGCCAAGCAGGCCCTGCTGGACGTGGCGGCGCAAACCTATGGCACAACTGCGCCGATGCTGGCGGTGGCCGGGGCGCAGGCGGCGATCCAGATGATCCCGCGTCTGGCCAAACCGGGCCGCGCCCGCGTGCTGGGGCCGACCTATAACGAACACGCAGCCGCCCTGCGCGCGGCGGGCTGGAAGGTGGAACAGGTCAGCCAGTTCGGCCAGTTGGCGGGGGCTGACCTCGCGGTGGTGGTCAACCCCAACAACCCCGATGGCCGCAGCTATGCGCCCGCCGATCTGCTGGCGCTGGCCGGGCAGGTCGGGCGCTTGGTGGTGGATGAAAGTTTTGCCGATGCGCAGCCCGCGCTGTCACTGGCCGCGCAGGCCGGGCAGGCGGGGCTGCTGGTGTTGCGCTCCTTCGGCAAGTTCTACGGGCTGGCTGGCGTGCGGCTTGGCTTCGTGATCGGCTGCCCCGACGACATCGCGGCGCTGACCGAGATGTCCGGCCCGTGGCCCGTAAACGGCGCGGCCCTGCGCATCGGCGCTGCGGCGTTGGCGGATAAGGCTTGGGCCAAGGCCACCGTCGCGCGGTTGCAGGCAGAGGTCACGCAGGCCGATGCACTGGCCCTCGCGGCAGGCTGGCAGCTTGTCGGCGGCTGCGAGTTGTTCCGCACCTACGAGACACCCGATGCAGAAACCGCACAAAACCGGCTGGCAAAAGCCCGGATATGGAGCCGGATCTTTCCCTATTCGAACCGTTGGCTGCGTTTGGGCCTGCCCGGATCGCCAGAGGAATGGGCGCGGCTGACCGCTGCGTTGGAGGGCTGATGCAGTTTAGCGCCGACGAATCCGCCACCCTGCTGAGCATCCTGCGCTGGCGTCGCGATGTGCGGCATTTCCGCCCCGACCCGGTGGACGAGGCCGCTTTGGAGCGGCTGCGTGCCACGATGGATTGTGCGCCCTCGGTCGGCAATGCGCGGCCTTGGCGGGTGATCCGGGTGGATGACCCGGCCATACGCGCCGGGGTTCGTGCCAACTTCAACCGCTGCAATGCCGAGGCCGCCAAGCTTTATACCGGCGATAAACATGCGGAATATCTGGCGCTCAAGCTGGCGGGGCTGGATATGGCCCCGGTGCAACTCGCGGTGTTCAACGAGATCGACCCCGAGGCCGGGCATGGCCTTGGTCGCCAGACCCTGCCCGAGACGTTGCGGCAATCCACCGCGATGGCGATCTATACGCTGTGGCTGGCGGCAAGGGCGGAAAATCTGGGGCTGGGCATGGTCTCGATCCTTGATCCGCATGATATCGAGGCGCTGTTGGGCGTGCCTGCGGGCTGGGAGTTTGCCGCCTATCTCTGCATCGGCCATCCTGAGTTCATGGACGACACCCCGCTTTTGCACCGCACCGGCTGGCAGGAAAACGCCCAGACCGAATGGCTGCGGCGCTGATCGCAGGTGCGACGCCGCCCCGGACTTGATCCGGGGCCTCACCTCAGCCCAAGAGGCCCCGGATCAAGTCCGGGGCGGCGTGGGAATGGGGCGATTACCGCGCCAAGCCGAGCAGGCCTGCCACATCAACATGCGCTTCCAGATGCGCGGCGAGGGCGTCCAGCGCCGCCTCAACCCCCGCGCCATAAGACAGGTTTGAGGCTTGCGCGCCAATCTGGCGCAGAAAGCCCGCACGGAAGGCATCATTGGCGAACATGCCGTGCAGATAGCTGCCCATCACCCGGCCATCTGTGGAAACCGCCCCCTCTGGCTGACCGTTCACAAAGGCAAAAGGCCGTGCGCGGTCAGGCCCTTCGGTGCGGCCGATGTGAATCTCATAGCCCTGCATCGCAAGGCCGGTCGCGGCGTGAATGGCCTCGGTGCGGGTCAAGCGCTTGTCTGGGGTCATCTCGGTGTCAACCTGCAGCGCGCCAAGACCAGCCGTTTCACCCGCCGGGCCTTCGATGCCGCCCGCGTCGCGCACGATCTGGCCCAGCATCTGATAGCCTCCGCAAATGCCCAGCACGCGCCCGCCCCGCCGCAGATGCGCGGCCAGGTCAATGTGCCAGCCCTGCGCGCGCAGAAAGGCCAGATCACCACGGGTGGATTTGCTGCCGGGGATGATCACCAGATCGGTGTCACCGGGCAGCGCCTCGCCGGCGCGGATCATCGACAGGCTGACGCCGGGTTCCTGCGCCAAAGGATCAAGGTCATCGAAATTGGCAATCCGCGACAGGGTCAGCGCCGCGATCTTGTAGGCCCCCGCGCCGCCGCCTTTCGGCAGGTCCAACGCATCCTCGGCGGGCAGTTTATGGGCACCCGCAAAGAACGGCACCACGCCAAAGCCGCGCCATCCGGTGCGGGTTTCGATCAGCCGATAGCCATCGTCAAACAGCCGCGGATCGCCGCGGAACTTGTTGATCAGGAACCCCGCAATCATCGCATTGTCGGCTGGGTCCAGCACCGCCTGCGAGCCGACGATCTGCGCGATCACCCCGCCGCGATCAATGTCGCCGGTCAGGATAACCGGGCAATCGGCGGCTCGGGCAAAGCCCATATTGGCAATGTCACCCGACCGCAAGTTAACCTCAGCCGGACTGCCCGCGCCTTCGACGATCACCAGATCGTGCCGCGATTTCAAACGGTTAAAACTGTCCAGCACCGGGGCCATCAGCTTTGGCTTCAACGCCGCATACTCCCGCGCCTTCACCGTCGCGATGCGCTTGCCCTGCACCACCACTTGGCTACCCGTCTCGGATTCCGGCTTCAGCAGCACCGGGTTCATATCGGTGTGCGGATCAAGCCCGCAGGCCAGCGCCTGCAACGCCTGCGCGCGGCCAATCTCGCCACCGTTGGCCGTCACGGCGGCATTGTTGGACATGTTCTGCGGCTTGAACGGCGCCACCGACAACCCGCGCAACTTTGCCGCGCGGCATAGCCCCGCCACCAGCAGCGATTTGCCGACATTCGACCCCGCGCCCTGTATCATCAGGGCCTTCATGCCTGCCACCGACGCTGCACGCGGATCATGCGGAAGCCTCCGGCGGGAGTATTTTCCGCCAAGATGAAGCCACCGGCTTGGAATTTTTTGCGATGCGTCTGGTCGCTGACAGAGTTGGGCATTGTCGTTCTGCCAACTTCATCTTGGCGAAAATACTCCGGGGGTTTGGGGGCTGGCCCCCAGTCTGATCTGTCAAACTGCGCCACAGCCTTAGAACTCCACCCCCGGCTGCGCCTTGATGCCAGAGCGGAACGGATGCTTGATCAGTGTCATCTCGGTCACAAGATCAGCGGCCTCGATCAGTTCTGGCTTCGCGTTGCGCCCGGTCATCACCACATGCGTCAGCGGCGGTTTCTCAGCGGCAAGGAAGGCCAGCACCTCGGCGATGTCGAGGTAATCGTAGCGCAAAGCGATGTTGATTTCATCCAGCAGCACAAGCCGGTTGCCGGGGTCGCGGATCAACTCCTTGGCCTTTTCCCAGCCCTTTTCCGCCATGGCAATATCGCGGGCGCGATCCTGGGTTTCCCAGGTAAAGCCTTCGCCCATGGCGTGAAATTCGCACAGGTCGGGGAAATGCGTCTCGATGATCCGCCGCTCGCCGGTATCCCATGCGCCTTTGATGAACTGCACCACTGCACAAGGCATTTCATGTGCGATACAGCGCAGAATCATCCCGAACCCGCTGGAGGATTTGCCCTTGCCCGCCCCGGTGTGGACGATCAGCAGCCCTTTATCGCCCGCCTTGCCCGCCATGATCTTATCGCGTGCGGCCTTCTTCTTTGCCATCTTCCGCGCATGGCGGGCGTTTTCGTCGCCCGAAGCGTCGGTATCAGATTCTGCGATCAGGATAGGGTCAGACATGGGGCCATCCGTTGCTTGACATGGCGCGTGGTTCTGCCACAGGTGAACCCAGCGCTGGTTCCTGTCTATGACAGGCCAAGAGGGAATGCGAAAGGGGGCGACCCCAAAAGCTGCCGCCCCCGCGACCGTGACCGGAGAGGTTGCCTGAGGCCACTGGAGCAATCCGGGAAGGCGGGCAGCCGTGGGGGCCAGCCCCCGGATCCGCAAGCCGGGAGACCTGCCAGCGCATGTGACTGAACGGGCGAACGGGGTGTTTCGCAACCAGCAGGTGGCCGCATGGCCGCCCTTCTGGCCATCCCCATCGCCGCTATAGGGTAGGCCGATGAGTGTAACGTTGCATGTCTGCACCACCTGTAAGGCGGGTGAAGTCGTGGAAGACGGACAGCCCGTTGCCGGTGCGAAGCTGCTGGCGGCGTTGCAGGCGGGCGCGGTTCCGGCAGGCTTGCGCATTGTCGGCGTGGAATGTCTGTCGGCCTGCAATTCCGGCGCTGCGGTGGCGTTGTCGGCACCGGGGCGTTGGTCTTATGTTTACGGTCGCCTGACCCCTGCCGATGCGCCCGATATTCTGCTGGGTGCCGCCGCTTATCTGGATGCCCCTGATGGCATCGTGCCGTGGCGTGCGCGCCCGGTGATCTTCCGCAAGCAGAGCCTTGCCCGAATCCCACCGATTATCATTCCCCCTATTCTTACGGCTTTGGAGGCCTGAATGTCTGATCTGTCGAAAATCCCCGTCACTGTGATCACCGGCTTTCTGGGCGCGGGCAAGACCACGCTGATCCGGCATCTGATGCAGAATCCGCAGGGCAAGCGGCTGGCAATCCTCGTCAATGAATTTGGCACCGTCGGCGTGGATGGTGACATTCTGAAATCCTGCGCCGACGACAATTGCCCGGTGGAAAACATCGTCGAGCTTGCCAATGGCTGCATCTGCTGCACCGTGGCCGATGATTTCATCCCGACGATCGAGGCTTTGATGGCGCTGCCGCAGCGGCCAGATCACATCATCATCGAAACCTCGGGTCTGGCCTTGCCGAAGCCGCTGTTGAAGGCCTTCGACTGGCCCGCTATCCGCTCGAAAATCACCGTCGATGGCGTGATCGCCTTGGCCGATGCCGAAGCAGTTGCGGCGGGTCGCTTCGCGCCGGATGTGGCGGCGGTGGATGCGCAGCGCGCAGCCGATGAGTCCATCGACCATGAAACGCCTTTGTCCGAGGTGTTCGAGGATCAACTCGCCTGCGCCGACATCGTGTTGATGAGCAAGGCCGATCTGGCGGGTGAGGCTGGCTTGGCCGCCGCGCGCGCCGTGATCGTGGCGGAAAGCCCGCGTCCTATCCCGATTCTGGCGATGTCCGAAGGCATCATTGATCCGGCGTTGATCCTTGGCCTGAACGCGAAGGCAGAGGATGATCTGGCGGCACGCCCCTCGCATCACGATGGTCATGATGACCACGAGCATGATGATTTCGACACCGTGGTGATTGATCTGCCGGAAATCAGCGATGTCGATGCTTTGGTGGCGGCCATCCAGCGCCTCGCCGATGAACAGCATATCCTGCGGGTGAAGGGCTATGTGGCGGTCGCAGGCAAGCCGATGCGGCTGCTGGTGCAGGCAGTGGGCGCGCGGGTGCGGCATCAGTTTGACCGGCCTTGGGGGGCGTCCCCGCGCAAGGGGCAGCTTGTGGTGATTGCCGAGCATCACCATGTCGATCTGGCAGCGATCCGCGCGGTGCTGGGGGCCTGAGCCATGCATGTCGTCTTCCGCGAAAGCCATGGGCTGGAGGATACGCAAACCCCGTTCGATCTGGGTCAGACCCCGGCCGAACTGGTGGTGTTGTCGTTTTCCGACAGTGACCTTGGCGCTTTCGCGGCGGGATGGCACCGCGCAAATCAATCAGGGGCTGGGGGGAAGCTGCCGACGCTGCGCTTGGCCAATCTGGTGGCGCTGCAGCATCCGATGTCGGTGGACACCTATGTGCAGCAGACCCTCGTGGGGGTCAAAGGTATCCTCGTGCGCCTGATCGGCGGCGAGAATTACTGGCCCTACGGCCTGATGCAGTTGCAGGATCTGGCGCGGCGGCAGGGTATCGCCTTGGCGGTGTTGCCCGCTGACGGGCGTGAGGATGCGGCACTCGACGCCCATTCCACCTTGCCGATCAGCACCTTGCGGCGGCTGTCCACGCTCTGCGATGCGGGCGGGGCGGTGGCGGCGCAGGCGGCTTTGGCGCAGCTTGCCTTGGCGGCGGGGCTTTATGCGGGGCCGGTGCTGGGCGACAAACGGGTGCCCGATTGTGGCTGGTATGACCCTGACCGCGGCGTGATTGCGCAGCCCGAGGTGGCAGACCCGGCGGTGGCGGTGACGTTCTATCGCTCGTACGTGACATCGGCCGATACTGCCCCCGTTGATGCGCTGATCCGCGAATTTCGCGCGCAGGGCTTGGCGGCTTACGGCTTGTTCGCCCCGTCTTTGAAGGCACCGGGGGCGGGGGATTTCCTGCGCGGCGCGCTGGCGCATCTGGCCCCGGTGGCGGTGGTCAATGCCACCGCTTTTTCTGCGCGCGGTGCCGATGGGGCGACGCCGCTGGACGATGCCGGTTGCCCGGTGTTTCAGGTAGCTTTGTCGACCGCCCGCCGCCGCGACTGGGCGGGGTCCGAGCGCGGTTTGTCGCCCGCAGATCTCGCGATGCATGTGGTCTTGCCCGAGGTGGACGGGCGGATTTTCGCGGGCGTGATCAGCTTCAAATCGCCGGGGAAACGCGACCCCGATCTGCAATTCTCCCGCTTTGCCCACCGCGCCGATCCGGGCCGCGTGCAGGCGACGGTAGCAAGGGTGCTGGGCTGGCTGCGCTTGGCGCAAACCCATGCCAGCGCGCGTAAACTGGCGGTGATCCTCTCGACCTATCCCGGTCGCCCCGATCAGATCGCCCATGCCGTTGGCCTTGATGCCTTGGCCTCAACCGAGGCACTGACGGCTGCTTTGGCCGCGCAAGGCTACGCCATTCCGGCAACGCAGGGCCTTGCCACCGCCCTGACGCGCCAGACGCTGACCTGGCCGCTGGATGCCTACAAAACCGCGCTGGCCACGCTGCCCGAGGCTCTGCAAACCGCACTGCACGCCGCTTGGGGCGCCCCCGAAACCGACCCCGCGGTGCAAGACGGCCAGTTACACTTTGCGGCAACTCAGGCAGGCAACGCCCTGATCGCGCTGCAACCCGAACGCGGCACCGTGGATCAACGCGAGGCCGATTATCACGACCTCGCCCGCACCCCGCGCCACGCTTACGTCGCGTTTTACCTGTGGCTCCGCGCGCAACGCCTGCACGCGCTGCTGCATATCGGCGCGCATGGCACGCTGGAATGGCTGCCGGGCAAATCGGTGGCGCTGTCCGCCACCTGCTGGCCCGAGGTGCTGACAGCCGACCTGCCGGTGATCTACCCGTTCATCGTCAACGATCCGGGCGAGGCCGCGCAGGCCAAACGCCGCATTGGCGCCGTGACTCTCGGCCATGTCCCGCCACCACTGGCGCAATCCGCCACCCCCGAAAACCTGCTCCGCCTTGAACGTCTGTTGGATGAATACTCCACCGCCGACGGCCTCGACCCATCGCGGCGCAACCGCCTGATCGCAACGATCCGCGAAGAGGCGCAAGCCTCGGGCGTTGAGGCGGACCTTGGCCTTGACGCCAGCGCCAGCCCTGCCGAGGCGATCACCCGGATTGACCGCTTCGTCTGCGACATCAAGGAAAGCCAGTTCGGCGACGGCCTGCACATCTACGGCCAAGCGCCGGGCGAAACCGAAGGTCTGCTCGCCGCCCTTTCAGGCCGCAGGGTGGCGGCAGGCCCATCCGGCAGCCCATGGCGCGGGCGCACTGATGTGCTGCCCACCGGGCGCAACCTGTTCTCGGTCGATCCGCGCGCGGTGCCTAGCCGCGCCGCCCATGCGCAAGGCGTCAAACTGGCCGAGGAATTGCTGCGCCGCCATCTGCAAGACAAAGGCGACTGGCCGCGCGGTCTGGTGATTGATCTCTGGGGCTCTGCCACCATGCGCACGGCAGGCGAGGAACTGGCGATGGCGATGCACCTCGCCGGGGTCGCGCCGAAATGGGATGACGGCTCCGAGCGCGTGTCGGGGTTCGAAATCCTGCCACTTGCCCTGCTCGACCGCCCCCGGATCGACGTGACCTTGCGGGTCTCTGGCCTGTTCCGCGATGTATTCGGCGGCCTCAGCCAGTTGTTCGACGCCGCAGCATCCGCCCTTGCCGCCCGCGACGAAGCCCCTGACATGAACCCTTACATCGCCGTCGGCCCGCGCGTGTTCGGCCCGAAACCGGGGCTTTACGGCATGGGGATGGAACCCGCCCTCGACGATTATTCCGACGCAGGCCGCGCCTTGGCCGGAGAGGCTTGGCTTTCTGCCTCGGATTGGACGGTGGATGCCAAGGGCGCAAGCCAGCAGAATCGGGGCGCGCTTGAGGCGCGGCTGCGCTCGGCGGATGGCTATGCGCATGTGCAGGATCTGGTCGAAACCGATATCCTGCTGGCCCCGGATTATGCCGCACATGAGGGCGGCTTTGCCGCCGCCATGGCCGCGATTGGCGCCGAGGCCCCCGCGCTTTACCACATCGACGCCACCCGCCCCGATGCCCCCCGCGCGCGCTTGGTGGCCGAGGAAGTCGGCCGCGTAGTGCGCGCACGGGCGGCGAATCCCGATTGGGCGAGCGGCATGATGCGGCACGGCTTCCGGGGTGCAGCCGAGGTGACAGCAACCTTGGATAACCTTGCCGCCTACGCCCATCTGACCCGCGACGTGCCCGCGCATCTTTTTGATTTATATCACGAAGCCACCTTGGGCCGCGAAGATCTTGTGGCCTTCATGGAGGCCGAAAATCCCGCCGCCTTGGCCGCCCTGCGCGCGCGGTTTCAGGCCTTGGCGGATGCCGGGCTGTGGATCACCCGGCGCAACTCGATTGCCGCGATGATGGGGGCGGGGGAATGAATGCCAGCCCAATCATCCAAGGCTGGTGCCCCGGTGCCCTGCGCCCGATGCAGTCCGGTGATGGCTTGGTGGTGCGCGTGCGCCCCCGCGCCGGTCGGCTAACCCCCGATCAGGCACGCGGCATCGCTCGCCTCGCGCGCTTGCACGGTAACGGCCTGATTGATCTCTCCAACCGCGCCAATGTGCAACTGCGCGGCGTGACGCCTGCAAGCCATCCCGCGCTGATCGAAGGCCTGCGCGCGCTCGACCTGATCGACCGCGATGCAGCAGATGAAGCCCGCCGCAACATCATCGTCCCGCCGTTCTGGACAGAAGCGGATGCGACCCAACCGCTCGCCGACGCGCTTGCGCAGGCTTTGGCGGCTGCCGATGCGCCGCAGCTCCCCGGCAAGTTCGGCTTTGTGCTCGATACCGCCGCCACACCCTGCCTGCGCGATGTTTCTGCCGATATCTGGTTGGAGACCGGGCCGGATGGCTTGCTGCTGGCCACCCAGGCCGACCGCGCCCTGCGCGTCACGCCGCAAACCGCGGTGGCCGAGGCCATCGCCCTTGCGCGCTGGTTCGTCGAAAATGGCGGCGTCAATGCAGGCCGGGGTCGCATGGCCGCGCTGTTGCAGCGGGTGCCGCTGCCAGATCGGTTTGACGCGCCACGCATTCCCGCCACAGCGCCGCCAAGCCCCGGCACTGTGGCGCAAGGCGCGCTGGTGGGCTTTGAGTTCGGCCAGATGCAGGCGGAAACCTTGGCCGCGCTGGCCGATCTTGGCCCGCTGCGGGTCACACCTTGGCGGATGCTTTTGATCGAAGGCGCAGGCGCTGCCCCCGATCTTCCCGGCCTGATCACCCGCGCCGATGATCCGATGCTGCGCGTGGTGGCCTGCACCGGCGCGCCGGGGTGCCTGCAAGCCCATGGCGAAACCCGCAACCTTGCCCGCGCTTTGGCCCCGCATCTGCGCGAAACCCTGCACGTTTCCGGCTGCACCAAAGGCTGCGCGCATCCCGGCCCCGCCGCCCTGACACTGACCGCCACGCCCACCGGCTTTGCACTGATCCGCAATGGCACCGCCTCTGGCACTCCCATCCGCGACGGTTTATCCGCCGCAGACCTGATCGCTTCTCCTTCCATTCTCACCGAGTTTCCCTGATGCCGCATACCTACATCACCGATGGCGCCGAGATTTACCGCCAGTCCTTTGCGACGATCCGCGCCGAGGCCGATCTGGCCCGCTTCACGCCCGAGGAAGAAATCGTCGCGGTGCGGATGATCCATGCCGCCGGGATGGTCGGGCTTGAGGCCCACGTCGAATTTTCCCCCGGCATGGCGATTGCCGCGCGGGCAGCACTCGAGGCCGGCGCGCCGATCCTGTGCGATGCCCGCATGGTGTCGGAAGGTGTCACGCGCGGGCGCTTGCCTGCGGGCAATCAGGTGATCTGCACCCTGCATGATGCCGGGGTGGCCGATCTGGCGAAGCAGATGGGCAACACCCGCTCGGCAGCAGCGCTGGAAATGTGGCGTCCGCATCTGGCGGGCGCGGTGGTCGCCATCGGCAATGCCCCAACCGCGCTGTTCCATCTGCTAAACATGCTGGAAGACCCCACCTGCCCACGCCCTGCCGCGATCATCGGTTGCCCTGTCGGTTTTATCGGGGCGGCAGAATCGAAAGCGGCGCTGATGGAGGTGCTGCCCGTGCCCAGCCTGATCGTGCGCGGGCGCTTGGGCGGCTCGGCCATCACCGTGGCCGCGATCAACGCGCTTGCAAGCCGGGTGGAGTGAATGGGCAAGATCATCTGTGCAGGCCTCGGCCCCGGCGACCCTGACCTGATCTCGGTGAAATCCGATCGCCTGATCCGCAGCGCGCGCCATATCGCCTACTTCCGCAAGGCCGGGCGCGCGGGCCAGGCCCGCGCCATCGTCAACGGCATGCTGCGCGCGGATGCCATTGAATATGCAATGGAATATCCGGTCACGACCGAGATGCACTTTGACAGCCCCGAATACAACGACGCTTTGGCACGGTTCTACGATGATTGGGCAGACCGTCTGGCGCAGGTCGCCGAAACCGCCGAAGTGGTGGTGCTGTGCGAGGGCGATCCGTTCTTCTACGGCTCATTCATGCACCTGCACACCCGCCTGCAAGGCCGCGCAGAGGTCGAAGTGATTCCCGGCATCACCGGCATGACCGGCTGCTGGAATGCCGTAGGCACCCCGTTCACCTGGGGCGATGATGTGCTTTCCGTGCTGATGGCCACGCTGCCCGAGGCCGAACTGGTGCATCACATGCAACGCTCGGATGCGATGGTGATCATGAAAACCGGGCGCAACCTGCCGAAGGTGCGCAACGCCCTGCAAACCACCGGGCGGCTCGCCGATGCCTGGCTGGTCGAACGCGGCACCATGCCCACGCAGCGCATCGCGCGGCTCGCGGATGTCGATGCCGCCGATTGCCCTTATTTCGCCATCGTGCTGGTCCACGGCCAAGGCCGCCGCCCGGAAATCGGGGGGCTGGAATGACCGGCTGGTTGGCCGTCGCGGGCCTTGGCCCCGGCGATGAAGCGATGGTGACACCCGAGGTGCGCGCCGCCTTGGCCGAGGCCACCGATGTGATCGGCTATTTCCCTTACGTCGCCCGCGTCGCCCCCCGCCCCGGTCTGACCCTGCACGGATCAGACAACCGGGTCGAGATTGATCGCGCCGACCACGCCCTGCGGCTGGCCTCGGAAGGGGCAAAGGTGGTGATTGTCTCCTCCGGCGATCCCGGCGTGTTCGCCATGGCCTCGGCTTTGTTCGAGGCGCTGGAAAAGCACCCCGACCTGCACGATCTCGACATCCGCATCCTGCCCGGCATCACCGCCATGCTGGCCGCTGCCGCCCATACCGGCGCGCCCTTGGGCCATGATTTCTGCGCCATCAACCTTTCCGATAACCTCAAGCCGTGGGAGTTGGTGGAACACCGCCTGCGCCTTGCCGCGCAAGCTGATTTCGCCATGGGCTTCTACAACCCCCGCTCCGCCAGCCGCCCGCATCAATTCGCCCGCGCGCTGGAGATTTTGCGCGAAGAATGTGGCCCGGATCGGCTGATCACCTTCGCCCGCGCGGTATCCACGCCAGACGAACGCATCCAGACCGTCACCTTGGGGCAGGCTACGCCAGAAATGGCCGATATGCGTACGGTGGTTCTGGTCGGCAATTCGGCCACCCGCCGCGTCGGGCGGTTCGTCTACACCCCAAGGTCGGCATGACGCAGCCAGTCCATCACCTCGGCCACCGATGCCACCACGCGCCGCGCGGGCAGGGCAGGGCGGTCAATCAACACCACCGGAATCCGCAAGGCACGCGCCGCGATCAGCTTGGCCTCGGCCCCCGAGCCGCCTGCGTTCTTGGCGACGATATGGCTGATTTTGTGCTGGACCATCAAGGCCTTGTCGCCTTCCACCTCAAACGGTCCACGCGCCAGAACCACGGTGCAATCGGGCAGCGGCGGGCTTGCGGGCGCATCGACCAGCCGCAGCAGATAGTGGTGGGGCTTCGCGGCAAAGCCGCTCAGGTTCTGCTTGCCGATCGCCAGAAACACCCGCGCGGGCACGTCGGGCAGGGCGCTGACCGCCGCGTCGATGCTGGGCACATGGCGCCAATCATCGCCCGCCTCAGCCGTCCAAGCTGCACGCTCCAACCCGATCAGCGGCACGCCCGCCTCTGCACAGGCCGCAATGGCATTGCGGCTCATCTGCGCGGCAAAGGGATGGGTGGCATCGACCACGGCCCCAATATTTTCGGCGCGCAGATAGTCCACCAGGCCGCCAATGCCGCCAAAACCGCCCACCCGCGTGGGCAAGGGCTGTGCCACCGGGGCATCGGTGCGACCGGCATAGGAAAACACCGCATTCCTGCCCGCCTCGGCCAAGGCGCGGGCCAAAAGACTGGCCTCGGTGGTGCCGCCCAGCAGAAGAATGCGAGTCATGTCTGAACCTTGGGTCACGATCATTGGTCTGGGGGAAGATGGCCTGTCCGGCCTGCCGGATGCAAGCCGCGCTGCGATTGCTGCGGCGGAAATCATCTTTGGCGGGCCGCGTCATCTTGAATTGGTGGGCGCGGGCGACCGTGGCCGCGCGTGGCCGGTGCCGTTTTCGGTCGCACCCGTGCTGGCCTGTCGTGGGCAGAAAGTGGTCGTGCTGGCCTCGGGCGATCCGTTCTGGTTCGGCGCAGGCAGCAGCCTGACCGCGCATCTGGCGCGCGATGAATGGCGCGTGTTTCCAATGGCGTCCACCTTCCAGATCGCCGCCGCAGCCTTGGGCTGGCGGATGGAGGAGATCACCTGTCACGGCCTGCACGCCGCCCCCTATCCCCGCCTGCGCCCGGTGCTGCACAAAGGCCATCGCGCGATTTGCCTGCTCCGCGACGGCGATGCGCCCAAGGAACTGGCCGCATGGCTGACAGCGCAAGGCTTTGCCGCCGATCTGTGGGTGATGCAGGCTTTGGGCGGCGCACGCCAGCGCATCCGGCAAACATCGGCAGCGGGTTTTGATCTGAGCGATGTCGCGGCCCCAGTGGCCGTGGCTGTCGAGATTACCGCAGGGCAGGGCCTGTCGCGCGCAAGCGGCCTAGATGATGCCCTGTTCGCCAGCGACGGCCAGATCACCAAACGCCCGGTGCGCGCGCTGACGCTGTCCGCCTTGGCCCCGCGCGCGGGCGAAGTGCTGTGGGACATCGGCGCAGGCTCGGGCTCGATCTCGGTCGAATGGTGCCTTGCGGGCGGGCGGGCCGTGGCGTTCGAGTTGCGCGCGGACCGCGCTGTGAACATCCGCGCCAATGCGGCAGCTTTCGGCGTCGATCACCGCCTGACCTGCATCGAAGGCCCCGCAGCGCAAGCCTTGGCCGCGTACCCCGCCCCCGATGCGGTGTTCATCGGCGGCGGTGGCAATGCCGCGCTGATCGACCAACTTTGGGAAATCCTGCCCGCAGGCACCCGGCTAGTGGCCAATGGCGTGACCTTGGAAACCGAAAGCCTGCTCGCCCAGCAACACGCCACGCGCGGCGGCAGCCTGCTCCGCATAGACCTTGCGCAAGCCGCCCCCTTGGGCCGGATGCGCGGCTGGGATGCCGCCCGCCCGGTGGTGCAGTGGAGTGTCACCCGATGATCGTCGCAGGTTTGGGTTTTCGCAAAGATGCCAGCATCGACAGCCTGCGCGATGCCTTGGCGCGGGCAGGCGGCCATCCGCGGGCCTTGGCCACCGCTGCCGACAAGGCCGACGCCCCTGTCCTGCGCGCCCTTGCTGCCGATCTGGCGCTGCCCCTGCACGCCATCCCCTTGGCCAAGCTGACAAATCAACCCACCCTCACCCAATCGCCCCGCGTGCAAGCCCGCTACGGCACCGGCAGCCTTGCCGAAGCCGCAGCACTCGCCGCCGCTGGCCCCCGCGCGCGGCTGCTCGGGCCGCGTGTCACCTCGCAAGACGGCTGCGCCACCGCAGCCCTTGCCGAAAGGAGCATCCCATGACCGTCCATTTCATCGGCGCAGGCCCCGGTGCGCCCGATCTGATCACCCTGCGCGGCCGCGATCTGATCGCCGCCAGCCCGGTCTGCCTGTATGCCGGATCGCTGGTCCCCCAAGCCCTGCTCGCCCATTGCCCCCCCGGCGCGCGCATCGTCAACACCGCCCCGCTGTCGCTGGACGAGATCATGGCCGAGATCAGCGCCGCCCATGCCGCAGGGCAAGATGTGGCCCGCCTCCATTCCGGCGATCTGTCGATCTGGTCGGCGATGGGCGAGCAACTCCGCCGCCTGCGCGCGCTGAATATCCCCTATGACGTCACCCCCGGCGTGCCCTCCTTCGCCGCCGCTGCCGCCGCCTTGGCCACCGAACTGACCCTGCCGGGCCTTGCGCAATCGGTGGTCCTTACCCGCACCTCGGGCCGCGCCACCGCCATGCCTGCGCGTGAAAACCTGCCCGCCTTTGCAGCCACGGGTGCCACGCTGGCCATCCATCTGTCGGTGCATGTGCTGGCAGACGTTGTCAAAGACCTCACCCCCCACTACGGCCCCGACTGCCCCGTCGCCGTGGTCTGGCGCGCCACATGGCCCGATGAGCGGATCGTGCGCGCCACCCTTGCCACGCTGCAAACCGCCATCGGCGCGGAGATGGAGCGCACGGCGCTGATCCTCGTCGGCCCCGCCCTCGCCGCCGAAGGCTTTGAGGAAAGCCGCCTTTACGCCGGCGACTACGACCGCCGCTTCCGTCCCGTCGGCACCGAGCCGCGCTTCCCGGACGCCACATGATCCCCCCCCTCCTTAAAGTTCCGGGCCTGCTCATATCGGCCCCCGCCTCGGGCACCGGCAAGACCACGCTGATGCTGGGCCTGCTCGCGGCATTTCGCGCGCGGGGCATCACCGTGCAGCCGTTCAAATCCGGCCCTGACTACATCGACCCGGCCTTCCACGCCGCAGCATCGGGCCGCGCCTCGGTCAATCTGGACAGTTGGGCGATGACGCCTGATCGCATCACCGGGCTGACCTCGGTCGCCGCAGACGCCGATCTGATCCTTGCCGAAGGCTCGATGGGCCTGTTCGATGGCGTGGCCAAACCAGGCGCTTTCGGCACCGGGGCCAGCGCTGATGTCGCGCAGATGATGGGCTGGCCGGTGGTTCTGGTGCTGGATGTCTCGGGCCAAGCCCAATCTGCCGCTGCCGTCGCGATGGGCTTTCGCGCCATGCGCCCCGAGATGCCCTTTGCGGGCGTGGTCTTGAACCGCGTCGCCTCACCCCGCCACGAAGCCTTGGTGCGCGTAGGGATGCAAGCCGCAGGCATTCCGGTGCTGGGCGCCTTGCCGCGCCGCGCCAGCATCGCACTGCCCGAACGCCATTTAGGGCTGGTCCAAGCCGAAGAACAGCCACACCTGCAAGCCCTGCTGGCCGAGGCTGGCGCCTTCATCGCTGAACATCTCGACCTTGCCGCCCTGCGCGCCGCCGCCCGTGGCAGCCTTCCCACCCAGCAGCCCCTGTCTATCACCCCCCCGGCAGGGCGTATCGCCTTGGCGCGCGATGCGGCGTTTTCCTTTGTCTATCCGCACCTTCTCGCCGGTTGGCGCGCCGCAGGGGCCACGATCCTGCCATTCTCCCCCCTCGCCGACGAAGGCCCCGATCCCACGGCGCAGGCCTGCTGGCTGCCCGGCGGCTACCCGGAATTGCACGCAGGCAAACTCGCCGCGGCACAGAATTTCCGCGCCAAACTGCGCGCCTTTGCCGAAACCAAACCCGTGCATGGCGAATGCGGTGGCTATATGGCGATGGGCGCGGGCCTGATCGACGCGCAGGGTCTGCGCCACGAAATGGCGGGCCTTCTGGGCCTCGAGACCAGCTTTGCCAAGCGCCGGATGCATCTGGGCTACCGCATCGCCGCCACCCATGCGCCCTTTGCGGGCCATGGCGCGGGCGCGCGCCTGCGCGGCCACGAGTTTCACTATGCCACCATCGCAGCACAACCCGATGCCCCCCTTGCAGAAGTCCGCGATGCCACCGATACAGCAGTGCCTGAAACCGGCTCCATGCGGGTGCAACCGGGTGGTGGTCAGTCCTCTGGCACCTTCTTTCATCTGATCGCAGAGGCGACATGAGCGGTTTTGTATCTTTTGTATCCTCTGGCCCCGGCGACCCGGAGTTGCTGACGGTGAAGGCCGTGCAGCGCTTGGCCGCCGCCGAGGTGGTGCTGTTTGATGATCTGTCCTCGGGGCCGATCCTTGGCCATGCGCCGCAAGCCGATCTGATCGCGGTGGGCAAGCGGGCAGGGCGACCCTCGCCCAAGCAAGATCATGTCAGCCGTCTGCTGGTCGATCACGCTTTGGCCGGGCAAAAGGTGGTGCGGTTGAAATCCGGCGACAGCGGCATGTTCGGGCGGCTGGAAGAAGAGATCGTGGCCCTGCAAGCCGCTGGCATCCCTTACGAAATCATTCCGGGTGTCACCTCGGCCTCTGCCGCTGCCGCAGCCTACGGCATCCCGCTGACCCGCCGCCTGACCGCGCGCCGCGTGCAGTTCATCACCGGGGCCGATGTCACCGGCGGCCTGCCCGAGACGACCAACATGGCCGCTCTGGCCGATCCGATGGCGACCACGGTGGTATATATGGGCCGGCGCACCTTCGCCGCCTTGGCCGCCAAACTGATCGCCCACGGCCTGCCCGCCGAGACGCCCGCGCTGCTGGCCGAGGCCGTCTCGACCCCCGATCAACAGATCACCCGCCACACGGTTGAAAGCCTCGTCGCGCATTTGCAAGACGCCCAAAGCCCACATCCGGCGCTGATCTTCTACGGCCCCTTGGCCGATTTTGCGGGCCAGAATGCCGACGACCCTGGGGCCGCACCTTAACCGAAACGGTCCCGATTTTGGCGTGCCACCACAACATATTGTGGTATTTCGTGGAAAATCCGCTGAAGACCACAAGTCATTCCCAGCGGGGAAGGGGCATCTTGCCCCAGATGGCTCATGCTTGCGCATGGCACGGGCCCTGACCGCGCCCCATGTCGTGCAACGGTCGCGAAAAGACGCATTTCTGCTTGCGCAAACCCAAGCTGCAGTGCCAAGTGAACATGCAAGGTGTCCTGAAAACGCAAAGCGTCTGGACTGAAACGAGAATGGGGAAAGGGTGGACCAATCGGCACCCCAAGCCCCAGCCGCCCCCGCGACTGTATGCGGAGAGCGTGCTTCCAATATGCCACTGGCCGCAAGGCTGGGAAGGCGGAAGCCCGCATCGACCCGCGAGCCAGGAGACCGGCCCTGCAAAGAAACGCAAAAAACCGTCGGGTGTGACGGGATGGAGAGTAACATGCATATCGAACCGGGCCTCGTATCCGAGGCCAAACTGGCGTTGTCCTATGCCACCGCCGCCACCGCTGCCGCCTATGCGGGCAAACTGGCGTTTGACGATCTGAAGCAGCGCGGGCTGGTGTCCCTGTCGGCACGCGTGGCGCTTTGCACGGTGCTGGTTTTCGTGTTCTTCGAAGTGCTGCCGCATTTCCCGATTGGCGTCTCCGAGGTGCATCTCATCCTTGGCTCGACCCTGTTTCTGGTGTTTGGCGCCGCCCCTGCGGCCCTTGGCCTGATGATGGGCCTGCTGATCCAAGGCCTGTTCTTCGCCCCGCAAGACGTGCCGCAGTATGGCATGAACTTGACCACCCTGCTGGTGCCGCTGTTCGCGCTGCAAGCACTGGCCACCAAAGTGATCCCGACCAAAATGGCCTATGTCGATCTGCAATACCGTCAGGCCCTGATGCTGTCGACCGCCTATCAGGGCGGCATCGTGGCATGGGTGGCGTTCTGGGCGGTCTACGGCCAAGGCTTCGGCGCGGCCAATCTGGCGGCCATCGGCAGCTTTGGCTTCTCGTATATGCTGGTCATCCTGATCGAGCCTGTGGTCGACCTGGGCGTGCTGGCGCTGGCAAAACTGGGCCGCGCCTCCAGCCTGACCACCCCGCGCCTGCACACGGCCTAAGGGCGTTCAACTGGCCGCGATGGCTCTGGTCGCGCGGCTCAGAAGGCTTTAGAGATCAACGCGCCGGTCCTTGGGGTCGGCGCGTTTGCTTTGGGGGGCTGCGATGTTTGACCTGACCTTGATCGGTATCGGCACCGGCAACCCGGATCATCTGACCCTGCAAGCGATCAAGGCGATCAATGCTGCCGATCTGATCCTGATCCCCCGCAAGGGCGAGGGCAAGGCAGATCTGGCCGAACTGCGCCTTGCGATCTGCCGCGATGTCCTGACCAACCCCGCCACCCGGATCGTCGAGTTCGACCTGCCGGTGCGGGATGAGACCATCCTTGATTACAAGGCCCGGGTAGAGGATTGGCACGACCGGATTGCAGGCGTCTGGAAGGCGGCGATGGGGGATGCTGCCCAAGTGGCGCTGCTGGTCTGGGGCGACCCTAGCCTGTACGATTCCACCCTGCGGATCGCGGCACGGCTGGCACCGGATCGGGTGCAGGTGGTGCCGGGGGTGACGTCTATTCATGCCCTGACAGCCGCGCATGGCATCGCCCTGAATGAGATCGGCGCGCCCTTTGTGGTGACAACCGGGCGAAGGCTGCGGGATGAGGGGTTCCCTTTGGGCGTCGATACGGCGGTGGTGATGCTGGACGGGGAGTGTTCGTTTCAGGCGCTGGACCCGGCAGGGCTGCATATCTGGTGGGGGGGGTATGTGGGGATGGCCGAGCAGGTCATCGTCGAGGGGCCGCTGGCCGAAGTGGGCGCGCAGATCGTGGCCCTGCGGGCAGCCGAGCGGGCGCGGCATGGCTGGATCATGGACATCTATCTGCTGCGGCGGGGCTAGGATTTGGCCGGTCCCAACTCGGGACCTTTTTTGTTTGTTTTATATCAATGACTTAGAGGTGTGGTTTTAAGGGTTTGTTAAGGTTCTACCGCGGTGGGGTAAACTCAGCCTACCACGCGTATGGTTATCAAATTCGCCCACCAATCGCCAATGCAAGATACCTGTCGTCCTTGGCTTGGCGCTTTGGTTCGTCCCAGTCCCACATTTATGTGCATACATTAAGGGGAAATGCAAGGGTGAGGGTGGGGGAGGGGTGGTTAAGGAAGTGTGAATAGAGAATATAGAATTGGCGAGTTAACTCTGTATAGTGCGGATGATGTCCCTGTATCTAAAAATATTTAAAAGACTAAGAGGGGGTCAATTTTACTCCTTTCGTTTTTAAGTACTCCTCAAGATCGTTTCTTTTGAATAAATTTTCCAGTAATTTCAGATTATCTGGATCAATGCTGATTAGTTTGGTTGATTTTACTCTATCAAAATATCCATCGAAATCAGAATTGAACATTGCGATTCTATAGAATTTGTTTGCGGCCATGGAGGCGCCGAGCGATCTCGCAATCGAGATGAGATTCGGGGGGAGGCTTTCAATTAATGCTCTAAGCCTATCAACTTTGTCAATTCCAAACTCAATAAGTTCATTGACTATAGCGCCAGAGAGTGGTCGATTTGGGTGGCTATCCCCTATCTTTATAGAATTTCCATAGTTTTCGATATATCTTTCATACAAAGCTTGTGCCGCAACCACAGAAATTACATCGCTGTCAGAAGTGTGATCGTTGTTATTTATCAGATTGCTAGCATATTCATCGGCCTTGGTCGCAACTTCAGAAAACTCTCGATCAACAAGCTCGAGTGTTCCTGAAATTATCATAAGTCGATGCTGCAGATCGTATGGGAGCGAGAATTTACCTTTATACCGTCTTTTATGTTCGATTTCAGCCCAAGCATGTTGAAGTGCCGTTCTAATTTGTATTTCAAATGGCTGCTCTGATATTTCAGAGTATTCTGGTAAATTCTTTCGTATTTCACCCAGTTTGCAAACCAAGTGAAGCGATCTGTACCCAACCGTGTCTACCTGTTCTCTGGTGCGCTTATCAACACTATTCTTGGAATCAATTTCAAAAAGGGAACTAAGTAGGCTTGCGGTTCTGTCTATATCTCGTTCTAGAAAAAGAATTATCCTCATTACTACAAAGTCTGTGTTGTCACTGAATGGATTAACGTATTCCTTGTCATTGCTCTTTTTAATTGCGCTCTCACATGATTTTACGCGCGACTCTATTGACAAATATTCAATGAGGTTTGCATTTAGTATGCTCTGAATCATGCCGAGTGTAGTAAGCCTCAGGCGTTCGAAGTCCTTGATTTTCTTTGAATACTCAATTTCAAAATCCTCAGCCTTCATTATGCTCTTGCCCCCTCATACATCCAACTCCTCCACAAACCGCGCGTTTTCCTGAATATACTGGAACCGCAACTCCGGCTTTTTCCCCATCAATCGCTCCACCAGATCGCCGGTCTCGCCCGGTGCATCTTCATCAATGCTCACGCGGATTAGTTTGCGGGTGGCGGGGTTCATGGTGGTGTCTTTCAGGTCTTTGGCGTCCATCTCGCCCAAGCCCTTGAAGCGTTGCACGTCGATTTTACCCTTTCCGCCCAATCCCTTGGCCAGCCAAAGCTCTTTCTCGGCGTCATCGGCCACATACATCCGCCGCGCGCCTTGGGTCAGGCGATAGAGCGGCGGGCAGGCGAGATACAGATGGCCCTTGTCGATCAGCGGGCGCATCTGGGTGAAGAAGAAGGTCATCAGCAGGCTGGCGATATGCGCGCCGTCCACGTCGGCGTCAGTCATGATGACGATTTTATCGTAACGCAGATCATCGACCTTGAAGCGGGTGCCCATTTGCACGCCCAAAGCCTCGCATATATCGCGGATTTCGGAATTGTCATTCAGCTTGCCAGATGCTGCACCTAGGACGTTGAGGATTTTACCCTTCAGCGGCATGATGGCTTGGGTTTCACGATCACGCGCGCCTTTGGCGGAACCGCCCGCGCTGTCGCCTTCGACGATGAACAATTCGGTATTGTCGCGGGTTTTGCTGGAACAATCGGTGAGTTTCCCCGGCAGGCGCAATTTTTTGGTGGCGGTCTTGCGCTGGGTTTCTTTCTCTTGCTTGCGTTTCAGGCGTTCCTCGGCGCGCAGCACAAGGAAATCAAGAATGGCGCCCGCGGATTTGGAATCGGACACCAGCCAGTTATCAAAATGGTCACGCACCGCACCTTCGACATAGCGGGCGGCCTCTTCGGTGGCGAGGCGGTCTTTGGTTTGGCCGACGAATTGCGGCTCGCGGATGAATACCGAAATCAGCGCGCAGCCCCCGGTGAGCATATCGTCGCGCGTGATCAATTCAGCTTTGCGGTTTTTCACCAGGTCGCCGTAGGCGCGGATGCCTTTCAGGATCGCAGACCAAAACCCAAATTCGTGGGTGCCGCCTTCGGGGGTGGGGACGGTGTTGGTGTAGGATTGGATGAAGCCGTCGCGCACGGGGCTCCAGTTGATTGCCCATTCGACCGAGCCGGGGACTTGATATTTCTCTTGAAACGAGACTTTGCCCGCGAAAGGGTGGTCGGCGTAGGTGGTGGTTTTCTCAAGCGTATCAGACAGATAGTCGGCAAGGCCGCCGGGGAAGTGGAAGGTCGCCTCCATTGGGGTCTCGCCGTCGGGGATGGCGGATTTCCAGCGGATTTCGACGCCCGAGAACAGGTAGGCCTTGGAGCGGACCATGCGGAGCAGGCGCGAGGGGCGGAAGTGGTGGGAGCCGAAAATTTGCGCGTCGGGGTGGAAGGTGACGGAGGTGCCGCGGCGGTTGGGGGCCGCGCCGATCTTCTGGATCGGGCCTTGCGGTTTGCCGCGCGAAAACTCCTGCGCGTAAAGTTCCTTGTTCTTGGCGACCTCGACATACATCCGGTCCGACAGCGCGTTGACCACCGACGAGCCTACGCCGTGCAGACCGCCCGAGGTCTCATAGGCCTTGCCGTTGAATTTGCCGCCGGAGTGCAGGGTGCAGAGGATGACCTCCAGCGCGGATTTGCCGGGGAACTTCGGGTGCGGATCAATCGGGATGCCGCGGCCATTGTCGCGCACGGTGAGGGAGCCATCGGCGTGGAGTTCGATCTCGATCCGGTTGGCGTGGCCTGCGACAGCCTCGTCCATCGAGTTGTCGATGATCTCGGCGGCAAGGTGGTGGTAGGCGCGTTCGTCAATGCCGCCGATATACATGCCGGGGCGCAGACGGACGGCCTCTAGCGGTTCAAGCACCTCGATGGAGGAGGCGTTATAATCGTCGGACGCGCCAGAGAGAAGGTCGGGGGCCATGGATGCTCGATTCTTGTTATGCGGCTTTGGAAGGGGATTATCACAGAAACCGGGCGGGGGGCGCAAGATGTTGGGGTGTTGCTGCAGGGCGATACGGCGGCTAGGGTTGCGCGAAACATGGGAGATGCGCGATGCGGGTGATGGTGACGGGCGGGTCGGGCAAGGCGGGGCGGCATGTGGTGGCGTATCTGGCGGCGGCGGGGCACAAGGTGCTGAACGTCGACCGCGTGGCGTTGCGGCATCCGGGCGTGGCGGATGTGCAGGCGGATATCACGGACTCGGGCCAGATGTTCAACGTGATGTCGGCGCATATGGATGGGGGCGAGTTGGACGCTGGGGCCGCGCCGAAATTCGATGCGGTGGTGCATTTCGCCGCCGTGCCCGCGCTGATGCTTCAGGCCGAGAATGAGACCTACCGCGTCAATGTGATGGGCACCTATAACGTGCTGGAGGCGGCGTGTAAGCTGGGCATCCCCAAGGTGATCATTGCCAGTTCCGAGACCACCTATGGGGTTTGTTTTTCAAACGGAATTGTCGATCCGAAGGTGCTGCCACTCGAGGAGGATTACGACATTGATCCGATGGACAGCTACGGCATGTCAAAGAAGGTCAACGAGGCCACGGCGCGCAGTTTTCAGCGGCGGTTTGGCAATGACATCTACGCGCTGCGGATCGGCAATGTGATCGAGCCGCAGGAATATCGCACGCGGTTCCCCGAATTCTTTGTTGATCCGGGGCAGCGGCGGCGGATTACCTTCAGTTATATGGATGCGCGCGATCTGGGGCAGATTGTCGATCTGGCCTTGAAGAAAGATGGTCTGGGGTTTCAGGTGTTCAACGCCTGCAACGACACCAATTCGGTCTGCCAGAGCAACCAGGAATTGCTGGCGCGGTTCTTCCCGAAAGTGCCGCTCAGCCGCCCGGTTGGGGCGCGGGAGAGTTTGCTTTCCAACCGCAAGGTAAGGGAGGTTCTGGGGTTCAAGGAGCAGCACAACTGGCGGAATTATGTGGATGATCCGACGGTGTGAGGTTGGCAGGTAACGCGTGGACAGCGGGCTGATGGGTTTGCAATCAACGGTTTTGGGTAGGATGACCTTCAACTCGTTACGATCTGCTCGCCATTGGCGGCATTGTTTATTTTGAACAATGACGACTTGCGCGGCGGGTTCAATGATGGAGACTATGAAGGTCAGCTGCTTACGCACGGCCAATTTTTGATCGCGTCGGGTTTCTGACCCGCCCTTTGTGATGTGGTTTAAAATTTTAAGCTGCATCACATATTCAAGCGAAAAAAGTCGTATTCATCATTGTACGACGGCACATCTCTCAACCTTTAGGGCAAGTTTTAACAGCCCGGAATCAAGGCGCGTGCGCCGCCGGGCAGCGCCCGTCCGCCCCCTCGGGCGGGCGCTTTGGGAGGTCACCAGCAGAATTTCGGTGGGAGTGGCTGAGGAATAAAGCGCTTAGAACTTCTGTTGCATCGCCCACCCGGCGGACGGGCGCTGCCCTGTGGTGTGCTTGGGGAGAGCGGAATCTATGGAGCGGTTGCCTTCACGCACCTTACATCAACCCGGCAGCGTCACGATGATCGTGCCGCGGGTGGTGGCGACGATGGTGTGTTCGTATTGCACGGCGGGGGCGCTGGGGGTGGCGTAAAGCGTCCAGTCATCGCCTGAGCGGGTGTCGGCCCAGCGTGCGCCGCGCGACAGGAAGGGTTCGACCGTTAGCACAAGGCCCGCGTGGATGCGGCGTTTGTCGCGGTTGGGCCAGGTGGCGATTTCCTCGGGGTATTCGTGCAGCGCGCGGCCAACGCCGTGGCTGGCGAGGTTGCGGATCAGCGTATAGCCGCGTTTGGCGGCGAATTGGCCGATGGCGTTGCCGATATTGGCCAGCGGTTTGTCGGGCCGGACTTCGGCGATGCCGATCTGCATGGCGCGTTGGCCGTCGCGGCAGAGTTGGTCCAGTGCCGGGGTGACTTGGCCCAGCCGAAAGCTGCCCCCGGTGTCGGCGAAGTAGCCGTTCTTACTGGCAGAAACGTCGATATTCACCAGATCGCCCTCGGCAAGGACACGGTTGCCGGGGATGCCATGGGCGATTTCTTCGTTCACACTGATGCAGGTGGCACCGGGGAAATCATAGGCAGATTGCGGGGCCGAGGTGGCGCCGTCACGATCCAGCAAGGCGCGACCGATGTCGTCCAGCTCGCGCGTGGTCATGCCCGGCTCCATGGCGCGGGCCATCGCTTGCATGGTGTTGGCGACGATGCGGCCAATGGCCTTGAGGCCGTCGAGTTCGTCTTGCTGGGTGATGGTCATGGCTGCAGCTCCGGGCGAATGCAGGTGGGCGGGTGCAGGGAGCGGGCGGCGTGGTGCGTGAGATCACGCACCCTACCGATTGCTTTGCCGTGGGCAGGCTTACGCGGGTTCCGCCGAACGGGCTTCCCACATCGCTTGGAACGCCGGGCGGGCCTGGCAGCGTTCTGCCCAGGCTTTGACGGCGGGAAATTCGGCCAGCAGCGTGGGATGGGCTTGGGCGTAGCGGACGACTTCGGCCACGTTGATATCGGCGGCCGTAAAGCGGTCGCCGACCAGCCAGTCATGCGCGGCCAGATGCGCTTGCAGACGCGCCAGCGGGCGGCGCAGTTTCTCGGCATTCACTGCGATGCTGGCCTGACCTTCGGGTGTTTTGTCGCCGCCGTCGCCAATGATATACAGGATCTCCAGCGCGGGGGTTTCCACCGAGGTTGCGGCGAACAGCGACCACTGCTCCATCAACGCCGCTTCAGCATTGCTTTGCGGCCCCAAGGCGCCGCCGTGGCAGCGCGCGATGTGCAGGGTGATCGCCAGGCTTTCGGTCAGCACAAGGCCGTCTTCGGTATAGGCCGGAATCTGCCCCTGCGGGTTGACCTGCAGGAAATCCGCCGAGGCGGTGTTCAGCGGCGCATCAACGGCGGTGGGGTCGGTTTTCAGCCGGTAGGCCTGAATCACCGGCACATGGGTAAAGGGCAGGCCCAGCTCGGCCAGCAGCCACAGCGGGCGCGAGGCGCGCGAGCGGTAAACCCCATATAGCGTGATCATCGAAGGCTCCTTCAGCGGCGATTTGGCGGTATTCTTAGGCAAAGATCGCAGCGGCGGAAAGGGGCGGCGACGGGCTTTGCCGGATTCGGAAGATTCCGGGCGTTTGCTGCGGTGCAGCGACAGGATTTTACTTGCCGTAACGGCAGGCTTGCGCCACCACAAGCATATGCCAGAGCCGAAGTCCCCAGCTGACGCCGCGCAAACCCCATCGCGCGAGGATAGAGCCGAGATTGTTGATCGGCTCTACGAGGTTGCGCTTGATCCGATCCGGCTGGAAGACCTTGTCGACGTTTGGGAGGGCCGGATTGGGCCGCTGCGCGCGGGGCCAGAGCATGACCCGGTGCAGTTGGATGATCCCGAGATCGAGGCACATATCGCGCGGGCTTCGGTGTTTCTGGACAGGTTCGAGGCCACGCGCGAAGATGGCAGCTATCGCTCGGTGCTAGAGGATATTCCGCGCTCGGCGGCTTTCCTCAGCGATGGCGGGGCACTGCTGGCCGGGCACAACCGGCCTGCGACGGTGGCGTTTGGGCTGAAGGACGGCGCGCGCCTCAGTGATCTGCCGTTCGAGGTGGAAGATATTGCGCTGCTGCGCGGGGTGATCGCCAAGGTGGCGGCGGGCAAGGCGGAAAAGGTCGTCACGCTGCGGATGCGGTCGATGAAGACCGGCAGCCCGGTGATCGTGCGGGTGGGGCCGGTGGAAAGCCCCGGCCCCAAACCGCTGGCGCTGGTGATGTCGACCGAACTGGTCTGGCCCGAGGGTTTTGAAGAAACCGTGCAAGAGGCGTTTGGCCTGACATCCGCCGAGGTCGAGATCGTGCGCGGCATCACCCTTGGCCTGCCGGTCAAGGATATTGCCGAGGCGCGCGGGCGCTCTGCCGAAACGGTGCGCACGCAGGTCCGCTCGATCCTGGCCAAGACCGAAACCCACAGCCAATCGGAACTGGTGCGGGTGGTGCTGGGGCTGATGGACGTTGCGGTGCTGCCTTCGGAGGGGGCCGTTGCCGTGGCTAAGGCGGGCACGCTTGAGGCGCTGTCGTTTCAACAGATGCAGGCCCCGGACGGGCGGCGGTTGGAATGGATCGAGTTTGGCCAGCCCTCGGGCGCGCCTTGCGTGTTCATGCATCTGGATTACGGGCTGATCCGTTGGCCAGCGAGTGCCGAACGTGCCGCGCGCAGGCGCGGGATGCGGGTGATCGTGCCGGTGCGGGCCGGTTACGGGCGCACCGAGTTGCACCGCAAGGGCGTGGGCCATCTGGAAGGTGTCACGGCCGATTACATCGCGGTGTTGGAGCATCTGGGCGTGCGGCGCGCGGCGGTGATCGCGCTGGGGGCCGATCTGCGCTTTGCGATGAGCCTCAGCCTGGAGCGGCCCGAGATGGTCACGGGTATCCTTGGCTGTTCGTGCCAGTTGCCGCTGCGCACCTCGGCCCAGTATGAGCGGATGGACAAATGGCAGCGCTTCATCCTCGCCAATGCCCGTTATGCGCCGAAAATCCTGCCGTTTCTGGTCAAGGCCGGGTTCTCGCTGGCGCGGCGCTTGGGCAAGGAAAAGTTCTTCGCCCAAGTCAACGGTGGCTCTCCTGCGGATATGGAGGCTTTTGCCGACCCCGAAATCCGCGAAGCGATGTTGGCGGGCTCTGAGGTGTGCATGGGCGAGCGGGTGCTGGCCGCCGAGGCATTTACCCGCGAATGTATCGGATCGGAAAAGGATTGGTCGCATCTGGTCAAGCGGGTGCAGGTGCCGGTGGTGTTGTTGCAGGGCGATCAAGACCCGCAGACCCCGGTGCAGACCATCCGCGAGTTGATGGCGGAATACACCCATCTGGATATCCGCTTTCTGCCCAACACCGGGCAGTTGCTGTTTTTCAAGGAATGGCCGCAGGTGTTCGAGGTTTTGGAAAGATTCTTGCCGCGACGTTAAGATTCCGCAGCGGTCTACCGCAATTTGGGTATGCGGGCAGGGGCGGGGCAAGGGTATGGATAGGCATATTCAAGACGACCTTAGCTGCAACCTTTGACACAAGTGATTTTTCCCCAAGAAAGGGCGGCGGCATCTGGGGTGCCGCCGCCTTTCCTGTTTCTACCACCTGTTTTCGCGCGGGGCGGGTTCTTGCAAGCTGCGCTGTTTTGATGCGGATCAAAGTGACGCAGCCTGTTCTGCGCTATCCTGTCCGGGTGCTGGATGGTGGAGATGTGCATGCGTTTGGAGAATGAACCCGAAGTCACTGAAACTGTGGTCGAAGCCAATGCCGCGGTGGCAACCTTGGCCGCCGACGCGGCACCGCCCCTTGCAGAGGCTGCAGTTGCGCCGCAACCCGAGATGCTGACCGGGCCGCGCAAGTTTCCGGCTGTCGACCCCGATGCGATCCGTGAGGCGTTTGAGACCGGGCGCTACCCCTACGCCCGCGCGATGGGGCGGGTGGCCTACGAGGCAGAAAAGGCGCGGTTGCAGGCCGAATTGCTGAAGGTGCAGATCTGGGCGCAAGAGACCGGGCAGAAATTCGTCATCCTGATGGAAGGCCGTGATGCGGCAGGCAAGGGTGGCACCATCAAACGCTTTATGGAGCATCTTAACCCGCGCTATGCCCGCACCGTGGCACTTTCAAAACCGTCCGAGGCTGAGAAAGGCCAGTGGTTCTTTCAGCGCTATATCCAGCACCTGCCAACCGCCGGGGAGATCGTGTTCTATGATCGCTCGTGGTATAACCGCGCCGGGGTCGAGCGGGTGATGGGGTTCTGCACGCCCTCGGAATATCTGGAATTCATGCGGCAAGCGCCGGAGTTTGAGCGGATGCTGGTGCGATCCGGTATCCGGTTTTACAAATACTGGTTCTCGGTCACGCAGGCCGAGCAATTGGCGCGCTTCAAGGCACGTGAGACTGATCCGCTGAAAATGTGGAAGCTGTCGCCGATCGACAAGGCCAGTCTGGACAAATGGGATGACTATACCGAGGCCAAAGAGGCGATGTTTTTCTACACCGACACAGCCGATGCGCCTTGGGTGATCGTGAAATCCAACGACAAAAAGCGCGCAAGGCTGAATTGCATGCGGCATTTTCTGGCCAGCATCGACTATCCCGGCAAGGACATTGATCTGATCGGCACGCCCGATCCGCTGATCGTGGGCCGTGCGGCGCAAGTGTTGAATGGTGCGGGGCATATTCTTGAAACCGCGCTGCATCCGGCGGTGCGGCGGGCCTGAGGCCGGAAAAGTTTTGCGGCTTTTTTGCGGCCCTACCGCAATTTGGGTATGCGGCAGGGTCGTCGGTTGGCCTATCACCTTAGGCATAGAACGAGACGCTTAGCTGAAACCTTTGACGATCAAGCAATTTTTTCCCCAACCAAGGGCGGTGGCATCTGGGGTGCCATCGCCTTCGGCTTTTCTGGGGGGTTAGCTTTCGCTTGGATAGCGCAGGCCGATCTGGGCGCGCAGGGCGTCCAGCGTTTGCATGATCTGCACGGTTTCATCGGGGGGCAGGATGGCGCTTTCGGTCTGGCCTGCGGCGATCAGGCGTTCCACCTCATCCGCCTGAAACTGCATGCCGCGGCCGATGCGGGCTGGGGCGCAGGTTTCGATCAGGGCATTGTCGTTGTCATAGACGCGAAAGCTGCTGGGTTCATACCAGACCCGATCAATCTCAATCCGGCCCTTGGTGCCGACAATGGCGGCGCGGTTTGGCCCGGCGCTGTCAGAGGATGACAGCGTGGTCGCAATCGCGCCCGAAGCATAGTGGAACACCGTCGCCACCTGTGCATCGGCCCCGGTGGCGCGGAAGGTCGCGGTGGCGTGCAGGTGGTCGGGTTTGCCCAGAATGTCCCAAGTCAGCGAAATCGGATAGATCGCCAGATCCAGCAAAGCCCCGCCGCCCAAGGCCAGATCGTTCAGCCGGTGTTTGGGGTCATCGGACAGGTGCTGGCGATGGTCTGCGGTGATCGAGCGGACCTCGCCAATCGTGCCCGCCGCGATGATCTCGCGCATCCGGCAGATATGCGGCAGAAACCGCGTCCACATCGCTTCCAGCACCAGCAGGCCTTTGCTGCGGGCAAGGGCCACCACCTCGGCCGCTTCGACCGCGTTGATGGTGAATGGCTTTTCGACAAGGATATGCTTGCCTGCTTGCAGTGCCATCATGGCGTTCGCGTGATGCTGCGGGTGCGGGGTGGCGATATACACGATGTCAACATTCGGATCGGCGGCGAGCGCCTCGTAGCTGCCATGGGCGGTGGGGATGTTGAACGCGCTGGCAAAGGCTTGCGCGCGGGCGGAGGTGCGTGAGCCGACCGCAGTCACACTATGCCCGGTGAGTTGCAGGTCTTTCACGAACAATTCGGCGATCCAGCCGGTTGCCAGAATCCCCCAGCGCAGTTTTTCAGCCATCGGTTGTCCCATCCTTTTGCTTTCGTGCCACGCTAAAGCAGCGCCGTGCCGATTGCCAACCACGCCTGATGTGTTCTGACGATGGGCGGGGATCAGATGGGTGGGGATCAGACGGCCTCGGGCGGTGCGATAAAGCGATACCCGACGCCGGGTTCGGTCATGATATAGCGCGGGTTGGCGGCATCATCGCCGAGTTTGGCGCGCAACTGGCGGATGAACACGCGCAGATACTGGCTGTCCTCGACATGCGCCGGTCCCCACAATGCTTGCAGGATCATCGCCTGCGTCACCAACCGCCCAGCGTTGGAGGCAAGCATCCACAGCATGTCAAACTCGCGTTTGGTCAGATGCAAAGCGGTGCCGTTCTGGCTGACAAGGTGCAAGGCGGCGTCGATGCGCAGATCGCCTGCGGTGATCAGTGCGGGGGCCGTGTCACCAGGGCTGCGGTCACGCAGAAGGCTGCGGACACGGGCCAGCAACTCTTTCACGCTGAAGGGTTTGACCACGTAATCCTGCGCGCCTGCATCCAAAGCGGCCACCTTGCCCGCTTCATCCGCGCGCACCGACAAGATCAGCACGGGCACCGCACTCCACCCGCGCAGATCGCGCAGCACCGAAAGGCCGTCGGCATCGGGCAGGCCCAGATCAAGGATCACAAGGGCGGGGGTTTCACGGGCTGCGGTGCGCAGGCCATCGCGGGCGGTGGCGGCCTCGATCACGTCATGGCCATCCGATTCCAGCGCCACGCGCAGAAAGCGGCGGATCGGGGCTTCGTCGTCGATGATCAGGATGCGGGCGGCGGTCATGGTGGCTCAGGGCGTGGGGTGGATTTGCAGCGTGATCACGATACGCGTGCCCGTGCCGTTTGGCCATGTGGCTTCGGCACGGATGCTGCCGCCCATCGCCTCGATCAAGCCCTTGCAGATCGCAAGGCCAAGGCCGGTGCCTGCGCGCTGCCGGTCGCCGCCTTCGACGCGGTAGAACATCTCGAAAATCCGTGCGCGGTCCTCGGCGGGGATGCCGGGGCCACTGTCGGCGATGCTCAGAGTGACAAGGCTGCCGTGGGCTTCGGCGGCAAGCGTGATCTCGGACCCATCGGGCGCATATTTCGCGGCGTTGTCGATGATGTTGAACAGCACCTGTTCTAGCAGCACCGGGTCGGCCTGCACCGGGGGCAGGGCGGGCAGATCGGTGGTCAGCGGATGCGCCCGCAGGATGGCGCGCATCCGGTGGCGGGCAGAACCGATCACCTCGGCCAGATCGACAGGCCCCAGATGCGGGCGCAGCGCCCCGTGGCCAAGCCGCGTCATGTCGAGCAGGTTTTGCACATAACGGTCCAGCCGCTCGCCTTCCTCGCGGATCAGTTCGGCCAGCTCTAACCGGCTGGTGTCGGGCAGGTCGCTGGCCTCGGTCAAACTGCCAGCGGCGCCGATGATGGTGACAAGCGGCGTGCGCAGATCATGGCTGACCGACGACAGCAGCGCCGTGCGCAGCCGTTCAGTCTCGGTCGCAAGCCGGGTGGTGGCAAGGTCTTCGCTCAGCCGCAGCCGTTCCAGCGCCAACACGATCTGATCGCACAGCGCATCCATCAGCCGCTGATCCAGCCGGGTCAGCGCGCCATCATCGGGAAAGGCAATGCCCAACACGCCCAGCCGATGCTCGGTGGTTTTCAGCGGCATGAAATACCACCGCGCCGTGGGCAGGGTATCTGAATCGCGGCCCGCAGGCTGGCCCTTTTCCCAGGCGAATTGCGCGGCGGTCTGGTCACGCACCTCAAGCTGGTCTTCGGGGGGAAAGCCGCCCACCACATGCAGCACCTCGGCCGCATCGGGCATCAGCAGGATGCTTTCGCAGCGCAGGGTGACAGCGACATGGCTTACCACCGCCCAGATCAGATCATCGCGCTGGGCGGCGGCGGCGACCTTGCGGCTGAAATCATATAGCTTGTTGGTGCGGTCGGCGATTTCGGTTTGCACGCGGGCGCGGTGGCGCAGGCGCGCGGCCAGCGTGCCAGTGATCAGCGAGGCGACAAGGAACAAACACAGCGTCAGCACTTCGCTGCGGTCGGTGATGGTGAAGGTGCGGCGGGGATCGACGAAGAAGAAATCATACGAGAAAAACCCCAGAACCGAGGCGATGATCGCAGGCAGGTTGCCCTGCCGCGCCGCCACGATCACCACCGCCGTCATGAAGATCACCGACAGCGAGGCGACGGGAAACAGCCGGTCGGCCAGGGCTGCGGCAAAATTGGCCAGCAGGGTGATGCCCAAAGCCTCGGTCACGCCGCGCAAGGTCGGGCGGGCAAGGCTGAAGCGTGGCGGCTGTGCGGCCAGCCGTTCATCGGGCTGCGAGGCGACGGTGATCTCGAACGACCCCGCGCCGCGCATCAGGTGTTGCACCACGTCTTCTTGCAGCCAGCGGGTCAGGAAGCCGCGCTGCCGGGGGTAGCCGACGATGATGCGGCGCACGTTGCGGGTGCGGGCGTAGGACAGGATGGTTTCGGCGGTATTGCCATCTGCCTCGATGGTGGCCACCTCGGCCCCCAGACGTTCCGCCAACCGCAGCGCGTTGGAAATCCGGTCACGCGGGGCCTCGGCCAGATCTTGCTGGCGGGCCGAGGTGACGTTGACCGCGATCCAGTCGGCGCGGGCGCGGTCGGCGGCGCGTTTGGCGACCCGGATCGCCTCACGCGCGGCGGGGCTGTCGTTCAGACAGACGAGGATGCGTTCCTGCGTGGGCCAGGGGCCTTCGATGGCATTGGCGGCCATATGCTCGCGCAGTTGCGCATCCACCCGGTCGGCGGCGGTGCGCATCGCCAGTTCGCGCAGCGCGGTCAGATTGCCCTTGATGAAGAACGAGGTCAGCGCGCGGGCGGCCTGATCCTGCGGGTAGATTTTCCCGGCCTTCAGGCGTTCAAGCAACTCATCGGGCGGAAGGTCGATCAGTTCGATCTCATCGGCCAGTTCCAGCACCTGATCGGGGACGGTTTCGCGCACGCGCACGCCGGTGATGCGGGCGACGGTTTCGTTCAGGGTTTCAATGTGTTGGATGTTCAGCGTGGTATAGACATTGATGCCCGCCGCCAGCACCTCGGCCACGTCTTGCCAGCGCTTTTCGTGGCGACCACCTTCGGCATTGGTGTGGGCCAACTCATCAATCAGCGCCAGTTCCGGGCGGCGGGCCAGCAGCGCATCCAGATCCATCTCGGTCAGCGCGCGGTTTTTATACAGCACGGGCTTGCGGGGCAGCAGCGGCAGATCGGCCAGCTTGGCCTCGGTTTCGGCACGGCCATGTGTTTCGATCACGGCGGCCAGCACATCGACACCCTTGGCCCATTCGCGGTGGCCGTCGTCCAGCATAGACCATGTCTTGCCCACGCCGGGGGCTGCGCCGATGAAGATCTTCAGCCGCCCACGGCCTTCGCGATTGGCACGCTCCAGCAGGGCGGTGGGCGAGGGGCGGATGCCTTCGTCAGCCATGCGGACCCCCGATCGCGCGCGCTCTGGTCGCAGGGCGCGGGCTGCGGTAACATTGTGCGGCGTAATGGAGGAACGGTCTTGTCTGCATCATCCCCTGACCCCTGCCGTGTCTGGCGTAAACTGGCGCAAATGAACCGGCTTGCCAACCACCGCTTGCACGGCGCCTGCGCGGGGCTTTCCGCTGCGGATTACGCAGCGCCCCGCGCAAGTTTTTTCCCCTCGATCCGTGCGACGTTGAACCATATTCTGCTGGTGGATCGATTTTATATCAACGCCTTGGAAGGCAACGCGTTGGACACCGCAGCACTGGACGAGGCACGCGGATTGCTGACGCTTGCGGCTTTGGTGCAGGCGCAAGCCAACAGTGACGCGCGGTTGCTGGCGCTGGTGGATCGGTTGCAGCCCGAGGATCTGGCCCGCGTTGTCCGCGTCGATCGCGGCACGCGCAGCCAACACGACCGCGCCGACGATCTGCTGTCGCATCTGTTTCAGCACCAGACTCACCACCGCGGCCAAGTGCATGCGATGCTGTCCTCGACCCCCATCGCGCCGCCGCAGTTGGACGAGTTCATCGTCGGCGACGATGCGGGCGCAAGGGCGGCGGACATGGCCGCCCTTGGTTGGAGCGAGGCTGATCTGATGCGCTGAGCGGATCATTTCGGCAGCGGAAAGCTTGCATCCAGCGCGAGGTTGGATTGCAGCACATTCACCACCGGATCGCCATACAGCCCCAGCAGCGGGGCTTGGGTGTGCTGGGCGATCAGCGCCTGCACGGCAGCAGGATCGGCGTTGCGCGCGGTGGCAATGCGCGCGGCTTGGGCGGCGGCATTTTCCGGGCTGATGTCAGGATCAAGGCCCGAAGCCGATGCCGTCACCGCGTCAATCGGGGCATCAACCCCATTCTCGGCCCGATAAGCCGCGCGGCGCTCGGCCACGCTGGCGATCAGCGCGGCATTGGTGGGGCCAAGGTTCGACGCGCCCGAAGGTGTTGCGCCGTAGTCTGACGCCGAGGGGCGCGGGTGCAGATAGCCCGCCCCGGTGAAGGCTTGCGCGATCAGCGCAGAGCCGACAACCGCGCCGTCTTTCTCGACAAAGCTGCCATTTGCCTGTGCGGGAAACAGCGCTTGCGCCGCCCCGGTGATCGCCAAGGGATAGGCGAGGCCGGTCAGCACGGTAAAGCCCAGTGTCAGGGTGATGGCGGGGCGAAGATGGGTCAACATGATGGATTCCTTAGGCCAGATGCAGCGCGACAAGGGCAAGGTCGATGGCCTTGATGCCAAAGAACGGCACGATCAGACCACCCAAGCCATAGATCAGCAGGTTGCGCCGCAGCAGCACGGCGGCGCTTGAGGGGCGGTATTTCACCCCGCGCAGGGCCAGCGGCACCAGCGCAATCAGGATCAGCGCGTTGAAGATCACCGCCGACAGGATCGCCGAATTCGGCGAGGCCAGCCCCATGATGTTCAGCACGCCAAGGCCAGGATAGGCCCCGACAAACAGCGCGGGCAGGATGGCGAAGTATTTCGCCACGTCGTTGGCGATGGAAAACGTGGTCAGTGATCCGCGCGAGATCAACAGCTCTTTGCCGACCATGACGATCTCGATCAGCTTGGTCGGATCGCTATCCAAGTCGATCAGGTTGGCCGCCTCTTTCGCGGCAGGGGTGCCTGCGTTCATCGCCACGCCCACATCGGCCTGCGCCAAAGCAGGCGCGTCGTTGGAACCGTCGCCGCACATCGCGACCAGACGACCCCCCGATTGTTCACGCCGGATCAGGTCCAGCTTCATCTCGGGCGTGGCTTCGGCAAGGAAATCATCCACACCGGCCTCGGCGGCAATCGCAGCAGCGGTCAAGGGATTGTCGCCGGTGATCATCACCGTGCGGATGCCCATGGCGCGCAACTCGGCAAAGCGTTCGCGCACGCCGGGTTTCACCACGTCTTTCAGATGCACCGCACCCAGAATATTCATACCCTTGGCCACCAGCAGCGGCGTGCCGCCTGATCGTGCAATCGCATCAATATCCTGCGCCAGCGCTGCGGCAGGGCTTTGCCCGGTCAGCCGCACCACCGCATCAATCGCCCCCTTGCGCAAGCTGGTGCCATCGGCCAGATCCAACCCCGACAGCCGGGTTTGCGCGGTGAACTCCACCGCCGCCGCATCCGCGGGCAGGGCAAGGTCGCGGCCCAGCAGGCTGCGGGCTTTCTCGACAATCGAGCGGCCCTCGGGCGTCTCGTCGGCAAGCGAGGCCAGATAGGCGGCCTCGGCCAATGCGGCCATATCCACGCCGGGGGCGGGGATCAGCGCATCCGCCATACGGTTGCCGAAGGTGATCGTCCCGGTCTTGTCCAGCAGCAGCGTGTCGACATCGCCTGCGGCTTCCACCGCGCGGCCCGATTTGGCGATGACGTTGAACTTCACCAAACGGTCCATCCCGGCGATGCCGATTGCCGACAAGAGGCCACCGATGGTGGTGGGGATCAGCGTGACAAACAGCGCACCCAACACCACGACAGGGATGCTCAGGCCCGCGAAATTGGCAAAAGCGGGCAGGGTGACAACGACAAACAGGAAGATCAGCGTCAACCCCGCCAGCAGGATGTTCAACGCGATTTCATTCGGGGTCTTTTGCCGCTCGGCGCCTTCGACCATGGCAATCATGCGGTCGAGAAAGCTTTTGCCGGGCTCGGCGGTGATGCGCAGCACCAGCCAATCCGACACGATGGTGGTGCCGCCGGTGACGGACGACCGATCCCCGCCCGCCTCGCGGATCACGGGCGCACTTTCGCCCGTGATGGCACTTTCGTTCACCGATGCCACACCGCGCACGGCCTCGGCATCGGTGGGAATGATGTCGCCCGCCTCGACCAGCACGAACTGGCCCGCGCGCAATTCGTCAATCGGCGTCAGCAGCGCCACATCGAAGGCACTTTGCGGCCCCTCCAGACGTTTGACATAGCCCGAGGTCTTGGTGGCGCGCAGCGTATCGGCGCGCGCCTTGCCACGGCCCTCGGCCAAAGCCTCGGCAAAGTTGGCAAACAGCACGCATAGCCACAGCCAAAGCGAGATATGCAGCGCTTGCCAGCCGCCGGTGGTGCCGCTGGCAATATCGCGCAGCGACAGGATGGTGGTCATCACCGCCACGATGGCAGTGGTGAAGATCACCGGATTGCGGGCAAGGCCGCGCGGGTTCAGCTTGACAAAGGTCTGCCGCAGGGCCTGCGGGGCCAGATCGCGCAAGGACGCGGTTGGGATAGAGTTTGACATGATTTCAAGTCCTTAAAAGCTTTGGCCTACAGCGCGCGCGGTTTCTTCCGCAATCGGCCCCAGGGCCAGCACCGGAAAGAAGGTCAGCGCGCCCAGGATCAGCACGGTCAGGATCAGCAGGGTCACAAACAGCGGCCCATGCGTGGGGAAGGTGCCTGCGGTGGCCTCGGCGCGGGTCTTACGGCTGAGCGAGCCTGCAATCGCCAGCAGCGGCACGATCATCGCATAGCGCCCCAAGATCATCACCAGACCAATCGCCGTGGTGTGCCAGGGCAGGGCGGCCCCAAAGCCACCGAACGCCGAGCCGTTGTTGCCGGTGGCGCTGGAATAGGCATAGAGCACTTCGCTAAAGCCATGCGGGCCGGGATCTTGGATCGCGGCCACGGCGCTGGGCATCGTCACCGCCAGCGCGCCCACCACCAGAATCCCCACCGGCATCGACAGGAACGCCACGACGGCCAGCGTCACCTCGCGCGCTTCGATCTTGCGGCCAAGGTATTCGGGCGTGCGGCCCACCATCAGCCCGGCCAGAAACACCGCGATGATGCAATAGAGCAGCATGCCATAAAGGCCAGATCCCACGCCGCCAAAGATCACCTCGCCAATCTGCATGAACACCATCAGCACCATGCCCGACAGCGGCATGAAGCTGTCATGCATCGCGTTGACCGACCCATTAGATGCGGCGGTGGTCGAGGCCGCCCACAGCGACGACAGCATCGCGCCAAACCGGGCTTCCTTGCCTTCCATATTCGCGCCCAGCCCAAGGCTCGGGTTGCCTGCGGCCTCGTAGAAATGCACCACCGCAAGCCCTGCCAGCAGCAGAATGCCCATGGTCGCAAAGATCGCCCAGCCTTGGCGACGGTCACGCGCCATCGCGCCGAACAGAAAGCAGAACGCCACTGGGATCAGCAGGATTGACAGACACTGCGCCAAGTCCGAAGCAACTGTCGGGTTTTCAAACGGATGCGCCGAGTTCACGCCGAAAAAGCCGCCGCCGTTGGTGCCCAGTTGCTTGATGGCGATTTGCGCCGCCGCAGGGCCGCGCGGGATGATCTGCTGCGCGCCCTCAACCCCCGTCGTGTGAACCGCCCCCAGCAGGGTTTGCGGCACACCTTGCTGCGCCAGAAACAGCGCCAGCACGATCGACAGCGGCAGCAAAATCCACAGCGTCGCGCGGGTCATATCGGCCCAGAAGTTGCCAAGCCCGCTGTCCTTCGCGCCGGTAAAGCCACGGATCACCGCGACGCCCACCGCCATGCCGCTCGCGGCCGAGACAAAGTTCTGCACCGTCAGCCCGGCCATCTGGCTCAGGTAGCTTAGTTGCGCCTCGCCGGAATAGGCCTGCCAGTTGGTGTTGGTGACAAAGCTGATCGCGGTGTTGAAGGCAAGGTCAGGCGACATCGCGCCAATGCCATCGGGATTCAGCGGCAGATAGCCTTGCAGGCGCAGCAGCGCGTAGAGCAGCACGAACCCGGCCAAGTTGAACACCAGCACCGCCATCGCGTAAGCGGTCCAGCCCATCTGCCGGTCAGGATCAACGCCTGCACTGCGCAGCACAACGCGGTCGATGGCGGCCAATGCCGGGATGCGGGCCTCAAACACCGCGCGCATCCAGACCGCAAGGCCAAGGCCAAGCGCTGTCAGGGTGGCGAAGTAGAGGGCATAGGAAACAAAAGTCATCGCCGCCCCCTAGAAACGCTGCGGGGCGATCAGCGCCACCGCAAGATAGACGAACAGCCCCACCGCAACGGCAAGGCCAAGGATCAGATCGAACATGATTTCCTCACAGACGGTCGAGAATGCGGATCAAGGCCGCGACGCCGCCAAAGGCCGCGAAGGTCAGCGCAAGATAGACAAGGTCGGACATGGTTTTGCTCCGGTATTTACCGGGTCAAATTGCCCTGTCCCTGCGTGAGGGGGATATGGCGAAGGCAGGTGCTTCGCGTAAAGGCCGCGTAAAGATCGCGGGCAGGGGCGGGCTTAGTCGGTTCTGGTGAACTTGCGCAAAAGCCCCGCGACCGAAGCTAGAATCACGATCATCACCCCATAACCCACCGCCGTGCTGGTCAGCCCCAGATGCGGCAAAAGCATCCCCGCAATCAGGGTGGGCGCGCCGAAGGCGGTGTAGCTGAGCGTCAGGATCGCCGCAAAGAACTCGCCGCGTTCATCGGGCGAACTCAGTGGGATCAGCGTGCGCAACGCGCCATAAAAGCAGGTGCCAAAGCCCATGCCCGCGATACCCAGCGCCACCAGATACAAGGGCAGCGACGGCAAGGCCATGCCGATCAGCGTCAGCGCCGTGCCCATCGCCAAGGCCGCCGTGCCGCCCAAAGTGATCTGGCGCGGGCTGCGGTGGCGGGCCAGATAGCAGGCCAGCGCCCCCATGCCCGACAGCAACGTCACCACAAACGCCTGCATCAAGGTGCTGTGCAGCCCGAAAATCCGCGCCACAATCGGCGCGCCCAGCGACAGATAAAGCCCGCCCGTGGCCCAACCCGCGATGATCGCCGGGGCCGCCCGCCAGAACGCCGCACGGGCGCGTGGCGGCAGGCCCAAGCGGGGGCGCAATGCCTGCAACAGCCCCTCATGCCGGGGCGAGGTTTCGGGCAGGCCCCAGACCGCAATCGCCAGCACCAGACACAACCCGATCAGGCTGCCGAACACATCCAGCTTCGCAGCACTGGTCACGCCCATGACATAACCCGCCGCAAGCGCGCCCAAGGCCAGCCCGATCAGCGGGATCACCGAATTTGCGATGGCGGCACCACCGGGCCGGCTGGGCGGCTCAAGATCGACAATCGTGGCCGACAGGGTGGACAGCAGCAGCGCGCAGGCGATGCCCTGCAGAGCACGCGCGATCAGCAGGCCCTCGACCGTGGTCGCCTGAGCAAAGATCAGCAGCGACAGCGCCAACCCCGCAAACCCCACCGATAGCACCGGACGCCGCCCCAGATGATCGGAACACGACCCCGCCGTCAGCAGCGTCGCCAGCAGAAACACCGTGTAAACCGCGAAAATCCCGGTCAGCGCGGGGTCGGAAAAGCCGATGTCATGTTGCAGCACCGGATAAAACGGCGAAGGGGCCGAGGCACTGGCCATCATCAGCAAAAGCCCCGCCAGCACGATGCCAAAGCCCGCGCGGTGCCGTGCGGTATAGGGGATTTCAAGCGGCATCTGGGACTCGCGTGGTTAAGGTTCGACTATTTTCGAACCGTTTCCTACTATCCCCGCCTGGATGGTTCAACTATATTCGAACCATGAGCCAGGATATTCCCTTTCCCATCGGCGATCTGCCGCATCCCGCCCGCGAAGAGCTCGTGCTGGCGCAGGTGCTGTTTGCACTGAGTGACCCGGCACGGCTGGCGATTGTCGCGCAACTGGTGGCAGGCCCGGTCGATATGGCGCGCTGCCAGTTGCAAGACCCCTCCATCGCCAAATCGACCAAATCGCATCTGATGCGCGTGCTGCGCGAGGCAGGCGTGATCCGGAATGAGCCAAAGGGCCGTGGCCGCAGGTTAAGCCTGCGGCGCGATGATCTGGATCACCGCTTTCCGGGTCTGCTGGATGCAATCCTTGCCAGCGCCCCGCCTGTGGTGGCAGAGCCGATCTAGACCGCGGCTTAGCCCTGATAAAGCCCGGCAAACTGATCGCGCAGCAGGTTCTTTTGCACCTTGCCCATCGTGTTGCGCGGCAACTCGGCCACAAAGATCACCCGTTTGGGCAGCTTGAACCGCGCCAAGCGGCCTTCAATCGCACTGATGATCGCGGCCTCGGTCAGCGCGGGCGCAGCCGTGAGGACGACAATCGCCGTCACCGCCTCGCCAAAATCCTTGTGCGCAATGCCGATCACAGCAGACTCCAGCACGCCGGGGATCTCGTCAATCTCGGCCTCGACCTCTTTGGGATAGACGTTATAGCCGCCGGTGATGATCAGATCCTTGCCGCGCCCGACGATGTGGACATAGCCGTTCTCGTCGATCCGCCCCAAGTCACCCGTGATGAAAAACCCAGTGGAGCGCAACTCGGCTGCGGTTTTCTCGGGCATCCGCCAATAGCCTTTGAACACATTCGCCCCGCGCACTTCGATCATGCCGATCTCACCCTGCGGCAGGGCCGCACCCGTCTCAGGATCAGTCACGATCACCTCCGTCCCCGGCAGCGGCAACCCCACCGTGCCCGCCACCCGCGCGCCGTCATAGGGGTTTGAGGTGTTCATGTTGGTTTCCGTCATGCCGTAGCGTTCCAAGATCGCATGGCCGGTGCGCGCCTGCCAGTCGCGGTGCGTCTCGGCCAAAAGCGGGGCAGAGCCTGACACGAACAGCCGCATATGCGCCGTCGCCTGCGCCGTCAGCCGATCATCCTGCAAAAGCCGCGTGTAGAATGTCGGCACCCCCATCAACACCGTGGCGCGCGGCATCACCCGGAGAATCTGGCCCACATCGAACTTCGGCAGCAGGATCATCGCCGCCCCCGAAAACAGCGTGATGTTGGTGGCAACGAACAGCCCGTGGGTGTGAAAGATCGGCAGCGCATGGATCAGGACATCGCGGGGTGTGTAGTGCCATGCCTCGCGCAGCGCCAAAGCGTTGGACACCAGATTGTCATGGCTCAGCATCGCCCCCTTGGATCGCCCGGTGGTGCCCGAGGTATACAGCAGCGCCGCCAGATCATCGGGCTTTCGCGGGCAGGTGGCGAAGCTGGTGGGTGCAGCGGTTGCGGCATCGCTCAGGCTGCCATTGCCGTTTGCATCCAGCGTGGCCACCCGCGCGCCTGCGGCTTCGGCCAGTGGCGAGATCGCCGCCAGCGCACCCGGATCGCAGACGCACAGCGCGGGTTCTGCATCGCCGATGAAATAGGCCATTTCTGCCGCCGTATAGCCCGTATTCAGCGGCAAGAACACCGCCCCCGCACGCACCGTCGCCAGATACAGGATCACCGCCGCCAGCGATTTCTCCACCTGCACCGCCACCCGGTCGCCGGGTTTCACGCCAAAGCCCTGCAAGGCATTGGCCATCTGCCCCGTCCGCGCCACCAGATCGCCATAGCCAAGGCGCGCGCCGTCTGGGGTTTCAATCGCTGTCGCATCGGGGTCGGTGATCGCGTGTTCCAGAATATCGAACAGATTGGCAGACATCGCAGACTCCGGCTGGGGCATTTGCCCTGTTATCACCGATCTCGCGCCGCCAATCCAGCCAAAGCCTTAGCGATAGCCCGCCGCCTGCAACTCGAACAATTCGGCATAACGCCCCGATTGCGCCAGCAATTCCTCATGCGTGCCCGCGGCCTCAACCCGGCCATCGGCCAGCACCAGAATCCGGTCCGCCATCCGCACCGAACTGAACCTGTGCGAGATCAGCACGGCGGTTTTGCCCGCACTGAGTTCCTTGAACCGCTGAAACACCTCGAATTCCGAGCGTGCATCCAAGGCCGCCGTGGGTTCATCCAGAATAAGCACCTCGGCCCCGCGCATATAGGCGCGCGCGATGGCCAGCTTTTGCCACTCGCCCCCCGACAATTCGACCCCATTGCGAAAACGCTTGCCGATCATCTGATCATAGCCTTCCGGCAGCCGTTCGATCACCTGATCGGCCAGACTGCGGCGGGCGGCGTCGATGATGCGCGGGCGGTTGTCGCGTTCGGCGATACGGCCCACCGCGATATTGTCGGCGGCAGACAGGTTATAGCGCATGAAATCCTGAAAGATCACGCCCATTGCGCCGCGCAAACCGTCCAGATCATAGTTTCGCAGGTCTTGCCCATCCAGCAGGATGCGCCCCTCATCCGGGTCGTAAAGCCGCGCCAGCAGCTTGACCAGGGTGGTTTTTCCCGCACCGTTTTCGCCCACCAGCGCCAAGGTCTCGCCCGCGTACAGCGTGAAATTCAGCCCGCGCACCGCCCAACGCTCGGCCCCCGGATAGCGAAAGCCGACGTTTTCAAACACAAACCCCTGACGGATCGGCGCAGGCATCGGCAGCGCATCGGGCGGCGACAGGATTTCCGGCTGCACCTCAAAAAAGCTGAACAGATCGTCCAGATACAACGCCTGCGCCGCGGTGGAGGAGAACGAGGTCAGCAAGCCCTCCAGCAGCCCGCGCAGCCGCAGGAAAGACCCTGACAGAAACGTCAGGTCGCCCAGACTTAACTGCCCCGCCAGCGTGCCCGCGATGATCCAAGCATAGGCCGCGTAATAGCCCAGCGTGCCCAGCGCCGTCAGCACGCCGCCCCAGATCGCCCGCGCCTGTGCGATCTTGCGGCTGGCGGTGTAAAAGCTTTCCGACAGGTCGCGGTAGCGCTCGGTCAGAAAACCGTTCAGTCCAAAGATCTTGACCTCTTTCGCAGATTCCACGCTGGCGGCGGTCTGGCGGACATAATCCAACTCGCGCCGCTCGGGCGTGCGGCCAAAGTCCAGCGCATAGGTCTGGGCGTTGAAATGCGCCTCACCGATGAAAGCCGGGATCAGCGCAAGCGCCAGCAGCAGGATCAGCCAGGGATTGAAGATCACCAACCCCGCAGCAAAGGTGGCGACGGTGACAAGGTTCTGCATCTGGGTGAACAACAGGCCCATCAGCGTCATCCGGCCACTGGCCTGACGGCGCGCACGCTCCAGCTTGTCCTGAAAACCGGCGTCCTCGAAATCTTCCAGATCCAGCGTCGCCGCATGTTCCATCAGCCGGATCGAGGACGACATTGTCAGGCGGTCCGACAGCAGGCTATCGACCAGCCCCACCACCCGGCCCAGCACATCCGACAGGATCGCCAGCGCAAATTCGGCCAGAACATAAGCCGTCAGCGCGCCCAAGGCATGGCTGTTCCACCAGCCCGAAAGGTCGGTGGGGTGGCCGGGCAGGGCAGACAGCCGCACCACCTCGTCGATGATCAGCTTGCCGATCCACAAGGCCGCCACCGGCAGCACCGCGCGCACCAGCCGCAGCAGCATCGAAATCAGCATCAGCGCAGGGCTGGCCTGCCAGACCAACGCCAGAAACGGGCCGATGTTGCGCAGCGCGGCGAACCGCGCGCGGATAGAGGCCGGGGCAGGGGGCAATCTTGCGGAACTCACCGATATGGGTCTCCTTCGCGCCCCGTGGGCATTTTGGCAGAACCGCAGGGCGGGGAAAAGCGCGAAGCGCGGCGAGTGTTGGCTCTGCATTCACCCTGAACAATCTGGCGAAGGCCATCGCCTTCGCCATGCGGCGCAGATACCGCTGAGACCGCCGGGCCCCAAAGGCCCGGCCAGCGCCCGACCCGCCGCTGGCGGGCGCTTCTCGCCCGCCGGGTCGGGCACTGGCTTCAGGGGTTTCTTGCTGAGCCGACTACAGGGTGAGGCCGCGCACGCGGGCGGGGAAACGCGATGCGTTTCCTGTTTCCGCCCGAACTTGGATGCTCCCAAACGCGTGCAAGTCGCACAGCCTAGCCCGCGTGATGCGCGCCCTTGTGCCCCAGTCCTGCCAGCGCCAGCATCACCGCCAGCACGCCCGCAGCCAGCCACAAGCCGTTCAGATGCAGCGTCAGGCACAGGCCAGCCCAGACCACCAGCGCCAGCACAGCCCCCAGATAGGCCAGCGGCAGTTTCTGCGCCATCACCCGGTGAAACAGCGCCGAGCCTGCCAGAAAGATCGCAGGCCCCGCCGCCGCGATCAGCGCCACCGGGGTATGAACCGCTTCAAGCGGATGCGCCACGATCATCTCGATCGCCACCGCCACCACAATCGCCCCACACACCATCACGCCATGCGCATAAGCCAACCCCGCTCGCGCCATCCGGGTATGATCGGCAGAATGGGCAAAGCCATGCTCACCGGCCTCGGACAGATGCACGAAGTAAATCCACCACAGGCTGAGGATCAGCAAAAACCCCAAGCCCGCCGCCGCCATCACATCGGCATGCAGCGGATGTTCCACCAGCAAACCGCCCAGCAACAGCACCGATTCCCCCAGCGCGATGATGAACACCTGCTGATTGCGCTCCAGCAAATGCAAGCCCCGCAGCGGCCAGCTTTGCATCGGCGTCGCACCCAGGTTCGGCAGCCAAAAGCCCAGATAGGGTGCCGCGTAATCCAGCAGCACCGCCACGATCCACAGCCAGACCCGCTGTTCGGGCAGCAAAGCCCCCGCAATCCAGAACGCCCCGGAAATCGCGCTCCATGCGCAAAGCTGGGCATAGTTCTGCCCCATCCTTTGCCCGCGGAACACCAGCGCCATATAGCCCGCGCGGATCAGCGCCATCGCCACATAAGCCCCCACGAACAGCCCCGCCCGACTGCCATAAGCCTCGGGCATCGCCACCGCCATCAGCAGCGCACAGCCCATCAGCACCGCCATCAGCATCCGCCCGCTGGCATGATCAGGGTTCAGCCAGTTCGTCGCCCAAGCCGTGTAATTCCACGCCCACCAGACGGCGGCGAACAAAGTCACCGCCTCCAGCGCGCCCAGCCAGCTTTCATGCGCCAGCAGGAAATGCGAAAGCTGGATGATCGAGAACACATAAACCAGATCGAAAAACAGCTCCATATTGGTCACGCGCGGGCTGTCGGCGGGGCCAAGCTGGCGCAGGGCGGTGGTGGGGATCAGACGGTCAAGGGTCGAGAGCACGGGGATAACCTTTGAAAAAATTGACACGATAGAAGATGTATCCAGAATATTGCATTGCGATGCAACCAAGGGCGGGCGGCAAAATGAAAACGGCCCGCCAAAGCGGGCCGCTCACGCGCAAATCCGGCCTGATTACTTCACCTTGGCCTTGATCGCATCGACATCCGCCGTGGTCATCTCGCCCACGGTGGTGACTTTGCCATCGACGATCTGCCACAGCCGGAACGGGCCGGAAATATCTCCATACTGGTCGAAATTCACCGGGCCGATCACGCCTTCATAGCGGATCGGTTTGCCTTCCTTGATCAGCGCCAGCGCCTTGGTGAATTCCTCCTTGCCAGCATGAATGACCTCACCCGCCGGATCGACCGCCTTGCGCAAAGCCTCGGGCAGTTTCGCCGCATCCGGCCCGCCTGCAATCGCAATCGCCAGGCCCACCAGCGCGCCCGCATCATAAGAACGGTCAGCGGCAGGGGCCGCCGGGTCCAGCCCCGAGAAGGCATTGTAATTGGCGTTGAAATACTCGGTCGAGGCCGAGGCCACGCTGCCTGACGAGGTGCCATAAGCCCCGCCCAGATATTCCGCGCCCACTGCCGAGATGAAATCGTCCGAGTTCATGCCGTCATTCAGCAGGAACTTCTGCACGCCGCCTTGGCTGATCCACGTCCGGGCAATGGTCGCACCATCCACCGGGTCGGAAATCAGATACAACGCATCCGGCTCCCCGGCCATCGCGGCGGTGACTTCGGCGGCATAGCTGGATTGCTTGGCGTTATAAGGCGTGACCGACACCACCGTGCCACCCAAAGCGGTGTAGGGCGCGGTGAATTCCTTGGCCAGATTGACGCCGAAGTCGTTGTTCTGGTGGATGATCACGATCTTCTTCATGCCCTGATTGATCGCGAACTGCGCCGCAGCCACCCCTTGCAGCGCGTCCGAGGTGATGGTGCGGAAGAACACGCCATTGGTTTTGCCATCACGGCCAAGCTCGGTCAGCGTCGGCGAGGATGACGCGGGCGAGACTTGCAGCACCTTGGCCGGGCCAGTCACCGACGTCAGGATCGGGATCGACATCGGGCTGATAATGCCGCCGATGATTGCGGGCACCTTGGCGACCTGCACCAGTTGCGTGGCCGCATCTACCGCCAAATTCGCCTGAGTCTGGCTGTCACGGGTGTCGGTTTTCAGCGTGCAGCCCGCCACACCGCCCGCATCGTTCAGATCGCGGAAAGCCATCTCGACCGATTTCGCCCCGGCTTGGCCATATGCGCCCGCCTCTCCGGTAAGTTCCAGCACCAGACCGACGGTGATGTCGCAAGCCTGCGCGCCCATCGGCAGCAGGGCGGCGACGCTGGCCAGAAGTAGCTTTTTCATGTTGTCCTCATCTGTTGGTATAAGCCTTTTGTTATGCGCGCGAGGGCAGGCTGATCCGCGCGCTGGCGTTCAAGACGCCTTATTCAGGTTGTATTTGATGATCTGGCCGTGCCGCCCGTTGCGGTCTCGCTCCAAAGTATAAGTATCGCCCTCGGGCACATGGCCCTGCGCCAACACCGCCGCGATTTCCGCACGGTCTTGCGCCGTCAAAGCGAGGCCCGCCACCTTCAGGTTCTGCGCCAGATGGCTGCGGTTGCGCGCGCCGACGATCACCGCCGCGACGCGCGGGCGTTCCAGCATCGCGGCACTGGCGACGGTGGCAATATCGGTGTCATGCCGATCCGCAATGCCGCGCAGGCAGCGCAGCAAGGCTTGGAACAGATCCCAGCCGCCGAAATCGTCGATGATCAGCTTGTATTTTGTCAGCGAGCGGTTCTCCAGCGGATGCTCTGGCTCGGCCACGCCCAGCCAGCGGTCGCCCAGGAACCCCCCCGCCACCGTGCCATAGCAGAAAATCCACATGCCATGTTCCGCCGCAGCCTGCGCCAGCAGCCGCTCGGCCCGCGTGTCGATCAGGCTGTATTGCACCTGCATCGACAGCAGCGGCACGCCGGACTCAATAATCTCCACCGTCCGCGCGGTATCGAAATTGGTCCCACCGATCTGATCAACCTTGCCCTCGGCCCGCATCTCATTCAGCCAGCCCACGGCCTCAAGATAGCGCGGCACCGCGTAATCCCACCAATGGAACTGCACCAGATCCAGCCGATCCATCCGCAGCCGCGACAGCGAGGTTTCCACGCTGCGCCGGATGCTGGCGCGGTCCACCACTTCAAGCGCCGCCAAATCCGGCACCAGCTTGGTATGCACCTTGATCCGCGCCAGCGCTTCCGCCCCGCGCAGGTTGCCGTAAGCCGTGCGGAAAGCCCCGATCAACTCCTCTACCCCGGTGTAAATATCGGCGCAGTCGAAACTGGTGATCCCGGCATCGGCAAAGGCGATCATGTCCTCCACCTGCTGCGCGCCGTCCACCGGGCCATGCCCGCCCGCCAACTGCCAGCCGCCCCGGATCACCCGCGACGTGCTGTAACCGGGGCGTAATTCCAACGTGGGAACACTCATTCGGCAGACTCCTTCGGCAAGGGAACGGCGGTGGTATCGGCATGTGAGAAGGTGCGTTTGCCCAACCGCGTGATGCGCAGCCGCGACGGGCAATGCGGATCGGGGCAGGCCACCTCGGCATCCGAGGTCATCCAGTCATGCGGATGCGTTACCCGCTGCTTGGCAGGCAGCAAGGGCAGGATCGACGACAGCGAATAGATCGAGAAACTTTGCCCCGGCGGCAGGTGCAACTGCTCACCGCGCAGCTCAAACCAATCGCCAACCTTGCCGCAGTAAATCTTCGCCCCCTCAGGTGCCACGAGTTCCACCCGCAGATCGTAAAGCTCGAACTCATCCATCATACGGCCCTCTCAAAGGTGATTTCGCAGGCCCCCGCGCGCCGGATCTTGCCGCAAGCCTCGGCCAAAGCCGCGCGATCCTCGGGGCGTACCTGTGCCACCACAGACCCCGCCAGCCAGCCGATCGGAAACAGCATCCGCGCGCCGGGGCCGTAAAACAGCCCGATGTCAAAGATCGGATCAGGATTGCCGCCCCACATCCGCGCCGGCACATAGGCCAGCACAATATCGCCCGGCTGCGGATGCAGCGTCGCATTCTCGGGGGGCAGGGCGGGTTCCTCGCCCAGATGCGCCGCAGGGATCGGGCAGGAAATCTCCGGCCCCGTCCACATCGCATGTATCCCCGGCACCACCCGCGGGGTCTCCAGATAGCGCCACAAGAACGCGGCATTGGCAGGGGCCTTTTCCGGCAGCATCGGGGCCAGAACATCCATGCCTGATGCGGCGTGCGTGATACGAATTTTCATGCGGCGATCTCTTTCGACAGAAGTTTCTTGCGCAAAAATGCAAAGGGGCGGCTGATATCGGCAATCAACGCGGCACGCGCGGCTGTCGCATCGCCCTTGGCCAAAGCCTCGACCATATTGTGATGGAAATGCGCGCTATCGCTTTCCCCAGCCTCGGAAAACGCGAAAATCGCCGCCCGCGTGCAAGGCCCCGATTGCAGCCACAGGCTTTCGATCATCGGGATCAGCACGGGCGATCCGCAGGCATTGTAAATCTCAAAGTGAAACGCCTGATTCAAGGCCGCTTCCTGCTCGACCGTTGCGGGATCACCATCCAGCCGCAGCACCTGCCACTGTTCCATATACCCGCGCAGGGTCGCAATCACCGCAGGCGTCATCCGGGGGGCGGCCAGCGCAATCGCCTCGCCCTCAATCAGCACCCGCGTGCGGAGCAGATCATCAATCCGCTCCAGCGTCATCGGCGGCACCCGGATCGAGCGGTTCGGCAACGCCTCTAGCGCGCGCTCGCTGATCAGCCGCCCCAAAGCATCGCGCACCGGCATGGTCGAGGTCATCAGCGCATCCGACAACTGCCGGATCGTCACCACCTGCCCCGGCGCAAACAGCCCAGAGATCAAAGCGCGGCGCAATTCGGAATACACCCGATCCTGCACCGATTCCCGCCCCACCGGCGCCAGCGTCAAACCGCTTTCCCCCACCGCCATCCGAACCTCACGAATCATCTTGCTCGTTCAAATTAGACGCGCATAGTGTGATCAAATCAAGTGTGATCACAGATCAAACATCAGGGGGCACATGACAGTTCTGGAAGCGCGTAACGTATCCAAACGCTTCGGCGGCATCGCGGCCGTCGATGGCATGTCCTTCGCTGTCGCCTCTGGGGAGATCCTTGGCCTGATCGGCCCGAATGGCGCGGGCAAGACCACGATGTTTGATCTGCTCGCCGGATCGGTGGCGGCCAGTTCCGGCGAAATCCGGCTGATGGGGCAGGATGTCACCCGCGCCCCGGCGCATCGCCGATTGGCGGGCGGCATGGGCCGCACCTTTCAAATCCCGCGCCCGTTTCCCGAACTCTCGCTGATCGACAACATGCTGCTCGCCCGCCAAGACCAGACCGGCGAACGCCTCTGGGCCAATTTCACCGCCCCCCGCCGCATCGCCGCCGAAGAACGCGCCGCCCGCGACAAGGCCCTCGCCCTGCTCGACCTCGTGGCGCTGCGCCGCTTGGCCGATGAACCCGCCCGCGTGTTGTCGGGTGGCCAGCGCAAGCTGCTGGAACTCGCCCGCGTGATGATGGCCGACCCCAAGGTGGTGCTGCTGGATGAACCCGCCGCCGGCGTCAATCCAACCCTGCTTGAGGTGCTGATCGACCGCATCCGCGAAATCAACGCCTCTGGCGTCACCTTTGTGCTGATCGAACACAACATCGACATGGTCTCGCGCCTGTGTCACCGCGTGCTGGTGATGGCCTCGGGGTCACTGCTGTGTGAAGGCACGCCACAAGAAGTCGCCCGCGATCCCCGCGTGATCGAGGCCTATCTTGGGGGCACCCCGGCATGAGCATTCTTGAGGTCAAAGGCCTGATCGCAGGCTATGAGCCCGGCCTTTCCATCGTCAAAGGTGCGTCCATCCACGCCGATGAGCAGGAAATCGTCGTCATCCTCGGCCCCAACGGGGCCGGGAAATCCAGCTTTATCAAGGCCATCGCCGGATTGGTCCCCATCACGGGCGGCGAAGTCCTGCTCGATGGCCGCGACATCACCTATGGCGCCGCCCATCTGCGTGTCCGCCAAGGCCTCGCCTTCGTGCCGCAAACCGAAAACATCTTTCCCCTGATGACGGTCGAAGAAAACCTGCGCGTCGCGGGTGGCGTGCTGCCCAAATCCGAGGTGCAGGGCCGCATTGACGAAACCTTCACCATGTTCCCCGACCTCGCCCGCCAGCGCAAACTCGCTGCTGGCAGCCTGTCGGGCGGGCAGCGGCAAATGCTGGCGGTGGGCCGCGCCCTGATCGTGCATCCGCGTGTGCTGATGCTGGATGAACCCTCGGCAGGCCTGTCGCCGAAGTTTGTCGAGATGGTGTTTACCCGCCTGTCAGAAATCCGCCGGGCAGGCCTCACCATCGTCTTGGTCGAACAAAACGCCCGCGCGGCGCTGGCCATCGGCGACCGCGCCTATGTGCTGGTCGAAGGCCGCGAAGCCCACGAAGGCCGCGCCGCAACCCTGTGGGATGATCCTGTGGTGGCAGAGCTTTACCTTGGCCAGCGGAGGCACGCATGAACCTGCAATTTATCGCAGACGGTTTGATCTCGGGCAGCCTGATCGGCCTTGGGGCCATCGGCATCACGCTGACCTATTCGATCCTGCGCTTCTCCAACTTCGCGCATGGCGATTTCATGGCTTGGGGCGCTTACGGCACCCTCAGCGTCGTCGCCGCTATCGGAGCCTTGGTCGGCACCACCGCCCCGATCGGCGCACTCTCCTTCGGCTGGCCCCTCATCCTCGCCACCCTGATCGGCATGGTGCTGACCGCCTGCCTCGCCCTCGCCTTGGATTGGCTGCTGTTCGCCCGCCTGCGCGACCGGGGCCAGTCGATCATCGTGGTGATGGCATCTTTCGGCGCGTCGATGGCGCTGCGCAGCCTGTTGGAGTTCATCTTCACCTCCAGCCCGACCTATTTCTCGCGCGGCATCCAGATGGCCATTCCCGTAGGCGCGGGCATCCGCATCACCCCCGACCAAATGGTCATGCTGGCCACCACGATCATCCTTGTCACCGCCATGCACCTCTTCATGCAGCGCAGCCAGACCGGGCGCGAGATGCGCGCCTACAGCCAGAACCCCGCGCTTGCCCGCGTCGTCGGCATCGACACCACCCGCGTGGTGCGCGCCACATGGATCATCGGCGCGGCCCTTGCCTGTGCTGCTGGAGTCATGGTTGGCATCCTCGTGCAGATCCGCCCGCTGATGGGCCTTGATCTGCTGCTCCCGATGTTCGCCGCCGCCATCCTCGGTGGCATCGGTTCCGTCCCCGGCGCGGTGCTGGGCGGCCTGATCATCGGCCTGTCCGAGGCCGCCGCCGTGCAACTGATCGGCGCGGAATGGCGCGCCGCCATCGCCTTCGCCATCCTGATGGCAGTACTCCTCGTCCGCCCGATGGGCCTGTTTGGAAGGGCTGAACGATGATCGACCTGTTGGGCTACGCTGCCTTTTTCACCTCAAGCGCCCTCATCTTCGCCCTGATCACGCTGGGCCTGAACCTGCAATGGGGGCAAACCGGCCTGTTCAACGTCGGAATCGCGGGCTTTGTCGCCATCGGCGCCTATACCTCGGGCATCCTCACCAGCCCAGAGGCCGCCGACCGCATCGGCGGCTTTGATTGGCCGATCCTCGCAGGCTGGCTGGCAGCAGCGCTCGTCACCGCCGCCGCCGCTGCCTTCACCGGATTTGCCACGCTGCGGCTGAAGTCCGACTACCTCGCCATCACCACCTTCGGCGTCGCCGTCGTCGTGCAACTGGTGGCGCTCAACGCCCAATCCCTGACAGGCGGCCCCTTCGGCGTCGCCTTCATCCCGCGCCCCTTCGCGCATCTGCAAGACCAACCGGCTTTGTTCAACTTCATCAACCTTGGCGTCATCGCCGCCGTCACCCTCGCCGTCTACCTTGCCCTCGAACACCTTTCCCGCAGCCCATGGGGCAGGGTGCTGAAAGCGCTGCGAGAAGACGAACGCGCCGCAATCTCACTCGGCAAATCCGCCCGATCCTACCGCATCCAAGCCTTCGCCGCAGGGGGGGCCGTCATGGGCCTTGCCGGAGCCGTGCAAGCCCATTTCATCGGCTTCATCGCCCCCAACGGCTATCTGCCGACGCTGACCTTCCAAGTCTGGGCGATGCTGATGGTCGGCGGATCGGGGTCGAACCGTGGCGCGATCCTTGGCTCGGTGGTGGTCTGGGCGATCTGGGTCGGGGCAGGGGCGTTCAGCGCCGCCGTAGTGCCGACCGATTGGCAAGCCCGCGCCGCATCGCTGCAAATCGTCGCCATCGGCGTGATGCTCTGCCTGATCCTGCTGTGGCGACCGCAGGGCTTTTTCGGCCCGCGCAGCCAATCTGGAAAGCGCCGCGCATGATCGCGCAACCGGCGACCCTGTGGCACGCCACCGCCGCCCCCACAACGCTGCGCCCGCCTGCGATGGGCGAGATCAGCACCGATCTTCTGGTCATCGGCGGCGGTTTTGCAGGCCTCTCCACCGCCCTGCACGCGGCTGAGGCGGGCCTGCGCGTGGTGCTGGTCGAGGCCAGCCACATCGCCTTTGGGGCGACCGGGCGCAACGCAGGCTTCGTGGTGCCGAACTTTGCCAAGGTCGATCCTGATGGCATCCGCGCCACCTTGGGCGACACCAAAGGCAACCAACTGGTGCAGATGGCCGCCACCAGCGCCGATCTGGTGTTCGAACTGATCACCCGCCACGATATCTCGTGCGATGCGCAGCGCTCTGGCTGGATACAGCCCTCCCACTCCGAAACCGCCCTTGCCCGCGCCAAAGACCGCACCCGCCAGTGGGCCGCCGAGGGCCGCCCGGTTGAATTCCTGACCGCCGCCGCCGTGCAAACGCTGACCGGAGCCTCAGGCTGGCTTGGCGGCTGGATCGACCATTCCGGCGGCGTGTTGAACCCCGTCAGCTACGCCCGTGGCCTTGCCCACGCCGCCGAGACCGCAGGCGCAACACTCTTTGAGAACACCCGCGTCGCAAGCCTGTCGCCCAGCGGCACAGGCTGGCAGGCCCGCACCGAAGCCGCCACCATCCACGCCGCCCGAGTCGTCAACGTCACCAACGCCTATGCCGACACCCTGATCCCCGGCTTGGCCCACAGCTTCTTCCCGCTGAAAGTGTTCCAGATCGCCACCGAACCCCTGCCGCCATCCGTCCGCACGCGCCTGCTGCCCGGTGGGGAATGCGTGTCCGACAGCCGCCGCAATCTGTTCACCTTCCGCTTTGATGCCGCCAACCGGCTGATCACCGGGGGCATGCACATTCTGAGCCTTGGCGCGGATACCCGCGTGCCGCGCACCATCCACCGCCGCATGGCGCAGATGCTGCGCCTATCCGATCTGCCACCGCTGCAATACGCATGGTCCGGCATGGCGGCGGTGATGCCCAACTTCCTGCCGCGCCTGATCACGCCCGCCCCGAACCTGATCGCGGGCATCGCCTGCAACGGGCGCGGCATCGCAATGACCACCGCCATGGGGCGCGAATTGGCGCAATGGGCCACAGGCACCCCGGCCGAGGCTTTGGCAATCCCCGCCAGCCCCCCCGCGCCGATCCCGCTGCACGCGCTGATGCGCCACGCGCCCAACGCCTTGCTGCCGATCAGCCAGTGGCGCGACCGCCGCGAAAGCCCCGCCGGTTTGGGCCGCTGACCCCCGCCCACGCCAGCGCTGCGCGCACCCAATTCGCGCGAAAAACCCTCCGAACCACAACATATTGTGGAAATCACTGAGATAGCGGCTGAAAAACACAAGTCATTCCCAGATGGGAAAAACCTTGCGGCCATTGCGGGCCATGCCGCGGCAGGTGCCACAGCCCCGCGCCGTCAGCCTTCGCGCTTGCGAAACGCTTCTGGCCTGATCCCCAGCCGGTTGACCTTGTCATAAAACGTCTTGCGCGGCAGCCGCAGCCGCGCCATCGCGGCGGTGACATTGCCGCCCGACATCCGCAACGCTTCCTGAATGATCCCGGCCTCATACCGCGCCATCATCTCGGCCAAGCCCGGCGCATCCTCGCCCATAGCCTCGCCCAGCACCGGCAAACCCAAAGCCACCGATTCCGCAAACTGCATCAATTCCCGCGCATTCCCCGGCCAATCATGCGTCGCCAGCCGCGCCTGCACCAAGGGCGTGATCTGCGGCACGCTCAGGTTCAGCCGCGCGCAGGCGCTCAGCAGGAAGTGTCGGAACAGCCCGGCAATATCGCCCCGCCGCTCTTTCAGGCTGGGCACATGCAGCGTCACCCCGGACAGCCGATAATACAGGTCGGGCAGAAACGCCCCCGCCGCCACCATCGCGCCCAGATCGGCTTGCGAGGCCGCCAGCACATGCAGATCCAGCCCCCGCGCCGCCGCCGCCCCCGCCGCCCAAACCTCGCGCGCCTCGATCACATGCAGGATACGCGCCTGTTGCGGCAGGCTCAGCGCCTCGATCCGGTCCAGAAACAACGTGCCGCGATGGGCTTTCTCCAGCCGCCCCACCAGACGGGCATGGCGCGGCGCACCGGGCTGGCCCGCCTCGGCCCCGAAGAAATCCAGATCAAACCGCGCCGCATCCAAGGTATCGCAGGCCACATGCACAAAGGCACGAGCATGGCGCGGGCCTTCGCGGTGGATGGCGCGTGCCAGCAGGGTCTTACCCGCCCCCGACGGCCCGGTGATCAGCGCATCCACCCCAGCCTCGGCCAGCCGCGCCACCGTCTCGCGCAGATGCTCCATCGCCACGCTGTCGCCCAAAAGCTGCCCCGCCACGACAGGCACCTGCCGGTCGGCGCGCAGTGCGCGGTTTTCCAGCACCAAGGCCCGCGCTTGTGCCGCGCGGCGCAGTGCTGCGGTCAGGGCATCCAGCCCCACCGGCTTGGTCAGAAAATCCCACGCGCCCTCACGGATCGCCGCCACCGCCATCGCCACATCGCCATGCCCGGTCAGCAGGATCACCGGCAGTTCCGCATCCATGCTGCGGATGCGGCGGAACACTTCAAACCCGTCCATCCCCGGCATCCGAATGTCCGAAAGCACCACGCCGGGATAATCGGCATCCAAACCCTGTAAGGCCGCCGCACCCGAAGAAAATGCCTCGGGCTGAAACCCCGCGATGCGCAGCGATTGCGTCGTTGCCTCCAGCAGATCGGTGTCATCATCGACCAGACGGACCAGGGGCGGCGTCATGCGCGGCTCAAGCGGAAGCGAAAGGTGGCACCCTGACCGGGGCTAGGCTGATCAGCGGTCAACGCGTGACCCAAATCGCGAATGATCTCTTGCGCGATCACCAGACCCAGCCCCAATCCATCGGCTTTGCTGGTGGCAAACGGCGTGAAAAGCTGGGCGGCAATGTCGGGGCGCAGGCCGGGGCCATTGTCGGCCACGCTGATCATCACATCACCCGCTTCCGCCGTGACCGAGATGCGGATTTCAGGATCGGGCCTGCCCGCCAAAGCCTCTTGCGCGTTCTGGATCAGGTTGACCAAAACCTGCTCCAGCCGCACCGCTTCCGCCTTGACCCGCAGCGTCGGATCTGCGCCTTCGATCACCACCTGCGCCCCCGCACCCCGGCTGCGCGAGGCGGTCAGGATCACCGAGGCGTCAATCGCATCTTTCACGCTGACTGCAGTGATCTGCCCGGTCGCCTTGCGGGCAAAGCCGCGCAGATGCGTGGTGATCTGGCCAATGCGTTCGGACATCTGCACGATCTTGCCCAGATTGCCGCTGACCTCGGCGGGGGCTGTGGCTTGCAAGGCCAAAGCGTTCTCCGCCAGCAGCCGGATGGTGGCGAGCGGCTGATTGACCTCATGCGCCAATCCGGCAGTGACTTGGCCCAAGGTCGCCAGCTTGTTGGCCTGCACCAGATCGGCCTGCATCCGCGCCAGCCGCGCCTCGGCACTGCGGCGCTCGGCCATTTCGGCGGTCAGATCGCGGGTGCGATCCTCGACCGCCCGTTGCAGATCGGCGGTATAGCGGCGCTCGGCCGCAGCCCGGCTTTCCGCCCGCCGCCGTGCCCGCCCCGCCCACCAGATCAGCGCGCCCAGCAGCGTTTCCACGCCCAACGCCGCCGCCATCGCCAACACACCCGCCTGCCGCGCCGGAGCCTGCGACAAGCTGAGCGTCAGCACCCAACCTGGCACCCCCGGCACGGCACGGGCGGTGTTAAGCGTGTCCTGCAGCCGCGGCATCGGCAAAAACCGCTCCGCCGGGGTCGAGGACAACAGCACAATTCCGCCCGCATCCTGCACCCGCGTCTGATCCTGCCCGCTGGCCCAACTGGCCTCCAACGCATCAAACTCCATCTTGACGACCACCACCCCGGCCACCGCGCCATCGACCGAAACCGCGTGCGACAGATACAGACCGGGGCGCTTGCTGACGGTGCCCAGCGCAAATTCCAGCGCCGTGCCCTTCGCCATCGCATCGGTGAAATAGCGCCGGAAGCTGTAGCTCGACCCGACAAAAGACACCGGCTCGTCCCAGTTCGACGCCGCAATTGCCGTGCCGCTGGTGTCCAGCAGATAGATCACATTGCTGGCGGTTTCGCTCCGCAACTGATCCAGCTTGCGCGACACCTCCTGCTGCGCCTCCGCGCTGCCGCTGCGCAAGGCGTCTTTCACCAGACCGTCATCCGATAAAATCGCCGCCACCGCGCGCTGCGTTGCCAGCACACTTTCCAAGGCTTGCACCCGCGATCCCGCTGCCGCCGCACCTTGTTCAGCCAGCCGAGACAGCGCCCCCGCCTGCGCCAGAACAAACGCCAACACCAGCAGGCCAACGGCCAACCCGCCAAACCCAAGGCGCAAAAGCGTGCGAGTCATGCTGTGGCCCTTACTCAGATGATGTTTCATTTTCCACATTATCAGAATTCATATGTGTGGAAAAGCGCACATATCTGGGCCTGCCTCATATGGAAAAACCTATGACTTCAATGCATTGCCGCCAGTCGCCTCATTTCTACGCATGGACCACGCCGCCTGTCATCCTGACGTCACAGATTCGTCATCCGCATGTTGGGAGGAGACCACAATGCAGATCAACACCGCCGTGGCGGCGCAAACGCCGCGCCCGTTTTACCGCACACTCTACTTTCAAGTCATCGTCGCCATCATTTTGGGCGCGCTGATCGGGCATTTCTGGCCGAGCGTCGGCGAGTCGCTCAAGCCCCTTGGCGACGGCTTTATCAAGCTGGTGAAGATGATCATCGCCCCGGTGATCTTCCTGACCATCGTCACCGGATTGGCGGGCATGACCAGCCTGCGCGGGGTCGGGTCGGTTGCGGCCAAGGCCTTTGGCTATTTCTTCGTGTTCTCAACCTTGGCGCTGGTGGTCGGCCTGATTGTGGCCAACGTGGTGCAACCGGGCGCTGGCATGAACGTGGACCCGGCGACGCTCGATGCTTCGGCGGTGCAGGGCTACAGCGAGAAAGCGCATGAGACGACGATCACCGGCTTCATGCTGGGCATCATCCCGGACACCATGGTTTCGGCCTTTGTCGATGGCAACATCCTACAAGTGCTGTTCATCGCCATCCTGTTCGGCATCGGCGTGATCCTGATCGGCGAGAAAGCCCGCCCGGTGGTTGACCTGTTCGAGACCATCAGCCGCGTGGTGTTCCGCATCGTCGACATTCTGATGAAAGCCGCCCCGATTGGCGCATTTGGCGCCTTTGCCTTCACCATCGGCAAATATGGCATCGGTTCTATCGTCAACCTCGCGGCCTTGGTCGGCACGTTCTATCTGACCTCGGCCCTGTTCATCATCGTGGTGCTGGGCACGGTCTGCGCGCTGAACGGCTTCTCGATCTTCCGTCTGATCTCGTATCTGAAAGCCGAGATTTTGCTGGTGTTGGGCACCTCGTCGTCTGAATCGGCGTTGCCTGCGCTGATGGAGAAGATGGAACGTGCAGGTTGCGCCCGCCCCGTGGTGGGTCTGGTGGTGCCGACGGGTTATTCGTTCAACCTTGATGGCACGAACATCTACATGACTCTGGCCGCGCTGTTCATCGCTCAGGCGACCAATATTGACCTGTCGTTGGGCGATCAGATCACGCTGCTGGCGGTGGCGATGCTGTCGTCGAAGGGCGCGGCTGGGGTGACGGGCGCGGGCTTTATCACGCTGGCGGCAACCTTGTCGGTGGTGCCGACGGTGCCAGTGGCGGGGATGGCGATCATTCTGGGCGTGGATCGGTTCATGTCGGAATGCCGCTCGATCACCAACTTCATCGGCAATGCCGTGGCAACCGTGGTGGTCAGCCGTTGGGAAAAGGCGCTGGACCGCAGCAAGTTTGACGCGGCCATGCGGGGCGCTGCGCTGCCCGAAGGCGCGTTGCCCACCGGCGGATTGCACGCGCCTGCTGGGCTGCAACTGGGCGAAACCAGCGCAGACTAAGGCCACGCCATATCTGAACATCCATGACGCGGGGGGCCAGATCGGTCGCCCGCGTCTTGCATTTGCGCACGAGCCTTGCGGAAGACGCGCTGCCGTTCAGGCTTGAACCTTTCCGATGGCGGATGCAAAGCTATATCCGGCGCCAGCGGGGCGATCTTCCGGGCAACTTGGAACAGAGGTGGCGGAGGGGTGACTTTCCGCAGGGTGCATATGGCAGAGCAAGCGGTGAAAGCCCAAGGTAAAGCGCCTGGGCAGCAGGCAAAATTCGTCGAGGGCAACCTCTTTCGCCATATCACCGTAATGTCGCTGACCAACTCGGTCGGGTTGATGGCGATCTTTTCGGTCGATCTGATCAACATGGTGTTCATCTCGATCCTGAATCAAGAGGATATCACCGCCGCCGTCGGCTATGCCGGGGCGATCCTGTTTTTCACCACCTCGTTCGGGATTGGCCTGTCCATCGCGGTCTCGGCCTTGGTCGCGCGCGCGGTCGGGCAGCGCAATCTGGTGATGGCGCGGGAAAAGGCCACCAATGGCATGGTGCTGGGCATCCTGTTCGGCATCATCTTTGCCGCCGTGGTCTGGGCATTTCTGCCCGGCATCGTCACGCTACTGGGCGCGGTGGGCCGCACGCATGAGCTGACCGTGCATTTCCTGCGCATCGTGGTCCCGGCGCAGCCGTTTCTGATGGTGGGCATGATCGGCGGTGCGATCCTGCGCAGCCATGGCGATGCCAAACGCGCCATGGCCGCAACGCTGTGGGGGGCATTTGCCAATGCCGTGCTGGACCCGATCCTGATTTTTGGTCTGCATCTGGATCTGACCGGGGCGGCGATTGCCTCGGTGGTCTCGCGCATCGTGATTGCGGGCGTGTCGCTGATCCCGGTGATCCGGCATCACGGCGGCTTTGATCGCCCCACGGTGGCGGGGCTGCGCGCCGATCTGTCCCCGGTTTATGCCATTGCCGGGCCTGCCATCCTGACGCAAGTCGCCACCCCCTTGGGGCAAGCGATCGTGACGCGGATGGTCTCGGGCTATGGAGAAGCGGCAGTGGCGGGCATGGCGATTGCCGGGCGGCTGACGCCGGTGGCGCTGGGCGTGATCTTCGCGCTGTCCGGCGCGATTGGCCCGATCATCGGACAGAACTATGGCGCGGGTCGCATGGACAGGGTGCGCCGCACGTTTCTCGATGGGCTGACCTTTACCGCCATCGTGGTGGCCATCGTCACCGTCATCCTGTTCGCCCTGCGCGCGCCCATCGCCGATCTGTTCCACGCCGAGGGGCTGACCCGCGATCTGGTCTATCTGTTCTGCGGCCCGCTCTGTTTGCTGTTCTTCTTCAACGGCGCGATTTTCATGGCCAACGCGGCCTGCAACAACCTTGGCCGCCCGCTGATGTCCACCCTGATCAACTGGGGCCGCCACACCATCGGCACCGTGCCCTTCGCCTGGTGGTTCTCGCAATACTGGGGCGCACAGGGTGTGCTGATCGGGCAGGCTTTGGGCGGGGTGATCTTTGGCATCCTCGGGGTCTGGCTGGCTTACCGGATGATCCTGGCAACGCCTGCGCGGATTTAAGCGTGTCGTAAAATCATCGCATACCGTCGTATTCTTTTTCCCTTGCCAGCCCCACAGCCTCTGGGCTAGCTAAAGGCATCAGGATCGGGAGAATCCAGCAGGAAACTTCTGGTGCCGAAGGAGCAACCGCCCCGGTAAACTCTCAGGCTCAAGGACCGTTCTGATAACAGACTCTGGAGAGTGGTGCCGCAGCACCCGCCGAAGGGATAACGATCTCAGGCGCCCGCAATGGGTAAGGACAGAGGGGGCATCGAGGGGTGGGGATTGGTCCGCCTGATCGGTGCCGGTATGTTCCGGCAGTTTTAGGGGGCGGCTTTGGCCGAAGAATTGCTTAGACTGGGTCTGCACGATCTGCACGTCGCCTTGGGCGGCAAGATGGTGCCGTTTGCAGGCTACGACATGCCCGTGCAATATCCCGCAGGCGTGATGAAGGAACATCTGCACACCCGCAGCGCGGCTGGCCTGTTCGATGTCAGCCATATGGGGCAGGTGATCTTGCGCCCGAAAACCAGTTATCAGGACTTGGCGCTGGCGTTTGAAGCCCTGATGCCGGTGGATGTGCTGGGCGTCGCGCAGGGTCGTCAGCGCTATGGCATGTTCACCAATGAAACCGGCGGCATCCTTGACGATCTGATGTTCGCCAACCGCGGCGATCATATCTTTGTCGTCGTCAACGCCGCCTGCAAGACCGCCGACATTGCCCATCTGCAGGCGCATCTTTCGGATGTGGCGCAGGTGATCCCGGTGCTGGACCGTGGCCTGCTCGCTCTGCAAGGCCCGCAGGCCGAGGCTGCCTTGGCCCGCCATATCCCCGCCGTTGCGGCGATGCGGTTCATGGATGTGGCGATCCTGCCGTGGCAGGGCGTTGATCTATGGATCTCGCGCTCTGGCTATACCGGCGAGGATGGCTTTGAAATCTCGGTCCCCGACGCGCAACTCCGCGCCTTTGCCGAGGCTTTGCTGGCCGAACCCGAAGTCATGCCCATCGGCCTTGGCGCGCGCGACAGCCTGCGGCTTGAGGCTGGCCTCTGCCTTTACGGCCATGACATCGACACTACCACCAGCCCGGTTGAGGCTGGCCTGACATGGGCGATCCAGAAAGCGCGGCGCACGGGCGGCACCCGCGCAGGCGGCTTCCCCGGTGAGACCCGCATCCTGCAAGAACTGGCCGAAGGCCCGGAACGCAGCCGCGTCGGCCTGCGACCCGAAGGCCGCGCCCCGATGCGCGAACACACCGACCTGTTCGCGCCAGATGGCACGCCTTTGGGCCAAGTCACTTCGGGCGGCTTTGGCCCCAGCGTGAACGCGCCGATTGCCATGGGCTATGTCGCAACCGCCTTTGCCAAACCCGGCACCGCCCTTGAAGGTGAAGTGCGCGGCAAACGCCTGCCCGTCACGGTCACCGCTATGCCTTTCCAACCCACCACCTACAAACGCTGAGGATACCCGCGATGAAATACACCAAAGATCACGAATGGCTGCGCGTCGAGGGCGATGTGGTGGTCGTGGGCATCACCGAACACGCCGCCACCGCCTTGGGCGATGTGGTGTTTGTCGAACTGCCCGAGCCTGAAACCGTCGTGGCCGAGGGCGACGAGGTCTGCGTGATTGAAAGCGTCAAGGCCGCGTCCGACATTTTGGCCCCCTTGGATGGCGAGATCGTCGCCGTCAACACAAAGCTGGTCGATAACCCGTCCTTGGTGAACGAAGACCCCACCGGGGCGGCTTGGTTCTTCAAGATCAAGGTCGATGATCTGTCCGTGCTGGATGATCTGATGGACGAAGACGAATACAACGACTTGATCGGCTAAGCGCCCGTCAAGCCAGTGCATTTCCTGCGAACATTCCTGCTCCCGATTCACGGGGGTTGGTTCTTGCATCCTGAGGGCAGCCAGATGACCTTTACCCCCGTTGACTATAACCCCTATGATTTCGCCAACCGCCGCCATATCGGCCCGTCTCCGTCTGAGATGGAGGCGATGTTGAAAGCCGTCGGTGTCACCAGCCTTGATGCGCTGATGGATGAAACCGTGCCCGCCTCGATCCGCCAAAGCATCCCACTCGGCTGGGCGCCGCTTTCCGAACATGACCTGCTGGCGCGGATGCGCGCGGTGGCGGGGCGCAACAAGGTGATGACCAGCCTGATCGGGCAGGGCTATTACGGCACGGTGACGCCCCCGGCGATCCAGCGTAACATTCTGGAAAACCCGGCGTGGTATACCGCCTACACCCCCTACCAGCCCGAAATCGCCCAAGGCCGGCTTGAGGCTTTGCTGAACTATCAAACCATGGTCGCCGATCTGACCGGCCTGCCGTTCGCCAATGCCAGCCTGCTCGATGAAGCCACGGCGGCGGCCGAGGCGATGACGATGGCCGAGCGTGTCGCGAAATCAAAAGCGCGCGCGTTTTTCGTCGATGAACACTGCCACCCGCAAACCATCGGCGTGATCGAAACCCGCGCCAAGGCGCTGGGCATCAAGGTGATCATCGGTGATCCTAATGCGATGCAGGCCGCCGAGGTGTTCGGCGCGATCTTCCAATATCCCGGCACCTGGGGCCATGTCCGCGACCTCACCCCATGGATCGACGCTTTGCATGCCGCAAAGGCCATCGCCGTGGTGGCGACTGACCTTTTGGCCCTGTGCATGCTGCGCGAACCCGGTGCGATGGGGGCCGATATCGCCGTCGGCTCCAGCCAGCGCTTTGGCGTGCCGATGGGCTACGGCGGCCCACATGCCGCGTTCTTCGCCTGCAAGGATGAGCATAAACGCCAGATGCCGGGGCGGATCGTCGGGGTTTCCATCGACGCGCGCGGCAACAAGGCCTACCGCCTGTCCCTGCAAACCCGCGAACAGCACATCCGCCGCGAAAAGGCGACCTCTAACGTCTGCACTGCCCAAGCCCTGCTCGCCGTGATGGCCAGCATGTATGCGGTGTTCCACGGCCCCAAAGGCCTGCGCGCCATTTCCGAACGGGTGCATTCGCTGACCGTCCGCTTGGCGAAAGCTCTGCGCGATGCCGGTGCAACCCTGCCGCAGAAACAGTTCTTCGACACCATCACCGTCGAAGTTGGCGTTGGCCAAGCCGGTATTCTGGCCGCTGCACGGGCCGAGGGGCTGAACTTCCGCAAGGTTGGTCGCGATCACGTCGGCATCAGTCTGGATGAGACCAGCAACGAAGACGTCCTCCGCCGCGTCCTGCGCGCCTTCGGCATTCAAGACTCGCCCCCCGCAAAGGCCGAACTTGGCTTTGCCGAGAAAATGCTGCGCGAAACCGACTATCTCACCCATCCGGTGTTCCACATGAACCGGGCCGAGTCGGAAATGATGCGCTATATGCGCCGCCTGTCCGACCGCGATCTGGCCTTGGATCGCGCGATGATCCCTCTTGGGTCTTGCACGATGAAGCTGAACGCGGCCGCCGAAATGATGCCGATCACCTGGCCCGAATTTGGCAGCCTTCACCCCTTCATCCCCGCCGATCAGGCCTTGGGCTACCGCGAGGCGATCGAGGATCTGTCGCATAAACTCTGCGAAATCACCGGCTATGACGCGTTTTCTATGCAGCCGAATTCCGGCGCGCAGGGCGAATATGCGGGCCTTTTGACCATCGCCGCCTATCACCGCGCGCGGGGTGAAAGCCACCGCAACATCTGCCTGATCCCGGTCTCGGCGCATGGCACCAACCCGGCCAGCGCGCAGATGGCGGGGATGGCGGTGGTGGTCGTCAAAGCCATGCCGAACGGTGACGTGGATGTCGAAGATTTCCGCGCCAAAGCCACCGCAGCGGGCGGCAATCTTGCGGCCTGCATGATCACCTATCCCAGCACCCATGGCGTGTTTGAGGAAACCGTGCGGGACATCTGCAAGATCACCCATGAATTCGGCGGGCAGGTCTATCTGGACGGGGCCAACATGAACGCGCTGGTGGGCCTCGTGAAACCCGGCGAGATCGGCTCGGACGTGAGCCACCTCAACCTGCACAAAACCTTCGCCATCCCGCATGGCGGCGGCGGGCCGGGGATGGGGCCGATTGGGGTGAAAGCCCACCTTGCGCCCTATCTGCCGGGTCATTCGGAAACGGGTGGCGAGGAAGGGCCGGTCAGTGCGGCCCCCTATGGCTCTGCTTCGATCCTGCTGATCTCTTGGGCCTATTGTCTGATGATGGGCGGAGAGGGGCTGACGCAGGCAACACGGGTGGCGATCTTGAACGCCAATTATATCGCGGCGCGGCTGAAAGGTGCCTATCCGATCCTGTTCATGGGCAACAAAGGCCGTGTGGCGCATGAATGTATCCTCGACACGCGGCCCTTCGCTGAAGTGGGCGTCACCGTCGATGACATCGCGAAACGGCTGATTGATAACGGCTTCCATGCCCCCACGATGTCTTGGCCGGTCACGGGCACGTTGATGGTGGAGCCTACGGAATCCGAGACCAAGGCCGAGATTGACCGCTTTATCACCGCCCTTCTGGCGATCCGGGCCGAGATCAAGGCGGTTGAAGACGGCGAGATCACAGCCGAGGACAGCCCGCTGCGCCACGCCCCCCACACGGTCGAAGATCTGGTCGCCGACTGGACCCGGAAATACCCGCGTGAGCAGGGCTGCTTCCCGCCCGGCGCGTTCCGGGTGGACAAATATTGGCCGCCAATCGGGCGGGTGGATAACGTCTATGGCGACCGCAACCTGATCTGCATCTGCCCGCCCTTGGAAAGCTATATGGAGGCGGCAGAGTGATGGTCCCAACTCGGGACCTTTTGATCGCATTGAAAATCAATGGCTTAGGGTGTGCGATTTAAGGCTCTGTTAACGAATGGCCCCTCCCGGCACGGGGTGGGGCCATTTTTCTTGCTGCCGAAAAATCCGGCACGTTGACCAAACAGGCCGAACCGCATAGCAAAGCGGCATGAGCCTTGCTGCCCCCAAATCCAGTTTCTCTGCGGGCCTTGTCACCGCGCTGCCGATTGCTTTGGGCTATTTCCCGATCGCGTTTTCCTTTGGCGTGGCCGCCACCCGCGCGGGCCTGAGCGGGCTAGAGGCGTTTGGCCTGTCGCTGATCATCTATGCGGGGGCTGCGCAGTTTCTGGCACTGGCGTTGGTCACCGGCGGAGCACCCGTGCTGGTGTCGGCCTTCACGCTGGTGGCGATGAATGTGCGCCATGTGCTTTATGGCCCCGCGCTGATCAAACGGGTCGGGCCGGACGCGCGCACGCGGCACGCTTGGGCTTGGGCCTTCGGGCTGACGGATGAGGTGTTCGGCGCGGCCTTGGGCGCTTTGGCGCGGGGCCGTGTGGCGTTTTCCGAAGCCTTCATGTTCGGGCTGGGTCTGGCGGCCTATGGATCGTGGCTGGCGGGCACGGCGCTGGGCGCATTTGCCGGGGGGGCGGCGCTGCAGGAATATCCGGTGGTGGATGCGGCCTTGGGCTTTATGCTGCCCGCGCTGTTTCTGGCGCTGCTGCTGTCGATCCTGTCGCGCGCGCAGCTTCCCGTCATCGCGGTGGCGATGGCCGCCACGGTGGCGGTGACGCTGGCTTGGTCGGGCACGGCGGGGATTTTGGCAGGGATGATCGCTGGCGCGCTGTCGGGGCTGTTGGTCAGGCGCGGCGATGCGGCTTGAAATTCTGACCCTTGCGCTGATCGTCGGGGCCTGCACCTGGGCATTTCGGTTCTTTCCGACCAAGGCCGATCTTTCGACGATCAAACCCGATGGTATCCTCGCGCGGTTTCTGGCCTCGACCGGGCCTGCCGCGATTGCGACGCTGTTTGTCGCCTCGGTCTTGCCAATGCTGAAGGCCGATCTGGCGAACGCCGGGGTGCCGATGCCACTGGCCTGTGGCACTTTGGTGGTGGTGCTGACCTATGCCGCGCTGCGCTCGGTCGTGGCGGCAACGCTGGCGGGATCGGTGGCTTATGGGCTGGCGGTCTGGCTGCTTTAGGCGCAAACTGGGAACCGCAGGCGGCGCGGGCGGTTGTCGATACAGCACAGGAGGCGATGATGTTGGAAATTACCCCGGCGAAAGTGGTGGAAGTGATTTTTCTGTCGCGCGAAACCACCGCTTCGGCCGAAGCCGAACTGCGCGGGCTGTTCGCGGCAATGAATGTGGACGAACGCGCGCATCTGACGGCGTTGGCGTGGGTCGGGCGCGGCACCTATGCGCCCGAGGAATTCGATCAGGCGGTGGTGGTGGCCGAGGTTGAAGCCTCTGCGCCCACGGCAGAATACCTGCTGGGCATGACCGATCTTGCCGAAAACCTTGAGGCCGGGCTGGAGGCCATGGGCATCGACGTGACCGCCGAGGAAGAGGATCTGCTGTAAGCCATGGCGGATGCGGTCAAGCTGAGTTGTGCGACGTGTGGCCAGATGAACCGGGTCGCGCAGGATCGTCTGGCGGCAGGGCCGAAATGCGGGGCTTGCGGTGATCCGCTGGCCGATGGCCGGGTGATCGAGTTTGACGCCCGCGCGCATGACAAGGCCACGCGCAGCGACGATATGGCGCTGCTGGTGGATTACTGGGCGCCGTGGTGCGGGCCGTGCCGGGCGATGGCGCCGGAATTTGTCAAGGCGGCCAAAGCTTTGCAAGGGCGTGCCCGTCTCGCCAAGCTGAACACCGAGGACAATCCGCAAATCGCGCAGCGCACGCGTATCCAAGGCATCCCGGCGCTGGTGCTTTATCGCAAGGGCCGCGAGGTGGCGCGATTGGCGGGCGCGCGGCCTGCCAGTGACATTGTGGCCTTTGTGCAGGGCAATCTGTCTTAGCGGCCTAACCCGAAAATCTGTGCGAAAATCGCTAGGTCTATGCCGCAGCGCATGGTGTATGCTGCCCGGAAAAGCTGATGCGGCTGCGCATCATAACCGGGGTGCGGATGGCGTTTCTTGATTTCTCGGCCTGGTCACGGCTGTCACTGGTGCAGCAATTTGCCTGGGCGGGCGGCGTGGTGATGCTGCTGGCGGCGGGCGTGGGTGGCAAGGTGGTGTCCGACCGGATCGAAGAGGTGGTGGTGCGCAATACCGCCAATGCGACCGCCTTGTATATGGAAAGCTTCATCGCGCCGCTAACGCAGGATCTGGCGCAACGCGCTGATCTGTCAGAGGATTCGCGGCTGCAAATCGGTGCGCTTTTGGCCGAAACCGCGCTGGGCAAGCGGGTGGTCAGCTTCAAGATCTGGCGCGAAGGTGGGTTGGTGGTGGATGCCTCAAACCTTGAAACCGTCGGCCACAGCTTTCCCCCCACGGAAAACCTGAAAAAGGCTTGGGCGGGCGAGGTGCGCGCCGATTTCAACGACACCAAGGACGAGGAAGACGAGGCCGAGCACGCCTTGGGCATCCCGCTGCTCGAAATCTACAGCCCGATCCGCGAGATCAAATCCGGCAAGGTGATCGCGGTGGCCGAGTTTTACGAGGTGGCGACGCAACTCAAGCAAGACCTGATCCGCGCGCGCACGATGGGCTGGCTGACGGTGGCGGGGGCGATGGCGCTGATTGCGGCTGCGATGTTTGCGGTGGTGCTGCGCGGCTCGCGCACCATCGACCGGCAAGTGCGGGCGTTGCAGGATATGGCGGCGGGCAATCTGGCCCTGCGCTTGCGGGTGCAGGGGGCGGCGGCACGCTTTGCCTCGGTGAACGATCAGGCGCTCAGGCGGATCGGGGCCGATCTGCACGATGGCCCGGCGCAACTGATGGGCTTTGCGGCGCTGCGGTTGGATGCGTTGCAGGGGCAGGTCTCGGGCAGGGCCGCCGAAGATTTGTCGGCAGTGCAGCGGGCGGTGAAGGATTCTATCCTGGAAATCCGCAGCATCGCACGCGGGCTTTCCTTGCCCGATATCGAACAGAAATCGCTGGAAGACATCCTGCGCGGCGTGGCCGAGGCGCATACCGCCCGCACCGGCGCGGCAGTGGCCTTGCACCTGCAGCCGGTCAGCGCCCTGCCTGCTGCGGTGAAAATCTGCTGCTATCGTTTCGTGCAAGAGGGCCTGAACAATGCTTGGCACCATGCCGAAGGACAGGGCCAAGAGGTGCGGCTGCGCTTGCATGGCGATCTGCTGGAGGTGCGGGTGCTTGACCGGGGCGCGGGCTTTGCCGAACCGCCCGTGGATGTGCTGCGCGCCGATGGCGGCTTGGGTCTGGCAGGACTTGCCGACCGTGTGGAAAGCCTGGGTGGGCAGATCAGTTTTGCCAACCGCAGCGACGGGCCGGGGGCCGAGTTGCGGATGGAGTTGGATTTGAGGGAAGCGATATGAGCGATATTCGTCTGGTTCTGGCCGATGATCACCCGATCTACCGCGACGGCGTCGCGCGCACGCTTATAGACGCGGGCGGCATTGATGTGGTGGGCCAAGCGCAGGATGGCGAAGGGGCGGCAAAGCTTTGTGCCGAGCTGCAACCCGATCTGGTGCTGCTCGATGTCTCGATGCCCAAGGGCGGCGGTTTGGGTGCGTTGGGGCTGATCATGCAGATGGAAAAGCCGCCCTTGGTGGCGATGCTGACCGCCTCGGAAGACGAGGGCGATCTGATGGCAGCGCTGAAGGCCGGGGCGGCGGGCTATATCCTGAAAGGCGTCGGGGCCAGTGAATTGGTCGAACTGGTGCGCGATCTGGCGGCGGGGCGATCCTATGTCTCACCCGGATTGGCGGGGCGCTTGCTGGTGGCGATGCGTGGCAAACCTGTGGGAGAGCCGAACCCGCTGGCCGATCTGTCGCGGCGTGAAGAGGATATTCTGCGGCTGGTCGCCACCGGGCTTTCCAACAAGGAAGTCGGCCGCAAGCTGGATATTCAGGAAAAAACCGTCAAGCATTACATGACATCGATCCTGCAAAAGCTGCATGTGCGCAACCGGGTCGAGGCCGCTATGCTGGCGCGGGCGCATCTGAAAGGCTGAGATTTCGTCAGACCATGGGCTGATTTTGCCTGCTAATATCGACGGGCCATGGTCCCTGATGTGCGGAGGTGGAGCGGCGTAGATTGGGGTTACGAAGACAACCTCAGCTTATGGAGCTTATCATGTCCCACTTCACCCTGAACAAACTCATCGCCGCCAGCGTGATTGCCCTGTCGCTGACCGCAGGCAGCGCCGCCATGGCGATGGTGCAAGACACCGCCCTGCCGCAATTCACCACCGCTCTGCCGGGGACGCCCGGTGACGACGCTCAGGCAATCTCGCGCCGGGGCCGGGGTGCCGATGACGCCGCCGGCCACACCCGTCGCGGTCGCGGCAAGGATGATGGCGCTGGCCACACGTTTCTGAACGTGCCCGCATCGGGTGAGCAATTCGCCCGTCGTGGCCGTGGTGCCGATGATGGCGCAGGCCATACCCGTCGCGGGCGTGGCAAGGATGATCCGGCGGGCCATGCAGCCCTTCAGCTTCCGGTCGATCCCAGCCTTGAATTCGCCCGTCGCGGGCGTGGCAAGGATGATGCCGTCAACCACGGTTGACCGCATCCGGCGTGTTGCGCGCGGGGGGGCCGTTGCAACACGCCGCACGATTGCTGTGCGTGGCGATTTGGCGAAGGCTAGGCCCGATCCATATTGCCTTGGGGATAAATGGCGAAGGCCATCGCCTTCGCCACGCGATGCAGATGTTGCTGAAACCGCCGGGCCTCAAGGGCCCGGCCAGCGCCCGAGCCGCCGATGGCGGGCGCTTCTCGCCCGCCGGGTCGGGCACTGGCCTCATCGGGTTTATCGCGGCACCGTTTACAGAGAGAAACCGCACAAGTGGGCGGGGAAACGCAGTGCGTTTCCTGTCTCCGCCCACGCGCAGGCGCAGGAATGTCGCAACCGCCGTAACCCGCCAAATTTTGCCAGATGCACGCCCAACCACAACATATTGTGGAAATCGCCGCATACTGGCCTGAAAACCACAAGTCATTCCCAGATGGGAAAGCTTTCGCTCCTGTCGCGATGGGTCAGACGAACCCGCATCAGCCCCAAACCCCGCCCCGCCCCGGACTTGATCCGGGGCCTCTCGCCTTACCGACGAGGCCCCGGATCAAGTCCGGGGCGGCTTTGTAATGGCTTAGACGCGCCGACCCCAAAGATCATATTCGCCAGCTTCTTCCACCGTCACCGTCACCATATCGCCGGGGGCCAGCCCCTCGAAGCCCTCATCGATGAACAGATTGCCGTCGATTTCCGGCGCATCCGCCATGGTGCGGCAGGTCGCACCTTCGTCGTCAACCTCATCAACGATCACCTTCAAGGTGTGGCCAACCTTGGCCTCCAGCTTGGCCTCGGAAATCGCCTGCGCTTTTTCCATGAAGCGATCCCAGCGTTCCTGCTTGACCTCATCGGGCACATGATCCGGCAGATCATTGCTGCGCGCGCCTGCGACGTTTTCGTATTGGAAGCAGCCGACACGGTCCAGTTGCGCCTCGTCCATCCAATCCAGCAGGGTCTGGAACTCGGCCTCGGTCTCACCCGGATAGCCGACGATGAAGGTCGAGCGCAGGGTGATATCCGGGCAAACACTGCGCCAAGCCGCGATTTCATCCAGCGTTTTCGCCGCCGCCGCTGGCCGGGCCATGCGTTTCAGCACACCGGGGTCAGCATGTTGGAACGGAATGTCGAGATAGGGCAGGATCAGCCCCTCGGCCATCAGCGGGATCAGTTGGCGCACATGCGGATAGGGATAGACATAGTGCAGGCGGACCCAAGGCTTCACCTCGCCGCCGATCTGTCCCATGGCGCGGGCAAGGTCGGTGATATGGGCGCGCACTTCGCCACCCTTCCAGGGCGACAGGTCATGCTTGCGATCCACCCCGTAGGCCGAGGTATCCTGAGAGATCACCAGCAACTCGCGCACACCGTTCTCAACAAGCTTTTCCGCCTCACGCAGCACGGCATGGGCGGGGCGGCTTTGCAGCAGGCCGCGCATGTCGGGGATGATGCAGAACTTGCATTTGTGGTTACAGCCCTCGGAAATCTTCAGATAGCTGTAGTGGCGCGGGGTCAGGGAAACCGCTGAAGCGGGCAGCAGATCAATGAACGGATCGGGCTTGGCAGGCACTGCCTTGTGCACGGCATCCAGCACGGATTCGTATTGATGCGGGCCGGTGACGGCCAGAACCTTGGGATGCGCGCCGGTGATGTATTCGGGCTCGGCCCCAAGACAGCCGGTGACGATGACACGGCCGTTTTCCTGCAACGCCTCGCCAATCGCCTCCAGCGATTCCGCCTTGGCGCTGTCGAGGAAGCCACAGGTGTTGACGATCACCGCATCGGCGCCCTTGTAATCGGGGGAAATCGCATATCCCTCCGCGCGCAGCCGGGTGAGGATGCGTTCGCTATCCACCAGCGCCTTGGGGCAGCCAAGAGAGACCATGCCGATGGTCGGCTGGCCGGGGCGGACGGGCTCGCTGAAGCTGGGCTTCGGGGCAAGGTCTGGGCGGAGGTTGGGCGGATTTTGCGACATGCAACGCGGTATACAGGCAAACGCCGGGTGGCGGTAGGGGGGTGTCTGCGCCGAAAAGGGGGCGGTTTGGGGCAGGGCAGAAGGCTTTGATCACGATGGAGCGGTAGCTTTAGCGACCGCTTTGCAGTGCCCCCGCAGCCTTGTGCGTCATTGCCAAACCGGTGCCATCTGCGCCGCGATGCGGGTGCGCCCACCACAGGCGCCACACTCGGCATGAAAGGACGCCACCGTGCCGCAATTGTTGCAGCACAGGTCGGGGCGGTCTTTTGTTACTACGGCTTGGCTTTCCACCGGGGGCACGATCGGCAACCCCATCACCGGCGTTTTCAGGGGAAAGATCGACACCTGACCAGAAGGCTCCAGAAACACATGCTTGACCGAGCCAAGGTTTTGCACGCCCCGCAAACGCAGCAACTCCATCAATTCCAGACTGCCCAATTTGCGCGCGCGCAGGCCCGAACACAGGATAACGCCATCACGCAGTACCTCTGTCGGATGCCCGTCGATCACGGTTTTGGCGGTGTGATAGCGCCGGATGGCGAGATTAACCGCCTTGTCCAGCAGCACCACCGTCAGGATCACCAACATCGCATGAAGCAGCGGCACATCCGGATACACAATCGAATCGCCAACCGCAGAACCAAGCGCGATCACCAACAAAAATTCGACCAACGAAAGTTGCGAAAGGCTTCGCCCGCCAACCCAACGCAGCAGAAGCATCGTCCACAGCCAGATCACACCGATGCGGAACAGGATTTCCAGCAGGAACAAGGGTGGCTCATCGCCCATGAAGATGCGGTGCCAATCGAATGCGACAATGGTGTCCATACCTGCTCCGGTTTGCGATGTCTGAGACTAACCCGTCAGCGGCGTGATCAGTTCCGCATGTCCGATCTGGCGGTGGGGTTGGCAGGTTTGGCGGCGACGGCCTTTGACACTGCGAGACATGAACCGGGAAATCCGCCCTCACATGCCTCTGCCATGAGGCCCCGGATCAGGTCCGGGGCGGCTTGGGAGTGGGGGATGGGTCAGTACTTCCCCGGCACATACAGTTCCGGCGGCAGCACCGCCCGTTCATAGTTCGGGTTGAACACGCGGTTGGGCAGCTTCACTTCGTCGTGCGGGACGGGCTCATACGGGAATTGCGCAAGCAGGTGGTCGATGCAATTCAGGCGGGCGCGTTTCTTGTCGTTGCCTTCGACGATATACCACGGCGCTTCGGGGATGTTGGTGCGGGCCATCATCTCTTCTTTCGCCTTGGTGTAATCCTCCCACCGCACGCGCGATTGCAGGTCCATCGGCGAGAGTTTCCATTGCTTCATCGGGTCGTGGATGCGCATCAAGAAGCGCATCTGCTGTTCTTCATCGGTGATTGAGAACCAGTATTTGATCACGGTGATGCCCGAGCGCACCAGCATCCGTTCAAATTCCGGCACGTCATGGAAGAATTGCTCGACCTGATCCTCATCGGCAAAGCCCATCACCCGCTCGACCCCGGCGCGGTTATACCAACTGCGGTCGAACAGCACGATTTCGCCGCCAGCGGGCAGGTGAGGGACATAGCGTTGGAAATACCACTGGGTTTTCTCACGGTCCGAGGGCGCGGGCAGCGCCACGACGCGGACCACGCGCGGGTTCAGGCGCTGGCTGATGCGCTTGATCACGCCGCCTTTGCCAGCCGAGTCGCGGCCCTCGAACAGCACGACGACCTTTTTCTTGTGATAAGACACCCAGTCTTGCAGCTTGATCAGCTCGGATTGCAGCCGGATCAGTGATTGGAAATAGACGTGGCGGTCGATGCCATCGGGGTGCTTGTCTTTGTAAATCTTGGAGATTTCCAACGAAAGCTGGGCGTCTTCCATCTCAAGCTCGTATTGTTCGTCAAACGCGTCGGCGAGTTCGGCTTCCAGCCAGTCAAGCGCTTGCGGGGATGGCGTATCGGTCATGCTGGCCTCCAGTTTCTGTGGCGGTAAATCAGGCGATTGTAACAGCGCCGTGACGGGCGGAGTGTTGCCAATCGGGGGACAGTGACTTGTGCACCTGCGGCTTGCGCGTAGAATCGCCGAAACGGTTGGTGTGAGGGTCAAGATGCGTTGGATCATTCGTTCGGCTATCGCGCTGGTTTTGCTGGTGATCGTGCTGGCAGGGTCGGTGTTTCTGATCCCGGCCGAGAAGGTCGCGGCGATTGCGGTGGCGAAGTTCAACACGCTGACTGGGCGCGAGTTGACGATCTCAGGCTCGGTGCGGCCAACGATCTGGCCGCAACTGGGGGTCACGACGGGGCCGATCTCGGTTTCCAATGCCGAATGGTCGCAAGAGGGGCCGATGGTGCAGGCCGAGGGGCTGTCGATTGCGGTCGATCTGGCGGCCCTGATTGCGGGCAATGTGAAGATCACGGGCATCGAGGCGATCAACCCCAAGATCGTGCTGGAGCGTTCGGCCAAGGGCGCAGAAAACTGGGTGTTTGGCGGTGGTGGCGCGGGAGGCACGGTGTCGGCTGCGACGCCGGGGGTGGGGCAGCCATTCACGCTGGACAAGGCGCAGGTTTCGGGTGGCGCGGTGGTGTTCGCCGATCATCGCGCGGGCACAAGGGTAGAACTGAGCGGGATCGCGGCCACAGTCGCGATCCCGGATTACACCGGGCCTGCGACGCTGGATATGGCGGCGGTGATGAACGGGCAGTCGTTTCGGCTGAACGGGAATGTCGGGCGGTTTCAGGAATTTCTGGACGGTGCGCTGGTGGACGGCGATTTCGACCTTACGGCGGGCGATGCCACGGCGCAGTTCAACGGCCAGCTTTCGACCGCGCCCGAAGCGGTGGGTGATCTGACGGCCGATCTGGGCGATCTGGCGGCGGTTTCGGCCTTTGCCGGGATGGCGCCGCCGAAACTGCCCAGCGGATTGGGTGCAAAGACGGTGAAGGTGACGGGCGGGGTGACGCTGACCACCGCCGGATCGCTGCATCTGCGCGGCGGCGATGTGGTGCTGGATGGCAACCGTGTGACCATGGATGCCGATCTGACAACCGCGGGGGATCGGCCCAAGCTTTCGGCCAAGGTTGTGGCCGGGGCGCTGGATCTGGCCGGGGTGTCGGGTGGGCAGGGCGGTGGCGCGGGGGGCGGTGCGCAGGCGGCGGGCTGGCCCACCGACAAGATTGATGTCAGCGCATTGGCGGCGATGGATGCGGTGGTGTCTCTGTCGGCGGATAGCCTTGATCTGGGCATGGTGAAATTCGGCCCGTCGCAGATCGTGCTGACCAATGACCGCGCCCGGTTGGTGACGGAATTGCGCAAGGTGTCGGCTTATGAGGGCGTGATCTCGGGGCAGTTTGTGGTCAATGGCCGCAAGGGGTTGTCGGTGGGCGGCGATCTGTCGTTTGCGGGCATGGCGTTGCAACCGCTGCTGGCGGATTTCGGTGGCTATAAGCGGCTGGTCGGCACTGGCGATTTGCGGGTAAAGTTTCTGGGATCGGGGGCTTCGGTGGATGCGATCATGCAATCGCTGTCGGGGTCGGGGTCGCTGGCTTTGAGCAATGGCGAGATTCTGGGCTTGGATATCGCGGGGATGCTGCGGACGCTGGATACCTCTTACGTGGGCGAGGGGCAAAAGACGATTTTTGACAGTCTGGGCGGCAGTTTCACCATGGCGGGTGGCGTGCTGCGCAATGACGATCTGCTGTTGAAATCGCCCTATATCACCGCCACCGGGGCAGGTTATGTCGGTGTGGGCGGGCGCAATCTCGAGTATCGCATCAAGGCCACGGCCTTGGCCGATGACACCGGGGCAGGCGGGCTGACCGCGCCGCTGCTGATCAAGGGATCGTGGGCGAACCCGAAATTCTCGCTGGATTTGCAGGCACTGGCCGATGAAAAGCTGGCCGAGCAGAAGGCGGCGCTGGAAGCACAGGCCGAGGCCAAACGCGCAGAGTTGGAAGCTCAGGCCAAGGCCAAGCTGGAGGCCGAATTGGGCGTGGTGCAGCAGGATGGTGAAAGCCTCGAAGATGCAGCCCGGCGGCGGATGAACGAGGCGGTGGACGAGGGCGCGCAGGAGGCGCTGAAAAAGCTGCTGGGCGGGGGGAATTGAGCCATATGGTGCGTGGAACCACGCACCCTACCGGTGGCTTTGACATGCAAAAGGCGCGCGGGTAACGCGCGCCTTTTGTGGCTTGGTGATTTCAGTCCGCCTTAGCGGCGACGGTCGCGGCGGGCCGACATCGGCTGGAATGCAACCCCGACATGCGCCTCGCAATAGGGTTTGCCGGGAACGGACGGCAGGCCGCAGAACCAGAAATCTTCGGTCGCGGGGTCGCCGATCGGCCATTTGCAGGTGCGCTCGGTCAATTCCATCAAGGTCAGCCGTTTGGCCCGCTTTTCGACCTCGCGCACCGAAGCCAGCGCCTCGGGGCTGATTTCATTGGCGGAAGGCTGCGGCGGCAGCGGTTGGCCTGCGGGAATGATCGCCTTGCGCATCGGGATCGGCAAAGCGGTGACATTGGCGGCTGGCGCTGCGGGGGCAGGGCGCGGCTCGGGCGCTGGGGCGCGTTCCGGCGCTGCGGCACGCGGCGGTGCCTCGGCGGCCACGGGCTTTGGCGCAGGTTCGGGGCGCGGCGGGGCGGCGGGCGCGGGTTGCGCTGCGACCTCGGGCTCGTCCCCTTCGACAGCCCCACCACCGACGCGGTTCGACAGGCCAAGGCGATGCACCTTGCCGATCACCGCATTGCGGGTGACGCCGCCCAGTTCCTTGGCGATCTGGCTGGCAGACTGGCCCTCGGCCCACATTTTCTTGAGCGTCTCGACGCGCTCGTCGGTCCAGGACATGGCGAACTCCGGTTCAGGGGGCGATGGATCGCCCGAGGGCGTCGCTGTGCAGCAAGCCCTATTCTAATCTTGAGTGCAGGGGATACAAGGCGGGCGCGGCAATATCAAGGGTTGCGTGATTCGGTTTCGCGCAGAGGAGAGTGGTCATGCATGATTTTCGCGAACAGCGCGCGGATACGTTTGAAACCTTCGCCAAGGTCGGGCGCGGCGTGAAGCTGCCGAAGACAGCGGTGGTGGTCTATGAATTCGTCGCAGAAGAGGTCGATACCGCTTGGGCTGCGGCAGAAAAGGCGCTGCGGGCGAAGGGTTTCAAGACCAGCCATTCGGGCGATGTGCTGCAAGCCCGCATCGGGCCGATTGCGATTGACGCCGAGACGGTCTGGCAATGGGAGCGCCTTGCCACCGAAATCGTGCTGCCGTTCCAGTTTGAACCCGACGGCTGGGAGTTGGACGACTGAGCCGCCGCAAGGCTTTTGCCATAGACCTCCAGACCTCGCCGAGCTGCTGAATGCGCCGATTAAAGTTGATCTAGCGTTAGCCAGTCTGCCCCTTCAACTGCGCGAGCCTGACGAGCAGCGTATCAAACAACCTGTCTTGGTCGACTTTGGTCATCACCAGGCAGTTGCCGTCTGGGTCGGGCTGCGCGATGGACCGGCCAAATTGCGGCCCGGTTTCGGTGACAACGCTGACACGGCTTTGCAGGCCTGAAAACAATGACGGCGCAATCAACCAGGCGATGACGCAGGGGTCATGCAGGTGCTGATCCCCTTGGCGGTATGTGCGCAATAGCCGTGCCGCGATCTGCGAGCATGGGTTCTGTTGCAGAGACAGGCAGGTTAGATGCTTGTCTTCGATCCGGGTCTGTTGCGTCACATCCAGACCAAACATCACCAACTGCGCCCCCGATTGCAGCACGATTTCCGCGGCGTGAGGGTCGACCATGAAATTGAACTCGGCGAAATCATTCATATTGCCGGGGCAATATGCTGCCCCACCCATAAAGACGACAGAGTGCATTTTGCGCGCCAGTTGCGGATCAAACAGCAGGGCGACGGCCACATTGGTCAGCGGACCGATGGCGCAAAGCACAACCTCTCCGGGGTATTTCTCGGCCTGTTGCCGGATGAAATCGACCGCATGGATGGGGTTCTGGGGGAAATCGACGAGCAGCGGCAGGTCAATATCGCCCAAGCCATCAGCGCCATGCACCGAGGCCGCCAGATCAGCGGGTGCAAGGATCGGACGAGCGATGCCACGCAGCACCGGAATATCCAGCCGACCCGCGGCTGCACATATCCGCTGGGCGTTGCGATAGGTCTTGTCCAGCGCGACATTGCCTTTGACACAGGTGATGCCCAGCACCTCAATATCGTCACGTGCGGCCAAGGCGAGGAAGATTGCCAGCGCATCATCAATGCCCGGATCGCAATCAATAATGATCTTTTGCACAATGCGGCCTCTCTGGTGATCCGGTTTGGCGGGAAAGCATCTGCGCCAGTTTCGATAGTTTTCGGCGTAGCGAAAGGGCAGATACCCCGCGGCAGGCTTATATTTTCTAAGTCAGGCTAAGATTTTGCCAACTTGTCGAAGCCAGCGTCTTTGGCGACCTTTGTTTACCCGATCCCACCCGCATTGCGCAAAGCCACATCAGATGGCGCTTATCCCAACAGCCGGAGAGACAGATATGACGATCAACCATAAACTGCTGGACGTTTTGCGCCGTGGGCGGACTGCGCACGAGAACCATCTGGTCGATGGGCTGGTGCGCGGCGCGGTCAGCCGTCGCGAGTTTCTGCGCTATGGCTCGGTTCTGGGCCTGTCTGCACCGTTGTTGGGCGGGATCGCGGGGGCGGTTGGCTATGGCCTGAACCCGGTTGCTGCGCGCGCGGGCACGCCCGGCGGCACCATTCGCTTTGGCCAGATTGTGCCGGCAGGCGCGATCAATCCGGTGACGATTGCCGATGCGGGCGGGGTGACGGTGCTGTCGCAATTTGCCGAGGCGCTGGTGCTGTCGGCGCCCGATCTGTCGGCGGTGCCGCTTTTGGCTGAAAGCTGGGCCCCGAACGACGATGGCACGGTCTGGACGTTCAAGCTGCGTCAGAACGTCAAATTTCATAATGGCAAGGTGATGACGGCGGATGATGTCGTGGCCACGTTTGATCGGTTGTCTGATCCAGCGGTTGGCTCGAACGCGTTGTCGGCGCTGTCTGGGATATTGTCGAAGGGCGGCACCCGGAAGGTCGATGATTACACGGTGGCATTTCATCTGGACGCTGCGAATGGCAATTTCCCCTATGCGGTGTCGACCGACAACTACAACGCGGTCATCGTGCCAGCCGAGATGCCCGAGGATTTCGAGGCGACGATGATCGGCACGGGACCGTTCAAGCTGGAAAAATACACCTCCAAAGTTGGCGCATCGTTCGTGCGCAATCCGGATTATTGGGGGGCGGCTGCCCTGCCGGACCGGATCGAGATTACTTTTTACGATGACTATCAGCCGCAGATTCTGGCGCTTCAGGCGGGCGAGATTGACCTGATTCAGCAGGTTCCGGTCCTGCAATCCATGGGGTTGCTGGCTGATCCGAACTTCAGCATCCTCAGCACGCGGTCTTCGGCGCATCATCAGGTGCATATGCGCACCGATGCCGAACCCTTCAAAGACAAACGGGTGCGCCGGGCGATTGCCTTGTGTCTGGACAGGCCGAAATTCGTGCAAGGCTTGCTGCGTGGTCAGGCGCAGATTGGCAATGACAGCCCGTTCATGCCTGCCTACCCTTCAACCGACACCAGCGTCGCTCAGCGCGAGATGAACATCGCCGAGGCCAAGGATTTGATGGAAGCCGCAGGCATGGCGGATGGTTTCAAGACGACGCTGACCACCGAGAAATATCTGGAGATCCCGGACTATGCGGTGTTGATCCAGAATGCCGTCAAGGAAATCGGCGGCGATATTGCGCTGAACATCATGGATCAGGGCGCGTATTATGGCGATGCGGTGCCGGGCAAATCGCCTTGGCTTGATTCCGAGATGGGGATCACCGATTACGGCCACCGCGGCGTGCCGAATGTGTTTTTGCAAGCACCACTTACCAGCACAGGCACTTGGAACTCGGCGCATTTCGCCAACAGCGACTATGACACCTTGGTCAGGGGTTATGTCGCCGCGCTGGATCTGGAGGCGCAGCGTGCGGCGGCGGGCAAGATACAGAACCTGCTGCTGGACGAAACCCCGGTGATCTTCTCGTACTTCTACGACTTCCTCACCGTGACAAAAGCCGGGGCCACGGGGGTTGTGGCGACCGCGATGGGTCATATCATGCTGGCGCAAGCAAGCGTGTAAGCCTTGATGCAGGGCGCAGATCACCTGCGGCCTGCCTCTCACCCTTGACCGATCCGGGAGAGCCGCGATTTCCAGATTTATCCTCAAGCGCAGCCTGCTGGCGCTGCTGACACTGTGGCTTTTGAGCGTGCTGATCTTTGCGGGCGGGCATCTGCTGCCCGGCAATGTCGGGCGGGCCATGCTAGGGCCGTTTGCCGATCAGGCGGCGGTGGATGTGTTGAACCATGAGATGGGCACAGATCGCCCCTTGCTGGTGCAATACGGGGATTGGATGGCGGGCTTTGTGACCGGCGATCTGGGCATGTCCTATGCCTATCGCTCGCCCGTGGCCGACTTTCTGGGCACAGCGCTGCTGAATTCGGCAAAGCTTGCCATTGTGGCTTTTGCCTTGGTGGTGCCGTTGGGAATCTTCGGCGGCGTTGTGGCGGCACTGTATCGCGGACGCCCAGCGGACCGCATCTTGTCGGTGTTCGGCCTTTCGGCGACGGTGGTGCCCGAATTTGTCTCGGGCATCTTGTTGATCCTGATTTTCGGCGTCTGGCTGCGCTGGTTTCCGATCTCGGCCACGTGGGACGATGGCGCGGGGCCGCTGACGCAGCTTTACCATTTGATCCTGCCCGCGATCCCGCTTGTGCTGATCTTGTTTGGTTACATCGCCCGTATGGCGCGGGCCGGGATGATTGAGGCGTTGGACGCCGATTATACCCGCACCGCCGTGCTGAAGGGGCTGAGCTACCCACAAGTGATCTGGCGGCATGTGTTGCGCAACGCCTTGTTGCCGACGATCAGCGTCATTGCCACCCAAACCGTCTATCTGATTGGCGGGTTGGTGGTGGTCGAAATCCTGTTTCACTATCAGGGCATTGGCAGCCTGATCTACACCGCTGCCAAGAAAAAGGATTTCCCGATGTTACAAGCCGGCGTGATGGCGATTGGGGCCTTGTTTGCGCTGACCACTTTGCTGGCCGATCTGCTTTACGCCCGGCTGAACCCTCGTATCCGCTTTGGAGGCCGGGAATGAGCGATCAATCCGCAATCCTCGGCTGGCGCGGCGACCTGCGTCGGCTGTCGCGCTCGCTCAGTTTTGATATTGGCGTGGTGATCGTGCTGTTCTGGATCGCCTGCGCGCTGTTTGGCCCGCACCTGGTGCCCTATGATCCTTTTGCCGATGATCTGCTGAATTCCTTGATGCCACCATCGTCCGAGCATTGGTTCGGCACTGATCAACTGGGCCGCGATGTGTTCTCGCGTGTGATCGTGGGCGCGCGTGATATTCTGACGGTGGCTCCGATTGCGACTGCGCTGAGCACGCTGCTTGGCACTGCGCTGGGCCTGACCATGGGATATTTCAGCGGTGTGATAGACGAAACGCTGAGCCGCATCGTGGATGCCGTGCTGGCGCTGCCGACGGTGATCGTGGCGCTGCTGGCGCTGACGGCGCTTGGCACGTCGACCATCACGGTTATGGTGGTTATTGCGTTCAGCTTTGCCCCGGTTATTGCGCGCACCGTGCGCAGTGCTGTTTTGGCCGAGCGCGGTTTTGACTATGTTGCTGCCGCTGAACTGCGCCGCGAGGACACGTTTTACATCCTGTTCGTCGAGATCCTGCCCAATGTGCTGCCGCCCATTCTTGTCGAGGCCACTGTGCGGCTGGGCTATGCAATTTTCACCGTCGCCACGCTCAGCTTTATCGGCTTTGGCATTCAACCGCCGTCGCCGGATTGGGGTCTGTCGATTTCATCAAATTACGGGCTGATCGGCGGCGGCTTCTGGTGGACAGTGGTGTTTGACGGCGCAGCGATTGCCTCGCTGATCATCGGTATCAACCTGATCGCCGATGGGATTGAGAGCCTGCGCCATGACTGACGCCACCCCCGCACTGCAATTTGAAAATCTGTCCGTCGCCTACCGGGTCAAAGGCGTGTCGCGCTTGGTATTGGCGGGCATCAGTTTGGAAATCCGCAAGGGCGAGGCCTATGGCCTTGTCGGCGAATCCGGTTGCGGCAAATCGACGGCGGCCTTTGCCGCTTTGCGCTATTTGCCGCGCAATGGCGCGGTCACTGCGGGCCGTATTCTGATTGACGGTCAGGACATTGGCCAGATGGCGGCGCCCGCGCTGCGCCGCTTGCGCAGACAATCGGTCGCCATGGTTTATCAAGACCCCGGCAAAGCGCTGAACCCCTCACTTACCATCGGGCGGCAGGTGCAAGAGGTGTTCGAATTGGCAGGCGTGCCGCGTGCCGATTGGGCGGCGCGAACGGTTGAAATCCTGGCCAAGGTGCAGATCAGCGACCCACAGCGGGTGATGGAGCGTTATCCGCATCAGCTTTCGGGGGGGATGCAGCAAAGGGTTGCGATTGCGATGGCGATTGCCAGCAATCCGACGCTGCTGGTGCTGGACGAGCCCACCACTGGCCTTGATGCGACGGTCGAGGCCGAGGTGTTGGATCTGATCCAGCATCTGCGGCGGGAACTTTCCACCGCAATCCTGTTCATCAGCCATAACCTCGCGGTCATCGCCCGGATGTGTGACCGGGTGGGGGTGCTGTACGCGGGCCGTCTGGTCGAAGAGGCCGCAACCGCGCAGATTTTCAACGCGCCGCAGCATCCCTATACGGCGGGGCTGTTGTCTTGTTTGCCACAGGCGGGGCGCAGCAAGGATCAGGCTCCGCTGGCGACGATCCCGGGCTTTTTGCCGGTGCCGGGTGAGGTGACGCGCGGTTGCATCTTTGCGCCGCGCTGTGCGGTGGCGGATGATCTGTGCCGCTCAACCGAGCCTGCGCGGCACGTCAACGACGGACACGCCAGCAAGTGCCACTACCCCGAACGCGCCGCGGCTTTGCCAATTGTTGCCAGAGTGGGCGGGCCGCTGCGCGATACTGCGCCCGCGGGGCCAGTATTGCACATCGAAAATCTGTCGAAAAGTTTTGGCGACGGCCCTGAACGTCAACGCGTGCTGCGCGATATCGGAATCGAACTGCGCAAGGGCGAGACTTTGGGGCTTGTCGGTGAATCCGGCAGCGGCAAGACCACGCTCGCGCGGTGTCTGTTGGGCCTGTTGCAACCCGACAAAGGCAGCGAGTTGAAGTTTGCGGGCGCGCGCCTTGCTGGCCGCACGTCACAGCGCAGCAGGGATCAGGTCAAATCCATCCAGATCGTGTTTCAGAACCCCGATTCCGCGCTGAACCGCTCGCACACCGTGCGGCGGATGTTAGAGCGCACGATTTCTCTGTTGGTCGGGTTGAAAGGGGCAGCGCGTGAGGCGCGCGTGCAGGCATTGACCCAAGGTGTGCGGCTGACCGAGCGTCACCTTTCGTCGATGCCGCGCCAGCTTTCTGGCGGCTTGAAGCAGCGTGTTGCCATTGCGCGCGCTTTTGCCAGCGATCCACAGGTGCTGATCTGCGACGAGCCAACCTCGGCGCTGGATGTTTCGGTGCAGGCGGCGATCCTGAATTTGCTGGCAGAACTGCAGGCCGAGACGCAGGTTAGCTATATCCTGATCTCGCATGATCTTGGGGTGGTGCGGTATCTGTCCGACCGGATAGCTGTAATGTATCTGGGGCAAATCCTGGAAATTGGCCCTGCCGAGGCGGTGTTTTCCGGCCCGCATCATCCTTATACGGCCGCTTTGCTGTCGTCGGCACCCGAGCTTGGTGCGGCCTCGGCCGAGCGTGTCAGGCTGGTGGGGGCGTTGCCGACCACGGCGCAGCGCCCAACCGGCTGCGTCTTCCACACCCGCTGCCCGCAAAGCATTCCGGGTCTGTGCAACAGCAAAGCCCCGCCACAGATTGCTTTAGCGGCTGGCCATGTGATCGACTGCCACTTGCCCATTGACGCACTGCCTGTGCGCAGATGAGCCTGCCAGCGGGATTCCCCAGGGGGCGGAAAACTGATAGGCTTGGCACGCCCCAGCCCGAGAAAGCGCCGATGCCCCTGACCCTGCCTCCGCTGAACGCCCTGCGCGCCTTTGAAGCGGCGGCACGGACGGGCAGCTATGTTGCTGCGGCAGAGGAGCTTGGCGTTTCGGCGGCGGCGATCAGCCAGCAGATCCGCAAACTGGAGGATTATCTCGGCAAGCAGATGTTCATGCGAATGAACAACCGCGTGGTGCTGACGGACGCGGGCCATGCCATCCGGGAAGGCACTGCTGCGGCATTGCAGATGATCTCGGATTCCACCGAGCAACTTGTTTCAGATCGCTCGCGCTCGCGGCTGGTGATCAGCACCATCGAATCTGTAGCCGAGAAATGGCTGATCTCGCGCCTTGCGAGTTATTCCCACGCGCATCCCGACTTTCGGTTTGAGTTGCGGGTAGAGCCTGACCCGGCTGATTTCTCGCGCCATAACATCGACTTGCGCTTGGGTTATGACCCCGTTCAATACCCAGAACACGGGATCGTTCTGCTAGAGCAAGACGTGGTCTTGCCGTTGTGTAGCCCGGCTTACCTGGCGCGCAATCCGGCGGCGATGGGTATGGCAGCTGTGCCTGAAGACGATCTGTTGCACACCAGTTGGGGCAGCAATTTCGGCTCGCATCCAACTTGGCACGGCTGGTTCGTGAAGGCGGGACTGAAGCCGCCATCGGATTCCAAGGGATTTCAGATTGGGCGTTCAAGCCTTGTGCTGGATCTGGCGCGGGAAGGTCTGGGCGTGGCTTTGGGGCAGCGCATGATGGCGCTGGATGATCTTGCCTCTGGCAGGCTGGTGGCGCTTTCGGAGATCAGCATTGCCTTGGGGTATCCCTATTGTTTGGCCTATCCACGTGCGAAGTCTCGCAAGCGGCATTTGCTGGCCTTGGCCAACTGGCTATCCGCTGGGCCAGTGCTTGGCTAAGTTATTCTAAACTTCGCTAATATTTCAGGCGGTTGTGCATCGTATTTTGGCAGGTGACACTTGCTGCATGAAATAGCGGAGGATGCCCGATGAACCACCTTCTTGATCTTGACACCTATCCGATCGACCGCCCCGACAGCCCTGAATACGCAGCGCTTGTCGCAAACTGCAGGGCCCGTTTGGCCGCCGATGGCATGTTTGATTTGCCCGGTTTCATGCGCGCTGAGGTGACCAAAGCTGCGGCCGAAGCCACCAAGCCTGCGATGGCGACGGCCTCGTTCCGTCATGCGCGCAAGCACAACATCTACTTCCGCGATACGGTTGAAGGCCTGGCCGAAGATCATCCGGCTTTGGCCAAGGTGGAAACCGTCAACCATACGCTGACCGCAGATCAGCTTGTTGGTAATCCGGTGATCGACCTTTACGAATGGCCGCCCTTTGCCCGTTTTCTTGCCGAGACCATGGGCAAAGACGCGCTGTACCGCATGGATGATCCGATGGCGCGGGTGAACGTGCAGGCCAGCCGCGCGGGCGAGGCATTGAACTGGCATTTTGATCGTTCGGAATTCACCACCACCATCCTGCTGCAATCGCCCGAGCAGGGCGGCGAGTTGGAATACCGCTCCAATCTGCGCAGTGCCGAAGACCCTAATTATGACGGCGTTGCGGCGCTGCTGCGTGGCGAAGACCCGGATGTGAAAAAGGTAAAACTGCACCCCGGCGCGCTGAATGTATTCCGCGGCGTCAACACGCTGCACCGCGTTGTGCAAGTGCAGGGACCGACAGAGCGCATAGTCGCAATCTTCGCATTCTTTGATCGCCCCGGCGTTATAATGACCGCCAAAGAGCAGATCGGTTTTTATGGTCGTGCTGTTGCCGCCTAAGCCTTAGCTGCGCCATTCCGATGGCAAAGCCACCCTGAAACGCAAGGCCGCCGCATTGTGGCGGCCTTTTCATGATTTGGACCACTGACCTTATGACCCAGACCGCCCATGCCGAACCGCTTATCCTAGATGGTGTCAGCTTAACCTGCGCGCAGCTTGTTGCCGCCGCGCATCGCGCCTATCCGGTAGCCCTTGCCGATGATGCCGATTTGCGCATCCGCCAAGGCCGCAGTGTGGTTGAAGACATCGTGTCCAGTGGCGTCAAAGGCTACGGCATCACCACTGGCGTTGGTTCACAAAAAGAGTTTGCCGTAGCACCCGAAGGCATGCGGGATTACAACCGCCGCCTTGCGCGCGCGCATTCCACCCATATGGGGGGTGCCGTTCTGCCCGAACATCGTGTGCGGGCCGCGCTGATCATTCTAGCGAATGAATTCTCGCTTGGTTTGTCGGGCGTATCCGCCCCGTTGGTGCATCTGGTTGTGCGCCAGATCAACACCGCCGAGATGCCGCAAGTGTCGTCTTATGGCACGGTGGGCGCGGCGGATCTGATCCCGATGGCACAGATTGCCGACTGGCTGCAAAGCCAGCCCGAAGCCTTGGCACGCGGGATTCCGGGCCCGAAAGAAACCCTGTCGCTGATCAACACGAATGCCGTCACGCTGGCCACCGGGGCCGATGCATTGATTGAGGCACAAGCCATCATGCGGCTGGCTAATCTTTCGCTTGCCCTGTCACTGGAAGGATTTCGCGGCAACCTCAACGCCATAAGCGCAAAGGTCAACCAAGCCCATCAACGCGGCGGGCAGGCCAGTGTCAGCGCGCATCTGCGCGACCTGCTGCAAGGCAGCCAGCTTTGGCAAGATGGGGCTGCACGCCGCATCCAAGACCCGCTCAGCTTCCGTTGCGCGTCACAAATCCACGGCGCTTTGGACGAGTTGCTGGAACGGGCAATTCAGGTCTGGAATGAAGAACTAAACTCTGTCACCGACAACCCCATCGTTGATCATGACGACCGCTCGGTGCGCTCGCATGGCAATATGGACTCCACCCGGATGACCTTGGCGATTGATGGGTTGCGGCAGGCCTTTGCGAAGGCCGCAGATATTTCTGGCGAGCGGCTGCACAAACAGCAATGGACCGAGTTTTCCGGCCTGCCCACCGGATTTTCTGATCCGAACAGCCCGTTGGGCGGCGTTCAGTTCCTTAACCTTGGCCATCTGGCGGCATCGCTGATCACCTCGATCAAGATCTGGGCTGCGCCATCGGTGCTTTTGTCTGTTGGTCAGATTGCCGATGGGGTCGAGGATACCGCAGGCCATGCGCTGCATTCCGTCGCTGATTTTGAACGCATGCTCGGCGCGCTGCGCTTGGTGTTTTCGATTGAGATCATTGTGTCGATCTGGGCAATTCAGAAAAGGCAGCTGGCCACCGAAAGCTTGGGTCGAGGACTGCAGGACATTGTCGCGCGGATCGCCCCGGAACTGCCGATTGGCAGAGAGGGCTTGGAGGTTTTCTCTATCGAGGCGATTGTCGATATTCTGAGGAACATCGATGGGGACATACCAGCGGCGCGCTGATTTACGCAACTGGGGCAAGGCTGTTCGTCCGATTTTCTGTCAGGTGAACGCATGAAGCAGATCAGGTCATCTCTTGGCGGTTGATCAGCCCTGAGACCAATCGTGCTTTGCCCAATCAAGGCGACGTTGCTGCATCGCCCAATATCAGCCGTGGGTTGACGCCACGGTAATGCACGGCGTCGGAACCATTTGGCCCGCACATCGTTGCCAGATGAGCCGTCCTGTGATCGCGCCTCGAGGGGGCTTTCTATGCGCCTTCGGAGAGCGTTTCGCGGGGGCATTCGGATTTGCAACCATGGAAAAGGCAGCACAGATGGCACGATCCCCCCAGAAATCAGACAGCTATAAATCCGACACCGGCAATGCGGGAGAGCCACAGCAGCGTGGCGGTGCGGTGATGACCACCAACAGCGGCATGCCAATTTCCGACAACCAGAACAGCTTGCGTGCTGGCCAGCGCGGCCCGACGCTGTTGGAAGATTTCATCCTGCGTGAGAAGATTTTTCATTTTGACCATGAACGAATTCCCGAGCGTATCGTGCATGCGCGTGGCTCGGCGGCACATGGCTATTTTGAATGCACCGATCCGATCCCGGAGTTGAGCCGTGCCGCATTGTTTGCGGAAAAGGGCAAGAAAATACCGCTGTTTGCGCGGTTTTCCACTGTGGCTGGTGGGGCAGGGTCGGTTGACACGCCGCGCGACGTGCGGGGCTTTGCGGTTAAATTCTACACCGAGGAAGGCAACTGGGATCTGGTCGGCAACAACATTCCGGTGTTCTTCATCCAAGACGCTATCAAGTTTCCCGACCTGATCCACTCTGTCAAGATGGAGGCAGACAAGGGCTATCCCCAAGCCGGTTCGGCGCATGATACGTTCTGGGATTTCGTCTCGCTGATGCCCGAAACCATGCATACCGTGATGTGGGCGATGTCGGACCGCGCCATCCCACGCTCGCTGCGGATGATGGAGGGCTTTGGGGTGCATACGTTCAAACTGGTGAATGCCGAAGGTGACGCCAGCTTTGTCAAATTCCACTGGCGCCCGCGTCTGGGCACGCAATCGCTGGTCTGGGATGAAAGCGCCAAGCTGCAGGGCGCAGACAACGACTATCACCGCCGCGACCTGCACGAGGCGATTGCCGCAGGTGATTTCCCGGAATGGGATTTCGCCGTGCAAGTGTTTGATCAGGCGCTGGCCGACAGCTTGCCCTATGACGTGCTTGACCCCACCAAGATCATCCCCGAAGAAACCGTTCCACTGCGGGTGATTGGCCGCATGGTGCTGGACCGCAACCCCGACAACCACTTTGCCGAGAATGAGCAGGCGGCATTCCTGCCTTCTAACATCGTGCCGGGCATCGACTTTTCCGACGATCCGCTGCTGCAAGGGCGGCTGTTTTCCTATCTCGACACACAGAAATCGCGGCTGGGGACGACCAATTTCCACCAGATCCCGATCAACGCGCCGAAATGCCCCTATGCCAATATGATGCGCGATGGTCTGATGCAGACCGCCGTGCCGAAGGGGCGGGCGAATTATGAGCCGAACAGTCTTGACCTTGCTGGCGAAGACCCCGGCCCGCGCGCCAGTGCCACTGGGTTCATGACCGCCACGCAGGAGGTGGCCGGCGAAAAATTGCGCATCCGCGCGGAAACCTTTGGCGATCACTACAGCCAACCGCGAATGTTCTGGCATTCCCAAACCGAGAACGAGCAAGCGCATATCGCTTCGGCTTTTGTGTTCGAGTTGTCGAAAGTGGAATTGGAACACATTCGCACCCGTGTGCTTGCCAATTTGCAAAACGTTGATCCAGGGCTTGCGCAGCGGGTGGCTGATGGCATTGGCATGGAATTGCCGCCAGCGGCGAAACCGTTCCGCGCGCCCATTGAACTTGCCCCATCCGATGCGCTGTCGATCCAGAAAAACTGGAAGCCGACGCTGCAAGGTCGCAAGATCGGTCTGCTGTTTGGCGAAGGCTCGGACAAGGCCGAGATTGATAAGCTGATTGCTGCGATCAAAGCCGAGGGCGGTAGCGTCTTCACTGTGGCGCCCAAGGTTGGGATGCTGAAGCTGAAAGGTGGTGAGATGAAGGCCGACGGCCAGTTGGCAGGTTCGCCCTCGCTGCTGTTTGACGCGATTGCGATGATCCTCGCGCCTGAAGTGGCCGAAAAGCTGGCGAAGGATTCCGCGGCCGTGGGCTTTGTCAATGACGCCTTCGTACACCTGAAGGCGATCGGCCATTGCAACGGATCAAAGGTTATCCTTGCTCGTGCGGGCATCGAACCGGATGAGGGCGTAGGCCATTATAGCAAACTGCCCGAAACCGCCAAACACCGCTATTGGACGCGTGAGGCGACGATCCGCGATCTGGCCTGAGTGTGTAAGACTGCCCCCTCTTGGGGGGCAGGGCTGTTTGTTCAGTCAAAAGAGTTGATGTGCCGGTGGCATTCAGATCAATTGATCTGGATGTCCCGGCCCAATTTGCATTATAGATCAGCGGTAGTAATGCGCGATCACAATTCATACGCTAAAGTTCTACATTACGATCGGCAGTAATCCGCCATATATTATCTTTGGTTGTATAACAGGCAAATCGCCCGGAACTTAATCACCACCGCGGTGTTTTCCTATCACCTGACCAGTCGCAATTCATGTTGCGCCAATCATTCCAAGGAGGAACATCATGCGTGGATTTCAAGCAAGTGTGCTCAGCGCGGCATTCGCTGTCGCAATGGGCGGCACCGCCTTCGCACAGACAGAAACCATGGCACCTGCGGCCACCCCTGCGGCGGATTGCGAAGCACAATTCACCGCTTTGGACACCGACGCAAACGGCTATCTGACCGATGCCGAAGCGCCGCGCGAGTTCGCCCGTGCCCGCGTTGACGCAATGACCCCAGAAGCCAGCGGCATCAGCAAAGCCGCCTTCCTCGAGATGTGCGGCTCGGAAAACTGGGTACAGAAAACCCCGGAAGAAGGCGCGCCGTTTGAAGGTGCCAACAGCTTTACCGAAGAACAGGCGCGTGACCGCGCGGTGGCATGGAATGTCACCGATGTTTCGGCGCTGACGCTGGATGACAAGGGTATTTGGCGCGGCACCGGCAAGGTGAACGGGGCCGATGTCTCGGTTGCCGTCGATTACAAGGGCAACGTCGTCACCACGCCGAAAGCCTAAGGCTAGGCGGCAACCACATCAGAATTGGAGAATATCATGGCTGTTACAACCCGAATTTATGACGATTTCACCACGGCACAGGCCGCTATGTCGAATGTGAATGCCCTGGGCCTTCCGGGCGTGGACGTGTCGCTGATCGGCGACGAATGCTTTCGCGACTATGATCAGGGCGTGATCCAGCGCGATGCCGTCACGGGGCGTGTCGTCACTGTCAACACCGAAGCCGATGCTTCGGGCACCTCTACCGGTGCGGGCATCGGTGCTGTGATTGGCGGCGGCGGCGGCTTGCTTGCCGGTTTGGGCCTTCTTGCCATTCCCGGCGTTGGGCCTGTGGTTGCGGCGGGCTGGCTGGCGGCCACCGCAGTGGGTGCCATCGGCGGCGCGCTGGCGGGTGGCGCGGTTGGGGCGATTGTGGATCTGGGTCTGTCCGAGGAGGACACTCCGGTGTTTTCCGAGGCCATTCGCCGGGGTGGCGTGGCTGTCAGTGTCCGCTTCCCCGAAGAGCATCGCAACGCGGTCGTGACGGCGCTGGACAACACGCCCACCCGTTCGCTGGAAGACCGCCGCATCGGTTATGAGGCCGAAGGCTGGCGTTCGGAAGAAACCGAAGAAGAACGGCTGATCCGCCTGCGCGCAACGCGTCCGATTGATCCGCCAATCGGTTTTTAAGCAGATCAGATCCACAAATAAAATCCTGCCGGGGTCTCTTTTAAGCGGCCCCGGCTTCATCATGATCTATGCAGATCCCTCGCTTTGGATTGTGTGAATATAAATGTGGAACGGTAATGCCATAAAATCGGCAATCTGCCGATATTTTAAGAGACTGGTATTTTATACCACTCCCCCCCCTTCACGCCAGACTTGCAGCAGAAAGGCTTGCCCCTGCCGCCCTCGACGCGTTGAGCTGGATGAAAATAATGCCCGCGTCAGAGACGCGGGCATCTCGGGCAGTTACGCCACCCGTCAGACTGCTTGAAAATCAGACTGATTCAAAAACCGTCACCGACTGCCATTCGATCTCCACCGACCCTGACAACCTCTCCTCCACACGCACCGGTGTCTGCGTGGTGTCGATCCGCTTAATCCATTCGCCATCGGGCAGCGCAACGCTCATCCGGTCAGCGGCATTCAGGCACATCAGCAGGTCAGCTTGCTCAGGGCGCGCCAGCCGCAGCATGACGCAGGACGCGCCCTCTGTCTGCCAGTCATCATCGGTCATCTCACCGCCACGCGGATGCAGCCACTGGGCAACCATCGCACCGTCTGCTGCGCCATCGCCTTGTGCAAACCCCGCGCGCGACATCCCGGTCTCTTTGCGGAAAGCCAGCAGGTCGCTGACGGCCGTGATCAGCTCCTGATCTGCCTTGTCCCAGCCAAGCCAGGTTGTCTCGTTGTCCTGACAATAGGCGTTGTTGTTGCCGCCCTGCGTTTGGCCAAATTCATCGCCTGCAAGCACCATCGGAACACCCTGCGACAGCGCCAGAGTGGCCAACATCCCGCGCACCCGGCGGCGACGCGCCTCAAGGATGCCGGCATCCTCGGTCGGGCCTTCGGCACCTAGGTTATGCGACAGATTGTTGGAATGGCCATCCGCACCATCTTCGCCATTCGCGTCATTGTGTTTGCCGTCATAGGCCACAGTGTCAGCCAGCGTGAAGCCGTCATGGGCGGCCAGAAAGTTGACTGAAGATGTTGCCGGACGGTTGGAATGGTTGAACTGCGTGGGCGAGCCGAGCAGCCGTTGCGACAGTTGCGGTGCCAAGCCACTGTCACGCCGCCAAAACGCGCGCATGTCGTCGCGGGCCTTGTCATTCCATTCGCGGAACGGCCACGGGAAGCCGCCGACTTGATAGCCGCCTTCGCCAATATCCCACGGCTCGGCGATCAGTTTCACCTTGGAGAGTACCGGGTCTTGGCGGATCGCATTAAAGAAAGCGCCTTCACGTTCAAAGCCAGACGGCTCGCGCCCAAGGGTTGAGGCCAGGTCAAAGCGGAACCCGTCGACATGCATCGCCTCGACCCAATAGCGCAGGCTGTCCAGCACCATGCGCAGCACCATAGGATGCGCGATGTTCAGCGTGTTGCCGGTGCCGGTGGTGTCAAAGCCGTGCTGAGGGTTGTCAGGCGACAGCAGGTAATAGCTGGCATTGTCGATGCCGCGGAAAGACAAGGTCGGCCCAAGCTCGTTGCCTTCGGCGGTGTGGTTATAGACCACATCCAGAATAACCTCGATGCCTGCGGCGTGAAAGCGGCGGATCGCTTGCTTTACTTCGCGGATGTAGCCGGATTTCAGATAGGGGCGGTTCGGGGCGAAGAAGGAAATCGTGTTGTAACCCCAATAGTTTGACAGGCCCTTTTCCACAAGATGACGGTCCTGCACAAAGCCGTGAATTGGCAGCAACTCAATCGCGGTCGCGCCAATCCGGTGCAGATGCGCGATCACCGCATCACTCGCCAGACCGGCAAAGCTGCCCCGATCCGCCTCCGGCACGTCTGGATGCAATTGGGTCAGGCCTTTGACATGCGCCTCATAGATCACCGTATCTTCCCAAGCGTGGTTCAACGCCTTTTCGGCATCCCAATCAAAGCTTGGGTCAGCGACCACGCATTTCGGCATGAAAGGGGCCGAGTCGCGATTGTCCAACTCGGTATCCGATCCACCCACCGGATAGCCGAACAGCGCATCATCCCAGACCAGATCTCCGGTCAGTTCCATCGCATAGGGGTCCAGCACGAGCTTGGCCGGGTTAAAGCGATGACCTTGCTCGGGCGCGAATGGGCCATGGACGCGGTAGCCATAAGCCTGCCCCGGCGCAATACCCGGAAGATAGCCATACCAGATGCCGCCTTCCATCTTGGGCAAATCAAGGCGCTGCGTCTCGACCTGACCCGAGGCATCATAAAGGCAAAGCTCAACCCGCGTCGCATGTTCCGAGAAAAGCGCGAAATTGGTGCCCTCTGCATCGGCCACCGCGCCGAGCGTGTCGCTGCGGCCAGCAGACATATCAAATGCGGCAGTCTGCTTTGGCTGATCCAGCATGGTGGCGGTGTCCTTTTTGAATGATGCGATAATCAAACGTGCTGGCTCGCCCTAGGTTCCGCTGCATTGCAGAAAGATATCTGAACCAACACGGCGGCCCCGCTGCCATCAGGCGGCCACAGCTTCACCCAGAATTTCCGCCATCCCGGCGCTTGCAGTGATCCCCTGCACAAAGGGGCGGTCATGCATCAGCCAAGGCAGTGCTGCAAGATAGACCCGCCCGGCGTAATCCGGCACATCCGTCAGGCAAAAACGTTCATCGGTCTGAGGTATCTCCTGACCCGCCTTCAGCACCGCCGCACGCAGCGAAGGAAAAGGAATATCCTTGCTGGTCAATGGCTTTTGCCCGCGCGCATCAATGAACACGTCAAACTTATGCGTCTCGCCATGCGCCACGATGACCGTGCCTTTGGCCGTGTGATCCAGTTTGTAATCCTCACCCAAACCCATCACCGACAACACGCCCGCATCCCGCAAAGCCAGCAGCCTGCGGATCGATTCTGACGGTACGGCGGCGTAGTTGTCGACGAACACCTTCTTCAAGCCCGCGTCGAAGCGCGCGCGATCGGCCTCGTTCAGCTCCGGCACGATTTCCTCGAACTTCTCGTGCATGCGCAGCAGGGCGTAGCGCCAAGCCACGGTGACTTTGTTGGCCTTATTGCGCTCTACCTCGTCCAGATTCTTGCGCGCCCAGCGAAACGGGTCTGCACCAAGCCGCGTTTCGAAATAGGCCGCCTCGAACGTGTCAGCCGTCAAGGTTTGCAGCCCGATCTTGCGGGCATAGGCTGAATCGACCTGGCTGACCTCCTCCTGCAACAACGCGAACATCGCATCCAACGGCGCATCGCTTGCCGCCGCGCGCGCGATGGCTTCGTCAGTCATCACCTTCAGCGGCCGATAGGGCAGGGGGCAGTAAAAGTCGGCTTCTGGCAAAACCCCGGTCCAGGACATCAGCGTGACGTGCAGATCGCTTGCCTTGGTTTGAAACGTCAGATCGTCCCCCTTGGCTCGGAAGCGGCCATGCTGGTTGACCACCGCCATCGCCGCATCAATCGACGACAGCGAGGTTCCCATGATGCCCACGCGCGCAGCGGGGATATCGGCCTGGATCAGGCCTGACCAAGGGCTGGGAAAGTATCTCCGCGTCGCCTCGTCTTCATCCGGGAAGTCATGACCGGTGGCCAACACGATGCGGTCAAACGGCCCCTCGCGGCGTTCCACATCGGTCGCGGTGTTGTGGGTCAGCAAATAAACCTGCCCAGCCTCTACAATCACATCGGTGACAGAAGTCTGCTCGGCAACCACCACTTTTGACCCTTGGCCGACAGCGCGGTCACACAACTCCAGAAACTGCGCACGGAAGTATTCGCCCAGCAACAACCGCGGCGTGAACAAGCGGTCATGCAGGTCTTTATGTGTCAGATCGTAGCGGTGCAAGCGATCTGCCGGCAAAGATTTCAGCCATTCCAGATAGGTGGTCGTCACGGGCGGAATTTCGATGCTGGCAATATTGGCCAGCATGTAACGGCTGGAACTTTCAGCCGAGTAAGGCATCCCCACCCCAGCCTCATCGCCACGCTCAAAGAGCGAGAATGCGGCATTGGGCAGTTTCTCGCTCAACGCCTTGAACGCATAAACACCAGTGGGGCCAGTGCCCACAATCGCGATTCGACTTTGCACTTTTGAGACCCACTTTTTGCGAAGCGATTGTCAACGTGGGCAGGCGGTATTGGTTCCCTGGCCTGCTGGCCAGCATCGCCCGATCAGTCAGGTGGCTTTGCGCCCAGATGCCACCTTCCCAGATGCCACTTCCTATGTCGCGCATCGCCTGGCGCATGGGACACTGGATAACCACAGGCTTAGGGTTAGGCATTCCGCTCTCCAGGCGCGGGGCAGGCGCGTGAATAGCGCCGTGAATATTGCGGGGTCCGGCCCCCGCACGCTTCGATCAGGCCGCGGGTGCAAGGATGCTGCGCGTTGTTAAACGCCTGATTGCAAGTGCTAGCCAGAAAAAGGGAAAGCATGCGCAAGACGAGCTGCATCGTCCTTCAGAAGAATCGAAAAACTGCTTCAATACAAGCATTTGCAAGTCGCGGTAATTGACGGAAAAAGGAGAAGGCTGCGCACAAAACAAATAGTATGCGCATACTTAAAATATTGAAATAAAAGGAAATAAGTCGATAATATTTGCCTTGGCCGCTGAGTCGGCACCTTAAATTCCTAAGAAGTAGGGTCGGGGGGCCATTTTAGCCGCATTGTGGGCGAATTTGGCGGGCCTTTGGCCAGCATGGTAGCCAAGGGCGCCGAAACTCAGTCCCTGTTCGCCGCCTGACACTGAAACGGCTTTTCCTCAACTCCTCTGCGCCTTCAGGTTGGGCAGACTCTCCATCAGACTGATAGAAATTCCGGAGGGCAGGTCAGGGGGAATTGTTCATGTCGCCTGCGGTGTGGCCTCTGCCCCATCGGTCACAGGGGGAACTGGCCCAATTTGGCTCTACGGGGATTTCGTCTAACCAACGGTTTGGCGCGCACTATTCGCCGGGTTTCCTTCAGATCGCTCTATTACTTGTCCCGAGTGTTTGAACCGAGGCCCAATCCAACTCAAAACGTGCGAGGTATTTGCGTAAGCGATCGGCGTCGTTTTGGCTGATTTTGTTCTGGCGCGAAGCCGCGAATAGTCTGCGACCTGCTGCGCTTACATTAGGGCTTTCACGACACGCTCGAATGACGGCGGCGAGTTGGGCGCGGTCGAACTCATCCAATGATTGGGGGGCCGGTAACACCGCGGCCAAAAGCTCCAGATCAGCGTCGGCGGCTGTCGATCGCCATTGCTGGTTAAGCGTTTCAATTTCTTCTTCAACCATAGCCACGGTCACACGGCCGCGCTCTGCCAAGGTGCAAAGGCGGTGCACAGAAGCCGATAGGTCACGGAAGTTCCCTCGCCAAGGTGTTGCCGCATCACGGGCGAAACGCACAAAGCGGCCCATGGCATCGGCGTTAAATCCAACAGAATGGCCCAGCGTGCGTTCGGCGTTGGCACGGAAATGGGCAAGATGGGCTTCGATATCGGCACGTCGGGCGCGAAGTGGCGGAATGCGGAAGCACCATTGGTTCAGAACGGTGAACAGATCAGGGCGCAAACGATTTGATCCAACCAGTGTTCCCAATTCAGTGTTGGCGGTAGCGATAAGCTGAAAGCGGGAGGTCACCTCACTGTCTGAACCCACTGGATAGTAGCGCCCCGTCTCAATTGCTTGCAGCAAGAAAGCCTGGGCATCGGGTTCCAATTCATCGATCTCTTCCAGCAAAAGCACGCCGCCATCGGCCTCGCGCAGGAGGCCTGCGCGTTCCGTGCCCGCGATGCCGGTCACAGAACGGCGCTGACCAAAAAGCGCGGGCAAAGCATTGGCACCCCTCAGCGTCGCGCAATTGATCTGCACCAAGCGACCCTTTACGCGGCGGCGTTGCAGCTTTAGCTCGTAGATCTGCTGCGCAAGACGGCTTTTGCCCGTGCCATTTTCGCCAAGTAGCAACAGCGGTGCATCTGAATGGGTGACCACCATTTCCAGCCGATCAATCAAAGCGTTATACGCGGGCGTCTGACTTTCAATGCCGCCCTTGAGCAAGGAAACAGAATCGCGATTGATCGCGTCAAAGCGTTGTTGCAGCGCGTTATAGCGCGACAGATCAAGATCGATGATATCAAGCGTGCCATACTGCATGTTGTCGCCACGCGGTGGGCCGGATTGCAGAAGCTTTGCAGGGATATGGCGGCTTTCGGTGAGCAAGAACCAGCAGATTTGCGCCACATGCGTGCCGGTGGTCAGGTGCACATGATACCGCTCGCGATCTTCGTCAAAGCCGTAATCTTTGGCGAAATCAAACAGCTTGCCGTAGACCTCTTCGAAATCCCAAGGGTTCGCCATGTCCATCTGCACGAGGCGGACTTCGGTTTCGGGTGAGACCGCAGCGATGGCCTGCTGAATGCGCCCCGCCAAAGTGGCGTAGCGCTGATCGTGCAGCAATTCGAAGCGATCCACCGGAAATTTGGCGTGGCGGGTCAGTTCAACCGAAGGCCGCCAGGCGCGATTTCTCCCCATATCCAGTTGGGTGCCGAGGAAACCGATAACGACATTGCGCATGATCTTATCCAAACTGATAAAGCACGATACCAGTGGATAGAAAATTTTGAAAGGATTTTCGGCGATTCTGTTGATTTCGCTTTGGATTCATAGGCTTAGGCAGTTTTCACCGAAAGCTTTTCTTTTTCAGGGAGATCCGGCAAAAAATACTCACGAAAACAAAAGGATAAAGATGATGGCAAACAAATCCGTGTTTGCAGCAACCTTCGGGCGGTTGCTGCCCAACGCAACCGCCCGCAACCTTGCTGAGGCAAAAGCCTACGCCTACAGCGATGCCCATGCCTTGGCGCAACTGGCGATGACCGGGACGTTTGGCGATGCATTTTACCAAGATACACCGCCGCAGGTGAACCGTTTGCTTGCATTGGCAGAGTCCGTCGAGCCAGAATTTTTGGCGAAAACCGTCCTGCATGTACGTTCCAAGGGGCATATGAAGGACACGCCAGCCTTCTTGCTTGCCGTTCTGGCGCGGCGCGATCCGGCGTTGTTTGCACTGGTATTCAACCGCGTGGTTGACAGCGGGCGGATGCTGCGGAGCTTTGTGCAGATCGTTCGGTCTGGGCAAACGGGGCGTAAGTCGCTTGGGTCTCGGCCCAAGGCGATGGTGCAGGCTTGGCTGAATGCGGCCTCTGATCGGGTGCTGTTGGCGGCGTCTGTCGGAAACGACCCATCGCTGGCGGATGTGATCCGTATGGTGCACCCCAAACCGGAAACTGCGGCGCGGGCGGCGTTTTACGCTTGGCTTATCGGCAAACCGGCGGATACCGCGGCGCTGCCGCAGGTGGTGCAGGACTGGCTGGCTTTTCGGGCGGGTGCCACGGCAGAAGTGCCGGATGTGCCTTTCCAGATGCTGACCGATTTGCCGCTGACGGCGGAGCAATGGGGGCAGATCGCCCGCAAAGGGTCGTGGCAGATGCTGCGGCAGAACCTGAATACGTTCGACCGCCACGGAGCCTTTGCGGTTGCCGGAGTGGCCGAGCATGTGGCGCAAGTGTTGCGTGATCCTGCAAAGGTGAAAGCAGCCCGGGTTCTGCCGTATCAGTTGATGGCAACGCTCAAGGCGCTGTCGGCGAGGGTAAGCCCCTCGCTGCGCGACGCTTTGCACGATGCGATGGAGCTGGCTGTGTCGAATGTGCCGGCGCTGCAAGGCTTGGTTGCGGTTTGCCCAGACGTATCTGGGTCGATGTCGTCACCTGTGACGGGGTTTCGCAAGGGGGCCACGTCGGCGGTGCGCTGCATCGACGTGGCGGCGCTGGTTTCTGCGGCGGTGTTGCGGGCCAATCGTGCGGCGCTGGTGTTGCCCTTCGAGGTTTCGGTGCGCCCCTGCGTGCTGGAACCGCGTGATACCGTGCTGACCAATGCGGCCAAACTGGCGGCTTTGGGTGGGGGCGGAACCAACTGCTCGGCGCCTCTGGCGTGGCTGAACGCAGCAAAGACCGCGCCGGATCTGGTGGTTTTTGTGTCGGACAACCAGTCGTGGGTGGATGCAGCACATGGGGCGCAGGCCACGGGGATGATGGCGGAATGGGCCAAGCTGAAGGAACGCAACCCGCGCGCCAAGCTGGTCTGCATCGACATCCAGCCCTATGGCACCAGCCAGGCGCAGGAACGCGAAGATGTGCTGAACATCGGCGGGTTCTCTGATGCGGTCTTCGACCAGATCGCCGCGTTTGCTCGGGGCGAGATGGGGGCAGATCATTGGGTTGGCCAAATCGAGGCGACCCCCCTTTAGCCTTGGTTTCGGCAGCAATGCCGGAACCAGCTTGGCGAATGTCAGTGGAACTACATTAATCTTTCGGTCGTGGGTTCGAGTCCCACTCTGCCGCACGGCAGGTAGCTCAGCGGGTAGAGCAAAAGACGTTTCACGAAACCCTTGTCGCCAAGGCCAATTGCGGAAGGAATGCCTGCGGGACTACATCTAGGCAAAAGCCAGCCCGTTTGGGACGGGCTCCGTCTTGCAACCGCTTGTCCTTCCGACACATCGACCTCGGCGAATGCCGATGGGACTACAGGGAGCGCCACGGCAGCAGATTCGGCCATCAAAAGCCGTCTCTGCCAAGCGGGTGACTGAGTTTGGTCTCATCCAACTTTTGTCGTCGAGACCAAAATTGAAACCACCCCGGCGAATGCTGGTGGGACTACAGGTGAAAGCGCCGGGGCAACCCGGAGAGGCCGGGTTCGACTCTTGGCCCCGTGTGAACGGGTAGCTTATGCAAACATGTCTCACCGAACTTGTCGCCGGAACCAGAACGACCTTGGCGAATGCTGAAGGGACTACATGCACCAAAACGGGCAACCTGAGTGGGTTCGAATCCCCTCCTTGCAGGCGACCAACGGTGCGGTCGGGGTCCCAAAGTCTCTTCCACCCTTGTCGCCGAGGACCATTGGAAAGTAGCTCAGATGGTAGAGCAACGGGTTTTGATCCCGTGCGTCGCAGGTTCGAACCCTGCCTTTCCAGCCATAACCCCCGGCGAATGCCGTGCGGCACTACAGACAGCCACTCTCGGGATGCGGGTTCGAATCCCGCCATCTGGCAACAGATGTAGCTTATTGGAAAAAGCACGCGTGTCGCCAAACCCTTGTCGCCGGGGCCTTGAATGTGAGTAGAAATGATGACGATGGAAAACGAAACGAACGCGATTACCGGAACTGATCTGATTGCTTGGGGCCACCGCCCCGGCCCGAATTTCTTTGGCCTGTTGGCGATTGCGCATGAAGGCCGTTTGCGCGGTATGGAAACCGATGCCATCCGGTTGATGCTGGACAGCCGCTTGCCGCCACCAGCACCGCCCACGCTTGGCCTGCAATCGGGTGTGACCTTTCACAGCAACATTCAGGCCACCGACGCAGACGAGGTGAAGAACGTTGCGGATGTGTCCGAAACCATGCGCGTGCTGATGCAAACGCCGACTATTGAGGCTGGCGCGATCATGCCCGATGCGTGCCCTGCGGGGCCCTTAGGGACGATCCCCGTCGGTGGCGTGGTCGCCGCGCGCAATGCGATCCATCCGGGGATGCATTCGGCCGACATTTGCTGCTCGGTCATGATCAGCGACATGGGCAATGCCGACCCTAAGGCGGTGCTGGATACAGCAACTGCGGTGACGCATTTCGGTGCAGGTGGGCGTGAGAATGGCAATCGGTTTTCAGTGTCGCTGGATCTGTTGATGGAGTTTCGGGAAAACAAGTTCCTGAACAGCGCCAAGATGCTGCAAGTCGCGCAAAGCCATATGGGAACGCAAGGCGACGGCAATCACTTTCTGTTCGTCGGGCGTTCGCGCAAAACTGGGCGGACGGCGCTTGTGACGCATCACGGCTCTCGCGGGCCGGGGGCAATGCTTTACAATGGCGGGATGGAGGTGGCCGAGGCTTACCGCAAAACACTGTCGCCGGATACGTTGAAGCAGAATGCCTGGATTCCGGCCGATAGCGAAGACGGTCGCGCCTATTGGGCCGCCTTGCAACTGATCCGGCGTTGGACCAAGGCCAACCACAACGCTCTGCATCAGGCCGTGGTGGAAAAGGCGCGGTTCACTCTGGCGGATCGGTTTTGGAATGAGCATAACTTTGTGTTCGAACGGGGTGGGCTTTACTATCACGGCAAGGGGGCAACGCCTGCTTGGGGTGATTATGCGGCCGATGCGACGGGGCTGACCTTGATTCCGTTGAACATGGCCGAGCCGGTTCTGGTGGTGAAGGGCCGTGATGCTTCGCACGGATTGGGATTCAGCCCGCATGGGGCGGGGCGCAATTTCTCGCGAACCGAACACCGCCGCCGGAATGGCACGATGACGCCCGAAGCAATGATGAAGGCGGAAACGGCGGGGCTTGATATTCGCTTTCATGCGGGGGCGATTGATGTATCCGAACTGCCGTCTGGCTACAAAAAAGCCGCAACTGTGGTGCAACAGATTAAAGACTACGGTCTGGCTGATATCGAAGACTATATTGATCCCTTTGGCTGCATCATGGCGGGCGACCAACCGCCGTTCTGGCAAACCAAGAAGCGAACCCGGCGCTAATGCGCCGGGCTTGCCGATTTGTAGCAGATGCATATTCGGCCACATAGTTATGCTCGTTGATGCTTCTGCAAGCAATTCGACTTATGTCGGCTTTGCTGCACAATTTGTCTGATGGTCGGATTGCCCCTACTCCCGGACGGACCTATCCCACGACCTTCGTGATGGGGATGCAAGGTCCGCGCGAGGTGCACGCCAGACGGCTGCATTGTGGACTCAATAATAGCATGGAAAGCCGTGTCGCCCGAACGTAGGGCGAAAGCGACTGAACCGCCCCGGGTTTACCGGAGGGCAAAGCGCGCGGAGAATTGCCCGTTATGGAACAGACATCAAAAAAGAAGACCTCGAAGCCGTATTCACCCGAGTTCCGCGAACGTGCGGTTCGGTTGAGTGAGGCGGACCGGCAGGCTTTTCTGGAGAGGTTCATCAGTTTTCGCACGCTTGGTATCTCGACAGGTTTGTCATGGGCTGTCTTGCTGGAACTACTTGAGGCTGAGCGGATTACGCCTTCGTTTGGCAGCGCGCGGATCTACGATCGGGCCGAGATTGCCTATCTACTTCCCTGAATCAAACTTCAGCACGAATTCTTCTTGACAGGCCTTGCGCATGCTATTGCTTGCTTTTGCGAGGGCTTATCCTTTTTTGGCTAAGTGCGTCTTGTTTTACTCAGTGCAGTTGGCCGCTGATCCAGGTGGCGCGGATGGCGCGGTCGTCGCCCAGCATGATGGTGGGGAAGATCGCCTGCCAGATGTCGGCGGCGCGGCTGATGGCTTGCGCGATAGCAGGGGTCGAGGCGAGATCCAGAATGGTCAGGTCGGCCTCCATCCCCGGTGCGATATTGCCGATCTGGTGTTCGGCGTGCAGCGCGCGGGCCGAGCCGACGGTGGCCAGCCACCAGAGCTGGCTGGGATGCAGGGCTTGGCCCCGCAACTGGCCGATCTCATATGCGGCGGCCATGGTGTGCAGCATGGAAAACGACGATCCGCCCCCGGTGTCAGTCGCAAGGCCGACGCGCAGGTGTTGCGCAAGGCTCATGTCGAACAGGCCTGATCCGATGAAAGTGTTCGAGGTCGGGCAATGCACAAGGCTGGCCCCGGCTTCGATCAGGCGGTCTTTCTCGCGACCCGTCAGGTGGATGGCGTGGCCATAAACTGCACCTTCGCGCAAAAGACCTTGGGCCTCATAAGTGTCGAGATAGTCGCGCGACTGCGGAAACAACTCTTTCACCCAGGCGATTTCATCGACCTGCTCTGACAGATGGGTTTGCATCAGGCAGGTGGGGTGTTCGCGCCAAAGCTGGCCCATCGCGGCGAGTTGTTCCGGGGTCGAGGTTGGCGAAAACCGCGGCGTGATGACATAGGAGAGCCGGTCTACCCCATGCCAGCGCTGCAGCAGGCGTTTGCTGTCGTCATAGCCCGATTGCACGGTATCGCGCAGGCCTTCGGGGGCGTTGCGGTCCATGCAGGTTTTACCGGCGAAGGCGCGCAGGCCTCGGCTTTGCGCGGCGGTGAAGAAGGCATCGACCGAGTCCGGGTGGATGGTGGCGTAAGAACACATGGATGTCGTGCCATGCGCCAGCGCGAGGTCAAGGTAGCGGTTGGCCACCTCATCCGCATATGCGCGGTCGGCAAAGCGCATCTCCTCGGGGAAGGTATAGCTGTTCAGCCAGTCGATCAGTCGCTTGCCCCACGACGCGATGATCGCGGTTTGCGGGTAATGCACATGCCCGTCGATGAAGCCCGCCGAGATCAGGCATTGGCCGTAATCGGTGATCTTCGCCTGCGGGTAGGCGGAGCGAATTTGATCGGCGGGCCCGACGGCTGCGATCTTGCCGTTCTCGACCATCACCGCGCCATGGCTTTCATGGCGGGCCGCATCGGGTCCTTCGGCGAAGGGATCACCGGCGAAGGACAGCACTTGCCCCAGAAGAATGTCGGTCATTCGCATACTCCGCTTGCCAAACCCTGCCAGACTATAGGCTTATGCCTCTTAGGTAAATTTCTGGCTGCCCCCTGTTTCGTTGAAACAGCTTTCTGTAAGCAAGCGGCAAAGGAGTGCGTCATGGCGGAAGATCTGGCAATCATGGACGAAGATGAAGTCCACGCCGACCGTGTGGCCGCGATCCTTGACGCGGTCGAGGCGGAGGATGCAGCGCGGGTCGCCGAGCTGCTGGAACCGTTGCACGCGGCTGATATTGCCGACTTGCTGGAGCAGATCGGGGCAGCGGACCGTCGGGCGCTGCTGGCCTTGTGGTCGGGCGAGGTCGATGGCGAGATTCTGTCGGAAATCGACGAATCGATCCGCGAAGAAGTGATCGAATCGCTGCCGCGCGAAGTGGTGGCGGAAGCGATGCGCGAACTCGACACCGATGACGTGGTCGATATTCTCGAAGACCTTGATCTGCCGCAGCAGGGCCTGATCCTGGACGCACTCGAGGATGCCGACCGCGTCGCGGTGCAGCAGGCAATGGGCTTCCCCGAGGAATCCGCAGGCCGTCTGATGCAGCGCGAGGTGGTGGTGGCGCCCGAGCATTGGACGGTGGGCGAGGCGATTGACTACCTGCGTGAGGTCGAACATCTGCCCGACCAGTTCTATCATGTGATCCTGACCGATCCGCGTATGAAACCAACGGGTTATGTCACCTTGGGGCGTCTGTTGTCCAGCCGACGCGATGTGCGGTTGAAGGATATTCTCGAAGACAGTTTCCGCACCATTCCCGCGACGGAATCCGAGGCCGACGTTGCCTATATGTTCAACCAGTATCACCTGATCTCAACGCCGGTGGTGGATGCGACCGGGCGGCTGGTGGGCGTGATCACCATCGACGATGCGATGAACGTGCTGGACGAAGAACACGAGCAGGACATGCTGCGTCTGGCTGGGGTGGGTGACGATTCAAGCCTGTCCGACGGCGTGATGGCGACGGCGCGGCAGCGCTTGCCGTGGCTGGTGGTCAATCTGTTCACCGCCTCGCTTTCGGCCTTTGTGATCTCACGGTTTGAATCAACGATTGCCAGTTTGGTGACTTTGGCGGCGCTGATGCCGATTGTTGCTTCTACCGGCGGGATTGCGGGCACGCAATCGCTGGCCGTGGCGGTGCGGGCGCTGGCGACACGCAGCCTGACCTCGGCCAACGCCAAACGGGTGGTGTTGCGCGAATTGGTGGGCGGGCTGTTGAACGGCTTGGCACTGGCGTTTCTGTTGGGGCTGGCGGGGACGCTGATCTTTGGCGACTGGAAGCTGGGGTTGGTGTTGGGGGCCGCAATGATTACCAATCAGTTGGTGGCGGCGATGGGCGGGGTTCTGGTGCCGTTGGGGCTGCATAAGCTGGATCTGGACCCAGCGCTGGCTTCGGGCACGTTCGTGACCACGCTGACGGATGTTTTGGGCTATTTGGCATTTCTGGGACTGGCGAGTTTGGTGTTGCTATGAGCGATGTGAAAGCAGAAGCGCGCAAGATCGCCTTCGCGGCGCGCAAGGCCGCGTTTGCGGCGGGGCAGGGGCAGGCGGCGGAGTTGCTGGCGGATGTGTTGGCGCCGCATCGAGGCAAGCCGCTGGCAGGATATATGGCCATGCGGACCGAGGCTGACCCGATGGCGGCGATGCTGGCGCATCAAGGGCCTGTCTGCGTGCCGGTGATCGTGGCGGCGGGCGAGGCGTTGCGGTTTCGCGAATGGACCCCCGGTTGCGCGATGGAAATGGGGGCGTTTGGCGCGCTGATCCCGGCCGAAGGCGCATGGATCGAGCCGGAGGTGCTGATCGTGCCGCTGGTTGGGTTCGACGCGCGCGGCTATCGCTTGGGCTATGGCGGTGGGTTTTATGACCGAACCTTGCAGGGGCTGCGGGCAAAGCGTGCGACGCTGGCCGTAGGGTTTGGTTTTGCCGCGCAGGAATTGGCGGAAGTGCCGATTGATGAATTTGATCAGCGCTTGGATATGATGGTGACGGAATCGGGCGTGCGGCTGTTTTAGGGGGCATGATGCGAATTTTGGCGGCGGTTTTGGCTTTGTCGGTTGCGGGTTCTGCGGGGGCAAAATGTCTTGCGCCGGGGCAGATGCCCGCGCGCGTGACGTTTGCCGATGGCGATGTGATGGATGACATCAGACGTGAGGGGGACAATCTGCACACGACCCTGCATCTGGCCAGCGGCTTGACCGCCTATTCCGAGACAATCTTCGGGCTATACCCGATGCAGAGTTCGATTGAGGGGATGGCGTCGGTCTATCGCTGGAAGACCAAGTCTTTGCCAGCGCCGCAGGATTTGCCGGTGGGTAAGGCGAAGAAACTGATGGCGGAATGGCTGCGCGAGGGCGGCAACGCCCGCTTCACCATGACGGTGACATTGGTTGAAACTGGCGAGGTCAAGGTTGGAAGCTGCAGCTATCCGGCGTTGCATCTGAATGTTGAGACCAAGGATTCTTACGGCGTGCGCAGTGTCAGTGACACCTGGTTTGACCCTGATCGCCTGATCGTCTGGACCAGTGCGCGCAAGGTGTTCAACAGCAAGGGCGGGCTTGAGGGGGCGTTTGAGACGAAGGCTGTCGCTGCCGAATAGCGGCTTAGGCGTGGCTGGCTGGTGTTAACCGGAGGTTTCACGCCCCAGAACCCCGCGGGATATTTGAGCGCAGTGGATGGCAAATTTTAATCAAACTGATCGGGTTAGTGAATCAGGGGCTGCATGATCGCTTTTGACGATCACCACACTGAATCCGATTTCCGATCAATCTGATCCTATTTCGCAATCGATTCCTGTTTGACGAACATGTTGCCCCAGGCACGATCCATCAGTTCGGGGGTCATTTGGTAGGGGATGCCTTCAAATTCGCAGACGGCGATCATCTGATCAATCAGGAAGGTCGGCTGATAGTTGGCGAAGTTGTTGGCAATGATGGGGTATTTCGACTTCAACATGTAGATCAACGTCGCCTCATCCAGCGGCACCTTTTTCTTCTTTGCAACCATAGCGAAGATTTTCAGGAACATTTCCTGATTGGGGCCGTCGATCTTGATCTTGAAGAAAATCCGTCGCAGCGCCGCGCCGTCGAAAATCTCATTCGGGTGGAAGTTGGTCGAAAAGATCACCAGAGTGTCGAACGGGACGGTGAATTTTTCGCCCGATTGCAGCGCAAGAATGTCGCGGCTTTCTTCCAGCGGCACGATCCAGCGGTTGACCAGCTTTTGCGGCGGCTCTGCCTGACGGCCCAAGTCGTCGACGATGAAGATGCCCCCCGAGGCTTTCAGTTGCAATGGGGCTTGATAGGTGCGGGCGGTGGGGTTGTATTTCAGATCAAGCATGTCGAGCGTCAATTCGCCCCCGGTGATCACCGAAGGCCGCTCGCAATAGACATAGCGGTTGTCATAGCGGTTGCCGGTGCGGCGCAGGGCGGTGGGGTCGTCAATCGATTCCTCGGCCGAGGAATGCACGATTGGATCGAAAACGGTGATCACCTGACCGGAATATTCGATCGCGCGCGGGATGTAGATCTTGTCTCCCAAAGCGGCGCGGATGCCGTTGGAGATACTGGATTTGCCGTTGCCGGGCGGGCCATACATCAGGATTGATCGGCCAGAGGTCACGGCAGGGCCCAAATTAGAGATCAGATCGGGCGGCAGGATCAAATGGCCCATGCCCTTCATCAACTCGGGCCGGGTCAGTTTGATGTCGCGCACCGATTGGCGCTTCATCTGCGCCGAATAAGCCGCAAGCGGCACCGGCAGCGCGCCGTAGTATTCTGATTGTGACAGTGCATCCAGCGCGCGGGCTTTGCCGGCATCGGTCAACTGATAGCCCATCTCATTGCTCGTCGAGGTGGCGTTCAGTGTGCCTTTGGCTTCCAGCAGGCGCTGCTGGCGGGCGGCATCGACCAGTTCCTGCGTCAGCACCACCGGCAGGCTGATGGCGCGGGAGAGGTCCGAGACCAGATCAAGGTTCATGCGGAACATGGTTTTCAGCAGGATGTCGCGCATCATCACCGAGCTGAGGCCGGTTTCGGCCAGCGACTTCGGTTGTGGCGGGGGCTGCACCCCCAGCGGCACTTGCATGTTCATGATCGGCACCTTTGTCTGGTCTTGGGGCAGATTGTGCCCAAGCGTTCAACAAAGGGTTTGATCTAGAAAAGCGGCAAGAGTGCGACCAAAAGATAGAAGATTAGTGTCCCTGACAGTGCCGTGCCAAAGGGAAAGCCCGTGTGCGTCCAGCTTTTCCAATCGGGGGTGGCGGCACGAAAGGCGGGCACATATTTCAGCGCGCGGTGGGCGGCCAGTGCCCCCAGCGAGCAGGCGGCATAGATGCCGCAAAGCAGGCGGATATCGGCGTAGATGAACATCGGCGCCATCGCGGCGGCGAATTTCGCATCGCCCGCACCGATGGCGCGCAGTGCGAACAGGATGAAGGTGGCGACAAACACCGCCAGCCCCAGCGCCCAACCCCAAAGCCAAGTTTGAAACGGCACCACAAGCACGCCCACCACCAGCCACAACGCCAGCACGGCATAAGAGGCCTGGTTGGGGATCTTCATGAATTTCATATCGCTCCACGACACCCAGATCGTGATGGCGAAGGCGAAGGGCAGAAAGGCCAGCGCGGCGTAGGGTGAAATCATTTCAGCCGCCCAAGGCTTTCAGGCTGCGCTCGGCGGCCTCAAAATAGGTGGGCGAGGTATCGACGGCCTGTTGCAGCAATTCGCGGCCGACCGAGGTATCGCCCTGTTTCACCGCCGCGAGGCCTAACGTGTAGTAAAGCTGGGCGCGTTCGGTCTGGGTCATCTCGATCACTGGCATGTCGTACTTGCGCTGTGCGGCGCGCGACAGGATCAGGTTGTTCTTGGCGGTGAAGCTGGACGAATCGTAGGTGAGCGCCTCGAGGAACAGCTTTTCCGCCCCGGCATTGTCGCCGCGTGTCAGTTTCGAAAAGCCCCAGTTGTTGTAAACGCCCGAGGGTTTGTTGGTCAGACCTGCTGCAATGTCATAGAAGCTGTCGGCTTTCTTCCAGTTTTTCTGACTGTCGGCGACCATAGCTTCAAGCCGATAGCGCTCGAATGTCTCAAAAGTGGGGGGGATGGTGTTCAGCGTCGCGGCGGTGCCTGCCCAATCCGAGGTGCGCATCTGCGCATCGGCAAGACCGACGCGGTCATCGTTGGTGCCCTGCGGCGATGCGACAACGGCGCGCCAGACCGCGATGGCCTCTTCGGGCTTGTTGGCGCGGATCAGCGATTTTGCCAGACCGCGTTTCAGATCAATGCGGTCGGGGTTTTCGCTGCTGGATTTCTGGAAATAGGCCACGGCCTCGTTCGGGTCGCCCACTGTCAGCATGATGTCGCTGAGGTTGCTCTCATCGACCACATTCACCGATTTCAGCGCACGTTTTTCATGCGCCACTCGGGTGCCTTGGCAGCCAGCCAAAGCGGTTGCGCCCATCAGGCACAGCGTTAGCAAAACAGGTTGGCGCATTTTGCGTCCTTTTTGGTCTACTGCTCGGTCGTCTCGTCTGGTCTTAAAATCGTATCGTCAAAGCTGCGACAGCAAGACGTAGGAGCCTTGCCCGCGTCGCACCAGTTTCATCACGGGTTTCTCATCCTGAACCGGATCATATACAGAGGCTTCGCTGCGCGCTATCGCCAGCTTGAGATTTTCGCGAATGGAGTCCGATTGGCCACTGTCGAGAGCGAAAGCCTGCTGAAACACCCGCCGTGCCTCGCCGACCTTGCCCTGTTCCATCAGCACACAGCCCAGATTGTTCAGCGCTGGCACGTTGCGCTCGTCTGCCTCGATGGCGCGACGCAACACTTGTTCGGCTTGGCCCAGACGACCCAATTTCAGATCAGCAGAGCCGATGGCTGACAGGACGTCGGCATTCATGCCCTGTTCGGCGGCCGCGCGGTAATAAGCCTTCATCGCCAGCTCAAATTCTCCAGCTTCCATCAGGCGGTGGCCCACCAAAAGGCCATCGACACCCTTTTCCCGCGCGTCCACACCATAGGGGACATTGCGCGGTTTGCCGGATGCGGAAAGGCCGCCCGTGTGCTGACAGGCGGCCGTCAAAAGGCAGATCATCAGGATATTTGCCGCGCGCGTCACATCAACCCCGTTGCCTTGGGCCTGACGCCCGTGGTTCAGCCGCCACCCAAGGTTTGCGCAATACCGTAAACCGATGGCCCGATCAGAATAATCAATAGCGGCGGCAGCGTGAACAGCATAGTGCCAAGGGTCAGTTTTGTTGGCAATTTGTTGGCCAATTCTTCGGCCCGCATGATGCGTTTGTCGCGCATCTCGGCGGAATACACGCGCAAGGCGTCTGACATCGAGGTGCCGAAGTTCGCAGATTGCACCAGCGTGGTGCAGAACGACGAGATGTCGGCGATGCCCACGCGCTCGGACATGTCCTTCAACACCTTGACGCGTTCTTTGCCGGCCTTCACCTCTTGTGCCACGGTTTCGAATTCTTCCGCCAACGCCGGGCAGGAGGCGCGGCTTTCCTTGGCAATGCGGTTGATGGATTGGTCAAGCGATTGGCCCGCCTCGACGCAGACCAGCATCAGATCCAGCGCATCGGGAAAGCCCGAGACGATCTCGGCCTGACGTTTTTGAACCCGGCTGTTGACCCAATACATCGGGAAGTAATAGCCCAAGCCTCCCGGCAGCAGGGTAGAGATGATCATCACCTGGGTCGAAACTTCGGCCCCGTCATTACCGGTGAAGGTGTAGATCATGCCCAGCCCCAGCAGACCCAGCCCCAGCGCGAGTTGCGCGAAGTGAAAGGTGCGCACGGCATTCTTTTGCTTGTAGCCCGCGCGCATCATCTTCAGCCGCGATGCGGTCATGGTCTGTTCGTCCTGCGGTTCCAGAAACGACGCGAATTTCTCCAGCCGGTCGGCCTTTTCGCTGTGGCGCAGGCTGGCGCTTTTGGTCGAGGTGCTGGCACTTTCGATTTCCTTGCGCAGCGCTTTCAGCTTGTCGAACGGCTCGGGCTCTTTTTTCAGCAGCATTGGCAGCACGGCGACGATCAGCGCCAGCCCCAGCAGGCCAAGCGCCAGCAATGGCCCCAGCGGGCCAAAGCTATCGGTCAGTTGCGTGTTGAGAGTGTTCAGGAAATCCATGACGCTTAGACCTTAATGTTGACCATGATACGCATGAAGATGATGTTGATCACCAGAAACACTGCAACGGCGAGACAGGCCGGGATGAAGGCCGCCGATTTGGCGACCTCGTCGTAGTAATCCGGCTTGACGATGTTGATCATGATGATCGCGCCGATCGGAAAGAACGACAGGAACATGCCCGACCATTTCGCCTCACCGGTGATCGCCTTGACGCGGCGGAACAGTTTGAAGCGGGCGCGGATCACTTTCGAAAGGCCCTCAAGGATTTCGGCCAGGTTGCCGCCCGAGGTTTGCTGAATGGTCACGGCCACCGCCAAAAAGCGCAGATCCTGGCTATCCATACGCTCCGCAAAGGCTTTCAGGCTGTCGGCGACGTTGCGGCCATAGGCGGCTTCATCGGAAATCATGCCAAACTCGGTGCCCAAAGGATCAGGCACTTCTTTCGAAACGATACCAATGGCCGAGGCAAACGGATGGCCGACGCGCAAGCTGCGCACCATCAGTTCCACCGCATCAGGCAGTTGTTCGTCCATGAGCGCGATGCGTTTCTTGGCCTTGCTGTTGACCCAGAAATACACCCCACCCACGCCCATGCCGACGGCGACGATCACCCGGATCGGCAGCGAGACTTGCGTGCCAAAGGTCAGGCCGGTGAAGGCCACGCCGACCATGCCCACCATGATCATCACCAACTGCTGTGGCGTGAAGGCGATATTGGCCTTTTGCGCCTTTTTCGCCAGGATCGAATACAGCGGAATGCCGCGCGAATTGACGTGCTGTTCGGTCTCTTTGCGCAGTTGCTCCAGCACTTGCTCGCGGTTGTTGTTCTTTTCCAACAGGGCAAGGCGGCGGCTCATCCGGCTGTTCAGGCTGATGGATTTGCCGAACACCACCAGATAAAGCCCGTTCACCATCACCACGACAGCGACGAAGATCAGGATATAGATAAGAGGGGCAGCGGATAAGGTCATGATATGCCTCAGATAATGGGTTCGTAGATCGAGGCTGGCAAATCATAGCCCCATTGCCGGAAACGGTCGGAATAGTGGCTGCGCACCCCGGTCGCGTTGAAGCGGCCAATGATCTTGCCGTTGGGCTCGACCCCAAGGCGCTCATAGCGGAACACTTCCTGCATCGAGATCACTTCACCCTCCATGCCGGTGATTTCGGTGATCGACACCATCCGGCGCGAACCGTCTTGCAAACGCGACGCCTGCACGATCAGGTTCACAGCACTTGCGATCTGGCTGCGCACGGCTTTCAAGGGCATCTCGATCCCGGCCATGGCGACCATGTTTTCCAGACGGCTGATGCCGTCGCGGGCCGAGTTGGCGTGAATCGTGGTCATAGATCCATCGTGGCCGGTGTTCATCGCCTGCAACATGTCGATAACTTCCTCGCCGCGGGTTTCGCCGACGATGATCCGGTCAGGACGCATTCGCAAAGCGTTTCGCAGACAGTCGCGCTGGGTGACGGCACCCTTGCCCTCGACGTTAGCGGGGCGGCTTTCCATCCGGCCAACGTGGACCTGTTGCAGTTGAAGTTCGGCGGTGTCTTCGATGGTCAGCACGCGCTCGGTGTTGTCGATGAAAGACGACAGCGCATTCAACGTGGTGGTTTTCCCCGAGCCCGTGCCGCCTGACACGATCACGTTCAACCGGCAGGACACGGCGGCTTGCAGATACAAGCCCATTTCCTCGGTAAAGGCGCCGAATTTCACCAGATCGGGAATGCCGAGTTTCTCTTTTTTGAACTTCCTGATCGAAACAAGCGATCCGTCAACCGCCACCGGCGGCACCATGCAGTTGAAACGGCTGCCATCGGCCAAACGAGCGTCGCAGTACGGGTTGGATTCGTCCACCCGACGGCCCACGGCAGAGACGATCTTGTCGATGATCCGCAAAAGGTGGCGTTCATCCTTGAAGGTGATGTCAGTCAGCACCAGCTTGCCGCCGCGTTCCACAAAGATGCGGTTCGGTCCGTTCACCAGAATATCATTGACCGATTCGTCTTTCAGCAATGGTTCCAGCGGCCCAAGGCCCATGACTTCATCGTAAAGTTCTTGGTTCAGCGTGGTGCGGTCTTCCTTCGACAGCGCCACCGACATCTCGTCCAAAGCCTCTGCCGCAATCGCGGCGATCTCGACTTTGAGGCTGGCTTCCGAAGCTTGTTCCAGGGCCGCGAGGTTCAGGTTGTCCAGAAGGCGCTTGTGCAGTTCCTGCTTCAACTCGCCCAGACGTTCTTTGCGCTTCTTTTCCTTGTCCGCGGCCACCGCCTCGGCAGGTGGGCGGGCAGGTGCTGCCACCGGGCGGCTAATGCCGGGCTTTGGCGCGGCGGGCGCGGCTGCCGCCGGACGTGCGGCGGCTGGGCTGGCGCTAGGGCCTGCTTCCGGTTTCTTGAAACGTGAGAACATCGTTAACCCCCAAAGTCAGGCCTTAGCCCCTGCCGGTTTCCACGGCCTTGTTCAGATCAAACAGCGATTTCGCGAGCTTTTGGATTTCTTTGCGCAGCGGGTTTTTGCCCGCGTTCTCAGACAGCGGCAGGCCGTGGTCGTTGGCCTGGGTGATCTGCGCGCCGCCGTCGGGAAGCTGCACTTCAATCGTGATATCAAGGCTTTCCGCCATCCGCTTGACCCGGCTTTTTGCCGAAAGATCGGTGAACTTCGGCGCGCGGTTCAATACATAGCGCAGCTTTTCATGTGGCAGGCCCTCGGCCTTCAATGCCCGCACAAGACGTAGCACGTTCTGGGCCGAGCGCAGGTCCAACTCCATCAGCGCGAAGTAAACATGAGCACGCGACAGTACGGTTTCAGTCCAGGCCACAATGGTGCGCGGCATGTCGATGACGACAAAATCGAAATTTGCCCGCGCCATGTCGATGATGCGGCCAATATCTTCGGGGCTGACGATATCCAAAGGCAGCATGTCGGACGGCGCGGTCAGCACATGAAGCTTGTCGTTGAAGGTCAGCATCGCCGCCAGCATCGCATCAGAATCGGCATGGGCCGTGTCAGTCAACAGATCAAACACCGCCTCTTTGCGCGGCAAATCCAGGTAGGTCGCAGCCGAGCCATACTGAAAGTCAAAGTCGATCAGGCACACCCGCGGCGCGTCGGTTTTCGACAGCGTCGCCAGTTCCCAAGCAAGGTTCGCGGCGAAGGTTGACGCGCCACAGCCGCCTGCAAGTCCATGCACCGGCAGCACCACCGCATCGCGGTCGCCCTTGGCCTTGAACGCCGGGCCCTTTTCGGCATGCGGTTCATCCGAGATAACCGCAGCCGGGGCAGGGGCGGGCGCTGCGGCAGGTGCCGGTGCTTCCTCGACAGTCTTTGCGGTGCGGATACGCTCAATCGCCTCGTGCAGCGCGCCATCGGGCAGCGGATAGGGCACGAAATCTTCCGCCCCCAGCCGGAGCAACTGATGCAGCGCGGCGGGGCCGACCTGATCGGCGATCAGGATCACCTTGATCGACTTTGCCTTGGCCGTGCGAATGATTTCGGTGATCCGCGAGAGGTCAACCTCGTCCTCGGCATCCACCGCGATGGCGACAAATTCCAATGTGGCAGATTCGTCCTGCCCCAGGAAAATCAGCGCATCCTCAAAGCTCAGATCACCCCAAGCCTCGCCAAGTTCATTCTCCATATCGTCGATCAAGAGATCAAAGTTCTGCACATCGCGCGAAATCGTGCACGCCAGAATCGGTGCCGGATCGGGTTGCAGGTTGGCCACGCTCGTCATCGTTTCATCGTCCTTCTCACGACATCCCACCACCGACCCCGGCCAAAATTATGGCGCGATTGGGGCCAATCCGGGGAGTATGCATCGCCCTTCGGCACGGCATTGTTCCCATTGGATGCAAGATGCTGGAGGATGGTGGCGAGATTGGGGCTAAAACGGCGTCAATCTGGGGTATTTCAGCCCGCGTACGGGTATTTCGGAAACGAATTCAGAAACAAAAGCCCCCTGTGCTTGCGCGCAGGGGGCTGGAATAGGTGATCCGAATTTCGCCTCAGGTCACTGCGCACCGTCAGGTGCGACCTGGGTTTGGATAATCTCATTGTTGGGGTGCGGCGGGATCGCGCCTTCAACATAACTTCTCCAGATGATCGCGGCATACTTGCCGTTCAGCACCATCGGATTGCTTTTCACGAAGCCAGACACCTCGGTCACAGTGCGGCGGTTCCGCTCTTCCGGGCCAGAGGTTTGCACGACCGGGCGGGTTTTACCGAACGACGCAACCGCTTCAAGCCGGGCGGAGCCAATGCCAAGGCTAGAGAGATAGCGGACAGCAGCTTTCGCGCGGCGCAGACCCAAGGCTTTATTGTATGCATCCGAGCCGACAAGATCGGTATGACCATAAACGCGGAAGCGCACTTCGGGGAATTGGCGGATCCAATCGGCCTGCCGCGCCAGCGTGGCGCGTGCCTCTGGCGTCAGCTCTGATGAATTGAAGGCAAAGGTAATGGTCGAGGGGACTTCACGCGCAAAGCGCTCGGCCAAGGCGATGGTATAATCCCGTTCACCCGACATGATCATCGTGTTGTTCATCGTCGCGTTGCCGAAACCACCTTCGTCAACTTCGGCCCCCGCCTCGCGGGTGAAATCGGTCGGATCGCAGCCAGCAAGGCTCATCATCATGGCGGCAATCAGGGGGAGGGAGCGCAGGTGCATCAAATCACTCCATCACATAGCCGTAGGAACCGCTGAAATCCTGACGCGCGACGTCGCCCGCAGCACCTTTTTGCTTGCCTGCCACATTGCCGAACAGGAACAGATCCTTTTCGGAGGGCAGCTTTACCCGGTCAGTCGGCAGTGCCAGCGCTTCGCCACGGGTCGGTGTAACCAGATGCGGCGTTACGATGATCACGAGTTCGGACTGCGCACGCTGATATTCCGCCGAGCGGAACAACGCGCCGATAATCGGAATGTCACCCAGCCACGGCACTTGCCCGTTCAGATCGCGGAAGTCATCCTGCAACAAGCCTGCGATCGCAAAGCTTTCACCATCGCGCATCTCGACTGTGGTCGAGGTTTCGCGCCGCTTGAAAGCATTGACCGAGAAGCCCGACGCAGTAACGGCTGTGGTGGTGTCAATCGACGATACCGCTGCGTTGATCACCAAGTTGATGATATCGCCATCCACCACGGTTGGGGTGAAGTTCAACTCAACCCCAAAGGGTTTGTATTCAATTGTGATGCCGTCGTTGTCGGTCACCGGGATCGGATATTCGCCGCCAGCAAGGAATTTTGCTTCTTGCCCAGACAGAGCCGTCAGGTTTGGTTCGGCCAATGTGCGGACGACGCCTTTAGATTCCAATGCTTCAAGCAGAACTGCGAATTCCAGTGATCCTGCGGAAAAGCCAAAGGCCACCGCACTGTTGGCGTTGTCACGGGCGGTGATCGTACTGCCATTGATGCTGTTACCATCATTGAGCCACGTGCCTGTCTCTCCGGACACACCAAATTTCGTGCCGCCCGATACCGCGAGCGAGGATGAAAGGTTTTTCGACACCGAGCGCTGCATCTCAGCGAAGCGCACTTTCAGCATCACTTGCTGGGTGCCGCCGACGCCCATCAGGTTCGACACTCGTTTTGGCGCATAGCGTTCGGCCAGATCCAAAGCCCGGTCAAGCTTGGCGGTGGAAGATACCGTGCCCGACATGACGATACCGTCATTCGCGGTGCGGACCTCGATCTTTTCGCCCGGCAGAATCTGCTGCAGACGTTCCTTGAACTCGGCAATGTCGGGGGTGACATGGACATCGACGTTTGAGATCAGCTTGCCATCCGGCCCCAGCAGGGTAAGCGTGGTGCGACCGGGCGTCTTGCCCAGAACGTAGATCGACTTGTCTGACAGCGTCGAGATATCGGCGATCCCAGGGTTGGCTATCGACAATTCGGCAAACGATACATCGCTTTCCACGACCACGGCACGGTTCATCGGGACGTTGAGGGGGGCCGAAGCCGACCCCTCCATCACGCGGAGGGTTTGTGCAGACAGCGGGCTGAGCGCCGAGGTCGCAAGGGCGAGCCCCACCACACCGGCAGTCAGAAATTTACGCATATACATGTGACCTGCCCTTTCGATCACGCCTCTGGTCGGGTCTTGTTACGCCCAATCCAATTCGCAAGATGACGTAAGTGTCGTTTTTTTGCAAGAATCAAATGGTTGGAGGCGGTTCCTTATGTGGATAACTTGCAACAGCCAGCTACCGGATGCGGAATGCGAAACCGGCCGCCACTATAGGAAGTGGCGGCCGGTATGATTTTTCAAGTTTAATTGGTGCAGGCGATCGGCACTTGTGTCGGCACGCCGCCCTGACGCACGGTGACATAGCATGCCTCGGGCGCTGGTGCTGCGGCTTCCGGGGCCGCGATTTTATCGCCGTTGATGTCGGTCGTCGTCACCTTGATTTCGGTCGGATCGCTCGCCGCCGTGCTGTCATTGCCAACCAGCGACATCACCAGACGCCCCGTAGCCTGCGCTTGCGCCAGACGTCCCACTTGTTCAGGGGTGGCCGCCACCGTCATGGTGCGGCTTTGAATCTCGCCCGCGGCGACGGTCGACTTGGCATTGCGATCCACCGCGATGATCTTGACCGCAGTCTCAATCCGCTGGGTGATCTCGGAACCCGAAGCGCCCGACGAGCCGGTCCAGTAGATATCCACCCGATCGCCCGGTTGCAGGAAATCTGCCGCATCGACCTTGATTGCAAACGCCCGCATCCCCTTTTCAATTGCGCCGTTCAAGCCAGCCTGCTCGCCGGGAGCGGTGACTTTCACGGCCAGGATCGGCTCAAATTTCTCCATTTGCCGCACCACATAGCGCGGGTCTTTGGCGTCTTTCGGGAACAGCAGTTCACCATCCTCAAAGGCGCCTTCTGGCAAGGCGTTCTTCGGCCAGTAGATGCGCTGCACGTCGTCTTTCGTCAGCGGATCGCCGTAATCTTTCGCCTTGTTGACCACGAACACCATGGTCAAACCGCCGGTATCGGCCATCAGCTGTTTTTCGCGCTGCGCGGCGGATTGCTGCTGCCCTATGAAATTCTTTGCCATGAACACGGCGGCACCTGCCAGCATCATGCCGACCACAAGCACCAATCCAAAGATCATTCGCATGTTAAACCCTTTCCCACTTGTTTCCGCTTCGGTGCAAGCCCCACGGAAAACCCCAACTCATCTGCCGTAACCCACTTCCACGCCTTCGATGTAATCCGCGACCCCTTGCGTCGAGCTTTCCGTGCTGAAGGCCACCGGCCACAACACGATCATGCCCAACCCGATCACCGCCGCCGACAACGTCACCCATTCCACAGTGACGGCACCGTCGGTCTTGCGGATAAATTTCTTTAACCAGGGTCGCATGTTACCTCCTTCGCGTCGTTTCGCGCCGGTTACTCAGAACACCTACAATCCTTGACATATTCGCCGATTGTGGCCGGAATCGGGATGATCCCGTGGCGGCAATGTGGTCTGGCGGCGCGGTCTTGTTATGGAAAAGGCCGCATCCCGTCCCGGATGCGGCCCTCACCTGTGTCAGGTGATCGAGAAAACCGATTACTGGTTTTCGTAGCCCGAAGCGCGGCCCTGCAGGTCGGACACGATCGAGTCGCCCAGACCTTCGATGCCGCCGCCAACGGTTTTCATCACGACCATGCCGAGGCCAACGATGGCTGCGGTCAGCACGACCCAGTCAACGGTCACAGCGCCCGACTCGTCAGCGCGGAAGGATTTGAACAGTTTGCGGAGTTTCAGCGTCATCATTTTGAATTTCCTATCCCAGGAGTTGCTCAGTTCTCACCGCTTTGGATCTTCACGTTCTGGCCTCTGTTCCAGACCGCTCACCGCGTCGGCTTGGGGACATATAGCCGGGGGATCGTGGCGCGATTGCGGCGGGGATAGGGTGTTTTCAGGGTGATTGCGCTGTTCACCATGCTATTCTTCAGAATCAGTGAAACGATGCGTTTCTATAATTGAAACAAGGCTTTAGGGCAGGCCAGAAAAAATGCAGCAGGCCGCCTCTGCATCAGAGACGGCCTGCTCAAAATTCAAGCGATCAAATTGATCGCCAATAGCGATTACTGGTTTTCGTAGCCTGCAGCACGGCCTTGCAGATCCGACACGATCGAGTCGCCCAGGCCCTCAATGCCACCGCCAACGGTTTTCATAACGACCATGCCCAGCCCGACGATGGCGGCGGTCAGCACGACCCAATCGACGGTGACAGCACCGGATTCGTCGGCTTTGAATTTCTTGAACAGATTGCGCAGTTTCATGGCGTTTACCTTTACTGTTAAGTTACCAAGTTTGGTCTCAGGCGTCGTTTGACACCTTGGCTGCTGTTTGATGGCTGTCTGCGGCAACTTTGTGGCAAGCCCATGGCGGTATCGTGGGTCTTGCGCCTGATCGTGAAACGCCACGTTTCTGATCGCGAAACGATGCTTTTCTTGGCCCAGGGCGCGGCCTTGCCCGGATTGGGCTGGCGCAATCCAATCCCGCGCCGCTCAGGCCGCTTGGAAATGGAAAAGGCCGCATCCCGTCCCGGATGCGGCCCTCACCTGTGTCAGGTGATCGAAAAAACCGATTACTGGTTTTCGTAGCCCGAAGCGCGGCCCTGCAGGTCGGACACGATCGAGTCGCCCAGACCTTCGATGCCGCCGCCAACAGTTTTCATCACGACCATGCCGAGGCCAACGATGGCAGCGGTCAGCACGACCCAGTCAACGGTCACAGCGCCCGACTCGTCAGCGCGGAAGGATTTGAACAGTTTGCGGAGTTTCAAAGTCATCATGATATGGTCCCTTTCTGGGGATGCTCAGGTTTCTAACCGTTCCGGCACTGTCAGCCGCGACCTCTGTTTCGCTGCTTGCCGTTCGGTATGACCCTATATGGCCCTGTGAACGTGGCGGCAGTTTGGTCGGTGTGGGGCGTTTTTGAAGCGCAACACTTTTGGTTGAAATAATGTCGTAAGTGTTAGAAAGATAACGATATATAATTTAACGCGGGTTTAACCTTTGTGGGTGGAACCGTTGCTTTCGCGCCGATTTGGGCAAAATTGCCATGATTGCCGTCATGCAAACGTAGAAAAACGCCCTTGATTCTGCGACTGTTCAGGCAATGAAAACAAGGCAGGCGGCATCCAACGTGATGCAACGGGCAAAAAAGACGGTTCTGGTCGGGTTGATTCTTCTGCTGCCGATTCCGGCGGTGGGCGAAATCATCATGAATTCTGCCGGGGGCGAAGGCTTCAAGCGTGTGAAGGTCAGCGACAACCTGCCCGGCAAGCGCATCACCGTGCAGATTGACCCTGCCGAGCAGGCCCGCCTTTTGGCCGCCTTGCCCGAGGTTGAGGCGCGCGCGCCCGAGCCGCCGGTTGATCCCAATGCACCCGTAGCCCCGGCAACGCCCACACCCGCCACCGCGCAGTATGGCTGGTTCTGGGATGCGGTGCCGGTGCAGCGCGATCAAGTCTCGGGGCGTTTCCCGCTGGCGCTGGCGACACTCAGCCAAGGCCCCGGCGGCGCGCGCGTAGCGGCCCCCCGGATGCAGCATATGCAAGAGATTGCCGCCAATTACGGCACTGAAATCTTAAAGGCGACGATTGGCACCGATGTGTCGCCCGCGCTGGTGTTGGCGGTGATCGGTATCGAAAGTGCAGGCAAACCGGGGGCTGTCAGTTCGGCGGGCGCGCAGGGTTTGATGCAACTGATCCCGGCGACGGCGGCGCGGTTCGGGGTCAGCGATTCCACCGATCCGGTGCAGAACATCAAGGGCGGTGTGGCCTATCTCGATTGGCTGATGAAGCGGTTTGATCATGATCCGTTGATGGTGATCGCCGCCTATAACGCGGGCGAGGGCGCGATTGACGCCAACTCCGGCGTACCGCCCTATGCCGAGACGCGCGACTATGTGCCCAAGGTGCTGGCGGCTTGGCAGGTGGCGCAGGGTCTGTGCCTCAGCCCGCCCGAGCTGGTGACAGACCCCTGCGTGTTCAAGGTGATCTCGGCTACCAACTGACGCTTGCGACGAGATTGTTAAGATTTCGTAAAAGGCGTCGCGTAAGTCATTGATTTAAAAGGCTGCAAAATGGTCCCGAGTTGGGACCACTCAAACTGCAAACACATCCGCCCATTCGGGATGCTTTTTCCGCGTCGCATTCACGAACGGGCAAAGCGGCATGATCTTGAACCCCTCGGCCCGCGCATCCGCCACAAACTGCGTCAGCATGGCCAGCCCCGCCCCGGTGCCGCGAAAACTGTCGGGCACCTCGGTATGGTCGGCGATCACCAGCGTCGGGGTGGTGATCGAATAGGTCATCTCGGCCTCTTCGCCGTTCTGGCGGATATAGTAGCGCCCCTTGGTTTCGGCGTGCTGGCGCTGAACCTCAGTCAACGATCGTGCCCTCCGTCGCGGCACGCAGTTCGGCCTCGGTGACGCCATCGGCGACTTCAACGATCTTCAACCCACCCGGCACCACATCCAGCACCCCAAGGTTCGAGATGATCCGGTTGACCACGCCCTTGCCGGTCAGAGGCAGGGTGCAGGCCTTCAACACCTTCGACTCGCCGTGCTTGGAGGTGTGATCCATCACCACCACCACGCGCCCGACGCCCGCAACCAGATCCATCGCACCGCCCATCCCTTTGACCAGCTTGCCGGGGATCATCCAGTTCGCCAGATCGCCATTCTCGGCCACTTCCATCGCACCCAGGATCGCCATGGCAATCTTGCCGCCACGGATCATCGCGAAGCTTTGGGCAGAGTCAAAATACGCGGTCTGCGGCAACTCAGTAATGGTCTGCTTGCCAGCGTTGATCAGATCGGGATCTTCCTCACCCTCAAACGGGAAGGGGCCCATGCCGAGCATGCCATTTTCCGACTGTAAGGTGACGTTAACACCCTCCGGGATATAGTTGGCCACCAGAGTAGGGATGCCTATGCCCAGATTGACATACCAGCCGTCCTGCAACTCGCGTCCGGCGCGTTCGGCCATTTGGTTGCGGTCCCACATATCAGGCCTCCTTCTTGCGAGTCGTGCGGTTTTCGATGCGCTTTTCGTGCTGACCCTGCACGATGCGATGCACATAGATGCCCGGCAGGTGGATGCTATCCGGGTCCAGCGACCCCAACGGCACGATTTCTTCCACCTCGACCACGCAGACCTTGCCCGATGTCGCCGCTGGTGGGTTGAAGTTGCGCGCGGTTTTGCGGAACACAAGGTTGCCCGATGGATCGGCCTTCCACGCCTTGACGATGGATAGATCGGCCACGATGCCTGTTTCCAGAATATAGGTCTTGCCGTTGAAGTCGTGATGCTCTTTGCCCTCGGCAATCACGGTGCCCACGCCTGTTGCGGTGTAGAAACCGGGGATGCCCGCGCCGCCTGCGCGCAGACGTTCAGCCAAGGTGCCTTGCGGGTTGAACTCCAACTCCAGCTCGCCAGACAGGTATTGCCGCATGAATTCAGCGTTTTCGCCAACATAGGACGAGATCATCTTCTTGACCTGCCGCGTCGTCAGCAACTGGCCAAGGCCAAAGCCATCGACCCCGGCGTTGTTGGACGCAATGGTCAGATCCTTGGTGCCAGCATCGCGGATGGCTGCGATCAGCAATTCGGGGATGCCGCACAGGCCAAAGCCTCCGCTGGCGATCAACATGCCGTCAAACAGCAGTCCCTCCAGCGCCGCAGCCGCGTTGGGATAGATTTTCTTCATCGGGGAACCCTCGCAAACTCTCGGCGCCATAAAAGGCAGGCTTTCGGGTGAAGTCAATCGCCGCAGCGCGGCGGCGCATTGCAACTGGGATGGCGTTGTGCGGGGGCGTGAAAAGCGATGGATCGGCCAGCTTGCGCGCGCCGCTGCAGGCATTCGGCTTTGCCGGGTGATCGGTCGGAGGTTGATCGCGACCCGAAGGGCTGCTAATCGGCAGGTTCCGAGCCGTCGCCCCACGTGGTGAAATTGGTAAACACAGGAGACTTAAAATCTCCCGCCGCAGGGCTTGCCGGTTCGATGCCGGCCGTGGGGACGGTTCGAAGATCGGAGCGGGTGAGTTGACGCGCTCATTTTTCTCGTTTTACAAATTTTCTAGTATGCGCTTGTTAAGCGGTACAGAATCTGTTCGTCGTTGCGTGTATTTACCGTGTGAGCCGGGCCAGCACACGTCAATACGGGGTGCGGGGGTGATCACGTCTCTTTTCACTGCATGACGTAGGGCGGTGGGATCGCGTGGATCAGGCCTATTTGTCACAACACGGTCGCTCTGACGCCGCTTGCCGCTTTCGCTGGAGGCATTCTGTGGGGCACTACGACTTCGACAGGGCGATTGCTGTGTCTCCATCAATGATCAGCCCCCGTGCCACGCCGCTTGCCAGAAATCCTTTGGCTGCCTCTAGCTTGGAGAGCCCGGCCACCAGGGCAACAGTGCAAGTTTGGCGCAGGTCTTCAAAGCCAAGCGCAATGGTGCGCCGGTTTAGCGGATGATCAACCGCCTTACCCTGACGATCAAAGAACAAGCCATTCGTATCACCGACTGCGCCAAGTTGCTGCAATTCGGCCAGATCACTGGCGGAAATCATGGCTTGCGAGCGCAACAGCGAACCTTCCCGCAATTCGCCAATCGAAATGTAGGCGACAGTCGTGGCGTTTGCGAGCGCTAGCGCCTGCTGCACAGATTGTTGGGACAGCAGGATATCACGCACGGATGGGGTGTCGGCGATGAAGGGCACCGGCAGGAAAAAGCCTTCGGCACCGGTCGCACGGGCAAAGGCGTGCACAACTTCGAATGGGTTATAGGATAGGTTCGATTGCAGCGAGCCCATCAGGCTGATGAATTTGGCCTCTGGCGCCGAGACTCCGGCCAGTTGCAGTGTCATCTGTTCCAAGGTGCGCCCCCATCCGGTGCCGATGACAGCATGTGGCGTTTCAGACAGGTGACGGCGCAAATGGGCGGCGGCGGCGGCGCCTACCGCGCGAAACGCAAAAGGTGCCAGGATGGCATCGCTGTCACCACCTGACACATCATGGCCAAGCGCCGGCGTGCAGATGCAGAAATCGAGACCGTAGCGTTGGCGAATCGCTTCCTCGACTGGGAGCAGGCCGACATTGGCGGGATTGATCGTAATGCTAACCAAACCGCTGTCGCGCGCATCGGAAAGTAACTTGTTCACACGAGCTCTGGTAATGCCAAGGCGCTTGGCGGTCGCTTCTTGGTTCAGTGCACCAATGTAATAAAGCCATGCAGCGCGGGCCATAAGGATTTGATCTTCCTGAGTTTCTCCGGCCAATGGTCGCATCTGTTTGCTCCTTGTATTGCGCGCAATATTACAAATGTCATGAAACTTGACAAATGTAATATGCCGTCGCATCATTTATGCGTCGGAAGAGGCCGACACGGGGTATCGCCAGTTAACTGGCTTAGGGAGGAAATAGCAGATGAAAAACCGGTTTGCCGGAATGGTAGCGGCTTGCTCGATGCTTGCGCTGATGTCAGGGGCCGCCCATGCATTTGAGCTCGCTTGGGTTCATGCGAATGCGGCAGCGCAATCCGAGCAGCGCGTCAAGGCGGGTTTTGATGCCTGGCTTGCAGAGACAGGAAAGACCGACTGGAACGTCAGCCTGCTGGACAGCGGCGGTTCGGGTGAGGCGACGGCCTCGAACATCCAGGACGCAGCAAGTCGCGGTGTTAATGCCATCGTGATCACCATGGCCGACCTTCGCGCATCCCGCGCGGCACTGGACGCTGCCAAGGCAGCGAACATTCCGGTTTTCGCCGTGGACTCGGGTTATACTGACGGTGTGTTGGTTGATATCACCACGAACAACTGGGCCATGTCTTCGGATGTGTCTGTCTATCTGCTGGATCAGATGGGCGGCAAAGGCAACCTTATCTTTCTGCGCATGGCGGAACATCATGGCACCCGCAAGCGCGGCGACGTGATGGAAACCGTTCTGAAGGAATATCCCGATGTGAAGGTTCTGGCCGAACACAACATCGACTACACTGCGTTTTTCGAAGACACCAATAAGACGATGGAAGATTACGTCGCTCGTTTTGGCAACGAAATCAACGCTGTGTGGGCGCCTTGGGATGAGCCGGCACAAGCGGCCGTGAACGTCTTGAACGCAGCGGGGCTGAAAGATGTCAAAGTCATTGGCATTGACGGCCATCCGCAAGCGATCGCCGAAGTTTGCAAGCCGGACAGCCAAATGATCGCCACCGTCAGCCAGCCCTTTGAAAAGATGGGGGCGCAAGTGGGTGAGTGGATTCAGGAAATCGTGATCGACAAGAAATCCGCTGATGACGTGCTGCCTGCCAAGACCGTCTACATGGACGCGCCACTGGTCACCAAGAAGAACTGCAAAGACTTCATGTGATTTGATCTTTGGGGCGGCTTTTGTCTGCCCCAAGGCAACCTTTTTGCAGGGGAGGGATGGCGTATGGAAATCGTGCTTTCCGATATCACGATGCAATTCCCCGGCACGCGCGCGCTGGACGGGGTGAACGCAACTTTTTGCACTGATGAAGTGCATGGACTGATTGGCGAGAACGGGGCTGGCAAATCGACGTTGGTCAATGTCCTGGGTGGCAGCTTGCTGCCCACTTCGGGAACCGTTCAGATTGATGGGCGGGCGGTGCGTCTGTCATCACCGCACGATGCGTTGCTGCAGGGTATTGCCCATGTCAGCCAAGAAGGCAGCCTTGTGCAGGGTCTGAGCGGTGCCGAGAATATCCTTCTGGGGGCCGAGCCGCGCCGGATGGGAGTAGTGATCCGCGCTGGAAGCTTGAACGCGCAGGCGCAGGCATTGCTCAGCCGTTGGTTTCCGCAGGTTCAGATTGACCTGCGCCGACCCGTCGGAGATTTGCCCATGGCAGACCGCAAAGTGATCGAGATTGTGCGTGCCTTGCGCGGCGCGGCGCGACTTGTCATCCTTGACGAGCCGACCGCCACCCTTCCTGCGCGGGAAAAGGAACAGTTGTGGGGCATCATCCGCAGCTTGCCCCAACAGGGCGTTGGCGTTGTCTTGATCAGCCATTTCCTTTCTGAAATCAAAGCTCTGTCGGACCGCATCTCAGTGTTGCGCGATGGCAAGCATGTTCGCACCGCGCCTGCGTCCGAGTTGTCAGAGCATGATCTGGTCGACATGATGCTGCGCCGCTCGGGTGGGGCCAATCTGCACGGAACGACCGCAGCAAAAATTCAAGGCGAGGTGGTGCTGAACCTGCGTGATTGGCAAGTCGGCTCCGTCAAGGTGCCAAACTTTCACCTGCACGCCGGAGAGATTGTTGGGCTGATTGGACTGACGGGAGCGGGCCACACCGGCTTTGCACGATCTCTGCACAATCCAGCTGGGGTGCAATGCGGAAGTCTCGTCGTGGCGGGCAAGCCGTTGAAGCTTGGCTCTGTCGCGCAGATGCAGGCGGCAGGCATTGCGTTGGTGCCAGATCACCGAATGGAATACGCCTTGGTCGGAGAATGGAACCTGCGTGAGAATCTGGCCATGGTCCATCCGCAGCATGGCACATTTGGCGCAGGCGTGCTGTCGATCCGGCGTGAGGAAACCGAAGCGCAGCGTGTAATGGGCCTGTTGAACGTGAAGGCGCATGGGTCGGGTCAGCTTTTGAAAACACTGTCGGGCGGCAACAAGCAGAAAATCTCGATCGGCAAATGGCTATACGGCGCTGAGGGGCGCTACCGCGTGATGATCTTTATCGAGCCCACCGAAGGTGTCGACATAGGTGCGAAGGCCGAAATCTACGCCGAAATGCGGCGACTGGCGGCATCGGGTGTTGGGATCATAATCGCCTCGTCCGACCTTCTGGAAATCGAAGCCATAGCGCACCGCGTCATTCCCTTTACCCATCAGCGACCAGGGCCTGAAATTCCGCAAAGCGGCTTTTCGGAAAGCGCCTTTATCACTGCAATTTCAGGAGCCGCAGCATGAGTGATCTGACACATTCGGCCAGCGCCGACCGCCGCGATACAGTTTTCGGCATCATCCCAAAGGACTACGTGCAGCGCTACAGCACGCTCGTTGTTTTGGTGCTGATGTTTGTGGTGTTCACCGTGACGGTGGACAAGTTTCTGACGCCGCAGAACCTGTTGAACATCGCACAGCAGATATCCATGCTGACCATTGTGGGCGCAGGACTGACCTTTGGCTTTGCCGCCAAAGAGATGGATCTATCGGTTGGCTTTACGGTCGGTCTGGCGGGCGTGCTGGTTCCGCTGATGCTGGTGGCAGGGTGGTCGCTGCCGGTGGCATTGATCGTAGGCCTTGTCGCGGGATTTCTGGTGGGTGCGTTGAATGCAGGGCTGGTGACACTGGTGGGCATCCCGTCGCTGATCGCCACGCTGGCAACTGGCTCTATCCTGTTTGGCGTGAACTTTTTGCTCACAGGTGGGCGGGCCATCTACGGTGGCTTACCCGACAGTTTTCTCTGGCTGGGGCAGGGGCGGATCATGGGCGTGCCGGTGCTGGCCTATTTCATGATTGCAGCCGTGGCATTGGCCTGGTTCGTGATGGAGCGGACGATTTTCGGTCGCTACATCTACGCTGTGGGTGGCAACCAGAAGGCGGCAGAGTTGTCGGGCGTCAAGGTGCGCCGTTACAAGGCTGCGGCGCTGATTGTCTGCGCCCTGTTTGCGGTGGTGGCAGGCACGCTGTTGTCTGCACGGCTGGGGTCGGGCCAACCCAACGCCGGTGAGCGTTACTTGCTGGACGGCTTGGCTACGGTTTTCATCGGTATGACGATGCTGCGCCCTGGCACGGCGACCGTCCTTGGCACATTCTTCGGCGCGCTGTTCATCGGGGTCATCAACAACGGCCTCAATCTGATGGGCATGGACACCTACATTCAGTCGATCGTGAAGGGTGTGATCATCCTTGTGGCGGTGGCTGTGGTGTCGCGCAGCACCAAACTGAACCTTCTGTAACGATCGGAGACTGAGATGAACCAGCCAAAGGCTGTTCACCGGGCTGACGCAGGCTCTAACACCGACCTGCCGCAGCTTTACCGCATGATGCGCCGCATCAGGACCTTTGAAGAACGTGTGGGCGAATTGTTCGTGCGCGGGCAGTCGGCGGGGTCGATGCTGCACCTGTCGATTGGCGAGGAAAGTGCGGCGGCAGGCGTCTGTGCGGCGATGCGCGACGGCGACAAATTCACCACCCACCACCGCGGGCATGGCATCTTTCTGGCACGCGGCGCTGACCCTGCCCGGATGATGGCCGAGATTGGTGGCAAAGAGGCCGGTTATTGCCACGGCAAGGGTGGTTCGATGCATATTGCCGATATGGGGTTGGGGCATCTTGGTGCCAATGCGATTGTGGGGGGCGGTATTCCGGCCGTTGTCGGCGCAGGCCTTGCGGCGCGGCATCATAAAACCGGCGCGATCAGTGCGGCTTTCTTTGGCGATGGCGCGACAGGTCAGGGCATTTTGTATGAAAGCATGAACATGGCGGCTTTGTGGGCCCTGCCGTGCTTGTTTGTCTGCATCAACAATCAATACGGCATGGGCACACGCATTGATCAGGCCACCGCCAACCCTCGGCTGCATGAACGTGCGCAAGCGTTCGGGCTGGCTGCGGAAACCGTTGATGGCCTGGATGTCGAGGCTGTGGCCGAGGCTGGGCGTCGGCTGGTTGATGGCGTGCGCGATGGCAAGCCTGCGTTTCTGGTCGTCGATTGCTACCGTTTTTACGGCCATGCTCGTAAGGACAAATCCCCTTATCGTGATCCGGTCGAGGAAGAAACGGGGCGCGCGAAAGACCCCGTGGCCTTTGCGCGCGCGGCCTTGATCGAACGCAACATGATGCAGGAAAGCGCCTTGGACTCGTTGGATGCTGAGGTGGCTGCGGAGATGGATGCGACGATAGATTTCACAGTTGCGCAGCACGAGCCGCCGCTGTCGTCAATGTTCCGCGACGTCTATGCCCCCGGCGAGCCCGAACCGGAGCCGGTTCGCGCCAGGATCGAGCGCATTTTGGCACGCGGCTAAGGGGAAAATCATGGCACTTCAAGAACTGACCTACCGCGACGCTTTGCGCAAAGCCTTGGCGGATTCGATGACAGAGAACCCCGATGTGATCATCCTGGGCGAGGAGGTGGGCCGCTATGGTGGCGCCTATGCCGTGACCAAGGATCTGATCAAAGAGTTTGGTCCCGAACGCGTGATCGACACGCCAATCTCGGAACCCGCGATCGTTGGGGCTGCCGTGGGTGCCGCGATGGCAGGGCTGCGTCCGGTGGCAGAACTGATGTATGTCGACTTTATCGGCATGACGATGGATCAGCTTGCCAACCAAGCCGCCAAAATCCGTTACATGTTCGGCGGTCAGATCGGCGTGCCGATGGTCTTGCGCACGCAGGGCGGTACGGGCCGCTCGGCAGGTGCGCAGCACAGCCAAAGTCTTGAAGCCTACGTGATGCACACGCCTGGCCTGCGTCTTGCGATGCCCGCGACGGTGGCTGACGCCTATCATCTGTTGCGCCAAGCGCTGACCAAGCCGGATCCGGTCGTGTTCATCGAGCATAAAGCCTTGTATACGATGAAGGAAACGGTTGATCTGGACGCACCCGTGCCAGAATGGGGCAAGGCCGCTATCCGCCGTCAGGGCCGCGATCTGGTGATCGTCACCTATTCACGCCAAGTGCACTACGCAATCGAGGCCGCGAAGAAGCTTGCGGGCGATGGCATCGAGGCGACGGTGATCGACCTGCGCACCCTCAGCCCGCTCGACTTTGACACGATCCGGGTCGAGGTGGAAAAGACCGGACGCGCCATGGTGGTTTCCGAAGGCGTCATGACGGCGGGGGTTGCTGCTGAGCTTGCCGCGCGGATATCCGAAGAGTGTTTTGATTTCCTTGAAGACCCGGTCATCCGCGTCGCAGGGGAAGATATTCCGATTTCGGTTTCCACAGCCTTGGAAACCGGATCGGTTCCCGGCACGCAGCTAATCTTCGAATCCGCGATGAAACTTCTGGCCTCGCGGGAGGCGGTGTGATGCAGCTTGTGCTGACCATGCCGCGGTTGGGCGAGACGATGGACGAAGGCACCATCCTGGGATGGCTGGTCGCCCTTGGTGTTGGCTTCAAGCGCGGCGATGCGATTCTGGAGCTGGAAACCGACAAGACCGTGGTGGAATATCCGGCACTGGGCGATGGTATGCTGAATGAGGTTATGGTTGGCCCCGGAGATCGCATCCCGGTTGGCGCGCCAATTGCGCGGGTGACAGTGGCGAATCCGACAGATTGGGCGGATTCGACTGCACCTGATAACTCTCCCAACGCCGAAGCTTCCTTCGCGATCCTGACCATGCCACGTCTCGGTGAGACGATGGAAGAGGGGGTTATCGGCCAATGGCTTGTGGCCGAGGGCGCTGCTTACGCCCGTGGTGATGCCATTCTAGAGATAGAGACCGACAAGACGGCGGCGGAAGTTCCGGCACTGTCTGCGGGGCGCCTTCTGCGCATCCTTGCGCAACCCGGCGCACGCGTTGCCGTGGGCCAACCGATTGCCGAAGTGGAAGGCGAGGTTGAGGCTACGAGCGGTTTAGATGCCGCTGTGCCGGATACACCCTCTGCGGACACGCCGGTTCAATCGGTGCCCGTCGCAAGTGATGGGCGCTTGCGCGCCACGCCTTTGGCCCGCCGCATGGCGCGGCAAAAGGGAATAGCATTGCAAGGCCTGACGGGGACAGGGCGTCGCGGCCGTATTGAGCGCGCTGATATAGAGCGGGCGGGTGAAACGGGGGCCGGTGCGGGTTGGCTGCAAACGCCTGTTGGCCGTATCGCCTACGAAGTCGAAGGCTCGGGCGCGCGCACATATCTGCTGATCCATGGTTTTGCGGGGGACCGTACCGCTTGGGCGGCGACAGCCTCGGCCTTGCGCCGTGCAGGGCATCGCACCGCTGTATTTGACATGCCGGGCCATGGAGAAACAGAAGCTGAAGCCAGCGATTTGGCGACGCTGACCGAAGCGGCTGCTGCATTTGCCGCACAATTGTCGGGGCAGGTGGTGCTGGTTGGCCATTCGCTTGGCGCTGCGGTAGCGGTGGCACTTGCTGCGCGGTTGGGCGCAAGGGTCTCGGGGCTTGTGCTGCTGACTCCGGCGGGATGCGGGCCACGTATTGGTGCGGAATTTGTGCATGGCATGGCAGGGGCAGCCACGGCGGGCGAGGTCTCTCATCTCTTGCGACTGCTTGGTCCGAAAGGTGGCGCGCTGTCAGAAGCGGCGATGTCGCATATGGCTGGGCAAATGGCGCGCGGCCGGTTGAAAGCGCTAGCGGCGGGGTTGGCTTCAGACGATGGTCGTCAGCGGATCGATATACTCCGCGCGTTGCAGGCTTTGGCCGAAAGCCTTCCAATCAGGGCGCTGTTTGGCACCGAGGATCGTATTGTTACTGCGAGCGATGCCCTGAATCTTCCTCCCCGTGTCGCTGTGCATTTTTTGCCTACAGGGCATATGCCGCAATGGGATGCGCCGCGTGATGTAGTGGAGTTGATCCTGAAAGGAGCCAGCAATGACTGACGCAAAAGCAAACCTTGCCGCCGCAAAAACCCGGCTGAGTGGGTTGGCAAAGGCTGCCCCAAGTTTGATGCAGTCCTTTGCGGGGATCAGCAAGGTGGCAACAACAGCGGGGCAATTTTCGGCTGCGCAAAAGGAATTGTTGGCCGTTGCCATTGCTGTTGCCAAAGGCTGCGAGGATTGCATCCTTTATCATCTGGACGCCGCGCGTCGGCACGGTGCCGATGAGGCGGCGCTGGTTGAGGCACTGGAAGTCGCAGTGGAAATGGGGGGCGGCCCTGCCGTGATGTATGGCGCAAAGGCGCTTGATGCGTGGCGCAACTTCGCCTGAAAGGGGCGGTGTATCGGGGAGGATACCATGGCTTACTACTTGACCGCGGACGGCGGCACCGAAAGCCTGCGGGCGCGGATTTATGATCTGAATGGGAGGTGCCTTGGACAAAAGGCGGTGCCCTACGAAACCCGTTTTTCCCCCGGCGCACGGGCAGAGCAGAACCCCGAGGATTGGTGGCAGGCGCTTGTCAAAGCCACCGCAGGCGCCATTGCCGAGGCTGGAATTGATGCGGGCCAGATCGAGGCGATGTGCTTTGCCACAACCTGCTGCACCGTTGTGGCACTTGACGCGCAGGGGCGCGCGCTGAGGCCGGCACTGATGTGGATGGATGTGCGCGCGAATGCCGAGGCTGATGCCGTATTGGCGACGGGCGATGCTGTGTTGGCCATCAATGGCGCGGGGCAAGGCCCGGTGTCGGCAGAATGGATGATCCCCAAGGCGTTGTGGCTGAAGCGCCACGAGCCGGCCACTTTCGATGCGGCACACACGATTTGCGAGTATCAGGATTTTCTGACGCTTCGTCTGACGGGAGAGCGCTGCGCATCGTTGGATAACGCGGGCCTGCGCTGGCACTATTCCAGCCGCAATGGCGGATGGGCGCGCGGCATTCTGGCCAAGCTAGGGTTGGAGGCGCTGGTTGAAAAGTGGCCCGATCGCGTGGTGCCGCCGGGCGAAGTCGTGGGGACTTTGACACCACATGCCGCCCATGCATTAGGCCTGAAACAAAGCGTCAAAGTCGTGCAAGGCGGGGCCGATGCGCTGATCGGGATGATTGGGCTTGGCGTGGCGCAGCCGGGACAGTTAGCCCTGATCACAGGATCGTCGCATTTGCTGTTTGGCGTCACCGAGGCGCCGCTTTATGCCCCTGGGGTGTGGGGCGCTTACCCGGACATCGTCTATCCGGGGCGATGGATTGTCGAAGGCGGGCAGACCTCGACAGGGTCAATCATCAACTGGCTGCGGCGGATGACGGGGGGCACTCTGGATCTTGCCGAAATGAACCGTTTGGCCGAGGCACTAGAGCCCGGTTGTGAAGGGCTGATCGTGCAGGACCACTTCCAAGGCAACCGCACGCCCTATACCGATCCACTCAGCCGAGGGGCGATTGTCGGGCTGACCTTGGCGCATGAGCCGCAACATATCTTCCGCGCCATCATGGAAGGCATAGGATTTGGCACGCGCACCATTCTGGATGCGTTTCGGGATGGTGGTTATGCCTCGACCGAGATCACCGTGGGCGGCGGGGCTACGGCTTCGACGCTTTGGATGCAGATTCATGCCGATACGGCGGGATTGCCGGTGCGTATTCCTGCCTCGGCTGATGCGCCCTCGACCGGGTCTGCGGTGCTGGCGGCGCATGGGGCTGGGCGGTTTTCTAGCATTGACGAAGGTATCGCCGCCCTGGTGCGCGTCGGCACCAGCATAGAGCCGCGCCCGCGCGAGGCGGCGATGTATGAGGAAATATACCACAAATACAAAGCGCTTTATCCCGCGCTGAAAGGTGCCCTGGCTTGATCCGCGAATTTGATCTGACCGGCCGGTTGGCCGTGGTGACGGGAGGGGCAGCAGGCATTGGCCGCGCAATTTGCACCGTGTTGGCCGAAGCGGGCGCGCGGGTTGTTGTTGCCGACCGCAATGGTGATGCGGCGGCATCGCTCGCCGCCGAGATAGACGGGCTCGCGCTGCCATTCGACGTGACCGATGCTGCCGCCTGCGAAATGGCCGCAGCCGATCTTGCGGCCCAGCATGGCCCAGCGGTGATCCTTGTCAACAATGCAGGTATCGTGATGAATGCGCCGTCGTTAGAGGTCGACCTTGCCGACTGGCGACGGGTGATTGACGTCAATCTGCACGGCGTGTTTCACACCTGCCGCGCCTTTGGGCGGCACATGGTGGCAGCAGGGCGCGGCAGCGTGGTCAACATAAGCTCGATCTGCGGTGAGGTGACGGTGCATCCGCAGCCGCAAGCGGCCTATAATGCCGCCAAGGCTGGGGTGAATCTGCTGACCAAATCGCTGGCAGTAGAATGGTCGGGCCGCGTGCGGGTGAATGCAGTTGCCCCGGGTTACACGGCAACCGAGCTGACGCTGCTGGGCCGCTCCAAGCCGGAATGGTTCAGTACATGGTTGGCGGGCATTCCAATGGGGCGTTTGGCCGAGCCCCGCGAAATCGCGTTGGCGGTGGCTTTTCTGGCCTCTGATGCGGCGTCTTATGTCACAGGTTCCGTCCTGACGGTGGACGGCGGCTATACTGCAATCTGACGGAGGAAAACATGAGCATTCAAAAACGTGTGGCATTGGTAACGGGTGCAAGCCGCGGTATTGGCCGCGCGATTGCCCTTGGTCTAGCCGCACGGGGCTATGATCTGGTGCTGAACGATATTGCCGCGCAACAAACGGTGCTTGCCGAAACCGCAACCGAGGCACGCCGCCATGGGGGGCGCGTGCTTTCGCTGCACGCTGATGTATCCAACAAGGCACAGGTGCAGGCGATGGTGGCAGAAGCCGTAGCACAAATGGGCAGCATACACGCCGTTGTCAACAATGCGGGTATCCTGCGGGCCTCGGATGTCGAAAGTTGTCCCGAGGAGTATTGGGATAGCGTGATGGACATCAACGCCAAAGGCACTTTCCTTGTAGTGCAGGCGGTGCTGCCATTGATGAAAGCCCAGCGATACGGCCGCATCTGCAATATCTCATCAATCGGCGGAAAACATGGCGCGCCGGAACAGGCGCATTATTCGGCGTCGAAAGCCGCTGTCATGGGTTTTACCCGCGTTCTGGCACAAGAAGTCGGCCCGTTCGGGATAACCGCCAACTGCATTTGTCCCGGCATCATTCTGACGGACATGGGCCGGGTGAACCTGGATGATCCAAGCATCAGCAACGCGTGGAAGGCCAAGACCGCGATGGCTCGCATCGGCGACCCCGAGGATGTGGCAGGGCCGGTTGCGTTCTTCTGCTCGGACGACAGTGCATTCGTCACAGGGCAAACGCTGAACGTCGATGGCGGCATCGTGTTGAGCTGAGCGCTTGATCTGCCACGGCATTGCTGGCGCTGGTCAATTGCCAATTGGTCCTATGCGCGGCGGCATAGGCTGCCGCGATGATAAGGCTGTTGCCCAAACGGGCGCATTTTGCGCGCTTGGGGTGTGTGGGTGAGTGGTGGGCTTCTGGTCAATAGCGGCACCTTTGCAGCGAACGCCCGTTTTTTTGCGCAGATTTGGATGAGGATCGCCAAGGCGATCTGACGAAGCGCTGTCGCTCCGAGGTCAGCTCAACCGCGCTAGGCAACTAAGATACTAAGGCATAAAAGATAAATGGTGCTGCAAGAGAGGATTGAACTCTCGACCTCTCCCTTACCAAGGGAGTGCTCTACCACTGAGCTACTGCAGCGCCGGATGCTTGCGGAACCCTGTGGTTCGCTTGCGTGGCGGCTGAATAGACGCCTTCGCGGCAGGGTGCAAGAGCAATTTGGTGGTTTTTTGCGCAGCCTTGCTGGACGCTTGGCGTGGCCTGTATTAGAAGGCCTGATGCGTGAAAAATCGGATGACATTGCTGCGGCCAAGCCGAAATCCCAGCGCGAGATCGAGCGGGAGGCGCGGTTGAAGCTGGCGCTGAAGGCGAATATGGGCCGGCGCAAGGCGCAGGCGCGGGCAAGGTCGGCGGCGGATTCGGATGTATCCGAAGATAACAACAAGAACGAGTGAGGCGGGCAGATGGATTCGATTTTGGTCAAAGGCAATGGGCCGCTGAACGGGGTGATCCCGATTGCGGGGGCGAAAAACGCTTGTCTTACGCTGATGCCAGCGACGTTGCTGTCGGAAGAACCGCTGACGCTGACCAATGCACCGCGGCTGTCGGATATCGCGACGATGACGCAGCTCTTGCAGTCTTTGGGCGCGGAAGTGGCCAGCCTGCAGAACGGGCTGGTGCTGGCGATGTCGAGCCATAAACTGGATAATCACACCGCGGATTATGAGATTGTGCGCAAATTCCGCGCCTCGATCCTGGTGCTGGGGCCGCTTTTGGCGCGCGATGGTCATGCGGTGGTGTCCTTGCCGGGGGGCTGTGCGATTGGCGCGCGCCCGGTGGATTTGCACCTGAAAGCGCTTGAAGCGATGGGGGCGGAGCTTGATCTGCGCGACGGTTATGTGCATGCCAAGGCACCGGGGGGGCGGTTGCGTGGGGCGGTGGTAGAGTTTCCGTTTGTCTCAGTGGGCGCTACGGAAAACGCGCTGCTGGCGGCGACTTTGGCCAAGGGCACCACGGTGCTGAAAAACGCCGCGCGCGAGCCGGAGATTGTTGACCTTGCGGTCTGTCTGCGCCGGATGGGTGCGCAGATTGAGGGCGAGGGCACCAGCACGATCACCATTCAGGGCGTCGACCGGCTGGGCGGGGCGACGCATCCGGTGGTGACGGATCGGATCGAACTTGGCACCTACATGCTGCTGCCCGCGATCTGCGGCGGCGAGGTGGAGTGCTTGGGCGGCAAGATGGATCTTGTCGGGGCTTTTGCCGAAAAGCTGGATGCGGCGGGCGTTTCGGTGGTGGAAACCGAGCGCGGGCTGAAGGTGACGCGCAAGAATGGCCGGGTGAAGGCGGTGGATGTGGTGACAGAGCCGTTCCCCGGCTTCCCGACCGATTTGCAGGCGCAGATGATGGCACTGCTTTGCACGGCGGATGGCACTTCGGTGCTGGAGGAGAAGATTTTCGAGAACCGCTTCATGCATGCGCCGGAACTGGTGCGGATGGGCGCGAAGATTGATGTGCATGGCGGCCATGCCACTGTCACCGGCGTTGAAAAGCTGCGCGGGGCGCGGGTCATGGCGACGGATTTGCGCGCTTCGGTCTCGTTGATTTTGGCGGGGCTGGCGGCGGAGGGTGAAACCGTGGTCAGCCGGGTGTATCATCTGGACCGCGGCTATGAGCGGGTTGAGGAAAAGCTGCGCGGTGTTGGCGCGCAGATCGAGCGGATCAAGGCATGAGCGACGCGCGTTTTGAAGACGGGGCCGAGCAACCGCTGCGGCTGATCGCGCAGGATGCCGAAGGGCTGGCGGTGATCGCGGCCCTGCTACAAGACGCGGTGTTTCCGATCACCGAGATGTCGCTGGTGCGGCACAAGCGGCGGTTTGCGTTGATGCTGAACCGTTTCCGCTGGGAAGACCGCGATGCGGCGGCGCAGGCTGGCCGCAAGTATGAGCGCGTGCAAAGCCTGCTGGTGTTCGAGGATGTGCTGGCGGTGCGCAGTCAGGGCATTGATCGCAGCGACAAGGATATGATCCTGTCGCTGCTGGACATCAGCTTTACGCCGGGTGCGGATGGCACCGGGCTGGTGACGCTGGTTCTGGCAGGTGACGGCGCGATTGGGCTGGACGTTGAGGCGCTGGATGCGACGCTGCGGGATGTGACGCGGCCCTATCTGGCCCCGTCGGGCAAGGTGCCGCAACACGACCTTTAGCAGCTTTCCCAGATGGGAATGACCTGTGCCTCGAACCTGCTGTGACGCCATATGTTGTGTGCCGACACAACATCCAGCCGCCAATTTGGCGGTTTTGGTGCTTGTGACGCGGGCGATCTTGGCGCGATCAGTCTTTCGGGCCGTTGGTGTTGATCACCACAGAGTTCTTTGTGTTAGGCGTCGCCACGCTGGGCTTGGCCTTTTCCTTTTTGGGCTTTTTGACGTTCTTGCCGGGTTTGCTCATGCCTTTGGCCATCTGATCATCCTTGACGCTGCGACCATCCGGTTGGCCTGATGCCATCATGCGCCTTTGCGGATGCAAACCCAAGCGCATTCGCAAGCCCCGGCACGATTGAACTGCGGGCACCGCAGAATGACGATACGATTTTGCCAGGTTTCAGAAAATTCACATCGCTTTCAGTCGATGGGTTTGGTTTTGCCCCTGATCGGTGCCAGTGGATTGAGGCGTTGGATTTGGTTGATCGGAAACGGCCGCCTGTTTAGAATATATAAAAACGGCAGATACTTAGATGGATATTTGCGCGGGTTCCCGCTGCATTGCCGCAGGTGGATGCGGCATTGCAGCAACGGCAAGTTGTAGAATGTGCGATGAATCCGTTACGGCTGAACCTTTTCCAATCCAAAAATTTGAAAGCGCTTTGAGGCGAGAATCGTTGACGAAATAGCCAATTTGCCGCTATGGCTTTGGCCAACGCTTCGGGAGGCCAGCTTTGATCGGTTGGAAAAGCGGCGTTTGACAGGGAAGCGCCGATCCGGCGCAATCAAACAATAGGGAGGAAATCCATGACCTTTGGATTGAAGAACCGCATCATGCGGTCTGCTGCGGCTATCGCTGTGATGGCGGCTGTCGGCACGCCGGTTATGGCGGAAGAAATCTTTTACGTGTCCGGCTCGGTCGGCAAAGCGGTTGAGAATTTCAAGAATCTGGTCAAGCCGTGGGAAGAAGCCACCGGCAACACCGTCACCATCGTGCCGATGCCTGCATCGACCTCGGATCAGTTCGGCCAGTATCGGCTGTGGCTGGCAGCGGGTGCGACCGATATCGACCTGTACCAGACCGATGTGATCTGGGCACCGCAACTGGCGGATCACTTTGTGGATCTGACCGAAGCAGCCAAAGATCTGGCGCCAACGCATTTCCCGTCGATCATTGAATCGCAGACCGTGGCGGGCAAACTGGTGGCCTTGCCGATCTTCACCGATGCGCCGGCGCTGTATTACCGCAAGGACCTGCTTGAGAAATACGGCGTGGCCGTGCCGAAAACCTGGGACGAGCTGACGGCGGCTGCGGCCAAGATTCAGGAAGGTGAGCGCGCGGCAGGCAAGGCAGATTTCTGGGGCTATGTCTGGCAGGGCAACGCCTATGAAGGGCTGACCTGCGATGCGCTGGAATGGGTGAAATCCTTCGGCGGCGGTCAGATCGTTGAGGCTGATGGCAGCATCTCGATCAACAACGAAAAGGCCGTGAAGGCGCTGGAGACCGCGAAGGGCTGGGTCGGCACGATCTCGCCTCAGGGTGTGTTGGCCTATGGCGAGGAAGAATCGCGTGGCGTCTGGCAGACCGGCAACGCGGCCTTCATGCGCAACTGGCCCTATGCCTACACGCTGGGCAATGGCGACGACTCGGCGGTCAAGGGGCTGTTTGACGTGACCACGCTGCCGGTTGGCGCAGAGGGCGACACCTCGGCTGCGACTTTGGGCGGCTGGAATGTGGCAGTGTCGAAGTATTCCAAGCATCAGGATGTGGCGATCAGTCTGGCGCTGTATCTGGCTGGCCCTGAGGCGCAGAAGGCGCGTGCGATTTCGGAATCGGCGCTGCCGACCATCGTGTCGCTGTATGACGATGCCGATATTGCGGCGGCGCAGCCGATCATCCCGCAGTGGAAGAACGTGTTCTTGAATGCTGTGCCGCGTCCGTCGGCGCCGACTTTGGGCAAGTATAACGAAGTGTCGTCGAAATTCTGGTCGGCTGTGCATGAAACGCTGTCGGGCAATGGCTCGGCTGCCGATAACCTTGCCGGGTTGGAAGCTGATCTGACCGACCTGAAAGGCGACGCCTGGTAATCCTCCCGTTACGGGTGTGCCTTTAGGATGGGCGGCGGCTGAGCAAATCGCCAACCGCCGCCCATTTTACACGCGGCCCTTGTGATGGGTCGGTTTGAGGGGGGAAATTCATGACAGTTTCAAAGACGGCCATAGGCCGGGAAAGTGGTCTGAGCCTGCAGCAGCAGCGCATCAGAGCCGCGAAATGGTTTCTGGCGCCCATGTTGATTGCGCTGTTTTGCGTAGCGGCCTGGCCCTTGCTGAGAACGATCTGGTTCTCGTTCACCGATACGTCGCTGAACAATCTTTATGGCGGCAAGTTCATCGGATTTGACAATTATTTCAAGATGCAGACGCTTTCGACCGGGACGGTGCGCTACAAGGGCACGCTTGTGGACCCGGCCTGGTGGAACGCGGTGTGGAATACGGTGCGGTTCTCGCTGGTGTCGGTGATCTGCGAGACCGCGCTGGGGTTGATCGTGGCGCTGGTGCTGAACGCAGAGTTCAAAGGGCGCGGTTTTGTGCGCGCAGCCATCCTGATCCCGTGGGCGATCCCGACGATTGTTTCGGCAAAGATGTGGGCCTGGATGCTGAACGATCAATACGGCATCCTGAATGATATGGCGCTTAACCTGGGGCTGATTTCCAGCAAGATCGCCTGGACGGCGAATGCCGACACCGCGATGTATGCGGTGCTGATGGTGGATATCTGGAAAACCACGCCGTTCATGGCGCTGCTGTGTCTGGCGGGCCTGCAAATGGTGCCGCGCGATATTTATGAGGCGGCGAAGATTGACGGCATCAATCCGGTGAAGGTGTTCTTCAAGATCACCCTGCCGCTGATCCGTCCGGCGCTGATGGTGGCGGTGATCTTCCGCATGCTGGATGCGCTACGGATTTTCGATCTGATCTACGTTTTGACGCCCAATTCGGCGGCCACGAAAACCATGTCGGTGATCAGCCGCGAGAACCTGATCGAGTTCGACAAGTTTGCGTATGGCTCGGCGCAGTCGACGCTGCTGTTCGCCATTCTGGCGATTTTCGTGTCGCTCTACATCTGGCTGGGCAAGGTTGACCTGAGCGGGGAGGGGGGCAAATGACCGCGAACAAGCTGCTGAAAAACGTAGGGTTCTACGCGCTGGTGGTGGTGATCGTGATCTTCTCGATCTTCCCGTTCTACTACGCGATTGTGACATCCTTTGCGACAGGAACGGCGCTGTTTGAAGCCAATTACTTCCCGAAAGCCTTTGACTGGGCCAACTACAAAACCGTGCTGGGCGGGGCGACCTTCCCGCGCAACATCCTGAACTCGGTGTTCGTGGCGACAACGACGGTGGTGTTGGCGCTGTTTCTGGCGGTTACGGCCTCTTATGCGCTGGCACGGGTGCGGTTCCGGGGCCGGGGGCTGTTGCTGATGACAATCCTTGCGGTGTCGATGTTTCCGCAGATCGCCGTGCTGGCAGGGCTGTTCGAGTTGATCACCTATCTGGGTCTGTTCAACTCTCCCTTCGCGCTGATCCTGTCTTACACGATCTTCACGCTGCCGTTCACGGTCTGGGTGCTGACGACCTTCATGCGGGATTTGCCGATCGAGATTGAGGAAGCCGCGATTGTCGATGGTGCGACGCCGTGGATCATCATCACCAAGGTGTTCTTGCCGCTGCTGTGGCCTGCCTTGGTGACGACGGGGCTGCTGGCTTTCATCGGGGCGTGGAATGAATTCCTGTTTGCGCTGACCTTCACCTCGTCTGAATCCACGCGCACGGTGCCGGTGGCGATTGCACTGCTTTCGGGCGCATCGCAGCAGGAAATTCCGTGGGGGCCGATCATGGCCGCATCCGTCATCGTGACGGTCCCGCTGATCATCCTTGTTCTTATCTTCCAACGCAAAATCGTCGCGGGTCTGACCGCAGGCGGCGTGAAGGGCTGAAAAAATGGCAAAAATCGAACTGAAGAATGTGAAGAAGTCCTACGGCGCGGTGGATGTGATCAAGGGCATCGACCTGACGATCGAAAAGGGCGAGTTCATGGTGTTTGTCGGCCCGTCGGGCTGCGGCAAATCCACCTTGTTGCGGCTGATTTCGGGGCTGGAGGAGATTTCCTCGGGCGATATGTTGTTCGACTCGGAGCGGGTCAACAACGTGCTGCCCAGCCAGCGCGGCATTGCGATGGTGTTCCAGTCTTATGCGCTTTATCCGCATATGACGGTCTATGACAACATGGCCTTCGGTATGAAACTGGCGAAGGCCAGCCCCGAGGATATGAAAAAGCGCGTGCTGGAGGCTGCAAAGCTTTTGCAGATTGATCACCTGCTGGACCGCCTGCCCAAGCAGCTTTCTGGCGGTCAGCGTCAGCGCGTTGCCATTGGCCGCGCGATTGTGCGCGACCCGCGGGTGTTCCTGTTTGACGAACCTTTGTCGAACCTTGATGCCGCCTTGCGGGTGCAGACGCGGCTGGAGATTGCCAAGCTGCACCATTCAATGTCGGATGTGACGATGATTTACGTCACGCACGATCAGGTTGAGGCGATGACCTTGGCCGACCGGATCGCCGTGCTGCGTGATGGCCGGTTGGAGCAGGTGGGCTCGCCTGCCGAATTGTATGAACGGCCCAATTCGATCTTTGTCGCGGGCTTTATCGGCAGCCCGAAGATGAATTTCATGACCGGCAAATTCGCCGCCGATCATGGCTGCACCACGCTTGGAATCCGATCAGAGCATATCGACGTGGTCGAGGGCGGCATCTGGACGGGTCAGATCGTACATGCCGAGGATCTGGGCAGCGACAATTATCTGTTTGTCGAAGTGGGCAGCGACGAGCCTTTGATCGTGCGGCGTGAGGGTAAGCTGGCGATGAAGGTGGGCGATACGGTGTCGTTGTCGCCGAAGGCAGGCCAGTTGCACCGCTTTGATCAGAACGGCAAGCCGATCCGCTGATGATTTGAAAACCATTGGCCACGCCTGCGTCTGGGCGTGGCAGCTTAAAGAAGGAGCATGCCATGAGCATCCGCGTCACCGTTTGGGGCGAAAACGTCCATGAACAGAAAAACAAAGTTGTGTCAGGGATTTATCCGTTGACGATGCATGGCACGATTGCCGCCGCGCTGAACAAGGAAGCGGGAATCTCGGCCTCGACCGTGACCTTGCAGGATGCCGAGCATGGCATGACGGCAGAAAAGCTGGCCGAGACCGATGTGCTGATCTGGTGGGGCCATGCGGCGCATGGCGATGTGGACGACGCGATTGTCGAGCGGGTCTGCAATGCGGTCTGGGGCGGGATGGGGATTATCTTCCTGCATTCGGCGCATTTCGCCAAGCCGTTCAAGCGGCTGATGGGGGCACCGTGCAATCTGACCTGGCGCGAGGCGGGCGAGCGTGAGCGGCTGTGGGTGACAAGCCGTCAGCATCCGATTGCCGCAGGTCTGCCGGACCATTTCGAGTTGGAAAACGAGGAAATGTATGGCGAGCCGTTTGGCGTGCCGGAACCCTTGGAAACCGTGTTCGTGTCGTGGTTTGCTGGCGGCGAGGTGTTCCGCTCGGGCCTGACTTACAAGCGCGGGGCGGGGAATATCTTTTACTTCCGTCCGGGGCATGAGACCTATCCGACCTATCACGACGCCAATGTGCAGCGGGTGATCGCGAATGCGGTGAAATGGGCGTATAACCCCAACCAGCGCATTGCTGATCCGAATGACGCGCCGAACACGCCGGTCGATAAAGCGCTGGAGCCGATTGTCGAGCGCGGGCCGCGCCTGCACCATGATGGCGAGGCGGGGTATCGGTGATGTTGGCGCCGGTTCGCGTTCTGATCCTTGGCACGGGTGGCATGGCGAATAACCATGCCGACAGCTTCAAGGCAATTGAGGGGGTGACGGTGGTTGGCGGGATCGACACCCGCCCGGCGCAGTTGCAGGATTTCTGCGACCGTCATGGCATCGCAGGCCGGTTCGCTTCGATTGACGAGGCGATTGCCTGGGGGGAGTTTGACGCTGTCACCAACGTAACCCCGGATGCGGCGCATTACGCCACCACCCTGCCGTTCCTGGCGGCAGGCAAGCATGTGCTGTGCGAAAAACCCCTTGCTACATCCGAGGCGCAGGCCGATGCGATGGCCGAAGCCGCGGCATCGGCGGGCGTGGTGAATATGGTGAACCTCAGCTATCGCAACGTCGCGGCGCTGCAAAAGGCCGCCGCAATGGTGCGTGAAGGCGCAATTGGAACGGTGCGGCATTTTGAGGCGAGTTATCTGCAAAGCTGGCTGACCCAACCGGCTTGGGGCCATTGGGACCGCGAAAGCCAATGGCTGTGGCGGCTTTCCACCAAGCACGGATCAAAGGGCGTGCTGGGGGATGTCGGCATCCATATCCTTGATTTCGCGACATTTATCGCCGGGCAATCGGCGGTCGAAGTCTCGTGCCGTTTGGCGACCTTCCACAAGGCGCCGGGCGATCAGATTGGGGAATATCCGCTGGATGCCAATGACTCTGCCACGATGCAGATCGTGCTGGAAAACGGCGCTTTGGGCACGGTGGCTGCGACGCGGTTTGCGAGCGGCCATCTGAACGATCTGCGGTTGCGGATTTACGGCGACAAGGGCGGGCTGGAAGTCTGCTGGGAGAACAACACCAGTTCCTTGCGCGCCTGTCTTGGCGATGATCTGCAAGCGGCGCGGTGGCACGATGTCGAGGCACCCGTGCTGGCGACAATCTATCAGCGCTTTATTGCCGCCATTCGTGGCGAGGGCGTGGCCGATCCTGATTTTGCGCGGGGGGCGGCGTTGCAGCGCCTGCTCGACCGTGCAGAGCAATCGGCGGGCAAGGCGGGGGTCAGCCTAAAGGTCTGATCCGGTTTGTCTGCCGTAAGCCGAGGCACCCCCAGTGCCTCGGCTTGATCTTTATCAAGGCATGGCAAAGCATTTGCGCGCAGGCTGTTGGGGTAAACCCGGCAAGGAGTCTGATCATGACGCGCCTGATGATGTTGCTGTTCTCGATGGTGGCGACCACGCTGATGGGGGTGGGCGTGATCATCGCTCTGACCACCGGCTTTGGCACGCTGAAGCCGATCATGCTGGCGGCAGCGGTTGGGTTTGTCTTGGCGCTGCCGGTGTCGTGGCTGATTGCCAGAAAACTTGCCTGATCCGCGACGGATTGCCATGCTGCCAGCGTATCAGGGATGACGGGTTTGAACAGGTTTGAAAGGACATCGCATGGCACTGCGCAAAGGGTATTCGGCAACGCAAATCGCACTGCATTGGCTGGTCGCAGTACTGATCTTGTTTCAACTGATTTTTGGTGAGGCGATGGGCACCGCTTGGCGGGCGGTGCGGCGCGATATGGTGCCAGATATGACGGTGGCCGTTTGGGCCCATATCATTGCCGGTATCGCGGTTCTGATCTTTGCCCTGTGGCGCTTGAACCTGCGGGCGTCGCGTGGCGTGCCTGAGGCCCCGCCAGATAGGCCGCTGATGATGAATGCGGCCAAGTGGGGCCATTGGGCGCTTTATGCGGTGATGCTGCTGGCTCCGATCACGGGGTTGGTGGCGTGGTATGGTGGCGTGGCTGAGGCCGCTGAAGTGCACGAGTTGTTCAAGCCGGTGATCATCGTGCTGGTGGCGGGGCATGTGCTGGCGGCGCTGTATCACCAGTTCATTCGCAAGGACGGCTTGCTGCTGCGGATGAAGCGCCCGATGGATTAGGCGTTCAGAAACACCTGCACCGCTTGTTCAAACTCGCGCGGGCGCTCGGCGTGCAGCCAGTGGCCCGCGCCAGGCAGTTTGGCGAAATGCGATTTCGGAAACAGGCTGCGGATGGTGTCGCGGTATTCTGGCTTGACGTAATGCGACAACGCCCCGGTCAGGAACAGCGTTGGCCCGTCAAACTGGCCAGTTGTGCCGGGCCAGCCGACAATCTGCGGCATCTCGGCCTCTAGCACGTCGAGGTTCAGCCGCCAGACCGGGGGCTGTGCCTTCAGGTCGAGCGATTGCAGGAAAAACGCGCGCAGGGCGGGGTCCGCGACGGTCTCGGAAAGCCGCCGGTCTGCCTCGCTGCGGGAGGTGAGGCCATTCAGATCCAGCGCGCGCATGGCGGTGATATACTGGGTTTGATCATGGCCATAGGCGACGGGAGCGATGTCGGCCACCACCAGCTTGCGGATCAGTTCTGGACGAGTGAGCGCCAGTTGCATCGCGGCCTTGCCGCCCATCGAATGGCCAACCACATCCATCGGCGCGCCAAGTGTTGTGATCACCTCGGCCAGATCGCCCGCCATATCGGCATAGCTGTGCGTGGCTGCGCGCGGGCTTTGGCCGTGGTTGCGCATGTCCACCGCATGAACGGTGCGCCCTACGGCGAGGTGACGCGCAATCACCCCCCAGTTGCGGGCAGAGCCGTAAAGCCCATGCACGATCAACAGATCGGGCTGCGTGGTGGCGGTGGCGGCGGAGTAGGTGGTTGTGGCAAGCATGTTGCGTTCATAGCGCGGACATATTGTTTCGGCCAGAGCGGTTGAAGCTCTGCTGCGGCGACGGTAAGGTCCGGCCAACGAAAGGGATGCACGCATGACCGGAGTGCCCATTCAACAGATGGCCGACCGCGTGGCCGGTTTGATGGAGCAGCGCCTGCGGGTGCGTGGCACTGGCTTGGCCGAAAAGCTGCGCAAGGGCGGGCGGTTGTTGCCGCGCCGGGTGCGCACGGCGGCCGAAGGGCTGCAAGCGGCGGCGGTGATCGCGCAGAATCCGAAGCTTTGGGCGCAGATTGATCAGGAATCGGTGGCGCAGGCCTATGACATCTGCGTGCGGCATCTGAATGGTGTCGATAGCAAAGACCGCCGCAAGGGCGCGCTGGTTTCGGTTGCGGGATCGGTCGCGTTCTCGGTTCTGGTGGTGGCGGGCCTGCTGTTTGCCGTTCTGCTGTGGCGCGGGTTTATCTAGGCGTGTTCATCTGGCTGGGGCGCAGAGCGGCGCGGCTGACCAGAGTGACCGTGGCAAAGGCCACATAAAGCAGCAGATACCATGATCCGATCTTGGCAAAGCTGACCAAATGGTCGGGGCGTTGGCCTGCGTATAGCCATGTTCCCGTGGCGGTGCCGATATTCTCGGCGACCCAAAGCGCCAGCGACGAGAGGAAGGCTGCGAGGGGTAGCGGCATCCACCAATCGCGATGTGAGATGCGAAAGGTGATCCTTGTGCGGGCGTAGATCAGCAGGGTGGCGGCGAACAGGGCCAGACGGATGTCGGGCAGGAAATGGTGGGCGAAGAAATTGACATAGATCGCCGCCGCCAGTGCAAAGGTCAGCCACAGCGGCGGGTAGGGCGCGAAACGCATGTCGAAAATGCGGATCACGCGGGCCATATAGCTGCCGACGCTTGCATACATAAAGCCAGAAAACAGCGGCACGCCTGCCAGTTTGAACAGGCCGGGTTCGGGGTAAGCCCATGATCCGGCATGGGTTTTGAACAACTCCATCGCGGTGCCGGTGATGTGGAACAAGAGGATGACGCGGGCTTCCTCCCATGTTTCCAGTTTGAACCACAGGAATGCGGCTTGCGTGGCCAGCGCGAACAGGAACAGCGCGTCATAGCGCTGCAGGGGCCAATCCGGCTGCCAGATGGTCTTCGTCGCGATGATGGCGAGCAGCAAGAGCCCGCCGAACAGGCTGGCCCAGCCTTGTTTCAGCACGAACATCACGAATTCGGCCAGTGCAAACGGCAACCGCGCCCGCGCCCAATCGCCAAGGCGGCGTTCTAGGCGGGGGGTGGAGCGGTTTGGCTGGTGCGTCATGGCAATCGGTTCACTTGCAAAAACGAGTCTCGGCAAAGCAAAAGGGCGCAGGTTGCCCTGCGCCCTTTCGGTCGTTCTCAGGCCTTACAGCCCCGGATACATCGGGAACTTTTCGCACAAAGCCTCAACCTTGGCTTTCACCGCGGCCTCAACCTCGCCGTTGCCGTCTTCACCGTTGGCGGCCAGACCATCGACGACTTCGACGATCCATTTGCCGATCTGGCGGAATTCAGTTTCGCCAAAGCCGCGGGTGGTGCCTGCGGGGGTGCCGAGGCGGACGCCCGAGGTCACGGTCGGTTTTTCCGGGTCGAACGGGATGCCGTTCTTGTTGCAGGTGATGTTGGCGCGGCCCAGGGCTTTCTCGGTGGCGTTGCCTTTGACGCCTTTCGGGCGCAGGTCGACCAGCATGACATGGGTGTCGGTGCCGCCGGTGACGATGTCGATGCCACCTTTCATCAACTCATCCGCGAGGGCTTGGGCGTTCTTGATCACTTGGCCAGCATAGGCCTTGAATTCGGGGCGCAGTGCCTCGCCAAAGGCCACGGCTTTGGCGGCGATGACATGCATCAGCGGGCCGCCTTGGATGCCGGGGAAAATCGCCGAGTTTACTTTCTTGGCGATGTCTTCGTTGTTGGTCAGGATCATGCCGCCGCGCGGGCCGCGCAGGGTTTTGTGGGTCGTGGTGGTCGCCACATCGGCATAGGGGAAGGGCGAGGGGTGATGGCCACCGGCCACCAGGCCCGCAAAGTGGGCCATATCGACCATCAGATAGGCACCAACCTTGTCGGCCACGGCGCGGAACTTGGCAAAGTCGATCTGGCGCGGCACGGCAGAGCCACCGGCGATGATCAGCTTGGGCTGGTGTTCGATGGCCAAGGCTTCCATCTGATCATAGTCGATGCGGCTGTCTTGCTGGCGCACGCCGTATTGCACGGCGTTGAACCATTTGCCCGACTGGTTCGGGGCCGCGCCATGGGTCAGGTGGCCACCCGAAGCTAGGTTCATCCCCAGAATGGTGTCGCCGGGTTTCAGCAGGGCGTTGAACACGCCTTGGTTGGCCTGAGAGCCCGAGTTCGGTTGCACGTTGATGAAATCGCAGCCGAACAACTGCTTGGCGCGGTCGATGGCAAGGTTTTCCGCCACATCAACCCATTCGCAGCCGCCATAATAGCGCTTGCCCGGATAGCCCTCGGCGTATTTGTTGGTCATCACCGAGCCTTGCGCTTCCATCACCGCGCGCGACACAATGTTTTCCGAGGCGATCAGCTCGATCTCGTGGCGCTGACGGCCCAGTTCCTTGGTGATCGCGCCGAACAGGTCGGGGTCACGAGAGGACAGGCTTTCGGTGAAGAATCCGGTATCGCGATGGTCGGTCATGGCGTCTCCTGCGGTGAAGGGCATTTGCAGCGGTTCTAGGCGATGGCTGGGAGAGGGGGAAGGCAATAAACGACAGAGAAGGCGTCGGTTACGCCGTCTTGTTCACTATAGGAAACTTGTTACCGCTATCGCAAGCATCGCTTGTGGTGCAAGCGCGGGCAGGGGTTGAGTTTGGCGGCTGCACAGGCAAGGTTGCGGCTTGGGCTATAAGGATTCTGGCGTGCCGTTCAAAAACATCGCCTTTGTGGCCAGCACGACCCCTGCCGCGCAAGAGGCCCTTGCGGAACTGGTGGCGCTGCACGGGCAGGTTCAGATTGCGGCGGCGGATGTGGTGGTCGCGCTGGGCGGCGATGGGTTCATGTTGCAGACGCTGCATGAAACCCAGCCGCTGGGATTGCCGGTTTACGGGATGAATTGCGGCACTGTGGGGTTTCTGATGAACACCTTCTCGGCTGATCTGCTGCCTAAACGGCTGGCGGTGGCGGAGGAGGCGGTGATTCATCCGCTGGCGATGACGGCGGTGTCGGTGGATGGCTCGGTCACGCAGGCTTTGGCGATCAATGAGGTGTCGCTGCTGCGGGCGGGGCCGCAGGCGGCGAAGGTGCGGATCTCGGTCGATGGGGTGGTGCGGTTGCAGGAGCTGGTCTGCGACGGGGTGCTGGTGGCGACGCCTGCGGGATCGACGGCCTATAATTATTCTGCCCATGGGCCGATCTTGCCGATTGGATCGGATGTGCTGGCCTTGACCCCGATGGCAGCGTTTCGGCCCCGGCGGTGGCGGGGGGCGTTGCTGCCGAAATCGGTGGTGGTGCGGTTTGATATTCTGGAGCCGGAAAAACGCCCGGTGCGGGCCGATGCCGACAGCCGCCCGGTCACGGATGTGGTGTCGGTGGAAATCCGGTCGGAGCCGTCGATCCGGCACCGGATTTTGTTCGATCCGGGGCATGGGTTGGAAGAACGGCTGATCGTCGAGCAGTTTGCCTGAAGGCTGCGGTCCCGCGTTGGCGCTGGTATAAGGTGGATTGAAAACAGTGACTTGGTTGTTGTCATTCATCATGCGCCAACGCTTTCCGGTGCCGAAATTGGCTTGGGGTTAGCGCTGCGCCCAGCCTTCGATCTTGCGGTAAAGGGTGGAGGGCGACAGTTCCAGCACGCGGGCGGCTTTGGGGACCGAGCCGTTGTGGCGGGCAAGGGTGGCTTCGATCACCATGCGCTCGACCTCGGCCAAGGGGCGGCCCAGCAGCGCATCCAGCACCAGCGGCGCGTCTTGCGGCACCTGCGGGGAAGGCGCGACAGGTGGCGGGATCGCAGCTGCCTCGGCCTGTTGCGGGAGGCTGGCGGGCAGCATGTCAGCGGTCAGCAGGCCGCCTTCATGCAGCACGGCGACGTTGCGGATCACGTTCAGCAGTTGGCGCACATTACCGGGCCACGGCAGGCGGCGGAACAGCGCGCGCACTTCGGGGGCCAGCCCGTCAAACTGCTTGCCTTCTTCCTGCGCAAAGCGGGCAAGGGCTGTTTCGGCGATCTCGATCACATCATTGCCGCGTTCACGCAGGGGGGGCATGTGGATCGGCACCACGAACAGGCGGTAGAACAGATCCTCGCGGAACTGGCCGCGCCGCACGGCATCCATCGGGTCGCGGTTGGTGGCGCAGACGATACGGACGTTAACCTTTTTGGGGCGAGTCGCCCCGACGGGCACGACGGTAGAGGTTTGCAGGAAGCGCAGCAGTTTGGTTTGCAGCGCAGGCGCCATCTCGCAGACTTCATCGAGAAACAGCGTGCCGCCGTCTGCGGCTGTGGCCGCCCCCGGTTTGTCGGAAATCGCCCCGGTGAAGCTGCCTTTCATATGGCCGAACACTTCGGATTCCAGCAAATCCTGCGGGATCGCGCCGCAGTTTAGCGCGATGAACGGGCCTGCGGCGCGCGGGCTGTTGCCATGCACCGCCAGAGCGCACAATTCCTTACCAGTGCCGCTTTCGCCGGTGATGAACACAGTGGCCATCGAGCGTGCCACCGAGACGATGGTCGCATGGATATGCGCCATCGCATCGGACGAGCCGATAAAGCCGCTGCCGATCGGGGCGGGCGGGACGGTGGGGTTGACCGGAATTGCGGCGGGGGCCACGGCTGTGACCGGGGCAGGCTTTGGTGGCGGAGCGGTTTGAGCTGTCTTGTGGGCATTGGCCACAACATTCAGCAAGCGCGCCTCGTCAAAAGGTTTGACCAGAAATTCATGCGCGCCCGCCCGCATCGCTTCAACTGCCTTGTTGATCGAGCCATGCGCGGTCATCACCACAACATGCAGGCTGGGATTCAGTTGCAGCATCTCGCGCATCAGATCAAGGCCGTCGCGGTCGGGCAGCACGAGATCGAGCAGGATCACCTGCGGCGCGGCCTCGCGCATCAGTTCCAAGCCTTCGGCGGCGGTGCCTGCGGTGACGACGCCGTGGCCGGATTTGGTAAGTGCTGCGCGATACAGCAGTTGCAGCGAGGGCGTATCCTCGATCAACAGAATAGGCGGCAGGGGTGGGGTCACGTCTGCTCCTAAGCCGGGTCGCGCGGGGAGGGATTCGAGATGGGGGGCGGCGAGATCTTCTGATCAATGAAATGAATCAGCATGTCGAGTTGTTCAAGGGTCTGCGGCAACAGCCGCTGCAAAGCTTCGGCATCGGGCACGGGTTGATGCGCCAGAGCGTTCATGGATTGCGCCAGTTGATGCAGCAGATTGGCCCCGGCGGTGCCCGCCAGCGCAATCATCACATGGGTCTGGCGGCGGACCTCCAGCCAATCGGGGCCTTGGGCTGCGGCGAGCAGGCCACGTTCGGCGGCGCGCAGGTCTTTTTGCAAATGATCCAGCAATTCGGCGGCCATTTTCGGCCCGGCCATGTCCAGCAGGTCCTGGAATTGTGCGGGTTCGATCTGGGCTGGGCTGGGCTCTTGACCGGGCTTGCGCTGCAACACCTGCAAAAGCGCATCGCAAAGCGTGCTGGCATCGAGTACCGGCTTGCACAAGAGGCCATCTGCCCCTGCGCTTCGGATCGCGGCCTTGTTGGCGCGCATCTGGTAAGCGGTGACGGCAAGGATTGGCAGTTGCGCCAAGGCGCCGGGTTGGCTGCGGATATGGCGGATCACCTCGAGCCCGCTGGTATGGGGCATTTCGATGTCAATCAGCAAAGCATCGAAGCGGGCTTGGCCAAGGTGCTTGAGCACTTGCAGCCCGTCAGCGGCCTCAGTCACCTGTGCGCCTTGGCTGGCGAGATATTGGACCATCAGCAGCCGCCCGGTTTCGCTATCATCGGCGATCAGCACACGCCGGCCTTGCAGGGTGCCGGTTTTGGCCGGGATCACCGCAGGCGGCGGCGCTGTCGGCATCTGCGGCAAGGGCAGCAGCACCACCACTTCCGCCCCGCCTGCGGCATGATTGGCGGCGCTGATCTGGCCGCCCATCTGGGTGACGATCTGCCAGACGATGTGCAGCCCCATGCCCGAGCCGGGTTTTTCGGCAGAGGTTTTGTCGTGGTTGTCACAGGCGTAAAGCCGCGCCAGCGTGGCGGGGGCAAAGCCCTTGCCCTGATCCTGCACGGTGATCTGCATGTGATGGCTGGCGGTGATCTGCAATATACAGGTGATCGTGCCTGCATCGGCGTAGTGCAGTGCATTGTTCAGCAGGTTTGCCAGAATACGCTCCAACCCCGCCGGATCAAACGGCAGTTGCGCGGGCAGGCCGTTGGCGTGCAGATGAAACGCCAGCCCCTTTTCGGCGGCGCGCGCGGTCCATCGCAGGCGCAAGCTGTGCAGCAGATGTTCGGTGTGCAGCGCGACGGGCAGCGCAGATGGGTGCAACGGCGTTTGTGTCAGCAGGGCCAGCGCCTGTTCCAGCAGCAAAGCCAGTGCTTCGCTGGCGGCTTGGGTGCGCGCGAGATGGCCGCGCGGGGCGGGGGGCAGCAGGTCAGGCTCGATCAGCCGCAGACCACCGATCACCTCGGACAGGGTCGCACGCAGATCGTGGCCCAAAAGGGCAACGGTCTGTGCATCAGGAGGTGCCGCGTTGTGCATGGCGCCAAGGTAAGCGCTGCGACAGCTTTGTCTAGGGGGCCTTGGGCCTCACGGCTGGGCATAGCCGATGGTTTGCAGGGCGGAGCGGATTTCATCCAAACTGGACGGATCGTCGATGGTCGAGGGCATTTTCCATTCCGTGCCATCGGCGATTTTCACCATGGTGCCGCGCAGGATCTTGCCGGATCGGGTTTTCGGCAACCGATCCACCACCACCGCGCGTTTGAAATCGGCAACCGGGCCGATCTTGTCGCGCATCAGTTGCACACATTCCTTGATGATGGCTTGCGGATCGCGGGTGCAGCCCTTGTTCAGGCACAGAAAACCAACCGGGCTTTGGCCCTTCAGCGCATCGGCCACGCCAACCACCGCACATTCGGCAACGTCTTTGTGGTTGGCCAGCACCTCCTCCATCGCGCCGGTCGAAAGCCTGTGGCCTGCGACGTTGATCACATCATCGGTGCGCGCCATGATGTAGAGATAGCCATCTTCATCGACATAGCCCGCATCGCCGGTCTCGTAATAGCCGGGGAAATGCGACAGGTAGCTTTTGACAAAGCGATCTTCGGCGTTCCACAGCGTCGGCAGGGTGCCGGGCGGCAGCGGCAGTTTCACGGTGATCGCGCCCAAGGTGCCGGGGGGCACCGGATGGCCGCCTTCATCCAGGATTTGCACATCAAACCCCGGCATCGCCACGGTGGGAGAGCCGATCTTCACCGGCAAAGCCTCGATCCCCAAAGGGTTGGCGGCGATGGCATAGCCGGTTTCGGTTTGCCACCAGTGATCAATCACCCGGATATTCAGATGGTTCTGCGCCCAATGGATCGTATCGGGGTCGGCACGTTCGCCCGCCAGATACAGCGCCTTCATGCTCCGCAGATCGTAGGCAGAGGGCAGGGTGCCGTCAGGATCTTCGCGCTTGATGGCGCGCAGCGCGGTGGGGGCGGTGAAGAACGCCTTCACCTTATGCTCGGCAATCACCCGCCAGAACGTGCCCGCATCCGGGGTGCCCACGGGCTTGCCTTCGAACACCACGGTGGTGCAGCCGGCAATCAGCGGCGCGTAGCAGATGTAGGAATGACCCACTACCCAGCCGACATCGGACGCCGCCCAGAACACATCGCCCGGACCGCAATCATAGATCGCGCGCATCGTCCAGTTCAGCGCCACCAGATGGCCCGCCGTGGGGCGCACGACCCCTTTCGGCGCACCCGTGGTGCCCGAGGTATAGAGGATATAGGCCGGATGATTGCCCGCCACGGCGACACATTCGGCGGGTTCGGTGCCGTATTGAAAGCTGTGCCAAGCGACATCCCGGCCGGGAATCAGGGCTGCAACCTCTTGTTCGCGTTGCAGGATCACGCAGAAATCGGGCTTGTGGCTGGCCTGTTCGATCGCCGCATCCAGCAGCGGTTTGTAGTGGATGACCCGGGAAGGCTCGATGCCGCAACTGGCGGCGATAATGGCTTTGGGGGTGCAGTCGTCGATCCGCACCGCCAGTTCTGCCGCTGCAAAGCCGCCGAACACAACCGAATGGATCGCCCCCAGCCGGGCGCAGGCCAGCATCGCCTCTAGCGCTTCGGGCACCATCGGCATGTAGATGATCACGCGGTCGCCCTTTTCGACGCCCTTGGCGCGCAGGGCCCCGGCGAGAGAGGCCACGCGGGTTTGCAATTCGGCATAGGTGATGGCGTGTTTGGTGCGTGTGACCGGGCTGTCGTGGATGATCGCCAGTTGATCGCCGCGCCCGGCGAGAACGTGGCGGTCTACCGCGTTCCAGCAGGTGTTGACGCTGGCATCGGTGAACCATTCATACAGCGGCGCGCGGCTGGGGTTAAGGGCTTTGGAGGGCGGCTTCACCCAATCAATCTTTGACGCTGCATCCATCCAGAAGGCTTCCGGGTCGGCTTGCCAGCCTGCATAGATCTCACGGTATACCATTGTATGCCTCCTCCAAAGCTGCGGCTGTCTTAGGCAAGCCCGCTTGAGTCGCGCAAGGATCGTGACGCGCTTGCGAGATAAAGTTTGCATATATTGCGCGAGGATGGGCGCAAATTTTTGCAAACTAGTGTGGTTTGTAGGGGTTCTGAGCGATTTGACGCGGGGTTTGCAAAGTTTTCAGGGGCGGGAATAGGCATCATGATGCAACGGCAGTTGGCCTTGCCCGATTTGGCCAGTGCCAAATCGGGCCGCGCCTGCGTGCCCCCGGCAGGCGCGATTTCGCGCCCGCCAGTCAGGCGCGCCCCGATTTCCACAGCGACGGCTTGCGGCTTCACGCCCCTTGCTCGACGGCCTTCAGCCTTACGAGCAACGAACCAGAAAACTCTGCCCCGCAGAGTTTTCTTTCGGTTCGAAGTAACGCGTCGTCGCCTAGCCGTAATGCGCCACCGGAGTGCCTGCGATGGCCGACATGTTCAGCAGGCCGCGCGCGGTGATCGACGGCGTGGCGATATGGGCGCGGTTGCCCATGCCCATCAGAATCGGGCCGACCTCAAGCCCGCCTGCCTTCAGTTTCAACATGTTACGCGCGGTGGAGGCTGCGTCAGAATAGGCGAAAACCAGCACATTGGCGGGGCCTTGCATCCGCGAACCGGGGAAGATGCGGGCGCGCAGTTCGGGGTCCAAGGCGGCGTCGGCGTTCATCTCGCCTTCGTAGGTGAAATCCACCTCGCGGGCGTCAAGGATTTCCAGCGCGTCGCGCATCCGACGCCCCGAGTCGCTGTCAAGGTTGCCAAAGCTGGAATGGCTGCACAGCGCCACTTTCGGCTCGACCCCAAAGCGCTTGGCGTGACGCACCGCACCGATCACGGTTTCGGCGATTTGCGCGGCCGAAGGCACGGCGTTGATCTGGGTGTCGGCGATGAACAGTGGGCCATCCTCGAGGATCATCAGCGACAGGGCGGCGCGGGGATGCAGGCCATCGCGAGCTAGGATTTGCCGCACATAGCCCAGATGCCACAGATATTGGCCGAAGGTGCCGCAGATCATGCTGTCGGCATCGCCACGATGCACGGCGATGCCGGCGATGGCGGTGGTGTTGGTGCGCATCACGGCGCGCGCAATATCTGGGGTGACGCCCTGACGCGCCATCAACTCGTGGTAGGAGCCCCAGTAGTCGCGATAGCGGTGGTCGCTTTCGGGGTTGATGATTTCAAAGTCCTTGTCGGGGCGGATCGGCAGGCCCGCGCGCTCGCAGCGGGTCGCGATGACATCGGGACGGCCGATCAGAATCGGCTTGTCGGTCATCTCTTCCAGCATCGCATTGGCGGCGCGCAGCACGCGCTCATCCTCGCCCTCGGCAAAGATGATGCGGCGGCTGACGGTGGCGGCGGCCTCAAACACCGGGCGCATGATCAGTGCCGATTTGAACACCGAGCCGTTCAGCTTTTCGCGGTAGGCATCCAGATCGGTGATCGGACGCGTGGCGACGCCGGTTTCCATCGCGGCCTTGGCAACGGCGCTGGCGACCACGCCGATCAGACGCGGGTCGAAGGGTTTCGGGATCAGATAATCGGCGCCGAAGGTCAGCTTTTCAGTGCTGTAGGCGGCGGCGGCCTCGGCGCTGGTGGTGGCGCGGGCCAGCGCTGCGATGCCGTCAATGCAAGCCAGTTGCATCGCGTCATTGATCACGGTGGCGCCAACGTCCAGAGCACCCCGAAAGATGAACGGGAAGCACAGCACGTTGTTGACCTGATTGGGAAAATCGCTGCGCCCGGTCGCCATGATCGCATCGGGGGCGACGGCGCGGACGGCGTCGGGCATGATCTCGGGGTTGGGGTTGGCGAGGGCGAAGATGATCGGGCGCGGGGCCATTTTGGCGACCATCTCCGGCGTCAGCACGCCGGGACCAGACAGGCCAAGGAACAGATCGGCACCTTGGATCACTTCGGCCAAGCTGGCAGCAGTCGTGCCTTGGGCGTAAGCGGCCTTCTGCTCGGTCATCTGCTCGTTGCGGTCCTTGTAGACAAGACCCGCCAAATCGCAGAGCCAGACGTTTTCACGTTTGACGCCCAGTTTCAGCAGCATGTTCAGGCAGGCGATTCCCGCGGCCCCCCCGCCGGTGGAAACCACCTTGATATCGGCGAAATTCTTGCCCGCCACGTGCAGCGCATTGGTTGCGGCAGCCCCAACAACGATGGCGGTGCCATGTTGATCATCGTGGAAAACCGGGATTTTCATCCGCTCACGGCATAATTGTTCAACGATGAAACAATCGGGGGCCTTGATGTCTTCAAGGTTGATCGCACCAAAGGTCGGCTCTAGCGCGCAGACGATATCGGCCAGCTTGTAGGGATCGGGTTCGTTCAGCTCGATGTCGAAACAGTCGATGTTGGCGAATTTCTTGAACAGAACCGCCTTGCCTTCCATCACCGGCTTGGAGGCCAAAGCGCCAATGTTTCCAAGGCCCAAGACGGCGGTGCCATTGGTGACAACTGCGACCAGATTACCGCGCGCGGTGTAGCGCGAGGCGGTGGCAGGATCGGCCTTGATCTCAAGACAAGCCTCGGCCACGCCCGGCGAATAGGCGCGGGATAGGTCACGCCCGTTGGCAAGTGGCTTGGTCGCGCGGATTTCCAGCTTTCCGGGTTTCGGAAACTCGTGATAATCCAGTGCCGCTTGCCGCGCGTTGTCGTGCCGTGCCTCTTCCATCCGAACCTCCCGCAGATTTATAGTTTACCCTTAAACGGCTTTTTATCTGACGCCAACTATGGCTTTTTCACATGACCTTTCCTTGCCGATTTGGCAGGGTTTGGTCGCAGCAATGCTGGCAGGTTTACCCAATGCAACGCGTATCGCAAAGGCAAAGCGAATTGGTGATAGCTCGTATCACAAGAAATCGCTTGATCTGAAAGCTTCAGGTTTGAAACATATTGGCAGAGAGTCCGATGAGGGGAAAAGTTGATGTCTGATATTCGCGCTGAAATCGTGTTGCCAACCACAGACCTGCGCAAGGATTTGCCGTTCTTCACCAAGACCTTGGGGATGCGGATGGATATGATCTATCCGGCGGATAATCCAGCAGTGGCGGTGATTTCGGGCCATGGCTTGCGGCTGCGGCTGGATGCCGACAGCAAGGCCGCCCCCGGCTTGCTGCGGATTCTGACCGATGATCCGATTGCGGATGGCGCGAAGGCACTGACCTCGCCCGGCGGCACCAGCGTCGAAATTGACGAGCTGAACCCGCCGCTGATCCTGCCGAAAACCGAACATGCCTTTGTGGTGCGTCGTTTGGCCGATCAAGCGCCTTGGGTGATTGGCCGCGCCGGTATGGAATACCGCGATCTGATCCCGACACGGCTGGGCGGGGCGATGATTGCCAGCCACATCCGGGTGCCGGATGGCCCGGTGCCGGATATGGTGCATTACCATAAGGTCGGATTTCAACTGATCTTCTGCGTCGCAGGCTGGGTGGACGTTCTTTATGAAGATCAAGGCGGTATCCTGCGGATCGAGGCGGGCGACTGCTTTATCCAACCCCCCACCATCCGCCATAAAGTGCTGCATTCCGAGGGCGTGCAGGTGGTGGAAATCGGCGTTCCGGCCGAGCATGTCACCGAGATTGACCACAATATGACGCTGCCGAATGGCACGGTGAACCGCGAACGCGAATGGGACGGCCAGCGCTTTGTGCATAACATCGGCAGCACCGGGGCCTTCGCGCCGTTCCGTATTCCGGGGTTTGAGGCGCGCGACACCACGATCAACGCCAATACCAAGGGCGTGGCAAGCGTGATGGTGGCGCGGCCTGTAGGCGTGGCACCTTGGACGAAACATCAGGGCGACATTCTGTTCAGCTTTGTGATGAGCGGCGAGATGACTTTGGAGGGTGAGGGCAAAGACCCCTACCGGCTGTCGCCCGGCGATGCCTTTGTGATCCCGCCGGGGATGGCGACGCGCTATTGGGAATGTTCCAGCGACCTGCAACTGCTGGAAGTCTCGCTGCCGGGCAATCCAAAGACTGAGGTCCTCTGACATCCTCTGCGCTCAAATATCCTGGGGGTGCGGGGGCTAGCCCCCGCGCACGCTTGCCATTTGACGCGAAGCGGCACAGACTCTGACCAAAGGATCAGAAAACCGGAGTCCGCTGATGTCGCTGTTAAACGCCGCAACCGAAGTACGCCTGCGCGCCTATGCGCCCTATTCGCGCTTCAAGGTAGGTGCAGCCATCCGCTCGGTTGAGGGCAATCTGCATGTCGGCTGCAATGTCGAGAATGTCGCCTACCCCGAAGGCACCTGTGCCGAAGCCGGGGCGATTGCGGCGATGATCGCGGCGGGGGATACCCGGATTGCCGAGATTGCCGTGATCGCCGACAGCCCGGAACCCGTGCCCTGCTGCGGTGGCTGCCGTCAGAAAATCGCAGAATTTGCCGATCAGGGCGTGCGCGTAACCCTTTACACCACCGACGGAAAATCGAAGGTGTTGAGCGTGGCCGAGCTGCTGCCCGGGGTGTTCTCGGCGGCGCATATGGACAAGATCTGATGGATGCCCGCGCCATCATTGTGCGTCTGCGCGATGGCGAGGTGCCCTCGGCGGCGGAGTTGCAGTGGTTTGCGCAGGGGCTGGCCTCGGGTGCGGTCAGCGATGCGCAGGCCGGGGCGTTTGCGATGGCGGTGCTGCTGAAGGGGCTTGGTGATCAGGGCCGCGTGGCGCTGACGCGGGCCATGCGCGACACTGGGCATGTGCTGGAATGGGATATGCCTGGGCCGGTGCTGGACAAGCATTCCACCGGCGGGATCGGCGATTGCGTGTCGCTGATGCTGGCCCCGGCACTGGCGGCCTGTGGGGCCTATGTGCCGATGATCTCGGGCCGGGGATTGGGCCATACTGGCGGCACGCTGGACAAGCTGGAGGCTATTCCCGGCTTCAAGACCGGGCTGAGCGAGGATCAGTTGCGGCGGCAGTTGCGTGATACGCGCTGCGCGATCGTCTCGGCCAGCGCCGAAATCGCGCCTGCGGATCGCCGACTTTATGCGGTGCGCGATGTGACGGGAACGGTCGAGTCGATTGATCTGATCACCGCCTCTATCCTGTCGAAAAAGCTGGCGGCGGGGCTGGAAGCGCTTGTTCTGGATGTGAAATGCGGCTCTGGCGCGTTCATGAAAACAGTGGCCGAGGCTGAGGATTTGGCGCGGGCTTTGGTGGCCACCGCGCAGGGGGCGGGCTGTATGACGGCTGCGCTGATCACCGATATGAGTCAGCCTTTGGCCACGGCGGCGGGCAATGCGCTGGAGGTGATTGAGGTGATGGAGACGTTAACCGGCACATCCGTCAACGCGGCGCTGTGGGACATCACCATGGCGCTGGGCGGTGAGGCTTTGGCCTTGGGCGGGCTGGCGGCGGACCCTGCCGATGGCGCGGGGCGGATCGAGCAGGCGTTGGAATCGGGCGCGGCGGCGGAATGGTTTGGCCGCATGGTGGCAGCCCAAGGTGGGCCGCTGGATTTTGTCGAACGCTGGCCGGATCGCTTGCCTGCGGCGACGGTGATCCGCGAGGTGCCCAGCGTGCAGCCCGGATTTGTCACCACGATTGACGGGCAGGCTTTGGGGCTGGCCGTGGTGGGTCTGGGTGGCGGGCGGCAGCGCGAGGGCGACAAGCTGAACCTGTCGGTCGGGCTGTCGGATCTGGCGGGCATCGGCGAGGATATCGGCGCGGGCGATCCGCTCTGCATGGTGCATGCGGCGACGGAAGCTGCGGCAGAGGAAGCCATTTTGCGGGTGCAGGCGGCTTACCGGATGGGCCCTGTGGCCCCCGCCGACCCGGATTTGATCATCAAAAGGATTGCCTGAATGGCGCGCGCGTTTTTGATCGTGATGGATTCCGTCGGCTGTGGTGGTGCGCCGGATGCGGGCGATTTCGGCGATAAGGGCGCGAATACGCTGGGCCATATCGCCGAAGCCTGTGCTGCGGGGCGGGCAGAACAGGGGCGGTCTGGCCCGCTGCGGATGCCCAATCTGGATGCTTTGGGTCTGGGGGCGGCGATCAAATTGGCCTCGGGGCTGGATGCGCCTGGCTTGGGCGCGGTGCCCATGGGTCGCTGGGGGGCTGCGACAGAAGTGTCGCGCGGCAAGGATACGCCCTCGGGGCACTGGGAATTGGCGGGCGTGCCAGTGCCGTGGGATTGGACCTATTTTCCCGACAAGATCCCGGCGTTTTCCGATGATCTGGTGGCGCTGGTGTGCAAGCTGGCGGGGACCGAGGGGATTTTGGGCAACTGCCATGCCTCTGGCGTCCCGATCATCGAGCAGCATTGCGCCGAACACCTGCGCACCGGCTGGCCGATTTGCTATACCTCGGCGGATAGCGTGTTCCAGATCGCCGCGCATGAGGAGGCGTTCGGCTTGGAGCGGCTGTTGAAACTTTGTCAGGATCTGGCGCCGCACCTGCACGCGATGAAGGTGGGCCGGGTGATCGCGCGGCCGTTTACGGGCACGCCGGGGGCATTCAAGCGCACGGCGAACCGGCATGATTACGCGATGGACCCGCCCGCGCCGACGCTGCTGGAATGGGTGCAGGGCGCGGGGCGCAGCACCCATGCGATAGGCAAGATCGGCGATATCTTCTCGATGAAGGGCATCGGCAAGCTGTGGAAGGGTAAGGGCGACCTTGACCTTTTCGATCATCTGGATCGGCTTGCAGGCGAGGCGGAGGACGGTTCTTTGACCTTTGCGAACTTTGTCGAGTTTGACACGCTTTACGGCCATCCGCGCGATGTGGCGGGCTATGCCCGCGCGCTGGAATGGTTTGATAGCCGCGTCGGGGCACTTTTGCAGCTGCTGCGCCCCGGCGATCTGGCGATTTTCACCGCTGATCATGGCAATGATCCAACCTGGACGGGCACAGAACACACGCGCGAGCGGGTGCCGGTTTTGTGCGCAGGAGTCGGTGTGGGTGAGATCGGCTTGCGGGCGTTTGCCGATGTGGGGGCCAGCGTGGCGGCGCATCTGGGGGTTGCGGCGCAGGGCGTCGGGCGGTCGTTTCTGTGAAAAGGGCGAGGGGCTAGCCCCTCGCGCTCCCCAGGATATTTAAGCAGAGAGGATGAACAATTTGAATCAAATGCCGAAGGTTGAGTTGCATCTGCATCTGGAAGGCGGCGCGCCGCCTGCGTTCATCAAAGGGCTCGCGCGGGAAAAGAGCATTGATATTGCGGGGATATTCAATGAGGACGGTTCTTATCGCTTCGCGGATTTCTGGGATTTTCTGAAGGTCTATGAGGCGGCTTGCACCACGCTGACCGGGCCGCAGGAGTTTTATCGGCTGACCCTCGCAGTGTTGGAAGAAAGTGCGGCGAGTGGGGTGGTTTACAGCGAGACCTTCCTTTCCCCCGATTTCTGCGGTGGCGGCGATCTGGGCGCGTGGCGGGAATATCTGCACGCGATTGAGGAAGCGGCGGCCAAGGCCGAGGCGGATTTCGGCATCACGTTGCGCGGGATTGTCACGCCGATCCGGCATTTCGGCCCCGAAAAGGCCCGCGTGGTGGCACGCTGTGCGGCAGAGACGGCGGGGCGGTTCATCACCGGCTTTGGCATTGGCGGCGATGAAAAGTCAGGCGCATTGAAGGATTTCTCATGGTCGTTCGATATGGCGCGTGAGGCGGGGTTGCGCATCACCGCCCATGCGGGCGAGTGGAAAGGGCCGGATGAGGTGCGCGCGGCGATCAACGATCTGGGGGCCGAGCGGGTTGGGCATGGCGTGCGGGCGATTGAAGATATGGCGCTGGTCGAGGAGATCGCCGAGCGCGGCATCGTGCTGGAGCTTTGTCCGGGCTCAAACGTGGCTTTGGGGATTTACCCCAGTTTCCGCGCGCATCCGATTGGCGAGATGTATGATCGCGGCGTGAAGGTGACGATCAATACCGACGATCCGCCGTTCTTCCACACCACGATGGCGCGCGAATACGAGATGCTGCATCAGGCGTTTGACTGGGACGAGGGCGTTTTTGCCAAGATCGCCCGCACCGCGCTTGACGCCGCGTTTTGTGACGCCGATACGAAAACCCGGATATTGAAAACTTTGGAGCAGGCCCATGGCTGAACATCTGACTGTCGTCTCGCACCCTTTGGTGCAGCATAAGCTGACGCTTATGCGCGAGAAGGACACTTCGACCGCATCTTTCCGCAAGCTGTTGCGCGAGATCAGCCTGCTGTTGGCCTATGAGGTGACACGGGAATTGCCGATGACGACCAAGGCCATTGAGACCCCGATCGAGGCGATGGATGCGCCGACGATTGATGGCAAGAAGCTTGCGCTGATCTCGATCCTTCGGGCGGGCAATGGCCTGCTGGACGGTATTCTGGAACTGATCCCGGCGGCGCGGGTGGGGTTTGTTGGATTGTACCGCGACCCGGAAACACTCCAGCCGGTGCAATACTACTGCAAGCTGCCCGATCATCTGGAAGAGCGGGTGTCGATTGTGGTCGATCCGATGTTGGCGACGGGCAATTCCTCGGCCGCGGCGATTACGCTTTTGAAACAATCGGGCGCGAAGAATATCCGCTTTTTGTGCCTGCTTGCAGCACCCGAGGGCATCGCCCGGATGAAAGAAGCGCATCCGGATGTGCCGATTGTCACAGCGGCAGTAGACCGTCAGTTGAACGACCATGGATATATTGTCCCAGGGCTAGGGGATGCGGGCGACCGGATGTTTGGCACTAAATAAAGCTTAGCCCCCTTTACTCGGAAACAATCCTGACGCATTCTTTCCCCAAAACCTCTTGGGGGGCGTCATGCTGTTGAAAATTGTATCGGTCGCGGTTTGCGCGGCTGTGGTGAGTCCGATTGTCGCTTCTGCGCAGACACTGGCGCAGATTGGGCAGCCTTCTGAGCTGCCTCCGGCAAGCTTCAAGGGCGCGCAATATGTCGATAGCCGGGGCTGTGTGTTCATGAACGCCAGCTATGCGGGGGCGCCGCGGTGGGTGGCGCGGGTGGATCGCAAGCATAAGGTGCTGTGTGGTTATCCGCCGACGTTTGGACCGAAGCCGCCGATTGAAGTCGCCGAAGATGTCGCGCCCGTGGCGCCTGTAGTGGTGAAGCCTGCCAAGGGCAATGCGCCGATGGCGACGGTGGCGAGTGCGATGATGCCTGAGGCGGTGGTGGTGAAGCCGGTGCCGAAAGAGCCGCTTAATCATAACCCACAGGGTTTGGTTGCGAATTTGCCAACGCCTGCCCAGACTTATGAGCGGGCGGCGACGGTGGTTGGGCCTGCGCCGGGCAAGATCGGCTGCTACACCTCGGCCCCGGTTGCGGAAGTGGTGCGGTTGCGCAATGGCGGCACGGCGGTGGTTTGCACGCGGGGCGACGGATCTTTGACCGGATGGCGGCCGCCGATTTATCCGCGCAATGCGGGTGTGGGTGCGGCCTTGCGGGATCCGGTTCAGGTGACGCGGGCGGATAATGCCGGTGTGGGGCAGGTGGCGGCTGCGGCACCTTCCTATGCCTCGGCCCGAGTGCCGGATGTGGTGGTGCCGAAGGGCTACAAACTGGCATGGGAAGATGATCGTCTGAACCCGATGCGCGGCGTTGGCACGGCTGAGGGGCAGGCGGCGCAGGATCAGTTGTGGACCCGCAAGGTGCCGTCGAAGCTGATTGTCGATGTGCAGAAGGCCAAAACCCGCAAATACAAACCTGCCACCGAAGTGACGGTTTCGTCGAAAGGCCAGGCAGAGGTTGCGCCGAAAGCGGCGCGGGGTGGGGCTTGGGTGCAGATTGGCACCTTTGGCGTGCCCGCCAATGCGGCAGGGGCTGCGGCGCAGTTGCAGGCTTTGGGGCTGCCGGTGGCAAAGTCGAAGCTGAACCGCGGTGGCAAGGCATTGCAGATCGTGATGGCGGGGCCGTTTGGGTCGGGTGCTGATGCGCAGGCCGCGTTGCGGATGGTGCGCGGGGCCGGGTTTGGCGACGCCTATATCCGCTGAGCCTATATCCGCTGAGAGTGTCGGCCAGATTTTTGAAAGCCCCTCGGTTCGCGCCGGGGGGCTTTTTCGCTCCGGGGTTTTCCCATCTGGGAATGACTTGTGGAAAATGCTGCGAAATTGAGCGAAAACCACTACATATTGTGGTTGGTGCGCACGTCAGGCGCGTTTGATCGTGAAAACGCTGCGCGGCGATTCAGCCCTGACAGATGTTCTGCAAGGCTTGCCAGTGCGGTTCTGACAGCACCTCTGGCTGGCTTCCGGCGGGGAAGGGATCGGCCTCAATCAGCGACAGGGTGGTTTCGCCGGTTTTGTCCAGCGCATAGGCATAGGGCTGCGAGGTGATCTTGGCGGCGGTGAAGGCGGCAAGTTTGGCCTCATCCGAGAGGGTGATCGCGGGCGGGGTCAGCAGGGTTTGGCCGTAGCCATCCAGCGCGTCGGCGGCAATCTCGCCGCTGGCCAGCAGGCGCACGGTGGCGACCAGTCCGGCCTTTTCCAGCAAGGGCTGCATCGGGTCTGCCACGGCGGCCTGCCCGGTGGCGGTGATGATATAGCCCGCGATGACATCGGGCGTGCTGGCTTGCACCAGCTTTTCCGGCAGGATCAGCAGATCGCCGGGCAGGGCGAGCGGGGCTTGCAGCGCATCGCGCACCACCAGCACATGCGGTGGATGGGTGGGGTTGATGCGCAGGCCCAAGGCGACTGAGGCGGCGGTGCCGTCTTTGCCGGTGCAGGGCGATCCGGTGACACGGGTCAGGTCTTGCAGCGCCAGTTTGCCCAATTCGCTGCGCGTCGCGGGGGGCAGCATGGCGGCGGTATAGTCGATCAGCTTACCCGGCAGCCAGAACACCGCAAGCGAGCCGATCACCGCGCCAAATCCGCCCAAAAGCACGCCGCGCAGGCGGCCGGGTTTGGGGCGGCGGCGTTCCAGTGCGGTGCGCACGGTGTCCAGCGCCGCCATCATGTCACGGTCGTCCACCTCAAGCGTTTCGGGGTCATCCTCGCCGGGGCTGTAAAGCGCGGGCAGTTTGCCGGGGTTCAGTCGGGTGAGGGCGGGGAGCGACCATTGCGCCAGCGCCATTTCGGTCTTGGGATCGGACAGCACAAGAGTGGCTTCGCGCAGGCCAACGACAACCTCGCGCAGTTGCGCCGAAGGGGTTTCGCGCCAGAGCCCCGGGCTTTCCAGCCGCAGGTATTTGCGAAGGGCCGTCATGGCGCAGTGGTGTCTTTTCCTGTTGTCATGGGGTGACGATAACCGCTTGTTTTGCAGGCCACAATCACGCGTCCATCAGTTTCGCCACTGCGCGCAGCTCAAACTTCTGGATTTTGCCGGTTGAGGTCTTGGGAAGTTCGGCAAACACCACATGCTTCGGGGTTTTGAAGCCGGCAAGGCGGGCGCGGCAATGCGCGATCAGCTCGGCCTCGGTGGTTTGCGCGCCGGGTTTCAACTCGACAAAGGCGCAGGGCACCTCGCCCCATTTGGCATCTGGTTTGGCGACAACGGCGCAGAGTGAGACGGCAGGGTGGTGCATCAGGGCGCCTTCAACCTCGACGGAACTGACGTTTTCGCCGCCCGAGATGATGATGTCTTTGGCGCGGTCGGTGATTTTCAGATAGCCGTCGGGGTGCTGGAAGGCGATGTCGCCCGAGCGGAACCAGCCGCCCTTGAACGCCTCGGCGGTGGCCTCGGGGTTCTTGTAGTAGCCCTTCATCACCATATTGCCGCGCATGGCGATCTCGCCTAAGTGGGCTGCGTCGCGGGGGACGGGGTTGCCGTGGGTGTCGTGGACTTCGGCCCCTTCCAGCATGGCCATAGTGACGCCGGTGCGGGCCTTGAGGGCGGCGCGGTCATCGCCGGTGGCGGTGTTCCATTCGGTTTGCCACAGGCATTCGGTGGCGGGGCCGTAGGTTTCGGTCAGGCCGTAGACTTGGGTGACGTTGAAGCCGAGGGGCTCGAACGCGGCGAGGGTGGCGGCGGGGGGCGGTGCGCCTGCGGTGAACACCTCGACCGTGTGGGAGAAGGCGCGGCGATCAGTGGGGGCGCAGTTGATCACGGTGTTCAGCACGATCGGTGCGCCGCCGAAATGGGTGACGCCTTCGTCGGCGATGGCGTCATAGATGGCGCGGGCGGTGATGTCGCGGCAGCAGACAATGGTGCCGCCCAGCATCGGGATCATCCATGGGTGGCACCAGGCGTTGCAGTGAAACAGCGGCACGATGGTGAGGTAGGTGGGGAACAGTTGCATCCGCCATGCCAGCGCATTGCCCGTGGTGGCAAGATAGGCACCGCGATGGTGGTAGACCACGCCCTTGGGGCGGCCGGTGGTGCCAGAAGTGTAGTTGATCGCAAGGCTTTCCCATTCATCCTCGGGCATGATCCAGGGGTGCTGGGGGTCGCCTGTGCTGATGAAGGATTCGTAAGTGGTGTAGCGGTTTGAGGCGGTGAAGCCGTGGTCGACGACCTCGATGATCTGCGGGGCCGGGGTGGTCATCTGGGCGATGGCGGCCTCGGCCAGCGGCAAAAAGGCGGTGTCGCAGAGCAGCAGTTTCGCGCCTGCGTGGCCGAAGATATAGGCGACGGTGTCAGCCTCCAGCCTTGTGTTGATGGCGTTCAGCACGGCACCTGCGGCGGGGACGCCGAAATGCGCCTCAACCTGCGCGGGGATGTTGGGGAGCAGGGTCGCCACCACATCGCCGGGTTGGATGCCGGATTGGGTCAGGGCATGGGCGAGTTGGCTGACGCGGGCGGCGTAATCAGCGTAGGTCAAGCGGGTGGATTTCCACACGAGTGCTGTGCGGTGGGCAAACACATCCGACGCGCGGCGCAGGTGCGACAGTGGCGTGAGCGGTGCATAGTTTGCCCGCGTCTTGCCCAAACCGGATTCGTCTGCCAGCCAGCCCATGATGTTCCCTCCCCGAAACCTTGTGCGAGATGTCGCTTTCTGACGTGCAGAGTGGAAGGCTTCAAGGCAGTTGGAAAGCTGGAAATCGAAGGATCATGCGATGTCAGCGACCAAAGACCATACTTTAGCCGCCGCCGCCCTGATCTTTACCTATGCGATGATCATCGGCTTTACCGATAATTATGTGAAGGTGATCGCGGCCGAGGCTGGGCTGTGGCAGTTTCACTTCACCCGGACCGCGATGGCGATGGTGTTGCTGGCGGGTTTGGCGGCGGTGTTGGGGTTGCGGCTGCGCCCGGTCAATCTGCGGGCGGTGCTGGCGCGATCGAGCATTCACGGGCTGGCGATGGTGATCTATTTTGGCGCGCTTGCGTTTTTGCCGGTGGCTTTGGTGGCTGCAGGGCTGTTCACCGCGCCGATCTTTGTGCTGCTGATTTCGCGCTTTGCCTACGGCCATGCGATTGGCCCGGTGCGGATTGTCGCGGTGGCGGTGGGGTTTATCGGCGTCATTCTGGTGCTGGGGCCAGAGGCGATGTCTGGGGCGTCGCTTGCCGCGCTTTTGCCGGTGATTGCCGGGGCGATGTATGCGATGGGCAATATCGCCACCCGCGAATGGTGCCCGGAGGAGAGCGCCGAAACCCTGCTGGCCGGGTTCTTTCTGGCCTTGGGGGTGATTGGCGCGGTGGGGATGGCGGTGCTGGCGCTTTGGCCGATTGCGGTGCCGCTGGGCAGCGACGGGTTCTTGCAGCGGGGGGCGGTCTGGGCCTCTGGCGCGTTCTATTTCTGGACGTTTGTGCAGGCGGCGGGGTCGTTGTTGGGGGTCGGCATGATGATCCGCGCCTATCAGATCACCGAGGCCAGCCGGGCATCGGTGTTGGAATACATCATCCTGCCGGCCTCGGCTTTCTGGTCTTACCTGATCTGGGGCGAGACGCTGACGCCGCTTGCGGTGTTCGGCATGGCGCTGATCGTGGCCGCGGGGGCGATGATCGCGCTGCGGGCGAAGGTGCAAGAGGCTTAGGGCGGAAGGAAATGCGATCTTGGACAATTTGGCGAAGGCCATCGCCTTCGCCATGCGGTTCAAGTTCCGCTGAAACCGCCGGGCCCCAAAGGCCCGGCCAGCGCCCGACCCGCCGATGGCGGGCGCTTCTCGCCCGCCGGGTCGGGCACTGGCCTTCTGGCGTGATTGCTGAACGGAATACGGGGTGAAGCCGCGCACGCGGGCGGGAAAACGCGATGCGTTTTCTGTTTCCGCCCGGAAGGTGCGATGGCCTTCGCCAGATTGTTCCAGACGAATGTCGGTTCGGCCTAACCGCCCACAGCCTCGCGCCAATGCCTGCGGCAGAGGCTGACGTAGGTTTCATTGCCGCCGATTTGCACCTGCTCGCCATCCTTCAGCGCGCGGCCATCGGGGCCACGGCGGATCACCATGGTCGCCTTCTTGCCGCAGTGGCAAATCGTGCGGACTTCGCGCATTTCATCCGCCCAAGCCAGCAAGGCCGCCGAGCCGGGGAAAAGATTACCCTGAAAATCCACCCGCAGCCCGTAGCACATCACCGGCACGCCCAGGTCATCCACCGCACGGGCGAGTTGCCAGACTTGCGGCTTGGTCAGGAATTGTGATTCGTCAATAAAAACGCAAGCGATCTTGTCTTTCGCAAAACGATCTTTGAGCTTTTCGAACATATCGTCGTCAGGGCCGAAGGTATCTGCGGGCTCACCAATGCCGATGCGGCTGGCGATGCGGCCCATGCCTGCGCGGTTGTCGAATTGTGCGGTGATCAGATAGGTCTGCATCCCGCCTTCGCGATAGTTATGCGCGGCTTGCAACAGCAGGGTCGATTTGCCCGCGTTCATGGTGGAGTAGTTGAAGTAAAGCTTGGCCATGCGCTGCTCTAACGCATGGCCAAGGGGGCTGGCAACCCCGCCGCAATGGGCTGCGGATTGCCGCGAAACACTGATACTCGAACCAACCAGAACACTGGCAACAACAACACTGGCACCAACAACACAAACCTTGGGTGGGGCCAGCCAGGCCGCCCGAAATTTTTACGCACGATCAAGCGAACCTGACCGCAAACCATGTGTTAGGTCCGCCGTGCGACCGTGACACATGCCCCAGTTTGCCCTGATGGACCTATGCACGGCGGAACCCCACCCACACCAACGCTGGGGGCGCTGGCCACTCACTACAGTTCCAGTTGCCCGGAACACCTTTATGAATGACAAAAGCTTAGGACGGGATTAATGGGAAAAGACAAAATGAATTCCCCGGATACGTCTTTCGGGGAGCGTGAGGCGCATTATGAGTACTGAAACCTACCTGAAAAAGCACACCGAGGCTTTGGTCAAAGATGTTGGCATCGAGGCGGCCTGCGAGCTGACCGGCAAGTCGAAAGCGACGCTGGGGCGCTACTATTCTGACTCGGGCGAACATGACGACCGTTTCATGCCGATTGACGTGGTGGCACAGCTGGAATCTGCGGCAAGGTTCCCGCATGTGACCTCGGCGCTGGCCGATCTGCGCGGCATCACGCTGAGCTATGATCCCGAAAAGCGCAACTCGGATGGCAAGGGCGTGAATGGTGATGTGGTGGCACTGGCGCAGCGCTTTGCCATGCTGATGGCCGAATACAACACTGCGATTGGCGATGGGGTGATTTCGGTGAACGAAGCCAAACGGATGCTGCGGGAAACCCTGGCCATTCAACAGGTTCTGCTGGAGATGAAGCTTAATCTGGAAGAGGAAGTTAGCTAAGGCTTTGGCAGTAGGAATGAAAAGCGCCCGGATGATCTCCGGGCGTTTTTCATTTTGTCGGTTGGTTTGGGGTATGGTGGGGCAACGGTCAAAGTGCAGATTCTGGCGAAGGCCACCACCTTCGCCATGCGGTGCAAGTGCCGCTGACACCGCCGGGCCTTAAAGGCCCGGCCAGCGCCCGACCCGCCGATGGCGGGCGCTTCTCGCCCGCCGGGTCGGGCACTGGCCTTCTACGGTGCGTGCTGAACCGAGTACGGGTTCATGCCTCCCACGCGGGCGGGGAAACGCAATGCGTCTCCTGTTTTCGCCCGGATTTGGCGACACGCAATCGTGTGAACGTTGGTCGGCCTTAGCGCGGCGTGCGGTTGCCCGCAGCGCGCGGCTTGGCCGCACCCTCGCTGCGGCGGGGCGCAAAATTGCCGCCTGCGGGCTTCGGCTTGCCCTGCGGTTTGGCACCGGGTTTGCCGGGGGCCGCGCGCTGGATCGGCTGGCTGCCGGCCTTCTGGCCGCCACGGCCTTGCCCCGGACGCTGACCGCGGTTCTGGCCGGGTTTCGGTGCCGCTGCCACCACATCGGCGGCCCAAGGCGCACCGCCCAAGACCGGGATGGTCTTTTTCAGCAGCTTTTCAACGGCTTGCAACTCACCCATCTCGGCAGGTGCGCAGAAGGAAATCGAGGTGCCTTCCTTGCCCGCCCGCGCGGTGCGGCCGATGCGATGCACGTAGTTTTCCGGCACATTCGGCATGTCGTAGTTATAAACATAGCGCACGCCCGGAATGTCGATACCGCGCGCGGCCACATCGGTGGCCACCAGCACATCCAATTCAGCATTGCGGAATTCGGTCAGCGTGCGGTCGCGCTGGTTCTGGCTTTTGTTGCCGTGGATCGAGCCTGCCTTGAAGCCCCACGCCACCAACAGCTTCATCAGCTTTTCCGAACCATGCTTGGTGCGGCCAAACACCAGAGCCTGCTCGCCTGGATGTTTCAGCAGATATTCCTTCAGAACCAAGGCCTTGTCGCCATTCGGCAGATAATGCACGCCTTGATCAATCCGCTCGACCGGCTTGCCCGGAGGGGCGACCTGCACCTTGATCGGGTTTTGCAGATAGGTCTCGGCGAGTTCCTCAATATCCTTCGGCATGGTGGCCGAGAACAGCAGGGTCTGGCGTTTCAGCGGGATATGCTTGGCGATTTTGCGCAAAGAATGGATGAAACCCATGTCAAGCATGTGGTCGGCCTCGTCCAGCACCAGATAGCCGGTGGCGTGCAGCGAGACATCGCCACGCTCCAACAGATCAATCAGGCGGCCGGGGGTGGCGACAAGGATATCAGCGCCCCGTTTCAGCTTTTCGGCCTGTTTGAACAGGCTGGCGCCGCCGACGACCATGGCGACCTTGACGGCGGTGCCTTTGGTGAAAATCTCAAGGTTATCCGCGATTTGGCTGACGAGTTCTCGTGTGGGGGCCAGGATCAGCGCGCGCACGGTTTTCGGGGCGGGCGGATGGCCCAGATCAAGGATGCGGTGCAGCAAGGGCAAGCCAAACGCGGCGGTCTTACCGGTGCCGGTCTGCGCCAGACCCATCAAGTCTTTGCCCGCCATGATATGCGGGATCGCCTGCACCTGAATAGGCGACGGCATCTTGAGGGTGGTTTTTTCCAATGCTTTCAGAATGCTGTCCGAAAGCCCGAGGTCTGCGAAAGTGGTGGTCATAACAGTCTTTCCGGCGGCCCAAAGCCGCCCGTCCACCCCATTGGGGCGGCAGTGGGAAGCGACACCCCCTCGCATCAGGCCCGTGCCCGATACCGTGACTGCCGCGGAACCCCTGCGTGCGGTGGGAACCAGTCTCCATGGCCTTACACATGCTCACGCGGCACGGGCACTATGGATGAGAGGGGAAATGGGGGATTTGTGGGGGGAAGTCAAGGGGGGAGGGGGTGCGCATCATTCCGCGCACCCCCAAGAGCTTACTTCTCTTTGCGAACGCCCTTGAAGGGATCCTTGCTAGAAGTCTTTACGTCCATGAAGCGGCCAGTGTTCGTGTCCCGTTTCACGTAGTGCCCGGAAGGCGTTTGTGTTTGGGAGCGATCTTTGACTGCGCCGTTGCGTTTGCCGTCGCCAGTTGGGGGATTGGTAGCCATTTTGTAAGTCCCTAGCTGGTATGGCAGGCGTTACAGCAAGTATAGCAACCGTTGATCCGTGCCCAAGTCGGGTGATTGCGTTTGGCTTGCGATACTGCTTGAGAACAGCCGTCGAAGTTCCCGAGATACTCTCGGTTTTTTTCGGAGGGCAAGTATGCGCAGTTCCCTGTGTGAACTTCGTAATCGCCGTTCGATTGTTGGTTCGTGTTCAAATAATAGTTAGCCATTTTCCCGCTCCATTTGGTGGGAAGTGAGTTGATGGCGGCTCGAACCTGTGCGATAATCAAATTGCAAGTGAGATCTGCGCAAGTTTTTGCCGCCGATTTTTCGGGAATGCCAGCCGCTTTGGTTGGCATTTCTCGTTTAGCCACTATCCATTGCGACCCCCCTGTAAATACTAGACAAGCAAAATTTGGCTTAAGAGCCTAACTGCTAGTCATTATGATAACCTAAGGGGTAGAATGACGCGCAAGCCGTAGCTGTGTCAAGCGTCCAGAGCACGAAATATGGTGTATATACCCCAAAAAAAGTGCTTGACCTAATAATTGCCCTAATCTGCGAGGGAGGTCAAGGCTATTTTTCAAACTAGATCAAGATTTTTAAACATTATATAGCGGGTATAGTCGTTGATCCGTCAAGATGTGGTGTATCAGGCGAAAAGGTTATGTATGTGGCCGAAAATTTTTCAACAACACACAACATTGTTTGTCCACAGGGTTATCCACTGAATAGCTTAAGTGTGGATGCGGTTTCGCATGTTGTCACTCCGGCCTGCGCAAGCGTGCGCGGGCTTTCGGGACTGAAAACGCTCCACTGGAGCGTTTTCGCGGCGCGAGAGCGCCGCCGTCCCTCACCCCTGCAATGTCCTCACCCCATAGCCCTCGCCCCGGGCCTGCATCGCCTGCACCACCGCAATCGCGGCGGCAGCGGTGGTGAAATACGGGATCTTGTCCATCAGCGCGACGCGGCGGATGTCGCGGCTGTCGGTGACGGCTTGGGCACCTTCGGTGGTGTTCATCACCATCGCTATGTCGTTGTTTTTCAAGCGATCCACGATGTTCGGGCGACCTTCATATACCTTGTTCACCAGCGTCGCCTTGATGCCTTGCGCGTTCAGCCAGCCTGCGGTGCCGCGGGTGGCGACGATCTCAAACCCAAGCGCCACCAGATCGCGCATCGCAGTGGCGAAGGCGGCGGTTTTGTCCATATCCTTGATCGAGACAAAGGCGCGGCCAGCGTCGGGCAGGGCAACGCCCGCGCCCATTTGCGCCTTGAGGAAGGCCAAGGCGAAGGTGCGATCCCAGCCCATCACCTCGCCGGTGGAGCGCATTTCCGGCCCCAGAACCGGATCAACGCCGGGGAAGCGGGCAAAGGGCAGGACGGCTTCTTTCACGCTAAACCAAGGGGTTATCGGATCGGCAAGGGTGAAGGGGTTCGCCAGCGGCAGGGGCGTATCCGGCCCCACGCCCTGCGCATAAGCCGCGCGCATCGGGAAGTTCGACATCGGCTCGCCTGCCATCAGGCGGGCAGCGATGGCGGCAATCGCGCTATCGGTGGCCTTGGCGACGAAGGGCACGGTGCGGCTGGCGCGCGGATTGACCTCGAGCACGAAAATCACGCCGTCTTTGATGGCAAACTGCACGTTCATCAGGCCGACCACGTTCAGGGCAAGCGCCATGGCGATGGTCTGCTTTTTCAACTCGGCAATGGTTTCCGCCGACAGCGAATGCGGCGGCAAACAGCAGGCCGAATCGCCCGAATGCACGCCTGCCTCTTCAATATGTTCCATGATTCCAGCGACATGCACGTCTTTACCGTCGCTTAACGCATCTACGTCAACCTCGATGGCACCGGAGAGGTAACTGTCGAGCAGCACCGGGCTGTCCCCCGAAACCTGCACGGCGGTGGCAATGTAGCGGTCCAACTGGGCGTCGTCGCGGATGATTTCCATCGCGCGGCCGCCCAAAACGAAGGAGGGGCGAATGACCAAAGGATAGCCGACGTCTTTGGCGACAGCGAAAGCCTCATCCCGGCTGCGCGCCGTGCCGTTGTGTGGCTGTTTCAGGCCCAGCTTGTGCAGAAGCTGCTGGAAACGCTCACGATCTTCGGCAAGGTCAATGGCGTCTGGCGTGGTGCCCAAGATCGGGATGCCTTCGGCGTGCAGTGCATTGGCCAGTTTCAGCGGGGTTTGGCCGCCGAATTGCACGATCACGCCGTGGAGGGTGCCGTTTTCCTGCTCGACCCGCAGGATTTCGAGGACGTGTTCCAAGGTGAGCGGCTCGAAATACAAACGGTCCGAGGTGTCATAGTCGGTCGAAACGGTTTCCGGGTTGCAGTTGACCATGATGGTCTCATAGCCCGCCGCCGTCAGCGCATAGCAGGCGTGGCAGCAGCAATAGTCAAACTCGATGCCTTGGCCGATGCGGTTCGGGCCACCGCCGAGGATAACGACTTTTTTGGCAGCGGAGGGCCGGGCCTCGCATTCCACATCGCCCATCGCGGGGGCTTCGTAGGTGGAATACATATAGGGGGTCTGGGCCTCGAACTCGGCGGCGCAGGTGTCGATGCGTTTGAAGACGGCATTGACGCCAAGGTTGCGGCGGGCACGGCGCACTTGTGCCTCATCCCGGCCGGTCAGTTTGGCGAGGCGGGCGTCGGTGAAGCCCATCATCTTCAGCTTGCGGATGCCTGCGGCATCGAGCGGCAGGCCCTTGGCGCGGACGACCGCCTCGGCCTCGATGATTTCGCGGATGCGGGCGAGGAACCATGGGTCGAAGGACGTGATCGCGTTTATCTCGTCGTCGGTGAGGCCGTGGCGCATCGCTTGGGCAATGACGCGCAGGCGGTCGGGGGTGGCTTTTGACAGTACGAGCGTGATGGCGGCACGGTCTGGCGCGCCGGGGATGGCGATTTCGTCGAAGCCTGACAGGCCGGTTTCCAAAGACGCCAGCGCCTTTTGCATGGATTCGTGGATGGTGCGGCCAATCGCCATGACTTCGCCGACCGATTTCATCGCGGTGGTGAGGTTGGGTTCGGAGCCGGGGAATTTCTCAAACGCGAAGCGCGGGATTTTGGTGACAACATAGTCGATCGAGGGTTCAAACGACGCGGGCGTGACTTTGGTGATGTCGTTGTCCAACTCGTCCAGCGTGTAGCCGACGGCGAGTTTGGCGGCGACTTTGGCGATGGGGAAGCCGGTGGCTTTTGATGCCAGCGCCGAGGAACGCGAGACGCGCGGGTTCATCTCGATCACCACCATGCGGCCATCGGCGGGGTTGATCGCCCATTGCACGTTCGATCCGCCGGTCTCCACCCCGATTTCGCGCAGCACGGCAATCGAGCCGTTGCGCATGATCTGATATTCCTTGTCGGTCAGCGTCAGGGCAGGGGCCACGGTGATGCTGTCGCCGGTATGCACCCCCATCGGGTCAATGTTCTCGATGGCGCAGATGATGATGGCGTTGTCGGCAGTGTCGCGCACCACCTCCATCTCATATTCCTTCCAACCGAGCAGCGATTCGTCGATCAGGATTTGCGCCATCGGGCTGGCTTCAAGGCCCGAGCGGCAGATTGCTTCGTAGTCGTCGCGGTTATAGGCCACGCCGCCGCCGGTGCCGCCGAGGGTGAAGGCGGGGCGGATGATGGCGGGCAGGCCGACATATTCGATGGCGGTCATACACTCGGCCAGACCCGCGGCGATGTCATACTTGCCAGAGGCGAGTTTCGGGGCGGCGATGATGGTGGCTTTGGGGTTTTCAAGGCCGATGCGATCCATCGCTTCGCGGAACAACTTGCGATCTTCTGCCATTTCGATGGCCGGGCGCTTGGCCCCGATCAGCTCGACGTTGAACTTTTCCAACACGCCGAGGTCAGCCAGTGCCAAGGCGGTGTTCAGGCCGGTTTGCCCGCCCATGGTCGGCAGCAGGGCATCGGGGCGCTCTTTTTCGATGATCTTGGCGACGACTTCGGGCGTGATCGGCTCGATATAGGTGGCGTCCGCCAGGCCGGGGTCGGTCATGATGGTGGCGGGGTTCGAGTTGACCAGGATCACCCGGTAACCTTCTTCGCGCAGCGCCTTACAGGCTTGGGCGCCGGAGTAGTCGAACTCGCAGGCCTGACCGATGACGATGGGACCGGCTCCGATAATCATGATGGATTTGATATCGGTTCTTTTCGGCATGGCGGCCCCCATAAGCAAAACTTTGCGGGTTATAGCCAGCACGCGCCGGGGCGCAAGGGGCATTTGGCGCTTGGCTGAACCTTGGGCCGAGGCGGCGGATTTTTTGAAAAATCCGGGCCGATTTCTGTCGCAGAAATCGGTTGCGCGGTGGTTGGCATGCGAAACGGCGCCAGAGTTTCCTCTGGCGCCGTTTGCCTTCGTTTGCGTGGTTTAGCGGGTTTGACCCACGGCAGCTTCGGCGGCGGCGATGGCGGCCTTGCGGGCTGCGATCTTCTCGCCTGTCGGCGGGCCTTCAAAGCGGCGGTTTTCCACGGTGACCCACAGGATCAGTGCCAAGGCAATGAAGCCGAGCACGACGTAAAGCACACGCTCGTTCGGTGGGGCGACGGCGATGAACAGGATCACCCCCATGCCGACCACGGACAAAATCGTGACAAGCTTGTAGAGGCCTGCGGACATTGCCCAAGGGCCGGGGTTCGGCCATTTCGGCGTGCCATAGGCGAACAAGCCAGCCACCAGCGGCACGGTGAAAGACAGGAACAGGAACACCAGCGTCGAGTTCACCACGATGACATAGATCGAGGTTTCGCCAACCTTGATCGACATCGCCAGCACCACGTAGAGGATGCAGAGCGCGGTCGCCGTCCAGATCGCGTTCACCGGGGTGCGGAATTTCGGTGACACGGTGGCAAGCGCTTTCGAGCCAATCGGCATACCGTCATCACGCGAGAACGCGAACAGCATCCGGCTGGCCGAGGTCACGGTGGCCAGACCGCACAGCAGTTGGGCGATGAAGATGCCAAGGTAGATCACAGTTTTGAGCCCGGCAGGCAGGATTGCATCCATGGTCTGGAAGAACATGCCGAAGCCTTGCGTGGCGGCAACGCCCAGATCCGGGATTGCCAAGGTGATGGCGCAGATCATCACCCAACCGACCAGCGACGACCAGAACACTGCCGAGACGATGCCTTGGGGCACAGACATTGCGGCATTCTTGGTTTCTTCTGACGTGTGCGCCGAGGCGTCATAGCCGGTGATGGTGTAGACCGGAAGCAGCAGGCACAGCAGGAACAGATAGCCCATGTTATCCGATTGCGGGAACACGTTGCCGCCCGCTTCGCCCGAGTAGTTGGTGAAGGTCCACAGCCGCGAGATGTCGATGGCGGGGGCGAACCACAGGCAGGCGATCACCAGAACGGCGGTGGTCGCAAAGATGAGATAGCCGGAAATGTCGGTCAGGAAGGTGGTGGCCTTGATGCCGACATGGTTGAAGATCGCCTGAATGATGGTGATTACGGCCACGAACACCACGATCTCCATATCCGAGCTGGGCCATGGCGTGACCGCACCGTCAGCGCCGGTGGTGCCGAACAGCGATCCGAACGTGCCCTGGAAGAAATAGGCGGTGCCGATGTTGATGGCCCCCAGCACGGTGATCAGGCCCAGCAGGTTCAGCCAGGCGGTCAGCCAGCCAAGGAAGCGGCCGCCAAGGATCGAGGACCAGTGGTAAAGCCCGCCCGCTGTCGGGAAGGCCGAGGCGATCTGCGCCATTGCCAGCGCGAACATGCCCGACAGCGCGCAGCCGACGATCCAGCCGATGCCTGCACCAGCACCGCCGACCGAGGAAATCGCTTGGGCGAAAGAGTTGATCCCGCCCGACAGAATACAGATGATCGAGAAGGAAATCGCAAAGTTAGAGAATTTGGACATCGAGCGCGAAAGCTCTTGTGCGTAGCCCATGCCATGCAGGACTTTCATGTCCTCATGCTGGGCTTTGTCGTCGTAGTTTTCAGCCATTGTTACCCTCCGAACCGTTGGTTGGTCGTTGTTATTGTTGTTATCGGTGCGACGTTGTGCCGCCCCTGCGTGCAGGGAAGCGCGGATTTTACAGTCTGGCAAGCACTGAATAGAAGTTTACAAAAATCAGCACTGTTGCGACGGCTTCGCTGCTTGTCCCGGACATTTTCGCGTCGCAAATGCGCAAAAGACGGGCGGGCCAGCACTGGATTTGCGGGCGGGGCTGGCCTAGGTGTTGGGGCTGACCGGGTGGTTGGCAAAGGGACAAGGGGCGCGGGCGTGATCCTGATCGAAGACGGACCATTCGGGCAGCCCGCGCTGTTTGACGGCGCGGAGGCGCTGGTTGTTGCGCATAGGGCGGATGAGGTTGCCCCGGCCCTGGCGCGTCTGGATGCGGCGCGCGAGGCTGGCAAATGGGTGGCGGGCTATATCGGCTATGAGGCGGGCTATGCGCTGGAACCCAAGTTGGCGGGCCTGATGCCTGCGCCGGATGCGGCACGGCCGTTGCTGGTGTTTGGCATCTATGCGGCCCCCGGTGATGCGGGCGCGGTGTTGGCCGCGGCGGCCGCTCAGGCGCGGGGGGTGGAGGTCGCCCCGCTGGAGCCTGTGATCAGCCGGGCGGAGTATGGTGCGGCGATGGGCCGGGTGATGGGCTATATCGCGGCGGGCGATTGCTATCAGATCAACCTGACCTTTCCGCTGCGCACGCAGTTGCTGCAAGGCTCGGCCCTTGGGCTGTACGGTGCGCTGCGGGCGCGGCAGGCGGTGGGGCATGGTGCTTATCTGGATATGGGCGTGGGGCCAGTATTGGTGTCGCGCAGCCCCGAGTTGTTTTTGCGCACCAATGCCGCTGGACGGATCGAGGCGCGCCCGATGAAGGGCACAGCGCCGCGCGATGCCGATCCGGTGCGGGATGCGGAACTTGCCGAGGCGCTGCGGGCTTCGGCCAAGGATCAGGCGGAAAACCTGATGATCGTTGATCTGTTGCGCAATGATATCAGCCGGGTGGCCAGGGTGGGGTCGGTGAAGGTGCCGGAGCTGTTTGCGGTGGAGCATTACGCCACCGTGCATCAGATGGTGTCGCGCATTGTTGGGCAGCTTGAGGCCGCGCCCAGTATTGCGGGGCTGATGCCTGCGCTGTTTCCGTGCGGGTCGATCACCGGCGCGCCGAAAATCCGGGCGATGCAGATCATCCACGAGGTTGAGGCGTTTGCGCGCGGCGTTTATTGCGGCGCGATTGGCTGGATGGCACCGGATGGGGCCTCGGCGTTTAATGTGGCGATCCGCACGCTCTCGGTGTTTGGCGAAGGCGCGATAGAATTGAACGTCGGCGGCGGTGTGGTGCAGGACAGCACCGCCGATGGTGAGTGGGAGGAGGCGTTGTGGAAAGCACGCTACTTGCAGGGGCTGGTGCGCCCGATCTGAAACTGATCGAGACTTTGGGCTGGGATGGCCGGCGGCTGGTGCGGTTGCCGTTGCATCTGGCGCGGCTGGCACGCTCGGCTGCGGCTTTGGGCTGGGGGTGTGATCTGGCGGTGGTTGAGGCGGCGCTGCGGGCGGCAGTGCCAGAGGCTGCGGCGCGGATGCGGCTGACCTTGGATGCGCGCGGGGCTGTTGAGGTGCAGGCGGCGGTTTTGCCATCGGCCAAGGCGGAATGGCGGGTGGGGTTGGCGGCAGAGCGGCTGACCTCGGGCGATGTCTGGCTTTCGGTGAAATCGACGCGGCGGGAAGCGTATGATGCGGCGCGGGCCGGTTTGGCTGCGGGGCTGGATGAGGTGATCTTGTGCAATGAGCGCGGCGAGGTCTGCGACGGCTCGATCACCACAGTGTTCTTTGACCGCGGGCACGGGCTGCGGACGCCACCGCTGGCCTGCGGTCTGTTGCCGGGGGTGCTGCGGGCCGAGATGGCGGTGGCAGAGGAGGTCTTGCTGGCGCGTGATTTGCCGCTGGTCAGGCTGTGGCTGGGAAATTCCTTGCGCGGGTTGATCCCGGCGGTCTGGGTGAGTTGATCGCGCGCGGCGCCCGCCGGGCCGGGCGTTGACCTCAGCGGGTATCTCGCTGACCTGACTTTAGACGCAAACCATCCGCGCGGGCGGGAAAACGCGATGCGTTTTCTGTTTCCGCCCGGACTTGGCCGCGCCCAAGCGGGTGAATGTCGATCTATTCTACACGCCGCGCAGTTTGGCGACGACGGCGGCGACCAGCGCCTTGCGTTGGCGATTGGCGGGGTGAGTGCCAAGGAATTGATCGCCGGGGTCGGGCAGGCGATCAAAAAAGCCGGTGCCGCGCACGGGATCATATCCGGCGTGGAAGGCGATTTCAGCGCCGACGGCATCGGCCTGAAGTTCGTAGTCCTTTGAGAATTGCCGGGTTGCAAGGCCTGCGCCGAGTTTCTGGGCCTGCTGCACCTCGTCCTGCCCCGCACCAGAGGCGGCGGCGAGAATGCCTGCCATCATCGCGCCGGAAAGTGCGGTCTTTTCTTGCTTGGGGATGTGGCCGAGGATGTGATGCGCAGCCTCGTGGCCCAACACGAAGGCAATCTCATCAGCGTTGCGGGCGTCGGCGATCAGCGCCAGCGAGAAGGCGATGATCGGGCGGCCTGCTTTATCCACGGTTTGAAAGGCGTTGGCGGGTTGGTGGGGGCGGTCGTCGATCACGATCTGAAAATCGCAACGCTGGGCGATGTGCTGGGCGCGGCAATACGCCTCGGCCACGGGTTCGACGCGCTGCACCACGGTCAGAAAATTGATCGCGGCGGCGCGGGATTCCAATGCGCCCCCGGTGGCACTGGGCTGGGTCAGAACCTGTGCTGCGCTGTCGGTCTGGCTGATCGGGGTCGCCCCCGGTTGCACGCATCCTGCCAGCAGAAGTGCTGTCAAAATCCATCCTGCTTGCCGTGTCATGCCCTGTGCCTTCGTCGCTGCGCTGATACAGCCCATATCAAACCCGCCGCAGTTTGATAGCCCCGTGCGCGTGATCGGGTTGCACTTTCGCTTGAACGTGGCGCGGATGCTTGACCCTGCCGGGAATGAAGGCTCATCTGGGCAGCAGTTGATCCGGCAGAGGAGCTTTGCGATGTTCACCATCGAACATGAATTCGACGCCACGGTGATCACTTTGGTGGATGAGGGCGAGCCGGACAGCCCGCTTCAGGAAGATATCACCATTGAGGCCTATGCCGAATGTGTGGTGCTGCGGCAGTTGGATGTGATGACCGAGGAAGAGGTTTCGATCACGCTTTCCATCGGCCAGTTGCGCGATCTGGCGGCGGCGCTGGATTTGCCGGAAGGCAGCTACCGGATTGAGCCTAAGCCGCGCTAAAACGTGTCAGGCTATGATGGGCCACATGCGCTGTAGAGGCGACCGACATTCACGCGCTTTTGTGCGGCTAGCTCCGGGCGGAGACAGAAAACGCATCGCGTTTTCCCGCCCGTGCGCGCGGTTTCACCCTGTAATCGGTGCCGCAACAAACCCACTGAGGCCAGTGCCCGACCCGGCGGGCGAGAAGCGCCCGCCATCGGCGGGTCGGGCGCTGGCCGGGCCTTTGAGGCCCGGCGGTTTCAGCGGACACCTTTACCGCATGGCGAAGGCAAAGGCCTTCGCCAGATAGTCAACGATGCATGTCGATCAGCCTTAATCCAGCCGGAACACCTTGTCGCGCGAAATGGCCCCGCGCAGCAGGGTCAGCCGGGATTTGGCGACGCCAAGCGCATGGGCGAGGGTTTCGGCCACGGCGGCGGTGGCGCGGCCGTCTTCGGGGGCGGCGGTGACGGTAATCTTGATCACACCACCCTCGCGTGTGATGCTGTTGCGGCGGGCGCGCGGGGTGACTTTGCAGGTAAATTCTGCCCCCGGAACCGCTTGTTCTGACCACGCGCCTTTTTGCATGGCGACAGAGTGCAGAAGCGGTGGCCAAAGGACAAGCCCACTTGACGCGGCAGGGCCTGAGCGCCACCTGTGACGCAAAGGAGCTTTTCATGACTCAAGACGCGTTTCATTTCCTGCAATCCCGGCAATCACAACCGGCCAAGTTGTTCAAAGGCCCGGTGCCGGATCGTGCCGAGCTGTTGGAGATTTTGACCGCAGCCACCCGCGTGCCCGATCATGGCAAGCTGGAGCCGTGGCGGTTGGTGGTGCTGGACAAGCCTGCGATGCAGCGTTTGGCCGATCTGGCCGAGGCGCGGGCGCAGGAGCTGGGTGGGGATGCCGAAAAGATTGCCAAGGGGCGCGGGCAGTTTGATCTGGGGCAGTTGGCGGTTGTGGTGATCTCGTCGCCGAAACCATCCGAGAAGATCCCGGTATGGGAGCAGGTTCTGTCGGCGGGCGCGCTGTGTCTGGGCGTGGTCAATGCCGCTTTGGCCAAGGGCTGGGGGGCGAACTGGCTGTCGGGCTGGCCCTCGCATGATGCCGAATTTGCGGCGCAAGCGTTTGGCTGTGTGGGGGACGAGCGGGTGGCGGGGATCGTGCATATCGGCACGGTTGTGACGCCGATGGCCGACCGTCCGCGCCCTGATCTGGCGAAACTGATCACTTGGGCCTGAGTGGTTTCAGGCCGTGTTGGGCAGGTAAGGAGCGCAGATGATTTTCAGTGATTTCGCCAAGGCGCTGGGTCAGCTTGGCGACGGGCGCTTCATGCGGGTGATGCTGTTGGGGATTGCACTGGCCGCCGCGCTGCTGACGGGCGCCTATGCTGGCCTGCTGTGGGTGATTGAAACCTTTACGCCGGGTAGCATCAACATCCCGTTCGTGGGGCCGGTGGGCGGATTGGACACTTTGCTGAGCTGGGGCTCGGTGCTGTTGATGATCGTGCTGTCGATTTTCCTGATGATTCCGGTGGCCTCGGCGTTTACCGGCCTGTTCCTTGAGGATGTGGCGCAGGCGGTGGAGGACCGGCATTATCCCGGTTTGCCGCCTGTGGCGCGGCAGAGATTTGGCGATGTCGCCATTGATACCGCCAATTTCATCGGGTTGCTGTTGGCGCTGAACACGGTGGCGCTGTTGCTATATCCGTTTGCGGGGCCGTTCAGCCCGCTGATCTTCTGGGGGATGAACGGCTATCTGCTGGGGCGGGAATATTTCACGCTGGTTGCCACCCGCCGACTGGGCCGCGATGGGGCGCGCGCGATGCGCAAGGCTTATGGCTTGCGCATCTGGGCGGCGGGGGTGCTGATGGCCGCGCCGCTATCTATCCCGCTGATCAATCTTGCTGTGCCGGTGCTTGGCGTGGCGACCTTCACCCATATGTTTCACCGGCTGAGCCGTCAGTAGCGGTTGGCCCAAAGCCCGAATACGTCAAGATCGGCGATGCCCCAGCGGCCCGAGGTGATCAGCAGATACAAGACCGCAAAGATCGCCAGCGCGATCACGGTGGTCAGCTTGGCTTTCGGTTTGATCATGGCTTCGGTGGGCGCCGAGCGCGGGGTGCCGGGTTCAACCGCGCCCGCCTGCGCCTGACTCTTGAAGCGCATCGGCAGCACGCAGAAAAACACCATGAACCAGGTGACAGAAAACAGCACCAGTGCGGCAGTGATGGTCATGTTTGCTCCAATTCTACCAGACAGCCGTTGAAATCTTTCGGGTGCAAGAACAGCACGGGTTTGCCATGCGCGCCGATCTTCGGCTCTCCTGATCCCAGAACCCGCGCGCCGCTGTCCTGAAGATGGTCGCGCGCTGCCAGAATGTCATCCACTTCGTAGCAGATGTGATGGATGCCGCCTGCGGGGTTTTTATCGAGAAAACCCTTGATCGGGCTGGCGTCGCCCAAAGGATAGAGCAGTTCGATCTTGGTATTGGGCAGTTCGATGAAAATCACGGTGACGCCGTGGTCGGGTTCATCCTGCGGGGCACCGACTTTTGCGCCCAAAGTGTTGCGGTATTGATCTGCGGCGGCGGTCAAATCCGGCACGGCAATGGCGACATGGTTCAGGCGGCCAATCATCGGCAAGGCTCCTTGCTTGGGCGGTTGCGGGTGTTATGGCGGCAGGGGGACGGCGGGGCAAGGGGAAGTGCTGTCGCAGGGCGCGGGCGAAAAAATCGGCGGGGCGGGGCGGGCGTTTACGCTTTGTGAACCAAAGTCGTGGAAGGATGCGGCTGTAGCCATCAGCCACAGGTGCGCCATGCCCCATTCGCCCGCCCCAGAGACGCCGCATGATCCACCCTTGCCGCCGGGATTTGCCTTGCCCAGCCTGACTGCCACTGCGGATTTGCCGCTGCATGGGGTGACGATTCTGGTGGTGGAAGACAGCCGCTATGCCTGCGAGGCGTTGCGGTTGATGAGCCAGCGCGCGGGCGCACGGTTGCGGCGCGCCGATACGCTGGCGGCGGCGCGGGCGCATTTGCGGGTGTATCGCCCGGATGTGGTGATCATCGACCTTGGCCTGCCGGATGGCCGGGGCGAGGCGCTGATCCGCGAGTTGGCGATGGCGCGGCAAAGGCCGCTGGCGGTGCTGGGCACATCGGGCAACCCGGAAGGGCGCGGATCGGCGCTGGCTGCGGGGGCGGAAGGGTTTCTCGACAAGCCGCTGGAAAGCTTCGTGCGGTTTTGCACCCTGCTGCGGCAGTTTTTGCCCGGCCTTGCACCTGCCGAGGTGGAAGATGCCGCCATCTGCCCCGACCCGTTGGCGCTTCAGGATGATCTGTCGCGCGCCGCAGTCGCGCTGTCTGCTGATCCGGATGCAGACGGGCGACGCTATTTGACGGGGTTTGTCATGGGGGTGGCGCATCATGCGCATGACGCGGCCCTGGCACGGGCGGCAAGTGCGGCAGTGGTGCCGCAGGCGGGCGGGTTGGAGCAGTTGCGCGGCCTGCTCGACAAGCGGTTGACGGTGACGAACACGGCCGCAACCTTTGCCCCCAAACCCGAGTCGGTATGATCCCGCATGGCCCCGCAATCACCATGGCTTTGACCGATATCCAGCATGGTTTCGCCCCAATCAATGCGCAAAACGCAGCTATCCTTCACGGCACGAAAGGCCACGCACCATGTCTGCCAAACAGCGTTTCCTGCGCGACGAATCGGGCGCCGTGTTTGCGGAGTGGGTGGTGATGACCGCTGTTGTCGTAACGGTCTGCCTTGTGGCACTGACGGCGTGGCGCGGCGAAGCCATGCGCGCCGATACTGAGGTTTCCGCGCTGGTTTCCGGCGTCTAAACCGCGCAGGCTATAGCAGGATACGCGGGTCTTTCCCCATTTGCAGGCCGGGAAACACGGTGTTTTCCAGAATATTCTGATCAATGCCATAAAGCCCATGGATCGTATGCGCGGCCCAAGCGCGCACGTCTGTGGTGGGCATCAGATCGCGGCCCTCATAGAGATTGGCGTCGGAAAGCCCCGGCCAATCGCCATAAATCTTGCCACCATTCAGCGCGCCACCCGCCATCACCATGACGCCGCCGGTGCCGTGATCGGTGCCAGCGGTGCCATTTTCGCGCGCGGTGCGGCCAAACTCGGTCATCGCGAGCAGCACAGTCTTATCCCAGACATTCGCACCAAGGCCGGTTTGCAGCCGCAGAATCGCATATTGCAGGCGGGCCAGAGATTTCGACAAACCGCCCGCCTGACCGCGATGGGTGTCCCATCCGCTCATCGAAAAGGCGGCGATGCGGGCGTCTTGCCGCAGCTTTCCGGCGGCATAATCCACCAGTTGCTCGACATCCTGCACCTTCAGGCCCGCCATTTGCGATGGGTCTGCGGCCATCATTTCCATGTCGCTATTGCCCGCATCGGCCAGCTCCATCGCCTCTTGCGAGGCCGCGTGGAACAGCGGATCGGATTCGTACACCCGATCAAACAGCAAACGGGCCTGCGGCGTCAGCATAAGCGTCGTTTCCGGCGACCAGTTGCGCACCTCGGCCGGGCCTTCCAGCAGGGGCATGGCGACTTGGCCGATGGAATAGGCGGTTTCCGATGTCAGGCCTTTTTGGGTTTGCAGCAGGCGGTTCAGCCAGCCGTCCTTGACCTGATTAAGCGGCACATCCATGCCAGTGCCAGCCTCGAGCATATCCTGGCCGACGAAATGGCTGCGCTTGTTGCGGTAGGGGGTCGAGGTGGCATGGACGAAGCCCAGTTGCCCCTTGTTCCACAGCGGCATCAGATCGCCCATCGCGGGATGCAGGCGGAAAAAACCATCCAAGTCAGAGGCTTGCGGGTTCAACAGTGTGGGGCGCAGGGCTGCATAATCCGCGTCGCCCTGCGGTTGCACGACATCCAAGCCATCCATTGCGCCGCGCAGGATGATCACGATCAGGCGGTGATCGCCCAAGGGGCGCCCGCCGTTCGCCCCGGCCATCGTTACCGTCGTAAGCATGGGATGCGCTGCCACCGAACAACCCAGCACACCACCCAAGCCGCGCAGAAAACCCCGTCTGTCCAAAGACCCTGTCATGGCGTCCCTCATCTGCGGTTGAATTCGGCGGAGGCCAGCACCAGCCCGACACCCTGTGTGACATCCTCGGCGCGAGCTGCGCCCCAAAGCAGCGCCTCACTGGCGCGGTCGGCAAGACTGGAATGCGCCAAGGCAACCGGATCGGGCAGAGGATCTGCCAGACGCGGCGGCACGCGCATCGACCAAGTGATGCGCCGCGCCAAGCCCTGCGGCGTGATCCATTCCTCGGCAGCTTCTTCAAAGCCGTTAGGACCAGAGGGGCGCTTGAACGGCTGGCCCATTCCGATCATCGCACTCATCAGGTCGGAGCGGAATTTCTTATAGGGCATTTGCTGCAGTTGTTGCCCTGTGATTCCTAGCGCCCGCAGCGAAGCGACTAGAAAATCAAAGGGTTGCCGCGCCTTTTCTGTCGTTTCCGTCCAAGCGCTGGGGTGGTTCAGCAGTGCCGTGTAGGTTGCCATCAGATCGCCACCCGAGCCGTTGTAGGCGTCGGCAATAGCCTGGACAAGATCAGCGCTGGGGGTGTCAGAAACGAAATGCACAGCCAGTTTGCGCGCCAGATGCTGGCCTGTCGCAGGTTGAAGTGCCAGATCGCGCAGGGCCGCGCGGACGTTCTGGATACCGCCAACATCATAGGTTTTACCCAGCAAGACCCTTGGACCGGGTTCGGCCCGGCGCGGCTGGAACTCCATGACCAGATCGGGGCTAAGCGTCAGTCCGGCAAGGATTTTCGCCATCTCTGTCACATCAGTCTGCGTGTAATTCGCGCCCACACCCAAGCTATGCAGCTCGATCACCTCGCGCGCGAGATTCTCATTCAAACCTTTGCCTTGATTCTTGCCCAATCGCGAATTGGGTCCGATCGAACTGGATTGATCCAGATAGCTGAGCATCGCCGGATGCAGCGTCGCGGCGGTCAACAGATCGGCGAACGTTCCAGTCATATGTGGACGTAGCGCCTCATCGACGATGCTGTAGGGGAACAGCGCCTCGACCTGTCGTTTTGAAATAACTGAGAAATGATCAGCCCAAAAGGTGGTAAGACGCTCTCGAAAGCCATCGGCACTGTCGAGCGCGCGGGCAAAGGTAGTTTTCGCGGCGTTTTGCGCGGCATCGTTGAAGCCCTGCAGAAGCTCGTCGCGACGCGGCTTTTCGGAGTCGTCTTTTTTCCCTGCTTTTTGGATCTCGCGTAACTCGCGAAGGTTGGGGATCAGATCCGCAGAAGCAACAGTTGGCCATGTCTGCGCGGCAACATCTGGTCCTGCCAATAGCGCCAGCATGGTTTCTGGAGAATCCGGTGCCCCCTTGGGCATCGGAAGGCCGTAGCCGAAGCGGATCGCGGCAAGGGTCCTGCGCTTTGACATCGTGCTCTAGCTCCGGATTCATGCAAACGCGATCTGCCTATGCGGTAACATAAGCAAGCGATGCTGGATTACAAACGTCTGGGTTTCAAATAAATGAGATCGCCAGCACGAAGATCGCGGCGCCGGCAGACCACAGCGGAACATTGCCAGCTGTTAAGCGGACGGATGACCCGCGCGGGCGGGCCATCCTTGGGGTTTGGCTTACTCTTTCGCCGCCACGCGCAGCGACAGTTCGCGCATCTGGGCATTGGTGGGTTCAGATGGTGCACCCATCAGCATGTCTTCTGCGCGTTGGTTCATCGGGAACATGATGACTTCGCGGATATTCGGCTCATCCGCCAAGAGCATCACGATGCGGTCGATGCCCGCGGCGCAACCGCCGTGGGGCGGGGCGCCGTATTTGAAGGCTTTGACCATGCCGCCAAAGCGTTTTTCGACTTCGGAATTCGGATAGCCTGCCAGTTCAAACGCCTTGAACATGATTTCGGGTTTGTGGTTGCGGATGCCGCCCGAGATCAGCTCATAGCCGTTGCAGGCAAGATCGTATTGATAAGCATAGACTTTCAGCGGATCGCCGTTCAGTGCATCCAGCCCGCCTTGTGGCATCGAGAACGGGTTGTGGCTGAAATCAATCTTGCCGTCGTCGGTTTTCTCATACATCGGGAAATCGACGATCCAGGCGAATTTGAAGCAATTCTGCTCGGTCAGGCCCAGTTCGCGGCCGATTTCGTTGCGGGCGCGGCCCGCGATGGCTTCGAAGTTTTCCGCCTTGCCGCCGAGGAAGAACGCGGCGTCACCTTTGTTCAGGCCAAGCTGGACGCGAATGGCTTCGGTGCGCTCGGGGCCGATGTTTTTCGCCAAGGGGCCTGCGGCTTCCATGCCGGAGCCGTCCTCAGCCTCGCGCCAGAAGATATAACCCATGCCCGGCAGGCCTTCCTTCTGGGCGAAGGCATTCATGCGGTCGCAGAATTTGCGGCTGCCGCCAGTGGGGGCGGGAATGGCGCGGACTTCGTTGCCTTCCTGCTCCAGCAATTTGGCGAAGATCGCAAAGCCGGAACCGGCGAAATGCTCAGACACGTCCTGCATCTTGATCGGGTTGCGCAGGTCGGGTTTATCGCTGCCATACCATTTGAGGCTGTCGCGGTAAGCGATCTTGGTCCAGTCGGAATAGACCTTTTTGCCCGGTGCGAATTCTTCGAAGATGCCCTGCACCACGGGTTGGACGGCGGCGAACACGTCTTCCTGCTCGACAAAAGACATTTCAATATCAAGCTGATAGAAGTCGGTGGGCGAGCGATCAGCGCGCGGGTCTTCATCGCGGAAGCAAGGGGCGATCTGGAAATAGCGGTCAAAGCCCGCCACCATGATCAACTGCTTGAACTGCTGCGGCGCTTGCGGCAGGGCGTAGAATTTGCCCGGATGCAGGCGCGAAGGCACCAAAAAGTCGCGCGCGCCTTCCGGGGAAGAGGCGGTGATGATCGGGGTTTGGAATTCGTTAAAGCCCTGATCCCACATGCGTTTGCGCATCGAGCGCACCACGTTCGAGCGCAGCATCATGTTGCGGTGCAGTTTCTCGCGGCGCAGGTCGAGGAAACGGTAGGTCAGACGGGTTTCCTCGGGGTATTCGATCTCGCCGAACACCGGCAGGGGCAGTTCTTCGGCGGCACCCAGCACAGTGAGGGCGGTGGCGTAAACCTCGACCTCACCCGTGGGCAGTTTCGGATTGACCAAGGCAGCATCGCGGCCCTTCACGCGGCCATCAATCTGCACCACCCATTCGGCGCGAACCTTGTCCATATCGGCGAAGGCCGGGCTGTCGCTGTCGGCGATGACTTGGGTGATCCCGTAATGGTCGCGCAGGTCGATGAACAACACGCCGCCATGATCGCGCACCCGATGCACCCAGCCCGACAGGCGGACGTTATTGCCAACATCGGCGGCTTTGAGATCGTTGCAAGTGTGGCTGCGATAGGCGTGCATGGACTTCCCCTTCACGGAGGTTACATCGGTTTTGCCCGATACACTCTGCCGCATGGATGAAGTCAAGCCCAAGGCATTGCGCTTTGCATTTCATCTTGGCTCAAATACTCCCGCCGGAGGCTTCGACAGGGGGGAAGGGACATCATGTTGCAGATTGTCGATGTGTTGCGCGATCGCGGCTCGCGCTATGCGGTGTCTGGTGGGGTGGTGCAGGGGCGGGCCGGGATCGAGGATTTTCTGGCCGAACTGAAGCGCGCCAAGAAATTCGCCAAGGCCACGCATAACACCTGGGCCTGCGTGCTGTCGGATGGCGGGGCGGTGAAGAACGACGATGGCGAGGCGGGGGCGGCTGCGGTGATCCTGAAGATGCTGGAGCGCGCCGCATTGCATGATCATATCGTGGTGGTGACGCGCTGGTATGGCGGGGTGCATCTGGGCGGGGATCGGTTTGCGCATGTGGTGACTTCGGTGCGGGCCTATCTGGACGCGCTTGCCAAGGTCTGAGGCTTGCGCTTGGATGGCCGCCTTGAATGGGGGGAGCCATGCGGGACATTTTGCGCAGTGAAGGGCGGCGGTTTGCCAATACGGTGATCTGGTCATGGCACGGCTGGCGGGCGGCTTGGGCCAGTGAAAAGACCTTGCGACAGTGGAGCGTGGTCAACGTGCTGTCAGCCGGTTTGGCGTTTTCGATTGAGATGACGGCGGCCGAGCGTGGATTGATCCTGGCGCTGGGCTTGCTGGTGCTGGCGGCCGAGTTGATGAACACCGGGCTGGAGGAAGTGGTGGATTACATCTCAAAGGCCGAAGATCCGCGCGCCAAGAAGGCGAAGGATTGCGGCTCGGCTGCGGTGGCGTTGACGGCGATTGCGGGCGGAGTGGCGTGGGTGGTAATTCTGATCGGATAGGGCGATCAGGAATGTGGCTAATTTATGATCGAATAGAGCGATCAGTTGGGCGAATTTCAGAAATCGACCTTCTTTGGTGACAGATATTGTTCTTCAAAGTGCGGAAGGAACGTGTCTGGGCATGCGCCTGAATTTATGCGGTCTTTCAAACGGTCCCATATCACCTCGTTTGCGGCGTAACCGTCGGCGCACTGATTTTCTGGGGTTCCGTCGTTGTCGCAGACCAGCCGCAGGACGTTCAGTTGCATTGCCAGCGGACAGTTGACGATGGCATCCAACTGGGCAAGTTGCTCTGGCGTTAAGGCGGAGATGTCTGTGGCCTTCATGATGTTGGATTGATCCAGCACCCGCATCCATTTCGGGCGCACAGCATTTGCCATTTGCTGATTGCCGTAGACGGAATAGTGGATCGCATTGTGAAAATACGGCTCGGCGCGGGCGATGCCATCAAACTCGCCGGACCCAAGCGTGATTTGCGCAAGATCGTTCCAGAGTTTGTAAGCCGTTGGCACGGCTTTGAGCGTTGCGTGCAGGCGCTGGATCAGATCGGCTTTTTCGGTCGTGGTGATCGGACGCGCCGCATAAGCCTCGGCTTCATCAAGGGTATAGACATAGCGGTGCAGCAGATCGGGATTCAGCGGGTCTTTCACCAAAGCATCTTGCAAGAGAGGAACCTCGCGCAGAAGTGCGGTGGAAAACTCGGGGTAGGTCGCCTGCATGGCATCGACCCGCGCAAGACTCATGCGGATGTCATCCAGTTTGCGCGCTTCTTCCGGGTTCAGGTCGCGCTGGGCTTTCAGGGCTTCCAGTCCTGAAACCACCTCTTCCGGGGTGGACGGACCATACATCATGTCATTGTAGCGGGCGTAGTCGAGGATAGGGTTCGGCATGAACAACAAGAGCTGATGTGCCGCTGCGCGCTGATCGCCATACCAGAAATTCGCGTAGTAGACGGCGTCGATGCGGCAAACTTCGGGGGTGTAATCGGGCACATCGGTGATTTTGGGCGCATAGCGGTCGCACAACAGATTGACCTGCTCGGGGCGACCGCCCCATTGCGGGGCCAGCGACAGCATAGCGCGCATCAGGCTGCCGCGATTGGGCTGGCTTGTCATGATCCGCTCTAACTCAATCGGAATCACCGCCTTGTTGCCGAGCGTGGTCGTCAGGCGGAGCATTCCGTCAGACGCCGGGATAAGATCGGGTGCAAGCTGGGCGGCGCGCTGGAACAGCTTGAAGGCCTGCATGTGGCGGCTCGACATGCCTTTCAAGGCTTCGGTCGTGGTCCGGTTGACGGTATTTTCGCCGCGCCATGCCCAACCCCAGACATAGAGGTTCCAACCCAAGGCATTGAGCGCGCGCGGATTGTCGGGATCGGCTGCGACCCAATCTTCGGCAAAGCGCTGGATTGCGGGATCGTAGAGTGCGAACACGTTGTAAAGCTCACGCTCGTCGTCTGGCGTGTGGGCGGCGGTGTATTCGGTGTGGGCGGCGATCAGGGCGGCGTCGGTCGCGGTGAAATCGCGGGCCAGCACAAGGCCGCGCAGATCATCAAAGCTGATCGCAGCGTCGGCGGGGCTGGCCAGCAGGCCAAGCAAGAGCAGAAGCTTACGCATCGGGCGCCGGGGCGTGAGATAGTTGCGGGGCGGGGGCGCAATGCGGCAGAACCGGATGCAGCAGGTCTGGGACCACAGGTTTGCCATCTGCGCAGAGGATTGGCTCGGATGAAGCCGTGCTTTGCGGCAGCGCCAAGGCGGGCAGTGGCACTAGCAAAAGAAGAACACGCAGCATCGGCGCCTCACAGGGTAAATACCCCCGCAAGTTGCGCAGTTAATGTGGCGCGGATTTGGCAGCTTCGCGGCGTTTGTGGGCGCGGTAGAGCAGCGGGGCCATGACGTGATCGTAAATCGCGCAGGCAATGGGGTGGATCAGCGGCAGTGCTGTCATTTTGCCGAACCAACGCCAGCGTGGCAGTTTGGCCCAGATCACCTGAAACGCCGGAATACCGGACAGGATTTTGCTGTCGTGCAAGACATGCAGGCGTTTGGCAGCGGCGTCGGGGGCGATGCCCCAAGCGGCTGCCTGCGTCAGATCATCAAAGCGCAGGGGGATGTCCTGCGCGAGTGCCGTCTTGCGGTAGCTGTTGATCTCGAACCGGCAGACCGGACAGGTTTCGTTGTAAAGGATGCGGGTCTCATCACTCATGCCGGGACAATAGCGCGCGGATGCTGGCTTGGCGATGTGGCGTGGCGTCTCAGGCGTGCAGCGGCGACAGCCCGTCTTCGCACAGGATGTAATCCATCGGGATATCATGCGGTTGCGGGAAGATCGTCGGTAGATGGGCAGCGGCAAGACCGATGCCGATGGCGATGGGCGATGGGGTAACGGCAGCAAGGGTGCGGTCAAAATAGCCGCCGCCATAACCCAGACGAAAGCCCGCACTATCCCAGCCGACGAGTGGTGACAGGGTGATATGTGGCGTAATCTCGGGGCCAGTGGCGGGCACCGGAATGTTCCAGAAACCGCGCTCCATCGCGGCCTCGGGTGTCCAGGGCCGGAACGCGAGCGGGGCTTTGGGCTGTAATATCACCGGCAGGGCAGCGGTGGCTCCGCGCGGCGCAAGGCTGGCAAGCCAGAAGCGCAGATCAAGTTCGGCCTTGATCGGCCACCAAGCCGAGATGATCAGGCCATTCAGGTTGGGAAAACGGCGGGCAAGCAGGGTATCGAGATGGCCGGCGATGGCCTGCGCTGCGGATTGCCGAGTGGCCACAGGCAAGGCGGCACGTTCGGCCAGCAGGCGGAGACGTTCGGCCTTGCGCCAGCGGGCAACATCGGTGGCTTGCTGCGGATCAAGCGGTTCGGCAGCGTTTTCATGCGCGAAACACACGGGCGAGGCGAAGGGTCTGTCGGTCATGGCTGTGCCCCGGTCAGGCGGGCGAGGGCGATCTGCGCCTCTGCCAGAATTTCGGCGATACGGGTGGCGGCGCTGGGCAGGGTGGTGATCAGGGAGGCACTTTCTCCGGCATAGTTTGGCATGGCTTCCAGATTTCCGGTGGTGATGCGCAGCGGGCTGTCGGTGCTGAAGCGCGGCAGCGGGCGGTCGCCTTCGTGGGCGATGATCTCGCGTGGCAGGTGGTCGGGGTGGTGGCCCAGCAGCCTGTGACCAAGGCTGTCGGTGACAGAATTGCGGATGACCCGGACCGGAGCATGTGGCGGCCAGTTCAGCGCAAACACATCGGTGTAGACGGTGTCTTCGGCGCAGGCGGTCAGCACGCGGGCCTTATGGTCGGCATGGGCAAAGGATTCCTCGGTGGCCAGAAAAGCGGTGCCGCAGTGTATTGCTTGTGCCCCCAAGGCGCGGGCGGCGATCAGGCTGGCCCCTGTCGCAAAGCCGCCCGAGGCAGCGATGGGCAGGTTGCAAGCGCGGGCGACCTGCTCGACCAGAATCAGGGCGGCGGCGGTGCCGTGAACATGCCCCCCGGCCTCGACGCCTTGGACGATCAATACATCGGCTCCGGCGGCCTCGGCCTCAAGCGCTGCGGCTAGCGATCCGACCTGATGCAGCACAAGGCAACCGGCGGTCTTCGCGCGCTTTATGGCTGCGGCGACGGGGTGCCAGAAGAAACATAGCGCGGGCACTTGCTTGGCAAAGCACATCGCGAGTTCGGCATCGAGCAAGGTGGGATCGGTGGCGGCGGGGATCAGATTGACGGCGAAGGCGCGGCTGGTTTGGGCGCGCACCGCGTCAATCTCTTGTGCGATCAACTCTGGCGGTTCGCGGACCATGCCAAGGATGCCGTAGCCGCCCGCATTTGCGATGGCGGCGACAAGCTCGGATCGTGCGACGCCGCCCATACCAGCCAGCAGGATCGGGTGATCACATCCCAACAGATCGCAGAGAGGTGTGCGCAGATTCTGGTGCAGATTTAATGGGTTATCCATGCATCACCTTCCGTCTCGCCGGATTTTGGTCGCACCCGGACGGGCGAGCCGACGTCAAGGCGGCATCGCAGTCACTCTGTGGTTGAGAGAAGGCTGATCCTGTGCCGCGGGAATGTAAATGTCACGTTATCGACGCGCAGAATGGTTTCCGACATTGAAAGCACTGACGGGGGCGGGAACCTGCGCTGCGCTGCGGCGGAAGCGGTGTCTTGTGGCGGTGATCTTGCGCTTGTAGGACTTGGGATATGATCAAAAGAATGTCCTACATCTCACATGCCCGCGCGACACTGGCTTTGGGCCTGCCGCTGGTGGGCAGCCACCTGGCGCAGATGGCGCTGCATGTCACCGATACCGTGCTGCTGGGCTGGTATGGGGTGAATGAACTTGCCGCGGTGGTGCTGGCGACCTCGATGTTTTTCGTGGTGTTCATTCTGGGCGCGGGCTTTGCGCAGGCTGTGCTGCCGATGGTGGCCACAGCGGTGGGGCGTGGGGATGAGGCGCAGGTGCGGCGCGATACCCGCATGGGGATGTGGCTGTCGATTGGCTTCGGGCTGCTGAGCTATCCGATTTTCTGGTGGTCCGAGGCGTTGCTGCTGGCCTTGGGGCAGCGGCCCGAGGTTTCGGCACTGGGGCAGGATTTCTTGCGCATTGCGGGCTGGGGGATGATCCCGGCGCTGTTGGTGATGGTGCTGAAGAATTATCTGGCGGCGCTAGAGCGGACTCAGGTGGTGCTGTGGGTGACGCTGGCGGCGGTTGGGGTCAACCTTGTGTTGGCCTATGCGCTGATCTTTGGCCACTGGGGCGCGCCGGAACTGGGCGTGCGCGGTGCGGCGATTGCTTCGGTTGCGGTGCAGACGCTGACCTTTGTGCTGCTGGCGATCTATGCGGGCTGGTTGCCTGCCTTGCGGCATTTCCATCTGTTTCAGCGGTTCTGGCGGCCGGATTGGCCAGCCCTGCATCAGGTGTTTCGCCTTGGCTGGCCGATTGGCGTGACCTCGCTTGCGGAAAGCGGATTGTTTCAGGCCACCGCGCTGATGATGGGATGGATCGGCACGATTGAACTCGCGGCGCATGGTATCACCATGGAGGTGGCGGCGCTGTCGTTCATGGTGCATCTGGGCCTGTCGAATGCGGCCACAGTGCGCGCGGGGCGGGCGGATGGCGCGGGGGACCGCCAAGGCGTGCGCGATGCGGCGGTGACGGCGATTGCGCTGTCGGTCGGGTTTGGCGCGGTGATGGTGGTGCTGTTCCTCAGCTTGCCGGTGCCGATCATCTCGCTGTTTCTGGATGAGAGCAAACCGCAAAGCGCCGAGATCATCGCCTTTGGTGTCACCCTGCTTGCGATGGCGGCGCTGTTCCAGATGGCCGATGCGATGCAGGTGATGGCGCTGGGCTTGCTGCGCGCGATCAAGGATACGCGCGTGCCAATGATCGCGGCGGCGATCAGTTATTGGGGCATTGGCATTCCATCGGGGTATTTCCTGGCGTTTCATGCCGGTTTGGGCGGGATCGGTCTGTGGCTGGGGCTGGTGATTGGGCTGGTGTTTGCCGCCGTGACGATGATGTGGCGGTTCTGGCATCGGGTGCGCTGAACGGGCTTCACATTGGCACAAATACTCCCGCCGGAGGCATCCGGCATTGGCCAAAGGAGCCTCCGGCGGGGAAATTTAGAAACAGGTGAAATACGGCGCTAGGCCCGCATCGGCGCGGTTATTCCGCCGCCTCGCCTTTCATCAACCGCTCGGCTTTTTTGCGCACCAACACGCTGCGCAGATCATGCATCGCCAGCAGCAAAAGGTCGGTCACTTCCTCAAGTTGCGCGTCGGTGGCCTTGGATTGCGCCCACTGCGTCGTCAGGTTCATGTGGTCTACCGCGCGTAGAATGTCATCGACATCGCGGGCGGCCAAAGTGGCTTGCCGCTTCGCAACCCATTGGCCGATCACCTTGATTTCTTCCTGCGTCAGCTTGTGATCACCATGCGGCTTGATATTGCCATTCTTGACGTTCACCAGTGCGATTTCGTCCATATCAATCCGGCGCTGGCGGTTTTCGGTATCGACGCGGAACACGGCGGCACCGTTGTCGCGGATACGGAAATAAAATTCAGGCAGATCGGCTGACATTCAGGCGGCCCCGCCTGAATCAATTTCGCCTGCGTCAATGTTGTCGATCACCCGCAAAAGCGAGCCATCCTCATCGACCAACGCAAACATCCGTGGGGCCTGTCCTGGCTTGAAAATGCCGGTCAGGCGGGGGATGGATTTCTCATCCTGCGGCAGCCCGACCTGTTGCCACTGGGCCAGAAGCCCGGCCATATCATCGACGCGCGCGCAGGCAGAGAACCAGCTTGTGCGCTTGTCAATTTCGGGGTGCGGGAAGAACTCCAGCACGAGATCTCCACGCCGCAGGATCATCCAGCCGTCACCGCGAAACGCGCGCGCAAAGCCGAGGCGGGCATAAAACGCCTCGGTTGCTGCGAAATCACGGCTGGGCAGATTGGCGGTGATCCGGTCGGCCATGGTGTCCTTTAGCTTAGCGACGCACAGAAGTTCTGGATGCGGGTGCAGGCCTCAACCAGAGTCTCGTCGGCGGTAGCGTAGCTGACGCGGAAGTTTGGCGAAAGCCCGAAGGCCGCGCCAAACACCACGGCGACGCCGGTTTCTTCCAGCAAAGCGGTGGCGAACACCTCGTCATCGGTGATTTTCGTGCCTGCGGCGCTGGTTTTGCCGATGCAGCCGGAAATGTCGGGATAGACGTAGAAGGCACCTTCTGGTTTCGGGCAGGTGATACCTTGGGCGGCGTTCAGCATCGAGACCACAAGATCGCGGCGGCGTTGGAAGATCTTGCGGTTGGGCGCAAGGAAGTCTTGCGGGCCGGTCAAAGCTTCAAGTGCGGCATACTGGCTGACCGAGCAGGGGTTCGAGGTGCTTTGGCTTTGGATCGTGCCCATCGCCTTAATCAGCGCCACCGGGCCTGCGGCATAGCCAATGCGCCAGCCCGTCATGGCGTAGGATTTTGACACGCCGTTGCAGGTCAGGGTGCGGTCGTAGAGCTTCGGTTCGATCTGCGCAGGGCTGGTGAACTCGAAATCGTCGAACACCAGATGTTCATACATATCATCCGACATGATCCAGACATGCGGATGTTTCAGCAGCACATCGCATAGCGCGCGCAACTCGGCGCGGGTATAGCCAGCGCCGGTTGGGTTCGAGGGCGAGTTGAAGATGAACCACTTGGTTTTAGGAGTGATTGCGGCATCAAGCTGCGCCGGGGTCAGTTTGAAATCGGTTTCGATGGTGGCCACGACAGGCACCGGCGTGCCGCCTGCCAGCAGGACCATATCCGGGTAGCTGACCCAATAGGGCGCCGGGATGATCACTTCATCGCCGGGATTACAGGTCGCCATCAGCGCATTATACAGCGTCTGCTTGCCGCCGGTGCCGACGGTGATCTGGTTTGGGGCATAGGTCAGGCCGTTTTCGCGCGCGAATTTCTCGCAGATGGCTTTCTTCAGCTCGGGGATGCCATCGACCGCGGTGTAGCGGGTTTTGCCTGCGTCAATCGCGCGCTTTGCGGCGTTGCGGATGTTCTCCGGCGTGTCAAAATCCGGCTCTCCAGCGCCAAGGCCGATGACATCGCGGCCAGCCGCTTTCAGTTCCTGCGCCTTGGTGGTGACGGCGATGGTGGGCGAAGGTTTGACGCGGGCGAGGGTATCGGACAGGAAGGCCATTCGGCGGGCTCCGGCTATGGGTTGGGCGGTTGGTTTGTAATTTGCGGTTGTTTGGCATAGGTTTGCCGCGCAAGCAATCAAGCGATATCAGAATAAGGAGAGGCAAGATGGCAGAAATCACCAGCGAAACATGGTTAGAGGACGATGTGGCAACCTTTGGCGACCGGCTGGAAGCGGCGCGGCTGGCAGCGGGTTTTGGTGTCGAGGATCTGGCGCAGCGGCTGGGTGTGCGTGACAGCACGATTGTCGCATGGGAGGCTGACGCCTGGGAGCCGCGTGGCAACCGTTTGCAGATGCTGGCGGGGATGTTGAACGTGTCGTTGACGTGGTTGATGACAGGTAAGGGGCCGGGATTGGGTGCGCCCGGGGATGCGTCGGCGTTGCCCTATGGCGCGCGGATGGCGCTGGCCGAAATCGCGCAATTGCGCGAACAGATGCAGGTTCTGGGGCGCGATCTGCAGCGCGCCGAGCAAAACCTGGCATCGCAATTGCGTGAGATGGCAGCATGATCGAGACACAAGAAGCCCGACTGAAACGGATGGCGATGCGCAGTTGGCGGCGCGGCATGAAAGAGATGGACCTGATCCTTGGACCCTATGCCGATGCGCATCTGGCGAAAATGTCGGAAGAACGGCTGGTGGTTTTCGACAAGCTGCTGCATGAAAACGATCAGGATCTGCTGCCATGGGTGCTGGGGCAATCGCCTGCACCGGATTATCTGGCTGATTTGATTGGTGAAATCGGATCACATGCACGCGGGCGGATGGCGGCGGGGTAATTTGCGCCAAAATCGTGGCGAGTTTACGATATGTTTTTGTTTTGTGTCGATTCTAGCCGCAGTTGCCATCGCTCGCGGAGTTAAGAGATGACATTGCATGACCCCCTGCTTGACGGCTCGCAAAAGCTGTTGATGGCGGGATATCTGGATAATCTGGCTTTACTGGAACGGCTGCATCGATTGCTGCTGGATGTGATCAAGGATGAGTTTGAACGCGTGGCGATCCTTGAGATCAACTCGGTGCAGGCGCTGCTGCTGTTCAACATCGGCGAGAACGAGGTAACGGCGGGCGAGTTGAAATCGCGCGGCTACTATCAGGGCTCGAACGTGTCGTATAACCTGAAAAAGCTGGTGGAATTGGGCTATATGCACCATCAGCGATCGGAAATTGACCGCCGCTCGGTGCGGGTGCGGTTGACCGAAAAGGGCCGCAAGGTGCGCGGGATGCTGACCGATCTGTTCCAGCGCCACGCTGAAGGTTTGGCCAAACGCGGCATGGTGGATGCCAGCAACATGGAAAACATGAACCAGTCGCTGAAGCGGATGGAGCGGTATTGGACCGAACAGATTCGCTATATCTACTGACGTTCGTGGTTAATACGTTGCTGGTTCGCGCCTTAGCGCCAGAACCGCGCATAGGTGGCAAATCGGCCCTGCAGCTTGGCCAGAAGGCGCAAGGGCAGCCCGGTTGCGGCTTCGGTGCCCGTGGCGAGACGGTGTAGCACGGTTTCGGGTGGGCAGGGTTTGCGGCTGACAGGATCGTAGTAGCGCGGATAGGCGATCAGGACGGCGTGCGCCAAAGCCAGCAGCGACGGGCGCGGCAGGGGATGGCCGTCAGGGGCCTGTTTGCGGCGCAAAGGGACGGGGCCGAGGTCTTGCGTCAAGCCCCACCCGGCATAGAACGGCGCGCCGAGGCAGATGACCCGCTTGCCACGCAGCAAAGCCTCAAATCCCAACAGCGATGTCATGGTAACGACGGTGTCACAAACCTCGATCAGTTGGATCGGATCGGCGTGATGCGCGACAACATCGGCCAATCCCTGCAGCACATGATCGGGGATTGCACCGGGGCGCAGGCCTGCTTCGACATCGGGATGCGGCTTGTAGATCAGCGTGGCGTCGGGATAGGCCGAGCGTGCGGCTTGCAGCAGCGCCATATTGGTGCAGATCGCTCCCGCGCCGAGGCGTATGGAGGCATCATCTTCGACCTGGCCGGGAACCAACACGCGGGGGCCGTCGGGCAATTCCGGCAGTCGGCCCGAGAGGTTGTATTTTGACAGACGGGCGGCGATCAGGCTCGCCACCAGCTTTTCAGCGCGCCGTTGGGCGTCGGGCGGCAGTGGCGTTTGGATCAATCGCTCAAGACGGCTTTCGCGGGTAGGATCGTAGTAAATCCCCAGATCATCCGTGACCAAAGACAGCGGCGGCACCAGTTCTGCCCCAAGCCCGCGCGAGCGCAGAAAGCCATCTTCAACCCGGCGAATAGTCAGATCTTCGGGCATATGTTCGGGTGTCTTGCCGGCCCACATCAGCAAACCGCGTCGCTTTGTGCAGGCGGTGCTGACGGCCTGCGGCAGATTATCCCGAAAGATCAAAGGCTTTTCGCGGCCAAACACCGCCTGCAGTCGCCCGCGCTTCCACACCCGCATCCCCATGGCCACGTGCCCGAACCGATCTTCGCGAAAGGCGCGTGTCTCGGCCTCAAGCTGATCAACGGCCTCTTCAAAGCTGCACAGGCGATTGCGGCAGGGATCGACCCACGTCGGCGCGAGGATCATGGCGGCGGCGAAAAGCTGTGCTTTGGTTAAAGTGCGCCGCCTGCGGTCGACCGGAAACGCATCCAAGGTCAGACCCCAACCGGCATAGAACGGCTGGCCAAAGATGCGGGGGCGGTGGCCAGCCAGAATGGCCTCGAAACCCATTTGCGATGAGACGGTGTAGACCGCAATCGCGCCTTGCAGCAGGGCCCAGGGCGAGACTGGGGCGCTCAGCATACTGACGCGATCCGATTGGTCGTTCGGGGTAAAGTGGCCACGCCGCAAGCCCAGCTGAGTCTCGGGGTGGGTCTTGATGACGATGCGCGCGGTGGGATGTTCGGCCTGTGCCGTGGCCAGCATTTCGGCAAAACGTGCGGCGCTGGCCCCGGAATGGCGGATAGAGGCATCTCCTGCCGTCTGATCTAGCACCAGCACATATCCGGGGGCAGGCATAGGAGCGGTGTTCAGGTGAAGGTTGTATTTTGACAAGTCGAGCGACTGAATCCGAGAAATTCCGTCGCGCGCGCGCATCAAAAGGTTCGAATCGTCCAAGGGATGAGTTGCAAGAATCCTTTCGAGTGAGGAAGGTGCGGCGCTGTCGAAATGCATGCCAAGCCCGTCAATCAGTAACCCCAAGGCCGCATCGCCCATACGACCGGGGCGCACCGAACGCAGAAAGGCATCCTCGATCCGCACCAGTGGCACGTTGTAGCGCGCGGCAATCGCCTCGCCGCGCCGCGCGTAGGGCGAGCGGCCCCAGACCACCACGCCATCTTCCGGTCCGGGCAGGCCAAGGCGCAATTCGTGTCCGGCAAGGGCCAGCATTCGGCGCAGATGCGGTTGGCGCAGAAACCCGGCGTTGTAGTAAAAAAGCCGCCGGGGAATCGTCCCGGCGGCTTGGTTATCAGGTTTGGGGCCGGTCAAATCCGCCTCATTGCCCCGTGGTGGCAATGTTGTTGGCCGCATTGGTCGAACCCGAGATCGCCGACAAGGTTTTCTGCCACTGCACGAACGGCGCTTCGGTGACATAGACGGTGTCGCCATCGCGGATCAGGAAGTCACGCGCCTCAAACATCCCCGTCGGCTGTGTCAAATCAAGCACATAGACCATGCGCTGATCGCCCTTCAGGTCGCGGCGGCCCAACACGGCATTGGCAACCTCGGCAGGTTCATTGCGGAACACGAACACGCCGGTTGGGTCGGCGGTGCCGGTGTTCAGGCCGCCAACCGTGGCCAAAGCCTCAATCGCCGACAGGGTTTGCGTTTCGAACGGAACCTTGGTTTGCGACCCGGTGGCCCCCATGGCGACGAAGGAACGGGTGTCTTTTTCCACCGTGATCTTGTCACCCGGCCGCAGGGCGATGTCCAACGCCGGGTTGGAATACAGGTCTTCCAACCAGATCGAGCCGGTTTTACCGCCGCGCGTGACACGCACGATAGCCACAGCCGGTTCGATCGTGACGCCGCCCGCTTTCGACAGCATGGCCGACAGGGTGCGAGTGGGGCGTTCAATCGGGAACACGCCGTTGGCCCCGGCAAAACCGGAGACCGACACGGTCGAACCATCGCCCGCCAGACGCTGAACCGAGATTTGCGGATCGGGCGTTTGGGTGTCGAGTTTCTTGGTGATGATGTTGCGCAGGCCATCGGGCGATTGGCCCGCCGCCTTGATCTTGCCAGCATAGGGCACAAAGATATAGCCCGCGCCATCGACCTGAATTTCGGTCAATGCCGACACGCGCTGACCGGTGTTGCCGAGCAGCGGATCATCCTTGACGTTTTCATAGATCGTCAGCCCCAACACATCGCCGGGCGAGATCACATCAGATCCGACCACCCCCGCGTTGCGGAATGCCGAGCTGAACCCAAGTGCCGGCGTCACCGCGGTGGCGCGCGTGACCCGAGAGTTCACCGTGACGATAAAGGCGTCGCCCTGCTTCAGGACCGAGCCCTTGAAGATTTCTGCCTTGTTGGGCCCCGAGCGCGGCAGGCCACAGGCCCCAACCGCACTGACAAGTGCCACAAGGGCAAGGGCCTTCGCCCCCCTTGATCCGGTAATTTTCACTGCCCGGGCTCCTTTAACTGGATTTGCCTCAAGTTTTGCCTGTAAACCTACAGAAAGACGAAACAAAATGCCAGTCTTGGTTTTATTGTTCACTTTACGACGTGCAACTGTTGCCGTGGTGCCGCTTTGCCAGAGGTGAGCGCATCGTAAGGATCTTCTGCTTGCAGCATCATATCTACCACCTGTCGTAGCAATTCACGCCGCCCACGCGAACTGTAGAAGCCGCCGGGCACTTGGCTGGTTTCCAGCAGATAATGGCGATAATCGCGATAAGCGCGGCTGTCGGGGCGTGTGGGCAGAGTGAAGAAGTCTTTCAGGCTTTGGGTCGAGACGAATTCCGGCTTGGCATAGACCGCAGCGCCAAAGGTTTTCAGCGGCAGACCGCGCCAAAGCACCTGCTGTGCTGCGGTGGAGTTGACCGTCACGGCAGAGCGGGCGTGGTTCAACAGCGCTGCCAATTTGCCGCCCCTCACGAAATGCACCCGCGACGAAACGCCGTGCTGTGCTGCCAGACGTTTGATTTCACGCGCTACCGGCACACGACCGTCTTCAAGCGGGTGCGCTTTAAAAACGATGTGATGATGCGGGGCTGCCCCCTTGGCAAAGCCTTCCAGCACGACGGCCAGAAACTCTGTCATGGTCTTGAAGGGTGAGTGCATTTGGAAACTCGCGTCATGTTCCAGTTGCAGCAGCACCAGATGATAGGGAAATCCGCCATGCTTGATGCGCAGGGTGGCGGCAATACGCTCCCACCGATGCACGGGCAGCAGGACAAGGCGTTTGACATAAAGCCAGAATTCCTGCCCCACACTTAGGGCGCGATGCGGTCTAAAATTGCGATAATCCCAGAATCCGCTCATTACGAACCAATGATAAAGCGCGCCCCAAAACATGTGTTGGCGCATGTCGCCCCAGCGCGCCGGTGCATCGGGAAGCTGCATGTCCAGCGCTTGCAGCGCCTTTTGCATCTGGGGCACCGACATCTGCATCAGGCGCGAATTGCCGTTTGAGCCGCCACGTTCGTAACTGATCCAATAGGGCCGCAGATAGCCTTCCTCGAACACATGCACAGTGATGCCCGCCGCACGGGCGGCAGCAACGGCGGTGGCGTGGATCGGGCGAGTGTCGCCATACAGCACGATATCGGTGATTTGCTTTTGCTCGATCACCGTCCGAAACGCCAAGGGCCAGTCTTGCAAGGTGCCTTTGAACGGAATGTAGCTGGCCTCGGTCGGCCAGAACGCCCGATCGCCGCGATTGAAGCCGACACGCCAGACTTCTGCGCCCGCCGCAGACAACATTTTGCCCAAGCGATGAAAAAACGGGCCATGCGGGCCCTGCAAAAACAAAAAGCGGCGATCTTGACCTGAACCTGACATTATACTCGCATGTTTTCTCGTCTGAATGCGCCAGAAACACCCTGCAAGAAAAGGGGAAACATCGGCTTGGCGCAGCTTAACACCAGAACAGCGGCGAATTTGAGGCGATTGCACTAGCCCCGTGCAGCAAGTAGCTTTGCCGCGAAACACAGGGGGTGAGCCATGTTTACCGGAATTGTTACCGACATGGGCGAAGTGCTGGAACTGGAGCAGCGCGGCGATCTGCGGGCGCGGATTGGCACGGTTTACGATGTTGCCCATGTCGATATTGGCGCCTCGATTGCCTGCGAAGGCGTTTGCCTGACCGTGATCGCGCTGGGCACCAGCCCGCGCAACTGGTTTGATGTGCAGATTTCGGCGGAATCGGTATCAAAAACCAATCTCGCGGGCTGGAAGGTTGGCAAGCGGCTGAACCTTGAGCGAGCGCTAAAGGTGGGCGACGAATTGGGTGGGCATATCGTCTCGGGCCATGTTGACGGTGTGGCCGAGGTGGTGCGGATTGTGCCCGAGGGTGAATCCGTGCGGGTGACGTTTCGTGCGCCAGAGGCTTTGGCGAAATTCATCGCCTCGAAAGGCTCGGTTGCGCTGAACGGCACGTCTTTGACGGTGAATGAGGTTGATGGTTGCGACTTTGGCATCAATTTCATCCCGCATACGCAGGCGGTGACGACTTGGGGAGAGGTCAAGCTGGGCGACAAAGTGAACCTCGAAGTTGATACCATGGCCCGCTATGTCGCCCGGCTGCGCGAGTGGGAATGAGCCAGATCGGCCATAACGGCGGGCCTTCGGTGCAGCCGGGGGTGGCTTGGCGGGCGCATTGCTGGCGTGCGGCACGCGCGCGGCTTTTGCCCACGCTGCCGATTGAGGTGGTGCGGCTGCGGGTGAAGCGGGCGCGCGATTTGGGGCTGGATTACAGGACCTATGCCTCGGTGCGGGCGGCGACGGGGCATGATCTGATCGCGTTTCTGTTTTCCTCCAACGCTTTGCGGCTGACGCGCGGACAGACAGTGCTGCCGCAGGATCGGATCGAAAAGCTGGACGCGATGAATTGCACGCGGATCGCGCTGGCGGTGGCTCCGCTGTCGCCGCAAGCCATCATCGTGAACCCGCAAATCGATGCGGCCCATCCAGCGCCATTTGCCTTGGCGAAATTTGCCGAAGCGCGCGCGGTGATCCGCGTGGCTTTGGGCAAGGTGCCGGGGGACCGGGTGCTGTTGGTGGGCGATATGGCGTTGGAACGCGATTGGTGTGCTGCTGGCCGTTTGGCGGGCTATCTGCCTGCCGAGCGATTTTTTCCGAACCCCTGAGATCCCCAAGCCCCAAGGTTTCGCACAGGTTCTGTTCGGCAAACCGCCGCTGCGCGGCTCTGGCTTTTGCAGCCCTTTGGCGGTATGCGGAACCAGAGAGTTGCAGGAACCCAGATCATGACCACACGCACCGAATATTCAGACGCGATTTCTTCGGTTGAGGAGATTATCGAAGACGCCCGCAATGGCCGGATGTTCATTCTGGTCGATCACGAAGACCGCGAGAATGAAGGCGATCTGGTGATCCCGGCGGAAATGGCCACGCCCGAGGCGGTGAATTTCATGGCGACGCATGGCCGCGGGCTGATCTGTCTGACTATGACCGGCGCGCGGATTGATGCGCTGGGCCTGCCGTTGATGGCCTCGCGCAATTCCAGTCGGCATGAGACAGCGTTCACGGTCTCGATTGAGGCGCGTGAAGGTGTGGAAACCGGGATTTCAGCCAAGGATCGCGCGATCACCATTGCGGTGGCGATTGATCCGAAAACTGTGCCGACCGATCTTGCGACGCCCGGGCATGTTTTCCCGCTGCGCGCCCGTGATGGCGGCGTGCTGGTGCGCGCTGGGCATACCGAGGCTGCGACGGATATCTCGCGACTTGCCGGGCTGAATCCTTCGGGTGTGATCTGTGAGATCATGAAGGATGACGGCACCATGGCGCGTTTGCCCGATCTGGTGGCCTTTGCGCAGAAGCACAGTCTGAAAATCGGCACGATTTCTGATTTGATCGCCTATCGGCGGCGGCATGACAATCTGATCAAGGAACGCTCGGTCAAGCGGGTGCATTCGCTGCACGGCGGCGATTGGTTGATGCGGATTTTCGCGGATGAAACCCATGGGGACGAGCATATTGTGCTGACCAAGGGTGATCTGTCCGGCGATGCGCCGGTTCTGACGCGGGTGCATACGCTGAACGCCTTGGAGGATGTGCTGGGCATCGGCGACGATCACGTTGGCGATTTGCAAGGCGCGATGCGGGTGATTGCCGCCGAAGGTCGCGGCGCGATTGTGCTGCTGCGCGACACCTCGATGAAGGTAGAGCCGGGTGAAGCCTCGCCGCAGACCCTGCGGCAGTATGGTTTGGGCGCGCAGATTCTTTCGGCGCTGGGGCTTAGCGCGATTACCCTGGTGACGAACTCCAAGGCTCCGAAAGTGGTGGGTCTGGATGCCTATGGGTTGTCGATTGTCGGCACCCGCGCGATTACGGAGTAGATCATGGCTGCCAATGAAACCCATTACACGCTTCCGCTGCCGACGTTTAAGGCTCCGGTCAAACTGCTGATCGTGGTGGCACCTTATTATAAGGACATCACCGATCAGTTGGTGGCAGGCGCGCAGGGCGTGGCTGCGGCGTGCGGGGCAACCGCCGAGATCATCGAAGTGCCGGGGGCTTTGGAAGTGCCAACGGCGATTGCCTTGGCGGAACGCATGGCAAAATTTGATGGCTATGTCGCGTTGGGCTGTGTGATCCGGGGCGAAACCACGCATTACGATACGGTCTGCAATGACAGTAGCCGTGCGATCACCATGCTGGGCCTGCAAGGCGCTGCGATTGGCAACGGCATCCTGACGGTGGAAAACCGCGCCCAGGCCGAGGTGCGTGCCGAGGTCTCGGGGCAAAACAAAGGCGGCGGGGCAGCGGCTGCGGCCTTGCACCTGATCGCCTTATCGCGCAAATGGGCGACCGACACCAAGGGGATCGGTTTTCGACCATGACTAAGCCTGACAAGAAGCAGATGAAATCAGCCGCCCGGCTTTATGCCGTGCAGGCGTTGTTTCAGATGGAGGCCTCGGGGCAGACTGTTGAGTCGATCCGACGCGAGTTTGAAACCCATCGCTTCGGGGCGATTTATGACGGCGATGAAATGGCCGAGGGCGATGTGGATCATTTCCGCGCCGTCGTCGACCATGCGGTGAACTATCAGGCGATGATCGACCAGATGACCGACCGGGCTTTGGTGGCGAAATGGCCGATTGATCGGATTGATCCAGTGATCCGCGCCTTGTTCCGCGCGGCTGGAGCCGAGTTGACCCAGATGGTGACGCCGCCGAAGGTGGCGATCAACGAATATGTCGATGTGGCGAAGGCGTTTTTCCCCGAGGGCAAGGAATCCAAATTCGTCAACGCGGTGCTGGACCATATGGCGCGCGAGGCCAAGCCCGAGGCGTTCTGATCGGGCTGCCCAAGGTTTTTGATCATCGGCCTCCAAGGATACCGCTGCGCGATACGTCAAAGCATTGTGGTTTGTGAAAGGATGGTCGGATGAAACATATCTGGATGGCGGCGCTGATGTTGGCGGCTTGCGTGGAAACCGGCAAGGCAAACACCGAATGGGTGCTTGCATCCATCGACGGCGCGGCGGTGGATTATACCGCGACGCTGAGCTTGGCCGAACAGGGCCGCGTCACCGGGCAAGCCCCTTGCAACCGCTATTTTGCCGATGTGACGCGCCAAGGCGATACGTTCAGACTTGGCATGATTGGTGCCACGCGCATGGCCTGTTTGCAGATCAAGGGCGAGGCCGCGTATTTTCAGGCCCTGCAAGGCATCGACCGGGCGTCCGAAACCCCAGAGCAGTTGACACTGTCCGGCGCGGGGCGCGAGATGGTGTTTGTGCCTGCCGCGCAATAGGCCGTGAAGGCGCATCGTGGCCGCAAAACCTGTGGTTGGCTTTAATCTCGGCGGTCACGATCAACACCGCGGGCAAATCCGCTTGCACAGCGCATTTCGCCGCTGATCACGGCCTGTGGCTGGCAATATTGCGGCAAATACGCAACAGTGGCTTGGTTCCGCCGAAATGTCGTCGACCAGAAAGTCCCGGATATTCGGCGCTTGGCCCAGTTCACCCCGCCGCTGTTGCTGGTTCCTTCACAATTTTGACATATCGGGATTGTTACAGGATTTGCGCAGAAATTTGCCTGATTTTTGAGGGTTTCGGCGGAAATATGATGTGATTTCATTTGGTTGGTATCCACCCTTGATTGGAACCGCTTGATGCAACATCTGCCTCCCAGACGCCGGAAACATTCGGCGCAGGGATAGATGTTGAAAGGACCGATCATGAAGAACGTAACTCGTATCGCGGCAGTATCCGCATTCGCTCTGGCTGTAGGGTCGCTGCCTGCTGTGGCACAGACCACGCTGCTGGGGTCGTCTGCGGTGGACGATCAAATTGATGACCTGACCATTAAGGCCAATCGCGACATGGCGCGCGGCAATGATGAGCTGCGGTTTGGCAACCCCGACGCACGTCAGGGCATGTCAGGCTCGGCATCGTTGGGTTACAGCGGCAAAACCGGCAACAACGAATCGCAAGATTTCTCGGCCGGTGCACGTCTGCGCTATGCGCAGGGCCCCATGGTCCAAACCCTCAGCTTCCTTCTGGACTATTCGGAACAGGACAACGTGAAGGAAAAAGAGGATATCTCGGCGGTCTATGACGCCAACTACTACTTCAACGACCGTTTTTACGGCTTTGTTCTGGGCCGTGTGAACACCAACGGCTTGGCCAATGTGGCAACCGTGGATAACGACCCCGCAACGTCGATTGCAAAGGATGCGTTCCTTGGTTTCGGTCCGGGTTATCGCATCGTGAACACCGATACGGTCGCTTGGCGGATGCAGGCGGGTGTGGGTATCAGCTACCTTGAGTTCGGTGACGACAACAGCACCACCGAAACCGCAGGCATCGTGTCGTCGCGCTTCTTCTACAAGATCAGCGACACCGTGTTCGCCAGCATGGACACCGATATCGTGAAATCGGACACCGCGCTGCGCATCGGCAACGATCTCGGCGTGAACTTCAAGGTCACGGACGCGTTCTCGACCCGCGTCAGCTATCTGACCGAGTACAACGACAGCCGCGCGATCCGTTCGGATAACAAACTGGGCGTTTCGCTGGTTTACGGCTTCTGATCAAAGCCTAAAATGCGGAAAAGGGGACAGCACGCTGTCCCCTTTTTCATGCGCTGGAGTAGGTGGCGGGCCCGCAGCGGCCGTGACGGCGTGAATTTCCCGAGAGCCTGAGTGTTCAGGTTGGTCGCCAGGTAGCAAGACCAGGATCTTGCCAGAGCCAGCTCCCTCGGAGATGCTTATCGGCCACTGGAAAAGGGCCATTCACGAGAAGAGCAGAACCCGCCAAGGCTGAATGTAGGCGCGGCGAGTGTTGATAGCAAGGGGCGCAGGATGGCGCGGCAAGGGGCTTGCCGAGTGTTCACCTTTAGTTCATATTTTTGGTATGGAAACGGAAGCCCTCTTACCCCCAATGCCGGGACAACGCCTCGCCCGCGGTGTCTGCCGCGCCCTGCGGCAGCTTGATTTCGTCACGGTTGAGGAATTGGTGCCCACCCCCGGTTTGCGCGTCGATGTGATGGCCTTGGGGCCTAAGGGCGAAATCTGGATCATCGAATGCAAATCCAGCCGCGCCGACTATATGACCGATCAGAAATGGCGCGGTTATCTGGAATGGTGTGATCGGTTTTTCTGGGCCGTTGATGGCGATTTTCCAATTCCGCTGCTGCCCGAGGCTTCGGGTGTGATCATCGCCGATGCCTATGACGCGGCGATTTTGCGGATGGGGCCGGACACGCCTTTGGCGCCTTCGCGGCGCAAGGTCATGCTGCAGAAGTTCGCGCGTCACGCCGCCTTGCGGCTGCAAGGCCTGCGTGATCCAAATTTCAACGCTTTTTCTTTGGTTTAGCGCCACCCGCAATCGCCCGCGCAGCCTCGGCGGCAGACAGCAATTCCTCGGCGATTTCCTCGGCTTCATCAGCGTCGAAATCGAGTGGAAGCTCGATGCCGCCATCGGCTTCGATATAGATTCGCACCATGCCCAATTCGGTCGGACCGATCTGGATATTGGCAGCGATGTCGCTTTGCTTGTCGATCCCCATGGTAGGCTCCTTTTTCTTTGCCATGGCGTAACAACAGGCGTAATCTTTGGCAATCCTGCCCTTGCAATCCCGCGAACTGGGCGTTAAATCCCCGCTTGCGTGCCGCCTTAGCTCAGTTGGTTAGAGCACTAGATTGTGGATCTAGGGGTCCCCCGTTCGAGCCGGGGAGGTGGTACCACCCTTCACCTTTCGTTGATTTGGCGACCCGAACACAGCGTGCAGTGGGCCTTGGCCTTGCCAGCCCGGGGTTGTATGGTCGGCCTTCCCAGTGAAGGACCAAGCCATGACCGCAGACGCAAATCGCCGTATCCCCCTTGTAATCGCAGCAGAAATTGGCGCGACTGCGGCGCAGGTGGCCTCGGCGATCATGCTGCTGGACGAAGGCGCGACGGTGCCCTTCATCGCGCGTTACCGCAAAGAGGTGACGGGGGGCTTGGACGACACCCAGTTACGCAATCTGGCCGAACGTCTGGTCTATCTGCGCGAGTTTGAAGCGCGTCGGCTGGCGATTCTGGGATCAATTTCCGATCAGGGTGAGCTGACCGATGCGCTGTCGGCAGCCTTGGCCAAGGCCACCACCAAGGCCGAACTGGAAGACATTTATCTGCCCTACAAACCCAAACGCCGCACACGCGCGATGATTGCGCGGGAAAATGGCTTGGGGCCCTTGGCCGAGGCGATTCTGTCGGATCGTGCGGCCGACCCGGCGCTGCTTGCGAAGGGTTACGTCAGCGAGGCCGTGCTCGATGCAAAATCTGCCCTCGAAGGCGCGCGCGACATTATCGCCGAAGGCTTGTCCGAGGATGCAACCCTACTGGGCCGCCTGCGCGGGCACATGAAGCAGGTTGGGCGGCTGTCTGCCAAGGCTGTGCCGGGGAAAGAGGCAGAGGGCGCCAAATTCTCCGACTATTTCGCGCATGACGAGCCTTGGCATAGCGCGCCTAGCCACCGGGTGCTGGCGATGCTGCGCGGCCAGAACGAGGGATTTCTGACTGTTGACCTCGCGATTGATGCCGATGCGCCCAAGGGTGACAGCCCTGCCGAACGCGCCTGTGCGGCGTCGCTGAACGTCTCGGGCCGTGGCTTGGGCGATGCCTGGTTGCGCGAAGCGGCCGCCTGGGCGTGGCGCGTCAAGCTGAAAACCTCGCTGACGCTTGATCTGATGACAGAGCTGCGCGAGAGGGCAGAGGCGGAGGCGATTGCGGTTTTTGCGCGCAATCTCAAAGATTTGCTGCTGGCAGCCCCGGCGGGCGGCAAAGCCACAATGGGCCTTGATCCGGGTATTCGGACAGGTGTGAAAGTCGCGGTCGTCGATGCCACAGGCAAGGTTCTGGCCACTGACACCGTTTACCCGTTCCAGCCAAAGAACGACCTGCGCGGCGCGCAGGTGGCGCTGGCACAACTGATCGCCAAGCACGGCGTCAAGCTGATCTCGATTGGCAACGGCACCGCCAGCCGCGAGACTGAAAAGATGGTGGCCGATTTGCTGGCGGTTTTGCCGGGAGCGGAAAAGCCGGTGAAGGTCATCGTGTCCGAGGCCGGGGCCTCGGTTTATTCGGCCAGCGAACTGGCGGCGAAAGAGTTTCCTGGGCTGGATGTCTCGCTGCGTGGCGCTGTTTCGATCGCGCGGCGGCTGCAAGACCCCCTGGCTGAACTGGTCAAGATCGAGCCGAAGGCGATTGGCGTCGGCCAATATCAGCACGACGTCGACCAGCACCGCTTGGGCCGCAGCCTCGAGGCTGTGGTGGAAGACGCGGTGAACGCGGTTGGGGTTGATCTGAACACCGCCTCGGCCCCGCTGCTGGCGCGCGTTTCAGGTGTCGGCCCCGGTTTGGCCGAAGCGATTGTAAGCCACCGTGATGCCAATGGCCCGTTCGCGACCCGGCGCGAGTTGCTGAAAGTCGCCCGTCTGGGGCCGAAAGCCTTTGAACAGGCGGCAGGCTTCTTGCGGATCTCCGGTGGCAAAGAGCCGCTGGACGCAAGCTCGGTGCACCCGGAAGCCTATGATGTGGCACGCAAAATCATCGCCGCCTGCGGGCGTGATATTCGCGCGCTGATGGCCGACCCGGCGGCGCTGAAAGGGTTGGACCCCCGCAGCTTTGTCGATGCCAAATTCGGTTTGCCAACGGTGAAAGATATTCTGGCCGAGTTGGAAAAGCCCGGTCGTGATCCACGCCCCAGCTTCAAGACGGCAACGTTTGCCGATGGGGTCGAGGATATCAAAGACCTCAAACCCGGCATGATGCTGGAAGGCACCGTCACCAACGTGGCGGCCTTTGGCGCGTTTGTGGATATTGGCGTGCATCAGGATGGTCTGGTGCATGTCAGCCAACTGGCCGACAAATTCGTCAAAGACCCGCATGAGGTGGTCAAGGCCGGCGATGTTGTAAAGGTGCGGGTAGTCGAGGTTGATGTTGCCCGCAAGCGCATCGGCCTGACGATGAAATCTGACAGCAGCGAAGCGCGTGCGCAGGTGCGTGAGCGTCAGAATGATCGCCCCTCTCAACCGCCGCGCGGCAAGCCTTTGCCCGCATCCGCCGGATCGGCAACCAGTTCCAGCGCCTTTGCCGATGCATTGAAGGGGAAGTTCAACAGCCGTTAGCGCAGGCCAAGACCGGCTTTCATCAGCGTTTTGCGCACAGGGGCCACTGAATAGAACGCGTTTAGTGCCCCTGCGCGCAGATCGCGCAAGAGTTGCCCCTCAACCATCGAGGCACGGTTCAGCGCATCAATGCCTGTCACCCTTGTCTGGACCTCGAAATGTCGGCGCCGGTTGTAGGTGGCCAGCATCGCCGCGTTGCCAATATTGGCCGGGTCAGCCTGCGCCACTTCCAGCAGCACGGCAAGATCGGCCAGACTCATATTCAAACCCTGCGCCCCAATCGGCGGCACCACATGCGCCGCCTCGGCAATCAGCGCCACACGTTCGGCTGACATTCGCGCGGCAATCTGGCTGATGATCGGCCAAACCGTGCGGCGCGACACCAGTGTAAGCGGCCCCAGAATCTGACACGAGCGTGCGTTGATCGCGGCCTCAAAATCCTCGGCTGGCATGGCGGCCAGTCGCTGCGCCTCGAGCCCAGCCTCCATCCACACCACCGCCGAGCAGGGCAGGCCATCGCGGTCGGGCAGCGGGACCAACGTAAACGGACCGCCACTGCGGTGAATTTCCGTAGAGACGTTTTCGTGCGGAATTGGATGCGTGACCATGAACGCCAGCGCCTTTTGGCCGTAGCGCGTGGTTTTGACATCAATTCCAACGGCTTGCCGGATGATAGAGCCGCGCCCGTCCGCAGCGATCACCAGTTTCGCCGTCACTTTGCGCCCATCCGACAGTGTCACCAAAGCCTCTGACTCGCGGGTGAACACAGCGCGTGTCGCCACGCCGGGCAAGAAGGTGACATTCGGCAGTTCGGTCAGACGCGCCAACATTTCGCGCCGCAGCAGCCAGTTTGGCAGGTTCCAACCAAACGGCGAGTCTGACAGATCGGCGGCGTTGAAGTCTTTGATAATGCGCGGTTTCGCCACTTCGCCACCCGCGTCGATGATCCGCATGATCTGCAAGGGAGCCGCAAAAGTCTGCAGGCGTTGCCACAAACCAGCGGCGGCCAGCACCGGGACTGAGGGCTGCAAGAAGGCCGTCGTGCGCAGATCGGCGTTGTCGTCGTCTGCCTTGGTGACAGGGGGTGTCGGGTCTGCGCAGATCACCGAAAAGCCGGCACTGCCGAAAGCGGCAGCCGCGGTCAGCCCCGCCACGCCACCGCCAGAGATGAAAACATCGGTCGAAATTCGTGTCATGCCGCCCCCGGGGTGTCACTCAGCTTACCGCGTGAAAGAGTGCAAAGCGAAGCGGCAAAGCGTCTCAATTTACGGAATGGTGATCCATACCAGCAAAGCAAACATCACCGGCACGAAGGCGACACAGGTAAGAACCAGTGCAGCAACACCCCATGTCTTGATTGCCAGAACCATCAGCGTGACAAGTATGGTCAGAACATAGAAGACGAGATTTATGTCGCGGCCAATGTCACGCGCGATGTGTCCTAGAACGGGGATGCGGATGCTTGCGGCCATCTGAACCTCTTGCTTTGTGAGTCACAGATATGCCTTTGCGCGTATCCCTGCGACGCGGTGCAATGTCGCAGCATTTGCCGGGCCGATTGACGCGAGAAACCCTTAAGACAATTGCGCCAGAAATGCAGCCAGATCATCCGTGTGGTGCTGAATATGGCGGGCCTTCAAAGTCTTGGGGGCCACATGCACCGTTTTCATCCCCATGGCGTGCGGTGCCATCAGGTTGCGCGGATCGTCTTCGAACATCGCCGCGGTTTTCGGGTTGATGTTGTCTTGCGCAAAAATCGATTCAAACGCGGCCTGTTCGGGTTTGGGGCGGAAGCCCGCATGTTCAACCCCATAAACCGCGTCAAACAACCCGATCAGGCCGCGGGCCTCAAGCACGCGATGTGCGTAAGGCGCGCAGGCATTGGTGTAGACGATGCGGCGGCCGGGTAGGGCGCGGATGCGGGCCGCCAGTTCGGCATCGGTGGGAAGCACAGTGAAATCAATGTCATGCACATCCTCCAGATACGGAGCCGGGTCTATGTCATGCTCGCGCATCAACCCGGCCAAAGTGGTGCCATAACGGTCCCAATAGTGTTGGCGCAGACGGTCGGCCTCGGTTTTGCCGACGCCCAATTTGTTCATCACCCAGGCGGTCATCCGCACTTCGATTTGATCGAAAAGCCGGAATTGCGGCGGATAAAGCGTGTTATCCAGATCAAAGACCCAGGATGTGACGTGTTCGAACTGTTGTTTTACCATATCGCAGAGATAACCTGTCACATCGCCCACAGCAATCGCTTGATCCTGCCGCGCCGACGTTTAGTGTCGCACGACATCAAGGAGCTTGGGCCGTGCAGAAGGACGCTTATACATTAATTCTGGAATCGATTGAGGCCGGTAATCACAAACCGGGTGATCGCTTGGTCGAATCCGAACTGGCCGAGCGTCTTGGCGTTTCTCGCACCCCCGTGCGCGAAGCGCTGCAACGGCTTGAAACCCAAGGCATGTTGACGCGGGACGGCCGCAGTCTGATCGTCGCCTCGTTGGATCACAATCAATTGGCCGAGCTTTATACCGTCCGAACCGAGTTGGAGGGTCTGGCGGCACGTCTGGCGGCGCGGCATGCGTCGGATGAGGAAATTCGCGTATTGCGCGGGATGGTCGAGGATGATCGCGCGCTGTTGGGCGGCGATCCCCGCGCGCTGAGCCGCGCCAACAAGCGGTTTCATCGCCTGATTCACTTGGCCAGCCACAATCGCTTTCTGGTCCAGCAGCTTGATCTGGTGCATCGCTCTATGGCGTTGATGGCGACGACGACATTTGCCGCTGCAGGGCGCGATGAAGTGGCGCTGGCCGAGCATGATCAGATCGTGCGCGCGATTGAGGCACATGATGGCGAGGCTGCCTATCTGGCGCTGAAGTCGCATATCTCGAAGGCGTTCGAGACCCGGTTGCGCGTCGATGCGGGCGAGTTGAAGACGCGCTAAGTCCCAGACATCAAAGGTCGAAATGACCGTGGCTTGTCTTGTCCCAATAGAAGGGCTTCGTCATCAATTCCCATAGCGCCTTGTAAGCCGCGAGGGTGGCCAGCGGGTGATACAATGTCAGCGTCAATGCCCAAAGCGGGTTGAGCCGATGTTTGGTGCGGCGCATCCCGGCAATGTCGAAAATGATCGACAATACCGCCGTTGCTGTCATCAAAACATACAGCAGGTTGAACGCAGCATCCCCAATTGCTTCAGGCAAAGGGTGCCAGAAGCCAAACGGAATCAGCCACAACGACCAGATCAAGGGTGCCAGCAGCGATTGCAGTATCGAGCCCAGAAACTGCACCTGAAAGCCGATGAAGCAGCGCGCGCCAAGCTGGCGCCACAACAGGCGCGGCTGTCGCATATGGGTGATCCAGGTCATCATATAGCCCTTGATCCAGCGCGACCGTTGCTTGACCCAAGGGAACGAGCGGCAGTTTGCCTCTTCAAACGTGGTGGTGTCGATCAACTCTGTTCGATACCCGTGACGGAACAAGCGCAAGCCTAGATCGGCATCTTCGGTGACATTCTGCGCGTCCCAGCCGCCAAGTTCTTCCAAAGCCTTGCGACGAAAGAACAACGTGGTGCCACCCAGCGGAATTGCCATCCCCATACGTTCAATCCCCGGCAGGAACATGCGGAACCACGAGGCGTATTCTATGGTAAAGCAACGCGCCAACCAGTTGCTGCGCGGGTTATAATAATCCAACTGGCCCTGCAGGCATACCACCTCAGGGCCGCGCTGATGAAAGCGGGCGACGATTTTGCGAATCTGATCGGGCTCGGGCGCGTCCTCGGCATCATAGATGCCCACAATCGAGCCGCGGCAGTGATCGAGCGCATAATTCAGGGCGCGCGGCTTGGTCTTGACGGTGCCGTCCGGCACGACGACCACGCGCATCCACCCCGGCAAATTGGCGGTTGTCAGCGCGCTGCGGGTCATCTGATCTTCTTCTTCGACCACCAGCAGGATGTCTAGCAGTGCACGGGGGTAGTCCAACTGATCCAACCGTGCAGTGAGTTTGGCGGCGATGTTGCTTTCACGGTAAAGCGCCACCATCACCGACACCACCGGAAGTTGGGCGATTACGGGCGGTATCTGCGGCTCTGGCCCGGATCGGGCCATCAGGATCAGCGCAATCAACTTCATGATGTTGTGGGAAAACATTGCCAGCAGGGCGATACCGAACACCGCCGTCAATGTCAGCATCGGCTGCAGTATGGCCAGAACCAGCAAAATGGCAGCCAGCATCAGTGCGGGGCGCTGCAGCGTTGTGCTATGATAGGCGCGGCAGCTTTCCGAGGCAGGCACACGGGTTTCAGAGGCATGGGCGAGGCTGGCCCCATGCGTGGCGAGCAGCGCTTTTTCGATATGGGCAAGCGGGGCCACAGCCATTGCGACGGGGCCAAACTGATCTTGCAATCTGCTTCTATGGCGTTGGAACAGATCGGGGTAGGCGGTGACAATCACCGTGGCCTGCCCAACTTTGCGCCAGGGCAGCAAACCGTCTTGCAAGGCTGAAGCGGGATTAACCGCAGCTGTCAGCCGCGGATCGGGTGGCGCCGCTGACAGGTCCACATGCCCAACCCCCCAATGTCGGCCAATCGCATCATACAGCATTTCTGCCGAGGATGCGCCGCGCGCCAGCAGCAGATCCACCAGATGCCGACGCCGATCCGTCTGCTGCGCGATCGCTTGCAGCATCGCGTGCGGTTTAACCACGCCGTCTTGCATCAGCTTTGCTGACAGCGTTTGCAGCGTGGGTTTCGACGCAACGAGACGCGGCGCAACCACACCGGGCAAAAAGCGTTCAATCGGGCGCAGCGGGCTGACAGACATCATCTCTCCGGGCAACCCGCAAAGATTGCGCCGAAGGAGTTAAGGCCTGATTAACAAAAACCTGAATGGGTCGATTTCAGGCGGCGCGGCGGGCGCGGATGGCTTCGGCAAAACGCTCGAACAGATAGTAGCTGTCTTGCGGGCCGGGCGAAGCCTCGGGGTGATACTGCACCGAGAAGATCGGCTTGCCATCCACCGCGATCCCGCAGTTCGAGCCATCAAACAGCGACACATGGGTTTCCGAAACACCCTTCGGCAGCGTCTGGCTGTCTACCGTAAAGCCGTGGTTCATCGAGGTGATCTCGACCTTGCCAGTGGTCACGTCTTTCACCGGATGGTTGGCACCATGGTGGCCGTGGTTCATTTTGACGGTGGTTGCGCCCAAGGCCAATGCAAGCATCTGATGGCCGAGGCAGATCCCGAACAGCGGCAGGTCTTTGGCCAGCACGCCCTGAATCATCGGCACGGCATATTTGCCCGTCGCCGCCGGGTCGCCGGGGCCGTTCGACAGGAACACGCCCTCGGGGTTCAGCGCCAGCACATCCTCGGCCGTGGCGGTTGCGGGCAGAACGGTCACATCACAACCCGCCGAGGCGAGGCAGCGCAGGATGTTGCGCTTGGCGCCATAGTCAATGGCCACAACCCGCAGGCCAGCGCCTTCGCGCTTGGTGTAGCCTTCCGGCCAGGCCCAAAGCTGTTCGTCCCAACGGTAGGATTGCGCACAAGACACGTCTTTCGCCAGATCAAGGCCGACAAGCCCCTTCCAGCCGCGGGCTTTCGCGACCAGTGCGCCAACGTCGAACTTACCCTCGGGATCATGGGCCAAAGCGACATGCGGCGCGCCTTGCTGGCGGATGGCGCGGGTCAGGCGGCGGGTGTCGATGCCACCAATGCCGATGCGGCCCTTTTGTGCCAGCCATGCCTGAAGATCGGAGGTTGCCCGCCAGTTGGAAGGCTCGGTCGGGTCCCATTTTACCACCATGCCTGCTGCAACCGGGGTCGCCGTCTCGTCATCTTCCACGTTCACGCCGGTATTGCCGATATGCGGGAAGGTGAAGGTCACGACCTGGCCTGCATAGGACGGATCGGTCATGATTTCCTGATAGCCGGTCATCGCGGTGTTGAACACCAGTTCCGCCACCGTCTCACCCACCGCGCCAAAGCCGTGGCCGTAGAATACCGAGCCATCAGAAAGCGCGATACAGGCGGTGGGACGAGATTCGGAGGAGGTGGACATGGCGGCGGCTCCCAGCGGCAAAATCTGGCGGACACTAGTTGCAGGGGCGGTCAGGGTCAAGGGTTTGGCGCAAAAGGAATTCGGCGGGAAATCAACGGTTTGCGCATTCAGGGCAGAGTTGCGCCAAATGCGGTGGGCGTGTATGGTCGCGCAGAGTTCAAAGGAGTGCGGAAGATGGAGTTGCGCGAGCGGGTGCAGGCGGCGGTGAAAGAGGCGATGAAGGCCAAGCAGGCTGATCGGCTGTCGACGCTGCGGATGATCTCTTCTGCCATCAAGGATCGTGAGATCGCAGCCCGCGGTGAGGGTGGCGAGGTCGGCGAGAACGACATTCTGGCGCTGCTGGGCAAGATGGTAAAGCAACGTCAGGAATCCGCCAAAGCCTATGCCGCGGGCGCGCGCCCCGAGCTGGAGGCCAAGGAATTGGCCGAAATCGCGGTGATCAACGAATTCCTGCCGCAGCAGGTGACGGGGGCCGAGCTGGACGCAGCCATTGCCGCGGCGGTGGCCGAAGCGGGGGCCACCAGCATCAAGGATATGGGCCGCGTCATGGCTGTCTTGAAAGCCAAATACACCGGCATGATGGATTTCGGGGCTGTTGGCGCGCTGATCAAGCAGAAGCTGGGCTAACGCGGCATCCTGTCCATCGCGATCCGCAGGCGGGTGCGTTGGCCGAGGTTGCTGAGCCGCACGGGGTCGATGCGGGCGCGGATATTTCGGGCCTCAATCGGGTTGCTTACACCGCCCATCAAGCCCTCCATCGCGCGCAGATCGTCGTCGCTGACCCAGCCGTTCATCAGGATTTCCAGCCCGCGCAGGCGGACGGCATCGTTCAGGGCCTGTATCTGCAACGCGTTGTGGTTGCTGACCCAAGCGCGCACCTCGTCATCGTCGTCCATGCCCCATTCGGACGGCTGGGTTTCGTTGGCAAGATCGAGCGCGTTTTGCAGGCTGAGCGTGCCGCCAACTGCGCCCATCAGGTTGGTTTCATAGCCCGGATGCGCCGGGGTCGAGCGCTGGCCGCCGTTCTGGCCAGCGGCGCGACTTTCGGCGGTTTCGGCGTAGCGGTCGTTCAGGCCAAGCACATGGCCGAATTCATGGGCGGCGGTCCAAGTGTAGGCACCGGCCTCGCGGTTGTTCAACTGCATCGGGCGGGCGGAATCACCCATCTTCACGTTCGACGGTGCTGGCATGTTCAAAATCTCGATCTGCAACACCCGACCGGGATCGCCCGAGGCGCGGTGGGTGACGACGATGTTGCAGGAGAAATCCACCGCACCAATGCGCAGGGTCCAGGCGTTGTTGATGGTGTTCTGAATTTGCGTGGCGCGTTGCACGTTGGCTTCGGGCCCCCAAACCTCGGCACGGCCGACGATGCTGAGGGTGGAGCCTGCCAGATCAACGGTGATGCCGGGGGCGGGTTGGAAACGACGGGGAGGCTGTGCCATGGGAAATCCTTGCTGGTGCTAAAAACGCGGTTGAATTTGAGGACGAGAAATGTGGCTTCGGGTGCGGTGATGACGGAATGTCGGGGCGTGCGTGAGGTCTGAAAATTCTTTCCCAGCTGGGATGGACTTGTGTTGAAAGGGCGTTTCTACGCCGTTTTGCACAATATGTTGTGGTTTCAGCGCATTAACCCTGTTTCGCTGCATTCTGAAAACAAGATTGGGTCGGTTTGCGTATCAGAAAACTCCGTTCTTATGGGATGCGGTGCGCCTTGGGTTTGGCACGACAATCAGCCTGTGAAAAATCAAATCGGGTAAGGTCAGTCGTAATAACGTCTTATGCTAGCCGCTCGGTTTGACCGCGCAATGATTCTTGCGCGGCCTTTGATGCGGTGCTGGGGGCGGGCAGGGGATCAGCCGACGGGGGTGCAAATCTCGATCAGCGTGCCTTCCGGCGCGCGCACATAGGCGAGCGTCTGCCCCCACGGCATTTCGGTGATCGGCTTGACCGGTTCTGCCCCGGCCGCAACGGCGCGGGCAAGGGCGGCGGCGACATCATCGGTCTCGAACGCCAGTTCATAGGATGGTTTGGCGGGGGGCGTGGTGGCGACCTCTTTGCCAATGGTGGCCATCAGGGCATGCGAGGAAAACGCAAGCTTGGTGCTGCCGGTCAGCAATTCGCCATAGTCGCCGCCTTCGTGCAGAAAGCCGATCTCAAAGCCGAAGGCGGCTTGGTAGAAGTTCAGCGTATCGGGCACCGAGGCGACATAGAGAATGGTGTAGCGGTAGATCATGGCTGGCCCCTTGGTTGGCAAGGCCCAAGATTGCGGCGCTTAGCGCAGGGCTGCAAGGCGCTTTCGCAGATCAATGTCGAGTGCGACGCGGTCTTCGGGCGGCAGGAAGGCGCCCAGCTCTACCTCGCGGCTGTTGCCGGTCAGGGTCAGATAGTCGGGCACCGGGCCTTTGGTCTTGTGCAGGTTGACGCGGACCCAATGCGGGTTGGCTTTCCAGGTTTGCACCTTGCCGCGGGGGCCGTGGCGGGTGAGGGTGATCTGGGTTTCCGTTAGGGCCAGGTCTTCCAGGATTTCGCCATCCTTGTAGCTGCGGTTCAGCGCCCACCAGATACCCGCGATGGCGGCGATCAGAAATGGCAGCAGGCCCCACAACACCGGCGAGCCGATCAACACCAGCAAGGGCAGGGCGATCAGCGCAGCGGTGCCGCCGATGAACCACACCATGCCGCGCCGGGGGAGTGAGCGGTAGGGCCAAAGGTGCAGGCGTTGGGTGTCATCGCCAGAGGGGGGGAGCCATTCGTAGGGCATGGGAACAACCAGAACAGGGTAGGAAAGCATGGGCGAATGTAGGGTGTTGCCCTGCCAAATCCAGTGAGAAATCGTCACCGCAAAAACAAAAAGCCCCGCATCGCTGCGGGGCTTCTTTCATTTCCATCCGTGGCTTAGTGGCCGCGGTTGTGGTCCCAATCGCTCTGCTTGGGCAGCTGCTCGAACGTGTGCTCAGGCGGCGGGCAGGGCAGGGTCCATTCCAGCGTGTCGGCGTATTCGTTCCAGTAGTTGTTCTCGGTCACGCGTTTGCCCCACAGCAGGCTGTAGAACACCACACCGATGAAGAACACGAACGAGGCGAAGGACAGGAAAGCCCCCATCGACGAGACGTAGTTCCAGTAGGCATAAGCCTCGGGGTAGTCGATGTAGCGGCGCGGCATCCCCTGACGGCCCAGGAAGTGCTGCGGGAAGAAGGTGACGTTCGCACCGATGAACATCATCCAGAAGTGCAGCTTGCCTGCCCATTCCGGGTACTGACGGCCCGACATCTTGCCGAACCAGAAGTAGATGCCGGCGAAGATCCCGAACACAGCGCCCAGCGACATCACGTAGTGGAAGTGCGCGATGACGTAGTAGGTGTCGTGATAGGCGCGGTCCACTGGGGCTTGGCTGAGAACGATCCCGGTCACGCCACCGACGGTGAACAGGAACAGGAAGCCGAACGCCCAGAGCATCGGGGTTTTCATCTCGATCGAGCCGCCCCACATGGTGGCGATCCAACTGAAGATCTTGATGCCGGTCGGCACCGCGATGACCATGGTGGCCAGCATGAAGTAGCTTTGCTGGCTCAGCGACATACCGACGGTGTACATGTGGTGCGCCCACACGACAAAGCCCAGCACGCCGATGGCGACCATTGCGTAAACCATCGGCAGGTAACCGAAGATCGGTTTGCGCGAGAAGGTCGAGATCACCTGGCTGATGATACCGAAGGCCGGGATCACGATGATATACACTTCCGGGTGGCCGAAGAACCACAGGATGTGTTGATACAGGATCGGGTCGCCTCCGCCCGAGGGATCAAAGAACGTGGTCCCGAAGTTGCGGTCGGTCAGCAGCATGGTGATCGCACCGGCCAGAACCGGCAAGCTCAGCAGGATCAGCCAGGCGGTGACGAAGATCGACCAGCCGAACAGCGGCACTTTGTGCAGGGTCATGCCCGGCGTGCGCATGTTCAGGAAGGTGGTGATCATGTTGATCGCACCGAGGATGGACGAGGCACCCGACAAGTGGACTGCGAAAATCGCGAGGTCCATCGAATAGCCGCTCTCACGCGTCGACAGCGGCGGGTAAAGCACCCAGCCCACGCCTGCGCCCAACTGGTCTTCACCACCCGGCGCGAACAGCGATGCCACGGCCAGCGAGGTGCCCGCCACATACATCCAGTAAGACAGGTTGTTCATCCGCGGGAACGCCATATCCGGCGCGCCGATCTGCAGCGGCATGAAGTAGTTGCCGAAACCGCCGAACAGCGCCGGAATCACCACGAAGAACATCATCAGGATGCCGTGCGCGGTGACGGTCGCGTTCCAGACGTGGCCGTTGGGGGTACATTCACGGGCGGCGTCTGCGACAAAGCGCATCCCCTCCATGCACATGTACTGCACACCCGGCTCCATCAGCTCAAGCCGCATGTAAACCGTGAAAATCACCGAAATCAGGCCAACGAGGCCCGAGGTGAACAGATAGAGGATCCCGATATCCTTATGGTTCGTTGACATGAACCAGCGGGTGAAGAACCCGCGCGTCTCATGGTCGTGGCCATGGATGGCTGCGTCGGCCATTGGCGTCTCCCGTTGTCGTTGCATTCTTGCCCGCGCATGGGATGACCATGCCGGATTACAAGACGTATCTAGATTGAGCCTTGGGGCAGGGCAATGTCAGAGTTTGATCTGTATCAAGAAAATCTTGCAGCTGCGTGTATTTCGACGCGGCGGGGATCAGCCTTCTGCCCAATAGTGGCTTTGGTGGGCGGCGTGCTTTGCCAGATCACATTCTGGCAGGCCAGAGGTGCGGCACAGACCTTGGTCCTATCCTGTGCGCCGAGATGGCCAGACTTCGGGCCCTGTGTTGTCAATGCTTTACGCGGCTAGCTGTGGCTATGGAAGCTGACGTTTTGTGGCTTCGCAAACCTTTGAAAGGATATTGCGTGAAACTGTTGTCTCTGGCGGCCGCCGCCATCCTGCTGAGCCTGTCTGTCACACCGCTGACAGGTGTCGCGCAGGCCAAAGCCATCGCCGCCCCAGTCGATATGTCGCAGCCCGACTTTGGGCGTAAAAGCGGGCGTTGTCCGGGCGGTGAGATTCGCTTCTTTGTGCCGGGATGCAGTGGCGTCTGAACATTGCGATAGGGCGCGGCGCGGGGGGCGGCGGGGGGCTGTGCCCCCCGGCTTTTTGCAGGGCGCTGTCAGTCGAAGGCGCGCGGAAAGCAGCGGATCAACGCCGCGTCGAGATCGGCCATTGTGACCGGCAGCCCCAGATCGACCAGGCTTGTCACGCCATGATCGGTGATGCCGCAGGGCACAATGCCGGAAAAATGCGACAGGTCCGGCTCGACATTGATCGAGATGCCGTGAAATGACACCCAGCGGCGCAGCTTGACCCCGATCGCGGCGATCTTGTCTTCGCGCGGGGTGCCATCGGCGTTGGCGGGCAGATCGGGCCGCACGACCCATACCCCGACCCGGCCTGCGCGCCGTTCGCCCTTGACGTTGAACTCGGCCAGCGTGGCGATCACCCAGTTTTCCAAGGCGCAGACAAATTTGCGCACATCGCGGCCACGCTGGTTCAGATCAAGCATGGCATAGGCCACGCGCTGGCCGGGGCCGTGATAGGTATATTGGCCACCGCGCCCTGCGTCGAACACGGGGAATCGATGCGGGTCGGTCAGATCGTCGATCTTGGCCGAGGTGCCGGCGGTATAAAGCGGGGGATGCTCAAGCAGCCAGATCGCCTCGGGCGCTTGGCCGGCTGCAATCGCGGCGGCGCGGGCTTCCATCGCGGCCAAGGTTTCGGCATAGGGCGCAAGGCCCGCAATATGCTGCCAGTCAACCTTGGTCATCGCCGCGCTCCTGTCTCGTTCCGCCGTTCCTTGCGCAGAAATGGCCCGCGCGCCCTGCGATTGCAACGGTGAACGGGCGAATGGCGCGCCAAGCGCGGCATCCATGCAGAATCCCCCTTTTCATCCCTGCGCCTTGCCGCTAAACAGCCGCCATCCCGAGGCCCTGTCGTGCGGATGTGGCGGAATTGGTAGACGCGCAGCGTTGAGGTCGCTGTTCTTTAATCGGAGTGAAAGTTCGAGTCTTTTCATCCGCACCACTGGACCTCGGGTTGGTTAGAGCAGCGCTCGCCAACCCGTTTTCATTTTCAACTTAGCCTAAATAATCGGCAGCGTGTCGCATTTGTCCGCAGAGGGGCGATTCCGCGCAAGCATGGCAGAATCAGTTAGCGCCCAACATTGGATAGATTCCTGTGCTGAAAATCTGTTTCCTCGCACCAGTGCCAGCCGATCCGACTGCCACAAGCTTCATCAACTGCCGTTCTAAGCAGCAAACAGGGCGCAAAATGCCCGATTGAACCGGTTTGCCCGTGCAACCTTCCGGCATCGCAATCGGGAATTGCCTTCTGCTAGGCCCTTGCCGTAAGCGTATAGCACAAGCGCAGGAAAACTGCCGGACACATGGGGAGATTGGCGTGGTTGCAACCAGCCCGAACGACGCTTTCGTCGCTTTTGAGCACGTTCAGAAAAGCTATGACGGCGTGTCATTGGTCGTTAAAGACCTGAACCTGTCGATTGGTAAAGGTGAGTTTCTGACCATGCTGGGGCCGTCGGGCTCGGGCAAGACCACCTGCCTGATGATGCTGGCAGGGTTTGAAACTGCGACGCATGGCCGGATCATGCTGGACGGCACCAACATCAACGAAGTGCCGCCGCACAAGCGTGGCATCGGCATGGTGTTTCAGAATTACGCGCTGTTCCCGCATATGACGGTGGGCGAAAACCTGTCGTTCCCGCTGGAAGTGCGCGGCATGGCCAAGTCTGAGCGTGAGGCCAAGGTCAAGCGCGCGCTGGACATGGTGCAGATGTATAGCTTCATCAATCGCCGCCCCGCGCAGCTTTCGGGCGGTCAGCAGCAGCGGATCGCTTTGGCGCGGGCGTTGGTGTTTGATCCGTCACTGGTGTTGATGGATGAGCCGTTGGGTGCGCTGGACAAGCAGTTGCGCGAGCATATGCAGTTTGAAATCAAGCATTTGCACGAAAGCCTTGGCATCACCGTGGTCTATGTGACGCATGATCAGGGCGAAGCCTTGACGATGAGCGACCGCGTGGCGGTGTTCAACGATGGCCGCATCCAGCAGCTTGCCAGCCCGTCTGATCTGTATGAGCGCCCTGACAACAGTTTCGTGGCGCAGTTCATCGGCGAGAACAACAAGCTGCCCGGCACGATTGAAGAATTGAACGGCGACAAGGCTTTGGTGCGTCTGGCGACGGGCGAGCTGATTGACGCGACCGCCGTCAACATCAAGGAAAAGGGCCAGAAAACCTTGGTCTCGATCCGGCCCGAGCGGGTGGAATTCAAGCCCGAGATGATGCCCGCGGGTGCCCATACCATCGACGCCGAGGTGATCGAGGTGATTTACATGGGCGATATCCTGCGCGCAGTATTGCGGGTTGCGGGATCGGATGATTTCGTGATGAAAATGCGCAATACCCTGTCGCAGACTCGTCTGACAGCAGGGCAAAAGATCAAGGTTGGCTGGCATCCGCAGGATGCCCGTGCGCTTGATCCAATGTGATCCCCCGCAAAGGGGCCGGCTGCAGGGACGCAGCCACTTAACAAACGTCCTTATCCAACCTGGGAGACCTCGATGAAGAAACTTCTCGTTCTGTCCACCGCGCTGACCAGCCTTGCATTTGCCGCGCAGGCCGATGTGACGGTGATGTCGTGGGGTGGCGCTTACGGTGCTGCGCAAACCGAAGCACACGTCAAGCCGTTCACCGCGAAAACCGGCATCGCAGCCACGATGACCGACAGCGACAACCCCGCCACCCCGATCAAAGCCATGGTCGAGGCTGGCAACGTCACCGTTGACGTGGCTTCCGTGGAATATGCCGACGCCATCCGTCTGTGCGACGAAGGCGTGCTGGAGCCGATCGACCCGGCAGCTTTGCCTGCTGGCGCTGATGGCACCCCGGTTGCAGACGATTTCCTGCCCGGCGCTTTGACCGATTGCGGCGTGTCCACCGATATCTGGGCAACCGTTTTCGCCTATGACACCACCAAGTTCCCCGAAGGCCCGAAAACCGCGGCTGACTTCTTCGATCTGACCAAGTTCCCCGGCAAGCGCGGCCTGCACAAGGGCGCCAAAGCCGTTCTGGAATTTGCGCTGATGGCGGATGGCGTGGCACCTGCTGACGTTTATACCACCTTGGGCACCCCTGAAGGTGTGGACCGTGCGTTTGCCAAGCTCGACACCATCAAAAAAGACGTGGTGTGGTGGGAAGCTGGCGCGCAGCCGCCGCAACTGTTGGCTGACGGCGAAGTCGCGATGACGAGCGCCTACAATGGCCGGATTTTCAACGCCGCTATCGGCGAGGGCAAGCCGTTCCAGATCGTCTGGGATGCGCAAATCTTCGAAAACGAAATGTATGTGATCCCGAAGGGCGCACCGAACAAGGACGAGGCGTTGCAGTTCATCGCCTATGCCACCTCGACCGAAGGTATGCAGGCGCAAGCCACGCAGATCTCGTATGGCCCGGCCCGTCACTCGGCCAACGCCACGCCGATCATGTATAAGGATGGCAAGACCCTGATGGGTCCGAACGTGCCGACCGCACCGGAAAACATGGCGAACGCGCTGCCGTCGTCGTTTGAATTCTGGGTCGACCATGACGCAGAGCTGAACGACCGCTTCAACGCATGGCTTGCGGCAAACTGATCTGATCTCCGGGCGCGGTGTTGCGCCGCGCCCGGTTTTCCCCGCTTTTTCCCTTCCCGCTTGGTCCTGACAGCCCGACGGCTGCGCGACTGCAAGGATGACTCATGGTTGATCTGACCTCTGCCCCTGACCTGCTGCGCACCGCAGACGGACGGCCCTTGAAATCCGCGCTGGCGGCAGCGCAACGCAAAGCCAAATGGCGCGCGTTCTTTCTGGTGTTGCCGCTGCTGGCGTTCGTGGTGCTGACCTTCATCGTGCCGATCCTGAAAATGTTGGAACGCTCGGTCAATCATGATGGCTTTTCCGCCAATGCGCCGGCGATGGTGGCATGGTTCAACGCGAACCCGGCGAGTGGCGATATTCCAGAGGAGGCTTATGCCGCTTTGGTCACAGACCTGAAGCAGATGCAAAAGGACAAGACCGCAGGGGCTGCGGGCACGCGGATCAACTACACCGTTCCCGGCACGATTTCGGTGTTCAAATCTGCTGCACGCGCTGCCGAAAAGATGACACCGCCCTACAAGGATGCGTTGATCGCCAGCAACAAGATGTGGGCCGATCCGCTGGTCTGGGTGGCGATGCGCAATGCGTCATCCGCCTACACCTCTGATTTCTATATGGTTTCGGCGGATATGCAGCGCGACGCCAATGGCGATATGGTGCGGGTTGAGGAAAACCAGCGCATCTATGTCTATCTGTTCCTGAAAACCTTCGCGCTGTCGATCGTGATCACCGTGGCCTGTCTGCTGCTGGCCTTTCCGATCGCGCATCTGCTGGCGGTGCTGCCGATGGCGAAGTCGAACCTGCTGATGATCCTGGTGCTGTTGCCGTTCTGGACATCGCTGCTGGTGCGGACAAGTTCGTGGATCGCCATTCTGCAAGAGCAGGGCATCATCAACGATCTGATGGTCTGGATCGGGGCGTTCAGCGAGGATGGCCGCATCCGCATGATCTATAACCAGACCGGCACGATCATCGTGATGACGCATATTCTGCTGCCGTTCATGGTGCTGCCACTCTATTCGGTGATGCGGGTGATCCCGCCCAGCTATGCCCGTGCCGCCCGTTCGCTGGGCGCGACAAGCTGGACCACGTTCCGCCGCATCTATCTGCCGCAAACCCTGCCGGGCATCGCTGCTGGGTCACTGTTGGTGTTCATTCTGGCGGTTGGCTACTACATCACCCCGGCCTTGGTCGGTGGCGCTGATGGGCAACTGATCTCGAACCTGATCAGCTTTCACATGAACAAGGCCAACTGGTCGATGGCGGCTGCCTTGGCGGCGATCCTGCTGGCCGCCGTGCTGATCCTGTATTGGCTTTATGATCGCCTAATTGGCATCGACCGTCTGAAACTCGGCTGAGGAGACACACATGGCCCTTCCCGTCTATGCCTCACCGCTGGAGCGCGTCTGGTATTACACCTTCCGCGTGTTGTGCGCGCTGATCTTCCTGTTTCTGGTCGCCCCGATCCTGATCGTCATTCCGCTGTCGTTCAACGTCGAGCCGTATTTCTCGTTCACCCACAAGATGTTGGCGCTGGACCCGTCGGGCTATTCCTTGCGCTGGTATGACACGCTGCTGACCCTGGGCGTAAACGCCCCGGACGACGCCGTGCGCGACAGCACTTGGTGGGGCCAGGTGTGGGAGCAAGCGACGTGGGTCAAGGCCGCGAAGAACTCGCTGTGGATCGGCATGTGGGCGACGATTTTGGCCACCGTGCTGGGCACCACCGCAGCGCTTGGGCTGTCGCGGCCCGAGATGCCCTATCGCCGCCTGATCATGGCGCTGCTGATCTCGCCGATGATCGTGCCGATCATCATCATCGGCACCGGGTTGTTCTTCTTCTACTCCAGCGCCTGCGTGTCGCCGGAGAGCTGGTTGGGCTGGGCCTTGTCGCCGGTGCTGTCGTCGAAAGGCTGCCTTGCCAACTCGCATCTTGGCATCATTCTGGCGCATGCCACCTTGGGCATCCCGTTTGTGATCATCACCGTTACCGCCACCCTGTCTGGCTTTGACCAATCGCTGATCCGTGCCAGTGCCAGCCTTGGTGCCAATCCGCGCACGACGTTTTTCAAGGTGATCATGCCGCTGATCCTGCCGGGCGTGATTTCGGGTGCGCTGTTTGCGTTCGTCACCTCGTTTGACGAAGTGGTTGCCGTGCTGTTCATCGCAGGCCCGGAACAGCAAACGATCCCGCGCCAGATGTGGAACGGTATCCGCGAAGCGATCAGCCCGGCGATCCTTGCCGTCGCGACCATCCTCGTGATCGTCTCGATTGCCATGCTGGCCACGGTTGAACTTCTGCGCCGCCGTTCGGAACGGCTGCGTGGCGTGACACCGCACTAGGAAGAGATCATGGCCAACAGCTACGACACCGGACGCCTTAATCTGCCCTTCGTCGGGATTTCGACCTTCGGCAAACGACCTTACGTTGAGGATTGGAGCAAGATCGACGCCGATGTGGCCGTGATGGGTGCGCCGTTTGACTTTGGCACCCAGTTTCGGGCGGGGGCGCGGTTTGGCCCGCGCTCGGTGCGCGAGGCGTCGACGCTGTTCAGCTTTGGCCATGCCGGGGCCTATGATCACGAGGATGACTGCACCTATCTGCCATCCTCGGTGCGGATCGTGGATATTGGCGATGCCGATATCATCCACACCGACACCGCGCGCAGCCATGCCAATATCAAGACCGGCGTGCAGGCGATGCTGGCAGCGGGGGCCTTGCCGGTGGTGATCGGCGGTGATCACTCGGTGAATATCCCGTGTATTGAGGCGTTTGAGGGGCAGGGAGATATCCATATCCTACAAATCGACGCTCACTTGGATTTCGTCGATGAGCGCCACGGCGTGCGGGTGGGGCATGGATCACCGATGCGGCGGGCGGCAGAGAAGCCTTGGGTCAAGGGGCTGACGCAAGTGGGAATCCGCAACGTGTCTTCTACCGCGCGCGAGGGGTATGAGGCTGCGCGTGCGATGGGGTCTGATATTCTGTCGGTGCGGCAGATGCGTGAACTTGGCGCGCAGGGCGTGATTGCGCGTATTCCAAAGGGCGCGCGGGTTTATGTGACGCTGGATATTGACGGCTTTTGCCCCTCGATTGCGCCGGGCACTGGCACGCCCAGCCATGGCGGGTTTCTCTATTACGAAGTGCTGGAGATGTTGCAGGAAGTGGCGAAGAACCACGAGGTTGTCGGCATGGATCTGGTCGAGGTCGCGCCGGATTACGACCCGACGCAATCCACCAGCATTCTGGCGGCGCAGATCTTGCTGAACTTCCTCGGCTTTATCTTCCATGCCCGCGCGGGCCAGTAGGCTGCGCTATGGCAGGATGTGCAGCCAGCCCCACGAGGTGAAGATCGACAGCCCGGTCGCCACCAGCACTGCCGTGGCGCTGATGCGTTTGCCGACGCCATACATGTTGGCGAACATATAGGCATTGACCCCCGGCGCCATCGCCGAGGTGACCGTGACCGAGCGTAAGCCGTTGGCATCCAAGCCAAAACCCCATCGCCCAAGGCTGTAGGCAATGCCGGGATGCAGCAGCAGCGAGGCAAAGCAGACCACGGCGATCAGCGCCTTGTCACCCGCCGGATGATAGCGCAGCAGCACACCGCCCAAGCCGAACAGGGCGGCGGGCAGGCCGGATTTCGCCATCATCTCGACCGCCGCCATCAGGAAGCCCGGCTGCGGCACGCCGCTGAGGTTCACGGCGAAGCCGATCATCAGGCCCACCACCAAGGGCTGGGTGAACACGCCGCGCAGCACCTGCCGGGCCAGATCGGCGTGGCTGCGGCTTTCCGCCTCGCGCGAGCGTGCCCATTCCATGAACACGATGCCAAAGGTATAGATCAGCGGCGCATGGATCGAGATGATCGCGAAATTCCCCGCCAGCGCCGCCGTGCCATAGGCGCGCTCGGTGATCGGCACGCCCAAGAGCAGAGAGTTGGAAAACGTGCAGGCAAAGCCGATCGCCACCGCATCGGTCAAGGGCCGCCCAAAGCCAAACCGCGCCACGCAAAAGCCAAAGGCGTAGCAGACCGCTGCCCCGGTGTAGAACGAGATCAGCAGGCCGGGCGCAAAGGCGGTGGCCAGATCAAGGTTGGCAACGTTCTTGAACAGCAGCACCGGCAGCGCGAAACTTTGGGCATAGCGCATCACGCCATCCACCGCCGTATCGCTGAACAGTTTTGCCCTTGCGGCCGCGTAGCCAAAGCCGATCAGCAGGAACACCGGCAGAATAACGTCGAGCAAGGCGCTCAAGCGACGTTCTCCAGCGTCAGCACCATGCCGTCAAAAGCAGGCACCACGTCTTTGGGCAACTCGCGCAGCAGCGTGTCGTAATCCATATCCAGATGCATATTGGTGATCACCGCTTGTGCAGGCCGCGCGCGGTTGATCCAATCGAGCGTCAGCGCCAGATGGGCGTGGGTTGGATGCGGCTTGCGGCGCAAGGCGTCGATGATCCAGCAATCGAGGCCATCAAGCTGCGGCCAGACCGCCTCGGGGATTGCGACCACATCGGGGATATAGGCGAGATTGCCGATGCGGAACCCCAAAGCCTCCATCGAGCCGTGATCGACCAGCATCGGGGTAAAGCGGAGCGGGCCTGCCGGGCCATCCACCTCGAACGGCACGTGTGCGATGCTGCGCAGATCCAGGATCGGCGGATAGGGCGAGCCTTCGGGTTGCACAAAGGCATAGGCAAAACGGGCCAGCAGCGCCTCTTGTGTCGGATGGTCGGCCCAGACGGTCAGGCGGCGGCGCATGTTGAACACGATCTGGCGCAGATCGTCGATGCCGTGGGTGTGATCGGCGTGCGAATGGGTGAACACCACACCGTCAAGTTCGCCGACGCCCGCATCCAGCAGTTGCTCGCGCATATCGGGCGAGGTGTCGATCAGCACGCGCGTCACCGCATCCCCCGCCAGCCGTTCAACCATCAGCGAGCAGCGGCGGCGGCGGTTCTTGCGGTTTGTCGGGTCGCAATCGCCCCAATCGCCACCCAGACGCGGCACGCCGCCTGACGAGCCGCAGCCCAGAATGGTAAAGCGCAACGTTGCCATTATGCGGCCACCTTGCGGGCGGCGCGGGTGAACAGGCGGTCAAAATTGGCAGTGGTGGCGGCGGCAAATTCGGCCTCGGTCACGCCAAAGATGCCCGCGCCGATCTTGGCAGTGAAGGCGGTATAGGCAGGCTCATTCCGCCTGCCGCGATGCGGTGGCGGGGCCAGATAGGGGCTGTCGGTCTCCAGCAAGATCCGGTCCAGCGGCGCGCGCGAAAAGATGTCGCGCAATTCCTGCGATTTCGGGAAGGTGGCGACGCCGGACATCGAGAGATAAAACCCCATCTCGAGTGCCGCGCGGCCCAAAGCCTCACCCGAGGAAAAGCAGTGCATGACGCAAGAATAGCTTTTGCGGGCCATGCCTTCGGCCAGGATGCGCGCCATATCATCATCCGCTGCGCGGGCGTGGATGATCAGCGGCAAGCCGGTTTCCTGTGCGGCCTCGATATGGATGCGCAGGGATTTCTTTTGAATTTCAGCGGACTCAGCCGTGTAGTGATAGTCCAGCCCGGTCTCGCCAATGCCGACAAACTTCGGGTCGGCTGCCAGCGCCACCAGATCGGCGACCGAAACCGGAGGATGTTCGGCGGCACTCATCGGATGGATGCCTGCTGCGTAGAACACTGATGGATAGGCTGCCACAATGGCGCGGACCTGGGGCAGGTTGTGCAGCTTGGTGCAGATTGTCACCATGCGGCTGACGCCTGCGGCATGGGCGCGGGCGATGACCTCGGGCAGATCGGTGAAATCGGGGAAGTCCAGATGGCAATGGCTGTCAACAATCTCAAAAGCCATCGCGCACCTCTAGGCCAGCTCTGCCGCCGTCTCGTTTATATGCAGAACCATATCCATCAGAAGGGCGGCAGGGTCAAGGTTCACCGCCTTGCCACGCCGTGCCCGCAGGCCCAGGTGTTGCGCGGCATCGGCCCAGACCCGCGCATGTGCGGGCGTGGGGGACAGACGCGCGATCAGATCGCCTTCGCCGCGTGCGGCTTCGGGCGGCAGATATTGCAGCGTGCCCGCGCGGGCGAGGCGGGCGAGGAATAGGTCGAGCAGGGTGACGATCAGTTCAAACTGCGCCTCGGCGCCTTTGCCAGCCCCCGCCTCGGCCAGCGCTTGCGCGCGGGGGCGATCCAGCCGGGGCAGGGTGCCGAACAGCCGGATCAAGCTTTCATACAGTTTCAGCCCGTCGAGGTTGGTCATCCGAAATGCCTCACCCACCGAACCGCCTGCCAGTTCGGCCAGTGCGATGCGATCTTCGGGGGCGACTTCGCCGCCTGCCTGTGTCAGCGCATCCGACAGATCCTCGGGGTTCAGCGGGGCAAGGCGCAATTCGCGACAACGCGAGCGTATGGTGGGCAAAAGTTTCGCGGGTTGGTGCGAGATCATCAGGATCGTGACCCGCGGCGGGGGTTCTTCCAGCAGTTTCAGCAGCGCATTGGCGGCGGCGACGTTCATGTCATCAATGGAATCGATGATCGCCACCCGGCGACCGCCGTCGGCTGCGGATAGGGCGAAGAAGCTTTTCATCTTGCGCACTTCTTCCACCGAAATCACCGTCTGCAACTTGTCGCGCTTTTCATTGGGCGCGCGGCGCAACAGGAACATCCGCCCCTCGGTCAGCGCGGCCAGCCGGTGTGACACTGGATGGCTGTCGGGAATGTCGAGACTGTCGGGCGGGGGGGCTGCAAACATGCCGCCGTCATCCTCGGGCGTCGCCAGCAGAAACCGCGCGATGCGCCAAGCCAGCGTGGCCTTGCCCACGCCGCGCGGGCCGGTGATCAGCCAGCCGTGGTGCAGCCTTGTGCCGTTGAACGCTTGCAGGAAGGTGGCCTCGGCCTGCGCTTGCCCGATCAGCCGCGCGGTGTGGCGCGGGTGCGGGGCACCTTCGATTGCGTCGGGTTCTGGCAGATCGTCTGTCATAGCCGTGCCAGCACGGCGGCCAGAACATCTGCCGCTACGGCATCGGGCGTGCGCGCGCCGTCGATCACGCGAAACCGCGCCGGATGCGCGGCGGACAGCGCCAGAAAGCCATCGCGGGCCTTTTCCTGCACGCCCAGCCCCATGCCCTCGAACCGCATTTCTTTTCCCGCCCGCGCGACGGCGCGTGCAAGTCCTTCGGCGGGATCAATGTCGATCAGCACGGTCAGATCGGGTTCCACGCCGATCATCAGCGCGTGGAGCCGGTCCACCGTGTCGCGCAGATCGCCGCGTGTCAGGCCTTGGTAGATGCGGGTACTATCGGCAAAACGATCCGAAATCACCACTTCTCCGCGCGCCAGTGCCGGGCGGATGGTCTTTTCCAGATGGTCGCGCCGCGCGGCGGTGAACAGCAGAAGCTCGGTCTCGGTGGACCAGCGGTCTGCGTCGCCTTCCAGCACCAGACGGCGAATTTCCTCGGCCCCGGCGCTGCCGCCCGGCTCGCGGGTGTGGCAGACCGTGAGGCCACGCGCGCGCAGGGACTCGGCCAGCAGGCGCGCCTGCGTAGATTTGCCCGACCCGTCGATGCCTTCAAACGAGATGAAAATGCCCGGCATTCAGCTAGCGGGCGTGCCGATGTATTCCGCGCGCAGCTTCAGCGCCGCCGTGGTCAGGCGCTTCATGAAGCCGCCTTTCGCCACATCGGCTTCGGCCAGCAGGGCCACGCGATGCTCGGGCAGGCCCGGCACGGTGATTACCAGTTGCGCCACTTCGGCACCCTTGGCAATCGGGGCTTCCAGCGGGCCGGTGTAGACCACTTGCGCCTGCAAACCATCCTGCGCCAGTGCCGGGATCAGCAGCTTCACATCCTGTGCAGGCACCAGCCCCACCGTATCGGCATCGCCCATGAACACCGCCGCCTGCGCCACTTGTGCCCCGGCTTTCACCACGGTTTTCAGCGCAAACTGCCGGAACGCCCAAGTCGCAATCCGCTCGGCTTCCTCGGCGCGCTCGGTGTCCGAGGTCATGCCCGAGATCGCGAACACAATGCGGCGCTCGCCCTGCTTGACCGAGCCGACCATGCCATAGCCCGCCTCTTGGGTGTGGCCGGTTTTCAAACCATCCGCGCCAATGTTCAACGCAAGCAAGGGGTTGCGGTTGTGGGCATTGGCAGGCGCGCGGTTTTTGTAGTTGAATTCGGTCTGGCCGAACACCGGATACAGATCGGGGAATTCTTCGATCAGCCGCACCGACAGCAGGCCCAGATCCTTCATGCTCATGCGTTGACCCGGATCAGGCCAGCCGCTTGCATTGGCAAAGGTCGATTCCGTCAGCCCCAAGGCACGGGCGCGTTCCGTCATCTGTTCGGCGAAGGCGGCTTCGGTGCCTGCCAAGCCTTCGGCCACCACCACGCAGGCATCATTGCCCGAGTTGATGATCATGCCGTGGATCAGCTCTTGCACCGTGGGCCGGTCGCCTTGTTGCAGATACATGGTCGAGCCACCGGCTTCGGTGAAGCTGACCGCATGGGCCGACACCGCAAAAGTGGTGTCCATGGTCACGCGGCCATCCTTCAGCGCCTCAAACAGCATGTTGACCGTCATCAGCTTGGACATCGACGCAGGCGGCAGCGAGGCTTCGCCGTTCTTGTCCATGAGCACGGTATGGGTGGTGACGTCATAGACCCATGCCGCCGTCGCACGGGTTTCGAATGCATGGCCCGGAAGGCAGGCGATCAGAAACAGGGCGGCTGCGGAAAAGAAACGCAAGATCATTCGGTTAGCCTTTCAGGAAATAGGCGTCCTTGAATCCCGCCTGCTTGATTTTACCCATCAGGGCCTTGTCGCCGCGCGCGGTCACACTCCAGAAGCTTTTGCCTTGGGCGGATTCGCTGCGGATATCGGCGGTGATGCCTGCGGCTTTCAACTGATCCGCCGCGCGCTTGGCGTTGGCCTCGACCGAGAAGATGCCGACCTGGATCAGACCGCCCTTGCCACTGGCCGCCGGAGCCTTTGGTGCAGCCGGGGCGGGGGCGGGCGCTGCGGTTGCGGGCTTGCCGCTGGCGGGCACGGTTGCAATCGGCGGGGCCGTAGGTTTGCCGCCTTTCGCAGGCTTGGTCGGGGCTGCTGCGCCGGGGATCGGGTCCAGCGTTTCGGTGGCAACGGTTTCGGGCGCATCCAGAATGGGTTTGGTGGCATCTGGCGCGGATTTGGCGGCTTCTTCGCGCCGCAGTGCCGTGACCGAGACTTTGCCGGGTTCACCCGCGAGCAGGCCCAAAGCCGCTGCCGCATCGGATGAGATTTGAAGTTTCGGCCCCGGATTGTCCAACTCGCGCCGGAACAGCGCGCCGATCACGAATTTGCCGTTGGCGGTGTTGCGCAAAATCACCCGCTCGGGGTCTTTGGCATCCGGCGAAGCCACCCAAACGCCACCCAGCGAGGGGCGGCCATCCCAAAGCGCCTGATCGGTGGTCTGGAAAATCGAGGGGTCTTCGACATCGCGGTCAACCAGCTTGACGGATTTCGACGTCGCAGGCGCCGCACCCTGCGCCGCCCCACCTGCAGGCGTTTTCGCGGCCAGAGGGCCGTTGCCCTCTTGGCAGCCGGTCAAAAATGCCGCCACCGCAACCGCCACCATCCATCGCTGCATTGCCAACCCCGTCATGCTCTGCTCCTCTGCGCTTATGATCCTGCGCGATTTCCCACCTTGTGGTGGCGTTTCCACTGCCCTTTGGGCGGTTATGGCGGCATGATACAGTCTGGCGCAAGCGCAGGGAAGGGTGTGCTTTGCCTTGGGCGGAAAACCTTCGTGATCAGCCGAAAACGCGCGATCAGCCGAAAACCTTGGCCGCCTGCACCGCGAGCCTTGCGCGCTGAAACGTGACCATATCGGCGGGGGGCTGTTGCAGATCAGACATTTCCAGCAGCGGGTCGATCACCGGGCTGCGGATGCCCAGCAGTTCCTCGACCACAGCCAAGCCGCAGAACGGCACATAGATGTCCGAATAGCCGCCCTCATGCGCCACCACGATTTTGCCTTCGCACAACTCATCCGCAAGCCCGCGCAGCTGCCGCGCCATCAGCCGGTAGGTTTCCGAGGTTGCCATCATCCGCGCCAACGGATCGACGCAAGACGCATCATAGCCCGAGGCCACCACGATCAGATCGGGGTCAAACGCACGCAGCGCGGGCATCACCAGCAGTTCGAACGCATCGAGATAGGTCTGATGGCCGCAGCCCGCCAGCAGCGGAATGTTCAGATTGGCACCAAGCCCCGCGCCTGCACCGCGATCCTCTGCGCCGCCATAGCCGGGGGGAAAACAGTTTTCCTGATGCAGCGAGATCGTCAGCGTATCGGCGCGGTCATAAAAGATCGTCTGGGTGCCGTTGCCGTGATGCACATCCCAATCCACCACCGCCACCCGCAGCGGCCCGTGCTTGGCCCGCACCGCCTCCAGCGCCACCGGGATATTCGCCAGCAGACAAAACCCCATCGGCGCATCGGGCAGACAATGGTGGCCCGGCGGACGTGACAGCGCATAGGCCCGGTCGGCAGCCCCCGTCACCACATCCTCGACCGCCTGTTTGACGAGACCCGATGACAGTTGCGCAATCTCGAAACTGCCCTGACCGAAGGGGGCGAAATGCGGCGGGATATTGCCGCCGCCTGCATCCGACATCGCCTGCAACTGGGTCAGATAGCCGGGCGTATGCACGCGCAACAGATCTTCGCGGCTGGAAGGTGCGGCCGATCGCACATGTAGCTGCGGCCAGATCCCCGCTACCTCGAGCAGGTTCTTGAACCGCCGCTTGGTTTCCGGGTTTTCCGCAAACCCCGTCGCCGAGGGCGGCTGCACATAGCCCCCGACCGGCATGAACAGCGCCTGTTCCCCGCCCGTGTGCCACAGGCAGCGCTCGTCATGGTAGAATGTTGTTGCCATCACACATCCCTTCGCGGCGAAAATTCTTTCGCATTAAGATTATGTTTTCCATCTTCTTGCCATAGTGCAAATGCAACACCAGCAGAGACGTCGCGCAGGTGCGGCAGATTAAACGATAAAAAAGCGTGGTTTGTGGCAGAATAATGCCGGATGCCGCCGTGTTGGGGACTGTTATGTTGAGCTATGTCAAAAACCTTGTGACCTCTGCTGCCGTGATCGCAGCGACTTTGGCCGCAACACAGTCGGCGCAGGCTGAAGACCGGGTGACGCTGGGTTGGGGCCGGATGTTCACCAACGATGCCTTGGGCGATCAGAAAGACCGTTGGCGCACTGGCGGCTATCAGGTCAGCCGTATCCGCGGTTATTCCTGGAACGGCGCCTTGCCCACCACACCGGGCGAGATTCTGGAATTCCGCGCCTCGGCGCAAATTATTGCTCCTGAAGATCTGGTGTCTCCGCCGCCCACAGACCGCCGCTATGCCGCGCAACTGTCGTTTGGCTTACACACCCAGTTCGATTGGCATGGCAATGATGTCAGCATCGGCAGCGACCTTGTCTTGCTTGGCCCGCAAACCGGGATCAGCAATTTCCAGAAATGGGTTCACAATATGGTCGGGCTGGAAGAACCGACCGTGATTGATGATCAGATCGGCAACGGCATCTATCCGACGCTGGATGCGGAAGTTGGGCGCAAATTCGCGCTTGGCGACCGCGCCGAAATCCGCCCCTTTGTGCAGGCGCAGGCCGGGGTGGAAACTTTTTTGCGTGTTGGGGGTGATCTGGTGATCGGCACCTTGGGGCGTGACGATCTGATGGTGCGCGATAGCATCACGGGCCAACGCTACCGCGCCGTCGAAGGCACGCGCGATCAAGGCGTCAGCATTATTCTGGGTGGCGATATCGCGCGGGTGTTTGACTCGGCCTTGTTGCCCAGCGATGGCGTCGCCACGCTGACGGAAGACCGCTCGCGTCTGCGCGCCGGGATGCACTGGCAGGGTGAGAAAGCCTCGGTATTCTACGGCGTCACCTATCTGAGCAAAGAATTCGATCAGCAACCCGAAGGCCAGTTGGTGGGCGGGCTGAATCTGAACCTGAAGTTCTGATCTCGCGAATCGCCTGACAACAAGGTTTCAACGCAAGGTTGTATTCGGCAACATTCACTTACTTTGTTGCCTTTTTGCCATAGGAATTCCGCTAACCCTCTGTTAACGTTTCCACATAAGAAACAAAAAAACGAGCAGGCAAACAGGCATGAAAACGGGCTCTCTGGGCACGTTCGTCATCTCCTGGTCACAGACAGAAGTAGACGGCCTCAAGGCCGCATCCTTGGACTTACTCAGCGTGGGCGCCGCATGGCGCTGGACGGGTGCAGCCGTGCGCGTGGATGGTCCTCAGGGGTTGCTACTTTTGGAACAGGCTGAAGGGGCGGCGGATTTACGCAAAAGGGCGGCGCGCATGGTGCGCCGACTGGTGGGTGTAGCGGTGGGCGGCGAGGTTAAGCCGGAATTTGAGGCAGACCCCTATCCCGATCTTCCCGATCAGGGCTTTATCGTCACCGACGGGCATCAGTCTTTCACCGTGACGATCATCCCGGTGCCGGATACAGGCGCGCATCTGCTCATGCTGGTCGGCGATCTGCCGCCCTGCGATCAGGATTTGTGGGTGGTGCGCACCTCGATTGACCGCACGCATTCCGGGGCAGGGGCGCGTGTGGCGGGGGGCGTGATCTGTTTCACCCCTGACACGCGGATTGCGACGCCCGACGGGGTGCAGCAAATCCGAAATCTGCGCAGCGGCGATATGATCCTGACCCGCGACAATGGCCCGCAAGAGGTTCTGTGGACAGGCCATCGACGTATGTCCGGCGCGCGGCTTTATGCGATGCCGCATCTGCGCCCGATCCGGTTCAAGGCCAATTCGATGGGGCTTTACCGCCCGGACGAAGACTTGCTGGTCTCGCCGCAGCACCGGATGCTGGTGAAGGGCGCGGCCTCGCAGGCGCTGTTCAACACCTCCGAAGTGTTGGTGGCCGCCGAAGATTTGGTCAACGATGCGACCATCGCCGTGGATCATGTGCTGCGCGAAGTCACTTACGTGCATATCCTGCTGGAGCGGCACAATATCGTCTGGGCCAACGGGTTGGAGACCGAAAGCTTCCATCCGTCGAACACCGCGCTTGATACCGTCGATCCGGTGCAGCGCGAAGGCTTGCTGAATATCCTGCCCGAAATCGCAGATAATCCGCACGCTTACGGCGATTATGCGCGGCGCAATATCTCGGGGTCCGAGGCTGCGATCCTGCGGCACGAATTGGCGGCATAAACTGCGCCACAGCGGTTGACTCTGCTTTGGCCGACTGTATAAGCCCCCCAAGTCCCGGATGAAAGTCCGGGGCTTTTCATTGGTGTTGGTGGACTTCGCGAGAAGAACCCTGTCGGCCGAAGCGTAAAGCGGGTGCAAAGGACAACGCCCTTCATATCGAACGAAGGAGATCAGCCGTGACCAAACGCACGTCTGCCAAGTACAAAATTGACCGCCGCATGGGCGAAAACATCTGGGGCCGTCCGAAATCCCCGGTGAACAAGCGTGAATACGGCCCCGGCCAGCACGGCCAGCGCCGCAAGAACAAACTGTCGGATTTCGGCACCCAGCTGCGCGCCAAGCAAAAGCTGAAGGGCTACTACGGCGATCTGACCGAGAAGCAATTCCGCAAGATCTACACCGAAGCTGAACGCGTCAAAGGCGACACCGGCGAGATGCTGGTGGGTCTGCTGGAGCGTCGTCTCGATGCCGTCGTCTACCGCGCCAAGCTGGTGCCGACCGTGTTCGCCGCCCGTCAGTTCGTGAACCACGGCCACGTCACCGTGAACGGCCAGCGCGTGAACATCGCGTCTTACCGTGTCAAAGAGGGCGACATCATCGCTGTGCGCGAAAAGTCGCGTCAACTGGCGATCATCGCAGAAGCCCTGGCTTTGACCGAGCGTGACACCCCGGACTATCTGGAAATCGACACCAACAAACTGACCGTGAAGTTCATCCGCACGCCGGGTCTGGGCGACATTCCGTATCCGGTCGTGATGGAACCGAACCTGGTCGTCGAATATTACGCGAAAAACTGATCTCTGCCCCACGGCAGATTGGGGCCCGCCTTCATGGCGGGCCTTTTTGTTTTCAACTGGAGGCTTTCATGTCAGACAAACCCACGCTTGAATCAAAGTTCGAACAGGGCCTGTTCGCCAGCCGCTGGCTGATGGCCCCGATGTATCTGGGGCTGGTGGTCAGCCTTGGTATGCTGGTGGTGATCTTCGTGCGCGAGTTGTTCTATTACGCGCCGCAGGTGCTGACGATGACCGCCGATCAAAGCATCCTGACGGTGTTGACCCTGATTGACCTGAGCCTTGCCGCCAACCTTTTGCTGATCGTGCTGTTTTCCGGCTATGAGAACTTTGTGTCCAAGCTGGACATCACCAGCAACGACCGCCCCGACTGGATGGGCAAGGTCGATTTCTCGGGCCTGAAAATGAAGTTGATCGCCTCGATCGTGGCGATTTCGGGTATTCATTTGCTGAAGGTTTTCATGGGTTTGGGAAAGCCGGATTCCGCCTATCCCGTGACCACAGACACCCTGCGCTGGATGGTGATCATCCATTTGACCTTTGTGATTTCGGGCGTTTTGCTGGCGCTGATGGATTGGCTTGCCGCCAAGACCGACAAGCATTGAGAGCATCATGACCTACAAGACCCACGCCCGCATCGACGGCCCCTTGGTGATGATCGGCTTTGGCTCGATTGGCCGTGGCACCTTGCCGCTGATCCTGCGCCATATTGATTTTGACCGTGACCAGTTCACCGTGATCGAGCCTTCTAGCGAATATGCGGGCCTGCTGGCCGAGCATGGCATCAAGCACCTGCAACTGGCACTGACAGAAGCGAATTTCGCCGAGACCCTGCGCAGCCTGTTTCCGAACGGGCAGGGCTTTGTCGTCAATCTGTCGGTGGATGTGGACAGTATCGAGTTGATGAAGCTGTGCCAGACCCTTGGCGTGCAATATATCGACACGGTGGTGGAGCCTTGGCCGGGGTTCTACTTCAACTCGCCGCTGCCGAACGCCGAGCGTACCAACTATCCCTTGCGCGAAAAGGTCCGGGCTTTGGGCAAGTCCTATCCCGGTGGCCCGACGGCGGTGTCGTGCTGTGGTGCCAATCCCGGCATGGTGTCTTGGCTGCTGAAAGAGGCGCTGTTGCGTCTGGCTGCCGATACGGGCGTGAAGGCCGATCCGAAAACCCAAGCAGATTGGGCGCTGCTGGCGATGACCTTGGGCGTCAACGGCGTACATATTGCCGAGCGTGACACGCAAGTGTCGGCCCGCCCGAAACCGCAGGGCACGTTCGTCAATTCGTGGTCGGTCGATGGCCTGCTCTCGGAAGGCTATCAGCCCGCCGAACTCGGCTGGGGCACGCATGAGAAAAAGCTGCCGCCGAACGGGCACAAGTTCAAATCCGGCCCCGGCTATGCGATCTGGATCGACCGCCCCGGTGCGGATACCCGCGTGCGCTCGTGGTGCCCGGATGTTGGCCCGCAGTTTGGTTTGGTTGTCACCCACAACGAATCCCTGTCGATCCCGGATTATTACACCGTCTGGGACGGCCCCCGCGCGCTGTATCGCCCGACCTGCCACTACGCCTATCACCCGTGCCCCGATGCGATCCTGTCGTTGCACGAGACCAACGGCGCGGGAAAACTGCCTGAAAACAAGCACATCCTGACCGCGGATGAGATCACCGAGGGCGGCGATGATCTGGGCGTGTTCATCTATGGCCATGCCAAGGGCGCGATGTGGTATGGCTCGCGCCTGACCATTGCCGAAGCCCGCGCGCTGGCCCCCTACCAGAATGCCACGGGGATGCAGGTGACGTCCGCCGTGCTGGCCGCGATGGTCTGGGTGGCTGAAAACCCCCGCATGGGCTTTGTCGAAGCCGATGAGATGGATCACGCCCGCTGCCTAGAGGTTCAACGCCCCTACCTTGGCCGGATCGAGTGCCACTACACCGACTGGACCCCGCTGCAAAACCGCATCAACCGCTTTGCCGAGGATCGCGATGACAGCGACCCGTGGCAGTTCACCAACTTCCTCGCGGTTTGAATCTCTGCAAGTCTGAGGCATTTGCGCAAGGGTTAAGGGGGCATTCCCCTTGGTCAATCTGGCGAAGGCCATCGCCTTCGCCAAGCGGTGCAGGTGCCGCTGAAACTGCCGGGCCTCAAAGGCCCGGCCAGCGCCCGACCAGCCCATGGCGGGCGCTTCTCGCCCGCCGGGTCGGGCACTGGTCTCTTGGGCGGATTGCTGAACCGACTACAGGGTGAAACCGCCCACGCAGGCGGGGGAAACGCAATGCGTTTCCTGTTTCCGCCCGGACCTCGGGTATGCAAGCGCATGATTGTCGATCTCCATTCGCCCCTTGCGCAACCTTATCGGCTAAATCCTGCTGGCATTGCGCCGCCCCCCTCGCTAAAACCCCGGCCAACAGGTGAGGTATCCGATGAACGACGCAATCCGCCCGCAGCCCGGCATCATGGACATCGCCCTGTATGAGGGCGGCAAGGCCGCCATCGCAGGCGTGACCAATGTGCTGAAGCTTTCGTCGAACGAAAACCCGTTCGGCCCGTCTGACAAGGCCAAGGATGCTTTCGCGCGCTCGGTTCACAACCTGCACCGCTATCCGTCCACCGACCACGCCAATCTGCGCCAAGCCATTGCCGAGGTGCATGGCCTCGACGCCGCTCGGGTGATTTGCGGCGTCGGCTCGGATGAAATCATCACCTTCCTGTGCCAAGCCTATGCCGGTGCCAAGGACGAGGTGGTGTTCACCGAACACGGCTTTCTGATGTATCGCATCTCGGCGCTCGCCGCCGGGGCGACTCCGGTCGAGGTGGCCGAGCGTGAACGCACCACCGATGTCGATGCGATCCTGAAGGCCTGCAACCGGCGCACCAAGCTGGTGTTCATCGCCAATCCCAACAATCCCACTGGTACGATGATTTCGGCGGCCGAGATCGAACGCCTTGCCGATGGCCTGCCGCCGCAAGCTATCCTTGTGCTGGACGGCGCCTATGCCGAATTTGTCGAGGGCTTTGACGCGGGCCTTGCCCTGATCGAAAGCCGTACAAACGTGGTCATGACCCGGACCTTCTCGAAAATCTACGGGTTGGGCGGCTTGCGCATCGGCTGGGGTTACGGCCCCAAGCAGATCATCGACGTGCTGAACCGCATCCGTGGCCCGTTCAACCTGTCGAACACGCAGTTGGACACCGCAGAAGCCGCCGTGCGCGATCAGGATTACGTCAACCGTTGCCGCAACGACAATGCCCGGATGCGCAGTTGGCTTGCGCAGGCTTTGGCCGAACTGGGTATCCCGTCTGACACCTCGCTTGCCAATTTCATCCTTGCCCGCTTTGCTAGCCCGGAAGAGGCCGAGGCCTGTGATTTGTTCCTGCAAAAGCAGGGCCTGATCGTGCGCCGCGTCGCCAGCTACAAACTGCCGCAATGCCTGCGCATCACGGTGGGGGACGAGGCGTCTTGCCGCCGCGTCGTCCATGCGATTGCGCAGTTCAAGGGTGTGAAATGACGCAGATCTACAGCCGTGTGGCGCTGATCGGGCTGGGGCTGATCGCTTCGTCCATGGCCCATGCCATGCGCGCAAACGGCTTGGCGGGGCAGATCGTTGGCCATGCCAAATCTGCCGAAACCCGCGCCACCGCGCTGGAAATTGGCCTCTGCGATCACGTCTATGCCACGGCAGCCGAGGCGGTGCAGGGCGCTGATCTGGTGGTTCTGGCGGTGCCTGTGGGCGCAATGGCTGCGATTGCCGCGGAAATCGGCCCGCATCTGGCGCCGGGCTGCACCGTTACCGATGTGGGGTCGGTCAAGCAGGCCGTGGTTGCCGCCGTCTCGCCCTATATCCCTGAGGGTGTTCAGTTTATTCCCGGTCATCCGATGGCGGGCACCGAATATTCCGGGCCGCGTTCCGGGTTTGCGACGCTGTTTCAAAACCGCTGGTGGTTGCTGACGCCGGCGGAGGATGCCGATGCCGCACAGATCGCCAAACTGCGCAACCTGCTGGAAGGCATGGGGGCGAAGGTGGATGAAATGGACGTGGCGCATCACGATCTGGTGGTCGCGGTGGTCAGCCATGTGCCGCATGCCATTGCCTATACGATGGTGGGTGTTGCCGATCACATGCGCCGGGTGTCGCAATCCGAAGTGGTGAAATACTCCGCCGCTGGTTTCCGCGATTTCACCCGCATTGCGGCGTCAGACCCAACCATGTGGCGCGATGTGTTTCTGACCAACAAAGACGCCGTGCTGGATATTCTGGGTCGCTTTGCCGAGGAATTGTTCGTGCTGCAACGCGCCATCCGCATGGGCGATGGCGACTATCTGCACGACTACTTCACCCGCACCCGTGCGATCCGTCGTGGCATTATCGAGGCCGGGCAAGACACCTCGGCCCCCGATTTTGGCCGCAACCCCGCGTCAAAACCCGAGGGCAAGGCGTAACCATGCGGGCCATTGGCCCCCTGCTGCTGTTCTGCGCCAGCCTTGCGGGGATGGCTATGGCCGAGGCCCCCGCAACCTCGCCCCGCCCGCAGCAACGGCCAGCCGCCGCTGTCAGCGCCGAGCCTACACCCGCCGCGATCTTGCGGCCACGCCACCGCCCTGATGGCCTGGCCGCCGCGCCGCAACCTGCACCCGAAGCGGCAAACACGCTGCAAACCGCGACCTTCTCTGCCATGCCGCGCCCGCATGCGCGGCCAAAGGGGTTGGTGGCTGCAGACGAACAGGTCGCGGATGAAGAACCACAAGCCAGCCAAAAACCCGATAAAAAACAAAGCCGTAAAGGCTCGGTCTGCGGTGATCCTGACATTCGCGGTCAGGAAATCCCCGCCATCACCTCAAAGACCAAAGGCTGCGGCATATCCGAACCTGTCCGCGTCACCGCCATCAACGGTGTCCCGTTCAGTCAGCCCGCCACCTTCGATTGCGACACCGCCCGCGCCCTGAAACGCTGGATGCGTGAGGGCATGGCCCCCGCCTTCGGCAACCGCGAGGTGGTGCAACTGCACATCTTCGGCAGCTACATGTGCCGCAGCCGCAACAATGTGCGCGGCGCGAAAATCTCGGAACACGGGCGCGGCAAGGCGGTGGATATCGCGGGCTTTGTGTTCTCGGATGGCAAGGAATGGACGGTAGAGCGCGACTACAACAAACAGATCCGCCGCGCCCAGAAGGCCGCTTGCGGCATTTTCGGCACCACGCTTGGCCCCGGCTCAGACGGTTATCACGAGGACCATCTGCACTTTGACACCGCCGAGCGGCGCGGCTCTGCCTACTGCCGCTAGGCCCCGCTTACGTCGCGCATCCGCGGCGCTGGCCCAAGGGGCAGGGGCCCCAGCACCATGCCGCCATCCTTGCAGATCAGTTTGATCTGCAGCACCTCCAGATCGCCGCCCTGCGCTGCGACAATGCCCAGCATCCGCTCGACCGTCGGGGCCACATCCGGCTTCACCAGCCCCAGCGCGACCAGAATCGGCGGCAGCCGCTTCCACCCCTCGACCCTCAGCGCAATCTCGCCCTCGGCCAGCCCATCCGGCCCGGCGGTGAGCGTGCCTGTCGCAGAAAACTTCAGCGCGCCCCATGTCACGCGGGTATCGGTAATCTCCAGCGCGTTCAGTTGCGGCTTGGTCTGCGCTGCGTTGCGGTCCAAGGGCGCGGTCAGCACCGCATCGGCATCAACGAACACCTCATCTACCAGCTTTGGCAGATCGGTCGTGGCCAGCGCCTGCATCAGCGCCGCATCCGGCGCGATCCCGGCCACTTTCACCCCCAGCCGATAGGAGTTGGCCCGCGTCGCATCCTCCATGGCCGAGGCGACGGCAGATGCAACGCCTACCTGCCAGCCGCTATCCGAGTTCAGCACCAGCCCATGCGCCTCGCCCACCAGTTCATACAGGGCAAGTGCCGTCGAAGGATGCACCTGTACGCTGGCGCGAATGTCATCGGATATGACAGTAACCTTTTGATCCGGCAAGGTAATCACTTGGCCCGAGGGCAGGGCCGCAATCACATGCCACGGCTTCCACGTCATCGCGTAGACCTGAACGAACGGGCTTGTCACCTGCACGCCCTTCGCCGGATCGGCCAGAACCACATCCGACACCGTCAGATCAAAGCGGTTCGGAATGCCATGCACCTCGACGCCCGAAGTGCTGACCACCCCCGGCGGTTGCGCCGCAATCCACGCCTTGACGCCGCTTTCAATCTGCGACGCCCCCACCCACCAATAGCCGGTCCAGACCGCAGTCGCCGCCAGCACAATCCAGATAAGCGCGCGCATCCTCGCCCCTTTTCTTTGCTTTGCCCAATGCTTACACCTAACCCGAACGAAGGGATAGCCAATGCCAGACAGCGCAGAAATTCCACAACCGCTTTGGGTGTTCGGCTATGGATCGCTGATCTGGAACCCCGATTTTCCGGTGGCCGAACAGCGAATCGCGCGCGCAACCGATTGGCACCGCAGTTTCTGCATGCGCTCGATCCACCATCGCGGCAGCGTCGCGGCACCAGGCCTTGTGCTGGCACTCGATCACGCGCCGGGGGCTGTCTGCGATGGCGTCGCCTTCCGCGTCACACCGGGGGCCGAAGCCGCGACCCTGAGTGCCCTGCGCGAACGCGAGCTGATTTCCTCGGCCTACCTCGAAATCACCCTGCCGCTGACTTTGGCCGATGGCCAGCAGATCACCGCGCTGGCCTATGTGATCGACCCCGACCACGACCAATATTGCGGCAATCTGCCCTTGGCCGAACAGGCGCAGATCATTGCCACCGCCGTGGGTGGGCGCGGCCCCAACCGCGATTATCTCTTTGCCACCGCCGATCATCTGGCCAGCCTTGGCATCGCCGACCCCGATCTGGCGTGGCTTTCCACACAAGTTCGCGGCCTGTAAGGGTTTTACTTGGCTTGAGGCCGTCGCGTGCTATGCTTGAGCAGAGCAGAACATCGGGGCGGAACCGACCAAAATGGAAATACCCAAGGCCGCGCAGACGACCTTTTTCAGCCAGCCGATCCGGCAGATTGTCACCATGCTTTTGGCGGTGGCGCTGGTTGGCGCAGGTGCGTGGCTGATCCATGGCACGGTGGCCGGGATCATCGCCACCAATCCGCTGCTGAACGGCTTTATCATTGTGGTGTTCAGCCTTGGCATCATCACCTGCTTTTGGCAGGTGATCACGCTGATGCAATCGGTGGCCTGGATCGAGCGTTTCGTGCGCCACGAAACCGGGTCCGAAGATGCTATCCCGCCGCGCCTGTTGGCCCCCCTCGCGCAACTGTTGCGCGCGCGCGGCGCGCGGATGCAGATATCGTCATCCGCCTCGCGCACCATCCTTGAATCGGTGGAAACCCGCATAGATGAGGCGCGCGATATCACGCGCTATCTGACCAACCTTTTGGTTTTCCTTGGTCTTTTGGGCACGTTCTACGGCCTTGCCACCACGGTTCCCGCCATTGTCGAAACCATCCGCTCGCTTGCGCCCCAGCAGGGCGAAAGCGGCATGGATGTGTTTGGCAAGCTGATGAAGGGCCTTGAAAGCCAGTTGGGCGGCATGGGCACCGCGTTTTCCTCCTCGCTTCTCGGCCTTGCAGGCTCGCTTGTCGTTGGCCTGTTGGAGCTGTTCGCCAGCCACGGCCAGAACCGTTTCGCGCGCGAGTTGGAGGAATGGCTGTCCTCGATCACCCGCGTCGGTTTTTCCAGCGGTGAGGCTGAGGGCGGTGAGGCGGGCGTTACTTCTGCCGTTCTCGACCATATGTCCGAGCAGATCGAAGTGATGCAAAGCCTGTTTGCGCAGGTCGAAGCCAACCGCTCGGGCGTCGAACAGGGTCTCGCGGGTCTGGAACAGGGCCTCGCCGATCTGACCGCCGCCGTCGCGCAACTCGGCCAGCGGGCCGAGGCAGAAAGTGGTCAGACTGCCGCGCTTAACCGCATCGCCGAAGGGCAAGAGCGTTTGATCGCAGCCCTCGTCGGGGCCGAAGGTGGCGCCCATTCCGATGCCGAAAGCCGGATGCGTCTGCGCTCGATCGACGTGCAACTGCTGAGAATCCTTGAAGAAATCTCTGCCGGGCGGCAAGAAAGCATCGCCGATCTGCGCGGCGACATCTCGGCACTGACGGCCTCGGTGCGTCAGCTTGCGCGCAACGCGCCCGCGCGGGGCTAAGATGGCGCTGCGCCGCAAACGCGACTCTGCGATGATCTGGCCCGGCTTTGTCGACGCTGTCACCACGTTGTTGATGGTGCTGATGTTCGTGCTGACCATCTTCACCGTGATGCAATCGGTTCTGCGCGACACCATCACCACACAATCGACCGAGTTGGACAGCCTTACCGCGCAGATCTCAGGCCTCGCAGATGCCTTGGGGCTAGAGCGGCAAAAAGTCAGCGATTTGCAGGGGCAGGTCGGCAGCCTGACCGCCGATCTCACCGAAGCGCAGGCCAAGGGCGAGCAGCAATCGGCGCTGATCGCCACCCTCACCGGCCAGATCGCGACCAAAGAAGGCGAACTCGCCGCAGCCCAAACGCGCATCACCAGCTTTGAAGAACAGGTTGCCGGGCTGTTGTCGGAACGTGACGCCGCGCGGGGGCAAGTGGCGGATTTGGAGGCCGAAGCCGCCAAGCAACTGACCGAGAAACAAGCGCTCGACCTCGCCCTTGCCAAAGCCCGCAGTGAAATTGACGCCGGGGCCGAAGCCGCCCGCCTTGCCGCCGCTCGCAGTGCCGCGCTCGAGGCTTTGCTGGCCGATCTGAAAACCAAAGCCGATGCCAGTGCCACCGATCTGAAAGCCGCCCAGACCAAACTGACCGAGGCCGAAGCCGCCCGACTGGTCGATGCCGCAGCCCTGACCGCCCTGCGCGACAAGCTGAAAAACTCGGATGCCGAACTGACGGCGATGACCTTAGCCCTTGAGGAACAACGCAAAAAGGCCGAAGACACCCTGACCCTGCTTGCCGCCGCCAACACCAAAGCCGCGCAATCGGCCACGGCGGGCGACAAACAGGCCACGCTTCTGGCCACCGCGCAGGCGGCCCTGACCGCCGAACAGCAGAAATCGCTGGAAGCCGCCCGCAAGATGGAAGTGCTGAACCAGCAAATCGCCGCCCTGCGCGTGCAGTTGGGGGAACTCCAAGGCCTGCTTGATGCCTCTGCCATCGCCGATTCCAGCAACAAGGTGCAGATCGAAGCTTTGGGCAGCCAGTTGAACGCCGCCTTGGCGCAGGTCGCCGCCGAGCAGAAGAAGCGCGCTGAATTGGAGGCGGCCGAGCGGGTGCGGCTGGAGACCGAAAACGCCGATCTGGCGAAATTCCGCAGCGAATTCTTCGGCCAGCTTTCGCAACTTCTGGCGGGGCGGCAGGGCGTGCGGGTGGTGGGCGACCGTTTCGTGTTCTCGTCCGAGGTGTTGTTCAACCCCGGCTCGGCTGATCTCGCCCCGGAAGGGCAGGCCCAGATTGCTGATGTGGTGAAGATCCTTGACGAAGTTGCGGGCAAAATCCCCCCCGGCATCGACTGGATCATCCGCGTCGATGGCCACACCGATAACGTGCCCTTGTCGGGGACGGGGGAGTTCAAGGACAACTGGCAGCTTAGCCAAGCCCGCGCTTTGTCGGTGGTGCGCTACATGCAGGATCAGCTTGGCTTCCCACCGCAGCGCTTGGCGGCGACCGGGTTTGGTGAATATCAGCCGGTGGCCCCCGGAGACACGCCGCAGGCCCGCGCACAGAACCGGCGGATCGAATTGAAGCTGACCGAGCGGTAATCTATCCATCGCAAGGGTTCAGGTTACTCGCCCACGCTGATCTCGATGCTCTGCCGCCCCAATTCCACCCCGCGCCGCTGCAAGATCACCGCGCCCTGATAGCGCCCCTCTGGCCATATCGCCGCCTTCAACTTGCGCCCCACTGCGCGAAACGCCTGCGCTTGCGGCTTTTCGATCACCGAGCGTTCAGTCAACACATCGCCCGCAGGCCCGGTCAGCCGGAACAGCACCGCATCGCCCGCCTGCAGGCCGAACATGAAGCCCCAGACCACCAGAGCAGGGGCGGTCGCGGGCAAATCCGGGCTGGCAAGCCCCGCCTTGATCGCGGCATAGTCGGGAACAGCAGGGCTGATGCCCACCGCAAGCATCCCGCCGGGTTGGTAGGGCAGGGCATCGCGCCATAATTCCGAACCCGTCGCCCCACAACCTATCCGCGGGCTGCCGAGTGGGGTTTGCGGCGCGAACGGGTCGATCTTGTCGGCGTTGTGGCGCACCGACAGATGCAGATGCGGGAAGGCGGCGTTGCCGGATTGGCCGATCTGGCCCAGCACCTGCCCCTCGGCCACGGCTTGACCTGAAGAAACCCGCACAGAGCCTTGTTTCATATGGCAATATTGCGTCTGCCAGCCGTCGCCGTGATCAATCAGCACGCCATTGCCGCAGTCTTGCCCCGCAGGAAAGGCGGCGAAATCGGCGACACCATCGCGGGTGCCCAGCACTGTTCCGGCACTTGCCGCCAACACATCCACCCCCGCCGCCATCGCCGCACGGGTTGGCAGGGCGAAATCGGTGCCGTCATGGCCATCGTAGCTTAAACTGCCGCAGGTGAAATCATCCGCCTCGGCGCTGGGGTCATGGTCGGCATATTGCTGGATGTAGCAGGTTTTGCCCAGATCGCAGGCCACCGGCAGCGCCAATTCAAAGGCCCCCGCCGGGAAGGCGAGGGCCAAAGAAATTGTTAAAGCCTTGATCATTCTGCCGTCAGCAGCGGCGGCCTTTGCCCGGTCAGGCGGGCCTTTTGCGGTTCTTCAAAGGTCAGCGACAACTCGCCGTCCTTGACGCCCACATGCACCGTGCCGCCTTTGGTCAGTTTGCCGAACAGCAATTCCTCGGCCAACGGCTTTTTGATGTATTCCTGAATCACCCGGCCCAAAGGCCGTGCGCCCATCTTGTCATCATAGCCCTTGTCACCCAGCCAAGCTGCGGCTTCCGGCGTCAGATCAATATGCACGTTGCGGTCCATCAGCTGCGCCTCAAGTTGAAGCACGAACTTCGACACCACCTCCATGATCACCTCTTTGCCCAAGCGGGCAAAGCTGATCACGGCGTCCAGACGGTTGCGGAATTCCGGCGTGAAGGTGCGTTCAATCGCGGCGGTATCCTCGCCCGTGCGGGCGGCGCGGCCAAAGCCGATGGATTCCTTCGATTGCTCCATCGCCCCGGCGTTCGAGGTCATGATCAGGATCACGTTGCGGAAATCCACCGTCCGGCCGTTATGGTCGGTCAGCTTGCCGTGGTCCATCACCTGCAACAGGATGTTGTAGACATCCGGATGCGCCTTTTCCATCTCATCGAGCAGCAGCACGCAATGCGGGTCTTGATCGACGCCATCGGTCAGCATACCGCCTTGGTCAAAGCCAACATAGCCGGGCGGCGCACCGATCAGGCGGCTAACTGCATGTTTCTCCATGTATTCCGACATATCAAACCGCAGCAGCTTCACGCCAAGGGACGAGGCCAGTTGTTTGGCCACTTCCGTTTTCCCCACACCCGTCGGCCCTGCGAACAGATAGTTGCCGATGGGCTTTTCCGGCTCGCGCAGGCCAGCCCGCGCCAGTTTGATCGCCGAGCAAAGCGCTTCAACCGCCTTGTCCTGCCCGAACACCACGCGCTTCAGGGTCTTTTCCAGATCGCGCAGGGTTTCGGCATCATCTTTCGAGACCGATTTCGCCGGGATGCGGGCAATCTTGGCCACCACAGCCTCAATTTCCTTCACGCCCAAGGACTTGCGCTTTTTCGAATCCGACAGCAGATGCTGCGCAGCCCCGGCTTCGTCGATCACGTCAATGGCGCTATCAGGCAGTTTGCGGTCGTGGATATAGCGCGCCGCCAGTTCCACCGCCGATTTGATCGCATCATTGGTGTAGCGCAGGTCGTGGTGTTCCTCGAAATGCGGCTTTAGACCCATCAGGATCTTGATCGCATCCGGCACCGAAGGCTCGTTCACGTCGATCTTCTGGAAGCGCCGCGACAGTGCACGGTCCTTCTCGAAGTGTTGACGGAATTCCTTGTAGGTGGTGGAGCCCATACAGCGCAGCTTGCCACCAGCCAGCGCCGGTTTCAGCAGGTTCGAAGCATCCATCGCACCGCCGCTCGTCGCCCCCGCACCGATCACGGTGTGGATTTCGTCGATGAACAGGATCGCGTCGGGGTGATCTTCCATTTCCTTGACGACCGCTTTCAGGCGTTCTTCAAAGTCACCGCGATAGCGGGTACCTGCCAGCAAAGCGCCCATGTCCAACGAATAGATCGTCGCATGTGCAAGAATGTCAGGCGTTTGTTTATCCACGATTTTCTTGGCCAAACCTTCGGCAATCGCGGTTTTGCCCACGCCCGGATCACCCACCAGCAGCGGGTTGTTCTTGCGACGGCGGCAGAGCACCTGAATGGCACGCTCCACCTCATCCTCACGCCCGATCAGCGGGTCGACATCGCCCTTGATCGCCTTGACGTTCAGATCCACGCAGTATTTCGACAGCGCAGATTCCTTGGCCTCACCAGCCTCGGCTTTTGGGGTTTCGTGGTGGTGTTCTTCTGCCCCCGTCACCGGGCGCGCCTCGCCATAGCTGGGGTCTTTGGCGACGCCATGGGCGATGAAATTCACCGCGTCATAGCGGGTCATGTCCTGTTCTTGCAGGAAATAGGCCGCATTGGATTCGCGTTCGGCGAAAATCGCCACCAGCACATTGGCGCCGGTGACTTCGGTGCGGCCCGAGCTTTGGACATGGATCGCAGCACGCTGGATCACCCGCTGGAACGCGGCGGTGGGCACCGCTTCCGAGCCTTCGACGTCTGTGACCAGTGTCGACAGATCGTCGTCGATAAACTCGTTCAACGTCTTGCGCAGATCGTCGAGGTTGACCGAGCAGGCCTTCATCACGCGGGCCGCATCGGGTTCGTCGATCAGCGAGAGCAACAGATGCTCCAGCGTGGCAAGTTCATGGCGACGGGCATTGGCAAGCGCCAAAGCACCGTGGATGGCTTGTTCGAGGGTCGTCGAAAATGATGGCACTTGGTCGTGCTCCTGTCCTGCGGGTCGGACGGGCGAGTGGCCCTAATCCAACCATGGCCTCATAAGGTAAAGGATCGGTTTTATTCTGCGATCTTCAAGCCCTATTTCGGCAAGATTTCGGAAATTGTCGGCGCTGATGCAATTTGTGATGAGAACGGTGCATAACGGACTCAGAATTTGTCCTTCCGGGCCCGGATTTCGGTGAAGACTTGGGCATCGCTTGCATCGACCATACCCAGACGCTGCCTGATATAGGGGTCTTGGGCGCGCAGAAAAGGGTTGGTCGCCAATTCTTCCGACAGTGCCACCGGCACCGTGGGCCGATCGCCGGCGCGCTCGCGGGCCACGGCGCGGACACGCGCCTGCAGGGCGGCGTTATCGGGGTCGATGGTGACGGCAAAGGCCAGATTGGCGGTGGTGTATTCGTGGCCCGAACAGATCAGTGTGCTGGGCGGTAATTGTTGCAGCTTGGCAAGGCTGTCGAACATTTGCTGCGGTGTGCCTTCAAACAACCGGCCACAGCCTGCGGCCATCAGGCTGTCAGCGGTAAAACACAGGCCCGAAACCGGCAGATAAAACGCGATATGGCCGATGGTATGCCCCGGCACATCAATGACATAGGCGACCTCAGTGCCCACTTTGATCTGATCCGCCTCGACCAGTTCGCGACTGAGCGGGGGCAGGCGGTGCGAGTCGGCCTTGGCCCCCAGAATCTCGGCAGAGGTGGCTTCGACGATCTCGGCCACGCCGTCGATATGATCCCAATGGTGATGCGTCAGCAGGATCTGATCCAGATGCCAACCGCGCGTCTTCAACTCGGCCAGGATCGGACCCGCTTCCGGCGCGTCGATCAGCGTGGTCTCGGCCCGCGCGGCATCATGCAGCAGATAGGCGTAGTTGTCCTTCAGGCAGGGGATGGTGACAAGTTCCAGGGTCATGACAGCGGCCTTTCCAGATTTGCCCCAGAGTGCGGAAAAATCAGGCGGCCTACCAGACGGAATTTGCGAAATTCCGTGGCACTGCCGCAACGGGCCCGACCAAAGATCATCTTCGCGTTTCGGTCATGGCGTTAAGGCTGCTTCTGGGTATGATCGCGCGACAGTCCGAAGGAACCGCCCCGCCCATGCATCTCGACGTGCTAGACCTGCGCAATTTCTACTACCGCACCCAGTTGGGGCGTGTGGCCCAACGCGCGATCCGCGATCAGGTGGTGGCGCTGTGGCCGCCCGCGGCAGGGCAGACCGTGGTGGGATTCGGCTTTGCGGTGCCACTCCTGCGGCCCTACCTTGTCGATGCGCGCCGCGTGATCGGGCTGATGCCGGGGCCGCAGGGCGTGATGCCCTGGCCTGCCGGGATGGAGAATGTGTCGGTTCTGTGCGAAGAAACCCTGTGGCCGCTGCCAACCGGGCATGTCGATCGGCTGGTGATCATGCACGGGCTTGAAACCTCGGACAACCCGACGGCTGTGCTCGAGGAAGCCCACCGCGTGCTGGCCCCTGGCGGGCGGGCGTTGCTCGTGGTGCCGAACCGCGCAGGGCTATGGGCGCGCCGCGACGGCACGCCGTTCGGCTTTGGCCGCCCCTATTCAGGCGGGCAGTTGGAGGCGCAACTGAAGGCGCATGGATTTACGCCCGAGCGCAGCATGACCTCCCTGTTCGCGCCGCCCTCGGAAAGCCGGTTCTGGCTGGGCACCTCGAACTTCTGGGAAGCCTTCGGCCGTCGCCTGCCGTGGCTTGCAGGCGGGGTGCTGATGGTCGAGGCAAGCAAACAAGTCTACGCCCCCACCCGCGGCGGCCTTGCGGCCAAAGTGCGCAAACCGCTCAGGGTGTTGGAAGGCGTGGGCGCGGTGGTGCCGAGTGCAAAGTCATCGGTGAGCCGCGATGGGGCCTGAAAGCTGAGCAATCAGTGCCACAACATCAAGCAGCGCGGCGGTGTTACGGCGAACGGTCCGGCGAGGTCTGAATGTCATAGCGCACAAGGCTGGGGTCGGTGACGCCATTCAGCCGCAGATGCAGCACTTGCGGCACCGTTTGCAGCGTGTTGCCCGCGACCAACACCTGCATATCCGGCAGGGTGACGGTGACTTCGGTGTAAGTTGCAAAAGCCGTTGTGGTGATCGTGGCATGGGCTTGCTGAGCCTCGGTGATGCCAAGACTAAGATGATCCTGCATGGGGTCGAAATCATTGATGATGAAGGTTTCGTCATCACGTGCATAATCCGCATGGGCGAGGAACGTGTCGCCGCCCTCGCCGCCGGTGACGCTCAATTCGGCGCGCGCGACGCCCGCACCGGTGAAGTGGTTGGGGGCCCAGTTGATCTCCAGCACATCATTGCCCGCGCCGGCATCAGCTAGGCCAGAACTGGTGCGGATCAGGTCGTCGCCAGCCCCGCCTGAAAGCGTGCTGGCATGGCCGAAATCGTCCAACCGATCATTGCCCTCACCGCCATAAAGGTGGCTTGCGCCAAATCCGCGCAAATCGTCGTCCCCGGCATCGCCGTAAGCCGTGCCATTGCCACGCACATCCAGATTGTCGGCATCATCGCCACCATAGATTGTGCTGTTGCCTTCCATATACAGGCTGTCCTGCCCGCTGCCGCCGTAACCAACGGCGGCATCTCGGATGCTGATGCTGTCCCCGCCACTGCCGCCATCGGCAATAACCTCATCGCTTGCAAAGATCAGATCCCTGCCGCTGCCACCATGAACTGTGCTTTCACCCGAAGCGGTGATGGTATCTTGCCCCTCACCGCCGAACCCTGTGGCAGTGTCGCTGACCGTCAGCCGGTCATCGCCTTTGTCGCCATGGCCTTCGGCATCCCCAGAAACCGTAATCTGATCATCGCCGCGCAAGCCGTGAAAGATGCCATGGTCCCCGGCGAGTGTATCATCGCCCTCGGTTCCTCGCTGCGGTTCATCGGGTTTGTCGTCGTCCTTGTCATCGCCGCCGTCAAACACGCCCGCCAGCGCCAGCAAACCGCCCGTCAGCAGTAACGATCCGAGAATCAGCAAATCCATAACGCATCTACCCTCTACGCAAAAATTCGGTACTGAAACGTAAACAACGCCGCGCGGCGCGGTCAATCACTCTGGCAAATATATGACGCATTTGCAGGGGTTTGCGGGGTAATCCCTGCGATACTCCGGATTGTTTCGCCTTGATTAACAAAGCAATGCCGGAAATGTGATGTTTGCGTGACAACCGCGCCTGCCAATCCGCAATCGCTGCGACAAATCCGCCCGCGCCATATGTCGCACGCGCGCACGCGGATATTGAGTGTCCTTCCCTGTTGCGGGATAGCAAACCGTCTGCTAGAGACGCCCGAAATCGAGAAGACGCATGCCCCAAGTATGCGCCGCAAATGGGTTGTAACCCGGATGCGGTCATCGGGAGGGGCCTAACAGCGGAAGGGTTGACGTGTCCGAACCAGCTTCAATCTCCTTGAGCATCGCTTCGCGCTACGCGCAGGCCCTGTTCGAGATTGCGAAAGAAGAAAACGGTCTTAAAGCGCTAGAGGCCGATACCGATGCTTTGGGGGCGGCCTTGGCTGCCAGCCCCGAGCTTGCCAGCATGATCGCCTCGCCCGTCGTGGCGCGCGAAGATCAGGCCAGCGCGATGGCGGCGATTGCTGCCAAGATGGGGCTTTCGGCTGTCATGTCGAACACCATCGCCCTGATGGCCTCCAACCGCCGCCTGTTCGTGCTGCCGCAACTGGTATCCGATCTGCGCGCCCGCATCGCCGCTGAAAAGGGCGAAGTGACCGCCGAAGTAACCTCGGCCACCGCGCTTTCGGCGGAACAATCCAAGGCGCTTGCTGCCAGCCTGAAGGCAAAGGTTGGCAAAGACGTCAAACTGCAAACCACCGTTGATGAAAGCCTCATCGGCGGTCTTATCGTCAAGCTCGGCTCGTCGATGATCGACACCTCGGTCAAGGCAAAGCTCGCAGCACTCCAGAATGTAATGAAAGAGGTTGGGTGATGGGAATTCAGGCTGCTGAGATCTCTGCGATCCTTAAGGACCAGATCAAGAACTTTGGCAAAGACGCAGAGGTGGCAGAAGTTGGCCGCGTTCTCAGCGTTGGCGACGGCATCGCCCGTGTGCATGGGCTGGACAACGTCCAAGCCGGTGAGATGGTGGAATTCCCCGGCGGCATCCGTGGTATGGCGCTGAACCTCGAAGTCGACAACGTCGGTATCGTTATCTTCGGTTCCGACCAGGACATCAAAGAAGGCGACACCGTCAAGCGCACCAAATCCATCGTGGACGTGCCGGCTGGTAATGCTCTGCTCGGCCGCGTTGTCGATGGCCTTGGCAACCCGATCGACGGCAAAGGCCCGATCGCGGCAACCGAGCGTCGCATCGCTGACCAGAAAGCCCCCGGCATCATCCCGCGCAAATCGGTGCACGAGCCGATGGCAACCGGCCTGAAAGCTGTTGACGCCATGATCCCGGTTGGCCGTGGCCAGCGCGAACTGATCATCGGCGACCGTCAGACCGGCAAGACCGCCGTGGCGCTCGACACCATTCTGAACCAGAAATCCTACAACGAAGCCGCTGGCGACGACGAAGGCAAAAAGCTGTATTGCATCTACGTTGCAATCGGCCAAAAGCGTTCGACCGTGGCACAGTTGGTGAAGAAGCTGGAAGAAACCGGTGCTATCAAATACACCATCGTGGTGGCTGCGACCGCGTCCGACCCGGCACCGATGCAGTTCCTGGCACCCTATGCCGCGACCGCAATGGCAGAATTCTTCCGCGACAACGGCCGTCACGCCCTGATCATCTATGATGACTTGTCGAAACAAGCCGTGGCTTACCGCCAGATGTCGCTGTTGCTGCGCCGTCCGCCGGGCCGTGAAGCCTATCCGGGTGACGTGTTCTACCTGCACTCCCGTTTGCTGGAACGCTCGTCGAAGCTGAACGAAGATTTCGGCGCAGGCTCGCTGACCGCTCTGCCGATCATCGAAACCCAAGGCGGCGACGTGTCGGCGTTCATTCCGACCAACGTGATCTCGATCACCGATGGCCAGATCTTCCTCGAAACCGAACTGTTCTACCAAGGCATCCGCCCGGCTGTGAACACCGGTCTGTCGGTGTCGCGCGTGGGTTCGTCTGCACAGACCAACGCGATGAAATCGGTGGCTGGCAAGGTGAAGCTGGAACTCGCTCAGTATCGTGAGATGGCAGCCTTCGCACAATTCGGCTCCGACCTTGACGCCTCGACCCAGCAGTTGCTGAACCGCGGTGCCCGTCTGACCGAGCTGATGAAGCAAGCGCAGTATTCGCCGATGACCAACGCCGAAATCGTCTGCGTGATCTACGCAGGCACCTCGGGCGCGCTGGACAAGATCGCGGTGAAAGACGTGGGCCGTTTCGAAGCTGGCCTGCTAAAGCACCTGCGCGGCGCTGGCAAAGCTTTGCTTGATGATATCACCACGAACGACCGCAAAGTTGCGGGCGATCTGGAAAAGGCCATCAAAGCTGAGATCGCGGCATTCGCCAAAGACTTCGCCTAAGGGCAGGGGGATAGACAATGCCCAGCCTTAAGGACCTTAAAAACAAGATCGCGAGTGTGAAGAACACTCGCAAGATCACCAAGGCCATGCAGATGGTCTCGGCGGCAAAACTGCGCCGCGCCCAGGAAGCCGCTGAAGCTGCCCGGCCTTATGCCGAGCGGATGAATGCGGTGATGGGCGGTCTGGCGGGGGCAGCCTCTGGTTCGGCCAGCGCGCCCCGGCTTCTGGCCGGGACGGGCAGCGATCAGGTGCATCTTCTGGTCGTGATGACCTCGGAACGCGGCCTGTGCGGCGGCTTCAACTCGACCATCGTGCGGCTTGCCCGCGCGAAGGCCACCGAGTTGCTCGCCCAGGGCAAGACGGTGAAGATCCTCACCGTCGGCAAAAAAGGCCGCGAGCAACTGCGCCGTGACTTTGCCGCCAATATGGTGGGCCATGTCGATATGGGCGATGTGAAACGCGTCGGCTACGCCAATGCGCAAAACATCGCGCGTGACGTGCTGGCCCGCTTTGAAGCTGGCGAATGTGATGTGGTAACGATCTTCTACAACCGCTTCCAGTCGGTGATCAGCCAGATCCCCACCGCGCAGCAGATCATCCCGGCCAAGTTCGAATCCGGCGCTGCATCGGCCCTCTATGACTACGAGCCCAGCGAAGAGGCCATTCTGGCCGATCTGCTGCCGCGCGGGGTTGCAACGCAAATCTTCACGGCTTTGCTGGAAAATGGCGCATCCGAACAGGGCGCGCGGATGAGCGCGATGGACAACGCAACGCGCAACGCAGGCGAGATGATCACCAAATACACCACGATCTACAACCGCTCGCGTCAGGCTGCGATCACCAAAGAGCTTATCGAAATCATTTCGGGCGCTGAAGCGCTTTAACGAACCGGAGAAACAACATGGCAAAAGCACCGAAAGCAGCTTCTGCGGCAGGCAAGGTGACGCAAATCATCGGCGCCGTGGTTGACGTGCAGTTCACGGGCGATCTTCCCGCAATTCTGAACGCGCTGACGACTGACAACAACGGCAAGAAACTGGTCCTCGAAGTGGCACAGCATCTTGGCGAAAATACCGTCCGCACCATCGCTATGGACGCAACCGAAGGCCTCGTGCGTGGCGCTGCCGTCACCGACACCGGCGCACCGATCCAGGTTCCGGTGGGCGACGCGACCCTCGGCCGCATCCTGAACGTCATCGGCGAGCCGGTGGACGAAAAAGGCCCGGTCAACGCGACCGAAACCCGCTCGATCCACCAGAAAGCACCGTCGTTCAGCGAACAAGCCACCGAAAGCCAAGTGCTTGTCACCGGCATCAAGGTGATCGACCTGCTGGCACCCTACGCCAAAGGCGGCAAGATCGGCCTGTTCGGCGGCGCTGGCGTGGGCAAGACCGTTCTGATCATGGAATTGATCAACAACATCGCCAAAGTGCACTCGGGCTTCTCGGTGTTCGCAGGTGTGGGCGAACGCACCCGTGAAGGCAACGACCTCTATCACGAGATGATCGAATCCGGGGTTATCAACCTCGAAGACATGACCAAGTCGAAAGTGGCGCTTGTTTACGGCCAAATGAACGAACCGCCGGGCGCACGTCTGCGCGTGGCTCTGTCGGGTCTGACCTTGGCAGAACAGTTCCGTGACCAGTCCGGCACTGACGTTCTGTTCTTCGTCGACAACATCTTCCGCTTTACCCAAGCGGGTTCGGAAGTGTCGGCACTGCTGGGTCGTATCCCGTCCGCCGTGGGCTATCAGCCGACGCTGGCGACCGACATGGGCGCTCTGCAAGAACGCATCACCTCGACCAAAGCCGGCTCGATCACCTCGGTGCAAGCCATCTACGTTCCGGCCGACGACTTGACCGACCCTGCGCCGGCCACCTCGTTCGCTCACTTGGACGCAACCACCGTTCTGTCGCGTGCGATCTCGGAACTCGGCATCTACCCGGCTGTGGACCCGTTGGACTCGACCTCGCGTCTGCTTGATCCGGCTGTGATCGGTGACGAGCACTACGAAGTTGCCCGCTCGGTCCAAGGTGTTCTGCAACGCTACAAATCGCTGCAAGACATCATCGCCATCCTCGGCATGGACGAACTTTCGGAAGAAGACAAACTGACCGTGTCGCGCGCCCGCAAGATCCAGCGCTTCCTGTCGCAGCCCTTCGACGTGGCAAAAGTCTTCACCGGCTCGGACGGTGTGCAGGTTCCGCTGGATGTCACCATTGCCTCGTTCAAGGCCGTTGTGGCTGGCGAATACGACCACCTGCCGGAAGCAGCCTTCTACATGGTGGGCGGCATCGAAGACGTGAAAGCCAAAGCACAGCGCCTCGCTGCGGCTGCGGCCTAAGGGGGTATCATGGCTGGAACGCTGCAATTTGACCTCGTGTCGCCCGAGCGCCGTCTGGCCTCGGTTGTGGCTTCCGAGGTGCAAATCCCCGGCGCCGATGGCGACCTGACGGCGATGGAGGGGCATGCCCCCACCATCACCACCCTGCGCCCCGGCGTGCTGAAAGTCGTCTCGACCGAGGGTGCGAAATCCTATGTCGTAACCGGCGGTTTCGCAGAGATCAGCGCCACCAGCGTCTCGGTTCTGGCCGAGCGTGCGGTGCCGGTTGAAGAGTTGAACGCCACGCTGATGGATCAACTGATCGCCGATGCCTCCGAGGCGACCGCTGTTGCGGTTGACAAGGATGCCGCTGACAAGGCGATGGCCGATCTGGTGGCGATGCGCGCGGCTGCGGGCTTCTAAAGCTCTGGCAGACAGAATAGATCAGGCCCCGCAGCGTCGGGGCCTTTTCATTTGTGCGGCTTTGCGGTTTAACGGGCGGAAGTTGAACAAAAATTTCGCACAAGCCCCGGCTTTAACCCGCAATTAACCTAGTTTCGCCGAAATTCATTGCTACGTTGTTGTCATAACATCCCGAGTGCGCATGAAACGTATCACCTCTAACACCATCGGTATTCAGCAGGGCAGCCGCGTCCTGTTCTCGGACTTCGCCGATGGCGGGGTGATGTGGACAGGGCAGGGCGCGCGCGAAAGCCGCCATGTGGTGACGTTCAAAGAGCCGTTCACCGAGGCCCCCACCGTGATGGCCTCGATCTCGATGTGGGACATTGACCACAAACACACCAGCCGCGCCGACATCACCGCCGAGAATATCACCGAAACCGGCTTTCATCTGGTGTTCCGCACCTGGGGCGACACCCGCGTCGCCCGCGTCCGCGCCGACTGGATCGCGATGGGCTCGGCAGCGAGCGAGGATGACTGGCAGTTGTATTGAGGGGCTCTTGCCCGATTTGGCCCGCGCCAAATCGGGCCGCGCCTGCCTGCCCCCGGCAGGCGCGTTTCGCGCCCGCGAGTCAGGCGCGCCCCGATTTCCAGAACGACAGCATTCTGCATACCTCCCCTTGCTCAAACGGCCTTCGGCCTTATGAGCAACGAACCTGAAAACTCTGCCCCGCAGAGTTTTCTTTCGGTTCGGGTTCAGACCACAATCGTTAAAAATTCCCTAATTTGCCTACCCCAACCCACTGATCTAAAACAAATAAAAAAGGTCCCGAGTTGGGACCTTTCCTTTCGCGTAGGGTGCGTGCTTGCACGCACCACCCCTCAGGGCCGCTGATACATGCCTTCATAAATCGGCACCAAAGTATCCGTCTCAAACAGCGACGACACACTCGTGCCATTCCAGATATTCAAAATCGCCTGCGCAAAAATCGGCGCTGTCGGCACGATCCGAATGTTCGGGCAAGCCTTCACCGCATCCGTCGCCTCGATCGAATCCGTGATCACCAGCGATTTCATCACCGATTTCGTCACCCGCTCCACCGCAGGCCCCGACAAAACACCGTGGGTGATATAAGAATGCACCTCAGTCGCGCCATTCTCGATCAACACCTCAGCCGCCTTGCACAAAGTGCCTGCGGTGTCACAGATATCGTCGACGATAATGCATTTCTTGCCCTGAACCGAACCGATCACGATCATCTCGGCAATCTCACCGGCCTTCTCGCGGCGTTTATCGACGATGGCCAGCGGCGCGTTGATCCGCTTGGCCAACTCCCGCGCCCGTGCCACACCACCCACGTCGGGCGAGACGACCATGATGTCATCCATCTGGCCCTTGAAGTGATGCTCGATATCCAGCGCAAACACCGGGCTCGCGTAAAGGTTGTCCACCGGAATATCGAAGAACCCCTGAATCTGCGCCGCATGCAAATCCAGCGTCAACACCCGGTCCACCCCCGCCTCGGCGATCATATTGGCGACCAGTTTCGCGGTGATCGGCGTGCGCGCCTTGGCGCGGCGATCCTGGCGGGCATAGCCGAAATACGGGATCACAGCCGTGATGCGATCTGCGGAGGAGCGCCGCAGCGCGTCGCACATGATCAGCAGTTCCATCAGATTGTCATTGGCCGGGTTCGAGGTCGGCTGGATGATATACATATCCTCGCCGCGCACATTCTCGAACACCTCAACGAAAATCTCTTGGTCATTGAAGCGCTCAATCCGCGCATCGACCAGATTGACCGACATGCCGCGATGCATCGACATCCGCCGGGCAATGGATTTCGCGAGCGAAAGGTTAGCGTTGCCGGAAATCAGTTTCGGCTCAGTCATAGCGGGCATGGGGTCACTCCGGGGGCCAGATTCGGATTGTTGACACCGCTTATCACCCGGCTAGGGTCTTGCAAACCTTGAAGCCTTGGGGGCGCCTGAAATGACACAGATCGACTACTACTTCGCACCCATTTCGCCGTTTTGTTATCTGGCTGGAAACAGGCTTGAGGAAATCGCCGCCCGCCACGGCGCAACCATCCGCTATATCCCGCTGAACGCGCCCGCTTTGTTCCCGCGCACCGGGGGGCAAGTGCTGGCAGATCGGCACGAGTCGCGCAAAGCCTACCGCATACAGGAACTGCGGCGCTGGTCGGCCCGCCTCGGTCTGCCGCTGAACCTGACGCCTGCGCATTTCCCGGTGAACCCTGCGCCTGCATCTTATGCGATCATCGCGGCGGCCAAGGTCGGCGGCGGTGATCTCGGTGGCCTCGTGCAGGCCTTCCCACGCGCCGTCTGGGCCGAAGGGCGCAACATCGCCGATGATGCGGTCGTGCAGGAAATTTTGGCCGCGCATGGCTTTGATCCCAAGATCGCCGACAAGCACATGCTGTCGGCGGCGGAAACCTATGCCGAGAACCTTGAAGAAGCCGTCGCGCGCGGTGTATTCGGCGTGCCGTTCTATATTGTTGGCGATCAGCGGTTCTGGGGACAAGACCGGCTGGAAGATCTCGACCTGCACCTGTCTGGAAAGTTGTGAATGCCTGAAGATCTGCACCATATCGCGCTGCCACCGCATCGCACCTGGCATCGCGGCGGAGACCGCCCAGTTCTGGCGCTGCATTGCAGCCTTGCCCATGCCGGGGCGTGGTCGGGGCTGGCGGCGGCCTTGCACGGCGTGACGATTACCGCCACCGACGCGCCGGGGCATGGTCGTGCTGCGGATTGGGTGCCGGGCACCGACATGCACGCGCTTGCCACTGCGCAGAGCATCGCCATGGCCGAGTCTTTGGGGCAGGGCGCGCCGATTGATCTGATGGGCCACAGCTTTGGCGGCACCATCGCCCTGCGCATCGCGGTCGAGCGCCCCGATCTGGTGCGCAGCCTGACGCTGGTCGAGCCGGTGATCTTCGCCGCCGCCCGCGCCGTGGATGCCCCCGCCTATGCCGATTTCCGCGCCAGCCATATGGGCTTTGCCGACAAGGTTGCCGCAGGTGATCTGGCCGGGGCGGCTGCCGAGTTTCACAGCCATTGGGGTTCGGGTGAGGCTTTGGCCGACCTGCCTGAGCGCACCCGCGCCTATATGATCGACCGCATCCATCTGATCGTGGCGCAGAATCCGGCGCTGCTGGAGGATGCGGGCGCTATTCTGCGCCCCGGTGGGCTGGAAGCCGTCGACGTGCCGGTGCTGCTGATCGAAGGCGCAGACAGCCCCACGATCATCGACCGCATCCACCGCGCGCTGGCACTGCGGCTGCCGCAGGCCTCGCGGCTGGTGGTGCCGGGGGCGGGGCATATGGTGTCGATCACCCATGCCGCGCAGATTGCGCCGATGGTGCAGGCGCATCTGGACGGTTGCTAAGTCACCCCGCCGCCGCGGACTTGATCCGGGGCCTCATGGTGCAGGGGGAGGCCCCGGATCAAGTCCGGGGCGGCGGGGGAGAGGGGGCACTAGCCCCGCAACACGCTCAGGAACTGATCCACCTCAGCCTCGGTGGTGTTCCACGACGTGACCAGCCGCGCGGCCTCCATCCCCGGGCTCGCGGGCATCTGATAATAAGCGGCCCCTGCGGCCTCCAGCCGCTGATGCGTGCCCATCGCCCATTCCGGGAACATCATGTTGGCCTGCGCCGGATGCTGATGCCGCGCCCCCGCCGCAGCGACCCCCGTCGCCAACCGTGCGCCCATTGCATTGGCATGGGTCGCCATATCCAGCCAGAGATCGCCTTCCAGATAGGCCTCGAACTGCGCCGACAGGAAGCGGTGTTTCGAGAGCAGATGCCCCGCCCGCTTGCGGCGCAACTCGAACTCCCACGCCTTCGCGGGGTCAAACATCACCACCGCTTCGACACCCATGCAGCCGTTTTTGGTGCCGCCGAACGACACCACGTCAATGCCTGCCTTCCACGTCATATCGGCAGCCGTCGCCCCGGTAGCGACCAGTGCATTCGCAAACCGCGCGCCATCCAGATGGCAGGGCAAGTCCCAGCGCTTGGCCACCGTCACCAGATCGGCGACCTCGGCGGCGGTGTAAACCGTGCCAGCCTCGGTGACATTGGTGATCGAGACCATGCCGCGCTGCACGCCATGCACGCCAACTTCGCCAATGCGGCCAATGGCTTGTGCCAAGGCGTCAGGTGTCATCTTGCCGTGATCCCCCGCGACGCCGATCAGCTTGGCGCCATCCGTGTAAAACTCGGGCGCGCCACATTCATCGGTGGCGATATGAGCCTCGGTATGGGCGAACACCGCTGACCACGGCTTACTGTGGATCGCCAAAGCCAAGGAATTGGCGACCGTGCCCGTGGACACAAGGTAAACCGCCGCCTCGGGATGCTCGAACACCTCGCGCACCCGCGCTGTCACCCGCGCCATAATCTCATCCGCGCCATAGCTGCGCGCGAAGCCGTCATTCGCGCGTGTGATCGCCGCCAAGACCTTCGGATGCGCGCCAGAGGCGTTGTCAGAGGTGAAATACATCACATATCTTCCTGAATGATATAATCGTCCCAATCGTCTTCATCGACGGCGGCTTCCGAGACGGTTTGCCCGCGCATCGAATGGCCAGAGCTATGGGTGGATTCGGGATCGCCCGTGCGCAAAGGGTGCCAGTCGGGCAGCGGTTTGCCCTGCTGCAACAGTTTGTAGGCGCAGGTGGCGGGCAGCCAATAGCTGATCTTTTTCAACGTCTTGGGGTTCAGACGAATGCACTCCGGCACAAATTCGAACCGCCGCGCATAGTTGCTGCAACGGCAAGTCTCATTGTCCAACAGACGGCAGGCGACGCGGGTGTATTCAACCTCGCCCGTATCCTCATATTCGATCTTGTTCAGGCAGCATTTGCCGCAGCCATCGCAAAGCGCCTCCCATTCCGGGGTGGTCATTTTCGACAGGGGAATGGTTTCCCAGAACTTCGGGCGCAGGTTTGTCATGGCTGCAAAATGACGCGGGCGCGCGGAAAAGGGAAGGGCGAAAGGTGCCGCTAAAGCGCGCCCAGAATCACGCGCGAACGATCCACATCGGCGGCCATTTGCGTCATCAGACTGGGCAGGCCATCAAACTTCATCTCGGGGCGCAGGTAATCGACAAGGCCGATCGAGACGTGGTGGCCGTAAAGATCACCTTTGAAATCAAAGATATAGGTTTCAAGGTTGGGCGTGTTCTCGCCAAACATCGGGCGCACGCCAAGGCTGGCCGCGCCGTGATAGCTGCCCGCCTGCGGTCCGGTCAGCACGTCAACCTTGACCGCATAGACCCCGAGTTTCGGCAGATGCAGCCCGGCGACCGACATATTCGCGGTCGGATAGCCCAATTCGCGGCCGCGCTTTTCGCCGTGGATCACCTCGCCATCAATGCGGTGCCAATGGCCGAGCATGGCGGCGGCGTCGCGCGGGCGGCCTTCGCTCAGCGCCTGCCGGATCGCGGTCGACGAAATCTCGCGCCCGTTGGACTTCACCAGATCGGCCACGGTAACGCCAAAGCCATAGCGCTGCCCAAGCGCCTGCAGATCGGCAGCCTTACCCGCGCGCCCCTTGCCAAAGCAGAAATCCGCCCCGACCACAACATGCGCAACGCCAAGGCCAGTCGCCAGAACATCGCGTGCAAACGCCTCGGGCGAAAGGCTGGCGAGTTCGGCGTCAAAAGGCAGTTGAAACAACTGCTTGACCCCCAGCTTGGCCAGCCGATTGCTGCGGGCTTCGGCGTTCATCAACCGAAACGGCGGGGCAGCGGGGGCGAAATATTCGCGCGGATGGGGTTCAAAGGTGACAATCCCCAGCGGGCCATGCGGTCGGGCAAGGTCTATGACGGATTGATGGCCCAGATGCACGCCATCAAAATTTCCCATCGCCACCGAAGCGCCGCGCGTATCAGGATCAAGCCCTTGCCAATGCTGGTTTATTTGCATGCTACCCCAGGGTGGGGCGGCCAGCGCCCCTAGTCGAACTTGCGGCTTGGTGCCAGAACCAGCGCCTCGCCTTTCAGAACCACGGTATTGCCCACCGCGCAATGGGTTTCAAGGGTCACGCGGCGGCGGGAATGGTCAATCGCCAGCACTTTCACCACCGCCTCCACCCGATCACCGGGGCGGACGGGGGCGAGGAATTTCAAGGATTGTCCAAGATAAACAGTGCCATGACCGGGAAGCTGTTCGCCGATAACCGCCGAAATAAGCCCGGCCGTTAACATGCCATGCGCGATACGGCCCTGAAAAATTGTGTCCTGCGCGTAAGCTTCGTCCAGATGCACCGGGTTGTGGTCGGTCGAAACCTCGGCAAACAGCTCGATATCGCGGTCGGTGATGGTTTTCTGCAACGACCGGACCATGCCGATTTCCAGGTCTTCGATGCAGATGGTGCCGCGCGGTTGGTTATCAAGCATGGCCGAATCCCTTGAATGTGCTGTTGCAGCGTAGCAGATGCTGCGTTGCGGCGCAAATTCAAAGCGAAGCATTTGTGCGCGAATGCGACGTCAGTTGTAATTTTATTACGAGGCTAACGCAGGTGCCCAATGCTGTAGGTTGGCGAAAGCTGCATGTCGTCTAGCCAATCCTGCAGCAAAGCCGCGTCCGGGTTGTGCTGATCCGCGCCGAAATTATCCTGCGCAATGCCGCTGGTGACGAACAGCGCATCCAGCCCCTCGCCGATCGCGCCCTGCACATCGGTGTGGATACCATCGCCGATGCACAGAATCCGCGCATCCTCTGCGCCGCCCAAGGCCTGCAACCGCCGCCGCGCCAGATCGTAAATCGGCGGATGCGGTTTGCCGAAATACAGCGCCCGCCCGCCCATTTCCTCGTAAAGCTTGGCCAAAGCCCCGGCGCAGTACAAAAGCTTGTCGCCCATATGCACGATGATATCGGGATTGGCGCAAAGCATTGGCAGATCAAGGGTTTTCGCCAGCAGCAGCGTGGCGCGGTAATCTTCGGGCGTCTCGGTCAGATCATCGGCAAGGCCTGTCACCACCAGCCCTTCGGCATCCTTGGTGGCCACCCGTTGCACGGGCGGGTTGGCCGCCGCGACCGCTTGCAGATCGGCGGCGAAATCGGTGAAAAACGCCTCGTCTTTCGGCGCGCCAATGAAATGCACCCGGTGCCCGACCGCTCCCGTCAACATGGCATATTGCGCCGCATCGCCCGATGTCACCACATCATCCCAGACATCGCGCGGCACGCCCATTGCGTCCAGTTGCGCGATGATGCTGGTTTTCGGGCGCGGCGCGTTGGTCAGCAGGATCACCCGGCCACCCTTGGCGCGAAACGCCTGCAAGGCCGCGACGGCTGCGGGGAAGGGGGCGACCCCGTTGTGCAAACAGCCCCACAGATCGCAGAACACCGCATCGTAAGCGTCGGAAATCTCGGCCAGATTGGCGATGATCTGCGTCATGGGGGCCCGCTTTCCTTACAGTTTCAGCGCCGGGATGATCTGCTTTTTACGGCTCATCAAGCCGGGGAACACCACGGTATCGCCCGCCACCTTCACCCCGAACGAGGCTTCGGCCAGCGCCTTGACCAGATCATTCGGCACCAGCAGCGTGGCTTCTTCGCGCAGAATGTCGATCACGAACAGCAAGACCTGCTCGGCACCATCCTCGGCAGCCACCCCCGGCATCGCCGCCATCAGCGCATCCTTGCGCGCCAGAACCGTGGCGGGCGAGGTGGTTTCCAGCACCGAAACCCGCAGTTCGCGGCCAGCGACATTGTATTCCTTGCTGTCCATCCGCAGCAAAGCCGCTTCGGAAAACGCCGAAACGTCCGATTTTGCCGCGAACATCTCGGCGGCAAATTCCGGGATCGAGACGCGCAGATCGGCGGCCAAAGCCTCGGCCACGGCGCGGTCATGCGGGGTGGTGGTGGGGCTGCGGAATTCCAGCGTATCGGACAGGATGCAGGTCAGCATCGCGCCCTTGATCGCCCGTGGCGCGCGGCCCAGATCGCTGCCGATCAGGTCATGCATGATGGTCGCGGTGCAGGCCAGCGGGCGCATGGTAATGTCGATCGGCGTGGTGGATTTGAGACCGCCGACCAGCATGTGATGGTCGATGATCGCCTGAATTTTCGCCGAATTGATCGAGGGCGGCAGTTCCGCCGGATTGTTCGTATCGACGATCACCACCTTATCCTCGGCACGCACGTCTGCGATGATCTCGGGCTTATCCAGCCCCCAATGGCGCAGCATGAAGGCGGCTTCGGTGTTCGGCTCGCCCAGCAGCACCGCTTTGGCGTCGGTGCCCTGCACTTCCGAAAGATACCAGGCCCAGATCAGCGGCGATCCGGTCGAATCGGTGTCAGGGGATTTGTGGCCGAAAACGAGAGTGGTCATGGGGCAAACCTTCGGAAAGGGGATTTGGCGGGCTTATAGGGCCGCAGGGCTGGTTTGTCACGGGGGGGCGGCCTACTGCCACTTCCCCGGTTCGGTCGCGGACTGGCAGCCATAGGGCGGTAGGGTCTTGGTGCCGAAATTGGCCTTCAGGCGCGCGCAGCCCCAGTCTTGCACAAACCCCGGCATCATCTGGTGCAGGTCGATCCCCACCTCATCAAACGGGTCTGGCGCACCTGCGGTGTTGTTGACCCACGCGTAATAGCGATAGCCGCCCGTGCCCAGAACAGCGAAGGCAATGACAACCAAGAACATCAGCAATCGTTTCATAACAATCCTTTACGGGGTAAGATCCAGTCGCGTGATGCTATAACCCTGATCCTGCAACAGCTTCAACACGCCCTTGTCACCCGACAGATGCAGCGCGCCAAACGCCGCCAGCACCGGGCCTTTGGCCCCCGCAGCCTCAATCACCGGAATCCAAGATTCGTTGCGGTCGATCATCAGCGAATTTTCCATCGCGGCGAATTCTTCCTCGACCCGCTCCGGCGTATAGCCGGGCATCTGCGCGGTCTGCATCTTGGAAAACTCCCAGATCAGCCGACCTTCCTGCGAGAAATAGCTGTCAGCCAGCGTCACCGCCATATCTGCCGATTGCCCTTCCAGCGCCAAGGCCGAGGTGATCATGTCAATCTGATCGCCTTGCGGCATGTCCTTGAAGATCGCAAACAACGTGTCATAGGGCTCCAGCGCCTGCACCGGCAGATCGCGGGCACGCGCGGCGGTGATCAGTTGCGCGTCCAATCCATCCGGCAAAGCGGTGCCCAGACTGCACGGCGGCATCGACAGCAGCATCGAGACATACCAGGGCCGGAACTTGGCCACCATGAACGGCGGCATCCCGCGCGCCCGCGCCGCATCGGACAGATGTTGCCAATCTTCCGGGGTCAGGATTTCCGGCAGGGTCGGGCCATCGGTGTTGACGATCAGCGCAGGGTCATCGGCCATCCGCGCCTTCAGGCTGTCTTGCTCTTTCGGCCCGGCCTCGACCAGCAGAACCTTGGCCTCTGCCAGAAACGGCGCAAGCGCTGTCATGCTGGCGGCGTGGCGCGGATCATCCAGATGATAGGTGCCGACCAGCGTGACCACCTGATCACTCTTGCGCGCCTGCCAGAAATTGCCGACGGCAAACGGCTGGCTGTCAGCCTTTTCCCGCAACTCTGCCTGCACGCTGGCGGGCAGGGCGGTGATCAGGTTCTTGCCCTGACATTCGGCCATAGCTGGGCCACAAAGCCCTAAAATCGCAATGAAAAAAGAGAATATCCGGCGCATCGGGCCTCACTGCTTACTGCTTTGCATAGGGTCGCATGTTGCGGCGGGCAGGCCAAGCGCCAAGCCGCGCAATGGGCGGCTTGTTGCAAAAAATTCGCGCAGATGGGTGTTGACTGTGAAAGGCCGAGGGCCTAACTCAAGCGTCGTTAGCACTTGGGAGGACTGAGTGCTAATCTCATTCAAACCTGGAAACTCAAGGGAGTGTAACCAGATGGCATTCACACCGCTGCATGACCGCGTATTGGTCCGTCGCATCGAAGGCGAAGACAAAACCAAGGGCGGGCTGATCATCCCGGACAGCGCCAAAGAAAAACCGGCTGAAGGCATGGTTGTCTCGGCAGGCGCTGGCGCGCGCAAGGATTCGGGCGAGCTGATCGCTCCGGCCGTCAAAGCTGGCGACCGCATCCTGTTCGGCAAATGGTCGGGCACCGAAGTGAAACTGGACGGCGAAGATCTGCTGATCATGAAAGAAAGCGATATCCTCGGGATCATTTCCTAAGGGTCAGGGCTCGGGCCCTTCGCCCTGAGCCCGCTTTCCATTTCAACATCTTAGACAGGAGTCTACACAATGGCTGCTAAAGACGTACGTTTTGATACCGATGCCCGCGACCGCATGCTGCGCGGCGTGAACATCCTGGCTGACGCTGTGAAAGTCACCCTCGGCCCGAAAGGCCGCAACGTGGTGATCGACAAGTCGTTCGGCTCGCCCCGCATCACCAAAGACGGTGTGACGGTCGCCAAAGAGATCGAACTGGCTGACAAGTTCGAGAACATGGGCGCCCAAATGGTGAAGGAAGTCGCTTCCCGCACCAACGACGAAGCTGGCGACGGCACCACCACCGCCACCGTTCTGGCCCAAGCCATCATCAAAGACGGCCTGAAGGCTGTTGCTGCTGGCATGAACCCGATGGACCTGAAGCGCGGCATCGACCTTGCGACCTCGAAAGTGGTTGCAGCGATCAAGGCAGCGGCTCGCCCGGTCAAAGACACCGCAGAAGTTGCCCAAGTCGGCACCATCTCGGCCAACGGCGAAGCTGAAATCGGTCGTCAGATCGCTGACGCGATGCAGAAAGTCGGCAACGAAGGTGTGATCACTGTTGAAGAAAACAAGGGTCTGGAAACCGAGACCACTGTTGTCGAAGGTATGCAGTTCGACCGTGGCTATCTGTCGCCCTATTTCGTCACCAACGCTGACAAGATGATTGTCGAACTGGAAGACGTGCTGATCCTGCTGCACGAGAAAAAACTCTCGTCGTTGCAGCCGATGGTTCCGTTGTTGGAATCGGTGATCCAATCGCAGCGCCCGCTGCTGATCATCTCGGAAGACGTGGAAGGCGAAGCACTGGCGACCCTCGTGGTCAACAAGCTGCGCGGCGGCCTGAAAATCGCGGCTGTCAAGGCTCCGGGCTTCGGCGATCGTCGTAAAGCCATGCTGCAGGACATCGCAGTTCTGACCGGCGGCCAAGTGATCTCGGAAGATCTGGGCATGAAGCTCGAGTCGGTCACGATCGACATGCTGGGCAAAGCCAAGAAAGTCTCGATCACCAAAGACAACACCACCATCGTTGATGGCGCTGGTGTCAAGGCCGAGATCGAAGCCCGCGTTTCGCAGATCCGCACCCAGATCGAAGAAACCACTTCCGACTACGACCGTGAAAAACTGCAAGAGCGCGTCGCCAAACTGGCTGGCGGCGTTGCCGTGATCAAAGTCGGCGGCATGACCGAAGTCGAAGTGAAAGAGCGCAAAGACCGCGTTGATGATGCTTTGAACGCGACCCGTGCGGCCGTGCAAGAAGGCATCGTTGTTGGCGGTGGTGTGGCTCTGGTTCAGGCTGGCAAATCGCTGGATGGCCTGAAAGGTGCGAACTCGGATCAAGACGCTGGTATCGCCATCGTCCGCCGCGCTTTGGAAGCTCCGCTGCGTCAGATCGCTGAAAACGCTGGCGTCGACGGCGCTGTCGTGGCTGGCAAAGTCCGCGAGTCGACCGACCTGTCGTTCGGCTTCAACGCTCAGACCGAAGAATACGGCGACATGTTCGCTTTCGGCGTGATCGACCCGGCGAAAGTCACCCGCACCGCGCTGGAAGATGCAGCATCGGTTGCCTCGCTGCTGATCACCACCGAAGCGATGATCGCTGATCGCCCGGAACCCAAAGGCGCTGCTGGCGGCATGGGCGGCGGCATGGGCGGCATGGGCGGCATGGACGGCATGATGTAATCAGCCCGTCCGGCTGCAAGATAGGGAAGGGCGCAGCGCAGGCTGCGCCCTTTTCGTTTGCGGGGACAACGCTGGCCATTCTTGCCCGATTTGGCCCGCGCCAAATCGGGCCGCGCCTGCCTGCCCCCGGCAGGCGCGTTACCGCGCCAGCCCAGACAGGCGCGCCCCGATTTCTGATGCGTTGGTTTGTGGCACAACACCCCTTGCTCAAACGGCCTCCGGCCTTATGAGCAACAAACCGAAAAACGCTGCCCCGCAGCGTTTTCAATCGGTTTGGTCGCATTCCTATTGTGGCCCGATCAATGAACCGTTGGCAGCTAAAGCGCCTTCACCAACCGATGCAACACATGCCCGGTCTCGTCATCCCGACCACTCTTGCCGGTCGCGGCAAATCCCATCCGTTCCCAGAACGCCCGGCCCCGCGGATTGGCCTCCAGCACCGCGAGGTAAAGCACTGGCGATCCCGCCAAACGCGCCAACCGCTCTACCTCGGCCAGAAACACCGCCCCGGCCCCTTGGCTGCGCAGCCGCGGCGCGATCAGCATCAGGCCCAGATAGGCGTCCCCCGCCTCGGGAAAGCCGAACGACAACTCGGCCAAACCGCTCAGAACGCCATCCGAAAACAGTCCCAGCCGATGACTGACTGCCGGATCACAACCGGGCGGGCCATCGATGAAAAACGCCACCGCCTTGGCGGCAGGGTCGCATTTCCCCTCCGCCAACAGCCAGTAGTCCTGCGCCTCGGCCTGAAAGTCCGTAACAGCGGCCAGATCATCCACGGGATGCAAGCTACTGATCAGCATGGGAAATCTCGATAATCTCCAACGTCACAGCCCCCGCAGGCCTGCGCCATGTCACACTGTCGCCGACCTCGGCCCCAATCAACGCCCGCGCCAGCGGCGACTGCGGCGCGATGCGCCCCCGTGCGGCGTCCGCCTCATCCTCGCCGGTGATCTCATAGCGGCTCTGCACGCCATCGGCATCCTCGACCAGCACCGCCAGCCCAAAGGCAACCTCATCCAGCGGCAACTCTGCCGGATCAATCAAGATGGCCGAACGCAGCCGCGCCTCGACATAGCGGATGTCGCGCTCTGCCGCAGCTTCGGGCAATTTGTCCAACCGCTCGGCCCGCGCCTTCAGGCTGGCGAGCGTCGTTTGCAGATCGCGCAAGCGCGCCTGCAACGCCGCCAGCCCGCGCGGCGTGACGTAATTCGGATGCGGTGACAGCGGCAGGTCGGGCAAAGGATCAAGCGCACCGTCGCCTTCCTTGACGAAAGCCCTGCTCATCGCACGATCACTTCCAGCGGATCATAGAGAATCCCGGAGCCCCAGGCGGTGTCGATCAGACTGTCGGGCTTGAACCGCACCCGGCCCGATTCCAGATCGGCACGGCTGAAAAACCGCCGCTGCGTCACCACGCCCTCGGGGTCGCGCCAACTGGCATTGATCGCCCCTGCCGCGATGGTGCAGCGAAAGAAGATATCCACCTGATGAAACCCCGACACCGGGTCATGAAACTCATTGATCAGCGCAGGCTCCCCGACTGTCACCGACAGCCCGGTTTCCTCATGCACTTCCCGCGCCAGATTGACCGGAAGCGAAGACCCCGACTCGACCCCGCCCCCCGGCGCGCACCACAGATCAGACCGCCCACCCGGATAGGCGTTGACGAGCAGCAGCCGATCCTCATGCAAGATCAGCGCGCGGGTCGCAAGGCGGGTGGGACGTTTGGCCATAGCCTCAAGCTGAAGCCCACATCCGCCAAGGTCAAGACCCTATGCTGCCGCAACGGCAATTTGGCCCTGCCGTTCCGACCACAACAGATACAGCGAGCCCGCCAGTATCAGCGCAACGCCCAGCCAATAGGCACCTTCCGGCGCAAAGCCCAGCACCAGCCAACTGACCGCGATGTTGGAAAACAGCTTCAGATCATCAAACGGCTGCACGAACCCCGCATCGGCACTGGCATAGGCCAGCGTCAGAAAATGCTGCGCCGCATACATCACCGCCCCGCCCAAAATCAGCAGGCCCAGCACGCTGCCCGTTGGCACCTCAAAGCCCGCATGCAGCGAAAACAGCCCGTTGATCGGCGTCAACAGCAGCAGCAGCCACATCGTGATCGCGCTCTGCGGCTCGGTCGCTGTCAGCCGCTTGGTGATCAGTGAGGCCCCACCCCAGCAGATCGCCGCCGCCACCGGATACAGCGTGGCAAGCGTCAGTGCCCCCTCCCACGGCCGCAGCAAGATCATCGCACCCGTAAACCCGATCAGCGCCGCCAGCCAACGGTTCAAAGCCACCCGCTCGCCCAGAAACACCGCAGCCCCCAGCAGCACGAAAAACGGCGAGGTCATCACCAAAGCCACCACATGCCAAGGTGCCATTCCCGCCGCGAAGGCTTGGGTGAAGGCCTGCACCCCCAGCACCGACAGCACGATCCGCAAGCCATGCAGCCAGGGATGCCGCGTGCGCATACTCGCCAACCCCTGCCGCCAGATGAATGGCAGCGAAAACAGCGTTGCAATCGCATATTGCCAGAACGCATCCGACTGCGCCTTGAACCCCAGCTTGTATGTCACCGTCCAGGTGATCGCATTGGCCCCGGCAAAGGCCACACCCGCCAACACCATGAAAGCCGCGCCCTTCAGCGGGAAATTCGTCTGATTCATGCCGTCCTCCTTCAAGACCACATCAATCAGGGGGACATGCCACGCCAACACCCGCCGCAAAACGGCACAGGCTGCGCGCATTCTCTTGCATCCGGACTATACCGTCGGCCCCGGAGTTTCACCGGATCTGCTGACCCCAACCGAAGAAGGGCGCTCGCGGGCTATACCGCCGGTGGGGAATTGCACCCCGCCCTGAGAATGCCCGGAACGACCCGGGCGCCCGATTTCTATCACCGACAAGTGCGGACACAAGCCGCAACCCCCGCTTGCCCTGCACATAAGATGCGCTTTAATGCGGGCATGAGAAAAACGATAACATTCATGCTGTTTGCGATGCTGGCGCAGAACAGCGCAGCGCAGGCGGATTGCTTGGTGCTGCTGCACGGCCTTGCGCGCACCGAAACCTCGCTGGTGGCGATGCAGGCAGCACTCGAAGCTGCCGGCCATACAGTGATCAACGAAAGCTATCCCTCCACCGAAGCCCTCATCGCCGAACTCGCCGCCGGGGTCGGCACCCGCGTCGACCAATGCCCGAAAGGCGCGCGGGTGGATTTCGTCACCCATTCGATGGGCGGCATCCTCGTGCGCTACTGGCTGGCCGCGCACAAGCCCGAAGTAATGGGCCGCGTGGTGATGCTGGGCCCGCCCAACCACGGATCAGAATTGGTCGACACCTTTGCCGAGGTGGGGGCGTTTCAATGGATGAACGGCCCCGCTGGCCTGCAACTGGGCACCGACCCCGACGCCGTGCCACAAGAATTGCCCGCCCCCGATTACCCGGTGGGCGTGATCGCGGGCACACAATCCTTGAACCCAATCACCTCGGCGCTGATTCCCGGCCCGGATGACGGCAAGGTCTCGGTCGCCAGCACCCAACTGTCTGGCATGACAGATCAGATTGAACTGCCTGTCACCCACACCTTCATGATGCTCAACCCAGTCGTGATCGCCCAGACCATGATCTTTCTCGACACTGGCAAGTTTGATCACGACCTCAGCTATGCCGATGCCCTGCGCATCGCCCTGAACAAGGACTAACCCCATGGCACGGCTGGCTTATTCAGAACTGGCAAAAACCGTCTCACATTACTGCGGCCGCCCCAGCACCTTCCTGCTGGCCTGTGGTGTGATCGCGGTCTGGATCGTCACCGGCCCGCTGTTTGACTATTCCGACACCTGGCAGTTGGTGATCAACACCGGCACCACGATCATCACCTTTCTGATGGTGTTCCTGATCCAGAACACCCAGAATCGCGACACCAAAGCCATTCAGTTGAAACTCGATGAGCTGATCCGCGCCACCAACGGCGCGCATAACGCCTTGCTGGATCTGGAAGAATTGGATGAAAAGGCGCTCGACGCCTTCCGCAACCGCTACGAGGCCTTGGCGCGCGAGGCGCGGCGGCTACAAAACAACGGCGGCATCGACACCGACTCGCCCGAGGCTTGACGCCCGCCGCAAGAGAATGCTTTGCGAAAAGCTGGTTTTCGGCTAAACTAAAGGCACATTTTAGAAACGGGTTGTGCGAATGTTTGATCGCCTTGGGCATTTTTTGCGGCTTTGCCTGCTGGGCATCTGGGCGCTGGCGTTGCTGCCAGCGGTGGCAGAGGCTGCGGGGCGCAAGCTTGCCTTGGTGGTTGGCAATCAGGCCTATACCCAGCTTCCCGGCCTTAGCACCCCAGTCGAAGACGCGCAGGCCTTGTCCAATGCGCTGCGCAATCTTGGCTTTGAAGTCACCCTCCTGACCGATGTCGGCCCTGCGGTGTTTCAGGCGGTCTTGGGCACCTTCGCCGAGCAGGTGGACGAATCCGACACCGTGCTGTTCTACTACGCGGGCCACGCCTTCCAGAAAGATGGCATCAACCATCTGGTGCCCGTCAATGCGCGGCTGGCCGATGCGCGCTCCCTTGATACCGAGACATGGCGGCTCGATGACATTGCCAAGGCCTTGAAAGGCAAGACCAATCAGCTTTTGCTGTTCGTCGATGCCTGCCGCGACAACCCCTTGCCCGAAGCCGTGCGCACGGTGGCCGAAGCGGGAGGTCTCGCGCAGTTTGATGGTGGCGCGGGCACTTTCGTGGCCTTTGCCACAGCGCCGGGGCAGGTGGCTTGGGACAAGACCGCAGGTGCGGTGAACAGCCCGTTTACCGCCGCTTTGCTCGCCCATATCACCAAGCCGGGGCAGAATATCTCTGATCTGATGATCGCGGTGCGCAACGATGTCGAAACCGCAACGGACGGCAAGCAAACCCCGTGGGAGCAATCCTCGCTGCGCGAACAATTCTATTTCGTGCCCCCCGCCGTCAACGCAACCGCTGACGAGGCGCTGCCCGAGTTTGAGGTGGTCGCCGACCAGAACACCGCCCTCGCCCCGCCGCCCGGCATCGCGGTGATCGGGCAGGGTGTGGGCGATGACAAACTCGCCTCGCTGCAAACCGACACCCGCAGCACCAACCAGCCCTTGCCCGAAAATCTGGCGCTGGGCGTGCAGACCGAACTCGACCGCATCGGGTGTTACGGAATGCGCGTGGATGGCGATTGGGGCAACGGCTCACGCCGCGCGATGACCGCGTATTACGAGGCTAAGAAACTGCCGCCGGGTGATCTGGAACCCACCGAAGCCGTCTACCGCGCGCTGCTGGCCGAGCCTGAAAACACCTGCGAAAAGGCCGCTGTCGCCACCAAGGCACCCAGCAAAGCCCCCTCGAAATCCAGCACCAAATCCAGCACGACGAAAAAGGCCAGCACCACCACCAAAAAGGCCACGACCACCACCAAAAAGGCCGCCACTGCAGCACCCGCCGAAAAGAAAGGCCCGAAGTGCAAATTCATGGTGATCGCCGTGGTGTGTTCCTAAGGGCGCCGCGCAAAATCATGATCCGAACCCGCACCCATAAACACAGTGTGGGTTCATCCTCTCTGCCTAAATATCCCCGCCGGAGGCTCCGACGTTCTCAACAATCAGATGGTCTCAAGACTTAACAAATCCCTAACGGCACCTGTTAAGCCATTGATCTCCATGGTCCCAAAACTGGTCCCAATTTAGGACCTCAGCCCTTGGGGATCACTCGGTTGACATGCCCCATCTTCCGCCCCGGCCTTGCCTCGGCCTTGCCGTAGAGATGCACTGCACAATCATTCTCGCGCAGCAGCGCCGGCAGACGGTCAATATCGTCGCCGATTAGGTTCTCCATCACCACATCCGAATGCCGCCCGCCATCGCCCAACGGCAACCCCGCAACCGCCCGGATATGCTGTTCAAACTGATCCACCGCGCAGCCGTTCTGCGTCCAATGCCCCGAGTTATGGACACGGGGCGCGATCTCATTCACGATCAACCCCTGCGGCGTGACAAACAACTCCACCCCCATCACACCAACATAGTCCAGCGCGTTCAAAATCCGCGCCGCCAGCAGAATCGCATCCGACCGCATCGACGGCGACAGTTTTGCGGGCAGGGTGGTGGTGTGCAGGATACCATCCTTATGCACGTTCTCGCCCGGATCATAGCAGGCAACCGAGCCATCCAAGCCCCGCGCTGCAATGACCGAGACCTCGTGGCTGAAGTCGATAAACCCCTCCAACACCGAAGCCGCGCCATTCATGCTGGCATGCGCCGCCGCCGCATCCTCGGCGGTCTTGATGCGTGCCTGCCCCTTACCGTCATAACCCAGCCGGGTGGTTTTCAGGATCGCAGGTGCGCCAATCGTGGCAATCGCCGCCTCCAGATCCGCCAGCGTCTGCACCGCCGCATAGGGCGCACACCGCAGACCCAACCCGGTCAGAAAATCCTTCTCCAGAATCCGGTCCTGCGAGATCGCCAGCGCCCGCCGGTTCGGCCGGATCGGGCGCAACGCCTCCAACGCATCCAGTGCTGCCGTGGGCACATTCTCGAACTCATAGGTGATCACATCGACCGAGTCCGCAAACGCCCGCAACGCGGCCATATCGTCATAACTGGCCACCGTCACCGCATGCGCCACATCCGCCGCAGGCGGGTTGGCCGCAGGCTCGAAGATATGGGTCTTGTAGCCCAGACGCGCGGCGGCAACGGAAAGCATCCGCCCCAACTGCCCGCCGCCCAAAATGCCAATGGTCGCACCTAACGCCAGATTACTCATCCTTCGGCTCCTCTGGGATCGAATCCGACAACGCCGCGCGCCACGCATCCAGACGCGCGGCAAGCCCCGCATCCTGCAGCGCCAATATCCCCGCCGCCAGCAACCCCGCATTGGCCGCACCCGCAGCCCCAATCGCCATCGTCGCCACCGGATACCCCTTCGGCATCTGCACGATGGAATACAGGCTATCCACCCCCGACAATGCTTTGGTCTGCACCGGCACGCCAATCACCGGCACGCGGGTTTTGCTGGCCATCATCCCCGGCAAATGCGCGGCCCCACCAGCGCCCGCGATGATCACCTGCACCCGCCCCGCCGCAGCGCGGCCATAGGCCCACAACCGATCCGGCGTGCGATGCGCCGAGACGATCTTGGTCTCATACGACACACCAAGCTGATCCAGCACGAGGGCGGCTTCCTTCATCGTCGGCCAGTCAGACTGGCTTCCCATGATAATCCCGACATCCACAGTCATTGGCGCCTCCGGCTGTTGCTGCCCGCTTCATAGCAAGGCCCACACCGTAGGCAAGGAAAAGCCTGAACATCCCCCGTAGGGTGCGCTTTTCACGCACCATCCGCCGCTCAGGCAATGATATTCGGGATCAGCAAATCCTCGATCCGCACGATCTGATCCTTCATCTGCAGCTTTTGCTTCTTCAGCCGCCGCAGCGTCAGCACATCGGGCCGCCCCGAGGTTTCCAAGGCATGCACCGCCTCATCCAGATCGCGATGCTCACGCCGCAAAACCTCAAGTTTCACCCGCAGCATATCGTCAAAGTTCATCTCAGATGAGGCATTCATGGCAGGACCGAATCCAGTCTTTTTGGCTTTTCCCAAAGATACAGTGATTCGTGTGCAATCGGCGCAAAATTTCTGCATTTGACCCCAAGTTTTCTTGCGCAGCGCAGCACTTGCAGCCATCCATCGCTGCCCCCATATTGAAACCACGTGGGTGCCGCTGTCTGGGCCCGCGCGAAAGTGTCGCTTGTTGCAAAGGGCATCGGTCATGACGAAACTGACGTTTGGGTCGCACCCGTTCCTGCTGGGGTTTGAGCAGTTGGAACGTCTGGTCGAGCGCACCGCCAAAACTGCCTCTGAAGGCTATCCGCCGTTCAATATCGAGGCCACTTCGGAAAATACCTACCGCATCACGCTAGCGGTGGCCGGTTTCCGCGATGAAGATCTCGCGATCACCGTCGAAGACCGCCAACTTGTCGTGCGCGGGCGTCAGGGTGATGATCTGGCCGATCGGGTTTTCCTGCACCGCGGCATCGCAGCCCGCGCCTTCCAGCGCTCGTTCGTGCTGGCAGACGGCGTAGAGGTGGCCGGGGCCGATCTCGACCATGGACTGCTGCACATCGACCTGCGCCGCATGGTGCCAGACACCATCGTGCAAACCATTCGTATTGGCCGCAAGTAAGGAGAGACGAACATGGATGTGAAATTCGAAGGCCTTGATGCTGGCGACAACCGCATCGTCTATGTCCGCCCGATTGCGGTGGAAACCCTGCCGCAGGCCGTGCAGGCACAGATCAACGGGATGAAAACCGTCTACGCCGTGCATGGCGAAGATGGCGAGCAACTGGCCTTGGTCGCCGACCGTGACCTGGCGTTTTCGCTGGCGCGCCAGCACGACATGGCCCCGGTCAACGCGCACTGACGCGACAGTCGATTGGTCTGGCGCGCCGCTCTCAAACGGCCCGCCGGATCGTCGTTCCAAGCAGCGCAAAGGCGAACCTTGACATAATAACACAACATGTTGTGGAAATCGCGCCAAATTCGCGTGTTGGGCACAAGTCATTCCACGCGGGGAAGGCTATTCAGGATAACAAAGGCCGCGCCAATGGCGCGGCCTTTTGCTTGCAGGGCAGGTGGCTTTCGATGCCGCCTCTGCCTATTCCGCAAGACCTGCGTTCTCGGCCTGCTCTTGCAGCCAACGCTCGGCATCCAGCGCCGCCATGCAGCCCATGCCAGCCGAGGTCACGGCCTGGCGGTAAACATGGTCGGTCAGATCGCCCGCCGCAAACACGCCCGGAATGGCGGTGCGGGTAGAGCCTGCCTCGACTTTCACATAGCCACCCTCATGCAGCGGCAACTGGTCTTTCACCAGTTCCGACGCAGGCGAGTGGCCGATGGCCACAAAGAAGCCATGGCACGGCACATCCTTGACCGACCCGGTTTTCAGATTGCGCGTGCGCACCGCGGTGACAGAGGCGGGGGCCTCGCTGCCCAGCACTTCGATCACTTCCGAATCCCACAACATCTCGATCTTCGGATGTTTGAACAAACGGTCCTGCATAATCTTTTCCGCCCGCAGCGTATCGCGGCGGTGGATCAGCGTGACCTTGGTGGCGAAATTGGTCAGGAACAAAGCCTCTTCCACCGCCGTATTGCCGCCGCCGATCACCACCACTTCTTTGCCGCGATAAAAGAACCCGTCGCAGGTGGCGCAAGCCGACACGCCAAAGCCCTTGAACTTTTCCTCCGAGGGCAGCCCCAGCCATTTGGCCTGCGCGCCGGTGGCAAGGATCACCGCATCGGCAGTATAGGTGGTGCCGCTGTCGGCCTTGGCGGTGAAGGGGCGGTTTTGCAGATCAAGGCTGGTGATGTAATCGCTGATCACCTCGGCCCCCATCGCCTCGGCATGGGCCTGCATGTTGACCATCAGATCGGGGCCCTGAATGTGCTTCTCGCCCGGCCAGTTTTCCACCTCGGTGGTGATCGTCAACTGCCCGCCGGGTTGCAGCCCCTGCACCAGAATGGGCTCCAACATCGCCCGCGCCGCGTAAACTGCGGCGGTATAACCTGCCGGGCCGGAGCCTATGATCAGAACTTTGCTGTGGCGTGTCGTGGTCATGGCGCATCCCCGGATTCGTGTGGAGCCTGATATAGGATGTCCGCGCTCAGGGGGAAAGGGTCGGCAAACGCATGGCGGAAATGTGCGGGGGTTTGGTGTTTTGCGAAAACATCTTGCGCAATTGTGAAAGATTGTTGCGCAAGCTGGGGTCTGGGCATAGATACAAGCCAAAAAGGAGGCCCCGATGGCCGGCACCAAACTCGACCCGATTGACCGCCACATCCTTGCCGAGTTGCAAGCCGATGGCCGCATGACCAACGTGGAACTCGCCAGCCGCGTGGGGATTTCAGCCCCCCCCTGCCTGCGCCGCGTGCGCACCTTGGAAGAAGCGGGCTATATCAAGGGCTATCACGCTGACATCGACGCGCGCGAAATGGGGTTCGAGGTGCAGGTTTTCGCCATGGTGCGGCTGCAAAGCCAGGCCGAGGCGGATCTTTCCACCTTTGAAGGCCGCTGCCGCGCCTGGCCTTTGGTGCGCGAGTGCCACATGCTGAACGGCGAGATTGATTTCATCCTGAAATGCGTCGCCCCCGATCTGTCGAGCTTTCAGTCCTTCCTGACCGAGCAGCTTCTGAAGGCCGAAAACGTCGCGAACGTCAAAACCTCGCTGGTGATCCGCTGCGCCAAGGACGAACCCGGCCTGCCGTTCGATGTGCTGGAAGCACGGCTGGCGAAAAACGCCTGATCTGGCCAACGGTCTGCTAAAAATGTTTAGGCGGCCCCTTGATGGTGTCAGAGCACACCAGGGCCGCCTTAACTGAGCATCATCCGCGGCCCGACCATTGCCGGACCACTGCGCTGAGGGGGGAGCCTTTGCAAGGTCTTACCACGCCCGCCACCGCCTGTTTTCACAGAGGGACATCTGTAAGGCCAAACATGGCGGAAACGCGCCCGCCTGTCAAAGTTTATTCTTAATTGATCTGCAGTTATGGCGCGATCTTCACGTTGTTGCCGCGATTGTTCGCGCTGTGGATGCAATACTGTGGTTGCAGACATGAAAAAGAAAAAAGCCGGGGATTGTCCCCGGCCTTATAGCGAATCACGCGTGGTTTTTGCGCCGGATCAATGCGCAGCCTGCGCACGCGGTTTGGCTGGTGCGGCTTTCAGCGCGGCGGGGCGACGGCGTTGGCCGCGGGCCCAAGGCAGTGCCACTTGCGGCTCGGTGCTGGCGGCGAGGACCGACTTCATCCAACGAGGTTGTTTCTTCATGGCGTGCTCCCTTGCAGGTTTGTTCGTGCGTTGGAGACAATCTGCCCCTGCTTTGCGGCGGGGTTTTGGCGCGACACGGCAGAGATCAAGGTAAATTTGTGCAGCCCAAGGCCGAATTGTGGCGCAAAGGGCGGCTTACAGCCGGATCACCGAGAGAAGGCGGCCATAGTCGGCCTCACCTGCATGGGTGGTGCGGCGATACGAGAAGAATCGCGCGGGGTCTGAAAACGTGCAGTGCCGCGTCCATTCGGCGTGCCCCACACCCGCACTGCGCAACCGCCACAGGCCATAGCCGGGCAGGTCAAACAGCATCCGGTCGCCGCTGCCTTGCGCGAAAAAGCGGCGGGTTTCGGGATCGTCGTCAGTAAAGCTTTCAAAAAACTCCGGGCCCACTTCATAGGCGGCCTGACTGATGCAGGGGCCGATCACCGCGGCGATGTTGGCGCGGGTGGCCCCCAAAGCCTCCATCGCCTGCACAGTCGATTCCAGCACGCCTTCTTTGGCACCCCGCCACCCAGCATGGGCAGCACCGATCACCCCGGCGCGCGCGTCGGCGAACAGCACCGGCTGGCAATCGGCGGTCAGGATCGCAAGCCCAAGCCCCGGTGTTGCCGTCACCATCGCATCGGCTTGCGGGCGGATCGCCAGCGGCGCAGTCACATGCAGCGCATCGGGCGAGTGGACCTGATGCACTGACACCAGATGATCGGCGGCAAGATCCAGCGCTTCGGCAACCCGGCCCCGGTTGATCGCCACAGCCTCGGCCTGATCGGTAGAGCCTGTGCCACAGTTCAGCCCGGCGAAAATCCCCGACGACGCGCCGCCTTTGCGGGTGAAAAACCCGTGGCGGGGGGCGAGGGCGTCTGAGGTGATGATTTCAAGCATGGTAGGGATCAAAACCGGGAGGGGCAGGGGTATTGGGCGCGTGAAAGGCGATGGCTTTGAACAGCGAACCCATTTCTGCGGGATCGGTCAAGCGGTGATATGCGGCAAGATGATTTTCCAAGGCCGCGCCGCTGAGTTTATCGGCAAGCCGCGCCGAGCGGGTGGCGATACCCAGCCGATGCAGCAGCGCGCCCTGATCGGTCAAGCCAGAGCGGGCCAGGTTGATCCGGTCGGCGAGTGCTTCGAAATCAACATGAGCTGTCAGGTCTGCCTCGCCGGGATTGGCGAGCGGGTGTTCAAAGCGATGGTCGCGCAAGGCTTGCAGTGTATCGCCCTTCGATCTCCAACCGCCATAGTCGATGATCAGTGCGGCACCGCCGAAGTGATGCAAACGGTGGCCAAGAGTGGTGGCGATGGTCCAGGCTTTTGGGCAAATCTCGATGATGGTGCCATCGGGATCGGTCTGAAATCTCTGCCCGATAGTCGCGGGGTTCACCGGACCCGAGAGCAGGAATGTAAGCTGATCACCGTTCAGGCCGACCATACGCTGCCGCCAATCTGCGCCGTTGCGTTGAAACTGATGGATCGGCAGCGCATCGAAGAACTCGTTGGCCAGCAGAAACAGCGGTTGTTCTGGCAGATCATCGACGTTTTCAACCCAGCGTGGGGCGCGCCCCTGCTGGCGAGACAGCGTTTCAGCTTGAACCTGTCGCAGGGTGGGCGAGGCTTCGACCATCACCACTTCGGCTGCGGCATGAAAGCCCGGCACCGCCTTGGTGGCGCGCAACACATCGGCCATCAGCGTGCCGCGACCGGGGCCAAGCTCGGCCAGCGTGAAGCGTGTGGGCGCGCCTTGGTCGAGCCAAGTCTGCGCCAGACAGAGGCCCAGCAGTTCGCCGAACATCTGGCTGATTTCGGGGGCGGTGGTGAAATCGCCGCGCGCGCCAAAGGGGTCGCGGGTGGAGTAATAGCCGTGCTGCGGATGCAGCAGACATTCGGCCATGTAATCCGCCACCGAGATCGGCCCATTGGCGTGGATGCGTGCGCGCAGATGCTCGGCCAGCGCGGTCATGCAGAGGGGGCAGCCGGTTTGGCGCGGGCGATGAACCAGATGCCGACAGCGATCATCGGCAGGGTCAGGATTTGCCCCATCGTCAGCCCATAGCCGCCCGCATGCAGCGCCAGCCCCAGCGGATTGCCGTCCGATACGAATTGCGCATCGGGCTGGCGCACGAATTCCACCAGAAACCGCGCCACGCCATAGCCCGCAAAGAACAGCCCCGCAATCTTGCCGGGGGCTTTCAGCCAATCGCGCCGCCAGATCAGATAGTTGAGCACCACCAGCAACAGCAGGCCTTCCAAAGCAGCCTCGTAAAGTTGGCTCGGATGGCGGGCGCAGACCGTCAGCACCCCGGCGCAGGTCTGCGCGGCCTCGCCCGGAAAGGCGACGCCCCAGGGCAGATCGGTCGGACGGCCCCAGAGTTCGGCATTGACGAAATTGGCGAGGCGACCCAGCAACAGGCCAATCGGCGCCACCGCCGCCATCAGATCGGCCAGCGGCAGCATGGCGATCTTCTCACGCTTGCAGAACCAGATGCCAGCGATGGCCACCCCGGCAAAGCCGCCGTGGAAAGACATGCCACCCTCCCACACCCGCAGGATTTGCAGCGGGTTTTGCAGGAAGTGATCGGGCTGGTAGAAGATGACATAGCCCAGACGCCCGCCCAGGATGACACCGAAGATCACCCATGTCAGCAAACGCTCGACCGCTTCGGCGCTCAGCGGCGGCGGGCCTGACCACAGCCGCGGCGTGTTGATCATCCGCACCATCAGTTTCCACCCGGCCAGCAGGCCGACGATATAGGCCAAGGCATACCAGCGCAGCGTCAGCGTCATCGGCCCCAGCGGGATCGAGAAGATATCGGGCGACAGGTTCGGGAAGGGGATATAAGACATGCGGCTTCCTGCGGTGTGCCTTGCCTTGTCGGCAACAGGCGGCACGATGTCAACGTAGCATCGCGGCAGATCGCCATCTTGTGCAAGGGCGCTTGGCGGCTCATATAGAAGACAAGCGAAAGGAGGCCCCAGATGACGGCCGGAAACAAATTCTTCGACGACATGTCCAAGCTGATGACGAATGCAATGGGTGTGGCGCAGGGCGCCAAATCCGAGGCGGAAACCGCGATGAAAGGTTTCGTCGACCGCTGGCTTGCCGACCGCGATTTCGTCACCCGCGAAGAGTTCGACGCGGTGCGCACGATGGCGCAAAAAGCCCGCGAAGAAAACGCGGCGCTGGCGGCACGTCTAGCGGCACTTGAGGGAAAGCAGGGCTGAGCCTGGGGGCGCTACGCCCCCGCCCCGTGCCTTCAGGGCAAAGTCCAAAAAGCAAAAGGCCCACCGAAAGGCGGGCCTTTTTGCTTTGGAGATTTCTTCAGGTTGAAGATCTGAAGGATTTGGTGGAGCCAGGGTCTACCAATCTACTGTTTCAAGCAATCTCATTACATCCCATATCATCCTGTTTTTATTGCTATCATACTCCACATCGCGTATCAATGTGCTTCAAGTGAAGCCAGCTTGTCCCACCACATCCAGCGCTAAATGGCGGGACAGTTGGCGGGACAGCGGAAAACGATCTGGGGGCCGACATGGCGCTGACTGTCAAAGGTGTGGACGCGAAGAAAGAGCCCGGCATGTATGGCGACGGTGGCGGACTTTACCTGCGTGTCGGGCCGACCGGCGCAAAGTCTTGGATCCTGCGAACCGTCATTCTTGGGAAGCGTCGTGAACTTGGCATCGGTAGCGCTGATTTGGTGACGCTTGCAGAGGCCCGCGACAAGGCCGCAGCATTGCGCAAGGAGGCCCGCGACGGAGGCGACCCAGACGCCACCCGCAAGACCGTCCAGCGCGCTGCAATCGCGGCACAATCGCGCGACCTCATGACCTTTGCAAAGGCGGCCGATCACGTCCACAAGAAGCTTCTGCCGAGTTGGCGCAATAAGAAGCACGGCGAGGTCTGGCTTGCCGGTATCGAATTGCACGCTAACCCGACGATGGGAAAGAAGCCGATCCACTCCCTAGGTCGTGATGATGTGCTTAAGGTTCTAGAGCCGATCTGGACCGAGAAGCCGGAGACGGCCAAGCGACTGCGGCAGCGCATGGCGACGGTTTTTGATTGGGCTATCGCAGAGGGGCACTATCCACACGCGAACCCGGTGCAGGGTCTGAAATTCGCGCTGCCAAAGGTGGCGACGAGGCTATGCGACGCGTAGGAGAGGCGAGAGAGGCCCAAGTCGGAGGGCTGCGCCCCTTGGGCGGGTACTAATAACGCATATCTGCTGGAGTCGTTTTTGTGCTAGGCTGCGATGGGCAATCTGCGAGAGGAATTTGCGCGTCTGGGGCTGTGCCGATCCCAGTGAGCTTCGCCAACCTGCACATGCCCACGGACTTTAGATTCCCGCGCGAAACAATGGGGCATCGAGGCCTAATGCGAGGTACTTTGAAACAACGCCTTGCTGGCGGGGTTTCATGTGAACGAATCACTCTTCGAAAGTTGTCCTTGCACTCGGCAGCGCGGCCTAACTGTAAGCGCGTTGACAAGACGCGACGTAAATTGATTCAACTTTACCGTGAAAGGCCCGTCCGCGACGTTGTCATGTCACTTTTAGACCTAGCGCAAAACCACGAAATGTGTTCATAACTATCATCGTGATAGGTTGGCATGGAGACAACGAGATGCCAAATGAGATGGTCGGAGGTCAACAGACAGGCGGTAACAACCCACAGAAAGCTGGGAACCTGCGTCGTCCAGAGGCGTTTACGAGAGTGGTGAGATTCTTGGCACAGGAATCTTCTCAAGTGATCATCACCACTCACGCGGAAGAGCGCATGTACGAGAGGGGTATCACAACAAAGATGCTCTTCGATACTTTGCGGAAGGGTGTACTTGTTGGAAACGTTGAGGAGGCAAAGAAGGCTGGAGATTATCAGGGAAAAATTGCGGCGCAAATGCCCAATAGGCGACATGTGGGCGTAGTGACGGTGGTGAAACAGGGAGAAAAACTGATCATCGTTACAGTTGAATGGGAAGACGGCAGATGACTAGAGAGTTTTACGTGGATGGGAAAGAAAAGGCAGAATCCCCGTTCGTTTACCGTATGTCAGGACTGGACGATGTGGTCCTGTTGAACGGGTTCGTACGTCACGAAACTGAGTATGGCGACGGCGTGTCGATCGATCATGTCGACAATCTCCACTTGGCAATCGCCCTGCACATCCTAACAACCAAAAAGGCGCTTTCACCAAAAGAGTTTCGCTTTCTGCGCGGCGAATTGGAGTTGACCCAAGATGCATTGGGCGACCTAATTGGCGTAGATGGGCAAACCGTAGCACGGTATGAAAAAGGATCGACGCCAATTTCTGGCCCAGCAGATCGGCTTATTCGGGTTTTCTTCGTTATCAACCTTATGCCCGAAGACCAGATGAAAAATCTCCTCTCAGAGATGAAAGATGCCATTAAGCAGGACGAACTAGACCAGAAAGAACCAGCCCGCTTCCGTGAAAATCACGGCAAATGGGAAGAGGCCTATTGCGGCTGACAGTTTTGCTTTTTTGAAATGCAAAGGTATGGTCTTGGTGGCCATACCTTTTTTTATTACAAAAGGACGACCTTCCCCGCACCATCGCGTCTGTTCACGGTCGGCTCGCTGCTCGATTCTGCCAGACGTTGGCTTTGTTTAAGTAGGAGATCAGATTGGCTGAACTATTAAGCCGAGGACTACAGCGCCAAATTCTTACCGACCTGGCGGGTGTTTACCCCAAGCGCGTAAACATTAGTGGCGCTTGGGATGACGTTGACCGCAACACCCTGATCGTTAACCTCCGTTATCTGACCGAACATCATATGGTCGATATGCAGTGGTTGGCGCTGCAAAATGGAGAGATGAAGCTTGGGGCTCCCTGCATCACCGCGCGCGGCCTAGACTTCCTTCAAGATGATGGCGGCTTGTCCGCAATCCTCGGCGTAGTTACCGTCAAACTGCACGATGACTCGATCAAGGCCCTGCTGATAGCACGAGTGAACAGTACGGACGCCGAAGAGGGGGTTAAAGACCAGCTTAAAGATGCGATCCGCTCCTTGCCAGCAGAGGCTACCAAATCGGTTGCCATGCGGCTTTTGGAATATGGAGTATCGCAGTCACCTTTGGCGTTGGCAGCTTTTCAGAAATTGATCGGTCTTTGATGATCGCCAGCCGCCCCGCCACATCGGTTCGAACTGCTGATTATCCAGCGCCCCCGGCAGCGTGAAGCGATCCATCAGCGAGGGCGGCGTTGCTGCGCTTGCTCTAGGCGTTGCCGCTCTGTGATGGATTTGACGCCTTGCCGAGCAAGTCTCTGCTCTCTTGCGTCAGTCTGCTCGACCGCCCGATCACCGCCCGCTTCACCCGCTCTGCCGCCGCCAGTTGCCCCGGCGTTTTGTTCTCCGGCTGCGCCAGCGCCGCTTCCGCGCGCATCAGGAGCGGAAGAAGCCGCGGAGATACCCATGGTTGCTTGTTTGGAGATTGCATCGCGATTGGGCTCCTTCGTCGGCAGTGCGTGATAAGCGACTTGGCGCAACAAAATCCACTCTAGCAGATTTTCTTCTTTCCGACGAGGTCCATACCCGGGCCCGCGCGTTGGCAACGGGCTTTCGGGCATCCACCAAGCATCATTGCCGTTGAGGTTTTTGCGCCGCGTGTTGCTGTCCGTCTTATCGTTGATGCTGTCGGGGTCCAGCGCAAGCTGGAATTTATCTAGGCGTATCCTGTCGTAAGCCGCGCCGTCTGCGGTGCTGCGCGGTGAAGCTGTGTTGCTGAACACTAGCGAGGGACTGTTGACCTGCGCCGATTGGGATTTGATCATCCGGAACGGTCGTCAGCGCGCCTGTCGGCCGTCGCTGTTAGAGGTCGCAAGTAGCCGCTCTGTGACCGCGCCTGCGGCAAAGCTGCTTCCCAAACGTATCAATGCTGAAATAGTTGCGCCATGAACCGGGCTGACCCTTGCTTGGCCTCAGAGCATGGTTCCATTCGCGCTGCGCCTGTTGCTGTCAGACCCGCGGCCCATGCCCGTTTTAGGTTTGGAGGCCGATGACTGGCCGATCAGGCTGAACAGCGACATGCCACCGGCCCCGCCGTTCATGCCGTAGATCGAGCGCAGATCGGTGGTCAGGCCAGCCGCGTTGTTTTGCGTGGCCTTGGTCAGTTCCACCTCGGACATGCGCATTTCACGCAGACGAGCAGCTTTCGCGTTCGGATCTTCTTTCGGTTTCATGCATCACCCTTGCGCCGTTTCGCAGCAATTTCCGCTTCAGGGTGCTGGGCAACAATGCACGGAGCGCGACAAAAGAGCCGCAGACAGACGGAAATGCCTGCGGTCTCTGCTTCGCGTGTTGCTTGCAATCGCCTCGTCGCCAGTCCGATCATTCCTAACGCAAGAATGGGTTGCTGCGCCGACTGCTGCGAATGTCGTTCAACTTTCCAACCCGGTTCAACTCTGCAAGATCGAAAAGCGACAATCCTGATTTGAAAACTCCCGCCATTACGCTCTGCCCCGGCCTGATCGACCGGGCCTGCGCAGAGTAATCCGCTGCCTCCTGCATCCGATTGCCGACCTCAATCCGTCGCTCACGGTTTCGGGTGTCACGCATGGCGCTGAACACTTCCGCTGTGCCGGAGTTGGGCCGCTGTCCATTGGCCGCCAGTGTGGCGCGCAGAGTGGACAATTCGGATCCAAGGTCTTGCCGCGCCGTGGTGTTGGTCTGGTTTGCGCGGGCCTGCCCGATCTGGGCGCTGATCTTGGCCTGCTGTTTTGCCGCCGCAGCCTCACTGGCCGCACCCACCCCGCCGAGTATAGAACTGCCCGCGCTAAACATGGTCGCGGCTGTCGTCGCTGCCGTAGCGCTTGCGGCCGTGCCGCCGAGAAGGGGGAGGAGTGCTGCCTGCATCTTACACCTATAATTCGCGTGTTGGGGCCAACTTGTCGGGGATGGGCCTCAGGACTTCGATTTTCGAATGATCACGCATGATCAGCATCGTCTTCGATAATTTCGACAGTGCGCTGACCGGGGCGAACAAACTCGTAGCCGCCTCTTTCCTGCCGCGCGTCAATATGAACGGCAACAGGCGAAACCTTGGCATCACCCGCCAAGAATTCAGCCATCCTCGCCCGGATGACCTCGGATTTGCTGTTGAGCATAAGATCCAGCGCCACATCCAAAGCGCGAGCCCGATAAAGGGACTTTTTGGTGTCGGCGCCCAAGATAAAGCGCTTTTGCACCTCCTCCAAGTGATCGCGGACAGCGGCCCGTTTCATGGCCTTGTGATACCCGGCCCGCGAAACGCCCGCCTTGTCGCAGGCGGCGGCAATGGTAAGGCCTTCTGTGACGTTCAATTCAATTGCTTGCCGCAGTTTTGCAGAAATGCGAGGGATAGGGCGGGGCGCAAGGGCAATGAGTTTGGACATGTGCGGATCATGCCTGCTTTTGGCTAGTATCCCGATGCACCGCGCCGCGCGTGCGGCTGCTTGGCCCGAGTGGGCGTGAGAAGCATCGCCAGCGGGCGCCTGCGCTAGACGGGTTGCGGCGGTTGGTGGCGGATAGGTTGAGAAATAATAATGGGAGCCAATTTTGACAGTATGCGTTTCAGTTAAAGTGAATGACTGCATTGTGTTTGCAGCGGATAGCGCCATGACAGTTACTGATGCAACAGGGCAGGTGATCAACGTCTATAATGGCGGCGACAAAGTGTTCAACCTGCATCGTGAGTGTCCGATTTCTGGCATGTTTTGCGGCATGGGAAGTATTGGTGAGCGATCAATCAGCAGCCTCTCGAAAGAGCTACGATGGGAACTGATGAATGGCGGTCACCCCATAAACCCCAAGGACTACACCATCGAGCAAATTGCCGACCGCGCTTACGAATTTTTTAACCTAAAGTATGTTACGCCGTTTCAAGACCCATCCCACAACCTTGAGTTCTTCGTAGGTGGATATGGTGACCCAGGAACACATGCTGAGATATGGAAAATGACGATCACCAGTGGTGTCTTGAACAAACCTTCTTTGCTTCGGGGCGAGGGAAATCATGGCGTAGACTGGGCAGGACAAACATCGCCAATCATGCGGCTATTGATTGGAATTGATGACAGATTTGTGCAGGTGTTGACTGATGCCGGCGTTGATCAGGCTGGTGCGCGCGCGGCCTTCGATCTTGCTCGTCCCGGCCTTGAAACACCTATGGCTTTCCCAGTTATGCCAACTTCGGATGCGATCAGGCTCGCGCGCTTCCTCGTTGACGTAACAAAGGGTTACTTCTCTTTTGCACCCGGCGCTGATATCGTTGGGGGCGAAACCGATATAGCCACCATTACCAAGTGGGAAGGTTTCCGGTGGGTAAAGAGAAAGCACTACTATCCACGCGATCTAAATGGAGGCGATCATGGCCATGTATGCTGACTACACTGCTCCACAGAAGCAGCCGACCTACAATTATCAGACACCGGAAAATGGCGCAGGCGGCACATCGCCGACGGGTCAGGGCAAGCCCCCAGTGGCCAATCCTGAATTTGTGCGCATCGCGGTTGACCAACTGAACAAGGCGTTCGGCAAGTAGCGCAGTAGAAGACACCTCTACCCCAACCCCGCTCCGGCGGGGTTTTTCTTTGCCCTCATGACGCCCAATACCCGGCTATAACCGCACCCGGTTCGCCTGCCTACAACCGCTTGCAGTGAAGTCCCGAATGTTCGGCAGAAGATCGGGCGTCAGTTCAGTTTGGCCTGCGCCGCCCTGAATGCCTCATCGACCCGCACAGCAAAATTCTTGTCGCCCCTCCGTAAAGCGGGAATGATTCCGCCGAGATAACTGGAAGAGACAGCCAAGTACCCACTAAAATCGCTCTTGTTTGGCCTATCTGGCCCCTGCAATCCAAGCGCTTTAAGCGTTTCGACTACTGCTGTGATTTCAACCAAAAGCATGTTGAGGCGGTCCTGACGACCAAATGGGGGCCCCTCGGCCAAAACATCTTGGCAATGGCTCAGGACGTAAACGGCCTCGTCAGCCGCTGCGTCGGCCCTTCCCTTCCAACTGATCGGGCGCCTCCCATGATGCGCTGCTACGAAGCTGTCCAACCATAGACCGGATAAAAACCCGAGCCCGCCACCAACCAACCACGACAGAGCCGCCCAATCAAGCAGCTTGGCAGACCATGCCACCGACCAACGCAGAGCCTCCGGCATCAGCGGTGTGGCAATGTCCACGATCAAACCAACAATGACCGGCGCAAGTAAGGCTGCCACTATCCAGGATACGATTTTTTTCATGGCTGAGACGCTGATCTAACGCCCTCGATTCGTCCAGCGCCGACATATCCTTCGCCCCCTGTGCCGAACCCCTAAGCAGGCGCCCAACGTCGTCTGAGGGCTTTTGCAATCCGGGTGCGCCCAATATTCAAATGCTTCTCCCAGCTTCCCAGCCAAGCATGCCAAGGATGACTGGAACTTTCAAAAAAAATCAAAATCCGCGCGAGGTAGGGTCGAGTATATACCAGCGCGACCCCGATTTTCCCCCCACCCCCTCTGCCAAGCACCCCCCGGGGGGCTATTCGGTCGAGCCCCTCCTGCATGCCTAAGGCCCGCAACCTTTAACAGTTACGGGCCTACCATCGTTTCCCCATCACAGGATAGGGTTTCGCCCTAGGCCTAGACCTGAGACGCTATCCCCAGCGCAGAGAGCGCCCGCCGGTAAAGGGCCGCCTCGGGCTGGCCTGCGTCTCCCTCACCAAGCGCATCCGTCAGCGCCATCACGATCTGCCTGTAAACGTCGAGGGCGTCAGAAGCTGGCAGTTCGACGGCTTCAAACTCAAGCAAGCGCCGGTGCGCCGCTTCCTCGTCTTCGCTCTCAGGTGTTGAAAAGTGGCCGCTCGATGTTTTCAAGCGACTTGACTGCCACTCGGTAAAGACCGCGGTGACTGTGCGTTCGGATTGTTGCGGCATAGTTCATTCTCCTGCGTTGCCTCTCGGCGTTTGCGCGGCGCGCGGATGCGAGCCGGAGGATGAAAGGAAAAGCCGCGCTTTTGAGCCGCGTGGCGGGACCAATGGTGGGACAAGAAGTCTGCCCGCAACAAAAGTCTTTAAAATTCAATTGCTTGGACTTGGTGGTTTGGTGGAGCCAGGGAGGATCGAACTCCCGACCTCTTGAATGCCATTCAAGCGCTCTCCCATCTGAGCTATGACCCCATCTTTGGCACAACGTTGGGCGCGTCGTGATCGTCTTGGTGCGCGGTGTTTAGGCGAGGGCGCGGGGGGGTGCAAGAGGAAAAATGCACGGGCCCGCGCCCAAATTGCGCCACGCTGAGAAAAGCTTAAACGTCTTCCTCGTCGCCGGGAACGTCGGTCAGATCATCCAGCGAAACGGTGTCGTCGGCGTCATCTTCCAGCAGTTCATCGTCGAGTTCGGCATCATCGGCAACGCCTGCAACCAGCAGATCATCATCTGCTTCCAGATCATCGACCAGAACCGCGTCATCGTCTTTCTCAGGTTGCACGCGCGCGATTACGGCAGCGGCCATCTTGCGGCGAGCCGATTCGATATCGACGATCTCGCCCGTGTAGGGGCTGACGATCGGCGTGCGGTTCAGGTCGTAAAAGCGCTTGCCGGTGGTCGGGCAGACGCGCTTGGTGCCCCATTCAGCCAATGGCATGGTGTTCCCTTTGTTCAGTCTGGCCCTTGCGGGCTGTCAATTCGGAATGAAGCCGCTTGCCACAAGGCAGGCCGAGTGTCAAAGGCTTTTGTCGCCACCGGACCTTTTGCAGCGGTTGCGGCCAAGGCTCAGATAGGTATGCTCTGCCCCCATGTCCAGATCAGCGCAGTTTCTGCTTCCCGGCCCGCCCCCGATCACCATCACCTTGCGCCGCAATGCGCGCGCGCGACGGTTTTCGCTGCGGGTGTCGCAGGCGAATGGCGGGGTGACATTATCTTTGCCGACCCATGCGCGCGAGGCCGAGGCTTTGGCCTTTGCCCGCGCACAGGAAGGCTGGATCCGCGCGGCGGTGGCGCGGATGCCGCAGGTTGTCGGCGTCGGGTTGGGCTCGGTCCTGCCGGTCGAGGGTCGGCTGTTGCGGCTGGAAAGCGGGGAGGGTCGGTCGGTGCGCATCGAGGGCGATGCGTTGATCGTGCCGGGCGATCCAGACCGGGCTGCGGCGCGGGTGTCGGCCTATCTGCGGGTGCAGGCACGCAACAGGCTGGTGGCGGCATCCGATCACTACGCCGGGATGATCGGGCGCAAGGTGACACAAGTGAGCTTGCGCGACACCCGGTCGCGCTGGGGCTCGTGCACCTCGGACGGGGCGCTGATGTATTCGTGGCGGCTAATCATGGCACCGCCACGTGTGCTGGACTATGTCGCCGCCCACGAGGTCGCCCATATGCTGGAGATGAACCATTCAGATCGGTTCTGGGCGGTGGTGCAGCGGCTGTTTCCGGGCTGGCAAGCGGAACGCGCGTGGTTGAAGCGCGAAGGCGGCGCGCTGCAGGCCATCCGGTTTGATGCCGCAGGGGATTGACCAATCCGCCGATGCAGTGCTTGGCTAAGTCATGTCCATCCCGCCGCGCATCCTGACCACACGAATGGCCGACCCCAATGCGGCAGCGCATGAGCGGGTCTATCGCACCCTGCGCCAACAGGTCCTGCATGGCGAGCTTGCACCGGGGCAGGCGATGACCATCCGCGGCATTGCCGAGCAGTTTGCGGTCTCGATGACCCCAGCGCGTGAGGCTGCACGGCGGCTGGTGGCGGAAGGTGCCTTTACCATGTCATCCTCGGGGCGGATTTCCACGCCAGAACTTTCGCCAGAACGCATCGAGGAACTGGCCGCCATCCGCGCCATGCTGGAGCCTGAAATGGCCGCCCGTGCCCTGCCGCGCGCGCATTTCGCGTTGATAGATCGGCTGGCTGCGATCAACGCGCTTAATCAGGAAGCGGTGATCAATCAGGATGCCGTGGGGTATGTGCGCACCAATCTGGAATTTCACCGCACGCTGTATCTGCGCGCCCAGACGCCTGCCATGCTGGCCTTGTGCGAAACCGTATGGCTGCAACTGGGGCCGACGATGCGGGCGCTGTATCAGAAACTGCGCCGCCGCGACATGCCGCAGCATCATCGGATGATACTGGCGGCTTTGCGTGCGGGAGACGAGCCGGGCTTGCGCTTGGCGGTGCGGACGGATGTGACGCAAGGCTTGCGACATCTGGCAAGTTGAGGCGACGGAAATCTGTGGCAGGCGCGTTGAAGCAGCACGTATACAGGAGATACCATGCCGCCGCTTTCCACGCTCGACCGTCGCACCGTTCTGAAAGCCCTTTCGCTTGCCCCTTTGGCGGTGCTGCCCAGCGGGCTGGCGGCACGGGCCGAAACTGCCGGGCTGATCACAACCGATGTCTGCCTGTTGCAGAAAGAAGTCACCGAGGGGCCGTTCTACATCGACCCGCACCTGCTGCGCTCTGACATTACCGAAGGTAAACCGGGCCTGCCGCTGCAATTGCGTTTGCAGGTGGTGACGGCAGATTGCGCACCCGTGGTGGGCGCGCGGGTGGATGTGTGGCACTGTGACGCGACCGGGGTCTATTCCGGCGTGCAGAACATGGGCGCGGGCGGTGACACCACTGGGCAAAACTTTCTGCGCGGCACGCAGATGACGGATGTGGCGGGGGTTGCAAGCTTTCAGACCGTTTTCCCCGGGTGGTATCGTGGCCGGACCACTCACATTCACTACAAGGTGTTTCTGGATCAGCGCAGCGTGCTGACCAGTCAGATATTTTTCGACGAAGCCGTCATCGCCGAAATCTACGCCGAACATTCCGCTTATGCCCGCCGGGATAAGCGCGATGTGATGAATGTGGATGATGGTATCGCGGCTGACGCGGGCGCGGGTGCCTATGCACGGGTCAGGATGACCGCGCCCGATGGCGTGGCAGAGGCGGCTTTGGTCGTGGGAGTCAGCCCCGAAGCGGGTGCATCGGGGCTATTGGATTGGCTGTTGAACAAGGCCTAGGGCCGAGGTTTTGCCCGCATCAGGCGTGGATCGCGCCATCGCCACAGGCCAGCGCCGCTTCGCGCACGGCCTCGCTGTAGGTCGGATGGGCGTGGCAGGTCAGCGCCAGATCCTGTGCCGAGGCGCCAAACTCCATCGCCACGCAAACCTCGTGGATCAGATCGCCAGCGCCGGGGCCGATGATATGGCAGCCCAAAATCCGGTCGGTGGTGGCATCGGCGAGCATTTTCACAAAGCCTTCGGCTTGGAAAACGGCCTTGGCGCGGGCATTGCCCATGAACGGGAATTTGCCGACCTTGTAGGCGCGGCCCTGTTCTTTCAACTGCTCTTCGGTGGCCCCCACCGAGGCGACTTCCGGGCTGGTGTAAACCACACCGGGGATCACCGCGTAATTCACATGGCCCGCCTTGCCCGCCATGATCTCGGCCAACGCCATGCCTTCGTCTTCGGCCTTATGCGCCAGCATCGGGCCGACAATCGCATCGCCGATCGCATACAACCCGCTGACATTGGTGGCGAAATGCGCATCGGTCTTGATCTGGCCGCGCGGCAGCATCTCTACCCCCAACGCCTCTAACCCCAGACCCTTCACAAACGGTTTACGGCCGGTGGCGACCAGCACCACCTCGGCCTGCAAGCTGGCCTCGGTGTCATTCTTGCGCAGTTTGTAGCTGACCTTTGCTGTACCATCCTTGGTTTCGACACCCTGCACCGCCGCGCCAAGGATGAATTTCAGCCCCTGTTTGGTCAGGATACGCTGGAAGCTTTTCGCCACTTCGCCGTCCATGCCGGGGGTAATCGCATCAAGATACTCCACCACCGTCACTTCGGTGCCAAGACGCGCATAGACCGAGCCCATTTCAAGCCCGATCACGCCCGCGCCGATCACCACCATGGTTTTCGGGATCGACGGCAGTGCCAAGGCCCCGGTCGAGGTGACGACGATGGTTTCATCCACCGTCACGCCCGGCAGGCTGGAAGGCTCGGAGCCGGTCGCGATCACGATATGCTTGGCCTCATGCACTTCGTCGCCGATCTGCACCTTGCCGGGGGCGGGGATGGTTGCCCAACCTTTCAGCCACGTGATCTTGTTCTTCTTGAACAGAAACTCGATGCCCTTGGTGTTGCCGTTCACCACATCGGCCTTATAGGCCTGCATTTTCAGCCAATCGACCGTGGGCGCGCCGCCCATCAGCCCCATTTTTTCAAAGTTCTCATGCACTTCGTGCAAGGAGTGTGTGGCGTGCAGCAGGGCTTTCGATGGGATGCAGCCGATGTTCAGGCAGGTGCCGCCCAAGGTGTCGCGGCCTTCGACCACGGCCACGTTCAGCCCCAGTTGTGCGGCGCGGATGGCGCAGACATAGCCGCCGGGGCCAGCACCGATGATGATTGCGTCAAAGCTTGCCATGGGTTTTCCTTCGTAGGTTTGGTGCAGGGGCGCGAGAGGCGCGAGGTGTCAGATCAAAGCCGCCAAGATCATCGTGACAGTGGCGGCGAAACCAACCGCCCAGATCCCCGACCGCCACGGCCGCAGGCCAAAGGCATAGGCCGGGACGTAAAGCACGCGGGCGGCGAGGTAGATATAGGCGGCATATTGTGTGACGGCGCTGGATTGGTTGCCCAATGTCACCACCACAACGGCGAGGGTGAACAGGATCAGCCCCTCAAAATGGTTGTTCAGCGCGCGTTGCAAACGGCCTGCCACAACCGACAACTGCCGCGACGGTGGGCGGTCGCGCGGGCTCGATGTATAGCCGGTGCCAAGCTGCATATTCGCCGGGATCGCGAACAGCGCGAATTGTCCAGCTTGCAGCAGGCCCGCAAGGGCGAGGGCGGTCAATTCCGGTGTCATGGCGTTTTAACCTTTTTCGCGCGCTTGCGGTGATCCCAACGCTTGCGGTTCTCGGGGGTGAGGTAGGTTGCGCGTTGCTGCTCCAGCCAAGCCAGCGCCGTTTTTTGCAGATCGTGCAACAGCGCATCCGCATCATAGCGCGCCAGACGCTCGGTCACACTTGGCAGATGGCGCTGGATCGAGCTGTCTTCGCCCGTCGCACGCTCGGCAATCTTCCACATTTTTGAGCCGAGCAAATGGTTGGCGTGTTCTTTCGCCATGCCATCGCCGCGGATATTCTTCAGCAGAAATACATCTTCGGATCGCACGAAATAGTGGTGAATATCGGCGTTGGCCCAAGTCAGGTCTTCATCTTTGATGCCACGATAGTTTGCAGCGGTCAGATGCGACTGGCCACGGTTGGGGATCTTGCGGCCCACCGCGTTGCGGACGATGACTTCCGGGTCAAGCGGGTCTTTCGGCATATGGTCGATGGCACGGGCATAGCGGTTGGGGCGGAACAAAGATTTGTGGAACACAAGTTGTTCGTCGATATGGGCGGAGCATTGAGTTTGTTCGGCCAGCAAACTGCCGCCCTGCCAAAGCTGCCGCCCACCGCTGGCGATAAAGCGCCACGCAACGGCGACGGTATCGCAGGAGCCAACCGCTTGCAGCAGATCGCCCACCATGCCCGCGCCAGTGGTGACGTTCAGAAACTCATCCGCGTCGATGTGCAGCAGCCATTCCACATCCGCCATCGCCGGATGCGCCAAGGCACGGGCCAGCCCCACAACCTGCGGTGGCTCACCGGGGGCGACTTCGTTGCAGACATGGACGATGGGTTCCAGTTCGGCCAGCCGATCCGCCATCAGATCGGTGCCGTCCTGGCAGTTGTTGGTGACAAGGAAAATCCGGTCAAAGCCGATGCTGAGGTGATACGCCACCCACTCCAGCAAAAACACCGCCTCATTGCGCATACACACCACGACGGCGCGCTTGGTGCGAGCTGGGGCAGCGGTCTGGAGGTGAGGCGAATTCACGCAAAACACTTTCAGCATGGTAGCGCGGGCGGTCAGAAGCCTGACCGCCCGCTGCTGGTTACAAATCCATCAACAACCGACGCGGATCTTCCAGCGCTTCCTTGACGCGCACAAGGAACGTCACCGCCCCTTTGCCGTCCACAACCCGGTGATCGTAGGACAAAGCCAGATACATCATCGGACGGATCACGATCTGGCCTGCGACCACGACCGGGCGGTCTTGGATTTTGTGCATCCCCAGAATCCCCGACTGCGGCGGGTTCAGGATCGGCGAGGACATCAGCGAGCCATACACCCCCCCGTTCGAGATGGTGAACGAACCGCCCTGCATCTCGGCCATCGACAGCTTGCCATCCCGCGCGCGCAGGCCGAGTTCCGAGATTTTCTTCTCGATCGCGGCAAAGCCCATCTGATCGGCATCGCGCACCACCGGCACCACAAGGCCAGTCGGCGTGCCCACAGCGACACCCATATGGACGTAGTTCTTGTAGACCACATCCTGCCCGTCAATCTCGGCATTCACTTCCGGGATTTCTTTCAGCGCATGGGTGCAGGCTTTGACGAAGAACGACATGAATCCCAACTTCACGCCATGCTTTTTCTCAAAGATGTCTTTGTATTCATTACGCAAAGACATGATGCCGGACATATCCACCTCGTTATAGGTGGTCAGCATGGCGGCGGTGTTTTGCGCGTCTTTCAAGCGGCGCGCGATGGTGGCGCGCAGGCGGGTCATTTTGACGCGCTCCTCACGCGCGGCATCGTCTGCCGGAACCGGCGCGCGCGGAATGGCGGCGGGGGCAGGGGCTGCGGCAAGCGGTGCCGCTGCCGCAGCGCGTGCCACGTCTTCCTTCATCACCCGGCCATCGCGGCCAGTGCCTTGGACCTGATCGGCGGACAGACCCGCCTCTGCCATCGCCTTCTTGGCCGAAGGCGCGTTTTCCACATCGCGCGGCGCGACCACTTCGGGGCCAGCACCGGGCGAGCCGACAGCAGCGGCCGCAACGGATTTCGGTTCTTCGACCTTCGCCGGGATCGGCGCTGCAGTGGCGGCACCCGCGGCCCCTTCAGTCACAATCGCCAACCGCGCATTGGCGGCAACGGTCGTGCCTTCCGGCGCGATGATTTCGGCCAGCACACCCGACACCGGCGAGGGCACTTCGACCGAGACTTTATCAGTTTCAAGCTCGCACAGCATCTCGTCTTGCTTGACCACATCGCCCGGCTTTTTGAACCAGGTCGAAACCGTGGCTTCCGAGACGCTTTCGCCCAGCGAGGGCACCATTACATCCGTCATTTCCATCTCCTGCGCGTCGGCGCGTTATAATCGGTCAGCCGAGCGCTTCGTTGACCAGGGTTTGCTGTTCGAATTTATGCTTGGAGGCCAGACCCGTCGCGGGCGAGGCCGAGGCCGCACGGCCGGCATAGCGCGCGCGGGTATTGGTCGCGCCGATGTTGATCAGCAGCGATTCCAGTTCCGGCTCGATATGGCTCCACGCGCCCATGTTCTTCGGTTCTTCCTGACACCAGACCCATTCCGCACCTTTGAACCGCGACAGTTCAGCGGTCAGCGATTGCTTCGGCACCGGGTAAAGCTGTTCGACCCTTAGCAGATAGGTGTCGGTCAGCCCACGTGCATCGCGTTCCGCCAGCAGATCATAATAGACCTTGCCGGAACACAGCACGACCCGCTTGATCGCATCATCGGCGTTCAGCTTGGTTTCCGAATGACCCTTCTGCGCATCATCCCACAGCACGCGATGGAAATAGCTGCCATCGGTGAAATCGGACGCATCCGAGATCGCCATCGGGTGCCGCAGGAGGGATTTCGGCGTCATCAGGATCAGCGGCTTGCGGAAGTCGCGGTGCATCTGGCGGCGCAGGATGTGGAAGTAGTTCGACGGCGTCGTGCAGTTCGCAACGATCCAGTTGTCATGCGCCGACATCTGCAAGAAGCGTTCCAACCGGGCCGAAGAATGCTCCGGCCCCTGACCTTCAAAGCCGTGCGGCAGCAGGCACACCAGCCCCGACATCCGCAGCCACTTGCTTTCGCCCGAGTTGATGAACTGATCAAACATGATCTGCGCACCATTGGCGAAATCGCCAAACTGCGCTTCCCACATCGTCAGCGCATTGGGTTCGGACAGCGAATAGCCGTATTCAAAACCCAGCACGGCGTATTCCGACAGCATGGAGTCGATGACTTCATAGCGGGCTTGGCCGGGACGGATGTGGTTGAGCGGGTAGTGGCGTTCTTCGGTGGTCTGGTCGATGAAGGCGGAATGCCGCTGGCTGAACGTGCCACGGGTGCAGTCCTGCCCCGACAGCCGCACCGGAAAGCCCTCAACTTGCAAGCTGCCAAAGGCCAAAGCCTCGGCGGTGGCCCAGTCAAAGCCGCTGCCAGTCTCGAACATCTTCTTCTTGGCGTCCAACTGCCGCGCGACGGTCTTGTGAATATCAAAACCTTCCGGCACGCGAGTGAGCGCCGCGCCCACCTCGGCCATGGTTTCGGGTTTGATCCAGGTTTCACCGCGCTGGTAATTGTCCAGATCCTTGGTTTTCATGGCTTTCCAGCGCCCATCCAGCCAATCGGCCTTGTTGGGTTTGAAATCCTTGCCGACCTCGAACTCCTCATTCAGGCGGGCCTGGAACGCTGCCTTCATATCTTCGATCTCGCCTTCCGGGATCAGGCCATCGGCAACCAGGCGGTCGGTGTAAAGCTGCAAGGTGGTCTTTTGCTTGCGGATGGTGGTGTACATCGCCGGGTTGGTGAACATCGGCTCGTCGCCTTCGTTGTGACCAAAGCGGCGGTAGCAGAAGATATCCAGCACCACATCCTTGTGGAAGGTCTGGCGGAATTCGGTCGCCACTTTCGCGGCATGCACCACGGCCTCTGGGTCGTCACCGTTGACGTGGAAAATCGGTGCTTCCACCATCAGCGCGATATCGGTGGGGTAGGGCGACGAGCGGCTGTAGGCGGGGGCCGTGGTAAAGCCGATCTGGTTGTTGACGATGATATGAATGGTCCCGCCGGTGCGGTGGCCTTTCAGACCCGACAGACCAAAGCATTCGGCAACCACACCTTGCCCCGCAAACGCCGCATCGCCGTGCAGCAGCACGGGCAGCACTTGGCTGCGCTCGGTATCGCCGAACTGATCCTGCTTGGCGCGGACCTTGCCCAGCACCACTGGGTTCACCGCCTCGAGGTGGCTGGGGTTGGCTGTCAGAGATAGGTGCACGGTGTTGCCGTCAAACGTCCGGTCGCTGGACGCGCCAAGGTGATATTTCACATCGCCTGAGCCATCGACTTCTTCCGGCTTGAAGCTGCCGCCCTGAAATTCGTTGAAGATCGCGCGGTAAGGCTTTTGCATCACATTGGCCAGCACGTTCAGACGGCCCCGGTGCGGCATCCCGAAAATCACCTCGCGCACGCCCATCGCGCCACCGCGCTTGATGATCGCCTCCATCGCCGGGATCAGCGCCTCGGCGCCATCCAGACCAAAGCGCTTGGTGCCCATGTATTTGACATGCAGGAATTTTTCGTAGCCCTCAGCCTCGACCAGCTTGTTCAGGATCGCCTTGCGGCCCTCACGCGTAAAGGCGATTTCCTTGCCGTAGCCTTCGATCCGCTCTTTCAGCCAAGCTGCCTGCGCCGGGTCAGAGATATGCATGAATTGCAGCGCAAAGGTGCCGCAATAGGTGCGCTTCACGATGTCGATGATCTGCCGCATCGAGGCCATTTCCAGGCCCAGCACGTTGTCGATGAAGATCGGTCGATCCATATCGGCTTCCTCAAACCCGTAAGAGGCGGGGTCAAGCTCCGGGTGGTTGCCACGCTCGGTCATCGCCAGCGGGTCAAGATCGGCGGCCAGATGGCCGCGGATGCGGTAGGCGCGGATGATCATGATGGCGCGGATGCTATCCAGCACCGCCCGTTGCACTTGCGCATCCGACAGGCTGACACCCTTTTCCACAGCCTTTTCAACGATCTTCTTGGCAGCACCCTTCGGCTCTGCCGCTGCCGGCCATTCCCCTGTCAACGCCCCGGTAATGTCATCCGAAGGCGTGGGCGGCCAATCGGCACGCACCCACGAGGGGCCTGTGGCCTGCCGCTTGGCGTCCATCTCTGGCTCAGCCAGTGAGCGGAAGAAATCCGCCCATTGCGCATCAACCGACGCAGGGTCCGCGGCATAGGCGGCGGCGAGTTGGTCAATATAATCCGCATTCGCGCCTTGCAGGAAGCTGGAGGCGTGGAATTGGCTGTTGGGGGATTGTTCGGTCATGATGTTACCTCTGACGGGTTGGGACCAAAGCGGTTGGGACCCGGTTGGGAAGGTGTGAAGCATAGAAAACACATAGCGATGATGTCGATTACCAGCGCGCCTGTAAGAAGATATCCAGCGAGAATTGCGCTGCCGATCCCCCGCCCATCGTCGCCGGCCCCTGTCTTGGGCCAGATCAGAAGGCTGATGAACGCCAGCAACATCGGCAAGCCAACTGCAAGTATAGGAAGCAAATAAAGCGCGGCGGCCCATAGCATCGAAAGCCCAAGGTCGTGAAAGCGGCGAACAACGGAAGAAAACAACGCACTTGCGATGCCGACGCAGCAAAGCACAGGTATCGCGCGCAAAAATTTCATCACGCCGGAGTCGTATTCGCCGCTAATTTTCAACGTATCCGCGAAGCGCATCAGAAGTAAGCTAGACTGAAGGGCATTGACGGCAAGCAGGGCTAGAATTGCCAAACATATAAACGGAACAAACTCCGAGCGGTTGGCCCGCCCGGAGATCTGGAACGCCTTGCGAAAGGCGTCCGAGATGATTTGCACCGCGTCCATGCTCAGCCCTTGATCGCTTTCAACACAGCCTCGCCCAAGTTCGCCGGGCTGTCGGCCACCACGATCCCGGCCATTTTCATCGCCTCGATCTTGCTTTCCGCGTCGCCCTTGCCACCGGCGACGATAGCACCGGCATGGCCCATGCGGCGGCCCGGAGGGGCGGTGCGGCCAGCGATAAAGCCCGCGGTGGGTTTCCAGCGGCCACGTTTTTTCTCATCGGCCAGGAACTGCGCTGCTTCTTCCTCGGCAGAACCGCCGATTTCCCCGATCATGATGATCGAATGCGTGTCAGGGTCGGCCAGGAACATCTCAAGGATATCAATATGCTCCGAGCCTTTGATCGGATCGCCGCCGATGCCGATGGCCGAGGTTTGGCCCAAACCCACGTCGGTCGTCTGCTTCACTGCCTCATAGGTCAGCGTGCCGGAACGGCTGACCACGCCCACCGACCCCTTCGAGAAAATGCTGCCCGGCATGATGCCGATCTTGCATTCACCGGGCGTCATCACGCCGGGGCAGTTCGGCCCGATCAGGCGCGACTTCGAATTGATCAGTGCGCGCTTGACCTTCATCATGTCCAGCACCGGGATGCCTTCGGTGATCGCCACGATCAACTCCATCTCGGCATCAATCGCCTCAAGGATGGAGTCAGCCGCGAAGGGCGGTGGCACATAGATCACCGATGCATTGGCACCTGTGACCGCGCGGGCCTCATGCACGGAATCAAACACCGGCAGGTTCAGGTGGCTGCTGCCGCCCTTGCCGGGGGTCACGCCGCCAACCATCTTGGTGCCGTAAGCGATGGCCTGTTCCGAGTGGAATGTGCCTTGGCTGCCAGTGAAGCCTTGGCAGATGACACGGGTGTTGGAGTTTACCAGAACCGACATGTTGTTATCCCTTCACCGCTTTGACGATCTTTTCAGCGCCATCTTTCAGATCGTCCGCCGCGATCACGTTCAGGCCCGAGTTGCGGATGATTTCCTTGCCCAACTCGACATTGGTGCCCTCAAGGCGCACCACCAGCGGCACTTTCAGGCCAACTTCTTTCACCGCCGCGATCACGCCCTCGGCGATGATGTCGCAGCGCATGATGCCACCGAAGATGTTGACGAGGATGCCTTTAACGTTAGGATCAGAGGTGATGATCTTGAACGCCTCGGTGACTTTTTCCTTGGTGGCACCGCCGCCCACGTCCAGAAAGTTGGCAGGTTCGGCCCCGTATAGCTTGATGATGTCCATCGTGGCCATCGCCAGACCCGCGCCGTTGACCATGCAGCCAATCTCGCCATCCAGCGCAATATAGTTCAGGTCGAACTTCGACGCCGCCAGCTCTTTCGGGTCTTCTTCTGTCTCATCGCGCAGCGCCGCAATATCGGGGTGGCGATACATCGCGTTGCCGTCAAAGCTCATCTTGGCGTCGAGCAGCTTCATGTTGCCGTCTTTCAGCACGCACAGCGGGTTGATTTCCAGCATGTCCATGTCTTTTTCGACGAACAGCTTATACAGGTTCTTCACGATGCCGACGCATTGCTTCACCTGATTGCCCGTCAGCCCCAGCGCGAAGGCAACACGGCGGCCGTGGAAATCGGAATAGCCCGAGGCCGGATCGACGCTGAACGACAGGATCTTTTCAGGGGTGTCGTGGGCCACGTCTTCAATCGACATGCCGCCTTCGGTGGAACATACAATCGAGATACGGCTAGTCTGCCGATCAATCAGCAGCGCCAGATACAACTCACGCTCAATATCGCTGCCGTCTTCGATATAGATGCGGTTGACCTGCTTGCCGACCGGGCCGGTCTGCACCGTCACCAAGGTCCGCCCCAGCATTTGCCGCGCAAACTCTGCCGCCTCACCCACTGAGCGTGCCAGTCGCACGCCGCCTTTTTCGCCCGCCTCAGGCTCGACAAAATGGCCCTTGCCGCGGCCCCCGGCGTGGATTTGCGCCTTGACCACCCAGAGCGGACCATCAAGTTCGCCCGCGGCGGTCTTGGCTTCTTCAGCCTTCGTCACGGCGCGACCATCAGACACCGGGATGCCGTAGCTGCGCAGCAGAGCCTTGGCCTGATATTCATGGATGTTCATGGATGTGTCCCATCAGCTTGGATTTGAAGGCGGTGTGGCATAAAATCAGGCAAGAAGAAAACACGAATTGGCAGGCATCGGCGGAAATCCGACATTTGTGATCACACGCAAAAAAATTGTGATCACATGAAGGGATTGCTTAAGTTTATCAGGGCTTGCCGTTGGCGCTAACGCCCGGCATTGTTGAAAAAGGGATGTAAAGCGGGATGGCAACAGTTCGATGAAACCAACTTGGGCCGTTGTCACCACTGTGGACGAGCCAGCGCCATTGGTGGCCACTTTCGCGGCGCATCACATCGCACAGGGCGCAGAGCGGGTGCATGTGTTCCTCGATCACCCCGACGCCGAGGCAGAGGCGATGCTGGCGCGACTGCCAAGGTGCAGCGTGACGGTCTGTGACGATGCCTATTGGGCGGCGACTGATAAACGCAAACGCCCGCTGATCCACACCGCGCGCCAGCTTTACAATGCCCGCAAAGTCTATGCCGAGACAGATGCCGATTGGTTGCTGCATGCTGATGGCGATGAATTCGTGCGCGATGGTGCAGCGGTGACGCAGGCCTTGGCAGAGGCCCCGCCCGAGGCGATGTATCTCCGTCTGCTGGTGGCCGAGCGCGCCTATCCAAAGGGCGAGATCGGCGCGGATATTTTTTCGGGCGTATTCCGCCACGCCTTGCCCGATTTTGGCCAGAACGGGCCCGACGTTTACGGCGATATGACAGGGTTTTTCCATTATGGCCTGACCGGGCACAAGGCGGGCAAGGCCTTGTCGCGGGTGGGGGCGGGCTTGCGGATGGGCCTGCATGCCCCCACGCACAAGCCGGTGCATCGGGTGATCCAGACTACGCGCCTTTTGCATTTCGATGGGCTGACGCGGTTGCATTTCACCCTGAAACTGCTGCGCCGCGCCGCAGAGCCTGAACATGGCGGCAGCAACAGACATGGCGCGGCCCGCAGCACGCAGTTCCTTTCCCTGCGCGAGTCGATCAGCGATGTGGCGCTGCGCGAAGAACTGGTTTCCGTGCTGAAAAACCTCGATCCCGATCAGATGGCGCGATTGCGCAAGCTGGCCTGCCTAGACGAAGCCCGCTTCGACCCGCGCCCGGTTCTGGCAGCCGCAGGTCTTGCGCCTGATCTTTCGGTGGCAGGCTTCGACGCACGCCTGCGCCAGCGTCACGCCGCATTCCTGCGCGACCATGCGCCCGATCTGGCGTGATCAGTTCAGGTAGAACGACAGCAGCATCGCCTCACCACCCACCATCTGCTCAAACGCGCTCCAGTTCTGCGCACTGACCAGCAGGCCGCTTTCCAGATAGGGCGCTGCGGCCCAGCCCTGAATCCAGCCTGCTAGATCGGCAGGGCGGGGATCGCTGAAAACCTTGGCGATATTCACCCCAGCCCCACCTTCCTGCCGCCAATAGGGCGCGAGTTTATCTCCCTTCAGCAAGGCCTCCGCATCTTCCAGCACCGACAGCCAGACTTTGCCAGTGTCAGGCGGCAGCGTCAGGCCCAAGGCCGAATGCTGCTTGTCGTTTGGCAGCCATTCGGCGGCATCATCGGTTTCCAAGGCCACCGCAGCCCAGAAGCGGCGGTTGTCGGCGATCATATCCAGAAAATGTTGCTGGGCGGCAGCCATCTGCGCAGGTGCGGGCTGTTGCTGCAACGATGCGATGACGATGGCGATCACGTCCAACTCATCAAGGCCAGCACCACCCGCGCCCGTGATGAAACTGGGGCTGACGCCACCCAGGCTTTGCATCTTGGCATGAGTTTTCAGGATGCGGTCGATCGGCTCGGTTGGGTCATAGGCCAGCACGATTGCGCTGACGCCCTGCAAAAGATGTGTATAGGCAGACAGCCAGGCCGCATCGGCTGCGTCGAATTTCACCACCGGGGCCGGGGTTGCCGGATCGCGGCTGTCCCATTGCCAACCGAGCAGCATCGGCCCCAGCACCGCCATCGCATCCTCGCCGGTATCCCGCGCCTTGTTGGCGTTGATGTCAAACCACAGATCGGCAAAGTTGATCTCCAGTTGGAAATCAGAGGCTTCCGCAATGCCTGCCAACGGTGCGCGCGCCTGCGCCAGCCGCGCATCCACGTCCCGAAACAGATCGGAAATCATCGCGGGTTGAAAGGCTTGCGGCGCGGGATTGTCTTCCAGCGGCAGACGCAGAAAGGGCAGCATCCCGGTGCGGTCGGTCAAGCCTGCACTGTAGCGCAGTTGCAAGGCCGCCTCGACCGCGCCCAGAAACCGCACGCCGCCCAAGGCAAAACGCTCGGCATCGCTGGGGGTTGGCAGCGCGGCTAGCCGGGTTTCGGTGGCACCCAAGCCTGTGCGCCCGATCTCGGCGCTGATGGTTTCCGCCTGCAACGGCGCGGCAAGGCAAAACAGCAAGGGCAAAGCGTAACGCATGGTAATCTCCGGTTGGCTTGACCACAGCCTGCGCGGATTGGCATCCCGCCGCAACTGCGGGAATCCAGACCCTAGATCGGTGCGGCCTCAAACAACACCTGCCCGCGCGGCAACCACATCTCGCGCTGCGTCACCGCAAAGCCCGAGGCGCGGGCCAAGTGCAGCACATCCTCGGCCAGCATGTGATAGGGCGCGCGGGTGTCGTGGGTGACAACCCCGTCCACCTGCCGGAACGGGGCAAGGCTCGCGCCGGGATCGGGGGCCAGAAACACGGTGAACAGCAGCTTTTGCAGCGCCGGAAAGCGCGCGCGAGTCTGTATCAGCGCGCGGCGCAGGTGGTTGGCGGGCAGATGCGTGAAGACCGCAAAACAGATCGCGTGGGTGATGGTATCGGGCACGCCGGGAAAGTTGAAATTACCATCCTCGATCAGATGTTTCGGATCGAGCCAAGTCTTGTCGGCAATCTCGGCCTCATACCCGCGCCGCATCAAGGCACCCGACAGATCGGTGGCCCAGTAATGCCCCACGTGCAGATAGGGCGCCGCAAGACAGCCTAGCCGCAGCGACCCCGCGCCAATATCCAGCAAGTGATGCTGCGGCATCAGGCCCGCTTCGATCAGGATTTCCATCTGGAAATTCCCCGTCTCCTCCCACCGCCCGCCAACGATGTCGCGGTGACGGCCCTTGGCAAGAGCATCGGTGAAGAAATCCGGGGCGTGGTAGGGCGAGATGTGTTGGGCCATGGCGTTCTATGTCACAAAAGCCGGGGGTTTCACACCCCCGGACCCCCGTGGGATACTTATGGACAGATGAAACCGGAAGTCAGGGTTTCGCAGCCTGCTGCACCAGCGCGAGGCAGAACTCCGTGGCCTGCCCCATATCCTGAACCGAGACCCATTCCAGCGGGCCGTGGATGTTCTGCATGCCGGTGAACAGATTGGGGCATGGGATGCCCATCTCGGTCAGGCGAGAGCCATCGGTGCCGCCGCGGATCGGCACCGACACCGGCTCGATGCCAAGACTGCGGGCGGCGGTGCGGGCAAGCTCCACCGGAGTCATGTCCTTTTCCAGCCAGTAGCGCATGTTGCGGTATTGCGGGCGGATGGTGCAGGTGATTTCGGCGCGCGGCTCAGTAGCGGCGACGGCGGCGCAGACCTGTTGCAGCAGCGCGCCCTTGGCGGCAAGGCCTTCACGCTCAAAGTCGCGCAGGATGAATTTCAGGGTCATTTCAGATGAGCCGCCGGTCATGTCGGTGGCGTGGATAAAGCCTTCGCGACCGTCGGTGGTCTCGGGCGTCATCGTGACCTGCGGCAGCGTCTGTATGATCTTGGCGGCGAGATGGATGGCGTTGACGAGTTTATCCTTGGCCAGACCGGGGTGGATCGACACGCCCTTGATGGTCACGACCGCACCGTCGGCCGAAAAGGATTCATACTCGATCTCGCCCACAGCACCGCCGTCGAAGGTATAGGCGAAATCGGCCTTCAGGTCTTTCGGCAGATCGGGGTGGACGCCACGGCCGATTTCTTCATCCGGGGTAAAGGCAAGGCGCAGGGTGGGGCGGGGGATTTCGGGGTTGGCCAGCAGGTGCCGCGCGGCGGTCATCAGGATCGCCACCCCCGCCTTGTCATCGGCGCCAAGCAGGGTCAGGCCCGAGGCGGTGATGATGTCATGGCCTTGTTTGCTGGCAAGGTAGGGGTGCTGATCGGGCGAGAGGGTCTGCGTGGCATCATCGGGAAAGCTGATCGCGCCGCCGTTGTAGCCCCGGATCACGCGGGGCTTCACGCCGGTGGCGTTGAATTGCGGGGCGGTGTCGACATGGGCGAGCAGGCCGATGGTGGGGCCGGGTGCGGTGCCGGGGATCGTTGCCAGAACCGTGCCATAGGGGGTGAGGGTGACATCGGCCGCGCCGATGTCGCTGAGTTCGGTCTCAAGAAGCCGCAGGATTTTGAATTGAATCTCTGTCGATGGGCTGGCGCTGCTGTCGTCGCTGGATTGGCTGTCAATCGCGGCGTAGCGGATCAGGCGGGATTCGAGTTCGGCGTGGAAATCGGGCATTGGGGCCTCCTGCGGTTTGGCGCGAGTTGGGGCGAGGCGGCGGGGGGTGTCAAGGGGATTTCAGGGAGGTCCCAACTCGGGACCTTTTTATGTTATTTATTATCAATGGGTTGAGGTGGTTGATTTAAGGATCTGTTAAGGTTTGAGCCCTCGTGGGGCGGGTTGAAAAGTTGCTTGGCCTTGGCAGCCTCGGTGTCCCGCGCGAAGTTCTGCGTGCCGTAGGCGCGCCGAATTGTTGTCGCGCTGCTGCCCATTCTGCACCCATTAAAATGCAACGCCGCCGGAATAGGACGCGATTGCATCCAATTTTTACCACTTTCTAACGCAAAACATGAATCGTTGCGCGAGGCCTTCAGCTAAAAGGCTTCGCACGCCGGTGTTTTAAGACTGTTGACCTATCGGGGGTAGGGAATGAACGAGATTTCTGGCACGAAAACCACCCGGCGCTTTGGATTTGGCTGGCTTGGCGCGATCAGTTTTGGCGGTGTGCTGTCGTTTGTGCTGTTTTTGATGGGTGCCAGCAATTTTGATGAATTGATGGTCAAACTGGGCCTGCGGTCGGTTGTGCATACCGAGCAAAGCCGGACATACGCTTTTGGCGACGTCATCGTTTCCGTCCAGCAGACTCATGTCGAAAATCTTGGCCGCAACGGAGTTGCCTACCGTAGCGTGGCAGAGGTTTCGGTGGATGGCGTCGCACAGCGAAAGTCAGAGGATGGCGCATTTGTGCAAGAAAACGGCAGCAATGTGACCTTTGGCACAGCTCGGCAGGCTTGGGTCAGCGCGCCGCCGTTCAGCACAGCCAAGGCGATCGCGTTTTGCAATGTCACGGCACGCTACAAGTTTGGCATCCCGGTCTATCACTACAACACGGGAATCCAATACCGCGCGACGGGCCTCACGGATATGACGGTGGTCGACAGGGCGGACCCGATGTTTGCCGTCGCCCAGCGTGCGGCAGCGGCCGAAGGCGTGGCCGACACGACAAATGCGCGTATCGGCGCAGATGGGGCGACTGATTTTCTTGAGGAAGGCCTGACGATGCGCTGGGGGTTTTGTGACGATTATGAATTGCCGAAACTCTGACAGGATCACTTCGCGCCTGCACACATGAAATGCGCGCCCTTTTCGGGGCGCGCATCAATTAAATCACGTCAAGGCTTACGCCAGCGACGGATCAATCGCCTTGCAGGCTGCCACCAAGCCATTCACCGCATCCACCGATTTGGTGAACATCGCCTGTTCGTCGGCGTTCATCTTGATGTCGACGATCCGCTCGATCCCGCCTGCGCCGATGATGGTGGGGACGCCCACATACATGCCTTTCAGGCCCAGTGCGCCGTCAACGTAGGCCGCACAGGGCAGCAGGCGCTTTTGGTCTTTCAGGAACGCCTCTGCCATCTCGATCGCTGATTGTGCTGGCGCGTAGAAGGCAGAACCGGTTTTTAGCAGGCCGACGATTTCGGCGCCGCCGTCACGGGTGCGCTGTACGATACCATCGAGTTTCTCTTGCGTCGTCCAGCCCATCGCCACCAGATCGGGCAGCGGGATGCCGCCGACGGTGGAATAGCGCACCAGCGGCACCATGGTGTCGCCGTGGCCACCCAGCACGAAAGCGGTGACGTCGCGCATCGAGACGTTGAATTCAACGCTCAGGAAGTGGCGGAAGCGGGCAGAATCCAGCACGCCTGCCATGCCGACAACCATGTGATGCGGCAGGCCAGAAAACTCACGCAAAGCCCAGACCATCGCATCAAGCGGGTTGGTGATGCAGATCACGAAGGCGTTCGGCGCATGGGCTTTCAGGCCTTCGCCCACGGCTTTCATCACTTTCAGGTTGATGCCCAGCAGGTCATCGCGGCTCATCCCCGGTTTGCGCGGCACGCCTGCGGTGACGATGCAGACATCAGCGCCCGCGATGTCAGCGTAGGAATTTGCGCCCTTGAGGCTGGCATCAAACCCAGCCGAGGGGCCGGATTGCGCGATGTCGAGGGCTTTGCCCTGCGGCGTGCCTTCGGCAATATCAAACAGGATGATGTCGCCAAGTTCCTTGATGGCGGCAAGATGGGCGAGCGTGCCACCAATCTGACCTGCGCCGATCAGCGCGATTTTTGGGCGTGCCATTTGAGTCTCCGAAGGGTTTGTATACTGTGGTATGCTAAACCCGCACGGTCCTGAAATCAAGCTGCCGCAGTGCAGCACCGTAAGCCGCTGGCCCGCCCCGGATGTTTGCGCTAAACGGGCGCGGTCGATCCTGTGGGGCGTGCAGCACGCGATTCCAAGGCCGCCGGGATCGGCAACGCGGTGATCATGGGTGATTCCGCAGGCAGGGGAAAGAGCCATGATGGACGGATTTGCGTTTTGGGCGCTGGCGGTGCTGGCCTCTGTGCTGGTCGGCATGGGCAAGGGTGGCTTGCCGGTGGTGGGAATGCTGTCGGTGCCGGTGCTGGCGCTGGTGCCCGGCATCCATGCGGTGACGGCGGCGGGGTTGTTGCTGCCGCTCTATGTCGTGTCGGACATGTTTGGGCTTTATGCATACCGGCGGGAATACAATGCGCGGGTGCTGGCGATCATGCTGCCTGCCGCGACCTTGGGGATTTTGCTGGGCTATCTGACCGCGAAGGTGGTGTCAGAAGCCTGGGTAACGGTGCTGATCGGGGTGATTGGCGTCGCGTTCGCACTGAACCTGTTGATCAAGCGGCAAGTGGTGGTGGCGGCCAAGCGGCCCGGGGTTGCGCCGGGGGTGCTCTGGGGGGCGGTGACGGGGTTCACCAGCTTTGTCAGCCACTCGGGTGGGCCACCTTATCAGGTATACACCATGCCGCTGGGGATGAGCAAAGCGGTGTTTGCGGGCACCTCAACGATTGCCTTTGCTTATATCAACGCGGTCAAGCTGATCCCGTATTACCTGTTGGGGCAGATCAATCTGGCCAGCCTTGAAAAGGTGCTGGTGCTGATGCCGGTGGCGGCGGCTTCGGTGTTTCTGGGCGTAAAGCTGGTGAAATGGCTGCCCGAGCGGCTGTTCTTTCAGTTGGTGACTTGGGCTTTGCTGCTGGTGTCGATCAAGCTGATCTGGGACGGGTATAACGGGCTGTAATCCGGGCTGGCTTGCGCTGCGTGAACGGCAAGGATCAGGCCGGCAAAGCCGAGGGAGAGGGCGAACAGGGTCTTTTCCATGGGGCACTCCGATCAGGGGTTTTGTGCAGCTTGTGCGGAAGCTGCGAGGAAAATCTTAACGCAGCGCACGGGTTTTTCTGCGCTGCGGCATTTCTGGGCTTGCCGAAAGTGGCGAAATGGGTTCGTTTGGCGCAATATTGTTGCTGGAGAGAATCATGGCTTCCTTGGCGTCGGGCCGTCCCTTCCGATCTGTGCTGTATATTCCGGGCTCGAAAGAGCGGGCGTTGGAAAAGGCGCGCGGGCTGGCGGCGGATGCGATCATCTTTGATCTGGAAGACGCCGTGGCTCCGGACGAAAAAGCCGCTGCGCGTGATGTGCTGGCGCGCGCGCTCAGTGAGGGCGGCTATGGCCACCGGGCGCGGATCGTGCGGATCAACGGCTTGGACAGCCCTTGGGGGGCGGATGACTTGGAAGCGCTGGGCCAGCATCCGGGGGTAGAGGCGGTGCTTATCCCCAAGGTCAACCGGGCGGCTGACCTCGACGCTGTCGCGGCGCTTACCGACAAGCCGTTATGGGCGATGATGGAAACCGCGTTGGGGATGCTGAACGCCGCCGAGATCGCGGCGCATCCGCGTCTGCAAGGCATGGTGATGGGCACCAATGATCTGGCCAAGGAACTGGGCAGCCGCCATCGTGCGGATCGCTTGCCGATGCAGACGGGGCTTGGCCTGTGTCTGCTGGCCGCGCGGGCCTATGGCCGGGTGATTGTCGATGGCGTTTACAATGCGTTCAAGGATGACAACGGGTTGCGGGCCGAATGTCAGCAGGGCCGCGACATGGGGTTTGACGGCAAGACACTGATCCATCCGGCGCAGGTCGAGATTGCCAATGCTGCCTTCGCGCCAAGTGCGGCAGAACTGGAACTTGCGCAGCGCCAGATCGCGGCCTTCAACGCGGCACAAGCGGCGGGGCAGGGCGTGGCGGTTGTGGATGGAAAGATCGTCGAAAACCTGCATATCGTCACCGCACAGGCGGTTCTAGGGAAGGCCCAGAGGATAGCCGCGCTGGCAGGATAGGGATTTCGCGATGATTTGGCTGATTTTGGGGCTGGCGCTGTGGATCGGCGCGCATTTCTTCAAGCGGATCGCACCGGGCGTGCGGGCGGGCATGGGCGAGCGGGGGAAACTGCTTGTCACCGTGCTGTCGCTGGCCGGTGTGGTGCTGATGGTGGTGGGCTACCGCGCGGCGGAATGGGTGCCGGTCTATAGTCCGCTGCCCGGTATGGGGCATGCCAATAACACCTTGATGTTGGTGTCTTTGTTCCTGTTTGGCGTGGGCGGCACCAAGGGCACGCTTTACCCGAAGATCCGGCATCCGATGCTGTGGGGCGTGGTGGTGTGGTCGGTGGCGCATTTGCTGGTGAATGGCGATCAGGCGTCATTGGTGCTGTTCGGCGGCATGGGGCTGTGGGCGCTGGTCTCGATGGTGCTGATCAACCGGGCCGAGGTTTGGGTGCCGCCGACAGGCGGGCGTGGCCTGAAGGGCGATGCGATGAATGTGGCGGGCACGCTGGTGCTGCTGGGCGTGATCGCGATGATCCACGCTTGGTTGGGCCATCCGGTGTTTTTGGGGACCTATTCCTGATGCAGCTTTATCGGTTTTTGTCAGACGACGACACATCGGCGTTTTGCCACAAGGTTTCCTTGGCGCTCAGCAAAGGCTGGGCGCTTTATGGCGGCCCGACCTATGCCTTTGACGCCGCGCGCGGGGTGATGCGCTGCGGGCAGGCGGTGGTGAAGGATGTGCCGGGAACATACGACCCCGAGATGAAACTGGGCGAGGCATAGCGGCGGTGGGGTCAAACCCCACCCTACGGAGGACGGCATGAAGACCAATGCGGGGCGGTTTTTTGAAGATTACCGCGTGGGCGATGTGATCACCCATGCGGTGCCGCGCACGGTGAAAATGGGCGAGCGGGCGCTGTATCACGCGCTGTATCCCGCGCGCCACGCGCTCTATTCCAGCGACATTTTCGCGCAGGATTGCGGCCTGCCGTTCAGCCCGCTGGACGACCTAATCGCTTTCCATGTGGTGTTCGGCAAGACCGTGCCGGATGTCTCGCTGAATGCGGTGGCGAACCTTGGCTATGCCGAGGGGCGCTGGCTGCGCCCGGTCTGGCCGGGCGATACGCTGCGCTCGGAAAGCACGGTGATCGGCGTCAAAGAGAACTCGAACGGGCAATCGGGCGTGGTCTATGTGCGCAGCGTCGGGCTAAACCAGCATGGGGAAGCGGTACTGGAATACGTGCGCTGGGTGATGGTGCGAAAGCGCGATTTTGCCTCTGCCGCCCCGGTTGCCGTGGTGCCGGAACTGGTGAAGGTGGTCGAACCGGGCGCGTTGGTGATCCCTCAGGACCTTGATTTCACGCGCTATAATTTCGCGCTGGCAGGCGAGCCGCACCGGATGCGCGACTATGCGGTGGGCGAGGTGATTGACCATGTGGACGGCATCACCATTGAGGAAGCCGAGCATATGATGGCCACAAGACTGTGGCAGAACACCGCCAAGGTGCATTTCGATGCCACCCAGCGCGCCGATGGCAAGCGGCTGATCTACGGCGGCCATGTGATCTCGCTGGCGCGCGCGCTATCGTTCAATGGGCTAGCCAATGCGCAGATGCTGGTGGCGCTGAACGCAGGCGCGCATGCCAATCCGTGCTTTGCGGGCGATACGGTGCGGGCGTGGTCGCAGGTGCTGGACAAGGCGGAAACCGCGGCTCCGGGCGTGGGCGCGATCCGGTTGCGGCTGGTGGCGACCAAGGGTGCTGCGGGGGCGTTGCGCGGCGCGGATGGCAAGTATCTGCCCGAGGTGCTGCTCGACCTCGATTATTGGGCATTGATGCCGCTTTAATCTTTGCGCGCTAACCGTTGATCGGGGCGCTGTGCCGTGGCAGGTTGGCGAAAATCGGGGGGATCATGCGGCAATTTCTATGGGCGGTCTGGTTGTGCGTGGTGGCGGCAAGTGCTTCGGCGCAAACGGTGTTTCAGTTCCCCGAGGATGAAGAGGAATCCGCCTTTATCGCCAATGAGGTGATCGCGACCTTCTATCACGAACTGGGCCACGCGATGATCGACGTGCTGCAACTGCCGGTTCTGGGCAAGGAAGAAGATGCGGCAGATCATCTGTCGGTGATCCTGATGAATGACATCTGGGAAGAAGAGGCTGCGGCGAATATCCTTGCCAGCGATGCCACCGCCTATGCACTCTTGGCCGCGCAGCGCGAGGCGGGTGGGGAAGACCCGTCGTATTCCGACGAGCATAGCCTTGATATGCAACGCTATTATTCCGTGGTCTGCCTGTTTTACGGTGCCAACCCCGAGGCACGGCAGGGTCTGGCGGATGAATTAGGCCTGCCACCCGAACGCGCCGAGCGTTGCCCGGAGGAATGGCAGGCGGCGGCTGGCTCTTGGGATGCGCTGCTGGCAGATGCCACGCCGGGCGGTGATAACGTCGGGCTGGTGATGCAGCCGGGGCAGGAAGGCCAGCCGCTCGCCGATCTGATTGCCGAAGAAGTTGTGGCCATCAATGAGCGTTTTGGCCTGCCAATCGAGGTCAGCGTCTTGGTCGCCGACTGTGGCGAGGCGAATGCCTATTACAGCCCCAGTCAACAAACGATTACGATTTGCAACGAATATGCCCAGAACCTGCAAGCGATGTGGGAAGCCTCGCCGGATTGAGTATTTGTGATCACGCAAATTTTTTATGTGATCACAAACCTGAAAAATTGCCCCTGATAGCGACAACATTGTGCAGTTGCGGCGTGGTTTGGGGTGACATGCGCGATATAAGCGCTATTGAAGAACAAAGCCGCGCAGCCGCCAGGCGATGTCTTGGCGGGGCATGTGTTGGAACAGACCCGGATCAAGAGGAAGGGACAAGTCATGGCCGAAGTGAAGCGTGTAGAGCGCCCCCTGTCGCCACATTTGCAAATCTATCGCCCGCAACTGACCTCGATCACGTCTATCCTGACACGGATTACCGGCAATGCGCTGATCGTGGGTGTGTTGCTGGCGGTGTGGTGGCTGTTTGCCGCTGCCGTCTCGCCGCAGTATTTTGCGGTAGCCAATGCTGTGGCGACAAGCTGGTTCGGCGATCTGGTGTTCACCTGTTCGGCGTGGGCGGTGTGGTATCACTATCTGGCGGGGCTGCGGCATCTGTATTTCGATGCCGGTCACGGGCTGGAAATTGCCACGGCGGAAAAGCTGGGCTGGGGCATCATCGCGGGGTCGTTCATTCTGATCGCGCTGACCATTCTGATCGTGTAAGGGGCTGATCTCATGCGTTATCTTACCGCACGCAAACGGGCGATTGGCAAGGGTGCCTCGCACACCGGCACGGCGCATCACTGGTCGATGACCCTGTCTTCGGTCGCACTGGCTTTCCTTGTGCCGACTTGGCTCTACATCGTGGGGCACGCGCTGGGCCAGGATTATGACGCGGTACGGGCGACCTTCGCGCGCCCGTTTACCTCGATCTTGACCGCATTGGTGTTGATAATCGGGATGCGGCATTTCGCGATGGGGGCCACGATGATGATCGAGGATTACGCCCATGGCACCGCGCGCAAGATGCTGATCATGTTCGTGATCTCGCTTTCCACCGTGATTGCGGCGACCGGGCTGTATGCTCTGGTCCGCATCGCACTGTAAGGGGCTGAAATGACTGCTTATCCGTATGAAGTGCACGACTATGATGTCGTGGTGGTGGGCGCGGGCGGCGCGGGTTTGCGTGCGACGTTGGGAATGGCGGAACAGGGCCTGCGCACGGCTTGCGTGACCAAGGTGTTCCCGACGCGTTCGCACACCGTGGCAGCACAGGGCGGCATCGCAGCCAGCCTTGGCAACATGGGCCCCGATAGCTGGCAGTGGCATATGTATGACACGGTGAAGGGCAGCGACTGGCTGGGCGACACCGATGCGATGGAATATCTGGCGCGTGAGGCCCCGAAGGCGGTGTACGAGCTGGAGCATTACGGCGTGCCGTTTTCGCGCACGGAAGAGGGCAAGATTTACCAGCGTCCGTTCGGCGGCCACACCACAGAATACGGTGAAGGCCCGCCGGTGCAGCGCACCTGTGCCGCTGCTGATCGCACGGGCCACGCGATCTTGCATACGCTTTACGGGCAATCGCTGAAGAACAATGCCGAGTTCTTCATCGAATATTTCGCGATTGACCTGATCATGACCGGCGGGCGCTGCACCGGGGTTGTGGCGTGGAAGCTGGACGATGGCACGATCCATGTGTTCAACGCCAAGATGACGGTGCTGGCGACGGGCGGCTATGGTCGCGCCTATTTCAGCGCCACCAGTGCCCATACCTGCACCGGCGACGGCGGCGGCATGGTCGCGCGCGCGGGGCTACCCTTGCAGGATATGGAGTTCGTGCAGTTTCACCCGACCGGGATTTACGGCTCGGGCTGCTTGATCACCGAAGGCGCGCGGGGCGAGGGTGGTTATCTGACCAACTCGAACGGTGAGCGGTTCATGGAACGCTATGCGCCGCATTACAAAGACTTGGCCCCCCGCGATTACGTCAGCCGCTGCATGACGATTGAAATCCGCGAAGGCCGGGGCGTTGGCCCGAACAAGGACCACATCCATCTGCACCTGAACCACCTGCCGCCGGAAACTTTGGCTTTGCGTCTGCCGGGGATCTCGGAATCGGCGCGGATCTTTGCGGGCGTTGATCTGCACAAGGAACCGATCCCAGTGCTGCCGACGGTGCATTACAATATGGGCGGCATCCCCACCAACTACTTCGGTGAAGTGTTGAACCCGACGCCTGACAACCCCGACGCAGTTCTGCCGGGGCTGATGGCGGTGGGCGAGGCGGGCTGTGCCTCGGTGCATGGCGCGAACCGTCTGGGCTCGAACAGCCTGATCGACCTTGTGGTGTTTGGCCGGGCCGCAGCGATCCGCGCGGGTGAGATTGTGAACCCGAAAGAGCGCGCCGCAGATCTGAACAGGGCGGAAGTGGACCGCGCTTTGGATCGCTTCGACGCCACCCGCCACGCCAGTGGCGCTGTGCCGACCGCCGACCTGCGGCTTGAGATGCAAAAGACCATGCAGGCCGATGCGGCGGTGTTCCGCACCGACAAGACGCTGGGCGAAGGTGTGACGAAGATGACGGCGATTGCCGGCAAGATGGGCGATCTGAAGGTGACGGATCGCTCGATGGTGTGGAACAGCGACCTGATGGAAACGCTGGAGCTGCAGAACCTGATGCCGAATGCGCTGGCCACGATCTACGGCGCACATGCCCGCACCGAAAGCCGCGGTGCCCATGCGCATGAAGATTACGCCACGCGCAATGACGCCGATTGGCGCAAGCACACGCTGGCTTGGGTTGACGGAAACAAGGTCCGGCTGGACTATCGCCCGGTGCATACCGCGCCGCTCACGGCGGAAGCCGATGGCGGGATTTCGTTGAAGAAAATCGCCCCGGCGGAAAGGAAGTTCTGATGCGTGGCTTGGCCCTGTTGATGATGGTGGCGCTGGCGGGCTGCGTTGACAGTGGCGCTGCCTCGCAACCCTCGGTGACAGTGGTCGAGCAATGCAGCGCCGAATCCGGCTTTACCGCGCGGGCGGAGGCAGAACATGCCAAAGGCGTGCAGGGCGATATTCCCGGCACACCAAAGGAACTGGCCGCGATCAACGCCTGTGTGAAGGCAAAATCTTCGGGGCAGGTCAGTGCTGCACCAACGCAAACCGCGCCTGCCAAGCCCGCGGTGATCCCAGCCCCAGTTGGGCATCGGTCGTGCCGTAACACGATGGTCGGAGGAGATGGTTATGCCTGTATGCCGATTTAAACTGGTGCTGGCTCTGTTGGCCGTCGGTGTGACGGCGGCTTGTGATCCGCAAGTTCTGGCCGACAAGGCCATGCGGCGCACGGCAGAGACGGTGGTGCGCCCAGTTCTTGCGCGCGAATTGCCGGGCAATGTGGCCGAGGCCGCAACGCAATGCGTGCTGGATGCCGCAGACCCCGAAGAAACCCGCGCGCTTGCCCGCGACGTGGGCGTCGAGGCGGGCACGCAGACGATTGCCAACATCCGCAATCTGGCGACACGCCCCACCGCCACCGCCTGCTTCGCGCGCAATGGCGTGCCGCCGCTGAAAGGCTAATCATGCGCCCCGCACTCGCCCTGCTTGCGCTTTTGCCACTGCTCGCCTGCGGGCCGATCCCGCGCGAACAGGCTGAACGCGAATGTTATCAGCGCGCGCGTCTGGCAGAGCATCCGCGCGGCGAGGTTGGTTTGGGCATCGGCTCGGATGGCCGCACCAGCACCTTTGGCGAGATCACCTTCAGCAACGACTACCTTCAGGGCAAAGACCCTGATCAGGTTTATCAGAATTGCGTCTATCACCGCTCGGGTGAGATGCCGACGCGCCCCTACAGCAGCATCCCCGCCCAGCGTTACTGACGCGGAAACGAACAAAAGGTCTGTCAGATGGTTCAGTTCACCCTGCCGAAAAACTCGAAAATCCGCACCGGCAAGACCTGGCCGAAGCCTGCGGGCAAGAATGTGCGCAAGTTCCAGATTTACCGCTGGTCGCCCGATGATGGCGAAAACCCGCGGGTGGACAGCTACTTCGTCGATATGGACAGCTGCGGCCCGATGGTGCTGGACGCGCTGATCAAGATCAAGAATGAGATCGACCCGACGCTAACCTTCCGCCGTTCCTGCCGCGAGGGGATTTGCGGATCGTGCGCGATGAACATCCATGGTATCAACACTTTGGCCTGCATCTATGGCCTGGACGAGGTGAAGGGCGATGTGAAGATCTATCCGCTGCCGCACATGCCGGTGGTGAAAGACCTGATCCCCGACCTCACGCATTTCTACGCCCAGCATGCCAGCATCATGCCGTGGCTGGAAACCAAAACCAACAGACCTGCGAAAGAATGGCGCCAGTCGATCGAGGATCGCTCGAAACTCGATGGGCTTTATGAATGTGTGATGTGCGCGTCTTGCAGCACCTCGTGCCCCAGCTACTGGTGGAACGGCGATAAATACCTCGGGCCAGCCGCCTTGCTGCACGCCTATCGCTGGATCATCGACAGCCGGGATGAGGCGACGGGTGAGCGGCTGGACGATTTGGAAGATCCGTTCAAACTCTATCGCTGCCACACGATCATGAACTGCACCAAGACCTGCCCGAAAGGCCTGAACCCGGCGAAGGCGATTGCCGAGATCAAGAAGATGATGGTGGAGCGGGTGGTCTAAGCCTTGACCCCGCGCCCCGATTACCAAAGGCGTGCCCGTGTGGCGCGCCTTTTTGCCTTTGTGCTGGCCTGCGGGCTGGGGCTTCTTGTGGGCCTGCCACTGCTGCGCGAATTGGCGCGGGCCTTCCCCTGCGTCTGGCTGACCGATCAATGCCAGAACCGCGATGGCTATGCGCAGGCGTATTTCGAAGGCCTGACGCCGATTGCCGCCCCTTTGGCCAGCAGACAGTTTTCCCAAGGCATCGTGCAGGCCAATTTGAACGGCTTTGACTGCACCTTTGCCATCGTGGCGCTGGACGATCATGCCCCGGAAATCCCGCCCGCGCGGCGCAAGAACGGCACGCCCGATATGGATTGGGGCGGAGGCTGGCGCGCGGTGACAGTCTTGACCGCGAAAGAGAATGAAGACCTGCGCAGCCTGCTTGCCATCTGCGGCACCTACTGGCCAAAACCGTTGCAACAACGCTTGGCCAATGCAGTGGCGGATCGGCGAATGCTGATTTCGGGCAGGGCACCGTATCGGCAGGTTAACCTGTATCTGCCGCCGCAGGATGGCGTTGGCTTGGCCGCGCGGATCAGGTTTGGCGACTAGCCTGCGTTACCCTTCGCCAAGCGCCAGCAGCGCGGCTTGGGTGTCTGCCGAAAAGCTCTCAAACCCCTCGGTCAGCGCGTGCAACTCATCCACGATCTGCGCCACTTCGTCCCGTTCGGCCGCGGTGAAATCCGCCCCGGTCTTGGTCACACCCGCGATGCTGCGCGAGGTTTGCGGCCCCATCGCATAGGTCCAGCCGTTGTGCAGCCCATGCGCCAGCGCATCGCGCAGCACGCCCTGTGGGTCTTGTTCCGTCAGATCAGACCAGCTTATACCGCCCACATGGGTCAATCCCCAATGCACCACCGGATCGCTCAGCATGAAGCCGCGTTCACTGTAATGTTCAATCCAGGCTTGATCATAGGTTCTATACAAGATTGTCGGACGCGTGTAGCGGATATGAATGGCCAACGCGAAACCGCTGTCACAAAGCGCACCCAATCGAATCAACCGTTCTGAAACAGCTTCGATCTTTGCAATATCCTTCACGATCACTCACCCTTTGGATGCTAGAGGTTGCGAAATACACTTTATCCGGGCAATGTCTACGTGACGAGGCTATGACCTGGCAGAACCCTCGGCAACTGTTTTGAGCATATGACACTTCTACAAGCAATGAAGAATCAGATCGAACATATTGCCCCGGCGGGTTCTTATGTCGCGTTGCGGGTTGGGTTCTCATTTCCTGAGGAGGAGATGAATAACCTGCCAGAAATCTGGGTGGAGTTTTACACAACCCACGGGCTAGTGGTGCAAGACCCGGCGATGCGCTGGGTCTATGGCAATGTGGGGGGCATCCGGTTTTCGGAAATGGCGGCAGCCGATCCGCATCAGGTGCGCGCCCATGCGGCGGTGTTTGGCTTGGGGCATGGTGCTGCGGTGTCGGTGATGTCGCCGCAAGACAAGGGGCGGCGCAGCTACGGGCTGTTTTTCCGCGATGACCGCGACTTTGAAGATGCCGAGATGGAGGGGCTGTTGCGAATCATGCAGCAGCTTCACGCGGGCCCCGAAGACGAGAAAAGCCTGACGAATGCCGAGGTCGAGGCGCTAAAGCTGCAATCCGAGGGTCTGCGGCTGAAACAAATTGCAGCGCGGCTGGGAATTTCCGAAAGCGCCGTGAAGGCGCGGTTGAACAACGTCAAGCGTAAATTGGGCGCGCGGACACAATCCCAAGCGGCTTCGATTGCCGCGGCACGGCGAATTCTTTAGCCGGAACGCATAATCCAGCAAATTTTAACTATTGCGACAGTCGCGTTAGATTTGCGGGCTGTCCGAAAATACAACTTCCGGGGTATTGTTGCTGTATCAGAAACGATTCAGCATGTTTAGGAGACCCCTATGGACAATATCCGCTTCGACTTTTCCGATTTCCATCGCTACGGATCGGCTTTTTACGACTTTCTGGCTTTGCGCAAACAGGTGTTTGTCGATCAACTCGGCTGGGATGTGCCGCATAATGCCAAGGTCGAGATGGATCAGTATGACACGCCGGTTGCGCATTATTCGCTGGTTTTAAAACACGGCCAGGTTGTGGGTGGTGCGCGGGCGATGGCCACGACAGCGATTTGGGGCACGCATACTTACATGCTGCGCGACGCATATTCCGGCAAGCTGCCGCATATCCCTTCGCATGTGATGTCGGTCGAAATCGCGACGCCGCATGTCTGGGAATGCACCCGGCTGGTGATCTCTGATGCCCTGACCACGGCGGCAGAGCGCACCGAATGTCTGACGGGAATCGTCGATGGCTTGGTCGAAATCACCCGTGCCGAAGGCGGGGAAGAGTTGATTTGCCTGTCGTCGCTGGCCCTGATGCGGGCGCTGCGCCAGATCGGCTATGAAGTGTCACGCTTGGGCGAAACCTATCGCAATGACGAGGACGGCCGCCAATACGCGGTGTTGCGGATGCCCGCCGAATATTCGCGCGCACGCCAGCGCCGGATCGCGCCAATCCCGTTCCCGACCCACCGCCTGCGCGCCGAACCAACCTTCTTGCAGGGCGCCACGGCTTGAGGGATGCTGGCCGGGCAGAAAAGGAAGCCCCATGCCGCTGTTGTTGCTGGTTCTTGTCGTGTCGGTGTTCGTTTATGCGTGGTTCGCCCGGCGCAATTCGACCCTGACACGCGACTGCCGCTGGCGGCTGGATCGGCTGACCGGGCCGACCCATTACCGCTGCGCCGCCTGTGGCGCCACCTGCGATCCGGGCGCGGCTGGCACGCCCAGACAGTGCTTGCGCGCTCAGCAATAGCGCTCAATCGCCAACAGTTGATGGTCGCCATAGCGATCCCCCGCCGCAAAACCGGGTGGCAGCAGGCGGTCGATTTCGGCATGATCTTGCGCCGTCAGGGTGATCTCGGTCGCCTGTGCCCATTGGGCCAGATGCGCCGCCTTGCGGGTGCCGGGAATCGGGATCAGATGATCGCCCTTGGCCAGAATCCAGGCCAGCGCAGTGGCGGGCGTGCTCCAGCCGCGCGTGGCACAGAAGGCACGGAAGCCGTTGATCGCATGGATATTTGCCGTGAAATTCGGCTCGGTAAAGCGGGGATTCTGGCCACGAAAACCGTCGCTTGGTTGCGCCAGTGGCCTATCCCCCAACATGCCGCGCGCCAGAGGTGAAAACGGGATGAACGCCACGCCAAGCGCCTTGCAGGCTTGGATCAACCCCAGTTCCGGCTGCCGCGTCCACAGCGAATATTCGTTCTGCACGGCGGTGCAAGGGTGAATAGCATGGGCGGCACGCAACGTGTCGGGGGCGATTTCCGACATGCCATAGCCGCCGATCTTGCCCTCTTCGATCAGGCGCGACAGCGTGCCTATCACCTCGGCCAGCGGGCGCGCGTGTTCGCGGCGATGGATATAGAACAACTCGACATGATCCCGACCCAATCGCTTCAGCGAGGCCTCCAATTCAGCCCGCAGATGCGCCTCAGAATTGTCGATCCGGCGCGGCGGGCCTGCCACGAAACTGGCCTTGGTCGCGATGGTGACATTGGGGCGACGGCTGGCCAGCCATTTGCCGATGATCGTTTCGGAAATCCCCATGCCATAGATGTTTGCGGTGTCGATGAAATTGATGCCGCTTTCCAGCATTGCATCCAGACAGGCCAGGCTTTCGGCCTCGGTCGTATCGCCAAAGATGCCGCCAAATGACATCGCGCCAAGGCCGATGGCCGAGATTTCGGGGCCATTCTGGCCAAGTTTGCGGGTTTTCATGGGCGTCTCCTGCTGAGGGGATCGCAATAGACGCCCACGAATCGCTTAGGTCAAGGGTGCATATAGTGCAGGCCTTGGAAGTTTTTCCGCAGCGCAGCGGTGCGCGGCGCAATCGCCTCGGGCGCGTTCGAGCGCAGGCTTTCCGCGATCAGCGCCGCCAGTGCCGGCGCATCGGCGGGGGTGACGCCCCGGCGCACCAGTTCCGGCGTGCCGATCCGCAAGCCATTGAGATCATTCGCAACACTCGCAATCGGCAGGCCGATGCCACAGGCGAGGAACCCCGATTTGCGCAGGGTTTTCGATGCGGTCTGCCCGCCGCCAAAGCCTGCGGCCTCGATCGCAAACTGATGGCTTTGGCCGCCATCCGCCCCGCCAAACACCGGCAAGCCAAGCGCGCCGAGTTCCTGCGCCAGCGCCCGTGACAGATCGACCATCGCCTGCGCATAAGTCGCGCCAAAATCGCGCCAATCCAGCAGTGACAGCGCCAATGCGGCAGATTTCGCGGCATCGAAATTCGCCGTCATGCCGGGGTAGGCGATGTGATCCAGCCGCTCGGCAATCTCGGCATCGTTGGTGACGATCAGCCCGCCTGCCGGGCCGCCCAGCGATTTATAGGTGCTCATCGTCATCAGATGCGCGCCCTCGTGCAGCGGATTGGCCCAAACGCCGCCCGCGATGATGCCGCATTGATGGGCGGCGTCAAACAGCACCTTTGCGCCAACCTCATCAGCGATGGCGCGGATCTCGGCCACCGGATGCGGGAACAGATTAAGGCTGCCGCCGATGGTGATCAACTTGGGGTGAACGCGGTGGGCCAGCGTGCGAAGTTGTTCCAGATCAACGGTATAGCCATCGGCATTGACCGGCGCCGCGTGGGTGATCAACCCATAAAGTCCGGCACAACCGCCCGCGTGATGGGTGACATGGCCGCCGATGGTGGCGGGCGGTGCGATGATCACATCACCCGGTTTGGTCAGCGCCATAAAGCCATACAGATTGGCCAAAGCACCGGAACCCACGCGGATTTCGGCATATTTGGCTTGGAAGATTTCGGCGGCGAGTTCGGCGGCGATGACCTCGATCTCCTCAATCGCCTCAAGCCCCATCTCATATTTATCGCCGGGATAGCCGAGCGAAGGGCGGCTGCCCAGACCGCGCGACAGCACCGCTTCGGCGCGGGGATTCATGATGTTGGTGGCGGGGTTCAGGTTGAAGCAATCCTGATCGTGAATCTGGGTATTGGCTTGAACAAGCGTTTCGATCCGGTCTGCCACCTGCGGGCTGGGCGCGGTGGACTCAGTGGCGATGCGCTGGATCAGGCTTTCGCAGGCGGCGGGAACCCAGGCGCGGGGGGAAAGATGGGGCATGGCAATCTCCTTTTGTCACAGATGAGCAGAGCGCAGGCTTGTGGGCAAATCAGAATTGTGGAAAATTAGGGTTAGAAAAACTATGCAATGAAAAACTGAACATAGAAAACCTGCGCTATCATGGCCGTTGCACCCCCACGCCCGAAAGACCTGCCGCTTTCCGCTTTGCGGGCGTTTGAAGCGGCGGCACGGTTGGGCAGTTTTGCTTTGGCTGCGGCAGAACTCGGGGTGACGCCGGGGGCAGTCACAGCGCATGTGAAGGCGCTTGAGGCGCATCTGGGATCACCTTTGTTTCAACGCAGCGGGCGCGGTGTCGTGCTGACGGCGGTGGGCGCGCGCGCCTTGCCGGACTTCACCCACGCCTTCGACGCGCTGGGGGCGGCGGTGCAGGTGTTGCGGGCCGAGGCCGCACCGCGCGTGGTGCATATCGCCACCTTGCCTGCCATCGCGCAGCTTTGGCTATCGCCGCGCCTGCCTGCCTTGCGCGCAGCGGCACCCGAAATTGAAATCTCGATCACCGCGATGGAGCGGCCGCCAAACCTGAAACGTCTGCCCTATGATCTGAGCCTGTTTTACGGCGAAGGCGATCAGATCATTGCCCCGGATGTGATTTTTCCTGTGTGTTCCCCGTCACTTGCGGCCAAGTTGCGGCACCCCGAAGATTTGGCGGATGTGACCTGCCTGACCGATGCAAGCTGGGCGCAGGATTGGAAGATCTGGGCGGATGTGGCGATGCCGGGGCGGAATTTTACCCCGCGTGGGCCGATCTTTTCGCTTTACGCGCTGGCGGTCGAGGAGGCCGCAGGCGGGGCGGGGGTGTTGATAGCGCATCAGGCGCTGGTTGCTTCTCACCTTGCAGTCGGGGCGTTGGTGGCACCCTTTGCGCAGCGCGTCACGCTGCCGGGCGGCCTGCGATTATGGGCGGCCCGGCCAATGCAGCCGGGCTCTGCCGTGCAGCGGGCCGCGCGGTTCTTGCAAGTTGCGGCGTCCCGCAGTTCAGGCGAAAGCAGCCTCTAGCGCCACTTCCACCATCGCACCGAAACTGGTCTCGCGCTGATCGGCGGGCAGGGCCTCGTGCGTCAGGATATGGTCGGAAATCGTCAGCACCGCCAGCGCGCGGCGCTTGTAGCGGGCGGCGAGCATATACAACTCGGCTGCCTCCATCTCGACACACAACGTGCCATGACGCTGCAACTGATCGGACAGATCTTGCCGTTCGTCATAGAAGGTGTCGGACGAGAAAATCCCGCCGACATGCACCGGCACCCCGATGTTCAGCGCGGCTTTGTGTGCGGCGCTCAGCAGGGCAAAATCGGCGCAGGGGGCGAAATTCAACTCGCGGAAGATGCTGCGCGAGGGGCTGCCGCAGGTGCTGGCGGTCTGCGCCAGAACCACGTCGCGCACCTTCACTTCATTCTGCAACGCCCCAGCCGAGCCGATGCGGATCAGGGTCTGTGTGCCATAATCCTTCATCAATTCAGTGGCATAGATCGACAGCGACGGCATCCCCATGCCCGAGCCGTGGATGGTCACCCGCTGCCCACGCCAGGTGCCGGTATAGCCCAGCATCCCGCGCACCTCGTTCACCAACACGGGGTTTTCCAGATATTTCTGCGCTGCCCAACGCGCACGGTAGGGGTCGCCGGGCAGCAGCACGGTTTCGGCAATCTCGCCGGGCTTGGCACCGATATGAAAGGTCATCGCATTCTCCGATTTTTGCCGGAAGCTATGCGGTTTTGCTGGGCAGGGGAAGCCTTAGGCCAACGCGGCTGCGAAACTGGACTTATTCAGGCAGAATTCGGCATCCGAGGGCAGGGCAAGCACACCCAGCGAAAGCGTTTTGCTGCAGTTCTTGCGGTCTTTGCACTGACCACAAGTATACAGCAGCGCATGGTATTTGTCGTGATCGGCATGCAGTTGCGCCTCGGTCAGCCCGAAAATCTCGGCCATGGCGCGCACGCGGTCGGGCACATCCTGCGGCATCCGCGCGAACGCCGAAATCTGATCGCGGGTCATGCCCAGATCATCCAATTCGCGCTGACTTAGCGCTGCAATCTCGTTCAAATCCTGCCAGCGGTGCATCAGCGCTTTGATCCGGTCGAACATCGGGACACTCCTGTTTTGCGCAAGACTGCCACGCCGAGGGGCGGCGGGATTTGATCTGGCGCAAATCCGGGCGTGATTTATTCGGCGGCGAGCGTGGTGCCTTCGACCAGCCCCACGATATCCATCATGATGCGGTTGAGTTCGAAATCCTTCGGCGTGTAGACGGCGGCCACGCCCATCGCGCGCAAGGCGCGTGCGTCATCTTCGGGGATAATGCCGCCGACAATCAGCGGCGTATCCGCCAGCCCCGCCTCACGCATTTTCGCCAGCGTGTCGCGGATCAGCGGCAGGTGGCTGCCCGACAGAATCGACAGGCCCACCACATGCGCCTGCTCGGCCACCGCAGCGCTTACGATCTCGGCGGGAGTCAGGCGGATGCCTTCGTAATGGATGTCCATCCCGCAATCACGCGCGCGGGCGGCGATTTGTTCGGCGCCGTTGGAATGGCCGTCAAGCCCCGGTTTTCCCACCAGAAATTTCAAGGGCCGGCCCAGTTTCGCCGACAAGGCCTGCACCGCCTCGCGGATCGGCTCCAGCCCTTCGGTGCGGTTTGACGGGTTGCGCGAAACCCCGGTCGGCGCGCGGTATTCGCCGAAAGCGCTACGCACCATCAGGCCCCATTCGCCGGTCGTCGCCCCAGCCTTGGCGGCGGCAATCGAGGCGGGCATGATGTTGGCGCCTGATGCTGCGGCCTCGCGCAGGGCGTGCAGGGCGGTTTGCACCTTGGCCTCATCACGGTTTGCGCGCCATGCTGTCAGGCGGGCAATCTGATCGGCCTCTGCCTCGGGATCGGACACCATGATCGCGCCATCACCCGAGGTCAGCGGGCTTGGCGTGGTCTCAATCCAGCGGTTGACGCCGACCACCGTGGTGTCCTTGGTTTCAATCCGCCCGATCCGCTCGGCATTGGCCTCCACCAGACGGCCCTTCATATAGTCAATCGCCGCCACAGCGCCGCCCATCGCATCAATCTGCGCCAATTCCGCCCGCGCGCCGTCTTTCAGCGCGCTGACCTTGCGGTCAATCGCCGGGTTGCCGTCGAACAGATCGTCATATTCCAGCAGGTCGGTTTCATAGGCGAGGATTTGCTGCATCCGCAGCGACCATTGCTGATCCCACGGGCGTGGCAGGCCCAAAGCCTCGTTCCAGGCGGGCAGTTGCACGGCGCGGGCGCGGGCGTTTTTCGACAGCGTCACCGCCAGCATCTCGATCAGGATGCGGTAAACGTTGTTTTCCGGCTGCTGCTCGGTCAGGCCCAGCGAGTTCACCTGCACGCCGTAGCGAAAGCGGCGATACTTCGCCTCGGTGATGCCATAGCGGGTTTCGCACAACTCGTCCCACAGCTCGACAAAGGCGCGCATCTTGCACAGCTCGGTCACAAAGCGGATGCCGGCGTTTACAAAAAACGATATTCTGCCGACCATATTGGGGAAATCTGCCGCAGAAACTTTACCTTTCAGATCATCCAGCACCGCGCAGGCCGTTGCCAGCGCAAAGGCCAGTTCCTGCTCTGGCGTCGCCCCTGCCTCTTGCAGATGGTAGGAACACACGTTCATTGGGTTCCATTTCGGCAGGTGCTTTTGCGTATAGGCCGCCACATCGGTGATCATCCGCAGGCTGGGCGCGGGCGGGGCGATGTAGGTGCCGCGCGACAGATATTCCTTGATGATGTCGTTCTGCACCGTGCCTTGCAGCGCCGAGACATCCGCGCCCTGTTCCTCGGCCACCGCGATATACAGCGCCAGCAGCCAAGGTGCCGTGGCATTGATGGTCATCGAGGTGTTCATCTGCTCCAGCGGGATATCCTTGAACAAGGCCCGCATGTCGCCCAGATGACTGACCGGCACACCGACCTTGCCCACTTCACCCCGGCTGAGTTCGTGGTCGGAATCATAGCCGGTTTGGGTGGGCAGATCGAAGGCCACCGAAAGCCCGGTCTGCCCCTTGGCCAGATTGCTGCGATACAGCGCGTTTGAGGCCGCAGCGGTGGAATGCCCGGCATAGGTGCGGAACAGCCACGGAGTATCTTTGCGCGTCATCTCGGCCTCCTGAATCGCGTCGGCAATATTCTTGCGTCAGTGCAGCACTAAGCGCAATTTCACGCAAGTGTCAATTCGCTGCGTTGCGGCGAGATTTCTTGAATTTTCGCGCCGCCCAAACATGACAGCCCTTGTCATTGGAAATGCCGCAGCGGCTGCGCCACAACAGGTCATGCCCAACCAACCCCACGAGGATATGATGAAAACGACCCTGCGCCTTGGCCTCGCTGCCCTTGCCCTCGCTGCCACCACGCTGCAAGCCGCCGCCTACGACCGCACCGTGCGCATCCACAACAACACCGGCCTGACGCTGGTAAAGTTCCAATCCACCAACTCGGGTGCCAAGCGTTGGGGCAGCGATGTGATGGGCGCGTCCACCCTGCCGACGGGCGGCTCGATGAAGCTGCATTTCGACAATGCCGAAGGCTATTGCGAGTTTGATTTCAAGGCGGTGTTCTCGGATGGCACCGTGCTGCAAAAGGCCCGCGTCAATGTCTGCCAGACCGGCGATTACTATTACACCGAGTGAACTTGCCGCCAAAACCGCCTTTTGAAACACGGGCCTGATCACACGGGCCTATTCAAAGCCGCGACGGGCTGCCAATATTGTGGCATGACAGAGCCCGTCGCTGTGCCTTTCTGGTTGCTGCTGCTGATCCTTGCTTTTGCGGCGATCACCTTTGCCTCGCATTTCCTGTTCCCCTCGGTGCGCTGGTTCTTCCGCAAGCGCGCGGAAAAGGCGCTGGCGCGGTTGAACAAGCGGCTGGACCGCCCGATCGAGTTTTTCAAACTGGCGCGCAGGCAAGACATGATCGTGCGCCTGTCGTACGATCCGCGCGTGCTCGAGGCTGTCGCTGATCATGCTTCTGAGACCGGGGTGCCGGGGTCTGTGGCGTTCGAACAAGCCCGCCGCTACGCCCGCGAAATCGTGCCGGGGTTTTCGGCGACGCTGTATTTCGGCGTGGCGATCCGGCTGGCGCGCTGGCTGTCGCGCCTCGCCTATCGGGTGCGGATTGGCAAGGTTGATGCCGCTTTGGCGCATATCGACCCCAAGGCCACGGTGATTTTCGTGATGAACCATCGCTCGAACATGGATTATGTGCTGATCACCTGGCTGGTGGCGAACCGCTCGGCGATTTCCTATGCGGTGGGCGAATGGGCGCGGATCTGGCCGCTGTCCGCGCTGATCCGCTCGATGGGGGCCTATTTCATCCGGCGTGGCAGCCGCAACACGCTCTACCGCCGGGTGCTGGCGCGCTATGTGCAGATGGCCACGGCGCAAGGCACCACGCAGGCAATCTTCCCCGAGGGCGGGCTTTCGCTGGATGGCCGGGTGGGGGCGGCGAAGATGGGGCTGCTGTCCTATATCGTCTCGGCCTATGAACCCGGTGGGCGCGATGTGGTGTTCGTGCCGGTGGGTCTGGCCTATGATCGCGTGCTGGAAGATCGCATCCTGACCGAAGCCGCCAATGCTGGCACGCGAAGATTTCGCGGCAAGCCCTTGGCGATCATCGTTTTTCTGCTGCGCAACCTGTGGCGCAAGTTTCGCGGCCGCTTCAAAGGCTTTGGCACCACCGCGGCAGGGTTTGGGCCGCCGGTATCGCTGCGCGCCTTTCTGGCCGAATCCCCCGATGCGCCGACCGAAGACCTCGGCGCCTATCTGATGGCAGAGATCACCAAGGTCGTGCCAGTGCTGCCGGTGCCTTTGGTGGCCGCCGCCCTGTTGAAAAAACCCGCAGACCGCGCCGCTTTGGCCTCTGCGGTCAGCGCCTTGCAAGCCCGACTATCGGCGCAGGGCGCGGTGCAAAAGCTGCCGCCGCAGGGGCTGGAGGCTGTTCTCGACGAAGGTCTGACCCCACTGATCAACCGCAACCTGATCAACACCAATCTGCAAATCACCCCCGGCTCAGCCGCCCTGATCGACTTTTACGCAGCCCCGGTGCTGCAACGGCTCGAGGTCGCCCCATAGAATTGCCGCAACGCGGCAGACATAAAATTACAAAATACCCATCAAGACTATTGCAAAGTTGCGCGATGCCCCGCTATCACTACCGCAACCCGCCCCGATTCTGCGGCGCGGCATTTTGTTGGAGGCAAGCATGGCGTTGGACACAAGCACGGCGATCACCCCCTACGAGGCTCCGGTGAAAGACCTGTATGAGATTGGCGAAATGCCGCCCTTGGGCCATGTTCCGGCGAAAATGTATGCTTGGTCGATCCGCCGCGAACGCCATGGCGAGCCTGACACCGCGATGCAGGTCGAAGTTGTAGACACCTGGAAGCTCGACAGCAACGAAGTGCTGGTGCTGGTGATGGCCGCAGGCGTCAATTACAACGGCGTCTGGGCCGCACTTGGCGTGCCGATCAGCCCGTTTGATGGCCACAAACAGCCCTACCACATCGCAGGCTCGGATGCCTCGGGCATCGTCTGGGCGGTGGGCGATAAGGTCAAACGCTGGAAAGTCGGCGACGAGGTTGTGGTGCATTGCAATCAGGACGACGGCGATGACGAGGAATGCAACGGCGGTGATCCGATGTTCTCGCCCACCCAGCGCATCTGGGGATATGAGACCCCCGACGGCTCTTTCGCGCAATTCACCCGCGTGCAAGCCCAGCAACTCATGCCGCGCCCCAAGCACCTGACTTGGGAGGAATCTGCCTGCTACACCCTGACCCTCGCCACCGCCTATCGCATGCTGTTCGGGCACGAGCCGCATGATCTGAAACCGGGGCAGAACGTGCTGGTCTGGGGCGCATCGGGCGGGCTTGGCTCTTACGCGATCCAGTTGATCAACACCGCAGGCGCCAATGCCATCGGCGTGATTTCCGAAGAAGACAAGCGCGAATTCGTCATGGGCCTTGGCGCCAAGGGCGTGATCAACCGCAAGGATTTCAAATGCTGGGGGCAACTGCCCACCGTCAACACGCCGGAATATAACGAATGGCTGAAAGAAGCCCGCCGTTTTGGTAAAGCCATCTGGGACATCACCGGAAAGGGCGTCAACGTCGATATGGTGTTCGAACACCCCGGCGAGGCGACCTTCCCGGTCAGCTCCTTGGTGTGCAAAAAGGGCGGCATGGTGGTGATCTGCGCCGGCACCTCTGGCTTCAACTGCACCTTTGACGTGCGCTATATGTGGATGCACCAAAAGCGCCTGCAAGGCAGCCATTTCGCGCATTTGAAGCAGGCCTCTGCCGCCAACAAACTGATGATCGAACGGCGGCTTGATCCCTGCATGTCGGAAGTTTTCCCATGGGCAGAAATCCCGGCGGCGCATATGCTGATGCGCAACAACAAGCACAAACCCGGCAATATGGCGGTGCTGGTGCAAGCCACCCGCACCGGCCTGCGCACCTTTGAAGACACGCTCGACGCCAGCCTGAACCGCTGAGCAATGCCATCAAATCCAGCGTGATTTGAAGTAAACCACTATATCTTGTGGAAAATGGACGATACTGCGCCATTTTCCACAAGTCATTCCCAGCTGGGAAACTTCGCACCACCCCTCCGGGCAAATCGGCGCAGCACAACCCTTTCACATTGGCCCAAATACTCCGGGGGGCGCGTAAGCCGGGGGGCTGGCCCCCCTACCGACCCAACCGCCAAAACCACGCCCCAAACCCATCCCCCGGCAGCGCCGTTGCAAGGGGCTCGATGCCCCGCGCGACGGCACCTGGTCGCAGGTCAGGGCATCCGCTATGGCCCTTGCCCGCAACCTTGGATATGGTCGCCAAATGACCGAACTCGCCCCCGTCAAACTGACCTTTTCCGACGATCAGGCCGAAGCCTATGACCGCGTTTCGGCGGAACTGTTCAGCATGGGCGTCGATCTTGACAATGGCGGGCTCGAGCCGCGCCCCGAAGAAAAATCCACCGTGCTGGCCGTGGTGGGCAAGGCGGGATCTGGCAAGACCATGCTGCTCGCCAGCCTCTACAAAGCTTTGCAGGCGGCGGGCGTCGATCTGGTCTCGGGCGATTACGAGCCGAAAAAGCGCAAAGAACGCCGCAGCCTTGCCATCCTTGCCCCCACCAACAAGGCGGCCTCGGTGCTGCGGATGCGCGGGGTGCCTGCCACCACGATCCACCGCATCCTCTATACCCCGGTCTATGATCCGCAATACGAAAAGATTGCCGAATGGCTGACCGGGCAGGGCCCGCGCCCGGTGGTCGAAGGGCTGACCGATCTCGCACTCGACCGCGCCCATGCGTTCTACCAGAACGTCGCCTCGATCCCCGGCGCTTTGGCGGCGGCGGGCCTGCGCGGCAGCGATTTCATCAAGGGCTGGAAGCGCCGCGAAGAACCGCTCGACATCGGCTTTGTCGACGAATCCTCGATGCTGGACGAACGCGCACTGGCCGATCTGCGCGAGATTTTCTCGACCCTCGTGCTGTTCGGCGACCCCGCACAGTTGGCCCCGGTCGGCCTGTCGGGTGAGATGGTGTTTGATCGCCTGGGCGAGGGCCGCAAGCTGGTGCTGTCCCGCATCCACCGGCAGGCGCAGGATAACCCGATCCTCGATCTGGCGCATGCCTTGGGCGATCCCAATCTTGGCTTTGACGAATTTGAGCGGATGGTTGAAACCGCCGCCCGCAAGGATGACCGCGTGGTCTGGGCCGAGCGGGTCGATGCCGACCTGATGGCGCGCAGCCCGGTGCTGGTCTGGCGCAATGCCACCCGCATTCGCCTGATCACCGCCTTCCGCGCCGCCCATGGCGCGCCCGATGATGAACTGCTGCCCGGCGAACCACTGATTTGCGACGGCATCGAATTGCCCCTGAAGCACCGCAAAAAGCGGATTGATCTCGAGGCCCGCGGCCTGATCAAGGGCGCGCAGGTGATCTACCTCGGCCCCGGCAATCGCGCGGGCTTTGCCAAGATCCATGTGGTCGGTGCAGAAGACCCGCAGGTCTCAGCCGCCTCGATCATCAAGATCGAACGCCCGGATGAGGATGAACCTTTCATCGCCTCTGCCGCTACCATGGGCGCGGCGTTTCTGCACGGCGCGGCGGTGACAATCCATAAGGCACAAGGCAGCCAATGGGAAAACGTTCAGGTGTTCGCGCCGGATCTTTACGCCGCAGCGGCAGCAGGCCGGTCAGAGGCCGGGGTGCCGCTTTGGAAGCGGCTGGCCTATGTGGCGATCACCCGCGCACAGCATCGCTTGCTTTGGGTGGTGCGCAATCGCCTCGCGCGGCCGCTTGAGGGCCTGACCGTTGAAGATTTGCGCCCCACCTCGGTGCCGCTGACCTTGACGGGGCAGGGCGATGACTAGACTCTGGCCTTGGCTGCGCTAGGGTAGAAAAAAGGATGAGGCTTCTATGATCTGCGTGTTCGTTCAATTCCGCTGCACCCCCGGCAAAACCTATGAGGTTGCCGATGCGATCTATGACCGCGAGGTGGTTTCCGAGTTGTATTCGACCAGCGGGGAATATGATCTGATCGCGAAAATCTATATCCCCGATGATGCCGATGTCGGCCATTATCTGTCGGAAAAGCTGTTCGATATTCCGGGCATCGTGCGCACCCTGACGACGATGACGTTCAAGGCATTTTAAGGCCAGCCCGCTGCCAATCCTGCTGGCGGCAAACGCGCCCTTGCAAACGCTGACTAGTCTTCGCAATACACCGCGATTTTGTGGCCGGATGGGTCGCGCAGATAGGCGGCATACCAGGTCGGGCTGTAGATTTCACGCAGGCCGGGCGCGCCTTCGTCCGTTGCCCCCAGCGCCATGGCGGCGGCGTAGAACGCATCCACCTCGGCGCGGCTGCGGGCAGGCAGGCCAAGCATAGTGCCATTGCCAGCGCTGGCCGCTTCGCCGTTGAAGGGCGGGCAGATCCAGAATTTGAAGCCGTCGCTGCGACCGGCTTCGGAATAGGCGCGCCAACCACCGGGAAAATCGGATTGCGCGGCCCAGCCGATCGTTTTCAGCACGGTGTCGTAGAAAGCGTGCGATTTCTCGGGGTCATTGGTGCCAAGGGTCAGATATGCGGGCATTGCAGAAGCCTCCGGCGGGGATATTTAGAAGACAGATGAAATCAGCGCAAAATCGGCGGGCCGTCTTGCGTGGCGGCTTCGACAAACATGCGGATTTTCAGCGGGTCTTTGACACCGGGGCCGGATTCGACACCCGACGACACATCAACCTGCCGCGCATTGGTCAGCCGGATCGCTTCGGCGACGTTCTGCGGGGTCAGGCCGCCCGCGAGCATCCACGGTTTCAGCCAGCGGCGCTGCGCCACCAAGCGCCAGTCAAAGGTAAGTCCATTGCCGCCGGGAAGGGTGGCGTTTTTCGGCGGTTTGGCATCGACCAGAAGCTGATCTGCGGCGAGAGAATACTCCAGCAGGTCGGCCAGATCGCCTTCATCGGCGACGCCGATGGCTTTCATCACCGGCAGGCCATAGCGGGCACGGATTTCGGCGACACGTTCCGGCGTCTCATGGCCGTGAAGTTGCAGCATATCCAGCGGCATGGCTTCAGTGATCGCATCCAGCAGGGCATCGTCCGCATCGACCACAAGCGCAACTTTCGCAAGGCCCAAGGGCGCGGCAAGCGTCAGTTCGCGGGCTTGCGGGATGCTCAGATGGCGTGGTGATTTCGGGAAAAACACAAATCCCGCATAAGCGGCCTTGGTCGCAGCCACCGCGGCCACGTCATCGACTGTGCGCAGGCCGCAGATTTTCACGCGAATATCAGGCATTTACTTCGCCTTGGAGCGGTCAAGAATGGCCAGCACATCGTCTTGCGGCAGCGAGGTGGCGTCGCGCATGGTGGCGAGTTCCCGCTCCAACTTGGAAACCTCGCGGGTTTTGACAGAAGCAGTGACGCGGTGTTTATGCTCGCGCGCCCATTCCCACAGGAACCCCACCAGCACGCCAATCACGATGCCGCCGAACAGCACCACGAAAACCGGAAGCTCCATCTGCCAGGTCACGCCAAGGAAGGCGGCGAAATCATCGGGCATAGCCTTCAGCAGAACCGGGGTGCGGTTGGCCAAAGCCACGATCAGCAGGGCAAGGCCCACGGCTGCGAGGATCAGATAGCGCAGGTAACGAAGCATGGGACCGCCTTTTTGCAGGTTCTAACCCTATATGAGGGCGGAATGGCCGGCCTGCAATACGCGCTTACTTGCTGTTCAGCCGGTCGCGCAGCAGTTTGCCGGTTTTGAAGAACGGCACCTTCTTGTCTTCGACCGCGACCGCCTCACCCGTGCGCGGGTTACGACCAACACGGGCATCGCGGGCCTTGACCGAGAACGCGCCGAAGCCGCGCAGTTCTACCCGATCGCCTTTTGCCAGGGCTTCGATGATTTCTTCGAACACCGTGTTGACGATGCGTTCAACATGGCGCTGCGTCAGATGCGGATTTTCATCCGCGATTTTTTGGATCAGTTCAGACCGGATCATCGGCGCTATCCCCCTGGTGATGCCGCGTCCCATTCAGGGGATTCTCGGCCGTGCTAACCTGTTACGCATTGGACTATAGGCATAATTTTTAAAGGCACAAACAAAATTGCAAGCTAAAGGTGCCAAAGCAAAGGGCCCCGCGTTGCCGCGGGGCCCTTTTTGTTGACCGCTAACGGTCAGATCAGTTGCGGTCGCCCTTCAGAGCGGCGCCGAGGATGTCGCCCAGCGAGGCGCCCGAATCGGAGGAGCCATACTGTTCGACGGCTTCTTTTTCTTCAGCGATCTCGCGTGCCTTGATCGACAGACCCATGCGGCGGGTCTTCGGATCAATGTTGGTGACGCGCACGTCGATCTTGTCGCCAACCGAGAAACGCTCGGGGCGCTGATCGGAACGCTCACGCGACAGGTCAGAACGGCGGATGAAGGATTTCGCGCCGTTGTATTCGACTTCAACACCGCCGTCTTCGATTGCGGTGACGACAACGGTGATCACACCGCCACGTTTCACGCCATCAACTGCGTCAGAGAAGGTGTCTTCGCCCAGAGCCTTGATTGAGAGCGAGATACGCTCTTTCTCAACATCCACTTCGGTGACAGCGGCAGTCACCGTGTCGCCCTTGCGGTAGTTCTGGATCGCGTCTTCGCCGCGCTGATCCCACGACAGGTCGGACAGGTGAACCATGCCGTCGATGTCGTTGTCGAGGCCAACGAACAGACCGAATTCGGTGATGTTCTTGACTTCGCCTTCGATGTTGGTGCCGACCGGATGGGTCTCAGCAAACACTTCCCACGGGTTGCGTTGGGTTTGCTTGAGGCCCAAGGAAACGCGACGCTTGGTGCTGTCGATTTCCAGCACCATGACTTCGACTTCCTGAGAGGTCGAAACGATCTTGCCGGGGTGGACGTTCTTCTTGGTCCAGGACATTTCCGAGACGTGGACGAGGCCTTCAACACCGGCTTCCAGCTCCACAAAGGCGCCGTAATCGGTGATGTTGGTGACACGGCCTTTGTGCACGGTGCCGAGGGCGTAGAGTTTTTCAACAGCATCCCACGGATCGGATTGCAGTTGCTTCATGCCCAGCGAAATGCGGTGGGTGTCTTTGTTGATCTTGATGACTTGCACCTTGATCGTCTCACCAATCGCGAGGATCTCGGACGGGTGGTTGACGCGGCGCCATGCCATGTCGGTGACGTGCAGCAGACCGTCAACGCCGCCCAGATCCACGAACGCACCGTATTCGGTGATGTTTTTCACAACGCCGTCGATGGTCTGGCCTTCGGTCAGGTTGCCGATCACTTCAGCACGCTGTTCGGCACGCGACTCTTCGAGGATCGCACGACGCGACACCACGATATTGCCACGGCGACGATCCATTTTCAGGATCTGGAACGGCTGCTTCATGCCCATCAGCGGGCCAGCGTCGCGCACGGGGCGCACGTCGACTTGGCTGCCCGGCAGGAAGGCGACAGCGCCGCCCAGATCCACCGTGAAGCCGCCTTTGACACGACCGAAGATCGCGCCATCGACGCGGGTTTCCGAGGCGTGGGCTTTTTCCAGACGATCCCATGCTTCTTCGCGGCGAGCTTTCTCGCGCGAGATCTGGGCTTCGCCACGAGCGTTCTCAACGCGGTCCAGATACACTTCAACAGTGTCGCCGACGTTGATGTTCGGGGCTTCGCCGGGGTTCGCGAATTCTTTCAGATCGATGCGGCCTTCCATCTTGTAGCCGACGTCGATGATGGCTTGGCCGGCCTCGATGGCGATAACCTTGCCTTTGACAACCGTACCCTCTTCGGGGGTGTCAATTTCGAAGCTTTCTTTCAAGAGGGCTTCGAATTCGTCCATAGCTTTGGAGTTCATGTAGTTTGTTTTCCTTTTTCGTATATGTCACTGGCCATGCGGTTGGCTCCGCCGGTCTTGCAAATGAAGGCAGGGTCGCGGCTGTTGCCGGACCCTTCCGGTCGCGTATCTAGGCGGTGCGGGGGGATTCTGCAAGCGCCGCGCATCCGCCCCGGCGTTATTTCACCGATGCAAGATAGGCCGCCATATCCTCGGCACCGCTGGCCATCTTGAAGGCCATTTTCGCGGTTACTGAGGGATCGCCAGATTCCTCTTTCACCCAGGCGGTCGGGTTGGTGATATAGGCGGCGAGTTTGGCTTCATCCCAGACATCGCCCTTGGCGTTCAGTGCCAAAAGGCCTGTGCCATAGGTGAAATCCGGATAGCTGCCGATAGGGCGGCCGATCACACCGAACAGGTTGGGGCCGGTCTTGCCGCCTGCCTGAATCTTGGTGCCATCCGCTGCGATGATCGAATGGCAGGCCTTGCAGCGGTTGAACAGCTTTTCGCCCTTGGCGGCATCGCCTTCGGCAAGGGCGGGGCTGGCCAGCAGGGCCAGCCCGAAAAGCGAGGCGGCTGCGGCAGATTTTGGTGAGAATTTCATAGGGCGGGCTCCTGTCTGGGCTGGCAAAGCGGCGCAGCAATTGCGCCTCTTTGGCAGAGTATAGATCGAACAGGATTGATTCACATCAACGCGCCGCAAAGTGCTTCAAACAGTCGCGCCACGGCCTCGGCTCCGGGGTCGATATGGCCTTGCAGGTTGCCCGCGTTGATATAGGCGGCGCGGCCTGCCTTGGCGCTGAGCATGGTGGCGGTGTGATTAGCCCCAGCGCGGGCGGCTTGGGCGGCGGCGGGCAAGCCTTGATCCAGCGCCTCGAGTGCTGGCTGCAAAGCGTCGATCATGGTGCGGTCGCCAAGTTTTGCGCCACCGATTTCCTGCATCCGCTCGAGCCCCGCGCGCAGGGCATCGCGCATGGTCAAACCGCTGGAGGCAGCATCGCCCGCAGCGGCAAAGAAGATCGCCAGCAGCACACCTGACGAACCGCCCATGGTTTGCGACAGTTCAAGGCCGATAGCGCGGTAAAGCTGGGTGTGGTCGGACAGCGGCAGTTGATCAACAGCGTCAATCAGCGCATGCGCCGCACCAGCAAGGGTTGACCCGGTGTCACCATCGCCAGATTTGGCATCCAGCGCGTTCAGATCGGCTTCCAAGGAAATCATGATCTGGCAGCATTTGATCAGGAAATCCTTCGTGGGTTTGTGCTGTGATGGAATCGGGCGAATTGGTGTCAGCCCATCGGGCAGGGCGCGGGTTTTGATCGTCGTGGTCGGATGACACCCCGGCCATGCCGCAAGCGGAGTCGTCGCGGTCAGCGCGGTTTCAACTTGGGCGTTCAGGGGCAACAGGGAAATCGACACCCCGCGCATATCCAATGAGGTCATCATCGCCGCAGGGCCAATGATGTATTTGATCTGCCTACCAAAGTCAGAGCCAAGCAGGTCATGCGCCAGCACCGACATTTCCAACACCGATGCGCCGCCCAGATTGTTCAGCAGGGCGACATACGGGCCGTCGCCGGGGTTCAGTTTTGCCAGCATTGCAGCCATCGCACTGGTCGCGTTGCTGAAGGCGATCTGCTCGACCCCAGGTTCGCCATGGATGCCAAGGCCGAGTTCGGCCATCCCGGGGCGGATGCGGTTTTCCTTGGCCGATCCCGGCACGGTGCAGGTATCCAGCGACATGCCGATTGAAGTGGTGCCCGCGATCACTGTTTCGGCGGCGGCGGTGACGGCGGCAAGATCGCCGCCGGTTTCGGCCAGATGGCCTGCGACCTTGTGGACGTACAGCGTGCCCGCCAGACCGCGCGCTTGCGGCAGATTGGGCAAAGCGATGTCATCATCGACCACCACCATGCTGACCTTGAGGCCAAAGGCGCGGGCGCGCTCGGCTGCAAGGCCAAAGTTCAGGCGGTCGCCGGTGTAGTTCTTCACGATCAGCAGGCAACCTGCGGGGCCGGTGACGGCAAGGATCCCCGCCAGCACGGCATCGACGGAAGGCGAGGCAAATACATCGCCGCAGACGGCGGCGGTTAGCATGCCGGGGCCGACAAAGCCCGCATGCGCAGGCTCGTGCCCGGAGCCGCCGCCCGAAACCAGGGCGACGCGGGATTTGTCCCAATCGGCGCGCAGAACCACGCGGATATGGGGATAGCCATCCAGCCGCAACAACCGCCCGCCCGCGGCCATCAGCAGGCCGTCAATCGCCTCGGTCACGATGTTTTCGCGTTTGTTCATGAATTGGGTCATCGCGGGTTCCTTAAATGCGGGTGCCGTTGGCGTCGAAATAGAACGGGTTCTGCGGCTGGATTTTCAGAATGTCGCCGCTGCGCAGGGGGGTATGGGCCTCGGTCACGATGGTCAGATCGTGGTTGTTGAATGACAGATGCAGCCGGGTCTGATCGCCAAGATGCTCGATGCGCCTGACAAGCGCATCCTGGCCTGTGCCTTGCCGGATATGTTCGGGGCGCAGGCCGATATGGGTGGCATTGGGCGGGGCTGGGCCGAACAGATCGGCGGGCAGGATGTTGATATGTGGCTGGCCGAGGCGTGAGGCGGCGTAGATGCTGACGGGCTGTTCGTAAACCTCGCGCGGGGTGCCGAACTGCACCAGTTTGCCATGATCCAGCACGCCGATATGGCTGGCCATGGTCATGGCTTCGATCTGGTCATGGGTGACATAAAGGAATGTCGCGCCAAGGCTGGACTGGATGTTTTTGAGTTCAACCCGCAGATCGGCGCGAAGTTTGGCGTCGAGACTGCTGAGCGGTTCATCCATCAGGTAAACCGCAGGGTTGCGCACCAGGGCGCGCCCGATGGAAACACGCTGCATTTCGCCCCCCGACAGCGCCGTCGCCTTGTTGTCCAGCTTGTGCGAGATTTGCAGGATTTCCGCCACTTCGGCGACTTTGCGGGTGATCTCGGCCCTTGGGGTGCGCAGAAGCGGCGATTTCAGTGGGAATTCCATGTTCTCGCGCACGGTAAGATGCGGGTAAAGAGAGTATTGCTGGAACACCATTGCGACATTGCGCTGGGCGGGGGTGACGCCTTTGGTGCTGTGGCCGTTGATCAAAATGTCGCCCGAGGTTGGCGCATCAAGGCCAGAGACAAGGCGCAAAGTGGTGGTCTTGCCCGCGCCGGTGGGGCCAAGCAGCACCACGAAAGCGCCGTCGGGCACGGTCATCGAGACATCGGCAAGGGCGGACTGCTGCCCGTAGGATTTGGAGACGTTGTGCAGGATCACCTCAGCCATGGGACAGAACCTTTTGATTGGCCTCGGACATCAGCGCGTGGCCCGATGGGTCGAACAGGGTGATCGAGCGGGGATCGAAGGCCAGTCCGGTGGTGGCACCGATTGGTGCGGCATTTGTTGATGGCGCACGGGCTTTGACGGGGCCGTGCGCGGTGTCGAGGGTGATGATCTGGGTGGTGCCAAGGTATTCGGCGGCGGTGATGCGGGCGCGGAAGGCGGCGCTATCGTCCAGACGGATATGTTCGGGGCGCACGCCAAGGGTAAGGGGGCCGTTTGCGCCGCTGATCATCGGCGGGATTGGGATGGCGGCGTCTGACAGGGTAACTTCTGCGCTGCCATTGCCGACCATGCCGTTGAAGTTCAACAGGTTCATCGCGGGCGAGCCGATGAATTTTGCCACGAAGGTGGTGGCGGGCCAGTCGTAAATCTCTTGCGGGCGGCCGAATTGTTCGACGACACCATGGTTCATCACCACGATCTTGTCGCCCATCTGCATCGCCTCAAGCTGGTCATGCGTGACATAAACGGTGGTGGCGCGCATGCGGTCGTGCAGCGCGCGCAGTTCCAGCGCCATATGCTCGCGGAACTCGGCATCCAGTGCGCCCAAGGGTTCGTCCATCAGAAAACACGCCGGATCACGGACAATAGCGCGGCCAAGGGCGACGCGCTGACGGTCGCCGCCAGACAGGCCGCCGACGGGCTTTTCCAGGATCGAGGTGATGCCAAGGATTTCGGCGACTTCGTTCACCTTGACGCGCACCTGATCGCGCTTCATGCCTTGACTGACCAGCGGGTAAGAGATGTTCTTGCGCACATTCATATGCGGATAAAGCGCGAACATCTGGAACACGAAGGCAATGTCACGCTGGCTGGCGGGCTTTTGGCTGACCTCGGCCCCGTCGATGAAAATCTCACCCGAGGTGGGCAGTTCAAGCCCCGCGATCATCCGCAGGGTGGTGGTTTTGCCGCAGCCGGAAGGCCCCAGCAGCATGAAGAACTCGCCGTCTTCGATGGTGAAGCTGGAAGATTGCACGGCGGTAAAGGCACCGAATTCTTTGCGCAGGCTTTTGATGACAATCTGGGCCATCGCTTACTCCGGGAAATGGCTGGTGATGATGAACATCACCGTGCCGATCAGCGTCACCAGGAAAGAGTAGGTGAACAATATCAAGGCGAAAGGCTGCATCAGCATGAACACGCCAAGGGCGATCAGGACGGTTGCCAGCGCCTCCCACGGGCCACGGCGCAGGCGCAGAAGTCCATTGACGAAGGTTTTCATTTGCGCACCGCTCCGAAGGTGATGCCGCGCAGCAGGTGTTTGCGCAACAAGATGGTGAAGGCCATGATCGGCAGCAGGAACAGCGTCGCCCCTGCGGCTACGGCGGGCCAGTCTTTGCCGCCAGCGCCGATGATGGTGGGGATGAAGGGCGGGGCGGTTTGCGCCGTTCCAGAGGTCAGCAGCACGGCGAAGGCATATTCGTTCCACGCAAAAATCAGGCAGAAAATCGCGGTGGAGGCGATACCCGTGGCGGCCTGCGGCAGGACGACTTTGTAGAAGGCTTGGAAGCGGGTGTAGCCGTCGATCAGCGCGGCTTCTTCATATTCGATGGGGATTTCGTCGATGAAACCTTTCAGCAGCCAGACCGAGAGCGACAGGTTTACCGCCGTGTAAAGCAGGATCATGCCGAGGTGGGTGTCGGATAGGCCAAGCTGGCGATACATCAGGAAAATCGGGATGGCGACGGCGATGGGGGGCATCATCCTTGTGGAGAGGATGAAGAATAAGAGGTCATCTTTCAGCGGGACTTTGAAGCGGCTGAACGCGTAAGCCGCAATAGTGCCTAGGAAAACCGACAGGAAGGTGGAGCCGAAGCCGATGATGACCGAGTTCAGGAACCGCTCGCCATAGCGCGAGGCCCCGGTGATCACCATGTCGTATTGCCGCACGATGCTGTCATACCACGTGGTCGGCGGGCCGAGGGCAGCGAGGTCTTCGGGCGTGACACGCGCGCGCGAGGTGAACAGGTTGACGTAACCTTCGAGTGACGGGGTGAACAGCACTTTCGGCGGGTAGGCGATGGCATCGGCGGGGGTTTTAAAACCCGTTGCGATGATCCATGCGAGGGGCAATAGGGTGAGGATGGCGTAGGCGATAACGAGGCCACCGGCGATCCATTTTTGGCGGGATGAGGGTTCGGTGATGGAAAAGCTCATCTGTCTTTCACCTTGTTCAGGGCTTTGACGTAGATCGAGGCGAGGCCGAAGACGGTGACAAACAGGATCACGGCATAGGCCGAGGCATAGCCGGTGCGCCATTTCTCGAAGGCTTCGCGCTTGAGGTCGATCGAGGTTAATTGCGTGGTGGCACCGGGGCCGCCGCCAGTGAGTTGCACGACAAGATCGAACATCTTGAAGTTCTCAATCCCACGAAACAGCACGGCGAGCATCAGGAAAGGCAGGGCCATCGGCAGGGTGATCGTCCAGAACTGCCGCCATTTCGAGGCGCGGTCACATTCGGCGGCTTCGTAGATCGAGGGCGGGATCGAGCGCAGGCCCGCGAGGCAGATCAGCATCACGAATGGCGTCCACATCCAGGTGTCAACGATGATGATGGCCCAGGGCGCGAGCGCGACTTCGCCGATCATCGAAAAGCTGGCGGGGTCTGCGCCGGTCAGGAAACCTACGAAATAGTTGAACAATCCGATTTGCGGTTGATACAGGAAGGTCCAGAAATTGCCGACCACGGCGGGGGACAGCATCATCGGCAGCACGATCAGCGTCGTCCACAGATCATTGCTGCGGAACTTTTTGTTGATCAGATAAGCAAGGGTAAAGCCGATCAAAACTTGCAGCGTGATGGTCCAGATCAGAAAATGCGCGGTGGCTTGCAGAGAGGCCCATGTGTCGGGGTTGGTCAGGATCTTGCGGTAGTTCTCAATCCCGACCCATTCCACCGCATTGTTGGGGCGGTTGGTGCGGAAGTTGGTCAGCGACAGGCGGATGGTCCAGATCAGCGGAAAGATGTTGATCGCCAGCAACAGAAAGATGGTGGGGGCAACGAACAGCCACGCGATGGTGCGATCTGACAAGCCGCGGATTTGATGTGCAAGTTTGGGCGGCGTAGCAAGGGCTGCGCGCTGAAGGGGATCGGGCATGGGATTGGCTTTCCTGAGGGCCGCTTCAAGCATCATGCGCGAGGCTCTGTTGGCCCTCAAGAGCCTCGCGCAGCACCGCCCGAAGGCGGTTTGGCTTAGTATTTACCTTCTTCCTCGAAGGTCGCGTGCCAGTCGGCGACAAGGCCATCAAGCGCCTCTTTCGCGGTGCCATTGCCTGCCACGACATAATCGTGGAACCACTTCTGCGACGACTGCATCAGGGTCGCGTAGCTGGGTTCGGCCCAGAAATCCTTCACGATGGCCATGCTGTCGAGGAAGGTCTGCGCATAGGGCTGGCTGGTGGCGAAACCGGGGTCTTCGACGACGGCGCGCAGGGCGGAATAGCCGCCGAGTTTCCACCACTTCGCCTGCACATCGGGCTGGGCGAACCATTTGATATAGGTGAGGGCGGCCTCTTGCTTGTCAGACGCGGCGACAACCGAGATGCCCTGACCGCCAAGCTGGGCGAATTTGTCGCCGTTCGGGCCAGCTGGGTTGGTGAAATAGCCGGTCTTGTCGCCGCCCACGTTGGCATCGGTGTTGAAACCGGGCCAGGTGAACGCGAAGTTCATTTGCATGGCGACTTGGCCGGATTTATAGGCATCGACCCCTTCACCCATATAGCCGTTGGAAGACCCCGGTGGGACGCAGCAATCGTAGAGAGATTTGTAGAACTCCAACCCCTTGACGGCGTTTTCCGAGTTCACAAAGCCTTCCATATCATAGGGTTTATCGGGGTTATCGTATTTGAAGCCGAAGGAATACAGCACATCCATCACGCCCATGGTGATGCCCTCTGAGCCGCGCTCGGTATAGATCGAGACGCCGTAGACCTTCTTGCCGTCGATATCGCGGTTCTGGAAGAATTCGGCGATTTGCTTCAACTCGTCAAAAGTCGCCGGCGGGGCGAGGTCGTGGCCGTATTTCTCTTTGAATTCGGCTTGCAGTTCGGGCTTGGCGAACCAATCCTTGCGGTAGGTCCAGCCGACCACATCGCCGAACGCCGGCAGCGCCCAGTAGTTTGGCGTGCCTTTTGGCCATTCGGCATAGCCGGTCACGGTGGCCGGGATGAAATCGGACATCTTGATGCCGTTGGCGTCGAAGAAGTCGTTCAGCTTGATATATTGGCCGTTCTCGGCAGCGCCGCCGATCCATTGGCTGTCGCCGATCATCAGATCGCAGAGTTTACCGCCTGAATTGAGTTCGTTCAGCATGCGGTCGGCAAAGCTGGTCCATGGCACGAATTCGAAATGCATGGTGTTGCCGGACTGGGCCTCATATTCCTTGGACAGTTCGATCAGGGCGTTGGCGGGATCCCAGGCAGCCCAGCACAGCGTCAGATCTTCGGCCATAGCGGCGGTCGTCGCCATGATCGCCACGGATGCCGTGGTCAGCAGCAGTTTCGCGTTCATTTTATCCTCCCGGTTGCAGGCCACGGCCTCCTCGCCACGACTCTTTGCTGAGGGAAGGCTAGATGAGGTGCGCACCTCATGGCAAGTGATTTCTGAGGTGCGCACCTCAAACAGATTGCAAGCTGCGGAGAATTCAGGGAAAACAAGTGTCAGGGCAGGCATGGGCATCTGATGCGACCAACAACGAAAGATCTGGCATTGGCGGCAGGGGTCAGCTTGGCCACGGTGGACCGTGTGCTGAATGACCGATCCGGCGTGCGCGAAGACACGGTGAAGCGTGTCAATCAAGCGATTGAAAAGATTGGCTTTGTACGCAACATGGTTGCGGCCAATCTGGCGCGCGGCAAGGAATATCGGTTCTTGTTTCTGCTGCCACGCGGTGGCGATCAATTTTTGGCCGGGCTATTTGCGCGAATCGACGAGGCCAATCTTGCCTTTGCGCCCGAGATGATGCGCGCCGAAGTGCGCCAGATCAGCGACAGCGATCCGCATCAGATTGCCAATCTTTTGGGTGGCCTTGATGCCGATGGGGTGGATGGTGTTGCGCTGATGGCGCCGGAGTTTCCACAGGTGCGCGACGCAATGGCGCGGCTGGCTGAGCGCGGCATCGCCACGGTCAGCTTTATCTCTGGGCAGGTTGGCCTTGCGCAGCAGGATTTCATCGGCATCGACAACCGTGCAGCGGGGGCGACGGCAGGGCGATTGATGGGGCGTTTTGCGCCGCAAAACCCCGGCAAGATCTTGGTGGTCGCCGAGACCATGCATGCGCGCGACAGTCTGGAGCGGCGTCTGGGCTTTGATGAGGTGATCCACGCTGATTACCCGCATCTGACGGTGCTGCCTTCGTTGGAAACCTATGGCGACCCGGATCGTTCCGCGCGGATCATCCGTGCCAGCTTTGCCAGCCATGGCGCGATTGCTGGAGTTTATGTGTTGGGCTCGGAAGCGCGGGTGCCGCTGGAAATCATCACGGCACAAGCCAGCCGTGCGACGACAATCGCGCATGAGCGCACGCCGTTCACTGAGGCGGCATTGCTATCGGGGCAGATTGATGCGCTGATTGGCCAAGACCCCGGCCATCTGGTGCGTTCGGCGATGCGTATCCTGCGGGCACGTTGTGATCGGCGGGAAATTCTGGCCTCGCAAGAAAAGATCAGGATAGAGATATTCATCCGAGAAAATCTGTAGCCAGAGCGCGATGGGGAGGGAGAAGCAGGATGCTGTGGTGTTTTGCGTGCGTCGGCGCAATGGTGGCGCTGGTTATCGCTGCGGCAGAGATCGCGGCGGCAGGGGTAGAATCTGTGCCGCAGCCTTGGGAGAATGGGATGGTCATGGTGAAACTTGACGCGCCGGTTTGGCTGCAATGCAGCTTTGCGGCGGGGCAGTTCCCCGAAGTGCCGGAGTTCTGTGCACGGCTGCGTGCAGATTTTCAACGCCAGAGTGGGCAGGCACTGGCAGATGAACCCACACCAGCCGAGGGCGCGCGGGTGCTGGTGGTCAGTGTTACGTTGCGCGACAGCCATCGCGCTACTGTGACGCTGGCAGCGGGTCGGCAGAGCGCGAGAGGTTTCGTGCCACAAACCACGCAAGAGCTGCGGCTGGGCGGTGCAGATGCGCCGTTGCGGGCAGGTTCTGCGGCGGCTTTGGTCTATCCGTTGGTGGGTCTGCTGGAAACATTACAGTAGGTTTGTGCGGGGTAACCGCATAGACAGGCCGACGGGCAGATGCTAAAATCGTTAAAATACGGTCAGTTTGGGGCCTTGCTGCTGCTTGTAACCCAATTTCATTGAACGAGCATTTTGATCACCGTCGCGGTTTTCGCGGCAATTTGAGTTGTGAAATGAAGGAGATAGGTATGTCTGCAGCCAGCCAACCCCAGCAATCCGTCCGTGACCTTATGGCCAATGACATGTCGATTCAGGCGCTGCCTCTGCCGGGTGGCGATGTTGCGGACAACACGGCCACCACGGCCCGGTTGACGCTGGGCACCAGCACCTATGGAACGATAGGGGCTTCGGGGGATCATGATTGGTATGCGGTTACCCTGGTAGCCGGTCAAACCTATGATTTCCGTGTGCTGGGTGTAGGCCGCGCGCCAGTGGCGGATACGCTGTTGACCTTGCGCAACGCGTCCGGCACGCAGTTGTTGTCGAATGATGATGCGGGCGGTGCGCTGTCTTTGAATTCGGCTCTGACCTTTACCGCGACGACCACGGGCACCTATTTTCTCGACGTCGCAGGTTATAGCAGCAGCAGAGGCGATTTTGTGGTCTCTGCGGTGAACGACACTCCAGCAGGGGTCGTCCTGACGGCCGATGAAGTGGCTTGGCAATTGACCAACAATTTTGAGCGGTTCTTCGGTTCTGGCGTTTCCCAGAATGTGCCCGCCACCGCCTATGACCTCAGCGGGGGCCGCACGATCACCTATAATGTCTCCCAATTGACGTCTGCGGGCGCGACCTTGGCGGTGCAGGCGCTGCGGATGTGGGCAGATGTCAGCGGCATCAATTTTGTGGCGACGAATGGGGCGGCGCAGATTACGTTTGATGACAGCGAAGCTGGCGTCAATGCTTATAACAACAATGTCACCAGCCCCGATGGCACCATCACCTCGTCATCAATGATGATTACAACTGGCTGGCTGAGCGAGTTCGGCACCAGCTTTGACAGCTATTCGTTCGAGACGACGATTCACGAACTGGGCCACGCACTTGGGCTAGGGCACGGCGGGAACTATAACGGCTCGGCCACCTACGGCGTTGATAACTTTTACCTCAACGACTCGCAGCATTTGTCGATCATGTCCTACATGCAGTCAATGCATGACGAATTTTCGCGCGACGGAACCGATTATAACACCTTTGTAAATGCGCAATTCCGTTGGGTGTTGACTCCGATGATCGCGGATATTTTGGCGATCAGCAATCTTTACGGGCTGTCCACTACCACCCGGACGGGCAACACCACTTACGGCTATCACTCCAACACCGGAAATGCGGCACTCGATCAAGCTGTGACGTTGAACGATCCGGCCAATGATAATTACGTGGCCTTCACGATCTTTGATAACGGTGGCACCGATACGGTTGATATGTCGGGCTTTGCGGGAGCGCAGCGGATTGACCTGCGCCAGGGTGCGTCGTCAGACGTGCTGGGCGGGCGGCTGAACATGGGCATCGCCTATGGCACGTTGGTCGAGCAGGCGTTTGGCGGCGGCGGCAACGACACTATTGTCGGCAATGCCAGCAACAACCTGCTGCGCGGCAACAATGGAAATGACTCGTTGGTGGGCGACACCGGCAACGACACGCTTGAAGGTGGGGCTGGTGTTGACACGCTGAGCGGCGGGGTGGGTCGCGATGTGATGACAGGTGGGGCCGGCAACGATATCTACATCGTTGACGATGCGACTGACCAGATCAATGAGATTGGCGGTGGCGGTACCGGCGATCGTGTGGCCGTGTCAGTCAGCTTTAGCCTCGCATTGGACGACGATATTGAAGTGCTCAATACCGTGGGTGCCACCGGGACGCAGGCATTGAACCTGAGCGGCAACAACATGGCGCAGTCGATCACCGGCAACGCAGGGAGCAACATTCTGTCGGGGTTAGGCGGGAACGATCGCCTGTTTGGCCTTGGTGGGAACGACCAACTGGATGGCGGAGTGGGCAATGACACCCTTGCCGGTGGCGTGGGCAGCGATTGGTATTTTGTGGACACCCAACAAGACCGCATCAATGAGAACGCAGGCGAGGGCGCGGCAGATCGTGTCTGGGCTGCGACAAGCTATGTGCTGGAAGCGGACGATGACATTGAGACACTGAGCACAAGCAATGGCGGGCTTCCCACGGCGATTAATCTCACCGGTAATGGGTTGGCGCAGATGATCATTGGGAACCGTGGAGCGAACCAACTGAGCGGGCTGGGCGGAAATGATACACTGAATGGCGGTGACGGGGCCGACACGCTGAATGGCGGCACTGGAAATGACGTCTTGTTTGGCGGTCAGGGCAGGGATGTGATGACCGGTGGTGATGGGTTTGATGTTTTCGTGTTCAATGCTGCTCTGATCCCCGCGAATGTCGATACGGTCACTGGTTACGTGGTGGCGCAGGATCGTATCGAGCTGGATGATGCAGTGTTTGGGGCATTGTCGGTGGGAGCGTTGTCTTCGGTGAATTTTGCGGCAAATACGACCGGGCGCGCGGTGCGGGCTTCGGATCGGATCATCTATGAGACCGACACTGGGCATTTGTATTACGATGCCGATGGTGTCGGTGGGGCTGCGGGGATACTGTTTGCCAATGTCGGGGCGAATTTGGCCGGGTTTGGCGCGGGCGAGTTCTCGATCATCTGAGCCGTGCGGTATCGGCATTTGGCTGGCTTTTCAATGGTCCCAACTCGGGACCATTGAATCCAAACGGTTTTTCGCGCAACTTTATTGCGTCACAGGGTTTTGGACAGCCAGTCTGTCAGCGCGGTGGCGTCGATGGCTTGGGTGGTGTCCACCTCGTAACGTGGGGCGAGGTGGGTGGGCGTGGCCCGTCCGGCCAGCGCGATCAGTTCGGGGACGTAATCGGCACCGGGATGACCTGCGGGGCGGCTGCCCAAGCGGGCGGCGTAGCGGGCGCCTATCACTTCGGGCGGGGCGTGGCACCAGATCTCGGCGATGTCGGTCAGGCCTGCGCGGGCGATGTGGCATTGCAGCACTTCAAGCGGTTGGAAGCCGAACCAGGCGTCGATGATCACGGTGGTGTTGGCTGGTGCTTCGGCGATCAGATCAAAGATTGCGGCATAAGAGGCGCGGCCGAGGGTGCGGTTGAACAGCCGATCACCGGGCGGCAGGATCGTCAGGAACGGGTTTTTCACCGTATCCAGCGCCAGGATCGGCCAGCCGGTTGCATCCGCCAAGGCCCGCGCCACGCCGGATTTGCCAGAGGCAGGCACGCCGTTGACGAAAACCGCCCGCTTGCGGGTGCGGTTCTTCAGCGCGGCGGTGGCGGCACCGATCACACCTGCATCATCGCCCAAGGTTGCAGCAAGCACCTGCGCGCAGAACCACGATTCCGCCGCCGGAAACTGCGCAAGGGCGGCATGGGCGGCAGCCCCTGCGCCGCCGCCGATCAGCACGGCATCGGGATTGAGCGTGGCGATCAGCGTGTCGATGGCGGCGCGCAATGGGGCGGCCCATGCGCGGATGACGGCTTGCGCCACCGGGTCGGGGTTGTTGAGCAGCGCTTCGGCGCGAGTGTCGGCGGGCAGGCCCGCTTCGGCCAGATGCACGCCGAAGGCGGTGCCAGAGGAGGTGGTTTCCACGCAGCCGATCTTGCCACAGACACATCTGCGGCCCTGCGGATCAATACCGATATGGCCGAGTTGCCCGGCAGCCCCGCGACCGCGTAACACCTGACCCTGATCAAGGATAGCGCCGCCGATTCCGGTGCCAATGGTCAGCATGACCACGTTACGCTGACCCTGCGCAGCGCCATATTCGGCTTCGCCCAGCAGCGCCATGGTGGCGTCGTTTTCAAGCGTGACGGGCAGGCCGGTGGCGGTTTCGATCTGACCGGCAAAGTCGAAACCGGACAGATCGACATAGCCGCCCGACAGGATAGCCCGCGAGGTGGCATGGACTTGGCCCGGCACGCCGATGCCAAGCGCGGTGCAGGTTTGGTTGCGCACCTGCGCGACCAATTCCAGCACGCGAGCGGTGACGATGGCCGGATCACGGGCGCTGTCGGCGCTGGCGCGGGCCTCGATCACACCGCCCGCAACACGGGCGGCACGCAGGCGGGTGCCGCCGATGTCGATGCCGATGGCGGTCGCGGTAGTCATGCTCAGGCTTTGAAATGCTTGGCAATCACCGCCTGGATTTCGCGCAGGCGGGGCACGGCGATGGTTTCCAGTTTGGTTTTCGTCACCGCACGATCCAGCGAGATGCAGTCTTTCCACAGCGAACGGCCCGCGATGACGCCGGATGCGCCATTGGCCATCGAAATCTCGACCTGGCCGAGGAAAGTGGCGTGATCGACGCCTGCCGACAGCACCGCCCACGGCACCTCGCCGCACATCGCGGTGATATTGGCGCAGGCTTGCGGCGTGCCCGGATAGGGGATTTTCAGCACTTTCGAGCCAGCATCCAGACAAAGCTTCGAGCCGCCTTCGATCAGTTCGGGGATCTTGGCGGCATAGGCCTCGGGCGCTTCACCGGGCAGGGCATAGGTCAGGAATTCCACCACCAGCAGCAGATCTTCGGCGGCGAAATCGGCGATCGAGGCGCGCAGGGTTTCCATGTTCTTGGTGTTCGCCGCAGGGGTATCCGAGCGCAGATAGATCATGATCTTGGCCCCGGTGCCGCCCAGTTCACGTACGCGGCGGGCATTGATGCCCTCGACCATATTGGAAATCCGGTAGCCTTCGGGGGTGAGATCAAAGCCGGACGCATCCAGCCCGATCAACAAGCCGGTGGAGCGGTGGATCGCGCCCTGATCGACCATCGCGGGCACAGCGCAGATCGGATCGACCAGCACGCAGCCTGCGGGGCGGGCAAGGTAGGCGGTGATGTCCATCTTCGTCTCGCCCAAGGTGGCGTTGGAAATCGCTGCCTGTTCCTCGGGGGTTTTGGCAAGGATCGTGCGCATCCCGCCGCGCTGATCGCAGGCGATCACCATCATCGCGCCATCATCGCCGCAGATTTGGCTGTAGCCGCGGCGTTCGGCGGTTGTCATGCTGGACATCGGGGCGGCCATCGGGTTCTCCAGAGTGTTGGCGCGGGCGCGGCGGCGAAGATGCCAGTTGCCTGAACGCGGATATTGCGGGATAAGCTTGCGGTGAAGAACCTGTAACACCTTGCAGAAAGGAATTGCAACCTGTCAATTTCCAACGGGGCCGTGATCGGTGAAAACCGGGCCATGCTGCATACCGTCGCCAAGCTGCATTACGAATCTGACCTGAGCCAGGTGCAGATCGCCAAGCAGTTGGGGCTTTCGACGGCGACGATCTCGCGGCTTTTGCAACGGGCGCGGGCGGAAGGCATCGTGAGAATCGAGGTGCGGGACATTTTTGCGCCCGATGCTTTGGGCGGGATGCTGGCCGAGCGGTTGGGGTTGAAGCTGGCGGTGGCGGTGGATGCGCCAGCGGCGGCGGGGGTGCAGGCGCTGGCGGCACCGCTGGCGCGGATGGTGGCGGCGCGGGGGCTGGGGCAGGGCTCTGTGCTGATGGTGGGTTGGGGACGCACGGTTGCGGCGATCATCGACGGCGGTTTGCCAAGTTTGCCGGGGGTTTCGGTGGTGCCCTCGACCGGCGGGATGAGCCAACATGCGCAGCATTTCCAAAGCAATGAATTTGCCCGCCGTGCCGCCGAGGTGACGGGGGGGATCCCGCATTTCATCCACGCGCCCTATCTGCCTGCGCCCGAGGCGTTGGATTTCTTTCTGGCAGAGCCTGCGGTGCAGGCCTCGGTCGCGCTGTGGGATCGGATTGATCTGGCGGTGGTGGGGGTGGGGCTGCCTTATGGTCTGGATCGCCCGACGCAAGGGGCGACGGATGTGGGCGACCCTGATCTGGCTGACGCGGCGGGCGATGTGGTGCGGCATTATTTTGATGCCGCAGGCCAGATCGTGCAGTGGCGCGGAGAAGGGCACATGATCGCGGTGTCTTGTGCGCAGTTGCGGCGCACGCCGTTGGTGATCGGCGTGGCGGTGGGTGAGGCGAAGGTGCCCTCGATCATCGGCGCTGCGAAGGCGGGGCTGATCTCGGGCTTGTTGACCGATACGCGGACGGCAGAGGTTGTGCTGGATGCTTTGGCGCAAGGCTGAGGCGGCTGCGCCGAATCGAAGAAAATACTTGCAGCAAAAAATTTCTCTTGACGAAGCCCGGTGAACGACGTGTTATTCGGGGCATTGGCGGCGCCCGTTCGGCGTGAAACAGCCAACTGTCCTGCCACTTGAGGAGGTGGTGCGGCGGGTATTCAGGGAGGAATATGGATGAAACGTCGTAGCTTTTTGGGCGCTGCTTCGGCATTGGCGCTGACATTCTCGATCGCCACATCGGCGGTTGCGCAAGACAAGAAATACACCATCGCGTTGGTTCCCGGCCTGACCACCGATGCGTTCTACATCACCATGCAGAAGGGCGCGCAGGCTGCTGCGGATGCGTTGGGCGTGGAGTTGGTGTTCCAAGGCGCGCCGGATTTCAACCCGGTGACGCAGGTTCCGGTGCTGGACGCAGTTATTGCCCGCGCGCCCGATGCCATCCTGATCGCGCCAACCGACACCACCCAGTTGATCGAGCCTTTGCGCAAGGCACATGACGCTGGCATCGCGGTGATCACGGTGGATACATTCATCGGCACCGGCAAGTATCAGACCGGCGCGGGCGATGCCGATTTCCCGCTGTCTTACATCGCATCGGATAACGTGCTGGGTGGCAGGATGGCGGCGCGGGCGCTGGCCAATGCGATTGGCGGCGAGGGCAAGGTGTTCGTCTCGAACGTGAAACCCGGCATCTCGACCACCGACCAGCGTGAAGAAGGCTTCAAGGCGGAGATGGCCGAGAATTTCCCGAAAGTCACCGTGCTGGAAACCCAGTTCAACGACAACGACGCCAACAAGGCCGCATCGCAGCTGCAGGGCGTGTTCGCGCGTGATGCCGATCTGAAAGGCGTGTTTGGGGCGAACTTGTTCTCGGCCCTCGGTGCAGGCACTGGGGTGCAGCAAGCGGGGCAGACCGGCAATATCAAGGTCGTGGCGTTTGACGCACCCGGGTCCATCGTGGACAATATCAGTACCGGGCTGGTGGACGTGGCGATTGCACAGCATCCGGCTGAGATCGGCTATTACGGTGTGGTTTCGGCCTATGCCCATCTGACCGGAAACTCGATCCCGGTGAATATTGGCACTGGCTTTACCGTGATGGACAAGTCGAACATCGCCGATCCGAACATCGCGAAGTATATCTACGCTGAGTGATTTATCTTGGGGGAGGGCAACGCCCTCCCCCAATCCCCCACCATCTCTCGATCTGCAACGGTCCCTCCAGCTGGGTCCCTGGTTGTTGCGCGTGCGGCCTGCGCCTGCCCAAGTTTAGGAATTTCACATGACATCGCCCCCCGCCGCCTCTCAACCGACCCCGCATGTCGCGCCGCAAGCCGATCATGCCGACAAAGACCGCACCCTCATGCAGCGCGTGGCTGATCTGCGGGCCTGGTTGTTTTTGGGCGTGCTGATTCTGGGCTTCGAGCTGTGGTCGCGGATCAGCTTTGGCGGCACCTTTGTGCTGAACCCGTTCAACATCCAGTCGATTGCTGTGTTCGCGGTGGCGCCTTTGCTGCTGGCGACGGGGCAGACCTTTGTGATCATCTCGGGCGGGATCGATCTGTCGCTGGGCTTTATCATGGGGCTGGCGGCGGTGGTCGCGGCGCATGTGATCAACTGGCTGACGCCGGGGATGGGATTTCTGCCTGCGGTGCTGCTGGGGTCAGTGGTGGCGGTGGCTGTCGCGGCGATTCCGGGGTTTATCAATGGCTTGCTGGTGGCATTCCTGAAAGTGCCGCCGTTTATCGGCACTTTGGGCATGTTTGGTGTTGCGCGCGGTGTGGCGTTTTTGCTGGCGGGCGGCACCACGGTTCCGGTGAAGAATGAGGTGTTTGCAGCGCTGGGCAATGGTCGGCTTGGCCCGGTGCCCTATATCGTGATCGTGACGGCGGTATTCGTGCTGATCATGCATTACCTGCTGGGCCAGACCAAGTTCGGCCAGCACAACTATGCCATCGGGGCCAATGCGCAAGCGGCGCGGCGGGCGGGGATCAACCTAAAATGGCACTTGCTGCGGCTTTATATCCTGTCGGGGATGTGCGCGGGCTTGGCGGGCGTGCTGTATGCGGCGCGGTTCAGCGCAGGGGCGGCGCAAGCGGGCGAGCCTTTGTTGCTGGATGCGGTGGCGGCGGTGGTGATTGGCGGGGCAAGCCTGTTTGGCGGATCCGGCACCATTCTGGGCACCGTGGCCGGGGCCTTCGTGATCGCGGTCATTCAATACGGATTGGTGTTCATCAATGTCGAGCCGTTCTGGCAGTTTATATCGGTGGGCGTGGTCATCATCATCTCGGTGCTGATTGATCAGGCGCAGCGGCGGTTCTCGGGAGGGCGGCAAAGTGAGTGATATGACCCCAGTCGGCCAAGTGAAAATCGGCGAGCCGCTGTTGGAAGTGCGCAATCTGTCGAAGAATTTCGGTCCGGTGCAGGCGCTGAACGATCTGACGATGATGGTGCGTGCGGGCGAGGTGGTGGCGCTGGCGGGCGACAATGGTGCCGGGAAAACCACGCTGATCAAGGCGATTTCCGGGGTGTATCAGCCCTCGAGCGGCGAGATTTTGCTGAAGGGCAAGCCGGTGTCGTTCAACTCGCCGCAAGAGGCGCGCGATACCGGGATCGAGACGATCTATCAGGATCTGGCCTTGGCGGATAACCTGTCGATTGGCGCCAATATCTTTCTGGGGCGCGAGCCGATGCGGCGGGCGTTTGGCTTTCTACCGGTGCTGGACCGCGCCAAGATGGCAGAGGCCGCGAAATCCACCATGGCTTTGCTGGATTTCCATGTCTCGCGGCTTGATGCGCCGGTGTCGAACTTCTCGGGCGGGCAGCGGCAGGCGGTGGCGATTGGGCGGGCGGTGTATTGGAACGCGCAGATCCTGATCATGGATGAACCGACTGCGGCTTTGGGCGTACCCGAGCAGCGCAAAGTGATCCAGTTGATCCATCAGTTGAAGGCGCAGGGGCGTGGCGTGATTTTCATCAGCCACAACCTTCAGGATATTTTTGCGGTGTCTGACCGCATTGTTGTGCTGCGGCGCGGTGTGCAGGCGGGTGAGCGCAAGATTTCTGAGACCACGCATGACGAGGTCGTCAAGCTGATGATCGGCGGCTGAGATGTCTGTGGTGATCGGAGCCATCGGCGAGTTGCTGGTGGAATTCGTGTGTAGCGCCAAGGACGGGCGCAATCTGGTGGCGGCACCCTATGTCGGGCCGTTTCCATCCGGTGCGCCGGGGATCTTCATTGATCAGGCGGCGCGGGTGGCGCGTAGTTTCGGCGGGCGGGCGGTGTTTGCCGGGGCGGTGGGCGATGATGCCTTTGGGCAGGTGATCTTGCGGCGGCTGGTGACGGATGGGGTGGACCCTAGCCTAATCCGGGTTGTGCCGGGGGTGCCGACGGGATCGGCCTTTGTCAGCTATAACAGCGATGGCAGCCGGGATTTCGTGTTCAACATCGGCCATTCGGCGGCGGCTTGTCTGCCAGGGCTGGAGGAGATTGCGGCAGGCTTTCTGGCGGCGGGTATTGCGGTGCTGCATATCTCGGGCTCGATGCTGGGCGATGCTGCGATGCGGGCGGCGGGGCTGGCCCTGTGTGAGCGGTTGGATGCGGCGGGGGTTGCGATCTCAGTTGATCCGAATATCCGGGCTGAGTTGATCGCAGATGCGGGCTATATGGATGCGCTGATGCGGATCATCGACATGGCGGATTATGTGCTGCCCTCGGATGCCGATGCGGATGTGCTGTGGCCGGGTGAGGCGTTTGCGGATTGGTCGGCGCGACTGCTGGCGGATCAGGCGCAGGTGGTGGTGCTGAAGCATGGCGATCAAGGCTGTATCGGGCGGGATCGCACGGGGCAGGTGGATCTGCCCGCGCATAAGGTGGCGGTGGTCGATCCGACCGGGGCGGGCGATTGTTTCTGCGCGACCTTGGTGACGCTGCTGGCGGCGGGTCAGGGTTTGGCCGATGCCTTGGCGCGGGCCAATGCCGCCGGGGCCTTGGCGGTGCAAAAGCTGGGGCCGATGGAGGGCAACTCTGGTCTGGCCGAGATTGATGAAGTGAAAGGATAGCGGATGCCCGCGAAACAGGATCGGTTGCTGCGGGTTGGGGTGCTGGGCTGCGGGCCGATTGCGCAGGCCGCGCATTTTGAAAGTTGTACCAAGGCCGCCAATGCCGAGCTTTATGCAATCTGCGATGTCGCCGATGATCTGCGCGACCGCATGGTCGCCACCCATGCGCCGCGCCGTAGTTATAGCGACTATGCGGCGATGCTGGCTGACCCAGAGCTTGAGGCGGTGGTGATCGCCACCTCAGATGCGTTTCACGTGCCCGCGGCTTTGATGGCGCTGCAGGCGGGCAAGCATGTGCTGTGCGAAAAGCCGCTGGCGGTGAGTGTCGAGGAAGCGGAGTCTCTGCGCGGAGCGGTGGCGGCTTCGGGACGTGTTTTGCAGGTTGGCCATATGAAGCGTTATGACGCTGGCTTGCAGGCCGCGAAGGGTTTTATCGACACCGAGATGGGGCAAATGGTGGCCTTGAAGGCATGGTACTGCGACAATACCCACCGCTATGCGATGACCGATGCGGTGCAGCCGCTTATGGTCACGTCGAAGCACGCCAAGAAGCCCGTCGATAACCCCAAGGCCGATCTCGACCGCTACTATATGCTGGCACATGGCAGCCATCTGGTTGATACCGCCCGCTATTTCGCCGGAGAGATCGTCGCGGTGGATGCGCGATTGCTGAACCGGGCGGGCATCCGCTGCTGGTTTGTCGATGTCGAGTTTGCCAATGGGGTGCTGGGGCATCTGGATCTGACGGTGGCGGTGCGGATGGATTGGCACGAGGGGTTTCAGATTTACGGCGAACAAGGCTCGGTGTTGGGGAAAACCTATAACCCGTGGTATTACAAGTCGTCCGAGGTGGATATTTTCCGCGAAAGCGATGGTGCGACGCATCGGGTGCTGGGTGCGGATGGGCATTTCTACCGCCGCCAGTTGGAGGGTTTTGCTGCGACGATCCTGAACGGGGTGTCGCAGTCGGGGGCGGATATTGAGGACGGTATCGCCTCGGTCCGCGCGATGGTGGCGATTGCGCAATCGGCGCGGGAAGGTCGCTCGGTGAAGCTGTCGGATGTGGCGGGGGCGCTGTGATGCGGCTGGGCATCTTCGCCAAGACTTTTGCGGGGACTGATCCGGCCACGGTGTTGGCAGCATCACGCGCGGCGGGGTTTGCTGCGGTGCAGTATAATATGGCGTGTTCGGGGCTGGCTTCGATGCCGGATGCGCTCAGCGCGCAGGATGTGGCGGCGGTGGCTGATGCCAGTGCCGCACAGGGCGTGGCGATTGCGGCGGTGTCCGGCACTTATAACATGATCCATCCAGACCCCAGCGTGCGGGCCAAGGGCTTGGCGCGGCTGGAGATTTTGCTGCGCAATGCGCAGCCGATGGGCACGGCGATGGTGACGCTTTGCACCGGCTCGCGCGATCCTGATGATCAGTGGCGGCATCATCCTGACAATGTCTCGCCCGCCGCTTGGGCGGATTTGCTGGCCGAGATGGGCAAGGCTTGTGCCTTGGCCGAGCCGTTGGGCATCAAGCTGGGGATCGAGCCGGAACTGGCCAATGTGGTCGATGGTGCGGCGCGGGCTCGGGCGTTGATCGACACGCTGCAAAGCCCCGCTTTGGCGATTGTACTGGACCCGGCGAACCTGTTTGAGGTGGCCAGCCTGCCCGCGCAGCGCGATCTGCTGGCGCGGGCGGTCGATCTGCTGGCGGACCGGACCCTGATGGCGCACGCGAAAGACCGCGACGGCGCGGGCGGTTTTGCCACGGCGGGCAAGGGTGTGGTGGATTTTCCGTATTTCCTTGGGCGGTTGCGCGCAGTTGGGTTTGACGGCGATCTGGTGACGCATGGGCTGGCGGCAGAGGAAGCACCGGGTGTCGCGCACTATCTGTCGGGCGTGTTGGCGGGGTCGTGATGCGGGTGGGCACGCTTCTGCGCGACGGGTTACAACTCGCGGTTTATGGCGGTGGTGAGACCGGCCCGGCGATGGTGTTTCAGCATGGGCTGTGCGGCGGATCGGGGCAGATTGACGAGGCGATGCAAGGGCTTGGGGCGCAGCGCTGGCAGGGGTTGGAGTGCCGGGGGCATGGCGACTCGCCCTTGGGTGATACCGTTTCCATCGCCTGCTTTGCCGAGGATGTCGCGGCGATGATCACGGAAATCGGCGCGCCGGTGGTGCTGGGTGGCATCTCGATGGGGGCGGCGATTGCGACGCGGATTGCGGTGACGCGACCCGATCTGGTACGCGCGCTGGTGCTGGTGCGACCGGCTTGGGTTGTCGAGGCGGCACCCGAGAACATGGCCCCCAATGCCGAAGTCGGCATGCTGTTGCAGATGCTACCGCTGGATCAGGCGCGGGCGTTTTTTGATGCAGGGGATACGGCGCAACGCTTGGAGGCTGAGGCGCCGGATAATCTGGCCTCGCTAAAAGGGTTTTTCCGTCGGCAACCGTTTGCAGAAACCGCACGGCTGCTGAGAGAGATTTCCGCCGATGGCCCGGGGATTACCGCTGAGGATTTGCAGGCCTTGCGCATTCCCGCGCTGATCTGCGGTTGCGGCGAGGATGCGATTCACCCGATGGCCCATGCGCAGGCTTTGGCGGCGCTGATCCCGCAGGCGCGGCTGGTGGAATTGCCGCCGAAAGCGCGGGATAAGGTGGCGCATCTGGCGGCTTTGGCCGATGCGATGACAGAATTCTTGAAGGAGATCGACGATGCCTCGCCCACAGCCTGACTGGCTATCCGCCCTGCCGCGCAACCGTCTGCTGGCGGAATATTCGATGTGGTCGGCCAATCTGATCCGGCTGGCGGATGATCTGGCGCGGATCACGCCATTTGCAGATATCCTGCATATTGATGTGGCAGATGGCCATTTTGCCCCGGCTTTGTTGTTCTTTCCCGATCTTGTCGCAGCACTGCGGGGCCAGACGGCGCTGCCGATCCATGTGCATCTGATGGTGGATGATGCGGTGCTGATCTCGCAGATTGATCAGTTTGCCGAAGCCGGGGCGGATCTGATTTCGCTGCATGTCGAGAATGCCAATGCCGCCGAGGGCTTGCAGCGGATCGGCGCGCATGGGGTGAAGGCGGGCATGGTGCTGCGGGTGGAAACGCCGGTGGCGCGGGCGGCGGACTGGGTGGGCCGATTGGATATGCTGACGCTGCTGGGCACCGCGATTGGCGTCAAGGGGCAGGGGCTGGACCCGACTGCGGGCGCGCGGCTGGGCGAAGCGCAGGCGCTGATCGCGGGCGCGGGCCGACGGGTGGTGCTGGCGGCGGATGGCGGTATCCGCGACACCACGGTGCCGCTGTTGCGCGCGGCGGGGGCCGAGACGGTGGTGATGGGCTCGCTGGCCTTTGGCGCGCCCGATCTGGCGGAACGGATGCGCTGGCTGCACGGGGTTTGAGGCTGAGGGTTTGAGTCAGCTCAGATGAAAATCGTTCGGCTGCAAGGGCTTCGGGGCTTCTTGGCCCAGATGCGGTGCAAGGCTGATCTCGGCGGCGCGGCAGATCGCGTCCAACGGCAGCGCGTTCAGCGTGCTGCCGAAGGGATGGCTGAGTTCCTCGGTCACTTCCGCCAGACCTAGAAATACGTAAGCCACGATGCCGACGAACAACGGCGTCAGCCAGCCAGAGCTGCCAACTAAGGCCATCGGCAGCAGCAGGCAGAACAGATAGGTGGTGCGGTAAATCAGGAGCGAATACACGAAGGGCAAGGGGGTTCCGGCGATGCGCTCACACCCGGCTTGCGCGAGGGCAATACTGGCAAGCCGCGCGGTCAGGCTGCGCGCGCCAAAGCCGTCGATCTGGCCTGAGGCATAGGCTTGCGCCAGATCGGCATTGATCAGATTCAGCGCCGAACAGGGCGGATGCGGATCGGCCAGCAGTTCGGGCGCACGGGATTGTGCCTCGGCATCGTCGGTGAGGCGGCGCAACTGGCGGCGGTGCAGGTGCAGAAATGCCAAGGATTGCAACAGGATACGGTGGCGTAGGGCTTGGTCTGGGGCGAAGACTTCAAGCTCGCGCGCAAGGCTGCGCAGGTCGGCGAGCAGACCGCCCCAAAGTTTGCGCGCCTCCCACCATCGATCGTAGGCGGCGTTGTTGCGAAAGCTGAGGAACAGCGACAAAGCGATCCCGAACACGGTGAAGGGGATGCCTTCGATATGCGGCAGCACGCCGAAATGGTGATCCAGCAGCACCATCACGCCCGCAAGGGCCACCACGCCCAACAGCGGCAAGGCGATATGCGGCAGCACCGAGCCGCGCATCGCAAAGGCCAGTTCCCAAGCGCGGGGTTTGTCGCGGATAATCATGCTGCGCCCTCTTGCCTTGTGCCGATATCGGTTTGCGCCGCCGCGACCGATTTCACAATCGCAAAGATCGGCAGGCCCGGGGCAAGTTCCAGCGTTTCAGCCGAGCGGGTCGTGACGCGGGCCAGCAGGTTTTCGGGGCCGATGGCGATCTGGATCAGCGCGCCCTGATCGGTCAGGCGGATGTCGCGGACGGTGCCTGTCAGGATGTTCAGCGCAGACAGGCCCTCGGGGCGGCTGCGCGACAGGATCACATCTTGCGCCGCGATGCGGATGCGCAGGGCGGTGCCGAGGGGGCTTGCGATCTGCGGTAGCCAGATCGGGCCACCTGCGGTGTGCAATTCGGTCAGGCCATCGGCATCTTGCGCGGCGATGCGGGCGGTCAACACCGCGCCCGCGTCGCGCAAGCCGATGGCGGGGGCCAGATCGGGGTCGGCGAGAAGATCGGCGGCGGGGCCTGCGCGCAACAGCTTGCCCTGATCCAGCACCACAAGCGTGGTGGCAAGGCGGGCGACTTCGGGCAGGGCGTGGCTGACATAGAGGATCGGGATTTGCGTCTGATCGCGCAGGGCTTCGATATAGGGCAGCAACTCGACTTTGCGGGTATCGTCAAGGGCGGCGAAGGGCTCGTCCATCAGCAGCAGCGCGGGGTTCGACAGCAAAGCACGACCGATGGCGACACGGGATTTCTCGCCGCCTGACAGGGCCGCGGGGCGGCGGTGCAGCAGGCTATGAAGGCCGAGCAGATTGGTGATCTGGTCGAAATTGGGGGTGGTCGGGTTGCCTGCGAACCAGCGGCCATAGCGCAGGTTTTGCCGCACTGTCAGATGCGGAAACAGTCGGGCGTCTTGAAACACATAGCCCAAGCGGCGGCGGTGTGGCGGCAGGTTGATGCGCTGCGCGGTGTCAAGCAAGGGAGTGCCACCGGCGCTGATGCGGCCTTGATCGGGGTGAAGCAGTCCCGCCACCGCATTGATCACGCTGGTTTTTCCAGAACCTGATCGCCCGAACAGCGCGGTCAGGCCGGGGGGGGCATCAAAGGCGACATCCAACGCAAAGCCGGGGAATTGGTGCTTGAGGGCGACAGAAAGGCTCATGTCCCGGCGATCCTGCGGGCGACGGCGCGCGCCATCAGTTCCGAGGCGACAAGCGCCAGCATAGCCACCGCGATGGCGACCAGCACCAGCCGGAACGCCTGCGGATCGCCCCCCGGCACTTGCAAAAAGGTGTAGATCGCCGAGGGCAGGGTTTGGGTCTGGCCGGGGATGTTGGCGACGAAGGTAATGGTGGCGCCGAACTCTCCCATCGCTTTGGCAAAGGCCAGCACGGCACCAGCGATGATGCCGGGCAGGATCAGGGGCAGCGTCACGGTGAGAAACACCCAGAGCGGCGATGCCCCCAAAGTGCCTGCAGCTTGCTCCAGCTTGGGGTCCACCGCCTCAAACGCCAGACGGATGGCGCGCACCATCAGCGGAAAGGCCATGACGGCGGCGGCCAGCACAGCCCCGGTCCATTTGAACGCCAGCACCAGCCCGAACCATTGGTCAAGATAGTGGCCGATCAGGCCTTTACGTCCGAAGGTCAGCAGCAGCAGATAGCCGGTGACAACGGGGGGCAGGATCAGCGGCAGATGCACAAGGCCGTTCAGCACCTGCTTGCCCCAGAACTGCCGCCGCGCCAGCACATGGGCTACATAGATGCCCAAGGGCAGACTGAGCAGCGTCGCCCAAACGGAAACGCGCAGGGACAAAGCCACTGCGCGCCATTCATCGGGGGTAAACCAATCGCTCATCGGGCCTATTTCAGAACGGTGAAGCCCTGCGCGACAAAGACGGCGGCGGAAGCCTCGGTTGACAAAGCGTCAAGGAAGGCCTGTGCTTCGGGCTTTGTGCTAGAGGCGGTAATGGCGGCAGGATAAACGATCGGCTTGTGGCTGTCAGCAGGGAAGCTGCCGACTACCGTCACCTTATCGCCAGCCTCGTCATCGGCGACGGCATCCGAGGCATAGATGATGCCATAGGGGGCCTCTCCCGCCGCCACCATCGCAAGTGCGGCGCGAACGTTATCGGATTGCGCAACATTGGCCTCGATGCTGGACCACAGGCCAAGGTTTTCCAAGGCTTCCTTGCCGTATTGGCCAGCGGGGACGGAATCGACAGTGCCCATCGCCAGCTTGCCATCGCCGAGAAGGCCTTTCAGATCAAGATCTTTGCTGATCTCAACCGGGGCGGCCTTGCCAGATGCTACAAGCACCAGCGTGTTGCCCAGCAAGTTGTGGCGCGTGTCATCCTTGATCAGCTCTTCTTCCGAAAGCGTGTCCATCCACTTTTTCGACGCCGAGATGAACAGATCGGCAGGCGCGCCTTGCTCAATCTGCTTTGCCAGTTTTGCAGTGCTTTCATAAGAAATCATCACGGTATTGCCAGTTTCTTTTTGCCAATCGGCGGCGATGGTATCCAGCGCATTTTTCAAGGATGCGGCGGCGAAAACGGTGATTTCTTCGGCTTGCGCGCTGGCGGGCAGGGCAAGGCTGGCGAGCAAGGCGGCGGTCAGGGCGTGGCGACGGGTGAGCATGGGGCCTCCATTGATATGTTCTGGCGAACATATCGACGGCGGTGCGGGGCGCAAGCGTTATTTCTGTTCGGAAATATCGGAGAGCAGGCCTTGCAGCGTTGCGACATGCGCGGCGGTGGCCTGCGCGCTGGCGGCTTCAGCCGCGCGATAGGCAGTGATCACCGCCAGCCCCGCCTCGGTGACATGCGCGCCGCCGCCTTTGGCACCGCCGCGCGCGCTGCTGACAAGCGGGGCCGTGAAGGCGGCGTTCATTTCTTCGACCAGCATCCACGCGCGCTTGTAGCTCATCTCCATCGCGCGGCCTGCGGCAGAGATCGAGCCGGTGTCGCGGATCAACTCCAGCAGTTGCACCTTGCCGGGGCCGAGTTTCAGGCCGCCGAAGTAAAACCGCAGCAGGGTGTGGGGCTGCGGTTTCATGGCGTCAGCGCTTGGCGGTTGATGTGGGCGAGATGGGAAGTGAGGTGGGCAATCTCTGCCGTGGTGCGCTCGGCCGTCCAGCCTTTTGCGGTAGCGATGATGGCGGCAATTGCATCGAGATCGGCTGCATTGATCGCGCCGGTCACGGCCAAGGTGGTGCGGCGTAGCACGAGGTCCGACAGGTGTTCGACGGCCTCGCGACGCGCCAGCCAATCAATTTCCAGCGCACTGTAGGCATTGGCGTGCGGCAACCGGATGGTGTCCGAATGGCTGGACTCATGCGCGATAAGGTCATTCAGACTGGTGCCGTAGCGGGCAAACAGCGCCTCGGCGCGGGCCAGGTTCAAGCCACCACGTGCGGCGGCATCGGCGATCATGCGAGATTTGGCCGTGGGATCAGCAGGATAGCCCTTGCCGCCGCCGATACCCAACGCGCGCGTGCTAATGCGGCGGGGCTGGCCAAGGCGGGCAAGGCAGGTATCGGCGACCTCCTCGGCAAAGCCGCGAAAGGTGGTCCATTTACCGCCCACCAGCGAGATGATCGGATAGGGGCGCTGGGCGGTCGGCTCTTGCACCGGCGCGGAATGGTCGCGGCTGATCAGGCCGGGGGTGGCGGCATCCGAGGCGGGCAGCGGGCGGATGCCGGAATAGGCATAGATGATATGGCTGTGATCAAAGGGCAATCCGGGCAGCAGGGCGCGCAAGCTGGTCAGGAAATAGGCGATCTCGTCATCCTCGCAGCGCACGTTTTCGGGGTCGGCGGCTTTGATATCTGTGGAACCGACGAGCGCGCGGCCCAAGTAGTCGTAAACCAGCAGGATGCGGCCATCGTCGGCCTCAAAATAGATCATCTGGCCGTTCAGCATCGCCAGAAGCTGCGGATGATCTAGCAGGATATGCGAGCCTTTGGTGCCGCCGATCAGCTTGGTCTGTTCGCCCAAGGCGGCATTTACCCGGTCAATCCACGGGCCAGCGGCGTTGATCACCAGCTTTGGCTTGGTGGTGAAGCTGCTGCTATCCTCGCGGGTGAAAGTGATTTCTGGGCCAGCGTGGCCGCTGATCTGGGTGTAGTTCAGCGCCAAGGCTTGCGGATTGGCGGCCATGCCATCGGCGCATAGTTCCCAGACCAAACGCTCTGGCCCCGCGATCTTGGCATCATAGTAAAGGCCGGAAGCCACGATGCGCGGGGTCATTTGCGGAAATTCGGCTAGGGTCTTGGCGCGGGATTTCATCTTGTGGCGCGGCATCACATTGGCGCGGCTCCCGTAATAATCGTAGATCGACAGGCCCACTTTCAGCAGCAAAGCCCCTCGGCTGCGCGCGGCGGTGGTTGATCCGAACAAGGTGCGCAAAGCCGCCCAAACCCCCTTGGTCCAAGAGAAAATCGGAATCAGGGTTGGCAGGGGTGTGACGGCATGCGGGGCGTTGCGCAACAGCAGGTTGCGTTCAAGGGTGGATTGCGCGACCAGACGGAATTCTCCGGTTTCAAGGTATTTCAAGCCGCCATGGATCATCCGCGAGGGTGCGGCCGAGGTGCCACCGCCGAAATCGCCCTTTTCCACCAACAGCACCCTTAGGCCCTGCTCGGCCAGATCGCGGAATAGGCCCGCGCCGTTGATGCCTGCGCCAAGGATCAACACGTCAATGCCGTTTTCGCACAGGTCTTGCAGGCGGGAGTCGTGGGTCATGCGGTTTCCGTTTCGATCAGATGCAGCCGTACGCCGGCAGAAGTAAGGGCTTCGGCTTCGGCGGCGGGCAGGGCGGTGCCGGTTAGCACGGCGTCAAAGGCGGTGAGGGGGGCGAGCGCGTGCAACGCGCTGCGACCGAATTTTTCGTGGTTCAGCAACAGGATGCGTTTGTTGGCGCTTGCCATCATCGCCTGCTTTACGCGGGTGACTTGCGCGTCCTGAATATAGGCCGTGCCGTTTTGCGCAGCCGAGGCAGAACAGATCAACACATTGGCGCGCAAGCCGGGCAGGGCGTTTTCGCACAAATGGCCGATGAAGGCGTTGTAGGTCGGATGATACTGGCCGCCAAGGCCGATCAGGGTGATATCCTCGGTCCCGGTCAGGCTTTGGATGCTGGCGAGGGAATTGGTGATCACCGTCAGCGGCGCGATATCGGGCAACAGGTTTGCAAGCGCGTGGGTGGTGCTGGAATCGTCGATCATCACCACTTGGCCGGGTTCGATATAGCTAAGCGCGGCGCGGCCAAGGGCGGATTTCTCTGCGCTGGCAACGGTTTGGCGATAGCGAAACAGGCTTTCATAGACGCCAGAGGGCAAAGCGCTGACCGCGCCGTGCAGTTTGCGCAGCAGTCCCGCTTGCGCCAACTGGTCGATATGGCGGTGGATGGTCATGCGCGATACGCCAAAGCGCTGCACCAGATCGTCGATCCGCGCCTCGCCCTGTTGCAAGACATAAGCGGCGATTTCTTCGCGGCGGGTTTCGGGCGTCATGGCACCAGCGCATCGATTTCGGGCCAGAGCGGGGCCAGGGTGGCGGCGATCTTGCTGTAGAGTTGAAAGCGTTTTTCATAAGCAGCGGCGCGGGCGGGGTCGGGGGTGTAGGTCTGGCCAAGCTTGGACAGATCGCGCGGATCGTGCAGAGGGCTTGCGAACAACCCCACCGCAGCACCTGCACAAAGGGCAGCGCCCCAAGCGGCGGCTTCCTCGGTTTGGCTGGTGGTGACGGGCATGTTAAGGATATTAGAGAACATCTGCGCGAAGGCCGGATTGCGGGCAACGCCGCCGGTCAAGCGAGCCTCCTTCACCGGGAAACCTGCGCGCAATGCATCAATATGGACGCGGTGGTTGAACACGATGCCCTCCAACACCGCGCGCAGCATGTCGCCGCGATTGTGCCAGCCGCGCAAGCCGATAAAGCTGGCGCTGGCCTGCGGGCCAAAGGGCGAGCCATACAGATAGGGGTGGAAAATCAAGGTGCTCGGCTTCTGCAAGGCGGCGTCGATTTCGGCGGCAAGGGCTGCGTGGATCGACTGGCCCGCAGACTCGGCAGCTTTGATTTCGGCTTGGCACAGGGTCTCGATGAACCAATCGTAATTCGCGGCAGAGGCGGGCGACAGCGCCATGTTGTTCCATTGACCCGGCAGAATGGCATTGCGGCAAAGCCAGCGCGGATCGGTCTGCGGCGCGGTCGAAACCACTTCGTTGATCGAATAGGTGCCTGCGACAATGGCAACCACCCCTTCGGCATGGCCGCCAATCCCCAAGGCCGAAGCGGTCACGTCATGCAGGCCAGCGGCCACCGGGGTGCCCGCGACAAGCCCGGTCAGGCGGGCGGCTTCGGGGGTGATTGCGCCGATGATCTCGGCCGATCCGGCGATGTCGGGCAGGGCGTGGGCGACGTTTTCCAGATCGAAAAGTTGCAGTGCTTCAAGGGTATAGTCCTGCGTCTGCACATCGGTGAAGGCGGTGGAGGCTTCAGTGCGGTCGGTGCCGATGCTGCCGGTCAGACAAAAGCGCAGCCAATCCTTGCAGGCCAGAACGGTGCCGATCTGGGCGAAACGATCGGGTTCATTGTCGCGCACCCAAGCGAGCAGAGCAGCGGGTGAACAGGCGGGCGGGATCTGGCCGGTCAGTTTCAGCGCAGCATCGGCGCGGTCACGCCAACGATCACAGATTGCCCCGGCGCGGCCATCCAGCGACAGGATGCCATTGCCCAAGGGGCGGCGGTCGTGATCCAGCAGATATAGCCCATCACCATGTGCTGTAGCTGCAACGGCGACGATATCGCTGGCGGGGCGGCCAGAGGCTTGGATCGCTTGTGCGATCGCCTCGGCGGTGGCGCGCCACAGTCCCTCCATATCGCGTTCAACGTGGTGGGGTTCGGGCAAAAGCTGCGGGATGCGGCGGCGCGCGACGGCGAGTTGCTGGCCGCTGGCATCAAAGATCACCGCTTTGGTGACAGTCAATCCGTTGTCGATGCCCAGGATGCTGGTCATGCTTTACCCTTTCGCCAGAGTGTTTCGCGCGTATCTGGTTCACCAAATAAAGCGCAAACCGCAAATCGCTGTCGTGCGAATCTGATAAAGTGAACATATCATGGCGTTAATTTAACGGATAGTGGTGTTACAATTAATCCGCTTCGGCCTCTGCCTCAACCCGCGCCACGCTTTCGGACGCGATCACCACATTGATGCCCTTGGCGCGCATCCGCCTGATATGGGCGGCGTCGGTGGCCTGATCGACGATTACCACGTCAAACTCGGTCAGATCGGCAAAAGCGTGCAAGGCCCGGCGGCCAAATTTGGTGTGATCGGCCAGCAGGATGCGGCGCTGGGCGCTATCAAACATCGCGCGTTTTGTTTCCACCATCTCTGGTGATTGGTGGAACACGATGTCATCGGTGATCGCAGGCATCGACAGAAACAAAGTATCCGCCCGCAAGCGCTTGATTTCATTGGTGGTCATCCGGCCCATGAAGGCGTTGCACCAGTTATGCAACTGCCCTCCCAACCCCAGCAAGGTCAGATCACGGATGCCGTTCAACTCGTTCATCAGGATCAAAGAGTTGGTGATCGCGGTCAGCGGCACCTTGGCAGGCAGGTGGGCGGCCATTTGCAGGACGGTGGTGGAATCGTCGAAAAACACCGCCTGACCGGGTTCAACAAACTGCATCGCAGCGGCGGCAAGGGCGCGTTTCTCGGTCGATTGGCGGGAAAAGCGGTAAACGTCCGAGGCTTCGATCAGGCTGGTGGGCGCTGCCGAGACGATGCCGCGCGCCTTGCGCAACAGGCCGCGCGCGACCAATTCATCCAGATCGCGGTGTGCGGTCATCAGGGAAATGCCGAACCGATCCACCAGATCCTCGATCCGCATCGAGCCTTCGGCCATCACCGCTTCGGTGATCAACTGGCGGCGGGCGAGCTGGCGGGCATGGCGGCTGTCGGCTGGCAGTTGCGCGGGTGTCAGGCCAGAGGGCGGTTTCATTTCAGTCATTTTCGCCCCCTTTTCGTCGCATGATGCCGCTCAGATGTCGAAAAGCAAGGGGCGCCGTTGCCAGCGCCCCCCAAGGTCAGATTATTGCGACAGGGTGAACGGGCCGGTGTATTTGTCCACGTTGTCCTTGGTGATCAGCAGGCAATCGAACAACTGCTTTTCGGTCGCGGCACCCGTGGCGCCGGTCTTGATGAAGCTGTCGGCTTGCTTGACGGCCTCAGCCGAGAACACGGCGACGGGTTGCAGCACGGTGTATTGCATCTCGCCTGCAGTGATCGCAGCCACTGCATCCGGCGAGCCGTCGAAGCCGCCAACCTTGACGCCGTCCAGCTTGCCAGCCTCTTTCAGCGCCGCAATCGCGCCCAAGGCCATCTCGTCATTGCCAGCGATCACGCCGATGATGTCGGGATTGGCTTGCAGGATCGACTGCATCTTGTCGTGACCCTTGGTGCGATCCCAGTCGGCGACTTCTTTGGCAGCTTTCACCAGATCGGGGTATTGCTGCAGCACGGTTTCATAGCCGTTCGAACGGGTCGCGGCGTTGTTGTCTGCCGGGTTGCCGAACAGTTCGGCATATTTTCCGGTCTCGCCGACAGCCGTCACCCATTGCTGCGCGCCCAAAGCAGCCCCTTGTGCGTTGTTGGACACGAGTTGCGCTTTGGCCAGACCCTCTTTGTTGATCTCGGCGTTCACCAGAAACACCGGGATGCCTGCATCGACGGCCTTTTGCACAGCGCCAACCGAGCCGTCGGCGTTTGCTGGGTCAAGGATGATGGCAACGGATTTGTTGGTGATCGCGGTGTCGATCATCGTCGATTCCGCGTTGGTGTCGCCCTTGTGTGCCGACACTGCAGCGGTGTAGCCGAGGCTTTCAGCGGTGGCAGCCGCCACGTCGCCTTCGGTTTTCCAGTAGGGGTTAGCCGGATCGTTGACGATGATGCTGATCAGGCCATCGGCCATCGCGGTGCCTGCAAGCAGGGCGTTGATGGCGACGGCGGCGAGCAGCGCGCGCTTGGTCATGGTGAACATAGTCTCTCTCCCTTGGTTGATTTCGTCTTGGGTTGCCAATGGTTTGGCCGGGTCTTTCCGCAGCGGATAGCGACCGCTGCGGCGAAGGGGGTTACGCCGTGGCTTTCGCCTTCGGCTTGTATTGGATCGAGTTCAGCAGCACCGCGAGGACGATCACCGCCCCGGTGAACACGGTCTGCCAGTAGGACGACACGCCGATGATCACGAGGCCATCGGACAGAAAGCCGATCACGAACGCGCCCAGCATGGTGCCACGAATAGTGCCCCGGCCGCCGGTCAGGGCGGCCCCGCCGATCACCACTGCGGCAATGGCGGTCAACTCATAGGTGGTGCCTGCAGTCGGCCCGGCGCTGGTCAATTGCGAGGACAGCACGAGCCCCGCGATGGCGGCGCAGATGCCCGACAGCACATAGACGGTGATCTGCACCCGCTTGACTGGCACGCCCGACAATTCTGCCGCCCGCGCATTGCCGCCCGAGGCGTAAAGCCAGCGGCCAAAAGCGGTGCGTGATAGCATCAGGCCTGCCAGGATCGCCAGCGTTGCCAGCACCAGCACGCCAATCGGCACGCCGCCCAAGCGGTTGAAGCCCAGCCAGTTGAAGCCGAGATTGCCAAGTTCCGCCTTGCCGCCCAGATTGTTGAAGGTCAGGCCGTTGGTCATCAAAAGTGCTATGCCGCGCGCCACATACATCACCCCCAGCGAGGCGACAAAGGCCGGCACTTTGAACCAGGCCACCAGCGCGCCGTTGACAAAGCCCACCAGCGCGCCTGCGACACAGGTCAGCACCACCACCGCCCAGACCGGCGGATATAGGATCACCCCCGCCGCCTCGATCTGCACGCCCTGCATCAGAAAGCCCGCGATACAGCCCGCCAGCCCAAGGGTCGAGCCGACAGAGAGGTCAATCCCGCCGTTCAGTATCACCAGCAGCATGCCAATGGCAAGGATGCCATAGATCGCCACATGGCTGGCCATGACCAGAAAGTTCGCCACCGACAGATAATGCGGTGACAGCAGCGAGAACACCACGATGATGGCGATCAGCGCGAAAAATGCACGGCCCTCCAGCAACAGGGCAATCGGGTCAAACCCTTGTTTCACGTCAGGTTTAGCGGTCGAGGACATGGGCTTCTCCTAGTGGGCCACGGCTTCGCCAGAGGCGGCCATGATCTTTTCTTTACTGGCGGTATGGTCGAACTCGGCTGAAATCCGGCCGCGGTGCATGACGATGATGCGATGCGCGATCGACAGGCACTCACCGACTTCCGAGGTGGAGTAAATCACCGCCAGCCCGCGTTTCGCACCTTCGGCGAGCAGGCGGAACACCTCGGCCTTGGCGCCAATGTCGATGCCGCGTGACGGTTCATCCAGCAGGATCACCGATGGATGCGTGGCCAGCATCTTGCCGATCACCACCTTTTGCTGATTGCCGCCCGACAGCGCTCCGATAGGGGCGGTGCCGCTTGCATCAGTTTTCACTGTCACCGTGCGGATGGCATCGGCCACCACAGCGGCCTCGGCGCGGCGGGAAGTGAACAGGCCCTTGGTGAAGGCCCCGATACTGGCCAGCGACAGATTCTGCCCGACAGACATGGTCTGCACCAGCCCGTCGCGCTGGCGATCTTCCGGCACCAGAACCAGCCCTTTGGCGATGCGCTGCGCGATGGTCAGCCCCGCCACATCGCGGCCTAGCAGCTTGACCTGCCCGCCCGACGCGGCCAGCCTGCCTGCGACACATTCCAGCAGCTCTGTGCGGCCCGCGCCCATAAGTCCATAAATACAAACGATTTCCCCGGATTTCACCGACAGGCTCAACCGATCCACCACCGAAAACCCGACGCCCGCTGCATCCGGCACCGACAGGTTCTCAATGGCCAGCGCGGTTGCGCCCATATTGTAACCTGTGGGGGGAGAGCCGAGGTCGAAATTCTCGCCGACCATGTTGCGCACGATCCATTCCAGATCAATCTCGGCGCGCTCTGCATAGGCGGTCATAGCGCCATCGCGCAGAACCACTGCGTGATGGGTGATCTGCAACGCTTCTTCCAGATGGTGCGAGATATAGACAATCGACACGCCTCGCGCGGTCAGATCGCGTATCACCTTGAACAGCACTTCGACCTCGGTGGCCGACAGGGCTGAGGTGGGTTCGTCCATGATCAGGATGCGGCTGTTCACCGACAGAGCGCGGGCGATCTCGACGATCTGCTGCTGGCCCAGCCGCAATTCTTCTACCGGAGTCAGCGGATCAATGTCTTCCTCAAGCTCGGCCAGCAAGGCGCGGGTCTGGCGTTCTTCCTCGGCGAAATCAACGCCCGCCCGGGTCATGATCTCGCGCCCCATGAAGATATTGTCGCGCACATTCATATTGGTGGCGAGGCTAAGTTCCTGGTGAATAATAGAAATTCCCTGATTGCGCGCATCTGTGGAATTGGCAAAGCTGACAGGCGCGCCATCCAGCACGATCTCGCCCGAGGTCGGTTGCACCACGCCCGACAGGATCTTCATCAGCGTCGATTTGCCGGCACCATTTTCACCGAACAAGGTGGTGACCTGACCGGGGTGAATGTCAAAATTCACCCCCTTCAGCGCGTGAATATTGCCGTAGGATTTGGCGATATTGCGTGCAGAAAGAACAGGAGCTGCGGTCATTTCACCTCCAGTGCAACTGGGGTGATCAGCCAGTTCTTCGGATTGACCAACTTGAACGCCCCCACCACCGTCACGGTTTTCCCAGTCAGCGCCGCGTTGTCGATGTCATCCAGCACCAGCTTTTTCATTTCCTTGTTCAGAGCAGAGCCTGCGTCCTGATACTCGATCTGGTTGGTGAATTGGCTAAAAGTGATCTCACCCGATGCGTCGCGCAATTCAGTGCCATTGATTGCTGGCCCCGTCTGCACACGCAGGCGGAGCGGTGATGGCAGATTTGCCACGTCAACATAATAGATGCCGGATTTGCCTTCACCAACAATGCCTTGCAGCTTGACGGGATAGACGCCGCCGACGCTATATTTCGTCTCGGCGGCTTTCGGGTCAGCCGCAATCGCATTGGCCAGTTCCACCGCATCCACCGCGCGGGTGGTGATATTGGCCTGCACTTTCGGGAAGGTTTCCACCCCATAAGCCTCGGGCGAGAATTTCGCCGCGCGCACATCGGCTTCCGAGCCGATCCGCACCACCGTCGTATCCAGCGCAATCGCGCCCAGCACCGCCACGATGACGGCGGCGGTGATGATCTGCGCACGGCGCAAGCGCGGTTGCGGCGATGGGGCGGCGGTGTCGGGCAGTTGGCTCATGGCACATCGACCTTAAAGTTAACGGCGGATGCGCGGGCGCGGGGATGCACTTGCAACATGTGCAAGCACCGCATCGTGCCGCATGGCGTCTGCGTGGTCAGCATGGCTCCCCCCCTTCTGCCAAACGGCGCAGCGCGTTCCTCCCGCTGTACCGCTTTGGCTGTCGTGCATCCATAACCGTGATAGAGTTATGGTATCAACTGTGACCAACATGTTATAAGTTTGGCAACCTGTCAATCGAGTCTTTTGCAGGCATGGGATCGGCTGAGCGCGCGCCTGCGATCACGAAAGGCACTGGTCATATCGAGTCTCTCCCCATTTCTGCGCCCGCGAAATTCGCTGCGGTGCGGCGGAAGTCGGTAGGACCCGGGTGTGAAATTTTTGTATAATATCTTGATAAGTAAATATATTAGTCAGGATACCTTCGATATGGTCTCTCAAAACTGCCTGCGGCGACTGATCGCGTTCGTGCGGCGACGGCGCATCTAATGTTCTGGCGGCGGCTTTGGTTGACAGAGGTCAGTTTATCTGAAAGAAATTACGATGTCAGAAAAATAATTCACTTCCCGTGTTATCTTTCTGTGATAAGTGGGATTTGACCGCAGGGCCAGCTTTCGGCGCGGACAAAGGGGGGGCGATGGCAGAGCTTTTGATCGGCATCGATGCGGGCACTTCGGTGGTCAAGGCGGTGGCGTTTACCTTGCAGGGCGTGCAGATCGCCGCCTTTGCCGTGCCCAACAGCTATGCAACCGGGGCCGACGGTGCCGCAACTCAAAGCCTTGCGCGGACCTGGGCCGATTGCGTTGCGGCGCTGCGTGGTCTGGCCGAAAAGGTGCCCGATCTGGCCGCGCGCACGGCGGCGATCTCGGTCACGGCACAGGGCGATGGCACCTGGTTGGTCGGCGCGGGCAACGCGCCCGTCGCCGATGCCTGGCTGTGGCTGGATGCCCGAGCCGCACCCACTGTTGCGCGCCTCGCTGCAAGCCCCGCCAACCGCGCCCGGTTTGAGGCGACGGGCACCGGGCTGAACACCTGCCAGCAGGGCACGCAGATGGCACATATGGATCGTTTCCATCCCGCACTTCTGGATGCCGCCGAAGTGGTCTTGCATTGTAAAGACTGGATTTATCTGAACCTGACCGGGGTGCGCGCCACCGATCCTTCCGAGGCCAGCTTTACCTTCGGCAATTTCCGCCACCGCGCGTATGACGATCACGTGATCGCGGCTTTGGGCCTAAGCCATCGCCGCCACCTGCTGCCGCAGATCATTGACGGCACCGAAACCACCCATCCGTTGAGTGCCGAGGCCGCCGCCGCAACAGGCCTGCGCGCGGGCACGCCGGTGAGCCTTGGTTTCGTCGATATGGTGATGACGGCGCTGGGGGCCGGGGTGCATACCGGCACGCCGGGGGCGGCCTGTTCGACGGTGGGATCGACCGGCGTGCATATGCGCGCGACCCCGGTGGAGGGCGTGCATCTGAATGCCGAGGGCACCGGTTATGTGATCTGCCTGCCGGTGCTAGGGATGGTGACGCAGGTCCAGACCAATATGGCCGCCACGCTGAACATCGACTGGGTGCTGCGGATGGCCGCTGACCTGATGTCAGACTTTGGCCGCCCCACCAAACACGCCGATCTGGTGCCGCTGATCGAAAGCTGGCTCGCGGCCAGCAAACCCGGCGCTTTGCTCTATCACCCCTATATCTCCGAAGCGGGCGAGCGTGGGCCGTTTGTCAACGCCGATGCCCGCGCGGGCTTTGTCGGGCTGAATTTCAACCACCGTTTCGCCGATCTTCTGCGCGCGGTGGTCGAGGGTTTGGGCATGGCGACCCGCGATTGTTATGCTGCCATGGGGGCTAAGCCCTTGGAATTACGGCTGACAGGCGGGGCTGCGCGCTCGAAAGGTCTGCGCGGCGTGCTGTCTGCTGCGGTCGGCGCCCCGGTGCGCGTTTCCGCCCGCGAAGAGGCCGGTGCCGCCGCCGCCGCGATGATGTCGGCGGTTGCGATTGGCGCTTATCCGACGATGGATGCTTGCATTGCTGAGTGGGTCACGCCGCTGCTGGGCACCGCCGAGGCCCCCGATCCGGGTCTGAGCGCCACCTATGCGCAGACCTATCCCGCCTATAAATCCGCGCGCGAGGGCCTGACCGCTGCTTGGTCGGGCCTTGCCGCCAGCCGTCATGCCAAAGGATAAAAAAGTGCCCCTTAGCAAATCTCAGCTTAGAAATTCTAACGATAGTTTTTCTGACCCTATCTCTGTTGATCTGTTCGTGATCGGCGGCGGCATCAACGGCGCGGGGCTTGCGCGTGATGCGGCGGGGCGGGGCCTGTCGGTGGTTTTGTGCGAGAAAGACGATCTGGCGCAGGGCACCTCCAGCCGGTCCGGCAAGCTGGTGCATGGCGGTCTGCGCTATCTGGAATATTACGAATTTCGCCTTGTGCGCGAAGCGCTTATCGAGCGCGAGGTGCTGCTGAACGCCGCCCCGCATATCATCTGGCCGATGCGCTTTGTGCTGCCACATTCACCCACCGATCGCCCCGCGTGGCTAGTGCGGCTGGGGCTGTTCCTGTATGATCACCTCGGCGGGCGCAAGAAACTGCCCGGCACCCGCACGCTGGATCTGCGCCGCGACCCACAAGGCGCGCCGATCATGGATCAATACAAACGCGGCTTTGAATATTCCGATTGCTGGGTGGATGATGCGCGGCTGGTGGTGCTAAACGCGCTGGATGCGGCGGAAAAGGGCGCGCAAGTGCTGACCCGCACCGCTTGCACCAGCGCGCGGCGTGAAAACGGCGGCTGGCTGGTGGAAACCACCGATCAGAACGGCGAAACCCGCCAGTTTCGGGCCAAATGCGTCGTCAATGCCGCTGGGCCTTGGGTGACGGATGTGGTGACGCGGGTGGCCGGTTCGAACTCGACCCGCAACGTGCGGCTGGTCAAGGGCAGCCATATCATCGTGCCGAAATTCTGGTCGGGGGATCATGCTTACCTTGTGCAAAACCACGACAAGCGGGTGATTTTCATCAACCCCTATGAAGGCGACAAGGCGCTGATCGGCACCACCGATGTCGCCTATGAAGGTCGCGCCGAGGAAGTGCAGGCGAGTGAGGTCGAGATCGAATATCTGATCGCCGCCGTTAACCGTTACTTCAAGCAAAAGCTGCGTCGCGCCGATGTGGTGCATCACTTCTCCGGCGTTCGCCCGCTGTTTGACGATGGCAAGGGCAACCCCTCGGCCGTCACCCGCGACTATGTGTTCGATCTGGATGAAACCGGCGGTGCGCCCTTGCTGAACGTGTTCGGCGGCAAGATCACCACCTTCCGCGAGCTGGCCGAGCGTGGTCTGCACCGCTTGAAAGCGATCTTTCCACAGATGGGTCCAGATTGGACGGCCGCAGCAAAACTGCCGGGGGGTGAGATGCCGAATGCAGATTATGAAAGCTTTGCCAATGACTTGCGCCAAGCCTACCCATGGATGCCGCGCAGCCTGATCGCACATTATGGCCGCCACTACGGCGCGCGCACCCGCGATCTGGTCGGGCAGGCGAAGGGGCTGGATGGCTTGGGCCAGCATTTCGGCGGCGATCTGTATGAAGCCGAGGCCCGCTATCTGATCACCCGCGAATGGGCGCAGACGGCGGAAGATATCCTGACCCGGCGCACCAAGCACAATCTGCATCTCAGCGCCGATCAGCGGGCCGCCTTCACGGCGTGGATGGAGCAGGTGGTTTAGGATGTTAACCCTTTCGCTGAACACCAACCCGCTGGTGAACCGTTTTGCCGACCTGGTTGATCTGATCGACACCGTCGCACGCGACCTGCGCATCCGCGATCTGCAACTGACGCATGAGTTCATCAACCCAAGCTGGCCCGCGCCAGTGATCCGCCGTTTGACGCGCGCTATGAACGCCGCCATGCAGCGCACCGGGGTGCGCGTCACCTCGGGCATGACCGGGCCTTATGGTCGGCTGAACCATTTCGGCCACCCCGACCGCGACGTGCGCCGCTATTATATCGACTGGTTCAAGACCTTCGCCGATATCACCGCCGATCTGGGCGGCACGAGCGTGGGCACGCAGTTTGCGATCTTCACCTATCAGGATTTCGACGATCCCATCCGGCGCGAAAACCTGATCCAGATCGCCATCGACGCTTGGGCCGAGGTTGCCGAACACGCCAAAGCGGCGGGCCTGTCCTATGTGTTCTGGGAGCCGATGAGTATCGGGCGCGAGTTTGGCGAGACCATCGCCTCGGCCATGGCTCTGCAAACCCGGCTGACGGCTGCGAACATGGCGGTGCCGATGTGGATGATGGCCGACATTGATCACGGCGATCTGACCAGCCCGAACCCCGATGATGTTGATCCCTACGCCTGGGCGCGGGCGGTGCCAAAAGTTTCGCCGATTATTCATATCAAGCAAAGCCTTATGGATAAGGGCGGCCATCGCCCCTTTACCGCCGCTTTCAACGCCAAGGGCCGGATTCACCCCGAACCCTTGCTCACGGCCTTTGCCGAGGGTGGGGCGGTGGACAATGAAATCTGCCTGGAGCTCTCGTTCAAAGAGCGTGATCCGAACGACCGCGAGGTGATCGCGCAAATCGCCGAAAGCATTGCATTCTGGGCGCCGCATATTAACAGCGGCGTGAACGATCTGCACATCTGAGGAGACCGCCATGCCCCCCTTCGCCTTCCTGACGGCCACAGAAATCCTGTTCGGGCGCGGGCAGGGCGGTCAAGCGGCGGGCCGGATCAAGGCTTTGGGCGTGCGGGTTTTCCTGCTGCACGGCAATCCCGCACGCGCCGATTGGCTGGCCACGGCCTTGGCAGAGCAGGGCTGCGACGTGACCCGCTTTGTGGTGCAAGGCGAGCCTGACGTGGCAATGATTGAGGCTGCAACCTTGGCCGCACAGGGCGCGCAGGTGGTGGTTGCCTTGGGTGGCGGCGCTGTGCTGGATGCGGGCAAGGCGGTGGCGGCGATGCTGCCCGCCACCCGGCCCTTGATCGATCACCTTGAAGTTATTGGAAAATCTCTGCCGCTGGATCATCCGCCACTGCCGTTTGTCGCCATCCCCACCACCGCAGGCACCGGCGCAGAGGTGACGCGCAACGCGGTGATCGGCAGCCCCGCCCATCAGCGCAAGGTCAGCCTGCGCGACAAACGCATGCTGCCCGCGCTCGCGATCATCGACCCGGCGCTGACCGATTACACGCCGAAATCCATCACGCTCGCCTCGGGTCTGGATGCGATCACCCAAGTGATCGAGCCCTACATCTGCACCCGCGCCAACCGCCTGACCGATGCCTTGTGCCGCGATGCGATCCCGCTGGGCCTGCGCGCGCTGCGGCAGTTGATGGTAAATGAAGACACGCAGGCGCGCGACGATATGGCTTGGGTCAGCCTCTGCGGTGGGTTGGCGCTGGCCAATGCGGGTTTGGGCGTGGTTCACGGGCTGGCGGGGCCGCTTGGCGGTTTGTTGCCCGCCCCGCATGGCGCGATCTGTGGCGCGCTGTTGCCGCATGGTTTGGCGATGAACGCCGCGCGGGTGCAGGACGATAGCCGCATCCGTCAGGTGATTGGCTGGATCGCGGAAGCCTTTGACACGACATACGAAGATGCCTTGCCGCAGCTCGCGCGTTGGTCGCGCCAGCACGGATTGCCCAGCCTTGCGCAGATGGGATTCACCCCGCAGCACCTGCACCAGGCCGCCGAGGCTGCGGCGGTGTCGTCATCGATGCAGGCCAATCCGGCGCGGCTCAGCCAGTCTGATCTGGCGATTCTGATGGCCACCGCATGAGCCGCGCGGTGGACCCTGAACAATCGCTCGCCATTCGCGCCGCGTGGCTGCATTACATCGGCGGGCTGACGCAGGCCGCCGTCGCCAGCCGTTTGGGCATCACCTCGGTCAAGGCGCATCGGCTGATTGCGCGGGTGGTGGCGGAAGGCGCGGTGAAGGTCACCATCGACGGCGATATCGTCGAATGTGTCGCCTTGGAAACCGCTTTGGTGGCGCGGTTCGGGCTGGAGTTTTGCGAAGTCGCCCCGGATCTTGACGAGGTGGGCCTGCCGATCCGAACCCTTGGCATGGCGGCGGCGGGATTTCTGCGGCGTCAGATTGATCTCGACAGCCGCGCGGTGATCGGGCTGGGCCATGGTCGTACCTTGGCCGCGATGGTGCGGTTTCTGCCCCGTATTGAAGCCCCTGATCTGAAATTCGTCTCGCTTCTGGGCGGGCTGACGCGCAACTACGCCGCCAATCCGCATGATGTGATGCACCGCATCGCCGAGCGCACCGGCGCGCGCGCCTATGTCATGCCGGTGCCATTCTTCGCCAACACCGCCGAGGACCGTGAGGTGTTGCTGGCACAGCGTGGCGTCGGTGAAGTGTTCGCGCTGGCGCAGAGTGCCACGCTGAAACTGGTGGGCATCGGCACCGTCGAGGCTGATGCGCAACTGGTGGCGTCGGGGATGATAGAGCCACGTGAAATCAAAGAGATACAAGCCGCAGGTGCGATGGGTGAGATGCTGGGTCATTTCTTTGATAGCGCTGGTCGCATCCTGCAAACCCCGCTGACGGCGCGGACTTTGGCGGTCAGCCTGACCGAAACCGATGATCGCATCATCGCCATCGCGGGTGGGCCGGACAAGGTGCAGGCGATCCGCGCCGTGCTGTCCAGCCACAGCCTGCGCGGCTTGATCACAGATGAGGCCACCGCCCGCGCGCTGGTCGCCACAGAATGAGGCCGGGTTGGCCCACCACGGTCGCCCGGCCTATCGCCACACGTCCAAGCCAAAGGCTTGGCGCGTGTTACAGAATGGTCTGGCCGGTGGCCGCCCAGTCTTTGGCGAATTGCTCAAGCCCCTTGTCGGTCAGCACATGATTGGCCAAGCCCTTGATAATGCTGGGCGGAATCGTCGCCACATCGGCACCGGCAAGGGCTGCCTCTTTCACATGATTGGCGCTGCGGATCGAGGCCGCAAGGATCTGCGTCTCAAACCCGTAGTTGTCGTAAATCTCGCGGATGTCGCGGATCAGATCCATGCCGTCGATGTTGATATCGTCCAACCGGCCCAGAAACGGCGAAATATAGGTCGCCCCCGCTTTCGCCGCGAGCAGCGCCTGATTGGCGGTGAAGCACAACGTCACATTGGTTTTGATACCTTTTTGCGTGAAATAGCGGCACGCTTTCAGCCCGGCCAGGGTCAACGGCAGCTTGATCACCACGTTTTTCGCGATCTTCGCCAGATGCTCACCTTCAGCCACCATGCCGTCATATTCCATCGAGGCGACCTCGGCCGAGACAGGGCCTTCGACCAAAGCGCAGATTTCTGCGATCACCTCTTTGAAATCACGGCCAGATTTCGCGATCAGGCTGGGGTTGGTGGTGACACCATCCAACAGGCCGTAATCGTTCAACTCGGAAATTTCGCTGACAACGGCGGTATCGACAAAGAATTTCATCACGCTCTCCTCTGCGGGAATCGATGGGATTGGCTTGCGAATATGACTACAGGACGTCAGAAAATATCACAAGTTAAAATAACAAAATCACATAAATCACTTTTCAATTTGATGGTGTGATGCTAAAAATTGCCAAAGCAAGGGGGGAATCTGGTGAAGCGCGAAGATCGCAAACAGGCGATTATGGATCTGCTGGTGGACCAGCGCGCGGTCGATCTGGATGATCTGGCCGAGCGTTTTGCCGTGTCCAAGATGACGATCCACCGCGATCTGGATGATCTGGAATCCGAAGGCCTGTTGCGCAAGATGCGCGGCGGGGCCACGATGGAATCCGGCACCCAGTTTGAATCCGATTTCCGCTTTCGGGCGCGGCAGGATGGCAGCGCCAAGGCGCGGATGGCGCGCGCGGCGCTGCAACTGGTCGAACCCGGCATGACCGTGATGATCAACGACGGCTCGATGGCTGCCGTGCTGGGGGCGATGCTGACCGAAAAGCGGCCCCTGACGGTGATCACCAACAACGCCGCCGTGATCGACGCGCTGCGGGCCGAGCATGGCATCACCCTGATCGCCCTGGGTGGGGCTTATTCCTATAAATTCAATGGTTTCTTCGGGGTTGTGACCGAAGAAGCCCTTGCGCGTCTGCGCGCCGATCTGGCGTTTATCTCAACCCCGGCGGTGCAGGGCACGGCTGCGTTTCACATGGATGACAACGTGGTGCGCGCCAAGCGGGCGATGATCGCCAGCGCTGCAAAGACTTGCCTCTTGGTCAACCATCAGCGCTTTGGCCGCCAGGCCCTGCATGTGCTGGCCGAACTTTCCGATTTCGACATCATCATCACCGATGCCCAGCCCGATTCTGATGCCAGCGCCGCCTTGGCGCAGGCCGGAATCGCGCTGCGCCTTGCAGGAGACAACGCATGAGCAAACAGGTCTGGGTCGGCACCAGCTTTAAGATGAACAAGACATTGGCCGAGGCTTTGGCCTTCGCCAATGCCCTGCCGCGCGCGGGCGATCCCCGCATCCAGCGCTTTGTGATTCCGCCGTTTACCGCCGTGCGCGAGGTCAAGGCGGCGCTGTCGGACAGCGACGTGAAGGTTGGCGCGCAGAACATGCACTGGGCGGATGACGGCGCTTGGACGGGTGAAATTTCCCCGCTGATGCTGAAGGATTGCAACCTTGATATCGTCGAACTCGGTCATTCCGAACGCCGCGAATTCTTTGGCGAAACCGATGAAACCGTCGGCCTGAAGGTTGAAGCTGCCGTGCGCCACGGGCTTATCCCGTTGATTTGCATCGGTGAAACCTTGGCGCAGCGCGAAGCGGGCAAAGCCACCGAAACCCTTGCCGCGCAAGTTGCCGGGGCTTTGGGCAAGCTGACCCCCGCGCAGAAATCCGCGCCAATCCTGCTGGCCTATGAGCCCGTCTGGGCCATTGGTGCGAATGGTATTCCCGCCACCTCTGACTATGCCGATGCCCGTCAGGCCGAGATCATCGCCACGGCTGAGTCGATTCTGGGCCGCCGCATCCCCTGTCTTTACGGCGGCTCGGTCAATCCCGGCAATGCCGCCGAACTTGTCGCCTGCCCGCATGTCGACGGGCTGTTCATTGGCCGCTCGGCTTGGAATGTCGCGGGTTATCTCGACATCCTCGCCCGCGTCGCCGCAACTTTGTGAAAGGAACGCCATGAAACTTGCAATCGCCGGAGACAGCGCAGGCGAAGGTCTTGCCAAGATCCTCGCAGAGCATCTGAAAGGCGCGCATGAGGTCGCGGAAATCTCGCGCACCTCGGCTGGCCCGGATGCTTTCTACGCCAACCTGTCCGACCGGGTCGCAAACGAAGTGCTTCAGGGCAAATACGACCGCGCCATTCTGGTCTGCGGCACGGGCATTGGCGTGTGCATCGCCGCCAACAAGGTGCCGGGCATCCGCGCCGCGCTGACGCATGACACTTATTCCGCCGAGCGTGCGGCCCTGTCGAACAACGCCCAGATCATCACCATGGGCGCGCGGGTGATCGGCCCAGAACTCGCCAAAGCGATTGCCGATGCTTTCCTGAAGGAAACCTTCGATCCGGCAGGCCGCTCGGCCAGCAATGTCGATGCGATCGACGCTTTGGACAAGAAATACTCTTAACCCACACGGCGTCGCGGCTGCGCTCTCATCCGCGAGGCTGTTCAAGCCCGGCCTCCTCCTCGGCCGGGCTTGTTTCATCAGGGTAATGCCGCCATTCTGGCGCAAACGGAGGCAGAGATGAGCCTGACGCAAAAGCTGATCAACGATGGCAACGCGGCGGTGGATGAAATGCTGGCGGGCGTTCTGGCGGCGCATCCCAAGCATTTGCGGCTGGCCGCCCCTCGCGCTGTGGTGGCGCAAAACGGCCCGCGTCCGGGCAAGGTGGCGCTGGTGATCGGTGGCGGCTCGGGGCATGAGCCGACATTTTTGGGCTTTGTCGGCAAGGGCTTGGCGGATGCCTGCGCGGTGGGAAATGTCTTTGCCTCCCCGCCGCCGCAGCCCTGCGTCGATGCCGCGATGGCGGCTGATGGCGGGGCAGGGGTGCTGTTCATGTATGGCAACTACGCCGGCGACGTGATGAATTTCGACATGGCGACTGAACTGCTGGAGATGGAGGGCATCGAGGCCCGCACTGTGCTGACCACCGACGACATCGCCTCTTCTGCCGATCCCGCCAAACGCCGTGGCGTGGCGGGCAACGTCTTTATCTTCAAAGCCGCCGGTGCCGCCGCCGATCTGGCCCTGCCGCTGGATCAGGTCGAACGGATCGCCCGCCACGCCAATGCCCGCACCTATACGATGGGCGTCGCTCTGTCCGCCTGTTCCTTGCCGCAAACCCGCCGCCTGAACTTCGATCTGCCCAGCGGCGAGATGGAGATCGGCATGGGCATCCACGGCGAACCCGGTATCCGGCGCGGCGCGTTGAAACCCGCCAATGCGGTGGCGGATGAGATCATGGATGCCATCCTCGCCGAAATGAACGCCCCCGCCGGGGCCAAGGTCGCGGTGCTGGTGAACTCGCTGGGATCGACGCCGCTGATGGAGCTTTACATCCTCTACGCCCGCGTAGCCGAGCGTTTGGCTGCGGCAAACCTGATGATCCATAGCAGCCTCGTCGGCCCCTATTGCACCTCGATGGAGATGGCCGGGGCCTCGATTACCGTGATGCATCTGGATGACGAATTGACCCAGATGCTGGATCACCCCTGCGATTGCGCCATGTTCCGGGTGGGCTAAGCGATGGATTTCACAACCGAAACCTGCACCGATCTGTTCACCGCCCTTGCCGCCCGCATGGCTGCCGAGCGCGACGCGCTCTGCGCGCTGGATGGTCTGATCGGTGATGCCGATCACGGCATTGCGATGGAGCAGGGGATGCAGGCCGCAGCCCGTGCCGTGCCAAACCTGCCGACGCTGCAAGACCAGTTCAACGCCGCCGCCAAGGCTTTCCTGAACGCCGTCGGGGCCTCATCCGGCCCGCTTTACGCCACCGCCCTGATGCGCGCTGCCAAAGCCGCTGGTCCGCGCGCCGCCATGCCACGCGCCGAAACGCCCGCCCTGATCGCCGCAATGGCCGAAGGCATCGCCCATCGCGGCAAGGCGGAGCCGGGGCAAAAGACCATGCTCGACGCCTGGGCCCCCGCCGCCGAAGCCGCGAGGTCCGGTGCAAGCTGGCCCGAGATCCTGATCGCCGCCGAAAACGGCGCAGATGCTACGGCCAATATGCAAGCCAGCCTTGGCCGCGCCGCACGGCTTGGAGAACGCAGCTTGGGCCACAAAGACCCCGGAGCCGTCAGCGCCAGCATGATCATCGCGGAATTCGCCAAGGCCCTAGGCTAATCCCATAAAGTTTATCTAAAATTTTTCATCTTGGCGAAAATACTCCCGCCGGAGGCTTCTGACATACATCGCGGACGCCTCCGGCGGGAGTATTTTCGCCAAGATGAAATCTCTCAGCCATGATGCCCGATTACATCCGCTGAGCGCGCGATATGGGCCTGCATCGCCGCCACTGCGCCATCGGCGTCTTTGGCGGCAATGCGCGCCAAGATGCGGGCGTGCTCTTGCAGCGTCACGTTCTCCTTGCCTGACCAATGCAGCAAGGCGCTGTGGTATTGGAACAGCCACTTCAGCATCGCCTCGGAAACCGCCAGCATGATCGGATTGCCGGTCATCGCGGCGATGCGGGTGTGAAAGGCGACGTCGGCGGCAACAAAGGCAGCCGGGTCGCCCAGACAGGCGGTCTGCTGCGCGAGGATGGCTTCCAGATCGGCCACGTCCTGCCGCGTCGCCTGTTCGGTAGCAAGCCGCACCATCCCGGCCTCAAACATCCGCCGCGCTTCCTTCAGATGCGCCAGCGCTGCCGGTTCGGCTGAAAGCAGCAGTTGCGCCACAGCGTCAACCTGCCCCAACACCGCGCTGGGGTTCAGCGGCTTGACCCGGCTGCGCTCGCCATGCGCGATGCTGATCAGGCCCATGGTGTGCATCTGCTGCAAGGCCTCGCGCACCGCTGGGCGGCCGACGCCAAACCGCTCCATCAGCGCGCGTTCCGAGGGCACCACCGCGCCTGCCGCCAGTTCGCCAGTCAGGATCATCGCCCGCAGCCGGTCAAACACCTGATCCGACAGTTTGCGCCGAGTGATTTTTTCCGAAACCATCACGCCCTCACTCTACCGCCACTGAATTCGGATTAGGCGCAGAATGCCGCATCAGGCAAGCTCTGTCCGCACATAGGTGGCAAGATTCGTGGTCATCTCTGCCCCTGCGAAACAAAGTCGTGCCGAGACATTCGGCACCAGCTCTGCCGTCACCTCGGTTTCGGCCCGCGCTGCCAGTTCCGCCAGCACCCGCGCCAGTGGATAGCTTCGGCCCTGCCAATCCATCACCCCGCGCGGTCCGTAAAGGCCTGCCGGAGTCCAGACCGTCACCCCCGAACCCACCAGCGCCGCCGCCAGCCCCACCGCATAAGCCGCTCCGAAAGCGCTGCGGTGGCGGGGGTCATCGTCGGTCATGCAGACCCGGCCCTGCGCCGGATTGGGGATCACGCGCGCGCCATAGGGGTTCTGCCGCATCGCAATCGTGCATGGCCCCAGCCGGTAAGGTTTGTCTCCAATGATGGCGCGGGCCGAGGTGGTGATATGGCTGACCGCTTCCAGCGTCTGCATCACACCTGCGTCGCTGGCATCATGCACGATTGGGCAAAGGCCGTGGCTGACGAAATCAAGCGCAGCCACCGGGGGGCGTTTGCGGTTCAGTTCGGGAAAGAAGCTGACCATGCCGCCGCCCAGCACAATGCCCGGAAAGGCGTTCCGAGCCGCCGCATGGATTGCGTCCAAAGGGGGGCAGGGCGGCCATGCCGACCCTGGCGGTGTCGATTGCCGATCCACCGAGGGGCAGACCATCACCGAAGCCAGCCGCAACCCGGCCTGCGCCACATCCTGTGCATGGGCCGCGAATTCCGCCGCCAGATCGCCATCGCAGCGCGCAATCAACTCCAGATCATACTGCGCCGGATAGACTGTTTGCAGCGCGGCAAAGGCCTGCAACTCCGCCAACCCGTGCTGTGTGGCGTCGAAATGGCAAAGCAACCGCTGCGGTCCGACCGTTGCCAGATCGCCCGGGCGTTTTGCTGCCTGTCGGGCTTCGTCAGCAGTAATCACCAGCGCCATCTGGGGAAATATCCCGCGCGTGGGCTCGCTGGCGGCAACCGGGGTCGGGTCCGCCACCGCCTGCCAGTCCAGCCGCACCGCTTGCGGAAAGCCCGATCCGCCCGCAATCTGATAGGGCCAAGGCCGCGCGAGGGGGCGCACATAGGTCTTGTAGCTGGCATCGCCCCATTGCCGCTGATCTTCCATCTCGAACGCATCGCCGTCCATCTGACAGCGCACCCGCCAACCGCCCAGACAGTGCGTCAGCGCTCGCAGGTCTTGAAACGGTTGCCACGGTGCAATCAGCCGGGGGAATTCGGCCTCTACCCGGCTGCCATCGCAATGCTCCACCAGCACGTTTGCCCCCGCAACCCCGGTGATCGGATGCAGCACGGTAAAGCCCGCGCGGTTGGTCTCAAAATCCCCTTCCGCCTGCGCATCGGCGTGAAACTGCAAGCCCTCGGCAAAGTCGATCACTGCCGAAACCAGCAGCGCAGCGCCTTGGCTTTCATACCGCGCGCGATAGGAAATCCGTGTCGGCTCAATGAGTTCCGCGCTGATCTGCGGCACAAGCGTGCCCCAGTCGCGATCGCGCACCAGATAAGCGATGCCCCGGATCACCTCGACCCCGTTCAGACAAATCCGCCGCAGCGCACCGCCGTCATAGTCGAAACGCAGCGCGCCATGGGTGATGATCATAGCAGGGCCACATCGACCATCCGCGCCTCGGCGGCGGAAAGATAGGCGGCCTCAACCAGTGCCAAAGTTTGCAGATTATCCGCGCCCGAGGTTTCCGGCGGCACTCCCGCCGCCACGCAGTCCAGAAAGTGCCGCTGAATCAGCAACACGCTTTCCTGAATGTTGTGCCACGGTTTGCTGGCCCAAGGCAGCAGCGGCGGCGTCAGATCTTCCACCCCATGCGGCCCGATCAGCCGATACCCCGCCTCCAGCCGCAAGCTACCCTTGCTGCCGTCAATCTCGATCAGGCTTTCGGGGAACGTCTCTGGCACGCGCCGCGTCGCATAGGAGCAATCGACAACACTCGTCGCCCCGCCCTGATGCGTCAGCAGCATCGTCGCCACATCCTCGCCGTTGATCGCCGGGTTGATCCGCCGCGTCGTCGCCGCCAGCCGCGTGGCATCGCCAAACAAAGCCCGCGCAATATCAAGCACATGGATGCCCAGATCCTCGATGATAAACCGCTTGCCCTCGGCCAGATAGGGCTGGCCTGAAAACACGTCATAGCCCGAGCGAAAGCTGATCCGGCCAAAGAACACCTCGCCCAGATCGCCCGCCCGCACGATGTCGATCACCCGGCGCACCGCCGATTGCCAGCGGAAATTCTCATGCACCATCAGGGTCTTGCCCGCAGCCTCAACTGCCTGCACCATGGCGCGCGCATCCTGCATCGTGCTGGCAAACGGCTTTTGGCAGATCACATGCACCCCCGCCCGCGCCGCCATCTCAACCAAGGGCCGATGCGAGGCGACAGTGGTGGCGATATCGACGAAATCCAGCCGTTCCGCCGCAAACATCGCGCCCGCGTCAGTATAAGTCCGCGCAATGCCAAAACGGGCGGCAGTCTCGGCCAGCCTTGCCGGGTCACGATCACACAGCGCCACAATCTTGGCCCCCGGCAGATCGGCCCAGGCATGAAGCTGATTCTGCGCGAAAAATCCGCAGCCGATCACGGCACCGATCAAGGGTTGTGGCAAAGCAAGGCTCCTTCCAGATTGCGGCCAACCTGACATGCAGGGCGCTTGAATTCAACAGGTATGATGAGTATGCAAGCTGCAACCACAGGAGCGTCCGATGTCTGATGATCTGATCAAAGTCACCTATCGGCTGGAAACCTCCGGCGATATCGCGGCGCTGGCGGCAAAGATCGCCTCTGATCAATCCACCGGCACCTTCACCGACCTGCCGGGAGAGACCGCCGCCGTGCAGGCCCGCTGCGCCGCCCGCGTTCTGTCGATCACCGCCTTGCCCGACAGTGCAACCCCGTCTTTCCCAACCGAGGGTGGGCCGTTCCACCGCGCCGATGTGGTGATCGGCTACCCGCTCGAGGCCGTCGGTACCGACATCGCCGCGCTGATGACCATCTCCGTCGGCGGCGTCTACGCCGTGCGCGGCTTGTCCGGCGTTCGGGTGATGGATTTCGATCTGCCCGCCGCCTTCGCCCACCATCCCGGCCCGCAGTTCGGCATCGGCGGCTCACGCGCGCTGACCAATGTCTACAACCGTCCGCTGATCGGCTCGATCATCAAGCCCGCCTTGGGCCTGACCCCGGCGGAAACCGCACTGATGGTGCAAGAGTTGTGCGAGGCCGGGGTAGATTTCATCAAGGACGATGAAAAACTGATGAGCCCCGGCTATTCGCCCTTGGCCGCGCGTATCGCCGCCGTGATGCCGGTGATTGACGCCCACCAGCAGCGCACCGGCAAGCGGGTGATGTATGCGTGGGGCATCTCCTCGGCTGATCCAGATATTATGATGCAGAATCATGATCTTGTGGTGCAGGCGGGCGGCAATGCGGCGGTGATCAACATCAACTCAATCGGCTACGGCGGCATGAGCTTCCTGCGCAAACGCAGCGCCTTGTGCCTGCACGCACATCGCAACGGCTGGGATATCCTGACCCGCCATCCCGGTTTGGGCATGGAATTCGCCGCTTATGGCAAAATCTGGCGGTTGCTGGGGGTAGATCAGTTTCAAATCAATGGCATAGCCGCAAAGTACTGGGAGCCGGACGAAAGTTTCGTACGTTCGTTCCACTCCTGCCGCACGCCGATTTTCAGCCCCTCTGATCGTCCCTTGCCGGTGGTCGGCTCTGGCCAATGGGGCGGGCAAGCCGTTGAAACCTATGCCAGAACGGGCCAAACCACGGATCTGATGTATCTCGGCGGTGGTGGTATCCACGGCCATCCCGGCGGGGCGGCCTCTGGTGTGGCCGCGATCCGCCAAGCGTGGGAGGCCGCGGTCCAAGGCGTGTCTTTGGGCGATTATGCCAAAGATCACAAAGAGTTGTCGCAAGCACTTCAGAAATTCGGCAGCAAATGAAAACGCCCCCAAAAAGGGGGCGCAATCACATCAGCTTCCTCAGGTAATCCGCTGAATTGACGCGGTAATCTCGTCCCATTCAAACACCCGCTTCCAGTCGTCTTTCATCAACACAGGCTTGCCAAATTCAATCGCCTTGTTGCAGGCATCCGAGAATACCCCCGGCTGTTCGTCAAAGATCACCGCCGCCAGAATGTTCATATGCCCCAGCAGGAAATCCCGCGCCGCCGCCTGCGGCACGCCGCGCGCCACGCATTCGTCCATCGCTTCGCGCATCACCGACAGCAGCGAGGCGACAACGGTTTCCGACAACCCCGGCTCCAGCATCGCCATCTGCTCGACCGTCACCCGATGCGAGCGCACAACCGGCGCGAAAATCGCCTGCGCCACTGCTTCTCCCACCGCGTAATGTTCTTCCGGCCCCTGCATCAGCGCGTTCACCACGCCTTGCTTGGCCGCCACGCCGCCAAAGAAATCGCGCTTGGCATCCGGGTCGGTTTCATCATTGAAAATCGGCGGATGGCAGGGGTGTGTCACGAAATAGCTGATGTCGGCACGCGGCGGCAGATGGCCCGCGAAGGGCGCGGCGGCATCCAGACAAATCACGATCGTCCCCGGCGCCACCATCGGCACCACCATGCCCGCCACCTTGCCAATCGCGGTATCCGGCACCGCCAGCACCACCACATCCGCGCCTTGCACGGCGACTTCTGGCGCAAGGCAATCCACGCCCACCGCTTCCCGCAATCGCGCTTGCCCTGCTTCTGACACCTCGACATGCGCCACCGCATAATCGGTCTTCGCAAGATTGCGCGACAGCCGCACGCCCATCTTCCCGCCCGCCCCAAACAGCGCAATCTTCGTCATCGCAATCTCCATTCGCCTCTTGCCCAACTGGTATGATGAGATAATCTGCCAGCGTCAAGTCGAAGGAAGCACGATGCCGGAATCCCTGCCAGATGGTCTGCTGATGACGTGGTATGGCGATGATTTCACCGGATCGGCGGCGGTGATGGAGGCGTTGAGCTTTGCGGGCCTGCCTGCCATCCTGTTCTTCGACACCCCCACCCTCGGGCAACTGGCGCGTTTTCCGGGCCTGCGTGGCCTCGGGATCGCCTCGACCGCGCGCAGCCACAGCCCGGATTGGATGGCACAACACATGCCGGCGCCGCTGGCGTTTCTGGCCGGGCTGGATGCGCCTTTCCTGCATTATAAAATCTGCTCTACCCTCGATTCCGCCCCGCATGTAGGCAATATCGGCGCTGCGATTGAGCTTGCGCTGCAAGCGCGACCTTCGCAGGGCGTCCCGGTGCTGACGGCCGCGCCTCGGATGCGGCGGTATCAGGCGTTTGGGCATTTGTTCGCGGGCACTCCGCAGGGGGTGTTCCGGCTGGATCGGCATCCTGTGATGGCGCAGCATCCGGTGACGCCGATGACGGAGTCTGATGTTTTGCAGCATCTTGCGGGTCAGAGTCCCCTCCCTTCGGCGTTGCTAGATGTTGAAATGTTGGCGGATCAGACCACCGCCCAAGCCGCGCTGGATCAGGCACTTCAATCCGCGCGCCTGCTGAGCATAGACACCATGACCGCCGAAACCGATGCGGCCGCTGGTCGGCTGATCTGGGAGAATCGGGATCGGCTGCGGCTTTTGGTAGGCTCGCAGGGGGTGGAGTATGCGCTGATCGAATATTGGCAGCGCGCGGGGATGATTGCACTGCCAACACCTGTGGCTTCGGCGGGGGCGGTGGATCAGATTGTGGCGGTCTCGGGTTCGGTATCGCCGATCACTGCGGCGCAAATCGCATGGTCGGCGGAGAATGGCTTTGGGCTGGTGCGGCTGGACGCAGCCAAACTGTTGGAGGATGCGCAAACAGCGGAAGCTGAGGCCACACAGGCGGCCCTTGCGTTGATTGGTGCAGGCCAAAGTCCGCTGATCCTGACCGCGGCTGGCCCGGATGATCCGGCGGTGGCGGCTTTCCGCGCGGCGTTGAGCCAGAGCCATATCAGCCCCGAGGCTGCCAATCAACGCATTGGCGAAAGCCTTGGGCGGGTGCTGGATGCGGTGTTGCAGGCGTCAAAGCTGCGGCGTGCGGTGATTTCGGGGGGGGATACTTCGGGCCATGGCGCGCGTCAGTTGGGGCTGTTCGCGCTGTCGGCCCTCGCCCCCACCATCCCCGGTGCGGCGTTGTTTACGGCACATGGCGATGGCGTGCATGACGGTTTGCAACTGGCGTTGAAAGGCGGGCAGATGGGCAGTGCTGACTATTTTGGCTGGATCAGACAGGGCGGCGGCTTGCGCTGAACCTCGACACTGCCGCTGAAATCCCGCAATCTTGCCGCAGCAAAAAGAGGCACCGCAGCATGTCGCAAACTTCCGCTTTGACCCTTCCTGATGGCCTTTGGCTGGGCCGCATCTGGCGTGCCGGGATTGGCCCAAGCCTGATCACGCTGCGGCAGGGGCGTGTCATCGACATTTCCAGCAAGACCACCCCCACCATGCGCGATGCGCTGGAGCGCGCCGACCTTGCAGAATTTACCGCCACCGCGCCGGGCGAGGATATTGGCGCATTGGGCGATCTTGCGGCCGGGTCGATCGAGGCACGCCCCGAGCAAACTCACCTTCTGGCCCCGAATGACCTGCACGCTGTGAAGGCCTGCGGCGTGACCTTTGCGCGTTCGATGGTTGAACGGGTGATCGAGGAGCGCGCAGCCGGAAACCCGGCGCGTGCTGCGGAAATCCGCGCGCGGGTGGCGGATGTGATCGGCAATTCGCTGCGCGATCTGATCCCCGGTTCGGCAAAGGCTGCCGAGGTGAAGGCGCTGTTGCAGGCCGAGGGGCTGTGGAGTCAGTATCTTGAGGTGGGCATTGGCCCGGATGCCGAGGTGTTCACCAAGGCGCAGCCGATGTCTGCGGTGGGGTATGGGGCCAGCGTTGGCTTGCATCCGATCAGCAAATGGAACAACCCCGAGCCCGAAGTGGTGCTGGCGGTCAATTCCAAGGGCGAGATTGTTGGCGCGACCTTGGGCAATGACGTGAACCTGCGCGATGTCGAGGGGCGTTCGGCGCTGCTGTTGGGCAAGGCGAAAGACAACAATGCGGCGGCCAGCATCGGGCCGTTCATCCGGGTGTTTGACGGTGATTTCACGCTGGACATGGTGCGCAATCTGGAATTGGCGCTGACGGTAACGGGCGCGGATGGCTTTCGGCTGGAGGGGGCATCCTCGATGCGGCAGATCAGCCGTGACCCGGCTGATCTGGTGGCGCAGACGCGCGGGCGGCATCATCAATACCCCGATGGCTTCATGCTGTATTGTGGCACGATGTTCTCGCCGGTGCAGGATCGCGACGGGCCGGGGCAGGGCTTTACCCATCATGTCGGGGATGTGGTCAGCATTGCGGCCCCTGAACTTGGGGTGTTGCAAAACACTGTCCGGCTGTCGACCGAGGCGCCGGAATGGCGCTTTGGCACGGCGGCGCTGATGCGCAATCTGGCGGGCCGCGGGCTGCTGTAGGGCCAGCGCTTTGGCAGATGGAGGGCTTTCCCATCTGGGAATGACTTGTGTCAAGGCGGGCGACAAACCACTATATGTTGATTTTTCTGGGTGTTTTGGGTGATTTTGGCACGAAAAAGCCTGTCAGAGGGCTGCTCTGACAGGCTTTGTGTGTTTTGCGGTTGGCTTACGCCAGATCGGCCGGGAACAACTCGGCAGGCAGGTTCTGGAACGCCACCGGGCGCAGCCAGCGCCGGATCGACAGCGTGCCGACAGAGGTTGCGCCGAAGTTGGTCGAGGCCGGATACGGCCCGCCATGCACCTGCGCATCGACCACTTCCACACCAGTCGGGAAGCCGTTGGCCAGAATGCGGCCTGCCTTGCGCTCTAGCACCGGCAGCAGAGCGCGGGCTTGCGGATAGTCGGCGGCATCGACGTGCAGGGTGCAGGTCAACTGACCTTGCAGGGCTTGTGCCACCGCCTGCATTTCGGCGAAATCGCGGACGCGCACGATCAGGCCGAGCGGGCCGAACACTTCCTCGCCCAAGGCGTGATTGGCCAGCCAATCGGCACCCGAGACCTCAAACAGATAGGGGGTGGCTTGGCGCAGGTCGCAGACCGAGGTCAGCACGGCCTGCACGCCGGTGCTGGCAGCCACGCGGTCGCGGCCCGCGCGGTAGGCTTCGGCGATGCCATCGGTCAGCATGGTTTGTGCTGCGACCTTGGAGAGGGCGGCCTTGGCGGCTTCGATGAAGGTTTGGGTCTCGGCGCTGTCGATCACCACGGCGATACCGGGATTGGTGCAGAATTGGCCTGCGCCCAAGGTGAGGCTGCCCGCCCAGCCGTTGCCCAAGGCCTCGCCGCGTGCCGCTATGGCGGCGGGCAGCAGGAACATCGGGTTGACCGAGCCCAGTTCGCCAAAGAACGGGATCGGTTCGGGACGGCGGGCGCAGAGATCAAACAGAGCGCGACCGCCGCCGAGCGAGCCGGTAAAGCCCACCGCCTTGATCAGCGGATGCTGGACGAGCGTTTCGCCGACATCGCGCTTGCCGCCTTGCACCAGGCTGAAGGTGCCGGGATGCAGGCCCAAGGCTTTGATTGCGGCATCAATGGCTTGCGCGACAATTTCGCCGGTGCCGGGGTGGGCGGAATGGCCTTTGACGACGACCGGGCAGCCCGCAGCAAGCGCGCTGGCGGTGTCGCCGCCCGCGGTGGAAAACGCCAGCGGGAAGTTGGACGCGCCAAACACCGCGACCGGGCCGACGGCGACCTGCATCATGCGGATCTCGGGGCGCGGGGCGGGGGCGCGGTCGGGCTGGGCGGCGTCAAAGCGGCGATCGAGATAGTCGCCCTTGCGGATGTGGTTGGCGAACAGGCGCAACTGGCCGGTGGTGCGGCCGCGCTCGCCTTCCAGACGGGCGGCGGGCAGGCCGGTCTCGGACGTGCCGATGGCGGTGATTTCAGCACCGCGTGCGTCGATTTCCTCGGCGATCTTGTCCAGGAAAGCGGCGCGGGCCTCGCGGGAGAGTGCGGAATAGGACGGGAAAGCGGCCTCGGCCCCCTGCACGGCGGCGTCGACATGGGCCGGCGTGCCGACCGCAAAGGCGAGGGCTTCGCCGGTGGCGGGGGATGACAGGAAGGTGGTGTCGCCCGCGACCCATTGGCCAGCGATGAGGTGTTTGCCTGTAAGCATGGTGGTTTTCCTTTCAACGCAGGCTGGGGGTTTCACACCCCCAGACCCCCGTGGAGTATTTGGGCCAAGATGAAGTTAGAAGTCGAAGGCCGTGGTTTCAAGGCGGCGACCGAGGGTGAGGGCATCGGCGACATGGACCATGGGGGCGAGGTCAATCTCGGAGGATTTGGTCGCCACCAGTTCGGCCATGCGGGCGTAAAGCGCGGGGTATTCGCCCATGATGGTGTTTTCACCGCCTGCGGGGTTGCCGTCGATTTCCAGCACGTTGCCGCCCATGCGCAGGGCCATCGGGCCGTGGTCGGTTTCGACCTCAATATCCCAGGTTTGCGGGCCTTCCTGCCGCCAGTCGAAATCGGCGGTGACGTTGCCGGAGAAGGTGAGTTTGGCGGCAATCGGGGTTTGGCGGTTGGATGGAAATTCGAGCGTCGCGGCGGTCAGATGCACCGGGGCGGGGAGGATTTCTGTCAGGATCGACAAAGCGTTGATGCCGGGATCGAACACGCCCATGCCGCCGGGTTCAAACACCCAGTCTTGGCCGGGGTGCCATTTGCGCACGTCTTCGCGCCAGGTGATATGGGCTTTGCGGATGGTTTTGTCCGCCAGCCATGCCTTGGCCGGGGCGACGGCATGGGCCATCCGGCTGTGCCATGTGGTGTAAAGCGTCAGGCCCTTCGATGCGGCAAGCGCCTCTAACGCATGGACTTCGGCCAGGGTCGCGCCGGGGGGTTTTTCCAGCATCACGTGGCGGCCTGCGTTCAGCGCCGCCTCGGCATAGTCAAAGCGCGGCACTGGGGGCAGGCAGAGGCTGACCACCGGCACATCGGGGCGGGCGGCGAGGAAGGCGGCGAAATCGGTGAAGGATTCCACGCCGTCGACCGCGCCCTTGCGCGAGACGGTGGCCGCCAACTCCCAATCCTTGGAGTTGGCGATTGCGGGCACGTGTTGATCAATGGCGATCTTGCCGATGCCGACCAGAGCGATCTTCATCAGTGCGAATCCTTGCCCACCGCATTGCCGCGCGCGCCTTTGAGGAAATCGAGATCGGCCCCGGTATCGGCACCCTCGACGTGGCGTTGATGCAGCCAGCCGTAGCCGCTTTCGTAAAGCGGATGGATCGGCTTCCACGCGGCCAAGCGTGCGGCCAGTTCGGCGTCCGAGATATCCAGATGCAGGCGGCGGTTTGGCACGTCCAACTCGATCATGTCGCCGTTCTGCACCACGGCCAGCGGACCACCTGCGGCGGCTTCCGGCGAGGTGTGCAGAACCACGGTGCCATAAGCGGTGCCAGACATGCGGGCGTCAGAGATCCGCACCATATCTGTGATGCCGCGGCGCAGGATTTTCGGCGGCAGGCCCATATTGCCGACCTCTGCCATGCCGGGATAGCCCTTTGGCCCGCAGTTCTTCAAAACCATCACGCAGGTCTCGTCGATGTCGAGATCCTCGTCGTTGATCTTGGCCTTGTAGTCGTCGATGTCTTCGAACACCACGGCGCGGCCGCGGTGGGTGAGCAGGGCAGGCGTGGCCGCCGAGGGTTTCAGCACCGCCCCTTTCGGCGCGAGGTTGCCTTTGACGACCACCACGCCGCCCGACTTGGCGAGGGCTTTGTCGGCGGGCAGGATCACGTCATCGTTGTGGTTGACCACATCCTTGACCTGATCCCATGCGGACTCCCCGGAAACCGTCAGCGCGTCTTTGTGCAAGAGGCCCGCTTCGCCCAAACGTTTGATCACCACGGGCAGGCCGCCTGCGTAGAAGAATTCCTCCATCAGGTATTTGCCCGACGGCATCAGGTTGACAATCGTCGGCACGTCGCGGCCACAGCGATCCCAGTCCTCCAGCGTCAGATCCACGCCGACCCGGCCCGCGATGGCAAGCAGGTGGATCACCGCGTTGGTGGAGCCGCCAATCGCCGCATTGGTGCGGATGGCGTTCTCAAAGGCTTCTTTCTTCATCACGTCGGAGGGCTTAAGATCATCCTTGACCATCTGCACGATGCGCCGTCCGGTCAGTTGCGCCATCACGCGGCGGCGGCTGTCGACCGCCGGGATTGCGGCGTTGCCCGACAAGGCCATGCCGAGGGCTTCGGCCATCGAGGCCATGGTGGATGCGGTGCCCATGGTGTTGCATGACCCCGGAGAGCGCGACATCGAGGCCTCGGCTTCGACAAATTCTTCGCGGGTCATCGTCCCGGCCTTCACCGCCTCGGAGAATTTCCACAGGTGGGTGCCAGAGCCGACGCGTTCATTCTTGTAATAGCCGTTCAGCATCGGCCCGCCAGTGACGACAATCGACGGAATATCGGTGCTGGCGGCTGCCATCAGCAGCGAGGGCGTGGTTTTATCGCAGCCGACCATCAGCACGCAGCCGTCCATCGGTTGACCGCGCATGGCTTCCTCCACCGCCATGGCGGCAAGGTTGCGGAACATCATTGCGGTGGGGCGGAAGGCGGATTCCGAAGCGCTGAATACCGGCACTTCCACCGGGAAACCGCCTGCTTCGTAGATGCCATGCTTCACCCGCTCGGCCAGATCGCGCAGATGGGCGTTGCAGGGGGTGAGTTCCGACCAGGTGTTCAGAATACCGATCACCGGGCGGCCATCGAACAGATCCGGGGGGAAGCCTTGGTTCTTCATCCAGCCCCGGTGATAGATATTGTCCTTCGAAGTGCCGCCAAACCAGGTTTGCGAGCGCAGTTTGCGGGGCCATGCGGCAGGTTTGAAGGTCATATCATCCTCAGAGTTGTTTTACGGTCACAGCGCCTGACAGGGCGGGGGCTATGGCCAAAGTATTGCGCAGCGGCAGACCGAATGCGTCTACCTGAATTTCAAACACATCGCCTGCCTGCGGTTTGATGCCATCGGCAAAGCTGAGCGTGGCGGTGCCGAACATATGCACATGCAAATCGCCGGGCTGGCGGAACAGCGCGTATTTGAAGTGGTGATGCTCAAGGTTTGCGAAGGTATGCGACATGTTGGCCTCGCCGGACAGGAAGGGCTTGTCGAAGATCGCTTTGCCGTCGCGGTAAATCCGGCTGGCGCCGCGCACGTCGGCGGGCAGATCGCCGACCAGCAGTTCGGGGCCGAACGAGGCCTCGCGCAGTTTGGAATGGGCAAGGAACAGGTAGTTGATCCGCTCGGTCACATGGTCGGAAAACTCATTCGCCAAGGCCCAGCCGACGCGGGCGGGGGTGCCGTCTTTGTCGATCAGGTAGATGCCAGCGAGTTCCGGTTCTTCGCCGCCATCCAGCGCGAAACCGGGTGAGGTGAGGGCAGAACCGGGGGCGACGGCGGTGTGGCCGTTGCCTTTGTAGAACCATTCCGGCTGCACGCCGACTTGGCCTGCTGCCGGGCGGCCATCGGCCAGACCCATCTGGAACATTTTCATGCTGTCGGTGAGCGTCTCGGCACCATCCAGCTTGGCGTGCATCGCGTCGCGGGTGGCGGCTGAGCCGAGATGCGTCAGGCCGGTGCCGGTCAGGTGCATGTGGGTCAGATCGGGGTGGGTGATCGGCAGGGCCAGACGGCCAGCGGCGGCGAGGGCTACCAGATCGACCGCCTCACCCAGACCGCGCGCGGCGATGACTTCGGCCAGCGGTTTGGCTTGCGCCAAAGCCTCGGACGCCAAGGCATAGGTGCTGGTGGCACCGCGCACGATGGCGGCTTCGGTGCCTTCGCGGGCCACAACGCTGATGGTGCCATCGGCATTCAGTATCTGAGACAACAGCATGATATTCCTGCCTTATTTCGCTTTATTGTAGACGTCGAAGATCACGGCAGCCAGCAGCACCAGACCTTTGATCATCTGTTGGTAATCAATGCCGATGCCCATGATCGACATGCCCATGTTCATCACACCCATGATCAGCGCACCGATCACCACGCCGACGATCTTGCCCGAACCGCCGGTCATTGACGCGCCGCCGATGAACACCGAGGCGATGGCGTCGAGTTCAAACCCGGTGCCAGCCTTGGGGGTGGCCGAGTTGAGGCGTGCCGTCACCATCATGCCCGCGAGGGCAGCCAGAACGCCCATGTTGACAAAGCAGGCAAACACCAGACGGTCCGAGTTGATGCCCGACAGTTTCGCGGCCTTTTCATTGCCGCCCACCGCGTAGATGCGCCGCCCCATCGTGGTGTTTTCGGTGAAAAACGCATAGAGCACGGTGAGGACAATCAGCACCACCAGCACGTTCGGCAGGCCTTTGAGGTAGGCGAGTTGATAGCCGACAAAGGCGGTGGCGGCGGCGATCAGCACGGTGCGGCCCATGAACAGGGCCATCGGCTCGGCCTCCATCCCGAACTCGGCATCGCGGGCGCGGGCGCGGAAACCGAGCCAGAACTGCGCGCCGATGGCCAGCAGCACAAGGATCACCGTCAGGCCGTGCGGTTGTCCGATGCCGGTGAGGTCGGGCAGGAAACCGCTTGAAATCGCTTGGAATTCTTTCGGAAATGGCCCGATGTTCTGGCCGCCGAGCATCCACATCGTCGCCCCCCGGAACACCATCATGCCTGCAAGCGTCACGATGAAGGAGGGGATGCGCCAGAACGCCACCCAGTAGCCTTGCACAGCGCCAATGCAGCCGCCCACCAGCAGCGTCAGGGGGATCACCACATAGAACGGCAGGCCGAGATTGACGGTCAGATAGGCCGCAACAGCGCCCGTGAACGCCGCAACCGAGCCTACCGACAGGTCGATATGCCCCGCCACGATCACCAGCAGCATCCCCAAGGCCAGGATGATCACATGGCCGTTTTGCAGGAAGATGTTGGTGATGTTCTGCGGCTGCAGGAACGTCTTGCCCTGATAGCCCAGCAGCGCCGAGAACAGCACCACAATCGCCACCAGCGCCAGCAACATGCCGTTTTCGCGCAACCGATCGCCCAAAGCCGAGCTGGATTTTTTCTCTTGTGCCATTACGCAGCCTTCCCTTCACCCTTCAGGATCAGCGCCATGATCTTCTCTTGGCTGGCTTCCGACCGATCCAATTCCCCCACGATACGCCCTTCATTCATCACATAAATCCGGTCACACATCCCCAACAACTCGGGCATTTCCGAGCTGATCAACACGATAGACCGCCCCTGTTCGGCGAGTTCCTTCATAATGGTGTAAATCTCGAACTTCGCCCCCACGTCGATGCCGCGCGTGGGCTCGTCAAGGATCAGAACCTCGGGTTCGGTGAACAGCCATTTCGACAGCACCACCTTTTGCTGGTTGCCGCCCGAGAGGTTCACCACCTTTTGCTGCACGCCGGGCGTGCGGATCGCCAACTGCTTGCGGTAGCCTTCCGCCACGCGGGTTTCGCGCCGTTTGTCCAGCACGCCGCGCATGGCCACGCCTGCCAGATTGGCCAAGGTGATGTTCTTCACGATGGGTTCTTCCAGCACAAGGCCCAGACCCTTGCGGTCTTCTGTCACGTAAGCAATGCCCGCTTTCACAGCCTTGGGCACGGTGGACACATCGACCTCGGCCCCGTGCATCTTGATGCTGCCCTTGTGGCCCTGCCCGTAGGACTGGCCGAAGATCGACATTGCAAGTTCGGTGCGCCCGGTGCCCATCAGGCCCGCGATGCCGACGATCTCGCCCTTTTTGACGTTGAACGATACGTCCTTGATGATCTGCCGCTCGGCCTGTTCGGGGTGCCAGACGTTCCAGCCCGCAACCTCCATCAGCACCGGGCCGGGGTTGGGGGTGCGTTCGGGATAGCGGTGGGCCATGTCGCGGCCGACCATATCGCGGATGATGCGGTCTTCGGTGATTTCGTGCTTGTCCATCGTGGACACCGAGGCACCATCACGGATCACGGTGATGCGGTCGGCGACGCGGGAAATTTCGTTCAGCTTGTGGCTGATGATGATCTGCGTGACGCCCTGCGCCTTCAATTCCAGCATCAGATCGAGCAGTTTCTGGCTGTCATTTTCCTGCAAGGCCGCCGTCGGCTCATCAAGGATCAACAGACGCACATCCTTGGCCAAGGCCTTGGCGATCTCGATCAACTGCTGTTTGCCGACGCCCAGCTTTTCCACCTTGGTGGTAGGCAATTCATTGAGGCCGACCTTTTTCAGCAAGCCTTCGGTGCGCTGATAGGCCTGACCCCAGTTGATCACGCCGTTCTTCGCCACTTCGTTGCCCAAGAACAGGTTCTCGGCAATCGACAGCAGGGGCACCAGCGCAAGTTCCTGATGGATAATGATAATCCCGCGCGCTTCGCTGTCGCGGATGTTGCGGCAAGCCAAAGTCTCGCCGTCATAAATGATGTCGCCCTCGTAAGAGCCGAACGGATAGACCCCCGACAGCACCTTCATCAGGGTGGATTTGCCCGCGCCATTCTCGCCGCAGATCGCGTGAATCTCGCCCGGTGCGACGCTGAGCGACACGTTGTCCAACGCCCGCACGCCCGGGAAGACCTTGCTGATCCCCCGCATCTCCAACAATGCTGTCATGGTTTCCTCCCGAAAGCCCGTGCCCGCCCGGATAGGCGGGCACGAGTTAAGCTTACTTCAGCTGATCAGCGGTGTAATAGCCCGAAGTGACCAACACAGCTTCGTAGTTGCTGACGTTGACCGGCTGGCTTTCCAGCAGATAGGACGGCACGACTTTCACGCCGTTGTCGTAGGTTTTGGTGTCGTTGATTTCCGGCTCGGCGCCCGAGAGAACGGCGTCGACCATCTTGACGGTGACTTTTGCCAGCTCGCGGGTGTCCTTGAAGATCGACGAATACTGCTCGCCCGCGATGATCGACTTGATCGACGGGATTTCGCAATCCTGGCCGGTGACGATCGGCATCTTCAGATCGCCCGAGCCATAGCCCACGCCCTTGACCGAGGACAGAATCCCGATCGACAGACCATCATAGGGCGACAGCACGCCGTGCAGCACCTTGTCGCCATAGTTCGACGACAGCAGGTTATCCATGCGGGCTTGTGCTACGGCAGCATCCCAACGCAGGGTGCCGACCACCTTCATGCCGGTCTGGCCCGAGGGGATCACGATCTCGCCCGAGTCGATCATCGGCTGCAGCACCGACATTGCGCCATCGTAGAAGAAGAAGGCGTTGTTGTCGTCGGGCGAGCCGCCGAACAGTTCGACATTCCACGGCTTGGTGTCGGCGAAACGCTCTTTCAGGCCTTCCACCAGGCTGGTGGCCTGCTGCACGCCGACTTTGAAGTTGTCGAAGGTGGCGTAGTAGTCGACCGAGCCGGAATCGCGGATCAGACGGTCATAAGCGATGACCTTGATGCCAGCTTTGTTGGCAGCATCGAGCGCGTTCGACAGGGTGGTGCCGTCGATGGCCGCGATCACCAGCGCCTTGACGCCGTTGGTGATCATGTTTTCGATCTGTGCCAACTGGTTCGGGATGTCGTCTTCTGCGTATTGCAGATCGGCGGTGTAGCCCGCTGCGGTGAACTGATCCACCATCGACTTGCCGTCCGAGATCCAGCGTGCCGAGGACTGCGTCGGCATCGCGATGCCGATGGTGCCCTTGTCTTGCGCGAAAGCCGGCAGACCGAACACGCTTGTTGCAGCCGCAGCGCCGCCCAGCGCCAGAAGCGCCCTTCTTGAAACTTGCATTCTCTATCCTCCCAAGCAGCACATTGGCTGCGATAACCCGACGGCTGGCGAAGGCGGACCCTCCCAAGACCGTGCGGCACTCTTGCAACAGCGATTTATATCGGTCAAATGATGAAATCTTATATACACATGGCGGGAATGATATGCCAAAACCTCTGAGCGCCGATCTTCTGGCACAGCGTGGGTTGAAACTGAGCCATCTGCGGCTGATGGCGGCTTTGGCCGAAAGCGGGCAGATCAGTCTGGCGGCGGGGCAGATCGGCACGACGCAGCCTGCCGCCTCGCGCCTGCTGGCAGAGGTGGAGCGCATCGTCGGCACCCCGGTGCATCAGCGCACCGGGCGCGGGATGAGCCTGACGGCGGTGGGGCAGGCGCTGGCCGCCCGCGCCCAGCGTATCCAGATGGAGTTGCGCGATGCCGCCCGCGATATGAGCGAGGTCGCGTCGGGCAGCGCGGGGCATGTGCGGATCGGGTCTGTGACCGGGCCTGCCATTGACCGCGTGCTGCCGACGCTGCGCAACGCGCGGCTGACCGCACCGCAGGTGACGGTCGAGGTTGTGGTGTCGCCCTCGGATCTTCTGTGTGAGCAACTGCTGGCAGGGCGGCTGGATTTTGTCATTGGCCGTCTGCCCGAAGGCCCCAGCCGCGATTTGTTCACACTCGCCCCGATTGCGACGGAGCCTGTCAGTCTGGTGGTGCGCAAGGGGCATCCCTTGGCCAATCATCCGAACCCGACACCGCAAGACCTGCTGGCCTATGACTGGGTGATGCCGCCGCCCGAATCCTTGCTGTCACGCGCCGTCCACGCCCGCCTGCGCGCCAGCGGCATGCCCAGCCCGCCGCAACGGCTGTCTACCGCGTCGTTCCTGCTGATCTTCGCCTTGCTCCAGCAATCCAACGCCATCGCGCCCTTGGCCCGCGCCGTTGTCACCAGCTTTTCGGCGCATCCTGACGCGCCCTATGTCGAACTGGCGGTTGATCTGGGGATCGAGGTGGAAACCTTCGGCCTTGTCACCCGCGCCGATGCGATCCTGCCGCCGGTTGCAGCGCGGTTGGCGCGAGAGATACAGAACATGGTGATCGTGTAACGAGCCTTCGCCAGGTGGAGCAGCCAAGCAAACTGTCCAGGCCCGGAATCAAGGCGCGAATGCGCCGCCGGGCAGCGCCCGACCGCCCCCTCGGGCGGGCGCTATTGCCATGTCTCGCTTAGAACTTCTGGCGGATTTCTTGAGGCATAAAGCGCCTAGAATTTCTGTGGCTCGCCCACCCGGCGGTCGGGCGCTGCCCTGTGGGGCATTGGTTCGTCAGCCGCCAGACATTCCCCGCAGCTTGCCAACAATCTCGTCCACCACGTCCGCCAATGGCTGATCAATATCCACCGCCACCGCCCGCTCATCCGGCCCCGGCGCCTCTAGCGTGGCGAATTGGCTGTCGAGCAGGGCGGGGGGCATGAAATGGCCTGTGCGCGCGGCCATGCGGGCCTCGACCACTGCGCGCGATCCGGCCAGATGCACGAAGAAAACACCGCCGCCGGCCTCTTGGTCGATCAGCGTGCGGTAGCTGCGCTTCAGGGCCGAGCAGCCCACAATCCCCGGCGCGGTCAGCGCCTGACCCACCAGCCGCAGCCACGGCCAGCGGTCGTCATCGTCCAACGCTTCTCCGCGTGCCATCTTGGCGATGTTCTGGGCCGGGTGCAGATCGTCGCCATCGCCGTAGGGCAGGGCGATGGCTTGGGATAGTGCCTCCCCGACCGAGGATTTACCGCAGCCGGAGACCCCCATCAGGATGATCTTCACAGCGAGACCGTGATGCCGCCGTCCACATGCAGGCATTGGCCGTTCACGAAACTCGATGCCGCCGAGGCGAGAAACACGCAGGCCCCCACCAATTCCTCCACCCGGCCCCAGCGCCCGGCGGGGGTGCGTTTGATCAGCCAGTCGTTGAAGGCGGGGTCGGCGATGAGGGCGGCGTTCAACGGCGTTTCAAAATACCCCGGCGCAATCGCATTGCATTGCAGCCCGTGCTTGGCCCAATCGGTTGCCATGCCTTTGGTCAGGTTGCCGACAGCGCCCTTGGTGGCGGTATAGGGTGCAATGCCGGGCCGCGCTAAAGCGGTCTGCACCGAAGCGATGTTGATGATCTTGCCCGCGCCGCGCGCGATCATGTGGCGGGCGACGGCTTGGCCGACGTTGAACACACTGGCGACATTGGTCTGCAACAGGCGTTGGAAGGCGTCTTCGGGGAAGTCTTGCAGCGGGCCGCGATGCTGCATGCCTGCGTTGTTCACCAGAATGTCGATCGGGCCGATGGCGGCCTCAAACCCATCGACCGCCGCGCGCGCGGCTTTGTAGTCGGTGACGTCAAACACCAGCCCGCGCGCGCCCGGCACCTGCGCCACCGCCGCATCAAGCCGCGCCTGATCGCGGCCGTTCAGCACCACTTCGGCCCCCGCCTCGGCCAGCCCCTTGGCCAGCGCAAAGCCGATGCCCTGTGACGCCCCGGTGATCAGCGCCCGCTTGCCCGTCAGATCAAACAGCTTCATTTTGTTCCCCTTTGCCAGCCCGCAGTTATGTTGGCGCTAACTGCGGCTGTCAATCTCGGGCGGTGTCGTGGTGGCGGGGCGGTTGATCAGCGCATGGGCGGCGCTCTGGAAGGCCGCGAACACTTGGGCCCGCACGGGTTCGGGCACGCCGGTATCGCGCAGGGCCTGCGCCATGCAGGCCAGCCAATCTGCGGCGTCTTCGGGGCGGATCGGCACATGGCCGTGCTGATCCTTCAGGTTCAGCGCGCCGGGGCGCAGCATGTAATCGCGTCGCCCGCCGAGAAATCCGCAGAGAAATTCGAACTGAGCGGCGCGCACATGCGCGATGCCATGGCCACGAAAATGCAGGTGCAGGATGTGCCTCCCCGCAGGCGCGGTCTCGATCAGGTCGTAGAAGCGGTCCACCAGCGCGCGCAGCACCGCCTCGCCGCCCATGCGGTCGATGACCGAGGTCATGCCCCACCCTCAGGATTGCGGGCGGGTTTTCTTTGGATCATAGGCCGAGGTTGCCGTCACTATCGCGGGCAGGCGTTTCTGCTGTCCGTCAAGCTTACCGACCTCTACCGCCGTGCCTGCCGCGGCATGGGCGGAGTCGATGCGGGCGAGGGCGATGTTCTTGCCCAACAGCGGAGAGCGCATGGCCGAGGTGACAACGCCGACCTGCGCGCGCCCGATATAGATGCCATCGCCGTGGCCAACATCGACCGCCGCATCAATCTCTAACCCGACAAACTTGTCACGCGGGTTTTCCTTGCGGCGGATCAGCGCGTCACGCCCGATGAAATCATCGGTTTTCGATTTCAGGGGCACGGTAAAGCCGATGCCAGCCTCGAACGGGTCGGTCTGGTCGCTGAAATCATAGCCGGCAAAGATCAACCCGGCCTCGATCCGCACCATATCGAGCGCCGCCAGACCCATCGGGCGCAGGCCCTGATCGGCACCGTTTTCCCAGACCGCATCCCAGACCGCCGCGCCATCTTTCGGGTGGCAGAAAACTTCATAGCCCAATTCGCCGGTGTAACCTGTGCGCGACACCACGACTGGCGCGCCGTTCGGGCCGCCGAGGCGACCGATGGTCAGGCGGAACCAGCCGAGTTCGGCAATCGTCGGCTGATGCGGGGCGGTCCAGATCATTCGCTTCATGATCTCGCGGCTGTTCGGCCCCTGCACGGCCAGATTGTGCAACTGATCGGTGGATGAGCGCACCATCACCTTCAGTCCCAGCTTTTCCGCCTGTTCGCGCAGCCAAATGCCGGAATAATCATCACCGCCGATCCAGCGGAACTGATCTTTCCCCAAGCGGAACAGGGTGCCGTCATCAATCATGCCGCCGTGTTCATAGCACATCGCGGAATAGACCACCTGACCGATGGAAAGCTTTTTCACATCGCGCGTCAGGCAATAGTGCAGCAGGACTTCGGCATCGGGGCCGGTGACTTCGAACTTGCGCAGGGGCGACAGATCCAGCACCACGGCCTTTTCGCGGCAGGCCCAGTATTCTTCAATCGCGCCGTTGCTGGAATAGGTCTGCGGCAGCCAGTAGCCCTTGTATTCCACCAGATTGCGGGTTTTCTCGGCAATGCGGGCGTGGAAGGCGGTTTCCTTGGTCATCACAGGCTCCGATTTCGGGGTGGGGCGGTAGGCGATGGACCGCTGGAAAGTCTCGGCACCGTCGTAGGTGCGCACGTGGATATCCGACAGATACCAGCCATTCGCGGGCGAGGTATCGTCGGGGCAGGCAGAGTTGACGCAGACCAGATCGGTCAGCGCGCGCAAGAGAACGTAGTCGCCGGGGCGCGACCATGGCTCATCCGCGATCAGCACGCCATGGGCGTCGATGTTGGTGTTGAAGAACATGTTCACCGCCATCCAGCCGGGGCGGGCGGTCACACCATGCGGGGCGAGGGCGTGGTTGAAATTGTCCGAGCAGTTGACATGGCCGGGATAGCCGATGTCGTCATAGTATTTCGACGCACAGGCCATCGCAAAGGCGTCGTGGCGGCCAACGGTATCCTGGATCACCTCGACCAGCGGCAGCCAATCCTGATCATAGTATTTCGCGTGCAGGCCAGGCATCGAATAGGCATGGCCCATCAGCGTGCGCGAGGTGGTCACATCCAGCGGATGTTCCAGCCCCTTATCCAGCTTGCGGGCAGAAAAGCATTGGAAATCCGTGCATTGGCGGCCTTCGACATCAATGATCTGGATATAGTCGCCTGCCTTGACGAAGTAGCTTTCCGCCGTTGCCGATTTGACGCGCAGATCCAGCACTGGGGTGGCCAGCGGATCGGGGAGTTCTGGTTTCTGCACGCCCAGCACGGTGGAGCGTTGCACGCGCACGCCGATCGGCGTCGCGGTATCCTGTGCGTCGGGCGACATCGCGCCACCGGGGGCGGCGATGATCAGCACGCCGTCGCGGGTAGCGGTGAAGGACTCGGTGTCGCCTGCGGGCGAGTCTGCGCCGAACAGGGCGACTGCGCGGGCGTCTGCAAGGTTGATGCCGCGCCGCTCGATCCCCAAACGCAGGCCTGCGATCCCGGGGGCGCGAGATTCGGCCAGCAGGGCCTTGAGGCCCGCCGCATCGGCATTTCCGTTGGTGCCCAGCATCCCCGGATCAACCCGGCCTGTGGCGTCTGCTGCCACCAGCTCGGCCCGCTGGCCGCCTTCAAGGTTGACCACCGTGACCTGATCGCCGGTGTTCAGCCGGATCAGCCATCCACCGCCGCCCGGCACCTCGAACCGTTCCAGCCCCATGCGGGTGCCGAAGGGTTCAGGCGTGAGGATCTGGCTGGGGCGCGGCGGGCCGGGGCGCACTGTCGGGTATGAGTCGAGCATCGGAGCCTCACTTTTTGCATACACGGCAAATTTGTTTCTTTTGAAGAATATCGCGGATCAGGAATTGCGCAAGCGTTTTGCGCGGCTAACCTGCGGAGTGACCTAACAGCGGAGGACCCTTGTGCAATCGCTTTTCCTTGGCCTGACGGCGGCGCTGCTGTGGGGGCTGCATGACTTTACCGTGCGCAAGATCGGCGCGAAAGCCGATGCGGCGGCGCTTTACCTGATTGTGCTGGTCGTCGGCGCGGTTTTGCTGATGCCGCTGGCGCTGGGCGCGGGCGGGTGGGAGACGCTGACGCCTGCCGTGCTGGGCCTGTGTGCTGCGGCGGGCGTGGTGGCGGCGGTGGCGGGTTATGGGCTCTATCGTGCTTTTGCGATTGGCCCGGTGCGGCTGGTGGCGCCCATCTGCGGCGCGTTTCCGCTGCTGTCGGTCGGATATGCGGTGGCGCGCGGGGCCGAGGCGGGGCCGATGGTCTGGCTGGGGGTGATTGCGGTGGTGGGCGGTATCGCGGTGGTGGCGCGAGGCGAGACGGCAGAGGGTGAGGGTGCGCCCCGTGCAGCGGTGGCTTGGGCGCTTATGGCCTGTGTCAGCTTTGCCGCGACCTTTGGGCTGTTGCAGGCAGCGGCAGAACAGGCAGCGGATTTGCCGGTATCGCTGATCTCACGTCTGGCGGCCTGTGCGGCGATGCTGATCTGGGTTGTCGTGCAACGCATTGATTTGAAACCGGCCTTGGCGCTGTGGCCGACGCTGTCGCTGATGGGCGCGCTGGATGTGACCGCGCTGACGGCTGTCACCGTGGCGGGCGGCTTTGCGCGGCCCGAGTTTGCCTCGGTCGCGGCGTCGATCTTTGGCATTGTCACCATCCTGCTGGCGTGGCGCTTTTTGGGCGAAGCGTTGAAGCCGCTGCAATGGGCTGGGGCGGTGGTGGTGTTCGCCGGGATCGCCATCTTGGGGCTTGTCTGAAATGAAAGGTTGCTTGTCGGAAATGAAAGCAACTATCGGGGCGCTTCGCGTCATATTCCTGTCAAGAAAGACATGAGGGCGAAATGCGCTATTCGGGTTTCAAGGTAATTGCCGAGGCTTTGACCGGGCATAAGGGTTGGAAACCAGCATGGCGTGATCCGGCCCCGCAGGCGGCTTATGATTACATCATCGTCGGCGGTGGTGGGCATGGCTTGGCCACGGCCTATTATCTGGCCAAGGAATTTCAGCAGGCGCGGATTGCGGTGTTGGAAAAGGGCTGGATCGGTGGCGGCAACGTCGGGCGCAACACCACGATTGTGCGCTCAAACTATCTGCTGGATGGCAATGAGCCGTTCTACGAATTCTCGATGAAGCTGTGGGAGGGGTTGGAGCAGGACTTCAACTACAACGCCATGGTCAGCCAACGCGGCATCATCAACCTGTTTCACACCGATGCGCAGCGCGATGCGGCGACGCGGCGCGGCAATGCGATGATCATGCACGGCGCGGATGCGGAATTGCTGAACAAGGAACAGGTGCGGGCGATGTATCCGTTCCTGAACTTTGAAAATGCCCGCTTCCCGATCAAGGGCGCGCTGATGCAGCGTCGCGGTGGCACAGTGCGGCATGATGCGGTGGCCTGGGGCTATGCGCGCGGCGCGGATTCTCGCGGTGTGGACATCATCCAGAACTGTGAAGTCACGGGGATGCGGATTGAAAATGGCCGCGTGCTGGGGGTGGAAACCTCGCGCGGGTTCATTGGCGCGAAGAAGGTCGGCGTGGCGGTGGCGGGATCGTCGTCAAAGGTGATGTCGCATGCCGGGATGCGGTTGCCGATGGAAAGCCATGTGCTGCAAGCCTTTGTGTCCGAGGGGTTGAAGCCGCTGATCGACGGCGTGATGACCTATGGCGCGGGGCATTTCTATGTCAGCCAGTCTGACAAGGGCGGATTGGTGTTTGGCGGCGATATTGATGGCTATAATAGCTATGCCCAACGCGGCAACCTGCCGGTGGTCGAGGATGTGGCCGAGGGCGGCATGAGCCTGATGCCGATGATTGGCCGCGCGCGTCTGCTGCGGATGTGGGGCGGGATCATGGATATGTCGATGGACGGCAGCCCGATCATCGACAAGACCCATATTGACGGCCTCTATTTCAACGGTGGCTGGTGCTATGGCGGCTTCAAGGCGACCCCCGCCAGCGGCTGGGCCTTTGCGCATCTGCTGGCCAAGGATGCCCCGCACAAGACCGCGACGGCCTACCGTTTTGATCGTTTCGCCAAGGGCCTGATGATCGACGAAAAGGGCCAGGGTGCCCAGCCGAACTTGCATTGAGGGCGTGATGCAACTGATGCGCATCATGTGCCGCTCTTTGCTCGATTTGTCCCGCGACAAATCGGGCCGCGCCTGCCTGCCCCCGGCAGGCGCGTTTCTCGCGCCCGCCCAGTCAGGCGCGCCCCGATTTCCCAAACGCAGGGTTTACGCACTACGCCCCTTGGCCAACGGCCTCCGGCCTTTTGGCCAACGCACCGGCAAACTCTGCCCCGCAGAGTTTGCTGTCGGTGCGGCCCCCACCTTCACAACGTTGTCGCCCGCAAGGAGCCTGACATGATCATCCATCACCCCCTTCTCGGCCCGCGCGACAGCCAAGAGTTCATCTACCTCGGCGATGCCGCCCTGATCCACCGCCCCGATGGCATGGCGGAAGGCGCGTTGGAGCGTTTTGTCGATTACACCTATCTGCGCGACAACCCCGCCGGGGTTCACCGCGAGCTTTGGTATCACGAGCAGGGCGACCGATCGTGGCTGGTCGTCACCCGCAACACTGTCACCCATGAAATCACCGCAGTCGAGATGGCGCGTGACGTCGCCCGCAAGGAAGGCCGCAGCAAATGAGCCGTATCTCTGGCGGTCAGATCGACCGCAGCAAAACCCTGCGCTTTCAGTTCGACGGGCAAAGCTTTACCGGCCATCCCGGCGATACTTTGGCCTCGGCGCTGTTGGCGAACAATGTGCGCCTGATGGGGCGCAGCTTCAAATACCACCGCCCGCGCGGGGTGATCGCTGCTGGGTCGGAAGAACCGAACGCGATTGTCGAGTTGCGCACCGGCGCACGGCAGGAACCCAACACCCGCGCCACGGTGATCGAGCTGTTTGACGGGTTGAGCGCGCAAAGCCAGAACCGTTGGCCGTCGCTGAAATTCGACGCGATGGCGATCAATGATCGCCTGTCGCCGTTCTTTGCCGCAGGGTTTTACTACAAGACCTTCATGTGGCCGGCAGCCTTCTGGGAAAAGCTTTACGAGCCGATCATCCGCCGTGCCGCTGGTCTGGGCAGCCTGTCGAAACAAGACGATCCCGATGCCTATGACAAAGGTTTCCTGCATTGCGACCTGCTGGTGATCGGCGCTGGCCCCGCTGGCCTGTCTGCCGCATTGACCGCAGGTCGGGCAGGGGCGCGGGTGATCCTCGCCGACGAAGATTTCCGCATGGGCGGGCGTCTCAACGCCGAAACGCTGGAGGTCGGCGGGGCTGCGGGGGCCGATTGGGCGGCACAGGCGGTGCTGGAACTGGCATCGCTGCCGAATGTCCGCCTGATGACCCGCACCACGGTGATCGGCGCTTTCGATCACGGCATCTATGGCGCGGTTGAGCGCGTCTCGGACCACCTTGCCACGCCACTTCCCGGAAAACCACGTCAAATCCTGTGGCGCATTTACACCAAGCGCACGATCCTTGCAGCTGGAGCCATCGAGCGCCCGATTGCGTTTGAGAACAACGACCGCCCCGGCATCATGCTCGCGGGGGCGTTGCGGGCCTATGCCAACCGCTGGGGCGTGGCCGTGGGCGAAAGCGTTGCTGTGTTCACCAACAACGATGACGGGTTGCGCACGGTCGCTGACCTGAAAGCCAAAGGCCTGAACGTCGCCCTGATCGACGCCCGCCAAGGCGATGAGGTGATTGATTCCGCAGGCCGTCTGGGCCTGAAAAGCATCACAGTGCGTCGCGGCAATGGCCGCACCGAAACCCTGCACGTTACCGCGCTGGGCGTTTCGGGCGGCTGGAACCCCAACCTCAACATCGCGTCGAACCATCGTGGCCGCCCGGTTTGGGATGATCAGATCGCGGCCTTCATCCCCGCGCCGGAAAGCATCGCGGGCCTGTCGGTTGTGGGGGCCGCTGCAGGCGCGTTCTCGACCCATGCCGCGCTGAGCATGGGGGCCACCCATGCCACCGCGGCCCTCGCCGATCTTGGCATCACTGCCCATGCCGATACGCCAATGGCCGAAGATGCGCCCCTGAACCTGAAGCCGGTCTGGTATGTGCATTCCGGCAAGGGCCGCGCTTGGGTTGATCCGCAGAATGACGTGACGGTCAAGGATGTGAAGCTGGCCAAGCAGGAAGGCTTCATCTCGGTCGAACATCTGAAACGCTACACCACGCTTGGGATGGCGACCGATCAGGGCAAGACCGGCAATGTCTTGGGCCTTGCGGTGATGGCCGAACTGACCGGCAAGACCATCCCCGAAACCGGCACAACGATCTATCGCCCGCCTTATACTCCGGTGGCGATGGGCGCTTTGGGGGGCCGTGCGCGGGGCGAAGATTTCAAACCCACACGCCAGACCCCCAGCCACAAATGGGCCGAGGAACAAGGTGCGGTGTTTGTCGAGGTTGGCTACTGGCTGCGCACCCAATGGTTGCCGCGCAAGGGCGAGACCACCTGGCGGCAATCGGTGGACCGTGAAGTGCTGCAAACCCGCAAATCGGCGGGCATCTGCGACGTGACCACCTTGGGCAAGATCGACATTCAGGGCACCGATGCGGGCCTGTTCCTTGACCGGGTATATGCCAATAACTTCGCCAGCCTTGCGGTCGGCAAGACCCGCTACGGCTTGATGCTGCGCGAAGACGGCATGGTGATGGACGATGGCACCACCGCGCGGATGGGTCAGAATGAATATGTGATGACCACCACCACCGCCAATGCGGTGCCGGTGTTCCGGCATCTGGAGTATTGCCGCCAAGTGCTGTGGCCGGATCTGGACGTGCAACTGATCTCGACCACCGAGGCTTGGGCGCAGTATTCGGTCGCTGGCCCCAATGCACGGAAATTGCTGCAAAAACTGGTGGATCAGGATATCTCTGACGCGGCCTTCCCCTATATGGCCTGCGGAAATATCACCGTGCAAGGCACCCGCGCGCGGCTGTTCCGCATCAGTTTCTCGGGCGAATTGGCCTATGAGATCGCGGTGCCGACCCGCTATGGCGATGCGATGATCCGCGCCTTGGTCGAGGCTGGGCGCGAGTTTGACGCGGTGGTTTATGGCACCGAGGCGCTGGGCGTGATGCGTGTCGAGAAAGGCCACGTGGCAGGCAATGAGTTGAACGGGCAGTCGAGCGCGCTGAACATGGGCCTTGGCAAAATGGTGTCGAAGAAGAAAGACGCCATCGGCATGGTGCTGTCACAGCGCGAGGGCATGACTGCCCCGAATGGCTATCGCCTTGTCGGCGTCAAACCTGTGGACCCGGCGCAAAGCCTGACCGCTGGGGCGCATTTCCTTGCCAAAGGGGCCGAGGCGGTGGCGGCCAACGATGGTGGCTGGCTGACCTCGGTGGTCTATTCGCCGCATCTGGGGCATTCCATCGGCCTCGGCTATCTGAAATCCGGGGATAGCCGGAAGGGTGAGCGGCTGCGCAGCGTCAACCTGCTGGCGGGCACGGATGTTGAAATTGAAATCGTCAGCCCGCATTTCTTTGATCCGGAAGGGGAGCGTCTCCGTGGCTAATCCGTTGAAACCCCTCACCGCCTTGGGATCGCCCACCGCGCAATCCGACACGATCGGCGCGGTCACGATCACCGAAAACCCCAATACCGCGCTGGCCTCGCTCGCATCCCGTCTGGGGCGCGAGGCCGAGGTGGTAAGCCTTGCGGCCAGCGCTGGCATCCCGCTGCCAGGGCCCGGTCGGGCCGAGGCCGCTGCGACCTATGCAGCACTTTGGCTTGGGCCAGAGCAGTGGATGGTCGAAGCCCCCGTTGCCACGCATGAGGACATCACGGCGATCCTGAAGCCGATCTTCGGCGAGGCCGCTTCGATCACCGAGCAAACCGATGCTTGGGTGCGCTTTGACATCACCGCCAGCGATCTGCCGGGGTATTTCGAGCGGCTGAGCAACTTTGACCTCGCCCGCGCCGGGGCAGGGGCCGCCACCCGCACCGTGATCGACCATCTGGGCTGCTACATCATCCGCCGCAGTCAAACGCTGGTCAGCCTGCTGGGGCCGCGTTCCTCGGCGCACAGCCTGCATCATGCGCTGGTGACGGCGGCCAAGGCGATCTTGTAGGGATTCGTTTCGGCGCAAAGCGCGCATCGGAGTGCCGAAGATTGATCCCGGACAATCTGGCGAAGGCCATCGCCTTCGCCAAGCGGTGCGAGGGCCGCTGAAACCGCCGGGCCCCAAAGGCCCGGCCAGCGCCCGACCCGCCGATGGCGGGCGCTTCTCGCCCGCCGGGTCGGGCGCTGGCCTCTGCGTTCTCTCGCTGACGTGACTACAGGATCGAGCCGCACGCGCGGGCGGGGAAACGCAATGCGTTTCCTGTTTCCGCCCGGACTTTGGGCGCACTCAAACGGGTGACTCGCCATGCCACCCTAATCGTTTGGCGGCATAGCCCCCGCCAGCCCCCGCAAGCCCACCAACCGCCGCCGCTCGTCATTCGGGTTCACGCCAAAGGCCTCGGCGTAGTGTTTGGTCATCGGGGTCGAACTGGCATAGCCCACCGATTGCGCAATCTCGCGGATGCTTTGGGTCGAATAGAGCACGCGCTGGCGGGCTTTCCGCAACCGCATCAGGCGGTAATATTTCAGCGGGCTTTGCCCGGTCGCCTGCTTGAAGCACCGCTCCAGATGGCGTTCTGACATCGCCAAAGCCTCTGCCACATCGGCGATCTGCAACGGGTCTTCGATATGCTCGGCAAAGATGGTGATTGCGGCGCGCACGGTGTCGGGCAGCAGATCATCGGTGCCGCCCTGCTTTTGCACCGGCACCTTTTGCGCGGCATCCTCGGTGCGCACAAACGGATGCTGGAACCAGCAGGCCACTTCCGTCATCGTATCGCGGCCCAAGCGTTCCTCGATCAGCCGCAGCATCAGATCGAACACCGCACCTGCGCCCGAGGCGGTGTAGCGCCGCCGATCCCGCAGGATCACGGCTTGGCTGGCTTGCATATCAGGAAACTCGGTCTTGAACGCCGCCTCATAACACCAATGCACCGAAACCGCGTGCCGCTCCATCACGCCGGAGCGCACCAGCGGAAAGATCCCGCCGGAAAACCCGCCCAGCACCACGCCAGAACGATCCAGCCAGCGCACCTGCGCATTGCCGCGCTTGGGGTTCTGGAACTGCGCGGTGGGGGCCGATAGGAAGAACAGATAGTCCAGCCCCACCGCATCTTGCAGGGTGACATCGGGGTCAAACCGCACCTCGGCCGAGGACCGGATCGGGCTGGCCGCCTCGCCAATCAACTGCCAGGAAAATTCGCGCCGACCAGTGATTTCGTTGGCGGCGCGCAACGGCTCGATAGCCGAGGTCAGACAGGCCATCGGAAAGCCGGGGAACAGCAAAAAGCCAAGGTTGGCGGCGGTATCGCGGTGTATGTTCATCGCAGCCGATTTTCTGTTGAGTGGGCTTCTGTTTCACGGTAGTAAACAAGCGTAAGAGTGATCGCAGACAGAGCCGTTTTCATGGACAACACCGCAGACGACCCCATCCTGCCCCGCGCGAAACCGGCGTTTGACCAGGACCCGCACCGCGTCCGCGAATTGTCCGAGCGCAATCTGGAAATGGCCATCGGGCGATCCGTCCGTGCATTTCGGCGGGCACAAGGCATGACGGTGGCCGATTTGGCCGGCGTCACCGGGCTTTCCATCGGCATGTTGTCAAAGATCGAAAATGGCATCACATCGCCCTCGCTGACCACGCTGCAAATCCTGTCACACGCGTTCTCCACGCCCGTCACCTCGTTCTTCCGTGGCTTTGAGGAACGCCGCGAGGTGCAGCATGTCAAGGCCGGGGATCATATCGAGATCGAGCGCCGTGGCACCCGCGCGGGGCATCAGTATCACTTGCTGGGCCATATCGGATCGAACGATTCCGGCGTGCTGGTTGAACCCTATCTGATCACGCTGACCACCGAGTCCGACACATTCCCGGCGTTTCAGCACGACGGGATCGAGCTGTTGTATATGCTGGAAGGTGAGGTCGAATACCGTCATGGCGATCAGCTTTTCCATTTGAAGCCGGGGGATAGTCTGTTCTTCGACGCCGATGCCCAACATGGCCCTGAAGTTCTGGTCAAACTGCCCGCGCGCTATCTGTCGATCATCTCCTACAAGCAGGCCTGAGTTATCCTGATCGCCCGAACCGAAAGAAAACGCTTCAGTGGAGCGTTTTCCGGTTCGTTGCCCATAAGCCTGAAAGGCGTTGGGCAAGTGGCGATGTGCCACAAACCGTGGGGATGAAAATCGGGGCGCGCCTGCCGGGGCGAGGCAGGCGCGGCCCGATTTGGCGCGGGCCAAATCGGGCAAGGGCGGTCATTCCGGCGCAAAGCCGGGGCTGGTCGGCAAGCCATCGTCAAACTGCGCCAGATAGTCCAGCATCAGCGGCTTGTTGCGGATAAAGCCCTTGTAGGTCGCCAACTCATCCGGGATGGTCTGCACAACCCGATGCATCCGCCGTGCCCATTTCGGCACCGTCACCAGATCCTGAAAGCTGATCAGATAGCAGCGGATCGGGAAGGCGATAGCGTTGGAGCGCGGCAGGCGGTGCAGCGTCTGCAACTCGACCCGCAGATGCTGACGGCGGCCCACCGTCTCGGGCGTCATCGTGGTTTTCGACGGGCCCCATTTCGGATAATTCTCGGGGCTGGTGTCCAGCAGCGGATCCACCGTCATCGTCCAGTTGAACCGCCGCACCGGCACGCCGTGCTGCAACTTCAGCAGGAACTTCAACGCCCGATCAAAAATCCCCAGCTGATGCGCCAAGGGCACCGGGGCGTGCCATTGCTTGAAGCTCATGCCGATGTCGAAATCCAGGCTCCAATCGGCCTGCGTCGTCACCATCCCGGCTTCGATCCACAGATCCTCATCACGCTGATCTTGCAGGGTAAAATCGCCCTGCGTCTGCCGGGTGATGTATTCCATCGGCCCACACGGCAGGGTCGAGGCATCAAGGAAGGTGAACTTCTGCTCAATCTGCAAGGGCCGGTTGACCCAATGCCACTGATTGCCGTCCTTGGTCAGCGAAAACCAGTGCGGATAATCCAGCGCCTTGCTTTCCATGATCAACTCCAGCAGATCCCAGCCCGCCAGTTCCATATGCGGCAGGCTTTGGCAGCGCAAAGGATCATCCGCCAGCACCTGCGCGCGGTCGCGCATTTCCGAGACGTAATGCTCGTCCACATCGAACATATGCTCGAACACCGAGCCGACCGGCCCCGGCACATGCGGCTCCATATTCACCGAATACATGTAATTGTCTTCGGGGAAGGGGAACGGGAAGCGTTTGATCGCGCGTTCCGAGTTGCGATAGGTGAAATCGCCGCGAAAGGTTTCGTCGTTGAAATCCAGTGACATGCGTGTCCCCCTTATCTGTCCAGCACAAGGCCCGCACCGCGAAACCGCGAGACGCAGGGCATGATCTTGGTATTGCTGGCTTTTTGTTCATCGGTCAGCCAGTGGTCGTTGTGTTCGATATGGCCGTCGCAGCGCAGAACATCGGTCTCGCATTGCCCACACGCGCCGCCCCGGCACAGGTAGGGCGCGTCCACGCCCGCAGCCTCGATCGCCTCGAGCAGCGATTGGTTCGGCTGCACGGTGATGCTTTTTCCCGAAGCCGCAAGGGTCACATCAAACGCCTGACCCACGGGGGGCGCGAGGAATTCTTCCGAATGCACCGCACGATCCGGCCAGCCCATCGCCTTTGCTGTGGCATGAACCCAAGCGATCATCCCCTTCGGCCCGCAGACATAGACATGCGTGCCAAGCGGCTGGGTTTTCAACAGGTTGGCAAGCTCGATCTTTTCGTCAAACTCGTCATGATAGACATGCACGCGGGGCCCGTAATGGCGGCGCAGGTGATCAACATAGGCCCCAAGCGCGGGCGAGCGCACGGAGTAATGCAATTCGAACCGCCCGCCCATCGCCTCTAGCTGCGCCATCTGCGCCACGAACGGCGTGATACCGATGCCGCCCGCGATCAGCAGGTGTTTCTTGGCGCGCGCATCCAGCGGAAACAGGTTGACCGGCTGGCTCAGCACCATCTCCATCCCCGGCCGGACATGGTTGTGCATGTAAAGCGAGCCGCCCCGGCCCGCCTCGTCGCGCCGCACCGAGATTTCATAGCCGCTGGTTTCGCCCGGAGAACTCATCAGCGAATAAGGGTTCATCCGGCGGGTGCCATGGTCGTCCATCTCGACCACCACATGCGCGCCACCGGAAAACACCGGCATCGCACCGCCGTCACGGCGCTGAAAGCGAAAGCGTTTGATCAGATCATTGACCTCAACCACCTCGGCCACCACCACCGGGATTTTGGGCGCACCGACACTCATTTGAAGCGCTCCACCGCAGCCGGAACCAATCCGGGGTCTTCCGCATCAATATTCACGCCCTGAAATGCCGCCAACCGGCGCGAGAAATGGTCGCGCACGAACAGGCTTAGCCCGCAATGGCTGCACACGAAGGGATCAAGCGTGACATTCTCGGTGATGCCCTTGCAATGCACGCATTGCACCCGGCGTGCCAAGGATCCGCGATGCTCCATCTGCACCGCCTCGTAGGGCAGCCCCGCGGCCTGCGCGCAAGCCGCGACCTGCGCCATCAGCCCCTCGGTGCCAGCGGCGTAAATCTGCATCCCCATATGGCCATCGGCCAGAACCTTGGTCAGCCGGGGCAGGGCGGCGGCAAAGCTGGGCGCGCGGTGAAATTGCGCAACCCCCAAGGCCTGCAGCGCAGAGGTCTGATCGTAGCCGTTCACACCGGGAATATAGATGACATGCGCGCTGGATTTCAGCGCTGGCGCTGCGGTCAGCACATCACAGACAGCACCCGCACCTTCGCCATCGGCCACGAACAGATGCGCAGACCCCACGCCCGGTGTCAGCACGCCGTAAACCGGGCGGCTTGGAATAGCTGGCTCAAACTCGGTCTTGGTCATCGTCACGTCAACCCTTGCGTATGCTAGCGACTTCATCTTGGTCTAAATACTCCCGCCGGAGGCTCCTGAGGCTCGCGCCGGATGCCTCCGGCGGGAGTATTTTTGCCAAGATGAAGCCTTAGCCCTTTGCCGTCCGGCGTTTCTTTTCCACATCGAAGAACGGCATCGCGTGGGTGGTGGCGGCAAACTCGCCGTGGGTGGCGCAGTTGACCACCAGCTTGGTGCCGTTGTTGGCGCAATCCACCGGCAGGCGGGCGATGGCGATGGTCCAGTCGTTCAGCGGCGAATACATCGCTTGGGTGACGACGCCGACCTTCTTGCCGTCCTTGAACACCGGCGCGCCATTGCCGGGAACATTCTTGCCTTCCAGCTTCAGGCCCCAGATTTTGAAGCGTTCTTTGCCCTTCAGGCGGTAATGTTCTTCCGCGCCGCGAAAGCCCTGCTTGCCGGGCGAGACGGTGAAATCGAGGCCGAGTTCCCACAGGGTATCGCCGGGGCCTTCGTTCTCGAACGGATACATCTCGGAATTGTCGAAGGGGAAGAACAGCAGGTAGGACTCGGTGCGCAGCATGTCGAGGGTGGTAAAGCGGCAGGGGATGATCCCCATGTCTTTTCCTTCCTCAAGGATGCGATCCCAGATCATCGGCGCATCTTGGCCGCGACAGAAAATCTCATACCCCCGCTCGCCGGTATAGCCCGTGCGCGAGATCATCACCGGCTTGCCAAACAGCGAGGTCTGCATCTGGCTGAAATAGGCCAGATCGCGGATACCCGGCACGTGCTTGGCGAGGTAATCCACCGCCAGCGGGCCTTGCAGCGACAGATCGTGCAGGTTGTCATCAAACCGCACTGACACATCGCGGCCTGCAGCGGCCATGGTCAACTGCTCAAAGCCTTGGCCCGAGCCATGCACCACCATGAAAGCATTCGGCCCGGTGCGGTAGATCACGCAGTCATCGACGAACTTGCCGGCATCGTTCAGCATCGTGGCGTAAACCGACCGCCCCGGCATCAGCTTTTCCATGTTGCGGGTGGTGGCACGTTCAATCACGTGGCTGGCGGCGTGACCGACGATATGCACTTTCTTCAGCCCGGAGACGTCCATCAACCCGGCCTTGGTGCGGATCGCCATATATTCGGCATCCGCGTCGCCCTTTTCATACGACCATGCCGTGCCCATGCCCGACCAGTCTTCCAGATTGGACCCCAATGCGCGGTGACGGTCAGCGAGCGTTGAGAATCGCCAGGAATTTGTCATGGTGCCCCCCTAGAGCGGTTTTGTTTGCTGGCAACAGTCTGCGACCGGGTTTTGCTAAAATCAACCTTCTTGTGCAAAATTATTTCCTGACAGGGAATTTTCTGGGCGGGTCTGCGCCAAAATCAAACGGGCGGCCCGATGACCGCCCGTTTGCCTAAATCATCAGCATTTTCAGGCCGGCAGCGTTAGCTTGGCAGCACGAAGAACCAGTTTGACCACAGCACCATCGCCGCACCCGCAACCAGCGCCAGATAGGGCAGCATCCCGGCCTTGCGCGGCCCCAGATCGCCGTGATCGGTCAGGCCCAGATCCTCCATCGCCTCTTTCGGGAAGTGGCCTTTGTCTTGCACATAGTGGCGGAACCAGAACACCGGCAGGATCAGGGCGGCAAACACCAGCCCTGACCACAGGGCGTTCTCATAGCCCCAGACCTTCGCCCCTGCGCCAAGGAACAGCGCGTTGACGAAAGCCAGCACGGTGTTGACGCCGATCAGCCAGTTAGGCGCCTTCCACGGGCGGTTCAGATGGCCTGAGTCGATGCGGTGAATCCAGCCCGCGTTCAGGTTCAGGAAGTTGAACAGGATGTAGCCGACGTTGGAAATCGCCAGCACGTAGAAATAGCCGCCGGCATCTGAGGCCAAAGCCAGCAGGATGACGTTGAAGCCAAAATCCGTCCACATCGCCCCAACCGGCGCGCCGTGTTCGTTGGTTTTCACCAGATATTTCGGCAGCCAGCCATCGCGCGAGCCTTGATAGAGCGTGCGCGACGATCCGGCCATGGCCGTCATGATCGCCAGAAACAGCGCCATGATCATCAGGATCACGAAGATCTGGATGAACACCGGATTGCTGCCCACCATCGCGCCCAAAGCCGCAGCCACGCCGGTGCCATCAACGATGCCGGTTTCCAGCATACCGCCCAGACCGTAGACGCCCTGGAACGAGAACGGGATCAGGAAGAAGAACACGATGCACAGAAGCCCCGAATAAAAGATCGCCCGGAATGTATCGCGCTTGGGGTCTTTCAGCTCGGCCGTGTAGCAGACGGCGGTTTCAAAGCCGTAGGTCGACCACGCGGCGATATACATACCGCCCAGAAACAGCGTCCAGCCGCCGATGTTCCACTCACCATTCACGCCCGAATAGGCGGCGGTGGGGGGCACGATGCCGGTGACGTTCATCGTGTTGATCTCGCCGGTGATGATCGGGATCAGGCCGACCAGCAGCAACGGGATCAGCACGATCACCGCCAGCACCTTCTGCGCACTTGCCGTGGCGGCGATGCCGCGGTGCTGGATCGCCAGCATGATCAGCATCAGCACAACGCCAATCACGAAGGTCGAGTTGAAATGCAGCGTGCCGAGACCGGGGACGTTCAGGGCATAAGCCTCCCACACGCGGAAGGCCGGGGTCAGGGCTGCCACGCCATCGGCACTGGCCACGGCTTGAATCGCAGCCTCGGGCGTCACACCGGGATTGGCGGCGATGTAATCGACCACCGATTGTGTGGTGGCGGTATAGTCGGCCATATGGGCTGCGACCCAAGCCACCACCTGCGGCGCGGTATCCAGCGGGATCGGGAACAAGGCGTTCAGGATATAGCCCGCCGCGATGGCGCAACCCAAGGACAGCACGGGCGACCAGGCAAACCAGTTGCACCACACCGACAATGGCGCGATCAGCTTGGAATAGCGCAGCCAAGCGGTGGCCCCATAAACGGATGTGCCGCCGGATTTATTCCCGAACATGCCCGCCATCTCGGCATAGGTGAAGCTTTGCGAAAAGCCCATGATCATCGACAGCATCCACACCACGAAGGCGGCTTGCCCGGCCACCCCCGCGATGCCGCCGATGGAAAACAGCACAAGCGGCGGCACCCCTGCGGCGACCCAGAAGGCGCCCTTCCAATTCAGCGTGCGATGCAGATCGCCCGCTTTGCTTTCAGTTGACATGAAGTTTTCCTTTATCCCTGTTGCTGCCCGGCCTTCAGATGGCCCGGTCGTTCGGTTTCAGTTGCGTCACATTGTAGCGGCTCTGGCCGTGCGCAAAGCAATATTTCACCTGAGGGGAATAATTTTTAACTTTCGGTTGTATGTGAATCTCGAATCTGCCGTTTCCGCCAGCCGGAGTGCCGTAAAATCTGGCGATCAGCCACGCGCGCCGTGCCGCCAGACCTCGAATCGGATGCGCGCGGTCTTGTAGGCATCCATCATCGCCAGCGCCCAGACGAACAATCCCCCCGCAAGCTTGCCGACCAGCGTGACCTCTGGGGCGGCGGTTTTCAGGGTGAACGCGCCCAAGAGGATGATGAAGAACACAAAGGTCAGCCCGCGGATCGGCTGGCGGTTCAGCACTTGGCCAGATCCCGGCAGGATCGTTGCGGCCAGCAAGACCAGATGCGGGTTTGGCGGTTGGCTCATGGCAAGTCCTTCAGATCATCGCGCAAGCGCAAAAGCGCATTCAGCAGCGGTTGCAACAGGGCAGGGGGCAGCGGGCTGCGGCCCATCTCGGCATCGCGGAAGGCCAGATAGCGGGTGCGGTCGGCCTCTTCGGCCAGCCAGACCAGCCGCAGGCCTTTCGGCGCGATCACCAGTTCTTTCAGCAGGTCGGGGCTTAACCGCCGCAGATGATCCAGCACCAGATCGGCGGGCGGGGCGGCTTCGGGCGCATCGCTGCGGATGGCGCAATCTTCGGGGAAACCGGCGGGCAGGGTGATCTGATGCGGCAAATCGCGGAAGTTGCTGAAGGGCTCGACCCCGCGCGGGCGCAGCATCACGTCCAGCGTGGCGCGCGCCGCCGTCGGCTCGGCCAATGTCACCAGCAGCCACAAAGCGGGCAGTTTGCGATAGGTCAGCGTGTCGGGCACCACTTGCAGATCAAACAGCGCGCCCTGATGGCGGCCCGACAGGCGCGGAAATCCGGTGGGGGCGGTGGCGATCAGGGGGGCGTCGAACAGGCCTGCGACATCGGCGAAATACTGGCCGCGCAAGGCCAGACGCGTGGCACTTTGCCCGCGTAGCCGCAGGGCAATGCCAAGGCCCATCGCAATCACCAAAGCCCAGATCAGAAAGGTCATGCTTTATCCTGAAAAAATCCGGCCCGCAGAGGCTGCGGGCCGGAAGCTGTTGTCAGTATCCGCGCGGGCGCGGCCAAGGCATCGTGAACTGATCGGCGCGTTTCACAAAGCGATAGCGCCAGAAGTGGAACCACAGCGACACCACGATATAGAACCCGATCATCGCGATTAGCTGCGTGCCATAGCCCAGGAACACCGCGAAATACGTCACAGAACACAGCAGGATCAGCGAAATCGCAGGCAGCGGATGCAAGGGATGCTCATAGCCGCGCTTGATCGTGTCGAGCGGCCATTTCTTGCGGAACATGATCATGTTGATCGGCATGAAGGTGTAACCGAGCAGCCCCGACAGGATCGAGAAGGTGATCACCTGATCCAACGGCGCGCCCAAAGCGAAGATCAGCGCGATCGGCACCAGAAAGATGATCGCGCGGTAGGGCGTGCGGTAGACCGGATGCACCGCGCCAAACCACGCGGGCAGATAATGGTCACGCCCCATCGAGAACCATGCGCGGCTGGCGTCGTTGATACAACCATTGGCGCTCGCCAAAGTGGCGAACAACGTGCCAATCCCCAAAAGCCAGACCAGCGCGCTTGATCCCGAAATCTGCGCAGCCGAGAACAAGGGGGCCACCGCGCCGTTCACGCCGTCCCCCAGATATTCCCAAGGCAGCAGGCCGGAACAGACATACCAGGTCAACGTCGCTGCAATCAGCAGCGTCATGATCCCGGCAAGCGTGCCAAACGGCAGCGACCGCGCCGGCGAGCGGACTTCCTCTGCCGCCTGCGTGGTGCCTTCGATCCCCAGATAATACCACAGACCAAAGTGCATCGCCGCAAGGATGCCCAACCAGCCATAGGGCAGGGATGCCTGACCGCTCATCAGATCCTTGTGCAGCATCTCTCCGGCACCCAGCAGGGGCGAAGTGGCCAGAAAGATCACGATGATCGCCGTAAAGGCAAAAGCGGTGATCACCAGATTGAACGTCAGCGTCGCCAAAACGCCGCGATAGTTCAGCCATGCCAGAAACATGATCGCGAGCACAATGAACGGCCGCTGATCCAGCCCGCCCTCATGCCCTGTCATGCCCGCCACGGTATCCACCAAGAACCCCAGCGTGATCGCATTGCCAGCCTCAAGCATCGTATAGGCGAACACCAGATAAAGCCCGACGTTGAACGCCATCAGCGGCCCGATGATATGCTTGGCCTGAGTATATTGGCCCCCGGCGGCGGCGACGGTCGATGTCACCTCCGAGTCGATCATCGCCACGCAGGAATACAAGATCCCCGCAAACCAGCAGGCGATCAGCGCGGCATAAGCCCCGCCTTTGCCCACCGCAAAGTTCCACCCCATATACTCGCCCACCAACACGATGCCGACGCCGAGCGCCCAGACATGCGCAGGCCCCAACACCCGCAAGAGGCCCATCGACTGGCCGTGCGCTGTGTGGTCCACGTCTTCAGAATGTGCCATCCTCAGCCCTCCAGCCGGTGTTTTTCGGTCATCGCTTCCAACTCGCCCTCACGCGACGAGGTCAGCATTTCCTCGGAATAGGTGGTGTCCACCTTGATCCAGTCGATGACAATCAGCAGGCCGAACAGCGCCGACAGGCCCCAGGCGGCGTATTCGATGTAGTTCCAGGTATCCATCATGCGCCCCTATTTCTCGCCAAACTTCTCGGCGATGACTTCGCGGTATTCCTTGTCGGACAGCCGGATCATCATCACGAAATAGCCCACGATCACGATCACCATCACCGCCAGCGACATCCAGCTGAAGCTGTAGTCATAGCGCGCGGTGATGATGTCATGCGCCGAGGCTGCATCTGGGAAGCCCAGCTTGTTCCACTGCGCTACCATGATCTCGTTTTGGCCAAGGCTTTCCCATGTCGGGTTTTCCACCGGCACCGGCAGCTTGGCCGAGCCTGCCATCTTCAGCCACAGCGGCACGAACAACGCGCCGACCGACAGCACCACCAGCACGATCACGTCAATGATCTGGCCCAGCTTGCTTTGAACAGGGGGGATATAGCGTGCCATCTATTTCCCCTTTGCCGCGCGGGCGGCATCCAGAAACTTGATGTCCAGCCCATACATGAAGTCGCGGTCCTCGCGGTAATGCCGCAGCATCGCCATGATCGCGGCGGTGTTGTAGATCAACACCAATGTCCCGCCGATCAGCAGCATCACCCGTGCGCCACCCGAAGGTGCAAGCCCCCAGGTGCCCCACATCACAAACCCGATAGCCAACCAAAGGCCGATGACAAAAGCCCACGCAACCCGCGTGTCGCTTTGGTGCATCGCCTTGATCCGTGTGTTCAGATCAGACAAAATTTCCTCCCAAGTGGCCCCCTCCACCTGCGCGCGCTTAGGGCCATAGCGCGGCAGTCGCGGCGGTTTTTGTCCGCCTGTATTCTTTGGTGTGAATTTTATTTTCTGACAGGAAACACTGCCCGCGACATTCTGTCAAAGCATTTGATGAAAGAATGGGCGAAATGATAACTTTGGCTTTCAGTGGACTGGACGGGAAAAGCAAACTCTCCAGTGGAGAGTTTGCCCCGGCCATGTGGAAACGGATCGGGTAAACCACTTAAGCACCACTGGCAGAGGGCAGCGCCTGACCCGGCGGGCGAGAAGCGCCCGCCGAGGGCGGGGCGGGCGCTGCCCGGGGGCTTTTGGCCCCCGGGGGGCAAGTTGCCACGTTCCGACTTTGGCCACTGCAAGCGCATTGGCCAAACTCAAGCCTAGGACCACAGCTCTTCGCTTGAGGCTTCACGCCTCCGCCCACAAAACCAGCAAAATGAAAATCATTACCCACGGTGAAAAAAAGTTTCTTCACAGTTGACGAAGTTTTTTGCCGTGATAGCCTTGCACCATATCCACACGACAAGGAGTCGTCGCCATGTGCGGAATCGTCGGGCTTTTCCTGAAAGACCCCAAGCTGGAGCCTCAACTGGGGGCGATGCTGACTGATATGTTGATCACCATGACGGATCGCGGCCCCGACAGCGCCGGGATCGCGATCTATTCCAACAGCAAGGTGGGCCACGGCAAACTCACCGTGCAATCCGCCACCCCGGATACAGATTTCAAGAACCTCGACGCCGATCTGAAAGACGCGCTTGGCGCGCCGGTGTTGATGCTGGTGAAATCCACCCATGCTGTGCTTGAAGTGCCTGCGGGTCAACTCGACGCCGCCCGGTCGGCGATTGCCAAACTGCGCCCCGGCATCAAGGTGATGTCGTCGGGCGAAGGCATTGAAATATATAAAGAAGTCGGCCTGCCCAAAGATGTGGCTGCCCGCTTTGAAGTGGCCAAGATGCATGGCACCCACGGCATCGGTCACACCCGTATGGCCACCGAATCCGCCGTCACCACCATGGGCGCGCATCCGTTCTCGACCGGGGCGGACCAGTGCCTTGTGCATAACGGCTCGCTGTCGAACCACAACGGTGTGCGCCGCGTGCTGAAACAGGCGGGTATGACGTTTGAAACCGAAAACGACACCGAAGTCGGCGCGGCTTTCGTCAGCCACAAATTGCAACAGGGCGAAAGCCTCGGCAATGCGCTGGAAGCCACCCTCACCGATCTTGACGGCTTCTTCACCTTCGTCGTTGGCACCAAAGACGGCTTTGGCGTGGTGCGCGATCCGATCGCCTGCAAACCTGCCGTGATGGCCGAAACCGACCAATACGTTGCCTTCGGGTCAGAATACCGCGCCCTCGTCAACCTGCCGGGCATCGAGACCGCCCGCGTCTGGGAACCCGAGCCCGCCACCGTTTACTTCTGGGAACGCTGAACATGCAGACTTTCGATCTTGAAGCGCAGGGCCTGCGCGCGCTGAACCAAGCGCTTCACAACCTCAAAGACGCCAATACCAACGAAACCGCGTGGGAAGTTATCAATCCCAAGGGTAGCCATGCGATTGCCGTCGGCGTTGATGCCCCCATCGACATCACGGTGCGCGGTTCGACCGGCTATTACTGCGCGGGCATGAACAAACAGGCGACGATCCGCGTCAAAGGCTCGGCTGGCCCCGGCGTGGCCGAGAACATGATGAGCGGCACTGTGATCATCGACGGCGACGCCAGCCAATACGCCGGTGCCACCGGGCGCGGCGGATTGCTGGTGATCAAGGGCAATGCAAGTTCGCGCTGCGGCATCTCGATGAAGGGCATCGACATCGTGGTGCATGGCAACATCGGCCATATGTCCTGCTTCATGGCGCAATCCGGCAACATTCTGGTGCTGGGCGACGCGGGCGATGCTTTGGGTGACTCGCTGTATGAGGCGCATCTGTTCGTGCGCGGCTCGGTCAAATCTTTGGGCACCGACTGCATCGAAAAAGAGATGCGCCCCGAGCATCTGGAAATCATCGCCGATCTCTTGAAGCGCGGCGAGGCCGAGCATCTGGCCAAGCCCACTGATTTCAAACGCTACGGCTCGGCCCGCAAACTCTACACCTTCAACATCGACAACGCGTCGTCCTACTGAGGCATATATGAGCGATTTTCCCCATACCCCGCCAAAGCAAAGCTGGACCTATTCCAACGACGTGAACGCCGAAATCCGCCGCGCCGCCGCGACCGGGATTTATGACATCCGCGGTGGTGGCAGCAAACGCCGCCTGCCGCATTTTGATGACCTCTTGTTCCTTGGTGCCTCGATCTCGCGCTATCCGCTGGAAGGCTACCGCGAGAAATGCGCCACCGACGTCTGGCTTGGCACCCGTTATGCGAAAAAGCCGATCCACCTCGACATCCCCGTGACCATTGCAGGCATGTCGTTCGGCGCTTTGTCCGGCCCCGCCAAAGAAGCCCTTGGCCGTGGCGCAAGCGCCGCAGGCACCTCGACGACCACCGGTGACGGTGGGATGACCGAAGAAGAACGCGGCCATTCGAAATCCCTCGTTTACCAATACCTCCCCTCCCGCTACGGCATGAACCCCGACGACCTGCGCCGCGCTGACGCCATCGAAGTCGTGGTTGGCCAAGGGGCAAAACCTGGCGGTGGTGGTATGCTCTTGGGGCAAAAGATCTCTGACCGCGTTGCCAAAATGCGCAACCTTCCCAAAGGCATCGACCAACGATCCGCCTGCCGTCACCCCGACTGGACCGGCCCGGATGATCTGGAAATCAAGATCATGGAGATCCGCGAGATCACCGATTGGGAAAAGCCGATCTACGTCAAGATCGGCGGCGCGCGCCCCTATTACGACACCGCCCTCGCCGTGAAAGCTGGCGCTGACGTGGTGGTGCTGGACGGGATGCAGGGCGGAACCGCTGCCACGCAGGACGTGTTCATCGAAAACGTCGGCATGCCGATCCTCGCCTGTATCCCGCTGGCGGTGAAAGCGCTGCAAGACCTTGGCATGCACCGCAAAGTGCAACTGATCGTCTCGGGCGGTATCCGCACCGGCGCAGACGTGGCCAAAGCCATGGCGCTCGGCGCTGACGCCGTCGCCATCGGCACCGCCGCCCTGATCGCACTGGGCGACAACGACCCCCGCCTTGAGGCCGAATACAACAAACTCGGCACCACCGCAGGCGCTTACGACGATTGGCACGAGGGCAAAGACCCCGCCGGCATCACCACCCAAGACCCCGAGCTGTATAGCCGCTTCGATCCGATCCTCGGCGGCCGTCGCCTGAAGAACTACCTCAAGGTGATGACGCTCGAGGCGCAAACCATCGCGCGGGCTTGCGGCAAGAACCACCTGCACAACCTTGAACCCGAAGATCTTTGCGCGCTGACCATTGAAGGCGCGGCCATGGCGGGCGTGCCGCTGGCTGGCACCAACTGGATCCCCGGCAAGAACGGTTTCTAAGCTTTCGGGCCGCTCATCCGGCGGCCCGCATCCTACGGGGCCAGACGATCAACGCCTGACCTGATAAAATCAACTGGGAGTGACCAAATGGTCAAAGATCTAGCCGCCTACGCCAAGGAAAAAGGCGTCAAATATTTCATGGTGTCCTACACCGACCTGTTCGGCGCGCAGCGTGCCAAACTGGTGCCCGCCCAAGCGATCAACGATATGGCCGTCGATGGCGCAGGCTTTGCCGGCTTTGCCACCTGGCTTGACCTCACCGCCGCCCACCCCGACATGATGGCCGTGCCCGATCCGTCCTCGGTCATCCAACTGCCGTGGAAGAAAGAGGTCGCATGGCTGGCCAGCAACTGCGTGATGGAAGGCAAACCCGTCGCCCAAGCCCCGCGCAACGTGCTGCGCAAACTGGTCGATGAAGCCGCAAAAGAAGGCCTGCGCGTCAAAACCGGGGTCGAGCCAGAGTTTTTCCTGCTGACCCCCGAAGGCGACAAGGTGGCCGACCCCTATGACAACGCCGAAAAGCCTTGCTACGACCAGCAAGCGATGATGCGCCAGTATGATGTGATCTCGGAAGTCTGCGATTACATGCTGGAACTCGGCTGGGAAGCCTACCAGAACGACCACGAAGACGCGACTGGCCAGTATGAGATGAACTGGAAATACGACGACGTTCTGCAAACCGCCGACAAGCACTCTTTCTTCAAGTTCATGATGAAATCGGTGGCCGAAAAGCACGGCCTGCGCTGCACCTTCATGCCGAAACCGTTCAAGGGCCTGACGGGTTCGGGCTGCCATGCGCATATCTCGGTCTGGGATCTGGATGGCAAGAAGAACGCTTTCTCGGATGATACCAAAGAGTTGGGCCTGTCGGATCGCGGCCGCACCTTCCTAGGTGGCATCATGAAACACGCCTCCGCTTTGGCTGCGATCTGCAACCCGACCGTGAACAGCTATAAACGCATCAACGCACCGCGCACCTCGTCGGGCGCGACCTGGGCACCGAACACGGTGACATGGACGGGCAACAACCGCACCCATATGGTCCGCGTGCCGGGGCCGGGCCGGTTTGAGTTGCGCCTGCCCGATGGCGCGGCCAACCCCTATCTGATGCAGGCGGTGATCCTTGCTGCTGGCCTTGACGGCGTGCGCACCAAGGCCGACCCCGGCCCGCGCTATGATATTGATATGTATACCCAAGGCCACACGGTCGAAGGCGCGCCGAAGCTGCCGCTGAACATGCTGGACGCGCTGCGGTTCTACGACAAGGACACCACGCTGAAGTCGATGATGGGCGAGGAATTCTCGGCCGCCTATCTGAAACTGAAGAACAAGGAATGGGACAGCTACGTCAGCCATTTCTCGAAATGGGAACACGAGAACACGCTGGATATCTAAGCGCAGGCTTGTAGGGTGCGTGAAATCACGCATCCTACAGCGCTGCGAAACGATTGGCCTTACTTGCCCGATTTGTTCGAAAACAAATCGGGCCGCGCCTGCCTGCCCTCGGCAGGCGCGTTACCGCGCCAGCCCAGTCAGGCGCGCCCCGATTTCTATAGCGAAGGTTTGCGGCACAAGGCCCCTTGTTCAACGGCGTTCCGCCTTATGAACAACTCACCGAGAAACGCTCCCCCAGAGCGTTTCCAATCGGTTCGGGTCACGGCGACAAGCGTTGCATGAAAAGGATAAGTGATGAAAATCCTGATCTTCCAGCACCTTGCTTGTGAAACTGCCGGGATATTCACCGAACTCTGGACCAACGACGGCCATAGACTTCACGTCATAGCCCTCGACGAGGGCGGTTCGATTCCAGCCCTCGAACCCTACGACCTGCTCGCCGTGATGGGCGGCCCGATGGATGTCTGGCAAGAGGCCGAACACCCGTGGCTGATCGCCGAAAAGGCCGCGATCAAGCATTGGGTGCAAACCCTGAACCGCCCCTATTTCGGCATCTGCCTTGGTCACCAACTGCTCGCCGTCGCCTTGGGCGGCGAAGCCCGCCCGATGGCCAAGCCCGAGGTTGGCCTTGCGCAGATCAGCCAAACCGGGGCAGGGCGTGCTGATGCGATGTTCGCCCACCTGCCCGCGACGATGACCACCCTGCAATGGCACAGTGTCGAAGTCACCAAACTGCCGCCGGATGCCGAAATACTGGCCGCCAACCCCGCCTGCGCGGTGCAGGCCATGCGCGTCGGCAAACACGCTTACGGCGTGCAGTATCACCTTGAAATTCTGCCCTCGACCGTCGCCGACTGGCAAGCGATCCCCGCCTATCGCACGGCTTTGAACGCCGCGATTGGCGTTGAAGCCGCGCAGCGCTTGCAGGCCGATGTGGCGCCGCATCTGCCCGATTTCCACAGTTTTGCTGTGCAGATCACGGCTGGTTTGACGGCGTTGATGGCTTCAGATTTCAAGCGTCGTGCCAATGGCCAGCGCGAAGCCTCCGGCGGGGATATTTAGGCGCAGAGGATGGCCTGAAAGCCAGATTTGTTAATTTTTGCTTAAAATGGATTTTTAAGCGATTGAATCTATTACCATAAAAAAGGTCCCGAGTTGGGACCAGGCAAAAGGCCCCGGAAACTCCGAGGCCTTTTTTCTCAGCTCAGTTGCGCAGGTAAGCTTCCAGACTGTCCTCCAGCGCGTCTTTCCACGGCGTGTGGTGGACAGGGGCCATCGACCCGGTGATCACCGATTTATAGGCATGGTTGCGGAAGGTCATGATCCCCGCAGCCTTGTGTTCCTTCCACTCAAAGAACGCCTCGCAAGCCCCATCCACGTCAAAGCTGGGATAGTCAGTCTCGGCGATCAGTTCCTTGACGTAATCGCCCTGATAATGGATCGCATCATGCGCGTCCTGCCCCGCATCCTCGCGCTCGACGCGGTCCACTACATCGGCCTGCATCACCGCCTTATCCGTCGGCAGCGCAATCCGCCCCATGATCACATCGCGCACCCACCAAGCTTGGGCGTCGAACATGTTGAAGGTGAACCACTGATCCTGCATCCCGATATAGAACAGCTTCGGATTGTTGACCCACACCACCCCCTTGTACAGATCCGCCGCCGCCAGCCGGTTCGCAGTTTTCAGCCGCAGATCGTCGGGCAGGAACGGGAAGTGATGCTTGTAGCCGGTGCAAAGAATGATCGCATCCACCCGCTTGCTGGTGCCGTCCTTGAAGTAAGCGGTCGTCTCATCCACCCGCTCCAACGCCGGAACTTCAACGAAGTTTTCCGGCCAGTCATACCCAAGCGGGGCGTTGCGATAGGCGACAGTGATCGACTTCGCGCCATATTTCCAGCATTGCGAGCCGATATCTTCCGCCGAATAGCTGGAACCCAGCAACAGGATATCCTTGCCGTGAAACTCCATCGCGTCGCGGAAATCATGCGCATGCAAAACCCGGCCACCGAACTTGTCGAACCCCGGATATTCCGGCACGTTCGGGGTCGAGAAATGGCCCGACGCGACGATCACGTTGTCGAATTCTTCCTCATACATCCGGTCGGTTTTCATATCATGTGCGGTAACGGTGAAATTGCCCTTGTCGGCATTATATTTCACGAACCGCACCGGCGTCGAAAACCGGATCCAGTCACGCACACCCGCCTTGACCACCCGGCCCTGAATATAGTCGAACAGCACCGCGCGAGGGGGATAGGACGCGATCTGCTTGCCGAAATGCTCCTCAAAGGAATAGTCTGCAAACTCAAGACCTTCCTTCGGGCCGTTCGACCACAGATAGCGATACATCGAGCTGTGAACCGGCTCGCCATTCTCATCCAGCCCGGTGCGCCAGGTGTAATTCCACAGGCCCCCCCAGTTGGATTGCTTTTCAAAGCAGACCACTTCGGGAATCTCGGCGCCCTTCATCTTGGCCGATTGAAAGGCGCGCAGTTGCGCCAGACCGGACGGGCCCGCGCCGATGACTGCCACACGTTTTGCCATGTTTTCCTCCGAGTTGTTCGCGCCCGGTTCGGGCTGCATTCCTGTTGCCAGCAGGCTAGCGAAAGCATTGCGCTTGTGTCAAATTATATTCCTGTTGGTAAAAAGGTGAATGCGGCGAATCTTTTACTTGCCTGAAAATTCGGCACAACCGCGTCTGTTATTGGACTTTCCCCGCGGCCAAGCTTGCGGCTAGACTTGCTGTGAACATCAGGAGAGTGCGGCAAATGTCCAAATTCAACCAACCGCTGGGCGGCAATGAGATGGCGCGGTTTGGCGGGCCCGCGACGATGATGCGGCTGCCGACGCAAGACACGGCGGCGGGTCTGGATGTGGCCTTTATCGGCATCCCGATGGATATTGGCACCTCAAACCGCTCGGGCACACGGCACGGCCCGCGTCAGATCCGTGATGAGTCGCGGATGCTGCGGCCTTTCAACATGGCGACGGGGGCGGCACCGTTTGATCATTTGCAAGTGGCCGATATCGGCGATGTGCCGATCAACACGTTTGATCTGAAAAAATCGGTCGACATCATCACCGACTACTACAACGGCGTGCTGGCGCATGGCGCGCTGCCCTTGACCTTGGGCGGCGATCACACGCTGACTTGGCCGATTTTGCGGGCGATCAAGGCCAAGCACGGGCCGGTGGCGCTGATCCATGTCGACGCCCATGCCGATATCAATGACACGATGTTCGGCGAGAAAGTCGCCCATGGTTGCCCGTTCCGCCGTGCGTTTGAGGACGGGTGTCTGCAGAATGACAAGGTGTTCCAGATCGGTCTGCGCGGCACCGGCTATAGCCCCGACGATTTTGATTGGGGCCGCAAAAACGGCTGGACGGTGGTGCAGGCCGAGGAATGCTGGCACAAATCGTTAAAGCCGTTGATGGCGGAAATCCGCGCCAAGATCGGCGACGCGCCGGTGTACATCAGCTATGACATCGACAGCCTTGATCCGGCCTTTGCCCCCGGCACCGGCACGGTAGAGCCGGGTGGGCTGACGATCTGGCAAGGCCTTGAAATCGTGCGCGGATGTGCCGGTTTGAATATCGTCGGCGGCGATTTGGTCGAGGTCTCACCGCCCTATGATCCGTCGGGAAATACCGCGCTGATCGGGGCGAATTTGCTGTATGAGATGCTCTGTGTGCTGCCCGGCGTGCCGCAGGGCAAGCATGTGGGGTGAGCGGGGCTAAAGCCCTTCGGTGATGGTGATCATCACCTCGGCGGCACCCGCGCGCTCTGCCTTGGCCGCCTGATATTCGGGCGAGGCATAGCAGGCGCGGGCTGATTCCAGATCGGGAAACTCGATCAGCACATGGCGCTGATAGATGGGGCCTTCGAGCGCGTCGGACGACCTGCCACGGGCGAGAAACTTCGCATGAAATTTCGCAAATGCCTGCGGGGCAAGGCTTTGATAGCCGGTATAGCGGCTGGGGTCGGTGACGGTCACATGGGCGATCCAGTAGGCGGGCATCAGATGGCCTCTTTCAGCAGGCGGCGGGCGATTTTTGCGGCGTCTTCCAGATGATCGAACACGGCTTGCGCCGCGGCGTCTGGATCATTGGCGCAGATCGCGGTGCAAATCTGCGCCATCCGCACCGGGCCGGGAACCCGGCGCTCGGTGGTGGCGAGGGTCATCAGGCGCAGGCGGCTGATCCGGCCATTCAGGCGCCGAACGACTTCCCAAGCGATGTGATGGCCTGCGGTGGTGAAGATCAATTCGTAGAACCCGGTGGTGGCGGCAATCAGCGCGGGGCTGTCATCGGCGGCTGAGGCGGCTTCGATGGCTTTGGTCGCTGCCATAAGCTTCTGTTTCACGGCGGCATCGGCCTTGATGGCGCAGGCGGCTGCGGCGTTCTGTTCTAAAAGTTGTCTGATTTCATAGATTTGCTCGGCCTGCGCCCAATCCATCAAGGCAACCATCGGGCCCTTGTTCGGCATGATCTCGACCAGCCCCTCGGCCTCAAGGTAGCGGATCGCCTCGCGGATCACCGAGCGGCTGACGCCCAACTGATCGCAGAGGGTGCGTTCAACCAGACGTTCGCCCGAGGCGAAGCGGCCCGCAAGGATGGCATTGCGCATCCTGTCCAGCACGATCTCGCGCAGGGTTTGCGGCGGCTGGGTGATTTTCAGATCTTCAAGCTGGTCCATGGCCTGAGGCTAGCGAAATCTTGCCCGCATCGCAACTGGTTCTTGACATGCGGTCGTATGGTATACCAGCATACCATTAAAGAAACCCAGCGATTCTGAGGCCCCAATGCCAGCCGTTATCCGCAAGACCCTGTTGCAGGTTGAAACCACCCTGATCGAAGGCGGCAAGGCTGCCGCTGTGCCGTTGAAGATGATCGCAGCGGTGGCTGTGGTGAAAAACCCGTGGGCGGGGATGGGGTTTGTTGAAGACCTCAAGCCCGCTATCCATGATGTCGCGCCGGAACTGGGCGCGCTGCTGACAGCGATGATCCTGGATGCTGCAGGCTCGGGTGCGGCGGTCGAGGCTTATGGCAAGGCGGCGGTCGTGGGTTTGGATGGTGAGGTTGAACATGCCTCGGCGCTTATCCACACGCTGCGCTTTGGCAATCACTATCGCACGGCGGTGGGGGCAAAATCCTATCTGGCCTTCACCAACATCCGGGGCGGGGCGAACACGCCGATCTTGATCCCGCTGATGGACAAGAACGACGAAGGGCGCCGCTCGCACTACCTCACCATGCATTTCGCGATCCCGGATGCGCCGGCTGCGGATGAGATCGTTGTCGCTCTGGGTGCGTCGATCGGCGGGCGTCCGCATCACCGGATTGGTGATCGCTATCAAGATCTTAAGGATTTGGGACATGACGCTGCAAACCCTGCGGCTGTCTGACGGGCAGCAGATCAGCTATCTGGAATTCGGTCAGGGCGAGCCTTTGGTGCTGCTGCACGGCGTCGGCATGTGTGCCGAGGCCTGGGGGCCGCAGATCGCGCATTTCGCCAAGACCAACCGGGTGATCGCGCTGGATATGCCGGGGCACGGGTTGTCTGATCTGTTGCCGGGGCAGCCGGAGTTAAGCGATTATGTCGCTTGGGCGGCCAAGACGTTGCGGCAGTTGGGCTGTAGCTTTGTCAATGTGGCGGGTCACTCGATGGGCGCGCTGATCGCGGCGGGGCTGGCGGTGGATCATCCCGATCTGGTGCTGCGGCTGGCGGTTCTGAACGGCGTTTACCGTCGCACGCCGGAGGCGCGGGCAGCGGTGCAGGCGCGTGCGCGGGCTCTGGCCGAGGGTGCCAATGACATCGACGTGCCGCTGACGCGCTGGTTTTCGGGTAGCCCCTCCGATCAGGCGGTGCGGGCGCAGGTGGCGGGCTGGCTGAAAACCGTCAACCTGCAGGGCTATGCGGCGGCCTATCGCGCCTTTGCCAATGGCGATCTGGCCTATGCCGATGCCTGGCCGCAGATCCAAAGCCCCGCCTTGGTGCTGACAGCTTCGGGCGATGCGAACTCTACCCCCGAAATGGCAAAGGCGATGGCGCAGGCGGCCCCCATGGGGCAGGCTGTGATCATCGAGGGCCATCGCCATATGGTCAATCTGACAGCGCCCGCGCAGGTCAACGCTGCCCTTGCGGCATGGCTTGCGGTGCCGCTGTTCACCGCAAAAAGAGGAGCGCGCGCATGACACTGGAAAACCGCCGCCTGCTGCGCGATGCCTTTGGCACGTTCATGACGGGTGTCACCGTTGTGACCACGCTGGATGAGGCGGGCGCGCCGATTGGCTTTACCGCCAATTCGTTTTCCTCGGTCTCGCTGGACCCGCCGCTTTTGCTGGTATCCATTGCGAAAACCTCGGGCAACTACGCGCGGTTCATTGCGACAAAGGGATTTGCGATCAATATCTTGGCTGAAGGGCAAAAGGATGTGTCCAACACCTTCGCCAAGCCGGTCGAGGATCGTTTCGCCACGGTGCCTTGGCAGCTTGGCCCGCATGGTGCGCCGATCCTGGGTGGGGTGTCGGCCTGGTTTGATTGCCGGATGCATCAGGTGGTGGATGCGGGCGATCATGCCATCCTGATCGGTCAGGTCGAGGCGTTTGAGGCATCTGGCCTGTCAGGTCTGGGATATTATCGCGGCTCGTATTTCACCCCGGCGCAGGCGGGGGCGCAACTGGCCAGCGGGCCTGCGGTGGTGGTCTCGGCGCTAATCGAGCAGAACGGCCATGTGCTGTTGCAGGATGATGGGCGCGGCGGGTTGAGCCTGCCAACGGCGCGGGTGGGGTCCAATGGCGCAACCGCCACCTTGCAGGGGTTGATTGATGCCGCAGGCGTGCAGGCCACGCCGGGGACGATCTATTCGGTCTACGAAGATGTCGGCGCAGGCCAGCAGCATATCGCGTTTCTGTGCCCCAGCACGGGCGGCTCACCCTGCAAGGGCGGCTTTGTCGAGTTGAATCCCGATGGTTTTGATGACGTGACCGACCCTGCCATGCGGATCATGCTGGAACGCTTGGCGGAAGAGGCCCGTGTTGGTGATTACGGCATCTATTTCGGAAATCAGAATACGGGTCGGGTTGCTCCGGCGCGCAAACTCTAAGGAGCCGCCATGAAATTCTCATTGTTCGTGCATATGGAGCGGGTCAGCGCCGATGAGCCGCAACAGCGTTTGTATGAAGAAATGCTGGAGCTGTGTGAGATTGCCGATCAGAACGGGATGCACGCGATCTGGACGGGCGAGCATCACGGCATGGATTTTACCATCGCACCAAACCCGTTCCTCAATCTGGTCGATCTGGCGCGGCGCACCAAGAATGTGCGGTTGGGCACGGGCAATGTCGTGGCTCCGTTCTGGCATCCGATCCGTCTGGCCGGAGAGGCTGCTATGGCCGATATCATCATGGATGGCCGGCTTGATCTGGGTATCGCGCGCGGGGCCTATACGTTTGAATATGACCGGATGAGCCCCGGTCTGGATGCCTGGAATGCAGGCCAAAAGATGCGCGAGTTGATCCCGGCGATCAAAGGCCTGTGGGCTGGCGACTATGAACACAATGGCGAGCATTGGCAGTTTCCGAAAACCACATCCGCTCCGAAACCCGTGCAGCAGCCGTTCCCGCCGATCTGGGTGGCTGCGCGTGATCCGAACAGCCATGATTTCGCGGTGGCCAATGGCTGCAACGTGCAGGTGACGCCGCTGCATCTGGGCGATGAGGAGGTCGTCAGCCTGATGGAGCGTTTCAACGCCGCCTGTGCCAATCACCCGGAAGTGCAGCGCCCGAAGATCATGGTACTGCGTCACACCTATGTCGCCGATAGCGAGGCCGATGCGCAGCAGGGTGCCGAGGAGTTGAACCTGTTCTACAACTATTTCGGCGCGTGGTTCCTGAACAAGCGTCCGATTTCGCAAGGTTTGATCCAGACCCTGACGCCCGAGGAAGTCGCCACGCATCCGTTCTATTCGGCTGCGGCTATGCGCAAGAACAACATTGTCGGCGAGGCCCCCGAGGTGATCGCGCGGATCAAAAGCTATGAGGCGATGGGCTATGACGAATTCAGCCTGTGGATTGACAGCGGCATGAGTTTCGCGCGCAAAAAGGCGTCGCTGACGCGGTTTGTGCAAGACGTTATGCCAGCTTTCGCCTGAGGAGGCCTTATGCAGCGGTTCCAGCAGTATATCGGCGGGGTTTTTGAAGATGGCGCGGCCAGCTTTGAAAGCCTTGATCCGGCAACGGGTGCGCCTTGGGCGGTGATGCCAGAGGCTTCGGCGCAGGATATGGGCCGCGCGGTGGATGCCGCTTGGGCTGCGTTTCGTGGCCGGGAATGGGCGGGGCTGACGGCTTCGGCACGCGGCAAGTTGCTGCATCGGCTGGCCGATCTGGTGCAGGCGGCGGCACCGCGTCTGGCGGCTTTGGAGACGCGCGACGCCGGCAAGATCATACGCGAGACTTCTGCGCAGATTGCCTATGTCGCAGAATACTATCGCTATTATGCCGGGTTGGCGGACAAGATCGAGGGCGCGCATCTGCCGATCGACAAGCCGGATATGGAGGTTTGGCTGCGCCGTGAACCCATCGGCGTGGTGGCGGCAATCGTGCCGTGGAACAGCCAGTTGTTCCTCTCGGCGGTGAAGCTTGGCCCTGCGCTGGCTGCGGGCTGCACGGTGGTGCTGAAAGCCTCTGAGGATGGCCCCGCGCCGATGCTGGAATTTGCCCGGCTGGTGCATGAGGCCGGTTTTCCGGCGGGCGTGGTCAATATCCTGACCGGCGGGCCTGCGGCGGGCGTGGCGCTGACCACGCATCCAAAAGTTGCGCATATCGCGTTTACTGGCGGGCCAGAGACCGCGCGGCATGTGGTGCGTGGTTCGGCTGAAAATCTGGCTTCAACGTCGCTGGAATTGGGCGGCAAATCGCCGTTTATCGTGTTTGAGGATGCCGATCTCGACTCGGCGGTGAATGCGCAGATTTCAGGGATTTTTGCGGCGACGGGGCAAAGCTGCGTCGCAGGTTCGCGGCTGATCATTCAGGCCAGCATCAAGGATGCGTTTCTGGCCAAGCTGAAGGCGAAGGCCGAGGCGATCAGGATTGCCGCACCCGATCAGATGACCACAGAAGTCGGCCCACTTTGCACCTATCGCCAGCGCGCCCGGATCGCCGATCTGGTGGCGCAATCGCTGGGGCAGGGGGCGAAACTGGTGACGGGGGGCGTGGTGCCGGATGGGCCCGGTTTCTACTATCCGCCGACGATCCTAGATTGTTCGGGCCTGCCGGATGCGGCGGGGCTGCGGCAGGAGTTTTTTGGCCCCGTGCTGTCGGTGATCAGCTTTGAGACCGAGGAACAGGCCTTGGCGCTGGCGAATGACACGGTTTATGGGCTGGCTTCTGGCGTGTTCACCCGCAGCCTGACCCGCGCGCATCGGATGATCCGGGGCATTCGGGCGGGGGTGGTTTGGGTCAACACCTATCGCGCGGTCTCGCCGATTGCGCCGTTTGGCGGGCACGGGTTGTCGGGACATGGGCGAGAGGGTGGCCTTGCGGCGGCACTGGATTACACTACGGTAAAGACGGTGTGGCTGCGCACCTCAGATGATCCAATACCTGATCCGTTTGTGATGCGCTGACCGACGGAGCTAGAGGGGCAGGGCTGGAAAGCGCATGCGGGCCAGCACGCCGTGGCCTTCTGCGACGTTCTGCACCTGAATTTCTGCCCCAAACAGCGCGGCAATCTCGGCGGTGATTGCCAGCCCCAAACCAAAGCCGGTTTCCTGATCGGCTGACAAAGCGCGGGCCGGGGCGGAACTGCCGCGTTTGCGCTGGGCTGCGCGTTCAAGCTGGCGTGGGGTCAGGCCGGGGCCGTTGTCTTCCACCTCAAGCGTGGCGGCACTGCCATCCATGCGCACCCGCACTGTTACCACCGCTCCTGCGCCCGCATAGGCAATCGCATTGGTCAGCAGGTTCTTCAGCAATTCGGTCAGCAGCACAGGTTCCGCCAGCGAAAAAGCCTCGGACGCGCCTTCATAGCCAAGGTCGATGCGGTAATGCAGCGCCAGCGGCACCATTTCGGCGGTCAGCTCTTTCGCCACAGCGACGATATTGACCCGTTGCAACGCCGCAGCCCCCGTCGCCGCATCCACCCGCGCCAGCACCAAAAGCTGCGCCAGCACCCGCTCGGCACGCTCCAGCGCGTTTTTCGCCTTGTCGGTCGCAGCCGCAGTTTGATCCGCGGTGGCGCTGCGGTCGATCAGCGCCAGTTGTGCGCGCACCACCGCCAAGGGCGTGCGCAGCTGATGGCTGGCATTGCCGGTGAAGTGGCGCAAAGCCTCAAGTGCGGTATCCAGTCGCTTCATGAACGAGTTGATCGCCAGCACCAAAGCCTCGACCTCTTGCGGCGTGTCGGCGCTGATCGGGCGCAGATCGTCGGGCGAGCGTTCGGCGATGGTGGCACCCAAGCGGTTTAGTGGCCGCAGTGCCAGCGTCACCGCCACCCAGACCACCCCGCCGCCGCACAGGATCAGCAGCGCCAGCCGAAATGCCGAGCGCAGCAGGATCGCCTGCGCCAGTTCCGCCCGCGCCCGCGTCGATTCCGCCACCGTCACGCTGAAGGCAATCGAGCGGGCCCCGGTTGAAACTTCGCGCATCAGCGTGGCACTGCGAATGCTGACATCGCCATGCCTGCCATCGGCAAAAGCCACGCCGCCCGCTGGGGCCGGGTTGATCGCAAGATCCTCATATCCCGTCAGAAAATGTCCGATCGGGCCATCGACCCGGTAAAACACCTTGTCCTGCGCGGTCGAGGTCAGCATTTCCAGCGAAGAATAGGGCAGATCAACCTCTAAACCGCCCGATACGTCCACCGTCACCCGCTCGGCAATTGCCAGGGCCGAGCCGACCAGCACCCGATCCGACACGCTTTGCGCGGTGCGCAACGCCTCGCGCCATGTGTCCAGCAGGGCCAGCACGCCCAACACCGCCGTCGCCAGAAAGAGCCAAAGCAAAAGGCGGCGGCGCAGCGAATAGGGTTTCATCCTCGGTCCGCCGCTTTTTCCAGCAGATAGCCGATGCCGCGCACCGCCCGCAGCCCCAAACCAAACGGCGCAATCCGGCGGCGCAGACGTGAGATATATTGCTCAATCGCATTGTCCGACAGCATGTCATCGAGTGAGGTCAGCGATTGCACGATGGCCTCTTTCGTCACCACCTTGCCCGCGCGGGTCAGCAGCAGTTCCAGCAGCGCGCGCTCGCGGGGGGGCAGGTCAAGCGGTTGATCTGCGCCCGAAAACTGCCGCGTGGTCAGATCTAGCGTTACCGCCCCCAATGTCACCGTGGCCGAACGCAATCCCGCCTGTCGGCGCAGCAAGGATCGCACGCGGGCCTCAAACTCGCGCACATCGAACGGCTTGGCCATATAGTCATCCGCGCCCAGATCCAGCCCGCGCACCCGGTCTTCCGCCGCGCCGCGCGCAGTCAGGATCATCACCGCCGCCGGATTGGCCCGCGCCCGCATCGCACGCAGCAGGGAAAGGCCATCCATCTGCGGCAGGTTCAGATCAAGGATCACCAGATCGAACTGCTCGACCGCCACCAGCGCCTCGGCCGACGCGCCATCATGGACGCAATCCACCGCATAACCGGACGAGGTCAGCAAAGCCACCAACGACTCGGCCAAGGGCAGATCGTCTTCAACCACCAACAAGCGCATATGCAGCCTCCCTACCGCCACGCTAGGCAGAAACTGCCCCGTTGTGAACGCCACTTGCATCGGGCAAGGTGAAATGATGCGCCAAATTATTGCACTCGCCCTGTTCTGTGCGGGCCTTGCTGGCCCATCGCCAGCCGAGGTGGTCAATTATCCGCCACCCATCGGCCCCGCGACGGCAGAACTGGTGATCTACTCAACCCTCGACAACCGTCTGGCAGAGCCGTTGATTGCGGCGTTTCAGGCCGAACATACGGGCGTTGCGGTGCGCTATGAAGACCTGCTGGCGGGCGAGATTTCGGCGCGGGTGATTGCCGAAACCGAAGCGAGCGCGCCGACGGCTGATTTCGTGTTTTCCTCGGCGATGGATATGCAGATCAAGCTCGCCAATGACGGCTATGCGCAGGCGGTCGATGTGCCCGCCGCGCAAGGCTGGCCAGACTGGGCGAACTGGCAGGACACCGCCTTTGCGCTGACATTCGAGCCGGGCGTGCTGGTCTATCACAAGCCCAGTTTCCCCGATGGGCCACCGACTTCGCGGCTGGAATTGATGCAATGGCTGCGCAATGCCCCCCCTGACATGCGCAGCAAGATCGGCACCTATGACATCGAACGCTCGGCGGTGGGCTATCTGTTTCTGGCCCGCGATACCGAACATTTCCCCGATATCTGGTCACTGTTGCGGGTGATGGCGCAGGCCGGGTTGCAGACCTATCCCACCAGTCAGGACATTATTGATCGCGTGGCAGATGGGCGTTTGGTGCTGGGTTACAACATCTTAGGCTCTTACGCTGCCGATCAGGCCCGCAACGCGCCCGATCTGGGGCTGGTGCTGCTGCGCGATTTTACTGTGGTGGTTTCGCGCGTGGCGCTGGTGCCGCGTGCTGCGGCCTCGCCTAAGATGGGGGCGGAATTTCTGGCATTTCTGATGAGCAAGCAAGGCCAGACCCTGCTGTCGGAAAAGCTGCGGATGCCATCGGTGAGCCTGGAAGTGTCGGGGGCCAACTCTGGCCGCGCCATGCAGGATGCCTTGGGCGATCAGTTGCGCCCGGTTGCGGTCAGCCCCGGCGTGTTGGTTTACCTTGATCAGGCCAAGCGTCAGCGCCTGATCCGGCTGTGGCGGGCGGCTTTGGCGGGCGAATAGGCGACTGTCAGCCAGTTGACAGCTTTGTGTGCTGAAATTCCGGGCAGGGACGACACGAGGAGGTGTCGCCCAGAAGAAACGGCACGAAATCCGTGCTTTGGGAGGAGAATCACAATGAAACACACGCTTTTGAGCGCGCTGTTCGTGGCTGCACTGGCGGCTCCGGCGCTTGCGACCGATTACATGATCATGGCGCCTGCGGCACCGGGTGGCGGCTGGGACAGCACCGCGCGGTCGATGCAAGAGGTGATGCAGGCCGAAGGCATCGCCGGTTCGGTTCAGGTGCAAAACGTCCCCGGCGCGGGCGGCACGGTGGGCCTGGCGCAGTTCGCCTCGACCGCAGCGGGCGATCCCAGCCAGTTGATCGTCGGCGGCTATGTGATGGTCGGCGCGATCCTCACCAACGCCTCGCCCGTATCGCTGGCCGACGTCACCCCGATCGCACGCCTGACCGGCGAAGCTGAAGGCATCGCGGTTCCGGCCTCGTCGCCGATCCAGACCATTGGCGAATTGGTCGAGATGATGAAGGCCGATCCGGGTTCGGTTTCCTGGGCGGGCGGCTCGGCGGGTGGCGTTGACCACATCACCGTAGGCTTGCTGGCTAAAGCCGCTGGCGTTGATCCGACCAAGATCAACTATGTCGCCTTCTCGGGCGGTGGTGAGGCTTTGGCGGCGATTCTGGGCAACCAAGTCACCGTCGGGATTTCCGGCGTGGGCGAGTTCTTGCCGCAGGTCGAGGCAGGCACCATGCGGATGCTGGCGGTTTCAACTGCCGAGAAATGGCCGGGCACCGACGCGCCGACGCTGATCGAGGCGGGCTACGATGTGAACGTGCAAAACTGGCGCATGGTCGCCGCAGCCCCCGGCCTGTCGGCAGAACAAAAGGCCGCCGTCGCGGCTGATATCGACAAGATGGTGAACTCGGCTGGCTGGAAATCCATGCTGGAAACCAAAGGCTGGGCCAATACCTATCTGGCCGGTGCTGATTTTGATGCGCAACTCGCCAAGGACATCGACTCGACCACGGTTGTCCTGAAGGACATCGGTCTGGTGAAATGAACCAGTTTTACACCGCAACCAAACGTCGCCCCAATGGGGCGGCGTTCATCATCGCGGCCATACTGGCGGCACTCGGGGCCTTGCTGATCTGGCAGGGCTTTGCGATCCCCGACAAGGGCGGCTATGCGGGCATCGGCTCGGGCGCTTTGCCGAAGTTTGTCGGCTACGCCCTTTTGGTGCTGGCGGCATTGCACATCATCACGGGCCTGCGCGATGCGGCGCCGGCGATGCCCCGCCCGCATTGGCCGCCGGTGATCTGGACTATTGCAGGCCTTGCGCTGCAAGTGATCCTGCTGAAACCGCTGGGGTTTTCCATCGCCTCGGCCCTGCTGTTTGCCTGCACCGCTGCGGGCTTTGGCAAAAACAAGCTGGCGCTGACCGTACCGATTGGCCTTGCGCTGTCGCTGCTGATTTTCGGGGTGTTCGACCAGCTGTTGCGCCTGAAACTGCCAGCAGGCCTGCTGGAACGCCTGATTTTCGGGGGCTGAGATGACCACATTTGACTTCTTGCTACAGGGTCTGGCCGTTGCGATGGACCCGATGATCCTGTTTTACGCGCTGATCGGGGTGACATTGGGCACCGCCGTTGGCGTGCTGCCCGGCATCGGTCCGGCGTTGACTGTGGCGCTGCTGCTGCCTGTCACTTATGGGCTGGACCCTGCCGGTTCGCTGATCATGTTCGCCGGGATCTACTACGGCGGCATGTATGGCGGCTCGACCACGTCGATATTGCTGAACACCCCCGGCGAAAGTGCATCCATCGTCACGGCGCTGGAGGGCAACAAGATGGCGCGCGCGGGGCGGGGTGGCCCGGCGCTGGCAACGGCGGCGATTGGTTCGTTCGTGGCGGGGTTACTGGCGACCTTGGCGCTGGCCTTCCTTGCGCCCTATGTGGTGAAACTGGCGCTGGTGTTCGGCCCGCGCGAGTATTTCGCGCTGATGATGCTGGCCTTCGTCACCGTCTCGGCGGCGTTTGGCGATAGTGCCATGAAGGGGCTGACCTCGCTGTTCGTGGGCCTTGCGCTGGCCTTGGTGGGGATTGACCAGTTGACCGGGCAGGCGCGCCTGTCGTTCGGCGTGCCCGAATTGCTTGACGGTGTCGAAGTCACCACCCTTGCCGTTGCCCTATTCGCGATTGGCGAGGCGCTGTTCGTGGCATCGCAAGGCAATACCGCAGCGGATAAGATCGAGGCTGTGAAAGGCTCGGTCTGGATGAGCCGCGCGGATTGGGCGCGCTCGTGGAAGCCGTGGCTGCGCGGCACTGCGATTGGCTTTCCGATTGGGGCAATGCCCGCAGGTGGGGCCGAGATTGGCACGCTGCTGTCTTACGCCACCGAAAAACGGCTGTCGAAGCACCCCGAGGAGTTCGGGCACGGCGCAATTGAAGGTGTTGCGGGGCCAGAGGCTGCCAACAATGCCTCGGCTGCGGGCACTTTGGTGCCGCTGTTGACCCTGGGCTTGCCGACATCTGCGACGGCTGCGATCATGCTGGCAGGCTTTCAGCAATTCGGCCTGCAACCGGGGCCATTGCTGTTCGCCACCTCGCCCAAGCTGGTCTGGGGCCTGATCTCTAGCCTGCTGGTCGCCAATGTGATGCTGCTGGTACTGAACCTGCCGCTGATCCGGCTGTGGGTGAAGCTGCTGACCATCCCGCGCCATTGGCTTTACGCGGGCATCCTGCTGTTTGCCACACTCGGCACCATCGGGATGAACCCCTCGCCAGTGGAATTGGGCATGTTGCTGCTGTTTGGCGTCATGGGCTTTGCAATGCGGCTTTACGGCTATCCGATTGCCCCTGTGGTGGTCGGCCTGATCCTTGGCCCGATGGCCGAACAACAGTTGCGCCGTGCCTTGGCAATCTCGCAAGGCGATTGGACGACGCTGGTCTCAACACCGGTCGCGGCGGGCATTCTGCTGCTGGCGACGCTGGCACTGGTGGTGCCCTTGATCATGCGGATGCGCGGCAAAGGTGCCGTGTTGGCGCAGATTGCCAGCGACGAGGATTAAGCTTTGAGCCGAAAAAGAAAAACGGGGCCGCACCAAGCGGCCCCGTTTGCGTTTAGAGACTGCAAGGCAGTGATATTTTGGCTGCGACGGACGTTTGTGCAGCACGTTAAGAAACTGCGACAAAGATCTGAGTTTGCGAGATTAAAGTGGTGCCCGGAGCCGGAATCGAACCAGCGACACGCGGATTTTCAATCCGCTGCTCTACCAACTGAGCTATCCGGGCACTCTGTCAAGGTGCCGATCTGGCATATCCTTGCTTGGTGGGCGGGTGATACGTTACGGGCGCGGGGCTGTCCAGAGGGTTTTGGCAGAAAAATGCATCGTCGCGCAGATCATTGTGGGCGGTGTTTCGGATCGTCCAAATCTTCGGGGTTTTCGTCGTCGATGGCTTGCGCCGGGATGGCGTAACTGCCCGTAAGCCATTTGCCCAGATCAACATCTGCGCAGCGGCGTGAGCAGAAGGGTTTGTATTTCTCATCCGCTTTGCGGTTGCAGATTGGGCAGTTCATGCCAGCAACTCTGCCAGTGGCAAGCGGTCGCGCTTGCGGGTCATCTCATACAGGCCCAGCGTGGTCCAACCGGCCAGATTGACCTCTGACTCGGTCTTGAACGCGGCGCGGATCACCTGATCGAGGATGGCGCGGTCTTTCTTTGGCATCGGGGCGAAGTCGATCACGACCTGACCGCCCAAACCGCGCAGCCGCAACTGGCGCGGCAGTTCGCGGGCGGCGGCGATGTTGACCTTCAGCGCGGCACCGGGCGAGGTATCGTTGCCGGTGTTGACATCGACGGCAAGCAGGGCACGTGTCGGTTCGATCATCATATGGCCTTGGCCGAGACCCACGCGCGGGGTCAGCAGGGCGTCGATCATCTCGAGCACGTCATGATCGGCGAAACCGCCCTCGATCACTTCGTCCGGTTCAGGATCGGCCCAGTCGCGCCATGCGGTTTCGTGCGCGCCTGCACCCTCGACCAGCAGTTCGGCATTGCCCTGAACATCCGCCAGCACTGCCTGCGCCAGTTCGCGCATCGCGATGATATCTTCGGCGATCTCGTCATCATTGGCGCCCGCGCAAGCCGAGCGCAAGATCAGGCCGAGGGTTTCATCGGCGCCCTGCATCGCGGCTTTTGCCAGCGACTCAAGCTGATCGCGCAGGGCTTCGTCTTTCAGGCGGCGCGAGATGTTCAGGCCGGGGGCATCGGGGGTGACGATGGCGTAGCGCGATTTGAACAGCAGGCGCGTCGTCACCGGATAGGCTTTGCCCGCCTCGGCGGGGCCGGTGATCTGCACCAGCAGGCGCTGGCCGGGGGCGATGCCTGCAGTCTGGCGCAAAAAGCCCGAGCCTTCGGGGAGTTTCACGAACAGCCCACCCTGGCCCTTCATCGGGCGGTCGGCGACGGCGCGGTAGATGGCACCGGGAAGGGGGGCATCGGTGATCGGGTCGATCGCCAGATCCTGCAACTGGCCGTCCACCACCAAGGCGGCGGCGGGGCGGTCTTTCAGGGTGTCGAGCAGAACAGTGCGGGTCATGGGCGGTTCCAGACGGGATAGCCTGCGGCGGCAAGCAGGGCGGCGGTTTCGGCCAAGGGCAGGCCGACGATGCCGGTGAAGCTGCCGGAAATCCACGGGATGAACGCGCCTGCGGCACCCTGGATCGCGTAGGCTCCGGCCTTGCCTTCCCATTCGCCACTGGCGAGGTAGCTGTTGAGTTCGGCGTCAGACATTCGCTTCATCTTGACGGCCGAGACGCTCTCACGGCTCCAGATTTTGTCGCCGCGTTTCACCGCGATGGCGGTGATCACTTGGTGACGGCGGCCGCCGAGATCGGTCAGAAACCGCGCGGCCTCGCCCGCGTCGGCGGGTTTGCCGAGGATTCGGCGGCCAAGCGCGACGGTGGTGTCGGCGGTCAGAATGATATCATCGGGATCGGCCGGGATGGCCGCGGCCTTTTCCCGCGCAAGGCGCGCGCAATAGGGGCGGGGCAATTCGCCCTTCACCGGGTCTTCGTTGATGTCGGGGGGGAGGATGGCGTCTGGGGTGATGCCAAGCTGCGCCAGAAGTTCCTTCCGGCGCGGGCTGCCTGATCCGAGGATAAGTTTCATCAGAGGTTCCCGCGCTTTTGGGCCCGAAAACCGGTGCCCACTTTTCGGAAAGCGCTCAATTTACTTGAAGCGGTAGTTGATGCGGCCCTTCGACAGATCGTAGGGGGTCATTTCGACCTGCACCTTGTCACCTGCCAGAACACGGATGCGGTTCTTGCGCATCTTGCCTGCCATCACCGCGATCAATTCATGGCCGTTGTCGAGTTCAACCTTGAATGTCGCGTTGGGCAGGAGTTCCTTCACGACACCGGGGAATTCGAGGATATCTTCCTTGGCCATGGTCTCTCCAATAGGGTTCAGCCCGCGGGAACCGCAGGCATCGGCGCGGATATGCGCCTGTTGGGCCGGATTTTCAAGCGGAAAATCGGGGGCAGTTTGGTCGGTTTGGATGTTCGTGGCGGCTTGCGCCTTCACGGGCGAATGTCTTCCCATCTGGGAATGACTTGTGTGTTGCGGCCTGTTTTATGGGGTTAGGCACAACATGTTGTGTCTGGTTGCAAAAGTGCCCGGGTTTGCTTTGATTTAGTGCAACGGCTGTCAGATCAATCGCCGATCATTTTCATGCACCGGGTTGGCGCTGGACCTGAAGTTTTTGCGCAGAGGATGACCGTTGGTGGGCCATGGACATGGGGGCTACTTCTGGAAACTTGGAAGGATCGTCAGCCGTGTTCAGAGCTGTTTCACGATTGCGACGGTTTGCGCGGCGCGGTCGGCTTGTTCGGGCCAGTGTTGGTGATTGAACACCGAACCTGTCGCGCGAACGGTTTCAACGGCGGAAAGCTCGATTTCGGCAATCGCCCAGCCGGGTTGGTTCAGCGCGGTTTCGGCCAAAATTCCGGTCTCGGGGAAGCCTTTGTCGGGCGGGCCATAGATGGCGGCAGCACCGACGTTTTCATCGACGGCGGGGCAGAAATCGCACAGGCCAACGGTGGGCGCGTGGACGACGACGCATTGGCCCTCCAGCGCGCGGGCCATCGCGCCGACCTTGACGCGGGTGTATCCGGCGAGGGTGTCGGTGCAGGAGGGCACGAGGATGATCTGCGCGCCCGCCTCGATCAGGCTGCGGGCGAGCAGGGGAAACTCGCTGTCATAGCAGATCAGCACGCCGATCTTGCCCAATGGCGTGTCGAACAGTTGCAAGGGGTTGCCTGCGACCACGTCCCAAGTTTCACGCTCAAAACGGGTCATCATCTGTTTGTCTTGATGGCCGATGATGCCTTGGGGGCCGTAGAAGGTGGCGCGGTTGGTGGGGCGTTGGTTGCCGAAATAGGGGGCTGACGCGCCGAGGATATAGATATTGTGCCGGGCCGCGAGTTGGCAGAGCAGGGCATCGACCGCAGGGCCGTGGCGGGCGACCTCGTGCAGCGCGGCTTCCAGATCTTCGGAGACTGCGCGCGGGGCAAGGGAGGCCAGCTCCATGCTGCCGTATTCCGGGAACACCAGAAGCTGCGCGCCCAGTGCCACGGCATCTTCGACCCAGATGGTCAGCTTGTTGGCATACTCCGCGAAATCGACGAGGTTGGAGAGCGGGTAGGCGGCGGCTGCGAGGATCATGTGGGGGCCTTGGGGTGTGAGGGCTTTGCGCATTATGGCAGGATGTGCTGCGGTTGAAAGACTGGACCGAACCGAAAACAAACTCTGCGGGGCAGAGTTTGTCGGTTCGTTGCGCATAAGGCTGAAAGCCGTTGCGCAAGGGGCGTTGAGCCACAAGCCGAGATTTGTCACGGGACAAATCGGGCAAGTGGGAAGCGTCCGTTAGAGCTTGCGCATCCAGAATTGCAGGGGCTTTACGGTTTCCTCAGTGTCGCCCAGATCTTTCCACGAAAATTCTGCCAGCACACCGGGCAGCGGTTGATAGCCGCGACCCTGCCAGAAGGCATCGTTGCTGCGGGCATGGGCGGGCTTGGCGGGGTGGTTTTCGGGGCGTTTGACCGAGCAGAACGCGACATAGGCGCGGTGATGGGCGCGGGCGTGATCCTCGCGCAGGTCAATGAAGCGGTGGCCCAGACCGATGCCGCGATATTCCGGCAGCAGCACGGATTCGGCGCCGTAGAGGATATTGCTGAGGGGGATGTTCAGCGCGCGGAAGGGGGCGGAAAACGCCTCGGCGTGATCCTCCATCAGGGTCGAGGTTGAGGCGCCGACCAAGCGGCCCTGATGAAACGCGCCAACCAGCAGCGCGCCGGGATTGTCGCGGTAGGTTTTGAGATAGGCGCGCTCATACTCGAGGTTTCCGTCGTAAAGATATGGCCAGTCACGAAAAACCGCGATGCGCAGGGCGGCGACGCCATCAAGGGCAGCTTCCAGCGCGGGGCCGGTCAGGGCGCGGACTTCAACCTCGGATGGATTCATTTCGAGACCTGAGCGATCCAGTCGTTAAGATTGTAGAAGGTGGTGATGCGGCTGATCTTGCCATCTTTCAGATCAAAGAACGATCCGGCGGGCAGGATGTATGTTTGGCCATGCGCCTCGGGCAGGCCGGGATCGGTTTTCAGATATTCACCATGCACCACAAATTCGGCGGCGGCACGGGTGCCGGTGTCGTTGACGAAAATCTCGATGTCGCGCAACTGCTCGCGGTAGGACACGCCCATGTGGGCGCAGAATTCGGCAAATTTGGCGGTGCCGCGGCGGATGCCGCCCTCGTTGACGCGGTGTTCGATGTCATCGGTGACGCAGGCCAACATGCCTGCCGGATTTTCGGCATTGAAGGCGGCGTAATAGGCGGCGACGGTGGAGCGGGCGGTATTGGTCATGCGAGCCTCATGCAGAATTTGGGCTGCATGGTGGCACGCGGGGGCGGCATGGTCCAGACCGGGATCGGCAGGTTGCGGGCGGTTTGCGACAGCGCTGGGGGCGCTGTCGCAGGCGATTTCAGAGCGCCGCCTTGATCGTGTCGGCGATCGGCGTGGTGGGGCGACCGATCAGCTTGGACAGGGTGCGGCTTTCATCCAGCAGCGACCCGCGCGATGCGGTATCGTCGCTGTCGGCAAGAACGGCCGCGAAGGCTTCGGGCAGACCAAAGCTTTGCAGGATGCCCGCGTAGGTGTCTTTCGGCAGGTTGTTGTAGGGGATGGCTTTGCCAGTTTGCTTCGAGACCTCTGCGGCAAAGTCGGCCATGCTGTGCGGGATATCGCCCGCCAGTTCATAGACCTTGCCCGCATGGGCGTCGTCCAGCGCCGTCACCGCGATGGCTTCGGCGTAATCGGCACGGGCGGCGGATGCGATAAGGCCTGTGCCCGAGGCACCAATCAGCGCGCCATGTTCGACCGAGGCTTTCAGGCTGCCGGTGTAATTCTCGGTATACCAGCCGTTGCGCAGGATGGTGGCGGGGATGCCCGAGGCTTTCAGGGCGGCCTCAGTCGCGATGTGATCCTGCGCCAGGATCATCGGCGAGGCATCGCCCTTCAGGACCGAGGTGTAGATGATCCGCTTGACGCCAGCGCTGCGGGCCGCGTCGATCACGGCGCGGTGTTGTCCGGCGCGGTCGTTGAAATCGTTGGACGAAATCAGCACCAGCATATCCACGCCTTGCAGTGCGGGGGCCAGGGTTGCGGGCTTGGTGTAGTCAAAGGCGCGGGCCGGGGTGCCGTTGATCTTGGCCGGATCGCGCACGAGGGCGACCACATCGGCCTGCGGCGCGCGGGCTTTCAGGGCGGCAAGAGCCAGTTGGCCGAGGGCGCCCGAGGCGCCGGTGATGGCGATGGTCATGGTGTTCTCCGTTGGTTGATGGTGCAGAGATACGCCTTTACTTACGAAAGGGAAGTACATACATTTTTGTTAGTATCAGATTTTTGCCGCAAGGGGCGCAGGATGAACGCAGAGATCGGGTTTCCGCCGAATGTGCTGGCGGCGGAATGTCCGTCGCGGGCGGTGTTGAAGCATTTGACAAGCCAGTGGGGGGTGTTGGTGATGCTGGCCTTGCAGGACGGCACGCTGCGGTTTTCGGCGCTGCGGCGGAGGGTTGGTGGCGTGTCAGAGCGGATGCTGGCGCAAACCTTGCAGGTGCTTGAAGGGGATGGGCTGGTGCGGCGGGTGGCGCATCCGGTGGTGCCGCCGCATGTCGAGTATTCGCTGACAGGGCTTGGCGTAGAGGCCGCGGCGCGGGTGGCGGCTTTGACCGGGTGGATTGAGGCTAATCTCGATCAGATTCTGGCGGCGCGGGTTGAGGCGTAGAATTGGGGGTTTCACACCCCCCGCTCCGAAGTTTCTTCGCTCCTTCGGAGCAAACTTCTTCGCACCCGCGTTGGATATTTGAGCAGAGAGGATGACAATTTTAGGTAAATTTGAAGGGTTTACCCCTCGGTGGGCGGGCCGAAGCGGTCGAGCATCCGGGTTTTGATCTGATCACGGGCTTGGCGGTAGGCGGACAGCTTGGCGTCGCGGCCTTCGCCCAAGGCGGTGGGGTCGATGATTGGCCAATATTCGACCTCGAGGTGATAGGATTTCGTCAGATCAAGCGCTGCGTGCTGGCTGGCTGAGGACAGCGCGATGATCAGATCGAACTGGCCCAGATCATCGCCCAAGCCTTGCATTTCATCAAACGAGCGGGCGCGGTGGCGCGACAACTCGATGCCCAGTTCGGCGCAGACGGCAATGGAGAAGCCGTCAATCTCCATATCATTCTTCACGCCCGCCGATTGCACATAGGCGCGCTGGCCGTAGAACTTTTTCATCATCGCCTCGGCCATTGGCGAGCGGACGGCATTGTGATCGCAGCAGAACAGCACGGCTTGCGGAAATGCCATCATCAACCCCAATGCAAGACGCAGATCAGGGTGAACAGACGCCGCGCTGTGTCGATGTCCACCGCAGCCTTGCCTTCCAGCCGTTCCTGCAACACCCGCGCGCCTTCGTTGTGGATGCCGCGACGGGCCATGTCGATGGCCTCGATCTGGCTGGGCGGCAGCCGTTTCACCGCGTCAAAATACGACTCGCAAATCTGGAAGTAATCCTTCACCACCTGCCGGAAAGGCCCCAGCGAAAGATGAAATTCGCCCAGCTTTTCCGAGGCTTCGCTGGCAATGTCGAACACCAGCCGCCCCTCGCGGATCGCGAGGCCCAGACGATACGGCCCCGGCACCGCAGCGCGGCCCTCGCGCTGCGGCAAGGCAAAGGAATTATCCTCGAGCAGATCAAAGATCGCGACGTTGCGTTCCTGCTCGATGGTCGGGGTGACGCGGGCAAGACCTTTTTCGTCGATATCAATGGCACAGATGCGGTTGCTCATGCGGCCCCCCCGTTCAGACGATCCAGCCGCGCGCGCACCGAAAGGCCATGCGCTTGCAGGCTTTCCGAGATCGCCAGCCGTTCAGCCGCAGGGCCGATCTGCGCCAGCGCTGCCGGGGTCATTTTGGCCAAAGTGGTCCGCTTGACAAAATCCATCACACTCAATCCCGAAGAAAACCGTGCCGAGCGCGCGGTGGGCAACACATGGTTCGGCCCGCCAACGTAATCGCCAATCGCTTCCGGTGTCCATGCCCCAAGGAAGATCGCGCCGGCATGGGTGATCTGGCGCGACAGGCCCTCGGGGTCGGCGGTGCAGAGTTCTAGATGTTCTGGGGCGACACGGTTGGAAAGCGCTGCGGCTTCGGCCAGATTGCGGGTGATGATCACCGCGCCGTTGTCGCGCCACGACGCGCCCGCGATGTCGCGGCGTTGCAGGGTGGCGAGACGTTTTTCCACCGCCACCGCCACTGCTTCACCGAAGCGCGCATCATCGGTGATCAGGATGGACTGCGCCGAGGCGTCATGCTCGGCCTGGCTGAGCAGATCAAGTGCGATCCAGTCGGGATCGTTGTCGCGATCGGCGATCACCAGAATTTCCGAAGGCCCTGCGATCATGTCGATTCCGACGCGGCCAAACACCCGGCGTTTGGCTGCCGCCACATAGGCATTGCCCGGCCCGGTGATTTTATCAACCGGCGCAATGGTTTCGGTGCCATAGGCAAGGGCTGCCACCGCTTGTGCGCCGCCGATGCGGTAGATCGTATCAACGCCTGCGATGCGCGCAGCTAACAGCACCAGGGGGTTGACCACGCCGTCGGGCGTCGGGCAGGTGATCACCAGACGCTGCACGCCAGCGACCTTGGCGGGGATGGCGTTCATCAGCACCGAGGACGGGTAAGACGCGGTGCCGCCCGGCACATAAAGCCCCGCTGCCGATACCGGCGTCCAGCGCCAGCCGAGTGTGGCGCCTGCGCCATCGGTCCAGCTTTCATCCTGCGGCATCTGACGGGTGTGGTAGGCACGGATGCGCTCGGCTGCGAGTTCGAGTGCGGCGCGGTCTTCGGGGGAGACCTTGGCGCATTCGGCCTCGATTTCCGCAGCGGTAAAGGCCAGTCTGTCTGCCGTCAGCGTCAGGCGGTCGAACTTGGCTGTCAGATCCAGCACCGCCTGATCGCCACGGCTGCGCACATCGGCGATGATCGCGGCGACGGCGGTGTCGACATCCTCGGCTTCCTCGCGCTTCATGCCCAGAAGGGTGGTGAAGCGGGCCTCGAAATCGGCGTCACGGGTGGACAAAAAGCTGGGCATGGCGGGCTCCGGGAATTGCTGCGCTTGCATAGCGGTTGGCTGGCCTTGCCGCAACAGGGGCGTTGCCCCTCGCGCATGCGCGCTCACCCCAGAGTATTTCTGCCAAGATGAAGCGCGGGGTTGGCTTCATCTTGGCAAAAATACTCCCGCCGGAGGCATCAGCGCGGTAGCGCTGAAGCTTTTGTTGTGGCGCGCAAGATGGCAGCATTAGCCGCCGAAATGCGAAAACCGATAGGGCGAGGTGCCGTATTTCTTGCGGAAGCTTTTCGAGAAATGCGAGGTCGAGGCATAGCCGCAGGCCACCGCGACCTCTGTCACCTTCATATCGGTTTCCGCCAGCAATGACCGCCCGCGCGCCAGCCGCAGATCATTCATGTAGCGGACGGGGGTGATGTTGAGATAGCGGTTGAACAGCCGCTCGATCTGGCGGCGCGACAGCGACAGGTGTTCGGCGCAGGCATCAAGGTCGAAGTCTTCCTCGATATGCGCCTCCATGAAGGCGGCGGCTTGCAGCAATTTGTCATGCCGGGTGCCAAGGCGGGCGGCGAGTGAGGTGGTTTGCAGATCTTCTTCCTGCCTGCGCTGTGTCAAGAGGCACATGTTCATCACCTCTTGGCCCAAGGTGGCGCCGAAGCGGTCGTTGATCAGTTTCAGCATCAGATCGGCGGCGGCGACACCGCCTGCGCAGGTCATCACCCGGTCGTCGATGCAGAACACCTGGCGGGCGGGTTGCAGATCTGGGTGGTTTTCGGCGAAGGCGTCGATATTGTCCCAATGCATGGTAAAGCGGTGGCCCTTCAGAATGCCTGCCTGTGCCAGCGCATAGGCCCCGGTGCACAGCCCGCCCACCACGCGGCCGCGCCGCCACAGGCTGCGCAGCCAGTCGCCCAAAGCGGCCGAGGCCTTGCCCTCGGGTTCCACGCCAGAGCAGACCAGCACCAGACCTTCGGGCTTGGCGGTGGCCCATGCGCCATCGACCATCACTGGCACGCCGTTCGAGCAAGCCACAGGCGCGCCATCCTCTGACAGAACCTGCCAGCGGAACAGCACCTGCTGCGCCAGTTGGTTGGCCATCCGCAGCGGCTCAATGGCGGATGAAAATGCCAGCATGGTGAATTTCGGCAGCAGCACGAAGGCCACATCCAGCGGCTCCAGCCCGGCGGGCAGTGTCACATGCGCCGAGCCTTTGGCGACGAATTTGGCAATGTCGTTCATCGCGTCTCCTTTACAGTGATCCTAGCAGAGCTGGTGGGCGAACGCATCTGATTATGGTGCCGGCTGATTGTGGTGGAGGTGGTCGAAGCACATAATCTCGGTAAAATCTATAGAGATTAAAAGTTTCGTTGACGAATGCCAATTTCCTGCCAAACAAGGCGCATGCAGTGGGGAGATTCTCTGAAATGGCATTTGCGGATATAAATCTTCTCTATTCGCTGTCGGGGCTCGTGGTCGGCATGATCGTGGGCTTTACCGGGGTTGGCGGCGGATCGCTGATGACGCCGCTGCTGGTGCTGTTGTTTGGTGTGCATCCGGCGACGGCGGTGGGCACCGATCTGCTCTATGCGGCGGCCACCAAATCGGTGGGGGCTGCGATTCACAACAAGGCCAAATCGGTGGATTGGCGGATCGTGCGGCGCTTGGCCATGGGTTCGGTTCCGGCGACCTTTGTCACATTCGCGGTGATGCACCATTACGATCTGCACGCCAGCAAGGGCGGGCTTTTGGCGGTGATGCTGGGGGTGGTGTTGCTCGCGACCTCGGCCACCTTGTTGTTTCGCAACCAGATTGTCGAGTTTTTCAGCCGATTTGCCAGCACCAATGAAACCCGCGTCGCGGCGCAAACCATTGTGACCGGGGTGGTGCTGGGCGCGCTTGTCACCACGACTTCGGTGGGGGCGGGGGCGATTGGGGTGACGGCGCTGTTGATCATCTATCCGCGCCTGCCCGTGCTGCGGATTGTCGGGTCTGACATTGCCCATGCGGTGCCGCTGACGCTGATTTCGGGGCTTGGGCATTGGTGGTTTGGCGATGTCGATTTTGCCATGTTGATCTCGCTGCTGATCGGCTCGATCCCGGGCATTGCGCTGGGCAGCAGTCTGGCCCCGCGTCTGCCGGAAAAGGCGCTGCGGGTGTTTTTGGCGGTGGTGCTGGTGCTGGTCAGTTTGAAGCTGATTTTCAGCTAACGGGCTGAAATAAAATCCTGACCGTGATTCATAGACGCCCCGCCGCCCCGGACCTGATCCGGGGGCCCAAGGTCTGACCGGAGGCCCCGGATCAAGTCCGGGGCGGCGTGGTTTCAGGTGCGGATGCCGGCGAAGCGTTGTTGCCAGTCGGCGCGCTCTTCGTCGGTGATCTTGCGGAACAGGTTTTCCGGCACGGTGAAGGCGTGGCCTGCGGGCAGGGTCGCCATCGCGGCCGCCACATCATCCGGCCATGTCCAATCATCCGAGCCCATCGCCGTCATCATCGCGGCTGCCGCGTCGGGGATGAACGGGGCCGACAGGATCGCATAGACCCGGATCAGGTTCAGGCTGAGGCGGATCATGGCTTGCGCGCGCTCGGGGTCGGTTTTGACCACCGACCAAGGGGCCGCCGATTGCAGATATTCGTTGCCGATCACCCAGATTGCGCGCAACTCGGCGCTGGCCTTGCGCACCTCCATCGCGGCCATGCAGGCGGCGTAATCCTTGATGCGGGTGGAGAGTTCTTCGATCAGACGCTCTTCCTGCTCGCCAAAGCTGCCGGCGCTGGGCACTTCGTTGCCAAACTTCGACACGCAGAATTTGGTGACGCGAGAGACGAAATTGCCCAGGACATCGGCGAGATCCTTGTTCACCGATACTTGGAAATTCTCCCACGTAAACTCGCTGTCCGCCGATTCCGGGGCGTGCGACAGCAGCCACCAGCGCCAGTAATCCGACGGCAGGATCGACAAAGCCTGATCCATGAACACACCGCGCCCGCGCGAGGTGCTGAACTGGCCGCCATCATAATTCAGGTAATTGAACGACTTGAGGTAATCGACCAGCTTCCACGGCTCGCCCGAACCCAGAATGGTCGCGGGGAAGGAAAGCGTATGGAAGGGCACGTTGTCTTTGCCCATGAACTGATAATAGGTCACGTCGTGCGCGCCCATATCGGTTCGCCACCAGCGCTGCCACGCCTCATCGCCCAAGCCTTGCGCATCGGCCCATTCGGCGGTGCAGGCGATGTATTCGATGGGGGCGTCGAACCAGACGTAGAAGACTTTGCCTTCCATGCCGGGCCAGATCTGATCGCCCTTTTTCACCGGGATGCCCCAGTGCAGATCGCGGGTGATGCCGCGATCTTGCAAGCCGTCGCCATCGTTCAGCCATTTCTTCGCAATCGAAGTGGTCAGGATCGGCCAGTCTTTCTTGCTGTCGATCCAAGCCTCGAGCTTGTCGCGCAAAGAGCGTTGGCGCAGATACAGGTGCTTGGTGCTGCGCACTTCCAGATTGGTCGAGCCGGAAATCGTCGAGCGCGGGTTGATCAGATCGGTCGGATCCAACTGCTTGGTGCAGTTGTCGCATTGATCGCCGCGCGCGGATTCGTAGCCACAGTTCGGGCAGGTGCCTTCGATATAGCGGTCGGGCAGAAAGCGGTGGTCGTCGATCGAATAGACCTGCTGTTCCTCGACCTCGCGGATCAGGCCAGCATCGGCCAGTTTCCCCGCAAAATGCTGGGTCAGCGCGTGGTTGCGCTGGCTGGACGAGCGGCCAAAGTGATCGAACGACAACCGGAAGCCCTGCGCGATCTCGGCCTGAACCTTGTGCATTTCGGCGCAATATTCGGCGACGGGCTTGCCCGCCTTGGCGGCGGCGAGTTCGGCGGGGGTGCCGTGTTCGTCGGTGGCGCAGATGAACATCACCTCATGCCCGCGGGCGCGGTTGTAGCGCGCGAACAGATCGGCGGGCAGTTGGCTGCCGACCAGATTGCCGAGGTGTTTGATGCCATTGATATAAGGAATGGCCGAGGTGATCAGAATCCGTGCCAAGCTGTGCCCTTTCCGTCCGTTGCGCTTCGTTTAACGTATGGCGCAGGCAAGGGCTAGACGCGGATTATGAGCCTTTTGTGATGCGGCGCAGCGTGCCGTCGTGTTTCAGGCCGCGTAAGCTGGCCCCGGCGATATGAGCCAGCAACAGCGCCATCAGCAGTTTGGTCAGGATGCCGTGGATGGCAAAGCCTGCGTTTTCAAGGGATTCCGAGGTGTGCGTGATAGCGGGCAGGGTGATCTGGCCAAAGATCACCACATCAAGGCCAGTGGCAGAACTGGCGATCCAGCCTGACAGGGGGATGGCCAGCATCAGCAGGTAAAGCGCGACATGCACGGCGCGGGCGGCGCGGTTGGCCCATTGGTTTGGCGGGCCGATGGGGGCGGGGGTCGGGCTGATGCGGTGCCAGATCAGCCGGATCAGCGCGAGCGTAAGCGCGCAGAGCCCCAGCGTTTTGTGCAGGCCATAGAGCCAAAGCGTTGAAAGATCGGGCTGTATGCGCACCAGCACCGTGCCAAGCACCAGCAGGGTGAGGATCAGCGCCGCCATCAGCCAATGCAGCAGCCGTGTGGTCAGGCCAAAGCGGGTGGGGGTGTTGCGCCACATCTTTGCCGCCCTTGGTCTATTCGGCCCGCGCGATACGGGCGAGAATATCCAGCCGCACCTGATCGCCGACCATATCCGACCAACCCACCGCGCCGAAATCGGAACGGTTGACGGCCCCGGTCAGCCGGATCGTCAGATGGCTGAGATCGCCCGCCTCGGTGCCCTTCTGCCGCCAGATCATCGCCTGCATCACCATCGGCTTGGTGACGCCGCGAATGGTGACATTGCCCGCAACCTCGGCCCCGTCGCCTTTGGCTTTGACGGATGAGCTTTCAAAGCTGATCTGCGGGAAGTCCTTGGAATCCAGCACTTTCGGCCCTTTCATCGCCTGTGCTGCAAAGGGAAACGAGGCGTCGGCATGGGCGGCGTCCAGCGTGACTGAGACATGACTGGCGCTGACATCGTTGAAATCCAGCGTCAGATCGGCGCGGGTGATCGGCATCTGGCCGCTGATCTTGTCGCTGCCGAAATCGGTCTCAAACCCCACAACCGACGCTTCGGGTTGCAAGGTATAGTTTGAGGGAGCAGCCCAGACGGGCCCGGCGCAAAGGGTCAGCAGCATCAGCAGACGGCGCATGGAAATCTCCTTATCCTGCCGCAGTGTAACACCAAAGTGTGCGAAACCGTGCACATTCGTGTGAGACTGGACTTCAGTCTGAACCGCTTGGCCGCGGGGGCTTTCCTTGTCCGGGCGCGCCGCCTAGTCTGGGCAAAACAGGAGGGCGCGATGCGGCAGGTGCGATTGGGGCAGACCGGGTTTTCGGTCTCGGCGATAAGCTTGGGCACGATGACCTGGGGCAGCCAGAATTCAGAGGCCGAGGGCCATGCCCAGATGGATATGGCGCGCGCGCAGGGCGTGAATTTCTGGGACACCGCCGAGATGTATCCGGTCAATCCGGTGCGCGCCGAGACGGTGGGGCGGACTGAGGAGATCATCGGCACATGGCTTGCTGCACGGGGCGGGCGTGATCAGCTTGTGCTGGCCACCAAGGTCACGGGTGAGGGGCAGGACGCCGTGCGCGGTGGAGCGCCGCTGACAGGGGCGGTGATGCGGGCGGCGGTGGAGGATTCTCTGCGCAGGATGCAAACGGATTATATCGACCTTTATCAACTGCACTGGCCCAACCGCGCCGCCTATCACTTTCGCGACATTTGGCACTTTGACCCCAGCGGCGGGCGCAAGGCCAATATCGAAGCACATATGCTTGATATACTTCGCGTTTCTGCCGAATTGATTGCCGAAGGCAAGATACGCCATATTGCACTTTCCAATGAATCGGTCTGGGGGGCAGGACGCTGGCTTGCCTTGGCCGATCAGCATGGATTGCCGCGCATGGCGACGGTGCAGAACGAATATTCGCTGCTGTGTCGGCAGTTTGACAGTGACTGGGCCGAGCTTTCGGCGTTGGAAGATATGCCGTTGCTTGCGTTCTCGCCACTGGCGACGGGCTTGCTGACTGGCAAATATGCGGGCGATGTGATCCCCGAAGCCACGCGCCGCGCGCTGAACCCGACGCTGTCAGGGCGGATCACGCCGCAGGTGTTTCCGGCGGTGGCGGCCTATCTGGGCATCGCCGCGCGACATGGGTTGAACCCGGCGCAGATGGCGATTGCTTTCTGCATGACGCGGCCGTTTCCCTGCATTCCGATCATTGGGGCGACCAATCTTGATCAGTTGCAAACCGCGCTTGGTGCCGCAGATCTGGTGCTGGACGCCGAAGTTCTGGCTGAAATTGATGCCGCCCACCGCGCGCATCCGATGCCATACTGAGGGGCGGGCGCGATGCGGTATGTTCTGGTTCTGGCTTTGGTTCTGGCTTTGGTTCTGGCGGGCTGCACTCTGGGGGGCGGCAAACTGGCCAAACCTGCGGATACGGCCAATCCGATTACCGGCGATCCGATTGCGGTGACGTCACTGGACAAGCCTGCCACGGTGGCGCCCGCCGGCGAGGCCAAGCCTGCGGCGGAAAACCCAGCGTCCGACATCGCGAAACCATTGGCCGATAAGCCCGTGGCTGATCCTGCACCAGCACCAGCACTAGCACCGGCGCCCGAGCCTGAAAAACCGGCGCGGGTGCTTGGGCCGGAAGAACTGGCTTGTCAGAAATCCGGCGGGCAATGGTCGGTTGCCGGCAAGGCGGGCGGGATGACTTGCATCCGCACCCTGCGTGATGCCGGGAAATCCTGCCGCAAGAAAAGCGATTGCGAAGGCGATTGTCTCGCGCGATCAAATACTTGCGCGCCGATCTCGCCCCTGTTCGGATGTAATGAGATTTTGCAGGATAATGGCGCGATGGTGACACTTTGTATCGACTGATTGCGCTTTTGCTATTGGCGGCCTGTGCCACGGCCCCGAAAACTGTGGCCGTGGGCCGCTACCGTGCGCCGGATGCGCCGATCTATTCCAATGCGGTGATGGACCAAAACCGGCTGGTCGGCACTTGGCAACAGGTCGCGGCCTTTGGCGGTGAGGCCTGCAAGCCGGGCGGGGCCGAGATTTCCAAGGGCGCGGGCGGGCTGAACATCCGCTATCGGCTCTGCGAGTCGGGGGTTGAGATGGCGGGGGCGGGACCGATGGCGTCTGATACCGTCGGGCGCTTTACCGTGCCGGGGCAGCCCGGGCCGTGGTGGATCTTGTGGGCGGACGGCGACTATCGCACGCTGGTTGTGGGCAGCCCGAACGGACGGCTGGGCTTTATCCTGAACCGGGGCGCTTTCCCGCCGGATCGGCTGAAGGCGGCCCGCGATGTGCTGGAGTGGAACGGCTATGATGTGCGGCGGTTGGTGGTTTATTGATCCATGCTGCGCTGCAACCGCGCCAGATGATCACGCACGCCGCGCGCGCCAAAGGGCGCGGCGCGCACCAGACCATCAAAATGTTGCAGGATCGCCTGCACCCGATCGGGGTCGCGGAACACGATATACTGATGGCCAAGATAGACCGCCGCCAAATGCGGGCCAAACACCGTGACCGGGCTGGAATAGACCTGATGGGCGTCAAACAGATAAAGCCGTAGCGCGGGGTAAAGCGTGTCGCATAGGGTTATCAGTTGATCCATCTGGGCGTGGCGCGCGACGAATGACAGGCCCGACCAATAGCCCAAGCCTTTGGCAAAGTTTGAGATTTCATGCAATGGCATGGCGATTTCATAGTCGGAATGCGCCGATTTCATCCATGCCAACTGATCTTGAAACGCTGCCAGTGCCTGATCGGCGTCATGCGCCAAATCATCGGCATATTCCCAGGCCACCACCTCGGGCGTCTTGAGCATGTCGGGCAGGCTGGCGGGGACATGGCGGATCTTGTAACCCGCAGCCGCCCGGTGCCAGCCGATCAATTCCTGATCGAACAACGCGCGCGGTGCTTCCGAAAGCGTGACGGACCGTGCCAGCAGTTCATCGACAGGTTCGGGTCGGTCGGTCAGGCCCAGCAACCAATCGCAGGACACACCCAGCGCTGTGGCGCAATCGGCGGTCAGTTGCGCGTTGGGCAGCCGGATACCCGGTGCCAACAGCGCCGAAACCGTCGAGCGGTCGGCACCTGTGGCGCGGGCCAGCGCCGCTTGGCTGATGCCGCGCTGTGCCATCGCCTCGGCCAAGCGGGTGCGAAACAGCGGTGCGCGCAGGCGTTTGTCGATAAAATCCGTCATGTGTTTTGTTTTATCTGCAACGGTGATGTTATGTTGCATATCCTCTGAGTTCCTGGACCTATTGGCAAGTGGTAGCTTGCCGCCATAACCCTTTGACGAGGAAAGATATGCCGCAAGGACGTGGAGTCGAATGGCCGACAGTGGCGATGCTGGTGGCAACTTACACGGTTTTTGCGGTGGGTGGTTGGCTTTGGGCCGATACGGCCACGCTTTCGGTGGTTCTGACTGGCATTGCGGTGGCACAGTATTCATCGCTGCAGCACGAGGTGCTGCACGGCCACCCGTTCCGCGCGCAATGGCTGAATGAAGCTTTGGTCTTTCCTGCCCTGATGCCGTTTGTGCCCTATATGCGCTTCAAGGACACGCATCTGCAGCATCACTTCGACCCGTCGCTGACCGACCCCTATGACGACCCAGAGTCGAACTATCTTGACCCCGAGGTTTGGGCGCGCACTTCACCAGTGATGCAAAGATTGCTGCGCTGGAACAATACCTTGGCGGGGCGCATCGTGTTGGGGCCCGCGCTGGGCACCTATATCTTCTTGCGCGATGAATGGATTTTGCTGCGCCGGGGCGATGGCCGGGTGCAGCAGGCTTGGGGGCTGCATCTGATTGGGCTGGTGCCTTTGGTGCTGTGGCTGGAGTGGGTGGGGATGCCGGTTTGGGCCTACCTTTTGGCGGTCTATCTGGGCACGGCGCTGTTGAAGATCCGCACTTATCTGGAACACCGCGCGCATGAGGCGTTTCGGGCGCGCACCGTGATCATCGAAGACCGCGGCCCTCTAAGCTATCTGTTTTTGAACAACAATTTCCACGTGGTGCATCATATGCACCCCGCTGTGCCTTGGTATGAGCTGCCCGGTTTGTATGCCAGTCGGCGCGAGCATTATCTGCGGCGCAACGAGGCTTATGTCTATCGCAACTACGGCCAGATCATCCGGCAATATCTGTGGCGCGCGAAAGATCCGGTGCCGCATCCGATCTGGCCGGTGCGGCAGGGCGAGGGCGGGCGGGACAATCTCTGACGGCGCGGTCTGTGATCGGCCGAGAATCGCCATAGAAGTGATTCGCCACCGCCTGTTTCTGCTGGCCTTTGTGATTCGATTTGGCTAGTCTTGTGCTTAGACCGGGCGAACCCGGCGCAATCGGGGCGACCCGGTTTTTGGCAGAGCAGACGGCAAGACAGGCGGATTTTCCATGACTGAGATGGTCTATGGCTCGATGCCCTCACGGGTATCAGAACCGGTGATTCCCCGCTGGTGGCGGACGATTGACAAATGGTCGCTGACGGCGGTGCTGGTGTTGTTCGCCATCGGGCTGCTGCTGGGGCTTGCGGCCTCGGTGCCCTTGGCGGAACGCAACGGGCTTGATCCCTACTATTACGTCACCCGACAGGCGTTTTTCGGCGGCATGGCGCTGGCTGCGATTTTCGGCGTGTCGATGATGTCGCCTGCGATGGTGCGGCGGTTGGGGGTGTTGGGCTTTGCGCTGTCGTTTTTCTCGCTGATGATGTTGCCGATTTTCGGCACCGATTTCGGCAAGGGCGCGATCCGTTGGTTCAGCTTTGGCTTTGCCTCGGTGCAGCCATCCGAGTTTCTCAAGCCCGGTTTCATGGTGGTAATCGCCTGGTTGACGGCATCGAGCCAGGATCTGAACGGCCCGCCTGGCAAGTTTATCTCGTTTGCGCTGACGGTGACGGTGGTGCTGTTTCTGGCGTTTCAGCCGGATTTCGGCCAAGCCATGCTGGTGCTGTTCGGTTGGGGCGTGATCTATTTCGTATCAGGCGCGCCGATGATTTTGATCGTCACGGTGATGGGGTTGACGGGCGTGGGAGGTTTTGCGGCCTATCATTCGTCGGAACACTTCGCGCGCCGGATTGACGGCTTCCTGAACTCGGACGTCGATCCGCGCAGCCAGATGGGCTATGCCACCAGCGCCATTCAAGAGGGCGGTTTCTTTGGCGTCGGCGTGGGCGAGGGGCAGGTGAAGTGGACGCTGCCTGATGCGCATACCGACTTCATCATCGCGGTGGCGGCCGAAGAATATGGTCTGGTTCTGGTGCTGGTGATCATCGCGCTTTACGCGACGGTGGTGGTGCGCAGCCTGATCCGGTTGACGCGCGAGCGTGATCCGTTCACGCGGCTGGCAGGCACAGGGCTTGCGTGCATCTTTGGCGTGCAGGCGATGATCAATATGGGCGTGGCGGTGCGCTTGCTGCCTGCGAAGGGCATGACCTTGCCGTTTGTGTCTTATGGCGGGTCTTCGGTGATCGCGGCTGGGATCACGGTAGGGATGTTGCTTGCGATGACACGCTCGCGTCCGCAAGGGGAAATGGCCGATATTTTCCGGCGGGGGCGTTGATGCCGCTGTTACTGATCGCAGCAGGCGGGACGGGCGGGCATATGTTTCCGGCGCAGGCCTTGGCCGAGGCGATGATCGCAAAGGGCTGGCGGGTGAAGCTTTCGACCGATGCGCGGGGAGCGCGCTATGCCGGGGGCTTTCCGAAGGCGGTGGAGATTGTCGAGTTATCCTCGGCGACCTTCGCGCGGGGTGGCGTGCTGGCGAAGCTGGCGGTGCCGTTTCGGATTGCGGGCGGGGTATTGGGCGCGCTGATCTCGAGCTTGCGCGACAAGCCTGATGTGGTGGTCGGCTTTGGTGGCTATCCTTCTATTCCGGCGTTGACGGCAGCTTGGGTGCTGCGCAGGCCGCGGATGATTCACGAGCAGAACGGCGTTTTGGGCAAGGTGAATTCGGTGTTCGCGGGCCGGGTGGACAAGGTCGCTTGCGGCACCTGGCCCACCGCTTTGCCTGCGGGTGTGACGGGCGAGCATACCGGCAATCCGGTGCGGGCTTCGGTGTTAGAGCGGGCGGGGGCGGGCTATATTGCGCCCGGCGATTACCCGATGGAATTGCTGGTGATCGGCGGTTCTCAGGGCGCGCGGGTGTTGTCGCAGGTTGTGCCTGCGGCAATTGCGGCGCTACCCGAGGCCCTGCGCGGCCATCTGCGGGTGGCACATCAGGCGCGGGCCGAGGATTTGGCGGCGGTGGTGCAGGCCTATGCTGAAGCGGGTATTCGGGCCGAGGTGGAGCCGTTCTTTACCGACATTCCGCGTCGTTTGTCCGAGGCGCAGCTGGTGATTTCCCGCTCGGGCGCATCATCGGTGGCAGATATTTCGGTGATCGGGCGGCCCGCGATTCTGGTGCCGTTTGCGGCAGCGACGGGTGATCACCAGACCGCCAATGCGCGCGGGTTGGTTGATGCCGGGGCTGCGGTGTTGATGCCGGAGCTGGGGCTGAGCCCCGCGTCGCTCGCCGCCGAGATTGCGGCCATTCTGGACAATCCGGCACGGGCAGAAGATATGGCGCGCAAAGCGCAAGCGCAGGGGCGGCCGGATGCGACGACGCGTCTGGTGGCGCTGGTTGAGGCTTTGGCGGATTAGGGGACTACGATGAACGCGACGAAACTTCCGATGGAACTGGGGCCGATTCACTTTGTGGGCATCGGTGGCATCGGCATGTCGGGCATCGCCGAAGTGCTGATGACGCAAGGCTTTGCGGTGCAAGGCTCGGACGCGAAGGCCAGCAAGATCACCGATCGGCTGGTGGGTTTGGGTGCGGTGTTCTTTGAAGGTCAGCGCGCCGAGAATATCGGCGAGGCTGCGGTGGTGGTGATCTCCTCGGCGATCAAAAAGGGCAACCCGGAACTGGAGGAGGCGCGGCGGCGCGGTCTGCCGGTGGTGCGGCGGGCTGAGATGCTGGCCGAGTTGATGCGTCTGCGTTCCAACATCGCCATCGCGGGGACGCATGGCAAAACCACCACGACGACGATGGTGGCAACCTTGCTGGACAAGGGCGGGTTTGACCCCACGGTGATCAACGGCGGGGTGATCCACGCTTATGGCTCGAACGCGCGGGCTGGGGCGGGGGAGTGGATGGTGGTTGAGGCCGACGAATCTGACGGCTCGTTCAACCGCCTGCCTGCCACCATTGCCATCGTCACCAATATCGACCCCGAGCATATGGAGCATTGGGGCACCTTTGATGCCCTGCGCAAAGGCTTTTACGATTTCGTCAGCAACGTGCCGTTCTACGGCCTTGCCGTCTGCTGCACCGATCACCCGGAGGTGCAGGCGCTGGTGGGAAAAGTGACCGACCGCCGCGTGGTGACGTTTGGTTTCAACGCGCAGGCCGATGTGCGCGCGGTGAACCTGCGGTTTGAGGCGGGTGTGGCGCATTTCGACATCGCTTTGCAGGGCGAGGGGCTGGACGAGAACGGCCAACCTGCGGTGATCGAGGGCTGTGTGCTGCCGATGCCGGGGGACCACAACGTCTCGAACGCGTTGTCGGCGGTGGCGGTGGCGCGGCACCTTGGCATGAAGAAGGATGAAATCCGCGAGGCTTTGGCCGGGTTTGCAGGTGTGAACCGTCGCTTTACCAAGGTGGCCGAGGTGAACGGGGTCACGATCATCGACGATTACGGCCATCATCCGGTGGAAATCGCCGCTGTGCTGAAGGCGGCGCGGCAGGCGACCAAGGGCCGGGTGATCGCGGTGCATCAGCCGCACCGCTATTCGCGGCTGTCGAACCTGTTTGAGGATTTCTGCACCTGCTTCAATGAGGCCGATGTGGTCGGCATCGCTGATGTTTATGCGGCGGGCGAGGACCCGATCCCCGGCGCATCGCGCGATGATCTGGTGGCGGGGCTGATCGCCCACGGCCATCGCCATGCCCGCGCGGTGATGGATGAGGCCGATCTGGCGCGGTTGTTCCGCGAACAGGCCCGCCCCGGTGATCTGTTCGTATGCCTTGGTGCGGGGTCGATCTCGGCCTGGGCGAATGGTCTGCCCGCACGGCTGGCGGGACAAACCGCATGAGCCTGCCGCTGATCATGGGCTGCGTTTGGGTGATCGCTGCAACGATCACCGCGATGCTGCCGATGAAGCAACAAATGGTGCCGGGGATGACTCTGCTGGTGCTGGCCCCGGTGTTGCTGCTGTGGATCGGGCTGGCGCATGGCTGGCTTTGGGTGGCGGTGGGGCTGTTTGCGTTTCTGTCGATGTTCCGCCGCCCGCTGATGTATTTCGCCCGCCGCGGGCTGGGGTTGGCGGTGGAATTGCCGCCGGATTTGCGCAAGTGATGGCACTGGTGGCAGGGCTGATCTGGCTGGTTGCGGCCAATGTGATCGGGATGCTGCCCAGTAAGGATTACCATTGGCGCAACGCCTATATCCTGATTGCGGTGGGTGTGCCGCTGCTGATCTGGCTGGTTTATGAAAACGGCCCGTGGTGGGGGCTGGCGTTTTTGATCGCCGCCGGGTCGGTGCTGCGCTGGCCCTTGCGCTATCTGTGGCGCTGGATCAGGGCGCGGGTGGGGGCTTGATGGCTGATCGCGCTTGAGCATCACGGCAAATCGCCTAAAAAGGCGGGCATGACACATAACCTTCCCCCCGCTGAACTGCCTGCCGTGCGCGGCACCTTGACCCCCCATCGCCCCTTGGCGGATCTGACATGGCTGCGCGTCGGCGGGCCGGCGGATTGGCTGTTTCAGCCTGCGGACGAGGCGGATCTGTGCGATTTCCTCGCCGCACTCGACCCCTCGGTTGCGGTATTCCCGATGGGGGTGGGCAGCAATCTGATCGTGCGCGATGGCGGTATCAATGCAGTGGTGATCCGGCTGGGGCGGGGATTTAACGGCATCAGTTGCGAAGGCGGCACGGTGACGGCGGGGGCTGCGGCGCTGGATGCGCATGTGGCGCGCCGCGCGGCAGAGGCGGGGTTGGACCTGACCTTTCTGCGCACCATTCCCGGCAGCATTGGCGGTGCGGTGCGGATGAATGCTGGGTGTTATGGGTCTTATGTGGCGGATCATCTGATTTCGGTGCGCTGTGTCACGCGGGCGGGGCAGGTTGTGGAATTGCCTGCCGCCGATCTGAAGCTGGCGTATCGGCAAAGCACTTTGCCCGAGGGCTGGGTGGTGGTTGCGGCCACTTTCCGCGCGGATGCGGGTGATCCGGCGGCGCTTGAGGCGCGGATGGCCGATCAGATCGCCAAACGCGACGCGAGCCAACCGACGAAAGACCGCTCGGCAGGCTCGACCTTCCGCAATCCGGTCGGCCATTCCAGCACGGGCCGCGCCGATGACAGCCACGAATTGAAGGCGTGGAAGGTGATTGATGATGCCGGGATGCGCGGGTTTACGCTGGGCGGTGCGCAGATGTCGCCGATGCACTCGAACTTCCTGATCAATATCGGGGGGGCAACTGCCGCTGACCTCGAAGATTTAGGCGAGGAAGTGCGAAAAAGGGTTTTCCAACAGAGCGGTATCACGCTAGAGTGGGAAATCATGCGGGTCGGCAAACGTAACGCGTGAACAACAATATCATGGGCCGCAAAAGGTCTGGATGAGGCAGTAAATGGCGGGCGGCTTTTTGAAAGCGGCTTCCAAAGTGGCGGTTTTGATGGGTGGGCCTTCCGCAGAGCGGGAAGTCTCGCTGGTCTCGGGGCGCGAATGCGCGGCGGCACTTCGGGAAGCAGGGTATCAGGTGGTAGAGGTCGATTGTGGCCCCGATCTGCCTGCGCGGCTGGCCGAAATCAAACCCGATGTTTGCTTCAATGCCCTGCATGGCCGCTGGGGCGAAGATGGCTGTGTGCAGGGCCTGCTGGAATGGCTGCGCATCCCTTACACGCATTCGGGCGTTCTTGCCTCGGCCATGGCGATGGACAAGGCGCGCGCGAAAGAGATTTTTGCCGCTGCCGGGCTGCCGGTGCTGCAATCGGTTCTGGCCAAGCGCGAGGATGTCAGCTTGGGCCATATCCTGCCGCCGCCCTATGTGGTGAAGCCGAATAACGAAGGCTCGTCTGTTGGCGTGTATATCGTGCGCGCGGGTTCGAATGCGCCGCGTCTGGCCGAAACCATGCCGGAACGTGTGATGGTTGAAACCTATGCGCCGGGGCGGGAATTGACCTGCGCGGTGATGGGGGATCGCGCGCTGTGCGTCACAGATATCATCACCGATGGCTGGTATGATTTTGACGCCAAATACAAAACCGGCGGTTCGCGCCATGTCGTGCCTGCCGATCTGCCTGAAGAGATCACCGCGGCCTGTCTGGATTACGCCCTGCGCGCGCATCAGGCTTTGGGTTGCCGCGGTGTCAGCCGCACCGATTTTCGCTGGGACGACACGCGCGGCTTAGATGGCCTGATCCTGCTGGAAACCAACACTCAGCCGGGGATGACGCCGACCTCGCTGGCACCAGAACAAGCGGGCACGCTGGGGATTTCCTTCCCCGCATTCTGCGCCTGGATGGTGGAGGATGCCTCATGCAATCGCTAGGCCGTGCGCGTCCTGTCCAAACGGGTATCCGCCGCGATCCGGCACCGACCCGTTGGCAATACCGGATGCAGCGGCTGTGGCTGACGCCGCTGTTCCGCGTGCTGTTCCGGTTGGGTCTGCCGCTGACCGTGGTGGCCCTGATCGCACTGGCGGTGCTGTATAGCGACAGTCGCCGCGCGGCCATCGTGCAAAGCTTTGTCGATCTGCGCACCAAATTCGAACAGCGCCCGGAATTTCGCGTGGGGCTGCTGTCGGTTGAAGGCGCGTCACGCGATCTTTCTGACGCAGTGCGTGCCAAGCTGGCACTGAAGCTGCCGCAATCCTCGTTCGATCTGGATATGACCGAGCTGCGCGCCCGCGCCGAAAGCCTTGACGCGGTGGCCTCGGCCGAATTGCGCGTGCGTTCGGGTGGTGTGCTGCAGGTGCTGCTGACCGAGCGGGTGCCGGTTGCGGTTTGGCGCGGCACGGCTGGCCTGCAACTGCTGGATGCCACCGGGCATCGGGTGGCCGGGCTATCGGCCCGCGCTGACCGTGCCGATCTGCCACTGGTGGCGGGCGAGGGCGCAGATGCCGCCATTCCCGAAGCCTTGGCGATCTTTGACACCGCGCGCCCGCTGAGCGATCGCGTGCGCGGGCTGGTGCGGGTGGGTGAGCGGCGCTGGGATCTGATCCTTGACCGTGATCAGCGCATCATGCTGCCCTCGGTCAACCCTGTGGCGGCGGTCGAGCGCCTGCTGGCGCTGAACGCGGCAGATAAGCTGCTGGAACGTGACATTCTTTCGATAGACCTAAGAAATCAAGACCGCCCGGCGATCCGGCTGGCTCCGTTCGCGATGAACGAAGTCCGCCGCGCGCAAGGGCTGGCACCGACGACGGAGAGCGGATTATGACAGACCTTTACCAATCCCAACGGGCGATGCGCCACATGCGGCGGGCAGCAATGCAACGCGGTGTGGTGGCGATTTTGGATGTGGGCACGTCGAAGATTGCCTGTCTGGTGCTGCGGTTTGACGGCATCGAGGACGACCGCGATCAGGATGGCGTCGGCCCGATGGCGGGGCAATCCAGCTTCCGGGTGATTGGCGCTGCCACAACACGGTCGCGCGGGGTGCGGTTTGGCGAAATCGCGGTGATGAATGAAACCGAGCGCGCCATTCGCACCGCCGTGCAGGCGGCACAGAAGATGGCGAATGTGCGGGTTGATCATGTGATCGCCTGCTTCTCGGGCGCGGAACCGCGCAGCTACGGTCTGGCAGGCGAGTGGGAATTGCAGGATTCCGTGGTGACGGAACAAGACGTGGCCCGCGTGCTGGCCTCGTGCGATGTGCCGGATTTCGGCGACGGGCGCGAGATTTTGCACGCCCAGCCGGTGAACTTTGCGCTGGATCACCGCTCGGGTCTGGGCGATCCGCGCGGGCAGATCGGCAACCGTCTGGCCTGCGATTTGCACATGCTGTCGGTGGACGCATCCGTGGTGCAGAACCTGCTGTATTGCATCAAGCGCTGCGATCTGGAACTCGCCGGGATTGCGTCATCGGCTTACGTTTCGGGAATTTCCTCGCTGGTTGAGGATGAGCAGGAACTGGGCGCTGCCTGCATTGATATGGGCGGTGGTGCCACTGGCATCTCGATCTTCATGAAGAAGCATATGATCTATGCCGATTCTGTGCGGATGGGCGGCGATCATGTGTCGTCGGACATCTCCAAGGGCCTGCAAGTGCCGCTGGTGGTGGCCGAGCGGATCAAGACCAAACACGGCGGCGTGCATGCGACGGGCATGGACGACCGCGAGATGATCGAGATGGGCGGCGATTCGGGTGATTGGGAGAAAGACCGTCGCCAGATTTCGCGCACTGAACTGATCGGCATCATGCGCCCACGGGTCGAGGAGATCTTGGAAGAGGTCCGCGCGCGTCTGGATGCAGCGGGTTTTGACAGCCTGCCCAGCCAGCAGATCGTGCTGACGGGTGGGGCCAGCCAGATCCCCGGCCTTGACGGATTGGCCAGCCGAATCCTTGGCCAACGCGTGCGCATGGGTCGCCCGCTGCGTGTGCAGGGCCTGCCGCAAGCGGCGACGGGTGCGGCTTTTTCAAGCGCCGTCGGGCTTTGCCTGTTCGCCGCACATCCGCAAGATGAATGGTGGGATTTCGACATTCCGACTGAACGTTATCCGGCGCGATCCCTCAAACGGGCCTTCCGGTGGTTCAAAGATAACTGGTGATCCGCTAAATCCGGTAACTTTGGCGAAATACCGCTAATATCGACATCTCTGGCCCCATATTTTGTGGGGCCAGTATGTTTTTTGCGTGACCTTTTTGCTATCTGTGGATAGAATCGAGGATAATTCGGCGGACTCTGCTTCGGGACAGGTGGGGAACAGACCGATACGGCAAACCGGCGGCAGAAGCCCGCGTATAAGAACAGGCGGATAAAAATGGCATTGAATCTGATCATGGCCTCGGCACGCGAAGAGTTGAAGCCGCGTATCACGGTGTTTGGCGTTGGTGGGGCAGGCGGCAATGCCGTCAACAACATGATCGACAAGCAGCTTGAGGGTGTCGAGTTCGTTGTGGCGAACACCGACGCGCAGGCGCTGCAGCAAAGCCGTGCTACGGCGAAAATCCAGATGGGTCTGAAAGTGACCGAAGGTCTGGGGGCAGGCGCGCGTCCGACCGTGGGTGCGGCTGCGGCTGAAGAGACCATCGAAGAAATCGTCGATCATCTGGCGGGCGCGCATATGTGCTTCATCACCGCTGGCATGGGTGGCGGCACCGGCACTGGCGCTGCTCCGATCATCGCGCAAGCCGCGCGTGAATTGGGCGTGCTGACTGTGGGCGTTGTCACCAAGCCGTTCCAGTTCGAAGGCAACAAGCGGATGAAGCAGGCCGAAGACGGCATTACCGCGCTGCAAAAAGTTGTCGATACGCTGATCATCATTCCGAACCAGAATCTGTTCCGTCTGGCGAACGAACGCACCACCTTCACCGATGCTTTCGCGATGGCGGATGATGTGCTGTATCAGGGTGTCAAGGGTGTGACCGATCTGATGGTGCGCCCCGGCCTGATCAACCTCGACTTCGCCGACGTGCGCGCGGTGATGGATGAGATGGGCAAGGCGATGATGGGCACTGGCGAAGCCACCGGCGACAACCGCGCTGTGGAGGCTGCCGAAAAAGCCATCGCCAACCCGCTGCTGGACGAAATCAGCCTGCACGGCGCCAAGGGTGTGTTGATCAACATCACCGGCGGCTATGATCTGACGCTGTTTGAATTGGACGAAGCCGCGAATATCATTCGTGAAAAGGTTGATCCTGACGCGAATATCATCGTCGGCTCGACGCTGGACACCACAATGGAAGGCACGCTGCGGGTTTCCGTGGTCGCCACCGGCATTGACGTTGGCCAGAACCGGGCTGAGATGCCGGCGACCCGTCGCAGCATGGCGCAGCCGCTGACCCCGCCCGCACCGGCACCCGAGCCGAAGCCGGTCGCGCAGGCCCCGGCACCGCAGCCGGCCCCCGTTCCGCAATACCAGGCCCCGGCGCAGGATCTGTTTCAGACTCAACAGCCCAGCTTCCATGATCATGCCGAAGAGATGATCGAAGACGAAGTGCCTGCTCCGGTCTATCGCCCGGCAGCGCAAGCCCCGGTTCAACAGCCCGTGCAGCAACCGCGCGCGCAGGCCCCGGCACCGCTGTCGCTCGACAATGATGCGGGCAGCTTCGTCGCCCCGCGCCCGCGCGCCGCTGGCACCCCGTCGCCCGAGGCTTTGGCCCGCCTGCAAGCCGCTGTGTCGAAATCGCCGTCGCAAGCAGGTGCGCCGCGTCAGCCGATGCAGCAGCCGCAACAGCGTATGGCTGCCCCGGCGCCCGCGCCGAAACCGGCCGAGCGTCCGCGCTTTGGCATCGGCAGCCTGATCAACCGCATGGCCGGTGGTGCCGCTGAGCAAGCGCCCGAGCGCGCGCAATCGGCACGCCAGCAACCGCCCGTCACTGCCTATGATGACGAGCAGGAATTGTCGGCAGATCAAGAGCGTATCGAGATTCCGGCCTTCTTGCGCCGTCAAGCCAACTGAGTCGAACGCCGACAGGTGTTGACGTGAACGTAACAGGCCCGGAGCGATCCGGGCCTTTTTCATTGTAAATCAGCATGTTGCGTCGTTGGAATCCTGTTACACTCCGTTACAAACTGTGAGTTGAGATAAAAGCCCCACACACCTAAATCATTGCTGCGGCCACAGGTCTGGCCAAAATGATGAACGTGTCGGAGAACTTCGTTGCAATATACGCTGAAAACCACGGCTGTCTTTACCGGCTTCGGCTTGCACTCGGGTGCTGCCGTTACGATGAAGGTGCATCCGGCGGCAGCGGGCCACGGTGTCTGGTTCCGCCGCTCGGACGTTGCAGGCGACGGGCTGATCCCGGCGCTTTGGGATGCCGTGGTGCCGTCAAAGCTTTGCACACTGGTGGCCAATGCCGCAGGCGCGACGGTTTCCACGATTGAACATGTGATGGCGGCTTTGGCGGGTTCGGCGATCAGCAATGCGCTGATCGAGATCGACGGGCCGGAAGTGCCGATTCTGGATGGCTCCGCCGCACCTTTCGTCGAAGGTTTTCTGAACGCAGGCATCGTCGCACAAGCGGCCCCGGTGGCAGCGATCCGGGTGTTGCGCGCGGTTGAGGTGCGCGATGGCGCGGCTTTCGCGCGGCTGGAACCCTCGGATATGCTGGAAATCGACTTCAAGATTGATTTCGAGGATGCCGCGATTGGTCGTCAGGCCAAAGTGTTGAACATGTCGAACGGCGCTTTCGTGCGCGAATTGTCCGACAGCCGCACCTTCTGCCGCAATGCCGATGTGATGGCGATGCAGGAACGTGGGCTGGCTTTGGGCGGCACTTTGGAAAATGCGGTGGTGTTTGATGGCGCGAAAGTGCTGTCGCCGGGGGGCTTGCGCCACTCGGATGAACCCGTGCGCCACAAGATGCTGGATGCCTTGGGCGATCTGGCCTTGGCGGGCGCGCCGATCTTGGGCCGCTATACCGGGGAGCGTGCGGGCCATGCCATGACCAACCGTTTGTTGCGCAAGCTTTTCGCGACTCCGGGTGCCTGGATGCTGCAGGATTGTGAAGGACTTGCGGGCGGAAAGCTGCCCGGCGTCGGCGTGCATCGCGGCGATCTGCCTTTGCGCGGCTAAAACCATTCGGCAAAGCGTGAAAGCCGTTTTGCGCCTGCGATTTTTCTGTGCTACGAGAGGCAAAAGCGCGGTGAACGCGGCCCAAGGTTTCGGGCCCTCGGCGCGGGTTATTGGGGTAGGCGGAAGATGGCAGGCGGACAGTCGGGCAAAGCTCTGCGGATGCTGGGTATGGTGGTGCTTGTGGCCGGTTTGGCCGCCTGTTCACAGAAAAAGCAAAACGATACTGCGGCGTTAGACAGCCTGACGGCTGAACAACTTTACAAGCGTGGCGAATTGGCCCTGCAGGTGAAGCGCGGCAAGAACGAAGACGCGCTTGCAGATTTCGAAGCGGTCGAGCGGCTGTATCCCTATTCCGAATGGGCGAAGCGCGCGTTGATCATGCAGGCGTTTACCCAGCACAAGAACAAGAAATATGAAGAAGCCCGCGTCGCGGCGCAGCGCTATCTTGATTTCTATCCCGGTGATGAAGATGCGGCGTATGCGTCTTATCTGCTGGCTTTGTCCTATTATGATCAGGTTGACGAGGTTGGCCGCGATCAGGGCCTGACCTATCAGGCCCTGCAAGCCCTGCGCGTGGTGATCGAGGAATATCCCGACAGCGAATATGCCAAATCGGCAACGCTGAAGTTCGATCTGGCGTTCGATCACTTGGCCGCCAAGGATATGGAAATCGGGCGTTATTACCTCAAGCGCGGCAACTATACGGCGGCGATCAACCGCTTCCGTTCTGTGGTGCAGGATTTCCAGACCACGACTCACACCGCTGAGGCACTGGAGCGTCTGGTCGAAGCCTATCTTGCCCTTGGTCTGACGAATGAGGCGCAGACGGCTGGCGCGATCCTGGGCTATAACTATCAATCCTCGCCGTTCTATCAGGATGCCTTCAATCTGTTGAAAAAGCAGGGCCTGTCGCCAGAAGCCAAGGGCACAAGCTGGCTGTCGCAGATTTATCGGCAGACGATCAAGGGCGAATGGCTGTGAGCCCCCTGCGCTGCGGCGCGGGGCCAAGGCAGCAGCAGGTCGGGGCGGGATATGCTGCGCAGTCTTGATATCCGCGATGTGCTGATCATTGATCGGCTGACGCTTGAATTTGCCCCCGGCCTGAATGTGCTGACCGGCGAAACTGGGGCGGGCAAGTCGATCTTGCTCGATGCCTTGGGCTTTGTGCTGGGCTGGCGGGGCAGGGCCGAACTTGTCCGCGCTGGCGCGGCACAGGGCGAGGTGGTGGCCGAGTTTGACCTGCCCGCAGGCCATGCCGCCCGCGCCGTGCTGGCCGAGGCAGGGTTTGACCACCCCGAAGATTTGATCCTGCGCCGGGTGAATACCGCTGATGGCCGCAAGACCGCCTTTGTCAATGATCGCCGGGTGTCCGGCGATGTGCTGCGCGCGCTGTCCGATACGCTGGTCGAATTGCACGGCCAGAACGACGACCGTGGTCTTTTGAACCCGCGTGGCCACCGCAGCCTGCTGGATGCCTTCGCAGGCTTGGATGTCAGCGCCGCCCGCAGCGCCTGGCGCGCGCAAGCACAAGCGCGCGAGGCTTTGGCCAGTGCCCGCTCTGCGCTGGAACGCGCGCAGGTCGAGGAAGACTTCCTGCGTCATGCCGTGACCGAGTTGGACAAGCTGAACCCGGAAGCGGGCGAAGAGGCCAGCCTCGACGCCCGCCGCCGCGCCATGCAGGGGGCCGAGCGCATCCGCACCGATGTGCAACGCGCGCATTCCGCTTTGGGCGAGGGGGCCGAGGGCGCGATCAGCGATGCCCTGCGCTGGCTGGAAGCTGCCTCAGACCGTGCCGAGGGCCGGCTTGATGCTGCCCTTGCCGCCTTGGGCCGCGCTTTGGTCGAGTTGGGCGAGGCGCAGGATGGCATCGAATCCTGCCTGCGCGGCCTCGATTTTCGCCCCGGCGATCTGGAAGCGTTGGAGGAACGCCTGTTCGCGATCCGCGCGCTGGCGCGCAAACATGGCGTGCTGGCGGATGATCTGGGCAATTTCGCCGAAAATGCCCGCGCGCGGCTGGCGGCGATTGACGGCGGTGCTGCGGGTCTTGCCAAGCTGGAAAAGGCTGTGGCCGAGGCGGAACTCGGCTATCAGCGCGAAGCGATGGCGCTGACGAAAGCTCGCAAAGCCGCCGCCACCCGGCTGGACCGCGCCATGGCTGCCGAACTCGCACCCCTCAAGATGGAACGCGCCGTGTTCAGCACAGAGATCAGCGCTGGTGATCCCGGCCCCGACGGCATGGATGCGGTGCAATTCACCGTTGCCACCAACCCCGGCGCGCCCGCGGGGGCGCTAAACAAGATCGCTTCGGGGGGCGAGCTTTCACGTTTCCTGTTGGCGCTGAAGGTCTGCCTGACCGCCAACACCCCTGGCCTGACGATGATCTTCGACGAGATTGACCGCGGCGTAGGTGGCGCTACTGCGGATGCGGTGGGGCGCCGCCTGAAAGCCCTGTCCAGCACGGCGCAGGTGCTGGTCGTCACCCACAGCCCGCAGGTTGCGGCTTTGGGCAATCATCATTGGCGGGTAGAAAAGCGCGTCAGCAAGGGTCAGACCCTGTCGACCGTGCTGGCGTTGGAACCCGACGCCCGCATTGAGGAAATCGCCCGGATGCTGGCGGGGGACCGTGTTACCGAAGCAGCCCGCGACGCTGCCCGTGCGTTGTTGGAGTAAGCCGAGCGCCGCCGCCAAGCCGGAATGCGCGTGCATTCCGTAGCCGATTTCTGCGTAGAAATTGCCCTTAGCCTGCGGCCTTTGCCATCACGCCAGTCAAATCGCCATAGCCGGTAAAGCGCCGCTCGTAAGCCAGCCCCAACCGCCGCGCGCAATCTTCGGCCTTGGCATCTAAGCTGGGATCATTGGTTTGCGCCTGATACACCAGCTTGGTATAATTGCCGAAATACATGTCGCGCAGTTGCGGATGTTTGTCCAAACCCATCGGGCGCCAGACAAAGGCATCGAACTGCCGCACCAGAAAATCGGTCAGATAAAACGCGGTGAACTCATCAGGGTGTGCGGCAAAGGCGGCATTGCCTTCAAAAAACGAATAACAATGCGGGCCCTCGATCATCTCGACGCCCAATTCCTTGCACTTTTCCAACAAAAGCCCGCCCGTGCCGCAATCGGCATAGAGTACGAAGACACCGGCGTAATCCGCCCGTTGCGCCAAAACGGCTTTCTCGACGGCGGCAGTTATACGCTCGGGATAAAGATGCAAATTGGCGGGCAGGCATTGCAGATCCAGATGATCCCAGCCATTCGCCCGCTTCAGCGCCAATACCTCATGCGCCAGCGCGCCGCAGGCGATCAGCAATACCCGGCCCTGATGCGTGGGGGCCAGCCCCTCGGCCGTCAGAATCTCGTCAGAAATCAATGCCATCGCAGCGTGCGCACGAACAGCGCCAGACAGAGCGCGAACAACCCAAGCCAGGCAAGTGACAACCCCGCCACCTGCACCACCGCAATCGACGCCCCGGCGGCAAGGATCACCCCGAAGATCAGGGCCAGAAAGGTTGGGAGCGGCATGGCATCCTCCTTATGTCGCGGCGCGTGACCGATCACCCGCACCGCTATCCCGTTAAGGTGGCAACTAAAAAGCCCCGGGGCAAGACCCCGAGGCTGTCATCGCACGCTGAAGGCCGTATCAGGCGTTCAACTGATTGTGCTTGCGCAACACCAAGGCCTTGGCAGTTTCCACGGCCACAGCGGCGTCACGGCAATAGGCATCCGCGCCAATCGCCTTGCCGAATTCTTCGTTCAACGGCGCGCCGCCGACCAGAACGATGTATTCCTCGCGCATGCCCTTTTCCTTCATCGTGTCGATCACGACTTTCATATATGGCATCGTGGTGGTCAGCAGCGCCGACATGCCAAGGATATCGGGCTTTTCGGATTCCAGCGCCTCAAGGTATTTCTCGACCGAGTTGTTGATGCCCAGGTCTTTGACCTCAAAGCCCGCGCCTTCCATCATCATGCCGACAAGGTTCTTGCCGATGTCGTGGATGTCGCCTTTGACGGTGCCGATCACCATTTTGCCCATACGCGGCGCGCCGGTTGCGATCAGCAGCGGCTTCAGAATGAACATGCCGCCCTTCATCGCATTCGCAGCCAGCAGCACCTCTGGCACGAACAGGATGCCATCGCGGAAGTCTGCGCCCACGATGGTCATGCCAGCGACAAGCGCCTTGGTCAGCACGTCGTAGGGGGCCCAGCCGCGTTCGATCAGGATGTGGACGCCATCCTCGATCTCTTCTTTCAGACCATCGTAAAGGTCGTCATGCATCTGCAGGACAAGTTCGTCATCGGAAAGATCAGCGAGGATGATTTCGTCGTCGGCCATCTGGGAACTCCTTGGGCGGTTGACAGTGTGATGGGGCCAAAGCCCGCAAGACACTTTGCGAATAGCGACATGCGCCAACAGAAAGCCGACTTCAAGCCGCGCGGCAAGCAGAAAACGCTTGGGATTGTTGCTGTTTTGTTCTAGTTTGGCTGGATGGACAAGCCGGACAGCACAATCATGCCAGGGGTGCGCCCACGCGGGCGCGGCGCGTTGGGCAATGCGGTGGGGCGGTTTGAGGCGGCCACGCGGCTGGCGTTCGAGGATGGCTGGGAGCCCCCGGAAGAGCGGGTTTTGCGCACTGAGGTCCGCACAGAAGCACCACGTTCGGCGATCAGCTACAACCGCTCGCCCGACCTGCCGTTTGATCGCGCGATCAACCCCTATCGCGGCTGCGAACATGGCTGCATCTATTGCTTCGCGCGGCCCAGCCATGCCTTTCTGAACCTGTCGCCCGGATTGGATTTTGAAACCAAACTGATCGCCCGCCCTGGTATCGGTGTTGTGCTGGAGCGTGAGTTACGCGCGAAATCGTATCGGGTGGCGGTGATGGCTTTGGGCACCAACACCGACCCCTATCAACCGATCGAGGCCGAATATCGCGTGATGCGCGAGGTGTTAGAGGTGCTGCGGGCGTTCAAACATCCGGTGGCGATCACCACCAAGGGCACGCTGATTGAGCGCGACATGGATCTGCTGGCGGATATGGCGGCGCAGGGCCTGTGTCGGGTGGGCGTATCGGTGACGACGCTGGACGCCGATCTGTCGCGGCGGATGGAGCCTCGGGTGGCGGCCCCCAAGCGCCGCTTGCAGACCATCGCGCGGCTGGCCGAGGCGGGGATCCCGGTGCGCGCGATGGTGTCGCCGGTGATTCCCGGCCTGACCGATCACGAGTTGGAACCGATCCTGCAAGCCGCGCGCGAGGCGGGCGCTACGGCGGCCAGCTATATCTCGTTGCGACTGCCGCGCGAGGTGTCGGGGCTGTTTCAGGAGTGGCTGGCCGAACATGTGCCAGACCGGGCCGCCAAGGTGATGGGGCGGGTGCGTGCATTGCATGGCGGTATGGATTACGACCCGGCTTTTGGCAAAAGGATGCGGGGAGAGGGCCCTTGGGCAGATCTGCTGGCGCGCCGGTTTCGCGTAGCGGTGGATCGGCTGGGCCTGTCGGTGAAACTGCCGGCGATGCGCTGCGATCTGTTCGCGGTGCCGGCAAGGCCGGGCGATCAGTTGACCTTGTTCTGAACGCCCGCGCAGGGAGCCGATTTCTGCATCAGAAATCGTGCCGGAATTGGGTAAATTCCGGGGCGCTTGGCTCAAGCGCCCCGCATCATATCAGCCGCGCCGCCCGCGCCGCTCGCGCTTGGGATCGCCCGAGGTATCGCCGGTGCCATCCGAAGCCGAGGAAAACGCGCCCAGCTTGGCGGTGATGTCCTCTGGCGAGGGCACCGGGCCTTTCGGTGTGTTCTCCAGCGCGGCGCGCATCGCTTTCAGATGTTCCGGCATGGTGCCACAGCATCCCCCAATGATCCGCACACCGGCGTCGCGCGCCAGCACGGCATATTCGCCCATCAGTTCCGGCGTGCCGTCGTAATGGATATGGCCATCGTGATATTTCGGAATCCCGGCATTGCCCTTGGCGATCAGCGGACGGTGTGAGCCTGTTGCCGCAAAGCCCAACACCGTGCGCATCAGATCCGAGGCCCCAACACCGCAATTCGCGCCAAACGCGATCGGCGGATTGGCCAGCTTCTCGACCATCTCCGCCATCGCCGCCGAAGTGGTGCCCATCATCGTGCGGCCTGCGGTATCAAAACTCATCGTGCCGCACCACGGCATGCCCGCCAAAGCCGCCGCCTCTGCCGCCGCCGCATATTCCTCGGGGGCGGAAATGGTTTCCACCCACAACACATCCGCGCCGCCTTCTTTCAGCCCTTCGGCCTGCTCGTGAAACATCTCAACCGCCGCGCGGTGGGTGAGCGTGCCCATCGGCTCGAAAATCTCACCCGTCGGCCCGACCGAGCCCGCAACCACCACCACACGCCCCGAGGCATCGGCAATCTCACGACCCAAGGCGGCACCCACCCGGTTCAACTCGCGCACCCGGCCTTGCGCGCCGTGCAGCTTCAAACGGCTGGCGTTGCCGCCAAAGGTGTTGGTCAGGAAAATGTCCGATCCGGCATTGACCGCATTGCGATAGAGCGTGCGGATATTGTCCGGCTTGTCGGTGTTCCAGAACTCTGGCGGCTCGCCCGAGGACAGGCCCATGTTGAACAGATTGGTGCCGGTGGCCCCATCGGCCATCAGCCAATCCCGGCTGGCAAGCAGTTTTGAAAGCGCGTCTTGGGCCATGCGATCCTCGTTCATTCGTTCCAGAAACGTGAATTTCACGGTTCAGGTGAACTTCACTTTGAGCCTGTATGTGCCACGCAGGGCAGGGCGAGGCAAATCCATAATCCGCATAACACTATGCGGCGCGGCGCATGTTCGCGAAACCAAAAGGGCCGCGCCCGATCTGGCAGCGGCCCTGATGTGATCGCACGCTTGCGCGAAGGCGATCAGAATTCGTTCATCAACTCGGCTTTGGCGACCGGCAGCAGCTCGGCCATCTTGGCGCGCACCGCATCCGGGCTGGACAGGCTGCCCAGATCGCCCGCGACCTTGCGCACCACATCCTCGATACCGGCTTCTTCGAAATCGGCATTGACCACCGACATGGCGTATTCCGCCGCCGCATCGCCGGTTTTGCCCAACAGGCCCGCAGCCCAAAGCCCGGTCAGCTTGTTGCGGCGTGCCTCGGCGCGAAACTGCATTTCGGCATCATGGGCGTATTTCGATTCAAAAGCGTTTTCGCGGTCGTCGAATGTGGTCATGGCTGGCCCTCTGGGTCATGGAAAGTTACCCTCCATATGCCCATCCCGCGCCCGCCGTTCAAGATAAAAAGCCATTCCCCCGCTGGGGCGCTATGGCTCTGCCCAATGCCCAAGCCTTGCCCCCAGCGGGCGCATCGCATATAGGCTCGGAAAAAGGGCAGGGGTGGCTGGGCCGCCCCCGTTTCCTATTGGTATCGGAGCATCCATGGCGCGCAGGAAGAAGGTTTACGAGGGCAAGGCGAAGATCCTTTACGAAGGGCCGGAACCGGGCACTCTGATCCAGTATTTCAAGGACGATTCCGCGCCCACCGCCGCCGAGGCAACGCCTGCAGCGGTCGAGGGCAAGGGAGTGCTGAACAATCGTCTGTCGGAATTCTTCATGGCTGGGCTGAATGCCATCGGGGTGCCGACGCATTTCATCCGCCGGGTGAACATGCGCGAGCAGCTGGTGCGGATGGCCGAGATCATCCCGCTGGAAGTCGTGGTGCGCAACTTTGCCGCGGGCGAGATTTCGGCGCGATTGGGCATCCCCGAGGGCACGCCGCTGCCGCGCCCGATTGTCGAATACTATCTGAAGGATGATCGGCTGTCGCTGCCGATGGTCGCCGAGGAACATATCGTCGCCTTCGGCTGGGCCACCCAGCAGGATCTCGATGACATCATCGCGCTGGCATTGCGGGTGAATGATTTCATGTCTGGCGTTATGCTGGGCGTGGGCATCCGTCTGGCCGATTTCCGCATCGAGGTGGGCCGGATCTGGGAAGGCGATTACATGCGCCTGATCGTCGCCGACGAGATCAGCCCGGATAGCTGCCGGCTGTGGGATTTGCGCGGTCTGGTTGATCGCGGCGACGGCCAGCCGATCCCCGAACCGGGGCCCTTGGCCGATGTCTACACCGAACTGGCGCGGCGCTTGGGGGTTCTGCCCTCGAATGTGACGCATACGGTAAAGCCGACGTTGATCAACTAGCACTGCGCTCTTCGCTTGGCACTGGGGGCTCGCCCCCAGACCCCGAGGATATTTAAGCAGAGAGGATGACCAAAGGCTCGGCCATCCCGCGATGCCGCGCGCATGCTCCTCTGCGCTTCCACCCTTGTCGAAACCGCCCGATCACGCTAAGGGGGCGCAACCCCCATTTTCGGAGAATGCCATGAAAGCCCGTGTCACCGTCATGTTGAAATCCGGCGTTCTGGATGTGCAGGGCGAGGCGGTGCGCCACGCGCTTGGCACCTTGGGCTTTGCTGGGGTCAATGGCGTGCGTCAGGGCAAGGTGATCGAGCTTGATCTGGCGGAAACCGACAAGGCTGCCGCCGAGACTGCCGTTAAAGCGATGTGCGAAAAGCTGTTGTCGAACACCGTGATCGAAAGCTACCGGGTCGAGTTGCTCTAAACCTGTCAGCTCAAAGGTTAAGGATTGGTTAAATCAGAAAATCAAGCCTTTGAAATATAAAGACTAAAAATAGGTCCCAACTCGGGACCCGCCCTGTCGGGCGTTGCCCTTCATCCGGAGTGCCCCATGCGAGCCGCGATCATTCGGGACTACAACGCCGATCTCAGCCTTGAATCCGTGCCCGATCCGGTCTGCGAAGCCGATGGGGTGGTGCTGAAAACCCTCGCCTGCGGCATTTGCCGGTCAGATTGGCACGGCTGGGTCGGCGAGCATCCAAAGGTGAAACCGGGCGCGATCCCCGGCCATGAATATTGCGGCGAGGTGGTCGAGGCTGGCCCGCTTTCCAAATGGCGGGTGGGGGATCGGGTGATCGCGCCGTTTATCCTGTCTTGTGGGGCCTGCCCGGAATGTCAGTCCGGCCAGACCACGATCTGCAAAAACCAGCGCGTGCCGGGGTTTGGTGAGCCGGGGGCGTATGCCGAATATGTCAGCGCGCCGCATGCCCACAACCTTGCCCGTCTGCCGGATAGTCTGACCCCCGCCTTGGCCGCAGGTCTGGGCTGCCGGGTGACCACCGCCTGGCACGCCCTGACGGGCCGTGCGGCGGTGCAGGCGGGGGAGTGGCTGGCGGTGCATGGCACCGGCGGGATCGGTCTGTCGGTGCTGCTGATCGGTCGCGCCTTGGGCGCGCGGGTGATCGTGGTGGATGTGGTGCCGGAACGGTTGGAACACGCGCTTTCGTTGGGTGCCGAGGCCGCGATTGACGCCCGCGGCGGCGATGCGGCGGCGCAGATCGTGGCACTGACCCAAGGCGGCGCGCATGTCAGTGTCGAGGCTTTGGGGATCGAAGCCACCACCAACGGCTCGATCGAATGCCTGCGCCCGTTGGGGCGGCACGTGCAGGTTGGGCTGCCGGTGGGCCATACCGCGCGGATGGAGATCAACATGAACGCGGTCTATATGAAGCAACTGGCTTTGTATGGCACGCGGGGGATGCCAAGCTGGCGTTATCCGTCCTTGCTGTCGATGATCGAGACGGGCCGCATCGACGTGCGCCCCATCGTGGCGCGGCAGGTTGGGCTGTCGCAGGCCAGTGCTGAGTTGCGGATGTTCAACGCGCCGATGCCGCCCGGTGTGGCGGTGATCACCGATTTTGCCGCCTAGGCGATTTTTTTGACACAACAGTCGCAGCCGGAATTCGTGCGAATTCCGACCGTGGCGACGGGTGTTTTGGGCTGGATGCGGCGCGCGGTTTGCGTTATCCGCAAGCCATCCCAAACTTTCGGAGTGCTGCCCATGAAAGCCGCTGTCGTTACCTTTCCCGGTTCGAACTGCGACCGTGACCTTGCCGTGGCGTTTGAGCGCGCGGGGTTTCAGGTGTCACGGGTTTGGCACAAGGACACCAGCTTGCCCGCAGGGGTGGATGTGGTTGGCGTGCCGGGTGGGTTCTCGTTTGGCGATTACCTGCGCTGTGGGGCTATCGCGGCGCAGTCACCGATTGCGGCGGCCATTCGCGGCCACGCTGGGCGCGGCGGCTATGTGCTGGGGATTTGCAACGGTTTTCAGGTGCTGACCGAGATGCAACTGCTGCCCGGTGCCCTGATGCGCAATGCCGGTTTGAAATTCATCTGCAAAACCATTGGCTTGCAGGTGGCCACCACCGACAGCGCCTTCACCAGCGGCTATGCCAAGGGACAACAGATCGCGGTGCCGGTGGCGCATCATGATGGTAACTACACGATTGATGCCGACGGTCTGGCCGCCCTGCAGGCAGAAGACCGCGTTGCGTTCCGCTACAGCCAGAACCCCAACGGCTCGGCTGCGGATATTGCCGGTGTGCTTTCGGCCAACCGCCGGGTGCTGGGCATGATGCCGCACCCCGAGCGTGTGGTGGATGCCAAAGCGGGCGGCACCGACGGGGCGGCGCTGTTTGCCAGCTTGATGGGCGGGATGGCGCTGGCCTGAGTGCCATCGGCTTGAGGCGGCGCTTGGGCGGGCCTAAACTTGCCCCATGCAAAGCCGCAGCCGATCCAAACGCCAGTCAGACGCCGCACCGGGAAAATCCTGGCGCATTCGATTGGCGGCCACCCTGTTGATATTGCTGGCAATCGGCGTGGTGCTGATCACCAACCGCTGGCTGTCTGAACGCTTTACCGAAACAACCCGAAATCGGGCTGAACTGCGGCTTGCGCTGTATTCGGGCAACATGTTGTCCGAAGTGCAGCGGACGGCAGTGGTGCCGCTGCTGCTGGCCGATGATCCGGCGATTCGCGACTCGCTGAAAAAGAACACCTTTGCGCGCACCAGCTTGCGGCTGATCGAGGTGCAGAAGGAAATCGGCGTGGCGTCGATCCTGCTGCTGGACAAAGACGGCTGGACGGTGGGGGCGACCAACCGCAACCTGCTGGGAACCTCGCACCGCAATGACAGCTATTTTGTTGATGCCAAGCGCACCAAGGACACGGTGTTTTCGGTCACGCCGCAACCCGGCGGCGCCTATGATTTCACCTATTCGCGGGTGATCGAGGCGGATGGTCAGGCCTTGGGTGTGATTGTCGTCGCCGTGGATATGATGAAGCATGAACGCGCTTGGGCGGGCTTGCAGGATGCGGTTCTGGTAACAAATTCCGAGGCCAAGGTGATCTTGGCGACCGAGCCTTCGTGGCGCAGCAAACCCGTGGCCGAGGCACTTTCGCCCACTGACAGCCCCTCGGCACTCGACCGCGCGTTGAAGGGGGCAACGGATTGGGCGCAAAATCCGCCCGATGCCTATGTCTCGGGCGAGGCAGTTTTGCGCACCGAGGCGCGGGTGCCGTTTCAGGGCTGGAAGATGGTGACATTCACCGCCTACGATTCGGTGCGTGAGCGGGTGAATGGCGTGATCGCGCTGGAAATCATGGGTTTCGCGATTCTGACGGCTTTGACGTTTTATGTGCTGTCGCGGCGGGCTTGGTCGCAATCGGTATCGTTCCAGCGCGAGTCGGCCGAGTTGCGCTTATTGAACGCGCGGCTGAGCCGCGAGATTGCCGAGCGCGAAAAGGTGCAGAAGACCTTGGAAGTGGCCGAGTTGACGTTGGCACAATCGTCGAAACTCGCGGCTTTGGGCGAGATGTCAGCAGCCGTCAGCCACGAGTTGAACCAACCGCTTGCCGCGATGAAAACCTACCTCGCGGGGGCACGGCTGCTGTTGCAGCGCAAGCGCCCGGATGAGGCTTTGTCGTCTTTCCAGCGGATTGACGATCTGATCGACCGCATGGGCGCGATCACGCGGCAATTGAAATCCTATGCCCGCAAGGGCGGCGAGGCTTTTGAGCCTGTCGATCTGCGCGCCTGTGTGTCTTCGGCATTGGCGATGATGGAACCACAGTTGAAGCAGCGCGTTGTCAAGATAACCCGCACTGTGCCGCGCCAACCTGTGATGGTGATGGCAGACCGGCTGCGGTTAGAGCAGGTGATCATCAACTTGTTGCGAAATGCCCTGGATGCCACGAAAGACACGCTTGATCCGCACATCGACTTGCTGTTGACGATGGGGGAAAGCGCCACTTTGGCTGTGCATGACAATGGCACTGGGATTGGCGACATCGGCTCTATCTTCGAGCCTTTCTATACGACGAAGAAGCCGGGCGAGGGCGTGGGCCTTGGCTTGGCGATTTCCTCGGGCATCGTGACCGATCTGGGCGGGCGTCTCACAGCGCATAACGCCGAAGCGGGGGGCGCGGTGTTCGAGGTGCAACTGCCCTTGTTGGGCAATCAAGCAAAAGCAGCGGAATGAGGACGGCATGGCACGGGCAATGAAAGTGGCGATTGTGGACGACGAGGCCGATATGCGCGCGTCGATCAGCCAGTGGCTGGCGCTGTCGGGGTTTGACACGGAAACCTATGCGAGTGCGGAAGAGGCGCTGAAGGTGCTGGGGCCGGAATGGCCGGGGGTCGTGGTGTCTGACATCAAGATGCCGGGCATGGATGGCATGGCGTTTCTGAAGCGCCTGATGGGCATGGATTCGGGCTTGCCGGTGATCCTGATCACCGGGCATGGTGATGTGCCGATGGCGGTCGAGGCGATGCGGGTCGGGGCCTATGACTTTCTGGAAAAGCCGTTCAACCCCGATCGGATGACCGAGCTTGCTAAGCGCGCCACAATGGCGCGGCGGCTGACGCTGGACAACCGCGCCTTGCGCAAGGAGTTGTCGGATGGCTCGATCCTGATGAAAAAGCTGGTAGGGGCCAGCCTGGCGATGGAACGGCTGCGCGAGGATATTCTCGATTTAGGTCAAGCCGATAGCCATGTGCTGATTGATGGCGAAACCGGCACAGGCAAGACCTTGGTGGCGCATGCGTTGCATGCTGTGGGGCCGCGTGCTGCGAAGAAGTTCGTCACCGTGTCCTGTGCGGCATGGAGTGAGGATCAACTGGCGGCCAAGCTGTTTGGCCCGTCGGATGACGGCAATCTGCCCTTGGTCGAGGAAGCACGCGGTGGCACACTGTGTCTTGAGGATATCGAGGCGCTGAGCCATCCGCTGCAATCTCGGCTGTTGACGCTGATCAACGAGCAGGGCACGCCGCCGGAAACCCGCATCATCGCGATCTGCAACGAACATGCGCCGGACAAGACGCTCGAGGATGTTCTGCGCTCGGATCTGTTCTACCGCTTGGGAGCGATGACGATCATCTGCCCGCCGCTGCGGGCGCGGGGCGAGGATATTCTGACCCTGTTCACCCGGTCTTCGGAACAATTCGCTGAGGAATACGGCTGCGATGCGCCACAAGTGACGGCACAAGAGGCGGCACAACTGTTGCAAGCGCCTTGGCCGGGCAATGTGCGGCAGTTGGTGAACATCGCCGAACGTGCGGTGCTGCAGAACCGGCGCGGCTCTGGCTCGATCGCCAGCCTGCTAATGGCCGATAACGAGGCTTCGGGGCCGGCGCTGACCACCGAAGGCAAGCCGCTGAAGGATTATGTCGAGGCGTTCGAGCGCATGTTGATCGACAACACCATGCGTCGCCACAAGGGCAGCATCACAAGCGTGATGGATGAACTCTGCCTGCCACGCCGGACGCTGAACGAGAAAATGGCCAAATATGGCTTGCAGCGTCAGGACTATGTGTAGGGTGGGGTTGATCCTGCCTTACAGCACATCCAACACAAATCACCCATTGTCATGGCTGGCTGTTTCCCGTTAGGGTCATAGTCAGGCGACAACATGTCGCCACGGAATTCTCTGCCCTGATGATCTGGCGCGCAAAGCTGCCGAGATTCGGGGTGGTCGGATCGGCTGTAAGGCCGGATTATTGCCCGTAAGTGACTGATAATACAGGAACAGACCGGGCTTTTTAAGGTGGGCCGTGCAAGCGGCCCAAACGTGAACCGCGATGATGTGCGCGACATTGGCAATTCAAGGCGAGGGGTGCCCACCGGGCACGGCCCGCCTATTTGCGTTGCGCGCAGCCGCCCGAACAAGCCGCCTCTTTATGAGAAACAACCCGTCTGGTCCGCCAGACGGGTTTTCGCATGACAGGCGCAATGGATTGATATGTCAAAGAAAATGCTTATCGACGCCACCCATGCCGAGGAGACTCGGGTTGTTGTGGTCGACGGAAACAAGGTCGAAGAGTTCGATTTTGAAACTGTAAACAAGCGCCAGCTTGCTGGTAATATCTACCTTGCAAAGGTCACGCGAGTAGAGCCTTCGCTGCAAGCGGCGTTTGTTGATTATGGCGGCAACCGCCACGGCTTCCTCGCCTTCGCCGAAATTCACCCGGATTATTATCAGATCCCAGTGGCCGACCGCAAAGCCCTGCTGGAGGAAGAACGCGCCTACAACAAGGCGCAGGACGAAGAAGACAACCGCCGTGCGCGTCCGCGTCCGCAGTCGAAACCGCAACAGCGTCCGCGTGCTGAAACGGTCGATGGCGATGCAGTGCAGGTCGCTGAAATCAGTAGCATGGATGTGGTGGATCTGGGCGAAGAAACCGGTGCGGATGCGCTGGTGCAGTCTGCCCCGGCTGAAGTGGCTGAGCAACCGCACCACGATCACGACCACCACGACCATAGCCACACGCATAACGTGGCCTCGGTTGATAATGAGGACGGCGATGCACCGTTCCGCTCGATTGATCACGCCTCGGACACCGATGACGAGATTGAATCGATTGCCGAAGAAGATGTGTCGGAAGAAATCTCGGCCCCGCGCAAACCGCGCGCGCGTCGCTATAAAATTCAGGAAGTGATCAAGGTCCGGCAGATCATGCTGGTGCAGGTGGTCAAGGAAGAACGTGGCAACAAGGGTGCTGCGCTGACCACCTATCTGTCGCTGGCGGGTCGCTACTGTGTGCTGATGCCGAACACCGCCCGCGGTGGCGGGATTTCCCGCAAGATCACCCAAGCCGCCGACCGCAAGAAGCTGAAAGAAATCGCCACCGAAATCGAAGTGCCGGAAGGCGCGGGCCTGATCATTCGGACTGCGGGTGCGAAACGCACCAAGCCCGAGATCAAGCGCGACTACGAGTATCTGATGCGGTTGTGGGAACAGATCCGCGAATTGACCCTCAAATCCATCGCGCCCGCCGCGATCTACGAGGAAGGCAACCTGATCAAACGCACGATCCGCGACCTTTACAGCCGCGAGATTGACGAGATTCTCGTCGAGGGCGAGGCGGGTTATCGCACCGCGAAAGACTTCATGCGGATGATCATGCCCAGCCACGCCAAATCGGTGGTGCGCTATGATGAGCAAACGCCGCTGTTTGCGAAATATCAGGTTGAAAGCTACCTTGGCGGCATGTTCAACCCGACGGTGCAGTTGAAATCCGGCGGCTATATCGTGATCGGCATCACCGAGGCGCTGGTCGCCATTGACGTGAACTCGGGCCGTGCTACGAAAGAGGGGTCCATCGAGGACACCGCTTTGAAGACCAACCTTGAGGCGGCTGAAGAAGTGGCGCGTCAGTTGCGTCTGCGTGACCTCGCGGGCCTGATCGTGATCGACTTCATCGACATGGAAGAGCGCCGCAACAACGCCGCCGTCGAGAAACGCTTGAAAGACAAGCTGAAAACCGACCGCGCGCGGATTCAGGTGGGCCGGATTTCCGGCTTTGGCCTGATGGAAATGTCGCGCCAGCGCCTGCGTCCGGGGATGCTGGAAAGCACGACGCAGCCTTGCTCACATTGCCATGGCACTGGCCTGATCCGCTCGGACGACAGCCTTGGTTTGCAAGTGTTGCGCGCGCTGGAAGAAGAAGGTACCCGCAAGCGCAGCAAGGAAGTGCTGCTGCGCGCGCCGATTGGAATCGTGAACTTCCTGATCAACGGCAAGCGCGAGCATATCGCACTGATCGAGGCGCGATATGGCATGTCGGTGCGGATCGAATGTGATCCGATGATGATCTCGCCCGATTTCTCGATTGAGAAGTTCAAGACCGCGACGCGGGTGGTGCCGGAAGTGTCTTCGGTGATCTCGGGCAATGCCTCGCTGATGGGCGCGCCGGTGGCGGAAGAAGAAGACGAAGATATCATCGACGACGTGGATGAGGTCGAAGAGGCCGAAGTTGCCGAGGTTGCGGCAAGCGCTGTGCCTGCACCTGCTGCGGGAGAGGGTGGCACCAAGAAGCGCCGCCGTCGCCGTCGCCGCAAGAAACCCGGTCAGCCCGGCGAAGCGGTGGTTGGCTCGGATACCGAAGCCGATGATGGCGAGGAAGATGACGGCGACGATGAGGCTGGCAGCGATGCTGGTCACGACGCCCCCACCGCCTTGACCGAAGCGGTGGCTGAAGCACCCGTGGTGCCGGTGGCCGAAGCCCCGGCGAAAAAGCCGACCCGCACCCGCGCGCCGCGTGGCAGCAAATCGGCAGCCGCGCAGGCAGAGGCAGCAGTCGTGGCAGACGCTCCGGCTCCGGTCGATGCGCTGGAAGCCGAAGCTGCCGCAAAGCCTGCCCGCAGCCGTTCGCGCAGCCGCACCGCCAAGGCAGAAGCCGTGGCAGCGGTCGAAGCCCCCGCTGTTGAAGCGGCGCGTGAAGATCTGGTCGCAGCCGAGGAAAAGCCGAAATCCACGCGCAGCCGGTCCAGCCGCAGCAAGCCCAAGGCGGAAGCGGCGGCAGAGAGCGTCGTGTCGGAACCCGCCGCAGCGGTTGAGGCTGCGCCGGTTGTCGAAGCGCCGGTGGTGCAGGCCGAGCCTGTCGCCGCTGCGCCGGTTGAAGCGCCGGTCGCGGTCGAGCCCGCCGAAGAAGATGGCCCGCCGAAGCCGAAGAAACGCGGCTGGTGGTCGCTGGGCCGCTAAGAGGTTCGCGCCAAGTGATACGGCGGCAGGGAAATCTGCCGCCGTTTGCATGTGCGGCGGCTCAGGTGCCGCGCCGGATCAGATAGGCGCTGCCGCCCGCAATCTCGCTTGCGCCCAGAAATTCATGCCCCGCCTCGGCACAGAAATGCGGCAGATCAATCGCCGCCATCGCATCGCTGGCCAGCACCCGCAGCACCTGACCCGCCGTCATCGCCAACAGCCGCTTGCGGGCGCGCAACACGGGCAAGGGGCAGAGCAGCCCCAGGCAATCGACCTCGATATCCCAATCCATGTCTTGCACCCATCCTCTGCGCCCCAATATCCCCGCCGGAGGCGCTGACGCCAGCCCAAAATGCCGCACGCAGACGTGAGGCCCTGCCGCGTGACCTTTGCCGACATCTGCGCTAGGTCAGTCAAAACGGAGTTCGCATGTTCGGCATCGACATCTTTGACGCAAGCCTAATCCCAGCCATGCTGGTGGCGCTGGTTGCGGGAATCCTCTCATTCCTCAGTCCCTGCGTTTTGCCGATTGTGCCGCCATATCTGGCCTATATGTCGGGCATTTCGGTGGCCGAGATGAAAACCGGACGCTCACCGTTGCTGGCCGCGCTGTTTTTCGTGCTCGGGCTGTCCACGGTGTTCTTGCTGCTGGGGCTTGCGGCTTCGGCCTTTGGGGCGTTCTTTCTCGGTAATGCCAGCACATTCGCCACACTGGCGGGCGTGGTGGTGATGATCTTTGGCGCGCATTTTCTGGGCATCTATCGCATCGGCTTTCTGGATCGTGAGATGCGGCTGGACGCGGGCGATCACGGTGGTTCGGCCTTTGGCGCTTACATTCTGGGGCTGGCCTTTGCCTTTGGCTGGACACCCTGCATCGGCCCACAACTGGGCGCGATCCTGTCGCTTGCGGCGCAAGAAGGTAATGTCGAGCGTGGCATGATGCTGCTTGCGGTTTATGCCGCCGGTTTGGGCATCCCATTTCTGCTGGTGGCGGCATTCTTTGCCCGACTTCAGCCGTTTGTCAGCTTTATGAAGCGCCATGCCGAGCGGATCGAAAAGATCATGGGCCTTCTGTTGTGGACAATTGGCCTGTTGATGCTGACCGGCGGCTTTTCCTCATTCTCTTACTGGCTGTTAGAAAATATGCCGTTCCTGGCGGCCTTGGGCTGATTTCTTCCCCTTAGAATCGCCCAATTCCTCTGCCATGATGCTGGCAACGGAACAGAGGCGTAATGGAACCGATCAGTCAGAGTGATAATGCCGATCAGCGCGTGCATCGCCGCCGGGTGTTCTACATCCCCGGCTATGATCCGATTCACCCACGCCGGTACCGTGAGCTTTATCGCAAGGAAGGTCAGGAACAGGCACGCATTTCCGGCTATAAGCTTGACCTGAAACCAAAAAAGACCGGCGGGCCTTATGGCTGGCATGTCACCGGCAGCATCGACTGTGCCGTCACCGAGGCGGATGTCGAGGTGTTGGTCTGGGCGGATATTGTCAAAACCTCGATGGCGCGCGGGATTGCCGCCACCTATCTGCAACTGATGCGCACCGCCTATGCCTATATCGGTTCTGGCGCGTTGTTCCGGCTGGCGGGTTTGCGCAAGGGGCCGATGATTGCGGCACTGTATCCGATCGTGTTCCTGCTGACGCAACTGCTGATCGCCTGCCTTGCCGGTTGGGGCATCGGCGAAGTTGTCAGCCTCGTGCATCCGGCCTTGGGCTGGGCTGCAGGGCTTGGCGTGGTCTGGGCAATGCTGCGCGCCTTCAAACGCTGGGATAACAAGGTTTTTGCCTATTACCTGATGCATGACTACGCCTATTCAGCGCAGGCCGGGGGGGCGAACCCGCCCGAATTGGAAGCCCGCATGACCGCGTTTCGCCTGTCGATCCGCAACGCGCTGACCGCGGGGTTTGATGAGGTTTTGGTGGTCGGCCATTCCTCGGGCGCGCATCTGGCGGTGTCTATTCTGGCCGATCTGCTGCGCGAAGGCCTGCCAAAGGATGCGGCGCGCTTGGCCTTACTGACGCTGGGGCAGGTGGTGCCGATGGTGTCGTTCCTGCCACAAGCCAAGCGGTTGCGCGGTGACTTACGATATCTCTCGGCACAGGATGCGCTGGTTTGGGTCGATGTGACCGCCCCCGGCGACGGCTGCGCCTTTGCATTATGCGACCCGGTGGCGGTGACAGGGGTGGCCCCGCCAGACAAGCTTTGGCCGTTGGTGATCTCGGCGGCTTTCACGCAAACCCTGTCGCCCGAACGCTGGAAAGAGCTGCGTTGGAAGTTTTTCCGCCTGCATTTCCAATATCTGTGCGCGTTTGATCGGCCCGGTGATTACGACTACTTTCAGATCACCGCGGGGCCGCGGACCTTGGCTGATCGATATCGCACCCGCGTGCCATCGAAAAGCCGCATCACCCGGCCGGCGTCGGGCTATCGAGACGTCGTATGATCCCGCCCAAACCCCAGCCACGGGCGGATAAAGTCTCATTGCTGCAATATCTGCGGCTGTTTCGCGCCGATATCCTTTCGGCGCAGCCCGCGCGACTGTATCGCGCGTGGATGGCGGCGTTTCGCACACCCTTTTTCCGCAGCTATCTGTGCAACGATCCCGCTTTGGTCAACCGCGTGCTGGTGGAACGCCCTGATGATTTCCCGAAATCCGACCGTATCCGAGAGGGGCTGAACCCGCTCTTGGGCAATTCGGTTTTCGTCACCAATGGTGATGTCTGGAAGCGCCAACGCCGCATCATTGATCCGGCGTTTGAGGGCGGGAGGTTGCGCGATACCTTTCCGGCAATGGTTGCGGCAGGGCAGGCGGCGGTCGCGCGGATGCCGCTTGGCACAGTGGAAGTCGAAGAAGAAATGAGCCATGCCGCGGCGGATGTCATTTTCCGCACGCTGTTCTCGATCCCGATTGAACATGAGGTGGCCGCGGAAGTCTTTGCCGAGTTCCGCCGCTATCAGCGCACGCAACCATTGCTGAACCTTGCCGCTTTCTTGCCGCTGCCGAAATGGATGCCGCGCTTTCATAAGCGGGCCACCAAGCGCTCTGCCGCGATCATTCGCAGCTTGATCACCCGGCTGACCGAGGCACGCGCGGCAGAGATTGCGGCGGGCACGGCACCCGACGATCTGGCAACTAAGATCATGACAACCGCCGATCCGCTGACCGGGGCGCGGTTTGAGACGGTGGAAATGGTGGATCAGGTGGCGATCTTCTTTCTGGCCGGGCATGAGACCAGCGCTTCGGCGCTGTCATGGGCCTTGCTGATGTTGGCGATGGATCCCGCAACACAGGAAAGGGTCGCAGCCGAGGCGCAGACTTTGGGCGATGCGCCGGAATTTTCGGCGATCTCAAAGCTGCGTTTCACCCGCGATGTGTTCCGTGAGGTGCTGCGGCTTTATCCGCCCGTGCCGATGATGGTGCGCGAAAACACCTGCCCCGAAGATCTGCGAGGCCGTGCTGTCGCCCCCGGTGCGCAGATTGTGCTCAGCCCCTGGCATTTGCAGCGGCACGAGCGTATCTGGGATCGCCCGGATGAGTTTGATCCAAGCCGTTGGCAAACCGAGGAAAACCGCGTCTGCGCCCGCGATGCCTATATGCCGTTTTCCGCAGGGCCACGGGTTTGCACCGGGGCGGGGTTTGCGATGGTTGAGGGTGTTCTGCTGCTGGCCCTGCTGGCGCGGGCGTTTCGCTTTGAACTGGCAGGCCCGTTGCCAGTGCCGGTGGCACATCTGACAGTGCGCGCCAAGGACGGCATCCACCTGCGCATCACCCGCCGAACCTAGTGTCTGCGCAAACTCTAGCATCGAATTCTGCGCGCAGAATGCGCTATTCCAACCGGCGGATCGGTTCAGTATTGTAAAACACTAGGAATTGCCCGGCATTCTCGACAACTGGAAAGCCGCGCCTTGCCATTTCATCCAGAAACGCCCGCCTGCCAAAATGGCGTTCCACATACCGCACCCGACGGCGCACCACGCCGCCGTCCAGCGCGGCTTGCGAGGCGAACAGATGGCGCAACCAGCCATCGGGAACAGGGGACGCAGAGCATGTTTCATGCCGCCACTGTCCCAAATCGTGATTAAAAATCGGTTAACTGCTTCAGCACAAACACCCGGATCGCCGAGGCAAGGCCGACATCGCTTTCGCGGCCGGCATCCACTTCGGCAGCCAAGGCGTTCAAAGTCTGCCCGCGCGCCACCGCAATCTTGCGAAACGCATCCCAGAACGCCGCCTCGAGGGAGACCGAAGTGCGATGGCCCTTCAGCGTCAGCGAATGCTTCACGGGCCGCCCGCTCATTCCGGCTCTTTCGGCGGCAGCACATGGCCGTCAAGGTCGCGCCTCGCTTTTTCAAGCTGCGCGGCCTCCAAGGCTTTATCCCCCTTGCGGCGACCGAATTTCACCGCATTGGCATCCGCCTGCGCGCGGGCATCGGCCTTGTCTTTGGCCTTTCGCACGCTGCGCAGGTTGATGATTTCGGCCATCAGCCTTTCGGCCCGACCATGTCTTCGGGCCGCACCACGCGGTCAAAGGTTTCGCCGTCGACATAGCCCAAAGCGATGGCTTCCTCGCGCAGGGTTGTGCCGTTCTTATGCGCGGTTTTGGCGACCTTGGTGGCGGCATCATAGCCGATGGTCGGGGCCAAAGCCGTGACCAGCATCAGCGATTCCTTCATCAACTTGTCGATCCGCACGGTGTTGGCTTGGGTACCCACCACCATGTTATCGGTGAACGACCCCGCCGCATCGCCCAGAAGCTGCATGCTTTGCAACACGTTATAGGACATCATCGGGTTATAAACGTTCAACTCGAAATGCCCCTGCGATCCGGCAAAGCCCACCGCCGCGTCATTGCCCATCACCTGCGCGCAGACCATGGTCAGCGCCTCGGCCTGTGTCGGGTTGACCTTGCCCGGCATGATCGACGAGCCCGGCTCGTTTTCCGGCAGGATCAACTCGCCCAGACCCGAACGCGGGCCAGAGCCCAGCAAGCGCAGGTCGTTGGCAATCTTGAACAGGCTGGCCGCCACAGTTTTCAGCGCCCCCGAGAACATCACCATCGCGTCATGCGCGGCCAAAGCCTCAAACTTGTTCGGGGCGGTAACGAAAGGCAGGTCGGTGATCTCGGCAATCGCCGCGGCGACCCGAGTATCCCAGCCGACGCGTGTGTTCAGCCCGGTGCCGACAGCGGTGCCGCCCTGCGCCAGTTCGTAAATGTCGGGCAGGCACATCTTCACCCGCGCGATGCCTTTTTCCACCTGCTTGGCATAGCCGGAAAACTCCTGCCCCAAGGTCAGCGGCGTTGCATCCTGCGTGTGGGTGCGGCCGATCTTGATGATATCCTTGAACTCAACCGCCTTGGCATCCAGCGCCGCGTGCAGCTTTTCCAGACCCGGCAGCAGCACATCGCGCGCCACCATGCCGATCGCGACATGCATCGCGGTGGGGAAAGTGTCATTCGACGACTGCCCCATGTTGACATGGTCATTCGGATGCACCGGCTTTTTGCTGCCCTTCACGCCGCCCAGCATCTCAATCGCGCGGTTCGAGATTACCTCATTGGCATTCATGTTCGATTGCGTGCCCGACCCGGTCTGCCAGACCACCAGCGGGAAGTTATCATCAAACTTGCCGTCGATCACCTCTTGCGCAGCTTTGGCAATGGTTTCACCCAAAGCCGCATCAATGTCGCCCTGCGCGATATTGACCAAAGCGCAGGCCTTTTTGATCACGCCCAAAGCGCGGACGATGGCGATCGGCTGACGCTCCCATCCGATCGGGAAATTCTGGATTGAGCGCTGGGTCTGTGCGCCCCAGTATTTGTCGGCGGGAACTTCAAGCGGGCCAAAGCTGTCAGTTTCGGTGCGGGTGGCGGACATGTGCAAGCCTCATGGATGGAATGGCTGCGGCATAGCGCGGACAGCACGTGAATTCAATTGGTATGCGCCGGTATACCGAAATATACCCACTCAGATGCGGTGGAAATGGTAAACCCGTGCAGGCGGAATGTTCAGCCAGACTTTCGGGCCAGCGCTGACCTTGATGCCCAAACGGCTCATCTGTTCGGCAGAAAGGGCGGGTTTGGTGCCGTAGGTGAACTGCACGTAAACGCCATCTGGGGCGAGAATATCAAACGCGGCTTTGACGATGGATTCGCGCACCGCCAGCGGCATCGACAGCAAAGGCAGACCAGAGATTACTGCCGAAACGCCGGGTTCCAGATTGCTGACAGCGGCCTGAGCTGCCGCGTTGTGGATGGTCACGCCGGGAAATTTCGCGCGCAGCAACTTGGTAAAGCTTGGGCTCATCTCATACAGCGTCAGGTTTTCCGGGCGCACGCCCGCCGCCAGAATACCTTCGGTCAAAACCCCAGTGCCGGGGCCAAACTCGACAACCCGGCCTGAGTCCGGGCCAAGGCCCTGCGCCATCGCGCGCGCCAACCAGCGCGAGGAGGGGACGACAGACGACACTTGCAGCGGGTTGGTCAGGAATTGACGCAAGAACAGCGCAGCTTCTTTGGCCATGTCAGCCTCCAGCTAAATAAATCGACTATTGCTTGCGGAATTTGTCCAGCCGCAAGATTTGCGCATCGCCCTGCGGCGGGGTCGGATCGTCTTCGGGGTCTTCCTCGTCTTCGTCCTCGTCGTCGTCTTCCTCGTGGGTTTCAAACCGCAGACCGAATTCGACGGATGGGTCAACAAAGGTGCGAACCGCATCGAACGGGATCACCAGATGTTCGGGTTTATTGCCGAAATTCAGCGTGATTTCAAAGCCTTCATCGCTAACGATCAAATCCTCAAACCAATGCTGCACGACAATCGTCATCTCGCCCGGATAGCGCGAGCGCAGCCAATCGGCCATTTCAACACCGTCAACTGTGGTGTCAAAGGTGATGAAGAAATGATGTGCGCCGGGCAGTCCATTGGCCGAAACATCCTTGAGAACGGTCTGAATCAATCCCCGCATCGCGCGGTGCATCAGGTTTCCGTAATCAATAGACTTCGTCATGAGCCGCCCCTTCTGAATGTTGCCACCATAGGGGATTCAGTTTCAAAGGGAAGGGGGGCCAAGTCAGAATGCTGCAACTGCAGCGGAAGTTATCGCACATATCGCCAGCACCAAAGGCAAAGGCCAATGCCGCCGCAGCAACAGATAGGCGGCCAGCAGGGCCAGAACCGTGGGCAGCGGTTTCAGGCTGAACGGGTCAGGGGCAATCAGGTGCAGCGGGCCATAGGTAAATGGTGGCACGTTGGCAAAGATCACATGGGCTGCGAACCACAGCGACAGGTTGGCGATGACGCCCACTACGGCGGCGGTAATGGCTTTCAGCGCTTGGGCAAGGCGGGGGGCGTGGGTCAGCCGCGCGATCCACGGCGCACCGGCGAAGATCCACAGAAAACACGGGGCGAAGGTCATCCAAAGCGTGATCAGCGCGCCGGCAAGGCCCATTAGCAGGCCGTGTTTGGCTGCGGCAAGATAGCCGACAAACTCGGTCACAAGGATCAGCGGGCCGGGTGTCGTCTCGGCCAGACCCAACCCATCGATCATTTGCGGCAGGGTCAGCCAGTGCTTTTGCTGCACGACATCCTGCGCCATCCATGTCAGCACAGCATAAGCGCCGCCGAATGTCAGCATGGCGAGTTTTGAGAAGAACAGGGCAATCTGGCCCAGAATGGGCGGTGCCAGCAGCAGGGTCAGCCCCAGCGGGATCAGCCAGACCGCGCCCCAAATCGCCGCAGCGCGCAGGGATTCTCCCCAAGGCGCGGGCGCGGGGCTTGGGGGGGCGCTGGCTTTGCAGAAGAAAAATCCCCACAGACCCGCTGCCAGAATGACGATGGGAAAGGGGGTGGCAAAGCAGAACAGGCCAAGAAAGGCGAGCGCGGCGATGATCCATTGCACCCGCGATTTCAGCGCGCGTTTGGATACCCGCAGCAGGGCCTCGATCACCACCGCCAGTACGGCGGCTTGAACCCCGGTGAACAGGGCGGCGACCAGCGGCAACGTGCCCCAGGCGGCGTAGATCATCGACAGGGCCAGCACGACCATCGCCCCCGGCAGCACAAACAGCCCACCTGCGATCAACCCGCCCAAGGTACCATGCTTGCGCCAGCCGATCCATGTCGCGAGCTGCATCGCCTCGGGCCCCGGCAGCAGCATGCAGAAGGACAGGGCAGAGAGGTATTCCTCCTCGGACACCCATTTCTTTTCCTCGACCAGTTCGCGGTGCATCAGCGCGATCTGGGCGGCTGGTCCGCCGAAAGACAGCAGGCCGATGCGCGCGAAGGCGCGGATGAGTTCGGGGAGGGTGGGCATCTTCCGCATCCTGTGGTCTGCGCATCGCAGTCTTAGACAGCGCGGCGGGATGGGTAAAGTCGGTTATGAGAAAGATAAAGTGCCGGATTCTGTTGCCAGGTTCCGGCGGACCCCGCCTTACGCGGCTAAGCGCAAGGGCTTAGTTTCGGCGACCCGAACTGCTTACGCAGCCAGAGCCATTGCCGGAGCACGGTTGTCATTTGCAACTGTACGTTTGGACCGATAACGGTAGTACCTCACCGAGCGAAAGCTGGCCCCTTTAGACGTTCGTCGATCCTGTTTCGACCCCACACGCCCCAAATGAAAGGGTGAATTGGTGGAGTCGCCGGGTACCGCCCCCGGGTCCGAGCCGTTTATTATGGGTGCGTTTATCGCCATAGTTGGGGTTGCCCCCGACAGGCTGAATATAGGTCGGGGGGTGGACTTGTGCAAGGCGGGCCATGGTCCCAACTCGGGACCTTTTTTATCTTATGGAAATCAATAGCTTGACTGGGTCGAATTAAGGATTTGTTAAGAAACAACCCTGGCTATGCAAACCGGGGGAGGGTCAGGGAGGGGCTTGGCCCCTCCCTTTCGCAGGCGATCAGAAGCCGGATTTGATCATCTCAAACTCTTGGGTCATCCGGTCACGCATCGCCGGATCAATCGGAACCTGCGACAGCAGAGTGCCGTTCACCGGATCAACGTCATGGGCTTTCAACTCTTCCAGCGAGATGTCTTTCATCGCAGCGTCATTGGCGTGAACGTAGCCGAAATTGTCGAGCAAGCCCTTGGCCGAGCCGTGATCCAGCCAAGCATTAATGAAATCATAGGCTTTCTCTTCCTTGCCCGGACCATCCTTGAAATTGACGTAGCCGCAGAACCAGTTCGCAACCCCCTCTTTCGGGGTGCGCTGGAAGGCAACCGGCACGCCTTCTTTCTTCATGTTGGCCACGCCGTCGTTCCAAGTCCAGGCGATCACCACCTCGCCGGTTTTCATCAACTGCGCCAGTTCGGAAGGGTCGGCCCAATAGGTGCGGACATTGGCATGGGCCAGACGCAGCCATGCGGCGGCGGCGGCGAATTGCTCGTCGGTGATGTTGGTCCAATCCGAGACACCCGTGGCCAGCAGCGCCAGCGACCAGGTATCATCGGTGTTGTCGGGCAGCGAGATTTTGCCCGCGAAGGCCGGATCGGTGAACACCTGCAGCGAGGCCACCTGTTCGGGCTTCACAAGGTCGGTGTTATAGGCAATGGCGGTATAGGCGCCATCGGTGGGGATATACCAGACGCCGGTATCATCGGCGAAAATCTTGGAATTCTTGTAACGCTCGCCAATCTCGCCATAAAGCGGGATCTTGCTGACATCCCAAGGCTCGATCAGGCCAGCGTCACGGTATTTCTGCACCATCTGCGCGCAGGGGTGGGCGACATCGGCCTTGAAGCCGTTCGAGACTTTCTGGAACGCTTCGTCATCATCGCCATAGAAGGAATAAGTCGGCATCTGGCCGTTCTTGGCGACATAGGCTTCGATCAGCGATTGATTCTCAAAACCGGCCCAATCGAACACGGTCAATTCGGGATCGGCGGCGTGGGCAAGGCTGGCAAAGCTGAGCGCAATGGCCGTGCTGGCGAAAAGGCGGGTAAGACGCATGGGATTCCTTCCGGCTGTTGGGGGCCGCTTATCTGTGCTGCGACCTTAGGATGATGAAAGGCTAGAGCGGGTGGCAGTTCGGCTCAAGTCGTTATTGCGTGATCGGCGATGGTTGGGCAGGGTTTGGTCGATTTTTGATCAAATCGGGTCAGCTTTGCTGGCCGGGGAAGCGGGGGTTTCACACCCCCTGCACCCCCGTGGAGTATTTTTGCCAGGATGAAGGCAAATTTTAGATGAATTTTAGCGGATGGGGCGGGGGGTTTACGGCGCGAAAAACCTTGGTTAGGTTTCCTGCGAACCTGCATTGTGCAGGGTCTGCCACAGCACCTGCGCGGGGCTGCGGCTTGGCTGGAAGACCTGCCACGGCCTTTGCTATCCGTGGAACCAGCTTGGGCCGTTGTCTTGAAACGCGAAAAAGGTGTCTGAATGAGCAAACTTGATCTGAACTTTGTCCGCAGCCAGTTTCCGGCGTTTGACAGCGCCGTGTTGGGCAGCCATGCGTTCTTTGAGAATGCGGGCGGGTCGTATCCCTGCCGTCAGGTGGTGGATCGGCTGCATCGGTTCTACATGGATCGCAAGGTGCAGCCTTATGGCCCCTATCCGGGGGCGCAGGCGGGCGGGGCTGAGATGGACGAGGCGCGCGCGCGTCTGGCGGCGTTGATGGCGGTAAAGCCGCCGCAGGTGTCATTCGGGCCTTCGACCAGCGCCAACACCTATGTGCTGGCGCAGGCGGTGCGGGTTTGGCTGAAGGGGGCCAATGCCGCGATTGTGGTGACAAATCAGGACCATGAGGCGAACTCGGGCGTTTGGCGGCGGCTGGCCGATGAGGGCATCGAGGTGCGCGAGTGGCAGATTGATCCGCAGACGGGCAGTCTGGATCCGGCGGATTTGTCGGCGCTGCTGGCGGATGGCCGCGTGCGGCTGGTGTGTCTGCCGCATTGTTCGAACGTGGTGGCAGAGATCAATGATGTGGCGGCGATTTCGGCGCTGGCCAAGGCTGCGGGTGCGCGGGTGGTGGTGGATGGGGTGTCTTATGCGCCGCATGGGCTGCCGGATTTCCCGGCCTTGGGCTGCGATGTCTATCTGTTCTCGGCCTATAAAACCTACGGGCCGCATCAGGGCATCATGGTGATCTCGGAAGATTTCGGCGCGGAATTGCCGGCGCAGGGGCATTATTTCAACGCAGGGTCGTTGTATAAGCGCTTTACGCCTGCCGGGCCGGACCATGCGCAGATCGCGGCTTGTGCCGGGATGGCGGATTACATTGATGCGCTGCATGCGCATCATTTCGGGGCCGAGGCGGATGCGGCGGCGCGCAACCGCGCGGTGCATGATCTGATGCGCACGCATGAGGTGGCGGTGGTGGCCCCGCTGCTGGATTATCTGGCCGCGCGCAACGATGTGCGGCTGATCGGGCCGCGCCGGGGTGAGGATCGTGCGCCAACGGTGGCAGTGGTGCTTGACCGCGCGGCAGAGCCGGTGTCCGAGGCGCTGGGGCGTGAGGGGATTGCGTGCTGGGCGGGCGACTTCTACGCGGTACGACCGTTGCAGGCGATGGGGGTTGATCTGGAGCAGGGTGTGCTGCGGATGTCTTTGGTGCATTATACCTCGGCGGCTGAGGTTGCGCAGTTGGTCAGCGCGCTCGACCGGGTGCTGTAAAGCCAAGGGCGGGGGGCTGCGCACCCCCCGCACCCCCGCACGGCGTTTCGCGACAATCGTGTGGGAACTTGTGATCTGATCCGGTGTTTGCCGCGTAAGCATTTGAAACACTGTGGGATGTGATGAACGATCAACCTTTGATATTGTGGTTCCGGCGCGATTTGCGGCTGTCGGATCATCCGATGCTGGCGGCGGCTGTGGCCTCGGGGCGGCCTTTGCTGCCGGTGTTCGTGCTGGACGCGCAGGCCGAGGCTTTGGGGGCGGCGGCGAAGTGGCGGCTGGGGTTGGGGCTGGCGCGGTTTGCTGAGACGCTGGCGGGGATGGGGCAAAGGCTGATCCTGCGCCGGGGTGAGGCTTTGGCGGTGCTGCAGGGGTTGATCGCCGAAACCGGGGCTGCGGGCGTGATGTGGCAGCGGATGTATGATCCGCAAGCCGTCGCGCGCGATACCAGCGTAAAAGCGGCGCTGAAGGCGCAGGGGTTGGTCGCCGAGAGTTTTCCGGGCGCGCTGCTGATCGAGCCCTGGGAAGTGGCGACCGGGCAGGGCGGCTTTTACAAGGTGTATTCGCCGTTCTGGAAAGCGGTGTCGGCGCGCGGCTTTGCGGCGCCGGTGCCAGCGGTGAAGGCTTTGCGCGCGCCGCAGGTCTGGCCCGCCTCGGACAATCTCGATGATTGGCAGATGGGCGCAGCAATGCGGCGCGGGGCGGCGGTGTGTTTGCCGCATCAGCGGGTCGGCGAAGAGGCGGCACTGGCGCGGTTGGATGAATTTATCGACAGCGCGGTGGATCGCTACAAGGCCGAGCGGGATTTTCCGGGGCAGATTGGCGCGACCTCGGGGCTATCTGAAAACCTTGCCTGGGGTGAGATCGGGCCGCGCACCATCTGGGCGGCGGGGCAGCGGGCGATGCATCAGGGCGATGCCGGGGCCGAGCATTTCTGCAAGGAATTGGTCTGGCGCGAGTTTGCCTATCATCTGATGCATCACTCGCCGCATATCCTGACCCGGGCCTGGCGCGAGGAGTGGGACAGTTTCCCTTGGCGCGGCGACAATCCACAGGCGGAAATCTGGCGGCACGGCATGACCGGAGAGCCGTTTGTCGATGCCGCAATGCGTGAGATGTATGTGACCGGCAAGATGCACAACCGGGCGCGGATGATCGTTGCATCTTACCTGACCAAGCATCTGATGACCGATTGGCGGTTGGGTCAGGCGTGGTTTGCCGATTGTCTGACCGATTGGGATGAGGCCAGCAATGCGATGGGCTGGCAATGGGTTGCGGGCTCGGGTCCCGATGCGGCCCCCTATTTCCGGGTGTTTAACCCTGCTGGACAGGCCGAAAAGTTTGACAGCGACGCAGCATATCGGCACCACTGGATTGCCGAACTTTCGCTCCGGCCGGGTGCCGCAGCGCTCAGTTACTTTGATGCTGTGCCAAAACGCTGGAAACTGTCACCAGCGCAGGCTTATCCTGCGGCGATGATCAATCTGGCTGAGGGGCGCGACAAGGCTCTGGCCGCTTATGCCGCGCGCGCAACGACTGACGGCGACACCAAGACAGCCGAGAGGGCATAATGCAGGTTTTGACGACCACCAAAGGACAAAAACAACTGCCCCGCTATTTTTCCGCCGTGTTTGAGCAGGCGCAAAAGCTGCAAAAGGGGCGGCTGGATTTCACTTTGCCCGATGGCCGCCGTTTCCGGGTGGAAGGGAAAAACCCCGGCCCGGTGGCGGAAATTGCGGTTCATGATACCGATCTGTTCGCACGCCTGATCCGCGAGGGCGATCTGGGCTTTTGCGAGTCTTATGTCGAAGGCGGCTGGTCGAGCCCCGATCTGATGACCTTCATGGATCTGGTGCATGAAGGCAATGCCGAGGTGTATGATGCTTTCCCCGGCATGGCCCTTGTGCGGGCCTATGAGAAATTCCGGTTCTGGTTGCAATCAAACTCGAAACGTCAGGCCAAGAAGAACATCGCGCATCACTACGATCTGGGGAATGACTTTTATCGGCTTTGGCTGGACGACAGCATGACCTATTCCTCGGCGATTTATCGCAGCGGGCAAGAAAGCCTTGAGACGGCGCAGGCGCAGAAATATGCCTCGATGGTCGATCAGATGGGTGCGAAACCCGGCGATCATGTGCTGGAAATCGGCTGCGGTTGGGGCGGTTTTGCCGAATATGCCGCGAAGGAACGTGGCCTGCGCGTGACGGCGCTGACGATCAGTCAGGCACAACATGATTTTGCCGTGGCGCGGATGCAACGGTTGGGGTTGCAGGACAAGGTTGAGATCAAGCTGCAAGACTACCGCGACGAAACCGGGCTTTACGACGGCATTGCCAGTATCGAGATGTTCGAGGCGGTGGGCGAGAAATACTGGCCGGTGTATTTTGACACCGTGCGCGACCGTCTGAAACCGGGGCGCAATGCGACGTTGCAAATCATCACGGTAGAGGATTCACGGTTTGAAACCTACCGTAAGGCCGTGGATTTCATTCAGAAATATATCTTTCCGGGTGGCATGTTGCCAAGCCCATCGGTGCTGAAGCGCGAGGCAGAGCGTGCAGGGCTGAAGGTGAAAGGTTCGATCGAATTTGGCAAAAGCTACAGCCAGACCTTGCGGCGTTGGTATGACGCTTTCAATGCGCGCTGGGCTGATGCTGCGCGGCTGGGCTTTGATGATCGGTTTCGGCGGATGTGGAACTTTTATCTCGCCTCTTGTGCTGGCACGTTTGAGGGCGGAAACTGTGATGTGACGCAAATCACGCTGACCCGTCCGATGGCTGATGCGCCGGGGGTGTGATCGCAGCCACAGCGATGAAGGACCGCCATGCCCACTGCCTCGAAACTTGTTGCCGCGATAACCTTTGCCTTGTTGGGCTTTGTCGCGGCGCAGACCTTTGTGAAGTATCTGCCTGAGGGCACGCCGGTCGGTTATTTCCGCGAGATCACGGCGGCGATCGGGTTTGTGGTCGGCTGGCTTTACATGGGCAAGCTGACCCGCAAGGGCTACCGCGAGGCGATCAATTCTGGGCTGGTGACTGCACTGTTGGTGGTGTTCTGGGCGTTGCTGGCGTTTTCGCTATATTACATGCTGAAAAAGTCGATGCGGATGATGTATGACAACCCGATGGAAGCGGTGTTGGGTGTGTTCCAGCTTATGCTTGATTACGGCAAGATGTTGCTGGTGCCGGATATGCTGGGCGTGATCCTGGTGGGCGGGATCCTGGCGGGCCTGATCACCGAATGGGCCGGGAAACGCTGGTCTTGAGCGGTTCGTATTTCTTTTACGGCCCGCTGCGCGATCTTGATCTGTTAGAGCAGGTGCTGGGCCGTGCGGTCCGCGTCACTGCAGCGTGGTTGCCGGATCATTCGGTGCAAGGTGACATGGACGCGGCCTTTCCGGTGCTGTTGGCGCAGTCAGGCGCGCAAGTTGCAGGCGTTGTGCTCGCAGGCGTGTCGGCTGCGGAAGTGGCGCGACTGGAGTTCTTTGCGGCAGCGGTGGCTGCTACGGCACAGGCCATGACGGTGATGCAGGCCGAGGGCGCGGTTGACGCGCAGGTGTTCTGGCGGGCGGGTGCTGGCTCTGGCGATGCTTGGCTGTTTGAGGACTGGCAACGGCATTTTGGCGCGGAACTGCGGGCGATGGCTGGCGATGTCATGGCGCTGTTCGGGGTGAAGCCTGCAGAGGCGGTGGCGGCACGCCGCGCGCAAATGCTGACGCGCGGTGCATCGAGGGTGCGGGCAGGACAGGCCGCGCCGACGCTGCTGCGGTATCAGGCGGGGCAGGGGGATGTGGCGGTGGCGGCACTGCGCGAACCCTACGCGCGGTTTTTCGCGATGGAAGAGGTTGATGTCAGCTTTCGCCGGTTTGATGGCAGCATGAGCCCGCAAGTGACGCGGGCAGGGTTCATCGCTTGCGATGCGGTGACGGTGCTGCCCTATGATCCGGTGCGTGACCGGGTTCTGGTGGTCGATCAGTTCCGCGCTGGGCCCTACCTGCGCGGCGATCCGCAGCCGTGGCAGATTGAGGCGATCGCCGGGCGGATTGACGCGGGCGAGACGCCGGAAGATGCGGCACGGCGCGAGGCGGTGGAAGAGGCTGGGCTGGCGTTGGACGATCTGCTGCCGGTGGCCAGTTACTACCCCAGTCCCGGCTGTTCGTCAGAATTTCTGTATTCCTTTGTCGCGCTGACCGATCTGCCCGACACCGCAGCGGGGGTTTTTGGCGTTGAAGGCGAGGCGGAGGATATTCGCGGCCATGTCATTGGGTTTGAGCGGCTGATGGCGCTGGTGGCATCGGGTGAGATTGGCAACGCGCCCACGGTGCTGAGCGCGTTGTGGCTGGCGCAAAACCGCGCGCGGTTGCGCAAGGCCTGACCCCTGCGCAACCGGAACTTTCGTAAGAATTCCGGTTGCGCCGGGGTTGGGCGTTACAGTGCCAGCTTTGTCCACGCCCCGTTTTTGCGCGACGAGCGCACGCAGGCATCGACGAAGGCCACGCCGTCGAGCCCTTCTTTCAGGCCCGGAAAGCTGACCGCGCTGTCCAAGGCCGAACCGTCACGCCGGGCGATGATGGCGCGACCGGCTTCGGCGTAGATATTGGCGAAGCCTTCCAGATAGCCTTCGGGGTGCCCCGGCGGGATGCGGGTGACGCGGGCAGCGGCCTCGCCTGATCCCGCACCGCCGCGGGTCAGCCGGTAGCGCGGCGCACCGATTGGCGTGACCCACAGGTAGTTCGGGTTTTCCTGTTCCCATTCGATCCCAGCCTTGGTGCCGTAGATCCGCAGGCGCAGGCCGTTTTCCTGACCTGCCGCGACCTGGCTGCACCACAGCATTCCGCGCGCGCCGGTGTCGTAACGCAGCAGCACATGAGCGTTGTCATCGACACGGCGGCCAGGGACGAAGCTTTGCAGATCGGCGGCGAGTTCGGTGAGGGTGAGACCGCTTACAAAATTCGCCAGGTTGAAAGCATGGGTGCCGATGTCGCCCGTTGATCCACCCGCACCCGAGCGCGCAGGGTCGGTGCGCCAATCGGCTTGTTTGTTGTCGACCTCATGCGCCAGCCAGTCTTGCGCGTATTCGACCTGCACAAGCCGGATGTCGCCCAAATCGCCCGCCTCTACCATGGCTTTGGCTTGGCGGATCATCGGGTAGCCGGTGTAGTTGTGCGTCAGCGCGAAGACCACGCCAGAGGCTTCGGCGGCTTTCGCCAGCTTTTTGGCCTCGGCCAAGGTCGCGGTCAGTGGTTTGTCGCAAATCACGTGGATGCCGCGCTTCAGAAACTCCAAAGCCACCGGGGCGTGCATGTGGTTTGGGGTGACGATGGCGACGGCTTCGATGCCGTCTTTGCGCCGCGCTTCTTTCTGCGCCATCTCGGCGAAAGAGCCATAGCTGCGTGCCACGCCCAGATCGGCGGCAGAGGCGGCAGAGCGGTCGGGGTCAGATGAAAACGCGCCCGCGACGAGTTCGTATTGGTCGTCAATGCGCGATGCGATGCGGTGAACAGCGCCGATGAAGGCGCCACGGCCGCCGCCGACCATGCCAAGACGGATGCGGGGGCTGCGGGCGGTATGTGCTGCGGTGATCGCCATGGTTTACTCCAATCCCAACATGCGGCGGTTGGCGGCGCGGTCGGTGCCCGCGTCGGCGAAATCGTCGAAGGCTTTTTCCGTCACCCGGATGATCTGCTTAGCGACGTAGGCCGCCCCTTCGCGGGCACCGTCTTCGGGGTGTTTGATGCAGCATTCCCATTCGACCACCGCCCAACCGTCAAAGCCGTATTGGGTGAGTTTTGAGAAGATGCCGCCGAAATCGACCTGCCCATCGCCGACCGAGCGGAAGCGGCCCGCGCGGTTCACCCAAGATTGGAAGCCACCGTAAACGCCTTGGCGGCCCGTCGGGTTCAACTCGGCGTCCTTGACGTGGAACATCTTGATCCGTTCGTGATAGATGTCGATATGCTCAATATAATCAAGGTGTTGCAGCACATAATGGCTGGGATCATACAGCATGTTGGCGCGCGGGTGGTTGTTCACACGCTCCAGAAACATCTCGAACGTCACGCCATCGTGCAGGTCTTCGCCGGGGTGAATCTCGTAGGCAAGATCAATGCCGCAGGCATCGGCGTGGTTCAATAGTGGCGTCCAACGGCGGGCGAGTTCGTCAAACGCTTCTTCGACCAGACCGGCAGGGCGTTGCGGCCATGGGTAAAGATAGGGCCAAGCCAGCGCGCCCGAGAAAGTCGCATGGGCGGTAAGGCCAAGGTTCTTGCTGGCGCTGAGCGCCTTTGTGACTTGATCAACGGCCCATTCCTGCCGCGCCTTCGGATTGCTGCGCACCGAGGGGGCGGCGAAGCCATCGAACTGTGTGTCATATGCCGGATGCACGGCGACCAACTGGCCTTGCAAGTGGGTCGAAAGTTCAGTGATTTCCACGCCGTTTTGGGCGGCCACGCCCTTCAATTCGTCGCAATAGGTTTTCGAGGTCGCGGCCTTGTCCAGATCAATCAGCCGCGCATCCCATGACGGCACTTGCACGCCCTTGTAGCCACAATCGGCGGCCCATTTGGTGATGCTATCAAAGCTGTTGAACGGCGCTGCATCGCCTGCGAATTGCGCCAGAAACAGCGCTGGTCCTTTGATCGTCTTCATGGTCTCTCCCTAGTTTCCCGTGCGGAAGTCCGTGGCTTGCGGTACTTCCAAAGCTTGCCCCTGATCGGCAGCGCGACCCTCTATCGCGGCCATCACGGCGCGGGCCAGAAAGTTTCCGGCGCGCGCCACATCCTCTTGCACAACGATCATCTCTTTCCGAAATCTGTGCAACAGGCGGATCGCTTCTTTTGCTGCAATGTCGAAATCTTGCCCGATGTGCAGCCCATTGCGCTCGGCCCCCGCGACGGCGGCAATGGCCCCGGTGGTCGAGCCAGAGATGATCGCATCGGGCGGATTGCTGGCAAAACGGCAGGCAATGTCAATCTCGATCGCGTCGGCGGAACTGTCAGAGGTGATATCATCGGCCAGCTCGAACCGCATGCCGCGGGCGGCGGCCTCTTGGCTGGCACCCATGATCATGTGACGGGCATACATGTGGTTGCGCGGTGGCGCGATCATATAGACATGGCGGCGGTTGCGCTCGGCCAAGGCTTGCACGGCAAGGCGGCCATAGCTTTCGTTGTCGTAATCAAAATAGGGGTGGTCCAGCCCCATATCGGTGCGGCCATGGGTGGCGAAGGGGATGTGGTGTTCGGTCATATAGCGGATGCGCGGATCGTCGGGCTTGGTCTGGTTCAGGATGATGCCATCCGCACTTTCGGTTTCCACGATGTAGCGCACCGGGTCCATCGGGTCTTGATCGCGGAAGAATGGCATCACCACCAGATGATAGGCAGTGCCGCGCAAAGCATCGGCGATGGAATAGAGCAGCTTTGAGGTGTGGTTCATCACATCGGATTCGGTGGATAGCAGCAGCGCGATCACGTTGGTCTTGCCTGTGCGCAAACGCACAGCGGCGCGGTTTTGGCGGTAGCCAAGGCGGAGGGCGGTCTCGCGCACCCGGCGCTTGGTTTCCTCGCCAATGTCGGGCGCGTCTTTCAGGGCACGGCTGACCGTGGCAATCGCAAGGCCGGTGGCGGCTGCGATGGTCTTCAGCGTGGGCCGCTCGGCCCCAACGGGGGGCGGGGGTGATTCTGTCATCGCTTCCATTTCCGAAACTTGACCCAAAGATGTGGCCTTATTCCGCGCATTCTTCCAGCCATGTGATTCGCTGAAATGCCGGGTTGCGGCGTTTTGCACGCCGTGGTTGAGTGGGCGGGCAGCGCACCAACTATGCCGATATTTCAGAGACTTCCGTGAAAATCGTGATCCAAACCGCAGCGGGAATCTCCCCGATACCACCCCCGATGAAGGCGCAGAAAACCCAGTGCTACAAGCGAAAAGATTGCTTGATCGAAAAATCTATAACGTTATAGGATAGAGCTATAACGATTTAGACGGCAATAAATCGACATGATCTGGGAGGATCCTATGAAAACGTGGAAATTGGCCGCTGGCCTTCTGCTGAGTGTTGCGCTGCCTTCAGCGGCCATGGCGACCGATCTGGAAGTGACGCATTGGTGGACATCGGGCGGTGAGGCGGCTGCGGTGGCCGAACTGGCCAAAGCATTTGACGCCAGTGGCGATCACTGGGTGGACGGCGCGATTGCGGGTGGCGGCGATACCGCGCGCCCGGTGATGATCGCGCGGATCAGCGGCGGCGATCCGATGGGGGCGACGCAGTTCAACCACGGCCAGCAGGCGCTGGAGCTGGTGCAGGCCGGGCTGATGCTGGATCTGACCGATGTGGCCGAGGCGCAGAAATGGCGCGACGTGATCAACCCGATCTCGTTGCTGGATGGCTGCACGATTGACGGGAAGGTCTATTGTGCGCCAATGAACATTCACTCGCCTGAATGGCTGTGGATCAACAACAAGATCTATGAGGACCTGGGTATTCCGGTGCCGCAGAACTGGACGGAATTTGTCGCCAGCGCGCCGCAGGTTGAGGCGGCAGGGAAAATCCCGTTGGCCTTGGGGCGGCAGGCCTGGCAATCTAACCTTGCGTTCAACGCGATCACTGTCGGCGTTGGCGGCTTGGATCTGTGGAAGAAAGTCAACCTCGACAAGGATATGGACGCGGCCGCTGGCCCCGAGATGCTGAAAGTGTTCCAGGCAGCGGCAGAGGCGCGCAAGCTGGCGGCGAAATCCACCGTGCAGGATTGGAATCAGGCCACCAATATGGTGATCAACGGCGATGCCGCCGGGCAGATCATGGGTGACTGGGCGCAGGGCGAATTTGCCGTGGCGGGCAAGGTTGCCGGCAAGGATTACACCTGCCTCCCGGGTTTGGGGCTGAATGCTTACCTGTCGACCGGCGGCGATGCGTTCTATTTCCCGAAGCTGGATGATCCCGACAAGGAAGCGGCGCAAAAGCGTCTGGCCGCTTTGCTGGTCAGCCCCGAGGTGCAGGTCGCGTTCAACCTGAAAAAAGGTTCGCTGCCGATCCGGGGCGACATTGATATGTCGTCAGCCAACGACTGCATGAAGAAGGGGCTGGAGATCTTGAAATCCGGCAATGTCGTGCCCTCTGGCGATCAGGCGTGGTCGCCAGACGTGCAGACCCAGTTGGGCGATATGCAAAGCGAATTCTGGAGCGGCGAGATGACCCCGGAAGACGCGCAGGCGCGTTACGTCGAAATCCTGAAATCCGGGCTGTAAGCCTGACAGAGCAGGGGCCGTCCGGCCAGTTCGGGCGGCCTTTTTGTCACCGGGGGGAGGCGACGCAACATGGCCGGAAAACCAGTGGGCTGGCGACCATTTCGCAACCTGAACGCCAAGATCGCGGCAGTGCCGATGGTGCTGACGACCTTGGTGGTCTTTGTCGGCGGCACGCTGTGGACGGTGCTGTATTCTTTCACCAATTCCAAGCTGTTACCCCGGCTGGAGTTTGTGGGCTTTGATCAATACCGCCGCTTGTGGTCTACCGATCTGTGGAATGCGGCGATCTGGAATCTGGCGTTTTATGGCGTGATGTCGCTGATCTTCACCATCAGCATGGGCTTCATGCTGGCGGTGCTGCTGGATCAGAAAATCCGGTTTGAAGACACGTTCCGCACCATCATGCTCTATCCGTTTGCTTTGTCTTTCATCGTCACCGGCCTTGTCTGGCAATGGATTTTGAACCCCGAAATGGGGATTCAGGAAGTGGTGCGGCGGATGGGCTTTGAAAGCTTTACCTTCGATCCGCTGCACAACCCGAATACCGTTTTGTATGGACTGCTGATCGCAGGGCTGTGGCAGGGCACGGGGTTTACCATGTGCCTGATGCTGGCGGGCCTGCGCGGCATTGACGAGGATATCTGGAAAGCTGCGCGGGTGGATGGCATCCCAAAGTGGAAAACCTATCTGTTCGTGGTGATCCCGATGATGCGCCCGGTGTTTATCACCACGCTGGTGATCGTCGCGGCGGGCATCATCAAGCTGTATGATCTGGTGGTGGCGCAAACTTCGGGCGGGCCGGGCAATGCCAGCCAAGTGCCTGCGATGTATGTCTATCGCTATATGTTCACCGCGCAGAACCTGGGCCAAGGCTTTGCGGCCAGCACGATGATGCTGCTGTCGGTGCTGATCGTGCTGATCCCCTGGGCCTATCTGGAATTCGGAGGCAAGAAGCATGGCTGATGTCAGCATGGCCAGCGCACAGCCGCACAGCGTTCAACCGCGCGGCGCGAAGCCCCGGCGGCGGTTTTCCGGCAGCAACATTATGCTTTATGGCGTGCTGTTCGTGGTCTCAGTTTACTACCTGTTGCCGCTTTGGGTGATGGTGATGACCTCGCTGAAGGGGATGCCGGAAATCCGCATGGGCAACATCTTTGCGCCCCCGGTTGAGATCACCTTTCAACCATGGGTCAAGGCGTGGTCCGAGGCTTGCACGGGGTTGAACTGTGATGGGCTGTCGCGGGGGTTCTGGAACTCGGTTCTGATCACCGTGCCATCGGTGATCATCTCGATCATTGTGGCATCGGTGAACGGCTATGCGCTGGTGAACTGGCGCTTCAAGGGCAGTGAAGTGTTCTTCACTATCCTGATTTTCGGCAGCTTTATCCCCTATCAGATCATGCTGTATCCCATCGTGATCTTGCTGCGCGAGTTGGGGATTTACGGCACGCTTTACGGCTTGATCCTTGTGCATACCATCTTTGGCATGCCGATCCTGACCCTGCTGTTCCGCAATTATTTCAGCAGCTTGCCGGAAGAATTGTTCAAGGCCGCGCGGGTCGATGGCGCCGGGTTCTGGCGGATTTACTTTCAGATCATGGTGCCGATGAGCCTGCCGATTTTCGTGGTGGCGCTGATCCTGCAGATCACCGGCATATGGAACGACTTCCTGTTCGGCGTCGTGTTCACCAAGCCGGAAATCTACCCGATGACGGTGCAACTGAACAACATCGTCAACTCGGTCCAGGGGGTGAAGGAATACAACGTCAACATGGCGGCGACGCTGCTGACGGGGCTTGTGCCGCTGGTGATCTACTTCGTCTCTGGCAAACTTTTTGTGCGCGGCATTGCTGCGGGTGCCGTGAAAGGCTGACCTATGACCCATTCCATCCAAGTCAAAGACCTGAGCCTGAGCTTTGGTTCGGTTTCCGTGCTGAAGAACATGAATATCGACGTGGCCGAGGGCGAATTTATCGTGCTGCTGGGGCCGTCGGGCTGTGGGAAATCGACGTTGCTCAACTGTCTGGCGGGGCTGCTGGACATCACCGATGGCGAGATCTGGATCAAGGGTAAGAACGTCACCTGGGCAGAGCCGAGCGAGCGCGGCATCGGCATGGTGTTCCAATCCTACGCGCTTTATCCGCAGATGACGGTGCGCGGGAACCTGTCGTTCGGGCTGAAAAACGCGCGGATGCCGAAGGATGAAATCGACAAGCGCATCGCGCGGGCGGCCGAGATTTTGCAGATCGGGCCGCTGCTCGACCGCAAACCTGCGGCGCTTTCGGGTGGGCAGCGGCAGCGGGTGGCGATCGGGCGGGCGCTGGTGCGCGATGTCGATGTGTTCCTGTTTGACGAGCCTTTGTCAAACCTTGACGCCAAGCTGCGCAGCGAACTTCGGGTGGAAATCAAGCGGCTGCACAGCCGGCTGAACAACACCATGGTCTATGTGACGCATGACCAGATCGAAGCTTTGACGCTGGCCGACCGGATTGCGGTGATGCGCGGCGGGATCATCCAGCAACTCGCAGCACCGCAGGAAATCTACAACCGCCCGTCGAACCTGTTCGTGGCAGGGTTTATAGGCAGCCCGTCGATGAACTTCCTGCACGGCGCCACGGTCGAAGCTGGGCGGGCGTTTCAGTTCGGGGCAACCCGGATAGATCTGGCGGGATATGAGGGCGGCGCGGTGCTGGATCGCCCGAAAGCCATCCTTGGCCTGCGGCCCGAGCATCTGATCATTCAGGATAAGCCCGAGCCGGGGCTGACGATCCCGGCGGTGGTCGAGATTGACGAGCCGATGGGGGCGGATTCTCTGGTGTGGCTGGAGGCCGAGGGCGGGCTGAAAATGTCTGTTCGGGTGCCGGTAGAGCGTCGGCTGGCTGCGGGCAGCAAGGTGCATCTGAAGGTCGATATCGCCAAGGCCTCGATCTTTGACACGGCCTCTGAGCAGCGGGTGTAGCGGTGGATCTGGCGACCGGCTGGATACTGTCGGACGGCGGCGATCATGCCGTGCCGTTCAGCCTGCCAGGCGATGGCATCTCGGCGCTGCATGCCGCAGGGGCGATCCCCGATCCCTATTGGGGCCGCAACGAATATGAGCTGCGCTGGATTTGTGGCCGCGATTGGGTGGCACGGCGCAGGTTTGCGGCGGCGCGCACCGATCTGGTGCTGGTGGTTTCCATGCTGGATACCGTGGCCGAGGTTGCAGTGAATGGTGTGGTGGTGTTGGCCTCCGACAACATGTTCCGCAGCCACCGCGTTGATCTTTCGAGCGTGCTGCGTTTGGGCGAGAATGACATCGCGATCACCTTCCGCTCGCCTGCGGTCGAGGCCGCCAAGCGGCAGGCGGCGCAGCCCTACTTCGTGCCGTTCTCGGCCAACAACACCCCGATCCATAATGGGAATATGCTGCGGAAACCCGCCTGCGATTTCGGCTGGGATTGGAACATCGCGCTGGGCAATTTTGGGGTTTATGGGGATTTTTACCTTGAGCCGCTGACCCCGGCGCGGATGGCATCGGTTGTGATCTCGCAAGCTCACAGCCCGGGGCGAGCGGTGGTGACGGTGACGGCAGAGCTGGAGGGCGAGGCAGAGGGCGCAAGCGTTTCCATGGCACTTTGCGGTGTCACGGCGCAGGCCGTGGTGCGGCGCGGTCGGGCCGTGGCGGAATTGGTGGTGGATGACCCCGCGCTGTGGTGGCCAGTTGGGCAGGGCGCGCAGGTGTTGCATGATCTGGTGATCAGCTTTGGCGATCAGCGCGTGACGCGGCGGATTGGTCTGCGCGAGGCCGCCTTGATCACCGAGAAGGATGCGGCGGGCCTTGGCTTCAAGTTTCGCATCAATGGTCGCGATGTGTTTGCCAAGGGCGCGAATTGGATACCGCAGGATGCGCTGGCGGGGCGGATCACGCCCAAGGCCACCCGCGATCTGCTGCAATCGGCTGTGGACGCCAACATGAACATGATCCGGGTCTGGGGCGGTGGGCGGTATGAGGCCGACTGGTTCTATGACCTCTGCGATGAATTGGGCCTGATGGTCTGGCAGGATTTCATGTTTTCCTGCCACATCTATCCGGCTGACCGTGCCTTTCTAGACAATGTGGCGATTGAGGTGGCCGAGCAGGCGCGTCGGCTGCATCACCATGCCAGCCTTGTGCTATGGTGCGGCGACAATGAGTTGATCGGCGCGCTGACGTGGTTTCCCGAAACCCGCGCCAATCGTGACCTCTATCTGGTCGGATATGACCGCCTGAACCGCAGCATTGAAACCGCGCTGAAGGCGACGGTGCCGGATGCGGTTTGGTGGCCATCCTCGCCCAGCCCCGGCCCGATGGATTTCGGCGACGCCTGGCATGACGACAGCAAGGGCGACATGCATTTCTGGAGTGTCTGGCACGAGGGCCGCGATTTCGACCATTACCGCGATGTCAGCCCCAGGTTTTGCAGCGAGTTTGGCTTTCAAAGCTATCCGTCAATGGATGTGATCCGCAAATTCGCTGATCCAAAGGATTTCAACATTGCCGCCCCGGTGATGGAAAGCCATCAGAAGAACGCAGGCGGCAATGCCCGCATCGCCGAAACCATGTTCCGGTATTTCCGCTTTCCGGTGGATTTTGAGAATTTTGTTTACCTGTCCCAAGTGCAGCAGGGCTTGGCGATCAAAACCGCGGTCACGCATTGGCGCAGCTTGCGTCCACATTGCATGGGCGCGCTGATCTGGCAGTTGAACGACACTTGGCCAGTCTGTTCGTGGTCGAGCCTCGATCACGGCGGCGGATGGAAGCTGTTGCACCATATGGCGAAGCAGTTTTTCCAGCCGGTGCTGGTCTCGGCGGTGCCGGTCGTGGGTGGCATCGAATTGCGCGCGGTGAATGATGGCGCGGCGCTTGATCTGACAGTAAAGGCGATAGCGGTGGCGATGGATGGCCGCACGCGGGACTTGGGCGCGGCGACGGTGCCTGTCGCGGACAGCGCGGTTCCGGCGCTGCATATCGGTGCCGATCAGATCGGCCCGCAGGAAATGCTGGCCTACACATGGTCAGACAGCAACGGGCTGATTTCTGGCGATACTTTCGCGCCAAGGTCTTACAAGCATTACGATCTTTTGCCTGCGGGGCTGACGCATCGGATTCAGAAAAACCCCAGCGGCTATGAAATCACCCTGACCGCCGAGGCGCTGGCGCTGTTCGTGACGGTCGAGGCCGATCAGCCGGGGCGGTTCTCGGCCAACAGCTTCACCCTATTCCCCGGCCACCCGGCCACGATCACCTTCACCCCCGCGCAATCCGGTGCGGCCCCCCGTTTCACCATCCGCGACCTTCAATCCGCGACCTATGGTCCGACCGCCTGAGGAGGCATCATGTTCAGCTATCAACTCTATTCGTCGCGCAACTTCCCGCCTTTGGCGAAGACCTTGCAGATGCTGGCCGAAACCGGCTACCGCGCGGTCGAAGGCTTTGGCGGGCTTTATGCCGATCAGGCAGGATTGACCGATCTGCACGCGGGGCTTCAGGCTTGCGGGCTGAAAATGCCGTCAGGGCATTTCGGGCTGTCACAGGTGGAAGATACCCCAGATTGGGCGATCACTGTCGCCAAGACTTTGGGCATGGAGCAGGTGATCGTGCCATGGATTCACCCGGACGAGCGCCCGACCACCGGCAAAGGCTGGCACGATCTGGGCGCGCGGTTGCAAAAGGCAGGCGCGCCGATCCGGGCCGCCGGGTTGAAGTTTGGCTGGCACAACCACGATTTCGAGTTTGTGAAAACCGCCGATGGCGCGATGCCGCAGACGGCGTTGTTTGAAGGCGGGCCGGATCTGGCTTGGGAAATGGACGTGGCTTGGGTGGTGCGCGGCGGCGCGGACCCGCTGGCGTGGATTGCCGATCACAAATCCCGCATCGTCGCGGCGCATGTGAAAGACATCGCAGCCAAGGGCGAAAATCTGGCCGAGGATGGTTGGGCCGATGTCGGGCACGGCGTGGTGGATTGGGCCGAGATCCTGCCCGCCTTGCGCAAGATTGGCGTGACGAATTTCGTGATGGAGCATGACAACCCCGCCGATCATGCGCGGTTTGCACAACGCTCGTTGGCCTCGGCCGAAAAGTTCTAAGGGGAAAATCATGGCAAATCTGGGCATTGGCATCATTGGCTGCGGCAATATCTCGACCTCTTATCTGCGGTTGGCACCGCTGTTCAAAGGGCTGGAGGTGCGCAGCGTTGCCGATATGAATATGGCCACCGCGCAGGCGCGGGGGGCGGAGTTTGGCGTCAAGGCGGAGTCGGTGGATGATCTGCTGGCGAATAACGACGTGGATGTGGTGATCAACCTCACCATCCCCGACGCGCATTACGGCGTGACCAAACGCATCCTTGAGGCTGGCAAGCACGCCTATTCGGAAAAGCCGCTTGTGCTGACGCTGGCCGAAGGCGTGGAATTGCGCGATCTGGCGGCCAGCAAAGGGCTGGCGGTGGGCTGTGCGCCGGATACGTTCCTGGGCGGCACCCATCAACAGGCGCGCGCGCTGATTGATGAGGGCAAGCTCGGCACGATTACGACGGGTTGCGCGGCCATTCAGGGCCATGGCCCGGAAAGCTGGCATCCGTCGCCCGAGTTCTTCTATCTGCCCGGCGCAGGCCCGATCATGGATATGGGGCCTTACTACATTGCCAATCTGATCAACCTGCTTGGCCCCGTGCGGCGGGTGGGGGCGCTGACCTCTGCGGCGACGCCGACGCGGGTGATCGGATCGGGTGATCGCGCGGGGCAAGAGATTGCGGTGAAGACGCCTTCCAACATTCAGGCATTGCTGGAGTTTCATTCGGGTGCAACCATCAGCTTTTCGGCAAGCTGGGACGTGTGGCACCACAAGCGCAACCATTTTGAACTCTATGGCACCGAGGGCACGCTTTACGTGCCCGATCCGAATTTCTTCGGGGGACCTTTGGAGATTGCGGGGCGGGACGGGGTGCTGACGCAGGTCGCGCCTTGGGATCATCCCTTCGGCGTGGTCAATCAGAAGGGCCATCGCGGCGAGGATCAGGCGAATTACCGCACCGCAGGCATGGCCGATATGGTGCTGGCGGTGACAGAAGGGCGCGATGCGCGTTGCTCGCTGGAGCGGACGCTGCATGGGGTCGATGTGATGACCGCCGCGCTGAAATCGGGCGAGACCGGCGAATTCATCACCCTGACCACCACCTGCACCCGCCCCGCCGCTTTGGGGCCTGATCAGGCGCGGGCGCTGTTGCGTTAAGCAAAAGGCCGGGGGGCACGCCCCCCGGACCCCGTGGATATTTGAGCGCAGAGGATGACCATGATCGAGAACCCGGTTTTGCGGGGTTTCAACCCCGATCCTTCGATCTGCCGGGTTGGGGATGATTACTACATCGCCACCTCGACCTTCGAATGGTATCCGGGCGTGCAGATCCATCACTCTCGCGATCTGGTGAATTGGCGGCTGGTGGCGCGGCCCCTGAGGCGCGCAGGCCAGTTGGATATGCGCGGCAACCCTGACAGTTGCGGGGTGTGGGCCCCGTGTTTAAGCCATGCCGATGGCAAGTTCTGGCTGGTTTACACCGATGTGAAACGGCTCGACGGGGCGTTCAAGGATGCGCACAACTATATCGTCACCTGTGCCACGATTGATGGCGATTGGTCTGACCCGATCTATGTGACCTCCTCTGGCTTTGATCCGTCGCTGTTTCATGACGACGATGGCCGCAAATGGTTCACCAACATGCGCTGGAACCATCGGCCGGAAGGGTCAGGCCTGAACCCGGCACAAGATCGTTTTGACGGCATCGAGTTGCAGCAATGGCACCCCGAGCGCGGCTTGATCGGTGAACCTGCAACGATCTTCACCGGCACCGGGTTGGGGCTGACGGAAGCGCCGCATATCTTCAAGCGGAACGGCTGGTATTACCTGACCACTGCCGAGGGCGGCACCGGATATGATCATGCGGTGACGATGGCGCGGTCGCGGTCAATCTTTGGCCCGTATGAGACGCATCCCAATCAGCATCTGATGACAGCCCGCTTCGCGCCCGGCAATCCGATCCAGCGCGTTGGTCATGGGCAATATGTCGAGACTCCACAGGGTGAGGCCTATCACAGCTATCTCTGCGGGCGACCCGTGCAAGGCCCACACGGTCTGTTCTGCGCAACCGGGCGTGAGACCGGCCTCGCCAAATGTGTCTGGGTCGAGGATTGGCTTTATCTGGAAAGCGGCGGGCTGGTGCCGCCCGCTGTCTTGCCGGGGCCAGAGCGCGCGGCTGATGCCGCAACGGTGCATGCTCTGACGGACGCGCTGCCGCCCGAGTTTCAATGGTTGCGCACGCCCCATGCTGATCGGATTTTCCAGATGACCGGGCAGGCGCTGCGGCTGATCGGGCGGGAAAGCCTGGGCTCATGGTTTGAACAGGCGCTGGTGGCGCGCAGGCAAGAGCATCAGGCCTACCGTGCCGAGACGACATTGCACGCAGATCCGCCCAACTGGCAGCGCGCAGCGGGGCTGACCACCTATTACAACCGCCACAAGTTTCATGCGGCGCTGGTCACGCATGAGCCTGCCGTTGGGCGCTGTCTGCGCGTCATTTCCTGCGCGGGCGATGTGACCGAGGCGCTGACCTTCAGCGATCCGCTACCGATCCCGGATGGTCCGATCACCCTTTCCGTCGTGGTGGATCGTGCCACACAGCAGTTTTTCTGCTCGCAGGGTGGCGCGGCCCAACCGCTTGGCCCGCCGCTGGATGCCTCGGTGATCTCGGATGAGGGCGGGCGGGGCGAGCACGCGTCATTCACCGGGGCATTCGTCGGGATGGTGGCGTATGATCTGACAGGGCAGGGGTGGAGTGCCGATTTTACACGCTTTGGCTATCATCCGGGCCTGTGACAAACGCCGGGCTTGCAACGTGGGCGATTGGCGTCATAAACGGCGCTCAGATCCATGAGTGCAGGCCGCATGACCGAAGACGCCCGAAAAATCCCGACCCATGAGGTGACATACGCCCGCCTGCGCGACATGATCCTGTTTGGCGTGCTGGAACCGGGTCAGCCGGTGACGATTCAGGGCCTGACCGCAGGGTTAGAGGCCGGCATGACCCCAGTGCGCGAAGCCATCCGCAGGCTTGCGGCTGAGGGGGCCTTGCTGCCGCAGGGCAATCGCCGGGTGACGGTGCCGCGGCTGAGCGCCACCGATCTCGATCAAGTCGCCTTCGCCCGCCTGACCATCGAGCCGCATCTGGCGGGCCTTGCGGTGATCACGCCTGCCCTGATCGCCAAGCTTGAAGCATTGGATGCCGCCGTCGACGCCGCGATCCGCGCCGATGATGTATCTGGCTATCTGAAAAGCAACCACGCCTTCCATTTCGCGCTGTATGAGGCGGCGGGGGCCGGGGTGTTGTTGGATATGGCGCGCTCGCTTTGGCTGCGGTTCGGGCCGAGTTTGCGGGTAGTCTCCAGCCGCTCGGGCGCGACCAGCCTGCCGGATTCGCATAAAGAGGCGCTGGCGGCCATGCGGGCGGGCGATGCGGTGGGGTTGTCGGCTGCGATGCAGCGCGACATTGCGCAGGGCGTTGATCAGGTGCGCGCCGCTTTGCAACGCGGCGAAATCTAGCGACGGCTGCGGCCGCCCAAGTAATTTGATCAAATTTCTTGAACGCTCTGGCGTTTGATCATATCGTGATGCAAAGGCCGGCGGATTCGGGGCGGGCTTAGCATTTCAAGAGGTCATGCAATGAACAAAATCACCAACCATATGCCAACGGCGGAATTGCAGGCGCTGGATGCAGCCCACCACATGCACCCGTTCACCGCCAACGGCGCGCTGGGCAAAAAGGGCGCGCGGATCATGACGCAGGGCAAAGGCGTCTGGTTGACCGACAGCGAGGGCAACAAGATCATCGACGGCATGGCGGGGCTGTGGTGCGTCAATATCGGCTATGGCCGCCCGGAGTTGGGCGAGGTGGCCAAGCGGCAGATGGATGAGCTGTCGTATTACAACACGTTCTTCCAGACCAGCCACGTGCCCGCGATTGCTTTGGCTGCCAAGATCGCCGAACTGGCGCCTGAGGGCATGAACCACGTGTTCTTTGCAGGCTCGGGGTCGGAAGCCAATGACACCAATATCCGCCTTGTGCGCCGCTATTGGGACATCAAGGGGCAGCCGGAAAAGCGCGTGATCATCGCGCGGACCAATGGCTATCACGGCTCGACCATCGGCGGCGGCTCGCTGGGCGGTATGTCGGGCATCCACGCCCACGGTGGCAAGCTGGCCGGGATCGTCCATATCGGCGAGCCGAACTGGTGGGAACAGGGCGGCGATATGACGCCGGAAGATTTTGGCCTGATGCGGGCGCAGGAACTGGAAAAGATGATCCTGAACCTGGGCGTCGAGAACGTCGCGGCGTTCATTGGCGAGCCCATTCAGGGCGCGGGCGGGGTGATCGTGCCGCCGTCGACCTATTGGCCCGAGATTCAGCGCATCGTTGACAAATATGGCATCCTGCTGATCGCGGATGAGGTGATCACCGGGTTTGGTCGCACTGGCAACTGGTTCGGCAGTCAGACTTTTGGCATCAAGCCGCATATCATGACCATCGCCAAGGGCTTGTCCTCGGGCTATCAGCCCATCGGCGGCTCGATTGTCTGCGACGAGGTTGCGGCGGTGATCGGCACGGATGAATTCAACCACGGCTACACCTATTCCGGGCATCCGGTGGCGGCAGCGGTGGCGCTGGAGAACCTGCGCATCATGCAGGAAGAGAAGATCGTCGAGCATGTCCGCGATGTCGCCCATCCCTACCTTGCGACCAAATGGGCTGGCCTGACCGAGCATCCGATGGTCGGCGAGGCCAAGCTGGTGGGCCTGATGGGTTCTATTGCGCTGACCCCGAACAAGGCCACGCGGGCGAAGTTTGCCGCCGAAACCGGAACGGTTGGCTATCGCTGCCGCGAGCGCTGCTTTGCCAACAATCTGATCATGCGGCATGTCGGCGACCGGATGATCATCGCGCCGCCGTTGGTGATCAAGCCGGAAGAAATCGACGTGCTGATCGAGCGCGCGTGGAAGTCTTTGGATGAATGCTACGCCGGACTGAAGGCTGACGGGCTGTTCAAGTAAGCGCAGAATAGGTTTTCTCGGAAAGCTGGGGCGGGGCTGTACGGCCTCGCCCTTTTCTGTGGCGTTTGTGCGCAAGCTGTGTGCCGTATTGAGCGTTGTTTGGGCCTTGGGACCACTGCCGACTAAAACCTTCCCAACTGGGATGGACTTGTGTTTTTCGGTCGATTTATGCCAGTTTTACACAACATATGGTAGTGGTTTCGGTTTTGGCTGAATTCAAGCAGCCGCGCGACTGAGTTTTGGTCGCGGATTAAAGGCTTGGCAGCAGGTCCAGTCAAAGACTGGATAAGCCTATGGTGTTCGTTCGATGCCGCATTGCTCTAACCAGTTTGGCGGCAGCACATTGATCGCCACATTCGGCGGCAGTTTGTAAAATGCCATCTCACGATAGCTCCACGCGTAAGGTTGGCAGTGCTTCATTGCCGCGCCGTGCAGAAAGAATTGGAAGTCACGCGGCGCATTTCTGAACGACGCGAAAACAGAGGAGCGGATCTCCAGATCTGGGGAAAATTTTTCAACAATCTGGGCACGTTGGGCGGCTGCGTAGCTTCCCACCATTAGGGCCGAAAGACCCATAGAGATGACAATGAAAAACGCGGGAAGGACAGCGCGCGGCAGCCCAAACCGGGCAGCGACCATGGTCAGCATCAGTGCAAGCAGGATGGCAACGAGAACGAGCGCACGCCAGTAGGCCAGCCCCAATCTGTCATTCCAGATCGTGAACAGCGCTATCGCCCGAAAAGGCCCGCCAAACAAAACAGTCGACGTAAAACAACAGGCCAGCACGGCAATGATACCAGCACCTAAGAGGGCCGAGGTTTTTGTCATCTGAAGTTTCGCACAGCTGTTCCTGTTTGCAGTTAGACAGCATTGGCTATCAGCCGTAAATCACGACAATCCGTTATGCGTCCGGTGACTATCGAGAATGTCCTGTCTAAACACGGTTTCTGACAGCAGTTGTCATGCGTCTTTTCGCGGAAACTTGGCTAGCCTGCAGCGCATTGTAACCCACATTGGACCCAACACCATGACCCGCTTTGCTCTGACCGCCTGCCTGCTGCTGACCGCGATGCCTGCCGCAGCCGATTGCGTGACCGCGAATGACCTGAGCAAAGGCGTCGTCTTTGCGCGTGCCGATGGTCACAAGGGCCGGGTGATTGCCAAGGGCAACGGGGTGTTTGTGGATTATGCCGCTGGCGCGCCGGTCTGGTCGGACAATCGCCAGACGCTGCTTGGGATTTACGAGCTGTCCAGCACGCATTACCGCGTCGAAGACCCGAATATGGTGGGCGGTGGGTCAACCGATACGGTGCAAAGCTTTCGCGGCAAGCCGCCGGTGCCGGTGGCAGGGCAGGGGTGGTCGGGCGTCGTCAAGGCGCACACCCGGCAGAACAACAGCTCGGAGAGCGGCGGCTATGATTACGATGACCGCTTCAAGGTAAGCTATGCGTTTCTGGCGGAAAGAACCGTCAAGCTGTCGGGCTGTTCCTACAAGGCGATCCCGGTCGAGGCCAATTTCGTTGGCAAGGATAACAGCCATACGCAGCGTTGGCTGTATTTCCCCGATCTGGGCTTTGGTCTGGAGACGCGGGAGAATGGCGTGGACAATGGTTTGACCGCGCTGAAGCCCGCCTGAGCGGCTATTGCAACCGGGATTTTTGCTGCCCGCACGGGACTTTGGCCAAAGCGGCGTTTGCGCCAAACGGCTTTGGCTGGAACAGGGTTCAGGCTGGCGCGGACAAGCGCTGCCGATTTCCTTTTCGGCGGTGCTGTGCTTGAGTTTGCCGGTGCGCTCGCCTATTCCTTTAGCAACGGCATAAAGGACAAGCCCCATGCGGATTCACTCTGATCTGGCTGACACAATCGGCAACACCCCGCTTTTGAAGCTGAAACGTGCGTCAGAGATGACGGGTTGCACGATTTTGGGCAAATGCGAGTTTCTCAACCCCGGCCAGTCGGTGAAAGACCGCGCGGCGCTGTATATGATCCGCGATGCGGTGGCCAAGGGGCTGTTGAAGCCGGGCGGCACGATAGTGGAAGGCACGGCGGGCAATACCGGGATCGGCCTTGCGCTGGTGGGTGCGAGCATGGGATTCCGCACCGTGATTGTCATTCCTGAGACGCAGTCGCAGGAGAAAAAGGACATGTTGCGCCTGGCGGGCGCGGAACTGGTGCAGGTGCCAGCGGCGCCCTACAAGAACCCCAACAACTATGTGCGCTATTCCGGGCGTTTGGCGGAGGCCTTGGCGCGGACCGAGCCGAACGGCGCGATCTGGGCCAATCAGTTTGACAATGTCGCCAATCGGCAAAGCCATATCGAAACCACGGGGCCTGAAATCTGGGAGCAGACAGGTGGCAAGGTCGATGGCTTTATCTGTGCGGTCGGCTCGGGCGGCACTTTGGCAGGCGTCGGGATGGCGTTGCAGCCGAAGGGCGTGAAGGTCGGGCTGGCTGACCCGGAAGGGGCGGCGCTGCACGCGTTCTACACCACCGGCAAGTTCGAAAGCCCCGGCACCTCGATCACCGAAGGCATCGGGCAGGGGCGGATCACCGCCAACCTCGAAGGCTTTACCCCCGATTTCAGCTATCGTATCCCGGATGCCGAGGCGCTGCCCTTGGTGTTTGAGATGCTGGAAGATGAGGGGATCTGTCTGGGCGGCTCGTCGGGCATCAATATCGCGGGTGCGATCCGCATGGCGCGCGAGATGGGGCCGGGTCATACCATCGTCACCATCCTGTGCGATTACGGCAATCGCTATCAGTCCAAGCTGTATAACCCCGCGTTCCTGAAGGAAAAGGGCTTGCCGGTGCCGGAATGGCTGGACCGCGCGCCGTCGAACATCCCCACGGTGTTTGAAGACGCATGATCGGGGCGATGCTGCGCAGGCTGCTGCTGGTTCTGGTGCTGGGGGCAGCGTTGGCGCAATCCGTGCCAGCGCTTGCGCAGGATGCGCCGACGGCAGACGATTACACCACCTTCGACACCACGGCGTTGCAGATTGATGATCTGGTCGCAAAAGCCCAGATTGATGACGAGCGGCTGACCGCGATGCGCGCCGAGATGGTGAAATGGCGCACGACGTTCAGCACGGCGCAGGCCAGCAATGCCGATCAGATCACTACGGTGAAGAACCAGATCGCGGCGCTGGGGCCGCTGCCCGCCGATGGGCAGACCGAAGATGCGATGATCGCCAAGCGGCGCGGCGAGTTGACCGAGGCATTGGCCAAGCTGCAAGCGCCGGTGTTGGCCGCGACCGAGGCCGCGACCCGCGCCGACAGCACCATCGCCGCAATCGACAAGCTGATCCGCGAACGCCACGCCGACAAGCTGCTGCGGCTGTCGCCCTCGGCGCTGAACCCGGTGAACTGGCCGACGGCGGTGTCGATGTTCCGCTGGATGGGCCAGTGGATTTATGACGAAACCCGCTGGCGGTTCACCCGACCGATGAACGTCGATCAGTTGCGCGACAATGCGCCGCTGATCGTGGTATTGCTGCTGGCGGCGGTGGTGTTGCTGGCACGCGGCGGTGCCTGGATGCGGCGGCTGACCTATTGGCTGCTGACCAAGACCCATATGCGCGGGCGCAATCTGATCTCGGGCATCGTGTCGCTGGGGCAGGTGGTGCTGCCGTTTGCGGGCGCGGTGATGCTGTATCTGGCGATGGAGCGGGCCTCGCTGTTCGGGCCGATCATCCTGTCGCTGTTTGAAACCCTGCCCGCCGTGGTGCTGGTGATTTTCCTGACCCGGTGGCTGGCGCATCACATCTTTCCGCTGGACCCTGACGAGGAAAGCGCCATCGGCCTTGGCACAGAAGGCCGCGCCGAAGGCCGCCTGCAGGCGGTGCTTTTGGGGATCTCGGTGGCGCTTTATGATCTGGTGGCGGCATGGATCGTGCCGCGCGCCAGCAACTTTCTGGGCGGCGCTGCCACCAACATCGGCGCGGATCGCGCGCAGCAGGTGGCACAGGCCACGGACGCGGCGATTTCGGTCATCGTGGTGCCGTTGCAGATCTTCGCGGCGCTGGCGCTGTTCCGCTTGGGTCGGATCCTGCGGCGCGAAAGTGCCAAGGCGCGCAGCGGTGGCGAGGGTGCCTTCCGCTTTGAGTTGATCTATTGGGTGTCGTCTGCCGCCATCGCAATTTCGGTGATTGCGCCTGTGCTGGGCGTGATCGGCTATGTCAGTGCCGCCAATGCGCTGATCTGGCCCGCGATCAACACGCTGTCGCTGTTTGCGATGGTGGTGGTGCTGCAAGGCTTCTTTGCCGAATTGTATGTGACGATCGCGCGCAACCCCGACGCCCGCAAGGATGGGCTGTTGCCGGTGATCGCAGGGCTGGTGTTCACCTGCGCCGCCTTGCCGCTGCTGGCGCTGATCTGGGGGGCGCGGGTGGTCGATCTGGCCGATCTGTGGACCTCGTTCCGCACCGGCGTCTCGCTGGGCGGTGTGCGGATTTCGCCGACAAGCTTTATCATCCTCGTGGCGGTGTTCGGCATTGGCTATGCGGCGACAAAGCTGGTGCAGGGCGGGTTGAAGGCCTCGATCCTGCCGCGCACCTCGCTGGATCAGGGCGGCAGAAACGCCATCGTTTCAGGCGTCGGCTATGCCGGGATTTTCCTGTCGGCGCTGCTGGCGATCACCGCGGCGGGCATTGATCTTTCCGGCTTTGCACTCGTGGCATCGGCGCTGTCGGTCGGCATCGGTTTTGGCTTGCAGACCATCGTGTCGAACTTTGTGTCGGGCATCATCCTGCTGGTCGAACGCCCCGTTTCGGAGGGTGACTGGATCGAGGTTGGCACCACATCGGGCATCGTCAAGGCGATCTCGGTGCGCTCGACCCGCATCCAGACCTTTGACCGCTCTGACGTGATCGTGCCCAACTCTGATCTCATCACGGGGCGCGTCACGAACTGGACACGCTTCAACCTGTCGGGCCGGGTGATCGTGCCGGTCTCGGTGCCGTTCACGACGAACAGCCGCCGGGTCGAGGCCGTGCTGCGCGAGATTGTCGAAGCGCAGCCACTGGCGATTCTGAACCCGCCGCCGGTGATTGCGCTGATGGGCTTTGGCGCCGAAGTGATGAACTTTGAAATCCGCATGATCATCCGCGACATCAACTTTCAGGTCGCCGTGCGCTCGGAAATCAACCACCAGATCGCCGAGCGCTTCCAGGCCGAGGGTATCCTGTTCTCGAACGCGCATCGCGATTATCTGAAGCGGATCGCTGATGAAGCCGCGGCCGAAGCCGAGAAAAAGGCCGAAGAACAGGCGGCGCAGGAGGCGGTGGCGATGTTCATGGCCCCCGCGCCGCATCCGCTTGCTGCCCCCGATGACGAAAATCTGGACGATGCAGGTGCCATCGACGCCAAGCCGCTGAAAAGCGGCTCTGTCAAAAGCTCCCCCGTTCAGAAGCCCAAGGACCCCCGCGCATGACCACGCACCTGCTGTTTCGCGATGATCCCTATCTGCGCGAGGCCGAGGCCACCGTGCTGGCCCACACGCCCGAGGGTGGCATCGTGCTGGATGCGACGATCTTCTACGCCACCGCAGGCGGGCAGCCGGGAGACTGCGGCATGATCCTGTGGCCGGGCGGACGGATGCCGATTGCCACAGCGGTGAAGGTCGAGGGTGGGCTGATCGCGCTGGTGCCTGCCGACGCCACAGCCTTGCCCCCCGTGGGCGCGCAGGTGACGCAGCGTCTGGATTGGACGCGCCGCCACCGCCATATGCGGGTGCATACCGCGCTGCATCTGTTGTCGGTGGTGATCCCGCTGCCGGTGACGGGCGGGCAGATCGGGGCCGACAAGGGCCGTCTCGACTTCATGATGCCCGAGCCGCCCACGGATATCGCCGCGCTGAATGCAGCCCTGAACCTGCTGATCGCGCGCGATCTTCCGGTGACAGACAGCTATATCAGCGAGGCCGAGCTTCTGGCCAATCCGGGGCTGGTCAAGACGATGTCGGTCAGCCCGCCGATGGGTCAGGGCGCGATCCGCCTTGTGCGGATTGGTGACGCTGCGACGCAAATTGATCTGCAACCCTGCGGCGGCACCCACGTCGCCCGCACCGCCGAGATCGGCCATGTCGAGATCGGGCGCATCGAAAACAAGGGCAAACAGAACCGCCGGGTGAACCTGCTGCTGGTCGACTGAAGCGCAGGAAGTTGGACGGAAACGGGGAGTGGCGGCAGGTTTTGCTGCGGCATTTATCGAAGCTGCGACCGATGCTGCGGCAGGAAATTTTACCGAAGCCGAGACGGAAACTTTGTAAAAGTTTTCCCCAAAGCTACGACAGAATATGCCCCGGAAACCCGGCAGAAAATCCCACACCCGCCCCGTAAATTCCAACCCGCCCCCCTTGCGCCCCGCCTGTGTTGCAGGCTAAACACCCGCAACGGATCGGTGGCCGAGTGGTCGAAGGCGCACGCCTGGAAAGTGTGTAGGCGGGGAACCGTCTCTAGGGTTCGAATCCCTATCGATCCGCCACTTGCCCTAGCGAAAGCGTTCTCCTGATCCGGCTGCCGCCGGATTTTTCCGTTGTTTTCGTGGCTTATGCGGGTAGTGCTGAGCACCGGCCCGGCCTCCAAGATGGCCAGAAGGCGTCTCTCACGGCCGATATTCTCCGAAGCTGATGACTGTGCGGTTTTGGTGAAGTTCTGTAACGTAATGAAAAATAATAAATTTCTGCGGCCAAGGCGTTAAGGTTTTGCATCTGTCGCGTTAGATCTTCTGCGACTGGGAGCGAACTTCTTTGCTGAATCGTGAAACTGGGGAGATGGCTTCCAGTATCTGCGCCTCTCAGACCGATGCCGTTGACTACCGGAAACACCAATGGATGTGTGCGTTCACGCAACGCAACGCAACTCAACACGACAAAGCGTCGTCAAATATTCCGGAACCCATGTCGTACTCCAAAGGACGTTTCACACTAGACGAAATTGAGTTCATTCAAGTCGCAACGGTTCGTGTCCTAGTTGCAGTAAGCAAAGGAGAATTGGACCTGAACAACTTGGCGCGTGATGAACTGGCAAGCCGCGGCTTGGACCAGAACGGAATCTGGGTTGGCTTTGAACGCGCGCGGCACCAGAGGCTTGAAGCGCGGGGCAGGCTAGATTCTGAGGATTCATGAGAATACGGTGCACGGCCAGCACGAAGTAGTTCATTTGCGCCCGGTGGACGATGCGCCTGCTTTCCTGAACCGCCCCGGGTTTACCGGAGGGCAAAGCGCGCGGAGAATTGCCCGTTATGGAACAGACATCAAAAAAGAAGACCTCGAAGCCGTATTCACCCGAGTTCCGCGAACGTGCGGTGCGGCTGGCGATGGAACACCGCGATGAGTATCAAAGCGAAGCCAACGACAGTGGACCGAGCCGAACTTCCACCCGCTCACTGCGATAATGCGCCGACCAAGGAGGCCGTCACTGGCCAAGACATTGCTACACATGCACTCCGCACGCTGCCAGACTCAATGGGGCGACCGCTAAGGTGCATCCGTAGTGTCGGTGATGTCGACAGTGCTAAGAAGGTGAGGACGCTGCCCTTGGCCGCCTCCTGCACGCTGGCACGAAAATGGGCCGCCTTGCTCCGTGTCACTGTTGGACATGGAGTTTGTTAAATACATGAGGCGACGTGCTCTTGCGAATACACGCATGTGGATGACCAAGCCCTGATGCCGCTGCTTAGTAGAAGGCTAAGGTTGCGCACGCATCGCCGCGTCCATCGTCCTCATGTGCTTTGTCGGTCCTGAATACATCAGACCGGTCGATGGCGATGTAGCGTTTTTCGATTCCCGATGCCCATACCACGGGTCCGTCTCTTCGGAAAAAGAGATTTCGAGGGTCGTTTTGTAAACTTCGCGTCTGGTTTCGCTCACTCGGATCAACAAAATAAGGGGTTTTCTACCGCTGAAACTTAACATTAGTCGTGAACTATGGACATCATATCTTGCATTTACGTCTCGAAATGCGACGTTTTTGAACGGTAATTTAACATCGGTGGACCAGAATGTAACATTTTGCTTTCCGACTGTTTTTGTCGGAAAGCGCTTTTGTCCACGTGATTGCGTCAGAAATACCAGAGCGCGGCCGCAGGCATCCAGCGATGTGAACGAACAACGTGTCGCAAGAATAGATCACATGTTAGCTAAAACTGTGCTATTAGTGCGCTTCAAGCTAACATACGAGCCAATGACTCGAAGGACGCCATGATTCCGAACTTTGATACAGCCACCGAAATCCGTGAAGCCATCCGTATCCGCGCGCGATCCCGCAGGAACGCGCTTGGGCTGACGCAAAATGTGTTAGCGGCTCGTTCCGGTGTTTCTCTGGGCACCTTGAAACGGTTCGAACATACCGGGGAGGTGTCGTTCACAACGTTGCTTGCACTTGCCGAAGCACTGGATGCGCTGGACGGGTTTCATAGTGTGTTCCCGATGATTGAGGCGCGCACGCTGGAAGATGTTGAGCGTCAGTCGCAACCACCAAAGCAGGTCCGGGCGCGAAGGAAGATCGCATGATCCGCAGACTGTCCGTCTCGCTTGATTTCGGCGGACCGGCTCTCTTGCCCGTTGGCCGAATGGGCTGGGACGCAGCTGCCCGTCAGGCCGCTGTTGAATGGGAAAGCACGTTCATCGTCCAGCCGCTGCCGGTCAGCCCGCTTCTGGTCAAGACCTACACAGGCCTGCTGCGACCGCGTGGACGCGCGTTTGGCGACCTGCCGAGTCTGTTCGGTGACAGTTTGCCTGACGGTTGGGGGCGGTTGCTGATCGACAGAGATCTCGCCGCGCGCGGGCGTTCGGCGGTGGACATCACGGATCTGGACCGGCTTGCGATGGTCGGCCGCGATGGCATGGGTGCGCTGACCTATCAACCCGAAGAGCAGTCCGAACCACACGACGAAATCAGCCTCGATTGGTTTGACCGGCTGGTGCCTGAGGTAGGCGGCGCTGCCACCGCAGATGACCTGGAACGGCTGCGCATGATGGCTGGCGGCTCGCAGGGTGCACGGCCTAAGTTCGTCGCACAAATCTCGAGCGATAATTCGCGTCTGCGAAGCCACCGGCTGGCGTGGGAGCCAGGTTGGAGGCACGTCTTGGTCAAGCGGCGTGCCCTCTCGGATGAGGTGGGCGCGGTCGAGGCTGAAGCCGCTTATGCCGCGATGGCCCGTGCCGCCGGGATCGACATGGCCCCCGTGGAAGTGTTGCGCGCAACATCCGGCGAGGCCTTCTTTGTCACGGATCGTTTTGACCGCAACGGTGCAGGTCGGCTGCACATGCAGACCGTCGCTGCGCTGCTGGACGTGGATTTCCGCACCGCCACACTCGACTATGCAGAACTGCTGAAGGTCGTGCGCTTGATGACCCGCGATCAGCGTGCTGTCGAGGAGATGTTCCGGCGCATGGTCTTCAACGTCCGCGGCCTGAACCGCGATGACCATTTGAAGAACCACGCCTTCCTGATGGAACGAAATGGTGCGTGGCACCTTGCACCAGCTTACGACCTCAGCTTCAGCCGCGGTCCAGGTGGCGAACATACGCTGCTGGTTGGTGGTGAGGGGCGCTGGCCAGGCCCGGCCCAGTTCGAAGCCGTGGCCGCGAAGGTAGGGATCAAGCCGAAGCGAGCGGTGGAGATAGTTGAGGAAGTAGATGCGGCGGTTTCGGGCTGGATGGGCTTCGCGAACAACTCAGACGTTCCTACAAAGCTGAGCGCCGACATCGGCAATCTCCATGGTTTCGCCAGAGGGTGGTGACAAAGAGCTGGTCCTCGAAGGGTGCACGAGGTTGTCGCGAAGGTGGGCGATTGTCTGCTTGCGAGGCTGAAGCCAGTTTTCACTTGGTGGCTGAACCCGGATGAAGCTCTAAGCGCCCAGCTTTTGATTTAACGCGATGAAATTCTGATCCAACATCTCGCCATCGAGTGGCAGCAGTTCAGGCGTGCTGAGTCCCATAAGGGCTTCATATTCCGATGTATTGCTGAACATCTCGGCGGATAGGCCGAAAACACCCTCGAGCGTCTTTAGCGTGTTGATCGCAACTGCAGCCTCGCCTTCAGCCATGGCAAGACCACGCAATGTGTTCTGGCGTCTCTTCTCGAGTAGATTTTGATATACGCCAATCGCCTCACGTGTCTTTTCCTGAATACTGAGATTATTCTTGAGCTGAGCACGCTGGGTCTGGGCCTTTGCCTCGCTGATGGAGGTGCGCGTGGCCGCCATCAGTTGCGTATTCTCGGCCTCTATTTCAGCCAACCGCGGAAGCCAGCGAGCCTCGTATTGCTCCAAATGGAGCTGATACATGCGCACCAGCATCAGTCGGGAGATCGCCGCGACACTATAATAGCGCTGCACGGTAGCGGCACTGCTTTGTTCATCCAGCCCGACACGCAGGTGCTGCTCCAAGGCAACTATAGTTTCGAAAACGATCTTTGATTGGACGATGGAGTAACCATTGACCTGATAAAGCAAAGCAGTCGCCTGCTCTTGCGGCAAGATGAAGCCAAATCTCTCGGCCATCACGTCCACAAACCCAGCGACAGCGTTAGCTCTGGCCGTTTTTGCCGTGTCGATCGTGGCCTGGGTGGTCGCCATCTCCTCCTTGATTGCGTTCTCACTCCCAGAGGCTGCGTCACGCATCATTGCACGATCAGCTATGGAGAGCTGGCCATTGCCTTTTGGGGCCAGTCGCAGATCGCTTTTAAGGCGCTCAAGCTGGTCTTCGCCGGTCGTGATCGCCAGATCGGCCTCGGCCAGTTCTGTTTGGGCCTTTGAATACTCGTTGCCGCTGAATGTATCGAGTAGCGCCTCTAACTCCGAATTCAGTTTAGCCTGATAGTCTGCTTTTCCGTTGGTCAGCAAACCTCCATCCGAATCCGCTTTTTCGAATTTGTCCAACAAGCCCCGAATGTCAGTGAGTGCGTCTTCAAGCTCTGCAAGGTTTTCAGGCACAAGCAGCATCGCGCGCTCTTCGGACTGCACCGCTGTTTGTGCCGATACAGGGGTGCATGATGCGAGAGAAGTGCAGAAAATGGTGAGAGCAGTGCACAACGATCCAAAACCTGTAAGCGCTTTCATCCTGAACTCCCGGTAGCTGCACATATTGTGATCAACGTATTCCTCCGTTCTCATTGCGACAAGCTAGAATGGCGGCGTCCGAGAAGAGGGAGGGCAAACAGGTTCCGCAACATCCTTCCATTCGTGACCCGCATCAATTTTCTAAGCGCGACCACGTTTATCGTGTCGGTCTAGGACAGGGAGTGGAAGGTTCAGGCGCCCCCGACCTGCGGACACCGGGTGCATCCCCAGCGTTTTCGTGTGGTTTTTCTAGGACTTCGCAGATCCCAACCTCTCAGCGCAACTCCCACCCGACCGCGCTGCTACGACTCGGTAAGTAAGTCATGTAACCAACAACATGAGCGAGAACATGACCAACCCCTACCAGAACACCGCTACCGCGAAGCTGATCGCTGATCGTGTCCGCGACCTGTCGCACCGCAAGACCCAGGCTGAAATCGCGTCAGAAGCGGGCTTTGCAAATGCGAACATGATGACCTTCCTGAAGAACGGTCGCAACAAAGTGCCGCTCGACCGCGTCCCGTCTCTGGCGAAGGCGCTGGAGGTCGACCCTGCTTACCTGATGCGCCTCGCCCTCGATCAGGCTGTGGGTGCGACGGCAGCTAAAGCGATCAACGAGATATTCGGCACGCCCGCAACCGAGAACGAGCGCGGTTGGCTGAACGAACTTCGCGATGCGTCGGACAACACCGATCCGCGTCTGACTGCGCGGTCACGCGCTGCACTGAGAGGAGTGTTCGGTAAATGAGCGATAGCGATAGCGTGTTCACCCTTCCGACGGCCCCGGCGGGACCATGGGACCAGCTGACCTCGAACGAGCAGGCTTGGGTCGAGTTTATCAGGGTCATCTCGTGCGGCAGCGACCCGAAGATCACCACGAGCCGCGTCAGGGCGTTGAGGGCGCTTCTCGACGCGGGATGAGGCGTCGGCGTGAAAAATGTCACCCGGTTCCCGATGTCAGGGAAGTCACCTCAAGGCGCTGAAGTTGCCGACCTTCCTCCGATAGCATCAGAAATTTGCCCGAAGGCATGAAGCACGTTGCCTGCTCGGTGGCAGGTCTCAACCGAGTGGTGCCGATAGGATCTTAAAGGGCAGGGCGAAAGCCTTGCTCATTTCTTCATCCCAGCGAACAGATTCCGACCACGCGCATAAAGGCTTAGGGTAACAACCCGAGTTTGCCCCATGCCTGCACCCGTCACTCTATCCGATCTGCAAAGACTACACGCTGCCCAAGCCAAGGTCGCGAAGCTGGTAGTTTCCGACCCCGCCTATGCGCCGATCTTTGTTCGCCTTGAACACGAAATTTCACTCGCGCAAGCAGAGGGTGACGTCATGGCCCGCGCCCGTGCCGTAGTCGCGCGTCAGAGCGCTATGGCTTGAATCGGCGAGTGTAGGTGCGCAAGATCAGCACCTTCCCCATAGCGTTCCCGCGTGAGCCGATGGCCCATAAGGTCGCGCCGGATGCGCTCATCTACGCCCGCTTTCAACATGCGATCTTCAAACGAATGCCGAAGCGAATAGAGGCTATGGGCGGGCGTCTCACGCAGGTTGTTCGCTGTCATGTAGTCGCTTATGGCCTTCGATAACCCTTCGCTTTCCCGGTAGTGCGGGAAGCCATCTGCGAAGCCACGCATGGCCTCTAGGCTGGCACCCACAAGCGGAATTTTCCGGCGCGCATGTTTGGTTTTCAGTTTTCGACCATCCGGTTCGATGCTGATGTGTGGAACGTTGGATGTAAGGTGGATCGTGCTTTTAGTGAGGGCGCGTATCTCGGAAGGCCGCGCGCCGGTGTTCACCATGATCAGCAAAATCGCGCGCGCTTCGGCGTCCAACCCATCCAATGCACCCGGCTTCAACAGTTCGTTCTTGATCCAATCCACCGAGAAGGGTGGGCGAGTGTTCTTTTCGCCTTCCTCTAAGCGCAGCCCGCCAAGGGGCAGCACCAGTTCAAGTCGCTTTTCCTCGTTCACCAGTTTCAGCACCTTGCCGAAGTGATCCATATTCTTGTTCACGGTGGACGGGTTCAGGTCTTCCGTTTCGATGCGTTCAAGCCACCAGTCGCGGAACGACCGAACGTCATCTCGGGTGATCTCATGTATCGCCTTATCGCCAACAACCGCGATGAAGTCGCGGATTGCCTGCTTGATCGGGCTTTTCCATTTCTTGACCTGCGCCTCTGACTTTCCCAGCGTCTTGGCCTTTGCCAGCGTCCAGAACAGCTCTAGTGCGCGGGAAACGGTGATCGCGGGTTCCGCCACTACACCCAAGATCGCAGCCGCTTCGGTCTTTACAGGTGCATCGCCCGAGGTCTGGACGGCTTCAATGCGCTGCAACAGTTCTTCCCGAGGCAGCTTCGCTACTCGGGAAGCGGGCAGGTATCGAAAGCCCCGCATGGCAGCGAGTTCCTTGGCAGCATCAAATCGAGTTTCGGCATCTTGGGAATCGCCCGCCAACCTAGCCTCCCACGCCTCAATCATCTGCGCCCAAGCTAAAGGTGCTTTGACCTTGGCTGCGGTTTCGCTGTCGGTGTGCAGGCTTATCCAAACGGTTTCGCGCGCCTCTACCGGCTGGTAGCGCCGGGGGACACGTTGAACGAGTTGGTATATCTTGCCGCGTTTCTTGATTGCCATGTGCAAGAAATGCATCGGAATCGCCGTGTAATCAAGGGAGGGTGCCTAGCAGATTGTGCAGCGAAATGTGCAGCACTTTTGGCCTCGGCGGCTGGCTGATCTACTCAAATCTGCCGTAAGTCATTGATTTTATTTGGTGGGCGATCTTGGAATCGAACCAAGCATGAGTCGCCTCGGCGGAGTTACAGTCCGCTGCCGCACCTTGCAGCATATCGCCCACTGCGGCGGTGATTACCGAAGCGCGTCGGGGGCGTCAAGGGCGGATCGGCGGCTTATCTTCGGATTTTTCAAAGCTTTCACCTTGCGCCCAATCCCGCCAGCCCGCATTGTCGCGCCCGCAGGATATGGGGCTGAAACGCGATGTCGGGTGACAAAAAACCGTCTTGGGTGGTGGATAAAGAGCGCAATCGCCGGGCCGAAGCGCGGGAGACCGTTTGGCTGTTCGGCCTGCATGCGGTGCGCGATGCGCTGATGAATCCCAAGCGTGAGAAAATCCGTCTGGTCGTCACCAAGAACGCGCTCGACAAGCTGGAAGAGGCGGTGGCGTTTTCCGGCATGGCACCTGAACTCTCGGACCCACGGCATTTTTCGGTGCCGATTGACGAAGGTTCGGTGCATCAGGGTGCGGCACTTGAGGTCAAGGCGCTGAACTGGGGCAAACTGGCCGATGTGGCGATTTCGGGGGCGGGTGAGCCGCTGATCGTGCTGCTTGACCGTGTCACCGATCCGCATAACGTCGGCGCGATTCTGCGTTCGGCCGAGGTGTTTGGTGCCCGTGCGGTTGTGGCCCCGCGCCACCATTCGGCGCCCGAAACCGGCGCGCTCGCGAAAACCGCCAGCGGCGCGCTCGAGCGTCAGCCCTACCTGAAAGTCACCAATCTAGCCGAGGCGATGGTCGAGTTGAAGGCGATGGGCTACACGCTGATCGGGCTGGATGGCGATGGCACGGTGCCCCTGTCCGAGGCGATGGCACAGGTGGGCAAGCGTCCGGTTGCCCTGGTGCTGGGCGCCGAAGGCCCCGGCCTGCGCGAAAAGACGCGCGAAACCTGCGACGTGATCGCGCGCATCCCGTTTGTCGGCGAATTTGGCAGCCTGAACGTCTCAAATGCTGCGGCTGTTGGCCTATATGCGGCGGCGACTCGCTAAACATCAGCTAAACTTTATCTAAAATTGTCATCCTCTCTGCTTAAATATCCTGGGGGTTTGGGGGCTAGCCCCCAATACCGCCCCCAAGCTTGCCGCAGCCGCATCATCACAAAATTGCGATCCCCTCTTAAATCCGCGCTTGTGGCATCCATATCATAGTCACGCGAGCCGGAACCCTCGCGGTGCCTGTTTACTGTCCCTCGTTCCACACCTTGACGTCCGGCGCAGGTTGATCCTGTGACCCGGACGTCTTTTTATCTGCCCATCAGATCGAGGCTTGCCATGCAGACCAATTCCGATGCCGAAATCCGCGCTGTTCTTGAACGTGCCCGCACGATTGCCGTGGTGGGCTGGTCGCCCAAGCCGGAACGCGCCAGCCATGGCGTCGCGGCTTATCTGGCGCAGCAGGGTTATCGGGTGATTCCGGTCAATCCGGGGCAGGCAGGGCAGGTGGCTTTGGGCGAGGTCGTGCGCGCCAGCCTGTCCGAAATCGAAGGCGGCGTTGATATGGTGGATATTTTCCGCCGCTCGGAAGAAGCAGGTGCGGTGGTGGATGAGGCGCTGGCGACATTTCCCGATCTGCAAGCGGTCTGGATGCAGCTTGGCGTCACCGATCCGGCTGCAGCCAAACGCGCGACAGACAGGGGCGTCACTGCGGTGATGAACCGGTGCCCAGCGATTGAAATCCCCCGGCTTGGCATCGTGCCGAAATCGCAAGGCAGATAGGGGCGGCGTCGCAGATACACCGCAGTTACGTCCCGGTATTCCGCTGATCTGTCAGGGTTTTATACGCGCATCCCGCGCCGCACAGCGTTTGCAGCGGCGATAGCCGCAGGCCTCGGCAGCGGCCACCGTCTCGAACATCCGCAGGTTTTTGCGCAGCGGCGGACGTGACGGGCAACCGAAATCGCAGCAGATGCCGGTGCTGGCCACGCCGTAGACGCCCGCGCGGGCGGTCTTTGTCAGCAAATCCTGCCAATCCTGATCTGTGGGCTGACCGCCGCCGCTTAAAGCCATTTCAACACCCTTCCATCCAGCGCCGCCAATCCCAAAGCGATCAGTCCAAAGCCTGCAAGCTGACGCGCGACAATCGGCTCGGCCAGAAACACCGCGCCCAGCAGGCAGGCCGAAACCGGCACCAGAAATGTCACCAGCAAAAGGTTGCTCGGCCCCGCCGATGCCAGCAGGCGGAAATAGATCAGATAGGCCAAAGCGGTGGAAAACGCCGCAATCGCCAGCACAGCACCGATCACATCCAGCGGCGGCATCGGCAGATGCCAAGGCTGATCCACCACCAGCCAGATCGGCAACAGCAGCGCCGCAGCCGACGCCACCTGCCCAAACGCGGTGGCCAGCGGCGGCACGCCGAGCGCGCGAAACCGCCGACCCCAAACCCCGGCAAGGCCATAGGAAAACGCAGCCCCCAGACAAGCAAGGCTGGCCCACAGATCGCCGACAGCAGCGCCGCCCATCATCACCACCACCCCGGCAAAGCCGCAGGCCAACCCCAAAGCCTTGGCCAGCGTGATCTTTTCGTCCGTCAACATATGCGCCAGCAGAACGCCCCACAGCGGCGTTGTGGCGTTCAGGATCGAGGCCATACCGCCCGAAATCCGCCCCTGCGCCAGCACGAACAACGTAAACGGCACCGCGTTGTTCAGAAGCCCCATCACCAGCAGCGCCCGCCACACTGGCGCACCACGCGGAAACGCCGTGCCACTCAGCCACAAGGCCAGCGCCAGAAATACCGCGCCCAAACCGACGCGGCCCCAGACCACACTCAGCGTCGGCAGGCCGCGCAACGCCACCGCCACAAAGAAAAACGAGCCACCCCACAACAGGGAGAGGCTCGCCAGACGTATCCAATCTTTACCCGACATCGGCGGCTCCTGCTTTGACCGCCAGATAAACCGGGCCGCCTGCGAAAGGCGACCCGGTTTATGCTATTTCACGCTGGCCTATTTCACCCGGGTCCAGGTGCCGCCATCGCGGCAAATCCCGATCACACAGCCACGCACCGACAGTTTGTTGCCCGACAGGGTCATGTCCGAATTGTAGGTCTTGTCGCGATCGGGCGACCAGATTTGCCCGTCGTCATAAAGCCCGTCCGGGTAAGCGACCATATCCCAGACAATCTTTTTGCCGATGTTCTCGCTGGCCTTTTCCTTGCCATCGGCGCCAAACGCCTTGATCAGCGTGCCGCAGAACATGGCGCCACAGGGCTTGATCTGCACATAGCCGAAATTGCCGTTGTCGTCAGGCTTGGTCTTCCACACGCCCTCCACAGGGTCGGCCAGTGCGGCCCCTGCGCCAAAGCTCAGCACGGCGGCGAGTAGCAGTTTCTTGATCATGGTCATCCTCCCTCAAGGTCTGCGCCAAGCTTGCGCGCAATTTGGCGCAAATCAACTCTGACGTAGGGTCGCGCGGGTCTTGGCAATCGCGGCCATGCGGCCTAAAGCCTGTCGCAACAGATGGAGACAGCGATGATCCTATATCCGGCGATTGACCTGAAAGACGGCCAATGTGTGCGGCTGCTGCGCGGCGAGATGACGGCGGCGACGGTGTTTGGCGATGATCCGGCGGCGCAGGCGCTGAAGTTTCAGCACGCAGGCTGCGCGTGGCTGCATCTGGTCGATCTGAACGGTGCTTTCGCAGGTGCCCCGGTGAATGCGGCGGCGGTTGAGGCGATCTTGGCAGCGGTCAAGGTGCCAGCACAACTCGGCGGCGGTATCCGCGATATGGCGACCATCGCGATGTGGCTGGAAAAGGGCCTGTCGCGGGTGATCCTCGGCACGGTGGCGGTGGAAAATCCAAGCCTGGTGCGCGAGGCGGCAAAGGCTTTCCCCGGCAAGGTCGCCGTGGGCATTGATGCGCGCAAGGGCATGGTGGCCACCAAGGGCTGGGCGGTTGAGACCACGGTGAAAGTCACCGATCTGGCCCGCAGCTTTGAAGATGCAGGCGTTGCCGCGATCATTTACACTGACATTGATCGCGACGGCGCGATGCAGGGCCCGAACCTTGAAGCGACCGAGGCTTTGGCGCGGGCGGTGTCGATCCCGGTGATCGCCAGCGGTGGGGTCAGCCGGATGGATGACCTGATCGCGCTGCGCGATACCGGCGTGATTGCCGGGGCAATTTCGGGCCGCGCGCTGTATGATGGTGCGATTGATCTGGCGGCGGCATTGAAAGCGTTGCAAGCCTAGTCCATCCTCCGCCTGCCGTGGCCCTTGGGGGTGAGGCGGCAGCCGAGGGGGAGGGATCCGCCCCCTGACCCCCACCGGCCCCAATTCCAAGGTTCGTCCATGCTGAAAACCCGCCTGATCCCCTGCCTTGATGTGGCCGATGGCCGTGTGGTCAAGGGCGTGAATTTTGTGTCCTTGCGCGACGCGGGCGACCCGGTAGAGGCCGCGCGCGCCTATGATGCCGCGGGCGCGGATGAGCTGTGTTTCCTCGACATCCACGCCACCCATGAAAATCGTGGCACCATGTTTGATCTGGTGACGCGCACGGCTGAGGCTTGTTTCATGCCGCTGACCGTGGGCGGCGGGGTGCGCACCCACGCCGATGTGCGCGCGTTGCTGCTCGCTGGGGCGGATAAGGTTTCGTTCAACTCGGCGGCTGTGGCGAACCCCGATGTGGTGGCCGAAGCGGCGGATCGGTTCGGCAGCCAGTGCATCGTGGTGGCAATTGATGCCAAGACCGTCTCACCGGGGAAGTGGGAGATTTTCACCCACGGCGGGCGCAAAGCCACCGGGATTGATGCGGTGGAATTTGCGCGAACGGTGGTCGCCAAGGGGGCGGGAGAGATCCTGCTGACCTCGATGGACCGCGATGGCACCAAGGCGGGTTTTAACCTTGGCCTGACGCGGGCGGTTTCGGATGCGGTGTCCGTGCCGGTGATCGCCTCCGGTGGCGTGGGCACGCTGGAGCATCTGGTGGAGGGTGTGACCAAGGGCGGCGCGTCGGCGGTGCTGGCGGCGTCGATCTTTCACTTTGGCGAATTTACCGTTGGTGAGGCCAAACAGTATATGGCGGCGGCGGGTATTCCGATGAGGTTGACATGAACGCGTTGCAACGGTTGAGCGAGACAATCCTTGCCCGAAAATCGGCCGACCCGGAGTCTTCCTGGACGGCGAAGCTGCTGGCCAAGGGGCCGGAGAAATGTGCCGAGAAATTTGGCGAGGAAGCCGTGGAGGCGATCATCGAGGCGGTGAAGGGCGACCGCGCCAAGCTGACCGCGGAGGCGGCGGATGTGGTCTATCATTTGCTGGTGATGCTGGCTTCAAGGGATCTGACGCTGGCGGATGTGGTGGCCGAATTGGAGCGGCGGGAAGGCGTTTCGGGGATCGCGGAAAAGGCGGCGCGGTAGAGGTCCCGAGTTGGGACCGCGCACAGGCTGTGCGATATCAGTGGGTTGCGCGCGTGACTTAAGGAAATGTTAACGATTGCGCGGGTTTTGGCCGGGGAAGCCTCCGGCGGGGATATTTGAGAACAGGTGAAATTGTAGCGGTGGTTTCGGGAGTTACCCGAACACCGACCAGCCCATACCGCGTGCCAGCTTCTCAACCGCCAGCGTGCCGAGTTGTGAGTTGCCGTTGGCGTTCAGGCCCGGCGACCAGACGGCGATGCTGGCTTTGCCGGGGGCCACGACGAGGATGCCGCCGCCGACGCCGGATTTTCCCGGCAGGCCAACCCGGTAGGCAAATTCGCCCGAAGCGTCGTAGTGGCCGCAGGTCATCATCAGCGCGTTGATGCGGCGGATGCGGGCGAGGGACACCAGACGCGGTGCGCCGGGCACGCCCAAGAGAAAACGGCCGGCGCGGGCGAGTTGGGTGGTGGTCATCTCGACCGCGCATTGATGCACATAGGTGCCGATGGTCAGCGCTGCCGGGTTGCGCAGGTTGCCCATCGCCGCCATGAATTCGGCCAAGGCGATGTTGCGATGCGCGGTGGCCTGTTCGGATTTTGCCACCGCCTGATTGATGGTGATGCTGTCATCTTCGGCTGCCGCCTGAATGAAGCGCAACAACTCGGCCAGAACCTCGCGCGGCTGGCGGTTTTGCAAGATGGCATCGGTGACGGCAATCGCGCCCGCATTGACGAACGGGTTGCGCGGGATGCCGTTTTCCTGCTCCAGTTGCAGGATCGAGTTGAAGGCAAGGCCAGAGGGTTCGCGCCCCACCCGCGCCCAGATCTGATCACCCAAGCGGCCCAAGGCGATGGCCAGCATGAACACCTTGGAAATCGACTGGATCGAGAATGGTGTGGCCGCATCGCCCGCGCTGTAGACCTCACCCGAGGGCAGGGCGACGGCGATGCCGAACTGCTGCGGGTCGATCTTGGCGAGTTCCGGGATGTAGCTGGCCACGCGGCCGCGATCGGGGGCGGTGGCCATCTCGGCGGCGATCTGATCCAGCAGCGCCTGCATTCAGGGCGTCCATCGCAGGAAGTTGCCGATCAGCCGCAGGCCGGTGGCTTGCGATTTCTCGGGGTGAAACTGCATCCCCAGCATATTGTCGCGTCCGATGATCGCGGTGATCTCGCCCGCGTAATCGGCATGGGCAAGGCGGTGGGCCGGGTTTTCGACGCGGAAATGGTAGGAATGCACGAAATAGGCATGATCGCCCGTGCGGATGCCTGCCAGAACCGGGTGCGGGTGATCAAGCACCAGATCATTCCAGCCCATATGCGGCACTTTCAACGCAGCATCGGCAGGGGTGATTTTGACCACTTCGCCAGCGATCCAGTCAAACCCCTTGGTGTCTTGATATTCGCGGCCCCAAGTTGCCATCATCTGCATCCCGACGCAGATGCCCAGAAACGGGCGGGCGCGGGTGGTGACGGCTTCCTCAATCGCTTCGAACAAGCCGCCATAGCTGCCAAGCGCGCGGCGGCAGGCCGGGAAAGCGCCATCGCCGGGCAGCACGATACGGTCGGCGCGGGCGACATCCTCGGGGCGCGAGGACACCAGCACTTCGCCAGCACCCGTCTCCAACGCCATGCGCTGAAAGGCTTTTTCTGCCGAGTGCAGGTTGCCGGAATCGTAGTCGACGAGGACGGTGAGCATAGGGGGCCCTTCGGTTGCTGGCGGCGTCGGAGCCTCCGGCGGGGATATTTAAACAGAGAGGATGACCTAGAGCGCGCCTTTGGTGGAAGGCAGAACGCCTGCCATGCGGGGATCAGGCTCCACCGCTTCGCGCAGGGCGCGGGCGACGGATTTGAAGGCGGCCTCGGCGATGTGGTGGCTGTTCAGCCCATGGATAAGGTCAACATGCAAGGTGATGCCGCCGTGCGTGGCCAGCGCCTGGAAGAATTCGCGCACGAGTTCGGTGTCAAAGCTGCCGATCTTGGCGGCGGTGAACGGCACTTGCCAGACCAGATAGGGGCGGGCGGAAAGGTCGAGTGCACAGGCCACTTGCGTGTCATCCATCGCAAGGCGGAAATGGCCATAGCGGCGGATGCCCTTCTTGTCGCCCAAGGCGCGGGTCAGCGCCTGGCCGAGTGCGATGCCGACATCCTCGACGGTGTGGTGATCGTCGATATGCAGATCACCCTGCGCCTGAACGCTGAGGTCGATCAGCGAGTGGCGGGCGAGTTGATCGAGCATATGGTCGAAAAAGCCAACCCCGGTCTTGATCTCGCTGCGCCCGGTGCCGTCGAGGTTGATGGCAACGGCGATCTTGGTCTCGTTGGTGTTGCGGGTGATCTCGGCGCTGCGCATCGCGGGCTCCTTGCTGGGGTTGCGGCCTTATAGGGCGGGGGGGCGGAGTTGAAAAGCGCCGCTGCACGCAAATCGGGTGGACGTTGCGCGGATGATGCCTATGGTGGCGCGCAACTTTGGCGTCACACTGGTGGAACATGACGAACTATACCTGCTTCAAGGCCTATGACATTCGCGGCAAGTTGGGCGACGAGTTGAACCCAGAGATTGCGCGCCGGATCGGTCGGGCCTTTGCGGAAGGTTTGGGCGCTAGTCGCGTGGTGTTGGGGCAGGATTGCCGGGCATCCTCGGCAGAGCTTGCGCGGGCGGTGGCCGAAGGGCTGGTGGCGGCGGGGGTCGAGGTGCTGGACCTTGGCCTATGCGGCACCGAGGAGATGTATTTTGCCACCACGGCGCTGGATGCCGATGGCGGGATCGAGGTGACGGCCTCGCATAATCCGATGGATTACAATGGCATGAAGATGGTCCGCCGCGGGTCGGCTCCGCTGGATGCGGCCACGGGGTTGGCGCGGATCAAGGCGCTGGCGGAAAGTGGCGCCTTTGCACCGGATCAGCCCGGTGGCCGCGTCGTTGATGCCGCGGCGGTGCGGGCGGGCTTTGTCGACCGGGTGCTGTCGTTTGTCGATATCAGCGCGCTGCGGCCGTTGAAGATCGTGGTGAACGCGGGCAATGGTGCTGCGGGGCCGACCTTTGATGCGATTGCGGCAGGCTTGGCGGCGGCGGGGGCTCCGCTGGAATTCGTACGGATGCATCATCAGCCGGATGGCAGTTTCCCGAATGGCATCCCCAACCCGCTGCTGCCGGAAAACCAGCCGGTGACGGCAGAGGCGGTGGTGGCCGCAGGGGCCGACATGGGGGTGGCCTGGGACGGTGATTTCGACCGCTGCTTCCTGTTTGATGCCAGCGGTGGCTTTGTCGCCGGGGAATATCTGGTCGGGCTTCTGGCCGAGGTGTTTCTGGCGAAAGAGCCGGGGGCTGTGATCATCCATGATCCGCGCGTGGTCTGGAACACGCAGGATGTGGTGACGCGCGCGGGCGGGCGGACGGTGGCGGCCAAGACCGGCCATGCGTTTCTGAAGCAAGCCCTGCGCGACACCGGGGCGGTTTACGGCGGCGAGATGTCGGCGCATCACTATTTCCGCGATTTCATGGCCTGCGATTCCGGCATGATCCCGTGGCTGCTGGTGGCCGAGTTGATGGGGCGGACGGGGCTGTCGCTGGCCGATCTGTTGGCGGCACGGCGGGCGGCGTTTCCGTCGTCGGGTGAGATCAACTTCCGGGTCAAGGACGCCCGCGCCGTGGTGGCGAAGATCGAGGCGGCCTATGCGCCACGGGCGCAGGCGCGGGATGATCTGGACGGGCTGAGCCTTGAGTTTGGCGATTGGCGCTTCAACCTGCGCTCGTCGAATACCGAGCCACTGTTGCGCTTGAACGTGGAATCGCGCGGGCGGGTGGATCTGGTGGAGCAGGCTGTGGCCGAGATTTCGGCCTTGATCCGCAGCGAGGGCTGAGGCGGCAGAAGCCTCCGGCGGGGATATTTAGGCAGAGAGGATGACCAAAGCGGCACGCTTCAACTTCATCTTGGCCTAAATACTCCCGCCGGAGGCTTCAACAGGCGTGCAGGGCGCTGAGGTGGCTACATCACGGCACCAATCTGCCATGGCACGAACTCGGCGCTACCAAAGCCCAACTCTTCCGAGAAGGTGCGCTGGCCGGAGGCCACGGCGATGACTTTCTCAAGGATTTCAGCACCTTTCGCGGCGATGCTCACACCGTTTGTGAGGATGTCGCCGCAGTTGATGTCCATATCCTCGGCCAGGCGATTATACATTTCGGTGTTGGTCGCCAGCTTGATGCAGGGGCTGGGTTTATAGCCCGAGACCGAGCCTCGGCCCGTGGTAAAGATGATCATCGTGGCGCCAGAGGCGATCTGGCCGGTGACGGAACAGGGGTCATAGCCGGGGCTGTCCATATAGGTGAAGCCGGGGGTGGTGATGGGCTCTGCGAATTTATAGACGCCAACCAAGGGGGCGGTGCCGCCCTTGGCAACCGCGCCCAGCGACTTTTCCAAGATCGTTGTCAGGCCACCTTTCTTGTTGCCAGGGGAAGGGTTGTTGTCCATCTCACCACCGTTGCGGGCGGTGTAATCTTCCCACCACTTGATGCGCTCCAGCAGTTTCTCACCAACCTCGGTCGAGACTGCGCGGCGCGTCAGCAGGTGTTCCGCCCCGTAAATCTCGGGCGTTTCCGACAGGATGGTGGTGCCACCCATCTGCACCAGCATGTCGGACATATGTCCAAGTGCCGGATTGGCGGTGATGCCGGAATAGCCATCCGAGCCACCGCATTGCAGGCCGATCATCAGCTTGGAGACGGGCGCAGGCGCGCGGGCGGTTTGGGCAGCGACCTCGGCCATTTCGCGCAAAACCTTCAGCCCCGCCGCGATGGTGGCGCGGGTGCCGCCGGTTTGCTGGATCGTCATGTAGCGAAAATTGCCATCCGGGCGCAGTCGGCCTTGGCCGACCAGATCGGGCACCTGCATCACCTCGCAGCCCAGACCCACCAGCAGGATACCGCCAAAATTGGCGTTGCGGGCATAGCCTTTCAGCGTGCGCATCAGGGTGTCGTAACCCTCATTCACCCCCGACATGCCGCAGCCGGTATTGTGCACAATCGGCACAAAGCCGTCGATATTCGGCATCGACGACAGCACCGGGTCTTTCTCGGCAGCTTCGGCGATAAAGCGCGCGACGGAACCCGAGCAGTTCACCGAAGTCAGAATCCCGATGTAATTGCGGGTGCCGACTTGGCCGTCGGCGCGGTGATACCCCATGAATTCGCGCGGCGGCAAAGCGGGCAGGGCGTGGCTTTCGCGGCCTATGGCGTAATCGTCGGTATGCGGCCCCATGCCAAGATTATGGCTGTGAATATGCGCCCCGGCCGCAATATCGCAGGTGGCTTCGCCGATGATCTGGCCGTAACGGATCACCTGTTCGCCCGCAGCAATCGGGCGGGTGGCGATTTTGTGGCCACGGGGAATCGCTTGGGTGGTGGCGATATCCAGCCCGCCGGGCTGTGTGCCGCTGGGCAGATCGACGAGGGCGATCACCAGATTATCGGCTGGATTCAAGCGTATCACACTTTGATTGCTTTGTAACATTTTGCTGTCGCCTTTGCTTGATCCCGAGGCTTGGCTCGGCTAACATGTTAGCATGTTACAGTCCGAAGATGCCTTCTCACAAGACCCGATCGCGGCAAACCACCGCTTGCAACCGCTTGAGATGTTCGTGGGTTCGCTGGGGTCGAAGGTCTATCAGACCCTGCGGCAAGCGATCTTGTCGCTGAGCTATCGCCCCGGTGAAATCCTGCGCAAGCCCGAGATTTGCGCCGAACTGGGCGTGTCGCGCAGCCCGGTGTCGGATGCGGTGGCGCGGCTGGCCACCGAGGGGTTGGTGGATGTGATCCCACAAGCGGGCACCTATGTGGCGCGCTTCTCGATGGATGAAATCCGCGAAGGTGCCTTCGTGCGCGAGGCCATCGAGTTGCAGGCGATCGAGCGCGTGGCCGAAACCATCAGTGATGAGCAGTTGGTGGCGCTGCGCCGCAATATCACCGTGCAGGCGGCTTTGCTGGCGGATGGCGATTTCCCCGGTTTCTACCAGTTGGACGGCGAGATGCACGATCTGATCCGCAGCTTTACCGGCTATCGCAAGCTGTCGGTGGTGGCGGAGACCGCTTGGGTGCATGTCGAACGCGCGCGCCGGTTGGTGCTGCCCGTCGATGGCCGGGTGGCGGCAACCTTGGAGGAGCATCGCGGGATTCTGGCGGCACTCGAGGCCCGTGATCCGCAGGCGGCGCGGGCGGCGATGCGCGGGCATCTGCGCAAACTGCTGACCTATCTCGAGCCGCTAGAGCGCAGCCACCCAGATCTGTTCAACCCCTGATGTGCCGAATTATACCACATCTTGTGGAAAATGCGGAAAATACAAGGCAAAACCACAAGTCATTCCCAGATGGGAAGATACGGCGCCTTGATCACCCTGCCTTGATTGCCCGATCCGGGCTGTCAGATCGGGGCCTCTGGATGCAGCAGGCCCTGCGCCTTCAGATCAGCCCAAAGGCTTGCGGGAACCTGCGCAGTTGCGGCGGCGGCGTTGCTGTCCATCTCGGCCACGCCTTGCCCGCCGGGGATCACCGAGACCACCGCCGGATGGCGCAGCGGAAACTGGAACGCAGCATCGACAAGCCGCACGCCATGGGCCGCACAGACGGCTTGCAGGGCGGCGGCGCGGGTCAGGATGTGGTCAGGGGCGGGGTCGTAGTTATAGAAAGCGCCGGGTTTCGGGCCTGAGGCAAGGATACCGGAATTGTAGGGCCCGCCAATCACAATGCCCACACCGCGCCGTTGCGCCAGCGGCAGGAAGCTGTCCAGCGCGGCTTGCTCCAGCAGGGTGTAGCGGCCCGCCAGCAGGAACAGATCGAAATCACCACGCTCCAGCAGCCATTGGCAAGGCTCCCACGCGTTCACGCCCGCGCCGAAGGCCTTGATCACGCCTTGCTCGCGCAACTCCAACAAGGCGCGGTAGCCGCCAGACATGAACTCGTTCAGCCGCGCATCAAGGGCAGATGGGCTGTGGTGGTTCGCCAGATCGAGATCATGGGCATAAAGGATGTCGACGCGGTCCAGCCCGGTGCGCTGCAGGCTGGCATCAAGGCTGCGCAGCACGCCGTCATAGCTGTAGTCGTATTCTTCACGCCGGGCGGGCACGTCGAACCATTTGCCGATGCCGTCGCGCTGATCGGGCGGGCAGGGGCGCAGGTGGCGGCCGATTTTGGTCGAGATCACATAGGAATCGCGCAGTTTGTCACGCAGGAAATGGTTCAGCCGGGTTTCCGACAGACCAAGCCCATAAAGCGGTGCGGTGTCGAAATAGCGCACGCCAGCCTCCCATGCGCGGGCCAAGACGGCTTGCGCATCTGCCTCCGATATAGCGCGGTAAAGGTTGGCGATGGGGGCGGCACCAAAGCCGAGTTCGGTGAAATCAAGGCCGCCGTTGCCCAAACGATCCCAATGTCTGATGCGCATCTTTGCCCCCTGATTTTCACTGACATGCTAGTGTGTTCCACCTTTCCAGCCAATCGCTTTCGCCTTAGCCTGCCGCAAAACAGGAGGAATTCATGACACGGTTTGCGCAGGTTTTCGGGGCGAAAAAGCCGGTGATTGCGATGGTGCATCTGGGGGCGCTGCCGGGCACGCCGCTGCACGATCCCGAGGCCGGGGTAGAGGGCATCATTGCAGGCGCGGCTGCTGATCTTGCGGCATTGCAGGCGGCGGGTTTTGATGCGGTGATGTTCGGCAATGAAAACGACCGCCCCTATGAGCTGAAGGTCGATGCCGCCAGCACCGTGACGATGGGCTATGTGATTGGCCGTCTGCGCGCGCAGATTTCCGTGCCGTTCGGGGTGAATGTGCTGTGGGACCCGATGGCGACGATGGCCTTGGCCACGGCCACAGGCGCGCAGTTCGTGCGTGAGATTTTCACCGGCACCTACGCCAGCGATATGGGCGTCTGGGCCCCTGACGCCGGGGCGGCCCTGCGCTATGGCCAGCGGATTGGCGCGGGCGGGGTGGCGAAACTCTACAACGTCTCGGCCGAGTTTGCAGGCTCGCTCGATCCGCGCAGCTTGCCCGACCGGGCGCGCTCGGCGGTGTTTTCCTCGATCCCCGATGCGGTGCTGGTGTCGGGCGCGATCACCGGCGAGGCTGCGAAGATGGTCGATCTGGAATCGGTCAAACGTGTGCTGCCGAATACCCCCGTGCTGGCGAATACCGGGGTGAAGCATGACACGGTGGCCGAGGTGCTGCGGGTCGCCGATGGCTGCATTGTTGGCTCGGCCTTGAAGCATGGTGGCGACACGTGGTCGGCGGTTGACCCGTCCCGCGCCCGCGACTTCATGGACCGCGTCCGCGCAGTCAGGGGGGCGTGATGCGGGATTTGCTGAAGGAACTGATGCTGATCCCCGGCCTTGCGGGCTACGAAGACCGTGTCGCCGCCTGCATCGCCGGGCATCTCGACGCCTTGGGCCTAGCCCATCGCTGTGATCGTTTGGGCAACCTGATTGCGACCATTCCCGGTGATCCAGATGCGCCTTCAGTGATGATGTTCACCCATATGGACCAGTTGGGCTTTATCATCCGCAAGGTTGAAGACTCTGGCCTGATCCGGCTGGAACGCCTGGGTGGCGTGCCAGAACGCGCCTTGGCGGCGCAGGCGGTGCTGATCTGCACCGATCACGGCGATGTGCCGGGGCTGATCGCCAACAAAAGCCACCACGCCACCACCCCGGATGAGAAATACCGCGTGGTGCCCTATGCCGAGCTTTACGTCGATGCGGGCTTTGCCAGCCGCGCCGAGGCCGAGGCGGCGGGCGTGCGCATCGGCTGCCCGGTGATTTATCTGCCGCGCGTGCTCGACTTGGCTGGTGATCGGCTTGCTGGCACCTCGGTGGATGATCGCGCGGGTTGTGCAGCGCTGATTGATCTGGCGCGGCGACTGGTGGGGCGCGCGTCTGGCCCGACCGTGCATCTGGTCTGGTCGGTGCAAGAGGAATACAACCTGCGCGGCGTCCTGCCTGCGGCGACGGCCTGCGCCCCCGATATCGCCTTGCAGATTGATCTGCTTCTCGCCTGCGACACGCCGGACATGACCCAGCGCGGCGAGGTGACTTTGGGCGGCGGGCCGGGGATATCGCTCTATTCCTTCCACGGGCGTGGCACGCTGAACGGCGTGATCCCTCACCCCGCCTTGGTGCGGCTGTTCGAGGTGGCAGCCGCAGCGCGCGGCCTGCCATTGCAACGCTCCGCCCATACCGGGGCGCTGACCGATCTGTCCTATATACAGTTCATGGGAACGGAAGGCGTGGCCTGCCTCGATGTCGGTTTCCCAATGCGCTACAGCCATTCCGCGCTCGAGGTGCTGGATATGCGCGATCTGTCGGGCATGGTCGATCTGCTGGAACAGGCGCTGTCGCAGATCGGTCCGGGGTTTGATCTGTCGCGGGGCCTGCGATGAGTTACACCCTTGGTGTCGATATCGGCACGTTTGAGACCAAGGGCGTGCTGGTTGATGGCGCAGGCGTGATTGTCGCGCAGGCGACGCGCGCCCACAAGATGCTGGTGCCGCAACCGGGTTGGGCCGAGCATCGCGCCGAGGAAGATTGGTGGGGGGATTTTGTCCATGTCACCAAGGCGTTGCTGCATCTGTCTCAGGTAAAGCCCGAAGATATCATCGCGGTGGCGTGTTCGGCGATTGGCCCCTGTATGCTGCCAGTGGATGCGGCAGGCAAGCCGCTGATGAACGGTGTGCTTTACGGGGTGGACACGCGGGCTGCGGCGCAGATTACCGAACTGACAGAGAATATCGGTGCCGAACTGATCATGGCCCGCTGCGGCAATGCGCTGACCTCGCAATCGGTGGGGCCAAAGATTTTGTGGCTGAAACAGCAGCGGCCCGAGATTTATGCGCAGACCGCGATGGTGCTGTCGGCGACGCCTTACCTTACATGGAAGCTGACCGGGGACTATGTGATCGACCATTATACGGCGGCGAATTTCTCGCCGTTGTATGATGTGAACCGGCTGGCTTGGACGCAGGAACTGGCGGCAGATCTCATCCCGTTGGACCGCCTGCCACGGCTGGCGTGGTCTACCGAGATTGCGGGCCATGTGACGGCAGCGGCTGCGGCGGAAACCGGGCTAGCGGTTGGAACGCCGGTGACGATAGGCACGATTGACGCGGCGGCCGAGGCGGTCTCGGTCGGGGTGAAAGACGCGGGCGAGATGATGATGATGTATGGCTCGACCATCTTCATCATCCAGTTGACGGCGCTGCCGGTGCGCGACGCGCGGATGTGGTATGCGCCCTGGCTTTATCCGGGGCAACATGCCTCGATGGCGGGTTTGGCGACCTCTGGCACGCTGACGCATTGGTTCCGCGACCAGTTTGCGCGCGAGTTGAGCGAGGGTGCGTTTGGCATTCTGACCGCCGAGGCGGCGGCCAGCCCGAAAGGGGCGAAGGGGCTGCTGTGCCTGCCGTATTTCTCGGGTGAGCGCACGCCCATCCATGATCCGGGCGCGGTGGGGACGTTCTTTGGCCTGAACCTCACTCACAGCCGGGGCGATCTGTTCCGCGCGGTGCTGGAGGGGATCGCATCCGGCACCGCGCATGTGATGGAGGTGTGCCGCGAGTTGGGGGCCGAGCCGCTGCGCGTGCTGGCGGTGGGCGGTGGCACGAAGAACGCGGTGTGGATGCAGGCGACCTCGGACTTTGGCGGCGTGCCGCAGATCGTGGCCGAGAAAACCATTGGCGCCAGCTATGGCGATGCGTTTCTGGCGGCTGTGGCGGTGAGGGCGGTGCTGCCCGAGGAGATCAGCGAATGGAACCCGGTGGCGCGGGTGGTGCAGCCTGTGGCCGAGCCGATCTATGCGCGGCAATATCCGCTGTGGAAGCGGCTTTACCAGCAAAGCCGCGATATTGCGCATGAATTGGGGGGTGGGCAGTGAAAGATCTGATGCAGGGCGCGCTGGCAGAACTCGCGGCGGTGGCGGACCGGATGGATGCGGCGGCGGTCGAGGCCGCTTGCGCGCGGATCTTGGGCGCGCGCCGGGTTATGCTTTACGGCTGCGGGCGCGAGGGACTGATGATGCGGGCGCTTGCGATGCGGCTCTATCATCTGGGGATCGCGGTTTCGATGCAGGGCGATCTGACCGCGCCGCCGCTGGGGCCGAATGATCTGTTCTTCGCCGCCTGCGGGCCGGGCGATCTGGCGACGGTCACGGCTTTGGCTGGCGTGGCGCGGGCGGCGGGGGCTGGGGTGCTGATGGTGACGGCAGAGGGTGCCGGGCCTTCGTTGGCGCTGGCGGATCAGGTCTTGCTGATCCCGGCGCAGACGATGGCGCGCGATGTGGGGGGAGCCTCGGTGCTGCCGATGGGGTCGCTGTTTGAGGGCGCGATGTTTCTGGTGTTTGAAATCATGGTGCTGCGCCTGCGCGATCTGAAGGGCGAGGCGGCAGAGGATATGCGGGCGCGGCATACCAATATGGAATAACCAGCCAAAGCTGGCTTGGCTTGCGCGGACAGGGCCTGACGCCCCCTCGCATTGGGCCAGCGTCGAAGCCTCCGGCGGGAGTATTTTTGCCAAGATGAAGTTGTGGTTCTTATCGCTTCATCTTGGCTTAATTACTCCCTGCGGAGCATCCCGAGCCATCCGCCCCAAGGCGGTTTCAGGATTTCGCCAGCAGCGCGTCAATCTCGGCCCGCGACGGCATCGAAGGGGCGGTGCCGGGTCGGGTGACGGAAATGCCTGCGGTGGCACAGCCGAAGCGCACCGCGTCGATCACATCGCGGCCTTCCGACAGCGCCACGGCGAAGCCGCCGTTGAAGGCATCGCCCGCGCCGGTGGTTTCCACCACTTTACCCGCCGAGATCACCGGGATATGCACCGACCGGGTTTTGTCGCGGTAAAGCGCGCCTTTGTCGCCCAGGGTCATCACCACGGCCCTCACGCCACGCGCAAGCAGCGCGTCAGCGGCGATTTCTGCTTCAGAAATCGTTGTGACCGGCAGGCCAGTGAGGGCCTCGGTTTCTGTCTCATTCGGGGTGACGTAATCGCAGAGTGCCAGAATATCGTCGTCCAGCGTGGCGGCGGGGGCGGGGTTGAGGATGGTTGTCACTCCGGCAGCACGAGCAATTTCCAGCCCATGTTTGGCGGCGGGAATCGGTTGTTCCAACTGGGTGATGAACACCGCAGCCGAGCGGATCAGATCGGCTTTCTCGGCCACATCTTCCACCGAAACCCGGCCTGCGGCCCCCGGCGAGACGATGATGGCGTTGTTGCCGGTGGCGTCTTCCAGAAAGATAAAAGCCGCACCAGTGTAGCTTTCGGCGTCGATCTTGACCTCGGGCACCACGCCAGCCTTGGCCCAGGTGGCGCGGGCGATGTCGGCGAAGGCATCATCGCCCAGACGGGTGATGAAATGCGTCTTGCCGCCCGCCATAGCTGAGGCGACGGATTGGTTCGAGCCTTTGCCGCCAGGCCCCAGCACGAACGATTTTCCCAAGATGGTTTCGCCCATCTTCGGCATGCGGTCGGCGCGATAGGCGGTGTCTGCGACGAAAATGCCAAGGTTCACAATGGGTTTTGTGGCTTTGCTCATGTTACTTGGCCTCTGGCGGGATCACGCCCTTGCGCAGCATGAAGCAGCCGTAGAAGCGGCGCTCGCCGGTCTGGATCACGGCATAGGCTTGGCGGGCCATGTCGTAGAACGCAAAACGCTCGATCGAGATCATCGGGCGGTCGGCACCTTCGGCGGCGTTGATTTCGGCCTGCACCTCGGCCTGCACCGGCGGCACGTCATTCGGCGCGCCGACCACTTCCATACGGCCTGCGAAATCGGGCACGAAGGTGTCCAGCGGATAAACCGACAGGATGGCTTGTGCGGCTTCGGCGCTGGTCAGGTTATCCATCCGCAACAGTTTGCCGGTAACGGTGGCGCGGGCGACCGAGTCGGATGGAAAGTTGGTGTCGGCCAAGATCAACACATCGCCGTGGCCCATCGCCCGCAGGCAATGCAGCACTTCCGCGTTCAAGCGCGGGTCAATTCCTTTGAGCATGATGCCCTCCCCTTTGGGTTAACTGTGCTGGATTTGCGCGAAGGGTCAAGAGATGCGCTGGCCCGTCGTCTTGTCGAACAGATGCGCTTTGCTGGCATCCGGGGCGAGGGTGACGGCATCGCCGGGGCGGAAGCTGACGCGGTCGCGGAACACAGCGGTCACTTCGCGCTCGCCCAGCCGCACGATGACATGGGTTTCCGATCCGGTGGGTTCGACCACGGCGATGCTGCCTGCCAAGCCTTCGGCAGCGGTGGTGAAGGTTTCCGGGCGCACACCGTAGACAACGGCTTGGCCCTCGCTGGCGGTGGAGCCGGGCGGCAGTGTAAGGCGCGCGCCGTTCACATCTACCATGCCGCCTTTCACCACGCCGTCGATCAGGTTCATCGAGGGTGAGCCGATGAAGGTGGCGACAAAGACATTGGCGGGGCGGTCGTAGAGTTCCAGCGGAGCGCCGACTTGTTCAATCCGCCCGCCTTGAAGGACGACGATCTTGTCAGCCATGGTCATCGCTTCGATCTGATCGTGGGTGACGTAGACAGTGGTGGTTTTCAAACGCTGGTGCAGTTCTTTGATCTCGGCGCGCATCTGGACGCGCAATTTGGCGTCAAGGTTCGAGAGTGGCTCATCGAACAGGAACACTTTTGGATCGCGCACGATGGCGCGGCCCATGGCAACGCGCTGACGCTGACCGCCCGACAAAGCGCGCGGGAAGCGATCCAGATAGGGGGTAAGGCCCAGGATTTCGCCCGCACGTTCGACCTTGGCCCGAATCGCCCCGGCCTCCATCCCGCGCATTTTCAGCGCAAAACCCATGTTGGCGGCGACGGTTTTATGCGGGTAAAGCGCGTAGTTCTGGAACACCATGGCGATGTCACGCTCGGACGGTGGGAGATTGTTCACACGCGCCGACCCGATGTTGATATCGCCGCCAGTGATCTCTTCCAGCCCTGCCAACATGCGCAAAAGCGTGGACTTTCCGCAGCCCGATGGACCGACCAGCACAACAAACTCGCCGTCCTTAATATCAAGGTTCAAGCCGCTGATCACCTGCACCCCGCCATAAGATTTGCGCAGATCGCGGATTGTGACTTCGGCCATGTGGTTCCCCCTTGTTGTTGCCGCAAGAATAGTCAGGCCGGCGGGCGCTGTCTATCTGCTGATCATACTAACATGTTAGAATCTTGACACAGCCATTGGCAGAGGCCAAGCTGACCCCGAGGATTGTGTTTGCTGCGGGAGGGGAGGCCTGTTTGCAGGGTGGGCCAGAGCGGCCGCCACGTTTCTAAGACGTTCAGAAAACAGCCCCCGGCCATGCGCCGCGAAGGGCAACCAAGGGAGGAGACGTTTTGAAAGTAGAACTTTATCAGGCCGCCGTTCAGGCCACACTCAGCCGCCGTCGCATGTTGCAGGGCGCGACTGCGCTGACGGCGCTGGCCGCGATGCCGCGTGTGATGGGCTATGGCCCAGCTGCGGCGCAGGATTCGGTGCGTGCACAGATCCTGCAGATTCCCGGTGTGGGCAAGGGCAGCCCGACCGATGCCGATTGGCAGAAGGTGGGCGAGATGTGTCTCGACAGCACCAAGGCCAATGTCGCCGAGGGCGAATTTGCCGGGGTTGAGCTGACCTTCTTTGGCATCAACAACAACGGCTTGCATAACATCCTGTTCCGCGGGCTGCTGAAAGGCTGGGAGGCTTATACCGGCGCCAAGATCAACTGGATCGACCTTGCACAGGCTGATTACAACGGGCGCTTGCAGCAAAGCATCGCAACTGGGACGGTCGATTTCGACATTCTGGCGATGGGTGCTCCGCTGGAGGGCGACACCGCCAGCAAGGGCCTGCTGGATGAGATGCCGGATTGGGTGAAAACCCAGATCGACATGGACGATTACGTGAACTACCTCAAAGCCCCGGTCGGCACGTGGGATGGCAAGACCTACCGCATCTCGATCGACGGCGATTGCCACACCTTCGCTTACCGGACCGATTACTTCGGTGACGGCGCTATTTCCGGCATGGCAGAGCCGCCGAAGACCTGGCAAGAGGTCAACGCCTATTCCAAATCCATCGTTGGCAAGACCGATCCGCTGACCGGCCAGCCCGCGATTGGCTATCTCGACCCGCTGAAGGGCTGGGGTGGCTTTGGCTTCTACTTCCTGGAAAACCGCGCGACCGCCTATGTCAAGCATCCGTCCGATCCGGCTTGGCTGTTTGACCCGGACACCATGAAACCGCGCGTCAACAATCCGGGTTGGGTGCAGGCCATCCAAGACGTGATGGACCTGATCGCCACCCCCGGCGCCTATCCGGCAGACCAGATCAACGCCGATCCGGGCACCACGGCGTTCTCGCAGTTCCTGGCCGGCACGGGTTCCAGCCTGATGTGGTGGGGCGATGTGGGCTCGAACGCGCGCACGTCCGATACTTCGGTGGTGGGCGATGTGGTGGGCTTTGGCATCAACCGCGGCTCGGACAAGGTGTATAACTCCAAAACCGCGGCTTGGGAGGAGACTTACAACGAGTCCCCCAACATGGCCTTCCTTGGCTGGGGCGTTTATGTGACCAACCGCGTCTCGGCGGATGAGAAAAAGCGCAAAGCGGCTTGGTCGGCGGCGGCGCATCTGGGCGGCAAGGATATCTCGCTTTGGATGGCGGCCTATCCGTCGGGCTTCCAACCCTACCGCAACAGCCAGTTCCAATACGACGAATGGGTGGCCGCAGGCTATGACAAGGCGTTCATCGAGGATTATCTCGGCTCGAACCTTGACAGCTACAACCACCCCAACGCCGCGATTGAACCGCGTATCCCCGGCATCTTCCAATACTATTCGGTCGCCGAGGATGAATTGGCCAAGGGCTATTCCGGCCAATACAAATCGGCACAAGAAACCGCCGATGCGATTGCGGCGGCTTGGGAGAAGATCACCGACCAGATCGGGCGGGATGCGCAGATCAAGCTGTATAAGGCCAGCTTGGGGATGTGATCCTTCTGGGTGCGTGAAATCACGCACCCTACAATGACACCGTAGGGTGCGTGATTTCACGCACCTTACTTTTCTCAGGCGGGGCATGGCTTTGAGCGGTTCAGGCGATCTTTTACACGTTGTCAGCAATGACAATATCTCGGATCAGCGCCGTGCGCTGGGGCGGGGCATCATCTGGGGCTCGGCTGCGCTGATGCTGCTGGTGGCAGCGGCGCAACTGTTGCAGTTGCAGGGTGTGCATGACTTTGGCCTGACGAATTGGCGCCCAACGCTTTACGCTTACATCCTGTGGGCATTTTGCCTGAGTTGGGGGCAGGTCCTGCTGCATGGCGAGCATGGCAAGCGCACGTTGTTCGTGCTGCCTGCGGCATTGTTCGTAATCTCGTTGACCGTGTTTCCGCTGCTGTTCGGGCTGGTGATTGCGTTTTCGGATTGGAATCTTTCCAGCCCTGATGGTCGCCATTTCAACGGTCTGACCAATGTGCGGCAGATGTGGGCGGACCCGTTTTACTGGAACGCCTTGTTCAACATGTTCTGGTATGTGCTTGCTATTCTTGTGGAATATACCATCGCCTTTGGGCTGGCGCTGGCGCTGAACGCCGAGATCCGTGCGCGCAAGTTCTTTCGGGTGGCGTTTTTGCTGCCGCTGATGCTGTCGCCGATTGCGGTAAGTTGGATGATCGGCAAGTCGATGCTCGAGGCGCGTTTTGGCCCGGTGGCGCGGCTGGCGCGGTTTTTCGGCTGGGAGACGCCTTCGTTCTTCGGCACGCCCGGCGTGGCCAAAGCGACGATCATGCTGATGGACGCCTGGACGTTCATCCCCTTCATGATGATCATGATCTTGGCCGGGTTGCAGGCGATCCCGAAGGAATTGAACGAGGCCGCCAAGGTGGATGGTGCGAACGGCTGGAGGGCATTCTGGGAGGTGACTTTCCCGATGATGCTGCCGGTGTCGATCACCGCGATTTTGATCCGCATCATCTTCAAGCTGAAACTGGCCGATATCGTGATTGCAGTCACCTCGGGCGGGCCGGGCGGGGCAACGGATACGGTGACATCCTTCATTTTCCGCGAGTATCGTGACCGCTCGAACGTCGGCTACGGCACACTTCTGGCGATGTTCTATCTGGTGGTGATCATCATCTTCATGACGGTGCTGATGAAATTGGCTGACCGGTTTGCGAGGCCCCGGACATGAGTAACGCTGGCATGAGTGATGTGCAGATTTTCAAGGATTCAGCAGCAGATCGCAGCTTTCGCCCGAAATGGTTCACGGGGCGGCTGTTTGTCTATGCGCTGTTGTTGCTGTGGGCGTTTATCTGTTTGTTTCCAATCTATTGGACGCTGACCACCAGCTTTAAGATGGCGCCTGACGTGATGAAGGGCAATCTGGTGCCGTGGTGGGATTTCACCCCAAAATGGCTGGGCTGGAAATCTCTGGGCCTGTCGCCTGACACGATTTGGGCCGAAAGCACGGTGCGGGATGAGTTTCTGAAACGCTTCACCAATTCGGTGATCACCTCGGTGACATCCTCGGTGCTGGCGGTGGCTTTGGGGTCTTTGGCGGCCTATGGGCTTAGCCGGTTCAACTATAAATTCCTCTGGATGGGCAACAGCGACATTTCGTTCTTTTTCCTCAGCCAGTTGATCTTGCCGCCAGTGGTTTTGGCGCTGCCGATGCTGGTGCTGTATAAGGAACTCGCCCTTCTGGATACCCGTATCGGGTTGATTTTGCTCTATACTCTTTCGGTGCTGCCGATTGTGATCTGGATCATGCGCGATCAGTTTTCTTCGATTCCCACCGAGTTGGAGGAGGCGGCTTTGGTCGATGGCCTGTCAATCTGGGGTGCGTTTGTCACCATCATCCTGCCGATTGCTTTGCCGGGGATGGTGGCGGCGTTCATCCTTTCCTTGGTGCTGACGTGGAATGAGTATTTCTTCGCGGCGCTGCTGACCTCGACCCATGCCAATACCTTGCCGGTGATGGTGGCTTCGCAAACTGGATCGCAGGGGATCAGTTGGTGGTCGATGGCGGCTTTGTCTTGGGCGGCGATCCTGCCGCTGATCGTGATCGGTGTGGTGCTGGAGCGCTATATCATCAAAGGCATGGCTGCGGGGGCGATCAAGTAATGCTCAAAGGGATCGACCGGCACCTGTCGGCAGAGCTGGTGCATGTGCTGATGCTGATGGGGCATGGCGATACGCTGGTAATCTGCGATGTAAACCATCCGGCGGCCAGCATTGCCGCCAAGACCACGCATGGCCGTATCGTCGATATGGTGGGCTGCGATATTCCCACAGGGCTCGCGGCGATTTTAACCCTGATGCCGCTGGATACCTTTGTGGATGCGCCTGTGGCGCGGATGCAGGTGGTGGGCGATCCGGGCGGGCAGGTGCCGGTGTTCGGGCTGGTGCAGGCGGTGCTGGATGCCGCCGAGGGTCGCGCGGTGCAGGTCGAAGCGCTGGAGCGGTTTGCGTTTTACGAGGCGGCAGGGCGGGCGTTTGCCATCGTGCGCACCTCTGATCCGGGGCCGTATGGCTGCTTTATCCTGAAAAAAGGCGTGGTGGATTTGCCCCGGCTTTGACATCGGCTGTTGCGCCTGCCGCACTTGTAGGTTGCCTCCGGCGGGGATATTTAAGCAGAGAGGATGACCATTAAGCCCAGACCTGGTTCGGGTCTGGCAGCGGGATCGCATCCAGCAGATCGCGAGTATAGGCGGCTTGTGGGTTGGCGAACAGATCGGCGGTGGCGGCGTTTTCGACGATTTGGCCGTGGTGTAGCACAAGGATGCGGGTGCAAAGCCGGCGGATCACGCTCAGGTCATGGCTGATGAAGGCCAGCGTCAGGCCGAGGTCTTTCACCAATGTTTCCAACAGGTTCAGGATCTGCGCCTGGCTTGAAACATCCAGACCCGAGACGATTTCATCCGCCAGAATGAAATCGGGTTGCAGCGCAATCGCGCGAGCGATGCCGATGCGCTGACGCTGGCCACCAGACAATTCATGCGGGTATCGCGCGGCGAAATTGCGCGGCAGACCGACATGATCGAGGGCTTCCAGCGCGCGCAGTTTCGGGTTGGATAGGCCGTGAAGCCGCAAGGGGGCTGCGATGATTTGCCCGACGCGGTGGCGGGGGTTCAGGCTGCTCATCGGGTCTTGGAAGATCATCTGAAAGCGGCGGCGCAGCGGGCGCAGGGCGGCTTCAGGCAGATGGGTGATGTCTTGGCCGTCGAAGCGGATACTGCCTGCCGAGGGTTCCAGCAGGCGCACCAAGGCGCGGCCCAGGGTGGATTTGCCCGAGCCAGAACCGCCGACGATGCCCAGAATCTCGCCCTTGGGGATGCTGAAGGTCAGCCCTTTCAAGATTTCCAGCCGGGGCGCGGCGCCGATCAGCGGTTTGCGAGTCATATCGGCCAAAGACAGCCGCAGGTTAGCGATTTCGTAAAGATTTGCGGCGAGAGTGTCAGGCATGTGCGCTCCGATCGCTGGCTTCGACTTCGGCACGCGTGGCGGCGATCACGGCATCTGGCACCGGGGTCAGGCTGCCGTCTGGGTCGGTGTATTTCGGGGTCGCGGCCAGCAGGGCGCGGGAATAGGGGTGTTTGGGGGCCTGAAAGAATTCAGGGATCGTGCTGTCTTCCAGCACCAGTCCGGCATAAAGCACCGACAGGCTTTGGCAGACCTTGCTGACCACGCCCAGATCATGCGTGACGAACAAAAGGGCCGTGCCATGGCGGGCCTGCATCGCAGCGATCAGTTTCAGGATCTGCTTTTGCACCGTGACATCCAGCGCGGTGGTCGGCTCATCCGCGATGATCAGTTTGGGTTCGGCAGCAAAGGCCGAGGCGATCAGGATGCGCTGGCGCATACCGCCGGAAAGTTCGTGCGGATAGCAGCGCATCACCCGCGCGGGGTCGGGGATTTGCACCTCGGCCAGCAGATCAAGCGCGCGTTTGTCGGCATCGGCGCGGCTCCAGCCGAGGATATCGACCAGACGATTTGTGATCTGCGGCCCGATCCGGCGCGAGGGGTTGAGTGCTGTCAGCGGGTCTTGCGGGATCAGCGCGCATTTCGCCCCGATCAGGCGACGGCGCTGCATGGGCGGCAGGGTCAAAAGGTCAGTGCCGTCCAGCATGATCTGCCCGCCGCTGATTTCCACCGATTGCGGCAGGGTGCCCAGAATAGCCTTGCCGATCATCGACTTGCCCGCGCCGGATTCGCCGACCAGCCCGCGCACTTCGCCCGCCGCCACCTGCAACGACACCCGACGCAGGATAGGATCGGAGCGGTCTTTCAGGCGGGCGGACAGGTTGTGAATGGTCAGAAAACTCATCTCAGCACCGGATCAAAGCGGTCTTTCAAGCCGTCGCCCAATTGCGAAAAGCTCAGCACAGTCAGGAACAGGGTGATCAGCGGGAACACCAACACCCACCAGGCTTGGTGGATGCTGGCGCGGCCCTCGGCGATCATGCCGCCCCATGTCGGATCATCGGTGGCGATCGAGAGGTTGACGAAAGACAGGATGGCTTCGACGATGATGGCGATGCCCATTTCCAGCGTCAGCAGCACGATGATAGTGGGCAGGACGTTGGGCAAAATCTCGGTCAACATGCTGGAAATGCGGCTGCGCCCGACGATCTGGGCAGAGGCGACGTAATCCATTGCGCCCTGGCTCATCGCCTCGGCCCGGATCACACGGGCAAAGCGGGTCCAGTCGATCACCACGATGGCAATGATGATCGAGCTCAGGCTAGGGCCAAGCACGGCGATCAGCAGGATGGAAAACAGCACAGGCGGAAAGGCCATCCAGATATCAATCGCGCGGCTGATCACAATATCGACCCAACCGCGCAGAAACCCGGCGAGCAGACCCATGATTGCCCCAATCAGGCAGGTGATGCTGCCCGCCACCAGCGCCACGGTCAACGCCAGCCGCGCGCCGTAAAGGATGCGCGACAGCACATCGCGGCCCAGGGAATCGGTGCCGAGGTAATAACCCGGCTCGTGCCCCTGCAGCCAGAACGGCGGCAACTGGCCCAGAAACAGGTCTTGTGCGAGCGGGTCATACGGCGCGATCAGCGGCGCGCAAATGGCGGCCAATGCCAGCAGGGTCAGCCATGTGGCCGATAAAACCAGCCGGGTGGGCAGTTTGCGTTTGATTGTGCTGCGTCCGTCAAGCATGGCGCAACCTTGGGTTCAGCGCGGCATAGGTAAGATCCACCAGCAGGTTCACTCCGGTGAAGATCACCGCGAACAGGATGACAATGCCCTGAATCAGCGGCAAGTCCCGGTTGATCACTGCATCAATCGCCATATTGCCAAGGCCTTCGTAGGAAAACAGCCGCTCGATGATCACGGTGCCGCCGATCAGAAAGGTGAACTGCACCCCAACCAGCGTCAGCGTCGGCAGAATGGCATTCGGCAGCGCCTCACGCAGGATGACATGGGTTTCGCCATAGCCCTTGGTGCGCGCGAGGGTCACGTAATCGAGATGCATGGTTTCCTTAAGCGATTGTTTGAGAAGTTGGCCGATGATGGCAGCCAGCGGAATCGCAAGCGCGAGGGCAGGCATGAACATATGCGCGGCGATATCCAGCCACAGATCAAACCGCAGGCGGAGGAGGGATTCGGTCAGATAGAAATTCGTGGTAAATGGCAGCGCAAGCGATGGCGTCACCCGGCCCGAGATATGAAAGATCGGCATCAGCACGCCAAAGGCCAGGATCAGGATCAACCCCCACAGAAAATCCGGGATCGACAGCGCCATGCCATTGCCGATGTCAATCGCGGCCTCGGTGTTGGTGCCGCGCTGGCGGGTGCCCGTCAGCGCCATGACGCTACCGATGGCAATGGCGATGGTCAGCGCCATCACCGAAAGCTCTAGTGTCGCGGGCAGTCGGCTGAGAACAAGCTGCAACACCGGCTGTTTGGTGGTGATCGAGGTGCCAAAATCCCCCTGCACCACGCCCGACAGCCAGATCACGAATTGCTGCGGGATGCTCTTGTCCAAGCCATAAAGCGCGGTCAGCCGGGCCACATCGGCATCGGTGGCGCCGGGGGGCAGCATCATGGCGATCGGATTGCCGGGCACCACGCGCACGGTGAAGAACACGATCACCGCCACCCCGATCAGGGTGATCAAGGTCGTGCAAAGCCGCAGGATAACCGATTGAAGAAATTGCATTAAGTTCGTCTTCCGCAAGGGATGCAACACGGGGCGCATCGCGCCGGATGGGCGCGACGGTTGCGCGGGGGGCTGGGGGACGCGAAGTCCCCCAGCTTTTGCGGCGCTCAGGCCCGCTTCATCAGATAGGGCAACAGCGCACCCGAAGCATGCGGCGTCACCACCACGCCCTTGGCCGACAGGATCGGCTGCACATATTGCAACAGCGGGATCACCAGCGCGTTTTCGGCGATATAGGCATCGACCTTTTTCCAGCCGTCGATGCGTTTCGCCTCGTCCTTTTCACCCCACAAAGGCCCGATCATGTCGATCAGATCCTTGCCATCCCAAACCGAGTGCGGGCTTGGGCCGAACATCGCAAAGCCGGTCGAGGTGGTCGGGTCGCCAACCGAATTGCCCCAGTTGTAGAAGGCGGCGGGGGCGAGTTGGTCGGCGGCGCGCAGCTCGTAATGCTTGGCGATCTCGTAGGTTTCGATCTCGGCCTCAATGCCGACCTTGCGCCACAGGCCGACGATGGCCTGGATCATTTCATAGTCTTTCGGCTTGAAGCCCTTGGTGGTCTGGATCTTGAATTTCACAGGTTTATCAACCGAATAACCCGAATCTGCCAGCAGCTTCATCGCCAGATCCGGGTCGTAGGGCACCTTGATCGACGGGTCGTAAGCGTCATACTCCGGGGTTTCCAGCGTATCAATCGCCACGCCGTAGCCCTTCAGCAGACGGTCGATGATGGTCTGCTTGTCGATGGCATGGGCGGCGGCTTTGCGCACGTTCGGGTCCAGCATCACTTCGATATCATTGAGGAAAATCATGCCGATGTCAGAAATCGGCGTCGCGGTGCCGGTCAGTGTGGCTTTCAGGCGGTCGTATTCCTCATAGGGCACCTCCAGCGTGACATGGGCATTGCCGGATTCCACTTCGGCCACGCGGGCGGCGGCGTCGGTGACGAATTTGATTGTTACGGTTTCAAAATCTGGCTTGCCGCCCCAGTAATTCGCGTTGGCTTTCAGGCGGACGTAAGCGTCACGCTCGAATTTCTCGACCATATAAGGGCCAGAGCCGATCGGCGCGGCCTCAAACCCGGCCGCACCGACTTTGGTGTAATAGGCTTTCGGCAGCACATAGCCGGTCAGGAAATACATCCATTTGAAGATGGTGGGGTCGAATTGCGCGACATCGGCAAGCACCTTGTTGCCCTCAACCCGATGGTTGGTCAGCGTGCCCCAGACGAACTGGATCGGGCTGCCGGTGGCGGGGTCGGCGACGCGCGCAAGGCTCCATGCAACATCTTCGGCGGTCAGCGGCGAGCCATCGTGCCAAGTCACGCCATCGCGGACGGTCATCCAGATTTGGGTTTTGTCATCATTCCAGCCCCATTCGGTCAGGATACCGGGGGCGGGTTTCAAATCGGGCTTTTGCAGGATGAACTGGTCGAACACCGATTGGTAAATGCCCTGAATGGTCGGGTTCACCGCGGAAGGCCCGGTGGTCGGGTCCCATGCGGGCAGGTTGACGTTGTAGGCGATGACCAGTTCTTCGATGGCCTGCGCGCGGGCGGGCAGGCCAAGGCTTGCCACCGCGATGGTGGCACCGGAGAGTTGCAGTAAGGCGCGACGATTAAGTTTCATAACGGTTCCCTGTGGTTAAGTTGCAAGCCGGGGTTATTTTCCGGTCAGTTTTTGGGCGAGAAGATAGCCAGAGCCTGCGCCAAGACCAGCACCGGGCCAAACGGCGGCCCCGGTCAGGTGCAGGTTCTGGATCGGGGTGGCGCCGTCGGCATGGCCGCGCAACGGTCGGAACAGGAAGTTCTGCGACAGATGATGGCTACCGCAAATCTGATCGCCGCCCACCAGATTGGGGTTGTCGGCTTCCAGTTCGGTGGGCGGCACGATGCGCTGGCCGAGGATTTTCGCGCGGGTGCCGGGGGCGTAGGATTCGAGAATATCCAAGGCGCGATTGGCAAAGGGCAGGGCGGCCTCGCCCCAGTTGGTCGCGGTGATTTCGCCCTTGGCATCGCCGATGATCTGCCCCGGTGCCATGCGCACTTGCAGCCAAAGCGTGTGCTGGTCTGCGGGCGCGCGGCTGGGGTCAACTGTGGTGGGTTGGCCGACGACAAGGATCGGCTCATCCGGCAACAGGCCCGCCTTGGCCTGCTGATAGGTGCGCGCCATCTGATCCAGACTGGGCGCGAGATGCACATAGGCAAAGGATTTCAAGGCGTTGCCTGCTGTCCAATCCGGCAGATCGGACAAAGCCAGATGGATCATCATCGTGCCGGGGGCATGGGCGAAGGCGGTCAGTTTGGCGTCAAAATCGCTGGCAGTGCCGGTCAAACGCGGCAGATTGCGCGGCGCTACATTGGCGATCACCGCACGGCGGGCGGTGATTTCGCGGCCATCGGCAAGCTGGATGCCGGTCGCTTTGCCGCTCGTATGCTGGATGCGGCTGACGCTTTGCCCGGTTTCAATCCGCCCGCCGCGCGCGTTAATCGCGGCACACAGCGCGCGGATGATGGTATCCGCGCCGCCCTTGCCCAGAACCATGCCAAAGGCCTGACCCGCCATGCCTTCGAGATACGGAAACAGCGCGCCGCCCGCGATATCGGGGGCGAAATCCAGATGCATCCCCCAAGCGCCCAGCATCGCCTGCACTTTTGGCGAGGTGAAGGTCTGCGTCAGCCACTGGCGCGGCGATTGCAGCAGGAACTGGCCCATGTCCAACGTGCCGTTGAGGCCTTTGGCGCGGAGTGTTTTGAACATGAAATATGCAAGCGCACGCAATTTCATCTTGGCACCCAGAAGGCCGAACAGATGCGGCGCTTCCGCGCCAAAGCTGGCGCAAAGCCTGTCCCATGTCGCGGCGTCGGTCGGCGACAGCGCTGCGATGCGCGCATGGGTGGCGGCGGCATCGGTGGACACACCGCACCATGTCCCATCGGGAAAGACGCTGGCGAAAGGGTTTGCAACAGGGGCAAATTCCAGCCCATTTTGCGCCAATTCAGCGCCATAGGCCTTCATAAAGGTCGATCCTGCGAACAAGGACAAGTTCATTGCGGCCCAGTCGTGCTGAAAGCCGGGCAGGGTATAGGCCCCGGATTTCACCGCGCCGCCCGCCACACTTGCCTGCTCAAACACCGCAACCGACCAGCCCTTTGCGGCCAGATGCAGTGCAGAGGCAAGGCTGTTATGGCCCGCACCGATAAAGACTGCATCATAGGTGTCGGACATATTTGACTCCGGTTGACGCAGGGATATTTGCAAATGCATTTAATTCTGTCTAGTCTGATTCCGTAAGGCGGGACAGCCGCCGTAATCAGGGAGATCGCGATGAGTTCAACGGATGTGTTGGCCAGTCTGGCCGGGATGCTCGCCTCGGGTGGCGTGGAAGTGGTCGATTGCACCGGAGTGCTGGGGCCGAATACGCCGCTGCTGAAGCTGCCACCGGATTTTGCTAAGGATACGCCCAAGATCGAGATTCACCGGATTTCGGAATATGATCAGGACGGGCCGTTCTGGGCGTGGAACTGGCTGAAGGTGGGCGAACATTCCGGCACGCATTTCGACGCGCCGCATCACTGGATCACCGGCAAGGATTATGCAGATGGCTACACCGACACGCTGCCGGTGCAGCGGCTGGTGGCGCCCGTTAACGTTTTGGACTTCGCGGCGGAATGTGGGGCGAACCCAGATTTCCTGCTTACGATTGATCACGTCAAGGCGTGGGAGGCCAAGCATGGCGCGATCAAGGCGGGTGAATGGGTGGTTCTGCGCAGCGATTGGGACAAGCGCAGCCATTCCGAAGATCTGTTCCTGAACGCCAATGAAACCGGCCCGCACACGCCGGGGCCAACTGCTGAAGTCATCGAGTATCTGATTTCAACGGGAATTGTTGGCTGGGGCAGTCAATGCATCGGCACTGATGCGGGGCAGGCGGGCGGGATGACGCCGCCGTTTCCGGCGCATAACCTGCTGCATAAGAACAACTGCTACGGCTTGGCCAGCCTTGCCAATCTGGACCGTCTGCCAGCCAAGGGCGCTATCCTGATTGCGGCTCCGTTGAAGATCGAGAACGGCACTGGCAGCCCGATCCGGGCTTTGGCGCTGGTGGCGCGTTAACCAATGGCCGCCGATCCGGGGAAGTTTGATCACATCATCATCGGTTCTGGCATCAACGGGCTGGTTGCGGCCAGTTTGCTCGCGCTGAAGGGCGCGCGCGTGCTGGTGTTGGAGCGCGAGGACCGGATCGGCGGCTGTCTTTATACCGATGAAATCACGCTGCCGGGGTTCCGGCATGATGTGATGGCGGCGACCTTCGTGCTGTTCATGACCTCGCCCGCCGGGGCGGCTTTGGGGCCGCACCTGGCCAAGCACGGGTTTGAGTATTGCCATTCCCCGCATCCGACAGCGGTGCTGCGTCCGGATGGGCAGGCCTTGGTGCTGACGATGGATCAGACGCTGAATGTCAGCAAGTTCAATGCTTTGGCGGCGGGAGATGGCGATCAACACGCCCGCGACGTCGGGCAGATCGCCGCTGATGCGCCGTTCTTGTTCGCGTTGCTGGGCGGTAATTTATGGTCTTGGGCCACGGCAAAGCTGCTGTGGGGCCAGGTGCGCAAGCGGGGTTTGCGGGGGCTTGCGGCCTGGATGGGCAGCGCTTTGGCCCCGGCGCGGGGCTGGCTGGAGGCCAATTATCAAAGCCCGTTGGTCCAGGCCCTGTGGGCGCCGTGGGTTCTGCATTGTGGCCTGACGCCGGAGTCTGCCTATTCGGCGCAAATGGGCAAGGTGATCGCCTTCGCGTTGGAAGCAGCCGGCGCGCCGATTGCCAAGGGCGGCGCGGGGCAGGCGGCGGCGGCGTTTCGTGGGCTGATCGAGGCGCAAGGCGGCGTGATCCGCACCGGCGCGGATGTGGCAAAGATCACCACTCGCGACGGTCGGGTGACGGGTGTGCGACTGGCCTCGGGTGAGGCAATCGCCAGCAAGTCGGTGCTGGCCTCGGTTGCGCCGAGCCAGCTTTATGGACGGTTGCTGGATGTGAACCTGCCGGAAGATCACGCGGCAGTTCGGCAGTTCCGGCATGGGCGCGGCAACTTCCAGTTGCATTATGCGCTGGATCGCGTACCCGAATGGTTAACGCCGGGGCTGGCGGATGTGGCGCTGATCCATCTTTCGGATGGCGTGGATTCGGTGTCAAAATCCGCCAATGAGGCCGAGCGCGGGATGCTGCCAGCCGTGCCCACGATCTGCGTCGGGCAACCCAGCCGTCTGGACCCAAGCCGTTGCCCCGATGGCAAGGCGATCCTGTGGTTGCAGATCCCTGATGCGCCGCGGGTGATCAAAGGCGATGCGGGCGGTGAGATTGCAGCACAGGACTGGGACATCGCGCGTGAGGCGTTTGCTGACCGGATCGAGGCGATTTTGGCAAGCCATATCAAGGATTTCGACCAGATCAAACTGGCCTGCCGCGCCTATTCTCCGGCCGATCTGGAGCGGATGAACTGCAACCTCGTCGGCGGTGATCCCTATGGCGGCGCGTGTAGCTTGGATCAGTTCTTTATCTGGCGGCCATTTGCGCATTCGACCAACGGCGCCGGGCCGGTGCGCGGTTTGATCCATATCGGGGCCTCAACGCATCCGGGGCCGGGCCTTGGCGGTGGATCGGGCTTTAACGCGGCGAAGAGGCTGGGCGCATGAACGACGAAACCCCAACGGTGCCGCGTCTTGGCGAGATCGGGTTAACCAATTTCGCGCCGTATCTGATGAACCGCATCATGGGCCGCTACAACGCGAGCTTGCGCGAAGAAATGGCCGAGCAGGGGCTTTCGACGCCGAAGATGCGCGCCCTCGCGGTGCTTTCGGTTGTGGAAGGTCCGCTGATTCGGGAATTGGCGGTTTATACTGTGGTCGATCCGTCGACGCTGAGCCGCAGCTTGGATCAGTTGCAGGCCGATGGCTTGGTCCGGCGCGAGGCCGACAGCGCCGACAGTCGCGCAGTGCGGGTGTTCATCACTGAGGCTGGACGCAGCACATTTGAGGCGCTTTGGCCGCACATGGCCAAGGCCCAAGCCCGGATGTTTCGCGGGATCCCCGAGGCCGAACGCCAAGCCTTTACCGCTACACTCCAGAAAATGCTGACAAATATCAGAAAGCACGAGATTTAGATGGCAGAGCGTTCTTTCAAGGCCGAAGTCGAAGACCTGCGTCTGGGCGCGGGGGAAACCTTCACCGGCGAGGGGATCTTGGCGCTGACCAAGGCGCTTTTAGAGAACGGCGTGGCCTATGTCGGCGGTTATCAGGGCGCGCCGATTTCGCATCTGATGGATGTTCTGGCCGATGCGCAGGATCTGCTGGCCGAGTTGGACGTGCGGTTTGAGGCCAATGCCAATGAAGCGGCGGCGGCGGCGATGCTGGCTGCGAGCGTGCATTACCCGATGCGCGGTGCGGTGACATTCAAAGGCTCGGTCGGGGTCAATGTCGCATCGGATGCTTTGGCCAATCTGGCCTCGTCCGGGGTGACGGGCGGCGCTTTGGTGATCGTGGGCGAGGATTACGGCGAGGGTTCCAGCATCATGCAGGAACGCACCCATGCTTTCGCAATGAAATCGCAGTTCTGGCTGCTCGATCCGCGACCCAATTTGCCCTCGATTGTGCAGGCTGTGTCGGATGGATTTGAGCTGTCGGAGGTTTCGAACACCCCTGTCATGCTGATGGTCCGCATACGGTCGTGTCACGTGACGGGGAGTTTTCAAACCCGTGACAATCAGCGCCCGAAACTGTCGGTGAAACAGGCTTTGTCGAACCCGCGCTCTGATTTCGCGCGGGTGGTTCTGCCGCCGATGTCTTTCGCGCATGAACAGGACAAGGTGAAAAACCGCTGGCCTGCGGCGGAAAAGTTCATCCGCGAGCGCGGGCTGAATGAGGTGTTTGGCCCGAAAGCGGGCTTTGGCATCGTGGTGCAGGGCGGCATGTATAACGGACTGATCCGCGCGTTGCAGCGGTTGGGATTGGCGGACATTTACGGTGATTCCGCCGTGCCGATCTATGTGCTGAACGTGACTTACCCGTTGATTTCCGGGGAGTTTCTTCAGTTCTGCGACCGTAAGGATCATGTGTTGGTGATCGAGGAAGGCCAGCCGGAGTTTATCGAAACCCAGCTTGGCTCATTCCTCTATCGTGCCGGGTCGGCGGTGAAATTGCATGGCAAGGGGCTGTTCCCGCTGGCAGGCGAATATACCGGCGCGGTGATGCTGGATGCCGTGACGGGGTTTCTGAAAACCGCAGCGCCCGAGATGTTGGCGGCACGGGTGCGCGCGCCGAATATCGACGCGCCTGCCATTCCTGACCTGAGCAAAACCGTGCCAATCCGCCCGCCGGGTTTCTGCACCGGCTGCCCGGAGCGGCCTATTTTCGCGGCGATGAAGCTGGTGGAGAAGGAACTCGGCAAGCATCAGATCGCCGCCGATATCGGCTGCCATCTTTTCGCGTCGTTGCCGCCGTTCGAGATTGGCGGGGCTACGATGGGCTATGGTCTGGGGCCCGCGGCGAATGCGGCCTTTGATGGCGGCGGAGAGCGGCGTCCGGTGGCGATCATCGGCGACGGCGGGTTTTGGCACAATGGTCTGAGCAGCTCGTTTACCAATATGGCGTTCAACAAATCCGACGGCGTGGCGATTGTGGTGGATAATTTCTACTCGGCGGCGACGGGCGGGCAGGATGTGATGTCGTCGCGTGCCGACAATGCGACAAAGGCGACGAAGAACCCGATTTCCAAGGCATTGGGTGGCATCGGCATTGATTGGGTGCGCCAGATTGACCGCACCTACGACGTGAAAAAGATGCGTGACACCATCCGCGAGGCGCTGACGACAGATGCGCCGGGGCCGAAGGTGATCGTGGCGTCAAGCGAGTGTATGCTGAACAAGCAACGCCGCGAAAAACCGCTGCGGGCGGCGGCGATCAAGCAAGGTCGGCGGGTGGATGTGCCCCGCTTTGGCGTCGATGAGGCGGTTTGCACCGGCGATCACGCCTGTATCCGGCTGTCGGGCTGCCCGTCTTTGTCATTGAAAAAGCTGGACGATCCTTTGCGCGATGATCCTGTGGCCTCGATTGATCAGTCTTGCGTCGGTTGCGGCAATTGCGGCGAGGTCGCCGATGCGGCGGTGCTGTGTCCCAGCTTTTACCGCGCTGATGTGGTGCATAACCCCTCGGCGTTTGAGATGCGTTTGGCCGGATTCCGCGCCCGTGTGATCGGCTGGTTGCAGCGCAGACGGGATGCTAAGCGGTTGGTGTTCGGAGGTGCGGCATGACGATGCAACAGGCGATCCCTTCGGGCGGCAAGGGCATGGATGGCGTGATCAAACTGGCGCTTTTGGCCGTGGGCGGGCAGGGCGGTGGCGTGCTGACGGGCTGGATTGAAGCTGTGGCGCGGGCGAATGGTTATGTTTGTCAGGCGACGAGCGTGGCGGGCGTGGCGCAGCGGACGGGGGCGACGGTTTACTATATCGAGATGGCCCCGGCTGGGCCGCGTAATCCGGTATTCTCGCTGATGCCTGCGGCGGGCGATGTCGATATCATGGTGACGGCGGAGATGATGGAGGCGGGGCGCTCGATCATTCGCGGCTTTGTGACGCCGGATCGCACCACTCTGATCACCTCGACCCACCGCGCGCTGGCGGTTTCGGAAAAGATGGTGCCGGGGGATGGCATCGCCTCATCCGAGGAGGTGATCGCGGCGGCGGAAGTGGCGGCGCGGCGGTTCATCGCGGCGGATTTCGATGCCTTGGCGATTGGGCAAGGCTCGGTGATTTCGGCAAGCATGTTTGGCGCGATTGCGGGTGCCGAGGTGCTGCCCTTTCCGCGCGAGGCGTTTGAGGCGGCAATCAAGGCGGGCGGCAAGGGGGCGGAGGCTTCGCTGCGGGCGTTTGCGGCGGGGTTTGCGGCGGCGCAGGGGCCGATCAGTTTGCCTGCGGTGGCGGCGGCGGTCACGGCAGCGCCGACAGGTTCGGCGCGGCTGTTGGCGGAATGGCAGGCGCTGGCGGATCGGGCGGGGCGGATGCCTGCTGCGGTGGCTGAGATGGCGGTTCTTGGGCTGCGCAAGGTGGTAGAGTTTCAGGATCTGGCCTATGGCGCGACTTATCTGGATCGGGTGGAGGCGGTGCTGGCGCGGGATGGCGGCAGCTTTGAGTTATCGAAGCAGGCCGCGAAATATATTGCCAATGCGATGGCCTATGATGATGTGATCCGGGTCGCCGATCTGAAAACCCGTGCGGGGCGGGCGGAGCGGATTGCGGCCGAGATGGGTGCGAAGGCCGGGAATGTGGTGCAGTTGACTGAGTTTCTGCATCCTCGGGCGGAAGAAATCGTGGGGTTGCTTCCGGCGAAGCTGGGCGCGAAGGTGGAGGCCAGCCCGGTTTGGATGGCGCGGTTGGATCGCTGGTTCAACAAGGGGCGGCGGATGCGGACGGATTCCTTGCGCGCCTATCTGATGCTGTATGTTCTGGGGGGGATGAAGCGGCGGCGGTTGGGGTCGTTGCGGCACACCCAAGAGGTCGCGCATCTGGAGCGTTGGCTTGCTACAGCGATGGGGTATCTGGAGCGGAATTATGACCTCGCGGTCGAGGTGATCCGCTGTCGGCGGCTGGTGAAGGGTTACTCAGACACCCACGCGCGGGGGCTTTCCAAGTTTGATCGGGTGCTGGGCGGCATTGCTTTGGTGGCGGGCCGCGCCGATGCGGCGGATTGGGCGCGGCGGTTGCGGGAGGCGGCATTGCAGGATGAAGAAGGCCGGGCGCTGGATGGGGCCTTGGCTACGGTGAAAAGCTTTGTTTAGGGGTGGTCCCAACTCGGGACCATTTTTAATATAACTATATCAATAGCTTGACTGCTGCATTTTAAGGATATTTTAACTTTTGACGGAGCGCCACCGCAGTTCAGCAGGTGGCGGCAGGGGTGTCGTTGGCTAGGCCGACCTGCGCTGAAATCGTTTTTCAGATGGTAGCTGCAACCTCGCCTTGCTGATTCTTCACTGCCATCTTTTTCCCGCAAGGACCGCCATGATGCTGCGGGGCCGCGTGAAAATGCTGCGCTTGCGTCGCCAACCTGTGCGCGAAATCTTGTCTGAATTTCCAAGGACTTGGCTTCACATTTCGCCCAAAAATCCAGCGCAAACTTCGCATTTTACATATAGTAATACTTTTGCTAGCCTCATCACAGGCTGGTGAGGGAAGACACCTGCCACAAAATCCTAGGGAGGGATCATGTCCATTATCAAAAAACTCGCGCTCGCCGCGGGTGTCAGCGCCCTATTGTCTTCGGCGGCCTATGCCGATCTGTCGGGCAAGGTCATCGGCTTTTCGCAGATCGGCTCCGAGTCGGGCTGGCGGGCGGCTGAGACTTCGGTGACGAAATCCGAGGCTGAAAAGCTTGGCGTCGATCTGAAATTCGCTGATGCGCAGCAAAAGCAGGAAAACCAGATCAAGGCGATCCGGGGCTTTATCGCGCAGGGCGTCGCGGCGATCCTGATCGCTCCGGTCGTGGCGACGGGCTGGGAAGAAGTGCTGACCGAGGCCAAGGAAGCCAATATTCCGGTGATCTTGCTGGACCGTGGCATTGATGCGCCGCAGGATCTGTATCTGACCTCGGTGGCGTCGGATCAGGTCAAGGAAGGCCGCGTTGCTGGCGAATGGCTGGTGGGCGCTGTCGGCGACAAAGAGTGTAAAGTTGTGGAACTTCAAGGCACTGTGGGGTCGTCTCCGGCGATCAATCGCAAGCAGGGCTTTGAGGAAGGCATCAAGGGCCACGCGAACCTGTCTATCATCCGCAGCCAGACCGGCGACTTTACCCGCGCCAAGGGCAAGGAAGTTATGGAAGGTTTCCTGAAAGCCGAAGACGGCGGCAAGGGCATCTGCGCGGTTTATGCGCATAACGATGACATGGCGGTTGGGGCCATTCAGGCGATCAAGGATGCGGGCCTGAAGCCGGGCAGCGATATTCTGGTGGTGTCGATTGACGGCGTGCCGGATATCTTCCAGGCGATGGTGGCAGGTGAGGCCAATGCCACGGTCGAGCTGACGCCGAACATGGCAGGCCCGGCCTTTGCGGCGCTGGATGCTTATCTGACCGATGGCACGCAGCCTGAGAAGTTCATCATCACCGAGTCGAAACTCTATACACCGAAGGATGATCCGCAGGGCGAATATGATCGCCGCAAGGGTCTGGGCTATTAATCTGGTCTAGCATTGGCATCGGCCAGAGCGATCTGGCCGATGTTGCTTTATCTGGGCTTTCGCGCAGAGTGAGCCACGGGAATTTGGGGAGCAGGGCATGGTCGAGGGCGCAGAACCCGTCGTGCAAGCGCGCGGCATTGTGAAGATTTTCGGCCAGCACAGGGCTTTGGATGGGGTGGATTTTACCGTGCGACCCGGCGAGGTGCATGCGCTGCTGGGCGAGAATGGCGCAGGAAAATCCACACTTATCAAGATCTTGACCGGGGCTTATCAGCCTGACGGTGGCGAGGTGGTGCTTGACGGGGCGGCGGTGCGGTTTTCCGATCCGCTGGATGCGCAGCGCCACGGCATTGGCACGGTCTATCAGGAAGTGAATCTGCTGCCCAATCGCTCGGTCGCTGAAAATCTTTTTCTGGGCCATCAGCCGACGCGGTTTGGCATCGTGCAGCGGAAGGTGATCGAGGCGCGGGCGCGCGAATTGCTGGCCGGGTATGGGCTGGAAATCGACGTGCGGGCGGAACTGGGCAGCTATTCGGTGGCGGTGCAGCAGATCGTGGCGATTGCGCGGGCGGTGGAGCTTTCGGGCAAGGTGCTGGTGCTGGACGAGCCGACGGCGAGTCTGGACCGCAACGAAGTGGCCAAGATGTTCGAGGTGGTGGCGCGGCTGAAGGCGCGCGGTCTGGGGATTATCTTCATCACGCATTTTCTGGATCAGGTGTTTGAGATCGCAGACCGGGTGACGATTTTGCGCAACGGCAAGCTGATCGGCACCAAGGCGCTGTCGGAAGTGACGGCGACGGATGTGGTGCGGATGATGCTGGGCAAGGATCTGGCGTTTGATCATGGCGGCGTGGGCGTGGCCGAGGCGGTGCAAGGCCCGGTGCGGGTAGAGTTCAAGTCCTTGGGGCGGCAGGGTAAAGTGGCTCCATTTTCTTTGACGTTGCATGAGGGCGAGGTTGTGGGCGTGGCGGGGCTGCTGGGGTCTGGTCGCACCGAAATGGCGCGGCTGATGTTTGGCGTGGACAGCGCGGATGGTGGTGAGATCACCGTCGGCGGCAAGGTGGTCAGCATCCGCAATCCGGCGCAGGCGGTAGCGGCGGGGTTTGGGTTTTGCCCCGAGGATCGCAAGCTGGACGGGATTTTTGGCGAATTGTCGGTGCGCGAGAACATCATCATCGCGCTGCAGGCCAAGCTCGGCTGGTTCCGCGCGCTGAACCGCGATGAGCAGAACGAGATTGCAGGCAACTATGCCGAGGCTTTGGACATTCGCGCGGCGGATTACGAGATGCCGGTGAAGCTGCTTTCAGGTGGCAATCAGCAAAAGGCGATTCTGGCGCGCTGGCTGGCGATTGATCCGAACTTCCTGATTTTGGACGAGCCGACGCGGGGGATCGACGTGGGCGCCCATGCGGAAATTGTGCGCACGATCAATCGCTTGCGCGAGGAGGGGTTGGCGTTGCTGGTGATTTCGTCGGAGTTAGATGAGGTGGTGGCCTATTCCAACCGCATCGTGGTGATGCGGGATCGCGCGATGGTGGCGGAGTTGAGCGGCGCGGATATTGCGCCCTCGGTCATCGTGGCGGCGATTGCGGAAAACCCGGGGGTGCCGGTATGAAGCGGGTGCATTGGAAGGCGGCGCTGCTGCGGCCGCAATTTGTGGCGCTGGCAGCGGTGTTGTTGATCAACTGGCTGCTGTTTCCGGGGTTTTTCGACATCACCTTGCAGGACGGGCGGCTGTTTGGCAGCGTGATCGACGTGCTGAACCGTGGCGCGCCGGTGGCGATTTTGGCGATTGGCATGACGGCGGTGATCGCGACCAAGGGGGTGGATCTGTCGGTTGGCGCGGTGATGGCGATTGCCGGAGCGGTGGCGGCGGTGCTGGTGACGGGCGGGGCCTCGGGGCTGGTGGCGGTGGTGGCGGCGCTGGCGGTCGGGGTGTTGTGCGGGCTGTGGAATGGCGTGCTGGTGACGTATCTGGAAATCCAGCCGATCATCGCGACGCTGGTGCTGATGGTGGCGGGGCGCGGTTTGGCGCAACTGGTGACAGAGGGCTCGATCGTGACGTTTTCCGATCCGGTGCTGATTTTCATCGGCACGGGGGCGTTGTTTGGCATGCCGATGCCGATCGTGATTGCGGCGGTGCTGGCAATTGGGGCGACCTTGATTGTGCGGAAAACCGCGTTGGGGCTGTTGATCGAGGCGGTGGGGGTGAACCGTTCGGCTGCCAGATTTGCGGGGATTTCCAGCGGCTTGCTGCTGATGGTGGTCTATACATTCGCCGGGTTCTGTGCGGCGACCTCGGGGCTGATCGTGGCGGGCGATATTCGCGGTGCCGATGCCAATAACGCAGGGTTGTGGCTGGAGCTGGATGCGATTTTGGCGGTGGTGATCGGCGGCACATCGCTGCTGGGCGGGCGGTTTTCGATCCCGATGTCGGTGGTGGGGGCGTTGATCATTCAGGCGATGAACACCGGCATTCTGATCTCGGGCTTCTCGCCAGAGTTTAATCTGGTGGTGAAATCCGGGGTGATCATCCTGATTTTGGTGTTGCAAGCGCCCTTGGTGGCACAAGCCCTGCGCAAGCGCTTTATGGCGGAAAGGAAAGCCTGATGAACCGCGCTTTACGGCCCCTTGTGGCCACGACGGCGATCTTCGCGCTGGCCTATCTGGCCGCCATCCTGCAATTTCCGGCGATGTTTTCCACCCGCGTGCTGGGCAATTTCCTGACCGACAACGCTTTCCTGGGGATCGCGGCGGTGGGGATGACCTTTGTGATCATCTCGGGCGGGATTGATCTGTCGGTGGGGGCGGTGATTGGCTTTACCACGGTGCTGAACGCGGTTTTGATCATGTGGCTGGGGCTGCATCCGCTGTTTGCCTTTGCGATTTCGCTGATGGTGGCGGCGGCGTTTGGCGCGGTGATGGGGGCGGCGATCCATTACCTGAAGGTGCCGAGCTTCATCGTCACGCTGGCGGGGATGTTTCTGGCGCGGGGCGGGGCCTCGGTTTTGTCGCCGGATAGTATCGGCATCAAACACGAGCTTTATACAACGATTTCAAAAAGCTACATCCTGTTGCCGGGGGGCGGGCGGTTGACGGTGATCGGCATGATCATGCTGCTGGTGTTCGTGTTCGGCATGATCCTTGCGCATCGCACCCGGTTTGGCAGCTATGTTTACGCGCTTGGCGGATCAGAGGTTTCAGCCGGGTTGATGGGGGTGCCTGTCGCGCGCACCACCATTCTGATCTATACGCTGTCGGCGACGCTGGCGGGCCTCGCCGGGATCGTGTTTTCGCTTTACACCTCGGCGGGCTATTCGCTGTCGGCTTTGGGGGTCGAGTTGGACGCGATTGCGGCGGTGGTGATCGGCGGCACGCTGCTGACCGGGGGCTATGGCTTTATCGCGGGCACGTTCATCGGGGTGATGCTGCAGGGGCTGGTGCAGACCTACATCGTGTTTGACGGCAGCTTGTCGAGTTGGTGGACGAAAATCGTGATCGGCGGCTTGCTTTTCCTGTTCATTCTGTTGCAAAGGCTGGTGTTCTCGGCGGCAGCCCCACGCAGGAAAGTGTTTTGGAAAACCTAGCATGAGCGAACCCGGCAGCCTCGTCCGTGCGCTGTCCGGGCGGCAGGTGGCGCGCAATTTCCACTCCTATGTGATCAGCGAAGTCGGCATTGGCATCGCTTCGGGGCGGCTTGCGGTGGGTGCGATCCTGCCGAATGACGCGGAAATGATGGACCGCTACAACGTCTCGCGCACCGTGTTGCGCGAGGCGCTGAAGACGCTCGAGGCCAAGGGGCTGGTCGAGGCGCGGGCCAAGGTGGGCACACGGGTTTTGCCGCGCAACCGCTGGAATCTCTATGATCGGCAAGTGCTTGGCTGGATTCAAGAGGCGGGGCCAGAGCCTGCTTTTCTGCAAGCTTTTGTCGAATTGCGTGAGATGATCGAGATGCAGACGGCGCGGCTGGCAGCGCAAAGACGCTCGGCTGAACAGTTGCGGATGCTGCTCTATTGGTTGCAACAGCGCAGCATGACGGCGGCGCTGGTCGAACCATTCGCGCTGGCCGAGTTCGAGTTTCATCGGATTTTGTGTGAGGCGAGCCAGAATCCGTTTCTGCGCGCGGCGCAGGCTTTGGTGGAATTTGGCGTGGTGCAGGCGATTGCGCCGCAAATCCGCGCCGGGGTGGTCGATTTCGCGGGCGAAAAGGCGGCGCTGTATCAGGCCTTGGCCGATGCGGTGGCGCAGGGCGCGGTGGAGGCTGCGGGGGTAGCGATGGGCGCGATTCTGGCGGCGGATCGGGTTTGGATTTTGGGGGCATGAGGATTGGCTGAGGTTTTCAAGATCAGTGACGGCGCGGATTGTTCTGCGGTTGTAACGGCTTACGGCGCGCGGTTGATGCAGTTGTGGGTGCCGGGGCGCGGTGGGGTTTTGGCCGATATCGTGCTGGGGCATGATGATGTGCAGGGCTATCTGGATCATCCGGGGACGTATTTTGGCGCGATTTGTGGGCGCTATGCCAACCGGATTGCGGGCGGGCGGTTTGATTGGCAGGGCGGCGTGGTGCAACTGGATTGCAACGAGGGTGGCAACCATCTGCATGGCGGCGCGCAGGGGTTTGACAAAAAGCTGTGGCAGGTGGTGCAGGCGGATGCGCGCGGCGTGACCCTTGCGCTGCATTCGCCGGATGGTGAGATGGGTTTTCCGGGCGCGCTGGATGTGGAGGCGCGGTATGCGTTCACCGCGCCGGGGCAGTTGCGCATCGAGATGGTGGCGCGGGCTGCGGCGGATAGCGTGGTCAATCTGGTGAACCATACCTATTTCAACATGGCGGGGCAGGGCAGCGGTGAGGCTGACCGCCAGATGTTGCAGATCGCGGCGGATCGCTATCTGCCGGTCGATGCGGCACTGCTGCCCCTGGGGGCGGCGGTGGATGTGACGGGAACGCCGTTTGATTTCAGGGATTTGCGGGCACTGGATGCGGCGGTGCCAGCGGGCGGCTTTGATCACAACCTGTGTCTGAATGGGGGCGCGGGGCCTGCGGTGGTGGCGGTTGATCCGGCCTCGGGGCGGGGGATGCGGCTGTATACCGATCAGCCGGGGGTGCAGCTTTACACCGGGTCGTATCTGCCGGAAGGGCTGCCGGGCAAAGCGGGCGCGGTTTATGGTGCGCGGGCTGGGTTCACGCTGGAGACGCAAAAGTGGCCGGACAGCCCGAACCATGCCGATTATCCTTCGGCTGTGGTCCGGGCCGGGGATGCGTATCGGCACCGGATGGATTTTTCGTTTTTCGTGGCCGATCAGGGCTTTTGCAAGCGATAAGCGGCGTCGGCTTGCAGCGTTTGCCACGCGCCTTCGGTGCCATCGGGCCAGATGACCCGCACCTCGGCTTGGGTCAGATCACCCAGACCGAAATGCGCAGGGCCAAGGTTGCCGCCCGCCTGACCGCCGCCGACGGTGATCTCGCGGCGTTGGATGTGGTCTTGCATCTTCACCTCGACCCAAGCGCCGATGGCGTCGGTGTTGGGGGCGGTTTGCGCGAGGGTCAGGGCAAGCCAGTGGTTCGGGCTTTCGGTGGTGTTGCGCCATATTTGCGCAGGCTCGCGGCGGTTGACCACCACCAGATCCATCCGGCCATCGGCGTTCAGATCGGCCAAGGCAGCACCACGTGACAGGCCGGTGGCGGCGACACCGGCGCGGTCGCCGGCTTCCTCAAAGGTGCCATCGGCGCGTTGCAGCAGCAGGTTGTTGGGGTCTTTCAGCGCGAAATCCGGCATCGCATCGACATTGCCCTTGGCGATGAACAGATCGGCGAGGCCATCGTTATTAACGTCTTCAAACTGCGCGTGCCAGCCGGTAGAGGGGTTCAGATCGGTGCCGGTAAAGGGGCGTTGTGCAATGGCGTGTTTGGCAAAGGCCACGTCCTTGAAGGTGGCGGCTTTGGTTTCAGTGTTTGCCATGGTTTGCAGCTTGTTATCGGCCATCGAGGTCACGAAATACTCAGGATACCCGTCGAAATCGAGATCATAGCTGGCGATGCCCATGCCCCAGATGCGCAGGCGTTTCCAGCCTTCTGCCTCGGTGTAAAGCGCGGGGGGCTTGCCGGGGTCGATGTGCCAGAGTTGTTCTTGCCCGCCCTTGTAGTATTCGCGGTCGTTGGCGATGCGCAAGCTGGGGGTGCCGGAACGGTTCCAGTCGGAAAACAGCATCGACAGGGCACAGAAGCTGGGTTTCAGTGGGGTGGGGGCGGCGAATTTCTGGCCATCGGGGCGGTGCAACCAGTTGTCCGTGCAGCTTCCCCACGGAAACATGTCTTGCGTGGCGTCGATGTAGTTGCCTATGGCGAGGGTGGGCCAGTTTTGGCCCCTCTCCCATGTGGCGGCGAAGGCGGCGGACCAAGCGGTGCCGCCGTCAAAGCCCCAGGCCTTGTTGGCGTTCTCAAACTTGCAGTTGCCAAGGCCGCGCATCACCTGATTTTCGCCTTGGCGCAAAAGAACGATGTCGGGCAGGCCATCGCTATCAATATCAAGGGCATAGGCACCCAAGACTGCGGTTTGCTCTAGGCCGCTTTCGGTTTCGACGAAGCGCAGATCGCCGCCAGCTTCACTTTGGTTGATGAACAGTTTCGCCGGATTGGTGCCGCCTGCGATGATCAGATCGGGGCGGGCATCGGCGTTGCAGTCGAAGGTCGAAACCCCGCCGCCGACCATGTATTCCCAATCGCCTGCGTAGATTTGGTTCACGCCAGCAGTGGCGGTTGCTTCGGCAAAGCTGGGGACCAAGGGCGCAGGCGGGGCGGTTTCGGCGAAGGCAGGGAAGGGCAGCAGGGCGAGGGCGAGGGCGAGGTATTTCATCTCTTAGGCCAATGATTTCAAAGCGTTGATGAAAGTGCCAACCTCGGCGCCCTGGCGCAGACCGTTCTCATTCGCGGCGCGGAAGTGGATGCCGCCGTAGAGACGCGACAGGGCGGCCTCGGCGGCGGCGCTTTGGAAATCGCTGAAATGGCGCGGTTTGATGCCATCATCAGCGTGGGTGGCATCGTCGAAGGCGAAATCCGCGCCAAACACCTGCGCTAGCACCACGGCGGCAGCACCGGATTGGGTGGAATGGCCGGAGGGGTATTCGGCGAAGGGCGGGGTGATCAGCAACGGCTCCCATGTCTTGTCGATCACGCGCTTTATGTAGGTGACGGGGCGCAGGCGGTTGTAGTGAATCTTGTCGTTCCAGCAGGCGATGAAGGCGTCGTTCACCGCCATGCCGACACGCGCGAGGGCGTCGGCGGCGTGAAGGGCATCGGTGCCGTCGCGGTGCAGGATTTGCAGGGTGATCGAAATCCAGTGGCCGGGCGGGGTGGGCGACAGCATCGGGTCGTCCGACCAGAAGCGGGCGATGGCTTTCTGCTCTTCGGTGAGGGTTTTCGAGGTGTCGTAGACCTCTTTCGCCTGTTTGTAGAACTCGGAAGTGGGGTCTTCGGAATAGGCGGGGGGATCGCCTGCGGTGCAGGGCGCGCCCACGGGCATGGCGAAGGGGCGGTTTTTGCCCCATTCGGGCAGCAAGGGCGCTTGTTGCTGGACGATCACGCTGGTTGGCACCCAGTATTCCGGGCCTTTTTGCAGCGCCCAATCCATCGGGAAGCCCATGTTCTTCACATCATGGCCGCCGTCGGTTTTGCTATAGTCTTCAATATGCTGGGCAACGGCGAGGCCATAGGCTGCCGAGCGTTCTGCCACATCAGCGGCTACGCCTGCGGAAAGCTTCGTGCCAAGTTTGTCGCGCATCGCGGCCATCGCGCGCTGGCCGGTGGGGCCGGTGTTGCCGAAGAAGGTTTCCACCGCTTCGGACATGACGGCATGGAGGACAAGGGATTCATCGTAAGCGCCTGCGGGGCGCGCGGGCAAGGCGGTGAGGCCGTTGATCTGGCCGGCAAGGCTGGTGGCTCCGCTGGCTGAGGCGAGGGACTCGTAGGCGGCGAGCCCCAGATAGCCAAAGGCGCGGGCGGCAACCGGGGGGGTGTAGGTGGCGGTATGGCGCACCAGCTCCAGCACCAGCTTATACCATGTCAGCAGCGTGTCGCTGGGCGAGGTGGCTGCGTGCAGCGGCAAAGCGGGCAGGGCGAAAGCGGCCCCGGTCAGGGCGAGGAAATGGCGGCGCTGCATGGCGGCTCCTACAAGGAAAAGCGGCGCGAGGTGGCCCCCGCGCCGGATGTTTTACACGGCTTGCGGCGGTTTTTTACCCATAATGATCATGCCGAGGATGTCTTCATCGGTGACTTCACCCACGTTCACTGTGCCAACCCGCTGGCCGTTCTTCATCACCACGGCGCGGTCGCAGAGATCCATCACGGCATGAATGTCGTGTTCGATCAGGAAGATGCCGAGGCCCTGCTTTTTCAGCTCTTGGATCAGCTCGGCGACCATCTGGGTTTCTTGCGGACCCAAGGCGGCGGTGGGTTCATCCATGATCAGGATCTTGGCGTTGAAATAGACCGCGCGGGCGATGGCGACGGATTGGCGCTGGCCGCCCGACAGCGCCGAGACCGGCACGTTGAACTTGCGGAAGTTCGGGTTCAGCCGCGCCATGATCTTGCGGGTTTCGGCCTCCATCGCGCTATCGTCGAGAAAGCCGCCCGCGCCGACGATCTCACGCCCCAGAAACAGGTTCGAGGCAGCGTTGAGGTTATCGGCAAGGGCGAGGGTCTGGTAGATCGTCTCGATGTTATAGTCGCGGGCGTCGCGGGGGGTGGTGATCTCGGCCTTGGCCCCGTTGATGTAGATTTCGCCCGAATCCGCTTTGTAAGCGCCGGAAAGGCATTTGATCAGCGTGGATTTGCCCGCGCCATTGTGGCCCAGCAGGCCGACAACTTCGCCGGGGTGCAGATCAATGGTGACGTGGTCGACGGCCTTGATGCCGCCGAACGCGATCGAGATGTCGCGCATCTCGACCAGAGGTGTGCCTGTGTTTGCCATGGTATCACCCCTCACTTGGTTTTCTGACGGTAAAGGTTGTCAAGATAGACGGCCAGCACCAGTGCCACGCCCACGGCGATCATGCGGTAAGAGCCGTCGCCATAGCCAATCAGCACCATGCCGGTTTGCAAAGACTGCATCACCAAGGCACCGATGATCGCGCCATAAATGGTGCCGACACCGCCAGCGAGCGAGGTGCCGCCGACCACGGCCGAGGCGATGACGTAAAGCTCGTCCAGCGTGCCAAGCGCGTTGGTGGCAGCGTTCAGGCGGGCGGAGGCCACGACTGCGGCAAGGCCCGACAGCAGGCCCATCAGCGCGAAGATCTTCAGCGTCATCCATTTTGTGTTGATGCCGGACAAAGCTGCCGCCTCCGGGTTGCCGCCGATTGCAAAGACATAGCGGCCAAAGCGGGTGCGGGTCATCAGGATGGTCATCAGGATGCCGACGACGACAAGGATCAGCACCGGGATCGCGAAGCCGGTCGAGATCACCAGACCGCCTTCTGGCACGACGACATCCGGGTTGGCTTTGACATAGGCATCCACGATGCCTTTCGGCCAGGTATAGGCGTTGACCACCATGACAGCGCCAATCAGCACGCCGCAGCCAAGGATCGCCAGCACGGTTTCAGCCCAGATCGGGCGTTGCGGAAAGCCGTGTTTGGTGCGGGACTTGCGGCCGGCTTGGATGATCCACAGTACAGCGACGCAACCCAAGATACCGACGATCCAACTGCCGACTGCACCGACCGAGCCATTCGGGCCGCCGCCGAGCAGGGCGAAGGTGGTGTCCATCGGGGCGATGGTCTTGCCGTCAGCCGTGAGGAAGGCCGCGCCGCGCCAGACCAGCATGCCGCCAAGGGTCACGATAAAGGACGGGATGCCGCGATAGGCGATCAGCCAGCCATGAAATGCGCCGATCAACGCGCCGAGCACGATGCCGATCAGGGCGGTGATGATCCAGATCACCGGGCTGCCAAGGCCCAGCATCGGCGGCAGGATGTTCACCTGCACGATGCCCATCACCATGCCGGTCACACCGACAATCGAGCCCACGGACAGGTCGATGTTGCGGGTGATGATCACCAGCACCATGCCCGTCGCCATGATCCCGGTCATCGAGGTTTGCACCGACAGGTTCCACAGGTTGCGCGGGGTGATGAACAGGCCAAGGCCCATGTTCAAACCATTGCCGCTGAGCAGATTGGCGATGATCGGGTAAAAATGGAAACTGGCCCAGATCAGCAGCAGAGCGCCGACCATGCCAAGCATACGGGTGTCAAGTTCGGTGTCGCGGATAAAACGCGCGATGGGGCCAAGTCTGGCATCGCTGCCCTGAGGGGAGTGGGTGGGGGTAACTGTCATATCCTCGTCCGGCTTGTGAGAGGGGGAAACGCGTGTGGCCTGTGGGGCCTTTGACCTGTTCAACTCGGCAAACGGTCACAAGGGTGAGGGGCGCTTTGCGTTTGGGAAAGCCCGACGCCAGCAAAAGGCTGACGCCGGACCATTAGTTCAGGGCGATGGCCAACCCGCGCTGTGCGCGGATCGGCCTGCTGTGCCGATTATTGGCAGGCAGCAACGCCTTCCATAGCGCCTTCGCAGGCTTCGGCTTTGGTGATGTGGCCACCGTCGATCGCCAGGTTCAGCGTGTCTTTGGTGATCGCGGTCGGGGTCAGCAGGATAGCGTTCATTTCAACGCCTTTTTCGCCGCCCGAGAACTTGGTAGCCCCCGCAATCGCGTCAAGCGCGGTGCCAGCTGCCAGTTGTGCTGCGATCTCGCCTGCTGCTTTGCCGAGTTGACGCGAGTCTTTCCAAACCGAAACGGTCTGGGTGCCACGTGCCACACGGTTGATTGCAGCCAGGTCGCCGTCTTGGCCACCCAACGGAACCACCAGGCCCTGAGCCGACAGAGCTGCCGATGCGCCGCCTGCCATACCGTCGTTTTCAGCCAGAACGGCGTCAACGGCGTTGTTGTTGGCGGTCAGGATCTGCTCCATGTTCTTCTGAGCATTTTCCGGCTTCCAACCATCGGTGTAGACTTCGCCGACGATCTTGATGGTGCCAGCCTTGACAGCCTCACCAATGACTTGCTCCATCCCTGCGCGCAGGAAGTCAGCGTTCGGATCACCCGGGTCGCCCTTGATGATGGCGTAGTTGCCATCGGGTTTGGCCTTCATCACTTCTTCTGCGATGATTTTGCCCACACCGACGTTGTCGAAGGTCAGATAGAAGGCGCGGTTGTCTTCGATCAGACGGTCGTAGCCGACAACCGGGATACCTTCGGCAGCGGCTTTCTCGATGGCCGGACCGATGGCGTCTTTGTCCCAAGCGTTGATGATCAGAACATTTGCGCCCTGAGCGATCAGCGCGTCAACGTCCGACAGTTGTTTTTCCGACGACGACTGAGCGTCAGCCGAGATGTATTCATCGCCAGCGGCTTCGATCGCGGCCTTCATTGCGGCTTCGTCGATCTTCCAACGCTCTTCTTGGAACTGAGCCCAAGACACACCGATCTTCTTGCCTTCTGCCAAAGCAGCCGACGAAAAACCTGCTGCGGCGATGACCGCAAGCATAATGACCTTACGCATTTTTATCCTCCCTATGGATTCGGCCAGCGTATGACCTGTTCCGCAGATTCGCTAGAACTGCCGGAAAATTGCCGCGAATAAATTCAGTTGTCAAAATAAAACTGATGCGCGAGAACAAGTGAGCCAGATTTTCTTGCAAATCCGCGCTGCATTGCAGCAATAATAGATCGCGCATGAACAATCCTGCCATTTTTTTATTCGGAGATCAAATAAATGCCGAGTTTTGGCGCAGCGGATGAGGCAGAGATGGCGACGAGGGGCTGCGGCCCACTGATTCCGCCTTTGTCCGAATCAATGCGCCCCTTGCGCCAGCAGGTGTTTGAACGGGTGCGCGCGTCAGGCTTGATTCCGCGGGTGCAGGTTGCCAAGGATCTGGGTGTTTCGCCCGCATCGGTGACAACGATCACCTCAGAATTGATCGAGGCCGGGCTGATCGAAGAGGTGAGCGCGCCGCGTGATCCGGAACTGGGGCGCGGGCGTCCTGCCGTGGCGCTGGGGGTGCGGGCGCAGGCGCATATGGTCGCCGGCATGAAGATGTCGGACCGCGAACATTCGGCGGTGATCGTCGATTTCGCCGGCAATCTCTTGGCGAATGAGGTGGTGCCGCGCAGGCCGGGACCAATGCCCTTGCCGGAGATGCTGGACGCGATGGCGCTACTGCTGGACCGTGTTTGCGACAACGCAGGGATTGCGCGTTCGGCTTTGTCGGGGGTGGGTGTGGGCCTGCCGGGGTTTGTCGATCAGGCCGAGGGCGTGGTGCTGTGGTCCTCCACCCTGACGGAACGCGCGGTGCCCTTGGCTGATGCGGCGCAGGCGCGGTTGGGCCTGCCTGTCAGCATCGACAATGACGCCAATCTGGTGGCTCTGGCCGAGTTGTGGTTCGGCGCAGGCCGCAGTCTGGCCGATTTCGCGGTGGTGACGTTTGAACATGGCGTCGGCATGGGCTTTGTGATGAACCACAAGATTTATCGCGGCTCGCAGCGGCTGGGGATGGAGTTGGGCCATACCAAAGTGCAACTGGATGGTGCCCTGTGCCGCTGTGGCCAGCGCGGTTGCCTAGAGGCCTATGTCGCCGATTATGCACTGGCACGCGAGGCGACCACGGCGCTGAACTGGGGGCATCGCGAAGGGCAGTCGATCTCGGTGCTGCTGGAAAGCCTGTATGATCACGCGCAAGCAGGTGATGCCACGGCACGCAGCATCTTTCGGCGGGCGGGGCGCTATCTGGCGGTGGGGTTGGCGAATGTCGTCAATCTGTTCGATCCGGCGCTAATCATCCTGTCGGGCGAGCGGCTGAAGTTCGATTATCTCTACGCCGCCGAGACTTTGGCCGAGATGGACAATCTGGTGATCAACACTGGCAGGCCGCGCCCGCCGATTGAAATCCATGCCTGGGGTGATCTGCTTTGGGCGCATGGGGCTGCGGCCTTGGCGCTGTCGGCGGTGACAGAGCGGATTCTGATGGCGCCGCGCGAGATTGCCGCGCAATAGGGGCCATGAAAAAAGGCAGGCCGCTGTGGCCTGCCTTAGTGTTTTGTTCAATCAGTGTGGCTATTCGGTGGTTTGGGCCGACATCACCGGGTTTCGGCTGGAGAGGCTACCTTCGGGGGCGAAAATGATCGCCATCACACCAAGATAGGCCAGACCAAACACCACCAGAGCAACATAAGTGGCGCGCCGTGTCGGGCGCTGTGACAACATTTGTGACATGTGAGCATCCTGTGCAGCTTTGGATGGATCGTGCTGTCACGTTATCAAGCTTTTGTGAGTCGCGAAAGCATTATTAATCTACCAAATATATCGTGATTGATTCGGATGGGCAGTTGCGGCGGATTTCACAGGAATTTCTGGGGTTTCAGCGCAGGCAACGCATCGGCGATTGTCAGCTTGCACTGCCTGTGCAGGCTTTACACCGGGGGTTTCAGCTTTGCTGTCAAGATTTTTCGCAAACCCGCCAGACGCGGATTGATTCCTTTTTAAGCGCCAGTTAGGTCTTGGACATGATTACACAAAAAATGAAATATGCCCTGAAAGCGCTGTTGGTGCTGGCGGATGCGGCGGCGCAGGCGACGCCCGAGGCCTTGACGATCGAAGCGATCGCCAAACGCTCTGGTACGCCGAAGCGGTTTCTCGAGCATATTCTTCTGGAAGTGCGCAATGCGGGCATCATCGCCTCGACCCGTGGGCGCTCGGGCGGCTATCAACTGATCAAACCGCCAGCTGAGATTTCGATTTCGGAACTGCTGCGGCTGATCGACGGGCCGATTGCGCCGCTGCCGTGTCTCTCGCGCCGGGCCTATCAGCGCTGCGAAGATTGTGTGGACGAGGAAAGCTGCCGCATCCGCAAGGTGTTCGCCGATATTTTCTGGTCTTACCTGCTGCTGATTGAATCGCTGACCTTGGCCGACATGCTGCGCTCGGGGGCTGTGGCAGCGCAGGTCTTGACCGAACCGCTGGCCTCCTGAGTTTCCAGATCAAGATTGCGTCCCGCCCCGGCGGCCTCGCCCCGTGCCGGGTCTTGGCCGCTGGTTCCGGGCTTTCATCTTGGCTTAAATACTCCCGCCGGAGGCATCCGACATATGCCGCAGAAGCCTCCGGCGGGAGTATTTAAGCCAAGAAGAAGCGGCTTTGCCGCGCACCTAATCCTGCAAGGCGGTGACTTCGCGGCGGAAGGGCAGGGCGTCGCCGATATCGGGGGTGTCGAGTTCTCGGGCATAGCGGTGGCCTGCGTAGGTGGCCCAGGCGATCGGGCCGGGGGCGTTGGCGTCGCCGATCAGTTTGACCGACAGGATGCCAGCGTCGGCCCAATCGGCCGCGCGGGCTTGCAGGTCGCGGTAGAGTTGGTCTTGCGATGTGCGGCTGGCCACCATCACCACGGCGTCGGTTTCGGTTTGGGTTTCAGCGCCTGTGTAGACGCAAGCGGTGGTTATGCTTTGCGGCTGCATCGAGATCAGGCCGGTGTTGAGGGTGATTTTCACTCCCGCCGCGGCCAGCCTGCGGTGGATCGCGCCTTGCTCGAGGGTGTTCAGTGTCCAGTCTGACACATAGGCCGATGGGGTGATCAGCGTCACATCGCAGCCTTGTTGCGCCAGAAGCTCGGCCAGCACGCCGCCCATGTAGTAGTGATCGTCGTCAAACACCGTCACACGACCTTTCGGCAAGCGGCCTGCCATCAGATCATCCGGCGTGAAGACCTGCATGCCGCTGTTGGGGATTGCTTCGACATGCATTCGCGCCACGCCATCGGCCCGCCACAGCGCCCCGGTGGCGATGGCGATGTTCTGGAAGCCGAAGGCGAGGATATCGTCGGCGCTCAGGCGGCTGTCGAAATAGGTCTCAATATTCGGACGCTGGCTGATCTGATAGGCGCGGTAATCGGCAACCCGACCCCAGGCGGAAAGCCCCGGCAGCAGGCGCTCTTTGGCGACGCGCCCGCCCAAGGTGGTTCCGGCCTCGGCCAAGGCCACGTCATAGCCGCGCAAAGACAGGGCGCGGGCGGCCTCCAGCCCGGCGGGGCCTGCGCCCACGATCAGCACGTTCTGGCTTGCGCCCTTGGCATTCATGCGTTCGGGGTGCCAGCCTTTGCGCCATTCCTCCATGAAGGTCGGGTTCTGGGTGCAGCGCGAGATGCTTTGCGTCATGTCGCCGGTGACGCAGATATTGCAGCCGATACATTCGCGGATGTCTTCGATGCGGCCTTCCTCGATCTTTTTGGGCAGGAACGGATCGGCAATCGAGGGACGGGCGCAGCCGATGAAATCCAGCGTGCCTTGGCGGATCATTTTCGCCATCACATCGGGCGAGGTGAAGCGACCGACACCGACGACGGGGCGGGTGGTGAGGTCTCGGATGCCTTGCACAAGGGTTTGCTGGGCGGCTTCTTCCTTGAAGCGCGACGGGCCAGAGCAATCTTCCCAAGTGCCTTGGGCGAGATCCCAAAGGTCGGGCAGATCACCGTTCATCGCGATGAAATCGCGCAATTCGGCGTTGGAAAAGCCGAGGTTGCCGATGTTTTCATCAAGGCTGACGCGCATGGTCAGCGCCATGGTGTCGCCGACGGCGTCGCGCATATCGGCGATCACCTCGCGGGCGAAACGCGAGCGGTTCTCAAGGCTGCCGCCGTATTCGTCGCTGCGCTGGTTGGTGGCGCGTGAGAGGAAATGTTGAAAGATGCCAAAGCCATGCGCGCCGTAGAGGCAGATCAGATCGAAGCCCGCCAGTTTGGATCGTTTGGCGGCGTTCACAAACCAGCGGCGCAGGTTCTTGATGTCGGTCTTGTCTAGCCCGCGCGCCTGCACCGGGTCATTGGTAAAGGTGCGGATCGGGCCGGGCGAGACAGCCATCGGGACTTCCTTGGTGTAGAAATTCGGACCATTGATGCCGGAATAGGCCAGTTGGATGCCCGCCAGCCCGCCGTGGGTTTTCATCGCTGCCGCCATTTTTGCGATGGCGGGTATGTCTTGGTCTTCCCACAGCCGCAACTCGATGAAGGGGGTGATTTCAGAGGTGTGGTGCATCTCGGTCTGTTCGGTGAAGATCACGCCCCAGCCCCCCTCGGCCTTGATGCCACGCATCGCTGCCGCCGCAGACGGATCGCGATAGCCTGCGCCATTGCAATGCGGCACCTGATAAAAGCGGTTTTTAGCGGTCAGCGGGCCGATCTGTTGCGGTTGAAACAGAATGTCATAGCGGGGATCGCGCATTTTCCGGCCTTTCGGGTGGGGTTGCGGCACTTTGCCGAGCTTGGCCTTGCGGTAAAGCACGCGATGACAAAGCCTGACTTAGGTTTTCCCTTAGCTGCTGCGCGGCACGGTCAGATGCAGGCCGGGGGTAGAGTTCAGCGTGATCTCGGCGCGGGCGTGGTCGATGAAGGCCTGCACGGTCAGCGAGATGCCAGCGCCTTCGGCAAGTGCCAGCCCCAGCTTCATCGGGCGCACCGATCCGGTCAGGGGAATGTAGCGCAGGCGGCGGCCATCTGGTGCGGCGTCGGTCAGCGGGCGGATGTTGGCGATGGAATAGCCAAAGCCATTGGCGACCATGGATTGCATCACCCCCATGTCGCGGGTGCGCTCGACAATATGCGGGCGCAGGGCGTTGGCGGTGAAATGCGACAGAAAGTAATCCGAGGACAACGGCAGATCGAGCAGGATCATCGGATATTCGGACAGATCGCGCGGGGTGACCTGGTCGCGGCTGGCCAGCGGATGGTTGGGTGGCATCACCGCATAGGGCGGCAGGGTGACCAGCGGGATGAAGCTAAGATCAGATGGAATATCAAGATCATAGGTCAGGGCGATGTCGAGCTTGGCTGAGCGCAGGGCCGCGAAAATCTCAACCTGATTGTGTTCAACTTGCGTGAAATCGACCTCGGGGTAGGCTTGGATGAAGCTGTGGCGCAGTTGCGGTAGGACCATTTGCGCGAAGGTGACAAGGCAGCCGACACTAAGGGGGCCGCGCACTTTGCCGGTGATCTGATTGGCGAGTTCGTTCAGTTTCGCGGCCTCGGCCAGCACTTGTTTGGCTTGGGCGACGAATTGCTTGCCGCCTTGGGTCAGCGACAGCCCGTGGGCGTGTTTGCGCACGAACAGGGCGAGGCCGAATTCGGCCTCAAGCTGCGAGATCGCCGCTGAGATTGATGGGCTGGAGACGTTGACCTTCTCGGCAGCCATCGCAATCGAGCCGCTATCGCCGACGGCCACGAGATATTCCAACTGGCGCAGGGTGAATCGCAAGGGCATTGGGGCTGTTCCGGGTGTTGGGTTAGGAACAGGCTAAGCATATTGCGATATCTGGCGCAAATCTATTCGCGATAGGCCTTTGCGTCGCTGGTTTATGCGTCGTGGGTCTATTCGTCTCCGGGCACGCCGTAGGATGGGGCTAGCGTCGGGTCTTGCGCGCGCTGGACATAGGCTGCCATTTGTGGGCGGTAGACGGCCCAAGCGGCGGCGAGGTCTTCAATCGGGCTGTCGGACCAGTCGATGCGCAGATCGACCAGCGGCCAGTCGAGCTTATCCGCAATCTTCATCCCTGCGGAATGCACCGGGCCAGCCTCGCCACCCGCCGCCAGACCTGCGTTGAGCGCCGCGATCAGCCGGTCGCCAAGGTGGCCGGTGGTGGTTTCAAACCCTGCGATCATCGCGCTAGGGATGCTCGCATTGGCCAAAAGATTGCCGCCGCTGGCGCAATCGGAGCCCTGCGCTTCACCCCAGTTGCCAAGCACCTGGGCGCCGGAATGGATGGCGGTGCGGCCTGCTGTGTCGATCACCAGAAGCTGACGGTAGTCGATATGCTCGCGGCCTTGGGTGACGCTGGCCAAAGCCTGATCTGCGGGTTTGCCCCGTGCAAGGGCATCCAGCAGCAAGGGGCCGAGCGCCGGATCGGTGATGTTCTGGCTGGCAACAGCCCCCACGCCCGCGCGGGTATGGGCGCAGCGGGCGGCGACGGCGGGTGAGGACGAGGAAATCACCATGCCGAACTGGCCGGTTTTTGCGCAGCGGGCGATCAGCGAGAAGGTCATGTTGGGCCTATTTCTGCAAGGCCGGGGGCTGTCTGCCCCCGGACCCCCGAGAGTATTTTCGCCAAGGCGAATGAAGGGTTTGGCTTCATCTTGGCAGAAATACTCCACGGGGGTCCGGGGGTGTGAAACCCCCGGCTTTGGGATCAATCCGGGATCACGGCGGTGGCGTCGATTTCCACCAGCCAATCGGGGCGCGCGAGGGCGACGACGGTCAGGCCAGTGCAGACCGGATGCACGCCTTTGATATATTCGCCCATCACGCGATAGACGGGTTCACGGTGGCGCACATCGGTCAGGTAGACCACCAGTTTCACCAGATGCTCCATCCGGCCACCGGCTTCTTCGATCATCTGTTTGATATTGCTCATCACCTTATGGGTCTGCTCGGCGGGATCATGGCTGCCGAGGTTGACGGCGGTATCCAGATCCTGCGGGCAGGCACCGCGGAAATAGAGCGTGGTGCCGCCGCGGGTGGCAACCAGATGGCACAGGTCGTTGTCGAGGTTCTGTTCGGGATAGGTGACTTTGGTGTTGAACTTGCGGTATCGGGTGATGGACATGGGGTTTCCTGTAGGGTGTTAAGCAGGGATGCGGCTGGCAAGGTATTGCGCGAATTCGTAATTAGGCCGCTCGAGGTGGCTGAGAGGGCCGGGGCTGGCCATGCCTGAGAGCAGGCCACGATAGACTTTCTCGGTGCAGCCTTTGTCCTCGATGTTCACATCGTCGAGCAGGGCTTTGACCTTAGCGAGGTGGGCAGCGGCTTCGGGATCGGCGAGCCAATCGGCGCTCATTCCCATGCCGAAAAGCACGTTGACGCGACCGGGGCCGTCGGGTGTCAGCGACAGATACCAGAAATAACCGGGGGTGAGGGTGATCAGCAGCGACGGGTAGATCGCCAACAGCCAAGTCTTGCGGCGGTCGTCACCTTGTAGGGAGGTGTTCGCCGGATGCGCGAGCGCGAGGGGGACGGAATCGTTTTTCAGAATCCAGTGATAGTTGAAGGCCTCGGTGCCTTCGGGGCAGATCATCTCATCCAGTTTTGACGCACCGCCAATGGTGCCCGCGTGACACATCGGCAGGTGGTAGGATTCCATGAAATTCTCGGCCAGCACCTTCCAGTTGGTCGCCCAGTTGAAGCTTTCCTGATAGGTCTCGGTATAGGTGGACATATCGAGATTGGGGATAAGATCGCGCACCCCGGCGAGTTTGGTCTCGGGGTCTTCGGCGTCGGGATTCAGGCTGACCATGATCCAGCCTTGCCAGACCTGGCAGCGGATTTGCGGCAGGGAAAGCTGCTCTTTGCAGAAGCCCTCGTTCTGGTTCATCGCGGCGGCCCCGCGCAAGGAACCGTCGAGATTATAGGTCCAGGCATGATAGGGGCAGATGATGGCGCGGGTATGGCCCCGGCCTTGCAGCAGGGTGGACATGCGGTGACGGCAGACGTTGGACATGGCGCGGATGTCGCCGTCGCGGTCACGCAGCACGATCACAGGCTCGCCCGCGATCTGCATGGTCAGATAATCGCCGGGGTTGGCAAGGGTTTCGGCGCGACCCGCACAAAGCCAATCCTGCGCGAAGATGTGTTTTTGCTCGGCTGCCAGAAACGCCTCGGAGGTATAGAGCGACTTGGGCATCGCATGGGCCTGATGGAACGGCACCGCGACATTGGCGTGCAACTCGGCGGCGGGGGTCAGGCTGTGATGTTGGTTCATGGCTGGCTCGCGGCTGAGGGATTTGACCTTGAGTTTTGCCCCAAACTGCGACGCGGGGCTATCAGTGTTTTGCTCAGCTTTGCTTAGGAAGGGCTTAAGTCGATCTGCGGCGGGTCTTTGGGCTTAGCCTAATCAATGCTGCATGAAATCCTTATTTTCGCCTGTGACGCTCTGGCCTAGACCACAGGAAAGCGCCCTCACGCTAAGTTTAGGGGCCTGCCAGATGCAAAGGATGCCGCGATGCCGACCGAGAAAATTGACACGCTGATCATTGGTGGCGGACAGGCCGGGCTTGCGATGAGCGCCCAGCTTGGCGCGCGCGGGCAAAGCCATCTGGTGCTGGAGCGGCACCGGATTGCCGAGCGTTGGCGGAGCGAGCGTTGGGATTCGCTGGTGGCGAATGGCCCGGCTTGGCATGACCGCTTCCCGATCCTGACCTTTGACGATCTGGACCCGGATGCCTTTGCCCCGAAAGAGCGGATTGCGGCCTATTTTGAGGCGGTGGCCGAAAAGATCGCCGCCCCGATCCGCTGCGGGGTGGAGGTGACTTCGCTGGAGCCTTCGGGCGATGGGTTTGTGGCCGAGACATCGCAGGGCCGGATCGAGGCGCGCAATGTGGTGGTGGCGACGGGGCCGTTTCAGAAGCCGCTGATCCCGACCTTGGTGCCGGAAAGCGCGGGGGTCGTGCAGATGCATTCCAATGCTTACCGCAATCCCGGCCAGTTGCCGGAAGGCGCGGTGCTGGTCGTGGGGGCGGGGTCTTCGGGGTCGCAGATTGCGGATGAATTGATGCGGGCAGGGAAGAAGGTGTTCCTCTCGGTCGGCCCGCATGACCGCCCGCCACGCGCCTATCGCGGGAAGGATTTCTGCTGGTGGCTGGGTGTGTTGGGGCAGTGGGATCAGAAGGTGAAGGCGCCGGGGACCGAGCATGTCACCATTGCGGTTTCGGGTGCGCGGGGCGGGCATACGGTGGATTTCCACGAGCTTGCGGCTCGGGGGATGACGCTGCTGGGGCGGGTTGGTCAGTATCAGGATGGGGTGCTGGCGGTTGGCGACGATCTGGGGCGGAATGTGCGGGCGGGGAATGAGAATTATCTCGCCACGCTGGCGCTGGCCGATGCTTACGCGGCTGAGAAGGGCCTCGATTTGCCGCTGGAGGAGGAGGCCAAGGTGATCGGGCCAGAGCCGGATTGTGTGAGCAATCCGATCCGGGCACTGGATCTGGCGGCGGAGGGGGTGACTTCGATCATCTGGGCGACCGGGTTTGGGCTGGATTATGGCTGGCTGAAGGTTCCGGCCTTTGACGAGCAGGGGCGGCCTGCGCATGATCGTGGCATCTCGACGGTGCCGGGGCTGTATTTTCTGGGGCTGCCGTGGCTGTCGCGCCGGGCCTCGCCGTTCATCTGGGGGGTCTGGCACGATGCTGACTATCTGGCCGAGCATATCGCGGCGCAGGATGTGTCCACGCGTGGACAAAAAATCGCGTGAATTAAATCAATGAGTTAGCAAAGGGTGATTCATTGACTGTTAAGGTTTGCGCGCAATACCAAGAGGCCCCGGATCAAGTCCGGGGCGGCTTAGCAAGGGGTGGCGAGTGCTTTGCACTTGCCATGCGGGCGGTTTCAGTTTGAACCCCGGTGGCCCCAAGCCACCGGGCCGCGCCCGACCCGGCGGGCGCGGCCCTCTGACAAGGATACCGGAACCGGTTTACCGAGCCGTTTCTCTGTGGCCGGGGCAAACTCTCCACTGGAGAGTTTGCTTTTCCCGTCCAAGGTGGGGGTGACTTCAGACTACCAGAGCGCGCTGTTCGGGCAGGCCCATCGAGATCAGCATGGGCGTGGCGGCTTGGCGGGATTGGAAATCCTGTTTGCTTGCCATGCCTTGCCAATGCGACAGGATCAGGCATTGCGCCACCGCGCCGCCAAGGGTCGTGCCGGGGCCTGCGATGATGAACAGGTCGGGGGCGAATTCGCGCGCGGCGGTGCGGATGGCGGCGGTGAAGTCGTAGGGTTCCGTCACCTGATGGCCGAGGGTGTAGTCGTAGAGGTCGGCTTTGCGGGCGGCACGCGGCCACCAGATCTGGCCGCGCCCGTCGATCAGCGGTTTTTGTGGTTGGCCGAACAGACTTTCCGGCAGCGCCGCGCGGCCTTGGGCGGCGACGGGCGCTTGCAGGGCGGTGTGGAAGGCGGCGTGATTGGCAAGGCGCATAGGGAAGCGGCCTTGTTCGGGCGGAACGGCGGCCTCAAAGGCTTTCAGGCCCGCTTCATTGCCTGCCAGCACCAGCATACCGCCGAGGTCGATGGAAAGGGTCAGGGTGTGATCGGGGCGGGTGTTGATCTCGGCAGCAATGCGCAGCAGTTCGGCTTTGCGGGCGGGGTTCGGGTGCCAGTTTTCGTCCATAAACGGATGGATGATCTGGCCGCCGATCAGGCTTTGCTGCATCAACGTGCCCATGGTGTTGACCAGTTCAAAGCCGTTCTGCGGGGTGAGTGCGCCGGAGCAGGCAAGGGCGGAATACCAGCCCATCGAATTTCCGGTAACGGCCACGATTTCAACGCCTTGCAGGGCGAGGCTATCGCCCAGAGTGCAGGCATAGATCAGCGCCGAGGCATTGTCGCCGCGGGTGTGTTTCGATACCGAATAGCTGGCGGCACTATCGAGTGCAGTCAGGGTTTCTTGATTTAGTGCCGTGCGGCGGGCGTCGAAATGCGCCAGCAGATTGCGGTCGAGGAAGCGGGTAAGGCTGCCGAGTTCGGTCTTGGTATAGGTGCCACGGCCGGGGCAGATCAGGACGGCTTTTCTCATTTGCACAAATCCAATGCGGCGGCGGTGATACTGGCGGCGCTGGGCATTGTGGCGGCATACGCGGGGCCGGTGGCGATGAAACTGTCGGTCGCGGTGAGGCGGGCGAGTTTCGCTGGGGAAACCTCGTGGAAATGCGCCATCAGTGCCTCGGCGACGCCGCCGGAGTGGCGGGTCTCGTCCACGATCAGGATGTGTTTGCAGCCTTTGGTGGCTTTGGTCAGCGCGTCTTTCGGCAAAGGCGACAACCAACGGGTGTCAATGATGCGGGCTTTGACGCCTGCTGCCTCGATCTGCGGCAAAGCTTGCTGCGATAGATAAGTGCCGTTGCCGAAGGTGACGATGGCGAGATCTTGGCCGTCGCCATGCTGGCCGACTTCACCGAAGGCAATGACCTCATCCGGGGCGGGGTAGCGCTGCATCCATAGGCCGTCTTTCTCGCCATGCAGATCGCGCATCGGATAAAGCGCGATGGGTTCGAGAAAGACGACAAGGCGCTGTTCCTCGCGTGCTAGCCGCGCACATTCGCGCAGCATTTTCGCGGCATCGGCCCCGTTTGAGGGCACGGCGAGGATCAGGCCGGGGATGTCGCGCAGCACGGCGACGGAATTGTCGTTGTGGAAATGGCCGCCAAAACCCTTTTGATAACCAAGGCCCGCGATGCGCAGCACCATTGGGTTGGAGTATTGGCCGTTGGAGAAGAACGGCAAAGTGGCGGCCTCACCGCGCAACTGGTCTTCGGCGTTGTGCAGATAAGCGAGGAACTGGATTTCCGGGAAGGGGATGAAGCCGTTCTGCGCCATGCCGATGGCAAGGCCAAGGATGCTTTGTTCATCCAGCAGGGTGTCGATCATCCGGGCGGCACCAAAGCGCTGGGTCAGCTTTTGGGTGACGCCATAGACGCCGCCCTTGCGGCCCACATCTTCGCCCATCATCACGATTTCCGGGTGGGTCAGCATGAGGTCGGTCAGTGCCCAGTTGATCAGGCGCGACATGATTTGCGGCTCGTCCATCTGTTTCAGATCGCCGCCGAAGGCTGCCGCGCGAGCTTCGGGCGTGGGGCCGTTCGTGGGCTTGCAGGGGCGTTTCGGCGGGATGATCGAAGCCATCACATCGGCGGCGGTTTTCAGATGCGGGCGGGTGGTGGCCTCGGTGGCGATGCGGGTGATGCGGTCGGCGGTGTCGTTGTAGATCGCGAGTGCCTCGGCTGCCGGAAGCGCGCCGCTGGCGTCGAGTTGGCGGACCATGTGCAGGAGGGGATCGTGCGCCTCTTCGGCCTCGACTTCTTCGCGCGGCAGGTAGGTGGTGGGCATGTCGGCCCCGGCGTGGCCGTAAAGGCGGATGGTTTTCAGATGCAGGAAGGCGGGTTTGCGGCGGCTGCGGACGTAATCGGTGGCTTCCTGTGCGACCTTGAAGGTGTCGTAGATATCAAGGCCATTAGCGTGGAAATACTTCAGGCCGGGGCGGTGGCGGAAGGAATTGGCGATCCAGCCGGTGGGGGTTTTGGTGGAAATGCCGATGCCGTTGTCTTCGCAGACGAACAGCAGCGGCAGCGGGATGGATTGATAGGAGGTCCAGCCTGCAGCATTGAACGCCCCTTGGGCGGTGGAATGGTTGGCGGAAGCATCGCCGAAGCTGCAATAGACCAAAGCATCATCGGGGAGTTCGGCATGTTCGGGGCGGTTTTTCTTGGCAGCGCCAATCGCATAGGCAGCGCCCACGGCTTTCGGCAGGTGGCTCGCGATGGTCGAGGTTTGCGGCGGGATGTTCAGCGCTTTGCTGCCCAGAACCTTGTGACGCCCGCCTGAGATCGGGTCTTCGGACGACGCTGCGAAGCTGAGCAGCATGTCATAGGCGATGGTTTGCCCCGGCACTTGCCCCGCGCGGGCGATCTGGAAGGCGGCGTCGCGGTAGTGCAGGAAGGCCATATCGGTGGGGCGCAGGGCGAGGGCTACGGCGGCAAGGCCTTCATGACCCGAGGAGCCGATGGTGTAGAACCCTTTGCCCTGCCGCTGCATCTCACGCGAGGTGCGATCCAGCGCGCGGGAGGTGCAGGCGGCGCGGTAGGCGGCGACGGCGTCTTCGGGGGGCAGTGGGCCAGAGGGAGCCGCACCTTGCGGGAAATCGCGGGCGGCGACGCGGCGCAGGAAATTCTCGTGAACGATGACAGACCGGCCCATGGCTTTCCCCTTTTTCGGCAAGGTTTAGCCGATTGCGCGGGACCATGGAAACGAGAAGAAGGCATGGGGGCATGTGGAAACGGCATAGGGTGCCGCTGGCCTTATCGGCGCATATGGTCTGGACATAAGAGGTTGCGCCGCAATCCCCGATCATGGCGCCAAATCACGCCGCCTTTGCGGCCAATCTGGAATGAGGTCGGATCATGGAAGGCTATACCAACGCCAATGACATTTCTGCGGTGGTTGCCGCCGACAAGGCGCATGTCTGGCACCATCTGAGCCAGCACAAGGGCTATGAGACGCCGGATGTCGATCCGCGCATCATCGTCGAGGGCAAGGGCCTGCGGGTCTGGGACGCGCGCGGCAAGGAATTCATCGACGCGGTGTCGGGGGCGGTCTGGACGGTGAATGTCGGCTACGGGCGCGAAAGCATCGCCAATGCGGTGCGCGATACTTTGTTGAAAATGAACTATTTCGCGGGCGTGGGTGGTTCGATCCCCGGTGCTTTGTTCGCGGAAAAGCTGATCTCGAAAATGCCGGGGATGAGCCGGGTTTACTATTCGAACTCGGGGTCCGAGGCGAACGAGAAGGTCTACAAGATGGTGCGCCAGATCGCGCACAAGCATCACGGCGGCAAGAAGTGGAAGATCCTGTATCGCGAGCGCGATTATCACGGCACCACGATTGGCGCGCTGGCTACCAGCGGTCAGGCAGAGCGTGCGATCCAATACGGGCCTTACCCGGATGGCTTCGTGATGGTGCCGCACTGCCTTGAGTATCGCAAACAATGGGATGTCGAGAACTACGGCGAGCGTGCGGCGGATGCGATCGAGGAAGTCATTCTGCGCGAAGGCGCTGACACCATTGGCGCGCTGGTGCTGGAGCCTGTGACCGCAGGCGGTGGCGTGATCACGCCTCCGGTTGGATACTGGGAGCGGGTTCAGGAAATCTGCAAGAAATACAACATCCTGCTGCATATCGACGAAGTGGTCTGCGGCGTGGGCCGCACCGGCACCTGGTTTGGCTATCAGCACTACGGCATCAAGCCGGATTTCGTGACGATGGCGAAGGGTGTGGCCTCGGGCTATGCGGCGATTTCCTGCACCGTGACGACGGAAGCCGTGTTCGACATGTTTAAGGATGCGGGCGATCATCTGTCGTATTTCCGCGATATCTCGACCTTCGGCGGCTGCACGGCGGGGCCCGCTGCGGCGCTGGAGAATATGCGGATCATCGAGGACGAGGGCTTGCTCGACAACACTCTGAAGATGGGCGCGCGGGTGATTGATAACCTCAACGCGCTGATGGAAAAGCACAAGGTCATCGGCGATGTGCGCGGCAAGGGACTGTTCTGCGGCGCGGAATTGGTGGCAGACCGTGTGACCAAGGAGCCGATGGACGAGAAAAAAGTCGCTGCCGTCGTGGCCGCCTGCAACGCGCAGGGCGTGATCATTGGCATGACCAACCGTTCGATCCCCGGCCTGAACAACACCCTGTGCCTGTCGCCCGCGCTGATCGCCACGGCGGACGATATCGACCAGATCACCGGGGCGATTGATAACGCGCTGACGACGGTGTTTGGCTAAACTTTAGTTAAAATTTGCGCCTTTTAGCCCCCGCGCCCGAAATGGTGCGGGGCTTTGTGTTTGGTTCATCCTCTCTGCTCAAATATCCCCGCCGGAGGCATCCGACATTTGGGTAAGGAGCCTCCGGCGGGGATATTTGAGCAGAGAGGATGACCAAGCGCCAAAAGGCGATGCAGGTGCTTGACATTCCGCCGCTGCACTCAGCCTATAAGTCCAGAGCTGATCTGGAATGAGGCCAGAATGTCGATCCCTGCCGAAGCTTTTGTCTTGCCGCCCGCCGCGCGCGGCACGTTGCAGCAACGTATCCGGCAGATGGTGACGGAAGGGGTGTTGTCGGGGCGGTTTCGGGCGGGGCAGAAGATGCCGTCGTCGCGGGGGCTGGCCGAGCATCTGGGGATTTCGCGGATCACCGTGACGCTGTCATATGCCGAACTTGTCAGCGCCGATTACCTGATGGCGCGCGGGCGGTCGGGGTATTTCATCTCGGAAAACGCGCCGCGTGCGCCAGAGTTGCCTGCCCGCGCGCCGCGCGCCGAGGGGGTGGATTTCGCCGCGCTGACGGGCGCACGGTTTTCCGGGCTGGCGACGGTCAAGCGGCCGCTCGATTGGGAGAATTACCCCTATCCGTTCATCTATGGGCAGGCGGACGCCAGCCTGTTTGATCACCAGAACTGGCGGCTCTGTGCTTTGCGCGCACTGGGGCGCAAGGATTTCGCGGCGTTGACCAGCGACATGTATGACCGCGATGATCCGTTGTTGATCGAGCATCTGTTGCGCTCGATCCTGCCGCGCCGGGGGATTGCCGCGCGCGAGGATGAGGTGCTGCTGACGATGGGCGCTCAGAACGCGCTGTGGATCACCACCGCCGTGCTGCTGGGTGCGGGGCGGCGTGCGGTGGTGGAAAATCCGGGCTATTCGGGGTTGAGGGGCGTGTTGGAGCCTTCGGGGACGCAGATCATTGCGGTGGATGTGGACGCCGACGGCTTGCCGCCTGACCGGGTGCCTGCGGGGGTGGATGTGGTGTTTACCACCGCCAGCCACCAATGCCCGACCAACGCGACGATGCCGCTGGAACGGCGGTTGGCTTTGCTGGAGGCAGCCTCGGCGGAGAATTTCGTGATTGTCGAGGATGACTATGAATTCGAGATGTCGTTTCTGAAGCCGGTCTCACCTGCGCTGAAGTCGCTCGATAGCGAGGGGCGGGTGATTTATGCCGGGTCGTTCAGCAAGAGCGTGTTTCCGGGGATGCGGCTGGGCTATCTTGTTGGTCCGGCTAGCTTTATTCGGGAGGCGCGGGCGTTGCGGCTGATGATGTTGCGGCATCCGCCGGGGCATATTCAACGCACGGTGGCGTATTTCCTGTCGCTTGGGCATTACGATGCGCTGATCAACCGGATGCGCAATGCCTATCGGCGGCGACGCCAGGTGATGGAGGAGGCGATCCGCGAGCATGGGCTGACGGTGGCGGGGCAGGGTGGCTTTGGCGGCTCGAGTTTCTGGATGCGCGCGCCTGCGGGGGTGGATACCGAACGGCTGGCCGAGGGCTTGCGCGCGGAGGGCGTGTTGATCGAGCCGGGGCGGGCATTTTTTGCGCCCGATCAGGCGCCACGGAATTTCTATCGGCTGGGCTATTCCTCGATTGCCCCGGCGAGGATCCCTGAGGGGATTGCGCGGATCGGGCGGGCGATACGCGGCGTATAGGGCGGCGGAAAGCGGAACCCGATCGCGCGCGCGTGGTTTGCCTTCTGTGAAGAAGGAGATGGATATGACCCGTTTTGCGCTGTTGGTGCTGCCGTTGGCTTTGGCGGCTTGTATGCCCGAGGACACCCAAAGCTCGGATTCGACGACAATTCCCATTGCGATACAGGGGCGGTGGGGGCTTGCGGCCAATGAATGCACCGCCGATCCGTCGATTGCCAAGGGGCTGTTGGTGATTGATGCGACAACGCTGAAATTCTACGAGTCGCGCGCGACGCTGGCTGCGGTGAAATCCACGACGCCCACGCGGCTGGAGGCGACGTTTGACTTCAGCGGTGAGGGCCAAGCCTGGCAGCTGGATCAGGTGCTGGATGTGCAGGACGGTGGCAAGGTGCTGATCCGGCGCGAGTATGGTGTCGAAGCCATGCCGGGCGCGCTGCGCTACGTCGCCTGCGACTAGACGAGCGGCGCAAGAGTTTCTGGACTTATGGCGGGGTAGGCTCTGGCCCTATGGGCTTTATTGGGCCGGAGTAGAAGTGCATCAGCCATTTCTGCCTTGAAGGAGAGCCCCCATGCGGATGACCACGGAAGAAGCCTTTGTCAAAGTGCTGCAAATGCATGGCATTGAACATGCGTTCGGCATCATCGGCTCGGCGTTCATGCCGATTTCTGATCTGTTTCCGCGCGCGGGGATTACCTTCTGGGATTGCGCGCATGAAGGTTCGGGCGGGATGATGGCGGATGGCTATACGCGGGCCTCTGGCAAGATGAGCATGATGATCGCGCAGAACGGGCCGGGGATCACCAACTTTGTGACGGCGGTGAAGACGGCTTACTGGAACCACACGCCGCTGCTGTTGGTGACTCCGCAGGCGGCGAACAAGACCATTGGCATGGGCGGCTTTCAGGAAGTCGAGCAGATGGCTTTGTTCAAGGATATGGTCGCCTATCAGGAAGAAGTCCGCGACCCGTCCCGTGTGGCTGAGGTGCTGAACCGGGTGATCATCAATGCCAAGCGGGCCTCGGCCCCGGCGCAGATCAACATGCCGCGCGATTACTGGACTCAGGTGATCGACATCGACCTGCCGGCGATTGTGGAGTTTGAGCGGCCTGCGGGCGGTGAGGCGGCGGTGCAGGCGGCGGCGGATTTGCTTTCCTCTGCGAAGTTTCCGGTGATCCTGAACGGCGCGGGTGTGGTGTTGGGCGGGGCTATTCCGGCCAGCATGGCGCTGGCCGAACGGTTGGATGCGCCGGTTTGTGTCGGCTATCAGCACAACGACGCCTTCCCCGGCAGCCATCCGTTGTTCGCGGGGCCGTTGGGCTACAACGGCTCAAAGGCCGGGATGGAGTTGATTTCTGCTGCAGATGTGGTATTGTGTTTGGGAACCCGGCTTAATCCGTTCTCAACGCTTCCGGGCTACGCGCTGGATTACTGGCCCAAGACGGCCAAGATCATTCAAGTCGACATCAACCCCGATCGGATCGGGTTGACCAAAAAGGTAACTGTCGGGATCGTCGGCGACGCAAAAAAGGTCGCCGAGGGCATTTTGGCGCGTCTGCATGCGGGCGCGGGCGATGCCGGACGGGCCGAGCGCAAGTCGAAAATCGCACAGACCAAATCGGCTTGGGCGCAGGCGCTGTCCAGCATGGATCATGAAGAAGACGATCCGGGCACCACTTGGAACCAGCGCGCGCGGGCGGATAAGCCCGAATGGATGAGCCCCCGTATGGCGTGGCGGGCCATTCAGGCGGCGCTGCCGAAAGAGGCGATCATCTCGAGCGATATCGGCAACAACTGCGCGATTGGCAATGCTTATCCGACGTTTGAGCAGGGGCGGAAATATCTCGCCCCCGGCCTGTTCGGGCCTTGCGGTTATGGCTTGCCTGCGGTTGTGGGCGCGAAGATCGGCTGCCCGGATGTGCCGGTGGTGGGCTTCTCGGGCGATGGCGCGTTTGGCATCGCGGTGACGGAACTGACGGCGATTGGCCGGGGGGAATGGCCAGCGATCACGCAAGTGGTGTTCCGCAACTATCAATGGGGCGCTGAGAAGCGCAACTCGACGCTGTGGTATGATGACAACTTTGTCGGCACCGAGTTGGACACGCAGGTGTCCTATGCGGGCATCGCCAAGGCTTGCGGGCTGCAAGGCGTGGTGGCGCGCACGATGGACGAGTTGACGGCCGCACTGCGCAAGGCGATTGAGGATCAGAAGGCGGGCAAGACCACGCTGATCGAGGCGATGATCAATCAGGAATTGGGTGAGCCGTTCCGCCGCGATGCGATGAAGAAACCTGTGGCGGTGGCGGGGATTTCCGCCAGCGATATGCGCAAGCAGGTGGTTTGATGCCATTTGATCTGGGGCTGGGCGCAAGCCTCTGGATGGGGTGTGCCATTCTGGTGGCGGCCTTCATCCGGGGCTATTCCGGCTTTGGTTATTCGGCGATGGTGATTGCGGCTTCGGGCGTTGTCACCAATCCGCTGCTTTTTGTCGCCGTGGTGGTGATCCTGGAAACCGCGATGAGCCTGCAAGCCGCGCGGGGGATCGGCGCGGATGTCGATTGGCGCAGGGTCTGGCTGATGCTGGCGGGGGCGATGGTGGGCCTGCCGCTGGGGCTGTGGGCGCTGACCGGCATCAGCGAAGAAGCGGCGCGGGCGGTGATTTCGGTCTATATTCTGGTGATGTGTGGCGTGTTGCTGGCCGGATGGCGGCTGCGGGCCGAGGTGCGGGGCGCGGGCAATCTGGCGGCGGGGGTGGTATCCGGCCTTGCCAATGCGCCAGGGATGGGCGGCTTGCCGATTGCGGCGTTCTTTGCGGCGCAACCGATGCAGGCGGCGACGTTTCGCGCCACGCTGATCGCGTTTTTCCCGCTGCTCGATCTGTATTCCGCGCCGTTGTATTGGTGGCACGGGCTGGTGACATGGGATACGCTTTGGGCGTCTTTGGCGGCGCTGCCTCTGACATTCCTGGGCAACTGGCTGGGATCGCGGCATTTTCTGAACACCGATCCGCAGGATTTCCGCCGCTTTGCCATTCTGCTGCTGGGGGGGCTCGCCACGTTGGGGCTGCTCAAGGCGGTGCTGTAAATGCTGTTGGTGGTCAATGCCGGATCATCCTCGATCAAGCTTGCGGTGTTTGATGCGGGCTTGCGGGCGGTGCTGGCCGGCTCTGTGACTGAGATCGGCGGCGCGGGGCGGCTGACGGTGGGGGCGGTGGCGCAGGACTGTGCAGCGGCGGATCATCAGGCGGCCTTGGAACTGGTGTTCAAGGCGATGGCGGCGCAGGGCGTGGGGTTGGTCGATCTGACCGCGGCGGCGCATCGAGTGGTGCATGGCGGTGAGGCGCTGGTTGCGCCTGCGCGGGTGACAGAGGCGGTGATTGCGGGGATCGAGGCTTGCGTGCCGCTGGCCCCCTTGCACAACCCCGGCAATCTAACGGCGATCCGGGCGCTGGCGGCACTTGCGCCGGATCTGCCGCAATATGTCAGCTTTGACACCGCGTTTCATGCGACCAACCCCGATGTGGCGGTTAGCTATGCCTTGCCTGCGAAAGAGCGCGCGCGCGGGCTGCGGCGCTATGGCTTTCACGGCATCAGCTATGGCGGGCTGGTGCAGCATTTGCAGGACCGGGGCGCGTTGCCCGCGCGGCTGCTGGCGCTGCATCTGGGCAATGGTGCCTCGCTTTGTGCGATTCTGGACGGGGCCTCGGTGGCCACAACCATGGGCTATTCGCCGCTGGATGGCATCACCATGGGCACGCGGACCGGGGGCATCGACGGCAATGCGGTGCTGCGTCTGGCGGAGGTGCATGGCATCGCGGGTGCCGGGCGCATCCTGAACCGGGAATGCGGGCTGCTCGGTCTGGGTGGGCATAGTGATATGCGCGCCCTGCACGCGGCGGGCACGCCAGAGGCGGCTTTTGCGGTGGATCATTTCTGCTATTGGGCGGTGCGGCATGCGGGGTCAATGATCGCGGCGATGGGCGGACTAGATGCCATCGCCTTCACCGGCGGTATTGGCGAGAATGATGCGCTGGTGCGGGGCCGGATTGTAGCGGGTTTGGCTTGGGCGGGGGATGTGCCCGTGCATATCGTAGGGGCTGAGGAAGAGCGCACGATTGCAGCACAGGCCTTGGCGTTGCTGCGGGCGGGTCTGTAACCGCATGGTCCGGTGCGTTTTTCTGAATTTTCTGCCGTGTGACGGCGTTTATTCCGAAACTTGCAGGATTGTCGCGACCACGTGTCGCAATCAGGCTTGTTCGGTGAAAAACTTCCGTCCAGACTGTGCCTAACACCGAAGGGGGAGCAATGACAGTTCAGCCGAAGATTGACACCTCTCCCCCTGTGTCTGACGAAATCCGCAAGACCACCTGCTATATGTGCGCCTGCCGCTGTGGCATCAATGTGCATCTGAAAGAAGGTCGGGTCAGCTATATCGAGGGCAACCGCGACCATCCGATCAACAAGGGCGTGCTTTGTGCGAAGGGTGCATCTGGCATCATGCAGGTGACGGCGCCCTCGCGTTTGCGCGCGCCTTTGCGGCGTGTGGGGCCAAGGGGATCAGGCGCGTTTGAGGAGATTTCCTGGGACGAGGCTTTGGCGCTGGCCGTGTCATGGATGAAGCCGTTGCGCGAGACAGCGCCTGAGAAGCTGGCGTTCTTCACCGGGCGCGATCAGAGCCAGAGTTTTACCGGCTGGTGGGCGCAGGCGTTTGGCACGCCGAATTACGCGGCGCATGGTGGGTTTTGTTCGGTGAACATGGCAGCCGGCGGAATTTACACCATCGGCGGCGCGTTTTGGGAGTTCGGTCAGCCGGATTGGGAGCGCACCAAGCTGTTCGTGCTGTTCGGCGTGGCCGAAGATCACGACAGCAACCCGATCAAGATCGGTCTGGGCAAGCTGAAGGCCCGGGGCGCGCGGGTGATCGGCGTCAACCCCATTCGCACCGGCTATAATGCGGTGGCCGATGACTGGCTGGGCATCACGCCGGGCACCGATGGGCTGCTGGTCCTGTCGCTAATCCATTGCCTGCTGGAGGCGGGCAAGGTCGATCTGGACTATCTCGCACGCTATACCAATGCGCCGCTGCTGGTGGTCGAAGACGGCCCCGAAAAGGGCATGATCGCCAAGAACGCCGAAAGCCAACCCTTTGTGATTGATCGCAAAACTGGGATGCCTGCGCCTTGGGATGGCAGGGGCGTGCAGCCCGATCTGGGGGCCAGCTATCAGGGCAACCGCACGGTGTTTCAGCATATGGCGGAACGCTATCTGGCCGCCGAATACGCCCCCGAGGCGGTGGCGGCGCGCTGCGGTATTGCGGCGGATCGTATCCGGGCGCTGGCGGCGGAGCTCGCGCATGTGGCGTTTGATCAGGCGATTGAGATCAAGCAGCCGTGGACCGATTTTCGCGGTGATCACCACGACACCATGCCGGGGCGTCCGGTATCTTTCCACGCGATGCGCGGGATTTCGGCGCATTCCAACGGCTTTCAGACCGCCCGCGCGCTGCATCTGTTGCAGATCGTCCTCGGCACGGTCGAGGTTCCGGGGGGCTATCGGTTAAAGCCGCCCTATCCGAAACCGATGGAGGCGCATCCGACGCCGCATTTCGTCACCGCCCCCGGCAAGCCCCTGTCTGGTCCGCATCTGGGCTATGTGCGCGGGCCGGAAAATCTGGCGCTGAAGGAAGACGGCTCACCCGCGCGGATCGACAAGGCGTTTACCTGGGAAAACCCGTTTTCGGCGCATGGGCTGATGCATATGCTGATCCCCAATGCCCATGCCGGCGACCCTTACCGGATTGACACGCTGTTCCTCTACATGGCCAACATGGCGTGGAATTCCTCGATGAACTCCGCCCGTGTCATGGAGATGCTGACCGACAAGGGCCCCGATGGCGAATATATCATTCCGCGCATCATCTATTCCGATGCCTATGCGTCGGAAATGGTGGCCTATGCCGATCTGATCCTGCCGGACACCACGTATCTTGAGCGGCACGATTGCATCAGCCTGCTGGATCGCCCGATTTCCGAACCCGATGCGGCGGGGGATAGCATCCGCTGGCCGGTGGTGGAACCTGACCGCGACGTGCGGCCTTTCCAATCGGTCTTGCTGGATCTGGGCGCGCGGCTGGGGCTGGTGCCGATGGTCAATGCCGATGGCAGCCCGAAGTATCGCGACTATGCGGATTACATCACCAACCACATCCGCCGCCCCGGCGTTGGTCCGCTGATCGGCTTTCGCGGCGATGGCACGGCAGAAGGGCGGGGCGAGGCCAACCCTGATCAGATTGCCGCCTACATCGCCAATGGTGGCTTCTATCAGGCGAATATCCCCGAGGAGGCCGCGTTTTATAAGCCGTGGAACATGGCCTATCAGGATTGGGCGGTGAAAACCTCGCTGTATGAGACGCCGCAGCCCTATCTGTTTTCGATATGGTCGGAACCGATGCGCAAGTTTCAGGCCGCCGCCGAAGGTCTGGGGCCGATCCAGCCGCCGGATCATCTGCGCGAACGGTTGAAGCTGGCGATGGACCCGCTGCCGGTCTGGCATCCGCCGTTTGGCGATCTGGAGGCGACAGGATGGGGCTATCCGGTGCATGCGATCACCCAGCGCCCGATGGATATGTATCACTCCTGGGGCAGCCAGAACGCTTGGCTGCGGCAAATCCGGGGCACGAATTTCCTCTATCTGCCGACGAAAATATGGGCGGAGCAGGGCTTTGTCGAAGGCGATTATGCCCGCGTGATCTCGCCCAATGGCGGCATCACTGTGCCGGTGGCGCATATGGCGGCGCTGAATGAAAACACCGTCTGGACGTGGAATGCGATTGGCAAACGCAAAGGCGCTTGGGCGCTGGATGAGAATGCGACAGAGGCCACGACCGGATTTCTGCTGAACCATCTGATTTCAGAACTGCTGCCCGACAAGGGCGACGGCGCGCGGCTGTCGAATTCTGATCCCGTCACGGGCCAAGCGGCGTGGTTCGATCTGCGGGTGCGGATTGAGCGGGTGGGGCCGAAAGATCACGCCGAGCCGGTGTTTGCCGCCGTACCGCGCGTGGTGCCGCAAGGAAAGGCGCGCGCATGACGACTCTGCCCACCCATACCGAGAAAAAGCTGGGGCTGGCGATTGATCTGGATACCTGCGTTGGCTGTCAGGCCTGTGTGACCGCCTGCAAGGGCTGGAACGATCAGGGCTATGGCGTGCCATTATCGGATCAAAATCCTTACGGATCAGATCCTTCTGGTGTATTCTTAAACCGTGTTCACAGCTATGCAGTGCAACCCGTTGACGGATCTGCGCAAACCATCAACTTCCCGCGTTCCTGCCTGCATTGCGAGGATGCGCCCTGCGTTACCGTCTGCCCGACGGGTGCAAGCTACAAGCGGGCTGAAGATGGCATCGTGCTGGTCAATGAAGATGCCTGCATCGGCTGCGGTTTGTGTTCTTGGGCCTGCCCCTATGGCGCGCGCGAGATGGATCAGGCGGCTGGCGTCATGAAGAAATGCACGCTTTGCGTCGACCGCATTTATAATGAAAATCTGCCCGAAGAAGACCGCGAGCCTGCCTGCGTGCGCGGCTGCCCGACCGGCGCGCGGCATTTCGGCGATTTCGCCGACCCTGACAGCAAGGTCAGCCGCCTGAGCGCCGAACGCGGTGGCTATGCGCTGTTGCCCGATCTGGGCACCAAGCCGGTGAACCGCTATCTGCCGCCACGCAAGAAAGATGTCCGGCACGAGGCCAGCGTGCTTGCGCCGTTGCTGGATATCAAGGCCAGCGGTTTTGCCGGATGGCTTGACCGCGTGTTGGGGAAGATCTGATGCATCCAGCGCCTTCTGTCATTCTGTTTTCGGTGCTGTCGGGGGCGGGCTTTGGCCTGCTGTTCTACCTTGGCTTTGGATTTGCACATCCGTCCGACTGGCTGGCGTTCTGCTGGTGGGGCTTGGGCTATGGCCTTGCAGTGATTGGGCTTTTGGCCTCGACCTTCCACCTCGGCAATCCACAACGGGCGATGCTTGCGTTCTCGCAATGGCGCACAAGCTGGCTGAGCCGTGAGGCTTGGACTTCGGTTGCAGCGCTGGTATTGCTTGCCCCGATGGCGCTGTCGGATTGGCTGGGGCTGGGCCTGCCGCGCCCATTTGGTTGGTTGGGCGCGGTGCTGGCGCTGGCGACGGTGTTCACCACTTCGATGATCTACACCCAGATCAAGGCGGTGCCGCGCTGGCATCATTGGTTAACGCCGGTAATGTTTCTGACCTTCGCCTTGGCGGGCGGTGCGGTGCTGGCGGGACAGAGCTTTGCGCCGGTTTTGCTGGCGCTGCTGCTGGTGGTGTTGCTGGCGATCTGGCAGGTCGGCGATGGCCAGTTCGCCCGCCGCGCGCAGACCTTGGGCACCGCCACCGGGCTCGACCGTATTGGCGAGGTGACGGTGTTTGAACAAGCGCATACCGCTGGCAACTTCCTGCTGCGCGAGATGATGTTCGTGGTCGGGCGCAAACATGCGCAAAACCTGCGGGCGATTGCGCTGGTGCTGGTCTGCCTGCTGCCTGCAGTGTTGCTGGCAGTGTCTGGCACCTGCTGGGCCTTTGCGGCGGCGGCGATCTGCCATCTGGCGGGGGCTTTGGCGGCGCGCTGGTTGTTCTTTGCTGAGGCCGAGCATGTGGTAGGGTTGTTCTACGGCAAGCGCTAGGGAGGCGTGATGACTCCACTGGAAAAGGTGCAAAATCTGCCGATCTGGCGCGGCGCTGTTCGGGTAGCACCCTTGGGCGGCGGCATCACCAATGTCAATTTTACCGCCGAAGATGATGCGCAAAAGGTTGTGGTGCGGATCGGCGATGACATCCCGCTACATCAGATTTTGCGGTTCAACGAACTCTCGGCCAGCCGCGCCGCCCATGCCGCCGGGGTGTCCCCTGCGGTGTTTCACCATGAACCAGGTGTGCTGGTGATCGCGTTTGTCGAAGGCCGCACCCTGACTGCTGCCGATTTTGCCGATGATGCGGTGCTGGATCAGGCACTGGATCTGGTGGCGCGGGCGCATCGCGATATCCCGCAGCATCTGCGCGGCCCAGCGATGGTGTTCTGGGTGTTCCATGTGCTGCGCGACTATGCGGCGACTCTGCGCGATGCGGGCTCGGGCTATGCCGCGCTGCTGCCGGATCTTCTGGCGCAGGCGGCGCGGCTGGAGGTGGCGGTGGGCCAGATTGATCTGGTTTTCGGCCATAACGACCTGCTGCCGGCGAATTTTCTGCATGACGGGCGGCGCCTGTGGCTGGTGGATTGGGACTATGCCGGTTTCAATGCGCCGCTGTTTGATCTGGGCGGGCTTGCTGCCAACAACGGGCTGACCGCGGCACAAGAGGCTCGGATGCTCACGCGCTATTACGACCGCGCGCCGGATGCGGAATTGTGGCGCAAATACAAGGCGATGAAGGCAGCGGCGGCTTTGCGCGAAACGCTGTGGAGCATGGTTTCCGAAATCCATTCTCAGATTGATTTCGATTATGCCGCCTATACGGCAGGCAATCTTTCCACCTACAGGGCGGCCTATGCCGCTTTTGAAAACGCTTGAGGATCAAATGGTTGACCTACCCACTACCGCCCGCGCGGTGATCATTGGCGGCGGGATTATCGGCTGCTCGACGGCGTATCACATGGGTAAACTCGGCTGGACCGACACGGTTCTGCTGGAGCGGAAAAAGCTGACCTCTGGCACCACCTTTCACGCGGCAGGGCTTGTCGGGCAGTTAAGAACCTCGGCTAACATCACGCAACTGTTGGGGTATTCGGTTGACCTCTACAAACGGCTGGAGGCGGAAACTGGGCTGCAGACCGGCTGGAAGATGAACGGCGGCCTGCGGTTGGCGTGTAATGAAGCGCGTTGGACGGAGGTGAAGCGGCAGGCCACCACGGCGAAATCTTTCGGGTTGGAGATGCACCTGCTGACCCCGCAAGAGGCGCAGGATCTGTGGCCGTTGATGACGATTGATGATCTGGTCGGCGCGGCCTATCTGCCGACCGACGGGCAGGCGAATCCGTCGGACATCACGCAAAGCTTGGCCAAGGGCGCGCGGATGGCCGGGGTGAAGATTTTTGAAGATACCCCGGTGACGCGGGTGATCGTGGATCAGGGCCGTATTCGCGGGGTGGAAACACCGTTCGGGGTGATCGAATGTGAGAAGGTGATCTGTTGCGCCGGGCAATGGACGCGGGTGCTGGCGGGCTCGGTGGGGGTGAATGTGCCCCTCGTCTCGGTCGAGCATCAATATATGATTACCGAACGTATTGAAGGCGTTACGCCGGGTCTGCCCACCTTGCGCGACCCGGATCGCCGCACCTATTGGAAGGAAGATGTCGGCGGGCTGGTCTGGGGTGGCTATGAGCCGAACCCGAAGCCTTGGGCGGTGAATGGTATCCCCGAAGGCTTTCACTTTGACCTGCTGACCTCGGATTACGACCACTACGCGCAGTTCATGGATGATGCGATTGCGCGGGTGCCTGCCTTGGCACATTCCGGGGTGAAGCAGCTTTTGAACGGGCCGGAAAGCTTCACGCCCGATGGCAATTTCATCTTGGGCGAGGCGCCAGAGTTGAAGAATTTCTATGTCGGCGCAGGGTTCAACGCCTTTGGCATCGCCTCGGCGGGCGGAGCGGGCATGGCTTTGGCGGAATGGGCCGCGAAGGGTGAAGCGCCCTATGATCTGTGGCCGGTGGACATTCGCCGCTTTGGCCGGGTGCATCAATCGACCGATTGGGTGCGCGCGCGCACGCTGGAGGCTTACGGCAAGCACTACACCATCGCTTGGCCATCCGAGGAAATGCGCTCTGCGCGGCCCACCCGGCGCTCGGCTTTGTATGCGCATCTGAAGGCGGCGGGGGCGTGTTTTGGCGAAAAGCTGGGGTGGGAGCGGCCAAACTGGTTCGCCGATCTGTCAGTTGGTGAAGTAGCCGAGGACGTCTATTCCTATGGCCGCCCCGGTTGGTGGGATCAGGTGCGGCGCGAGCATTTGGCCTGTCGGTCGGGGGCGGTGCTGATTGACCAATCCTCGTTTGCCAAGTTCATGCTGAAGGGGCCGGATGCCGCCAAGGCATTGAATTACATCACAGCGGGCAATGTGGATCGCGCGGTGGGCAGCCTGACCTATACGCAAATGCTGAACGCCAAGGGCGGCATTGAGGCCGATGTAACCGTGGTGCGGCGGGCTTGGGATGAGTTTTACATCGTCACCGGCACCGGCTTTGCGACCCATGATTTCGACTGGATCAGCCGCAATTTGTCTGGAAATTGTCAGTTGGTCGATGTGACCTCTGGCTCGGCGGTGTTGTCGCTGATGGGGCCAGAAGCGCGCAGGGTGCTGGCGCGGGTTTGCCCGGATGATCTGTCGAATGATGGCTTCAAATTCAGCACCGCGCGGCAGATTTCGGTGGCGGGCTGCCCGGTTCTGGCTTTGCGCGTGACATATGTCGGCGAACTCGGCTGGGAACTGCACATGCCGACAGACATGGCGGTGACGGTTTATGAGGCGTTGATGGCGGGTGGTGGCGTGGTGAACGCGGGCTACCGTGCGATTGAAACCTTGCGGCTGGAAAAGGGCTATCGCGCTTGGGGCGCGGATATCGGGCCGGATCACACGCCGGTCGAGGCCGGATTGCTTTGGGCCTGCAAGATGAAATCGGGGGTGGATTTTCTGGGCCGCGCGGCGCTGGAAGCCCAAGTTTCGGCCGGCGTCAATAAGCGTCTGGCGGCGTTTACGGTGGATGATCCGCGCGTGATTTTGCTTGGCCGCGAGACAATCTATCGCAATGGCGAACGGGTGGGCTGGCTGTCGTCCGGCGGCTACGGCCATACGATCGACAAACCGATTGGCTATGGTTTCGTGCGCAGCAAGGGCGTGGATGAGGCGTTCATGACCTCTGGCAACTATGAGTTGGAGGTTGCCGCCGAGCGGGTGCCTGCTCGGTTGCATCTGGCCCCGCTCTATGATCCGACCGGCAGCCGGATCAAGGCGTGATCAGGCCATATAGAACTGTTTTGGCAGCAAATACGGGTAGTTGGTGGTGGGGTCGATCTCTATCTTCATGATCGGCGCCATCCATTCGCCCCAACGCTTATCGGTTTCCGATGTGCGCAGATAGGCCTTGGTCGCCTCCAGATCATCAGTTTCGAAAAAGCCGAACAGGGTCAGTCCATGCCGGAAGATGTTGTAATTGCGGATACCCGCCTCGCGCAGGGCTTCCAGCATTTCCGGCCAGATTTCGTCATGGCGTTTGAGGTATTCAACCTCGTATCCGGGGCGGACTTCCAGCACCCAAGCGTATCCGGGCATGGTTAACCTTTCCAATTCTGGAAACAATCCCGCATCAGGATGGTTTCGGTCAGCACGTCTTCGGTCAGCGTGTTCATGTAATCCTGATGCACGGCCTCAAGCGCCAAGTAGCCCTGATAGCCAGCATCGCGCAGGGTGGCGAACATTGCAGGAAAATTCAGCGTGCCTTGGGCGAATTTGGCTTGCAGATGGCCCATTTTCGCCTGCCGCAGATGCACATGGGCGGCGTGCTGCGCTAGCGGGTCGATTTCGTCCTGACGATAGCCGAGGCAGGCGAAGTGGCTGTAATCCAACGCCAATTTCACCCCGGTCTGATCCACCAGCCGCTGCACGAGGGCAGGGCTTTCTGCCCAGCTTTGCACATGCGGCTCGATACAAAGTTGCGCTTTGTGGTGGCTGGCGACTTCGAGCAGCGCTTTCAGCGATTCCGCCGACTGTCCGCCCGCCTGATCGCGCGACTGGCCGGGGTTGATCACCCCTGGCAGGATGAAAACTGTAGCAATATCAGCGGCATCGGCAAAGGTCAGGATGGCTTCAGTGTCTTTGATATTTTGGGCGATTGTGCCGGGGAGGGAGAGATTTTGGCCGTCAATCCCCTCGCCGAAAAGATGGTAGTAATTCGGTATGGTGACGCCAAGATTGCGCAATGGCTCGGCCGCAGCCTTTGGATCGGCGAGAATTTCCGATTTGTTAAGACCTGAGCGGTAAAACAGGCCGACATCCAGCGCGCCTATCCCCAAAGCGCGGCTGATGGCGGCAATTTCTTGCAGTGAACAGGCGGGGAACGACCATGAGGTAAGCGACAGTTTCATCTTAAGCCCCGATCTGCACAGGCTGGCCAGAGGCGGCAGAGGCATACATCGCGGCAATCGCCTCGGTCACGCGGGCACCGTTTTCGCCATTGGCGGGATTGCCGACGGGACGGCCGGCGCAGAGTGCGGCGAAATGGCTAACGGGAAGGCTGCCGTCATAATCGGCCTCGCCGGGGGCCATCTGGTAGGTCTCATTGCTGCCATCAAGGCGGGAAAGCTCCAGCCGTGCGCGGCCTGCTTCGCAATCAAACCAGATCACGCCCTCGGTGCCATAGATGCGGACATCGGTGTGCATGCCGCGCTGTTTCGGCACGGTCGAGGCCCCCGACAGCGCAACAGAGGCGCCATTGGTGCAGCGGCCCACCGCGGCATCGTAGTAATCGACGCCGGTTTTCGATTTGGTATCAAGGCAGTAGATCGACTGGAACTGCACATCTGCGACATAGCAGAGCCAGGCGAGCGAATGGCTCATCTGCCCCCAAGCATAGCCGCCCGCCTTGGCCGGATCGGCCCAGGTCGAGGCCGGGGGGCGGAACAGGTGGTTCGCGGTCTCCAGCATCGGCTCGCCCGCCATCAGATCATCCAGCGCCGACCCCATCTGGCATGCGGCGTGGCGGACCTGCCCGATTTTCCCTGCGCGCACCCAATCGGCGGCTTGGGCAGAGAATTTGGTGTAGTTGAGGCCAGTGGAGATCAACACCTCACGCCCCGCCGCAATCCCTGCGGCGGCGATCGCGCGGCCATCGGCGGCCGTTGTGGCCATCGGTTTTTCCACCAGCACATGCGCGCCCGCTTGCAGGGCGGCAAGTGCGGGCTTGGTGTGGGCGATATGGGGGGTGGAGATGATCACGCCATCCAGGCCTTCGGCTTTAACCATTTCGGCCACGTCGCTGTAGCGCGCGGCGATGCCGAACTGATCGCCAACCAGCGCAAGCCGCGCGGGGTCGAGATCACAGATGGCGATTTTCTCAACATCGCCAGAGGCTTGCAGCGTAGGGATGTGGTTGAAACAGGCCCACCAGCCGATGCCGACGACTCCGATCTTTGCCATGCTATTCTTCCTGCGCAACGGTGGATTGGTAAACATTCTGCATATGCGCCTCGGCCGCCGCCGCCGCTGCCGCAGGGTCGCGGGCCTTGAGCGCATCCAGCAGACGGCGGTGATCTTGCAAGGATTGCTGCAACACGCCGGGGCGTTCCGAGGCGCGTTTGCGGAATTCAAGGCCGATCACGTTCAGGCTTTCGCCGATGCGCTTCAGAAAGGCATTGCCCGAGCCGATCCAGATGATTTCGTGAAACTCGAAGTCGGATTTGCGGAACGCCAAAGCATCGCCGATGGTGTCGTGCTGGGTCGCGAGCAGTGCTTCAAGCCGCGCCAGATCGGGCTCGGTGATGTTGACGGCGGCGCGGCGGGCGACATCGGATTCGATCAGCGCGCGCGCGTCGTACAGCTCGCGGATGTTCATCTGCTCAAGCGACAGGTAGAATTGCAGCGGGCCGAGCAGGGCATCGGGGCCAAGATCGCTGATGTAAGCCCCGCCGCCTTGGCGCGATTTCACCACGCCCAAAACGGCAAGCCCGCGCATCGCCTCGCGCACCGAAGGCCTTGATACGTCAAGCGAAAGTGCCAGATCACGCTCGGGTGGCAGCGCGTCGCCTGCTTTCAGCACGCCGGATTTCACCATGTCGAGGATGCGGCGCACCACCATTTCGGCGACGGATTCGCGCTGGATTGGGGTTTCAAACTCGATGCGGATGGGATCGGTCATGCGGCGGCCTCGGGTTTGAGGGAGGGGAGTTTGATGCGTGGGATGACCACAGAGGCGATCAGCAACAGGCCAATCACCCCAGTCTGGATATGCCCTGTGATGTTCAAAAGCGCCATGCCGTTGCGCAGGTTCAGCACGATCAGGATCGACAGCAGCGTGCCCACCAGCGTGCCTTTGCCTCCGAAGATGCTGACGCCGCCCAGAAGGACGATGGTGATCACGTCCAACTCGAAGCCACTCGCGACATCGCCACGCACGGCCCCGACACGGGCGGCGTAAAGCAGGCCTGCGAATGCGGCGGCAAGGCCGGACATGGTGAAGATGATGATCTTGTGCCGCGCGGTGTCGATGCCCGCGAAATCAGCCACATCGCGGTTTGATCCGATCACATAGGTCTTGCGGCCAAAGCCCGAGCGTTCCAGCAGGATGTACAGCGCCACGAACAGCGCCACAAAGGCGATCAGCGCGAAGGGCACGGGGCCGATCAGGCCGCGTTGGCCAAGGGCCGCGAACCAATCGGGAAAGCCGCCGATGCCGCGATCTTCCAGCATGACGCGGGCCAGACCGCGAAAGCCGATCAGGGTGGCAAGCGTGACGACAAGGCTGGGCAGGCCAAGGCGGGCGGTGAACCAGCCGTTGAAAAACCCGCCCGCGACGCCGATGGCCAGGCAGATCAGGATCACTAGCGGGGCGGGGGTGCCCATCTGCACCAGATAGCCAAAGGTGCAGGCCGACAGACCCATCATCGAGCCGACCGAAAGGTCAATCTCGGCGTTGATGATCACGAAGGTCATCACCAGCGCCAGAATGATCTTCTCGATGGAAAGCTGGAACAGATTGATCTGGTTGGAAATGCTGAGGAAATCGGGTGCTGCCACGGCGTTGAAGGTGAAGATCACCGCAAGGCAGGCAAACAGGAATCCTTCCCAAGAGAACAGGCGGCTCATTTGGTGTCTCCTTTCTTGGCGCGCAGGCGGGCCAGGCGGCGCGACAGCAGGGTGTCGGTGGCGACAGCGAGCAGGATCAACGCGCCGAGGACGGCCTCACGCCAGAATTCGGAAACCACCGCCCAGCGGACAAGGCTGGTTTCCAGCAGATCCACCAAGATCGCGCCGAGGAACGCCCCGATCACCGAGCCGGAACCGCCGAAGATATTGACTCCGCCGACGACCGAGGAGGCGACGGATTTCAACTCGAACCCCAGCCCTGCGACCACGGTGATGGTGCCGAAACGCGCCAGAAACATGAAGCCCGCCAGCCCCGCCATCAGGCCCGACAGCGCGAAGGCGGCAAACACCACGCGCTTGGCGTCGATGCCCGCCATATCGGCGGCTTCGGGGTTAGAGCCGACCGCGAACAGGGCGCGGGCGGGGCGCAGCCGGGTCAGGCACAGATGCACAAGGATCACCACCGCAAGGCTGGCGGTGAAACCGGCGCGGAACTCCATCGCGCCAATCGAGAACACCGGCAGGTTGGGGAAATCGGTCAGCCAGCTTGGCAGGCTGTTGGTGGTGATGGATTTGGCGTCGGAATATTCCACAAGGAAAGACCGATACAGCGCCATGGTGGCCAGCGTGACGATGATCGACGGCACGCGGGCATAGGCCACCAACGCGCCGTTGATCGCGCCAAACGCGGTGCCAAGCAGCGCGGCATAGGCGAGCAAAAGCAGTGGGTGCAGATCGGGGTGGTTGGTGATGATCGAGCCTGTGGCAAAGGCGGTAAAGCCCACCACCGAGCCGACCGAGAGGTCAATGTTGCGGGTCAGGATCACCAGGGTTTGCCCGGTGGCGATCAGCGCCATGATGGCAACCGAGGACGAGATGCGGTTGAACAGACGGCCGTTCAGATAGCCCTCGATCTGGGTGGCAAAAAAGATCAGCACCACGGCCAGCACGGCCAGCAGGGCGAGGATACGCAGGGCGGCGGGGGAAAGGCGGGAAATCAGGCCCATCAGGCGGCGTCCTTTTGTCCGGTGGCAAGCGCCATGATGGATTCCTGGCTGGCATCGGCGTGGTCGATAATCGCCATCTGGCGGCCCTCGCGCATCACAAGAATCCGGTCGCCAAGCGCCAAGACTTCGGGCAGGTCGGATGAAATCACCAATGCCGTCCCACCCGCAGCGGTAAAGGCGCGGATCAGGGCGTGGACCTCGGCCTTGGCGCCCACATCAATGCCACGGGTCGGTTCATCGACGATCAGCAGGTCGGGGGCCATGTTCAGCCATTTCGCCAGCATCACCTTTTGCTGGTTGCCGCCCGAAAGATTGCCCACGGCGATATCGGTGTTCGGGGTGCGGATGTTCAGCTTTTGCTTGTAACTCCAAGCGGTTGTGATCTCGGCCCCAGTGTTGATCAGCCCCAGCGGCGACAGATATTTCTGCAAGGTCGCAAGCGTGATGTTCCAGCGGATCGGCAGAGCCATCGCCAGCCCCATCTTGCGGCGATCTTCCGAGACGTAAGCGATGCCATTGTCGATGGCTGCGCGGGACGAGGTGATTTTCAGCGGTTGGCCTTTATAGGTGACAGTCCCGGCGCTGGTTTTCAGCATGCCGAACAGCGCCAGCGCCACATCGGTGCGCCGCGCGCCGATCAGGCCCGCCATTGCCAGCACCTCGCCGCGCTTGATATCGAAACTGATGCCTTCAAACACACCATCAACGGCAAGCCCTTGCACGGAAAGCAGGGTTTCGGCGGTGGCGGTCGAGGGCATCTTGGTGAAATAGTTGCCGACCTCACGCCCCACCATCTCGGCGATCAGGGTTTGCGGATCGGTCTCAGAAATCAGCTTGGTGGAAATATGCTTGCCGTCGCGGATCACCGAGACGCGATTGGCAAGCTCAAACACCTCCTCCAGCCGGTGCGAGATATAGACCACCGAGACGCCATCCGCCGCCAAAGCACGGGCAATGCGGCGCAGTTCGGATGCCTCATGCGCCGAAAGGCTGGCGGTGGGTTCGTCCATGATCAGCACGCGCACGTCTTGGCTCAGCGCGCGGGCGATTTCCACCGCTTGCTGCTCGGCAAGCGACAGGCCCGAAGCGATGCGGTCCACATCCAGCGTCATGCCAATGCGGGCGATCAACTCGCGGGCATGGCGGCGCATCGCGGAACGGTTCAACAAAAGGCCGGAAGTGGCGGAAATGAATATGTTTTCGGTAACATCCAGATCGGGAAACACCATCGGTTCCTGATAGATCGCAGCGATGCCACGCAGACGCGCCGCTTTTGATCCGTTCAGCACCACAGGCGCACCGTCCACCTCAACCGTGCCGGAAGTTGGCTGGTGAATCCCGGTCATGATCTTGATCATGGTGGATTTGCCCGCGCCATTCTCGCCGACGATTGCGTGAACTTCGCCGGGGAAAAGTTCCAGCGTCATATCGGTCAGGGCGGCGGTCATGCCGAAATTCTTCGAGACCTGTCGCAGGGCAAGCACTGGTTTCATCGCACCAATCCGTCGGAAAGAAGCGCGGCCGAGCGAACCCGGCCGCACAGAAAAGCCTTACTTTGCAGCGGCTTCGACGTTGTCTTTGTTATAGACAGTGAACGGCCCCATCAGGATGCGCTTGGCCCCTTCACGGCCCGGATCCGCCTCGATCGTGTAATCGCCCATGCGGCCCGCAGTGAAGGTCTCGCCAATGTCACCCTTCAACTGGCCCGTCGCCAGACCGTAAGCGGTGTAATAGGTCAGATACCCCAGATCGCGGAAATCCCACAAAGCGAATTCCGGGGCGCAGCCGTTCATCGTGTAGCTGACCATTTCCGACGGCAGACCAAGGCCCGAGACTTTGACCTTGTCGCACAGGCCTTCATCCTGCATCGCCTTGGCCGAGGCTTGGATGCCCACCGTGGTCGGCGACATGATCAGGCCCAGATCCGGGTATTTATCGACCAGCGCCAACGCGCGGTTATAGGACACCTCGGCTTGGTCATCGCCGTAAACCACGTCAACCAGTTCGATATCCTTATACTTCGGATCGGCGGCGAGGGCGGCTTTCATCGACTCGATCCAGGCGTTCTGGTTCGAGGCATCGGGCGTCGCCGACAGCACTGCCATCTTGCCTTTGCCGCCGAGAATATCCATCGCCATATCGGCCATCACCGTGCCGATTGAACCGAAATCGACCTGTGCCACAAACACGCTTTCGCCCTTGCCGCCGGGGATCGGGCTATCCCATGTCACGACCTTGGTGCCAGCGGCCTGTGCAGCCTCTGCCGCCGGAACGATCTGGTCGCCCGCGTTGTTCGACAGCATCACCGCGCCCTGTTTCTGGGTGCCAGCGGTGGTCATGATCTCAATCTGGCCAGCGGTGGAGTTTTCCGGGGTGGGGCCGGTGAATTCCAGCTTGCCGGGGTTGGCGAGTTCCTTGTGGGCCTCTTGCGCGCCCTCATTGGCCTGATCAAATACCAGAATGCCCAGGAATTTCGGCAGCAAAACCATGTTGGTTTCCTTGCCGGGTTCCAGTTTGATCGTGTCGGCATAGGCGAAATTCGCGGTCGTCAGCATCATCGCGGCGGCTGCGCCAAGTAGAACGTGTTTCATGTTATCCTCCCAGATAAGTTTGGCACGAACCCCGTGCCGGGTTATTTCCCTTGGTTTCCCGCGGGTTAGTTTACTGCGGAACCGGCTTGCGCGGCCCTTGGCCAGCCAGGGCGCGGGTGATGTCACCCGCCACCAGATGCTGAAGCTGATGGATAGCGGCCTCGGAATACCAGGCGGCGTGCGGGGTCAGCAGCAGATTTGGGGCTGTGCGCAAAGGGCTGTCAGTGGGTAGCGGCTCCACATGGAACACATCCAGTGCCGCCGCCGCGATGGTGCCGACCGTCAGCGCCTGCGCCAGATCCGCCTCGTTGATCAACTGTCCACGCGCCGAGTTCACCAGCATCGCGTGCGGCTGCATCGTGGCAAGGCGAGCCGCGTTGAAATATTCGGTGGTCTCGGCGGTGGCGGGGGCGTGCAGGCTGATGATGTCGGCCTCGGCCAGCAGCACCTCGGGTGGGACCTTGCGCACCCCCATCCCGGCGGCGTGCGCTTCAGTCAGGCCGGGATCGGCAGCCAGAAACTGAAAGCCAAAGCCTTGCAGCCGGGCATGAACCGCACGGCCGATATTGCCAAGGCCAAAGAAGCCAAAGTTCGTTTTGTTGAACGGTTTCATCGGCTTGGCGATCTTTACCGCCGCCCATTCCCCGACCCGCACCGACGCATCCATCGGCACCAGCTTGCGTAGAAGGGTCAGGGCGGCTGCAGCGGTGTGGTCGGCGACCTCATCGGCACAATAGTCAGGCACGTAGCCGACTTTCAGGCCATGAGCCTTGGCGGCGGCAAGATCTATGTTGTTATAACCGACGCCATAGCGGATCACCGTCGCACCGGGTTTGACTGCGGCGGCTGCTTCGGGGCCGAAGGGCGCGAATTGCACCACGGCAACATCAGCTCCAGCGACAGCAGCGGCGACTTCGGCGGCGGATTTGCATTGATGTGCGGCGAATTCCGCCCCGGCGGCTTTTGCGGCGGCAGCTTCCTGATCCAAGGCCGGGAAGGTGTAGTCGGTGACGACAACTTTCATGGTTGAACCTTCAGATAGTCGTGAATGATCTCGCCGGGGACGAGGGTGAAATCGGCCCGCCAGTAAAAGCCTTGCAGCGGCTCCAACACGGGCAAGCGGAAGATTGGCAGTTGCGCATTGGCACGTAATTCAACCGTGCAGGGCCCCTCCCAGCACTCATGCACCACCACATCCGACAGGCAGCGCGAGGTGAGTTGGCGAATGGCGGGTGTGCCATCAATATGATCCAACGCTTTCAGGTTCAGATTGGTGGCAAAGTCGAAATAGGGCTTCAGCCGTGCCGGGTCGCAGGGGCGCTGCTTATAGGGCAGGGTGGCCGTCAGCACCTCAATGCCATTCCGCTCGACCGTGGCCACGAACAGATCACCGCGCGCCTCAAGCTGCGGTTTGCCCAGCTTTTTGGGCTGACCATGGGTTTCGCGGCCATGCGCGACGCCGATATCGGACGACAACACCAGATAGGGCGAATAGGCACCTTTCCGGTCGCCCAACGCCGCCCCGAACATCACATTTGCCTCGGTGTAAGGGCCCAGCCAATCTGTGTCGTTCATCTTGTAGATATGGCAGCACACCACATCGCCTTCGGGCCGCAACGGCGGCGGCAGCAGATAGGCCAGCGCCGCCGGGTCTGTGCGCCAGTACACCGTCAGGATCTCGGCATTGCGAAAGCGGAACGGGAAGGGCGGCACCATCGGCGCATCCCAAGGCGTTGAAAAGCCTCCCTTGCGGATATCGTCCTCGCTGGGCGGGGTCAGATAGGGCGGGCGGGTTGTCATGGCATCGCAATCCGGCGCACGACATCTTCCTGCACCTCGATGCCCAAACCGGGGCCGTGCAACGGATAGGCCCAGCCATCCTTGTGCCAGATCTTTTCGGCCACCAATTCGTCTTGCACCACCACAGGGAAGGGTTTGAATTCAAACACCTCGGTATTGGGCGATGCCAACGACAGATGCAGGCTGGCCGCCGTGGTGATCGCAGTAGACCAAGCGTGCGCGTTCACCACCTTGCCATACTGCGTGGCCAAAGCATCGACGCGGCGGAAGCCGGTGATGCCCTCAACCCGCGCCGGATCGACGCCGTAGACGTCAATCGCCTGCACAAACTCCATCTGGCGGCGGTAGCCTGCTTCGGTGAATTCACGCTCTCCCGACGCCAGCCGCACCTTTGTATGGGCGCGCAAGCGGCGATAGCCCGCGTCGTCGGTGACATACAGCGGTTCTTCATACCAGCCGATGCCCAGATCGTGCATCCGGTTGGCCACAGAAATTGCCGTATCAACATCCCAGCGCACGCCGTTGCCGATATCGACCAAAATTCCGGCATCCGGGCCAAGCGCCGAGCGCAAAGCGCGGATGAAAGACACATCCACATCCGGATCGCCGCCGATATTGCTTTCACCCTTCTTCGCAAAGCCCAGCTTGGTGGAGCGGAAGCCGTTGGCAAAGAACCCTTCTACATCGGCAACACAAGCCGCCTCGCCCTTCTTGTTCACATGGCTTGAGGCATTGGCGAGCAAACGCTCATGCTTCAATCCGCCGAACAGCTCATACAGCGGCTTGCCCGCGACCTTGCCGCGAATATCCCACAACGCCATGTCGATGCCCGAGATCGCGAGTGAGGCAATCCCGCCCTCGCCATACCACCAGACATGGCGGCGCATCTTGATCCAAAGCGCATCAATATCAATGGCTTCGCCCAGCAGGATCGGCGTCAGTCCTTCGCGGATCACCAGCGCGGTGGCGCGGCAAGCCTCTGGCCACATCGCGATGCTTTCGCCCCAGCCCACCACGCCATCATTGGTTTCCACCCGCACCAGCACCGTGCGCCGGATCGTGCCGAAATCATTCGGGTCGGGGTATTCAATCGGGATCGGCTCAATCCGCGCGATTTTCGTCATCTTCTCCCCCCAAACCCGCGTTTGACTTTTGCCGTCAGTTCGCGATACTTCGATAATTGGTAAGGCCAATTAACAACGCTTAGAAAGCAGAGGTCAAGAAAAATGTTCAACCTAGCCCCTGTTCCCGTGCCAGATCTGACCGGTCGCACCGTTCTTGTGACCGGGGCGGGCAAGGGCATTGGTGCCGAATTGGTCAGGATTCTGGTGGCAAACGGCGCGCGCACCTATGCGGGCGTGTTCGCCGGCGAAGCTGCCGAGGCGTTGCCTGATGCCGCCACGGTGCTGGCGCTAGATGTAACCAAACAAGCCGATGTCGATGCCGCCATCGCGCGGATCACGGACGAATCGGGGCGGTTGGATGTGCTGGTGAACAACGCGGGCATGATCACGCCGATCGGGCCGCTGGCGGAACTGGCGTCGGATGCGCTGGCCCCGGCCTTTGCCGTTAACGTCATCGGCGTGCATCGCATGGCGCTTGCGGCGCTGCCACTGCTGCGCGCGGCCAAGGGCGTGATCGTCAATGCGGGGACGGGGGCCGCGACGACGCCAATGGAGGGTTGGACGGTTTATTGTTCCACCAAAGCTGCGATGCGGATGCTGACGCAGATGATGGCGATGGAACTGGCGCCAGATGTGAAATGCTTTTTCGTCGGCATCCCGCCCACCGACACCGCAATGCAGGGCGAGATCCGCGCGGCGGGCTTCAACCCGATCAGCAAGATCCCGCAGGAAAAACTGGTGCGCCCCGAGGTTCCGGCCAGCGTCATGGCTTGGATGTGCGGGCCGCAGGCGCGCGATGTGGCCGAGGTTTTGCTCGACGTGCGGCAAGAAATCTTTACCAATTTGATGGACCTGCCCGCGTAACCGGGGCATGTTCTCGCCAAATCAGGAGGGTTTGATGGGCAGACTTCAAGGCAAACGCGCGCTGATCACGGCGGCGGGGCAGGGCATCGGGCGGGCCTCGGCGCTGATGATGGCACGCGAGGGTGCGCAGGTGCTGGCGACGGACGTGAACGCAGCAACGCTGGCGGAACTGGCGGCAGAGGGCATCGAGACGCGGGTGCTGAACGTGCGTGACCCGGCGGCGATTGCCGAAGCCGCCGCTTTGGGGCCGTTTGATGTGCTGTTCAACTGCGCAGGCTTTGTCGCCGCAGGCACGATACTGGACTGTGACGAAGACCAGTGGGCGTTCAGCCTTGATTTGAACATGACGGCTATGTATCGGATGTGTAGGGCCTTTCTGCCCGGTATGATCGCCAACGGCGGCGGCTCGATCATCAACATGGCCTCGGTCGCCTCAAGCGTCATCGCAGCGCCCAACCGCTTTGTCTATGGCGCGACCAAAGCGGGGGTGATTGGTCTCACAAAATCCATCGCGGTGGACTTCATCTCCAAAGGCATCCGCTGCAACGCGATCTGCCCCGGTACGGTTGAAAGCCCCAGCCTTGAACAACGCCTGCGCGACACTGGCGATTACGAGGCCGCACGCGCCGCCTTCATCGCCCGCCAACCGATTGGCCGTATCGGCAAGCCCGAGGAAATCGCGGCGCTTGTCACCTATCTTGCTTCCGACGAATCCACCTACACCACCGGCGTCGCACATGTGATCGACGGCGGCTGGGCCAACGCATAAGGAATTTTACGATGAAACTGCTTCGTCATGGGCCTGTGGGCGCTGAGAAACCGGGGATTTTGCACAGCGACGGCACCGTGCGCGACCTGTCCGCCATCGTCTCGGACATCGGCGGTGATGTGTTGTCGGATGCAGGCTTGGCGAAAATCCGCGCCGCCGATCCGGCCCGACTGCCCATCGTGCAGGGCGGGCGTCTGGGGCCTTGCGTTGCGGGCACCGGCAAATTCATCTGCATTGGCCTGAACTATTCCGACCATGCTGCCGAGACCGGCGCGACCGTGCCGCCCGAGCCGATCATCTTCATGAAAGCCACCTCGGCCATCTGCGGCCCGAATGATCCGATCATCATTCCACGCACCTCGGAAAAGACCGATTGGGAGGTGGAACTGGCGGTGATCATCGGCAAAAAGGCGAAATACGTCAGCGAATCCGAAGCGATGGACTACGTGGCAGGCTATGCCGTGACCAATGACGTCTCCGAGCGCGCCTTTCAGACCGAGCGTTCGGGCCAGTGGACCAAGGGCAAATCCTGCGACAACTTCGGCCAGATCGGCCCTTGGCTGGTGACGCGGGATGAGGTCGCCGATCCGCAAAACCTGTCGATGTGGCTGACGGTGAACGGCACCAAGATGCAGAACGGCAGCACAAAGACCATGGTTTACGGTGTGAAATATCTGGTCAGCTACCTCAGCCAGTTCATGACGCTGCATCCAGGCGATGTGATTTCCACAGGCACGCCTCCGGGTGTGGGGTTGGGAATGAAGCCACCGAAATATCTGAAGGCGGGCGATGTGGTGGAACTGGGCATCGAAGGTCTGGGCCAGCAGCGCCAAGATGTGATCGCAGATTAAGACAAAGGCCCGGTGGCAGCACCGGGCCTTCCGCTTTCGGAGGGGCACATGGATCTGATCGACACCCATCAACACCTGATCTTGCGTGATCATCTGGGCTATGCCTGGACCGATACGCTGCCCGCCTTGCAAGGCGATTTCACCCCCGCCGACTACGCCCGCCTGTCACACGGCAAGGGCGTGATCGGCACGGTGTTCATGGAAACCGGCGTCGATGATGCCGATTATCAGGCCGAGGCACGGCTGATCGCGGGGCTGGTCGGCAAGGGCGGCATGCTGGGCCAGATCGCCTCGTGCCGCCCCGAGCTGGACGCGGGTTTTGACGATTGGCTGGCCGAATGTAAAATCTTGTCGGTGGCAGGCTTCCGCCGCTTGCTGCATGTGGTGCCGGATGAGATGAGCCAGCCCGAAGGCTTTCGCCGCAACATCCGCAAGATCGGCGCGGCGGGCTATACCTATGACATGGTGTTTCACGCCCGCCAACTGGGCTTAGCCGAGGCACTGGCGCGCGCCTGCCCGGATCAGCCGCTGGTGCTGGATCATTGCGGCAACCCCGATGTAGCGGGGCAGGGTTTCGACGCCTGGTATCGCGGCATGCAGGCGATGGCGGCGCTGCCGCATGTCTGGCTGAAGTTTTCCGGCATCACGGTGAACTGCGCGCCTGGCACCGCCTCGGTCGCGCTGCTGCAACCCTATGCCGATGCGATGCTGGCGCTGTTCGGGCCAGAGCGGATGATCTGGGGTGGCGATTGGCCGGTGGTCAATCTGGGCGTCGGCCTGCCGGACTGGATCGACATGAGCCGCGCCCTGCTGGCAGGCCTTTCGGCGGATGAGCAGGCTTTGATCGGCCATCAGAACGCCCGCAAGGTCTATCGGCTGCCTGCGTAGGGGGGCTTCGCGCCCCCCACGGCCTTGGCTGGCGCCAAAGCCTCCCCCCGTGGGATATTTGTGCACAGAGGATGACCAAAAGCGTTGCCAGCGTCAGCGCGGCATTGCAAAAGGGATTTGAAAACGCTTTGGGACGCCAATAGCAGGGGGGCGATTTGGAATATCTGGAGCAAAGCCTGAGCGATCTGTTCACAGACCTGCATATGTCGGGACTTTGGCCGGATGAAAAGGCAATCTCCGATTCCATCCTGCTGTTTCCCGCTGCTGATATCCTGAGCGCTTACCATACAGCCAAGGTGCGCGGCCCGGTGGATTTGAAAGCGTTTTATGCCGCTCATTTTCGCCCGGTGGCAGCACATGAAACCGCCTATCACACCAATCCCGACCACAGCCCGAAACAGCATCTTGCGGCGATCTGGCCGCATCTGATCCGCCCCGCCGATGATCCCGCCGAACGCTCCAGCCGGTTCGCGCTGCCGCATCCCTATGTGGTGGTCGGCGGGCGGTTTCAGGAGGCGTATTATTGGGACAGCTATTTCACCCAACTCGGCCTGCTGAAATCCGGGCAAATCGCGCAGGTGCGCGACATGCTGGAGAATTTCGCCTATGCGATCCGCGAGATCGGCCATATCCCCAACGGCTTTCGCAGCTATTTCCTGACCCGCGCACAGCCGCCGTTCTTCGCGCAGATGGTGCAGGATTATGGCCGCACTACGGGCGATCTGGCCGGGGCTTACGCGCGCTATCTGCCGGAAATGCAGCGCGAATACCGCTATTTCATCGACACGCCGCACAACCACAATGGCCTCGCGCGCTATTGGGATGCCGCCAGCGGCCCGCGCATTGAGATGTATGGCACCGATCTCGAGGCTGCGCATAAAGGCGTGCCCGACGGCTATTTCCGCCACCTGCGCGCCGCCTGCGAAAGCGGATGGGATTTCTCGGCGCGTTGGCTGACCGATCCGATGGATCTGACGACGATCCGCACCTGTGATCTGTGGGCGGTGGATCTGAACTGCCTGCTGTTGCGCTATGAGGAGATTCTGGCCGAAGCCTCGGGCGACCCCAGCTATAGCGCGGCAGCAAGCCAGCGCCGCGCGGCGATCTCGCATCGGTTTTACAGCACTGAGACCGGGTATTTCCACGATGTTCTGATCGCGGATGGCAAGCCCAATCTGCTGACCACCGCCGCAGGCATGTTCCCGCTTTTCGCAGGGGCGGCGACGCAGGCGCAAGCCGAAACCGCCGCTCGCTGGATGGAAAAGCATCTGCTGGCCTCCGGCGGTTTGCTGACCACCGACATCACCTCGGGTCAGCAATGGGATAGCCCGAACGGCTGGGCCCCGTTGCAATGGATCGCGGTGCAGGGCCTGAGGCGCTATGGCCTGCACGATCTGGCCGAAACCCTGCGCCTGCGCTGGCTGGCCACCTGTGATGCGGTGTTCGCGGCCTCGGGCAAGTTTGTCGAGAAATACAACGTCCTCAATCCGCTTGCCCCCAGTTCTGGCGGCGAATACGCGCTGCAAGATGGCTTTGGCTGGTCAAACGGCGTCTATCTCGACCTCGCCGACTAAGCGCCTAAGCCGACCGAAATGCCTTCATCTTGGCGAAAATACTCCACAGGGGTCCGGGGGTGTGAAACCCCCGGCTTGGCCGATGCAGCAAAGCTGCGCCACATCACTGCCCCCGGATCAGCGCCGAGAAATCCTGCCCCGGAGCCCAAGTCTGCGCCTTTGCACTGATCGCGGCCAGTTTGCGGCGTTGATCCATCGGCATATCGCCCGGCAATCCGCCCAGTTCGTCGATGTATTCCGGCAGCATCCCAGAGAACAACAGCCGGTAATCCAGCGGCATGTCGGGTTTGATCACTTGCACCAGATGATAGACGGTCGAGGCGCAATTCGCCGTCACTGTGTTGTAAAACTGCGGGGTTGCGGCCAGTTCATTGCCAAACGCGATATAGCGCAGGAACAGCGCCCGGCGCTGTGCGGCATCCAGCTTGACGGGGAACAGATGCACATCCTCGCCGCGGAAATTGGTGCGCACCTTGACGATGTCGGCCTCATCCGCCGCGATCAGCGACAGTTCAAACTGCCGGAAAAAGCCGCCGATCGAGGAAAAACTCTCGCCCTTTTCCTTGCGGATCTCGACCGAGAACGCCACATGGTCGCCGCCCTGAAAGCCAAAGCTGACGATCAGATGCGCGATGTTCGGATCACCCCAGGTCGAGGTGAACATATCGACGGTGTCCAGTTTGGTCAGATCATAGCTGCGGATTTCCCAATGCGGGATACCTTCAAGGTCGCTGGTCCAGTCGAAATTGCGCACATTGTTCAGCGTCACCTGATCGCCCGCGACGCTGCCCGTCACGCCATGCGCCACATCCGGCGCCCAATCGCGGTCTTGGCGCGGGTGGATGGTGCTATACCAGCCCGCGACCGCGAGGGCGACAACAGCAAGGCCAAGCCAGCCCAAGCGGCGTTTGCCAAAGCGCAGGATCAACACGGCCAGCAAGGCAAAACCCAGGCCGACCCATGCGGCGATCTGCACCCAACCGTGCAACTGGAACGCCATGGCTGTCGCCGTCCATGCGGCACCCAGCGCCAGCACGATCAGAAAGGCTGCATGGCCAAGCGCGCGGCCAAAGCGGCGCAGGGGGGAAGCGGGGGGAAGGGGCATTCTCGTCTCCGACTTTGCGCCGGATCGCACGCGGCGACCCGGCAAAATCACGTTTGATCTTGAACGCCCAGCCTTAACCGCGGGGCGTGTTGACTTCCATCAGCAAACGCTCGGTGCGGGCTTCGTCGATCTTGTTGTGCAGGCGCTGCGATTCCTCGGCGTCGCGGATGGATTTGGTGATCGCGGCTGTCGAGCTGACCAGCATCAGCGCGGCCATCGCGTAAAAGCCCTTGGCGGCAAAGGTGGCCTCCATAAAGAAGATACCTCCCCCCATCATCACCGCAGCGACGACGAAGTTCAGATAGGTGAACATGGTCCAGGCGGACGAGGGTTTGGCGGCGAGAAGATCGTTCATATCGGTGTTCCTTTGATGGGTTTGGTGGATTGGGATACGGGGAAAGCGGCGCGGTGACGCGGCAGGATTTTTTGGCCTGCTGTTTCCCAGATGGGAATGACTTGTGTTCTCGGGCTGTCGTGGCGGCAAAAAACACAATATGTTGTGGTTTTTCGCGCCCGGTCGGAAAACTGCTTACGCGGCGCGGGCCTTCAGGCGTTGCAACACCGAGGCCGCATCGGGGCGCAGGGGGGCGCCGCAACCCAGCGCGGCTAGCCTGTTCTGCATCGCTTCGGCATTGGTCGAGGCGGACAGTTCCAGCATCGCGGCGCGGGTCGCATCGAGGTTGGATTGCCGGGTTTGCAGGCGGGCAAGGGTGGCTTCGGCCTCGTCCAGCGTGGCGACGGTTGCCGCACCATGCAGCCGCTGGCTGTGATCGGTGGCGATGGCAAGGCGTTGGCCGCGTTGCAGATCGCGCAGGCGGGTTTCGGCATCCGACAGCACGCTGCGCAGATGTGCGATTTCGGCGTCATAGGTGGCAAGGGCGCTGGCGGTGGTGGCGGCTTCGGCCTCTAGCTGCGCAATCGCGCCGGCGGCTTCGGTTGCCAGATCTTCGCGGCCTTGGGCCAAGGCGGCCAGTGCGCGGGTTTCCAGATCGGCCAGTTGCGCGCTGATCCGGGCGCTCGCTTTGCGTTCGCGCTCGGCATAGGTCATCACCATGGCGACAGCGCGGCGAGCGGTTTCGACCCCGGCGGCGCAATCGCGCAACTGCTGGCGCAGGATCGGCAGCGCCGCAGCATCGGTCAGGCTTTCCGCGGCATCGGCGTTGCGACCACGCAGCAGGGTGACAAACAGTTTGAACATTTCAATCTCCCTTGTTATGAACGGTGTTCATGAAGATTGTATGACAGAGGTGTGAACGTCGTTCAAGAAAATAATGAACGCTGTTCAGGAAATAATCGAGGGCGAAATGCGTAACAATCGCGAAGAGCAGCGCGAGGGGCTGAAGATGCGGCTGATCGACGCCGCCGAAGCGCGAATCGCGGCGGGTGGCCTGAACGGGCTGAAGGCGCGCGATGTGACGGCGGATGCGGGCTGTGCTTTGGGCGCGCTCTATACCGCGTTTGAAGATCTGGATCGGCTGATCCTGCATGTCAACTCGCGCACCTTAGCGCGGCTGGGGGCGGCGTTGCAGGCGGCGGTGGTGCCGGGGCAGGGGCCAAAGGCGGTGATGGCGGCACTGGCGCAGGGCTATGTCGGCTTTGCGCTGGCGAATTTCCGGCTGTGGGCGGCGTTGTTCACCCATCGTCTGCCCGAGGGGATTGAGGCCCCGGATTGGCACCGCGCCGAACATGCCGTCTTGATCGCGCAGATTATCACTCCGTTGGGAAAGCTGCGCCCCGAGTTGGCGGGTGATGCTTTGCGTCAGCGCGCGCTGACCGTATTTGCCGCCGTGCATGGCGTGGTGATGCTGGCGCTGACGGCGCGGTTTGTGGCCACGCCGCGCGATCAGGTGTCGGGTGAGGTTGCGGCCTTGGTCACGGCCCTGACGCGGGGGCTGGCGGAGTGATTGGTGTGGCAGGTGCTTTGCATCTGCCAAGGGCGACATCTCGGCTGAACCCCCCGGAGGCCCAAAGCCTCCGGGCAGCGCCTGCCCTGCCCATGGCAGGCGCTTCTCGCCCGCCAGGTCAGGCGCTGCCCTCTGCCATCGCTGCTTGAAGCGGTTTACCGATACGTTCCCAAATGACCGGGGCAAACTCTCTCCCAGAGAGTTTGCTAGTCCCGGCCAATTTGACCGTTCTACCCGCGCAGCATCTGCCGCGCGGTGCGGATCGCCAAAGCCGCCACCGTCAAAGACGGGTTCGCCGCAGCCGAGGTCGGCAGCACCGAGGCATCGCAGATGTAGAGGTTCTCGATATCATGGCTGCGGCAATCCGGGTTCACTACACTCGTCGCCGGGTCCAGTCCCATCCGTGCCGTGCCGCATTGATGGCTGGGCGTGCGCTTTTCAAACGTCTTGGTCAGCACCAGCGGCCAGCCCGCCTTTTTCAGCGTGGCCTTCAGCTTGGCATTCAGCGCGTCATGCGCCTCCCAGTTCGAGCGATGCCATTGCAGCACGATCTGGCCATCGCGCAAGGTGACACGGCTTTCCGGGTTCGGCAGGTCTTCCGACATCGTCATCAGATGCACCGAATGATCCGCCAGCCAGCGCGATACGAACAGCGGCAAGCCCGATTCCGCCGCCATGATCTCACCCGTGATCCGCCCCAGCATCTGCACATTGCCCAAAGGCTCGCCATTCGGCCCACCCGTTAGATACCAGTCATTCATCTGGATGGTCTTTTCATAAACCGAGCGGTTGCGGCGGAACGGGCTGACGCCCAGAACGGCGGTGATGTTGTGGTTCATGAAGTTGCGGCCGACCTGATCGGAGCGGTTCGCAAGGCCCGTGGGGTTCGCTGCATCGGCGGAGGCCAGCAGCAGGCAGGCCGATTTCACCGCCCCCGCGCAAAGGCAGACCGTGCCCGCTGAAATCTGCTTGGGCTGGCCATCGTGTTCGTATTCCACCGCCGTGATGCGGCCCGCGTCGGCCACCAAGCGCGTGACCTTGGCCTTGGTGATCAGGGTGACATTCGGATGTTTCAGCGCGGCGGCAAGGCCGATGGTTTCGGCATCACTTTTGCCGCCACGGGTGTTCGGGAAGCCGTCAAAGGTCAGTGGGCCGCCTTTCAGCCACAGATCAATATCCACGCCAAGCGGCAGCGCGCCGGGGTGCAGGCCCTGTGCCTTCAGCCGGTTGCACAGATCGACCATATCCGGCTCGTGTGGCACCGGCGGGAAGGGGTAGGGGCGCGAGTGGTGCGGCTCGGTCGGGTCTTCGCCCAAAGCGCCGCGCACCTGATACATCTCCTCGGCGGCCTGATAATCCGGCTCGAATTCATCGTAAGACATCGGCCAGCCGGGGGCAGTGCCACCCATATGCTTGAGCGGGCGAAAATCTTCGGCCCGATAGCGCATTAGCACCGCGCCATAGAATTTCGAATTGCCGCCGGGGTGATAGTAGTTGTTCGGCGTGAAGGTGCCACCTGCCGCGTCATACCAGGTCTCACCGGGGCTGAAATGCCCGCCGAACACCGCCGCCGGATCGCGCGCCGCAACACTGTCGCGCAACCAATCGCCACGCTCCAGTATGACGATGGTTTTCCCCGAAGGCGCCAAAGCCGCCGCCAACGTTGCCCCACCCATGCCAGAGCCGATGATGAGAATATCAGGAGTCGTCATGCGCGCGGCCTTTGTGAAAGCATCAGGAAAAGGGATCGTCCGGAATTTGGCAGAGCAGCGCCAAGCCGTCACCCCTTAAACCGCGCAGATCACGCGAAAATCGGCAGTTTTCACCGGAAAACGCACGATGTTAACGCAAACAATGGGCATTTTCAGTGGAATTTGGGCGATTTGTAACAGCGGTCATTTTGGCATTGGCGTCGGGTGCAAGGCTGTGCCGCGCGAATGCACAAATATCCCCCGAAAGGGCTAAACTTTTGCCATATCAATCGCTTGGGAAAGATTGGCTCCGGCGGTAGGGCGTGGAGCCAAATTCGGTCATTCTGCAAGTTATTGATTTGTAATGAAAATTACTGCGGCGAAGGTCGTCTGTGATACAGTCATGTGCTACAGTTGTCACACAGGCTTAAAAGTAGCGCTTGGTGCCGTAGGCTGCAAGATACAGTCTATATGTTTTGTGCTGTGAACGCGTCACTGGCGCCCTTAACCGTGGCACCGTGGGGTCTATTGTCGGCCGAGATCAAAGAACACCGTGGCCCTTCACGCCGTATGTCTGATGCGGACAACAAGAGGTGATGCGATAAAATCAAGATCGCGATCCGTATTTGTGCTACCTGACCGACATGCCAGAGACCAGGTTTGCAAGATTAGTCCCGGCTTGGATTTTACCATCGCGAGTGTATCCGGGCCCATCTGGATGCACCAAGCCTGACGGCAAACTTGGGACGATCAGACATTGACGTCGCTTCAAGCCTCTTTGGCAGCCGAGCGTGGCGATCATAGCCTCTTGATCGCAGCCAGCACTGCCTGTGGCGTGATCGGGATGTGTGTGACCCGCGCGCCTGTTGCGCTGAAGATTGCGTTGGCGATGGCGGGGGCGATGACGGTGGTCGCAGGCTCGCCCAGGCCGACGGGCACTTCGGTGCTGGCGACAAAGCTGATGTCCAGCGCAGACATGTCGCTGATGCGCAGCGGCGTGTAGGTGTTCAGGTTGGTATCGCGCACCTGGCCCACCACAAATTCGGTGCCCTCGTAAAGCGCCATGCTGAGGCCCCAAAGGGCCGCGCCTTGGGTTTGGGCAAGGGCTGAATCGGGGTCGATGATGGTGCCTGCGTCGGTGACAATCGTCAGTTTTTGCACCCGAACCGCACCGGTGGTTTTGTCCACCGTCACGTCGGCCACGCAAGCGACCCATGTGGGCATGCCGCGTTCTTGGCCAAAGCTGGTGGCGATGCCGCGGCCTGCGCCTGCGGGCAGGGCCGTGCCCCATCCGGCCTTGCTGGCCGCCTGTTGCAACACCGCCGCCTGCCGCAGCGCGCCGCCTTTGTCGCTGGGCGTGATGCCTGCGTTGCGACCCGCACCTGTCAGCAGGCTAAGCCGGAAGGCAAGCGGATCAGTCTTCACATGGGCTGCCGCCTGATCCATGAAGCTTTCCAGCGCCCAGTTTGTCCAGCCCGGCCCGACAGATCGCAGCCAGCCGGGGCGGAAGGTGGCGAGTGCCAAATCGTTTGAAAGGGCGCGGACTTTCAGGGCACCGACCTCATACCAATGGTCCGCGCCAGAAATCGCAAACGGATCGTAGGGCTGGTTGTTGGTGCCCATCGGCATAAAGAACGCGGCCATCGCCTGAGTGGGCCAGCCTGCGGCGGCGTGGTGTTCCATGCCGATGACAGTGCCCTTGGTATCGAACGCCATGCGCAAGGTCTGCACCGAAGGCGACCGGGGGGAGTCGAAGCGCGCGTCGTCTTCACGGGTCAGAATCATCTTGACCGGGCGTTTCAGCGCTTGCGCGGCCAAGGCGGCGGGGATCGCGTAATCGCCGTTCAGCCTGCGCCCAAAGCCGCCGCCGATGGGATAGGTGCGCATCACGATCTTGCTGGCGTCGCGCCCCAAGGCTGTCGCCAGTTGCGGCAGGATCAGGCTTTGCCATTGGTTGCCGGTGTGAATTTCCATCACGCCATTTACCTCTACAGCGAGGGTATTCAGCGGTTCCATCTGAAAGTGCAGGACTGTGGCGGTGGTGAAGGTCGCCTCAACTGTCGATGTGGCGGCGGCAAAAGCCGCGTCGGTGTCGCCCCCGCCCGTGTCCAGCAGCGCGCCGCCCCTGGGATCGGCGATCAGCGCGCGGGCGCGGTCCTGGATTTGCTGTTCGCCCACGGCAGCGGTCGGCCCTGGCGTCCATGTCACCTTGACCAGGGCCGAGGCTTTCAGCGCTGCGGCATAGCTATCGGCCATGACCATCACCCAGCCGGGAACTGTGCCGGAGGGATCATTCAGGATCAGGCTGGAGACATAGCCCTTGACCACCTTGGCGGCGGAATCGTCAACTGTGGTCACAACCGAGCCGTAGCGGGTGGGCGGCAGCAGCGGGCGGGCGTACAGCATGCCATCCACCCTTGCGTCGATGCCATAAACGGTGGAGCCGTCGATTTTACAGGCGATATCAAGGGCTGAGACGGGTTTGCCAATCAGGCGGCGCTCGGCGGCGGCTTTGATCGGCATGGCGGCCAGATCGTCGGCGGTAAAGCTGCGGGTCAGGCCGTGGGCCACGATTTCGGCGTATGTTATGGATTTACCGCCGCCCGAGACGACACCCGCCGCAGCCGTGCAATCGGCTGCATTGGTGCCCATCATCGCAGCCCCGGCCTCAATCAGCGCGATGCGCCCGGCGGCACCTGCTTGCGCGTAGATCGGGAAGCTTTGCCAGACCGACCAGCTGCCGCCAGTGACCATAGTGCCCCATTTCGGATCGGTATCGACATGGGTGATGCGGACTTGGGCCCAGTCAACCTCGAGTTCATCGGCCAGAATGCGGGCGATGGCGGTGCCGATGTGCTGACCCAACTCGGCGCGGATGATGTTGACCGTGACAAGGCCTGTGGCCTCGATGGCATACCACAGGGTGGGGTCAAAGGTGGGTGCTGTTGTGGGCGCGGTCGTTACAAGAGGGCTCCATGTCGCGAGGGCGGGGGTGGTGAAGCCGCAGACAAGGCCGCTGGCGCCAGCGCAGATCAGAAAGCCGCGGCGCGTCAGGGGGAAGGCGTTCAGCTTGGTCATCTCAGGGCTCCATTTCCAGCGCGGCTTGCTTGATGGCTTCCCGAATGCGCGCATAGGTCATGCAACGGCACAAATTGCCCGCCATGATGGCGTCGATCACGGCATCCGTGGGGCTGCTGTATTGGTCGATCAGCGCCACCGCCTGCATGATCTGGCCCGACTGGCAGTAGCCGCATTGCGGGACCTGCAAAGCTAGCCATGCCTTTTGCACCGGGTGGGCGTGGGCGGGGTCCAACCCTTCAATGGTGGTGACACTTGCGCCGGCGGCATCTGCCAGCATCGTGATGCAGGACCGGATTGCCTGACCGTCGATATGCACGGTGCAGGCGCCGCACATGCCAATACCGCAGCCGAATTTGGTGCCGGTCAGCCCCAGATCGTCACGGATCGCCCACAGCAGCGGGGTGTCGGGATCGGCGGCAACTGACACAGATTTGCCGTTGAGTGTGAATTCGATCATGGTCTGCCGCTCCTGTAGGTGTGCAATGCTTCAATCTTCACGCTGGCCGCTGACGCGCATTTTGGCCACGCTGGCCGGAACGTCTGCCCAAGGCGCATCTGGTTTGGCGATGGCGCGCAGCCAGTTGGCCAGCCGGGTCACATCCGCATCGGTCAGCGCGGCGGCAAATCCGGGCATCTGGCCTTCGCCGAATTCGGGGGCCTTGCCGAACAGGATAAACTGCACCAGATCGTCCGGGCTTGCATCCGCCGCCGGGCCCCGCGTGCCGAAGGGCGTTTTGCCCTCACCCCGGTAATGGCACGCGCCACAGGCGGCGGCGAAGGTGCGCGCGGGCAGATCGGGGTGCAGCGGTGTTATGCCCGCGTCCTGCGCGAGTGCGGGCAGCGCGAGCGATAAAAGCGCGCTTGTGGCAAACATGATGCGATGGCGCACAAGACACCTCTTTAGCGTTGGGGGAATGCGTCAGGGCTGCGGTGATTGCGGCCCTGACAGGGTCATCAAGAGGCGAAGGTGTAGTTTGGCAGGGCCTTGAGCGACTCTTTGGTGGCACCGTGCAGGGTAAGTTTCTTGCCGACCAATTCCAGCGCGGATGCGGCTACGACGACATGGTGGGCATCCATGCCCAGAAAGCCGCCGACCGAGACCACGGCGTAGGGGACGGTGCCGCTGGCGGTGATGATCATGTCTTCCAGCTTGCCGATTTCGGTGCCCGCGTCGTCATAGACCGCAGCACCGATGATGGCAGTTGCGCGCCAGCCTGTGGCCAGCACAACCGGATCGACTTGGGTCAGCACGATGGTTTGCTTGGCAGCGTCTGCAAAAGCAGGGGCGACCATTGCAACACCGGCGATCAGCGCGGCGGTCGTCAGCAACTTTGTGAAGTTCTTCATTTCTGGATTTCCTTTAGGCCAAATCCGGCCATTGGTGCCAAGACAACCCTGACACCTTGGTGGTGACGGAAGACACGGGGCGGTCAGTCGTACATCGGCTCGTAGTAGTAGGGATAAAGGTAGCTGTTGTAGTAGTTGGGGCCGAAGGCGGCGTCGGTTCCGGCGGTATTCAGGCGCCGGTAGATCGTGCCGCCCAGTGGCCGCATCGCCTCGTCGAGGGTTGAAGCCCAGGTTTCCGAGACTTCTGCCACCACGGCTGACTGGCCATGTTTCAGGGTGAAGAAACCTTCATTTGCCGCAAGTTCGCGGCGGGTCTCGGTGACGGCATCTGCTGTCGCGCCGATGGCGGCACCAGCCAACGCGCCCACGACCAAGCCGGGAGGCCCGGCAAAAACACCCATCAGCGCGCCGATACCGACACCGATGGCGGTGCGCGTGCCCAGATCGCTGTTGCGGTCGGCGACGCGGATGTGGCCCATGTCATCACGGCGCACGACGGCGGCGCCGTGCACGGTCAAGGCCCCTTCATCGTCCAACTGCCAAAGTTTGCGCAAACCGGCATGGGCCTTGTCGCCCGAGGAGAAGATGACGGCGATGTAGGTATTCATGCGACCACCTTTTTCGGTTCAATGGCGTGGGCCAAGTTGGTGCGGGCGGCGGCGACGGCGGCGCTGAGGCTTTGGGCGGCCTTGTGGGCGCTGTCCAGCATCGCGGTATTGGCGTGCTTGACGCCATCCTTGGCAGCGACGGCCTTGTCCTCGACCAACCGGCCTGCGGCTTCGAGTTTGCTGATTGCGGCTTTGATGCCGGCTTTCACGTCATCGGCCTGATCGGTGCCGAGCGTCTTCATCTTGAGCCCGAGCGCGTTGATGTCGCTTTGAACGGCCTTCACATCTGCCCAGGTGGCATGTTCGGCCTTGGCCATGTTGGCGCTGATCTTCTTGTGCAGGTTCTGCGCGTCGATCCGGGTCATCTCAAGCACGGTATGTGGTTTTGTCATGGGGCACCTTTTTCAGTTGGGGAGATTTCCAGCGACGCAGCAAAAGCGACTGCGCCGTGTCAGGGTGGGTCAGTTGGCGATGGCGTCAGGGGCACCCGGCGCATCACGCAGCGCATCACGCAGGGCATCGCGGGCAAGCTGCAGTTGCTTGGGCACCGAGGTATGCGTCAGGTCGGCGACCATGACGCGTGCGATGCGGTCGTGCACGCTGGGGTGATGCTTTGCCATGTAGTCCATCAAATGCGCGCCTTCGTTGCTTTGGCCCGTGCCGTGACTGACGACGATGATGCGGGCGTCTGCCGGAACGCCTTTGGCGATGGCGTCAAAGAAGCGATGATCGGCAGGAAAGTCTTCTTCGCGGTCGGCATCGTGTTGCCTGCGCGCGATGGCATGGTGCAGGTGATGGGTTTCGTTTGGCGCGTGATGCCCCTCATCCAGCGGCAGTTCGTAAATCCGCGCTCCGGCATGGTCGATGACGATGGCAATGGCGGCTTCGGCTGCGGGTACTGCCGGGATCGGCGCAGCGTGCCACCCGGCCTGCGTTAGCAAGTGGCGCAGCGACATCACGTCATCCGCCGCCAGATCCTTGGCCTGCGCCGTTGCGAAGGTCAGATGGTGTCCGCCCAGCTTGAACACCAGATGGCCGTTATGGGCCAGTTCAACGGCGCCCACGGATTTGAACAATGCAGTGACCTCGCGCCAATGCAGATTGTGCGAGATCGGATGCTGGAAAATGCGGTCCAGCACACGCCGTTCAACGACGGTCAGGTCAGCATGGAGTGAGAGGCTAGCGGCATCAGGCGGCATGATCGGGTCTTTCGTGCAAGGCGACCGGGCCAGACATCTGGCAGGTCTCTTGCCCCTGAACCTAGACCGCAGCGCCATGCCGCGGCAGCTTCGGAAACTACTCAGACGACCACAGGCGTTGGACTGGGTAGTTTCCGAACCTGCCGCGGATGGTGCGAAGGGGCGTAGGATCAACGCGCATCCGTCCTTTGCAAGAAAGCCCAAGTGATGAGCATTGAAGAGCCGAAATTCGCCCTTGCGTTGAAGGATGGCGCGTTCGAAATCCGCGACTATGCCGCCTGCATCGTGGCCGAAGTCACCGTGACCGGCGATCAGAACGAGGCCAGCAGCACCGGGTTTCGTTTGCTGGCGGGCTATATCTTTGGCGGCAATGCAACGCGCCAAAAGATTGCGATGACGGCACCTGTGACCAAGACAGCCAGCAGCGAAAAGATTGCAATGACTGCGCCAGTGACGCTGATTGCCGGGGTCAGCGACTGGCTGGTGCGCTTTACCATGCCCGCGCGTTACACGCTGGCCGATCTGCCGGTGCCGAACAACAAGGCGGTTCGCATCATAGCCGTTCCGGCTGCGCGCTTTGCTGCCTTGCGGTTTTCCGGCCTTGCCGGTGAGGCAAAGGTCGCCGCAGAGACCGAGCGGCTGATGGCGTTCGTGGCGTCACGCAACCTTGTTGCGATGGGCCCGTGTTCCATCGCGCGCTACAATCCGCCGTGGACGCCGTGGTTCCTGCGCCGCAACGAGGTGATGTTGCCCGTCGCAGTCAGTGCGTGACGTTGATGCCGCGCGTGCAGATCGAAACGCATCTTGTTTCACGCATCGGTTGGCTGCGGGCCGGGGTGCTGGGTGCGAATGATGGGATACTTTCGACCGCCAGCCTGATTGTCGGCGTGGCCTCGGCCTCGGGGGACAAAAGCGCTGTGATGGTGGCGGGGCTTGCCGGGCTGGTGGCGGGGGCGATGTCGATGGCGGCGGGAGAGTATGTCTCGGTTAGCAGTCAGGCCGATACCGAGGCCGCCGATATCGCCAAGGAGGCCGCCGAGTTGAAAGCGGACCCGGCAGGTGAGATGCAGGAACTGGCGCGGCTTTATCAGGGGCGGGGCCTGTCCGCCGGGCTGGCGCTTCAGGTGGCGCAGGAGATGACGGCGGGCGGGGCGCTGGCCGCGCACACGCGTGATGAGTTGGGCATCACGCCCGCGCTGGCCGCAAACCCGGTGCAGGCGGGCCTGGTCTCGGCTGCGACATTTGCGTCAGGGGCAGCCTTGCCGCTGTTGGTGGCGGCCGCGGTGCCAGAGGCGCGGGTTCTGCTGGGTGTAACGATTGCGACGTTGCTGGCGTTGGTGGCCCTTGGAGCGATGGGCGCGCGGGTTGGCGGGGCAGGCATGGTGCGCGGGGCGGCAAGGGTGACGATCTGGGGCGCGCTTGCGATGCTGGCCACGGCGCTTGTCGGCTGGGCGTTTGGCACAGTGGTTTAAGATCAACGCTTGGCGGCAGACAAGCCGCGGCCAGCAGGAAAGCAACCTGACATGCCACATCTGACCAAAGCGGCGCGCGATGCCCTGCCAGACCGCGCCTTTGGCCTGCCTGAGGCCCGGTCTTATCCGATGCCCGACGCAGCCCACGCCCGCAATGCCAAGGCGCGCGCTGCCGAGGAGTTCAATCGCGGGCTGTTGTCAGCACGCGACCGCGCCCGCATTGACGCCAAAGCGGATGGCATTCTAGGCCTGCCAGTCACGTCAGCAGCCGTCGGCCATTGCCCGCCTTGAGTAGTTTCCGACCCTGCCAGCCCCAAGACAGGCGGTGGTAGTTTGGTTCGATCGCGAAGGTTCAGAACCATCAAGACCGACGCGGTTCTTAGCCATTCACCCTGAAGGAGACAGCAATGTCTGATGACAAGCAACTCAAGCAATCCGTGCTCGACGAACTGAAATGGGAGCCGAGTGTGAACGCTGCCCATATCGGTGTGACCACGAAAGACGGGGTCGTCACGCTGATGGGCTCGGTTGAAACCTATGCCGAAAAGCATGGCGCCGAAACCGCAGCGCTGCGGGTCAAGGACGTCAAGGCCGTGGCCGAAGAGATCGAGGTTAAGCTGCCGTTCAGCGTCAAGCACGGCGATTCCGAGATTGCCGAAGCGGCGGTAAACCGGCTGGCGTGGAATTCGTCGGTTCCGAAAGATGCTGTGAAAGTGGCGGTCACGAAAGGTTGGGTCACGCTGACCGGCGATGTGCATTGGCACTACCAGCACGACGCTGCCGCCGAAGCGGTGCGCACGTTGTGGGGCGTGACGGGGGTCTCGAACCAGATCGCCATCAAACCGCAAGCCAATGCTGGCGATATCAAATCTGATATCATGGTGGCGTTGAACCGTTCGTGGTTCACCCCTGAAAACATCGACGTGACGGCCTATGACGGCAAGGTCACGCTGACCGGAACCGTGGAATACTGGGACGAACGCGCGCTGGCAGGCACCACGGCGTGGGCGGCACCGGGGGTGACCTCGGTTACCAACGACATCCGCGTGCATTGATCGCAGGGCGCGCCGGGCAACCGGCGTGCCGCCTTCGCGCGCGCGCAGCGATAGCATTGCGCCAAGACACGCGGCCTGCGTTTTGTGCCACGCTATTGCTGAAAACGCTGGTTGCCGCTGCCGCTTAAAGGGGCAATGGCTGCATGGAAATGCAGCGCTGAAATTGGCGGCGCGGACATTCATCCTCTCACCAATGCAAATCGCTGTTGGCACAGGGTTTCGGTTGCCGTTGCGGGATGGGAAAGTCGGTTGCCAAAGCGCGGATGCTTGCCGCGATTTCGGTTTTCAGTTGACCTTTGCATGTTCCGATCCTGCAAGGTTTTTGCCCAAGCCACATGCACAGCGTCAAAGCGCAATCACGCTTGGAACCCAGTGCAGATCCGGAAGTTATACAACCAAGCAAGACAGCGCGCGCAGGCAAGACAGCCCCCGCGTGCCGTTTTTGATTTCGGCTACTTTTTCAGGAGGCTTTCATGCCGCAAACCCAGACTCAGAACCGCCGCTTCGTGCTGGCTGAACGCCCCAAAGGAGAGCCTACATCGGAAACGCTGCGGCTTGAGACAGCAGCTATTCCCGAACCCGGTCCGGGTCAGATGCTGTTGCGCACCGAATATCTGTCGCTTGATCCTTACATGCGGGGCCGGATGAGCGATGCGCCCTCTTATGCCGCCCCCGTCGCCGTGGATGCGGTGATGGAGGGGGGGACGGTCGCGCAAGTGGTGGCCTCACATCTGGCAGGCTTCAAGCCGGGTGATTGGGTACTTTCCTTCAACGGCTGGCAGGATTACGCGGTGTCGGATGGCGCCGGGGTTACGCTGCTGGACGCGGGTATGCCGCATCTGTCTTGGGCGCTGGGCATTCTTGGCATGCCGGGTTTCACCGCTTGGGCGGGTCTGACGCAGATTGGTGCGCCGAAACCGGGTGAGACTGTCTGCGTTGCCGCCGCCACCGGGCCCGTCGGCGCGACGGTCGGCCAGATCGCGAAGTTGATGGGGTGTCATGTAATCGGCATCGCCGGAGGTGCCGACAAATGTGCGCATGCGGTGAATGCTTTGGGGTTTGACGTCTGCCTTGATCACAAGTCGGCATCGTTCGCCAAAGACCTTCAAGCCGCTGCATCCAAAGGCATCGACGTCTATTTTGAGAATGTCGGCGGCGTGGTGTTTGATGCGGTGCTGCCAATTCTGAATACCGGCGCGCGGGTGCCCGTCTGCGGCTTGATCTCCCAATACAACGCAACAGGCGCGCCCGATGGACCAGATCGGATGTCAATGCTGATGGGCCAAATTCTGCGCAAGCGGCTGACGATGCGCGGTTTCATCATCTTTCAGGACTTTGGCCATCTTTACCCTGAGTTCGCCAAGGCGATGGGCGACTGGCTCGACTCCGGCGTGATGCAGTATCGCGAGGAAGTTATCCAAGGCCTGGAGGCGGCACCAGAGGCCTTCATTGGGCTGTTGCGCGGCGACAATTTCGGCAAGCGGGTGATCCATGTGGGTGCCGAAAAGATGATCGAAAACAAAGGAATGCAAAAATGAATGTTTTGATGGTGCTGACGTCGCATGACACGCTTGGCAAGACAGGCAAAAAGACCGGCTTCTGGCTGGAGGAATTTGCGGCGCCCTACTATGTTCTGAAAGACGCAGGCGCGGCTATCACGCTTGCTTCGCCCAAGGGCGGGCAGCCGCCTCTTGACCCCAAAAGCGATGCGCCCGACGCCCAGACAGATGACACTCGCCGCTTCAAGGGCGATGCCACGGCACGTGCAGCGCTGGCATCCACGCATAAACTTGCCGATCTCGACCTGAACAGCTTTGATGCCGTGTTTTTTCCCGGTGGTCACGGGCCGCTGTGGGATCTCGCCGAAGACGCGCAAAGCATCGCGTTGATCGAATATTTCGCAAATGGCGGCAAACCGATCGCGGCTGTGTGCCACGCTCCGGCAATCTTTCGCCATACCAAGCGCGCAGACGGCAAACCGTTGGTGTCGGGCCGCAATGTGACCGGCTTTACCAACACGGAAGAGGCCGCGCAGGGATTGACCGATGTGGTGCCGTTCCTTGTCGAGGATATGTTGGTCGCGAACGGGGCTTTCTACTCCAAGGGGGCCGACTGGTCTTCGCATGTTGTCGTGGATGGCAAGTTGGTGACAGGGCAGAACCCGGCCTCGTCCAAAGCGGCGGCCGAGGCTTTGGTCAAGCTGATCGCATAGCCCGCAGGATGCCGCCCCCCCTGTGCCAAAATCGGGCACAGGGGGGCGGCCTTCCGGATCACCCCGCTGCGCGACGCGTCAGGGCCGGTTTGCAATCGCCGCCAACATCGGCACCGATGGCGAGGCGCGCCAGCGCGGGAAGTGACGTCGCCCCGGTGCGGGCCATAATGGCGGCGCGATGGTTTTCGACGGTGCGTTGGCTGATGCCAAGATCTGCGGCGATGTTTTTGCTGGGATGACCCGCCAGCACATGACCCAGCACCTGATGCTGTCTGTGCGTCAGACCAAAGCCAAGGCCCGGATAGCCCGCCGCAAGGCCACCGTCATCGGCGGTTGTTTCCGGAGGCCGGATGACTTCCGCTGGCAGAATCGATGCCACATCAGCCGGGGCGGGATTGATCGGCGCAAACGTTAAGACCACGCCATCAACTGTCGGATCGGCCGCTTCAAAGGCCCGCAGCGGCAGCAACCTGCATAAAAGGTTTGGACCAGAAGCCAGCGGCAATAAGTGGCTTTCCGCGATGCCGTTGCCCAATACTGCCCTGATGCGATCCAACAAGAACGCGCCAATCGGAGGATGCGCCTCAAGGGCGAATATGGTGCCGATCTGTTCAGCGCAGATGCCAAGCAGACGACCCGCTGCGGTCGTGAAAAGGCGCAGTTTCAGGTCTCGGCTGACGGAAACTGTTGCCAAGCCCAAGCTGCACAAGATGCTGCGCAGGTCTGCGGCTTTTACTAGCTGCTCTGAAAGCGCCGATTGCAAAACGGCATTGCGGGCAAGCAACGCGGTGCTGCCCGAGGGCCGGTCCGTGGGCATGAACGCTTTGCAGTTAAGGTCAAACTGCGGTTTTTTCGGAAGGCCCGCGCTGTGGATTGGGGCGGCTTTTATGCGTGATAATAAATGTGTCTGACCACTCGGCATGATTGAACTCTCCATGGTTGGGTCTGGCAGGATGCGCAACCAATTTTGCTCTAAGCTGCCCTTAGAAATGCTGCGCTATCACAGATCAGCAGGCCGCGTGATATTGGGGCAAACAGCCTTGGGTTGTCCGTCGCAAGGGGTGGCTTAGGGCAACAGTTGCGCTGGCCACGCATCATCACTGGCGACACGATGGGCATTGCGCATAGACGGAATGTCGCGACAAGTGCCGATGGCGAGCGGCAGATGCTATGCTAAGGTGGGGATGTCAAAGCTGACGGTATCACGTCCATGCAAGACCGCAGGTTTGCAACTCCCCGTGTTTGTCTTGCAAACCTTCTAGCTGCATTGAATTGATCGCAGCACGCGAGGATTAGGGCCTGTCCCACTGATCCAGATCAACGCGCGCGTGTGTCGCAGCGCGGATGATGCCAGCAGGCGATTACGTCGCGTTTTGCGGGATATTCAGATGAAACAAGCGAAGTCATTGCTCGTGTGTGGGCCGCGCGCGCGCATCCTTGGCGCTGGCCTGCACTGGCCTGCGGTATTGGCACGGTCTGTGGATGGCTGAAACCAAATCACCCGATGCCCCGGCACCACACAAGCCCTCTGATCCCGAGACAGCCAACAAGGCCGCGCAGCTTCCTGTCGCGTTTCAACCAGTTGCACAAGCCAGCGTGAAATCCGCCCAACGCCGATGGATTATGTGGGCTGGATTGGGTGCATCAGTGATGATCGCGGCCGCATTATGGTTCTTTCAGCCTTGGGGAGCCAGTGGGCTGGCTGTTGCGGTCGAGACCGTAGCGCCTGCGCCGCTCGTCTTGGTTTTGGCCGTGAATGGTCGGCTGGCCCCGCAACATCTGGTCGAGGTAAAGCCGCTGGTTGGCGGCGCCGTGGTGTCGATCCTTGTCGATGAGGGCGCGGTCGTCACGCAGGGCGAGGTTTTGGCGTTGATTGATCCGTCAGGCCAGCTGGCGCAGGTGCGTCAGGCCAAAGCAGCCTTGGACGCAGGGCTTGTGACGCAGGCTCAGGCGCAGGCAAATCTGGCGCGGGCCAAGGCTTTGGGCGCGAACATCGCCCGCACGACACTGGCGGATGCACAGACCGCGCAGCAAACCGCAACACAAGAGGTGGCCCGCCTGACTGCATTGCTGGACCAAGCGCAGATCGGGCTTAAGAAATACACGATTGCGGCGCCGGTCGCGGGCACTGTTCTAAGCCGGAATGTCGAAGTGGGGCAGGTGGTTGATGTTGCTACTCCATTGTTTTCGATAGCTGATATTGCACATCTTGTGGTTGAGACCGATGTCGATGAAGGCTATGCGGCGCGCATCACGCTGGGTTTGCCCGCCATGTTGCAACTGAAGGGGGACAGTGCCAAGCGCGCGGGCAAAGTCAGCTTCGTTGCCGCTCAGGTTGATGCGGCAACTGGCGGTCTGGCGGTAAAAATCGGCTTTGACACGGCGGTCAAAGCACCAGTCGGGCTGACAGTGACGGCGAATATCATCGTGGAAAGACAAGCGGCGGCCATCGCTGTGCCTCGAGCGGCGGTGATCACGGATGCGGTCGGTGCGGCGGTGTTCGTCGCGGTGTCGGGCCACGCTGTGCGCAGGGGCGTCAGGGTGGTCGATTGGCCCGCAGACCGGGTGCAAGTGACCGCTGGGCTGTCAGCGGGTGATGTTGTTATCACCGATGCGACGGGGTTGTCGGACGGGCTGGCTATCAGCGTGCCTGTCACCGCCAAGGCCGATCCCTGATGCTTTACGCGCTGAAAATCGCCTCGCGTTATCTGCTCTCCAGCAAAGCACAGTCAGCTCTTCTGGTGCTGGGTGTGGCTTTGGGCGTGTTCATCTTTATCTTCATGAGCGCGCTTATCGGCGGATTGGCGAACTACATCCTTGCAAGCATCGCCGGTGATCTAAGCCATGTCAGCATCATTGCCGAAGTTGAAGATCCGGCACTTTTGCTGGACCAGAACTCGGGCCACATCCTGCTTGCGCAGGAAAAATCGGCGTTGCGGCAAGCGTTTCTGCGGGACGCGGCGATCTATGTGCCGATGATTGCGGCCTTGCCGGGTGTGGTTGCGGTATCACCGCAGATCACGGGCAGCGGTTTCATCACGCGGGGCGGCCAGGTGGCGCAAGTCGCGATCAACGGGGTCGAGCCGGGCAAGGAATCGGCGATCGTGCAGCTTAAAAGCTACATCGTCGCGGGCTCTGTCGGCTTGGGCACCGGACTTACCTTGATCGGGCAGACTCTGGCGGACGATCTTGATCTGAAGGTCGGCGATACGATCCGGCTGGATTCAGCCCAAGGTGTCAGTGCCTTACTGACCGTATCGGGCATCTACAAGATCGGGCAGGGCGGCTTTGACCGAGCGACGGCCTATGTCAGCCTTGATACCGCCCGCACGCTGATGGCTCTGCCGCAGGGGGTGACGCGCATAGACATCAAGCTGGCTGACCTGATGGCAGCGGATGCGGCCGCGTTGCGGGTCAGCGCAATCACCGGCTTGAAGGCCAAATCCTGGACCGAGCAAGGCGCGCAAGTGATGTCGGCGCTGGCCGCGCAGCGGCAAACCGGGCTTTTGCTGAAATCGTTTGCCATGGTGTCTATCGTGATCGGCATTGCTTCTTCGCTGTTGCTGTCCACCTATCGGCGCAAGGCCGAAATCGGCATCATGCGCGCGATGGGGGCAAGTCGGCGGTTTGTGGTGTTCGTTTTCGTCAGTCAGGGCGCGTTGGTGGGCTTGGTGGGCGGGGTGATGGGGGCAGGGCTGGGCTATCTGGTGCTGCAAGCCTTCCCGCCGCGCGATGCGGCCCATCCCTCTGTGATGCCGATTGATATTCACGAAGGCGCGTTCGGGCTGGCTATTTTGCTGACCATTACCATCGCCACTCTGGCCGCGATCCTTCCTGCCAGGTCGGCGGCGCGGGTCGATCCTGTTACGGCAATTGGCCAATGACAGATGCTTTGTTGCAGGTGAATGACCTTGTGAAAACCTTCGGATCGGGGGATGCAGAGACCCGCGTGCTGCGCGGGCTTTCGCTGCGCATGGACAAGGGCGAGTTGTCGGCGCTGCTCGGGCCATCGGGGTCGGGCAAAAGCACGCTGCTGACCATTCTGGGCACCTTGATGCAACCTACATCCGGCGGCCATGTGATGCTGGGTGTCGATCTGACCACAGCCAACGACCGCGCGTTGACCGAGTTTCGCAACCGCCACATCGGCTTTGTGTTTCAGTTTCACAACCTGCTGCCCGACTTTACCGCGCTTGAAAACGTGATCTTCCCGACTGCCGTGCGCGAGGGTCGCGAAACCGCGGCGGCGCGGGCGCGCGGGCGCGATCTGCTTGGGCGGATGGGGCTGGCTGACCGGGTGGATTTTCCGTCAACCAATCTGTCAGGTGGCCAGAAACAGCGCGTGGCCGTCGCCCGCGCGTTGATGAACAGCCCCGAACTGGTTCTGGCCGATGAGCCCACTGGCAACCTTGACCGCGCGTCGGCCATTCAGGTGATGGAGTTGATCGGCCAGATCAACCGCGATGAGGGCACGACCTTTCTGATCTCGACCCATGACGAGAAAATAGCTGCGACCTGCCGACGTCAGATCGTGGTGGGCGATGGGGTGGTGACGGGGTAGGGGTGTTGGCCTTCCACGTCGCGCGCGTGCATCAAGCTGTTTTCGCGCGCGTGGATCACGACCCAAAGCCATAGGCCAGCCGCGTCATCCTGCCGCGAAAATAGGGTTTTTCGCCCTGTGCGGTCTGCCAGATCACCTCACCCACAAACGGCACCAGCATGCCATCTTGCCTGCGATAGTCCGACATCCGGCAATCCCACGGCATCAGCACCACGGTTTTGCCCACCATGCCCCCGCGCGCGTCCGCGTGCACTTCGGCCACCAGACCATCGGGGCCGAACCGAAACAACAGGGTCAGGCAGACTGCACCATCGGTCATTGTGGCGCGGGCGGATGTGTCATCGACCGCCTGCCAGACCACGCCCTGACTGGGCAAAAGTGCAGTCGGATACCAGACGGCCTCGGCGAAATACCGCATCAACTCGCCGCGCGCGATCTCGCCTTTGCCCTGCACTTCCCCCAACGAGAACAGGCCGAGGATAGCGGGGCGCAGACGGCCCGTTTCTGCGATATAGGCATCCACCACCCGCACCGGCACGCCGGGAAACATCTGGATCACGGCATCCCAGACAAAGCCGGGGCCGGCGGTGGTGATGTGCTGCCGGGCGGTGAACGGCCTCCATTGTGCGGTGGCAAGGCTAAGGTTGAAGGTGCCGCTTTGGGTCAGATCAACCGTTCGGATGATCGGCTGGCCGTGTGTCAGTGCCTGTTTGAAATAGCGCTGCACCGGGGCGGGCAAGCCTGCAATCTCGCCCGCGTCAAAGCGCGCCGCACAGCCACCCACCTGCCCGTCGTCCAGCACTGCCACAAGGTTGCGGGTTGCGACCTTCCAGCGCCATGCGCCAACTGCGGCCAGGCCTGCGTAGATCAGAGCAAGCACGGCAAGGCATCCGGCGCACCATTTCAGCATATCCATGCGATGTTCCCTTGTTTGAAGCCAGATGGCGGCAGGCCCGTCACACCATCACCGCAGAAACCGGCCTGCGCGCGGCATAGGGCATCGCAGCCCCCCGCCCAAAGCGCATCACCAGATCGGGTCTGCGCCCCGGCAGGCCGATCAAAGACGCAAGCGCGGGCCGCAATGCGGCCACCTCGACCGGTTGGTTCAGGAAGGCATGTTTCAAACCCATCGCCGTCGCCTGCAATGCAAAGCGCTGACACGCCCGCCCGACTTTCACCCAGTGTTCGGCATCTTGCTTGGCTGCCACAAACACGGCCAGTCCGGCAGATGATGCGATTTTGGCGGCGTTGCTGGTGTTCTCGGACTTCGACGTATAGGCCCAATCCAGCATCATCTGCCCCAGCCAGTCTGGCATCACCGGGTTGCCTGTCGTGGCGCTGAACAACCCGTCGCCCGCGTTGATTGCATCGCGCGGATTGAACCGCATCCAGTGTTTCAACTCGGCCATGAAGGCGGGGTCGGCGATCTGTGCCGTGTTTGCCGCAGCGATCAGATCGGCGAGTTTGGCCATCTGGCCGTGGTCTGTCATCAGGATCAGATCGACGCCCGGCAGGCGGGCGGCCATTGCCAGACGGTCAAGCTCGGCGGATGTCAGTGTTGATCCGTCATACATCCCGCGCGTTGATTGCCGCAGCGCGATCACATCCGACAAGTCGGTATCAACTGCGGCACCATCCGCGTAGGAAAAGCGCACAACACCGCCACCCCGGGCATAAAACTGCAAGCGGCCCGGCAGCCCGCGTGACGCAGCAGCGATGGACAGGTTCTCCGCCGCGCAGCCCAGACTGACGAACAGGTGGTGATCGTCAGGGTCCACCACCGGCGTTGCGCGGGTTCGGTCTGGTGCAAGCGTGATGCTGCGGGCTTCGGCGTGGAACGTCCACGCTTGGGTGTTGTGGCTGTTGGCGGCCAGAGTGGCAAAGCGGATCAGATCTGCCGCTTTGGGACGTGCGGGAAGTGCCGCGCGCAAAGCGGTCACGGCGGCGGTATAATCCTGCATCGACCCCATGTCGCGCAGACCCAACCATGTTGCAGCCGCCCCGGCCAGCAGCAGCCCGCCGCCACCGATCATCAGATTGCGCCGCGTTCGCATGGACGAGACTCCTATTGTGTTATGCGGGCACGCCGATCAGCCTGAACTGACGTCTGGGCGATCTGTGCAGGTGCCCCGACAGACAAACGCCTGATTGGCGCTTTGGCCGCCATCAGGTGACCGGGTGTTGCGCTAAATCAGACGTGGCGCTGTGCTGTGTATCGCCGGGCGGCAGCAGCAAACGCCAGATTGGTTTCAAGACCTCCAGGATCACCAACACCGCTACGCCGGCCCCAAGTGGGATCACCAGCCAATGCGGTGCCAGCGTGCCAAAGCCGAACAAATCGCGGGCAGGGGCCCAGAATACCGTTACCGCCAGCAATACGGACACGATGGGCAAAGCCACCGCCAGTGCACGGTTGGGGCGGGTGATGGCGGTCAGGATCGAGGCCGAGAACGAGCGGTTGACGAATATCAGCGCCACCACGCACAGCACCAGCGCGTGAAAGGTCAGGGCGCGCAGCTGATCGGTGTCAAAGCCGTAGCCGGGGCCAAGAAAAAGGATAGAGGTGACAACCGCCAGCACCAGAGCGCCTTGCATCAGCCCCCACAGGATCGTCGGCGGCGAAAACAGCGGCTCGGCCACCGGGCGCGGCGGGCGAGCCATCACGCCGTCTTCTTCCGCCTCGGCCTCGAATACCAAGGAACATACCGGGTCGATGACCATTTCCAGAAAGGCGATATGCACCGGGCCGAACAGCAGCGGCATCCCGAATGCCAGCGGTATCAGGGCAAGCCCCGCAATCGGCACATGCACGGCCAGAATGAACGACATCGCTTTGCGCAAGTTGTCATAAATGCGCCGCCCCAGACGCACGGTGGTGACGATCGCGCCGAAATCATCCTCGAGCAGCACGATTGCAGCCGCCTCGCGTGCCACATCTGTGCCGCGCCCGCCCATTGCCACGCCAATATCGGCAGCTTTCAGCGAGGGCGCGTCATTCACCCCGTCGCCTGTCATTGCCACAATCGCGCCACTTGCCTGCAAGGCCCGCACGATGCGCAGTTTTTGCTGAGGCTGGATGCGGGCGAAAACGGTGGCGGTCTGCACGGCTGTGGCCAGATCGCTGTCGTTCATCGCAGCAAGTGCGGTGCCGTCGATCACCTTATCCCCGCCGATCCCGGCATCCTTGGCAATCGCAAGGGCGGTGGCAGGATAATCCCCGGTAATCATGATCACCTTGATCCCTGCGGATTTGCACTGGGCGACGGCTGCGGGAACCGATGCGCGCAGAGGGTCGGCCAGCCCCACCAGCCCCAGAAAGCGAAATTTGAACTCATGCTGATCAGCGGGCAGGTCTGGGCCTGTAAAGGCCGCTTCGGCCACGCCGAGAATACGCAAGCCCTTGGCGGCCATCCTATCGACAGCCTGCATCATCGCTTGCCGGGCGGAGGGCGACAAATGGCACAGGCCCGCCACCGCCTCGGGCGCGCCCTTGCAGGCCACCATATCGCCGCCGTTGCCGTCAGCTCGCGTCCACACCTGTGACATCGCCAGAAGTTTGGGGGAAAGCGGATAGGATCGGATCAGCTTGCGCCCATCGGCGGGCAAACTCTCACCCTTGCGCAAATCATTGGCTGCCAAGGTGTGAAAGGCTTTTTCCATCGGATCATGCGGTTCGGCCGCCGAGGCCATCACGCCCGCGGCTGCCAATTCGCGAAAGGCAGCGGGTACAGGATCACTGCTGATCTGAAACGCTTGGCCATCCGGCAGGTGTAGTGCCGCAATCATCATGCGGTTTTCGGTCAGCGTGCCGGTTTTGTCAGTGCACAGCACGGACGCTGCCCCAAGCGATTCAATCGCCGAGGCCCTGCGCGTCAGCACCTGCGCCTTGGAGATGCGCCAAGCCCCCATCGCCATGAACACGGCCAGCACCATAGGAAATTCCTCTGGCAACATCGCCATGCCAACCGCAATCCCCGCCAGCACCCCGTCCAGCCAGTCGCCACGCTGCCAGCCGTAAAGCCCCACCACGATCAGCGCCACAGCACCACCGACCAGTGCAAAGGTCAGCACCAGATTGCGCATCTGGCGCTGCAAATGCGGCGTGCCGGTTTCCAATTGGTTCAGCGAAGCACCGATCTTGCCAATTTCGCTGTGCGCTCCGGTGGCTGTCACAGTTGCCAAGGCTGTGCCGCGCACGATCAGTGTGCCCGAAAATACCAGCGTATTGTCCTCTTCCCCAGGTCGCGCAGTGGCACCTGCGGCAGCCACGGCCTTGCGCACTGGCACTGCCTCGCCCGTCAGCAGGGATTCATCAGCCGACAGATCCGACGCCTGCAACAATCGCGCATCGGCAGGAACGCGGTCGCCCTCGGCCAGCACGATCACATCGCCGCGCACCACATCGGTGCCCGCGATGCGCAGCCTTGCGCCAGCGCGGATCACCAGCGCACGCGGGCTGGTCAGGTCGCGCAGCGCTTCCAGCACGCGTTCGGTGCGCGCCTCTTGCACGGCGGTAATGATGATGGACATGCAGGCAAAGGCCAGCAGGATCAGCGCCTCGGCGCGGCTGCCCAGCAGCAGATAGACCATGCCGCCGCCCAGCAGCAGCGCCAGCATCGGCTCGCGCAGCACATTCAGGATCACCCGCAACAGCGAGCGACGCTTGGCGCGTTGCAGCGCATTCGGGCCATCAGCGGTCAGGCGGGTTGCAGCCTCGGTTGACGATAGTCCTGTGATTGCGGCGGGGTCTGGCTGTGGGATGTCCATGCGGTTCTCCGGTGGGCTTGCGCCGATGGGCGAGGGCACAGGCGGCTATGTCTGATCCATGCGCGTTTTATGCAGGCCGGGCATTGATCTGCATCAGCACAGGTTGGGTCGTGTCGCTCTATGGCTGGATGAAGCCCATCACAGTTCTTTTTCGGTGCGGTGCGGCAACCAAAACAGGGGCGACACCATGGCAACACCACCTGATCCTACCCAGCCTGAGACTGTTGGGTTTCGGTTTCCTTCCGCCTTCACCATCCTGTTTGCGCTGATCATTCTGGTGGCTGCGCTGACTTGGATCATCCCGGCGGGCCAATACGCCCGTGTCGCGTCCGAGGCATTGGGCAAGGATGTGCCGGTGGCTGGCACCTATGCGCTGACCGCTGCAAATCCGCAGGGCATATTCGATGTGATCTTGGCCCCGATCGCCGGCTTCTACGACCCCGACAGCTATGCGGCCAATGCCATCGACGTGTCGCTGTTCGTGCTGATCATCGGCGGATTTATCGGCGTGGTCACCGCGACCGGCGCGATTGATGCAGGCATTGCGCGCGCCATGGTCCGCCTGAAGGGGCGGGAAAACTGGATGATCCCGTTCCTGATGGCGCTGTTTGCGCTGGGCGGCACCACTTACGGCATGGCCGAGGAAACGCTGGCGTTCTACATGCTGCTGATCCCGGTGATGATCGCGGCGGGGTATGATGCCGTGGTGGCGGTGGCGGTGATCCTGCTGGGGGCAGGCGTTGGCGTGCTTGGCTCGACCATCAACGCGTTTTCCACGGTGATTGCATCGGATGCGGCGGGCGTCACGTTTGCCGATGGGCTGATGCTGCGGCTGATCATTCTGGGGCTATGCTGGCTTGTGACCGTGGCGTTCGTGATGCGCTATGCGGCACGGGTCAAGGCGGACCCGTCCAAGTCGCTGGTCTTTGACAAGAAAGCCGCGAACGAGGCGCATTTCATCGGTGGCACGACCTTGCCCGGAACAGCGTTTACCGGGCTGCAACAGATCGTCCTGATCCTCTTCGCGCTGACCTTTGCGGTGATGATCTGGGGCGTCTCAAGCCAGGGCTGGTGGATGGCGCAGATGTCCGGGCTGTTTCTGATCGCAGCCATCCTGATCGGCATGATCGCGCGTCTGGGCGAAGCCCGGCTGGTCGAGGCATTCCTGAACGGCGCGCGCGACCTGTTGGGCGTGGCACTGATCATCGGCCTTGCCCGCGGCATCGTGGTGGTGATGGACGCAGGCCATATCACCGACACCATCCTGCATGCAGCGGAAATGTCTGTCGCAGGGCTGCCAGAGGTCGCCTTTATCAACGTGATCTACTGGATCGAGGTGGGCATGTCGTTTCTTGTGCCCTCAACCTCGGGGCTTGCGGTGCTGTCAATGCCGATCCTTGCCCCGGTTGCCGACTTCGCCGGGGTGCAGCGCGAACTGGTCGTCACCGCCTTTGCCACGGGCAGCGGCATCGTCAACCTGATCACCCCCACGTCAGCCGTAGTGATGGGCGGCCTTGCCATCGGGCGGGTGCCGTATGAGCGGTGGTTGCGCTTTATCTGGCCGCTGCTGGTGGCCCTCACAGCCGTTATCATGGCGGCGCTCAGCGCAGCCGTTTTTTTCGCATAGGACATCACATGACACTCACTTACGGCGTTCATTCCGAAGCGGGCTTGTTGCGCCGTGTCATGGTGCATCGACCCGGCACCGAGATGGCCCGGCTGACACCGGAAAACCGCGAGGAATTGCTGTTTGACGATGTGATCTGGGTGAAACAGGCGCGGGTCGAGCATATGACCTTCTGCGATGTGCTGCGCGAGCGCGGTATAGCGGTGGTATTCCTGCGCGATCTGCTGACCGAAACCCTGCGCGATCCCGAAGCCCGCAAATGGCTGCTGTCAGCGCGGATCAATGACAATACCGTGGGCGTGGGCCTGTCGGATGACCTGTTCGCCTGCCTGATGGAAATGGACGCCGACCCGTTGTCCACCATCCTGATCGGCGGCATGAACCGGGCAGAACTGCCGATCCCGCGCGCAGGTGTGCTGATCCCGATGCTGCGGCCGCAGGATTTCGTGCTGCCGCCCTTGCCGAACCACATCTTCACCCGTGACACCACTTGCTGGATTTACGGCGGCGTCACGCTGAACCCGATGCACTGGTCGGCGCGCCGACTTGAAACGCTGAACCTTGCAGCAATCTACAAATTCCACCCCGATTTTCGCGATGCCGGATTTCCGATCTGGTGGGGTGATCCTCTGGTGGATCACGGCCCTGCCACGATGGAAGGCGGCGATGTGATGCCGATTGGCAATGGTGCTGTGCTGATCGGCATGGGCGAACGCACCACGCCGCAAGCGGTGGGGCAGGTGGCGCGGGCGCTGTTTGCCCAAGATGCGGCGACGCGGGTGATCGCCTGCCAATTCCCGCGCAGCCGCTCGGCCATGCATTTGGACACGGTATTTACCTTCTGTGACCGCGACCTGGTGACGGTGTTTGCCGAAGTTACCGACGCCATCCAGACCTATTCCCTGCGCCCCGGCAAGGCAGGCAAGATCGACGTGACCGAAGAAACCCAGCCGTTTCTGGCCGTGGTGGCCGAGGCATTGGATTTGAAAGCCCTGCGTACCGTGCCCACAGGCGGCGATGATTACGAATCGCAGCGCGAACAATGGGATGATGCCAACAATCTGCTCTGCCTCAGCCCCGGTGTGGTGATTGGCTATGAACGCAACACGCATTCCAACACCCTTCTGCGCAAAGCCGGGGTCGAGGTGATCACCATTCCGGGTGCCGAGTTGGGCCGGGGCCGCGGCGGGTCGCACTGCATGACCTGTCCGCTGATCCGCGATGCGATATAGGAGGACAAGATGCCCGAAAACCTGCACGGCCGCAGCTTTCTAAAGCTGCTCGACTTCACCCCCGGCGAAATTCGCCATCTGTTGCAGCTTGCCGCCAGTCTTAAACAAGCGAAGGCCGCGGGCACCGAACAGCCACAGCTTTGCGGCAAAAACATCGCGTTGATCTTCGAGAAAGACAGCACCCGCACCCGGTCCGGCTTTGAAGTGGCGGCCTATGATCAGGGTGCGCATGTCACCTATATCGGCCCCTCGGGCAGCCATATCGGCCACAAGGAAAGCATGAAAGACACCGCCCGCGTGTTGGGGCGGTTCTATGATGGCATCGAATATCGCGGCTTCGCGCAGAAGGATGCCGAGACGCTGGCCGCATTTTCTGGCGTGCCGGTGTTCAATGGGCTGACCGATGATTTCCACCCAACGCAAGTGCTCGCCGATCTGATGACGATGCACGAATTCACCCACAAGCATCTGTCGGATATCGCGTTTTGCTTCATGGGCGATGTAAGCGGCAACATGGCAGCCTCGCTGATGGTGGGTGCCGCGCTGATTGGCATGGATATCCGGCTTTGCGGCCCGCAAAGCCTGTTGCCCGATCAGGTGTTGCTGACACATTGTGAAGATATCGCCAAAACCAACGGCGGGCAGATCACCTTGACTGAAGATGTGGCACAGGCAGTCAAGGATTGCGATTTCATCTACACCGATGTCTGGGTCTCGATGGGAGAGCCGGATGCGGTCTGGGCCGAACGGATCGAACTGCTAACCCCCTACCGCGTAACTTCAGCGGTGATGGTCGCCACAGACAACCCGCATACCAAATTCATGCACTGCCTGCCCGCCTTCCACAACCGCGATACCGAGGTGGGCGAGGCGACGTTCCAGACCCATGGCATTGACTGCATGGAGGTGACGGACGAAGTGTTCGAATCCCCCGCCTCGGTCGTGTTTGATCAGGCGGAAAACCGCATGCACACCATCAAGGCGGTGCTTGTTGCCACGTTGGGAGCCTGAACATGCGCATCGTCATAGCCCTTGGCGGCAACGCCCTTTTGAAACACGGCGAGCCGATGACCTATCAGGCGCAGCGCACCAATGTCCGCATTGCCGCCCGCGCGCTGGCTGACTTGGCCAAGGATCATCAGATCATCGTGGCGCATGGCAATGGGCCACAAGTGGGCCTGATGGCGTTGCAGGCAGCGTCATACGCGCCGCAAGCCCTGTGGCCGCTGGATGTGCTGGGGGCCGAAACCGAAGGCATGATTGGCTATCTGATCGAGCAGGAACTGATGAACGTTCTGCCCGCCGGGGTGAATTGCGCCACCTTGCTGACGCGGGTCGAGGTGGACCCGAACGACACTGCCTTTGACCAACCCACCAAACCCATCGGCCCGACGTACACGGCGGAAGAGGGCAAGTTGGTCAGGGCCGAGCATCTTTGGTCGATGGTCGCAGACCAGAAAGGGGGCTTGCGTCGCGTGGTGCCTTCACCACAGCCGCAGCGGATTCTGGGGCTTGCGGCGATCAAGCTGCTCGTAGAAGCGGGCGTCTGCGTCATTTGCGCGGGCGGCGGCGGTATACCGGTTGTGCGCACGGGGAAGGGCGGGATGGAAGGTGTCGAAGCGGTGATCGACAAAGACCGCACCGCCGCCTTGCTTGCGCAAGAGTTGAAAGCGGATGTGCTGCTGATGCTGACCGATGTGGTGTCAGTGATGCGCGATTGGGGTACCGCAACCGAGGCCGCGATAAGCGCGATCACGCCTGATGAACTGGATGGTCTCAATTTTGCGCCGGGCTCGATGGGGCCAAAGATAGAGGCAGCAAGCGCGTTTGTGCGATCGGGGGGAAGCATGGCTGGCATCGGCGCCCTACACCATGCCCGCGCCATTCTTGACGGGCATGCCGGAACTCAGGTCAGGATGTAAAGCCTCTACGACTGTGATGCAGCAGATACCGGCCAAGATGAACGAATAAACGGTCTCTGACCAACCTCGATCAGTGCTTTCCACTCCAACACAGCGCAGATATTGCGTGTGGCTTTACCGTTCCCCGGGGCCATTGTTGCGTACCAAGTGCGGGTGAAGCCCGTTTGCTGTCGTATCGGTCCTCGTTGCGTGCAGTCAAAGGGCTTCACCCAGTCTTGCCTGAAAACAAGCGGAACACCCCGACTCAAAGGAATTTTCGATGAAAGCGCTTGTGTATACCAGCGTCGGCCAGATGGCGTTGCAAGACCGGCCAAAACCGGAAATCACCGCGCCTACCGATGCCATCGTGCGGGTCACAAAGACGACGATTTGCGGCACCGATCTGCATATCATCAAGGGCGATGTGCCCACCTGTGCGCCCGGGCGTATTCTGGGGCATGAAGGTGTGGGCGTGATCGACGAAGTCGGCCCCGCCGTCACATCCTTCAAGAAGGGCGATCATGTGCTGATTTCCTGCGTCAGCGCTTGCGGTAAATGCGATTATTGCCGTCGCCAGATGTATTCGCACTGCACCACTGGCGGCTGGATTCTTGGCAACAAGATTGACGGCACACAGGCCGAATTCGTGCGCACCCCCCATGCCGATCTCAGCCTTTACCACATCCCCAAAGGCGCCGATGAAGAGGCATTGGTGATGCTGAGTGACATCCTTCCCACCGGTTTTGAATGTGGCGTGCTTAACGGCAAGGTTGCACCAGGGGCTTCGGTGGCCATCGTCGGCGCTGGGCCGATAGGTCTGGCCGCACTTCTGACCGCGCAATTCTATTCACCCGGTCAGATCATCATGATTGATCTGGATGACAACCGTTTGGCTATCGCCAAAAAGTTTGGCGCGACAGCGACGATCAACAGCGCAGATGGTAAGGGTGTGGCGGCCGTGATGGCGCTGACCGAGGGGCGTGGTGCGGATACCGTCATCGAGGCCGTGGGTATCCCGGCCACATTCGAGCTGTGTCAGGAACTGATTGCACCGGGCGGCATCGTGGCCAATATCGGAGTGCACGGCAAAAAGGTCGATCTGCATCTGGAAAGCCTTTGGGACCGCAACATCGCCGTCACCACACGGCTTGTGGACACCGCGACCATCCCGATGCTGTTCAAGACGGTGGCGGCTAAAAAGATCGACCCGACCTTGCTGATCACGCACCATTTCAAACTTGCCGATATTCTTGAGGCCTATGCCACCTTCGGCAATGCCGCCAAAACCAAGGCGTTGAAGGTGATCATCACAAACTGATCCGATCAACTCTGACGGACCGTTGCACTAGCGCAGCAGCGGTCCGTCATGGTCAAGATAGGCCTTGTCGAAATCGGCCAGCGCCACCAGCCCTTCAAAATCGTCAAAGGTCACGCGGCCATTATGAAACGTCAAAAGGCCCATCTCGCGCAATTGTCGCAAGACACGGTTCACATGCACCGCACTCAACCCCAGCGCATCAGCAAGCAGATATTGCGACAGCGGGCACGCATAGCTCATTTTCGTCCCTAACCCCACGAGTTTCAGCCGCGCGCCAAACTCCAGCAAGTAATGTGCCGTGCGTTCCAGCGCATTGCGCCGTCCGATGCCCACAAGATGCTCGACCACCATAGCCTCATCGCGCGAGGCAGCCCACAAGACGGCGGTGGCAAGACGTGGGGTGTCGGCGAAGGCGCTCAGCAAGTCCGAAATGATGACTTCTGATGCTTCAACTGGCGTGACCGGCTCGATGTTATGATCTGCGGTGCGAAACAACACGGACCTTAGCCCAAGAAAATCGCCAGGTATCTGAAAATCGACGATCTGACGCCCGCCGTTCGCCAAAAGCTTGTAAGAACAGACCCAGCCCTTGGCCAAAATGTAGGCGGTCTGATTTGACTGCCCCTGATGGACCAAATCGACTCCCGGCACAAACTTACGACGGCGTTGATGTAACCGGTCAAGCATGGAGAGGTCTTCGTCGGACAGCGCGACGAAGGCCGCAAGTTTGCGTGCAAGGGGGCTGGCTTCTGTCACTAATCAACTCTCATAAGACGGCTGGAGCACATTATCACGCCTTGGGCAAAGCGGTCCCGCTCTTTTGACAAATCAAGTGGTGTCAAAAGCTGATCTCGATCAGTCCGCCGCAAATAAACGCTGTCAGACTGTCTTAAGTGCAGGCATCCGATGCGTTATTGGTTCGGCCTGCCGAAATATTTGAAAGACAGTTCACTATGGCCCAACTGAATGATGTTTCAGGCACCGCAGCGCTCGCCATATGCGAGTCGCTTTTGCTGGCATTGAATGACCGTAACATTCTGCCCGAGGCCGAGATCATCGGCATCCTGAAAGACGCAGCGGCGGCACATCACCACGCCCCAAAGGGAGAAGATGGCACCTCCGAGCTGCACACGGCGGTTGCCAAGCTGATCAACAGCATCCTTGCGGGCGGAAATTCGGTGCGCAGACGATAAGCACGAGTATTGCGTTTTTTGATTCAAGGCCCGATCCAATTTTTAGAATTCCGTAAATCGCCTTAGAATTGCAAATTCCGCAATATTTGCCCAGCAGCATGAATTATACGGAGAATCGGATCAAAACCGATTTGCGCATTTCTTGCGATTTGCGCGGCTGCCATGGCTTTCCCAAACAGCGCCCCGGGGAAGGTCCCCGGGGGCTTTCTCCTTTAGACGGTGAATTCGGAAGGGTCGCTCGCTTCTTTTTGTGAGGTAGGTTCCAGCGAGAAGGTTCTCGCCACCTCCCCTGTATCCTCCGCCACATCCGGCAAGAACGGCAGGATTTCTTCTTCCTGCAGATGGCGGGTGGCGCAGAGGGCTTCGGCGAGGTCGAGCAGGCTTTCTTTGTGCTGGATCAGAACTGCCTTGGCGCGGGCTTCGGCGGCGTTCAGGCGTTTGGCCACCAGCGCACGTTCGTCATTGCTGAGCGCGCGGCCAAGCTGGCTTGGGCTCTGTTCCCAGATCAGGCCGTTTTGGCCCAAACCCAAACTCCGCTCGATGCTGATCGCAAGCTCAGTGGCCATGGCAAGATCGGAGACTACATTGCCGCCCGCGCCCGCCGTCACGCGGCTGGTTTGGATGATTTCGGCGGCGCGGCCCGCCAAAAAATAAGCCATCTTATTCTCCACGGTCTCAAGGCGGCCCGTGCTGGTGTTCAGCCTCATCCGGGTTTCGCCGCCATTATTGTCAATGCGCAACTCGGTCGGGCGACCGACCCCCAGAAGATGGCCCACCATCGCATGACCCGCCTCATGCAGTGCCACGATCCATTCCCGTTCGATACTCAAAGGCGCGGGCCGCAAATGCTCCAGAACATCTTGCGTTGAAAGCTTGGTTCGGGCCTGACGCGCCTGGGCGCGGGCAAGCCGCAGGGCGGCTGCAAGTTCGGCAGGGGTTTTGCCACGCGTAAGGCGCATCACTGCAGGCAGATCGATGTGAGCCGCATCTGCCCCAAGGTGGCGAAGCATTTGTGCCTCAATTGCAAGCCGTCCCGGCAGCGGCACCGCGATATGGCGATCCAGGCGGCCGGGGCGTTGAATGGCAGGGTCGATGGCATGGGGGTCGTTGGTGGCGCCGATCAGGATGACACCTTCCAGCCCCGCAATGCCGCCCATTTGCGCCAGCATCTCATTGATGACCTGCGTGCGGTAATTGCTGTTTTTGTCTTTCGACTGAAGGCTGCCGAGGCTGTCCAACTCATCGATGAACAGAACGCAGGGGGCATTGCTGCGCGCCTCATCAAAACTGGCTTTCATGGCTTTCAGCATATCGCCCAGATGACCCGCGGATTGCCATCCGCCAACGGTAGCCGCGATCAGCGGGACGTTGGCCGCGCGCGCGATGCAGCCGACGGCATAGGTTTTGCCAGTGCCGGGGCCGCCATAGAGCAAAATTCCACGCGGCAGATCAGACCACGCCAGCTGGCCCGCTTTGTAATCGGCAAGGTCGGCCACAAGCGTGGCGGCAACGCTGGAGAGTTCGCCCATGCCAGCAAGTGCATCCAAACCCGCGCCGCCCGTCTCTTTTTTGCGGGCAACCAAGGTGTTCAAGGCCGCCGCGATCGCCAAGGCGGATTGGCCGCGAAACGCCAGATCGAGGGCCTCGGGCGTCAGGGCGTTCAGGTCGGCATCCGCTGGCAGCGCCTGATATAGCTCTGCTTCTTCGACCGTATTAAAAGCCCCAAAAGCCAGTTCCAAAGCAAACATGAGCATTGCCTGGCTGCGTTCGGCGCAAGCCAAGGGTTTTGGCAAGGCCAGTTGCAGCGGATGGCGCAGTGCGGTGGCATCGCAAAGCAAAATCACAATTGGTGCATTGTAAGAAAGGGCCTTGGTAAAGTCCTGCGCCACTTTGGATTTGGATTTGACGTGATCTTCAGGTTCCAAGATGAATTGCACATGGTTGGCGAGGGAGATCTTCCCGCAACGGCTCGGGTCAGCATCGCGGATGTCTTCAAACTGTTGCGACAGGATCTTTTTGGCTTTGTCCAAAAGGCGGTGTTCGGACAAGACCAAAGTGGTGATGGCGCCCGGTGCCATCACCGCCTCCATTGCAGGCAGGTCGGGCAGCAGTTGCGCGATCTGCGCGCAGGCGAAAGCCAGCGGCAGATCGGTGTAGAGCGACCGCTGCGGCGTGGTTTGGGATTTTTGCGGTTCTGGGTCATCGGCTGTTGCTTCATTGGTAGCCGGCCGCACGTCATTGTAGCCATCCCAGAAGTCGGGCGTCTCGACCTGCGCTTCGGTATCTTGCGGGTTTGACGGAGACGCGGCAGGCACCTGTGGCAAGGGCTTGTCTACCATCAAATCGTGCAGAGCGTGGGCAAAGGTCATCCAAGCGGGCCGGGCGCTGGCGGCGATAGGCTGGGGCAGAGTGTTCATAGGGATCTTTCTATTTTGGCAAACTACGTTCAGAGATTTTCGCGATGATCCGAGGCAGCGGGCTTCAGCGGCCGCGACGATCCTGCGGCCGTGGCAGGGTGATGGGGCGGTGCGCCTGCTGTGTGATCAGCCGATCAAAATAGGCGGCGCAAAGTGCATCGCGGCGGGCGAGGCTGCTGGGGCAGGCCGTGGGATTTGCGGAGAAGTCAGTGTGGAGAGGGGAAATTGCATACATTTTGCTGTCTTTCAGATGCGGGGTGCCGATCCCCGGAACAGGTCCGAAGGCGGGCAGGCTGGGGGGGGCGGGGCATTGGCAGGGGTGCCGTTTTGCGGAATTCAGCAGAATTCCCGTTGCACGGTGAGTTTTGTGTATTTTGCGGACTATGGGTTCGGCGGATGCGGCCCTAAGATTTATGCAGTCAGGCAAAAACTCCCGGCATCAGTCGGATCAGCAGGGGGTGCCAAAGCTCAAGGCGGCGCTGGTATTCTTCGGCGTCTGCCAAGGCTTTGGCGCGTTCGATCATAGTGGCTGTCTTTGGGCCAAGGCTGGCTGTGTGGGTCATTTGCATCGCCCGCTCGATCAAAGGCAGCCAAAGATGGCGTCGATCTGCGGCGGTGGTGATCAAGGCGTTATGAACAGCCGAAGACATGGCGCGGCGTTGCCATCCGCCCCCCATCGCGCACAGTGCCGCACGCCAAGGTGGAGACAGCCCCACAAAGCAGCCCATCATGGCGAAACGATTGCCAGCCAAGCCCGAAGACCGGCTCCAGCACCGCGCTATACCAAGCTTCAAGCAAGCCCCGATCCCCCGAGGCCAAGTGATCGAAGAACGCGGTCGCCGCAAAGTCCTTGGCCAGCAGCGTAGTTTTATCGCCAAGTCCGGCAAGATCATGGACCTCGGCCCGTCCAACCCACCGCAAATCATGGCCGATGTGGTCGCCTTGATCCGATACGGTGACCAGCTTCATCGTCACTTCGCCTCGCAGTTCCGATTGCTCTGCGGCCTCTTCATCAAAGGCCAAAATTTGGCCGCTCTGCCGCCAGATGAGGTCCTGAAACCCCTGCAAGTCGCAGTCCTGCAGCCGCGCACCGTCCAAAACCCAAAGATGCGCAAGACCGCCGCCGCCGTAGAAAGTCCAGCGGCCGTTAATCGTTTCGCGGTCGGGTGGCACCAGCTGAATATCGATATTCAAGCTGCCCATTGCCGTCGTGGCTTGAACATCCGGACGGCGACAGCTGCCATCTTTGGCAAGATGCACCTCCAACCCGATATCGAAGTAGCTGGCATCGCTTTGCAACGTGGTGGCCAACAGATCCTTCAAAAACCGATGCCGCGCCCCCTCCTGACGCCCCGCGAAAAACAGCGCGTTCTTCTGCGCAACCGTCAGCGCGTCGCCCGTCACCGCAGGACAATCCCGCCGCACTCCAGGCGCATGCGCGAAATACCCGCGCTCCCCTCCGGTAACCCCGACAACCCGGCTCGACATGACCCGCAGGTTCACACGACCACCGCAGTGGCCGCAGTGAAACCGCTGGTGGCGGGCGAGTGCCAGTTGTTCTGCCGACATCGCGTCGAGAAAGCCCGCTGTCGCGAATTGTGCCGACGCACCATTGGCGTCCCAGCTACGCACCGATGAGATTGCTCGTTGGATGGGTTTCGGCATGAGCTGTGTTTGCGGGGGCGATCGGAAATGATGTCGAGTTTGCATGTCAGACCTTGATAATGTGGCTGCATTAGTAATATAGGATTGTCGACTTTGGGTGTCAATATAAATAATTGTAGTCGCATTAGTATTTGTGAGTGTCATTTTGCGGGGGTGCGGGTCCAGCCAAGCGCCTTCCGGTAATGCGGACGCATTATTTGTTGAGAAGGGCGGACACACATATTACTGACTAACAAACATCGAAGAGGGAATCGCATGTCTGACAATGAAATTCGAATGGTTGAAGCGATTCCAGAGGCGGGGCGGCTGGTCACAAAAGCCTTGGGAGAAGTCCTGAGGCCCTTTCAGCTGACAGTAGCCCAGCTTGAGGTTTTGGAACTTCTTTGGCGACAAGGCGAGGTCTCGCAAAAGGCAATAATTGAGACCCGTGGCGTAGAGGCGGCAACAGTCGGCACAACCTTGACGCGGCTCGAGCGCGACGGTTGGATCGTTCGCCACGCCGATCCAGTTGATGGCCGGGGCCGCATCGCAAAACCGTCCGAAAAAGCGATTGCTGCCAAAGATGGCATACGGGCGGCTGTTGAGCAGCTGGAGATGAAGCTTCGGTTTGCAGATATTTCAGAAGAAAGCCTCAGTGCGATGGTGAAGAATCTCAGACAGCTTTAGACATCCAAAGGCGCAAAGGGCGAACTTCTGCCATTGTCACCACCCGCGCTTTGTCACGAGACGATCAGCCTCCTAGCGGTCTTTCAGGCTTCCCGATTTGTAAGGTGAGACCTCACGAAACTGTAAGTTTTCGGTCATGGGGTTGGGGAAAGCTTGGGTCAAAAGGGTCTCATGCGGCGCCAAGCCGTGCCAATTCCGAGGAGCCCATGCGCAACCTGATCCTGTCCAACGCACTCATAGCCTTGCCCGTCCTCGCCTTCGTGCTGATCGAGATGAACCTTTTCACTCCCGCCGCCGCCACGACTGAAGCCAGTGTGGCAGGGCCTGGCGACCTTTCGGCCTATGCGGCCATTGCCTCCGACGTCCAGGCCATCGCGGCCAAGGGGGACCTGGTGGCTGCCGAAAAGCGCGCCACCGACCCGGAAGCCCAGTGGGACCAGAACGCCGCAGCGCTGCAATCCAAGGACGGCGGGGCCTGGGGCGTGATCGACAGGGCGTATGATACGCTGTTCCACGCGGTGCGGGCGGGCAGCCCCGATGCTGTGGCGGTCGAAACCATCACCGGCCTGAGTAGTTTCCGACCCTACCGCCTGCTGCCGCCGATGTTATGGTCGAGGCTGATAAAATTGCCCGGAGCAGAGTCCGGTCAGCTGGTCGAACGCCACGACCCTACCATCAACGTCAGGGATGCTTTGCCATGAACACGTTCGCTCGCTCTCCTTCAGCCAGCACGCTTTTTGACCCTATGACGGCAGGCGCGCTGAGGCTGGCCAATCGCATCGTCATGGCTCCGCTGACCCGAAACCGGGCTGGGCAAGGCCTAGTCCCGGGCCCCTTTGCTGCAGAGTATTATGCCCAACGCGCCACGGCTGGGTTGATCATTGCTGAGGCGACACAAATCTCCGCGCAAGCCCAAGGCTACGCCGATACGCCGGGTTGCTACACAGATGATCAGGTCGCTGGTTGGAAGAAAGTGACTGCCGCCGTCCATGCCAAGGGCGGAACGATGGTCGTGCAGCTTTGGCACACGGGTCGCGTTTCGCACACCAGTTTTCAGCAGGATGGCGGGGCACCAGTCGCGCCGTCTGCTATTCGCGCCCATACCAAGACCTTTGTTGCGGTGCAGGGGTTTGTGGATTGCTCGATGCCGCGCGCGCTCGATCTGGAAGAGATCCCGGGCATCATCGCGGACTTCCGCAATGCCGCCAAACGGGCCATCGAGGCTGGCTTTGACGGCGTAGAGATCCACGGGGCACACGGATATCTGCTGGATGCGTTCCTGCGCGATGGCACAAACCACCGGACGGACCGTTACGGCGGGTCGGTCGAAAATCGCGCACGCCTTTTGAATGAGGTGTCCGAGGCCTGTGCCGCGGAAATCGGGGCCGATCGTCTGGGTGTTCGCATTTCGCCCGTATCGACTGCCGGAGATTCAAAGGACAGTCACCCACAGGCGCTGTTCAATCGCGTTGTGGACGATCTCAATCACATTGGCTTGGCGTATCTGCATGTTGTTGAAGGCGATACGGGCGGTGCAAGGGACAACATTGCCTTTGACTACGTCGCGCTGCATGACAGGTTTGACGGTGTGTGGATGGTGAACAATGGCTATAATCGCCAGATGGCGATGGATGCTGTGTCACAGGGAAGTGCCGATTTGGTCTCGTTTGGACGTTTGTTCATGGCCAACCCCGATCTTGTCCGCAGACTGTTCGAAAACGCTCCGCTGAACGCCCTGATGGCCCCGGAGACCTTCTATGGCGGCGGCGCGCACGGCTATACCGACTACCCCTTTCTGGACCCCAAAAGCGCAAATGCGGTGATGGTCGAGCCGATGGCGGTCTGAACACCATTCGCGCATCCCCGTTCGGTCATGCCGAAGGGCGATGCCATTGCAAGGAAATCGGCTTTGGCGAATTTGGACGACCCCTACAAGACACTGGGTGTGGCACGCTCTGCCACGCCGGATGACATTCGCCGCGCCTATCGCAAGCTGGCCAAGCAGCACCACCCTGACCTCAACCCAGGCAACGTCAAGTCCGAGGAGGCGTTCAAGAAGGTCTCGGCCGCAAACGAGCTGTTGTCTGATCCGGAAAAGCGGGTCCGGTTTGATCGCGGCGAGATTGATGCCACCGGGCAGGAGCAGGCGCAGGGGCCATCCTATCGCGACTATGCCGATAACGAGGCGGGCCGACGCTATAGTCGTGGCGGGCCGGAGGCGTCGGACTGGAGTGCCGAGGATCTTGACGGCATGTTCGGCTCGATCTTCGGGAAGGGCCGTCCGCGCGGTGATGGCCGTATGCGCGGTCAGGATGAGCACTACAGCCTGACGACGGATTTTCTGGATGCCATAAACGGCGCTGTCCGGCGGTTGACTTTGCCCGATGGACGAACGCTTGATGTCAAGATTCCAGTGGGCACGACAGGGGGCCAGGTGTTGCGCCTGCGCGGCCAAGGGGGCGCGGGGTTTGGCGGGGGCGAAGCGGGCGACGCGCTGATCACTGTTCAGGTCAATCTGCACAGCCATTTTGAACGGAGTGGCAACGACGTTCGGTTGATCCTGCCGATCACCATTTCCGAGGCCGTGCTGGGCGGACCCATTCAGGTGCCTACGCCGCAGGGGCCTGTGAAGATGCAGATTCCACCGCATTCAGACAGCGGAACGGAACTGCGGCTGCGCGGGCGAGGGGTTCCCGCGCATGGCGGGCAGGCTGCGGGCAATCTCTATGCGAAGCTCAGGGTTGTCATCGGCACCCCCGATGCCGCGCTGGAAGAGTTTCTGGCGCAGTGGAAACCGCAAGCGCCCTCCAATCCCAGACACGCCATGGAGGAGCGGCAATGATAAGCATCGAAATTCTGATCGCGCAAAACTCCGGTCTGGACCGGCAGGATCTGGAACGTTGGATTTTGAATGATTGGGTCAAGCCCGAGCGGCAATCCGGCGGGTTCGTCTTTCAGGAGATTGATGTGGCGCGCGTCAAATTGATCCGGGAGCTGCGTCAGGATCTGGATATCGACGAGGAGGCACTGCCGGTCATTCTGTCTTTGGTTGATCAGCTTTACGAATTGCGGCGCCGGTTTCAGGCGCTTGGCGATGCGATCGCCGAGACAGCGCCGGATGAGTTTCAGCGCAAGCTTGGGGCACATCTGGTGATGCGCGCGCGCGGCGGATTGCACTGAAACCGGGCAAAATTTGGCCGGGTCCATCAACACATTTCAGCTTGGACGTAGGTAGTTTCCGTCCCTACCCCAGATGCACCCACCCCAATACGCTGCGGTTGAACGTGGACTGCAAGAGCAGCCACCGACTTGCAACTTCGCCAGCCAGCAGCCCAGCGCGCAAAGATGAGTCTCCATCCCAGAGGACCGCCCAATCCCATGACGAGCAAAACCAATCACGAGGCGCACAATACCAACGGCCATGCCGAAGAGAAACAGGACGCTACGCCGGATGTGGGGGAGGGTTCCTCCGATGCGCCATCACAGATCGCTGCATTGAAGGCGGAGCTCGCCGCAATGGAAGACCGTTGGATGCGATCCGAGGCCGAGATCGCCAATGTGCGGACCCGTGCAAAGCGAGACGTAGAAGAGGCGCGCCAGTTCGCCGTGCAGAAGTTTGCCGGTGACGTGGTCGAGGCCGCCGAGAATCTCCGTCGGGGGCTGGGAAGTTTGCCACCTGCTGCCGAAGGGGAGCCAAAGAGCATTGCAGGTCTGCGCGCAGGTCTGGCCGAGATCGAACGCGGCTTCATCGACACACTTGCAAAGAACGGTGTGACCGCAATCGACCCGACGGGCACTGTATTCGCTTCCGATCAACACCAGGCCGTCGGTCAGCGCGAGGCACCTGGGCAGGTTGCGGGCACGGTGCTGCAATCCTTGGGCCCGGTGTGGTTGCTGAACGGTCGGCTGCTTCGGCCCGCGATGGTGATCGTGGCCAAGGCGTCTGATGCGCAAAGCGCCTGGCAGTCCTGAACCACTTTTAGAATTGCTTCACGCTTGGCCGAGGTTTGACCGGTCTGGCCCCCTCCAATGGAAAAGGACGCTGACAATGGGCAAAGTTATCGGGATCGACCTCGGCACAACGAATTCTTGCATCGCCATCATGGAAGGCAAGGAGGTTCGGGTGATCGAAAACAGCGAAGGCGCACGCACCACCCCCAGCATCGTGGCGTTTCCCGAGAATGGTGAGCGTCTGGTCGGGCAGTCCGCCAAGCGGCAGTCGATCACGAACCCCGCAAACACCGTCTATGCCGTCAAACGCCTGATCGGTCGTCGCTTCGACGATCCTATGGTCGCCAAGGACAAGGGTCTGGTGCCCTATGACATCGTGCAGGGTGACAATGGCGATGCTTGGGTGGCGGCACGCGGAACGAAATATCCGCCCTCGCAGATCAGCGCCTTCATCCTTGGGAAAATGAAGGAAACGGCGGAGACCTTTCTGGGCGAAAAGGTGACGCAGGCGGTGATTACAGTGCCCGCTTATTTCAACGACGCCCAACGTCAGGCTACCAAGGATGCGGGCAAAATTGCCGGGCTTGAGGTTTTGCGTATCATTAACGAACCCACCGCCGCCGCTCTGGCCTACGGGCTGGACAAAAAGAAAAGCGGCAGGGTGGCGGTTTATGACCTTGGCGGCGGCACCTTTGATGTATCGGTGCTTGAGATTGGCGACGGCATATTCGAGGTCAAAAGCACAAATGGCGATACCTTCTTAGGAGGTGAAGATTTCGACGCCCGGGTGATTGATTTTCTGGCGACAGAGTTCAAACGCGATCAGGGCGTTGACCTGCGCGCCGACAAGCTTTCGCTCCAGCGACTGAAGGATGCAGCCGAGAAGGCCAAGATCGAACTGTCCTCGGCCAAGGAGACAGAGATCAACCTGCCGTTCATCACGGCGGATGCGACGGGGCCGAAACACCTTGTGGTCAAGCTGACCCGGGCCAAGCTGGAAAGCCTTGTCGAAGATCTGATCACCCGCACGATCGAACCCTGCAAGGCCGCATTGAAAGACGCGGGCGTCACAGCGGCCGAAATCGACGAGGTGATCCTTGTCGGCGGCATGACCCGGATGCCAAAGGTGATCGAGGTGGTGAAGGCCTTCTTCGGCCGCGAACCCGCCCGCAACGTCAACCCTGATGAGGTCGTGGCGATGGGTGCCGCGATCCAGGGGGCCGTGCTGAAAGGCGACGTCAAGGATGTGCTCTTGCTTGACGTCACACCGCTGAGCCTTGGGATCGAGACTTTGGGCGGCGTCTTCACCCGCCTCATTGACCGCAACACCACCATCCCGGCCAAGAAAAGCCAGACGTTTTCGACCGCCGACGACAACCAAGGTTCGGTGACAATCAGGGTCTTTCAGGGTGAGCGTGAGATGGCCGCTGACAACAAGGTGCTTGGCAACTTTGATCTTTCAGGCATCGCCCCTGCGCCGCGCGGGTTGCCGCAGATCGAAGTGACGTTTGACATTGATGCCAATGGTATCGTCGCGGTGATGGCCAAGGACAAGGCGACCGGCAAGGAACAGCAGATCAAGATTCAGGCGAACGGCGGGCTGGACGATGCCGATATCAAGCGCATGGTGCACGAAGCCGAGACGAATGCGGTCGCTGACAAGGCCCTGCGTGCCTTTGTGGAAGCCAAGAACCAAGCCCATGCGATGATCCACGACGTCGAAAAGTCGATGGCCGAAGATGGCGCGAATCTGTCTGCTGCCGATACCGATGCGGCCAAGGCTGCGATATCGGCCGCGCGAACCGCTGCCGATGGGACGTCGCAGGATGTGTTGGCCAAGGCAATGGAGGGCCTGACTGTGGTGGCAAAGCGCATTGAGGACGCGGGCCTGAAGGCCGCGGCTGCGCAAGCGCCTCAGGGCGGGAAGTCAGCCGCTGAGAAAACGGATGCGGATGTGGTCGACGCCGAGTTCGAGGATGTGAGCGGCAACAAAGGCTAGACGCGTGGCCTGTCCGCGTTGAACCGACACGATGTGCAGGCGCCCATCCGAAATCGGCGCGCGCACGGCCTGTTCGCGTCACTCCAGCAGCAACCTAGCCGTCACGGGCAGATGATCGGAGGCACGGCGCGCAAGGGGTGTGTCATGCTCTGCGCCTTCGCGCAGTCGCGCAGGACCGCTGGGGTTACTGCAGCCTTTCCAGATTGGGTGGAGGAAGATTTCCATGACCTCATGGGATTCGAACGGACGGCGCTTGTCTCTTGCGCGTTGCTTTTCAGGCACGCGCAGCAGCCCGATGTCGATGGTCGGGTGAACTGAAAGGCCTTCGGATTTCGCCGTTCGGATCATCAGGTTCAGGCGGTCAAGGTGCCCGTTGATAGTGCGGGGAGACAGACCGATCTTGTCATCTGGCAGATCTTCGCCGCGTTGCAGAATCTCTTCGATGGTTCTTTCCGCGTCTTTGGAGCTTTTGCCGTAAGAGGTGGGCAAGTTTTCGAGCGTGTTTTTGAAGAAGCTAAGGTGCATCTGCTCGATGCCGGTGATATCGCCCACCGCTGTGACCTTCGTGAACAGCGCCGCTGTTGACAGGATCTGCTTCTGGGTCTCGATTGTGCAATCCTCACGGCTCTTGTTTGCGTTGACGCGCTCGGCGACGGCCAGAATGCTTGGATCAGTGGCAAATCTGCTGGCGGCCACTGGCTGTAGGCTTTCTGGCACGTCGTGCACAGCCACCGGCTTCGCAATGACGGGCGGCGCAGGATCGTTGTCTGCGGTCGAAATGTGGAACGGAATTTCCATGGCTTTGTCAGCAGAATCAAAGTCCTCGGACTGAGCCGCTTGCCAAGCCGCCGACTTTGCGGACGTCGTCAGCTGACGAAGCATCAACACCACAAGGGCTGAAACCGGGCCATTCAGGGAATGGCCGGTCCCAAGTTGACCATTCAGAACATCCTTCGCACGCCTTAGCATTTTGGCTGTCCCCGCGTCTGAGTTCAAATTCATCACTTGCAGATCGAGGGCGACGAGCAACGTGGAGATGTCATTGTCAGTGGCGCCTGCCGTCTGCAGCTTCGAGATGTCCTCGGACGTCAGCTTGACGTTTAGACCGCGCCTTGCGATCGTTTTCCATGCCTCGGCCGTCGCCCAGTCATGGCGGCGATCAATCTCGTCGTCACCGACGACTGGATCCATGCGGGTGACCAGGCGCTGGCGCGAGATGCGCAGCAATTCGTCACGACACACAGCGTCGAGATAGAGTTTTCCTTCTTGCGGTGTCAGCCCGCCCGTCGCCAATGCCTGCATCATCCTGTCGCTTTCGTAGTTCAGCCTGTTGGCTAACATACGGGCGACGGTCAGGTTTTTCGACCTGAGTGAGATCTGGAGATGTGTGATTTCTGTGGAGAGAGAAGAGATTCTTCGCCGCCAGGTCCAGATCGTCCCGCGCAGGAAGAGGTTGTGCGTTCGTGCCATCTATGTCGCCTTCAAAAAGGACGACAGCCGCGCAGGTTGGATTTCCTGTGATACAGTGCTGTGATACACTGCAGTGTGGGAAAACCTAGTTTTCCATCCAAATCAACAACTTGCGTGGTGATTTGGCTCCGGCGGTAGGGATCGAACCTACGGCCAAGCGATTAACAGTCGCTTGCTCTACCGCTGAGCTACGCCGGAACACGAGGCGGTCTATAGCAAGGGTGTTTGGGGGCGGCAAGGGGGGCAGTGCAGAAAAATGCAGCTAAGCGGGCATGATTTTGAAAATCGCCTCCGCGCCGAGCGGATCTTGGGTGGTCACGATATTTCTGCCATGCAGATCAATAAGATGCGCAAGAATGTTGCGGGCGGCTGCGGGCAGCAGGGCGGGGGCTGTGTCGGTGTAAAGTTGTGCGGCCAGTTCGGCGGGGCGGGCGGGGGCGTGGCGCAGGGCGCCCACAATCGCGGCTTCGCGGGCGCGGCGGTGGGCGGCCAGTTCGGCCAGACGTGCGGCGGGGTCGGCGATGGCCTCGCCATGCCCCGGCAGGAATTGCTGCCAGCGCCGCGCCGCCAGTTTCGCCAACGAGGCCATATACTGCGCCATATCGCCGTCGGGCGGTGAGATCAGCGTGCTGGCCCAACCCATCACATGATCACCGCTGAACAGCACATCCCCCAGCGCAAAGCACAGATGCGCGCCCATATGGCCGGGGGTGTGGATCGCGCCGATCTGCAAACCCGCGAGGTGCAGCATCTCGCCATCGCCGACAGTGGCATCGGGCGCAAAGGCGGTATCCACGCCTTCGCCACCCCCACGCAGGCCCGCATCGGCCAACCGCGTCATCACCGCCGAGCGCCCTGCTTGCGCTGTGCCGAATCCATATACCTGCGCCCCGGTCTCGGCCTTTAGCGCCGGCACCAGTGATGAATGATCCAGATGCGGATGCGTCAGCAGCACGGCCCGCACGGGGGACGCACCCAAGGCGGCGCGCAAAGCCGCGAGATGCGCGGGCAGGGCAGGGCCGGGGTCAATCACCACCGCACCCTCTGGCCCGATCAGCACATAGCTGTTGGTGCCGCTGCCGGTCATCGGGCTGGGGTTATCCGCCCTGATCCGCCACACGCCTGCTGCAACCTGCATCCCGGCTTCCCATCCTGCCCCGTCGCCGCTAACCTTGCCGCTATGTCGAGCCGCCTCAAGCCCTTTTTGCCCCGCAGCCTTTTTGGCCGTGCCGCCCTTATTCTGGTGCTGCCGGTGGTGGTGGTGCAGTTGATCGTGTCGATCGCCTTCATCCAGCGGCATTTCGATGGGGTGACGCGGCAGATGACCGGCGGCGTCAGTATTGAAATCCGCTATATTCGCGACCGGGTCGAGGCGGTGGCGACTGTGGCGCAGGCCAAAGCGGCGGCGCTGGATCTGACGCGGGGTCTTGATCTGGGGCTGACATTCCCGCTGGATCCGGCAGAGGTGCCGCAGGCCGACAGCCGTGCCTGGTTTGATTACGCGGGCCGTTCCGTGACCTTCACCCTCTATGATCGGTTGTCGGGCGTGCGCGCGGTGGATCTGACCAGCAATCCGCTGGCGGCACGGGTTTATCTGGATACCAACAAAGGCCCGCTGCTGATCGAGATCAAACGCTCACGCATTTCCGCCAGCAATCCGCATCAGTTGCTGGTGTGGATGGTGTTCACCTCGGCCTTGATGACCTTCATCGCCTATATCTTCCTGCGCAATCAGCTTAGCCCGATCACCAGACTGGCCCGCGCTGCCGAGGCTTTCGGCAAGGGCCAGACGCTGAAATACACCCCGCGCGGGGCGACCGAGGTGCGGGCGGCGGGCAATGCGTTTCTGAACATGCGCGCCCGGATCGAGCGCCAGATCGAATCGCGCACGCAGATGTTGTCGGGCGTCAGCCATGATCTGCGCACGCCGTTGACGCGGTTGAAGCTGGGCCTGTCGTTCCTGCCCGAGGATGACGAGACCCGCGCGCTGCAACAGGATGTTGCGGATATGGAGCGGTTGGTGGATGAATTCCTGTCCTTCGCGCGTGGCGATGCGATGGAAGAAGCCGAGAACGTCGATCCCACGGCCTTGCTGCAGCATGTCGTCGAGAACGCCCGCCGACTGGGCCAGAACGTCACGCTCGCGGCCAGCGATCCGCTGGATAGTGCCAAGCTGCGCCCGCAGGCGATCACCCGTGCGCTGGAGAACCTGATCGGCAATGCCGTGCGCCATGCCGAGCATGTCGAGGTCAGCCTGCAAGTGTCCGAACGCGCGTTGCGTTTTGTGGTGGAGGATGACGGCCCCGGCATTGCCAAGGATCGCCGCGATGAGGCGCTAGAGCCGTTCAAGCGGCTGGATGCTGCGCGCAACCCCAACAAAGGCGGCGGCGTTGGTCTGGGCCTGTCGATCGCGTCCGACATTGCGCGCAGTCACGGCGGCGCCTTGCGTCTGGGCGAAAGCGAGCGTTTGGGCGGTTTGCGCGCCGAGATTTCGGTGGCGCGGTAGGGGTGTTCTTCTTGCCCGATTTGTTCCCAAACAAAACTGCCCGGCCCTGCCCGCCCAGTCGGGCGCGCCCCGATTTTCAAAGCGATGGCTTGCTGCCCCACACTCCTTTGCGCGACGGCTTCCAGCCTTACGCGCAACTCACCGAAAAACTCTGCTCCGCAGAATTTTTGCTCGGTTCGGTCATAACGACCTGGCCTTTGGTGCGTTGAAATCGTGCCCGCCTCACCCTACTTGCCTGTGGCTGATCATATAGCTTCGTCCAAATCTTCAGCACACCCCCAACGCAACCCTTCGCCCGATGTGCCAATCCGCCCCAGGTGCCCTTGCACCCCCCGGCGCGCAACACTAAGACTCTGGAAAGCATCCGGCGATTACAACAGTTCCACGGACCAACAGGCAGGTTTCCATGCGCGATCCAGTTGACCACTATATGAATACCCTCGTGCCGATGGTGGTCGAACAGACCAGCCGCGGCGAACGCGCCTATGACATTTTCAGCCGTATGCTGAAAGAGCGCATCATTTTCCTGGCAGGGCCAGTGCATGACGGCATGTCGTCGCTGATCTGCGCCCAGCTTCTGTTCCTTGAGGCCGAGAATCCCTCAAAGGAAATCTCGATGTATATCAACAGCCCCGGCGGCGTTGTGACCAGCGGGCTGTCGATCTACGACACCATGCAATACATCCGCCCCAAGGTCTCGACCCTGGTGATCGGGCAGGCGGCCTCGATGGGCTCGCTGTTGCTGCAAGCTGGTGAAAAGGGCATGCGGTTCAGCCTGCCGAACAGCCGCGTCATGGTCCACCAGCCCTCGGGCGGCTATCAGGGCCAAGCCACCGACATCATGATTCACGCGCGCGAAACCGAAAAGCTGAAGCGCCGCCTGAATGAAATCTATGTCAAGCACACCGGCAATGACTACGAAACGGTTGAGGCAGCGCTGGAGCGTGACAACTTCATGTCCGCCGAAGATGCCAAGGCTTGGGGCCTGATTGACGAAATCCTCGAAAGCCGTGGCAAGGTTGACGAAGTGAAATAAGCAAACCGCCGCCGGGGGCGCGACCCTCGGCGGCAGTTTCGGCCCACACCCCCAAGGTTGGGCACTTTCGGATTGTGGAGGTTTGGGCCTTGGCCTACACTTCCTTCAAACGCCCACTCGGGGCGCAGGGCTAGAGGATACCCATGGCGAACAATTCCGGCAGCGACAGCAAGAATACGCTCTACTGTTCCTTCTGCGGCAAAAGCCAGCATGAGGTCCGCAAGCTGATCGCCGGCCCGACCGTTTTCATCTGCGATGAATGTGTCGAGCTGTGCATGGACATCATCCGCGAAGAAACCAAGACCACCGGGCTGAAAACCACCGATGGCGTGCCGACGCCGCGCGATATCTGCAAGGTGCTGGATGATTATGTCATCGGTCAGATCCACGCCAAGCGCGTGTTGTCGGTGGCGGTGCACAACCACTACAAACGCCTGAACCACGCCAGCAAGACCGATATCGAGCTGTCGAAATCCAACATCCTGTTGATCGGCCCCACCGGCTGCGGCAAGACCCTGCTGGCGCAGACCTTGGCGCGCATTCTCGACGTGCCCTTCACCATGGCCGATGCCACGACGCTGACAGAAGCGGGCTATGTCGGCGAAGATGTGGAAAACATCATCCTGAAACTGCTGCAAGCCAGCGAATACAACGTCGAGCGGGCGCAGCGCGGCATCGTCTATATCGACGAGGTCGACAAGATCACCCGCAAGTCGGACAACCCCTCGATCACCCGTGACGTGTCGGGCGAGGGCGTGCAGCAGGCACTGCTCAAGATCATGGAAGGCACCGTCGCTTCGGTGCCGCCGCAAGGTGGGCGCAAGCATCCGCAGCAGGAATTCCTGCAAGTGGATACCACCAACATCCTGTTCATCTGTGGCGGGGCGTTCTCGGGGCTTGAGAAGATCATCGCGCAACGCGGCAAAGGCTCGGCCATCGGCTTTGGCGCGGCGGTGAAAGACCCGGAAGAGCGCGGCGCGGGCGAATTGTTCCAAGAGTTGGAGCCGGAAGATCTGTTGAAATTCGGCCTGATCCCGGAATTTGTTGGCCGTCTGCCGGTGATTGCCACCCTGACCGATCTGGACGAGGCCGCGCTGATCACCATTCTGACCGAGCCGAAGAATGCTCTGGTCAAGCAATACCAGCGCCTGTTCGACATCGAAGGCACCAAACTGACCTTCACGCCCGACGCGCTCTCGGCCATCGCCAACCGCGCCATCAAACGCAAAACCGGCGCGCGTGGCCTGCGGTCGATCATGGAAGGCATCCTGCTGAACACCATGTTCGAACTGCCGGGCATGGATGATGTGGAAGAAGTTGTGGTGAACGAAGAAGCCGTGACCAATGGCGCCGCACCCTTGCTGGTGCATGCCGAAGCGAAGAAGAAAGAGCCTGCGACGGCGGGTTGATCACCGCCGCTTGCATCGTATTGTGTTAGAAAGCCTCGGCGAAAGCGCCGGGGCTTTCGCTATTTCACTCGATGAACAGGCGCAACGGTGATCGTTTTTGCCCGATTTGTCCCGCGACAAATCGGGCCGCGCCTGCCTGCCCCCGGCAGGCACGTTTCCGCGCCCGCCAGTCAGGCGCGCCCCGATTTCCCAAATGTCGGCTGGCTGCCCAACTCCCCTTGCTCAAACGGCCTCCGGCCTAATGAGCAACTCACCGAAAAACTCTGCCCCGCAGAGTTTTTTGTCGGTTAGGTCTTCACCTCAACAGCCTGCACCGATGGCATCAGAGCATTTCAGCGTTGCGCCGCCTCGGATCAATCCCTTGGTGGCGTGGCGAAAAACCCAATCCTTCCCCATTGCAAGCCCCGCCGATCTGCCCAATCATCCCGCCATGCAACGCAGCGACCTTCTCCCCGAACCCGATCTGCCGAAAGGCGCAGACCTTCTCGCCGACGGCCGCAAACTCGGCCAAACATGGCAAACTGGCCCCTCGGCCTTCCTGACGCATTACGACACGCCCTCAGAACTCGACTACAAACGCGCGGCAATTGCGCAGGGCCGCGTGATGCAGCATGCCCAGATCGGCTTTCGCGACCCCGCCAAAAGCATCCGCGCCTATCACGAGATCTGGGCCGCCTGCGATGCCCAAGGCACGCGGGTGGATCGCTACGGCCTGTGTCTGGATTGGTCGATGGCGTTGCCCCGCGCCATCCGCGCCCGCGCCCAACGCGGCACGGGGATGATTCTGCCCACCCCGGAAGATTTCGCAGCCCTCGCTAACGCCGCCCCCGTCGCCGCCCATTTCGGCGATTTCGTCCTCGGCTTCCCCGCCGCCTTGGAAAACACCCAAGCCGCCCTCGCCGCAGGTGCCACCGCCATCGGCAACCTTGGCCAATACTTCACCTTCCGTGTCCCCGGCCATGACGACGATATCGAAGCCACCACGGCCACCGTCACAGCCCTTGGCCTGATCGCCGCACAAAGCCGCCCGGTGATGGTGCATTCCAACATCGACGACGGTTTTGCCGCGCAATTCACCGATCTTGCCAACGCTTTGGGGATGATCCTGGTGGAGCGTGACATCGCCGCCCTGATCGGTGCGCCCATCGGCCATGCCTTTGGCCACCACTTCAGCGATCCACTCGCGCGCCTCGCCTTCCAGCACGCCCTGCATGCCGAAGGTGCCAGCCCCGGCACGATGATCTACGGCAACACCACTTCCTATCGCGGCACCCCGGCGCAGAACTGGGCGGCACTTTCGGCTTACCTGATGGTCGATGCCCTCGGCCAGCGCCTGCACCCCACCGGCCACGCCATCAACCCGGTGCCCGTCACCGAAAACCAGCGCATCCCGGAAGTGGACGAGGTGATCGAGGCGCAGCTTTTCGCAGGTCGCCTGATCGAAATGTCCGATCCATGGCAGCCGCTGATCGACCCCGCCGCCGTCGCGGCCCTGTCGCAAACCCTGCGCCAAGGCGCTGCAGCCTTCCGCCAGAACCTCTGGCACGGCCTGACCGAGGCGGGGATTGATACGCAAGACCCGTTCGAATGCCTGCTCTCGCTGCGCCGCCTGGGCGGTCGCCGCATCGAATCCGCCTATGGCGCGGGCACCCCAAACCCCCGCATCATGGGCGGGCGCACGCCCATCGTTCCCGCCACCATCCTGCAAGAAATCGCCCATCTGGCCAAAGCCGCACTTGGCGCGCAGCCGCCGCAGATCAACCTGCGCGTTCTCGTCGCCACCTCGGATGTGCATGAACACGGCAAGATGCTGATCGACGAGATGCTGCACCAGATCGGCGCCACGGCGCTGGATGGCGGCACCTCGACCGACCCCGACAAGCTGATCGCCCAAACCCTCAGTCAATCCCCCGACGCCATTGCGATTTCCACCTATAACGGCGTCGCACTCAGCTATTACCAAGCCCTGCGCGCGGGCCTTGACCAACACGGCCTCAGCACCCCGATCCTGATCGGCGGACGGCTGAACCAGATCCCCGAAGGCTCGAATTCCTCGCTGCCGCAGGACGTGGGCGCGCAACTCGCCGCCGAAGGCGCGCTTGTCTGCCGCGAGGCCGCCGAACTTCTGCCGATCTTGCAGCAGATTGCAGCCCGTGGCCTGCGTTCCCCCTAGAGCGGATCGACAGTCATCCCGGACAATCTGGCGAAGGCCATCGCCTTCGCCACGTGATACACGTGCGACTGAAACCGCCGGGCCCCAAAGGCCCGGCCAGCGCCCGACCCGCCCATGGCGGGCGCTTCTCGCCCGCCGGGTCGGACACTGGCCTCAGGGGGTTTCTTGCGGCACTGACTACAGGGCGACACCGCCCACGCGTGCGGGGAAACGCGATGCGTTTCCTGTTTCCGCCCGGACCTCTGCGCAAGCAAGCGCGTGAATGTAGATCGGCTCTAGACCTTGCCGCGCCAATCGGCCATATCAGACGAAACCCCTGCGGAGGCTTACATGTATTTCCTCAAGCGACTGTTGACCTGGTGGAACAGCCAGACTTTGGGCACCCAGATCTTTACCGCGCGCCGAGGCCAGAAAGTTGGCGAGGATGAGCAGGGCAATATCTATTACCAGACCGCAGATGCCAAACGCCGCTGGGTGATCTACAACGGCGAAACCGAGGCCAGCCGCGTGTCGCCCGATTGGCACGGCTGGTTGCATTTCACCTGGGATCAACCGCCCAGCAAAGCGCCGCTGAAGCATAAACCTTGGGAGCAGCCGCATCAGGAAAACCTGACCGGCACCGCCGCCGCCTATGCCCCCCCCGGTTCGATCCGCGCCCATGCCCCGGCCAAGCGCACCGACTACGAGGCATGGCAGCCTGAATAAGGCCCGCCCCTAAACAGCCCGAATAGGCCCGTTGAAATGAGCGAAAATCGCGCCGAAATCCTTGCCGGAGCCGCCGTTCTGGCCGCAGCCATCGGCTTTCTGGTCTATGCCACCGGCGGCCATGGCCTGTCGGCGCAGGCGGGCACCTATCCGCTGAAAGCCTCGTTCCGCTCGGTCGATGGCATCACGCCGGGGTCGGATGTCCGGCTGGCGGGTGTGAAGGTCGGCAGCATCACCGCCCTGACCCTGAACCCGGAAACCTTCTTTGCCGATGCCACCGTCGCCATCGACAGCAAGATCCAACTGCCTACCGATACCGCCATCCTGATTTCATCCGAGGGTTTGCTCGGTGGAAATTACGTTGAACTGGTGCCGGGTGGCGCGCCAGATGTGCTGGCTCCGGGCGATGAGATTGAAGACACCCAAGGCTCTGTCAGCCTGATTTCGCTGCTGATGAAATTCGTCTCGGGCGGTGGCTCGGGCGGCGACAAACCCGCAGCCTCCAGCACAACGCCATGAAAAGGCTGGCGATCTGCCTGTGTCTGATGGCCACTTTGGCCAGTGCGCAAGAGGTCGCCGAGGCCCCCGGCGCGAAGCTGCGCCTGCTGGATAAGCTGACCGGCAAAGTCACCGATCTTGATCTGTCCAAAGGCCAGTCGCAGACAATCGGGCGGTTGACGGTGCAGATGGACGGCTGCCGCTACTACCCCGACAGCCCCGCCGCCGAGGCCTTTGCGCATCTGACCATTCTCGATTCCAACGTGCCCGACCCGGTGTTCAACGGCTGGATGACCGCTTCCAGCCCCGCGCTGTCGGCTTTGGACAATGCGCGCTATGATGTCTGGGTGCTGCGCTGCGCCGTGCCAGACGTGGTGCTGCCCGAGGTCGAGGACCCGCCCGAGGATACCCCCGGCGAAGGTCAGCCTGCCGAGGATAACCCCGACGCCACCACCGATGACGGCAACGGCTGATAGCCCTTGGGCATAAAGCTGGCCTGTGCCTGCTGCGCCTGCGCAAGGCGGCGATGATACTCGGCCCGCGGGATTTCCACCGCGCCGAGGGATGCCAGATGCGGCGTCAGGAACTGCGTGTCAAACAACTGGAACCCGCCCGCCCGCAGCCGATGCACGAGGTAGGCGAGCGCGGTTTTTGACGCATTGGTGCGGCGCGAAAACATGCTTTCGCCAAAGAACGCCGCCCCCAAAGTCACGCCATACACCCCGCCAATCAGCGCATCTTCCTGCCAGACCTCAAGGCTATGCGCCTGGCCCATCTGGTGCAGCGCGGTGTAAAGCGCCGTGATCTCGGCATTGATCCAGGTTTCTGGCCGATCCGCACATCCTGCGACCACCTCGGCAAAGGCGGAGTTGACCGTCACGCGATAGTCTGCCGTCAGGATATGCTTGGCGAGCGAGCGCGAGATATGAAACCCCTCCAGCGGAAATACCCCGCGCCGTTTCGGGTCTACCCAATGAATCTCAGGATTATCGCGGCTTTCGGCCATCGGAAAAATCCCGATGCCATAGGCGCGCAGCAGGATGTCGGGGGTCAGGGCAGGGGACATTGGGGCACCTTTGTTCCCGCCATCTCAAGCAAACAACCCGCCCGGAATCAAGGCGCGAATGCGCCGCCGGGCAGCGCCCGACCGCCCCCTCGGGCGGGCGCTTCTGCGCTGTCTCGCCTAGAATTTCGGGGGAGGAGGTTGAACCATAAACCGCCTAGAACTTCTGTGGCTCGCCCACCCGGCGGTCTGGCGCAGCCCTGAGACAGCGCCCAATCGTTAAAACTTCGTTAAAATGACACATTCAACCCATTGACCCAAAACAATAAAAAATAGTCCCGAGTTGGGACCATGAAAAAGGGCGCCCGAAGGCGCCCCAATATCTTACTGTCCGAAGGTTCTCTCCAGCCATTTCTCCAGCCAGTGGATCCCATAATCCCCGGTCTGAATATCCGGCTCGGCCAGCAGCATGTCAAACAGCGGCACGGTGGTTTCAATCCCGTCAATGATCAACTCACCCAAAGCCCGCCGCAACCGCGCCAAAGCCTCGGGCCGATCCCGGCCATGCACGATCAGCTTGCCGATCAGGCTGTCATAATAGGGCGGGATCGAATAGCCGCCATAGAGCGCCGAATCCATCCGCACGCCCAAACCACCGGGGGCGTGGAACACCTTGACCTTGCCGGGGCGCGGCGCGAAATCGGGCAGGCGCTCGGCGTTGATCCGCACCTCGATGGCGTGGCCGTTGATCTCCAACTCATCCTGCGTGAACGACATCTCCATGCCAGCCGCAACGCGGATCTGCTCGCGCACAAGGTCGACACCAAAGATCGCCTCTGTCACCGGATGTTCCACCTGCAAACGGGTGTTCATCTCGATGAAGAAGAACTCGCCATCTTCATACAGGAACTCGATGGTGCCAGCGCCGATATAGTTGATCTTGGCCACCGCATCGGCGCAAGTCTTGCCGATCTTGGCGCGCATCGCAGGCGTGATGCAGGGGCCGGGGGCCTCCTCGAACACTTTCTGGTGCCGACGCTGCAGGCTGCAATCCCGCTCACCCAGATGCACGGCGCGGCCCTTGCCGTCACCGAACACCTGAATTTCGATGTGACGCGGCTTTTGCAGATATTTCTCGATATAGACTTCATCATTGCCGAACGCGGCCTTGGATTCCGATCGCGCGGTGCGGAAGGCGATCTCCAACTCCTCGGCATTGCGCGCGACCTTCATGCCGCGCCCACCGCCGCCCGCCGTGGCCTTGATGATCACCGGAAAGCCGATGCCCGCTGCCACGCCCACAGCCGTCTCAAAATCCGCCACACCACCGTCCGAGCCCGGTACCACCGGAATCCCCAGATCTTTCGCGGTGATCTTGGCGGTGATCTTGTCGCCCATGATGCGGATATGCTCGGCCTTGGGGCCGATAAAGGTGATGCCGTGATCTTCCAAAGCCTGCGCAAAGCTGGCGTTTTCCGACAAAAAGCCATAACCCGGATGCACCGCCTGCGCGCCGGTGATCTCGCAGGCCGAGATGATCGCGGCTTTCGACAAATAGCTGTCGGTGGACGAGGCCGGACCGATACAGACAGATTCATCCGCCATCCGCACATGCATCGCATCGGCGTCGGCGGTGGAATGCACGGCGACCGATTTGATCCCCATCTCGCGGCAAGCGCGGATCACGCGAAGGGCGATCTCGCCCCGGTTGGCGATCAGGATTTTTTCAAACATCGGCTTACTCGATGATCATCAGCGGCGCGCCGTATTCGACAGAATTGCCGTCGGCGACCAGAATACGCTTCACCGTGCCCGCGCGCTGTGCCGGGATGTGGTTCATGGTTTTCATCGCTTCGATGATCAGCACGGTCTGGCCTTCGCTCACGGTCGACCCCACGCTGACAAAGGGCGCAGCCCCCGGTTCAGCCGACAGATAGGCGGTGCCGACCATGGGCGAGGTCAAAGCGCCGGGATGCTGTGCGGGGTCTTCATGCGCAACCGGGGCGGCAGCGGCAGCCGGGGCCGCAGCGGCAGCAGGGGCCGGTGCATATTGCATCGTTGGCGCTGCGGCTGCGACCTGCACGATATTGGCCTGTTTGACGACGCGCACTTCAAGGCTGTCATCCTCGGCATATTCGCGTTTCACCGACAGTTCGGTCAGGTCATTCTTGTTCAAAAGCTCTGCCAGAGCCGAGATAAACGCAACGTCTGCGTCGGAAGATTGTTTGCTCATGCCGTCCTCTTTTGGCGTCATTTGAGGGCGCTGGATGGGCCATATCCGCACCTTGATCGGGCACTTATACATAGACAAGCGCCTAGAAAAAAGGCCCAACATCGGTCGCGGCGGTTTGGGGGCAAAAAAACTGTCTCGCGTAAAATTTACCGTTTGATAAAAAAATAAAGCTGTGCCAGCCTCAAAAAAACAACATAGCCAAGGGAGGCACCGCCTTGTCCAATAGCCCGTTGACCCCCGGCGTCGTGGCAGATCGCCTGCCACCTGCCGCCTACACCGACAATTTTTCCGATGTTCAGCCGGTGTTTGACCGGCACGAGGCGCGGGTGGCGGCAGATCGCTGCTATTTCTGCCATGATGCGCCCTGTATGACGGCTTGCCCGACCAGCATCGACATCCCTTTGTTCATTCGCCAGATCGCCACGGGCACACCCGATGCGGCAGCCAAGACGATCTTTGCGCAAAATATCCTTGGCGGCATGTGTGCTCGCGTCTGTCCGACCGAGCAGTTGTGTGAAGAGTCTTGTGTGCGTGAAACCGCCGAGGGTAAGCCCGTTGAGATCGGGCGCTTGCAGCGCTTTGCCACCGATACGCTTATGGCCAAAGGTGTGCATCCGTTCACGCGCGCGGCCTCAACGGGTAAGCGTATCGCGGTGGTGGGGGCAGGGCCTGCGGGTCTGGCCTGCGCGCATCGCCTGGCGATGAAGGGGCATGACGTGGTGGTGTTTGAACGCCGCGCCAAGCCCGGTGGTCTGAACGAATACGGCATCGCCACCTACAAGACCCCCGATAATTTCGCCGCGCGCGAGGTCGAATGGCTGCTGAAGATCGGCGGCATTACGATGAAAACCGGGGTGGAACTGGGCCATCATGTGACGCTTGAGGCGTTGCAGGCCGATTATGACGCGGTGTTCCTTGGCATCGGTCTGGCTGGCGTCAACGCACTGCGGGCGGCGGGGGAAGACCTTGCCGGGGTGCGCAATGCGGTTGATTTCATTGCCGAACTGCGCCAGTCCGACAAAGCCTCGGTCGCCGTGGGCCGTGATGTGGTGGTGATCGGTGGCGGCATGACGGCGGTTGATGCCGCCGTGCAATCCAAGCTGTTGGGTGCGAACTCAGTCACGATGGTCTATCGCCGTGGCAAAGATAAGATGAGTGCTTCGGAGTATGAGCAGGACCACGCGACGCAAAGCGGCGTGCGGATTATTTATGGCGCGGCTCCCGTCAAGGTTCTGGGCAGCGCTGCGGTGGAAGGCGTCGAGTTTGCCTATACCCATGACGGCCCGAATGGGCTTGAGATGGGTGAAACCTTCACCCTGAAGGCCGATCAGGTGTTCAAGGCGATTGGCCAGACGCTGACCGCTGCTCCGATTGCCAAGGATGGTGCCAAGCTGGTGAAACAGCAGGGCAAGGTCTGGGCAGGCGGCGATTGCGCCGCGGGTGGCGAAGATCTGACGGTGACCGCCGTGGCCGAGGGTCGCGATGCGGCGGAAGCCATTCATGCAAGCTTGATGGCGTAAGGGGAACATCATGGCAAATCTGACAACCAATTTCATCGGCATCAAATCCCCCAACCCGTTCTGGCTGGCCTCTGCGCCGCCGACTGACAAAGAGGTCAACGTGCGCCGCGCGTTTGAGGCTGGCTGGGGCGGTGTGGTCTGGAAAACCCTTGGCGCCGAAGGCCCGCCGGTGGTCAACGTCAACGGCCCGCGCTATGGCGCGATCTGGGGTGCGGATCGCCGCCTTTTGGGCCTGAACAACATCGAACTGATCACCGACCGGCCTTTGGAGGTCAATCTGCGCGAAATCAAGGCAGTGAAGCGTGACTATAAAGACCGCGCGATGATCATCAGCCTGATGGTGCCCTGTGATGAGGACAGTTGGCGCGACATTCTTGGTCATCTCGAAGATACCGAGGCCGACGGGGTGGAACTCAACTTCGGCTGCCCGCATGGCATGGCCGAGCGCGGCATGGGCGGCGCCGTGGGTCAGGTGCCTGAATATATCGAGATGGTGACGCGCTGGTGCAAAAAGCACACCCGGATGCCGGTGATCGTCAAGCTGACACCGAATATCACCGACATCCGCAAACCCGCCGAGGCCGCCAAGCGCGGCGGGGCGGATGCGGTTTCGCTGATCAACACGATCAACTCGATTACGTCGGTGAACCTCGACAGCTTTGCGCCAGAGCCGACGATCGACGGCAAAGGCACCCACGGCGGCTATTGCGGCCCGGCGGTGAAGCCGATTGCGCTAAACATGGTGGCGGAAATCGCCAGAAGCCGCGAAACCCACGGGCTGCCGATTTCCGGCATCGGTGGCGTCACCACTTGGCGCGATGCGGCGGAATTCATGGCGCTTGGCGCGGGCAATGTGCAGGTCTGCACGGCGGCGATGACCTATGGCTTCAAGATCGTGCAGGAAATGATTTCGGGTCTGTCCGAATATATGGACGAAAAGGGCATGACCAGCACGTCAGAACTGGTGGGACGTGCGGTGCCGAATGTCACCGATTGGCAATTCTTGAACCTGAATTACGTCACCAAAGCCCACATCAGCCAAGACGATTGCATCAAATGCGGGCGCTGCTATGCCGCCTGCGAGGATACCAGCCACCAAGCCATCGCGATGAGTGCGGATCGCACCTTCACCGTCAAGGACGAGGAATGCGTCGCCTGCAACCTTTGCGTCAACGTCTGCCCGGTGGAAAACTGCATCACCATGGTGGAACTGCCGAAGGGGGCGATCGACGAACGCACCGGCCGGCCGGTCAGCGATTATGCCAACTGGACGACGCATCCGAACAACCCCACCGCCACCGCCGCCGAATAAGGCTGCGTCACGCGCGCCAGATCAGGCGCGCGTGTCCACATGGTCTGGTTTGGCGTTGTCTGTCAGCGGCGCGGGTGGCTCCTCTGCTTCGGCAGGCGCATCGCCGGGCAGGGCGGAAATCTCACGCTCTTCCTGATAGGCACGCTCGGCTTGTTCGGACAGCACCTGCTCGGGCGGGGCTGTCGCCTCAACCTCGGGGCGCATCGGCTGGGCTGCTACCAAAGCCATCGCGGCGGCGGCGGTTTCATCCGGGGCCGATGTCACCGGAGCGGCGCTTGCGCTTTTCGGCAGATCATCCAGCAGCACCGCGCCATCGTTCAGATAAGGGATACCGTCAAGACTGATGCCATCCACCTCGGTTTCCGGCGCAATCGCCGTGCCATTTGCCTCTGCCGTGCCCGGATGCATCGGCAACAGCCCCTTGAAGATCGCCTCACTGGCCGCAGGGGGCAGCACGGGGCGAAGATTGGCCTCAGCAGGCAGTTCTGCACCGCCAAGCAGGCGCGCCGTATGCGCATCGTCCCCAACGCCACCCTGCGCCGCGATGCGCGCCACAGGCCTTACGGCCAGCCCCTGAATTTGCGCACCTGATGGCGCCGCAAGTGACGAGATCAGTCCCATCGCCATGCCCTTTCTACAGTCGCCCCCACCCTCGACCCTAGCAGAAAACGGCACGCCCCGCAGGCACAAAGCCCAAAGCTTTCGATGCACTTGCCGCGATTTTGCCATGATCTGCAAAGCCTTGCCTTGCACACACCAGATAAATCCTTGCAGACCCTTTTCTTTTTCACAAACTGAACCCAACTGTATAGAAACCGCGACGGGCCGGATCGGCCCCCGAAGCCGCGCCTCCCAACAAGAAGTTTCCCATGCAGTACTCGCTCCTCGATCTGTCCCCGGTTCCCGAAGGCCATACCGCCGCCGAGGCGCTTGCCAACACGCTGGACCTTGCCCGACATGCCGAGGCTTGGGGCTATCACCGCTTCTGGCTGGCCGAGCATCACAACATGCCGGGGATTGCTTCGGCGGCCACCTCCATCGTCATTGGCCATGTTGCGGGCGGCACCAAGACCATTCGCGTCGGCGCGGGCGGCATCATGCTGCCCAACCATGCGCCCTTGGTGATTGCCGAGCAGTTTGGCACCCTTGCCACGCTCTACCCCGACCGTATCGACCTTGGCTTGGGCCGCGCCCCCGGCACCGATCAGGGCACAGCACGCGCCCTGCGCCGCCATATGGAATCCTCGGATCAATTCCCCGAGGATGTGCTGGAACTGATCAACTACCTTGACGCGCCGCACCCCGACGCCCGCATCCGCGCGGTGCCGGGCGAGGGCACGCAGGTTCCGGTCTGGATCTTGGGCTCCAGCCTGTATGGCGCGCAACTCGCGGCCTATCTGGGCTTGCCCTATGCCTTTGCCAGCCATTTCGCGCCCGCCATGCTGGCGCAGGCGGTGGAAACCTACCGCGCCACGTTCCGCCCATCGCAATGGCTCGAGAAGCCGCATTTCATGTTGCTCGCAGGCATTGCCGCTGCAGAGACCGATGCCGAGGCGGAATATCTACGCTCGTCGCAAGTGCTGGCCTTCTCGCGGCTGCGCACGGGGCGCCCCGGCAAACTGCCGCGCCCGTCGCATGATCTGTCCGAGGTCAGCCCGCAAATGCGGGCCGAAGTCGAACATGCCCTGTCCTGCGCCGCCGTCGGCTCGCCCACCACCTTGCGCGGCCAGTTGGCCGGGTTGATCGAAACCTATGCCCCGGATGAGATCATGCTGACCGGCATGATCCACGACCATGCCGCGCGGCTGCGGTCGTTCGAGATCGCGGGCGAGGTGATGCGCGGGCTGAACGGCTAGGCGGGGTCTAATCTCACGTAGTGTAACGTGGCGGAGGCCATCGCCTTCGCCATGCGGTGCAGGGGTCGCTGAAACCGCCGGGCCTCAAAGGCCCGGCCAGCGCCCGACCCGCCAATGGCGGGCGCTTCTCGCCCGCCGGGTCGGGCACTGGCCTCAGTGGGTTTCAGGCGTCCCCGACTACAGACTGAAACCGCACACGCGGGCGGGGAAACGCAATGCGTTTCCTGTCTCCGCCCGGACTGTCTGCAAGCAAGTGCTTGATTACCTGTGCGTCCTACGGTGCTTCCGCGCGCAGCACCTCTGCCACCGCCTCTTGCCGCGCTTGCACAGCATAATCTAGCGCGGTTGACCCCGCAAAACCCTCATCCCGCAGGTTGGCATCCGCACCACGCTCCAGCAGCAGCGTGACCACATCCAGCAGCCCCAAAGCCGCCGCCACATGCAGCGCCGTCAGCCCTTGGGCCGATGCCGCATTGATCTGCGCCCCAGCCTCCAGCAGCGCGTCGATCAGCGCCAGCGGATCTTCCGGCGCATCGTCAAACTCATCCACCGCCGCCGCGCGCTCCACCGCCGCTTGCAGGGGCAGGCGGCCCGCCTTGTCGCGGCTGGCCAAATCCACGCCCTGTGCCAGAAACCAGTGCAGGCTGGCCAATGAGCCCAGATCAATCGCATGGAACAGCCAAGGCTGACCGCTTTGCGCGTCAATACTGGCGGCGAACTCTGGCCCCAACCCAACCAGAAAATCCACTTCGCCGGTTTGCAGCGCCTCGATGACCTGATCAGGATCGGCGATCGGCGCGGCGGAAGGCTTGGCAGGCGGCAGGGCAGGGGAAACCGCACGCAGTTGCAACACGGCCCGTCCGGCAATCCGCCAGACCAGCCGCAGCCAGAACAGGCCACGGCCGCGCAAATCACCCAGAGGGGCTGCGAAAGACCGGGGTTTCAAGGGTGGCTTATCTGTCATCCCGCCACCATGCCACGCGCGGCAAAGCTTAACAATTTCCAAACGGCAGAACACCAAGCGTTTGATTTCATTGCTGCGAAAAATGGTCCCACACCGGGACTGTCACGATTTCCGCGCAGCCAAGCCCCAGACCACCGCCAGAAAGCTCGACAAGATCGCATTCCACCCCGCCATCGACACCCCCAGCATCGCCCACGGCACCGCATCGCAACGCACCGGCTTGCCGACCACAATATCGGTGTTCAAAAGATCGCCCGCGCTCACCCCCTGCAAGGTATCAACGGTGCAGGTCGCGAGCCCCGCGAACCAGCCGAGTTCAACCCCGGCATGGTAAAACCCGATCCCCGCCGTGGTGGCCGCCGCCAGCATCCCCAGCAGCGGCAAGCCCGCGCCCCGGCTGCGCAGCGCCAACAGCCCGATCAGCACCGCCACCCCATGCGGCCAACGCTGATAGATGCACAGCACGCAGGGTATCAACCCGCCCGCATACTGGAACGCCAGCGCTCCGCCCAACAACAAGGCCGAGCCGAGCGTGGCGATCCAGATCAAGGAATTTCGCGTCATCAAAGCCTCACATCATCCGCGTGGCCAGCCAGATCAGCCCGCCCACCAAGATCAACCCCGCCACAATCGCCGTCATCCGCCGCTCAATAAAGCCGGTCATCCGCACACCATAGCGCTGCAGCGCCCAAGCCAGCAGATAGAACCGCCCGCCGCGTGCCACGATGGCCGACAGGATGAACCATTTCAGATCGAATGACACCACCCCTGACAGAATCGTGACCACCTTCATCGGCGGCAAATGCGTCAGCCCCGAGGTGATCAGCATCACCAGAATCGCCAGATCGCCGGTCTGCGATTTCAGCGTCTCGAACGCCGCCAGCTTGCCGTAGAACTCCAGCGCCGGACGCGCCAGCAGGTCAAACGCATAATGCCCGATCAGCCAACCGAACACCCCGCCCAGAACCGAAGTGATCGTCGCAATCAACGCATAGCGCCACACCCGATCCGGGCGCGACAGGCACATCGGAATGAACAACACATCGGCGGGGATCGGAAACACCGAGCTTTCGACAAACGACACAGCACCCATCGCAGGCTCGGCATAGCGCGAGCCTGCCCAACGCAGCGTCCAGTCATATAGCTTGCGAAACATCAAAGCCTCCGCGTTTTGGCTTCAATGGCCATGCGGGGGCTTGGGGTCAAGGGGGCGCGCAACCTGTTTGCACTTCGGGCGTTGACGGATAAGTTACCAGCATCACGAAGGGGGACATCGGATGGAATGGCGCGGACGCAGAGGCAGCGGCAATATCGAAGATCGGCGCAGCATGCGCGGCTCGCGCGGGGCCAGCATTGGCGGCGCGGGGGGCATCGGTGTGATTGCCGTGGTGGTGATCGGCTATTTCCTGGGTATCGACCTGACGCCATTGCTGAACGATGGCCAAACCCAGACCCAGCAGTCCGGCGCGCCGGTTGAAATCAGCGAGGCCGATCAGCAGGCGGGCCAGTTTGTCTCGGTCGTGCTGGCCGATACCGAAGAAATCTGGGCGAACATCTTCAAGCAGCAACTGGGTGAAACCTACACGCCCGCGACCTTGGTGCTGTACAAAGGCATCACCCGTTCGCCCTGCGGCGATGCCTCGGGGGCGACGGGACCGTTCTATTGCCCCGGTGACAAGAAGGTTTACCTCGACACCGATTTCTTCACCACCATGTCGCGGCAATTGGGCGCAGGCGGTGATTTCGCCATGGCCTACGTCGTGGCGCATGAGATTGGCCATCACGTGCAGGACGAGCTGGGGATTCTGAGCAAGGCCAACGAGATTCGCAGCCAATCATCCGAGGCCGACAGCAACGAAATCTCGGTGCGCATCGAATTGCAGGCCGATTGTCTGGCGGGCATCTGGGCGCGCGAAGTGCAACAGACCTATGGCGCGATCGAAAAGGGCGACTTTGACGAGGCCATCAACGCCGCCAAGCAAATCGGTGACGATACCTTGCAGCGCAACGCGGGCCGGGTGCCGATGCCGGAAAGCTTTACCCATGGCACCTCGGCGCAGCGCTCGAAATGGTTCATCACCGGGCTGAAGTCTGGGCAGCTCAGCGCCTGTGACACGTTCCGCGCGAATAGCCTTTAACCGGGGCGCGCGGCGCGCAAAGCCTGTTGACGCCGCCACGGGGCGCGGCTAAACCGCGCCTCAGAGGGGCTGTATGGCCCTGACACTTCGGACCGTTTGCGGTCGCTACCGCGAAGTGTGCAATGTGCGGGCGTGGCGGAATGGTAGACGCGGCAGACTCAAAATCTGCTTTCGCAAGAAGTGCCGGTTCGAGTCCGGCCGCCCGTACCACTCAATTTCCCTGTTTGGGCGCTATTCAGGAAAAATAGGGAAATTTGCAGCTGCGAAACCTTGGGTTTTCCGTAAATGATTGCCAGCGCGCCCAATTTGGCCCTTTCTGTTACGCATGAATTCCTCACGTGCGTAATCATGGCCAGCTTCCGAAAACTCCCATCAGGTAACACCCGCGCCGAAGTGTCCCGTCAGGGCAAAAGGGTATCCAAGGTATTCCCGACAAAGCAAGCTGCAAAAGAGTGGGCGGCGCGGCAGGAATTCTTGATTCTGGATGCTGTCGATAAGCCTGTCGATCACGGCACATTCGCCCAGGCGATGGATCGCTACGCCCGCGAGGTCTCGCCCACCAAGCGCGGGGAGTGGTGGGAGGTGTTGAAGCTGGGCAATTTCAGCAAAGACCCTATCGCCGAAACCAACATGGCAAAGCTGACGCCAGAGTTGTTTGCGCAGTGGCGCGACAAACGATCAACGCAGGTCAAGCCCGCGACGGTCGCGCGCGAGATGCAGTTGATGTCGGCGGTGCTGAGCTGTGCGCGCCGAGAGTGGGGCATGATCGCGGTCAATCCGATGTCTGACGTGCGCCGCCCAAAGAAGCCGGAATCGCGCGATAGATTGCCCACGGATGATGAGCTGGCGCGGCTGGCGCACGCCGCTGGCGATGATCTGACCACGGCCACAGCGCGGGCTTTCCATGCGTTCAAATTCGCGCTGGAAACGGCTATGCGGTCTGGGGAGATCGTGGCGCTGACCCGCGATCGCATCGACCTGAAGCGGCGGGTGGCCAAGCTGACCCACACCAAGAATGGCCGGTCGCGCGAGGTGCCGCTGTCGTCGGAGGCGGTACGGCTGATTGAGGCGCTGCCGCAGGATCTCGACCCGGTGTTTGGACTGGATAACCGGACGATTGATGCGCTGTGGCGCAAGGTGCGCGACAAGGCGCAGGCCGATGGGCTGAATTTTCACGATAGCAGACACGCGGCGATCACGCGGCTTTCGACAAAGCTGGATGTGCTGGCGCTGGCCCGGATGGTCGGGCATTCTGATCTGCGGATGCTGCAGGTGTATTACAACGAGAGTGCAGAGAATTTGGCCAAGCGCCTAGATTAGGTTACTCATGTGACGAAAAATCGGGTTCCTGTTGGCCTAATCTGCAGCGCTGCCAATGGTAGGTAGAGCGCGTAGATGCGCCAATGTAAACTCTATGACGATGCAAGGTCTAAAAATGATCCCGATCGCGAACAGCGAGTTCGACACGACTGCGCATTTGGAGCAAATAAGAATCGGAGGCAAGCACTGAAATCTGCGTAATAGAGTTTGCCTAGAAAAATTTTACAGCAGGGATTTTGCTACAATGTCAGTTCGCGCATGGATGTTGATGGGAGTATTGGGATTGATTGGATTTGCTGCTCTAGGGCAGGAGAACAAACAGCCCATGCCAGGTAACGAAGAAAGCGGTAGCCAGACAGATGGTAGCCAGGATCGACCTCCATATTTTCGATTGCCGGTTGTTATCTTCGATACAGATGAACAAGCCCAAGCTTCCAGGGATGAGCAGGAGAAAGCCCAGCAACACGACGCGAGTGACCTTGTCGCCCAGCAGAGCGTAGCCGACAGTACCAAGATTATTGTATACTATACCAAGTTGCAGTTCGTCTTGGCTTTGATTGGCGCTTTGGCTCTCATCATATCTCTCGAACTGAACCGCAGGGCTACCAGCGCCGCTATCGTAAGCGCGAAGGCAGCTAGGCAAGCTATTGATCAAGAGCAGGCCAATGCACAACGCGCCCTCCGCGCCTACGTTACTCTTGGAAAGGCACAGATTAGTGGTGTCGACGTCGGTACAGTGCCACGCTTTGATCTCGATTTGGTCAACACCGGCCAGACCCCCGCAAAGAAATTTTGGGTCCGTTATCGGGTGTACCTTACTCCAACGGACCCCTTTAACACAGCCGTCACTGAAATGAGAAATTCTAACCCCAAGGGTGATTTGGGGGCTGACAGAACATGTTCAATAAGCTGTCCCTTGAAAAGTGAAATCACTGAAGAAATTATGATCGCCATCAACAGCGGCAAAGGGTTCCTTTGGATTTGCGGTATCTACGGATACTTCGATGTGTTCGGCGTACAGAGGCGAGGGGTGTTCAAACTGGTCGCAACCCCAAACGGCAGCAACGGTTTCGGGCTTTCAGTCGGCCCAAATAACAATCGAACAAGCTAAGGCTATCAAGATTGTCTTTCCCCGCGTTCAACGTTTGGTGAGGTTGATAATTTAGGCAGAAGCGACGCATATTGACGCCGCAGAGATGACAGAAGCCACGATGGGAAGTCGGCATAACCTTATTCAATTGCAATCAATTTTTGTATTTGGCGGCGAGGTTTCATGGTGACTTGATCATCAGCATAGAGCCTTCGCGCTTGGTTTCCAGCTTGCCCGCGCGGACCCAGTTGCGAATCGTCTTTTCAGACTTGCCGAGGCGGGCGGCGTAGTCGGTCAGCGGTTGCCACTGTGGCAGGGGCGTGACCTTTGCGCCCGTCAGCAGGCGGGTGAGTTCTCGCACCTCGGCGCGCAGGGCTTGAAGCTCGCCTTGGTCAACGATGAGCATAGTGCGCGGTTCGAGCATCATTTTACTACCAGGTTGTTGCGCCAGTCAAAGAAGCCCAGGGCCCCTTTGACCGGGATGAAATCGACCGGCTGCACATTGCGCAGCACAAAGCCAAAGCGACCAAAGAACCACGGGCTCTCGCTGGTCTCCACACAATCCACGATTTCTGCGGTGCCAATGATGCCGCCACGATGAAAATCATCGGCAAGCTTTGGAGGCATATTGTCTCGACCGGTGATCCGAGTAACCTCGTAGCAGTCCAGTAGGTATTTTACAGGCGGGAGAGCCTTAGCCGCATGGATGCAGATCAGCCCGCGCTGCTTGGTCGGCCTAGAGCGGTTCTCGATGTCTTTCCCGGCGTTGATGATTGCCCACGCCCACGGCTGCCGGATTGACAGGGCAAGTTTTGGAAGGTCGGTCATTTGTTTGCCATCTCCAACAGCACATCGGCGTGGCAAGGCTGGCCGGGTTTGCACCAGCAGCACAGATCATGGCCGCGTAGGGTTTCAAAGTTTGCAAGGATCAACTGGCGTCTGCCATAAAAATGGTCGGTCAGATCGCGCTTGCCAATTTCGGTGAACATGGCCTGATCGGGCATCCGCAGTTGCCAAACGTCAGACCCTGTCAGCCAGAGTCCATAGAGAACGACGGCTTCCGCCTGCGACAATGGTGCGTCGAGGTTGTACCATGTCGATGGTGCCTCTAACCCTCCCGGATTGCCCACAAGCCAAGGGTTGCCATAAATGCGCCCCTTGCCGCGCGAGACGATGATTGCGCCCTCGGGTTTCCGCCAGCCTTTAGTGCGGAAAAGGGTGATGCGCCGGGGGGTCATGGCTGCACCGCCGGGAAGTCTTCACCGCAGAGCGTCTCGCCCTTTTGCAGGGCGGCTGTTGCGCCCTTGATTGTCAGGCTGAAGGTGTCTTGCCCGCCCAACCCGCCTTCGCCCAGCCTGACGGTCGCCAAGCCTGCGGCGACCATGGCTTTCCATGCGGGATGGTCTTTGTGGCCCTTACCGGCACAGAAGCGGTTGCGGTAGGATCTGTTTTCGCGGTTTGGCAGGCCGAGGGCGTGGCGGGCGAGGGTGATCTGTGCGGGGGTCATTCTGCCACCTCGGGGAATTGCGACCATTCCACGCCATCCAGTTTGCGGCCTGCACGCTTCTTGCCAATTTTCAGAAACTCTACGTGACCGGGCGGATACCTAGTCGACCGTGCATCTTCTGGACCAATCTGATCTGCGGCCCACTCGCCCCACTGCTTGAACAGGAACGGCACGCCAGCGGCCACGCATTGATCGCGCAGGCTGCGCGCCCAGTCGGGGTGCATTGGGCGGGCGTGGGGGCCGCTTTCGCCTCCGCAGATCACCCAGTCGATGCCCCACTCGCTGCCGACTCCAGTGTAATCGCAGCGGGAACAGCACTCATATGCACCTGTATCTGTATCCATTCGCAGGCCATCTAGCGAGGCGGGGCAGGGCAGGCAAACTAGGCCGTCGAGCGTCAAATCCACCGGGCCCAGCAGCGGCTCGGCGCTGATGCCCCGGACGGCGGCAGGACAGGCCAGTAGCTGAGGGATGCGCTCATTGGCGCTGGCTTGGTCACTGACCGAAGTCAGCATCCAGACGTTGGACATGGGCCAATGACGATTGCTGGCCTTTGCGTCGGCCTCATCGCCGAATAGGTGGCCAGCCATGCGCGCCACGTTCAGGCGGCGCGCGCCGTCGCAGGTGAGGCCCATGAGATATTCACGCGCCCGCTCGGGGCGTTTCGTCAGCACCTGAAACGTGTGCTGCGGGGCCAGCGCCATCACTGCGAAAACCTTGTCGATCCATTCATCCGGCACTTCAGGGTGGAACAGATCGCCGTGGGCGCAGACGAAGATCCTGCGGGGTTTCTTCCAGCGCAGGGGCTGGTCTAGCCATTGCTCGTTGAATCGCACCTCGCCGGTGAACTTGGACTCGCCTGCCGCGTTCTTGCGGGCAAGGCCCTCGCGGCTGGGGTGGTTTCCGATGGCGGGCCAACTGGTGATTAGGTGGGCGGCGTAGCAGTGGCGGCAACCATCATCGACAAGCGTGCAGCCGGTGATCGGGTTCCAAGTCGCATCGGTCCATTCGATCAGGGATTTGTCAGCCATGTTTGCGCGTCCTGTTCTGTTTGCGGGCGGCTTTGATCTTGCTGCGATCCTTGGTTGCAGCCTTCGGCTTGACGGTGTTATTGGGCGATGGCGTCCGCTGATAAATCTGCGACGGGCGCCAAGCTTCTGATGCCAGGATCGCGGCGGCGAATGCCGCGAAGTTGGGGTGCAATTTGGTTCCCATGATCATCACCCCTGCGGATAAAAGCGGTGGCCAGTGATGCGCTGCGCGCCCTCATCCGACTCGGCACAGATTTGGTAGGTGTCGTCGCCAAGCTGCTTGAGCCAGTGTGTCTGAACGTTAGGCGGCCAAGAGCATCCGGTATCGGCCAGCCCCGCCTCGGTGTATCCCGTCTCTTCCTCTACCGCGTCGAGGGTGATCAGCGCGGCGACCTGATGCGGATCGACCTCGCCCCACACAAATGCGGCCCAAGGATAGCCGTCTTCGTCGGTGAAAATGATCAGATCGTGTGCGGATGGCATGATCAGTCCCTTCCTTGCAGGTAGTGAAACCGATTGAGGAACGCCGCGTAAGCTTCTGGCGGCGTTAGGTATTGGATGTTCGGCGGTTCACCTGTTGCGGCGATACCTGGCCACGGGTGATCATTCAGCATGCAGAGGCGCTGTTCGTGTGCCAGCATCTCCATATCCGCTGCTTTGACATGATCGTTGCCGTCAGCGGATAGTCCAAATTGCGCAAGAATGGCGCGCTCAACCCGGCGCTCGATCTTCTTGTAATCTGGCAGCAGGCTTTTCAGGGGTCGCGAAACATCGCCCATCACCGCCTCGGCTGCATCGTGCATCAGGGCGGCGAAAGCGTGTTTTGGCGCTACACGTTGGCTGCACAGGATGGAATGCTCGGCGACCGAATAGAAAGTGTGGCACTGGCCTGTGAAGCGGCAGATGTGGGCCAGCCCATGCGCGATATCCCCGATCGTGACCGGGGTTTCCTCGGGCGCTTCGAAGTCGAAGTAGCGGCCAGACTGCAGCAGTATCGTGGGGCCAACCATATGATGTATTCCCGTCATGCTGCTTTCTCCTCGGGCTGGGCGATCTCGATGGCGGGCCATTGCAGTTCGGCGGGCAACCACTGGTCGATGCGGGTGTTCTGTTCGCGCGAGAGGCCGATGGCCTCGCGGTAATCGGCGCTGTTGAACAGTTGGTGCAGCGCCTTGGCTTTGTCGGCCTTTTTCTGGGCGCGGAACTTGGCATGGTCGAGTACGCGTTCGTCTGGTACGAGGTCGCACCAGATGTCATCCAGCACCGACACTGGCAGACGGCTGAAATAGGCGCTAGCGGTGGGTGTCCAGATCGCGCGGGGGTTTGTGCCGGCGATGTCTGCCAGCATCGGGCCAAGATCGTTGTCGCCGATCAGGCGGGCGAGGCCGCGGGCCAGCAGGTCGTTGCGGTGTTTTTTACCCAAGGCGCGGAAGGCAGTGAAGCCCTGGGGCGACATGCGGCCCATGGTTGCGTGTTGGGCATTGTCGAGTGCCAGCAGGTGATTGGGCGGTGTGAACCCTTCCGACTTTTCAGGCTCGACCGTTTGGGGGTTGGCCGTAAAGTGGATCGGCGACGAATAGGCCATCAGTTCACCTGAAAGCTTGTAGGCCAGCAGATCCAGCATCAGCTCGGCCCGCTCGCCGGCATGCAGTTGCAGGTCAGCCAAACGGATGCGCTTCAGGTCTTCGAGCAGGCTGGCCGACAGGGCGCGGCTTTCGGGCTTGGGGGTGGTGGCGGTGCCGCCTTCGGCTTCATCGTCGCCCGCAGCTTCGCGGTTGGGATCATCCTGGGCGCGACGGTAGGGGCCATAGGTGCGAAGGGCGCCGTGGTCATCGACGTAAAGCCAGAGGCCCGAAGTCGCGATATCGTCGTCGCTGTAATCGCCTTCGGCACGCGCAGACACATCCTCGAACCTGGCCTGATCCTCATCTGACAGATCGCCCTGTTCTGCCATGTCTGACAGTCGATCGAGATCTTCGATATCACCGTCGGGCAGTTCACCGGGCACCCGTTTGATGGGCTGCATATCGCGGCTGGCGGTATAATCGGGGTATGCAGCAGTCCAATGCTGCACCCATTTCCAGCCGGTGGATTGTTCGCCCGCTGCGGCCTCGGCAAGTTTGGTGGAGAACAGCGCGTCGAGTAGCGGTTCATCCAGCAGCCGCACGCGATCGGTGAACAGATCCTCAAGCACCCCACCGCCCGCATTACGGTAAGCTTGCAAGCCGACATAGATCGCCCGGCGGTCACCAGCGCTGATGCTTGCCGCCGCCAGCCTGTTGCGGATGTCTGTGGCGCTGGTTCCCCAATTCGACGTGGTGACGCGGGCCAGTTCCGCAATAAGCGCTTCATAGCTGCGGGCAGTGGTCAGGGCGCCAGCTTGATCGAGGCTGATCGCTCCTTCCCGCAAGGCCGACAATGCCTCATCCGGCAACTGTGCCAGGCGCAGGCGCTGACGCACATGTTGATCGCGCACGGCGAAAGCCGTCGCGATCTTGGTCACGTCAGCACCGGATGCGGCCATGCGGGCATAGGCGCGGACTTCATCAGCTGGGTGCAGCGCCTGGCGGGCGGTGTTCTCGGCGCTGGCCCAGAGGCGGGCCTGATCTTCGCTGAGCGTGACGCGCACGGGAACATTCGTGGCAGCGGGGTCGCGACCGTCACGCACGGCCAGCAGCATCAGCGCACGCAAGCGCCGGCCGCCCGCGACGATGCCGACCTTGCCATGGGTCTGCTCAGGGTTTGTGACATCTGCATAGCCAGCAAGGTTCTGCAGCAGGCCCAGCTCGCTGATGCTGTCGGCCAGCGCCGCGATATCCTCGGGCGGTGGCTCGGATCGGACATTGAGCGGGTGCATGTACAGATCCGAGAGCGGGATCATCATGGTGGGGTGGCGGGCGGTTTCGGACATTGGCAGGACTCCTCTGGCCATTGGGACGCCAGCCCGAACATGGGCTGGCGGAAAATGGTCAGGAGATTGCGGTGCGATGCAGACGATTCCGCAGAAGATAGCCTTCGAGTGCCCAGATCTTTTGGCGAGCATTCTCGCGCGCGATCCGCCGACCGATTGCCTCGTCATAGTTCTCAGGGCTGGCCGCAGCACTTTCGCCGGTCACGGTAAAGCCGTTCTGCAACGTGAGGCAGCAGATCGTTAAAGTGGTGCCGGGAAAGCGGTGGTAGTCTTCGCCAGAGATCGTTGCATCAATGTCTGCGGGCGTAATGCGCGGAGCTGTCAGGCCTTTCGACTGGATTTCGTTTTCAATCGCTGCTTCATCATTTGGCATCTTGGTTCTCTTATCGTTGCATGTGAGTGCGCGGTGGTGCCCGACCGCGCGCGGGTGATCAGGGCTTGGCGGACTTGCTGCCCACGAAAACGCCAGCCCCAAAGACGCCAAGGGTGCTGATGAAATCGAAGGCGAAGGGCATCACCATCTGCGCGATGATCACGCCGAAAGTGATGGCCAAGCCCGCCGCCCAAATGCTGAGTGCGCCCATTTTAGGCCGCCATCAGCCGGTTCAGATCGACGTTGGCCAGCTTTGCCAAGCGATCCAGAACGATCTTTTCCTGCGGCTCGACTTCGCCATCGCCTTCGGCCACGTCCAGCGCTGTCAGCACCACGGCTTCGGCCATGTCGGGGTTCTTCAGCACTTCGCCGACTTCATCCCAGAGGCCAGCGCGACCGACACGGCCACCGCCAGCACGGGACAGCATCTTTTCCATGGTCTGCTCGATCATTTTCTGATCGAAGCCTGCCGACAGCGCCTTGTTCGCCGCAACCGCCTTGATCGTGGCCTTGATCTCGCCATCCTCGATTTCGCCATCTGCGGCGGCCACCAGTGCAGCTGCGGCGCAAACCGCTTCCAGAAAATCGGTACGCCCGGAAAACTTCTGCGTCGCCTCGGCAGCTTTGCCTTTCAAAAATCCAAACATTTCAGTCTCCATGTATTGCCGGGTGCCGCCCGGCGCGGATGGCTTGAGCCTCAATTCTGCGATCAAATGCGGGCCAGTGGAGGCGGCGGGCTTCTTCGCAGGTGCGGCGGATGATTTCGGCGGGCAGGATCGGTTTCAGGCCGTGGCCACCGCATTCATTGCATTCGACGTAGATGTGGCGATGGTCAGTGATCGGCCCAAAGTCGTTGGCGCGGGGTTCAAGCGCCTCGCGGCGCAGGGCGCAGGCATCACAGGGTTCGCAATTGCCGCGCAGGTTGTGGTTGACCATCGGCTGCCCATCAGTTCACTTTTGGAACGGGTGACGTGCCGGAGTCATAATCGTCGTCGTCGATCAATCCTGCCTCGACCCAATCGGCGCCAAGCTCGGACATCGCATCAAAAACGAGATCATAATCACTGATCTCGCCGGCCATTTCTGCCATGTCGCCATCAAGGCAAATCAGCAGATATTGCAGTCGTGTGCCGTGTGCCGTCTCGTGTTCATCGAGCTTGGTATTGATCAGTTCGCTGATTGCGTTGACCAAAGCTGCAAAGTTCGGGTCACGCTGTTCTGTGTCTGCCTCTCGGAGGATGTCCACCATCACCCGGCACTCCTGGCGGCGGCTTCGGCCAGCAAGGCTGGCAGGGCGGCAGTGACCTGCAGCAGCATGCCATAGCCGCCGATGGCGAGGCCCACGAGGATGGCGGCGGCGGTGATGTTGCTGGCGATCCGGGCACGGGCGCGCAGTTCGGCGCGGCGCGCGGCGCGGTTGATCAGGGCTTGTGGAGCGGTGAGGTCAATCATGCGTCATCGCCGATCTGGGCAGGGCGCGCGTGCAATACGCAGGCAATGGCTTCTTCATCGGTCAGCAGCTCGATGATGATGATTTTGCCCATCGGCGTGCCATCGGGAAAAATACCGCGATCTGAACATGGATCTACCACGATACGCCTCGCTATGGTGCCGTCGATGGGCAGTTGCAGCGGAAAGCCGACCATCACGCACCGCCGATCATCGGTTGCACGGCAGAGGCGGCGCGCATGGCGCGTTGCATGCGGCAGATGCGCAGCTGGTCAATCGTCTGGCCGCGCAGGCCTTTCAGCGTTGCCCAGGCATTCGCGCGCAGGGCGTCCTGGTTATGAAATCGCTCGGGCGTGCGGACGACATAGAGCGCATCGGTCACAAGGCGTGGCTGCGCAGCGGGCGGCGGGGCAGTAGGGATATTCGCGGACAAAAGGGCCTCCATCGGGTTGCTGTAAGTGGTGGAAAGAAGTAGATTCGGTGCGAGCCGCCCTGCGCCACAGAGCGACCCGCCATACCCCCTTGATTTCAAAGCCAAAGGAGGCATGTTCATGACTGAAAAGAAGATTTGGGAAACCAAGCCTGCGCCGATCGCGGGAAGCGAACAGCGTGGAGTTACGCCAGCAATAATCGCTGACCCACCTCGGCGGGTTTGGAACGGAGCAGAGCCCGCGTTTAAGCCGGCAGACCCAAAGCCGCCCAGCAAAGAATAGTTATGTTCGGCTAGAAGCGGATGTTGACCCGCTTGACCTGATCGGACGGGATGTACGTCATGCGTGCGCCCCATGTGTCGTGGTTGATGTTTTGCCGCACCTGCTCGGAGCCATCCGGCATGCGTTCTTCCTCCACCACCATGATGATTGACCCATCCGAGGCCAGATACAGACCATTGAAGGGAGCATTGGCAAATCTGGTGCGGTCGTTCAGGTATAGAATGCGACCGTCTGCCGTATGAACCGAGATCTGGTTGGTTGCCAAGTTCGGGTAGCTGACGATTTTGTCCCATCCAAAGGATAATCCGTCCTCGGCGTGCAGGCCGATGGACTTCGCAGCCCACTGCCATGCTTCCAGCGCCCAGCCCCGCCAGATCAGCGCTACCCCAAAGGCCATCATCACGCCAATGATCGCGTTTGCAGCAACCGGCCCCGTTCCGTTTATCAGAGGCAGCAGGGCGGGAAGCCCAAAGGCCATAGTCAGAAAAGTGATTTCGCTGATGCTGTGGCCGCGCCTGCGGCCTGCATATGCGGTGACGTAGGCCAAGAACCCGACGCCGAGGCCAAGTTGAACTGTAAAGGGAAGGGTGGTCCAGTTCATCTGCGTTGCTCCGGGCAAGGGATGGCGGCTTCGCAAGCCTAACGTGGCTTTCCGCAAAGCGCATCCGTGTTGTGGCGATCGCGGACAAAAGGGCCTCCATCGGGTTGGTCGATGGAGTATGTGTTGCACGATGTGCAACTATACGCAAATGAAAAGTTGCACATCATGCAACAACAGCTTCACGAAGCTTTTCGAGGGCGCAGAATCACTTTGCGCTTTAGGGAAAGTTATTGTGATTGCTTTGGGCGGAGATGCGATCGTTTCAGCGGTTTAAGCAAGCCACCGTGTACCGAGTTCTAAACCGATCACTTTCCCGAGTTTGAGCGGCTTGGGTAGCTTTTCTTGGCGTTTCAAAGGCTGCTTTAATAGCAAGGTCGATGTCCAGCTCACCAGTCGCCATCGTAGCTTTTTTGACTTGCTTTGGAGACTGGCCCATCTGACGGGCGAGCATCACATTGGCGGCGGCCGCACCTTCGTTTTTGCAACTCAAAAGACGTGTCTCTTCAGCTAGTTCGCCCATAGCGGAAAAGTCTGTACCGCCAACTACCAGTTCCTCCGCACGCGCATCGGCTGCCATCAGGGCCAAAAGAACGCAAAATGTCGATTTCGAATCACGCAAAATCAAGATGTAGTTCCTTTCCTAGTCATCGCCATTTTTTTGCGCAGGCCTAGCGGCTTGCGTGTTCACGGCTTGTTCACCATAGTTTGAGTGCATTCTTGGGGAAATGTAACATGACTGAGGAAGAGTTCGCTGAAAGTGTTTCCAGGCTAACAGGTGAGCAGATCAACCGTCTGATTGAGGAAATGAGGCTGGCTGGATTTCTGCCTGCTTTACCATCCGAACCAAGAGCTCCCGAACCTCAGGGCGTGCATTGCGATAGGCGGTGACTATTTCCCGCTCAGCTTCCTCGCGCTCTTCAGAGAACAGGTCATAAATCGTCACTCCGAGGGCTTCCGCACAAAGCATGTAAATCTTGATCGTGGTGCCGCCGAATAGCTTCTCTGCTCGACTGATGGTTGCCTTGTCCTTGCCGATCATGTCGGCAAGGGCCTGCTGGGACAAGCCTCGAAGGTTTCTGATGCGCGCCAAATTCATGTCTGCATGATCCACGATTGGGTCAAAAGTGAAAAGTGCATGGTGTGCAACAAAACATCTTGATGTCTGTTGCATGACGTGCAACAGACTGGGCTATGGAAAAACTTTCCCAATATCTTAGCTCCAGCGGCAAAACCCAACGGCACTTCGCCGAAGAAGTTGGTGTTGATAAGAGCGTGATGTCTCGCTTCCTGTCGGGGAAGGCGAAACCTGGCCGCGAGGTCGCGGTTAGAATTGCTCGACTGTCAAATGATGCAGTCCCAGTAAGCTCATGGTCATCCGCTGAGCCAAGTTCGCCCCCTGCAGAGGACGCAGCATGAGTATGCAAGCGTCATTCTTCGATAGGCGGCTCCCAGTCATCCAATCCGATCTGGCGCACGTCTCTGCGTGCATCCCGTGTGGTCAAATGCCCCCCCAAGCGACGGCGGCTGTCAGCGGGGCGTCTGCCGGTGCCGTTGAACGCCAGTGGGTGACAGCCGAGCATGGCTCCGACCAACCAGCGCGGGTGACCTTCCGCCAGCAGAAGTTGCGCGGTTTGCAGTTCCTTGTCGGTGAGCGTGCCGTGGTGGACTTCGACTTCGTTCAACAAAACCCCCGTAGCGGGGTGCGGTCTCATAGCCATCTCTCTTTCCATCTTTTTGGGGATGGCTATGCGCGGCAGGGGGCTTCCGACCCTCTGCCGCAACCATCGACAGTTCGTGGTTTGCCAAGCTGCGGGGTGATTCGAGTCGTGTCAAGCGCGCGTTCCTCTCGGGATAATTTGCAACTTGGTGCCTGCCCGCAGGTCCCGCCCGCCTCGGCCCTGCAACCTGCGCCTGTCGGCGGGGCAGGGAACCTGCCGCCGCTCAACAATGTCCCTTCTGTTCTGGTGATCTGATGCCATCGCGCCGCCCTTTCCTGATATTTTCGTCTGCCAAACCTGCGCCACCTCGGCCCCAAATGTCTTTGGCAAATGGATTTGGGCGCGGCCAGCTGGCTCCGGTTGGCGGGCGTGGCCGCGGTGCGGCGGCGCATCGGCGGGTGTCGGTGCATCCGGCGATGGCCATGCGGCCGAATTTTCAGGTGTGGTGGTCGGCCCTGGTGATGCGCAAGTGCGGGTCGGCCAATGCCATCGCGCGGCAGTTCGAGGTCACGGATATGACCGGGCTGAACTGGTTGAACGGTGATACCTGCCCGGAAGGCTGGGCAGTGTTCCGGGCTCAGCAATGGTGGCCGGAAGAATTCAAACTGGATGGGGGCTGCGATGCGTAACCCCATTTTTACGCTGGGCACAGTATGCGTTCCTGCCACTGATCGGCGCCTTACCGGGGAGGCGGGGCGGCCCGTCAAGCGTGCCTCCCACGTTTCCTTGTTGGACCTGCGGGCGGCTGGCTTTGGCTGGTTGCCCGCGTCTTTTGAGAGCAGGTTTCAGCGGGCGGCTCGGGGAGCCGTTTCGCGCCTGATCGGCCTGACTGTCTCGGGCGATCAGAAGACTGGTGCGGGCCTGCCAGCCCGCGCCGCATTTTATTGCATCCGCATGGCATCCTCCTCCCGCCCTGCGGCCAGCGGCGGTGACGCGCACCTCCTCCCGCGTATCACCGCCGCGCCAAAGATCGGATGGGCAGCATGAGCGATAACGCGGCAAAAATCGATATTGTGACGGCTGCTGCAAACTTGGAGCGCGCCGTTCAGGCTCATGCAGAGGCTAAGCGCGCGACAGATACTGCCAGACGCGCAGAGACGGCAGAACTGAACTTTCTCAATGAAGCGCAAAAGGCCTTTGATGAGGTTGTGGCGGACATTCGCAAAGCCGCAGGTCACCGAGACAGCGCCTGGTCTAACATTCGGCAGCAGGTGATCCGTCATGACGTCGAATGAAGGCAGACTGCATCTGTCGACCGGAACTGACCCGGACATGGGGCAGGTTGCGCGGACGTTGCGGACTGCCGCGGCTGTGCATTCGGCAGCTGGTTCGATTGTCCTTCACGTCTCGCCATCGCTCGCACGCCGTCTTGCTCATCACCTCGATGGTGGAGGCTTTATCGATGCTCGCAAAGACGTTGCCCGCATGCTGACGGCTGAGCACGAGGAGTGGGTGACCAAGTGCCAGGGCATGATGAAGGATGCCCGCCGCAACAATCGTCAGGCGCAGATCACATTGGGTTTGGCGTTGGCGTTTTTAGCCCTCGGCGCTGGTTTGATTTTCTGGGCCTAGCGCCCGCGGTGCCTGCCCGCTGTGCAGGTTGATGTTTCAGGGGGTTATGATGGATCTGACGAAGATGAACCGCGGCGACCTGGATGCGCTGATCCGCAAGTTGCATGTGATTTCGAGCGCAACCGATGTGCTGGCGCTAGGCGGTCTTGAACCGTCGATCTGCCTGACCGGCGAGGCATCTGTCATCACGGTGGAGCCGATCCTTTCCTTCGGGCCGGTGGCGGAAGTTGCGTTGTTTGAGTTTGGAATTGATTTTGCGGCACCAGAGCCGTTGCAGGTGTCCGAGCCTGTTGAGGCAGCGGCACAAAAGCCGGGTGCCGTCGGCCCGCGGCTCTACCGCCCGCATCGCGGTAAACCTGCAACCCTCCAAGATCCGCAGATGAAGGAAGAACCCGCCGAACTCGATCTGGTGTCCGGCCCGGTGACGAATGCCGAACGGCAGCAGATCGAGGCGCTGCATAAGCAGGGCATGAGCAATGCCGACATCGCTAAGCGGCTGAACCGCCATGGCAGCATCATCGGCACCTGCATCTATCATTTGAAGCGGCAGGCCAAAGCGCCTGCGACTGGCAAGCCTGCGGCCAAACTGATCAATGAAGAGGCGGCGCGCAAAGAGGTGGTCTGCCTCGCAGGGCAGGCGGCGGATACACCGCGCGCCGAGTCAGCACAAATTCAGAAGCCGGGCGGAGATCAGGGAGGACTGCAGCAGCTTCGTCCTGCGGAGAATGACCCTGTGCAATCCGGTGCGAGGGATGGCCAGTTGGCCGCTATCGCACCGGATGAAGCCGCCCCGGCCTATACGGGGGAGACCAAGCGGATTTGGGAACATGTCAAGGCGCTCGGGTTTCCGAAGGGCTGGGATGCCGAGCTTGATCTTGAGGCAGTCGAGGCTTTCGGACGCGGCATGAAGCTGGATCGTCTGGCGCTGGATCTGGATGTGGATGCCAAGCTGATCCGCGACCGCTACGCCGCGCTGACATCCTGCATCCGCGATGAGCGCGGGCACATGTCGATCGACGGGCAAGAGAAGCTGGTGCGGATTGTGCGCGACCGACTGAAGGCCTTGCGGGCGGGTGCCAAGGCAGCCTGATCGACGCGGCGCAAGATCGCAGTTTCAAAGCAGATGACGGGGGCAGTTATGACGGATCAATCCTATGCCGCACAGGTCGCGGCAGATGTTGCGGCGCGCTATGGGATGCCAGTTTCCGCAAAGGCGGTGCAATTGGTGCCACGTGGTGTTTCGGCTACGCCGCTGCCGATCTGGGATGGCTCGCAGTTGGTCTATACGGCGGAAGCGCGCACATCGTGGCGCAGCAAGCAGCTTGCCAATTATCGCAATCGGAACGTTAGCCCGAAGGCTATCAATCGACGGCTACAGGTTGCAGCACTGCATGCAGAGGGGCTGCACGATGCGGCGATCGCGGCGCAGTTGGGCGAACATCAGTCGGTTGTGGCCAATGATCGCAAGCGGCTTGGATTGATCGCCATTCCTTCGCGCAATTCTCAGGTGGGCCGAGAGGACCGCAATGCCAGCATCCGGGCCTACATGGCGCAGGGTTGGGGCGCGGAAGCCATTGCCGCCGAGATCGGTGTTTCGGCTACCACTGTCAAAGATGTGGCGCGCAATGTGCTGCGCATTCCGTTCACCACATCGCGCAAGATGATCGCGGCTGCAAAGCCGAAGCCGCCGCGGTTGGTGAAGGAACGGGCAAAACAGCCAGTGCTGGTTCGTGTGGCAACGGCTAAGCCAACTGCGCGCCCTTCGGCATTGCAGCAAGTATCGCAGCAACGGCTGGCGGCACTGCGGGCGATGATCAATGGTTTGGGTCGGGATCTGACGCGGGCTGATCTTGATGCCTATGCAGCCCAGATTGGCCGCACCACCCATCAGATGCGGCGGGATATGGCATCGCTGGAACTGCAGTGGCCGCGTCCACCAAATTGGCGCGCGATGGCCACCATCCGACTTTCACCCGTCGAGCGGCAGGCGGTGCGCGACAGACGCCGGGCAGATATCGCCGCGATGGATCTGATGCAGGTGACGGTTGCGGATCTGATGCAACAGTTTGGCGTCAGCAAGCAGACGATTTCCCGCGATCTTGCAGCTTTGCAGATGCGCACGAAGCTGCCTGCTCGCGGCTTGCGGGGTGCGATCAAGGATGCAGTCGAGTCGCATCGGGCGATCATCAGGGATCTACATGCCAAGGGCGCGGATCGGGCTGCGATCAAGCAAGCAACCGGGCTGGGCCGCAATGCCATTTCTCGCCATCTCAAAGCGCTTGGTCTGCATCTGCCGCGCGGCTACGTCGATACTTGGGCCGGGCGCCCGCGCCCAGGTATGACCGACCGGGTGAAGCAGTTGCAGGCGCGGATCGCGGAGATGCGGGGCGCCGGTAAGAGCTATGCCGAGATCATGGCGGAAACTGGTCTCAAGAAGGCCAGCGTATCGCGGCATCTGCTGGAACTGGGTCTGACTGGACGGCAGGCCAATCAAACAGAGCGGGTGGCAGCATGAAATCCCGCGATGAAATCGGTGTGCTGTTTGAAGCAACAGCGGTGGCGCAAGAGACCATCACTGATGCGCTGACCAGCGCGCGTGCCCTGCGTCTGGTGCAGCGGCTCGAGTTGGCGGGCCCGGACTATGCCGGGGTTCTGGCCTGCGCATGGGCAATTGCCCGCGATCTGCCAACACGCCGGCGCGATGACGAACATATGGTCAGCCTTGCCCGTGCCTTGCGTGGCGCCATAGTCGCGGTGCTGCGGCCGGCGCCTGTGGGTCTGGATCGGCGGGACATTCATGGCTGATCGCATATCCAGAGTGCTGGGGCCCGCGCTATGCAGATGACCGATCATCGGATCGCCGATGCGAAGCGCAAAGGCATTGCCACGATCATGCAGCAGCTGGATATCTCCGGGCTGAAGCGGGCCGGGGTGGAGTGGACAGGGCCATGCCCAATCTGTGGTGGCACTGATCGGTTTTCGATCAACACCCGCAAGGGCCAGTTCAACTGCCGCCGGTGTGGCGGCAAGGGCGATGAGATCGGGCTTGTGATGTTTGTCATGGGCATGGAGTTCCTGCCGGCATTGGAATGGATCTGCGGGCCAAAGCAGGAACTATCTGCCGCAGAGATCGCCAAGCGGGCCGCGCGCGATGCCGAGAACAAGGCGCGCAAGGCCCGAGAGGCCAAGGCCTATCACGACAAGGCGGTCCGCGAAGGGCGCGAGATCTGGGAAGCTGGTAGGCCCGCCGAGGATAGTCCGGTGCGCGACTATCTGGCGCTGCGGGGCATCACGCGCGCTCTGTTCCCGAAGTTGCCCGCGTGCCTGCGGTTTCACCCGGCCTTGCCCTACATGGTGCCAAACCCAGATCGGGGCAGCAGCAACAAGTGGATCGAGATTCACCGGGGCCCCGCAATGCTGGCGGCAGTGCAGGGCCAGAATGATCGTTTCAGCGCAGTGCACCGCACCTGGTTCGATTTGGCGCAGCCGCAGGGCAAGGTCCGCATTCTCGATCCTGTGACGGCCGCGCCGCTGGCGCGCAAAAAGGGCTGGGGTGCCAAGAAGGGCGGGGCAATTCGCCTGCACAACGGCGCGGCAGATAACCGCACTCTGGTGATGGCCGAAGGCATTGAAACCACGCTGTCAGCGCTGATCGCGGCTTACTACCCCGGCGCGCACTATTGGGCAGGCGTCGATCTGGGCAACATGTCAGGCCAGCGCATCACAGGCCGGGGGCTGAAGTTCGCCGGCATTCCCGATCTGGAGGATACCGAGGCGTTCTTGCCGCCGCCGTGGGTTGATCGGCTGATCTTTGTCAAGGATGGCGATTCCGACCCGCGCGCAACGCAAGCCCAGCTTGAGGCGGGCATTCGACGCGCCATGGTGCATCGCCCCGGCCTGCGCGGCCAGATCGCGCCGTGCCCGGACGGCCTCGATCTGAATGACGTTTTGTTGGGAGGGGAGGGCGATGAGTGACGCCCAAGAACATCAGCAGTACTTGATTTGTGACATAAGGTCAGAATTCAAGAAAAACCCCTTTATTACGTTCTGGCGTCCAGACGATGCGGGCTACTGCTATCCACTGACGTGGGCAGGAAACTATGCGCCACAGTCGATTGAGGCGAACTGGAACTACTACAACGCGCATGACGAAGGCCGCTCTATCCGGTTCGCGGTGCTCCGGTCAGTTGCGGAAAAACTGGCGGTTACGACGCCACCGCGCATGATCTCCGGCGATGCCGGACCTGTTGTGCTCAACAAACACGCCTTGCGCCGGAAGCTACTCAAAGCGGCCTACGTCTCGCAGTTGCCGCGGTGACTAACATGACCATCACCCTCGATGCCACCACGCGCACTGCACGGATGGAAGGGGGCCGATGGTCCAACGTGGTGGTGCTGGCAGACCTGCCCAAGTGGCTGAAGCTCTATCGTGACCTCTGGTCTCGCCTGCCCGATGGCAAAAAGCCCGTGCCGGGAAAACCCGGCCCTTGGGCGCAGTTTTACGAAGCGGACTTGCATGCCCTCGAGCGTGCGGTGCGTGCAGCGCAGGAAATATGAGATGACTGAGCCAAACCTTGAATCCGTGCGGCGCGTGCTGGCCGATGCCCGCGATGTTGAATTGCCGGACGATATGGCCCCGCACCCCAGCGAAGATGCAGGGCAGGGCGGCGATGATGACCCCTATCAGGGTATGGAACCGGACTATACGCCGCTCTCGGCCGAGGGTGAAAGTGCGGAGGCGCTGCGCGAGGCCTCGACCTTCCCAATCAATGATCTGGGCAATGGGCAGCGGTTCGTTTTGCACTTTGGCGAGGATGTGATGTTCGTGCCGCGCGTGGGTTGGCACGTCTGGGATGGTCATGTTTGGGCGGTAGATCCTGATATGATCGCCGCCCGCCGCAAAGCGCAGCGCCTGTCTGAGCTGGTGCTGGCAGAAGTGCCATATCTGGTGCTGTCAGAAGAAAAGATGCTGATGATCGCGGAAGAACGCGCCCTGAAGTTGGAGCGTGACACTCTGGAAAAGCAGACTGATGAGGATGGCAAGCTGTCTGCCGAGACCATCGCTTCTATCGCCCGCGTGCGCCACGAGCTCGGCGTGATCGACGGCTACAAGACATCGCTTTCCAAAATACGTACCGCCCATCGCACCTTTGCTCGATCGACCGGCAACACTGCCAAGATCAAAGCGGCAATGACCGAGGCCGAAGTCCCGCTGGCAGTGAAGGTCGAGGATCTCGACACGCGACATCTCGATGTGAACACATTGAGTGGTGTGCTGCGATTCAACGTAACGCCGCGCCCAGGCACTTATCCTGCGGTTAATGTCGAAACGTTGCCGCATGATCGCGCGCTGCGGATGACAAAGATCATGGCAACGGCCTACGATAACTCCGCGCGCTGTCCGATTTTCTATGCCTTTCTTGACCGGATTATGCCCGACCCGCAAATGCAGTCCTTTCTACAGCGCTGGTTCGGATACTCGATGCTTGGCCTTACGAATGAGCAGGCTTTGGCGTTCTTCTTTGGGATGGGCGCAAACGGCAAATCAGCCATGGTCGATCTGATGGCGCGGTTGCTCGGCAGCTATGCTGCGACTGCCAAGATCGAAAGTTTGACGGGGCAGAACCGCAGGTCTGGCGGCGATGCGACACCGGACCTGATCAACATCGTCGGTGCACGCATGGTGCGCGCCTCGGAGCCAGAAAAGGGCGTCCAGTGGCAAGAGGGGCTGATCAAACAGTTGACCGGCGGAGAGCCGATCCTGGTGCGCGCCCTGAATGAGAACTTCTTTGAGGCCGAGCCCCGATTCAAACTGACCATCGGTGGCAACCACGCCCCCGACATCCGCGGCATGGATGACGGCATCTGGCGCCGGTTGATGATTGTCCCGTTTGATGTGCAGATCCCGAAGGAAGAGCGCGACCCCATGCTGGTGCAGCGCATGATGGCCGAGGGGCCCGGCATCCTGAACTGGCTGGTCGATGGGGCACGGTTTTACCTTGAGGGCGGATTATCCCCACCCGAGCAGGTGATGGCGGCCACAGACACGCTGCGCAAGGATGCTGACCCCTATGGCAAGTTTCTGGATCAGGCCTGCATCGTGACGGGGGATGAGCGTGACAGCCTGTCATCGCGCGAGCTGATGCTGTGTTTCATGTTCTGGCAGATGCAGAAGGGTGAGACGCCGTTCAAAGAACGAACGATCTCGACCAACATGAAAGAGCACTCGCGCCGATGGCGATCACCAAAGACCGGCAAGCAGTTCGTGGCGCGCGAGACGGGTCGGTTCAACGGCTATGACGGCCTGCGGTTGACAGACATCTTCCGCCGAGATTGGGATCTTGCCCCGAAGAATACCGAGGGACGCGCCCTGAGCCTCGGCCAAGCTGCCGACCCCAACCGTTATGGGGATGACTATTGATGCCGCCCCGCACCCCAGTCTTGCAAAAACCGGAGGGGATGGAGGGGATAGTATGCCTTCGGAGGGGATGGAGTTGGTTCAAGGGGTCGGGGGGAAGTGTTGAAAGATCAGAGGTTTGCGGCGTTTTGGGAGGGGATGGAGAGGATGGAGGGGATAATTGCAACCCGCCGCATGCGCGCGCGAATACGGGGTCTGGGGGAAGTGGAAGGGAATGTATCTCTATGTGGGGGTCAGATTTATCCCCTCCATCCTCTCCATCCTCTCCCGTTTCCGTTCAACTCTCTGATTTCGTTACGTTTCATCTTTTCAGCGTTCGGCAATCTATCCTCTCCCTTTTACCTTCTATCCTCTCCATCCCCTCCCTGAAAAAAACAAAAAAAACTACGAGTAGTTAAGAACAACCTAAAAACCGCTAAATCTGGTAATTGGAGATCGGCATGAAAAGAAAAACCACCGCCAAACGAGAGATGTCGATCAAGGCGGCGCTGGAATGGGCCTTCGGTGTCGAACATGCCCAGTTGGACTTTGATGACCTTTCGCCACAGGGTGCACGGCCCGGCATGTCCACCATCTGGCTTATGATGCAGCGCGGTGCGTTGGGCTGTCAGATTGACGGTGGTGGAAGCAGCCGCCCGGCCAGTGATGCCGAGACCATTGCCGCTGCGCTCGCTGGCTTGCCGGTGGCCTTGGGTGGTAAGGCCATGGCGGCAGATATGGCTGGGTGGGCAAGGGCTGGCATCGAACCAGAATGGCAGATCAACATGACCCCTCGTTGTGTGCCGCGGCAATGGTCACGTGAGAACCAGTTTGGGGCGTCTGCTAAAACGGTGGTGGTGGAGACGTTGGATATTCCGGGAAAGCGAGGGCGCCGAACTCGTTTTGATGTTTTGGCCTGCCCAGTAACCTACATACCGACAGCCTCGCAGATCGGCATGGTACGGCGGCGATACTTAGGCTGGCGGCTGGCTCTGCTGCATTTGCGCAGCACCCTCGATTGTGCGTTGGAAAACATCGCTCTGACAGAAGTGTTGCCAGCGTCTGCCCCATGGGAAGTATTAGATAAACCAGACATTAAAGCGTCTTCTCACAAAGCCGCTTGACACAAACAGCTTATATTGACATTTTGCCACGAGACTAATTGCGACCGGATGGGAAACCCTCCGGTCGTTTGCATTTCAGAGGTAGGGTAGAGATGTGAGCACAGGGCTGCGCCTTGACACATCTGCCTTCACCTCTGCTTTGCAGGCTCTTGCCAGTCGTGATGTTGGTGTCGCGGTAGCTTGGGCGTTGAATGACACAGCCGATGAAGTGCTGGATCATATCCAAGATCGCATGAAGGTGGTGTTCGACAGGCCAACACGCTTCACGCAAAACGCTTTCATGGTGGTGAAGGCTCAAGCCAACCGGCCAGAGGCTGTGGTGCAAGAGCGGCCCTTGGTTGGGTCGCGTCATTATCTGAAGGTAGAGGAAAGCGGCGGACAGAGACCGCAGTCGGGCTTTGAGCGTCTCTTGTCTCGAAGCCTTGCCTATGAAGGTGTGATCCAGTCGATCATACCAGCCGACAACGCGCGGCTTGATGCTTACGGCAACTGGTCGGCTGGTGAACGCAATCAGGTGCTATCAGGTTTGATGGCCCAGCGTGACGGGGCGGCTAACACCACCGCAGCCTCAAAGAAGCGCAATGGCAAGCGGGCGACATACTTCATCCCGAAGCGGGGATTGTCGCCCGATATCTACAAGCGCACCGCATCGGGTCAGATCGGCGTGGTCGCGCATATCTCGGCCAAGGTGCCAGTCTATCAACAGCGCCTCGGGTTTTTCGATACGGCTGCCGAGGTATGGCAGCAAAAACTTCCGGGTCATCTTGCCCGCACCATCGGCCAAATGCTCAACAAGCGGTTTGGGGCCAATGGATAAAGGCTGGGGTCCTTCCTGGCCAAAACACGCACACGGGTAATTCGCACCCCGTTACATGGGGCAGCGATTTTTTCGCCGGGGGTGGGTGTTACGGTTCTTGTGCTTGATTATGAAGGGAATTTCAATGTCGTCTATCCTCACTCTCGCAGATGGGAGTGTGGTTGATCTGTCGCGCTTTCCGCTGCCTGAGGGGGTAGAGGATGGTGTTCTCAACCGCGCTCAACTGGCTCTGGCATTCAACATGTCAGAAAACACGATCAGCAAGTGGGTGCTGCAAGGCATGCCCGTGCAGAGTGCCGGTCAAAACGGTGTCGCATACGAATTTTGCCTATCACATTGCTGGGCGTGGAAGCAGTCGCGCGATGAAGAGGCAATGGCAGCCAAGCGTCGCGGCGATCAGCTGGCCACGCAAGCCGCATTGGCCTTCCGCAACCTCGATGCTGATGAGGACGAAGCCAACAGCCACATGACGGCTGCTGAGGTGCGGGCTTGGGCTGAGGCCGAGTACCACCGCAACCGTGCTGCCGAGCAGCGCGGCGAATTGATGCGCACGTCGCGCGTTCAGCAAGCGGTTGAAGATTTGATCGTCGCGTTCGGCACCGCCATGGATACGCTGCCTGACTGGGCCGAGCTGGAGTTTGGCCTGACGCCTGACCAAGTTCAGCAGTTGCAGGATAAAGCCGATGCCATTCGCCAAGAAGCTCGCCAGATCTGCGAGCGGATGATCGGCGGCGGTGGCGTGATCCCCTTGGGTGCGCAGCAAGGCGAGTTGGTCGTCTAATGGTGCTCATGGCCGATACCTCTGCCCGCCAAGTCCAGCGGGTGCTTCCGCTACCGCCGTTTGTCACGCCAGAGGAAGTTCTGCGCGATAGCCTTCCGCTGCTCGATCCACCGAACCGGATCACCGTGACGGATGCAGCAGAGCGGTTTATGCGCATTCCGCTTGGCGGGTCATGGCGCGGCTTCGATCGCAACGTGACGCCTTACATGGTCGAGCCTGCCGATACGACCCAGTCGCGCCGGTTTAAAACTTGCTGTTTTGTTGGACCCTCGCAATCAGGCAAAACGGTGATGCTCCAAAGCGTCTCGATGCACGCTGTCATGTGCAACCCCGGCCCGGTGCAAGTGATCCACATGACGCAAGCCGATGCCAACGCATGGGTCGAGGAGAAGCTCGACCCCATCATTGCCAACAGCCCGTTTATCCGTGAACGCTTGGGGTCGTCGCGGGATGACAGCACGTTTAGTCGGAAGCGGTTCAAGGGGATGCGTCTGACCATCGGCTATCCGGTTGCAAACCAGCTTTCCAGCCGGTCGCAGCGGATGGTTCTGCTAACCGATTACGACCATATGCCGCAACGCCTTGGCCCAAAGGACAGCCCAGAGGGTTCGCCCTGGACCATGGCTTTGGGCCGTATCAAGTCTTTCATGTCGCGTGGCATGGTGCTGGTGGAAAGCACGCCGGCGTTTCCGGTTACGGATACAAACTGGCGTGCCGATGCTGCCAACCCCAATGCGTTTCCGCCCGTCAGTGCTGGGATCGGGCAGATCTACAATGAAGGCACCAGAGGTCGCTGGCATTGGGAGTGCCCGGATTGTGAGGGTCTGTTCGAGCCGCGCTTTGACCGCCTGCGCTATGATGACAGCCTTGACCCCGGCGCCGCTGCTGAAGGTGCGGAAATGGTCTGCCCACACTGTGGCACGCTGATCGCGCATCGACACAAGGTGCATCTCAACCGCCTAGCTTTGAAAGATCGTGGTGGATGGCTGCACGAGTCGACAAGGTTGAACGATCAGGGGCAGCGAGTGTTGTGCCGCCTATCCGATGCGGACTTGCGGCAGACGCAGATTGCAAGCTGGGCATTGGACGGCGCCGCCGCAGCCTTTGCAAACTGGATTGACCTGGTCACGCGATATGAGGCTGCGCGCAGAGAGTTTGAGGCGACCGGCGATGACATCAAAATGTCGCAGGTCTATTACACCGAAATCGGCCAGCCCTATGCCCGCCGCGAGACAGACGAGGCTGGCGCAGTTACGGTTCAGGCGCTGCGGGATTCAGCGCGGGATATTCCGACGCAAACCTGCCCGAGCTGGGCGCGGTTCCTGACCACTTCGGTGGATACAAACGGCAGCTGGTTTGCGGTTGCGGTGACGGCTTGGGGGTTGCAGGGCCAGCGCATGTTGGTTGATCGGTTTGATCTTCGGCAACCGCTTGACGCATCACCGCGGGCAAAGGACTCAGAAGGCCGGTATCGGGCAATTGATCCTGGCAAGTATGCGGAAGATGCTCACGTTCTATTGCCGCTTCTCGACCGCATTTATCCCGTGCAGGGGTCGGATTGGTCGCTGAAAACATCGGCCATGGTCTTGGATTTCAACGGCCCACCGGGCTGGTCAGACAATGCGGAAAAGCTTTGGCGCAAACTCAAGCGTGACGGGAAAGGCCATCTCGTTTTTCTGTCGATCGGTCGCGGCGGTTTCAAGATCCCCGATCGGGTTTGGTATGCCACGCCGGATCGCGGATCGAAGGGCAAAAAGGCGCGGGCGATCAAGCTGATGAATATGGCAGTCGATCGACTGAAGGATACCGTTCTGGCCGCTGTTGCTCGCATGGATGAGGGGCCGGGCTCATATCCTGTGCCGAAGTGGCTGGAAGAGGAACGGTTGACTGAGCTGCTGGCCGAACGCCGTGGTGAGGATGGTTACGATAAACGCCAAGGTGTTGTGCGAAATGAAACGCTCGACCTTTCGGTGCAGGCGCAGGCCTTGGCGGAATATCGGGGATTGAATCGGATAGATCCGGCTTCACCGCCAGAGTGGATGACGCTTTCCGAGGTCAACTCGTTTGCTGTTTGGACGGGGCAGGGGCGAGTTGGCGGAGATCAACGCCCATCGCCCGCGTCGGCAGAGAAACGCACCATCAAATGGCTGCGCAGGTAAGGACGATCATGGCATTTACGCAAACAGACGCAGACAATCTCAGAGCCGCTATCGCCCGAGGTGCCAAGCGTGTGCGCATCAACGGCGAGGAAGTCGAGTATGCCTCTATGGCCGAGCTCCGGGCGGCGCTTGCAATGGTCGATGCGGAACTTGCGGGGGTGTCCCGAGGTGGTTTTGCAGTGATTTATCCGCGCACAGGCAGGGGTCTTTGATATGAGTGCGTTCGGAAAGCTGATCGACCGCGTCGTATTGGATTTTGCGCCAAAGGCGGGGGTTGCGCGTATGCGAGCCCGGATCGCAGGCAACCATCTGATGAACTATGATGCGGCGTCGAAGGGTCGCCGCACCTATGGGTGGAAAGCCCCCTCAACGGATGGAGATGCTGCCGCTATGGCATCGCGCGCGCAGCTGCGCCAGCTCAGCCGCGACATGATGCGCAATCGCCCCTATGCACTGCGCGCCCGCGAAGTGGTTGTAACGAACGTGGTTGGGACAGGTATCGCGTTTTCCGTAGATCACAAAACGCAGGAGACCCGCGATAAAATCGAGGCAAAACTGCGTGCCCATCTGATGAGCCCAGCGATTGATGCGCGTGGCGAGTATGATTTGATGGAGATGCAGGTCGTCGCCATGCGTGCCGTCTTCACCGATGGCGAAGTATTGGCGCGTCGCCGGATTCGCACCGGGCAATATGCGCGCGCGCTCCCGCTTGGTTTTCAGGTCGAACTGATCGAGGCGGACTATCTGGATTTGTCCAAGGTCAGCAACGGCGCAAACCCCGTCATTGAAGGTGTGGAGTACGGCCCGATCGGGGATGTGCAGGCATATTGGCTGTATAAAGAGCATCCGGGCTCAGCGCGGCTAAATACCACGATGGAAAGCGAGCGGGTGGTGTGGCAGGATATCATTCATCTGCGCCGCTTCGATCGCCCCGGCCAGCTGCGCGGTGTGCCCTGGCTTGCGCCGGTCATGCTGACCATGGGTGAGTTGTCGGATTATCAGGAAGCACAGATCCTGAAACAGCGTATGGCGGCGCTTCTGGCGGGGGTGATTACCAATGACGATGCGCAGGGACAGAATCCCAGCAATTCAACAAAAGGCCTAGAGGATCTTGAGCCCGGTGCCTTGGTCAGCGCGCCGGCTGGATCCACGGTGACCTTCACCACTCCACCCCGCGTTGATGGCTATGGTGAGTTTATGCGCGAGGGCCTGGGCGCAATTGCAATGGGCATTGGCATAACGCGGGAATCGCTGACAGGAGATTTGTCCGGGGTCAATTTTAGCTCTGGCCGGATGGGCCGGATGGAAATGGATCGCAATGTCGAAGGTTGGCAGGAACACCTGATGATCGGCCAGTTTTGTCGCGGCATTGGGCGCTGGGTTGCAGATGCTTGGAAACTGATCTCCGAAGCTGAACTTGCCCGCGAGGTCTTTGCGATAGATTGGACGGCGCCGCGCCGCCCGTTGATCGACCCGAACGATGAGATCGACGCCGAAATCAAGGCGATTGATGCCGGAATCAAGAGCCGTCAGGGTGTGCAGCGCAAGCTGGGTGTCGACCCGGACCGGGTGCGGCGCGAACGCGCTGACGATGTCCAAAAAGACGCTGATGCAAAATTGACGACAGCAGCCGTCACTCCACCAAAAACCGCTGCGGAGACCCGCAAGGCAAAGGCTGCAACGCCCGCCTAATTCCCAAAGGGAGATTGAGATGAAACGAGGCACCGATCTGATCATCGGCGGCGAGCTGGTGCTTTCCGGCTACATTCTGACGGACGATTCCGCATCTTGGATGTGGGATAATGCCAACTACTTTTCGCCCGCCTTGGTGCGCGATGCGCTAGGTGAGTTGGGAGAAGGTCAAGTCACCGTTCGGCTTTGTTCCGTTGGTGGTGAGGTTGTGGCGGGCGAAGCCATTCGTGCAATCCTTGCGAGCCATCCTGGGGGCACGCGGATCATCGTTGAGGGACAAGCTGCCTCGGCTGCGTCATTGTTATTTATGGCAGGCACAGTGCGCGAGATGAGCATTGGGTCGTTCCTGATGATCCATAACCCCTCGGGTGGGGCTTGGGGGGAGGCTCAGACCCTGCGCAAAGAGGCGGATAATCTCGATAAGCTCGCCGCGATCTATGCCACTGTCTACGCCAAAGCATCGGGCAAAACCCAAGCAGAGATGCTGGCAATCATGGCAAACGAGACTTGGTACTCTGCCGAGGAAGCCATCTCAGAAGGCTTTGCGGATGCGGTATCGCAGGAAGGCAATGCGTCGGCGCAGCAACCAGCCGCAGTCGCGCAAATGTCGTTGGCTCAAACACAAACCATTATGGCGGATCAACGCGCGAAATTTCTCGCGCACCTGACCGCCCATCGTTCGGCAACAGGCGTGCAGCCTGCCCGACCCCCCGCCGCGTCGAGCGGTATCCCGGCCATGCTGGCCACAGCACAGGAGGCAGTCATGCCGAATCCCACCCCGGCCGCTCCGGCGGCTCCGACGAACCCGTCCCAGCCTTTGATGGCTGCGCCGGTTGATGCAAATGCGATCATGCTGGCCGAGCGCACCCGCGCGCAGGATATTCGCGCTGCGGCTCAACCCTTCATGGAATCGGGCCGTCTGACCGAAGCCGATGTCACCGCCCTGATCAGCGATGGCAGCGACGTGGTCACGGCGCGCAGCCGCATGCTGACCACGATGGCGGCTCGCGAACCCATGCCAAACCGCGTTGCGCCGGTGCCGCGTGGTCAGGACGAAACCGAAACCCGCCGCATGGCGATGGAGGACTCTCTGGTGGCGCGTCTGAGCCGCGCAGAGCCGAGCGAAGCCGCCCGCGCTTTCATGACGCATTCGCTGGTCGAAATGGCTGCAGAGCGCATGGGTCAATCGCGGGTTCCGGGCAATTTTGCGGCACGTGAACAGGTGTTGATGGCGGCTTTCAACACCACGAGCGACTTCCCGATCTTGTTCGAAAACGCTCTGAACCGGGCTTTGGCCGCACGCTACAATTCGGCAATGCCGACCTATCGGCGGATTGCCCGTCAGCGCACATACCAAGACTTCCGCGACCATTCGACGGTGCGGGTCGGTGATTTCCCGACGCTTCAGGCCGTCAATCCCGAGGGCGGCGAGATCCAGTCTGGCAACTTCTCGGAATCGAAAGAGAAAACCGCAGTCAAAGCCTACGGCATCATGGTGAACTTCAGCCGCCAGATGTTGGTCAATGACTCGCTGAACGGCATCCAGCAAATTCTGAATGACCGTGGTGCGGCCGTTGCACGCTTTGAAGAATCTACTTTCTACGCCATGGCACTCAGCGGTGCGAACGCTGATGGGCCAACCTTGCTGGAAACGACCCGTCAGGTGTTCAACACCACCGACTTGACCAAAGCAGCTGCCGCTGCGGCGATCACCATCGCATCGCTCGGCATTGGCCGTGCTGCCATCCGCAAGCATAAAAGCTTGGATGGCAATGATTTGGATATCTCAGCATCCATCCTTCTGGTGGGCCCGGATAAGCAGACTGAAGCTGAGCAACTGGTGGCGCCCGTTCTGGCGGCGCAATCGAACAACGTTAACCCATTCTCGGGCCGTTTGGAGGTTGTGACCACCGCAAAGATCACGGGCAATGCCTGGTATCTGTTTGCGGATGCTGCCGAAGCCGCCTGCTTCGAATGGGGGCTGTTGGATGGCTATTCGGCGCCACGGTTCCGTATCGACAATCCCTTCGGTGTTCAGGGCACCTCGATGTCGTTGGAACATGACTTCGGTTGCGGTGCGATCGACTGGCGCGGTGGCTTCAAGAACGCCGGCGCATAAGCCTCATTTGACAACATGACCTGACGAAGGGGCGGCCATTCGGGTCGCCCTTCGTCATTTCACCCCTAAAATTCGGAGACGAAAATGAAGAACTATGTTCAAGCAGGCAATACCATCACCGTCCCGGCTCCCTATGCCGTTGCGTCCGGTGCGGGTGCCAAAGTGGGTGCAATCATCGGCATTGCTCAACACTCTGCTGTCATCACCGACCCCGTCTTGTTGTCGCGAGAAGGCGTCTTTACCGTGGCAAAAGTCTCGGCTCAGGCATGGGCAGTTGGCGACAAGATCTATTGGGACGATGCTGCCAAAAACTTCACGACCACATCGTCCGCGAATACCCTTGTCGGTACTGCGTTGGCTATTGCTGTCAACCCGACTGCCACAGGTGTTGTTCTGCTGGATGGCTGCGTTCGTTAATGACCTCGGTCTTTGACGGTCTTGCGGGCGTCACGGCTTCTGTGCTGGGAGCGCCGGTGCCTTACCTGCCCAAAGGCGGTCCATCCCGCGATGTTCAATCGGTCTTTCGTGAGACTCCGATTGAAGCAACAGATCAGGATGGGCATCCCGTCCTGATCGTTGCACCAACTTGGCGTGTGCGCCGCAACCTTGTCCCGGAACTGGCGCGGGGCGACAAAATATCGCCCGCCAATGGCAAGGCCTATGCCGTCAAAAACATATGGCCTTCGGGATCACCGGCTGCGGACGCCGCTGTGATTTGCGAGTTGGAATTGGTGACAGCATGAATCATCGCTCGCTATTCCGTACCTTGGCCCGAGACGCGCTGGCTAACGATCTTCGGATGATCGAATTGACGCAGATGTCGGCTTGGGCGGGAAACATCTCGGCGGATGCTCTGCCAGTTCTTGGAGTTGTGACGCCACAGGAGCGGGTTTCGCCCGAGACGTTCGACATGTTTGAACGGTCTACATTGCTTCAGGTCGTCGTCAAACGGCTTGGTGGCGATGAATTGGAAGATGACCTCGATGCAGACGCTGATGCGATCGAGATTTGTGTCTGTGCTGCGATCATGGGCGCAGGCTATCGCTGCTTTCCAGAAGATTTGACCCTCGCCCTCAACGGCGACGGCGAACAGCGGATCGGCACGGCCATCGTCAATTTTCGGGTCACTTATCACCGCGGTCTCGACGGACAATCCTGATTTGGTCTGTCGGGGCTAAAACCTTCATTCGAAAAGGATAACCCATGGCAGCGATTGCCACCACAACCTCGCAGGGGTCGGGTCAGCGCACCGCTGTCTCCAACACCCTGACCGCGAGCGACACCTTCGCCTATACGCCGGGCGCGGGCCAGCTGCTGTTCCTGTTCAACCCCACGGGAAGTACGATCACTCCGACCATCGTGGGTGACACAGCCACGCTGTTCTACCCGGCAGAATTGGGCATTCCAGTCGCTGTCAGCGCTGGTGTTGCTGTGCCTGTCACCGCTGGGCAGATGATTGTCGTCAATCTGGACGAACAATACAAACTGCTGTCCCCCACCAACACGATCACGGCGGGCGCTGGCCTGATCGCGATCCTTACCCTGTGAGGTAGCAATGGCACTTATCACCCCGACGCCGCTTCCGCGCGTGTTCAATACCGCACCTGGGGCCGGTGTTTTTGCACCGATGACGCTGACCACTCTCGGCGCATCGGACACATTCGAATTTCGCCGCGGCACCGGGCAGATCCTGTTTCTGCGCAACCCCACCGGCGGCACGCTTTCGCCGCTGATTGATGGTGGCGACGGCGTCACGGTGCCTCTTGCCGGCTGGGGGCTGCGAACTGTGTCGGGCGGCTATCCGGCCTTCGCGATCACCACCCTGCAAAACAAGCTGCTCTGGCTGGATACGATCCCGGCGTTCTTGCAGGGCACCATCACGATCACCTCCGGCGCGGGCCTGCTCGCCGGTCTGCTCAACCCCATCTAAGGAGCCGCACATGGCCAAGATTATCAACCCCGCCAAGCGCCCGCTGACGCTGAACACTGGACACGTTGTCCCTGCCGACGGTGAACTGAAAACCACCAATGATGTTCTGCGCTGCACGGACAATGCGCCGACGCTGGGTGGCCTTGCCCTGTCTGGGCAGATCACGCTCGAATACGACGAGGAAATCGACCCGGATGGCGTCGCGGTGCCGCTGACCGTTATCGAGGCGCTGCCCGAAGCTGCGGCACAGGCCGAGGCTGACCGGCAGCTTGCCGTCGCAGCAGAAGAAAACGCGGCCGGTTTGAAGGCTCTTGCTGAAAAGCAGGAAGCTGATGCCGCCCCGCGCAAAAAGTAACCGTCCCACCTCAACCTGCATGAAAGGAGCCTGTTATGGCTGCTGCAATTTCCTATATCGGGGCGGTCATCGCCGTCTCGGTCGCCACGCCTGCAACCATTGATGCCTCGGGCTTCAATGCTCTGACCTATACCACTGTCGGCAAAATCGCGTCCTTTGGCTCGGTGGGCGATTCATCTGCCGACATTGCCATCGAACTGCTCGAGGGCCGCACTGAACACGTCAACGGTGTCAAGGACGGCGGCGCAATCCCGTTTTCCGTCCGCTTCGATACCGACGCCGGTCAAACGTTGTTGGTGAATAACTCGAATAACAATGTCGATTTGTCCTTCAAGATCACAGACCCGGATGGGAAGATCGCGTATTTCTACGGCAAAATTGCCAACGTGAAAGACAATGAACGCGCGCCGGGCAGCTACAAAGGTTTGTCGGGCGAAGTTCGCGTCAACAGCGCCACCGTTCGCGTCTGATAGGGCCAGCTTCGGCTGAGCCTTCAACTGCTTTGTCGGGCTGGCGCCGGGTTGATCCCGCCCAGCCCGATTTTCGTTAACATGAGGACGTGTAATGGATTTCTCGACTTTTGACACCCGCAAAGCTGCTGAGACTGGGCGCACTGTACAGATCCGCGACCAACAAACGGGCGAGCCGATCGTTTATGACGATAAGCCCTGCTGTTTCATCGTGCGCGGGCTTTCGTCGCGGTCTTATCAAGCGGCAATCAAGGCCGAACATGCGGCGCGCATGAAATCGCCCCGCGGCGCAAAGGCCTCGGAAGATGCGAAGATGATCAGTGATATTCATGATGACCTGGTCAAATCCGCTTCCCGGTTGATCGTGGGCTTCGTGGCTGTTCAGCGGATGGGGGATGATGGAAAGCTTCGCGATCTCACCACCTCAGACGACGATATCAAATGGTTCCTGGACCTGAATTTCCTCAGTATGGAACATCTGATGCGTTCTTCTGCTCTGACCATTGGGCCAGGCGAGTCCTCGGAACAATTCGAAGACCGCAAGGCAGAGTATGAGGCCCGCTGGCACAAACCGTCGTTTGCCCAGCAGGTGCTGGATGCCGCGCAGGATGAGGGTTTTTTGCAGCAAACGTTGAAAGGCTGATCCTTACGGCGCGGCAATGGGGCTATCTCCATTCCAAGCCGAAAACTTGGGAGCGGAACCGGTTGCAGCAGTTGCAGCATGAACGCGAGCCGCTTTTGTTGCCGGATTTGGATGCCGGGCAGTATCTGGTCGATGCGATGTTCAAGATGGGCCCGACCATCAGCACCGGCATGGATGAAGTTGCTGCCGACTGGATCACCATCGACGCTTTTGCAAGAGGCACAGGCAGGATCAGCGAGCCTTGGGAGTTTGAGGCGCTGTTTGAGATGTGCGCCGCCTATTTTCAGGGGTGGCGCGCTGGCGTTGAGCCCTTGGCGATGTCGCCAGTAGAGATCGCATTGGCTGCTTCCGCGTCCGAGTCAGATCAACCCTGATCACCTTTCACACCTGTTCAACCCCGCTGCCGATTGGCTGCGGGGTCTTTCGTTTTGTCCAAAGGCCATCTGAATGTCAGCAGCACCGACCGGCGCAATGCGCGCCACGCTTGGCCTTGATTTCAGCCAGTTTGAATCTGGTGCCCGTGCCACTGGCAAGATTGCCGGCGGTATGGCTGAGACGATGGTGCGCGCCAGTGAGCGGATCACGCAATCTGTCGCAGGGCAGGCGCGGTCGTTCGATCAACTGCGCAGTTCGGTCGATCCTGCATATGCATCAGCACAAAGTTACGCTGCTGTTCAGCGTCAACTGGCGGGCATGGTCGAGTTGGGCACCGTCAGCCAGCGCGCTGCCAATATCGTTCTGGAACAGGCTGCGGCGAAGTATATGGGCGTCGAAACTGCAGCGCAGCGCGCGGCGCGTGCCCAGCTTGAAAATGCATCTGCCGTTGAAACAGCGACGCGTGGCTATACGTCGCTCCGCACCCAGCTTGATCCTGTCTTCGCAGCATCAAAGCAGTATGAAGCCGCGCAGGAACGGCTTAATGCCGCCGTTAAAGCGGGCGTGATCTCTCAAGGAGAGGCAAACCGCGTTTTGGGCATGGCAGAGGCCAAATATCTTGGCCTGGCACCTGTTGCGCAAAAGACCGCGAATGCCGTTGCTGACCTTGGTCAAAAATCCGGCTTTGCTGCTGGTGGCGGCCTCCGAAGCCTTGGATTGCAGTTGAATCAGGTTGCTCAGGTCGGTGGGATGACGGGTAACTGGCTCGCTGCATTGGCCGTTCAGTTACCGGATATTTTGCTGGCCTTCGGCACCTTGGGCGTATTTGCAGGCATTGCTGCAGGTGCGATGATTCCGCTTATCAGCACACTCGTTTCGAGCAAAACGTCGACGGAACTTTCTGCCGCGGCCACCAAACAATATTCCGAAGCGCTGTCTCAAATTACGTCAGATATGAGCAGCGCTAAAGCGCTTGAGGCCGAATATGCAGCAGCAGTGATCAGCGGGAGTTCCCAGCGGGTGGCTGCGCTACAGGCCGAGGCAGCAACCCGGGCTGCCTTGCTGCAAATGGATCAAAACAAGCTTTTGGCAGACCAGGCTGCAGCAAAGGCGGCGCTGGCGAATGTTCAGGCTGAATTGCAGGCCACTCTCGACGCCCAAGCCGCGCAGCTCGAAGCTATGGCTCAAGTTCGCGATCAATTGGCGCAAGGCTTTCTAGATCCGACTACGGCGCAAAATGCGCTGGAAAACATGAAGGTTGGTCTTGAAGAAATTAACGCTCAGCTTGTTGTTCAGCGTGAGAGCGCGAAGAAGTCTGGGCTAGAATTTGATCTTGTATCAAGGCAGATAGACTCCAATAAATTTGCGCTTGATGCGGTTCGAGATATGCTTCTGCGTATTGAGAACGGCGTGCCTCCAATTGCAGTTGCGCTGAACAATGCCGCAAGTGAGGCCCTTGGTCTCTCATCGGCACTCAGCCAAGCTTATGGGTATGCTGCAGGTTTGCGCAGTGCCATCGAGGGCATGAACTTCACCAACATCGCTACAGCGGCCAGCAACGCTGCGCTGCTAGCCGGTTCAACTGTTGCTGCTGCAACTGCTGCGGGACAGCTGGCGGAGCAGCGCGCGAAGCTGGCGCCCATGCTCGGCAGCGAGGATGCCATCATCCGCAAACAGGCTGCATCGCAGCTTGAGGCCTACGATGCTGCTTTGCAGACAAATGTGGCGCTGCAGGAACAACATACAGCTTTGGTAAAAACTGCGAATGCCGCGAACGGCGCTGGAAAGGCGACAAAGGCCGCGATGAGCGAGGCTGAGAAAGCCACGAAAAAAGCTGCAAAAGCCGCTGCCGAGGCTGCCAAAGAATACGCTGATACGATGAAGGGTTTTGTGACCAGCGGCATCGGCAGTTTTGTTGATCAGATGGTCGATGGCTTCAGCGGCGGGATGAAGAGCATCAAGGATTTGCTGGTCAATACGATCAAGCAAATGATCGCCTACGCGCTGAAAAACAAGATCATGCTGGCACTTGGCTTGGGCGGTGTTCCAGGCTCTGCTATTGCCGGTGCAGCTGGTGGGGCGGCAGGTCAAGCTGCCGGTGGCGTTGGGAATATCCTGAGTGGTATCGCTGGCTTCGGTGCCTCGCTGTTCTCTGGCGCATCTGGTCTCCTCACCGCTCTGACTGGGGCTGGAGGCGGTCTGGCGACTGCCGGGACATACCTCTCATCGGTGCTTGGTGGCGCAACCACCAGCCTCGCTGGCTTTGGGGCTGCCGTGGGCGCGCTTGCCTTGCCGCTTCTCGCAGTCGGCGCGATCTTCTCATTCTTCAAAACCAAAACCGTTCAACTCGACGCAGGTCTGCGGCTTACCGTCAACGGCTTGGAAACAGCAGTCGAGACGTTCAGCCGAGTGAAGAAAACGCGCTTCTGGGGTCTATCGACGAAGAAAAAGACCACTTACACGGCAGCCGATGCAGAGGTCGCGGACCCGATCAGCCGCGCCATCGGTGACATGCAGCAGGGCATCATCGACATGGCTGGGTTGTTGGGGATCGGCAGCGATGCGTTCGATACGTTCTCAAAGCAACTGCAAATTTCGACGAAAGGGCTGAGCGAAGATCAGGCTTTGGCCGCGATCCAGAAGGCAATCAACGGCCTGGGCGATGATTTCGCGGAACTGGCGACGGGTCTGACAGACTTTGTGCATGACGGTGAAGGCGCTATGGCAGCGCTGACCCGACTGACCCAATCTATGAAGGCTGTCAATCTGATGGCCGACACACTGGGCCTGTCCTTCCGCGCAGTCGGTTTGATCGGCGCAGATATGGCATCGCAGCTTGCCGATGAGTTCGGCGGTCTGGATGCTCTCAGCACGGCGGTCGGGAACTACTACAACAAATTCTACACCGAGGCCGAACGCAACGCGACGGCGACCAGGCAGGCCACCGAGGCGCTAGCAAGGTTGAACGTCTCTATGCCGCAGTCGCGCGACGAATATCGGGCGATGATCGAGGTGCAGGATTTGACGACCGAATCTGGTCGTGAGTTGTTTGCGGCGCTGGTCAGTATGTCCGGCGTCATGGATCAGGTGCTGCCGCAGGTTTCATCGTTTACCGCGGCCATCGCCACGCTGGTCGGTGATGTGCAGACTGGCCTCTCGGCGATGATCGCCGCCACCCAGAGCGCGCAGAGCGATGCCTTGAACGCAGCAAACGCTTGGCGCGATACCGCCAAGGCGCTGCGCAAATACATCGCCGACATGCGCGGGCAAACCTCTGCGATGACGACCGGCGCGCGGGCCTTGGCGTTCAACCAAGCGCAGTTCCAAGGCCTGCTGGCAGCGGCGCTTGCGGGCAATCTCGAGGCCGCAGGCCAACTGACCGGCGCCGCAGATGCGCTGCTGACCAGTTCGGGTGAGACGGCCACCACCACGCAGGAGGCTGCGCTTGCACAGGCTCAGGTGCTGGCAGGACTGACGCAGGTGGCCAACTCGTCTGACGTGCGGGCGGCGAGCCTTGATACCTTGGCCACTCTGCTGGGCGATCAGTTGACGGTTCTGCAAACGATCAGCGATTACCTGACCGGCGGCGGAAACGACGCGGCCTATCTCGCCACATTGACCGCGAGCCTCGGCACTCTGCAAACCCAGATCGGGATAGGCAATACCGATCTGGTTGCGCAACTTGCGGCCCCGATGGGGGTGCTGACCACTGGCCTTGCAGCACTTGTTGCAGCGATAAATCAGGACGTTGCTGACCGGGCGGCGCGGGCTGCGGCAGATGCGGCGGCTCAGGCTGCTGCGGCCGCGGCAGAGGCTGCAAGATTGGCAGAGGAAGCTGCTGCCGCTGAGGCGTCAAGATTGGCAGCGGAAGCTGCGGCAACGCTGGCGGCAGAGACGGCGGCGGCCGCAGCAGAAGCAGCCAGGGTGCTTCGGGATAGGATCAATGGCGGCAGTAGGCATGAGCGCCCCGACAACGCTCGCGGCTTTGCCGCCGGGGGGATGCACGCGGGCGGACTGAGGATCGTCGGCGAGAACGGGCCAGAATTGGAAGCGACTGGGCCATCCCGCATCTTCAACGCCAGCCAGACCGAGCGGATGCTTCGTGGAGGCAGCAATGCCGGTGGCTTTGAGGCGGTGGTTAATGAATTGCGCAGCCTACGACAGCAGGTGGCCTCGTTCCAGGATCAGAGCCGCCAGCTTGACACACAGAACCTCGATGAAAACCGCAAGACGCGGAAGATCGCCGAAAATTGGGAGATCAACGGTATGCCAGAGGTGCGCGCATGAAAGTTATAAAGCCGATCAAGGTGACGGAAACAAATTGGTATGCCGTAAACTTCAACCAAATGAGCGATTATGCTGCATGGAATAGCGGTGTCGCGTATCCGGTTGGAACCATTCGGTGTTACCTGCCGACCAAATCCCAATACAAGTGCATCATCGCAACCAATGCCGGCGAAGATCCAGAAGCGTTTCCCACAAAATGGGCGCGAATTGGGTCTATGCAGATCTGGCGTCCGTTTGATGGCTTCATTTCGCAAAGTCCTGCAACTGTTCTCGGGTCATCGACGTTCGATGCGACCGGGCTTGGGCTTTGGGCTTTTCCCGGCCTGATCTCGCAAAAGGCCAACAAATTCACCTTCAGCTTAACCGGATTGGGTGCCTTTGACACCGTGGCAGTTCTGGCGACGGATTGCTCGCAGGTCAGGGCATATTTCTATGACCAAAACGGGACCAAGCAAACCGATCTGACAATTCGGGCGCTCGACGACACTCAAATCGTTGATGCCTGGGATTATTGTTTCGGCGATTTGACCTATCGCAGGGACTTCGTTTTTGAGGGCTTTGATGGGTGGGGATCGACCAATCTGTCGCAACTTTATATCGAGATTTCCTACGATGCCCTGACGACATTTGAGGCACCTATCGGCATCGGTGAAATCGTGGTGGGCCAATCGCGCGAACTTGGCCGCTGCCATTCCGATGCAAAGATCCAGCTTGTCGATTATTCAAAGAAGAACATCGACGAATACGGCACGGTGACGATTGTTCAGCGCGCTTACAGCCAGAACGCCTCGTTTGAGATTGAGATCGCGACAGTCGATCGCAACAGGGTTCAGGCCCTAATCACCAGCCTTCGGGCAACCCCATGCGTTTACTACCCGACCGCAGGCGATGCCAATCAGGGCATCGCCATCTACGGCTACGTCAAAGACTACAATACCACCTACGCAACACCTGACCGGGCCTATGCAGCGCTCGAAGTCGAAGGGATGATCTGATGCCACTTCAAGCACCACCAAACGCCCCGAACCGGGCGACACCATCCACGTTTCGCGCGGATATGGATGCGTTCCTGGCGTGGCTGTTCACGCTGTTCGCCGCAGGCTTGGGCTACGGCACCGGGTCTGGCGGCGCGGTGACGCAAGCGACCTCGCGGGTCACAGGTGTCACGCTCAACAAAATCTGTGGGCGGATCAACTTGGTCTCGGCGGCAGGGTCAGCAACTTGGGCCAGCTTTGTCGTCACCAACTCCTTTGCCGAATTGGGCGATGTGATCATCGTCACCCAGCGCACCGGGGCCAACCTCTACCAATTCGCGACAAAGGCGGCAGCGGGCAGCTTCACCATTTCCGTCAGCGCCTTGGCGGGCACCGCCACCGAAGCGCCGCAGATTTCCTATGCGATCATCAAGGCGGTGGACGCATGACCCACACTGAAACAGGCAAACCGATGATTGAAAATTCCGACCGTGGCATCACGCTGGCGAAACCTCTGGCTTGGTCGATGCTCGTCAGCATTGTCGGGGCGATCTGGTATGGGGCCAGCACGATCACCGGCCTGAGCCAGTCCACGCAGGCCGTCACCACGGCGCTGTCGGTGATCCAAGCGTCCAGTGCGCAAGTCGAAGGCCGCGTGCGCGTGCTGGAAAACAATGCCGCCGCTGGCCTCGCCCGCTACGATGCGCTCAAGCAGTCAGTGGATGAGGTCAAAGACAATCAGCGCGAAACCAACGATCTGCTGCGGCAGGTATTGCAGGGGGGCAGCAAGAAATGATTGTCACCCCCGCTTTCCTCTCGAAACTCGCGGGTGCCCCGGTCAACGCAAATATGGTCAGCACTATCTCTGGCCTTGTCATGCAGCCGGTCGGCTTGGACCGGCCGCACCGCCTGGCGCATTACCTCGGCCAATTGGCGCATGAAAGCGGCTGCTGGAAATACGACCGCGAAATCTGGGGGCCGACGCCCGCGCAGACGCGCTATGATACCAGAACCGATCTCGGCAATACCGCCGCCCTTGATGGTGACGGCTATCGGTTCAGGGGCAGGGGGCCGATCCAGATCACGGGGCGGGCGAACTATGCGGGCTTCACCGCTTGGTGCCGTAAGTTCAATCCATCGGCCCCGGATTTCACCGCCAGCCCTGACGCGGTTGTCACCGATCCGTGGGAAGGCCTTGGCCCGATCTGGTATTGGGATACCCGCAAGATCAACAAGCTGGCCGATGCTGGCGACATCACCGCTGTAACCAAGTGCATCAACGGCGGCACCAACGGCCTCACGGATCGAATCCGGCTGACCGTCGCCGCCTCGCTGTTCCTCTCAGGGTCAGCAGATGCCAAATCCTTCCAGCGTGCCCACGGGCTTAAAGCCGATGGTATGATCGGCCCGATCACCCGCAGCGTTCTGCACAAAGCGCTGACGGGGCAACCTGTCGTCACCTTCGCCCTCTAACCGACCTGCAACCCCTCACAATTCGATCCCCCCGCCACGCATCCCGCGTGGCCTTTTGGCATAGGAGCCAGCCATGAATCCTGTCTATATCCGCCTCGGGCTTTACGTCCTCTCCACCGTCATTGCGGCGCTCCCTGCCGCTTATGCAGGCCTGATCACCTACGATATGGCCGCAGATGTTTTTATGGTTAAGCCGGTAACGCTCCTGACATCGCTGCTTGGCGGCGGCGTAATCACTGGGGGCATCTTCGGCAAGTTCGGCAAGAAATAACCGCCTGATCTGATGAGTGGCGCGGGCTTTGATCGGCCCGCGTCATAATTCCAAGCCCTGAAAGGCAACCCAATGACGAATGAAGTTTTGCAGGCGACCGCCTCGGCCGGCGCTGAAATCGTGCGCGGTGGCGGCATGGCCGAGGTAGCGGAAGCGCACGGCTTCTACACCGTCGAGTGTATCGGGCCGGATGGCGAGATCCGCTGGACCGACACGATCGAGAACCTTGTCACCACCGCCGGCAAGAACGATGCGCTGGATAAGTATCTGGCAGGCTCGGCCTACACGGCGGCTTGGTTCCTCGGTCTGGTGGATGGCGGGTCCGCACCGACCTACGCCGCGGCTGACACGATGGCCTCGCACTCGGGCTGGACCGAGGCGGTGCCATATTCCAACGCCACGCGCCCTGCGCCTGCCTTCGGCGCGGCTGCCGCTGGCGCTAAGGCATCGACGGCCACAGCGTTCAACATCAACGCGACCGCCACCGTCGCCGGCTGCTTCCTTGCCTCGGTCAACGCCAAGTCGGGCACCACCGGAATCCTGTATTCCTGTGGTTCCTTCGCGGGCGGCAATAAGGCCGTGACATCGGGCGACACGCTGAACGTCACCTATACGGCCTCGCTCTGATGTTCGCAGATCGGGCCAAGATGACCACAGCCACGACCGGGACGGGGGCGATCACCCTCGGCTCGGCCGTCGCTGGGTTTCAGACCTTCGCGGCTGCTGGCGTCACCGATGGCGCGAAGGTCCGCTATGTCATCGAGGACGGCACGGCTTGGGAAATCGGCACCGGCACTTACAGCGCCGCGGGCACGATCCTTTCCAGATCCTTTGAACAATCCAGCACGGGATCTGTCCTGAGCCTGAGCGGGGCGGCGGTGGTTTATGTCACGGCGGCTGCGGCGGATATTCTGACAGGCACGCAGATGGTCGGCATGGATATTGCCCTCAATCAAAACCTTTTCTCGCACTGAGGTAAATCATGGGCAACAACGCACCGATTTTTTCTAAGATCGCCCATATCGAATGGGCAACTGGCATCACGGCGGCAAACACCGCCAAGGATGGCACGGGCACGGTCGACACCGTTTTTGTCGCTGACGCCACGAACGGATCCTATCTGCAAAAGTTGATTGTCCGACCCAAGGGCACCAACGTCGCAAGCGTGCTGCGCGTGTTCCTGAACAACGGCTTGACCAATGCCACCGCGGCGAACAACGTCCTGATCGCTGAGATCGGATTGGCGGCAACCACCAACTCGGAAATCGCGGCGATCGCCGGCTATGAGGTGCCGATCAACCTGCCAATTCCGCCCGGCTATAAGGTCAACGTCACCCTCGGCACGGCTGTTGCTGGCGGCTATGCGGTGGCCGGTTGCGGTGGTGATTACTGATGGCAACCTTCATCGCGATGACGCTCGAGGTTGATGGGGTGAAAACGCCCATCTGGCAAAAGGTCGAGTTCGGCGCAACGGTCGTGGTGATGGGGCAGGTGGTGTCTTACGTCGATGCCGCTGGCAATTCCGTTGCCCTTCCTGAAACCTACGAAATGGCCGTGATCGACGGGGTTGAACATAGCGTGCCGGGGGTGGTCTGATGTTTCCTTTCCACCTGCCGAAAGAGGGCGGCAACACCCGGCTATTTGACCCCACAGGCCAGTATCAGGCCTACAATGTCCCATCAGGCGCAACGCTTTTGGAAATGCTGTGCGTTGGCGCTGGTGGTGCCGGTGGTGCTGGCTTCTCTGCCGCAGCGGCTTCGGCCCGAGGTGGCGGTGGCGGTGGTGGATCCGGGGCCGTGTCGCGCCTGATCATTCCCGCGTCATTGCTGCCGCCTACCATCTACCTCTTGCCGGGCTTCGGTGGGCTGGGTGTCGCTGGTCAGGCCTCGACGGTTGCCTTGCTGACCTCTGGCGCTGCTGCGGCATTTCTATGTTCGGCAAACGGTGGTGCCCTTGGCGGCACTGGCACGGGTGCTGCCGTGGGCGCGGCTGGGGCTGCCGGGGCGATCACCCTCGGCGGGGTCTATTCTGCGCTTGGGGCATTTGTCAGCGTGGCAGGGCAACCTGGTGCTGCCGGTGGGTCGGTTGGTGGTGGCGCGGGCGTGTCACTCGTGTTTGGCGGCTTTTCAATCTTTGTCAGCGGCGGGGCAGGCGGTGCCGGCGTCACGGCGTCTGATCAGAGCGGTGGCGCAATCACCGGGGCCGGCCTCTGTCCTACGATCCAAGGGGCAGGGTCTGGCTCATTTGATGGCAAGGCTGGATTCGAATTGTGGCTGCCGCCAACTTTCAGCGGTGGATCTGGCGGCGGTGGATCAAACGCAGGGAACGGCGGCAACGGCGGTGCTGGTGGTCGCGGCTCGGGTGGCGGCGGTGGCGGTGCTGGCGTTATCGGTGGCCAGGGCGGTCGGGGCGGTAACGGCTTCATCCTGATCACGGCGCTGTTCTGATATGCTCGGGTTTTCACCCCTCGGCTCATCCCCTCTTGCCGATGATGCTCTTGCCGCAAGCGGTAGCGCCCTTGGCAGCATTGTTGAGGCCGCGAGTGCTGCGGATGCCCAGACCGTCACCCTTGTCACGGCAGCGGCTTCCAGCGAAGCGGCAACGGCGACCGAGGCTCAGACAGGCCTGACAGGCGGCGTTGTGGCGGCGCTGAACGAGGCGGCAGCGGCGGCCGACGCGGGCGCGGCCGCTCTCATCACGGCGGCATCGAGATCCGAACCGGCAGCGGCAACGGATGGGGCCACCACGACCTCGGCGATGGGTGCAAGCCGATCTGAGGCAGGGGTCGCCATAGACGCAGGCTCCGCTGCGCTGTCGTCTCAGGTGGCGGCATCGGAAGGTCTGACCGCAGATGACACAATGTCGGCCCAGAGTGTGGCCCAAGCGGCAGCGATCGAGGGGGCGACGGCAAGCGATGGCACCAGTGCGGTGCTGATCGCTGGTGCGGCTGTTGCAGGCTATATCATCCCCGCCCAATGGCGCTTAAGCTCTACGCCGGCTGCGTGGATCCAGAACAGCAGCCCTGCCGCTTGGGTGCTGCACAGTGCCGCCGCGGAATGGCGTCACCATGAAATAGAGGCGACCTGGCAATCGCACAGCGTCCCGGCCCAATGGAGAGCGGCATGACCATCACAAGCTATGCGTCCGATACCCTGATCATCGACTTCCCGGTGACGTTCCCCACAACCGGGCCTGTGACGGCTCTCGGCGGGGTGGCATCTGCAACGGCTGACCTTATGACAGGAGGCACGGCGATCAACGCAACCACCAGCATGAACATCGACACAGTGACGGCCACCTGGGCGGCAGGCGCTTTGGCCGAGGGTGTCTATCGGGTGCAGTTGAAACTGACGATCGCGGGGCAGGTGCAGACTGTTGCCGACGTGAAGGTAAGGGTGTTGCCAAGCAACGCTTGAGCACTTGCCAGGACCGTAGTGTGTTCGCTATCCGTTCTGAATGGCTTTCGACTACGACATGCAGCTTTACTGCGCCTGCGGGCATAGCGCGCGGATATCGGCTGAGACGATACCGCCATCATGGGGCGATCAGCCTGCAAACATACCGTCATCAGTTTGGGATCGCGTGCGCTGCACCTCATGCGGAAGGCGCGGCAAACCAAAGCAGGTGATCGTTTCGCCCGTGGAAAACCGCTATCGCAGCGGCGCCTATCCCGAGTTCGGAGAATCGCTGGGGCGGAGATAGGCTCTTGTAGTCGCGCTGCTCTTGATGAGGTGATCTGGGTCGCAAATACGCAGCAATTACGCACGCTGTGCCAAAATCTGCTTGTATATTGACGGCAGGAGTCCGGCCGCCCGTACCATCTTCCTTCGCTTCAGCCAGATTTCAACCAAACGGCGGCGCCGCGCCAATTGTGGCAAAGCTTTGGCGATTAATCGTTAACATCGAGAATCAGCCGTAATGGGCGTGGTTTGTGACGCGATCTGAGCGTCTTACCGCCCCGAAATCCGCGCCGATTCGCGCTCTGCCGCCGATTGACCTTGCGTCAATCTGAACAGTGCGCGCCAAACGGGCGCATTGACGCCTTTGCCGCAACAGCGTTTCCAGAATGTGGTGAAAGAATGGCAAATAATCTCTCTTATGGTTAAGGTAGTATCACGTTTTCTCACCGTTTCCCCAATCGAAACAGTGGCGCGGTGATCGGCGGCGGGCAGCGTGAAAGTTTCGCGTCCTAGCGTCTGATATGCCTGTATTTTTCAAGATGCGTGATTGTTTTCGGTCTCGAAACTGCGCGGAAGATCATACAATCTGTGCGTGTATGCCGGATTTTGCACTGCCGGAAATGTGGCAGAGGCATGGCGAAACCTCGCCGCAATTAGGACTTTTTTTACTTTGCGGCCACGATAACTGGCGATATTGAGATCAAGTCTTACTGGGAAAGACAAAGGCCGTGGGGGCGGTCGTTGAATGGTGATGTGCCGCAAGGCACCTGTGTTGGGAAAGATGTGCTGCCTTAGCCTGGGGTTCTGCGACCTATAGGCTTGTCATGAAAATTCTGTGTTTTCGACCGGAAGCCGTTGGTTTCCGAACAGCATTGCTTTCGCTTCACCTCAGACGGCAGGCAACAGGCGCTGGCCTCGGTTGATCCCGAGCTTGCGCCTTTTCGGGGTCGCTTTACCGCGATCCGGGCTTGAGTCGGTCGGGGGACGGAATGCCGTCTCTCAGGTGAAATGAGGGATATAAAATGCCGGTATTTGCGCAATTCAATTTCAACGACGTTGGCACCGACGCCTTGGACAGCGCACCGGCGTTGGGTGATCAGCTTGGCACCTATCGCAATGGCGCGGCATCTGTCGGCGGCCAGGCGGTGCTGGATGGCCAGGACGATCTGGTGAAAATCTACCAAGATCCAGCCTATCAGATGGACCGCGGCACGCTGGATATCCGCTTCACGCTGGCAGATCAGCCGCTGACCGCAACGCAGACTGTGCTCTCGCGTGACAGCGCTGGCGAAACCGCAGGCGGCTACCGCATTGAAATTCAAGCCGATGGCTCGGTGGTGATCAGCCACGAAACCGCCACCGGCACCGAAACCTTCGGCACGGGGCCGGGTTTTGCACGTCCGGGCGATGAGATCAGCCTGTCCTATTCCTGGGATCAGGGCGGTGCTGGCGGCCAGTTGCACATCGACAACGTCACCAGCAACGACCACTTCAACGACAGCGTGCCGAACACGCTGACGATGGACATGGGCGCGCTGGATCAGCCGTGGATCGCGGGTGCAGGGCAGTCTACTTCGGATGCAGGCACGCTCGACAACATCAACCAGCACTTCGCAGGTTCGGTCGATCTGTTCCAACTGTCTGATACGGTTGACAATTACGACCCGCGCGACGGCTATGTCGATGGCACCTCGGGCAATGACCTGATCGACTACGATTACACGGGCGACCCCGATGGCGACCGCATCGACCACAATGATGCGATCCTGGGCAATGACCGCCCGAATGACGACCGGGTGCGCGCCGGGGCTGGCGATGACACCGTGCATGCCGGTCTGGGCAATGACCTGGTCGATGGCGACGCGGGCAATGACGTGCTTTATGGCGATGCTGGCGATGACACGCTGAACGGCGGCACCGGCAATGATCTGCTCTACGGCGGCCCGGGCGACGACTCGCTGCGCGGTGGCGACGGCGACGATACCCTGTTCGGCGGCAACGGCAACGATGTGGCCTATGGCGGCGACGGCAACGATCTGATCGACACCTCGGGCGGCGGCGCTGCTCCGCTGCCGGATCAAGGCTACCCCGGCCTTTACCCGGCTGACAGCGATCCGACCAATGATCTCGACACCGTTTATGGTGGCGCGGGCGATGATACCATCCGCACCGGCGACGATGCTGATGTGATCTACGGTGGCTTCGGCAACGACTCGATCGACGGCGGTTTCGATAACGACACCATCGAGGGCAATCAGGGCAATGACACCATCATCGGTGGCGAAGGCGCTGATCTGATCGACGGTGGCCAGGGCGACGATCTGATCTACGGCGGCTACGGCCCCGGCGTGCCGGATGCGGTGAACATTCCCGATGCCGACGGCGATCTGCGGCCGCAGAACGGCAATGACAGCATCGTTGGCGGTCTGGGCAATGACACCATCTTCGGCATGGATGACGATGACACCATCGACGGCGGTCAGGGCGACGATCTGCTCTATGGCGGCATCGACGATGACAGCATCCGCGGCAATGTCGGCAACGACTCCATCTACGGCGGCGAAGGTTCCGATACGATGGAGGGCGGCAATGACCGCGACACCTTCTATGTCGGCTCGCAAACCGATGGCGCTGGCGATGTGATCGACGGCAACGAAGGCGGCGACGACTATGACACCCTCGATCTGACCGGCTCGGGCCCACTGCACATCATCTATGATGAGAACAACCCCGAGAACGGCACCGTGCAGTTCCTCGACGCTGATCGCAACGTCACCAGCACGCTGACCTTCACCAACATCGAAAACGTCATCCCCTGCTTTACCCCCGGCACGCTGATTGCGACGCCGAAGGGCGAGGTTCCGGTGGAAAGCCTGAAAGCCGGTGATCGCATCATCACCCGCGACAACGGCATTCAGGAAATCCGCTGGACCGGGCGGAAGGATTTGGGCTGGCATGATCTGGTCGCCAATCCGCATCTGAAGCCGGTGCTGATCCGTCAGGGCAGCCTTGGCAACGGTCTGCCCGAGCGGGATATGATGGTCTCGCCGAACCACCGCGTTCTGGTCGCCAACGACCGCACCGCGCTCTATTTCGACGAGCATGAAGTGCTGGTTTCGGCCAAGCATCTTGTGGCTGGCAAAGGCATCGACAGCATCAACGCTGTGGGGGCAAGCTATATCCACTTCATGTTTGACCGCCACGAAGTCGTGCTGTCGAACGGCGCTTGGACCGAAAGCTTCCAGCCCGGTGACTACACGCTGAAAGGCATGGGCAATGCGCAACGCGGCGAGATTTTTGATCTGTTCCCCGAGTTGAAAACCGAAGCTGGCCTCGAAGGCTACAGCTCGGCCCGCCGCACCTTGAAGCGCCACGAGGCAATGTTGCTGGTGAAATAACGGTTTATGCAGCACGCCCGTGCCGATTTGGCGCAGGCGACGGATCAGGAGGGCTTCGGCCCTCCTTTTTTGTTTTCAGTTTGACGAAAATCTGAACCATTACGATGCTTTACAGCGGCCGATTTCGGCGGCCTGTATGGGGTCTGGCCCGATGAAGGTCATAGCCACACCGCCTTATAGCAACCCGAGCGCCGACGGGCGCGCCCATTTTCGCCACAGTTCAGCCGCTAAAAACCACAGTTTCACCCTAAATTGCACCAAATTTTCCACGATAAGACCTGCGTATCTCGTGCGCATAGGATGATTATTTTGCGACTCCGCCTGAACATACCAACGCACGGGCCAATCGCCCGGGTTTTTTGCACCGCTGTTCGGATGGAGGGCTAAGTCATGGCAACGACCTATTACGGCATCTACCTTGGCACTTCGACCAATCAGCTGGACCCGACAGAGGGCAACAGCAACAACGAAGGCTATGCGCTTTTTCAGAACACCACCTGGGGCTCGTCGACCGCCCCGCTTTCTGCCAGCAAGGTTCAGATCACCGCAGGGAATTTCGCAGGCGGCGCCGCTGCAACGTCTCTTGAAACCAACAACAACGTCGAAAACGCCACCCTGTCCACCAACATCGGTGGTACGGCTTACACGCTGACCTATGACGGCACCGCGATCTACAACGCCACCCTGACCTACGCCGACGGCACCACTGCGACGGTCACGGCCGTTCTGGTGCAGACCACCGACGGGCGGCTGTTCCTGATGCCCGAAAGCACCGCAGTCAGCGATGGTGACACGGCCAAATATGAAGCCAAGCCGATCACCTCCGTCACCTTCGGCACCGCCACAACCTTTGACAATGTGAACTTCGGCTCGGATCGCGTCGTTACCGCCTACGATGATGGCGTGGTCGAAGGCACCGCTGGCGACGATGTCATCGACAGCACTTACGTCGAACCCATCGCCAATGGCTCAGATCGGGTCGACAACGCAGATGGCACCTCGGCAGCCAATATAAACGGCGACACCATTCGCGCCGGCGCGGGCAATGACATCGTTTCCGCAGCGGCAGGCAACGATTCCGTCTTTGGCGGCGACGGCAATGATCAGCTGTATGGCGGTGTGGGGGACGACACGCTGCTGGGCGAAAACGGCAACGACACCGTCTACGGCGAAGACGGCAACGATTCGCTCACGGGGGATGCTGGTGCCGATGTGCTCTACGGCGGCATCGGCAACGATCAACTGTTCGGCGGCACTGGCAACGACACGCTCGACGGCGGCACTGGCAATGACATCCTGCAAGGCGGCGACGGCGACGACACCTTCCTGCTCTCGGGCACCTTCGGCAACGACATCATCACCGGCGGTGAGGCTGGCGAGACCAACGGCGATCTGCTGAACGCCAGCGCCACCACCGTCAACACCACGCTGAACCTGACGGGTTCCGAGGCTGGAACCATCACCGACGGCACCTCGACCACCAGCTTCACCGAGATCGAGCGCTTCCAACTCGGATCTGGCAATGACACCGTTCTGGGCGGCGCGGGGAATGACTCAGTCGACGGCGGCGCAGGCAACGACTCCATGGCAGGCGGCGCGGGCAATGACACGCTTGCGGGCGGCGCGGGCAATGACACGCTCGACGGCGGCACCGGCAACGACATCCTGCAAGGCGGTGACGGCGACGATACCTTCCTGCTCTCGGGCACCTTCGGCAACGACACCATCACCGGCGGTGAGGCTGGCGAGACCAACGGCGATCTGCTGAACGCCAGCGCCACCACCGTCAACACCACGCTGAACCTGACGGGTTCCGAGGCGGGGACGATCACCGACGGCACCTCGACCACCAGCTTCACCGAGATCGAGCGCTTCCAACTCGGCTCTGGCAACGACACCGTCCTGGGCGGCGCGGGAAATGACTCGGTCGACGGCGGCGCAGGCAACGACTCCATGACCGGCGGCGCGGGCAACGACACGCTTGCGGGCGGCGCGGGCAATGACAGTCTTTTCGGCGGCACCGGCAATAATCAGTTGTTCGGCGGCGACGGCGTTGATTACTTTGGCGTCACCACAGCGAATACCGGTACAACGGTCATTCAGGGTGGCGAAGGCGGCACGGATACCGGCGACCAGATCGCCTTTTCCGGCGCGGACGCTGTCACGGTGGTTTTCACCGGCAATGAGGCCGGAACCTTCATCGGCGGCAACCACAGCGGCAGCTTCAGCGAAATCGAAGTCATCACGTCGGGCAGCGGCAACGACAGCTATGACGCAACGGTGACAACCAGCGCGCTCTACATCGGTGCGGGTGGCGGCAACGATACCATTTTCATGGGGGCGGGCAATGATACCGTCTACGGCGGGGACGGGGCAGATACGATCCGGGGCGGTGCGGGCAACGATTTTCTGGTCGGCGATGCAGGCAACGACACTTTGGACGGCGGCGCGGGGAATGACACGCTGAACGGCGGCAATGATGCCGATACCTTCCTGCTGACAGGCGCAAGCTTTGGCACTGACACCATCACGGGCGGCGAAGGTGGCACCGATACCGACACCATCGACAGCACTGGCGTCACCGGCAACATCACCGTCACCTATAGCGGAGCCGAAGCGGGCGGGCTGACCTCTTCGACCGGCGGCACCGCGTCGTTCAGCCAGATCGAAGCGATTGTCACCGGCAGCGGCGATGATAGCATCAATGCTGGGGCGAACACCGCGAACTCCAGCTATGCCACCGGCGCGGGCAATGACACGATCACTGGCGGGTCGGGGAATGAGACGCTAGATGGCGGCACGGGCAATGACCTGCTTTCGGGCGGGGGCGGCAATGACAGCATTCTCGGCGGCACTGGCAACGACACGCTCGACGGCGGAACCGGCAATGACATCCTGCAAGGCGGCGACGGCGACGACACCTTCCTGCTGTCGGGCACCTTCGGCAACGACACCATCACCGGCGGCGAGACGGGTGAGACCAACGGCGATCTGCTGAACGCCAGCGGCGTAACGGTCAACACCACCCTCAACCTCACCGGCCCTGAGGCGGGGACGATCACCGACGGCACCTCGACCACCAGCTTCACCGAGATCGAGCGCTTCCAACTCGGCTCTGGCAACGACACCGTTCTGGGCGGCGCGGGGAATGACTCGGTCGATGGCGGCGCAGGCAACGACTCCATGGCAGGCGGCGCGGGCAATGACACGCTTGCGGGCGGCGCGGGCAATGATGTGCTCGACGGTGGCACCGGCAACGACCAACTGTTCGGCGGCACTGGCAACGACACGCTCGACGGCGGCGCGGGAAATGACGTGCTGAACGGAGGCAATGATGCCGATACCTTCCTGCTGACCGGCACAAACTTTGGCGCCGATACCATCACCGGCGGCGAAGGCGGCACCGATCTCGACACCATCGACACCAGCGGCGTGACCGGCAACATCAACGTCACCTTCAGCGGAGCCGAAGCGGGCGGGCTGACCTCGTCGACCGGCGGCACCGCGTCGTTCAGCCAGATCGAAGCGATTGTCACCGGCACCGGCGACGACACCATCAATGCCGCGGCGAACACCGCCAACTCCAGCTATGCCACCGGCGCGGGCAATGACACGATCACGGGCGGGGCGGGGAATGAGACGCTGGACGGCGGCAGCGGCAATGACATGCTGTCCGGCGGGGGCGGCAATGACAGCATTCTCGGCGGCGCAGGCAATGACACGCTGATCGGTGGCGACGGGGCTGACAGCCTGTTTGGCGGCGATGGCCGCGACACATTCTTCGTCGGTGCGGGCGATAGCGTGGACGGTGGCGAGGGCGGCGACGACTACGACGTGCTCGATCTGACCGCCTATGGTTTTTCGGCCACGAACATCATCTACGACCCGCTGAACCATGAAAATGGCACGGTCGAGTTTCTGGATGCGCAGGGCAATGTCACCGGCACGATGACCTTCCAGAACATCGAGAAGGTGATCGCCTGCTTCACCCCCGGCACCATGATCCTGACCGAGCAGGGCAAGGTCGCGATTGAAACGCTGGCAGTGGGCGATCTGGTGTTGACGCGCGATAACGGCTTTCAGCCGATCCGCTGGATCGGGCAGCGGACCTTGTCGGCGGCTGATCTTGTGGCGGTGCCGCAGTTCAACCCGGTGCAGATCGCCAGCGGCGCCTTGGGCGGCGGTCTGCCAGAGCGGACCATGCAGGTCAGCCCGCAGCACCGGATGCTGATCAACACGCCGCGGGCCGAGCTTTTGTTTGGCGAGGCCGAAGTGTTGGCCGCAGCGGTGCATCTGGTCGGCAGGCCCGGCATCACCCGGGCGACCCCGGATCAGGTCAGCTATATCCATCTGCTCTTTGATGAACATGAACTGATCTACGCCGATGGGGCGTGGAGTGAAAGCTTCCAGCCGGGCCAGCACACCCTGGCCAGCATGGACACTGCACAACGGCAAGAGATATTTGCGCTTTTCCCCGAGTTGCAGGTCGGTGCCACCTATCCCGCCGCGCGCATGATGCTCAAATCCGGTGAGGCCCGATTGTTGCTGAACACCTGAGCAGCCAGATTTTTCGTCGGGGTTGTCTCGGGCATTGTTGCCAAGACAGAAACTTACCCCGGTTCGGACACATTTCAACCACGCGGCAGGGTTAATTTCAGGTTGAGAAATCTGGATTGGTCCCGCCCGTGTCTTTGCCTGTCGCCCAAAACTCCACCCCAGCCGCCGCGCGCACCCCAGCGCCGCGACCCTGTAAGGAGCGTTGAGCATGGCTGTGTTGAACTCGGGTCTCGGCGGCACATCCGGCTACGGCGAGCAATCGTTCAAAACCACCGGCGGCTATACCGGATCACTGGATGACGGCTCGCGGCAGGTCGATGTCAGCGGCGTGTTCGGCTCCGGCGGGATGGACGTTTACGGCAGCCGCTTCACCTCGATCTATGTCAACACCAACGGCCTGATCACCTTCAACTCGGCGCAGCCCAGCTATACCCCGGCCGCGCTGACCACTCTGGGCCAGCCCAGCCTTGCCCCGTTCTGGACCGATATCGACATCAGCAAAGGTGGCGATATCTACTGGGACATCGACGCCACAACCGGCAAGATCACCATCACCTGGCTGAACGTCGCGCCCTATTCCGGCACCGGCACCAACAGTTTTCAGGTGGTGATCACCAACCTGGGTGGCGGAGATTTCGGCGTTGAATATCTTTACAACTCGGTCGGCTTCACCAACGGCTATGCCGGGCAGGCCACAGTCGGCATTTCCAACGGCACCACCTCGCAGACGTTGCTGGAAGGCTCGGGCGACGCGGCGTTCCTGTCGACCTATGCGGGCAATGATTTCGACACCAACGACCCGGCGGGCGTCTATTCGATGCAGTTCGAAGGCGGCACCGTGTTTCAGGGTGACGGCGTGGTGGACGGCACCGCTGGCAACGATCTGATCGACACATCCTATGTCGGCGACCCCGACGGCGACCGCATTGATGCCAATGATGGCACGGGCTACGCAGGCACCACCGGGCAGGCCGATTATGTGCTGGCGGGGGCGGGGAACGACACCGTCAACTCCGGCCTTGGCAATGACATCGTTTACGGTGGCAGCGGCAATGATGTGGTCAATGCAGGCACCGGCAACGACACTGTCTACGGCGATGATGGCAACGACAGTCTGGATGGCTCCAGCGGCAATGACGTGATCTATGGCGGCGATGGCGATGACACGCTGTCGGGCGGCACCGCCACCACAGGCACAACCTACACCCCCAGCTACACCGAAGTCACCGCAGCGCTGCAATCGGTGACGGGCACCAATGGGCGGCCGAACTTTACCGTCAACACGGTCTCCAGCGACAACCAGCTTTCCACCGGCACCTCTGGCACGCTGACCGGGTTCTACCTCGGCAACGGCGATGCTGTGGAAACCCACACCCACACCGCAAGCTCGCAACTGGCGGGCGGCCAGATCCTGTTCAACGCCATCAACAGCAACGAGACGCTGACCATCGTCATCGACGGCGTCACCATCAACCTGAACACGGCGATTTCCTCGGGCGCGGTGACGTTCAACGGCAACGGTGTCTATGCGATCAACGCCTCGGGGCAGGTGATCCGCATCGGCTCGGGTGCCAGCTCCACCACCAACGGCACGCTGACCATCAACGTGCCCTTCACCAGCCTGTCGCTGACCTCGGGCGGCACCACCACCGGCACGGCGGCGGGTCTCTACTACGAGTTCTACGCCAATACCAACCCTCTGAACGTCGCGGCAGAAGCGGCGGGCGACGACTATCTGTCGGGCGGTTTGGGCAATGACAGCCTGCTGGGCTATGATGGCAACGACACGCTGTTTGGCGATGAGGGCAATGACACACTCGACGGCGGCAATGGCAACGACAGCCTGAACGGCGGCATTGGCGATGACAGCGTGCTGGGGTCGGCTGGTAACGATACGCTGATCGGCGGCGATGGCCGTGACAGCCTTTACGGCGGTGCCGATGCCGACAGCCTGACCGGCGATGCGGGCAACGATCTGCTTTACGGCGGCGACGGCAATGACACGCTGGATGGCGGCGCGGATAACGACACGCTTTATGGCGATGCAGGCAACGACAGTCTGCTGGGTGCCGCAGGCAACGACAGCCTGTTCGGCGGTGCTGGCAATGACACGCTGTACGGCGGTGATGGCAATGACAGCCTCGATGGCGGCGCGGATGCCGACAGCCTGATCGGCGATGCGGGCAACGATACCCTGAACGGCGGTGCCGGGGCGGATTCGCTGTTCGGCGGCGCAGGGATGGACTACGCCGATTACACGGGCTCGGGCGCGGGCGTGAATGTCGATCTGGCGGCGGGCACGGGCCTCGGCGGTGATGCCCAAGGCGATGTGCTGAACAGTCTTGATGGCATCTTCGGCTCGGCCTTTGATGATACCTTGCTGGGCTATGACGGCGAAAGCACGGTTCCGGGCGATAGCTGGACCAACGTGCTCTACGGTGCTGCGGGCAATGACAGCATCGACGGGCGCAGCGGCTCAGACAGCCTCTATGGTGGCACCGGCAATGACACCGTGATCGGTGGCGCGGGCAATGATCTGGTTGATGGCGGCGACGACAACGACAGCCTGACCGGAGACGCAGGCAACGACACGCTGACGGGTGGCCTCGGCGATGACCGGCTGTATGGCGGCGCCGACAATGACTTTCTGTCAGGCGACGCGGGCAACGATCTGCTTTACGGCGGCACCGGCAATGACAATCTGTCGGGCGGCGCGGACAATGACACGCTCTATGGCGATGACGGCGCAGACACGCTGGACGGCGGCGCGGGCGCTGATCTGCTGTTCGGCGGCGCTGGCAGCGATAGCCTGCTGGGCGGCACTGAAAGCGATACGCTGAACGGTGATGATGGCGATGACACTTTGCTGGGTGGCGCAGGCAACGACAGTCTGCTCGGCGGCTTGGGCAATGACAGCCTGCTGGGCGAGGCTGGCAACGACACCCTGCTCGGTGGCGACGGCAACGACACGCTTGACGGCGGCACCGAGGCCGACAGCCTTTCCGGCGAGGCGGGCAATGACAGCCTGATCGGTGGCGACGGCAACGACAGCCTTTATGGCGGCGCAGACAATGACACGCTGTCAGGCGATGCAGGCAACGATCTGTTGTATGGCGGCACCGGCAATGACAGCCTGTTGGGCGGCGCCGACAACGACACGCTCTATGGTGACGATGGCGTAGACGCGCTGGACGGCGGCGCGGGCGCTGATCTGCTCTACGGTGGCAATGGCAATGACAGGCTGCTTGGCGGCGACGGCAACGACACGCTCTACGGCGATGCAGGCGACGACAGCCTGTCAGGCGGCACCGGGCTTGATCAACTGTTCGGCGGCGACGGCAATGATACGCTGCTGGGCGAAGACGGCAATGACACGCTGTCGGGTGATCTGGGCAACGACAGCCTGTTCGGCGGTCTTGGCAATGATCAGCTTTCTGGCGGCGACGGCAACGACACCCTGTTCGGCGATGCGGGCGATGACACGCTGGATGGCGGGCAGGGCGCTGACAGCCTTGATGGCGGCGACGGCAATGACTCGATCGTTGGCGGCCCCGGTGTGTGGAATGACACGCTGGTGGGTGGCCTTGGCGACGACACGATCTGGGGCGGCGACGGCACCGACCTTGCCTATGGCGGCGATGGCAACGACTCGATCTCGACCGGTCTGGGCAATGACACCATCTATGGCGGCGCGGGCAATGACACGCTGTCGGGCGCGGATGGCAATGATCTGCTCTATGGCGGCACCGGCGACGACTCCTTGCGCGGCGGTATCGGTGACGATCTGCTGGATGGCGCAGATGGCAACGACATCCTCGATGGCGGCTCGGGCAATGACACCATTCTCGGCGGTGCAGGCAACGATACCATTCTCGCAGGGTCAGGCGACGACTCGCTGGTCGGCGGCGATGGCAACGACTCGCTCAACGCCTCGCTCGGCAATGATACCGTAGACGCAGGTGCAGGCGACGACAGCATCGACGCGGCCTCGGGCAATGATCTGGTCTATGGCGGCGACGGTCAGGACAGCATCTATGGCGGTGCCGACAATGACACGCTTTACGGCGACGCAGGCAACGATCTGCTCTCGGGCGGCGACGGCAATGACCTGCTGTTTGGCGGCCTTGGCAATGATGTGATCGCTGGCGATGCGGGCGATGACACCCTGCACGGCGGCGCAGGGACAGACACGCTTTCGGGCGGCACCGGCAATGATCTGTTCGTGGCCGAGGCCAATTCGGATGTCTTTGGCGATGTGATCGACGGTGGCGAGAACACCGGCGACTACGACGTTCTGGATCTGACGACCTGGGGCTGGGCACGCACCAACATCATCTATGATCCTCTGAACCACGAAAACGGCACGGTCGAGTTTCTGGATGCCAATGGCCTCGTGATCGGCACGATGACCTTCTCGAATATCGAGAAAGTCATTCCCTGCTTTACCCCCGGCGTGATGATCACCACCCAGCGCGGCCCGGTGGCGGTCGAAGCCCTGCGCGTCGGCGATCTGATCGTCACCCGCGATCACGGGCTGCAACCGATCCGCTGGATCGGCAACCGCACGCTGGGCTTGGGCGATCTGATCGCACAACCTCGCCTGCAACCCGTCCGCATTGGCCAAGGCGCGCTGGGCGGCGGTCTGCCGCTGCGCGACACGCTGGTTTCGCCGCAGCACCGCATGCTGATCGAAGGCGCTTTGCCGGAAATGCTGTTCGGCGAGGCCGAGGTGCTGGTCGCCGCGACCCATCTGACCACGCTGGACGATGTGGCGCAAATTCTGCTGCCGCAAGTGACCTACATCCACCTGCTGTTCGACCACCACGAAATCATCTGCGCCAATGGCGCGTGGAGCGAAAGCTTCCAACCCGCCGAGCGGATGCTGAACGCGCTTGAAGATGGCCCGCGCGCCGAAATCGCGGCGCTGTTCCCGGAACTGGCGATTGACTCCTCAGCCTATCCGGCAGCCCGGATGACGCTGAAAGCCCATGAAGCCAAAGTGCTGCTATCCGTCTAAGTATTGGTTTGGAATAGGAAAATCGCGCCCGACCTCAGCCTTTAGCCCGCCATGCCGCCCAAGCCTCGGGCGTGTCCAAGTCAGTCAGCGCGCGGTGATCGGGCAGGGCGATCAGCCTGACCCGGTGCACTTCCTGCTGCAAAACCCCGCGCCCGCCGCTATCGCCCTGCAACTGCTGCAACGCGCCAAGCAGATCGGCGGGGAAAATCACCGGATGCCCCGGCCTGCCATCCGCAGTTGCGCCGCGCCAGATCACCGCTGGCGCTTGATCGAAAGCCGCGATCAGTTCGAGCAAATCCTCTGCCTCAAGGTCCGGCATATCCGCAGGCAAGATCATCAGCCCCCCCGCCGCCACCCGCGCCCCGGCGCGGATCGACGCTGCCATACCTTCGCCCGCATCGCCCAACTGCAACACCGTCACATCCAGCCCCGCCAAAACCTGCACCCGCGCCACATCTTCGGCGCGCAGTGTCACCACCACCTGCGCGCAGACCGCCCGCGCCATGCGCGCCTGCCTGCGCAGCATCGGCGCGCCGCACACATCCTCCAGCAGTTTGTCGCCGCCGCGCATGCGACTGCTGGCTCCGGCAGCGGGGATCAGGATGGTCAGGGTCATGTTTGAAAGGTGGCTTAAAGCCAAACCCCGGTCAAGCGACCGGGGTTTGGCCTTGGGCATCTTGAACCCATGCAAGCAGCAAACTCAGTAACCGACCACAAGATGTTGTGTATATTCCCCGCGAAATGCCCCCAAGACACAAGTCAATCCCAGCGGGGAACAAATTCTGCCGAGAATCCCGGCGCGCGTCCGAGAGGCCACGCGCCGCGGATCGCTGTCTTACCCGCGCATCCGCGCGCCATCGGCGTCAAACAGCGGGGCCAGATGCACGGTGGCGCGGCGGCGCTCACCCAGGATCTCGATCTCGCATTCCAGCCCGTCGCGGACCTTGTCTGCCGGCAAGAAGCCCTGCGCCACCGACTTGCCGGTAAAGTGGCTGAAGCCGCCGCTGGTGCAGAAGCCTACCACAGCACCGTCCAGCCAGATCGGCTCCCACGCCACCACATCGGCGTCGTTGGCATCAACGATGAACGACACCAGCTTGCGCTTTGGCCCTGCGGCTTTCTCGGCGGTGGCCGCGGCCTTGCCGATCCAGTCCGCATCCTTGTTCCAGCGGATGAAACGATCCAGCCCGGTTTCGCAAGGGGTGTAATCGGGGCTGAACTCGCGGCCCCACGAGCCGAACCATTTGTCCAACCGCAAGCTCATCATCGCCCGCATCCCGAACGGCCGCAGGCCCAGATCAGCCCCCGCCGCATTCAACGTATCCCACAGGTGCCGCACCGACATATGGTCGCAGAAAATCTCATAGCCCAGATCGGCGGTGTAGCTGACGCGCTGCACGATGCACTTGGCCATGCCCACGGTGATCTGCTTCACGTCCATGAACTTGAACGCCTCACCCGACACATCGCTGCGCGTGACACGGGCAAGCAATTCCCGCGCCTTCGGCCCGGCAATCTGGAAGCCCGTGCGCGCATCCGAGACGTTTTCCACCGTCACGCCATCCATCGCGTTCTGCTCGAACCAGCGGTAATGCCAGCCCTGCGCGCCATAGCTGGCGGTCAGTTGGAACTCGGTTTCCGACAGGCAAGACACCGTGAAATCGCCAATGATCTTGCCGGAATGTGCCAGCATCGGCGTCAGGCTCAGACGGCCCACTTTCGGGATCGAACCTGCCATGATCCGGTCCAGCCAAGCCCGGGCGTTCTTGCCCTTGACGATATACTTGCCAAAGTTCTGCAACTCGTTGATGCCAACGCCCTCGCGCACCGCCATCACCTCTTGCCGCGTGGCTTCCCAGGCGTTCGAGCGTTTGAAGGTCGGGGTTTCATAAACCGGCTCACCTGGCAGGGCGTAATAATTCACCACTTCCAAGCCATATTGCTGGCCCCAAACCGCGCGCAGAGCGTTGTTGGTGTCATACATCGGCGTGGTGCGGAACGGCCGCGCTGCCGGACGTTCCTCGTTCGGATACCCGACCGAGAAGCGCATCTGATAGTTTTCGATCACCTTCGGCACGGTATAGCCCGGCGTGGTCCAGGTGCCAAAACGCGACACATCAAAGCCGCGCGGGTCACGCTCGACCTCGCCCTCGATCATCCATTGCGCCAGCGCCAGACCCATACCGCCGCCTTGGCTAAAGCCCGCCATCACCGCGCAAGCCGACCAGTAGTTTTTCAACCCCTGCACCGGCCCGATCAGCGGGTTGCCATCGGGGGCAAAGGTGAACGGCCCGTGGATCACGCGCTTGACGCCCGTGCGCTCCAGCACCGGGAAGCGGCGATAGGCGAAGTTCACCGAATCTTCGATCTTGTCGAACTGCTCGTTCAAAAGCTCATGGCCAAAGCCCCAGGGCGTGCCATCCAGCGACCACGGCTCGCAGGGTTTTTCGTAGAAACCGATGCACAGACCGCGGCCTTCCTGCCGCAGATACGACTCACCACCCGGATCCATCACATGCGGGAATTCACGGCCCGATTTCAGGATGTCCATGATTTCAGGAATATCGTCGGTGACAAGATACTGGTGCGCCATCGGCAGCAGCGGCAGATAAACCCCCGCCATCGCCCCAATTTCCCGCGCCCACAGACCACCTGCGTTCACCAGATGCTCGCAGTAAACCGTGCCCTTCTCGGTGACAACTTCCCAGCCCTCAGCCGTCGGGTTGGTCTCCAGCACGCGGTTGTGCAGCACGATTTCTGCCCCGCCCATCCGCGCCGCCTTGGCATAGGCGTGGGTGGTGCCCGAAGGGTCAAGGTGACCATCCAGCGGATCATAAAGTGCGCCGATGATGCCGTTCAGGTTCACCATGCCGTCGGTGAACTTCTCAATCTCAGCCGGCCCAAGGATTTCGGTATCCAGCCCCATATAGCGGTGCTTGGCGCGCTCGGCCTTCAACTGATCAAAGCGTTCCTGATTGTCGGCCAGCGTGATGCCGCCCACGTGGTGCAGCCCGCAAGACATGCCGGTGATCGCCTCCAACTCCTTGTAAAGCCGGATCGTATAGCCCTGCAGCGCCGCCATGTTGGTGTCGCCGTTCAGCGTGTGAAACCCGCCCGCCGCGTGCCAGGTCGAGCCAGAGGTCAGTTCCGACCGCTCGATCAGCATCACATCCGACCAGCCGAGTTTGGTCAGGTGGTACAGCACCGAACAGCCAACAACGCCGCCGCCAATCACTACAACGCGGGTATGAGTTTTCATCTGGGAATCCCTTTGCAAGCGCAGAGCCGCAGCCCTTTTGCGCCAAAATAGGCCCTCCCGCGCAAATCACCGCCCCGTCCGCGACAAAATGCGTCGCAAATGTCACCTCGGCACGGTGATGGACCGGGGCCGCGGTTCGTTGTAGCAAGAGGCCAAGCAACGGAGGCGCAGATGCTGGGTAAACTTTGGCCGATCCTGATCGGTGTGGCGGTGGTCTTGGCGGCATTGGTGGCGATGCGCCCGCTGCTTCCGATTGACGAGACCCGCTATCTGTCGGTCGCGTGGGAGATGTGGCTGTCGGGCGATCCGGTGCATCTGACCAAGAATGGCGAGATGTACACCCACAAAACGCCCTTGCTGTTCGTGCTGATCAACCTTGTCTGGCTGGTGACAGGCGTGTCCGAGTTTGCCGCTCGCCTTGTTGGCCCCGCCTGCGCGGTGGCGATGGTGGCGGGCACTGCGCTGCTGGCGCGTCGTCTCTGGCCTGCTGAAAATCTGAGTATTCGCGCCGCGCTGATCCTGTCCGGCTTCCCGGTGTTTCTGATCTACGGCTCTGCCACTATGTTTGACGCACTTTTGGCGCTTGGTGTGCTGGGCGGCATCGCCAGCCTGTGGCGGATCGGGCAGGGCAGGGGCGGTTGGGCTTGGTTCGGCCTTGCGCTGGCCTTTGGGGTCTATGCCAAAGGCCCGGTCATCCTTGTTCACCTGATCCCCGCGCTGCTGACCATGCCCTACTGGGCCCCGAACCCGCCGAAAGCCGCGCAGATCGGTAAAGGTTTCGCTGGTGCTCTGCTGATCGCGCTGGCGCTGATCGCCCTGTGGCTGGTGCCGACGCTGATCACCGCCACGCCCGAGTTCCGCACCGAACTGCTGTGGACGCAGTCCGCCGCCCGCGTTGCGGGGGGCATGGCGCATGACCGCCCGTTCTGGTTCCTTGCAGCCCTGCTGCCGCTATTGCTGTTCCCGTGGGGCTGGTCAATCCGCCTGTGGCGCGGCTTCAGCGGCGCGTGGTGCGATCCCGCCATCAAACTCTGCACGATCTGGGCCACCTCTACCCTGATCCTGTTCTCGCTGATTTCCGGCAAGCAAGCGCACTACCTTTTGCCCGCTTACCCCGCGCTGGCGCTGCTGTTCGCCTATGCCTCCACCCGCGCCAAAGCGGGCAGCATGGCGTGGGTCGCCCTGTTGATGGTCGCCGCCGGGGCAGGGGCAGTTGGCACCGGGCTGATCCCCGCCAAAGCCGACCTTGCACAACTCGCCCCCTCCTGGCCGCTGACCGTCTTTGCCGTGCTTTGCATGATCCTTGCCCTGCTGATCTGGCGCTTGCCGCGCATCTCCGGCCATCTGCTGGCGGGCGCTGGCGTCGCACTTGGGCTGCACGGCGTCATCGCCACCACCGGGCTTTACGCCGCCTATGACGGCCAAGCGCTTGCCAACACCCTTGCCACGCACGAAGCGGGCGGCCTTGCCGTGATCAATCAGGAATACCATGCCGAGGTCAACTTCCTCGCCCGTCTGACCACGCCTGTCGCGCTGACACCAGACCTTGCCAGCCTGACGACTTGGGCACAGGCGCATCCGAACGGGATGATCTTTGGCCGCGTAAAAGAAAACCCGCTGACGGCAGCGCCGCAGCAGGTTTTCCATTTCTTTTCCCAAGATTGGGGTCTTTGGCCTGCCAGTCAGGCCAAGTAGCGCCTACTTCTCGGGGATAAGCCCCTTCGGACTGAACCGCAGCACCAGCAGCAGCACCACGCCCAGCGACACCAGTCGCAGGTGCGGTGCCACGTCAATCAGATGGGTTTTCAGCGCGCTGGCAGGCAGCGGCATGGTCAGATAGCCCATCAGCGTTGGCCCGGCATCTTCGACGATCAGCCACAGCCAGCCCAAAAGCAAGCCACCCAGCACCGCGCCCCAGTTGTTGCCCGAACCCCCGACGATCACCATCACCCAGATCAGAAAGGTGAACTGCAACGGCGTGTAGTTGCCCGGCACCAAAGCGCCAAGGCTTGACACCAGCATCGCCCCCGCCATCCCCACCACGGCCGAGCCGATGATGAAAATCTGCAAATGCCGCGCGGTGACATTCTTGCCCATCGCACTTGCCGCCACTTCGTTGTCGCGGATCGCGCGCATCATCCGGCCCCATGGGCTGTTCAGCATCCGCTCGGAAATCCAGATCAGCGCCAGCAAAACGATGCCAAAGATCAGGATATACAAAAGCTTGACCAGCAGGGTCGAGCTGGTGATCGGGTCCCAGCCATAGCCTTGCACAAAGCCCAGGAAATCGGCGTTCTTTTGCAGATCAACCTCATAGGGCACCGGCCACGGGCGCGGCAGGCCGATCAGGTTTTTCACGCCGCGCGCCAGCCAATCCTCGTTCTTGACCACCGAGATGATGATCTCGGCAATCCCCAGCGTGGCAATCGCCAGATAGTCCGAGCGCAGGCCCAAAGCCACCTTGCCAATCGCCCAAGCCGCAATGCCCGCAAACAGCGCACCCACCGGCCAAGCCAGCAGTGAGGGCAGGCCAAAGCCGCCGATATTGCCGTAGATCGCCGGATTGAACGCCTCAATCGCCGTCACCGCCGGGTCATAGATCGCGCGGTAAGCAAAGAAACCGCCGATCAGGATCGCCGCCACCGTCCAGTTGCGCGCCCGCCCGGTCATCCGCTTATAGGCCATCACCGCCGCCGCAATCGCCGCGATGCCGAAGGCAAAGCTCAAAAGCAGCCGCGGCCCGCCCGCCGCCCAAGCCTCGGGCACCGGCTGGGCCGAGACCACCACCACCGCCAGACCGCCCAACACGACCGAGCCGACGATGCCGGTCGAAAACAACCCGGCATAGCCCCATTGCATATTCACACCCAAGGCCATGATGGCCGAAAGGATGCCATACATCAAAATCCGCAGGCTCAGATCCCAGCTATAGCCAACGCCTGTCAGCACGAACAACAGACCAACCCCGGCGAAAAGCATCACGTTACGGTTCATGTCACTTCCCCTTAAAGATGCCGGTCGGCATGAACAGCAGCACGATGATCAGGATCGAGAAACTGACCGCGAATTTGTAATCGGTGGACAAAAGTTGCAGCAGTTGCGTCGGCGCGAGGTCAACATCAACCAGATACAGCACCACCTTTTTCCAGGCATAGGTCACGAACACCTCGGAAAACGCGATGATGAAGCCGCCCGCAATCGCGCCCAGCGGGTTGCCAAGCCCGCCCACCACCGCCGCGGCCGCAATCGGCAACAGCAGTTGGAAATACAGGAACGGACGGAAGCTTTTGTCCAGCCCGTAAAGCGTGCCCGCAATCACCGCCAGCGCCGTGGCGATGATCCACGTCACCACCACCACACGCTCGGGGTTGATCCCCGACAGCAGCGCCAGATCTTCATTGTCAGAAAACGCCCGCATCGACTTGCCGGTGCGGGTTTTCTGCAAGAACCAGAACAGCGCCGCCACACAGACCGCCGCCATCACAATGGTGATCGCGGTGGTGGATTTGATGGCCAGACCCTCTTGCAGCCCCGTCGCGTCCTTGAACTGCTGCGCCGTCATCACAAAGCGCCCGCCATCGGCAAAGCTTTGCTCTTCCGCCCCGATAATGATCCGGGTCAGACCGTTCATGATGAACATCACACCCGTCGAGACGATCACCAGAATGATCGAAGCCGCCTTTTTCTGCCGGTAGAACCGATACACCACACGGTCAGTGGCCAGTGTGAAGGCGCAGGTGATGGCGATGCCAAAGGGCAGGGCCAGCAGCGCTGTAGGCAATGGCCCGGCCGTGATGCCCATGCTTTGCAGCCACCAGGTGATCAGGATCACCCACATCGTGCCAAAAGCCATGGTATCGCCATGGGCAAAGTTGGAAAACCGCAGGATGCCGAAAATCAGCGTCAACCCCAGCGCCCCAAGCGCCAACTGGCTGCCATAGGAAAACCCCGGCACCACAACAAAGTTCAGAAAGGCCACAAGGGCGTTCAGAATATCCATGACCTCAGCCCCCCAGGAACGAACGACGGACTTCGGGATCGGCAAGCAAAGCGGCCCCCGTGTCGGTAAAGCGGTTGGAGCCCTGCACCAGCACATAGCCTTTATCGGCAATATCCAGCGCCTGACGGGCGTTTTGTTCCACCATCAGAATGGAGATCCCGGTGCGGGCAACCTCGATGATGCGGTCGAACAATTCGTCCATCACGATGGGCGACACGCCAGCGGTCGGCTCGTCCAGCATCAGCACCTTCGGCTGCGTCATCAACGCACGGCCCACGGCCACCTGCTGACGCTGCCCGCCAGAAAGCTCTCCGGCAGCCTGATAGCGCTTTTGCTTCAGGATCGGGAACAGGTCATAGACCTGCGCCATCGTGTCCTTGATGTCATCGGTGCGGATGAACGCGCCCATCTCAAGGTTTTCTTCCACCGTCATGCTGGTGAAGATGTTGCTGGTCTGCGGCACAAAGCCCATGCCCTTGCGCACACGCGCTTGCGGCGAAAGCTTGGTGATATCCTCACCCGCCAGTTTGACCGCGCCACCGCGCAAGTTCAGCATGCCGAACACCGCCTTCATCGCAGTGGATTTGCCCGCGCCATTCGGGCCAACGATCACCGCGATCTGGCCCTTTTCGACGGCAATCGTGCAGTTGTGCAGAATATCCACCGCGCCATAACCGCCGGTCATATTCTCACCAATCAGGAAGGGTTCAGCCATCAATTTGCCTCATAGCGGGTTGCGGCCAGAAAAGCGTTGTGGACCGCTTTCCAATCAGTCCAAGGATCTGACGCGGGCGCTGAGGTTACAATTTGAACAAGAGCGTCATCAGTATTGAACCATGTCTGAACGTAGACCATTGGCTTTTTGTTTACTTCGTCCGAATAGACCCGCGTTTCTGCTACGCGTCCATCAACAGAATCTGCGTAAGACGTTAGAAGAGGTCCGTGAGTTAAGTGCAAACTTTTAGGGCCAGTCGCAAGCTTTGCCGCGATCTGCTCTAAAGTTAGCCCACCGGTTTCGGGCAACTTTGTGGTGGAAACGACTGTAGCCGTGTCTCCAAGACTCATGGTGTAATAAATGGCCTCGTCGTCACGCTTAGAGGGCCACGATTTCCAGCCAGACGTGTCCTCTCCCGACGTTTCGCCACAAAAAGAAAGTACCGCGGAAATCTTTTTGCAATCTTCCAAGGCCGCCTGTTCTGCACTCGAAATGACGGGGGTTGAGGCCAAGGCCGCAGCGAGCGGGATGCTCCAGTGCTTCATACTGCCGCCTCCTTCACCTTGTTCTTCAGCCCGGTGCCCAGATAGGCCTCGATGACCTTTTCGTTGTTCTTCACTTCGTCCACTGTCCCCTGCGCCAGCACCTTGCCCTCGGCCATACAGATCACCGGGTTGCAGATGCGGGCGATGAAATCCATGTCATGTTCGATGACGCAGAACGTATAGCCGCGCTCTTTGTTCAGCCGCACGATGGCATCGCCGATGGTGTTCAGAAGCGTGCGGTTCACACCCGCGCCAACCTCATCGAGGAAAACCATCTTGGCGTCGACCATCATCGTCCGGCCCAATTCCAGCAGCTTTTTCTGCCCGCCCGAGATATTAGCGGCACGCTGATCGGCCAGATGGGTGATCGTCAGAAACTCCAGCACCTCATCGGCCTTCTCGCGGATGCGGCGTTCTTCGGCGGCCACAGCGCCGCGGCGGAAACAGGCGTTCCACAGGCTTTCGCCCGATTGGTGCGCAGGCACCATCATCAGGTTTTCCCGCACCGTCATGCTGCCAAACTCATGCGCGATCTGAAACGTCCGCAGCAGACCCTTGCCGAACAACTCATGCGGCGGCAGGCCGGTAATATCCTCGCCCGCCATCTTCACCCGTCCGCTGGTCGGTTGAAGCCGCCCGGCGATCACGTTGAACAACGTGGTCTTGCCCGCGCCATTCGGCCCGATCAACCCGGTGATCGACCCGGCCTTGATTTCCAGCGAGGCCCCGTCCACGGCGCGAAACCCGCCGAAATGCCTGTGCAGGTCTTCGACAACGATCATATTTCCCCCTGTCCGCCGCCTCTTGTCATGGCTTGCCATGCGGGCGTGTTGAATTGCAGGCTTCCCATGCGGGCGTGCTCATTTACAGCAACGGCCCGAGGCAAAACCTCGGGCCGTGCTAAGGTTAATTCACCACAAGATCAACGGAACTTGATGGTTTCGTATTTGCCGTCCTTGATCTCGAACTCTTTGTAACGGCCAGCGCTTTCGCCATTGCCGATCAGTTCGACGCCCGAGGCACCTTCATAGTCGATGTCCTTGCCAGCGGCGAGCAGCTCCAGCGCCTTGCCGATTTCTCCGGGCAGGATTTTCTCACCCGGAGCGTTGGCGATTTCCATCATCTTGTCTTTGTAGACTTTGGAATCGGTGGAGTTTGCCGCCTGCATCGCCAGGATGATCATCGCCGCTGCGTCATAGGATTCCGGCGCATAGGGCGAGGTTGCATCGAACGGTGCCGAATTGGTTTTGCCCATTTCGATCAGGATCGCTGCACCGGGGCTGTCCGATTGCGCGACCTGGCCATAGGAGCCGTCCAGCGCCGGGCCGATGGCTTTCGGCAGGTTGTCACCCACCATACCGCCCGGCAGACCGAACTTGGTGAAGGCACCGGCGTCGAGCGAGGCTTGGATGATGCCTTTGCCGCCTTGGTCCAGATAGCCAGCAACCACCAGCAGATCGCCACCAGCCGCCGCCAGCGAAGCAACTTCGGCCGAGTAATCAGCCTTGCCGTCTTCGTGCGGGATGTTGATGGTCACGGTGCCGCCCTTGGCGGTGAAGGAAGCCGAAATCGCTTCGGCCAGACCCTTGCCGTAGTCGGTGTTCGAATAGGTCAGCGCGATCGACTTCACGCCATGCTCGGTCAGGATGTCTGCCATGACTTCGCCTTCACGCGCATCCGAAGGTGCGGTGCGGAAGAACAGGCCGTCATCTTCTGCGGTCGACAGCGCGGGCGAGGTGGCCGAGGGCGACACCATCACGATGCCGTTCGGACGCGCCACGTTTTGCAGCACAGCGCCGGTCACACCCGAGCAGTCGCCGCCCATGATGCCTTTGACGCCGTCTGCGGTGACGATGCGCTCTGCCGCTGCAGTGCCAGCTGCCGAGTCGCCGCAGGTGTCATCGGCGCGTACCGAGACAAAGTTCCAGCCGTTCAGCGCTTTGCCCGAAGCATTGGCTTCCGACATCGCCAGTTCCGCTGCATTGGCCATATGGCCGGTCAGCGATTCGATTGGCCCGGTAAAGCCGATCAGCACGCCGATCTTCACATCTTCCGCCGAAGCAGCACCAGCCATAAGGGCGGTTGCCGCCGTGGCCAAAAGCAGTTTTTTCATTGTTATCTCCCATGTTGGATCGCAATCCTGCCGTCGAGCCTAGAGTGAGGTTTCCGAAAAGAAAAGCGTCTAAAACGACAACAATTTCTTCGGATACATCAGCTCTACCTGCGGCAGGTTGCGATTAGGCTAAAGCGGAAAGCATTTTATTTCCAGCTTAAAGTAGTTTGCAGACGGGCTGCCTTCGCTTTCGGTTCTCAAACCCCGCTGCACGGGACGCATCACGCGCCTTGAGCCTATGGTCTGGACAGCGCAGCGGGGCGGGTGCAACAGTGGCATAGGGCAGGCAGACAAGGGCAATCCGTGAATTTTCTGAACGTCGCGCGCGGCCTGTGCCGCTTGCCTCAGTTTTTTAGACGCGGTCAGCGGGTCGGTTTGGCCGGTCCAAGGCAAGCGCTGCCAACCGCCTTGGGTATCATCCGCTGGAAAGTGCACAAACCCGTGCCCGAAATTCTGGCCCAATACTTCTGTTTGCCCTATGCCGCATGACACCTGAATTTCATCACCAACAAAAACACCTGAACGGAGAGACGCGTTGCCCCGCCTGATGACCAAACCACTTTTGCCCTTGTTCGCAAGCACTTGCCTACTGCTTGCCGTGACCACCACCGCCCGGGCCGAAGGGCTTTACGCGGCCATCGCCATCTCGCCGTCAACGGGCATCGCGGGAACCGCCACCAATTTTGAAACCGAAACTCTGGCCGAAACCGAAGCCTATCAGCAATGTGGGTCTGAAGATTGCGACACCGCGTTGGTTTTCCAGCAATGCGGCGCGATTGCCGTGGGGCAGGGCCATGGCTGGGGCGCGGCTTCTGATCTGTCATCAGCCACCGCGATTGACAACGCACTGGATATTTGCAGCGAAAACGACAGCGGCTGTGAGATCACCGCCGCCTTCTGCAACGAAGGCTATTAAATCGACAACCGCACGCCAATGCCGGGGCTGGGCATCCCTTGGGTGCCCCGCTCGCGGTAGGGCGTGGTGTTATAGTGGCTGCGGTAGCATTTCGAGAAATGCGACGGGCTGGCAAAGCCGCAGGCCAGTGCCACGTTGATCACGCTCATATCGGTCTGCATCAGCAGGTTGCGCGCCTTTTGCAGCCGCAACTCCATGTAATACCGCTTGGGCGAACGGTTCAGATAGCGGCGGAACAACCGCTCCAACTGCCGGGTCGACATGCCGACATCCTCGGCCAGATCGGCAGGGCTCAGCGGGTCTTCGATGGCGTTTTCCATCATTTGAATGACCTGGCTCAGCTTCGGATGCCGCACCCCGATCCGCGTCGGGATCGACAGCCGTTGCGTGTCCTGATCGGTGCGGATGGTGGAATAGATCATCAGGTCGGCGACATTATTCGCCAGATCCTCGCCATGGTCTGACGCAATGATGCGCAGCATCAGGTCAATCGACGAAATCCCCCCGGCGGTAGACCAGCGGTTGCCATCCATCACGAACACCGATTTGGTCAGCTTGACCTCCTCGAACTCCTCGGCAAAACCGTCCTGGTTCTCCCAATGGATCGTCGCTTTCTTGCCATCCAGCAGACCGGCCTTTGCCAAAGCATAGGCCCCGGTGCAAAGCCCACCAATCGCCACCCCCCGCCGCGCCTCGCGCCGCAGCCAGCCGATCACCGGCTTGGATGTGGTCTTTTGAATCTCGATGCCGCCGCAAACCAGAATGGTGTCTTCGCGGTCAACTTCATCCAGCCCGAAATCCAACTTGAACGTCGCGCCATTTGAACAGGTCTTTTCCACCCCGCCTTCACCACACAAAGCCCAAGTGTAAACCGGAAAGCCCATCACATGATTGGCCAGTCGCAACGGCTCGATAGCGCCTGCGAAGTTGATCATGGTGAACTTGTCCAGCAGCAGAAACACGAAGCGCCGCGGCGCGTCCTCTTTTTCTACCTGGGTGGCTTTGCGCGAAGGGGCGGGCATGATGCGACCTGATTGTGTCGGTTTCGACGCAAGGAAACAGGAAAAACGCACCTCTGCAAGGGCGATCACGCCATAATCGGCGGCTTTCGCTCTTTGCTTTCCGCCATAATTTTCTTATACCGCCCCGGTATCGCTAACGGAGGGGGAACTCCCATGACCAAAGGATGGACGAAATCGGATTGGCGCGCAAAACCGCGTGTGCAGATGCCTGATTATCCGGACACCGCAGCCCTCAACGCGGTTGAGGCGCAACTGGCCAAATATCCCCCGCTGGTCTTTGCAGGCGAAGCCCGCAAGCTGAAGAAACAACTGGCCTTGGCGGGTGAGGGTAAAGCGTTCTTGCTGCAGGGCGGTGACTGCGCCGAAAGTTTCGCCGAATTCTCGGCCGACAACATCCGCGACACCTTCCGCGTCATGCTGCAAATGGCGGTGGTGCTGACCTATGGCGCGAAAGTGCCGGTGATCAAGGTCGGCCGCATGGCAGGCCAATTCGCCAAGCCGCGCTCGGCCAATACCGAGATGATCGGCGGCGTCGAATACCCATCCTACCGCGGTGACATCATCAACGGCTTTGACGCCACGGTCGAGGCGCGTCGCCCCGATCCGTCGCGGATGCTGCAAGCCTATACCCAAGCCGCCGCCAGCCTGAACCTGCTGCGCGCCTTCTCGACCGGCGGTTTTGCCGACATCCACCGCGTCCACTCCTGGACGCTTGGCTTTGCCGAGCATGACAAGGCCGAGCGCTACCGCGAGTTGTCGAACCGCATCTCTGATGCGCTCGATTTCATGAACGCGGCGGGCATCACCTCGGACAGCGCCCCGTCGCTGGCCACGGTTGATTTCTACACCAGCCACGAATCGCTGCTGCTGGAATATGAAGAAGCCCTCTGCCGCGTCGATAGCATCACTGGCCAGAACGTCGCAGGCTCCGGCCATATGATCTGGATCGGCGACCGCACCCGTCAGCCCGACGGCGCGCATGTTGAATTTGCGCGTGGCGTGCTGAACCCGATCGGTCTGAAATGCGGCCCGACCACCACCGCCGATGATCTGAAAGTGCTGATGGCCAAGCTGAACCCGCAAAACGAAGCAGGCCGCCTGACCCTGATCGCGCGCTTTGGCGCGGGCAAAGTGGGTGAAAACCTGCCGCGTCTGATCAAGGCCGTGCAGGAAGAAGGCGCGAACGTGGTCTGGTCTTGCGACCCGATGCACGGCAACACCATCAAAGCGGCCTCGGGCTATAAAACCCGGCCGTTTGAATCGGTGCTGCGCGAGGTCCGCGAATTCTTCCAGATCCACAAAGCCGAAGGCACCATCCCCGGTGGCGTGCATTTCGAAATGACCGGCCAAGACGTGACCGAATGCACCGGCGGCCTGCGCGCTGTGTCGGATGAAAACCTTGCCGACCGCTACCATACCGCTTGCGACCCGCGCCTGAACGCCTCGCAATCGCTGGAATTGGCGTTCCTTGTGTCGGAAGAACTTTCGTCGCAGCGTGAAGCAGCCCGCCGCGTCGCGCTGTAAGACAGCGATCCCTTTCAACAGAAAGGCGGGGGAAATCCCCGCCTTTTTTCATATCCCGCCTCGTGAAACAGCCACGGGGGTGAGGCGCCCCCAGGGGGCGGATACGCCCCCTTGCCCTCAGTCGCGCGAATGCACCAGCCGCAGATCGGGCCGCCCGGAACTGCGCGGCGGTGCCAGCGGCGCATCCGGCATCACCTGCGCCCCGGTTTCGGCCAAGACTTCCCGCACCAACCCCGAAATCGCAAACCGCCGAGGCTGCCTCCCCAGCGCCCCCTCGGTCACAAGACACCCCAGCGCCAGCCTTGGCTCGGTTGCCACTGGGGCCAGCGGCAGCAACAGCATCCGCCCCGACAAGGCCGGGCGGCCCAGCGAACGCTCGGCCTCCAACCAGATGTCCAGACTGGCCGAGGCCGCGAACACCTGATCCAGCGCATCCCCAATCCGCGCCCGTGCCACCGGCTCGAACAGTGACGACAGCGGCATCCCTCGCACATCCATGCCCAACAGATCGTTCAGCACCATCCCCGCCAGCCGAAACCGCGCCAATCCCGGCGCGATCTGTTCGATCAGAAATACCTTGTCCAGACAATCGGCCATCCCGCGCGGATCAACCTGCCCACGCCGCGGCAAGCCGCCCTGCGTCCGCAACGCCTCCCAATAGCCGCGCACCTGCTGCAAAGGTGCGAGCAACTCTGCCACAGCACTTGCGCGATCTGCGCCCTTGCCATGTGGGCCTTTACCAAAGAAAGTTAACATCGTAGGCCTCCAGAACCAGGCGAGAAACGACAATCCTGACGTGCGCGGTTGCAACTCAAGATTGCTTACTGAGATATTAACATACACCAGTTGCCGCGGTTTTCGCCGACAATCTGGGCAAATGGTAAACACCCAAGACCACACCGGCCAAAGCAGAAGGATCGCAGGATGACCGTTTCGATGACAGGCTTTGCTGCGCGCAAAGGGCAGGGGCTGGGCTATGCCTGGGCTTGGGACATCCGGTCGGTCAACGGCAAGGGGCTTGATCTGCGCCTGCGGCTGCCCGATTGGATTGACGGGCTGGAACTTGCGCTGCGGGCAGAGATCGCAAAGGCGCTGCATCGTGGCAATGTCAGCCTGTCGTTGAAGGTCACGCGTGAAGGCGGTGATGGTGCCGCAGAGGCGCTGCGGCTGAACCCAGCCACGCTGTCAGCGGTGCTGGCGGCATTGGTGCAGATCGAAGATGCCGCCATGGCCGCGGGCGTCACCTTAGGGCAGCCGACCTCGGCCGATGTGCTGGGCGTGCGCGGCGTGCAGGATGCCAATAGCGCGGATGCTGACACAACGGCGTTGCGGTCCGCCCTTTTGGCCGATCTGCCAGCCCTGTTGGCCGATTTCAAAGCCATGCGCGCCGCCGAGGGCGAGGCGCTGCACAATGTCATCGCGGCGCAACTGACCAAGATCGCCGACCTCACCGCGCAAGCCGCGACCGAGGCCGAAGCCCGCCGAACGGTTGCTCCCGCGACCTTACGCGATGCGCTTGCCCGCGTGCTGGCCAACGCCGATGGCGTGGATGAGGCGCGGCTGACCCAGGAACTCGCCCTGATCGCGGTGAAAAACGATGTCACCGAAGAACTTGACCGCCTGCGCGCCCATGTCGAGGCTGCCCGCAGCCTGCTGTCCGAACCGGGGCAAATCGGCCGCAAATTCGATTTTCTGATGCAGGAATTCATGCGCGAGGCCAACACACTGTGTTCGAAATCGCAAAGCCTTGGCCTGACCCGCATCGGGCTTGACCTCAAGACGGTGATAGACCAAATGCGCGAACAGGTTCAAAACGTGGAATAGAAAATGGCGCGCCGTGGTCTTTTGCTTATCCTGTCCTCGCCTTCGGGTGCGGGCAAATCGACGCTCGCCCGGCGGCTGATGCAATGGGACCCGAGCTTGCGGTTTTCGGTTTCCGCCACCACCCGCCAGCCCCGCCCCGGCGAGGTGGATGGCCGCGAGTATTACTTCCACAGCCGCGCCGAATTTGAGGCGATGGTGCAGACCGCGCAGATGCTGGAACATGCCGAAGTGTTCGGCAATCTCTACGGCAGCCCGAAAGCCCCGGTCGAGGCCGCGATGCAGGAAGGCCGCGACACGCTGTTTGATATTGATTGGCAGGGCGGCCAGCAGATCCGCAATTCCTCGCTGGGCCGGGATGTGGTGTCGATCTTCATCCTGCCGCCCTCGATTGCCGAGCTGGAAAGCCGCCTGCGTGCCCGCGCGCAAGACAGTGATGAGATCATCGCCGGTCGGATGGCGAAATCCCGAGATGAAATCAGCCATTGGGCCGAATATGACTATGTCATCATCAACCGCGATATCGACAGTGCTTTCAACGAGTTGATCGCCATTCTTCAAGCCGAACGCCTGAAGCGCGACCGCCAGCCCGACCTTTCGGATTTCGTCCGGGGCCTCAACAAGGAGTTTGACGCGCGATGATCTATTCTCTTGACGGGATCTCCCCCGAAATCGGCCCCGAGGCCTGGGTCGCCGACTCCGCCGTGCTGATCGGCAAAGTGGTGCTGGAGGAGGCTGCGAATATCTGGTTCGGCGCGGTGCTGCGCGGCGATAACGAAGAAATCCGCGTCGGGCGCGGCAGCAATGTGCAGGAAAACGCAGTTTTGCACACCGACATGGGCTATCCGCTGATCATCGGTGCCGATTGCACCATCGGCCACAAAGCCATGCTGCATGGCTGCGTGATTGGCGCAGGCAGTCTGATCGGCATGGGGGCGACGGTGCTGAACGGTGCCAAGATCGGCAAAGGCTGTCTGATCGGGGCAGGGGCGTTGATCACCGAAGGCAAAGAGATTCCCGATGGTTCGCTGGTGATGGGTGCCCCCGGCAAGGTTGTGCGGCAGCTTGACGGCGAAGCGCAAGCGCGGCTGCACAAATCCGCCGAAGGCTACCGCGCCAACGCGCGCCGTTTCGCCAAGGGTCTGGTATTACTGAAATAAAAAGGGGGCCGTCAGGCCCCCACATGGTCGCATCGGTCGCTGGGCTTAGCCCCAGACAGCCTTGCGTGCGATGATCTCGGCATCTTCCGGAAAAATCCCCAGATCCAGCGCAACCCGGCGCGGCATCCCGGCGATTTCATCACGGGTGCGGCGATACAGAGCGCGTTTTTCAGCAGCACTGCGCAGTTGAGCGATAAGCGATTTCATAGTGTTTCCTTTTCCTCTGCGATGACTTGGCCCGGATGGCCTTATCCCCTTCGCATGATCAGGATATAGGAAGTCTGTTAGCGCCAACAACCGCCAATGCTGCGGTGCGGCGTTGCGTCCAGTGCATGGCTTGTGCAAATCTGCCGTAGCAAAAAGGGGCGCCCAAAGGCACCCCCAAACCGATTTCTGAAACAGAAATCGTGCCGGAATTTGTTCAAATTCCGTTTTGGTCCAGCGTCAGATCAGCTTGCCCATCGCCACTGCGGTATCCGCCATCCGGTTCGAGAAGCCCCATTCATTGTCATACCAAGACAGGATCGAGCAGAACGTGCCGTCCATCACCTTGGTCTGATCCATGTGGAAAACGCTCGAATGCGGGTCATGGTTGAAATCCGACGAGACATTCTTGAACTCGGTATAGCCCAGAATCCCCTTAAGCGGCCCCGAAGTCGCTGCCGCCTTGATCGCCGCGTTGATTTCGTCGACGCTGGTGGCGCGCTTGGCGAAGAATTTCAGATCGACGACCGAGACGTTCGGGGTCGGCACGCGGATCGCGAAACCGTCGAGTTTGCCCTTCAACTCGGGCAGCACCAGACCCACCGCCTTGGCAGCCCCGGTCGAGGTCGGGATCATGCTCAGCGCCGCAGCGCGACCGCGGTACAGGTCTTTGTGCATGGTATCCAGCGTCGGCTGGTCGCCGGTATAGCTGTGGATCGTCGTCATCATGCCTTTTTCAATGCCGATCACATCGTTCAGCACCTTCGCCACCGGCGACAGGCAGTTGGTGGTGCAAGAAGCGTTCGACACCACAAGATCGCTGGAGGTCAGCGTGCCATGGTTCACACCGTAAACGATGGTCTTGTCGGCATCTTCACCGGGGGCCGAGATCAGCACGCGCTTGGAGCCATTCTCCAGATGCGCCTTGCACTTTTCCTTGCTGGTGAAAATCCCGGTGCATTCCATGACGATATCCACGTCACCCCAAGGCAGTTCAGCCGGGTTGCGCAAAGCCGTCACCCGCATCGGGCCACGGCCCACGTCGATGGTGTCGGCGGTGGTGGTGACATTGTGCGGGAAGCGGCCATGCACCGAGTCAAAGCGCAAAAGATGCGCGTTGGTTTCCACCGGGCCCAGATCGTTGATCGCGATCACTTCGATATCGGTGCGGCCCGATTCGATGATCGCGCGCAGCACGTTGCGGCCAATCCGACCGAATCCGTTAATGGCGACTTTGACGGCCATAAAAACCTCCTGAAATAGCGCGGCGGGCGCGCGTTGGAACGGGCGCGACTCGCGCGCTCTGTGCTAGCGCTAACATCACGAAATTGGCGTGACAATCAACGGCAACTTTTACCCTTACCGCCAGATCATCACATATTGAACAAGATCGAGGAGTTTGCGTAGCAAAAACACCGAGGCCGCGCCACTATTCAACACAACATCCGCGCCAATCGCAGCCGCGATCAGCAGGGCCAGCACCAAAGCAATCCGGTCGGTCACGGCATCTCCGCTTTATTGCAGCAGCCGTCCCATCACCCCAGCCACATCGGCCATACGGCAGGAAAAGCCCCATTCGTTGTCATACCAGGCCAAGACCCGCACCGAGCGGCCGACAACCTTGGTCTGGTCTGGGGCGAAGATAGACGAATGTGGCGTGTGATTGAAGTCGATTGATACTTTCGGTTCCGGGTCATAGGCCAGCACCATACCCATATAGCCCGAAGCGGCCTCACGCACGATGTCATTCACCTCGGCCACCGTCACCGATTTCTTGGCAATGAACGTCAGATCGACCGCCGAGACATTGGGCGTCGGCACCCGGATCGACGATCCATCCAGCAATCCCGCCAGTTCCGGCAGCACCTCGCCAATCGCTTTGCCTGCGCCGGTTGAGGTCGGGATCATCGCCATCGCCGCCGCGCGCGCGCGATACAGATCCTTGTGGCGTCGGTCCAACGTCGGCTGATCGCCGGTATAGCTGTGGATTGTGGTCATGATGCCGCTTTCAATGCCGATGCTGTCATTCAGCACCTTGGCCAGCGGGGCGAGGCAATTCGTCGTGCAGGACGCGTTCGAGACCACGTGATGATCCGCCGTCAGCCCGCGATGGTTGACGCCATACACCACCGTCATATCCGCCCGCTTGGCAGGGGCCGAGACCAGCACGCGCTTGGCACCCCGCCCCAGATGCACCGCTGCTTTCTCACGCTCGTTGAACTTGCCGGTGCATTCCAGCACCACATCGACGCCTTCCCAATCCAGCTCATCCGGGTTGTAGGTCGACATGACCCGCATCGGACCACGGCCTAGATCCAGCTCATTCCCCGAAACCTTGACCACACCCGGAAAGCGGCCATGCACCGAATCGTATTTCAGCAGATGCGCGTTGGTCTCAATCGGCCCGGTCGCATTGATCGCCACCACTTGCACATCGTTGCGCGCAGACTCGGCGATATGGGCCAAAGTGCAGCGGCCAATCCGGCCAAATCCGTTGATCCCGATGGTAATCATGCGCGTATCTCCTGGGCGTGAGCGGTTTTCCAATTTCGCTATAGGCAAGGGCGGCGCAGACGAAAAGTCTAAAACCGACGTGAATTCAATATGTTATCGCAAACATCCCTTGTTCGCGCTAACAAGCCACAGGCTTTGCCTTTCTGCTGTGCAGCAACTACATCTGACGTGACACAGCAATGAGGCGGATATGAGCGGGTTACTGGCACTTCTGGATGATGTGGCGGCGATTGCCAAAGTGGCGGCGGCCTCGATTGATGATATTGCCGGGGCTGCGGCCAAGGCCGGGGCAAAAGCGGCGGGTGTGGTGATCGACGATGCCGCCGTGACGCCAAAATATGTGCATGGCTTTGAGGCCAAGCGCGAGCTGCCGATCATCTACCGCATCGCCAAAGGCTCGCTGAAGAACAAGCTGATCCTGCTGCTGCCTGGCCTTCTGGCGCTGGATGCGTTCCTGCCGCAGGTGATCACGCCCTTGCTGATGGTCGGCGGCGCGTATCTGTGCTTTGAGGGCGCGGAAAAAGTCTATCACGCACTGGTGCCGCACAAGGATGCCACGGTTGAGGCCGATCTTGACACCAAAGACCCGGCGCGGCTGGAAGAGGAAAAGGTCGCAGGCGCGATCAAGACCGATTTCATTCTGTCGGCCGAGATCATGACGATCTCGCTCGCCGCGATCCCGGAAAGCGGCTTCTGGATGGATGCGATCACCCTTGCCATCGTCGGCACGCTGATCACCATCGCCGTCTACGGCGCGGTGGCCCTGATCGTGAAAATGGACGACATCGGGCTTCACATGGCCGCCACCCGCAAGACCGCCGCCGCTCGCGCCTTTGGCCGTGGTCTGGTCAGCGCGATGCCGAAACTGATGAGCTTTCTCTCCACCGTCGGCACGCTTGCGATGCTGTGGGTGGGCGGCAATATCATCGTGCATGGCTTGGATGTTCTGGGTCAGCACGAACCCTACAACACCATCCACCACTGGGCCGTCGCCGCTGCCCAAGCTGTGCCGCAAGCCGCTGGCTTGGTGGAATGGGCCGTCACCGCCGCCTGCGATGGCGTGATCGGGCTGGCCTTGGGCCTGTTGCTGATCCCGGTTGCCACCAAGATCATCGTGCCGATCTGGTCGGCACTCACCGGCAGCAAAAAGGCCGCGCATTAAGCCGGATCGACATTCATTGTGGACAGTCTGGCACCTTGAATAGTCTGGCGAAGGCCATCGCCTTCGCCATGCGGTGCAGTCGCCGGTGAGACCGCCGAGCCTCAAAGGCCCGGCCAGCGCCCGACCCGCCGATGGCGGGCGCTTCTCGCCCGCCGGGTCGGGCACTGGCCTAAGTGGTTTTCTCGCTGAGGTGACTTCAGGGCCGAGCGGCCCACGCGGGCGGGGAAACGCGGTGCGTTTCCTGTTTCCGCCCGGATCTGGCGGCACGCAATCGCCTGAATGTCGATTGGGCCGAGCGCGGCCCCATTCGTTTCAATGTCGTCGCGCTGGTAAGGTGGGGTTTAACCCCACCTTACCCCACCACAATCACAGCAGCGCTTTGACCTTGGCCACCGCGTTTTCTGCGGTGATGCCAAACTCTTTGTACAGCCGTTCCATCGGGGCCGAGGCCCCGAAAGACGACATGCCGACGAAATCGGCCTTGCCATCGCGGCCGCGCTCGCCCAGCAGCCAGCGATCCCAGCCCTGACGCACGCCCGCTTCAATCGCCACCCGCACCGGACCCGCAGGTAGCACTTTGCGGCGATAGGCTTCATCCTGTGCCGCGAACAGTTCCATCGACGGCACCGAGACAACCCGCGTGCCGATGCCCTCGGCTTGCAGCAGATCGCGGGCCTTCAGCGCGATTTCCACTTCCGAACCCGTCGCCATCAGAATGACCTGACGCTTACCCTCGGCCTCGGCCAGCACATAGGCGCCCTTGGCCACCATGTTGGTGTTGGTATGGGTCTTGCGCACCATCGGCAGGTTCTGACGGCTCAGCGCCAGCACGGACGGAGTTTTCTTCGACGAAAACGCAATCTCCCAAGCCTCGGCGGTTTCCACCAGATCGGCAGGGCGGAACACCATGGTGTTCGGCGTGGCACGCGAAATCGCCAGATGCTCAACCGGCTGGTGCGTCGGGCCATCTTCGCCCAAACCAATCGAGTCATGCGTCATCACATAAACCACCGGAATCCCCATCAGCGCCGACAAGCGCATCGAGGGGCGGGCATAGTCGGTGAAGCACATGAACGTGCCCGAATAGGGCCGCACGCCGCCGTGCAGCGCCATGCCGTTCATCGCCGCCGCCATGCCATGCTCGCGGATGCCGTAATAGACGTAACGGCCCTTGCGATCCTCGGCGCTGAACACGCCCAAATCGGCGGTCTTGGTGTTGTTCGATCCGGTCAAATCCGCCGAACCACCAATGGTTTCCGGCAAGATCGGGTTCACCGCCGCCAGCACCTTTTCCGATGCCGAACGGGTCGCCAATTTGGCCCCGGCTTCCGTAGCCGCTTTCTTCACGCCGCGAATGATCGCCGGCAGCTTGGCCGGCACATCGCCCGCGAAAATCCGCGCAAATTCAGCCTGCTTGGCAGGCGACAGCGCCGCCAGACGCGCATCCCAAGCCGCCCGCGCCTCAGCACCGCGGGCACCGAATGCTTCCCACTGCGCCTTGATCGCTGCCGGAATAACGAAGGGCTCTGACGTCCAACCATAAGCCTCTTTCGCCGCTTTCATCTGTGCAGGATCTGTCAAAGCGCCGTGGCCCTTCGAAGTATCCTGCGCCGCATGGCCCAAGGCGATATGGGTCTTGCAATCAATCAGCGTCGGCTTGTCAGATTTCTTCGCCGCCGTCAGCGCGCGGTCGATATCCACCGGATCATGGCCGTCGCAATGCAGCACATTCCAACCGCTCGCCGCAAAGCGCGCGCGCTGGTCGGTCACATCCGACAAGGAAACCTTGCCATCAATGGTGATGCCGTTGTTGTCCCACATCACGATCAGGCGGCTGAGTTGCTGCTTACCCGCCAGCGCAATCGCCTCTTGGCTCACACCTTCCATCAGACAGCCATCGCCCGCGATCACATAGGTGTAGTGATCGCAGATCTTCGCCCCCCACCGCGCGCGCAGATTTTCTTCGGCAATCGCAAAGCCCACCGAATTGGCAATGCCCTGACCCAGCGGCCCGGTGGTGGTCTCCACCCCCGCCACATGGCCATATTCCGGGTGCCCCGCCGTGATCGCGCCCCATTGGCGGAAGTTCTTGATCTGCTCCAGCGTCATATCGGCATAGCCGGTCAGATACAGCAGGCTGTAAATCAGCATCGAGCCATGGCCCGCCGACAGGATGAACCGGTCACGATCCGCCCAACGCGGTGCTTTCGGATCAAACTTCAGGTGCTTTTCGAACAACACGGTGGCCACATCCGCCATCCCCATCGGCATCCCGGAATGGCCCGAGTTGGCGGCGGCAACGGCGTCCAAAGTCAGCGTGCGAATGGCGGCGGCGCGCATCCAATGGTCAGGGTGAGCGGTGCGAAGCGTCTGGATATCCAAGGCTGATGTCCTGTCAATGAAATTGGGTGGGCTGAAAGCTGCATAACAGCCCGTGCGGCAAGATCAAGCGCGCCCCGCAAGGCCTTGGACGCAAAAGACAAGACGGCCCCGCGCCAAGCCGCTAAGATCAACCGAAACGCGGGCTTTGCCGATTCGCGGCATGCGATGGGGCAGGGCAAGCGCTGAAGAAACAGAAAGGGCCAACACCCATGCAGGATATCGCAGAGCTGGAGCGGCGCATCACCGCCGCCATGGCCCGCATCGGGCGCGGGGTGGAAAGCCTTGCCGCCGCCGTGCCCATGCCGTCCGACAATCCCACCGCGATGCTGCCCGAAAGCGATTTCGCGGTGCTGAACGAAAAACTTGACGAAGAACGCATGCTCAACGCGCAACTGCAAGAACGCCTGCGTGCCGTGCATCAAAAGGACGAAGCCGCGAAAGCCGCCCTGACCGAAAAGATTTCCGCCCTCAATGCGCAAGTCGCAGCCCAGGCCGATGAGTTAGAGCTTTTGCGCAACAGCACCGCCACGCTGAACGCAGAACTCGCCGCCCTGCGCGATGTCGCCGAATTGGGCGTGACCGAGCCTGAGCATATCAACCACGCCATGCTGACCGAACTCGACGCCCTGCGCGCCGCCCGCGCCGCCGAGGCCGAAGAATTGTCCGACATCATCGCCGCCCTGAACCCGCTGATCGAGGAGGCCGCCGCCAATGCCTGATATCGAAATCTCCATCGGCGGGCGCAATTTCACCGTCTCTTGCCAACCGGGCGAGGAGCATTTCCTGCGCGGCGCTGCCGCGATGCTCGACGCCGAAGCGGCCCCGCTGGTCGCGCAAATGGGCCGTTTGCCGGAATCGCGGATGCTGCTGATGGCAGGCCTGATGCTGGCAGACAAAACCGCCGCAATCGAGGATGAAAACCGCCAGCTCAAACTGAAACTGGCCGAGATCGAAGCCCGCCCGCAGCCCGAGCGTGAAAAGATCGAAGTCGCCGTTGTTCCCCCAGGCCTGCGCGAAACCCTCGCCGAAATCGCCGCCCGCGCCGAAGCGATGGCCGCGTCTATCGAGGATCGCCTGCAATGATGCGCCTGTCTGCCGTGTTGCTCGGCCTCACTGCCTGCACGCCACAAGGCGAGGCGCCGGTCACGGCCGATGGCACAACGCGCTATCTTTGCGCAGACGGCGCGAAACTCAGCGCAGTTTATGGAAGCAATGACGATGTGAAACTCACCGTCAACGGCGAAACCGTGAACCTGCTGGTCGAAGAATCCGCCTCGGGCGCGCGCTATGGCTGGCCGTCGGATGGCTCGAATTACGTCTGGTGGACAAAGGGCGATACCGGCACACTTTATTGGAAAGACGGCACCAAAGGCGGCAAGGAAACCGTGCTGTACGAAGATTGCAAAGCCCAATAATCAAACGCCAAACCACACGGCATTTGATTAAAATTTGCTTTAATCTGTCCTTAAATATCCCGGGGGCGCGGGGGCTGGCCCCCGCTCCACCAGATCAGCCAGCGTTGGCTTCGCGGATCTTGTCCGCTGCCGCCTTGTCAAACGCCACGCCATTCGTCTCCAGCAGCGTATCCAACTCGCCCGACAGCGTCATCTCGATGGCAATGTCGCAGCCACCGATGAACTCGCCCTTGACGTAAAGCTGCGGAATCGTTGGCCAATCCGAGAATTCCTTGATCCCCTGCCGGATTTCCGCATCCGCCAGCACATTCACATCGGTGTATTCGACGCCCAAATAATTCAAAATCCCCGCCACCTTCGACGAGAACCCGCATTGCGGCATCATCTTGCTGCCCTTCATGAACAGCACCACGTCGTTTTTCGTTACAGTGTCTTTGATCGTATCCAGAGCAGTCATGCCCGACATCCTTCATTGTTACTTGCCGACTTCATCGACAAAAGACTGTCAACAACAGCCATTTCAAACTTCACTCCGCAGCTTTCGTCGTCAGCGCCAGCGCATGCAGTGCGCCACTCGGCCCATCCATCTTGCCCTTCAAACTGGCATAAACCGCGCGCTGTTGTTGCACCCTGTTCATCCCCTTGAAGCTTGCATCAATCACCTCGGCCGAGAAATGCGCGCCATCGTCGCCCTGCACGGTGATCTTGGCGGCAGGAAAGGCCGCGCGGATCAAGGCTTCAATCTCATGGGCTTCGATGGCCATTGCGCACTCCTGAATATATTGCCCCAAATGTAAGGCCGGGGCAGGGGCGCTGCAAGGGGCCAATCTGCGCCGGGCGCTTGACATCTGCGCCGCCTCTGGGCATTTAAACCGTGTCGGGAAACCGACCGTAAGCGTCTGACGTCAGGCAACGCATCATGTCCCAAGATTGGCGGCTTTGGCCCCGATATGGGCATTGTGCAAAGGGAATATCCTGTGTCTGACGTTCACTCCAACTCTGGCTTTCGCAAACTGCCGCCGCGCTTTGCGGCGATCATTCTGCCCTTGCTGCTGTCTATCCTGATGACTTTCGTTGTCTCTTGCATCGCCACCCTTATGGCACTTGGCCCGGTGGCAGGCTTTGCCACGCAATGGATGCGCAGTTGGGGCATGTCCTGGCTGATCGCCTTTCCCACCTTGCTGCTGGTGCTGCCACTGGTGCGCCGTCTGGTTGCGCTGATCGTGGCCACTCCACAACGATAAGCCGCAGAGATGAATGATGTGGCGGGCGGGCCTAAGGTTTCGCCCGCCATTCATCCCGCATCATGCCATACAGCATCATATCCACCACCCGCCCCAACGCAGGCCGATACCAATGCCCGCGCAAGCGGCCTTCCAGCGTGAACCCGGCGCGCGCATAGGCCGCTTGCGCCCGCAAATTCTCACCCGAGGCATCCAGCCACAGCCTTTGTGCTGCAAGCTCTTGGAATGCATAATCAATCATCGCGCGCAAAAATGCCTGACCCTCACCACGTCCGGCCATATCCAGCGCCAGCCTGCGCAACTCGACCACGCCCGCGCCATCTTGTGGCACCGCATAAAGCGCAAAGCCACGCGGCCCCTGATCGTCTTGCCAGATCAGCAACCGCGCCGCGGGGTCGGTCAGATAGCTGGCGAGCTTTGCCTCATCATCATCGGTGATGAAAGGCGCGTATTCCGCGCGCCCGGCAAGACCACGGATAAAGCCGAAATCGGCAGGCAGGGCAGGGCGTAGTTTCATGGTTGCCAGTCCCGTTTCAGGATAGCCATAAAGATGCAATCGGCCCATTCACCATCCGGGCGCTGCCAGCACTCACGCATCACACCCTCACGGATAAAGCCCGTGGTTTCAAACAGATGCAGCGCCTTGGCATTGTCATAGGTCGTGTCCAACCCCAACCGATGACCGCCAAGCGCCGTAAACACCTGCGCCTGCACTGCCCGCACCAAGGCGCGTCCCTGACCGGGTTTGGTCGAGACAACCGCCGCCAGACTGAACACGCCCGGATGCCAGCGCTTCAGCGCTGCAAAGCCTGCAACCGCATCGTCCAACTGCCACACAAACAGCAGCCCCGCCTCTGCTGCCTCTGCGATCTGAAGCGGCTCTGGCGGGTCGATATAGCGTTCCTCAGCCAGCCAAAGCGCCTTGATCAAGTCAAGGTCTTGCGCCGTGGCGGGCCGCAGCATCAGCCAACAGCCTTCTCGAACGCGCCACGATAGAGGTTCGACAGCTCGGCCAAGCTAGCCTTGTCCCCACCACAATCCACCACATCACCGCCGAACCGCCCGACACGGATCACCTCGACGCCACTGGTCAACGCCGCAGCCTCCAGCTTTGCCGCCCCGGCTTCATCCGCAGCCACCAGATAGCGCGCCTGATCCTCGCCGAACAGTGTCGCCACATCGCCCGCGATCAACGACACCCCGAGGCCCGCGCCCTCAGCCATCTCGAATGCCGCCAGCGCCAGCCCGCCATCGGCCAGATCGGTGCAAGCCCGCAGCGCCTTGCGGTTGGCAAGAATGAAATCGCCATTGGCGCGTTCGGCTTCCAGATCAACACGCGGCGCATCGCCCGCCTCGATCCCGAACGCCTCAGCCAGCAGCGCTGACTGCCCCAGATGGCCAAATGTCTCACCCACCACCAGCGCAATGTCACCCGCAACCGGACGACCTGCGATCAAATCATCGACCGAGGCCAAAATCCCCACAGCCCCAATCGTCGGCGTCGGCAAAATGCCCGAGCCATCGGTCTCGTTATATAGGCTGACGTTGCCCGACACGATCGGCATATCCAGCGCCGCCACAGCCGCGCCGATGCCCTTGATCGCCCCCACCATCTGCCCCATGATCTCGGGCTTTTCCGGGTTGCCGAAGTTCAGATTGTCTGTAGTAGCCAGAGGCTTGGCCCCCACAGCGATCAGGTTGCGGTAAGCCTCGGCAACCGCCTGCTTGCCACCCTCAAACGGGTTCGCCTTGACATAGCGCGGCGTCACATCCGAGGTGAACGCCAGCGCCTTGCCGGTGCCATGCACCCGTACCACACCCGCACCTGCGCCCGGCGCCACCACCGTATCGGCACCGACCATGCTGTCATACTGCTCGTAAACCCAAGCCTTCTGCGCGTAGTTCGGGCTGGAAATCAGCGCCCGCAGCCCGGCAATCGCGCCAATCACAGGCACCTCACCCAAGGGTGCCGCCGCCGGAGTCTCCACCCAAGGCCGATCATATTCCGGTGCCGACGACGACAGCTTCGACAAAGGCAGATCCGCCTTCACCTCATTGCCATGCAGGATCAGGAACCGATCTTCGGGAATAGTCTCCCCGACAATCGCGAAATCCAGATCCCATTTGACGAAAATCGCCCGCGCCACGTCTTCCAGTTCTGGCTTCAGAACCATCAGCATCCGCTCTTGGCTCTCGGACAGCATCATCTCATAGGCGGTCATATTGGTTTCGCGCTGCGGCACGTCATCCAGTTGCAGCTTGATCCCCAAACCGCCCTTGTCGCCCATCTCCACCGCAGAACACGTCAGCCCCGCAGCCCCCATATCCTGAATGGAAATCACTGCGCCCGAGGCCATCAACTCCAGACAAGCCTCCAGCAGCCGCTTTTCGGTGAAGGGGTCGCCGACCTGCACCGTCGGGCGTTTTTCCTCGATCGTATCGTCAAACTCGGCGCTGGCCATCGTCGCCCCGCCCACGCCATCACGGCCCGTTTTCGCGCCCAAATAAACCACCGGCATCCCCACGCCCGAGGCCACCGAGTAGAAAATCTTGTCGGCATCCGCCAAGCCCGCAGCAAAGGCGTTCACCAGACAGTTGCCGTTATAGGATTTGTGAAAGCGCACCTCGCCCCCAACCGTCGGCACCCCAAACGCATTGCCATAAGACCCCACGCCTTCAACCACGCCCTTCACCAGATACGCAGTTTTTGGATGGCTCGGCACGCCGAACGACAGCGAGTTCATCGCCGCAATCGGTCGCGCGCCCATGGTGAACACGTCGCGCAAAATCCCGCCCACGCCGGTGGCCGCGCCCTGATGCGGCTCGATATAAGACGGGTGGTTATGGCTCTCCATCTTGAAGATCACCGCTTGGCCATCGCCAATATCCACGACGCCCGCATTCTCGCCGGGCCCACAGATCACCTGCGGCCCGGTGGTCGGCAGCGTGCGCAACCATTTCTTCGAGGATTTATAGCTGCAATGCTCATTCCACATCGCCGAGAAAATCCCCAGTTCAGTGAAGGTCGGCTCGCGCCCGATGATGTCCAGGAGCCGCTGATACTCATCCGGCTTCATGCCATGCTTTGCGATCAGATCAGGCGTGATGGCAGGTTCGGTCATGACAATCCCCGACAATGATGAGAGTTGCGCGCGTCATAGGCCAAGCGCGCCAACAGGGGAAGGGCCGGGGCCAAATTCCCGCAATTATTTCACGCAAGGCCACCCCATCTGTCCGTGCGCCGACGAATCGCTTTTCCACCCGCGCAACCCACGCGCTACCCCCACCCATCTCGCACATGCAGCAATTTGCACCATAGCGGCCAAAAATCTGCTTGCTGGACGGGCAGTTAGAAAAAATGTCCCCAAAATCAAAAAAAAAGGCCGAGCTTTCGCTCGGCCAAGTCCAACAGGGAGGTATGAAGCAACAAGAGTAAACTCGACTGCTGCTTCATGGCGGTGTGTATACCTATGGCTGTTTTGCCTCAATAAAGAACAGGCTGCACCCGCAGCATTGCCGCCATGCGCCGGGCGCATAGCTTTGACTGGATGGTCAATTTTGTGTGGCTAGTTGCCCCTGCTATCGTATGGAACGGCGCTGGCCACCATACGATCCCGGCGAAAGGCACATCACATCTGAGGACACCACCACGTCCGCCTCAACGCCCAAAATGGCGAGGCTGATATGTGTAATTGTCACGCTATTGCGTCGATGACCTCAGCCAACCGCACCAAATCAGCGGCGTAAAAGCCAGCCGCATTGATACAGTTCGTCTCTAGTAGGCGCAGCCCGTCCTCGGTCCGACAAATATCCATCACATAGGCTGGGGAGTAAGCTGGGTTCAGTCGAGCCATGTTTTGCGCGAAGGCAAGCGCATCCGCGTCGATCTCATGACGGTAAGTTACCCTCGCGCCTTCCTTGTACAACGAATAAGTGATGACTTGGCCGTCCACGATCCATATGCGCCAGTCTTTCAGAATCCGAGCAGGGGGCGTCAGCATCATCAGCGTGTCTGGCCGCAACGACCCATTCGGAATTTCGTCAGGATCAAGAGCCATGACCTTGCGCGCGGTTTCACGAATTGTTGCCACTGCTCGGACACTTCCCGCCTGTTCCTTGCTGTCTGCGACGGGGCGGATGAACCAATGTTGATCTGCTTGGGGTAACTTGCTGTCGATGTCACTGACGGTAAGAAAAATAGCGTCGGGTCCATTGAGCATATAGGTCTGCCAAGGCATTTCGTGAACGAATGGTTTTATTCGGAACACACCCGGCGTCAGCCCCTTGGATTCCGCATATCGCCACAGCGTATAAGACCCAAACATCACCACAGCCCGAGGATCATGCACCTCCGGTTCGGGTATCAGCGCGCCGACGAATGGAACAACCTTGTGCCAAGAATAAGAAATGCCCAATTGATCCAGCGCGTGGGCAAGCTTCTGTGTGTCCTCAAACTGCTGGAGTATCCACGCATCTCGTATTGATTCCTTTGCCACCCGGCAGCGCCGTCCAAATGGCCAAAACAGGCTGTTCAAGAGGTATGTCCATAGGGCGTGCCATCAAGCGCACGCCCTTTTTTGCGTAACGTCCACCCGTTTCAAAGCGCAAAACGGGCGGGGCAAACCTTAACAAAACCTGATCAAGGGGACATAACCCCCTGATTCATATATTGCCGACCGCGTGTCCACGCGTGGACACACTCCAGCCTACAACTGCTGCCGCTTCCGAAACGCGAAAATCTCTTCCTGCACAAAGTCCCGAAACGCCGAGACGCGTTTGGAATGCCGCAACTCCTCGGGGTAGGCCAGAAACACCGGCACTTCCGTCGATTCCGTCTCGGGCAGCACCCGCACCAGATGCGGGAAATCCTCAGTCAGATAATCCGGCAGCACCCCGATGCCCAGATGGTTCAACACCCCCTGCAACACGCCGAAATAGTTGTTCACTGTCAGCGTAGACGGGATGTCATGGCTCATCAGATCGGCCACCAGATTGGCGCCCGCCGCCACCTGCGCCGTCCCAGCATGTTGGCAGATCAGCCGGTGTTGGGTGAAATCATCCATCGTCAAGGGCGTGCCGTGTTCGGCCAGATACTCCGGCGTCGCATAAAGCCGCATCCGAATGTTCATCAACCGCTTGCGGATCAGATCGGCCTGAGAGGGCTCTTTCATCCGAATGGCCACATCTGCCTCGCGCATCGGAAGATCCAGCACGCGCTCCTCCAGCATCAGGTCAATCTTCAGGCTGGGGTATTTCTTGTAAAGCGCAGGCAGGCGCGGGGCCAACCACAAAGTGCCGAACCCGGTCGTTGTCGTCACCCGCAACTCGCCAAACACCTCATCCTCGCTGTCCCTGATCCGAGCCGCTGTGGCATCCAGCCGTTTGACCATGGCTTGCGTCGCATCATACAGCAACTCACCCTGTTCGGTCAGGATCAACCCGCGCGCATGGCGGTGAAACAGCGTCACCGAAAGACTTTCCTCCAGCGCCCGGATCTGCCGGCTGACCGCCGATTGCGACAGGTGCAGCACATCGCCCGCATGGGTCAGGCTGCCCTTTTCGGCAACCGCATGAAAAATGCGCAGCTTGTCCCAGTCCATCTGTCCCTCGGTTTATTTCGCGTATGATACCATAAGCCGGCTTATCTATGCACAAATTCCGCCCTGTAAACCGGGTAAATCGGCAATTATTCCCCCTATCTGCCCGCCAAATCGCCGCAGCGCTGTCATTCCAGCGTCATGCACAGCCATTACCCTGCCGCAAATCTGCCATTCCGCCCATGCAACGCCAGAGGCTTTTCATGCTGCACAGCAATCTCACCCGTGACATCACTTACGCCACCTCGGCCCGCACCCGGCCCGGGCGCGCGCTGATCCGCGTGCTGGAAAACGTCTCGGGCCGCCGCCATTTGATCAACCGCGCGACGGGCTATGAAGCAGAGATCGCGCAAGGCCGCTCGTTCTGGCAGGTCATGCCGGAACGCTATGGCCTGTCGCTCGACATCACTGCAGGCGCGCTTTCCAACATCCCCAAAACCGGCCCGCTGGTGCTGATCGCCAATCACCCCTACGGCATCCTGGACGGGCTGATGCTGGGGCATATCCTCGACGCCATGCGCGGTGATTTCCGCATCCTGTCGAACGCCGTATTCCGCCGTGCCGATGCGCTGAGCAAGGTCCTGCTGCCAATTTCCTTTGATGAAACCAAAGAAGCCACCCGCATCAACCTGCAAACCCGCGCGACCGCCCTGAAATACCTTGGCCAAGGCGGCGCCATCGGCATCTTTCCCGGCGGCACCGTCTCAACCTCGCTCAAACCCTTCTCGCGCCCGATGGACCCAAGCTGGCGCAACTTCACCGCCAAGATGATTGCCAAATCCAATGCCACCGTGGTGCCGATCTATTTCGAGGGCCATAACTCGCGCCTGTTCCAACTCGCCTCGCGCATCCACGCCAATCTGCGCGTCGCCATGCTGCTGAAAGAGTTCAAATCCCGCACCGACACCCCAGTGCGCCTTGTCATCGGCAACCCGATCCCCGCACAAACCATTGACGCGCTGAAATCCGACCCTACCGCGATGATGGAAACCCTGCGTCAGGCCACCTACGCCCTTTCGCCTGCGCCACTTCCCTCTTATGCTTTGGGCTACGAGTTCGAGGCGAAATACAAATCCCGCTAAACCGCAGCCTCAAGACTGCGAAGGCGGGCAGGGGGGCACCATGGCGGTTGGCGTTTTTGATTCTGGTATCGGCGGGCTGACAGTGCTGGACGCGCTGACCAAGCGTCTGCCCGACACGCCCTTCATCTATTTCGGTGACAACGCCCATGCCCCCTACGGTGTCCGCACGCATGACGACATCTTCAACCTGACCTGCGCCGCCGTCGAACGGCTGTGGGCCGAGGGTTGCGATCTGGTGATCCTCGCCTGCAACACCGCTTCGGCCGCAGCGCTGAAGCGGATGCAAGAGACCTGGCTGCCGCCCGAAAAGCGCGTCCTCGGCGTGTTCGTGCCGCTGATCGAGGCGCTGACCGAACGGCAATGGGGCGACAACTCGCCGCCGCGCGAGGTGACGGTGAAGCATGTCGCCCTGTTCGCCACCCCCGCAACCGTCGCCTCCCGCGCCTTCCAGCGCGAACTCGCCTTCCGCGCCATCGGCGTCGATGTCGAGGCGCAACCCTGCGGCGGCGTCGTTGATGCTATCGAACAAGGCGACGAAATTCTCGCCGAAGCCTTGGTGCGCAGCCATGTCGAGGCCCTGAAACGCCGGATGCCGCACCCACAAGCCGCGGTTCTGGGCTGCACCCACTACCCGCTGATGGAAAAAACCTTCGCCGAAGCCTTGGGGCCGGAAGTGAAAGTTTACTCCCAAGCCAACCTCGTCGCCGAAAGCCTCGCCGACTACCTCACCCGCCGCCCGGAGATGCTGGGGCGGGGCAAAGAGAGCAAATTCATCACCACTGGCGATCCCGCTTATGTCTCGAACAAAGCCACGCAATTTTTGCGCAAGAAAGTGGTGTTCGAAGCGGCGTGACCTGGTCGCAGAACTCGGCTCTGTAGGGTAAGGGGGGGGCCGCTCCCTACCGCCTCGAAATGCCAACTTCACATTGGCGGAAATACTCCCCGCGGAGCGCTCCGAACGACCAACATACAGATTTGATCGGAGTAGTTGCGCAATCGCGGCAGCCTTCCGCAATCCGTCCAAATCATCTCCGCATATCGGAAGAATTTATAGTCCTTGCGTGAGAAAGTGAGCCAGTCTTGAACGGTGCTGCTCTTGCAATGCCGAATTAACTTAGCCAAATTAAATGCAAATTGAATAAGACCCTGCTAGGCGTGATCCGACCCTTGTGAAACGCGGCTTTGGCATGGCCGATGCTGGCGATTCTTTGTAGCCGAGATTTTGACTGGTCACGACGATCGCATCGACTACGGTGTAGGGTGCGTGATCTCACGCACCTTTCGTGAGCCATGCAAACCTTAACAAATCCTTAAATCCACCACTCCATCCTATTGAATCCAAACAACAAAAAAAGGTCCCGAGTTGGGACCACACCCAAAGGCCCCCAAAATGCTCCCTCTCGACCAACACCGCGCCGCCCGCCTGAACGCCCTGCAAGCCGAGGATGGCTGGCTGAATCTGACCGACCGGGTCGATCTGACCCCCGGCCCGCAAACGGTAGGGCACGCCGCAGACAATCAAATCCAGCTTTCCACCGGCCCCGCCCATCTGGGCCTGATCGACCCCACCGCCCAAACCCTGACACCCCCGAACGCAAGCCCCATCCCGTTCCAACCCGCCCCCGGCGGCTTCCCCCAGCTGCGCGCCGGAACGCTGCTGCTCGAACTCCATACCGTCGATGATATCCCCGCCCTGCGTGTCCGCGACCTGACCCTGCCACGGCAAGCCAGCCTCCACTATTTCCCCGTTAACCCCGCCCTGATCATCCGAGCCCGCTGGCAAGCCCTGCCCAACCCCGTCGCCCAATCCATTGACCAGAAAGGCGGCGGCCCGACCACCGTCAACCTCACCCACACCGCCCATTTCACCCACGACGGCCACGCCATCACCCTGCTGGCCACCCACTGGAAAGACGGCAAGCCGATGTTCGTGATCCGCGACAAGACCAGCGGGGTCGAGACTTACCCGGCCTCACGCTTCCTGATCGGCGAGGATGCTTCCGAGAACGAGATCACCCTCGACTTCAACCGCGCCTTCACGCCCCCCTGCGGCTTCACCGATTTCGCGATCTGCCCGCTGCCGCCGCGCGAGAATATCTTGCCGTTCCGGGTTGAGGCGGGCGAGCGCCTGACACCATAATTTCACTTGCATCCGGCCCCCTCAGCCGCCACATCTGCGCCACCAAAATCGGAGGCCGCCATGACCCATCGCATCGCCATTCTCGGAGCATCCGGCTACACCGGGGCCGAGCTTGTCCGCCTGATCGCCACCCATCCTGCGATGAAAATCGTGGCGCTGTCAGCCGATCGCAAAGCGGGCATGGCGATGGCCGAGGTGTTTCCATTCCTGCGCCACCTCGACCTGCCGCGCCTGCAGAAGATTGACGAGATCGACTTTTCCCAGGTCGACCTCTGTTTCTGCGCGCTGCCCCACGCCACGACGCAAGTCGTGGTATCTGCCCTGCCGCGCAATCTGAAGATCGTGGATCTGTCGGCAGATTTCCGGCTGCGCGATCCGGCGGAATACGAGAAATGGTATGGCCAGCCGCATACTGCGGTCGATTTGCAGAAAGAAGCCGTCTACGGGCTGACCGAGTTTTACCGGGACGAGATCCGCAATGCCCGGCTTGTCGCAGGCACCGGCTGCAACGCGGCGACGGGGCAGTTTGCCTTGCGGCCGTTGATCTCGGCGGGGGTGATTGACCTGGATAACATCCTGATCGACCTTAAGGCCGGGGTGTCGGGGGCAGGGCGGAGCTTGAAAGAAAACTTGCTGCACGCCGAGCTTTCGGGCGGCACGCACACCTATTCGATGGGCGGCAAGCACCGCCATCTGGGCGAGTTCGATCAGGAGTTTGCTAAACTCGCCGGTCGGCCAGTTCATATTCAGTTCTCGCCGCACCTTCTGCCGATGAATCGCGGGATTCTGGCGACGACCTATGTGCAGGGCGATGCCAAGGTCATTCACCAAACCCTGACCGACGCCTATGCCGCCGAGCCGTTCTTGCAGGTGCTACCCTTTGGCGCACTCCCCTCGACGCGCGACATTGCAGGGTCTAACTACTGCCATATAGGCGTGATCGCAGACCGGATTCCGGGCCGCGCCGTGGTGGTGGCTGTGTTGGACAACCTGACGAAAGGCTCGTCGGGGCAGGCCATTCAGAACGCCAATCTGATGCTGGGGATTGAGGAAACAGCGGGGCTGATGCTGGCACCGATGTTCCCGTAAGGGGCTGATATGGCTGGGTTGAAGGGTCTGAAAAAGCGTCGTCGCGTGCAGTTGATCCTGTTTGCGTTCGTCCTGCTTGCAGCGTCAACCGCGCTGATCGGCTATGCCATGCGCGACGGGATCAACTTTTTCCGTTCGCCCAGCCAAGTGGTCAGCGATCCGCCGCGCGCGGGTGAGGTGTTTCGCATCGGCGGGCTGGTGGAAAAGGGCACTTTGGTGCGCGGGCAGGGCGAGACGATCAGTTTCAGCGTGACCGATACCAACAAAAGTGTGCCGGTGAAGTTTACCGGCGTGCTGCCCGATCTGTTTGCCGAAGGCGCGGGCATGGTTGGCACCGGCGAGATGCAGGACGGCACCTTTGTCGCCAGTGAAATTCTGGCCAAGCATGATGAAAATTACATGCCCAAGGAAGTGGTGGACGCGCTGAAAGAGCAGGGCGTTTATGTCGCACCGCAAAAGTAGCGCGCGCGCTGCTTCGGCAAGATTAACCCTTTCGCGCGAGCATCCCCCGACACATCAAGGGGAGATGCCATGCAATCTGTGCAGGATTTGGCGGCGGCGATCGTGGCGCGCGAGGGTGGCTATGTAAACGACCCGAATGATCCGGGTGGGGCCACGAAATACGGCGTCACGCTGAACACGATGCGGCGATTGGGCATTGATGTGACCCGCGATGCCCGGATTGATCTGGCCGATGTGCGCGCGCTGACCATGGCGCAAGCTATTGATATTTATGTGGAACACTACTATCGACGCACGGGTGTGGCGGCTCTGCCCGAGGTGTTGCAACCCTCGGTGTTTGATATGTATGTCAACGCCGGGGCCAATGCGGTGAAGGTGTTGCAGCGCTTACTGACCAGCATGGGATTTCCCTGTGACGCCGATGGACAAATCGGCCCGCAGACCATCCGGGCGGCCCAGATGGCCGCCGAGGCCGCCCCCAGCCATATCGCCGATGCTTACGGCATTGTGCGGCGGAATTACTATTACGCCTTGGCCGATGCCCGCCCCGCCAGTCGCAAATATGCGCGCAGGCGGGATGGCGGCAAGGGCGGCTGGATCACGCGGGCGGAGGAGTTCATCGCCCCGAAATATCGGCTGACCGAGGCGCAGCATCAGGCAAGGGTGGCAGCATGGGGTTGATCGGATCGGTTCTGAACGCGCCCGGTGCGGTGGCGGCTTTGGGCGATGCGGCCAAGGGGGTGGCAGAGGTGTTCGTGCCCTCGGCCACCAAGCGGATGGAGCTGTCGGCGCAGGCGCAAGAGGCTGCGCTGGCGCAGTTTGGGGATGAATTCGTCAATGCCTCGGCCAGCGGGTTTGACCGTCTGGTGAATGGCTTGAACCGTTTGCCGCGCCCGCTTTTGGCCTTTGGCACCATTGGCCTGTTTGTCTATGCGATGATCGACCCTGCCGATTTTGCCCTGCGTATGGTGGGGCTGAATGCGGTGCCAGAGCCGCTTTGGTGGTTGCTGGGGGCGGTGGTGGCGTTTTACTTTGGCGCGCGCGAGACACATTACTTTCGCAATCGCCCGGTTAACCTGCCTGCGGTGGCGGGGGCTGCGGTGCCTGTTGCCGAGGCAAATCCGGCCCTGGATGATTGGCGCGCAACACAAACCGAAGGGTAAATCCAGCCCATGAAACCGGGCCGTCCTTGACCTGTCTTGCTGGCTCTGGCATTGCCAAGCCAGTGAGACAGGAATTGATCAAATGAACCTCTTTGCCGAAATCCGCACCTTGGTCACTGACAGCCTGACGGCTTTGGTGGCCGAGGGCGTTTTGCCCTCTGGCCTCGACTTTGCGCAGGTGGCGGTCGAGCCGCCGCGCGATCCGGCGCATGGCGATATGGCGACCAATGCGGCGATGGTGCTGGCAAAGCCCGCAGGGATGCAACCGCGCGCGATTGCCGAGGCGCTGGCCGCGAAGCTGGCAGCAGACCCTCGGGTGACGGCGGCGGAAGTGGCGGGGCCGGGGTTCTTGAACCTGCGGCTGGCGGCGTCGGTCTGGCAGGGGCTGGTCAAGGCGGCTTTGACCCAAGGCACGCAATTCGGCAAATCCAATGCCGGGGCAGGGCGCAAGGTGAACGTAGAGTTCGTCTCGGCCAACCCGACCGGGCCGATGCATGTGGGGCATGTGCGTGGCGCGGTGGTCGGCGATGCGCTGGCGCGGCTCTTGGCCTTTGCCGGTTGGGATGTGACGCGGGAATATTACATCAACGACGGCGGCGCGCAGGTCGATGTGCTGGCGCGCTCGGCTTACGAGCGTTACCGCGAGGCTAACGGGCTTGAACCTGAAATCCGCGAAGGGCTGTATCCCGGCGATTATCTGATCCCGGTGGGCGAGGCGCTGAAGGCGCGCTTTGGCGACAGCCTGCTCGACAAGGGCGAGGAGGTTTGGCTGGCCGATATCCGCGAGATTGCTTCCGAGATGATGATGGAAGAAATTCGCGGCGATCTGGCGGCTTTGGGCGTTCGGATGGATGTCTATTCATCGGAAAAGGCGCTTTACGGCACCGGGCAGATCGAGGCTGCGATTGATGCCCTGCGCGGCATGGGCCTGATCTATGAGGGCGTGCTAGAGCCGCCGAAAGGCAAGACGCTGGAAGACTGGGAGCCGCGGGTGCAAACCCTGTTCCGCTCGACAGCACATGGCGACGATGTGGACCGCCCGGTGATGAAATCGGATGGGTCCTGGACCTATTTCGCGCCCGATATTGCCTATCATTACAACAAGGTGCAGCGCGGCTTTGATGAGCTGATCGACATTTTCGGTGCTGATCACGGCGGCTATGTCAAGCGGATGAAGGCGGCGGTCTCGGCACTGTCGGGCGGCCGCGTGCCGCTGGATATCAAGCTGGTGCAACTGGTCAAGCTGTTCAAGAACGGCGAGCCGTTCAAGATGAGCAAGCGCGCGGGCACCTTTGTGACCCTGCGTGATGTGGTCGAACAGGCGGGCGCGGATGTGACGCGTTTCATGATGTTGACGCGCAAGAACGATGTGACGCTGGATTTCGACTTTGCCAAGGTGCTGGAGCAGTCGAAAGACAACCCGGTGTTTTACGTGCAATACGCCAATGCCCGGATCAATTCGGTGCTGCGCAAGGCACGCGAAGCCGGGATTGCCTGCGGTGATGCTGACCTTGCCAACGCTGATCTCGCGATCCTTAACCATCCTGCCGAGATTGAAATGGCCAAGAAACTGGCGGAATGGCCGCGTCTGGTCGAGATCGCCGCCAAGGGTAACGAGCCACATCGCGTGGCGTTCTACCTCTATGAGTTGGCCTCGGAATTCCATTCGCTGTGGAACAAGGGCAATGATGACACCAGCCTGCGCTTCATTCAGGACGGCAATGCGGCAACATCTGCGGCAAAAATCGCCCTTGCGCGCGCCACGGGCGTTGTGATTTCGGCGGGTCTTGGTATCCTTGGCGTCACTCCGGTTGAGGAAATGCGCTAAGGTGGCAACGCCCAGCCAGCCCGGCCGTAATGGGCAAAATAACAAGCAGGGGTGGCATGTATCGCCCTTGCACGCGAGGCAAGACATGGCGGACGTGGATTTCGATGAGTTCGACGGCGGTTATGCCGAGCATGATTTAGGCTCGGGCGCGGCGCAGGGGCGGGCGCGCACGATGATCAACATGGCCGGGGCGGTCTGCTCGGTGGCTTTGGTGATCGGGCTCGGCGTATGGGGCTATAAACTGGCAGTCCGCGATGTGTCGGGTATCCCGGTAGTGCGCGCGCTGGAGGGCCCCTTGCGGATTGCGTCTGAAAATCCCGGTGGCGAGGTGGCGTCTCATCAGGGCCTTTCTGTCAATGCCGTTGCTGCCGCTGGCACCGCCCGTCCCCTGCCTGACAAGCTGATCCTTGCGCCGAAAGAGGTCACTCTTGCTCCGGAAGATCAGGCAGGCACCGCAGAATTGACGCAATTGCCTGCGGTTGATCCGTTGGCAGGTGGCACGACGGAAATGATCGAGGTCGCTCCGCAAGCCGTGGCCAGCCTTGCCCCGGTGGAGATTGCGCCCGAACCGAAAGCCGCTACGAACGCGGATGCGGCCAGCCTTGCCGTCACTGCCCCCTTGCCCGCCACGCAAGAAGACGCCGTAGCAGCAGCGCTTGCGGCGGCGTTGGCCGATGGTGAGGGTGCCGATGGCGGGCTGAGCGCGAATGATGTGGCCCCGGCAGAGCAAGCGAAATCGCCGCGTCCGAAGCTGCGCCCGTCTAGCCGCGCCGCAGCGCCCGTGGCTGAGGCGGACGCGCAGCCCGGAGCCGCTGAGCCTGCCCCTGCACTGGCAGAAACTGAGGCGCAACCCGCGCCAGTGGTTCCTGCGGCTGCCGAGATCGACCCTAGCACCATTCCGGCCGGCACCCGTCTTGTGCAACTCGGCGCGTTTGATGACGAGGCAAGCGCGCGGGCTGAATGGGCAAAGCTTCAAAGCGATTTCCCGGATCTGTTGCCGGGTAAGGCGATGGTGGTGCAATCGGCGCAAAGCGGTGGCCGCACATTCTACCGTCTGCGGGCGCATGGCTTTGACAATGAAGACGCGGCCCGCCAGTTCTGCGCCGCGATGTTGGCACAGAACGCCTCTTGCATTCCGGTTGCACAAAAATGATCGGCACCGGGGCGGCAATCTTTGGCTGCGCGGGGCTGACCCTTGGCGAGGATGAACGTGACTTTTTTCGTGATTATGATCCGCTTGGCTTCATCATCTTTGCGCGGAATGTTGAAACTCCGGCCCAGCTTGCTCGGCTGACCGCTGATCTGCGGGATGCTGTTGGACGTGATGCGCCGGTGCTGGTCGATCAGGAAGGCGGGCGGGTGCAACGGCTGCGCGCGCCACATTGGCGTGAATGGCACGCGCCGCTGGATACGGTGCAGCGGGCAGGTGCGGATGCTGCGCGGGTGATGGCGCTGCGTGCGACCCTGATCGCCGCAGAGCTGCGCGCGGTGGGGATCGACGCCAACTGCGCCCCGGTCGCCGATATTGCCGGGCCGCAAACCCATCCGTTCCTGCGCAACCGCTGCTACGGCGAAGACGTTGAAACAGTGACGAAAATTGCCCGCGCTGTTGCAGATGCGCATTTGGCGGCGGGGGTGTTGCCTGTGGTCAAGCATATGCCGGGGCATGGCCGATCCACCAACGACACCCACCACGATCTGCCGACCGTGACCACCGATCGCGCTACGCTGAGCGCCACAGATTTCGCGCCTTTCCGCGCGCTGGCTGACCTTCCGATGGCGATGACGGCGCATATCATCTTTGCCGCCTATGATACACGACCCGCCACGCAATCGCCTGCGATGATCAAAGCGATCCGGGAAGAAATCGGCTTTCAGGGCCTGTTGCTTACGGACGATCTGAACATGCAGGCGCTGGCGGGCAGTCTTGGGCAACGTGCAGCGCTGTCGATGGCGGCGGGCTGCGATATTGCGCTGCATTGCAAGGGCGATATGGCCGAGATGGTCGAAGTAGCGGCAGCCGCAGGCGCGATGACCGAAGCCACGCGCACCCGTGCCATAGCAGCACTTGCTCAGCGCCGCGCCGCGAAATCCGTTGACATCGCAGCCCTCGAAGCCGAACTTTCGGCTTTACAGGGCGAAGGCGCGCATGGCTGAAACCGACACCGATGATTGGAGCGCGGCAGAGCGGATCCCGGCGGCGGAGCGGCTGGCCTCGGAAGCGCTGATCATTGATGTTGATGGATTTGAGGGCCCGCTTGACCTGCTGTTGATGCTGTCGCGCACGCAAAAGGTCGATCTGCGCAAGATTTCGGTGCTGCAACTGGCCGAGCAATATCTGATCTTCGTGCAGCGCGCGCAGGCGTTACGGATCGAACTTGCCGCCGATTATCTGGTGATGGCGGCTTGGCTGGCGTTTCTGAAATCGCGCCTGCTGCTGCCGCCCGAACCGGGTGAGGCGGGGCCATCGGCCGAGGATCTGGCGGCGCATCTGGCCTTCCAGTTGGAGCGTTTGTCGGCGATGCGCGAGGCTGCGGCGCGGTTGATGGGGCGCGATCAGTTGGGCCGCGATTTCTTTGCGCGCGGTGTGCCCGAAGATGTGGCGCGCAAGGTCACGGTCAGCTATACTGCGACCCTGCTGGATCTGATGCGCGCCTATGCCCGCATCCGCACCCGCGACGAATTCCGCCCCTATGCCTTTGATCGCAAAGACGTCTACACGATGGAAGACGCGCTGGAGCGCATGCGCGGCTTGCTGGGCTATGCGGGCGAATGGTCTGATCTGACCAGCTTCATGCCCGAGGGCTGGGAGGTTTCTCCTGCACGGCGGCGCTCGGCGACGGCGGCGCATTTCGCGGCCATTCTGGAAATGGCAAAGCGCGGTCAGGTGCAGATCAAACAGGGCGAGGTGTTTGCGCCGCTGATGATCCGCAGGACAACACCATGACCGAACCCACCCACAGCGAACCCATCGAGAAAAGCCTGTTCGAAGCCCCGCCGATGGGGGAGCAGGAACGCATGGTCGAAGCCATCCTGTTCGCGGCCACCGAGCCTGTGACTTTGGCCGAACTGATCAAGCGGATGCCGCATGGCTGCGATCCCGCCGAGGCCTTGCTGACCCTGCGCCGCCGCTACGAGGGGCGGGGGGTGAATATGGTCAAGGTTGGTGATGCCTATGCTTTCCGCACCGCTCCCGATCTTGGGCATCTGATGCAAAAGGAAACCGCCGAGCAGCGCAAACTGTCGCGCGCGGCGATCGAGACGTTGGCAATTGTGGCTTATCACCAGCCCGTGACGCGCGCCGAGATTGAAGAAATCCGTGGCGTTGCCGTCAGCCGTGGCACGGTGGATCAGCTTCTGGAACTTGATTGGATCAGGCTGGGCCGTCGCCGGATGACGCCCGGCAGGCCGGTGACATTCGTGGTGACAGATCATTTTCTGGATCATTTCGGTTTGGAATCAGCGCGAGACCTGCCGGGGCTGAAAGAGTTGCGCGCGGCGGGGCTTTTGGACAGTCGCCCCTTGCCGGGCGGGCTTTCGACCCCATCTGAAGACGAAGAACAGCCCACCACCGGGCAAAGCGAGTTGTTTGAGGATTGATGCGATGGACCGGATTATCAACATGATCTTGAACAAGCTCTTGGGGCGGCTGGTCAATACTGCTGTCAACAAGGGTGTGGATTACGCCGCCCGGCGCGGCAAATCCCCCGATCAGATGACGCCGGAAGAGCTGCAGCAGGCGCGGGCGGGCAAGGATCTGGCCAAGCGGGCGCGGCAGGCGGCAAAGCTGACCCGGCGCATCCGCTAAAGCAAAAGGCCCGCCAGAAGCGGGCCTTTTCCATAGATTTTCGGTGCTTAGCGTGCCCGCCGACCGCCGCGACGTCCCGAGGTTGCAGCCGATGCGGCAGCGGATGCTTCGGCGAAGGTAGCCCCGGCCTCAACAGCCTCCAGCACTTTGGCGAAACGAATCCACTCGCCGCCGTTGGCGTCGTGGTTCATCAGGAAGTTGGCAGCGCGAATGGCCTCCATCTCAACCTGGCGCACCGGGTTCATGATGGCGCTGGTCATGCCTGCGCCAATCGCCATCGGCAGGAAAGCCGCGTTGATGCCGTGGCGGTGCGGCAGACCGAACGAGATGTTCGAAGCGCCGCAGGTGGTGTTTACGCCCAGTTCTTCGCGCAGACGGCGGACCAGAGCGAACACTTGCTGCCCTGCAGACCCCATCGCTCCCACCGGCATCACCAGCGGATCGACCACGATGTCATGCGCCGGGATGCCGAAATCAGCCGCACGTTCGACGATCTTCTTCGCCACAGCAAAGCGCACATCAGGGTCTTGGCTGATGCCGGTGTCGTCATTCGAGATCGCCACCACCGGCACGTTGTATTTCTTCACCAGCGGCAGAACCAGCTCCAACCGCTCTTCCTCGCCCGTGACCGAGTTCAACAGCGGGCGACCTTCGCAGGATTGCAGACCGGCTTCCAAAGCACCCGGAACCGACGAGTCGATGCACAGCGGCACATCGACGACTTCCTGAATCCGCAGGATCATTTCGCGCATCAGCGGCGGCTCGACAAAGTTATTGTCGGCATAGCGCGGGTCTTCGGCCATTTTGTTGGTGAACACGGCACCCGAGTTCACGTCCAGCACGGTGGCGCCGCAAGCGACCTGTTCCAGCGCGTCCTTCAGCACGGTTTCGAAATTGCCTGCTTCCAACTCGGCAGCCAGTTTTTTGCGGCCGGTCGGGTTGATGCGTTCACCGATGACGCAGAACGGCTCATCAAAGCCGATGACAACGGTTTTCGTTTTGGATTCAATGACGGTACGGGTCATTCTTAAACCTTCTCTTTAAGCGTTTGCGGCGTTTGCGGGCACGCCTGCGGCGCCGGCATTTTCAGTAACCCAAGTGGCATTGGTCTTGATGCCACCCAGCGGGAAGAAGTGAACCTGTTCGATGCCAAAGGCCGGATTGGCGGCTTTGTGCGCGGCGAGGCCTGCGACAAACTCGGTCGGCTCGTAGGGCAGCAGCAGTTTGGTCACATCCATCGCGCGCTTTTGCAGCACGCGCAGCGAAGCACCTACGCCGCAGGAAATCGCGAATTTGATCAGGGTTTGCAGCTTGGCCGGGCCTGCCACACCGATATGGATCGGCAGATGCACGCCCGCTTCGGCCAGCCGGTTGGCCCAGGCGATCACCGGATCGGCCTCAAAGCAGAACTGCGTGGCAATCGCCATCTTGGCATCAGAGCGTTCGGAAAAAGCCTGCTTCCACTTCAACGCCTGCATGACGATGGCATCGCCGCCGTCTTTGTCGATGTCCTTGTTGCCCTCGGGGTGGCCTGCGACGTGCAGACGTTCAAAGCCATCGAACAACCCGGTTTCGATCAGTTGCATCGAGCTGTCAAAATCGCCCGCAGGCGTATTCACACCACCACCCAGCAGCAGCGCCTGCTTGACGCCCGCCTCGGTCTGATAGCGCTTGATCCAATCGGCCAGGGTGGCCTTGTCGGCGATGATGCGTGCAGGGAAGTGCGGCATCACGTCAAAACCCTCGCCCGCGATGCGCTTGGCGGTGGCGACCATGTCTTCAATCGGGGTGCCCTCGATATGGGCGATATAGACGCGGGTGCCTTTCGGCAGCAGCGCGCGGAAATCTTCCACCTTTTCGGCGGTGCGCGGCATCACCTCGATGGAATAGCCCTTCAGAAAGGCTTCACTCGCATCGTTGTTGACGGCGGTTTTGGTTTCTTTGCGGAAAAAGCTAAGTGCCACGCGGGCCTCCCGTTAGATGTGGTCAGGCTTGCGCCCAGCCCTCGGCATTGATCAGCGCCTTCAAGCGCTCGGTGTCATAAGCGGTGTCCAGACGCGCGGCTTCGGCGGCAGCAACCTCGGCCGCTTCACCGTCGACCGAATAAGGATCAGCCTTGCGCCATTCTGCCAGATAGGCGTCAGCATCTTTGGCGCCGATCTTCATTGCGCAACGGTCGATCGCTTGCTCAAACCGTTCCGGCAGTTGCACCTTGGACGCGGCACGCCCCTTACCGACAATCACCTGCGCCGGGATATCGCGCCAAAAAACCACAACTACATCCGGCATCGCTGATTCCCCTCACCACTTTCACGCTTGTTCTATGCGGCCATCCGCGACAAGCAGGGTCGGTTTTCGACATAGAACATGCTGCCAGCGACCACGCCCGCTGCATACCACAAACAGCATCCACGCACAGAGCCTGCGTGTGGAGAGTTTTTCATCATTTGCATGAACCCCAGATCACGATTGCGCCGTCGTAGGGGAGGGTGCTTGCCTCCGGCCGCCAACGCGACTACCTTTAAGGCAACCACCAATGGAGGGCGATTATGGCGCCCGAGCGTCCCCTGGGGGCGGACGCGATGCAAACAGCGGTCGAGGCACAGGGTGCTTTCCGCGAAACTGACCCGTCGGCCCCCCCCGGCCTGGGTTCCAAGGGGCTTTATGCCGCCGTGGACTTAGGCACAAATGCGTGCCGCATGTTGATTGCCCAGCCGCGTGGCAGTCAGTTTGTGGTTGTGGACAGCTTTTCAAAGACTGTCCAACTGGGTGCGGGGCTGGAAGCCTCGGGCAGGCTTGGTCGTGCCTCGATGGGGCGGACCATGCAGGCTTTGCGCATCTGTCAGAAAAAGATCGAACAGCACGGCGTCACGCGGATGCGCTTTGTGGCTACCGAAGCCTGTCGGCGCGCGCGCAATTCTAAGGAGTTCATGCGGCAGGTGCGGCGTGAAACCGGGCTGATCGTCGAGATCATTCCCGCCGAGGAAGAGGCGCGGCTGGCGGTGATCTCTTGCGCGCCTTTGGTCAACCGCTCGACCGAGCAGTTGCTGGTGGTGGATATCGGCGGCGGATCGACCGAACTGGTGTGGATTGATCTGTCTGCTGTCGCCCCCGAGGATCGACCCCATGCGATCATGCGGCTGCATCGCGGCTTTCAGGCTGATCCTGCGGGCGCGCGGGTGGTGGATTGGATTTCGGTGCCGCTGGGTGTGGCCACGCTGAAGGATCAGTTTCAGGATGTTGAAGATGACGCGGCGCGTTTCGCGCTGATGAGCTGGTTTTTCGAAGAAAACCTCGCCTCGTTCAGCCCCTATGCGGCGGCGCAAAAGCGGGAAGGTTTTCAGATCATCGGCACCTCGGGCACCGTTACCACAGTTGCTGCCAGCTATCTGGGCCTGCGCCGGTATGACCGCACCAAGGTCGATGGCTTGCAGATGACCTCTGATCAGATCGACTCGGTCATCCGCGAATATCTGACGCTGGGGCCGGAAGGGCGGCGCAATGACCCGCGCATCGGGCGGGATCGGCATACGCTGATCATGTCTGGCGCGGCTATCCTTCAGGCGCTGATGCGGATATGGCCAACCGACAGGCTTTCTGTGGCCGACCGTGGCCTGCGCGAGGGGCTGCTATATGCACAGATGAGTGCCGACGGCGTGTTAGAGGACGGACCTTTCGAATGACGGAAAAGAACACATCAGGCCGGGGCCAGCGCGATCTGCGCGTGCGGGTGAAAACCGCGAAGGGCCGCAAGCTGTCGTCAACCCTGTGGCTTGAGCGGCAGTTGAACGACCCTTACGTCATCCGCGCCAAGAAGGAAGGCTATCGAGGGCGGGCGGCCTACAAGATTCTGGAGTTGGATGACAAATACAACTTCCTCGTGCCGGGTGCGCGGGTGGTGGATCTGGGCTGTGCGCCGGGGGGCTGGTGTCAGGTTGCGGTAAAGCGGGTGAATGCGCAGGGCGACAATCCGAAAAAGCCGATTGGCACCGTGCTGGGCGTGGATTTGCAGGAAATCGAGGGCATCGCGGGCGCGCAGATTCACCAGTTGGATTTTCTGTCCGATGAAGCCGACGCGCTGGTCAAGGGCTGGCTGGGTGGCAAGGCGGATGTGGTGATGTCGGATATGGCGGCTTCGGCCTCGGGGCACAAAGGCACCGATCACTTGCGCATCATCGCTTTGATCGAAGCTGCGCTCGCCTTTGCCTTTGACGTGTTGGAAGAAGGCGGCACCTTTGTCGCCAAGGTTCTGGCAGGTGGGGCCGAAGCCGAAATGCAGACCCAGTTGAAAAAGTCGTTCAAGAAGGTCGCCAACGTCAAACCCCCAGCCAGCCGGGCGGACAGTTCCGAGAAGTTCGTCGTCGCACAAGGTTTCCGCGGCAAGGCGACGCTGACCGGATCATTTGCGCCGCTGCCTGACGCCGAAGATTGATCAGAACAGCGAAACGATCCTGATCCGCCCCAAAACAAAAGGCGCCGTAACGGGCGCCTTTTTGCTTAAACTTCGATTGAGTTGCGCGAAAACCCGCCTCAGCCGCCCCAGGTGCGGACCGGGCCGCAATCCATATGAACAAAGTTGGAACCGTAGTAATGGCCGACGCCACCCGCCGAGCAGGCCTCTGCCGCTTTGGCCATCTGGCTGACCGAACGCGACTTCAAGCGCAGGTCTGCGGCCATGCCCTTCATATGCAGCGAATGCTTGGCAACGCCGCGCGAATGCGAGCGCAGCATCGCGTTGGTCGAGGGGCTGCGATAACCCGACAGCAGCATGTAGGGTTCACGAACATCCAGCAGACGGTGTGCGGCTGCGATGATGTCATAGTTGCGCGGGTCCATCCCGACCACTTCGTCCGAGCGCCAGTCGCGCATGAAGTGATTGATCTCTTTGGTAACTTCGGGGATGTATTCGCCTTCGACCCAATAGATCGTGTCGATGCTTTCCCCGGTGCGACCCGAATACATTCGGATCCGTCGAATGTCGCCCGCGCCCTTCAAAAGACCGAAGGCATTGGAATAAGTCGGGGCTGCAACCACGGCTGTCGCCGCAAAAACGCCCAGCAGCCCACGCCGCGTGATACCGTTCGAAGTCATATTTGCCATTCTGTGCGCCTGTCCGATCGCTGGTCTTTGACCGCCTTTAGTCGCGGTTCTGTTCGTCACTTCATCCCCAAGTGCCTGCACGTTATTGCACAGCTTGCGGTGAAGCCAAAGAGCAGATTGGCCGCCGAATCTCAGTCTGACGGCAATAGGCAAAAAATTGCTGAAAATGAGGGAACCAAGTGGGGATTTCCGTAGCTGCCATATTCGTGGCGAATATGCGACAATCGGCCAAGGAGTTGCGACCCAAGCGCGGCTTGACAGCTTAACACACGTTTACACTTCCGGCGATTTCACCCAAGCTTTTCAGAGTAATCAGCGTTTCCCGACCCTTGGCCCCGGCCCAAGCCATGAGAATCATCGTGCCCAATAGTTTCCCCGCGACTTTTCTGTCCTTGCGTTTTTTGGGGCGCGCCCGCACCGCTTTGCATCGGCTGAGTGTCAGCACCGCTTTGATCATAGGTCTGGCCTATGCAGCGCCTGTCTTGGCGCAAAGCGATGCCTTCACCCGGTCTTTGGCCGAAGCCGCAGCCGCGAATGAGTCGGTGGCCGCGTTCTATCGGATGCATGGCTATCAACCTTTGTGGACGGGTCCGCAGGATCAGGCGCGCCGTCATGCGTTGATGATGGCGTTTGCAACGGCGCAGGGGCAGGGGCTGCCTACCGGCCGCTATGACCCGGCTGCGCTGATCGCGCAGGCCAAAGCGGCGGTGACGGAAGGCGACCGGGGCCGTCTGGAAGTGGCGATGACCACGGCCTATCTGGCCTATGCCCGCGATGTCAGTTCGGGCGCTTTGACCCCGAAAAAGATCGACCCCACCATTCTGCGCGAAATTCCGCGCCCGGATCAGGCGAGCTTGCTTGCGGCCATCGCGGCGGCCCCAGTGCCGGAAACCTATCTGGCATCCTTGCTGCCCACCGTGCCGGAATATGCGCGGTTGATGAAGGAAAAGCTGCGGCTGGAGCATGATGCGCCGTCCGAGATCGGAATTTCGGCCTCCAAACTCTCGCCCGGTGACAGCGGTGCTGCGGTTGTGGCGCTGCGGGATCGGCTGATTGAACTGGGGTATATGGGGCGGTCGTCGACCGCTGTTTATGACGCACAGATGCAGCGCGCGGTGCAGCGCTATCAGTTGGATCAGGGCTTGGCGGCGGATGGTGTTGCAGGCGGCTCGACCATTGAGGCGCTGAACACCACGCCGGCAGAACGTCTGCAATCGGTGACGGTTGCATTGGAGCGGCTGCGCTGGATGGCGCATACCGATCTGGGCAAGCGGCATATCTGGGTCAATCAGGCCAATTTTACTGCAGAAATCGTCGATGATGGGCGCGTGACCTTCCAGACGCGGGTGGTGGTGGGCAAAGCCTCGCCAGAGATGCGCAGCCCGGAATTCTCGGACGAGATGGAATATATGGTGATCAACCCCAGCTGGGGGGTGCCGCGCTCGATCATCGTCAAGGAATACCTGCCGATGTTGCAGCGCAACCCGAATGCGGTGGGGCATTTGCAGGTGATTGATGGCCGGGGCCGGGTGGTGCCGCGGGGTGCGGTGAATTTCGCGGCCTATTCGGCGTCAAGCTTTCCGTTCGGGCTGCGTCAGCCGCCGTCGGATGGCAATGCGTTGGGCAAGGTGAAATTCATGTTCCCCAACCCCTACAACATCTATCTGCACGACACGCCCGCAAAGGCACTGTTTGCCAATGAAGTGCGCGCTTTCAGCCATGGCTGCATCCGTTTGGGCGACCCGTTTGATTTTGCCTACACCTTGCTGGCCAAGCAGACTGCTGACCCCAAAGGGTTGTTCCAGGAACATCTGGACAGCAAGGGCGAAAGCTCGGTCTCGCTGGAGGTGCCGGTGCCTGTGCATCTGGTCTATTACACCGCTTGGCCGACCAAAACCGGCATGGCCTATCGGCGGGATGTTTACGGGCGCGATGGCAAGCTGTTTGAGGCTTTGCGCGAGGCTGGGGTGACGATGCCAGAGGTGCAGGGCTGAATATTCCGGGGTTCAAGCCCGCCGCAATCCGCGCTAAACCTTCCGCATAACCGCCGGAGGATAAAATGGCCCATACGATCCGCGACATAGCGCAAGCCTTGGGGGCCGAGGCCGAGGGCGATCTTGACCTGACCGTGCTGCGCGCGTCGGAACCTGCGGCGGCAGGGCCGCAGGACTTGGCCTTGGCGATGGACCCGCGCTATGGCGATGGCATTGCCAAAGGTCAGGCGCAGGTGGCAATGCTGTGGCCGGGGGCGGATTGGCGGGCGCTGGGGCTGAAAGCGGCGATCTTTGCGCCGCGCGGACGGTTGGCGATGGCGGGGCTGTCGGTGATGCTCGATCCCTGCCCGGCGATTGCGCCGGGTGTACATCCGATGGCGCTGGTCGATGCCTCGGCGCAGATTGGCGCAGGTGCTGCAATCGGGCCGTTTGTGGTGATTGGCGCGGGGGCTGTTATTGGCGCGCGGGCGCGGATTGCGAGCCACGTCTCGGTGGCCGAGGGGGCGGTGATTGGCGATGATGCGCTGATCTTGCAGGGCGCGCGTATTGGCGCGCGGGTGAGGATTGGGCATCGATTCATCTGCCAGCCCGGTGCTGTGGTGGGGGCGGATGGGTTTTCGTTTGTGACGCCCGAGAAGTCGGGGGTCGAGGAAATCCGCGCGAGCCTTGGCAAGCGCGATGATATCCGCGCGCAAAGCTGGACGCGGATTCATTCGCTGGGCGCTGTGACGATTGGCGATGATGTAGAGCTTGGCGCGAATGTGGCGATTGATCGCGGCACCATCCGCGATACGGTGATCGGATCGGGCACCAAGTTGGATAACCTTGTCCACATTGGCCATAACGTGCAGGTCGGGCGCGATTGCCTGCTGTGTGGGCAGGTGGGCATTGCAGGCTCGGCCCGCATCGGCGACCGGGTGGTGCTGGGTGGGCAATGCGGCGTCAATGACAATATCTTTGTCGGCGATGATGTGATCGCGGGCGGGGCCACCAAGATTTTTACCAACGCGCCTGCAGGCCGGGTGCTTTTGGGCTATCCTGCGGTCAAGATGGAAACCCATATCGAGATGCAAAAGGCGCTGCGGCGGCTGCCGCGGATGGCGGGGCGGATGGCGGCACTGGAGAAAGCCATATCCCTGTTACCTGATGTTGATTAAACGGGGAAAACCGTGACGGAAGGAAACCCGATGAACATGCAAACTCCGGTGGTCAGCGTTGAGGCGCAGGTGATCGCGATCATTGCCGAACAGGCGGTGCTGGATGTGGCGGATGTGACGGCGGCGCAATCGCTGGAAAGTCTGGGCATCGACAGCCTTGGTCTGGTCGAGACGATTTTTGCGATTGAAGAGGCTTTCGACATTTCGGTGCCGTTCAACGCCAACGAGCCGTCGAAAAGCGGCTTTGATCTGACCTCGGTTGCCTCGATTGTGGCGGCGGTTGAAGGTTTGATCGCCCAGAAAGCTGCATGAGGCGGGTTGTCATCACCGGGGCGGGCACGGTCAATGCCCTCGCGCAGGATGTTGCGGGCACCTACGCGGCTTTTGCCGAGGGGCGCTGTGGTATTGCCGAATTGGATATCCGCGACCGGGATCGGTTGAGCATCCAGATCGGTGGTCAGGTGAAGGATTGGGATGCCGAGGCGCGGTTCAGCCGCCAGCAGTTGACGCTGTATGATCGGTTCACCCAGTTCACGCTGGTGGCGGCAGAGCAGGCAGTGGCACAGGCGGGCTTGGTGTTTGAAGGTGATCTGGGCGATGACAGCGGCGTGGTGCTGGGCACCGCGGCGGGGGGTGTCAACACCTGGGACGAAAGCTATCGCGCGGTTTATGCCGAGGATAAGAACCGGGTGCATCCGTTTGTGGTGCCAAAGCTGATGAACAGCGCCGCTGCCAGCCATGTGGCGATGCGGTTCGGGCTGCGGGGGCCGAGCTTTTCGGTCTCGACCGCTTGCGCCAGTTCCAATCATGCGATGGGCTTGGCGTTTCAGGCGATCAGGGGGGGCGGGGCTAAGGTGATGCTGACCGGCGGGTCGGAGGCCATGCTGTGCTTTGGCGGCATCAAGGCGTGGGAAGGTTTGCGGGTGATGTCGCAGACCGCCTGCCGTCCGTTCAGCGCCAATCGCAGCGGCATGGTGCAGGGCGAGGGCGCTGGGGTGTTCGTGTTCGAGGATTACGACCATGCCCGCGCGCGCGGGGCCGAGATTTTGGCCGAGGTGATCGGTTTTGCGATGACCTCGGATGCCTCTGACATTGTGATGCCGTCGCAGGAAGGGGCGGCGCGGGCGATCCGGCTGGCGCTGCGCGATGCGGCGGTGACGCCGGATGCCGTGGGCTATATCAACGCGCATGGCACCGGCACGGCGGCGAATGACAAGACCGAATGTGCCGCGATTGCGCAGGTGTTCGGGGCGGCGGCGGAGGCTGTGATGCTGTCTTCGACCAAATCCATGCACGGCCATCTGATTGGCGGCACCGGGGCGGTAGAGTTGCTGGCCTGTGTGATGGCGTTGCAGCAGGGTGTGATTGCGCCGACGATTGGCTATGAAGCGGCGGACCCAGACTGTCCGTTGGATGTGGTGCCGAATGTGGCGCGGCAGGCGCAGGTGGATGTGGTGCTGTCAAACGCCTTCGCCTTTGGCGGGTTGAACGCGGTGCTGGTGCTGCGCCGCGCGCCTTAGCGACGGCTGTGTCGGAGCAAAGTTCTTCCCATCTGGGAATCACTTGTGTATTTCGCCCATAAAATGGCCTGAATTATACCATATATTGTGGTATGTAGCTTTTTGCGGATGCGGGCTGGCATGTCTGCCCATGAAAAAGCCCGCCCAAACCGGGCGGGCTTTTTGCGATCTGGGATGGTCTTACTTCTTCGGCATCGTGGCTGCGACGGCGTCGTAGCCTGCGGTGAAGCCTTTCAGGGCGACGGCGAGTTCAACCTTTTGATCGGGTGCTGCGGCTGGAACGATGGTGATCGTGGCCTTGGTGCCCTTCTTGAATTGCGCAACTTCGTCTGCGGTAAAGCCGACGCGCGCGACGCAGCCCAGTTGGGCGCAGAAGGTGAACGGGTAAAGCTTGGCCTTGCTGCCATCCACCGACACCGACAGGTTCGCGGTCAGCAGGGTTTCCAGCGGTGCGATGATCGTGGCACCGGCTGCGGCTTTGCCACCGGCGGGCAGGGCGAACATGCTGATTTCGGCCACGTTGGTGCCGTCTTTGTCTTTCAGCAGTTGATAAAGCTCGCACGGATCAGAGCCGTCTTTCATCTTGGTGCAGCGCTGCGCCCAGGCGTCAAAGGTGGCGAGTTGATAAATCTGGCCTTCTTTGGCTTCTTCTTGCGTCAGCGGCGCGGGCGGGGTGTTGGCGTCAACGCCCATGTTCAGATCATCGACTGCCGGTGCGGTGGTGTCCACCGTGGCCGTCGGTGCGGCGTCTGCCGGTGCTGCTTCTTGCGCCAAAGCCGGGAAAGCTGCTGTGGCCAAGGCAAGGCCCAACGAAAATGCGAAGGAACGGGGCAAAGTTGTCATCGACATCACTGTCTCTTTCTTGATTGTTTGGCTGGCCAATTACCATGGCAAGCCGGGGAAGTCAGCCGGAAAACACATCACGACTTCGCGTGTTTGGGCAAAAAACTGCCGTGAAGATCACGTCTGAAAACATGGCCGGAAGACGATGTTTCAAAAAGGAAAAAGGGCCGGACAGCCGACCCTTTTTCAACTTTTTTATTCTCCCTGTCGGACTGGCCGACTTCTGAGGCAGACGCTACGGCGCTTTCAAATCCACGTCAACAGGAATTGTAACCGATTGTGACAGTGGATCTGCGGAAAAGGCCGCGCTGCTTGCGCAGCGCGGCAGTCTGACAGGGAGGAGGTCATTGCCAACCACAACCTGACGTGTTCGGCACGATCCAGACTGGCACAGTCGGGTTAACAATGTATTTTGTCGGAGAACGGTTGCCTGCGGGCAGCTTTATTTCGTGCAAAAGGTGGCAGCATGGGCGAGACGATTTTTGTGGGCGGCGGTGGCGAAGCTTATGGTGTGCCGCAGAACCTGCTGCTGAAATACGGCAACCGTCACGGGTTGATCGCGGGGGCCACCGGCACCGGCAAGACTGTGACCTTGCAGGTGCTGGCCGAAGGCTTTTCTGCCGAGGGCGTGCCGGTGTTCATGGCCGATGTGAAGGGCGATCTGGCGGGGCTGGCGGCGGCGGGGGCCGTTACGCAAAAGCTGCACGACAGCTTTGTCAAACGTGCGGCGACCATCGGGCTTGATCTGCAATACCGCGCCTTTCCGGTGACGTTCTGGGATATGTTTGGCGAAAAGGGCCATCCGATCCGCGCGACCGTGGCCGAGATGGGGCCGCTGCTGTTGTCGCGCCTGCTGGAATTGACCGAGCCGCAAGAGGGTGTGCTGAATGTCGCCTTCCGCTTGGCGGATGAGGAAAACCTGCCGCTGCTGGATCTGAAAGACCTGCAGGCCTTGCTGACCTTTGTTGCCGAGCACGCGAGCGAGATTTCGGGGCGGTTTGGTTTGGTGTCGACCACTTCGGTCGGGGCCATTCAGCGCCGGTTGCTGGTGTTGGAAAATCAGGGTGCCGCGCAGATGTTTGGCGAACCGGCGCTTGATCTGGCTGATCTGATGCGCTGCGACAGTTCGGGTGCGGGGATGATCAACATTCTGGCCGCAGAAAAGCTGATGAATGCGCCGCGGCTTTATGCGACGTTCCTGCTGTGGCTGCTGTCAGAGCTGTTTGAAAACCTGCCCGAGGTTGGCGACCCCGACAAGCCCAAGCTGGTGTTCTTCTTTGATGAGGCGCATCTGCTGTTCACCGATGCCCCCAAAGCGCTGGTGGCCAAGGTAGAGCAGGTGGCGCGGCTGATCCGATCCAAGGGTGTGGGCGTGTATTTCATCACGCAGAACCCCGCCGACGTGCCCGAACTTATTCTGGGCCAGTTGGGCAACCGGGTGCAGCACGCGCTGCGCGCCTTTACTGCCAAGGATCAGAAAGACCTGAAGCTGGCAGCGGAAACCTATCGCCCCAATCCGCGCTTTGCGATTGAAGATGCGATCCGCGATGTTGGCACGGGCGAGGCAGTGACCTCGTTTCTGGAAGCCAAGGGCGTGCCCGGTGTCGCAGAACGCACGCTGATCCGCCCGCCATCTTCGCAATTGGGTCCGATTGATCCGACATTGCGCGCGCAACTGATCGCGGCCTCGCCCATGGGGGCGAAGTATAACACAGTCGTGGACCGCGACAGCGCCTATGAACGCTTGCGCGCGCGCGCTGAACATGCGGCGGCAGAGGCGAATGCCGCAGTGCCGGAAAGCCAACAGCCAGCCGACCGTGCCGAGCCCGAGTTTCGCAATGCCCGTCGTTATGACGGCGGCAGCGCGGGGCGCAGCAGCTCGGCTGCTCCGAAGAAAACCGCGTCCAGCCGGTCTGATTCGATTGGTGAGGCTTTTGCGAAAAGTTTCGCCAGAAGTCTTGGCTCTAAAACCGGGCAGGCGGTGATCCGCGGGGTTCTGGGGTCACTTTTCCGCAGCCGTTGACATATTCGCGTCTTGGTTGTGCCTTATTCAGCGTGCAGATCTTGGACATCTGCGTTGAGTTTGGGAGACCCTGATGGCTTTGACCGCTGCCGAGCAATATTTGCTGGAACTGATCAACCGCGCCCGGCTTGATCCGGCGGCTGAGGCTGCGCGTTACGGTATCGACCTGAACGCAGGCCTTGCGGCTGGCACGATCAGCACCGCCTCACGGCAGGTGCTGGCCCCCAATGCGCTGCTGGAAAATGCAGCGATTGGCCATTCGCAATGGATGCTGGCCGCCGATGTGTTTTCGCATACCGGCAGCGGTGGATCATCCGCCGCGCAACGGGTGACGGCAACAGGATATGGTTGGAGCAACGTGGCGGAAAATCTGTCGTGGCGCGGCACTTCGGGCACGATTGATCTGAATGCCGCTATCGCCACGCATCATCAGGATCTCTTTCTAAGCGCCGGGCATCGTGCGAACATGATGAACGGCGTCTATCAAGAGGTTGGTTTGGCGCAAGAGCGTGGGCTTTTTAACAATAGCGGGCGCAATTACGACTCGTCCATGCTAACCGAAGTGTTCGGCAGGCCCGCTACCGCGACGGTGTTCCTGACTGGCGTGGTTTACAACGACAGCGATCGCAACGCGTTCTATTCGATTGGCGAAGGAGTGGCTGGGGCAACGTTCACAGCACAAGGGCATTCGGCGACCAGTCAAGCGGCAGGTGGCTATGCGCTTGCCCTTACCGCTGGCGCGGCGGTTGCCGTGACGGGGCAAGTTGGCACGATCAGCTATGCCTTTACCGTTGGCATGGGCAACGGCAATGTGAAGGTGGATATCGTCAATCAATCCACGATCCTGACGTCAGGGTCCGTTACGCTTAATCTTGGCATCAACAATCTGACCTTGCTGGGGAATGCGAGCCTGAATGCGGGCGGCAACGGCACTGCCAATGTGATGACTGGCAATGCCGGAAATAACCGAATGGATGGCGCGGCTGGCAATGACCGACTTTTGGGGATGAACGGCAACGATTATCTGATTGGTGGTAGCGGGCACGACACGATCATCGGCGGCAATGGCGCTGACCGGATTGACGGCGGCACCTGGAACGATCGTCTGACTGGTGAAGCTGGTGCCGACACGTTCATCTTCGCGAATAACTTCGGGCTGGACACGATAGCCGATTTTTCACGGGCTGCGGGGGATCGGCTGACGTTCGACGATCAGATCTGGGGTGGCACGGTGCTGACGGCGCAGCAGGTGGTGGCGCAGTTTGCGCATGTGGTCGCGGGCGGCGTGACGTTTGAATTCAGCGCCAATGAGGTGATCACGCTGACCGGTTTGACCTCGACGGCGGGGCTGGCGGACGCGCTGACGATTGTCTAGGCGCGCGACATCGGTGCGCGGGCGGACAGGCCAACCTCGGCCACCGGGCGCAGTTTCAGCTTGGTGAGGCGGTTCTCGCGGCGTTGCGCCACTTCGATGCGAAAGCCGTGGAAGTGGAAAACCTGACCCTCGGACGGAATCATCTGGGCTTCGTGGATCACCAGCCCGGCGATGGTGTTGGCTTCGGCATCGGGCAGTTGCCAGTCGGTTGCGCGGTTCAGATCGCGGATCGTCATGGCGCCGTCGATCAGATAATCGCCATTGCCGTCACGTTTCAGGCCCTGATCGCGCGTGACCACATCGAATTCATCGGTGATGTCGCCGACGATTTCTTCCAGAATATCTTCAAGCGTGATCAGCCCCTGAAGCGCGCCGTATTCATCAACCACAAGGGCGAAATGCGTGCGCCGCTTGAGAAATTCGCGCATCTGTTCGTCAAGGTTGGTGGTGTCGGGGATGAAATAGGGCTTCTTGGCGACCTTTAGAATATCAAGGTTTTCCAACCCCTCGGGGGCATCACCGCGCAGCAGGCGATCCAACTCGCGCAGCAGATCCTTGGTGTGGACCACGCCCAGAATATTCTCGGCCTCGTCGCGGAACACCGGCAGGCGCGAGTGCGGTGAGGCGAGCATCTGGGCGACAATATCGCCGGGGGGATCGTCGGCGTTCAGCATTTCGATCTGGCGGCGGTGGCGCATGATTTCTTCCACCGCACGGTCGGACAGATCGAGCGCGCCCAGCAGGCGGTCACGATCCTCTTTCTGCATCGCACCGCCGGAGTGGCCCAAGGCGATGGCCCCGGCGATGTCATCGCGCAGCGCGTCATGTTGTTCAGAGAGATCAAAGGTCAGCCCGAAGCTGCGCAGGGCGGCTTGTTTCAGGGCTTGCATCAGGATCGCCAGCGGGGCGCAAATCCAAGCCGTGATCAGGCCAAACGTGCCCAGTCGCGACAGCGTTGCCTCTGCCGCGGCACTGCCCACGGCAGAGGGGATCAGCCGACCCAGCACCGCAAGGGTGATCCCCGCAGCGAAGGTCAGCCAGGCGAAGTCAAAGCCCGTCCAGTCGCGCGCTTGCCACAGCAGGCCCGACAGGGCGGCAAGTGCGGTCAGGCTGTGCGCCAGCCGCAGGGCCATAAGGCCGGTTTCGCCGCGCGCGATCAGATTGACCGCCGCAGGATTGGCGGGCGTGCGGCCATGCGGCAGATTTTGCAGCGCGGCGATCACGGCGGCCATCAGCGAGGCTGCGGCCAAAATGGCAACGAGCAGTGTGTAAACCCAAACACCGTGCATCATGCGCCCGCTTTGCCAGCCGCCAGAGGATGATGCGTCAGCACAAGGCGGCGCAGATCATCATCCAGCACATGCGTGTAAATCTCGGTGGTCGCGACATCGGCGTGACCGAGCAGGGCCTGGATCACCATCAGATCCGCCCCGCCTGCCAGCAGATGCGTGGCAAAGGCATGGCGCAGGGTGTGGGGGGTGACGCTGGCAGGATCAACGCCGCCTTGCACGGCTATATCCTTGACCAACAAATAGAAATGCTGGCGCGTCAGATGGCCATCGGCCCCCGGACCGGGGAACAGGTATTTCGATGCGGGTTTGCCATGCTTGCGCGCCACATCTTCCTGCGCGTCGCGTTCGGCCAGCCAATCCTGCACCGCAGCGCGCGCTGTGGCAGACAGCGGCACCATGCGTTCCTTGTCGCCCTTGCCGGTGACAAGGATCATCTTCGGATCGCCGCGCACGGCAGCCACTGGCAGGCCCACCAATTCCGACACCCGCATTCCGGTGGCATAAAGCAATTCGACCAACGCGCAGTTGCGCAGTCGTTCCGGTTCGGACCGGCCCTTGCGGCGGGCGGCGTCGAGGAGGCGTTCGACTTCGGGCAGCGAGAGCGTGCCGGGCAGGCGCTGGCTTGCGCCCGGGCCCTTGATGCGCAGGGCGGGGTTATCGTCGCGCCAGCCTTCCTCATGCGCAAAGCGGTAAAGCTGGCGCACCGCCGACAGCCTGCGCGCGCGGGTGGCTTTGGACAGCCCCTGCGCATCGCAGAACACAAGGTAAGCCTCGACATCCTCGCGCGTGGCGGTGGCAAAACTGCTGGCATTGCGTTCCAGCCAAGTGGCGAAATCTTTCAGATCGCGGCCATAGGCGAGTTGGGTGTTGCGCGCGGCCCCCAGATCGGCGGCTTGCGCGGCCAGAAAGCTGGAAATCCAACTGTCAGCGTGACGTGGGGCTGCCATTCAGCCCCGCCGTTCCAACAGCATCAACTGCAAGGCGGTGCGGCGGGCGATATCCTCTAGCCCCAGTTTGCGCAGCACCGACAGGCCTTCTGTGACCTTCACCAACTCACCACGCAGGCCGGATTCGATGCGGATCATCGCTTGCAGCATCGCCTCACCCACCCGCTTTTGTGCGATTAAGGCGGCAATGTCGTCGGGCAGTTGCGGGTCGGTAAAGGCGGGGGCGATGGCGCGGGCCATGCTGTCTGGGGCGATCAGGCCCTTGACCGATCCTGCGGCGAGGCCCGCCAGAAACGCCGTGCGCGCATCGGTGCCCGCATCGGGCGATTTCGCCAGCCGTTCATATTCGGGCGACAGCAGGCCCAATTCATAGCTGATGCGGGCGGCATCGCCCGTCAGGTGCATGGTGGCCAGCGGCCCTGCGAACAGGGTGGCAAAGGGCACCTCGATTTCCACATCTTTCATCCGCGCATAGGCCAGCGGCAGGCGCTGCTCGACCGCCGCCACATCGCGTTTGGTCAGGGCGGCGTCAAAGCGTTGGAACGCATCGGCCCGATCCCATACCCCGCCCGAGGCTGCGGGGGCACGATCGGTGTAAAGGCCCAGCAGGACGTTCGGAGCGATTGCGCCCGCGCGTGACAGACGCTCGGCGGCTTCGATCTGTGCTTTCCATCCCGCGCGGTCGGACAGATCGGCATTGGCAAAGGCCGGGGGCAGGGTGGTGGTGGGAAGGGGTTCGCCCAAGGCATCATAGATGCGCCAGACCAGCGGCGTAATCGGCTTGGGCGCGGGCGGCATCGGCTCGCCATCAAACTGCTCGGGGTCGAGAAAGCGTGACAGCAGTGCGTCATCTTCGGCGCTGATATTGTCCAAGGCCTGCGCGGTGCGCAGTGTCAGCGCGGCGGCATTCCAATCGCCAGCGCGGGCCAGACAAAACACCCGTGTCGTCAGGGTGGGGGCTAGGCCGGGGGCGGATTTCAAAACCTCGCAGGCCTTGTCTTCTTCGCCGGTCAGCAGCGCCACATCAAAGCTGCGGCGGAACAGTTCGGGCGAGCTGGCAGCGCCTGCCGCCTCGATCAGCGCCTGCGCCTGATCCAGCGCGCCGATGGTCAAGAGCTTGTCGATGCGTGCGATCAGCAAATCGCCCGAGCCTGCGGAATCGGCTGGCGCTTCGGCCTCGGCCAACAGCAGCGTCATCAGCAGCGATTGCAGGGCGGGCACGTCGCCCTGACCTGCGTCGGCAATGTCGCGGGCAATCTCGGCGCTGTGGCCGATGCCCCACAGATCATGCGGGAAGCCCGTCACTTGCGGCGGCAACAGCCCGACCGCATCCAGCGAGGTGCCGCCCAGCACGGTGGTGGCCACCTGATCGGGCAGCGCATCGGTGGTGACTTTCGGCTCATTGGCGACGGGCGGCAGATTGGCCTGCGTGCCGTTCTTGATCGCAGCCGGAGCCAGTGCAGCAGGCTCGGCGGGGGCTTGCGGTGCCACACCGCCCTTGGGCATCGGCGTCTTTACCGATTGAGACAACCAGTCGATGGCCGACAGCGGTTTCTTCTCGGCGGCAGCCATGCTGGGCAGGAGACTTGGCAGCGCCAAAGCCAGCGCCGCTGCCAGACAGCCGCCAAGGGTGTTAATCAACATTCAACGTCACCGGCAACTTTACCTCGGATGCGGTCGGAGAAAGATCCGCGAGATAAGCGTAACCCGTCAGCCCAATGATGCCAAGCACAGCCAATACCACCAAAACCTTGATCAGACGCCCCATGCCCGCTTCGCCTTCTACTGCTGCCGCAGGTTTTCCCTGCGCGATTGTTGTCGTGATTTCGCCACCGCCGGCAAAAGCCTTCGCAGCGCTATGCAGATTATATATGGCATTTGCGCCGAGTTCACGCCATTCAGACAAGAAAGATATGCTTTGGGCGGCGATGCGCCATCTGGCGCTGCAAATCAAGGCACACAGGGAAAAACATCGTGGCGTTGAAGAAAACCGTGGTGATGGTCGGGATGATGGGGGCGGGAAAAACCGCCGTGGGCACGGCGCTGTCGCGTCTGCTGGGCGTGCCCTTCGTTGATTCGGATGAAGAGATTGTGCGGGCGGCGGATCGCTCGATTGCCGAGATTTTTGCGCGCGACGGCGAGGCATTCTTTCGTGCGCGCGAAACCGAAGTGATCGCCCGGCTGCTGCGCGGCGCGCCATGTATCCTGTCCACCGGCGGCGGTGCTTTTCTGGCTGAAGCCAACCGCGATTTGATCCATGATGCGGGTGTTTCGGTCTGGTTGCGCGCCGATCTGGAACTGCTTTGGCAACGCGTGCGCCACAAAAGCACCCGACCGCTGCTGCGCACCGCCAATCCGCGCGAAACCCTGCGCGGGCTTTACGATGCCCGGCTTCCCTTCTACCAGATGGCCGATCTGACGGTTGATTCCTCGGCGGAATTGTCGGTCGAAGATATGGCGGCGCGCGTGGTTGAGGCTTTGCGCAGCCGCGCCGACGTGCTGGAAAGGGTCTGAAGATGAGCATGAACGTGGTCAATGTCGATCTGGGCGCGCGCAGCTATGAGGTGCGCATCGGTCAGGGTCTGATCGCGCAAGCCGGTCATCAGATCGCGCCCTTGCTGCACCGCCGCAAGGTTGCGGTGATCACCGATGACACGGTGGCGGCGCGGCATCTGATGGAGCTTGCCAAGGCGTTTGAGAATGAGGGCATCGCGATGACCGCGCTGACCATTCCGCCCGGCGAAGGCTCGAAAGGTTGGGAGCAATTTGCCCGCGCGGTGGAATGGCTGCTGGAGCAGAAGATTGAGCGGCGCGATGTGGTCGTGGCGTTTGGCGGGGGGGTTGTTGGCGATCTGGTGGGCTTTGCCGCGGCGGTGTTGCGGCGCGGCGTGCGGTTTGTGCAGATCCCCACCACGCTGCTGGCGCAGGTAGACAGCTCGGTCGGCGGCAAGACCGGCATCAATACGCCGCAGGGCAAGAACCTGGTGGGCGCGTTCCATCAGCCCAGTCTCGTGCTGGCGGATATTGACGTTTTGTCCACTCTGGCGCCGCGTGACTTCCTGGCCGGTTATGGCGAGGTGGTGAAATACGGCCTGCTTGGCGATGCGCGGTTTTACGATTGGCTGGAAGCCAATGCGGTTGAGATGGCGCGCGGCGATGTTGCTTTGCGGCAATATGCCGTGACCCGCTCGGTAGAGATGAAGGCGGGGATCGTCTCGCGCGATGAGACCGAAGAGAGCGAGCGCGCGCTGCTTAATCTGGGCCATACCTTCTGCCATGCGCTGGAAAAGGCGACCGGATTTTCGGATCGGCTGTTGCATGGCGAGGGTGTCGCGATTGGCTGCGCCATGGCGTTTGAATTGTCGCAACGCCTCGGGCTTTGTGCGCAGGAAGCTCCCAGCCGGGTGCGCGCGCATCTGAAAGCCTTGGGCATGAAGACCGATCTGCGCGATATTGACGGCGATCTGCCGGGGCCCGAGGCTCTGCTGGCGCTGATGGGGCAGGACAAGAAGGTGATCGACGGCAAGCTGCGTTTCATCCTTGCGCGCGGTATTGGTGAGGCTTTTGTTGCCGAAGATGTGCCGACAGATGCGGTGCGCGGGCTTTTGGCCGATGCACTGGCTGTGCGGCGGTAGGCGCAAACAAAGCCGCATAAACGTGCTGATGCCGAGATTTTCGGCAAAGTTCGGCGCGGTGAGCCGGGTGCTCTGTGCAAGTCTGCAATTATTCGCTTGCATAATTGCAGGGTCGGGCATTTGATGGCTGAAATCATAACGGCAGGAAACACATGCCGATTCAGGGAACTACGGCTGCAAAGCCCATCGCAATCCGTGTGGCTGGCCTGCACAAATCTTTTGGCACGCATGAGGTGCTGAAAGGCGTCTCGCTTACAGCCTGCGAAGGCGATGTGGTGGCGATCATCGGTGGCTCGGGGTCGGGCAAGTCGACCATGCTGCGCTGCATCAACTTTCTGGAAACACCGTCCAGCGGCACCATCGAGATTGGCGGCGAGGCGGTGTCGATGCACGCCGATGGCAGCCCGTCAGATCGGCGGCAGTTGGAACGGCTGCGGCAAAGCCTTGGTATGGTGTTCCAGAGCTTTAACCTCTGGACGCATAAAACCGTCTTGGAAAACCTGATCGAAGTGCCGGTGCATGTGCTGAAACTGCCGCGCGCCGAGGCAGAGGCGCGGGCGCGCAAGCTGCTTGCGCGCGTGGGTTTGGCGGAAAAAGAGGGCGCTTATCCGGCCTATATGTCGGGCGGGCAGCAACAGCGCGCGGCGATTGCGCGGGCTTTGTGCATGGAACCCCGTGCGATGCTGTTTGACGAGCCGACCTCGGCGCTTGACCCCGAACTGGTGGGCGAGGTGCTGCAAGTGATCAAAGGGCTGGCCGATGAGGGCCGCACCATGGTGCTTGTCACGCATGAAATGAAATTCGCGCGCGAGGTCGCAACCCATGTGATCTATCTGCATAACGGCGTGATCGAAGAACAGGGTCCGCCTGCCGAAGTGTTCGGCTCTCCGAAATCGGAAAGGCTGAAACAGTTCCTGAAAACCGTGGGTTAACACGGAAATTTAAACCAACCTGTGAGGATTGACTATGAAGAAACTCGCCATTGCTGCCGCAGTCTCGCTGCTGTTCGGCACCGCTGCCTTGGCTGCTCCGCTGAAGATCGGCGTTGCGGCCGAGCCCTATCCGCCGTTCACCTCGCCCGATGCCAGCGGCAATTGGGTGGGCTGGGAGATCGACTTTCTGGGGGCCGTCTGCAAAAAGGCCGCTTTGGATTGCGTGATCACCCCGACCGCTTGGGATGGCATCATTCCGGCGCTGAACGCGGGCCAGATCGACGTGATCATGTCGTCGATGTCGATCAACGAAGAGCGTGAAAAGAGCATTGATTTCACCAACAAATACTACAACACCCCGACCGCTGTGATGGCCGCCAAAGGCTCGGGCATCCTGCCGACGCCGGAAGGGCTGGCAGGCAAGATCATCGGGGTGCAGGTGTCGACCATTCAGGAAGCCTATGTGCAGGCGCACTTCCCGGATGCCGAATTGAAAAGCTACCAGACTTCGGACGAATCCTATCAGGATCTGGCTGCTGGCCGGATTGATGCGGTGGTCGCTGATTCCATCGTGGTGGGCGATTTCCTGAAAACCGAGCCGGGTGCTTGCTGTGAGAATGTGGGCAACGTGGCCGATGATCCGGTGATCCTGGGCCGCGGTGTGGGCTTTGGCCTGCGCAAGGGCGATCCGCTGAAGGAAACCCTGAACAAGGCCATCGCGGATGTCCGGGCAGATGGCGAATATGATGCCATCACCAAGAAATACTTCCCGTTCGACATCTACGGCCCTGCAAACTGATGGTCTGCCCCCCTCCCGCACAACTATCCAGCCTGACGCTGCTTGGCTTTGGCGATTGCGGTTGGGGGGCGACCCTGCTTTGGGGCTTTGGCAATTCGCTGCTGATCGCGCTTGGTGCCTATGCGATTGGGTTTTGCATTGGCGTATCGGGCGCGTTTGGCAAACTTTACGGCGGTCCGGTCGCGAAAGACCTGCTGGCCGTCTATACGACGATTGTGCGGGCGGTGCCGGAACTGGTGCTGATCCTGATCCTGTATTACGCGGTGCCTGCCTTGATCAATCAGGTGCTGCTGGGGCTGGGGTATGAGCGGATCAATCTGCCGCAGTTCATCACCGGGGTGATGGTGTTGGCGGTGGTGCAGGGGGCGTATCAGATCGAGGTGTTGCGCGGTGCCATTCTGGCCGTGCCTCAGGGTCAGATCGAGGCTGCGCGCGCGATGGGGATGCCGCCGGTGATGCTGGCGCGGCGGATCACGCTGCCGCTGATGACCTCGAACGCGATACCGGGATTGGGCAATCTGTGGCTGAATGCCACCAAAGACACGGCTTTGCTGGCGGTGATCGGCTTTACCGAACTGACCAAGGCGACGTTTCAGGCCTCGGCCACCACCAAGGCGTTTTTCACGTTTTACGGGGCGGCGATGACGCTTTACATGGCGATTTCGCTGATCTCGATCTTGCTGTTTGGGCGGCTTGAGAAAGCTGCGCGCCGTGGCCAACGCGAGCAGAGGGCGTGATGCGCGATTTTCTGAACCTGCGCCGGGTGATCATGATCGGGATTGCGATCGGGTTGGTCGGGTGGTGCGCCTATGCGTTGCAGTGGGATTGGCTGGCCAATCCGAAGTATCAGTCGATGATGCTGCGCGGGTTGTGGCAGACGATCTGGATGCTGGTGGTGACGATGGTTGTCGGCTTTGCGCTGGCGATTCCGATTGGCTTTGTGCAGGCGGCGGGGCCGCGGTGGCTGGCTTGGCCTGCGCGGGTGTTCTGTTCGGTGATCCGGGGCACACCGCTTTTGATGCAGATCTGGCTTTTGTATTACGGGATTGGGGCGCTGTTTCCGTCGATCCCGTGGATCCGGGATTCGGCGATGTGGCCGATTTTGCGGCAGGCATGGCCCTATGCGGTTATAGCGCTGTCGCTGTCGGTCGCGGGGTATGAGGGTGAGGTGTTGCGTGGTGCGTTCAAATCGGTGCCGCATGGCCAGCTTGAGGCTGCAAAGGCGATGGGGATGCCGCGTTTCACCATGTTCCGCCGGATCTGGCTGCCGCAGGCGATCCAGCGGGTGTTGCCGACGATTGGCGGCGAGACGGTGTTGCAGTTGAAATCGACTCCGCTGATATCCACGATCACCATCATGGAAATCTATGATGTGGCGGGCCGGGTGCGGCGCGATACTTTGGTGGTCTATGAGCCGCTGCTGCTGCTGGCGCTGACCTATATGATCATCACGGCGCTGATCGTGTTGTTGTTCAAGTGGTTTGAAAGCCGCTTTCCCAGCAAGGTGGCGTGAATTTTTGGTCTTCCCACGTGGGAGAGACTTGTGTCGGTTGATGGGCTCTACACAACATATTGTGGTGCGGTGGCAGCGTCGGAGCCTCCGGCGGGAGTATTTGGGCCAAGATGAAGCCGCATTTTAGATAAATTTTAGCGGATTGTTGGGGCGGGCAGTCAGGTGCCGCCCAGGCGCAGACGCGCGAACAGCACGCAGCCGTCGAGGCCGTTTTTCACCGCGACCTCATCCCCCCGGCGCAGCCAATCGAGCCAGAGGCCGTCGAGTGTGGCCATGATCAGATCGGCGACGGCGGGGATACGCTCGAACGCGTAGCCTGCGGCCATGCGATCCAGCAGGCGTTCCAGCGCGTCGCGGTGGCTGTCGTAGAGCGCGCGTTCGATCGAGGCGATCTGCGGTTGGGTCAGGGCTGCGGACCACAGATCAATCTTCAGGCGCAGATGCGCGGGGGTCATCATGTCGGTGGTGAAGCCTGCGCGCAAGAACCGCTCCAGCCGTTCCGAGGGCGTGCCGCCGGGTTGGATCAGCGCGCGGCGGCCCGCCTCTTGCACCTGTTCGGCGGCAAGCCGGAAGGCGGCGGCCAGCACCTGATCCATATCCTTGTAGTGATAGGTCAGATGGCCGAGGGACAGCCCAGCCTCGGCTGCGACCTTGCGGGCGGTGAGGCCGGCGTGGCCGTGGGTTTGCAGGGCGCGCAGGGCGGCTTCGGCGATGTGTTTACGACGGGTTTCGGCGGCGATGCGGATTTGCGGGGGGCGGGAGGGCGTGTCGGACATCTGTTCTTTCCACGGGCAGGCATAGGCTTGGGCGCGCATCCCTCTTCACTTTCTGCCGGGATTCCCGCAGAAGGGCAACGCTTAGAGGGATATCCGATGACAAAATTCAGCTTTGATCTGCAGGCGACCGATGGCGCGGCGCGCACCGGGGTGATCCGCACCCCGCGCGGCGATATCCGCACCCCGGCCTTCATGCCTGTGGGCACGGCGGCAACGGTGAAGGCGATGTTGCCCGAGTCGGTGCGCGCGACCGGGGCCGATATTCTGCTGGGCAACACCTATCATCTGATGTTGCGCCCGACGGCGGAGCGGATCGCAAACTTGGGCGGGTTGCACAAGTTCATGAATTGGGAGCGGCCGATTCTGACGGATTCGGGCGGCTTTCAGGTGATGTCTCTGGCGGCGTTGCGCAAGCTGACCGAAGAAGGCGTGCGGTTTTCCAGCCATATTGACGGCTCCAAGCATATGCTCAGCCCCGAGCGCAGTATGGAGATACAAAAGCTGCTGGGCAGCGACATCGTGATGTGTTTCGACGAATGTCCGGCGCTGCCTGCGACCGAGGCCGAGGTGGCAAAGTCGATGGCGTTGTCGATGCGGTGGGCGCAGCGCAGCCGCGATGCCTTTGGTGATCGGCCGGGGCATGCGCTGTTTGGCATCATGCAGGGTGGCGTGACCAAGGATCTGCGCGAGGAATCGGCGAAGGCGCTGACGTCGATTGGCTTTGACGGCTATGCGGTGGGCGGATTGGCGGTGGGCGAGGGGCAAGAGGCGATGTTTGGCGTGCTGGATTACGCGCCGGGGTTTCTGCCCGAGGACAAGCCGCGCTATCTGATGGGTGTCGGCAAGCCCGATGATATTGTGGGTGCTGTCGAGCGCGGCATTGACATGATGGATTGCGTGTTGCCGTCACGGTCGGGGCGGACCGGGCAGGGCTGGACCCGGCGGGGCCAAGTGAACATCAAGAACGCGCGGCATATGGACGATCCGCGGCCTTTGGATGAGGCTTGCACGTGCCCGTGCTGCGCCAATTACAGCCGGGCTTACCTGCACCATGTCTTTCGCGCGCAAGAGATCATCGCGAGTATGCTGCTGACCTGGCATAACCTGCACTATTATCAGGAATTGATGCAGGGCCTGCGTGATGCGATTGCCGCAGGGCGGTTGGCGGCGTTTGTGGCGGATTTCCATGCGCTGCGGGCTGCGGGTGATATTGAACCGATCTGAGGGGAACATGATGCGGGTTCTATGGATCGCGGTTTGGTGCGCTTGCGCGGGTGTGGCGGTGGCGGAGCCTTACTGCAAGCCGGATGCAGCAGAGCTTGCGGCTTTGCCGGGGCAGATGGCAGGGGATTGGCAGCGCGCGGTTGTGGCCGGTGCCGCGGTGCTGGGGGGCGTGCCGCGCCAGATGCCTGCCGATGCAATGGCGATGCCCGCAGCGCTGACGGCAGAGGGGGCGGGCATTGGTCTGCCGGACCCAAGCTTGCCCGAGACCGCGCATCTGCTGCCGGGCGTGGATGCCGATCAGGACTATGGCTTGCCGGGCGAGTCGCCGCTGCTGGCGCAGGAGTTGCTGGAGCCTATGTTGGCCGAGGCCGGGGTGAGTTGTGCGGCGGCCGATCTGCCGCAGTTTCAGGCGCAGATTGCGGCGGGACAGGGGCTGGGGATGCGGTTGCGGCTGTATGTGCTGGGTCCTGACAAGGCGGTGTTGGTGACTTATGTGGCGCAGCTTGGCCCTGTGGCGCGACCGGGCACGGCGGTTCGGGTGCTGATGCGCTATACCCGTTAGCTTGCTGGGCGGTTAAGCTTGCGGCGCAAATGTGAAGCAATCGGGCCTTGCCCCTGACGGGGTGTGGGTTCATGATTGCACCAGATGATGTGGTTGCCCTTGCCTGTGCTTGAAAGCCGGGATTGCCACACCCAAATACAAACTCCGAAGGGGAAAGCCCAAGACGCTGCCGATGATCGGGGCCACGGCTTTCCTGCCAGATAAGGAATGCGATATGACAGATACTCTCGCCACGAGCTACCCGGTTCTGCCGCTGCGTGACATCGTGGTTTTCCCGCATATGATCGTGCCGCTGTTCGTGGGGCGCGAAAAATCGGTGCGGGCGTTGGAAGAAGTGATGGCGGATGACAAGCAGATTTTGCTGTCGAGCCAGATCGACCCTTCTGTCGATGACCCGGCGACCGATGGAATTTATCAGATTGGCGTGCTGGCCAATGTGCTGCAGCTGTTGAAGCTGCCCGATGGCACCGTGAAGGTGCTGGTCGAGGGCAAGGCGCGCGTCAAGATCACCGAATTCGTTGAAAACCCGAATTTCTTCGAGGCGCGCGCTGTGCGGCTGGACGAAGTGCCGGGCGACAAGGATGCTGCGGGCGCGATGGTGCGCGTGGTGGCCGAAGAATTCGAGCGCTATGCCAAGATCAAGAAAAACATCCCCGAAGAGGCTTTGTCAGCCGTTTCGGAAACGCGCGAGCCTGCGCGGCTGGCCGATCTGGTGGCGGGCCATCTGGGGGTTGAGGTTGGTCTGAAGCAGGACCTGCTGGAAACGCTGGATGTGGCCGAGCGGCTGGAGAAGGTTTATGGCCAGATGCAGGGCGAAATGTCCGTCTTGCAGGTCGAGAAAAAGATCAAGACCCGCGTGAAGTCTCAGATGGAGCGCACCCAGCGCGAGTATTATCTGAATGAGCAGATGAAGGCCATTCAGAAGGAACTCGGCGATGGCGAGGACGGCCAGAACGAGTTGGCCGAGTTGGAAGCGCGGGTGAAGGCGACCAAATTCTCGAAAGAGGCGCGCGAGAAGGCCGAAGCCGAGCTGAAAAAGCTGAAGAACATGTCGCCGATGTCTGCCGAGGCCACGGTGGTGCGCAACTATATCGACTGGCTGTTGTCGGTGCCGTGGGGCGTATCTTCCCGCGTCAAGAAAGATCTGGGTGCGGCGCAGAAGGTGCTGGATGCCGATCACTACGGGCTGGAAAAGGTCAAGGAGCGCATCGTTGAATATCTGGCGGTGCAGGCGCGGTCGACCAAGCTGAAGGGGCCGATCCTGTGCCTTGTCGGCCCTCCGGGTGTGGGGAAAACCTCGCTGGGGCGGTCTGTGGCGAAGGCGACGGGGCGTGAGTTCATCCGTATCAGCTTGGGTGGCGTGCGTGACGAGTCGGAAATCCGTGGCCATCGCCGCACCTATATCGGCTCGATGCCCGGGAAGATCATTCAGGCGCTGAAGAAGGCGAAAACCACCAACCCGTTGATCCTGCTCGATGAAATCGACAAGATGGGCCAGGATTTCCGGGGCGACCCTGCCTCGGCGATGCTGGAGGTGTTGGACCCGGAACAAAACGCCACCTTCGTCGACCACTATCTTGAGGTCGAATATGATCTGTCGAACGTGATGTTCATCACCACGGCCAACAGCTATAACATGCCGGGGCCGCTGCTGGATCGGATGGAGATCATTTCGCTGTCGGGTTACACCGAGGACGAAAAGCGTGAGATCGCCAAGGGCCATCTGGTGCCGAAGCAGATCGCGGGCCATGCCTTGAAGAAGGGCGAATTCTCTGTGACCGATGGTGCGCTGACCGAGATGATCCGCACCTATACCCGCGAAGCCGGCGTGCGGAATCTGGAACGCGAAATCGCCAAGCTGGCGCGTAAGGCTGTGACCGAGATCGTCAAGAAAACCGCGAAAACGGTTGAGGTGACGGCGGACAAGCTGGAAGGCTATCTGGGTGTCAAGCGCTATCACTATGGTCTGGCGGAGCAAACCGATCAGGTCGGCGTGGTGACGGGTCTGGCCTGGACCAGCGTTGGCGGTGATCTGTTGCAGATCGAGGCTTTGCGGCTGCCCGGTAAGGGGCGGATGAAAACCACCGGCAAGCTGGGCGATGTGATGAAGGAGTCCATCGAAGCCGCAGCGTCGTTCGTGCGGTCGATCAGCCCCGAATTGGGGGTGAAGCCGCCGAAGTTCGAGACGATGGACATTCACGTCCACGTCCCCGAAGGCGCGACGCCGAAGGATGGCCCGTCGGCGGGCCTCGCTATGGTGACGTCAATCGTGTCGGTTATCACCGGCATCCCGGTGCGCAGGGATATTGCGATGACGGGCGAAGTCACCCTGCGCGGCAATGCCTTGCCGATTGGTGGGCTGAAGGAAAAACTGCTGGCGGCGCTGCGCGGTGGGATCAAGACGGTGTTCATTCCGGTTGAGAATGAAAAAGACCTCGTCGAGATCCCGGATAACGTGAAGCAAGGCTTGCAGATCATCCCGGTGACGAATGTGCGCGATGTGCTGAAACAGGCTTTGGTGCGTCAGCCCGAGCCGGTGGAATGGGATGAGGCCGCCGAAGAAGCCGCCGCTGCGGCGCGGGCTTTGAATGCGGGCAATGCCTCGGCCTCGCTGGCGCATTAAGCTTGCTAAACTGCTAGGCAAAGGCGCGGGGGAAACCCCGCGCCTTTGTGCATTTATGCCCTGTCTGGCGGGGTTTTCAGGAAGTTTGACAGGTATTTCTTTCCCGAGAGGCAGAATATCTTCTATGGTCGTTTCCAAAGCAGAACCAATCGGAGAGCGTCCATGCCCACCAAGCCCGCAGCCGCGACATCCCGCAACGCTGCGCCGAAATCCACAGCAAAGACCGCGGCTGCCAAGCCTGCAACGGCGAAAGTCGCACCCAAGACGACGGCACGCAGCGCCGCCAAGCCCACGACTGTCGCTGCGTCAAAACCCAAAACCGCCGTTGTGGCGAAGCCCAAGATTGCTGCTGTCGCAGCGGAACCCAAAATCGCCGCCGTCGCGGCCAAGCCAAAGATCATCGAGGAAAGCATGAACGAAGTCAGCGAAGTCACCGAGGCTGGTGCAAAGGTTGTGGCGCAAATGAAGGTGAAAGACCTGATTGATCGCGTGGCCACTGCCACGGATCATAACAAGAAAGAGGTGCGCGCGATTGTCGAGGCGACCTTGGCTGAGCTTGGCAAAGCCTTGGAATCCGGCGAAAGCCTGAACCTGCCGCCGTTCGGCCGGGTGCGGATTGCCAACCAGAAAGCCGATGCTTCGGGGCAGATGATGACGTTGAAGCTGCGGCGCGGTGGCGAAAAGAAGCCTGCGAAAAATGACGGCGAGGCTCTTGCAGAGGCCGATGAAGCCAGCTAATACCCCGCCTACGGGAGATTAGCTCAGCGGTAGAGCGCATCGTTCACATCGATGATGTCAGGGGTTCAAATCCCTTATCTCCCACCATCATTCACGTGCTGTTAGAAAAACCCCTTGGAAACCAAGGGGTTTTTTATTGCGTTTGGCGGTGGGGCCGCGGGCGAAGTGCTGCGGCGTGCCGGGCGGGGCCAGCCCTTGCTGACGCCTGTGTCATCCAGTCTTTCGGTCTCGCCTGATTCCTCGGCGATTTGGTGCGCGCCTGTGTGGGCTGAGCTTTGCCATCGGACGCTGTGCGCAAGGGTGGGGTTGGGTGAAAACTTATGTGGACGTAAGTAACCATATAGTTATATATCGGATCGAGGGCTGGCAGTTTCAACTGCGGCTCGTGCAATCTCTCAGGCGCATTGGAGGCATCATGAAGGTTTACGGCGTTCAACACATCGGGCTGACGGTGCCTGATATGGCGCAGGCGGTGGCGTTCTTTGTCACGCATTTTGGCGCGGTGGTTTGTCTTTCGACCGGAAAGCTGGAGGTTGACGACACCTATATGATCCGCCGGCTTGGCGTGCCGGGGGATCGGCGGATTGAGGATATTCAGGTGTTGCGGCTGGGCAATGGCTCTAACCTCGAGTTGTTTCAGTATTCGGGCGAGCCTGAAGTTGATGCGCCTTTGAAGCGCAACAGCCAGCCGGGGGGATACCATATTGCCATTCAGGTGGATGATTGTGACCGTGCCGCCGCGCAGTTGCAGGCGGCTGGGGTCGTGGTGCTGGACGGGCCGAACTATGTCGAGAGCGGTGTAATGGCGGGGCTGACCTGGTGCTATTTTCAGGCACCCTGGGGGCAGTTTCTGGAGATCGTCAGTATGGACGGGCCGCTGGGTGCGGAACGGGCGGGTGGGCATCCGCAATGGTCGCCGGTTACGGGGGGCTAGGGCAGATGGCACAAGAGATCGTCATTTCGGGCAAGCAGAGCTTTTCCCTTGCGTCCTATCAGGATGCGCCGTTGCAGCAGGATGAGATCCGGGGGCGGACGATGTGCACGCTGATCAGCCAGGGCACCGAGTTGGGCTGGGCCAATGGCGACAGCTTTCCGATCCGTCCCGGCTATGCGGCGGTGTTCGAGGTGCAAGAGATTGGCGCGGATGTGGTGGGGGTCAAGCCGGGGGATCTGCGGTTTGCGATGGGGTGCCACCGCTCGACGCAGACGCATCCGGTGGGGCAGACTTTGGCCGTGCCTGCGGGGCTGGCGCCGGACAGGGCGGTGGTCGCGCGGTTGTTGGGCGTGACGATTTCAACGCTGATGACGACGCGGGCGCGGCCAGGTGATCCGATGGTGATCACCGGGGCGGGGCCGGTGGGGTTTCTGGCAGCACAGTTGTTTCAGGCCTTTGGCTATGCTGTCACCGTGGTTGATCCAGACGCGCGGCGGCGGGCGCAGGTGGTGGCCAGCGGGATTGCCGATTGCCGGGCGGAGATGCCGCTGGAGGATGCGGCGCTGGCGGGCAAGGTGGCGCTGGTGGTTGATTGCTCGGGCCATGAGGGCGCGGTGCTGGCGGGCTGCAAGATGGTGCGGCGGCTGGGCGAGGTGGTGCTGGTGGGGGTGCCTTGGCGCAAGATGACGGAGACCAGCGCGCATGAGGTTTTGTCGGCGGTGTTCTTCAACCTTGTCACCCTGCGCTCGGGTTGGGAATGGCAGTTGCCGATAAAATCCAAAGCCTTTGTGTGGGAGGAGTTGATGGAAGGCTATAACAACGCCCCCCACAGCATCATGGACGGTTTCCGCCGTGCCTTGGATTGGCTGACTGAGGGGCGGTTCATGCTGGAGGGGCTGTTCCATATTGCAGAGCCGGGCGATCCGGCGGCGCTCTATGGTCAGATCGCGCGGCGCGAGATTGTCGAGCCGTTTATCGTGCTGGATTGGTGCGATGCAGAGGGCTGAGGCGGCGGTGATCACGCAGGTGCCGATGCTGACGGCGGGCACGGCCTTGCGGCTGGTGCAGGCCGCGATCGCGCATGCCGAGGCGCAGGGGTGGAAGATCGCGGTGGCGGTGGTGGACCCGATGGGGGTGGCGCTGGCGAGCTGCCGGATGGATGCGGTGACGCCGCCGATAGCTGATTACGCGCTGGACAAGGCTTATACGGCCGCCACCATGCGGCGCAGCACGGCGGCTTATTTCGAGCGGATGGATGCTTCGCCCTCGCTGCGTCTTGGCCTTGGCAACCGCGACCGCTTGCTGGTCTGGGGTGGCGGGTTGGCGATCTGGCATGGCGGCGTGGTGGTGGGCGGCATCGGCGTGTCGGGAGCGCAGGATTTCGAGGATGTTGCCTGCGCCGAAGCGGCGCTGGCGGTGGTGGGATTGGCCAGTGGTTAAGGGGGTGGCGGTTCCAGGGTTTGCTTGCAGTGCGTTCCGGGCGGAAACCGGAAACGCATTGCGTTTCCCCGCCCGCGCGTGCGGTTTCACTCTGTAGTCAGCTTAACGAGAAACCCGGTGAGGCCAGTGCCCGACCCGGCGGGCGAGAAGCGCCCGCCATCGGCGGGTCGGGCGCTGGCCGGGCCTTTGAGGCCCGGCGGTTTCAGCGACTCTGTTACCGCGTGGCGAAGGCGATGGCCTTCGCCAGATTGATCGGGATGCCAGTTTGGCCGCGATGACTGTCGATCAGCGTCAGGGTTCGACGAGGCGCAGCACGGTGTCGATGTTGAAGCGCAGGCGCTCTTCCAAGGCTTCCTTGGTCATCAAATCGCGCTCGAACACGATGGATCCGGTGAAGCGGTTGGTCATGTAATAATAGCCGATTGCGGCGATGGTGATGTTCAGTTGCACCGGATCAACCCCGGCACGAAACACCCCCGCCGCAACGCCACGGTTGAGGATATCTTCGACCATGGCGACGAATTTGCGGCTGTAGACCTTCACCACTTCGGACTTTTTCAGATGCTTGGCGCGGTGCAGGTTTTCACTGTTCACCAGCGTGATGAACTCGGGGTTTTTCAGGTAGTAGTCGAAGGTGAAGCGCACCAGTTTTTCAAGCGCCAGCCGGGGTTCGACATTGTCGAGTTTCAGCTTTTGCTCAGCGGTGCGGATATCGACATAGGCATTTTCCAGAACGGTCTGGAACAGGCCCTCTTTGCTGCCAAAGTAGTGATAAATCATGCGCTTGTTGGCGCGAGCCTTCTCGGCGATGTCATCGACGCGACCACCGCCCAAGCCGTTCTTGGCGAATTCTTTCTTGGCGGCTTCCAGAATTCTGGCTTTTGTCGCCTCGGCGTCGCGGATGCGCGGTTTGGCTGCGGTTTCCTGTGGCTCGATGTCCATCGTCAATCTCTGGCTCTCCGGCGCGCTAAGGGTCGATCAAGCCACAGTCTTACACATAGCTGTCCGCCAAGGTCAAAGTCCTTCACAACGATGTGGCGCGTTTTTATTGCCGAAAACACTTGACTCGGGTTGATCTAAGAAAGTAACCAGATAGTGCGTTAATTGAGGCGCGGCTTTGGCCACGTCGGCGGCGACCTTCACAAGGCAAGGCGCAGCGCTTGTCGCAAAACCGGCCACCCTGCGGTGGCTTCATGTGGAAAAGGGGAGGAACCTATGTCTACTTTCATCAAGGATTTCATCGAGCGTGAGACCGTCAGCCGCCGCAACTTCCTGCTGGCGAGCGCGGCGGGTCTGGGGTCGATGGCGCTGCCGATGGCGATGGGGCGCGATGCTGCAATGGCCGCTGAAAACCCGGCCTTGGCCTGGAGCTATCGTGACCGCGCCAGCGCCTATTGGAATGCGGTTGTCTCTGGCGGCGAGAATTTCGTTGAAAGCCTTGGCAAGACCAAGGCCGATATGACCAGCCTGATCAATGAAGGGTCGTCCGAGAAATCACTGGCGGATATCAAGGCGTTTCTGGCGAAGAACTCGGGCAACTGCGCGATTGCCTGCGATGCCAATGACAGCCCGAATGCCCGCCCTGTGGTTGAGGCCGTGAAAGCCTCGGGTGGGTATATCTCGACGATCTGGAACAAGACCGACGATCTGCATCCGTGGGATATCGGCGACAACTATGTCAGCCACATGACCTGGTCGGATGAGAAACCCGCCGAGGAGACCGCGCGCCTGCTGTTCGCCGCGATGGGGGGCAAGGGTGGTGTGGTGCATCTGGGCGGCATCCCGGCGAATAACCCGGCGGTGGAGCGTCTGAACGGATTGAAGAACGCGCTGAAGGATTTCCCCGAGATCGAGTTGCTGGATGCGCAGCCGGCGGATTGGGATACCACCAAAGCGGCTGAGCTGATGGCCTCGTTCATCACGCGTTATGGCGACAAGATCACTGGTGTGCATTGCGCGAATGACAACATCGCTTATGGCGTGATCGAGGCGTTGAAGGCCGAGGGGCTGGAAGGCACGATTCCGATCGTGGCCTATGATGGCAACCCCGAAGCGGTGCAGATGGTGATGGATGGCACGCTGCTGGCCACGGTGTTCACCAACCCCTATTGGGGCGGCGGTATCTCGCTGGCCTTGGCGTATCACGCGGCCATCGGCACCTTCAAACCTTCGGAAGAGCCGCATGAACACCGCGAGTTCTATGGCCCGACGGTGATGGTCACGAAGGACGATGCGGCGGCGTTCAAGGCGAAATACATCGACTCGACCCCGACCTACGACTGGAACGACTTCTGGGGGCCGTCCAACGGCGGCATCGTCTACAAGTAAAACATCCGGGGCCGTCGCAGGGCGGCCCCACACATCGGCAGGCTGCAAGGGCGCGGCCTGCGGGTGGCACAGCAAGGGGGGAGATCGGATTTGACACAGCGTTTCACGCGCGAGCAGGCTATTCGCTGGGCACCGTTGATGGTGCTGCTGGCATTGATCATCCTGTTCACCGCGATCAACCCCAGCTTTTTTGCCTTGCGCAACTTTGCCCGGATCGCGGTGGCGGCAGCGCCGGGGCTGATGGTGGCGCTGGGTGTCACCTTCATCATCATCATGGGCTCGATTGATTTGTCGATGGAGGGGGTTCTGTCGTTTACGGCTGTGCTGTTCTGCTTTGCGTTCGTGCAGTTTGGCGGAACCTTGGCTGCGGGCGGGTGGCTGGCGATCCCCTTGGTGCTGCTGATCGGCGCTGGGGTGGGGATGGTGAACGGGCTGATCCATGTCAGGCTGCGGATTCCGTCGTTCATGGCCAGCCTTGCGATGGGGTTTGTGGCGACGGGTGCCACGGTGCTGCTGACGGGCGGCGGTATCGTCAAGATCAATGATGATATTTTCCGCGGGCTTCTGACCTATCGTGTGCTGGGCTTTCCGCTGATGGTTTACGTGGCAGGTCTGTGCCTGCTGCTGGGTTGGTTCATCCAGACCCGGACCACGCTGGGCCGCAACTTCTATGCGGTGGGCGGGGGTGAGGAATTGGCGCATGCCTCGGGGCTGAATGTGCGCCGGGTGCGGGTGGCGGGCTTTACGCTGGCGGGGGTGTTCTATGCGGTGGCGGCGATCTTGCAGGTTGCCAAGCTGGGCCAGGCGGAATCCGTCACGGGGGCGAATTTCATGTTCATCTCGATCACCTCGGTGGTGGTCGGTGGGGTGGCTTTGTGGGGCGGCGTTGGCGGCGTGTGGAACGCGCTGGTCGGCGTGCTGATCGTCAATGTCATCAACAACGGCATGGTGGTGATCGGTTTGCCCGATTACGTGCAGGACGGGATGCTGGGCCTGCTGGTGATCATCGCCGTGGTGCTTTCAACCGACCGCCGTGCGCTGACGGTTGTGAAATAGGGGGGCGGGCAATGTATCAGCTTGCAAAAGTTGACAAGAAATTTCCCGGTGTCCATGCGCTGAAAGCGGTGGATTTTCAGATCGGGCGCGGTGAGATCGTTGGGCTGGTCGGCGAGAATGGTGCGGGCAAATCGACGCTGATGAAGGTGCTTTACGGCGCTTATCAGCCCGATGGCGGCCAGATCACGCTGGATGGCAAATCCGTCCGCTTTGCCAATCCGCGCGCTGCGATGGAGCAGGGCATCGGCATGGTGTTTCAGGAGCAATCGCTGATCGCCAATCTGACGGTGATGGAAAACATCTTTCTGGGCTATGAGCAGCAGTTCGTGCGCTTTGGCGTGATCAACTGGAAGGCGATGGCCGATGCGGCGCGCCATCAGCTTGCCAAGGTCAAGCTGGAGATTGATCCGGCCACTGTCACCTCGGCGCTGTCCTTTGCGCAACGGCAGTTGGTGGAACTGGCCAAGGTGCTGACGCTGGAAGAGCGCGTGCAGGGCAATCTGGTGATTTTGCTGGACGAGCCGACCTCGGTTCTGGCCGAGGATGAGGTGAAACTGCTGTTCAAACTGGTGCGTGAGTTGACGGCACGGGCGTCGTTCATCTTCGTCTCGCACCGGATGGACGAGGTGATGGAACTGTCTGACCGCATCTATGTGATGAAGGACGGCGCGGTAGTGGATATGGTGGCGCGCGGTGAAAAGACCGTCGAGCAGATCCAGCACAAGATGGTCGGGCGCAATGTCGATAAGGAATATTACCGCGAGCATCGCCAGCGCCCCTATGACAGCAGCCGCGAATTGCTGCGGATGGAGGGCGTTTCGCTGCCGGGTCGGATCAGCGATATCAGCCTGAAGCTGCACGCGGGCGAGGTGTTGTGTCTGGTGGGCACCGAAGGTTCGGGCCGCGAGGCGATCTTGCGCACGATCTACGGGATGCGCACGCCGATCCGCGGCAGTGTCAGCCTGAAGGGGCAGAAAGTTACCAACTTTACCCCGCGCTATGCGGTGGCGCAGGGGGTGGGCTATGTCCCGCGCGAGCGCAAGGTGGAAGGCATCGTCGCAGGCATGAATGTCTATGAAAACATGACGCTGTCGCAGATGGGCCGTCATTCTGGCGCAGGCGTGCTGCGCATCGCGGGTGAGCGGGCGCTGGCGCGGGAATGGATTGGCAAGCTTTCCATCAAGGCACATTCGGAACTGGCCGATTGCGGCAATCTCTCGGGCGGCAATCAGCAAAAGGTGGTGCTGGCGAAGTGGCGTTCGGGCGGGTCTGACATCATGCTGCTGGATCACCCGACGCGCGGGCTGGATATTGGCGCCAAGGAAGATGTCTATGACATGATCCGCGATATGTCCGAGGCCGGTGTGGGCATCGTGCTGGTGGCGGATACGCTGGAAGAAGCGATTGGCCTGTCGCATTCCATCATCGTGGTCAAGGACGGCGCGATCCAGAAGCGCTTTGACTGCACTCCCGGAGCGAAGCCCGCTCTGTTTGACCTTCTCCATTACATGATCTGAGGCACATATGGATTTCCAGCGTTTCAAACCGCATCTGCCGTGGATCACCCTTCTGGTGTTGGTGGCAGCCGTCGGCATCGTCGATGATACCTTCCTGCGCCCGGCCAATCTGTTGTCGCTGGCGGGGGATATCGTGCCGCTGTTCATCATGGCGCTGGGGTTGACCTTTGCGATCTATATCGGCGGCATCGACCTTTCGGCGCAGTCGATGGCCAATCTGATCACGGTGGTGGCCTCGGTCTATCTGGCGCAATTCGGCGGCTGGGTGGCGCTGTTGTGCCTTGTGGTCGGTTTCGGCTTTGGCGCGGTTTCGGGGTATATCACCACCAAGCTGATGGTGCCCTCGTTCATCTCGACGCTTGCGGTGGGGGGCGTTGCGTTTTCGCTGGCGCAGTATCTTTCGGGGCAAAAGGCGCTGAACATGGATGCCGCCGAGCGTGATGCGGTGTTCGGCTGGATGATCGGCAAGACCGGCCCGATCCCGCATGAGCTGTTCATTGCTGCTGCCCTGTTGGCGCTGACGCTGTTTATCGAGCGGCGCACCACGCTGGGCCGCGCGCTGAAGGCGGTGGGGGCGGGCGAGCCTGCTGCGGCTGCATCTGGGTTGAACGTGGCGCGTTACAAGATCCTGGCCTTTGCGATTTCGGGCGCGCTGGCGGCGATTGCTGGGCTGCTCTTTTCAGTCAAGCTTTCGGGTGGGGCGCCGACCATTGCCAACGGCTTTCTGCTGCCTGCCATTGTGGCGGTGCTGGTTGGCGGCACGCCTTTGACGGGCGGCGTGGGTGGGGTGTTGAACACCGCCATCGGCACGCTGATCGTCGCGGTGATCCGGGCTTCGATGCTGTATTTCGACATTCAGGCCACCCAGCAACAGATGGTGTTCGGATTGGTGCTGATCGGGGCGATTGCGCTGACCATTGACCGCGCCAAGCTGCGCACCGTGAAATAGGGGGCGGGGATGAAAGCTGCTGTCCTTATTGCCCCACATCGGTTCGAGCTGCGCGACGTGGCGATGCCACAGATTGGCCCAGAGGATGCGCTGATCCGCGTCACCCGCACCGGCATTTGTGGCACGGACCTGCATATCTTCAACGGTCACTATGCGGCTGACCGTCTGCCGTTGATCCCCGGGCACGAGTTTTGCGGGCAGGTGGCGGCAGTGGGCGCGAATGTGCGCCATCTGTCGGAAGGTCAGCGCGTGGTGGCCGATATCAACATCGGTTGCGGCACCTGCTATTGGTGCCGTCGCAATGAAATCCTGAATTGTCCCGAGATGGTGCAGTTGGGCATTCATCGCGATGGCGCTTTCGCCGAATATGTCGCTTTGCCCGCAAGGCTGGTGATCGCGGCACCGGAAGGTGTCTCGGATGCGGTTCTGGCGCTGACCGAGCCTGTGGCTTGCGTGGTGCGGGCGGCGCGCAAAGCACAGGCGCGGTTCGGGCAATCGGTTGTGATCCTTGGGGCGGGTCCGGTTGGCAATCTGCATGTGCAGATGATGCGGCTGGTAGGCGCGGCACCAATCATCGTGGCCGATCTGTCGCCTGAGCGTTGCCAGATGGCGCTGGAGGCCGGGGCGGATACCGCGATCAGCGATCCGGCGGCGTTGCAGGCCGAGGTGATGGCGCGCACGCAAGGGCGCGGCGCTGATCTGGTGATCGAAAGTGTCGGCTCGCCCCGGCTTTATGCCACGGCGCAAAGTCTGATCCGCAAGGGCGGGCATATTGCCTTCTTTGGGCTGACTGGCCCCGATCAGGCGCTGCCCGTCGATATTCTGCGCACCATTCTGGAAGAAAACAGCCTGAAAGGCTCGGTCGCCGGGATGGGCGAGGATATGCATGATGCGCTGACCTTGCTGGCGCATGGCCGTTTCCGCACCGATGCCTTCACGCAAGCCAGCTTTGCGCTGGACGATATCCAAATCGCGTTTGAGACGCTGGCCAATCGGCCCGGCGATCTGAAAACCCAAATCCTGCTTTAGATCCGAGGTTCCGATGGACACCCTGCGCCCGTTTCCCAAATTGCCCGCCACCCCGCGTGAGTTCGGCTTCTACATTGATGGTGCGTGGCACGCGGGTCGTGAGATGTTCGAGCGTGCCTCGCCCGGCCACGGCGTTGCGGTGTCGCGGATTCCGAGATGCACAAGCGATGATCTGAACGCGGCGGTTGTCGCAGCACGCAACGCCTTTGAAGATCGCCGCTGGGCGGGAATTTCTGGTGCGGCGCGGGCGGCTGTTCTGCTGCGCGCGGCTGAAATCCTGAAACGCCGCAGGAGCGAGATCGCATATTGGGAAAGCCTGGAGAACGGCAAGCCGATCAGCCAAGCGATGGGGGAGATCGACCATTCCATCGCCTGTTTCGAGATTGGGGCAGGCGCGGCGCGGATGCTGCATGGCGACAGTTTCAACAGTCTTGGCGATGATCTGTTTGGCATGGTGCTGCGCGAACCGATTGGCGTGGTGGGATTGATCACGCCGTGGAATTTCCCGTTCCTGATCCTGTGCGAACGCGTGCCGTTCATCCTTGCTTCAGGGTGCACGCTGGTGGTGAAGCCATCGGAAGTGACATCGGCCACAACGCTGCTGCTGGCCGAAGTGCTGGAGGAAGCGGGGCTGCCGAAAGGGGTTTATAACGTCATCACGGGTTCGGGGCGCAGTATCGGGCAGGCGCTGACCGAACACCCGGATGTGGATATGCTGTCGTTCACCGGATCGACCGCTGTGGGGCGATCTTGTGTGCATGCCAGTGCTGACAGCAATTTCAAAAAGTTGGGGCTGGAGCTGGGCGGCAAGAATCCGATCATCGTTTTCGCGGATGCCGATCTGGAGGATGCCGCCGACGCTGCAGCTTTTGGCATCAGCTTTAACACCGGGCAGTGCTGTGTCTCGTCCAGCCGGCTGATCGTTGAACGCTCGGTCGCGGCGGAGTTTGAGGCACTGCTGGCGGCCAAGATGGCGAAGATCCGGGTGGGTGACCCGTTGGACCCGGATACGCAGGTCGGCGCGATCACCACCGATGCGCAAAATCAGGTGATCCTGGGCTATATCGCCAAGGGGCAGGCTGAGGGTGCGAAGATTGCCATTGGTGGCACGGTGAAAGACCTTGGCCATGGCCAATACATTCAGCCGACGCTGTTCACCGGCGTGACGCCCGAGATGGCGATTGCCCGTGATGAGATCTTTGGCCCGGTGCTGTGTTCGATGCCGTTTGATACGGTGGAGGAGGCGATTGCGCTGGCCAATGATACGGTTTACGGCCTTGCCGCCAGCCTGTGGACCAAAAGCATCGACAAGGCGCTGACCGTCACGCGCCGGGTGCGGGCAGGGCGGTTCTGGGTGAACTGCATCATGGCGGGCGGGCCGGAAATGCCGTTGGGCGGTTTCAAGCAATCAGGCTGGGGCCGCGAGGCCGGAAAATACGGTGTCGAAGAATACACCCAGATCAAATCGGTGCATATTGAAACCGGCAAACGCAACCACTGGATCGCATGATGGCGCAAGCTTCTGAACGGGCGGGTTTTGACTATGTGATCGTTGGCGGTGGCTCGGCGGGCTGCGTGCTGGCGGCGCGGTTGTCGGAAAATCCTGCTGTCCGCGTCTGCCTGATCGAAGCTGGTGGCAAAGACAATCACCCGCTGATCCATATGCCGGTCGGTTTTGCCAAGATGACCACCGGGCCGCTGACCTGGGGGTTGACGACCACGCCGCAGCGCCACGCCAACAACCGCGAAATTCCCTATGCGCAGGCGCGGGTTCTGGGTGGCGGCTCGTCGATCAATGCCGAGATTTTCACCCGTGGCCACCCCAGCGACTATGACCGCTGGGAGACCGAGGGCGCGACCGGCTGGAATGCGGCTTCGGTGCAGAAATACTTCCTGCGCTCGGAAGGCAATGCGGTGCTCTCGGGGGCGCTGCATGGCACCGATGGGCCGTTGGGGGTGTCAAACATTCCCGATCCGCAGAAGGTCACACGGGCTTTCGTGCAAAGCTGTCAGGAATGGGGGATGCCCTATAACCCTGATTTCAACGGCGCGGTGCAACAGGGCGCAGGGTTTTATCAGACCACCACCAAGAACTATCGTCGCTGCTCGGCGGCGGTGGGCTATTTGCGCCCGGCGCTGTCGCGGCCCAATCTGACGGTGATCACAGGTGCCTTGGTGTTGCGTGTCGTGGTGACGGCGGGCAGGGCGACGGGGGTGGAGTATCGGCACGGCGGCAGCACGCAGGTGGCGCAGGCGGATAGCGAGGTGATCGTGACCTCGGGCGCCATCGGCTCGCCCAAGCTGATGATGTTGTCGGGCATCGGGCCTGCGGCGCATCTTGCCAGCCTTGGCATCAAGGTGCAGCACGATCTGCCGGGCGTCGGCCAGAACCTGAATGATCACTTCGGCATCGACATCGTGGCCGAGCTTGCGCATCACGGCAGTCTGGACAAATACAACAAGCCGCATTGGGCGCTTTGGGCGGGGATTGCCTATACTTTATTCAAGGCGGGGCCTGTCACCTCGAACGTGGTGGAGGGTGGGGCGTTCTGGTATGCGGATAAAAGCGCCGACTGTCCCGATCTGCAGTTTCACTTCCTTGCCGGGGCGGGGGCCGAGGCTGGTGTGCCCTCGGTGCCGAAGGGGGCCTCGGGGATCACGCTGAACAGCTATGCCACCCGGCCAAAGTCGCGTGGGTCGGTGACGCTGCGCTCGGCTGATCCGGCGGCGCTGCCGCTGGTCGATCCGAATTTTCTGGCCGACCCCGATGATCTGCGGATCGCGGCAGAGGGTGTGAAGATCAGCCGCGAGATTTTCAGCCAGCCTTCGCTGCAAAAATACATCCGCACACTGCGGTTCCCCGATGACACGGTGAAAACCCAAGCCGATTACGAAGCCTATGCCCGCCAGTATGGCCGCACGTCTTATCATCCGGTCTCGACCTGCCGGATGGGGCAGGATGCGATGGCGGTGGTTGATCCGGCACTGCGGGTGCGGGGGATGGACGGTTTGCGCATCTGCGACAGTTCGGTGATGCCCAGCCTGATCGGGTCGAACACCAATGCGCCCACCATCATGATCGGCGAGAAGGCTGCCGATCTGATCCGGGGCAACCAGTGAAAAGGGCGGCCAGAACGACCGCGCTATTGCTTTGATCACAGCGACCTTTTCCCTCGGACCTAGGTTGGATGGACATCAATATTGAGTAATTTGGCGAAGGCCATCGCCTTCGCCATGCGGTGCAGGTGCCGCTGTGACCGCCGGGCCTCAAAGGCCCGGCCAGCGCCCGACGCAGCCGTGGCGGGCGCTTCTCGCCCGCCGGGTCGGGTGCTGGCCTCGTGGGGATTCTCGCTGAGGTGACTTCAGGGGCAAGCCGCCCAAGCGGGCGGGGAAACGCAATGCGTTTCCTGTTTCCGCCCGGCGATGTCTGCACGCATGCGCGTGAATGTCGATCAGCCTTAATCCCACTCAGGCGCAATCGGCACCAGATCGCGCGTCACCACACGGTAGCCCACTGATTTCAGCGCCTCGATCCGCGCCATGTCGATGGAGGACAGGGTGAAATCCATCACATCAAAATTCTCGGCGATATTGGCGGGTTTGGTCGACATGGTGTTGATCGCCAGACCCTTTTGCAAGATCCAGCGCAGCACGACTTGCGCTGCCGATTTGCCATAGCCCGCGCCGATTTGTGCAAAAAGCGGATATTTGAACACCTCGCCCCGCGCGACCGAGCAATAGGACGACAGCGGTATGCCGGTTTCTGTGGCCGCCGCGAGCAGGATATCCTGATTGAGCAGCGGCTGAAACTCTACCTGATTGGTGACTAGCGGTGCATCTACGACAGCCTTGGCCTGCCGCATCATGGCGGCGGTGAAGTTGGAAATGCCGATGGTTTTGGTCAGCCCGCGTTGCTGCGCCTGCTGCAACAGCCGCAACGAGGGTGCGATATCGCCATCCGGCGCGGGCCAGTGCAGCAACAGGATATCGACCTGATCAAGCCGCAAGTGCTTCAGGCTTTGTTCAACCGAAGCGATGAATTTGTCAGCGCCGAAATTCTCGGGCTGCACCTTTGTGGTGATGCAAAGCTGATCGCGAGCGACGCCGGTGGCCTTCAGCGCGGCGCCGGTATCGGCCTCGTTGCCATACATTTGGGCGGTGTCGAATGCGCGATAGCCCACCTTTGCCGCAGCGGCAATCGCCCCAGCCAAAACCTCGCCCTTCAGCGGAAAGGTTCCGAACACGCGTTGATGGGTCTTTTCAAAAGTGATGTTCATCGCTGGCTCCAGACTGTTGGCAAGACGCGGCCATAAACCGCTTGATGGGGTTGGCAGGTTGTGCTTAATCTTATAACCAGTTAGTTACTTGATGCAATGTCGGAATAGGAGAATCGTTATGTCGAAAATCAAGACGGCTGCCGAGGCGGTGCGGTTGATTGGCGATAACGCGATGATCGCGGTGAATTCTTCGTCGGGTCTGTGCTGCCCCGATGCGGTGTTGCAGGCCTTGGGTGCGCGCTTTGACGCCGAGGGGCATCCGGCCAATCTGACCACGGTGCATCCGATTGCGGCGGGCGATATGTTTGGCACCAAGGGCGTTGATCACATTGCCAAACCGGGGATGCTGAGCCGGATCATTGGCGGCTCTTACCCATCGGGCCCCAGCAATGCCGAGCCGCCGTTGGTGTGGCAGATGATCCTGGCTGAACAGTTGGCGGCGTATAACGTGCCGTCGGGGATCGTGTTTGACATGCTGCGCGAAGGTGGCGCGAAACGCCCCGGCGTGCTGACCAAGGTGGGGTTGGATACGTTCGTTGACCCGTTGCAAGAGGGCTGCGCGATGAACGCCAGTGCCCGTGCGCAACCGATCGTGCAGCACGTTGATTTCGCGGGCGAGGATTGGCTGCATTTCCCGCCGCTGCATCCCGATGTGGCGATCATCCGCGCCTCGACCGCAGATGAAAACGGCAACCTGACCTTTGAGCAAGAGGGCGCGACGCTTGGCGCGATGGAGATGGCGCTGTCGGCGCATAACTCGGGCGGGCTGGTGATTGCGCAGGTGCGCCGCATCGCGCAAAACGGCAGTCTGCGCCCGCATGATGTGCGGGTGCCGGGGATTCTGGTGGATGTGATCGTCGAAGCCCCGGATCAGTTGCAAACCACCGCCACCGCCTATGATCCGGCGATTTCGGGCGAGTTGTTCCGCCCGCTGCACACCTTCCGCCGCGCCGATTTCAACCCCGGCAAAGTGATTGCACGGCGGGTTGCGCAGGAATTGCGCGCGGGCTGGGCGGTGAATATCGGTTTTGGCATCTCGGCCAATGTACCGCGGATTCTGCTGGAGGAAGGCCACCACGGCAAGGTGACTTGGGTGATCGAGCAGGGCGCGGTGGGGGGGATCCCGCTGCTGGATTTCAAATTCGGCTGCGCGAGCAACGCCGAGGCATTTGTCGCCTCGCCCCATCAATTCAGCTATTTCCAGGCGGGAGGGTTCGATTGCTCTCTCCTCTCGTTTCTGGAAATCGACGCCGAGGGGTCGGTCAATGTATCGCGCCTCTCGGCGACACCGCATCGCACCGCGGGGGCGGGAGGGTTCGTCGATATCACTGCCCGAGCCCGCAAGATCGTGTTTTCCGGCAATTTCAACGCGGGCGCGAAGATGCATTTGGAAGGCGGCAAGCTGGTGATCGACAAGGAAGGCAAGCTCGCCAAGATCGTGCCGAAGGTGGATCAGGTTTCCTTCTCGGGCAGGCGCGCGGTGATGCAGGGGCAGGACGTTTCTTATGTGACCGAGCGCTGTGTGATCCGACTGAGCGAGGCGGGTTTGTTGCTGACCGAGATCGCGCCTGGCATGGATTTGCAGCGCGATATTCTGGATCAATGCGCCACGCCGCTGCGTGTGTCGGCTGATTTGAAGCTGATGGAGGCTGCGTTGTTCCGCGAGCCGCCGTTTGGGCTTGCGCTGTGAGCGCGGCGCGAATCTCGCTGCACTTTGACGGCGCGGTGGCGCATCTGCAGCTTTGCCGCCCCGAAAAGCTGAACGCGCTGGACGGTGATATGGTGGCGGCGCTGATGCCGCTGTGCCGTGAGATCGAACAGTCGCAGGCGCGCGTGGTCATTTTGACGGGTGAGGGCAAGGCGTTTTGCGCGGGTGGCGATATTGCGGGGTGGAGCAATCTGGCACCCGATGATTTCGGCCGACGGTGGTTGCGCGATGGGCATCAGGCCTTTGATGCCTTGGCCCGGTTGCGCCAGCCGCTGATCGCGGTGCTGAACGGGGCTTGCCTTGGCGGTGGGCTGGAACTTGCGGCCTGTGCCGATCTGCGTATTGCCGAAGCGCAGGCGACATTTGGTCTGCCCGAGACGGGCTTGGGTGTGATCCCCGGCTGGTCTGGCACGCAACGCGCCAGCCGCCGGTTTGGCGCGCAACTGGTGCGGCGCATGGCGCTGCTGGGCGAGGTTTTCACAGCCGATCAGGCGCTGGCCTTGGGGCTGGTGGATCAGGTCGCGCCGCGTGGGCAAGGCATGGCCGCAGCGCTCGAGGTTGCGGCACGGGTCGCTGCGCGCAGCCCGCGCGCCACCGAGATCACCAAGATCCTGATCAACGCCGCGACAGGCGAAGATCGCGAACGTGGCATCGAGGCCCTTGCAGGCGCGCTTGTCGCGGGGTCAGATGATCTGGCCGAGGGTTTGTCGGCCTACCGTGCCAAACGCCAACCGCAGTTTTGATCCATCTGCTGCCGAAAGGACCGCCATGATCCGCCATATCGTTGCCCTGCACTTCAAACCCGGCACCAACGCCGAAACCAAGGACAGGCTTTATACGGCGCTGGCCGGACTTTCGGCGCATATTGGCGGCATCCTTGATTTCCAATCGTCAAAGAACGTGACGGTAGAGCCGCTGTCGCGGGGCTTTGACGATCTGTTCTGGTTTGATTTCACCGATGCGGCGGCGCGTGACGCCTATCTGATCCACCCCGCGCATCAGGCGGTGGGGGCGCAGATCGTCGCCGAAACCGAAGGTGGGGTTGAGGGTGTGTTCGTGTTTGACGTAGTGGCGCGATGAACCCGGAAGATCGCGTCTTACTGACCGGGTTGTTTCAGGCGGCAGTGCAGGCCGCTGATCCGCGTCAGGCTTTGCGGGCGCATATACCCGATCGGCCAAAGGGCCGTGTTGTGGTGATTGGTGCGGGCAAAGGGGTGGCGCAACTCGCTGCCGCGTTTGAGGATTTGTGGGACGGGCCGCTGACAGGCGTGGTGGTCACGCGCTATGGCTATGGCTGCGCGACCCGCCAGATCAAGGTGCTGGAGGCCGCGCATCCGGTGCCGGATCAGGCAGGCATTGCGGCGGCGGCGGCGCTGTTTGATGCGGTGCGGGGCCTTAGCGCCGATGATCTGGTGGTGGCGCTGGTGTGTGGCGGCGGTTCGGCGTTGTTGCCGTGCCCGCCGGGCGATCTGACACTGGAGGACGAAGCGGCGCTGAACCGGGCTTTGCTGGCCTCGGGGGCGCCGATTTCGGTGATGAACGCGATCCGCAAGCAGGTGTCTGGCATCAAGGGCGGGCGGCTGGCGGCGGCCTGTTATCCGGCAAAGGTGGTCAGTCTGGTTGTGTCGGATGTGCCGGGCGATGATCCGGCGCAAGTGGCCTCGGGCCCGACGGTGCCGGACCGGGTGACGCGCGAAGATGCGCGTGCGATGGTGGCTGCCTGGCGGATTGCCTTGCCCGAAAAGGTGGCGGCTTGGCTCGCGGGAGATTCAGGCCGCGCGCCCGATCCGGCGGACCCGGCGTTTGCCGGGCATCAGGTGAGGGTGATCGCCTCGGCCCGGATCAGTCTGGAAGCGGCGGCCTCGGCCTCGGCGGTGCCTGCGGTGATCCTGTCGGATGCCATTGAAGGTGAGGCGCGGGATGTGGGCCGGGTGCATGCGGCGATTGCGCGCGAAGTGGCGCTGCGGGGCCGCCCATTCGCGCGCCCGGTGGTGATTTTGTCGGGTGGCGAGACGACGGTGACGCTGCGCGGCAAGGGTCGGGGTGGGCGGAATTCCGAATTCTTGTTGGCTTTGGCGCTGGCGGCGGAGGGCGTGGGCTTCGCGGCCCTCGCGGCGGATACCGATGGCATTGATGGTTCGGAAAACAACGCAGGCGCCTTTGCCGATGGCGGCTCAATGGTGCGGTTGCGTGGCCTGGGGATGGATCCGGCGGCGGCGCTGGCGGGAAATGATGCCTATACGGCGTTCGCAGCCTTGGGCGATCTGTTCGAGCCGGGACCGACCGGGACCAATGTGAATGATTTTCGCGCCATTCTGATCCGGTGATGGCGTTTCCTGCGGGCGCTGCGGCGGGTGGACCCGCGCTGCGCGCGCCCTTCGGGTAGATAGGTCCACCCATGGCGGCCACCCCCGCATTGGTGCGGGGACCCCCGGACCGCCAGCGCAGGCTATCCGCCTGCTTTAAGGGGGCTGAGACGCGAAGCAGGGCGTGGTGGAGGCGTGCGGCGTCAGGCCGGCACGGGGGCATCGTCGCGCAGCAGGCCTTTTGCTTTCAGATCAGACCAGAACGCGGGTGGAATCGGGTGGCTGAACCATGCCAGATTCTGCTGCAACTGCTGTACGTTGCGGGTGCCTGCGATGAAAGATGGGATCGCCGGATGTGCCACCACGAATTGCAGCGCAGCGGCGGCAAGTGGCACATTATACGCGGCGCAGACCGCTTCGATCTTTGCGACCTTTTGCAAGATCGCCTCGGGCGCGGGGGCATAGTTGTATTTCGCGCCGGGCCGCGCGCCGGTGGCAAGAATCCCAGAGTTGAACCCACCGCCGACCAGCACCGCCGCGCCACGCTCTACGCAGAGCGGCAGGAAGCTGTCGAGCGCATCTTGTTCCAACAGCGTATAGCGGCCCGCCAGCAGGAAAGCATCGAAATCACGTTGTTGCAGCGCGGCGTGGCAGACTTGCCATTCGTTGACACCAACGCCAATCGCCTTCACCAGCCCCTGATCACGCAAGGAGGCAAGGGCGCGGTAGCAGCCATCCATCGCTTGGGCAAACACCTCGGGCTGTTCGGAGCCACGGGTGAACACGTCAATGTCGTGGATGAACATGATGTCGATGTGTTCCAGCGCCAGACGTTGCAGGCTGTCCTCGAAGGCGCGCATGGTGCCATCGTAGGAATAGTCGAACTGCATCTGGAACGGTGCTGCGTTGACCCAAGGCGCGAAATCAATCTGATCGCGGCGGGCGGGTTTCAGCAGACGACCAACCTTTGAGGCCAGCATGAATTCATCGCGGTTTTTCCAGCGCAGCGCTTGTGCGGTGCGGGCTTCGGACAGGCCATGGCCATACATCGGGGCGGTGTCAAACAGGCGAATCCCGGCATCCCACGCGGTATCGAACATCGCGCTTGCCGTCGCCTCGTCCATCTCGGCCAGGAAATTCCCCAGCGGGGCGGTGCCGAATCCGAAGGCGGTGACATCGAGATCAATGCGGCCGAATTTGCGTTTCTGGGTGGGAAGCATGGGATGGGTTCCTGTCATTAGTAACCGTTTGGTTATTTATACGGGTGATTTCCGGCCCTGCAAGCCTGTTTGCGGGTTTGCGGTGATTTTTCGGTCTTGACCGATGGGTGCTTGCGCCAATAATGTAACCAGATAGTTACTAAACGGAGGGCGGCATGTATCTGACCGAGACTCATCTTCAGGTGCGCGACATGGCGCGGGATTTTGCCGATCAGGTGATCCGCCCGGTCGCCGAGGAGTTGGACCGCGAAGAAAAATTCCCGGCGGGACTTTATGATGAGATGGCCAAGCTGGGGTTGTTCGGCATTGGCGTGCCCGAGGCTTTGGGCGGGCCGGGCTTTGATACGCTGACCTATGCGCTGGTGATGGAGGAATTGTCGCGCGGTTATGCCAGCGTGGCGGACCAATGCGGGCTGCTGGAGTTGATCTCGACCCTGCTGGTGCGACACGGCACGCCGGCGCAGCAGGCGCTGCTGGGTGATATCCTGAGCATGAAGACGAAGGTGGCCTATTGCATCACCGAACCCGAGGCGGGGACGGATGTGTCAGGTATCCGCACCACCGCCGTGGCCGATGGTGAGGGGTGGATTCTGAACGGCGGCAAAATCTGGATCCACAACGCGCCCGTGGCCGACCTGGCTTTCGTGCTGGCGCGGACAGACAAAGAGGCCGGCAATCGCGGCATGTCGATCTTCATCGTCGATCTGCACAGTGCGGGCGTCACGCGCGGGCCGAAAGAGCACAAGATGGGCCAGCGGGCCAGTCAGGTTGGCGGGCTTGATTTCAAGGATGTGCGGCTGGGGGCGGGGGCTTTGCTGGGCCAGCCTGGGCGCGGCTTTCACATGATGATGTCGGTGCTGGACAAAGGCCGGGTGGGCATCGCCGCACTGGCGGTCGGGATTGCGCAGGCGGGGCTTGAGGCCGCTGTGGATTACGCCGGGCAGCGGCGGCAGTTTGGCAAGTCGATTTCTGAATTTCAGGGCGTGCAGTGGCTGCTGGCCGATATGGCGCGCGATATCGAAGCGGCGCGGCTGTTGGTGCAATCGGCTGCCGTCAAAATTGACCGGGGCGAGGATGCAACCAAGGCCTGTTCCATGGCAAAATGCTTTGCCGGAGATATGGCGGTACAGCGGACCGCCGATGCGGTGCAGGTATTCGGCGGCTCGGGCTATATCCGCGGCTTTGAGGTCGAGCGGCTGTATCGCGATGCCAAGATCACCCAGATCTACGAGGGCACGCAGCAGATCCAGCGCATGATCATCGCGCGCGAATTGCTGAAGAAGGGCGCCAGATCGTGACGGTTCGGGGGATGCAAGTTGCTTTGGTCACAGGCTCGTCGCGCGGCATTGGTCTTGCGACCGCCAAGGCACTGGCCGCCGAGGGCTTTGCGGTGGCGGTGAACGGGCCGGTTGACGATGCCGAATTGCGCGCGGCGGTGGCGGCGGTGCAGGCCATCGGGCCTTGTGTCGCAGCGCCTTTCGATGTCAGCGATTTATCCGCACATGACCCGGCTTTGGCGCAGGTCGAGGCGGCTTTGGGGCCGCTGACGACGCTGGTGAACAATGCAGGCGTTGGCGTGTTGCAGCGCGGCGATCTGCTGGAAGTGTCCGAGGCAAGCTGGGATCGCTGCCTGAACATCAACAGCAAGGCGATGTTCTTTCTGGCGCAGGCCTTTGCCAAGCGTGTGTTGGCCCGCCCGCGCGATGCGGCGGTGTTTCATGCCATCGTCAATGTCACCTCGTCCAATGCGATGGCGGTGGCAGTGCAGCGGGCGGAATACTGCGCCAGCAAAGCAGCGGCGGCGATGGTATCCAAAGCGCTGGCAGTGCGGCTGGGGCCCGAGAATATCGCGGTTTACGATGTGCAGCCGGGGCTGATTGCCACGGAAATGACCGCGCCGGTCATCGAGATGTATCGCAAACGTGCCGAGGACGGGCTGACGCTGTTCCCGCGCGTGGGTTCGCCCGAGGATATCGGCGCGATTATCGCTTCGCTTGCTTCTGGCAAGCTTCCCTATACCACCGGACAGGTGATCTCGGCCGATGCCGGGATGCTTGTTCCTCGTTTTTGAGGTGCGGCTATGAAGATTCTCCTCCCTGATCTGACGGGCCGTCCGGTGGCGTATCACTTGCAGGGCACCCCGATTGCGCAGGCCACGCTGGGGGCCGATCCAGCGCGGGTGGTCTATTCGGCGGCGCATGTGGTGGCCGATCCGTTCACCGCAAGCGATCCCTCGGGCCGCGCGGTGGTGGATTGGGAAAAAACGATGGCGTTTCGTCGCTACCTTGCCGGGATGGGCTTGGGCATCGCCGAGGCGATGGATACTGCGCAGCGCGGCATGGGGCTGGATTGGCCGGGGGCGCTGGAGCTGATCCGGCGCACCAAGGCGGAATTGCCCGATGCGCTGGTGGCCAATGGCTGCGGTACGGATCATCTGCCGCCGGGGAAATATACACTGGATCAGGTGAAGGCTGCCTATCTGGCCCAAGTCGAGGCTGTTCAGGCGCTGGGTGGGCGAATCATCCTGATGGCCAGCCGCGCGCTGGTGCAGGCGGCGAAGCGGCCGGAAGATTACATCAAGGTCTATTCCGAGGTGTTGGCAGCTTGCGATCATCCGGTGGTGTTGCATTGGCTGGGTGAGATGTTCGATCCGGCACTTGCGGGCTACTGGGCGGCGTCAAGCTTTGATCAGGCGCTGGAAACTGCGCTGGCGGTGATCAACGGCAATGTTGCCAAAGTCGATGGCATCAAGATTTCGTTGCTGGACAAGGACAAGGAAATCCAGATGCGCCGTCGGCTGCCTGCGGGTGTCAAAATGTATACCGGCGATGATTTCAACTACCCCGAACTGATCGAGGGCGACAGCCTTGGCTATTCGCATGCGCTGTTGGGCATTTTTGATCCACTTGCCCCGGCTGCGGCTTATGCCGTGCAAAAACTGGGCGAGGGCGATGCGCAGGCATTTCGTGCCACGCTGGACCCGACTGTGCCACTGGCACGGCTGATCTTTCGTGCGCCAACGCAGTATTACAAGACGGGCGTGGTGTTTCTGGCCTGGCTGAACGGCTTTCAGGACCATTTCATCATGCTGAACGGTGCGCAGGCGATGCGGCCCTTGCCGTATTTCACCGAAGTTTTCCGGCTGGCCGATGGCTGTGGCTTGCTGCGTGACCCCGATCTGGCGGTGGCGCGGATGCAAAAGCTGCTGGGCGTCTACGGTGCATGATGCGCGATTTTACGAATGATCATTCGGCCCTTGCGCTGAACACGGCAAGTTTGGGCCACAACCTTGACGGGGCAGGGGCCGGATGGTCAACCGAGCGGGTGATTGACGCCTGCGCCGAACGGGGCTTTGGCGGCATCGTGTTCTGGCGGCGCGAGATTGGCGCGCGGGCGGTGCAGATCGGCGAACGTGCGCGCGCGGCGGGGTTGCAGGTTGTGGGCCTGTGCCGGACGCCGTTTTTGGTGGGCCCGATGGCACCACGTGGCCATGCGGCGGTGATGGATGATTTTCAAGCCGCGATTGACATGGCTGCTGCCTTGCAGGCCGGCGTGCTGACCATCGTGGTCGGCGGCGTAGACCCTGGCAGCAAGGGCGTGCGCGACAGCCTGCAGCGAGTGACAGAGCGGGTGGCAGAAGCGGCACCCTATGCCGCTGCGCGCGGGGTGAAGCTGGCGCTTGAACCGCTCAATCCGGTCTATGGTGGCAACCGATCCTGTCTGACCACCACACGCGATGCGCTGGATATCTGCGACGCCATTGCAGCGCCCAATCTGGGGGTGGCGATTGATGCCTATCATGTCTGGTGGGACACTGATCTTCCGCGCCAACTTGCCCGCGCCGGGCAGCGCATCTTTGGCTATCACCTGTGCGACTGGCTGGTGGATACGCAAGACGTGCTGTTAGATCGCGGCATGATGGGCGATGGCGTGGCCGATCTGCGCGGCCTGCGCCAGGCAGTCGAGGGCGCGGGCTATACCGGAGCGTGCGAAGTCGAAATCTTCAGCGCCGCGCATTGGTGGCAGCGTGATCCGGCAGAGGTGCTGGATGTGATGGTAGAGCGGTTTCGCAGCCTGTGTTGAGCGCAGGCGGGCGTGGTGGCCGCCACCTAGACTAACTTTGGCGTGACGATGGAGATGGAAGTGGCCGTCGGGTATTCAAGCCTCTGATTTCGCCATCATCTTAAGAAAGATCCCGCCGACAGCCTGCTTTTTTGTCCGAGCAAAGGGGTTGTGCTAGGCCCAGCGCTTGGCTATGAGAACGGCGCGGGTTGTTAGCTCAGTTGGTAGAGCGTCTCGTTTACACCGAGAATGTCGGCGGTTCGAGTCCGTCACGACCCACCATTTTTCAACAGCTTGTACTGTTTTAGTCTGCTCTGCGCGCATACGCACAGAAACCGCGCGCGCACAGGGTCTGGGTCTGTGCGCATTTAGCCCCTATCTTGGCCTTCAGAGATGGAGGCGAAAATGAGCTGGAATCCTTTGTTGGACGCGTCGATTCCGATCGGCAATCAGGTGGATGCGATTGAGGCGCTGATCATTCCGCGCGCGCGCGATCTGGGCGGGTTCGAGGTGCGCCGCGCCTTGCCCTCGGCGCAGCGGCAGATGGTGGGGCCGTTCATCTTCTTTGATCAGATGGGACCAGCCGAGTTTCTGACCGGCAAAGGCGTCGATGTGCGCCCGCATCCGCATATTGGTCTTTCGACTGTCACCTATCTTCTGAAGGGCCGGATGCATCACCGCGATTCGCTCGGTACTGATGCTTGGATCGCGCCCGGTGAGGTCAATCTGATGCAGGCGGGGCACGGCATCACCCATTCCGAGCGCACTGACGGGGCGTTGCCGCAGACCTTGTTCGGTTTGCAGACTTGGCTGGCACTGACTAAGGCGCAGGAAGACGCACCGCCCGCGTTTCACAATCTGGGCGTGGATGCGCTGCCGTTTCTGGAAGCCGAGGGTAAGCAGGTGCGGTTGATTCTGGGCTCTGCTTGGGGCGCGAAGGTGCCACTGGATCTGTCCTCCGAGACGTTCTACGCCGATGCAACGCTGGCACCGGGGGCGAGCCTGCCGCTGCCCGACGAGCATGAAGATCGCGGCGTCTATGTGCTGGCGGGTGAAGTCAGCCAAGGCGGGCAGACCCACGGCGTAGGCGCGATGCTGGTGTTTCGTCCCGGTGATGGCATTTCGGTGAAAGCCGGGGCCGAGGGCGCACGCATCATGCTGTTGGGTGGGGCCACGATGGATGGGCCGCGGCATATCTGGTGGAACTTTGTGGCCTCGTCAAAAGAGCGGATCGAGGCCGCGAAAGAGGCGTGGCGGGCAGGGGATTGGGCGCATGGGCGGTTTCAACTGCCGCCTGCCGACAATGCAGAATTCATCCCGGCACCAGATCATTGAAAAACCTGTCGGAACCTGCTTGACGCCGCTTGGCCCCTTGCGTAATACCCCGACACGTTCAAGAGATTGAACGCCTCGGGCAACCGGGGGCAAGGCGGCGGTGGTAGCTCAGTTGGTTAGAGTACCGGCCTGTCACGCCGGGGGTCGCGGGTTCGAGCCCCGTCCACCGCGCCACTTGCCTCTGATTGATCGTTGACCGAAGTGAAAAGCGCGGTGGTAGCTCAGTTGGTTAGAGTACCGGCCTGTCACGCCGGGGGTCGCGGGTTCGAGCCCCGTCCACCGCGCCATTTCACTCGATTTCCCAACCTCTATGCTTGATACCTTCGCTTTCTTCATGCGCGTGCGTGAGGTTTTGCACCTCACACTCCGCAGAGTATTTCTGCCAATGTGAAGCGCAATTTGAATCAAACTTTGGGCGAATTGCTTACAGTTTCATCCGATAGCGCACATGGCCGTCGCTGGGGGTAAAGCTGTCATATAGGCGGCGCGCGGTCGCGTTGCCTTCATCGGTGTGCCAATACAGCCGGTGCCAGCCGTTGGCTTTGGCCAAAGCGGCAAGGTCTTGGATCAGCGCGCGGCCGACGCCTTTGCCGCGGGCATCGGGGCTGACGAACAGATCCTCCAGATAGCAATCCTCGCCCATCACCCAGGTTGAAGGGTGGTGCAGATGCACGGCAAAGCCCAGAATCGTGCCCTTTTCAACCGCCACACGGATTCGCATCGGGCTGGCGGGGTCATGTGCGCGCGCCCAGGTGTTTGCGGTGACTTCAGTGGCAAGATCGACCTTGTAGAAGGCCAGATACTGCGCCCAGAGCGCGCGCCATTCTGCTTCATCCTCCGGCGCAGTATTACGAATTTGAAGCGTCATTTCAGGGCCTTCCGCCTAAGGGATCACGTAGAAATCTCGCAGCTTTCACAGCGCTTCACAAGCCGGTGCCCCCCGATTTCCTTTCGCTTTGGCGGGTGTATAAAACCCGTGAAGCCGGGATCTGCCGGACGGAAAAACCTCCGCCGACGCGACAGACCAAGACGGTTTCGACATATGACTGAAGGGGTGCGCCCCCGGTCCAAAATTCGGAGTTACGCAGATGCGTGCTTTTATGCTACCCGCCGCGATTGTTCTTTCCCTCGGTGCAGGCTCGATCGCCATGGCCGCGCCGACCACCACCGATGGGGTGATCAAATCGCTGGATATGAAAACCCACACCATCACTTTGGCTGATGGCACGGCCTATATGCTGCCGAAGGGCTTCAAGGATCCGGGGTTGAAGGTGGGCGAAAAGGTTGCCGTGGTTTGGGAACTGAAGGGCAAGGTCCACGAGGCCAGCGCCGTCAGCATGGTCAAAAGCTGACATCAGCCGCAGGGCTGGGGGGATGGGGGCCAGTTGGCCCCCATTTTCTTTAGGCAAGTTTCTGCAGGATGCGCGCCCATGAACGGATGCCCTTGTGGAAACATTCCAGATCATACTTTTCGTTCGGCGAATGGATCTGATCATCATCGCGGCCAAAGCCGATCAGCATCGCATCCATATCCAGATAGGTCTTGAAATAGCCCGCAATCGGGATCGAACCGCCGCAGCCGATATAAGCGGCAGGCACGTGCCATTCGTCGGTCAGGGCTTGACGCGCAGCCTCAAACGCAGGGTCGGTGATCGACATCACGCTGGCACCGCCGCCGCCGTGGCCTTTCCATTCGACCCGACAATCGGCGGGAACTTGTGCTTCGACCCAAGCGCGGAAATTGCTGCGGATCGCGTCGGCATCTTGATCACCGACCAAACGGAATGAGACTTTCGCATGTGCCTGCGCGGGCAGCACGGTTTTGAAGCCTTCGCCGGTATAGCCGCCCCAGATGCCATTGATTTCCGCCGTGGGGCGCGACCACAGCATTTCCAGCGGCGTGCGGTCTTGCTCGCCAATCGGAATCGATAGCCCGACGTCGCCGAGGAATTTCGCGTGATCGAACGACAGTGATTGCCATTGCTGGCGGATGGAATCGGGCAGTTCTGTGACGCCATCATAAAAGTTCGGGATCACGATGCGGCCTGTTGCATCGGTCAGATTGCCAAGGATTTTCGACAGAATCTTGATCGGGTTCGCCGCCGCCCCACCGTAAGAGCCGGAATGCAGATCTTTGTTGGCGGCGTGGATGGTCAATTCCTCGCCCAGCAACCCGCGCAGCATGGTGGTGATGGCGGGGGTATTGTCATCGAACAGGCCGGTGTCGCAGATCAGCGCGATATCAGCCTTCAATTCGGCAGCATTGGCTTGCATGAACGGAATCAAGCTGGGCGAGCCGGATTCTTCTTCGCCCTCAAGGAAAATTGTCAGCTTGCCGGGCAGGGTGCCATGTACGGCTTTCCAGGCGCGGCATGCCTCTAGGAAGGTCATCAACTGGCCCTTGTCGTCGGCAGCACCACGACCACGGATCACTTTGCCCGTCGGGGTATCTTGCACGGCCGGATCAAACGGGTCGCGGTCCCACAGGTTCAGCGGATCGACCGGCTGCACATCATAATGGCCGTAAAACAGCAGATGTTTGTCGCCCGATCCGCCATGCGCCACTACCATCGGATGGCCGGGGGTCGGGCGCGAAGCAGCCTCAAACCCCAAAGACTTAAGATCTTCGACCAACCAGTCTGCGGCGCGGGCGCAATCGGGCTTGAAGGCCGGATCGGTGGAAATCGACGGGATTCGCAAAAGCTCCAGCAGACGGTGCAGCGCCTGCGGCAGATCGGTGTCGATGCGGGACAGGACGGCATCCAGGCTCATCGGGCTCTCCTTGATATATCGGCAAATATTGGCACGGCAGAGCCTAACAGGACGGGGGGGACTGTCCAGTGGCGGCGGGCTGCGATAGACAGGGGCAAATTCAGACAGCCGGAGATGGGGCATGATGAAATATATCGGGGCTGGCATGGCTGTGGCCATGGCACTGGCAACTGCGGGCGCCGCCGAGGCGGTCAAGACCGAGACGGCAGAGTTGGGCGACTCGAGCATCACCCTGCATCTGCAACCGTTCCTGACCGAGACCGAACTTGCAACCCTGCGTGTGGTGTTGACCAACCCGGAAGCGCTGGCAATTTTTGTGCCCGACAGCAGCAAGGGTTACGCGGCGCTGGCGGTTTCGCCCGATGACGGCTTCCTGCCCGCAGGCGCGCCGGCCGCCTCGGCACAGGCCATCGGCGGATTGCCGGATCAGGCGACAGCGGCGAAAGATGCGCTGGCGGCCTGTGACAAATTGCGCAAGGGTGAGGCCACTTGCGTGTTGGTGTTGGAGATTGCGCCGAAAGGCTGATACATGCGGCGTGGCAAATTGCCGTCTTTCGTCCGCCGCCGATTTGACGCACATCAAGGTATCTTGCGGCCATATGTTTTAGCAGGGCAGCAGGATGATGGAGAAGATGATGAACTACGACGCCGCCCTTGATACCGCGATTGGCCGTTTGCATGACGAGGGCCGCTACCGCACCTTTATCGACATCGAACGCCGCAAGGGGGCATATCCGCATGCGGTCTGGAGCAAGCCTGATGGGGCCGAGGCCGATATCACAGTCTGGTGCGGCAATGACTATCTGGGCATGGGGCAGCACCCAGTGGTGCTGGCGGCGATGCACGAGGCGCTGGATGCTACCGGCGCAGGGTCGGGCGGCACGCGCAATATCTCGGGCACCACGGTTTATCACAACCAGCTTGAGGCCGAGTTGGCCGATCTGCATGGCAAAGAAGCGGCCTTGGTGTTCACCAGCGCCTATATCGCCAATGACGCGACGCTTTCGACGCTGCCCAAGCTGTTCCCCGGCCTGATCATCTATTCGGATGCGCTGAACCACGCCTCGATGATCGAAGGTGTGCGGCGCAACGGTGGGGCAAAGCGGATATTCCGGCACAATGACGTGGCGCATCTGCGCGAATTGCTGGCGGCGGATGATCCGGCCACGCCGAAGCTGATCGCGTTTGAATCGATCTATTCGATGGATGGCGATTTCGGCCCGATCAAGGCGATCTGCGATCTGGCGGAAGAGTTCAACGCGCTGACTTATATCGACGAAGTGCATGCCGTTGGCATGTATGGCCCGCGCGGGGCAGGGGTGGCGGAACGCGATGGTTTGATGGGCCGTATCGACATCATCAACGGCACTTTGGCCAAGGCTTATGGCGTGTTCGGCGGCTATATTGCTGCAAGTGCGAAGATGGTGGATGCAGTGCGTTCCTATGCGCCTGGCTTCATCTTTACCACCTCTTTGCCGCCTGCGGTGGCAGCGGGGGCTGCGGCCTCGGTGCGGTATCTCAAGACCGCGCAACACCTGCGCGATGCCCAGCAAACCAATGCCGCGATGCTGAAGCTGCGGCTGCGCGGTCTGGGCATGCCGATCATCGATAATGGCACGCATATTGTGCCCGTGCATGTCGGCAACCCCATCCATTGCAAGATGCTGTCGGACATGCTGCTTGAGCAATTCGGCATTTACGTGCAGCCGATCAACTTCCCGACCGTGCCGCGCGGCACCGAACGGCTGCGGTTTACCCCGTCCCCGGTGCATGATTCGAAGGCAATTGACGCAGTTGTGAAGGCGATGGACGCCCTTTGGGGGCAGTGTGCGCTAAATCGTGCCGAAGCTGTGGCGTAAATGTCTTTCTGCACATGCAGAATCGCTTGCCGCGTGCTAGGTTTTGCCCAATAGACAAAACATGAGTCGCCCTTAAGGGTGGCAGGGGATACGGGGCAGATATGGGGCTCAGCGCATGATCGGGCGGAGAGTGAAAACTCCGGCAGCCGAATTGGATAAGCCGAAGGGCTTTGATGATTTCGAGCTGCGCTTGGGCGACCTGATGCGGGGCGAACGCGCCACGCTGGGCAAAAGCCTGCTGGATATTCAGCGCGAGTTGAAGATCAAGGCCACCTATATCGCCGCGATTGAAAATGCCGATGTTTCGGCGTTTGAAACCCCCGGTTTCATTGCGGGCAACGTCCGGTCTTACGCACGTTATCTGGGGATGGACCCGGACTGGGCCTTTGCCAAATTCTGCCGTGAAGCGAATTTTGAAGTGGCGCATGGCATGTCGGCTGCGGCCTCGTCGGTGTCGATGACGGCAATGCGGGCACGGCAGGTGGCGAACGAAGGCCGCGAAGCCTTTGGCGATCTGAACACGGCGTTTATTCCACGCAACGAAGGTCTGTTTGCCCGGGTTGAACCCGGTGCGATTGGTTCTCTGGCGGTGCTGGTGGCGTTGATCGGGGCGCTTGGCTATGGCGGCTGGTCGGTGTTGCAGGAAGTGCAGCGCGTGCAGCTTGCCCCGGTAGAGCAAGCCCCGGTGGTGGTGGCCGAATTGGACCCGCTTGCAGGCGTGAAAGCCGCGCCGGAGCAGGTTGCCGATGCAAGTGGCGACGTGCAGCCGGCTGCGGATACCCAAGCAGGCAGCGATCAGTTGGATCGACTGTATCAGCCCGAGGCGCTTGAGGCTCCGGTTCTGACGGCGCGCGATGGCCCGATTGGCACGATTAACCCGCGGGTGGCAGGCGTGTTGACGGCGGATGCTGGGGCAGCAGCCGCACCGCAAGACAGCCTGCAGCAGGCGATTGACGATACAGTGCAGGTTGTGGCCGAGGCCAAACCGGGTGTTGAAGTGCTGGCCGTGCGCCCGTCGTGGGTGCGGGTGTCGGCAGCCGATGGCACCGTGCTGTTCGAGAAAATCCTAGATGCGGGTGAACGTTACGCCGTGCCGCCGTTGCAGCAGGCAGCCGTCTTGCGTTCTGGCAATTCGGGGTCGATCTATTTCGTGGTGAACGGCAAAACCTATGGCCCCGCAGCGCCCGGCGCGCAGGTGGTCAAGAACGTGGCCTTGTCGGCCGAGGCGCTGACCACTGGCTATCAGACCGCCGACATCAGCGGCGATGCCGATCTGGCGCAGTTTGTGAATGTGGCAGACGCCAGCGCCCCTGCTTCGGTCCCGGTACCCTCGGAATAGAGCAGCGCAAAGTTGATGCGGCCAATGGCCCCGGACGGTTGCTCCGGGGCTTTTGCTTGTCTATCTATAGGCCGACAGAAGGAGCCTGCGATGACCCATAATCCGATCCGCCCTTGGCGCAATATCGAGCGGCGGGTGTCGCGGCAGATCCGTGTCGGCAAGGTGCTGGTGGGGGGCGATGCGCCGATTTCGGTCCAGACCATGACCAACACCCTGACCACCGATGTGGCGGCAACGATTGAGCAAATTCAACGCTGTGCCATTGCGGGTGCCGATATCGTGCGGGTGTCGACGCCGGACGAGGGCAGCACCTTTGCGCTGCGTGAGATCGTCAAGGAATCGCCAGTGCCGATCGTGGCGGATATTCATTTCCACTACAAACGCGCGATTGAGGCGGCAGAAGCGGGTGCCGCTTGTCTGCGCATCAACCCCGGCAATATCGGCAATGCGCAGCGCGTGCGCGATGTGGTGCAGGCGGCGAAAGACCACGGCTGTTCTATCCGCATCGGTGTGAACGCGGGCAGTCTGGAAAAGCATCTGCTGGACAAGTATGGCGAGCCTTGCCCGGATGCGATGGTGGAAAGCGGGATGGATCATATCCGCCTGTTGCTGGACAATGACTTCCACGAATTCAAGATTTCGGTGAAAGCGTCGGATGTGTTCATGGCCGCTGCCGCCTATCAGCAACTGGCAATGGCCACCGATGCGCCGATCCATCTGGGCATCACCGAGGCCGGGGGGCTGGTGTCCGGCACGGTGAAATCGGCGATTGGCCTCGGGAATCTGCTGTGGTCGGGGATTGGCGATACCATTCGGGTCTCACTCTCTGCCGATCCGGTCGAGGAAGTGAAAGTCGGCTTTGAGATTTTGAAATCGCTGGGCCTGCGGCATCGCGGTGTGACGATCATCTCGTGCCCATCCTGCGCGCGGCAGGGGTTTGACGTGATCAAGACCGTTTCGGCACTGGAGGATCGGCTGGCACATATCACCACCTCGCTCAGCCTGTCGATCATCGGCTGCGTGGTGAACGGCCCCGGTGAGGCGCTGATGACAGACATCGGCTTTACCGGCGGCGGGGCAGGGTCGGGGATGGTGTATCTGGCGGGCAAGCAGGATCACAAGCTCGGCAATGAGGGCATGGTCGATCATATCGTCGCGCTGGTGGAAAAGCGCGCAGCCGAGATTGAGGCGGCCAATGCCGAGGCCGAAGCTTAGCCCCATAAGGTTTGGCCCCAGAAGGCCAGCCCCGTTCAGATGATCAGAAAATCCTCGGCCCCGATCAGCGTGTGATCAAAGTTCAGCAGCGTGACGCGTGTCGTGCCGAATATCAGCAGCGTGTCGGCACCCGAATCCTGCACGGTGACAGCGCTGAACGGGGTCGATGTGCGGATCAGGTCCAAGCCATTCTGGAAATCTGCAATCACATCCGTGCCGTCACTGCTGGTGAACACAAACAGATCACCATCAGCGCCACCCGTCAGTTGATCATTGCCGGTGCCACCGATCAACGTGTCGCCCCCGGCTCCACCAGATAGGGTATCGTTGCCTGCGTTGCCAATCAGCATGTTATGTGTGCCATTGCCGGTCAGACAATCAGCGCCTGCGCCGCTGGTGATATTTTCGATCCCCACGATCACGTCCAGCCCATAGCCCGTGTCTTGTGCCCGCGTCAGCCCCAGATTGACATTGACTGCGGTTGCGGCGGTGAACACCAGGGTGTCGATATCCGCACCGCCATACAGCGCGTCATTTCCTGCGTCACCGCGCAGGGTGTCGTTGCCTGCGCCTGCGTTCAGCGTGTCATTCCCGCCTGCGCCAAACAGATCATCATTGCCATTGCCGCTGGTCAGCACGTTATCGACGCTGTTACCCCGCAGCACATCCGCGCCGTTGCCGGATTGGACATTCTCAACGGCCGCGATCTGGTCGAAGCCAAGCCCGGTGTTTTGCGCGGTGGTAACGGCAAGATCGACCCGCACCGCGTTCTGGCCGCTGAACAAAGCCGTATCAATGCCCGTTCCGCCGTAGATCAGATCATTCCCCGCATCCCCGCGCAGGGTATCATTGCCATCGCCCCCTTGCAGCGTGTCGTTGCCTGCATTTCCCAGCAGGATATCATTGCCCGCCATGCCCAGCAGCCAATCAACCCCTGATGATCCGGTCATCTGGTTGTTCAGCGCGTTGCCGGTGCCCTTCAGGCCGGCGACAAGCAGCCGCAGATTCTCGACCTCGGCGGCCAGAGTATAGTTGACGGTGACATTTGCGGCATCAATGCCGTTGCCTGCGGTCTCGATCACCTGCGTCGTCACATCGTTGATGATATAAAGATCACCGCCCACGCCGCCCGCCAGCGTGTCATAGCTGCCAAAGTCGCTCAGAATGTTGCCACCGCTGTTGCCCGTGATCAGATTGCGCTGCGCGTTGCCACTGCCGCTGAAGTTTCCGGTGCCGGTCAGCGTCAGGTTTTCGACATTGTCGTAGAGTGCCAGCGTCATGGTATCGGCGCTGAACACCGTATCGGTGCCGCCATCGGCCAGTTCGACGACGTAATCAAGCAGAGTATAGGTGTAGGTGCGGTGGACGACATAGCTGTCATCGCCCGCGCCACCGACCAGCGTATTGATGCCGCCACGGCCATCCAGCCAGTTGGCGTCGGCATTGCCCTCAAGGCGGTTGTCCAGCACATTGCCATAGCCAGAGGCAGCCCCGGAAGCGGCAGTGAGCACCAGATTTTCAAGGTTGTAGCCCAAGGCGTAGGAGCGGTCGCTGATCACCGTGTCATTGCCTTCGCCCCAAAGCTCGACCACTTCGGCGTCGCCGTGCAGCAGATAGGTGTCGTTGCCGGTGCCGCCTGCCAACAGATCGGCAATGTAGTCGATATTGCCGTTGCCGCCTGCATCCAGCCGATCATCGCCCGCGCCGCCGTAAAGCGCATCCGCTCCGACGCCGCTGATCAGCGTATCAGCCCCGCCGCCACCTTCAAAGCTGATGCGCGCCTGATCACCCAGCGTAAACGCATTGCCCGCGCGCATCGTATCGGCCTCGGCGGTGCCTACGAAACGCTCAATGCTTTGCACGTTGTCGATGGCTTGAGTGGAGACGGTGCCGTCATAATAATCGGTGTAATAAAGCGTGGCGCGGCGTTGGGTCAGATCGACATCGACATGATAGGCGCCCGTGCCGGTAAATGCGTAATCAGCATAGCTGGTGGTATCAAAGCCCGCGCCGCCATCAAGGCTGTTGGTGCCCAAGCCACCGATCAACGTGTCATCACCATTGCCACCGATCAGCGTGTCATCACCGGATGCGATGTTGAGATCGCCTTGAGCCGACAGATCGGCATCGCCCCACAGGATATCATTGCCATCGCCGCCATCAATCTGGTCGCTGCCACCCATGCCATACAGCCTGTCATCGCCACCAAGGCCCGCGATGTAGTCATCGCCACCTGGAGCATCGCCCCAATCGCCATAAATGATGTTGGCCGATCCGTTGCCCGAATAGGCTTCGCGCCCATTCGCCCCCTGAATGTTCTCGATCACGCCGGTAAACTGCACCGGTGTATAAACCAAAAAAGGATCGGTCTGCATCCATTCCGCATAGGCGCGACCTTCCTGAAAGGTGGTGGTGGTCAGGAAGACACGCACGGCATAATTGCCGGTGTTGATGGCCGCTTGGCTGATCGTGCGCACGGTTTGCAGCGTGATCCAATCCTGCCCCGTGCCGTCATCGGTCACATAGCGCGTTCCCGCCGCAACAAGTGCGTCAAAATCATAGACGTTGTCTGCCATCTTCGGCCTCTGAGCTGGTCATTGCAAAATTAGTCGCCCGCAGGCGTTTGAATATGCAAAGACTAGCCGTCGGTTAGCCTCGGGCAAGTGACAAATCAGGTCAGGAAATCAACTTTTGCGTTCTTGCGCCACGATCTGCTGCATTCCATCCAGCGGCACATAGCCACGCAGCATCTGGCCGTCGATCACGAAAGTCGGGGTGCCGCTGATCGCCATCTTGTCGCCAAGCGCCTGATTTTGCGCGATAACGGCGCTGACTTCGGGCGAGCCCATCTTGGCCAGCACCGCTTGCACATCAAGCCCCAGATCAGTGGCAAGACGCCCCAAAGTGCTGGCATCGGGCGTCCCGCGCAGGGTGATCAGTGCGTCATGGGCTTTCTTGTAGGCGTCATTGCCATGCAGTTGCAGCACGGCGATGGCAAAGCGCGCCGAGGTGACCGAATCCTCGCCCAGGATCGGATATTCTTTCAGCACAAGGCGGATATTGCCGTCGGCTTTCACCAGATCCTCGACCTCTTGATAGGCCTTGCGGCAATAGCCGCAGCGGTAATCCATGAACTCGACGACAGTGATATCGCCATCCGGGTTGCCACCCACCCACGAGGCCTTGTCGGCAAACAGATCAGCCTTGTGGTCGATCACCAACTGCTTGTCATTGGCCTGTTCAGCTTGCGCCTGACGGTCTTGCAGCACATTCATCGCATCGACCAGCACTTCGGGGTTTTCCAGGAGGTAGGCTTTCACCTCGGCGCGGAAGGCTGCGCGCTCGGCCTCTGTCATCGACTCCAGCCCCTCGGCAAAGCTGGGGGCGACGAGGGCGCAAGAGAGCAGGGCAGCAAGAATGGGCAGGCGTTGCAGGAACGGGCGCATCGGGGAAACCTCGGGGTGGGCCGGACGGGTCGGCCGGGGTTGACGAACGCCTTCTAGGCGACACTATTGGCGGCAACAATAGGGGCAGGGCGATGGATAGATCAAGCCGGGGTCAGGTTGATCCCTTCATTGTGATGGATATGGTCGCCGAAGCCGCAAGGCTAGAGGCGGCGGGTCAGCGGATCATCCATATGGAGGTGGGCCAGCCATCTACCCCGGCTCCGCAGGGCGCGATTGCGGCGCTGTCGGCGCGGATGGGGACGGATGCCTTGGGCTATACGGTGTCGCTGGGCATTCCCGAACTGCGCGCAGGGATCGCGGCATTATATCAACGCTGGTATGGGGTTACGCTGAACCCCGACCGGGTGATCGTCACCGCCGGATCTTCTGGCGCGTTTCTGCTGGCCTTCACCGCGCTGTTTGAGGCAGGCGACCGGGTGGGCATGGGCGAGCCCGGCTATCCGTCTTACAGCCAGATCCTGAAGGCGCTGTCGCTGCAGCCCGTGGGAATTGCGACGCGGGCACAGAACCGCCTGCAACCAGTGCCTGCTGATCTGGACGGTGTGAATATGAAGGGTCTTATCGTCGCCTCACCGGGCAATCCGTCAGGCACGATGCTGTCGAAAGACGCGCTGGCGGCGTTGATCGGATATGCGCATCAGCGCGGCATCAGCTTTGTCTCGGACGAAATCTATCACGGCCTGCATTACGGCGAGCGTGCGCATTCGGCGCTGGAAATCAGCGATGATGTCTATGTGATCAACAGTTTTTCGAAGTATTTCAGCATGACCGGCTGGCGGGTGGGCTGGATGGTGGTGCCCGAGGATCACATCCGCACGGTTGAGCGGCTGGCGCAGAACATGTTCATCTGCGCACCGCATGTCAGCCAGGTGGCAGCACTGGCCGCGCTGGATTGCATTGATGAGATGGAGGCCAACCGCGCGGTTTACGCCGAGAACCGCCGTCTGATGCTGGAAGGCCTGCCGCGTGCGGGGTTTGACAAGATCGCACCGCCAGATGGCGCCTTCTACATCTACGCCGATGTCAGCGCCTTCACCGAAGATTCATTGGCCTTCGCCCGCGACATCCTGCACAACGCCGGGGTAGCGGTGACGCCGGGCTTGGACTTTGACCCTGTGCGCGGGCGGCAGACCCTGCGATTTTCTTACGCGCGCGGGACTGCTGATATCGTTGAGGGGCTTGCACGGCTGACGGCGTATATGGGGCAGAGTGCGGGCGCCTCCGGCGGGAGTATTTAGACCAAGATGAAGGCGCTTTTCGGTCTTGTTTTTTGGATATGTGCGCTTGCCTTGCCAATGCAGGCGCAGCAACTCTCTGGGCTGGCGAAGTTTCAGCCGGGAGTGTCCGAGATCGTGGATGCGGGATCGGGCGTGCAAATTGATCTTGGCCTGTCGCAGGCAGTGCCGTGGCGCGTGCGGGTGCTGGATGATCCCGCGCGATTGGTGGTCGATTTCCGCGAGGTAGATTGGACGGGCCTTGCCGATATGCCACAGGCCAGCGATGCGGTTGTCGCGATGCGGGCGGGTGTGTTCCGCCCCGGTTGGTCGCGGCTGGTGCTGGAATTGGCCGCCCCCATGCAGGTCACATCTGCCGAGATGCGCACCAAGGGCGCGGTCGGCGTGCATCTGCGGCTGGAACCCATCACCGAAGCTGCGTTTGCCGCCCTTGCAGCTTTGCCCGAGCCTGCGGAATGGACCCTGCCGCAGGCGGCGGTGTTGCAGCCCGCACCGAAGAAACCCGGCAAGCTGGTGGTGGTGCTGGACCCCGGCCATGGCGGCATTGATCCGGGGGCGGAGCGCGACGGGCAGAACGAAAAGACCTTGGTGCTGAAATTTGCCCGCGAGTTGAAAGAGGCGCTGCTGCGCGATGGCGGCTTTGACGTGGTGATGACGCGCGACGAGGATGTATTCGTTCCGTTAGAGACCCGAATTTCGATTGCGCATCAGGCTGGGGCCAGCGTTTTCCTGTCGCTGCATGCCGATGCGATTGCCGAAGGCGATGCGGTGGGGGCGACGATCTATTCGCTGGCGGCAGATGCCAGTGACGAGGCCTCGGCGGCATTGGCGGAACGCCACGACCGCGATGATCTGTTGGCCGGGGTCGATCTGAGCCAGCAGGATGATCTGGTCGCCGAAGTGCTAATGGATATGGCGCGCACCGATACCAGCCCGCGCACCGAGCGTCTGGGCATGGCGCTTGAGACCGCGATCAAGGCGCAAGGCGTGAAGATGCACCGCCATCCGCGCCAGCAGGCGAGTTTCTCGGTGCTGAAATCGGCGGATATCCCCTCGATCCTGCTGGAACTGGGGTTCTTGTCATCGGAACGCGATCTGAAGCGGCTGAATGATCCGAAATGGCGTGAAACGATGGCGGCGGCGGTGGTCTCTGGCCTCAAGGCCTGGGCCAAGCAGGATGCGGGCTTGCAGGCGCTTCCCTTGAAGTGACGGCGGCACTTCGCCCGTGATCAAAAATCGCAGCGGAGTGTTTTGACCTTTCCGCCCACCCGCGTGTATAAGCGCGCGTGCGCGGGCAGGGTGCCTGTCGCGATTGCGGGAATGACAAGCGTGCTCAGGTTTATCGGCTCTTTCTTCGGGGGCATTTTCACGACGATCACGCTTGGTCTGTTGTTCGGGGCGCTGACCTTGGGCGCAGTGTTCTGGATGTATTCGGCTGACCTGCCGAGCCATGACAGCCTTGCGCAATACTCCCCCCCGACGATCAGCCGGATTTACTCTGGAGAGGGCAAGATCGTTGACGAATTTGCCAAGGAACGTCGGCTTTTCGTGCCGATCGAAGATATTCCGGTGCTGGTGCGCGATGCCTTCATCTCGGCCGAGGACAAGCATTTCTACACCCACAAGGGCTATGACGTGCAGGGCATGATCTCGGCGGCCTGGGATGCGATCAAATCGGGCGGCCGCAATGCGCGCGGGGCCTCCACCATCACCCAGCAGGTGATGAAGAATTTCTTGCTGGATGGCTCGCGCTCGGTGGAACGCAAGGTCAAGGAATTGATTCTGGCATCCCGGCTGGAGCAGACCCTTTCGAAGGATAAAATCCTTGAGCTTTATCTGAACGAGATTTTCCTTGGCCAGAACAGCTATGGTGTAGCCGCTGCCGCCCAGACTTACTTCAACAAATCGCTGGATCAACTGTCGCCCGCCGAGGCCGCGACACTGGCCTCGATGCCAAAAGCGCCCAGCGACTATAACCCGGTGACGCAGAAAGAACGGCTGACCGCGCGGCGCAATTATGTGCTGAACGAGATGTTACAGAACGGCTACATCGACAAGCCCACCTATGAAGAGGCCCGCAATGAGCCTTTGAAATCGGTGCAGAACGGCGATTATCCGGCGTTCCGCGAGGCTTTGCCCCCGCGCGATTACTTTACCGATGAAATCCGCCGGCAACTGTCGGGCACCTTTGGCGAGGAAGAATTCTTCGGCGGTGGTCTGTCGATCCGCGCCACCGCCGACCCCGAACTGCAAGAAATCGCCGCCACCGCGCTGCGCCGGGGCCTCGAGAAATACGACCGCAATCAAGGCGTATGGCGCGGCACGGGCAAGACCCTGCCAACTGAAGTGTTGGGGGATGAGGCCGCATGGCGCAAGGCTCTGTCCGAGGTCAAGGATATGCCGCGCGATGTGACAGGCTGGCATGTCGCTGTGGTGCTGTCTTTGGGTGAAAAGACCGCCGAAATCGGCATCGAGGGCGTGGATGGCACCCAAGAAATTCCCGCGACCGACGTGACTTGGGCGCGCAAGCGGCTGGAGGGCGGCAAGCTGGGCAAGAAAGCCCGTGTGCCTTCCGATCTGGTCGACGTGGGCGATGTGGTGATGGTGCGGCAGATCACCGACGACAAGACGGGTGAATTCGTGCGTTGGTCTCTGCGGCAGGTGCCCGAAGTGCAGGGCGGTTTCATGGCGATGGACGTGAACACGGGCCGCGTCATGGCGATGCAGGGCGGGTTCAGCTATCAGGCTTCGGTGTTCAACCGGGCCACGCAAGCCACACGGCAGCCCGGCTCCAGCTTCAAGCCCTTCGTCTATGCAGCGGCTTTGGATTCCGGCTTTACCCCCGCCACCATCATCGTTGACGCCCCGATCGAGGTGGAAACCCCGCAAGGGCTGTGGACGCCGAAAAACTCGACCAACAAATTCTACGGCCCCACGCCGATGCGCACCGGGATCGAACAGTCGCGTAACCTGATGACCATTCGAATCGCGCAGGAAATCGGCATGCCGCTGGTGGCGACCTATGCCGAAAAGTTCGGTGTTTACAAACCGATGCAGCCGTTCTTGGCCAATGCCCTGGGCGCGCAGGAAACCACGCTTTACAAGATGGTCGCAGCTTACGCGATGTTCGCCAATGGCGGCGAGCGGGTAGAGCCGACCTTGGTGGACCGCGTGCAAGACCGCTATGGCAAGACGATCTATCGCCACGATCAGCGCACCTGCGAGGATTGCAACTCGCCGCGCCTGCCTAAGGGCGAGGGCGTCAAGATCGACAGCAACCGTGAGCGCGTGATGGATGCGATCACTGCCTATCAGTTGACCTCGATGATGCAAGGCGTGATCCAGCGCGGCTCGGGCACCGGCGTCAAGCTGCCGGTGCCGGTGGCGGGCAAGACCGGCACGACCAATGATGCCAAGGACGTGTGGTTTATCGGCTATACCTCGAATACGGTGGCGGGGTGCTACATGGGCTTTGACCAGCCGCGCACCCTCGGGCCGGGGGCGTTCGGCGGCACGTTGTGCGTGCCGATCTTTCAGGAATTCATGAAAGAAGTGGTCAAGCGCCGGGGTGGCACCGCGTTCAAAGTGCCGCCGGGTGGTTACTTCCAGAACATCGACCGCTTTACCGGCGCGCTGCTGGGCCCGGATGCCTCGGGCTCGAACGTGGTGGCCGAATACTTCCGCGAAGGCGAAGAGCCTTTGTTCGCCTTGGGCGAGGTGATCGACGGCGGTTTTGCCATGGGCTCGAACCTGCCGCTGTTTGCCAATGGCGAAAGCGATGCGGGGGGCGCGGATACCGTGACCACCTCGGATGGTCAGACCAAATCCGTGCCGAAGAAGGCCAATTTCGGCACGCTATCCTCGGGCGGGCTGTATTAGCGGCGCTTGCCGCTTGCAGCCGACCGCGCTATCACCGCCGCCAAATACCGATCTGTTAAGGACTCCGCCTCATGCGCACCGAGACGCAATACAATGTCGATGCCATCACCAAATCCCTCCGCCTGCTCGGTCAACGGATGGATTGGGAGACGGCTGCGCATCGGTTGGAAGAATTCGACGCGATGATCGAAGCCCCCGATCTGTGGAATGACCCCGCTAAGGCGCAAAAGCTGATGCGCGAACGTCAGGGGCTGATCGAACAGATCTCCACCTATAAGCTGATCGAAAGTGGTCTGCGCGACAATGTCGATCTGATCGAACTCGGCGAGGCCGAGGGCGATGAAGAAATCGTCACCGAGGCCGAAGAGGCGCTGAAGGGGCTGGTCGAACTGGCCGGTGCCAAGGAACTCGAGGCTTTGCTGAACGGCGAGGCGGACGGCAACGACACCTTCCTTGAAATCAACGCAGGCGCGGGCGGGACAGAGTCCTGTGACTGGGCCAGCATGTTGGCGCGCATGTATGTCCGCTGGGCCGAGAAAAAGGGCTACAAGGTGGAATTGCAGTCGGAATCGGCGGGCGATGAAACCGGCATCAAATCGGCGGGCTACAAGATTTCCGGCCTCAATGCCTATGGCTGGCTGAAATCGGAATCCGGCGTGCACCGCCTGGTGCGGATCAGCCCCTATGGCTCTGCCGACAAACGCCAGACCTCTTTTGCCTCGGTCTGGGTCTATCCGGTGGTCGATGACAATATCGAGATCGACATCCCCGACCGCGACATCCGCATCGACACCTATCGCTCATCGGGCGCGGGCGGCCAGCACGTCAACACCACCGACTCGGCGGTGCGGATCACCCACTTGCCGACCAATATCGTGGTGACAAGCTCGATGAAATCGCAGCACCAGAACCGCGAGGCCTGCATGAACGCTTTGCGCTCGCGGCTGTATCAGTTGGAGCTCGACCGCCGCAACGCCTCGATCAACGCGCAGCACGACGCCAAGGGCGATGCGGGCTGGGGCAACCAGATCCGTTCTTACGTGCTGCAGCCCTATCAGATGGTGAAAGACCTGCGCACGGGGCACGAGACCTCGGACACCGGCGGCGTGCTGGACGGTGATCTCGACAAGTTCATGGCCGCAACGCTGGCGATGGACGTGGCCGGAAAATCCCGCGCCGAGGCCAATGCCGAGGATTAAGGGTCGCCCTTAATGCCTTGTTGGAAATACATCTTCTCTGTGATCCAGTTCCGCGCATAGTCAGACCCAAAGCGGGGGGAGAAGCATGGAACAACGACAGGCAGAGCGGCCAGAGGTGATGCATGTCGAGGTCAGTGATCTGACGGCGGCCTTGCGGGCGGGGTGGCAGGACTTTCTGGCAGCCCCACATTATGGCCTGCTCTTCGCCTGTATCTACGTGATCGGTGGCTGGCTGATCTACTTTGCCGTTACCGGGGCCGGTCAGTTGTGGTGGACACTGCCCGCCGCTGCAGGTTTTCCGATTCTGGGGCCATTCATCGCCTGCGGCCTTTACGATGTCTCGCGCAGGCTAGAGGCCGGGCTGCCGCTGGATCGCCATGCCACGCTGCTGGTGATCTTCCGGCAGAAAGACCGGCAAATCCCGTCCATCGCGGCGGTGATCGTGGTGTTCTTTCTGTTCTGGAACTTCCTGTCGCATATGATTTTCGCGCTGTTTCTCGGCAATGCGGTGATGACCAATGTTTCATCCTCCTTCGCCGTGTTCGCCACGCCTGCGGGGTTGACGATGCTGGCCGTCGGCACGGCGATTGGTGCGGTGTTCTCGACGCTGTTGTTCTGCCTGACGGTGGTCAGCCTGCCAATGCTGCTGGAACGTGAGGTCGATTTCGTCACCGCCATGCTGACTTCTTGCGCGGTGGTGGCGGAAAGCCCGCTGGTGATGCTGGCTTGGGGGGCGTTCATCGCGACCGCCTTGTTTGTGGCGATGCTGCCGGGCTTCTTCGGCCTGTTCCTTGCCTTGCCGGTGCTGGGCCACGCCAGTTGGCACCTCTATCGCCGCGCCGTCAGTTGGCCTGCCTAAGCGCCCCGTCTTAATCCCCAGGCCGACACCAGCGCCGAGGCCAGCGACGCCGCTGCCGCCAGCACGGCGATATGGGCAAAGCCCACGCCAGTGGCTGCGACATGTGCAGGCGTCGCGGCAATCACACCGAATCCCGGCGTATCAGGGCCAATCGCGCCATACCCCGCCGCCGCCATCCGCCCCATCAGTGCCACTGCAAGCAGGCTTGCCGCCCGCGCCACCGCGTTGTTGATGCCCGAGGCTGCACCCTGATCGGCATCGCTGGCCGAGGTCATCACCACCGTCGTCAAGGGGGCGACCAACAGCGCCATGCCGAACCCCGATAGCCACATCAGCGGCACAGCGCGGGTCCAATACAACGCTTCATGCGCGCTTACGGCCAATCCCGCCTGCGCCAGCGCCACCAGCACAGCCCCCACCACCAGAAACCGCGCGGGTCCCAGCCGGTCGGCCAGCTTGCCCATCCGGGTGGACAGCAGCGCAATCATCAGCGCGCCGGGCAGAAACGCCGCCACCATCGCCAACGCATCCGCCCCCCAGGCCGACACAGCAGTCATCGGCAGATAAAACCCGATGCCGGTGACGGCGAAATACAACAGGAACGTCGCAAGATTGATCGCAGAAAACCTGCGCACCCGGAACATGCTCAGCCGGATCATCGGGGCAGGGCAGCGCGCCTCCCACAGCAGAAAGCCTGCCAGAACAGCAAAACCAACCGCCATCAGCTCCAGCGATTCCCCGGTTTCAGCACTCAGGCCATAGGCGACAAGACCAAAGCCCACCGTCGCCAGACCCGCACCGACAATATCAATCGGCACGCCGGGGCGGCCCGGATCGGGCAAGGCATAGCGCGCCAGCAACCACAGCGAAACACCCCCCAGCGGCAGGTTCAGCGCGAAAATCCAGCGCCAACCCGAAACCGGATCCACCATCAGGCACAACCCGGCCAAAATCGGCCCCGCTGACGCGGTGGCAATCGACGCCGCAGCCCACAGCCCAAGTGCCGCCCCGCGTTCTTCACGCGGAAACGCTTTGCCAATCAACGCCATCGACCCCGGCACCATCAGCGCCGCCGCCACACCCTGCAACCCGCGCGCCACGATCATCGTCTCGGGGCTGAACGCCAGCGCACAGCCCAGCGAGCTGACCGTGAACAGGATGATGCCCAGCCCAAAGCCGCGCGCGGTGCCAAAGCGATCCCCCAGCGCGCCGCCCACCAGAATAAGCGCCGTCAGCGCCAGCAGGTAAATGCCGCTGAACCATTGCGCCTGTGTCAGGCTGGCCCCCAGCGCCGCCCGCATCGCTGGCAAGGCATTGGCTGTCACCGAAGAATCGATGAACCCCATGGACGACGCCAGAATCGCTGCCCACAGCATCGCGCGGCGGTGTTCGGGGGCGCAAATGACAACGGGCACCAGAGATTGCTCTGGTGCCCGCCCTGTCACATCCATGTCGGACATCTGTATAAGTTCAGGCTTCTTCGCTGGAAATCGGGGTCTGCACGATGCGGCTGGCCGGGGCTGCTGCACGGCCCGTCGACAGCGGGTCATCCTGACGCTGCACCGAGCCTTCGAAATGCGCGCCCGATTCAATCGCAATGGTCTTGTGAATGATGTCGCCTTCGACCTTCGCGGTCGAGGTCAGGCGCACTTTCAAGCCACGCACACGGCCAATCACGCGGCCATTTACAACGATATCATCTGCGACAATCTCACCACGGATGGTTGCGGTTTCGCCCACAGTCAACAAATGCGCGCGGATATCGCCCTCAACCGTGCCTTCGACCTGAATATCGCCGGTGGTGCGCAGATTGCCCACCACGGTCAGATCGGCGGAAAGCACCGAAGCCGCCACTTTGCCCTTGGGCGCAGAAGGCGTAAAATCCATCGAGGGTTTGGTCACAGGTGCCTCCGGCGCTTTGGGCTTATCGGTCTCGCCCGCTTTGGGGCCCGGTTCGTTGATGCGGCTCTTAGAAAACATTGCTGGCTGCCTTTATGAAGGTCATCGGATTTATCGCGGATCCGCCGATACGGATCTCGTAGTGAAGGTGAGTGCCGGTGGACCGGCCCGAGTTGCCCATATCACCGATCCTGTCGCCGCGCGATACCCTTTGACCAACTTCGACTCTGATCTGCGAAAGATGGCCATAGCGGGTTTCGATGCCAAAAGCGTGCTGGACCTTGATCAGGCGACCATAGCCGTTTTCCCAACCGGCATAGGTCACAACCCCGTCAGCGGTGCTGTAGATCGGCGCGCCATAATCGCCCGCCATATCCTGCCCCTCGTGACGGCGAAAGCCACGCCCCAGCGGATCATTGCGCCCGCCAAAGCCAGAGGTATAGCGCACAGCGGTTTTCACCGGCATCCCGAACGGTGCCTTGAAGGCGGCAATGCGATACATGTTCATGTTATCAAGGCTTTTCAGAATCGCGTTGGCGCGGGTTTCATCTGCCGACGGCGCCATGCCCGACGTCGACAGCGAAATCGGTGTCAAAGGCCCGCCTTGGCCGCTGTAACCCTTGCGCACCGCCGACAGCAGATCATCCGGCGACAGGCCAGCGGCGCGGAACATCTTGTCCAAAGGTTCGACCGAGACATTCATCGCCTGCTCCAACTGCGCGAAGATCGCGTCGTTGCGGGCTTCAAGCTGTTGTTTCTCCTGCGCGATCTTGTTGGTGCGCGCCTCGGCCTTTTCGGCTTCGGTCTGCATCTGGTCGCGCGCCTGCGCGGTTTCGCCCAAAGAGGCGGTCATCATCTCCAGCGTCGCATCGGCATCCGCCAGACGCTCGGCTTCGGTCCGGCCTGCGGTGGGGGCGGTGGACAGCGAAGCCACCTGTTCGCGTGCCTGATCGCGTTCCTTGATCACGCCGCGCAGGGTGTTCTGGATCACGTCGATCCCAGTCTCCAGCTCGCGCCGCCGATCTTCCGAGGCCAGCAGTCGCGCCTGCATCTGGGACACTTGTGCGAGTGCAAGGTTGAAACGCCCTTGAGCCGATGCAGCCTCGTCCGCACGCAGATCGCGGTCAGCCGACAGATCGTTCAGGCGTTGTTCATAAAGCGCCTGTTGGCGGGCGACCTGCTGACGCGAGGTGCCTGCCGAAATCGAATCGAGCAACAAGATCGCGGTCGCCAGAATCGTCCAGGCCAAAGCCAAAGCGCCAAACACCAGCGCGATGGCTTGGGTGCTCGGGCGCAAGCGGATGAAGCGCGTCTCGGTATCAGATTTCAAAAACAGACGTTGCTCGGGCAGATACCGCTCCAACGTGGTATGAATCCGATAGGTGAGGCGTGTCAGCACAGCGGCGCGTTCCGGTTCTGTAAATGCTCAGGGCAAAGGGCACAGGGCGGGTGAGGGCGGATGAGAGACCCATTCGCCGGGCTGCTGACTGATTAGCCAGCGGTCGGCGCGGTCGCAACAAATTTGACCAAAACGCTGGGAACCGGGGCGGAAACCTGCCCATCTCGGCGGGATTCCGCCGATATTGCTCAGGTGTTCTCGACCAAGGGCCAATAGAAATCGGGCGGCAATCCGGCGTCGGCGCGCTTTTCTTCGTTGAACGGCGGCTTCAGATTGCCATGGAAATACTGCCGCACCAGCCGGTGAAACGCGGGCTTCGGATCATCTCCCGCGCGCCCGCACAGCCAGTTGAACCATTTCGAGCCATAGGCCACATGGGCGACTTCCTCGGCATAAATCGTGTTCAGGGCGGCAACGGCGGCGGTCTCCTTGGCTTGGGTGAACAGCGCAATCATCCCCGGTGTCACATCCAGCCCCCGCGCCTCCAGCACCATCGGCACCACGGCCAGCCGACCCAGCAGATCGCTGGCGGTATCTTCGGCGGCCTGCCACATGAAGGCATGGGCGGGCATCGCGCCGTAATGGCTGCCCAACCCCTCGAGGCAATCGCACAGCAGGTTGAAATGCTTGGATTCGTCATCCGCCGCCTGCACCCAGTCGTCATAAAACCCCAACGGCATCGGCGTATCGGTGAACCGCGCGATGATGTCCCAGTGCAGATCAACCGCGTTCAGTTCGATATGCGCCACCGCGTGCAGCAAGGCGATGCGCCCCAAAGGCGAGCCGGGGCGGCGGCGCGGCACCTCGCGCGGGTCCAGAAGGTCAGGCTTTACGGGCCGGGCAGGGCGCAGCGGCGGGCTCGCGTGGCCGATCGCCAACGGCACCCCCGCCGCCCGTGCCGCACGCCAGCTGGCGGCATGGGCGTGCGACAGCGCGGTTTTCGCGCGCCCGTCGGCGGTGGTCAAAACCTGCACCGCCATTTTCGCCAGCGAAAGCGTCAAAGCCCGCGGACCGCCGCCAGAACCGCATCGGCATGGCCCTTGACCGAGACCTTGTTCCACACCTGCGCCACTTGACCTGCGCCATCAATCAGCACGGTCGTGCGCTCGATTCCCATATAGGTCTTGCCATACATGCTTTTTTCCAGCCACACGCCATAGTCTTCGCAGGTGCTGCCCGCCTCATCCGAGGCCAGAATGATCGACAGCCCGTGCTTCTTGCAGAACTTGTCATGCGCCTTCACCGAATCCTTGGAAATCCCGATCACGGTGCAGCCCGCCGCGGTAAAATCTGCCAGCCGTGCGTTGAAATCCTGCGCCTCCAGCGTGCAGCCGGGGGTGTCGTCTTTGGGATAGAAATACAGCACCACCTTGCCGGGGCGAAAGGCTGACAGGGTGACAGTGCCACCGCCATCGCGCGGCAGGGTGAAATCGGGGGCGGTTTGACCAACGGCAATCATGCGCGGCTCCTTGCTATTTGAAGTTCAACCCTTTGCGATCTAGTTGCCTTTGGGCAAAGATAAAGGCAAGCCCTGAGCGCGCAGAGCCAAATCTGCGACAGGATCATGCAGACGGCACCGGCGGCAAACGTCGGGCATGTGGAAAGGCTTGGGGCATAGATGGTAGCTGACGCGCAAAACGAGGCAGGGGCCGATCCGGTCGCAGCCGATGTTGCGCCTGCCGCCAGCGCGTCATCTGTGCCGCCCACCAAACCGCGCAAGCGCCACCGCACCGGGCTTTTCGCCCGTCTCAGCCTGCTGCTGATCATCTTCGGGCTGATCTTTGCCGCCCTTGGCCTGAGCGGCAAACCGATTCCGATGCCGGTCTGGGTGGTGGCCGAGGTTGAACAGCGCGCCAATACCGCCCTGTCCAAAGCTTTGCCCGAGGCCGCGCTCGCCCTTGGCGGCGTTGAGATCACCGTTGAAGATTGGGTGCCGCGCCTGCGGTTGGACGATCTGCGCCTGCTGCGCGCCAATGGCCAGGCCCTGCTGACGCTGCCCGATCTGCGGTTGACGCTCGATCCCGGATCGCTGCTGCATGGCCAGATTCGCGCCCGCAGTCTGAAACTGGTCGGCGCACATGTGCAGATGACCCGCGACCGGGATGGCAACTTCGATCTCTCGCTGGGTGGCAAACCGATGCAGCCGCCAATCCGCAACCTGCCGGAATTGTTTGATGCCGTGGACAGCGCCTTCAGCAGCCCCGCCGCCGCGTCGCTCACCACCATCGAGGCCGAGGCGCTGACGCTCACCCTGCTAGACCAAAGCTCGGGGCGGCAGTTTGATCTGGGCGATGGCCGGGTGCGGCTGGAAAACCGCGCCAAAGAGGTCGCAGCCGAAGTCAGCCTGTCTCTGATCAGCGGTGCGACCCCGGCGCGCGCCGTTCTGACCATCGTGTCGCAGAAAACCGACGATCAGGCGCGGATTTCAGCCCAGATCGAAGGCGTCGCCGCCAAAGACATCGCCGCGCTGGCTGCGCCCTTTGCGTGGGCCGGTGTCCTCGATGCGCCGATCTCGGGCGAGATTCACACCACCCTGCGCGCCGAAGGGGTGGCCGCGCTGGAGGCCAGCCTCGCCTTTGGCAAAGGTGCGTTGCAGCCCAGCCCCGAAGCCCGCCCGATTGCCTTTGACAGCGCCAGCATGGCGATGCGCTTTGTGCCCGCACAGGGCCGCATCGACCTGACCGCGCTTTCGGTGCAAAGCCCGACGCTGCGGGTCAAGGCCACTGGCCACAGCTATCTGACCCGCGCCGATGGCAGCCGCATTCTGGGCGTGCTGGCGCGTGAGGTGCCGGATGCCTACCTGACCCAGCTGGAATTCAGTCAGGTGATGATCGACCCCGAAGGCTTGTTTCAGGAACCTGTCCAGTTCAGCCATGGTGCGCTTGATGCCCGGATGCGCCTGCGGCCGTTCTCGCTGGAAATCGGTCAGGTCGCCCTGACCGAAGCCGAGCGGCGGTTGTCTGCCTCGGGCCAGATCGGGGCCGATCAGCAGGGCTGGCGCGCATCGGTCGATCTGGTGCTGAACGAGATTCAGCATGACAGATTGGTCGCCCTTTGGCCGGTGACGCTGCTGCCGAACACCCGGCTTTGGGTCGACAAGAATGTGCTCAGCGGCTCGCTCACCGATGTGCGCGCGGCGTTGCGGATCGCACCGGGTGCTGCCCCGCGCCTGCATCTGGGCTATAACTTCAACGATGCCGATGTGCGCTTTCTGGCCACGCTGCCGCCGATCAAGGCCGGTGACGGCTATGCCACGGTGGATGGCCAGACCTACACGATGGTGCTGGCGCGCGGCACCGTCACCCCGCCCGAGGGCGGGCAGATCAATGTCGCAGGCTCGGTCTTTGCGATTCCTGATGTGACGCAAAAACCCGCCATCGCCGAGATCACGCTGAAAACCCAATCCAGCCTCACCGCCGCCCTGTCACTGCTGGATCAGCCACCGTTCCACTTCATGACAAAGGCCGATCAGCCGGTGACTTTGGGCGAGGGGCGCGCGCAGATCGAAACCCATCTGCGTCTGCCCTTGCAAAAGAAGATCGCGCTCAAGGATGTGGCCTATCAGGTTGCAGGCACGGTTTCGGGGTTTTCCTCGGCCACCGTTGTGCCAGGGCGCAAGATCGCCGCAGACAGCCTTGCGGTTTCCGCCGATACAAAGGGCCTCACCATCGCAGGCGCGGGCCAGATTGGTGCCGTGCCGTTTGACGTGACCTATCGCCAAGGCTTTGGTCTTGACCAAAGAGGCCGCGCCCGCATCGAAGGCGCTGTAACCCTGTCGCAAGCCACAGCGTCCGAGTTTGGCCTTGGCCTGCCCGATGGCATGGTCTCGGGGCAGGGGCGCGGGCAAGTCAAGATTGATCTGGTGCGCGGCCAGCCGGGGCATCTGTCGCTGGTGTCAGACCTCGCCGGCATCGGCCTGACCATCCCCGAGGTGGGCTGGTCAAAACCCAAAACCGCCAAGGGCACGCTGACGGCCGAGGTGCGCTTGGGCAAGCCGCCGCTGGTGGAAAGCATTGCGCTGAAGGCCGCAGGCCTTGATGCCACAGGCTCTGTCACCATGAAGGCGGGCGGCGGGCTGGATGTCGCGGCCTTCAACCGCGTCCGGCTGGGGGATTGGCTGGATGCGCCGCTGGAAATCAAGGGGCGCGGGCAGGGCAAGCCGGTGGGTCTGGCCCTGACCGGCGGCAGCGTCGATATGCGCAAGATGCCACCCGCCTCGGCGCGCAAATCCAGCGGCAAATCCGGTGGCAGCCCGCTGTCGCTGCGGCTTGAACGCTTGCAGGTCTCGGAAAGCATCGCGCTGACGGCATTCCGTGGTGATTTCTCGCTGGCCGGTGGCCTGAATGGCAACTTCATCGCCGGGATCAATGGCAAAGCCCAAGTCAAAGGCACCGTCGTGCCCGCCCGCAATGGCACCGCGGTGCGGCTGCTTTCTGATGATGCCGGGGCTGTCATGGCAGCGGCGGGCATCTTCGCCTCGGGTCGCGGCGGAAGCCTGGATGTCACCCTGCAACCCCGAGCCGAACCGGGCAGCTATGATGGCCTTGTCCGCATGGGTGCCCTGCGGGTGCGCAACACCAATGTGCTGGCCGAACTTCTGAACGCGATTTCGGTGGTGGGCATCCTTGAGCAGTTGAACGGCGAGGGGCTTTTGTTCAACGATGTCGAGGCAGGCTTTCTGCTGACCCCCAACGCAGTGCAGGTGCGCTACGGCTCGGCCATCGGCGCCTCGCTTGGGGTCTCGATGGCGGGCGTTTACAAAAGCTCCAGCGCGGAATTGTTCATGCAGGGCACGATTTCGCCAATCTACATGCTGAACGGCATCGGTGCCATGCTGACCCGACGCGGCGAGGGGCTGTTCGGCTTTAACTATGAACTCAAAGGCACCGCCGCCAATCCGCAAGTCAGCGTCAACCCGCTCTCGATCTTGACGCCGGGCATGTTCCGCGAGATTTTCCGCAGCCCCCCGCCGGTGATCGGCAGCAAAAACCCGGAAGGAAACGGCGGATGAACCTGTCGGATTTCGACTTTGATCTGCCCGAAGCGCTGATCGCCACGCGGCCCGCGCGCCCGCGCACCTCGGCACGCCTGCTGCTGGCCGAAGGCGACACCATCCGCGATCTGCACGTCTTTAACCTGATCGACATCTTCCGCCCCGGTGATCGGCTGGTGCTGAACAACACCCGCGTCATCCCCGCCCGCCTGTTTGGCACCCGCCAGCGCGGCGAGGCTGTGGCCAAGGTGGAAATCACCCTGCTAGAACCGCAGCCGCAGGGTTGGCGTGCCTTGGCCAAACCCCTGCGCAAGGTGCAGCTGGGCGAGGTGATCCGCTTCTCCGATCAGCTATCCGCCACTGTCGCCAGCAAATCCGAAACCGATCTGGTGCTGGCCTTCAACCTTTCGGGCGATGATTTCGACGCGGCGCTGAACGCAGCCGGTGCCATGCCGCTGCCGCCCTATATCGCCGCCAAACGTGCCGCCGATGCGCAGGACGCAACCGACTATCAAACCGTGTTTGCCCGCCACGCCGGGGCTGTGGCCGCCCCCACCGCCAGCCTGCATTTTGATGCCGAATTGCTGGCAGCACTCGTCGCCAAGGGTGTCACCTTCACCGAAGTCACCCTGCATGTCGGCGCGGGCACTTTTCTGCCCGTGAAGGTCGAAGATGTGACCACCCACAAGATGCACGCCGAATGGGGGCAGGTGACGCCACAGGCCGCGGCCGAGATCAACGCCACTCGCGCCGCATGTGGCCGCGTGATCCCGGTTGGCACCACAGCCCTGCGCCTGATCGAATCGGCAGCCACCAGCGGCCATGTCGCCGCGTGGGAGGGCACGACCGATATCTTCATTTACCCCGGCTACCAGTTCCGCGTCACCGATGCGCTGATGACCAACTTCCATCTGCCGAAATCCACCCTGCTGATGCTGGTTTCCGCCCTGATGGGCAAGCCGCGGATGGACCGGATCTATGCCCATGCCGTGCAACAGGGCTATCGGTTTTTCTCTTACGGCGATGCCTCGCTTTTGATCCCGTAACCGCTTGCCAGCCTGTCAAAAATAAATCACTCAGCAAGGCTTACCATGCTACCTTGCCGCCGAAACCCGGAGCCTTGAATGCTGAAAGTCCTCGCCCAATCCTGGCCCTTGCTGCTGGGTGTCATGCTGCTGATGGTCGGCAACGGCGTGCAAGGCTCGCTCTTGGGCATCCGGGGCGCGCTGGAAGGCTTCAGCACCTTTGAACTTTCCGTCGTGATGTCGGCGTATTTTCTGGGTTTTCTCGGCGGCTCGCGTCTGGCCCCCGAAATGATCCGCCGCGTCGGCCATGTGCGGGTGTTCTCGGCGCTTGGGTCGATGATTTCCGCCGTGCTGGTGCTTTATCCCTTGCTGCTGGATTGGCAGGCTTGGGCGCTGATGCGCGTGCTGATCGGGTTCTGCTTTTCCGGCGTCTATGTCACCGCCGAAAGCTGGCTGAACAACACCGCCAGCAACGAAACCCGCGGTCAGGCGCTGTCGGCCTATATGATCGTGCAGATGTTGGGCATCATCGCCAGCCAAGGCTTGCTGGCGATGGGCGATCCCAGCGGCTTTGGTCTGTTCATTATCCCCTCGGTTCTGGTGTCGGTGGCGTTCATGCCGATCCTGCTGGCGGACACACCCGCACCGACCTTCGCCACCGTCAAACGGATGAGCTTTGGGCAGTTGTTCCGCACCTCGCCCTTGGGTTGCGCAGGGATGCTGCTGACCGGCGGCGTATTCTCTGCGATGTTCGGCATGGCCTCGGTTTATGGTGCCATGTCCGCGATGACGATCGCGCAGATCGCCATCTTTGTCGCGGCAATGTATGTCGGCGGCCTTGTGCTGCAGTATCCGGTGGGATGGCTGTCAGACCGCGCCGACCGCCGCGTGTTGATCCTGTGGATGTCCACCGCCGGGGCCGTGGTGATGGCCGTCGCCGCCGCCGTGCCCTTGCCCTTCGTGCTTGAGGTGTTGGTGGCAGGCCTGCTCGGCGGCATCATAAACCCACTTTATTCGCTGCTGATCGCCCACACCAACGACTACCTTAGCAAAGAGGATATGCCCGGTGCCTCGGCTGGCCTGATCTTTCTGAACGGCTTTGGCGCGATCTTTGGCCCGCTTCTGGCCGGTTGGCTGATGGGGATGATTGGCCCGAAAGGCTATTTCCTGATCATCGGCGGTTTTTTCGCAGCCCTTGCCGCCTATGCGGGCTACCGGATGACCAAACGCGTCGCCCCCGTGCAAACCAACACCTATGCAGGTTTGACCCCAACCGCTTCGGCCCTTGCCGTTGATGCCGTGCTGCAAGAAGAACCGCGCCGCTAAGCACTCCCAAAGCGGTTGCGGAGGGCCTCTGAACCTGCCACGCTGCAATCCAAGGGGGATGCTTATGTCTGATCCGATTGAGATTCTCGATTTCTGGCTGGGCGATATCGGCCCCGACGGCTGGTATGCGGGCGGTGACGATCTGGATGCCACCATCCGCGACCGTTTCGCCGATATCTGGCAAGCAGCAGCCGATGGCGGGCTGGAACATTGGGTCGAAGGCACCGTCGGCACCTTGGCCTATCTGATCCTGTGCGATCAACTCTCGCGCAACATGCACCGCGGCACGCCCAAAGCCTTCGCCACTGATCCGCAGGCCCTTGCCGCCGCCAAACAGGCGCTGGCGCAGGGCTGGGACATGAACGCGCCCGAGCCTGAACGGCAATTTTTCTACATGCCGTTTGAGCATTCAGAGAATCTGGCCGATCAGGATCAGGCCGTGACCCTGCTGACCGAGCGGATGGCCTCTGACCCCGAAATGGCGCTGCACGCGCAGGCGCACCGCCAGATCATCGCCCGCTTTGGCCGCTTCCCTAACCGTAACGCCGCCTTGGGGCGCGAGAATACCGCGGATGAGGCCGCTTTTCTGGCCGAGGGTGGCTATGCAGCCGTGGTTCAGGCACTGAAAGACAGCCATGCAGCCAGCGCATAGGCCTGCAGCGCCCCCGTCGTTGCTGGCGGTTCGGATATAGTTTAATGGCAAACTACTTTTTCAAGGGAGGGAAAGATGGCTGCTTTGAATTTTGACGTGATCGTGATCGGCGCAGGTCCGGGGGGCTATGTCGCGGCCATCAGGGCCAGCCAGTTGGGCCTGAAAGTGGCGATTGTCGAACGGGAAAACCTCGGCGGCATTTGTCTCAACTGGGGCTGCATCCCGACCAAGGCGCTGCTGCGCTCGGCCGAAGTGTTTCACCTGATGCACCGGGCCAAGGAATTTGGCCTGTCGGTCACAGGCGCTGATTTCGATCTGAACGCCGTCGTCGCCCGCTCGCGTGGGGTGGCCAAACAGCTTTCCGGCGGCATCGGCCATCTGATGAAAAAGAACAAAGTCACCGTGTTCATGGGCACAGCGACCCTGCCGAAACCGGGCAGCGTCAGCGTGAAAACCGACAAAGGCACCGAAGAACTCACCGCCAAGTCGATCATCCTCGCCACCGGCGCCCGCGCCCGCGAGTTGCCGGGGCTGGAGGCCGATGGTGATCTGGTCTGGACCTATCGCCACGCGCTGCAACCCAAGCGGATGCCGAAAAAGCTGCTGGTCATCGGATCAGGCGCTATCGGCATTGAATTCGCCAGCTTCTTCAACACTTTGGGCGCAGATACCACCGTCGTCGAAGTGATGGACCGCGTGCTGCCGGTGGAAGATGCCGAGATTTCGGCCTTCGCCAAAAAGGCCTTCGTCAAGCAAGGCATGAAGATCCTTGAAAAAACCACGGTGAAGAAACTCGACCGCAGCCCCGGCAAAGTGGTGGCGCATCTCGAGGCCGATGGCAAAACCAGCACGCAGGAATTTGACACGGTGATTTCCGCCGTCGGCATCATCGGCAATATCGAAAACCTCGGGCTTGAGGCGTTGGGCGTCAAGATCGACCGCACCCATGTGGTGACGGATGAATTCTGCCGCACCGGAATCGAAGGCCTTTTTGCCATCGGCGACATCGCAGGCGCGCCGTGGCTCGCGCACAAGGCCAGCCATGAAGGCGTGATGGTAGCCGAATTGATCGCGGGCAAACACCCGCATCCGATCAAGCCGAACTCGATTGCCGGCTGCACCTACTGCCACCCGCAAGTGGCCAGCGTCGGGCTCACCGAAGCGCGCGCGAAAGAGGCGGGGTTTGACATCAAGGTTGGCCGCTTCCCCTTCATCGGCAACGGCAAGGCGATTGCCTTGGGCGAGGCCGAGGGTTTCATCAAGACCATTTTCGATGCCAAAACCGGCGAGATGCTGGGTGCCCATATGGTCGGCGCCGAAGTGACCGAGCTGATCCAGGGCTATGTCGTGGCACGCGGGCTTGAGACCACCGAAGAAGATCTGATGAACACCGTGTTCCCGCATCCGACCCTGTCGGAAATGATGCACGAATCTGTGCTGGACGCTTACGGGCGCGCGCTGCATATCTAAGCGCGATTTCCCGCGGAAATCAGGGGGGCTTCCGCCCCCCTCGGACTGCGTCCTCACCCCCTGAGGATATTTAAGCAGAGAGGATGACCCATGCGGGCAGTTCTGACCGTGCTGGCGCTTTGGGCGGCGGGCTTGGGGGCGGCGGCGCAGTTCGGCAAGATTTCCGTTCTGTATCAAACGCTTCAGACCACCTATGCCGCCCATGCCGGGGTCGGGATTGGGCTGATGGTGTCGATTGTCGGCATTGTAGGTCTGATCTTTGGCACCACCGCGGGTCTGCTGGTGGCGCGCATCGGTCCGCGCCGCGCCATCCTGTCGGCATTGGCTTTGGGCGCTGTGGTCAGCGCGGTCCAATCGACCTTCCCAAGCTATCCGCTGATGATGCTGACCCGCGTGCTTGAGGGCGTGTCGCATTTGACCATCGTGGTCGTCGGCCCCACCGCGATTGCGGGGGTCACTTCGGCCCGCCATCAGGGCTTGGCGATGACGCTGTGGTCGTCGTTTTTCGGCGTGACCTATGCCGCCTTGGCCTATTTCGCTCCGGGTTTGATCGCGGAACATGGTGCGGGCGCGCTGTTTCAACTGCATGGGCTTTGGATGATCGCCTGCTTTGCGGCGCTGTTCCTGCTGATGCCGCGCGACCCTGTGCATGTGCTACAAACCGGGCAGGGCAATCTGCTGGCGCAGCACGCGGCGATCTATGCATCGCCATTTATCGCCGCGCCTGCGATGGGATTCGTTTGCTATACAGTGACTTACGTGGCGGTGCTGACGCTTTTGCCCGCCATCGTCACCCCCGGTTGGGGGCCATTCGTGGGGGTGTTGATGCCGTTGGTGTCGATCACCGTATCGCTGACCTTGGGCGTCTGGCTGCTCTCAAAGCTGCCCGCCTTCCGTCTGGTGCAAGCGGGCTTTGCCGTCGCCATCCTGGCCAGTTTCGGTCTGTGGCTGACATGGGGGCAGGGCGCGGCCGAGGCCAGTTTTGCTCTGCTGATGGCCGCAGCTTTGGGCGTGGTGCAGGGCGCGAGTTTCGCTAGTCTCGCGCAGATCAATCCCACGGCCAAGGATCGTGCGCGCGGGGCTGGCGCGATTGCGCAACTGGGCAATCTGGGCACCACCACCGGCACGCCGCTGCTGGCGCTGATCATCGCGCAGGCCGGGGCGGCGGGGCTGGCGCTGTTTCTGATCTGCTTTTCCGCGCTTGGCATTGTCCTTCACAGCCTGCAAGCGCGGCGCAGATCAGCGGCTGACCGCACCGCCGGCTGAGGCCCAATCGCTGAACCCACCGATGCTTTGCGCGTCATACCCCAGATCGCGCAGCGCCTGCGCCGCCATGCCAGCCCGGCCCCCGACCGCGCAATAGACCGCCACAGGTTTGGATTTATCCAGTTTTTCCGCAGCTTGCAGCGCAACAAGTGCCAGCGGTATATGCAGCGAGCCAGCCGCCGTGCCGGTCTGCTGCAATTCGGACGCTTCGCGCACATCCAGAACGGTGATTTCGCCTGCCGCGGCTTTGGCAACGGCTTGAACGGCAGTCAGTTGGGTCATGATTTGGCTTTCCTGTTTAAACATTCATTTATATGAATGTATGGACGGTGTAAAGCCAAGCCAAGGCCGGAAAATCGCGTAACTTTCCGTCAAGTTCATACTTCGTTCACATTTTTCGGTTGGAGACTCGGCCCACACGCCCTATCTATACCGCGTCATCTGGGGTGGGTCATGGCCGAACATAAGTTCATCGAAGTGCGCGGCGCGCGCGAGCATAACCTGAAATCGGTCGATGTGGACATTCCGCGCGATCAGTTCGTGGTCATCACCGGGCTGTCGGGGTCGGGCAAATCCAGCCTGGCGTTCGATACGATCTATGCCGAAGGCCAGCGCCGCTATGTCGAAAGCCTGTCGGCCTATGCGCGGCAATTCCTTGATATGGCAGGGAAACCTGACGTGGACCATATCAGCGGCCTGTCGCCTGCGATCTCGATTGAGCAGAAAACCACCTCGAAAAACCCGCGCTCTACCGTGGGCACTGTGACCGAGATTTACGACTATCTGCGTTTGCTCTTCGCCCGCGTTGGCACCCCGTTCAGCCCGGCCACGGGCCTGCCGATCACCGCGATGCAGGTGCAGGATATGGTCGATGCCGTGATGGCGATGCCGGAAGGCAGCCGCGCCTATCTTCTGGCGCCGATCATTCGTGACCGGAAGGGCGAATACAAGAAAGAATTCATTGAGTTGCGCAAGCAGGGCTTCCAGCGCGTCAAGGTGAACGGCGAATTCTACGAATTGGAAGAACCGCCCGTGCTGGACAAGAAATTCCGCCATAACATCGACGTGGTGGTGGATCGGATCGTGGTCCGCGAGGGGTTGGAAACCCGGCTTGCCGACAGCTTCCGCACTGCGTTGAACCTCGCCGATGGCATCGCCGTGATCGAAACCGCCCCAGCCGAGGGTGAGCCTGAACGCATCACCTATTCCGAGAAATTCGCCTGTCCGGTTTCCGGCTTCACCATCGCCGAAATCGAACCGCGGCTGTTTTCCTTCAACGCTCCCTACGGCGCTTGCCCGGTCTGCGATGGCTTGGGGATGGAGCTGTTTTTCGACGAACGCCTCGTGGTGCCCGACCAGTCGCTGACCCTGCTCGGCGGCGCAATTGCGCCATGGTCGAAATCGAAAAGCCCGTATTTCACCCAGACCATCGACGCGATTTCCAAGCACTATGGCTTTGACAAGAAAGCCAAATGGAAAGACCTGCCCGAAAACGTCAAGCAAGTTTTCCTGCGCGGCTCGGGCGGCGAGGAAATCTCGTTCCGCTACGATGAAGGTGGCCGCGTCTATCAGGTCTCCCGCGTGTTCGAAGGCGTCATCCCCAACATGGAACGCCGTTACCGCGAGACCGATAGTTCCTGGAGCCGTGAGGAAATGGAGCGGTTTCAGAACAACCGCCCCTGCGGTGCCTGTGGCGGCTACCGTCTGAAACCCGAGGCGCTGGCGGTGAAGATCGGCGGCCTGCATGCGGGGCAGGTGGTGCAGATGTCGATTTCCGAGGCGCATGACTGGATCACCGCCGCCCCGGAACATCTGACCAAGCAAAAGAACGAAATCGCCAAGGCGATCCTGAAGGAAATCCGCGAGCGTTTGGGGTTCCTCGTCAACGTCGGCCTGAACTACCTGACCCTGTCGCGCAACGCGGGCACGCTGTCAGGGGGCGAATCCCAACGTATTCGCTTGGCCAGCCAGATTGGCTCTGGCCTCACAGGTGTGCTATATGTGCTCGACGAACCCTCCATTGGCCTGCACCAGCGCGACAACGACCGCTTGCTCACCACGCTGAAAAACCTGCGCGACGCGGGCAACACCGTCTTGGTGGTGGAGCATGACGAAGATGCCATCCGTGAGGCGGATTATGTGTTCGACATGGGGCCGGGCGCAGGCGTGCATGGCGGCTATGTGGTCAGCCACGGCACTCCCGCCGAAGTGGCCGCAGATGCCAACAGCTTGACCGGCCAGTATCTTTCCGGCGCGCGCGAGATCAAAGTGCCGAAAACCCGGCGCAAGGGCAATGGCAAGAAACTGACCGTGGTCGGCGCCACCGGCAACAACCTGAAAAACGTCACCGCCGAATTCCCGCTGGGCATGTTTGTCTGCGTCACCGGGGTTTCGGGCGGCGGCAAATCCACGCTCACCATCGAGACCCTGTTCAAGACCGCCGCCAGCCGCCTGAACGGCGCGCATGAAACCCCTGCGCCCTGCGAGACGATCAAGGGCTTTGAACACCTCGATAAGGTCATCGACATCGACCAACGCGCGATTGGCCGCACGCCGCGTTCCAACCCCGCCACCTATACCGGGGCGTTTACCCCGATCCGCGATTGGTTTGCGGGCCTGCCCGAGGCTAAGGCGCGCGGCTATCTGCCGGGTCGGTTCAGCTTTAACGTCAAGGGAGGGCGCTGCGAGGCTTGCCAAGGCGATGGCGTCTTGAAGATCGAGATGAACTTCCTGCCCGACGTTTACGTCACTTGCGAGACCTGCAAAGGCGCGCGCTATAACCGCGAAACTCTGGAAGTTAAGTTCAAAAACAAAAGCATCGCCGACGTTCTTGATATGACCTGTGAAGATGCGCAAAGCTTCTTTCAGGCCGTGCCCAGCATCCGCGAAAAGATGGACGCGCTGTGTCAGGTCGGCCTTGGCTATATCAAGGTCGGCCAGCAGGCGACCACGCTTTCGGGCGGCGAGGCGCAGCGGGTCAAGCTTTCCAAGGAGCTCAGCCGCCGCGCCACCGGCCGCACGCTTTATATTCTCGATGAACCCACCACCGGCCTGCATTTCGAAGACGTGCGCAAACTGCTCGAGGTGCTGCACGAACTCGTCGATCAGGGCAACACCGTCGTGGTGATCGAGCATAACCTTGATGTGGTGAAAACCGCCGATTGGGTGATCGACATCGGCCCCGAGGGCGGCGACGGCGGCGGTCAGATCGTGGCCACCGGCACGCCGGAAACCATCGCAAAAACCGCGGCCAGCCACACCGGGCGCTATCTGAAAGACCTGCTGACACCAAGGCGGGCAGCGGCGGAGTGATCAGCCGGGTGGATCACCAATGCCGATGATTTTGCGCGTTGCGGGATCAATGCGCAAATAAATATTTTCCACGCGGCAGTAGGTTTCGCCCCGCAGGCTGCGGTATTTGCCAAAGGATACAACCGGACAATCAGCGCCGACGGTGTCGCCGATACGCAGGGGATTGAACTGCGGAGTTGGTGCCACCAAGGCAGCGTCTCCACCCAACGGATCGCTCTTGCCGCAGCGGTTAAGCTCTGACACGCACAAATCCGCAAGCGGCCTGTCCTGCAGCGTGTCAAACCGCAACGCGCCGGGCACGTCGGCGAAGGCTGCGCCAGCCATCAGCGGCAGACTGAGAAGCCAGATTTCCGATATCCGCCGCTGCATCTTGGCTGCCCCTTTATTGACGATGTGTGCGTAAACGCGGCTTTTCAGCCGCCGTTCCCACAACTTTCGCTCAAACCAAGCTAATTCATCGCAGTTGACCGAAACATTTTCAATATTCTCCGAAAGGTCCATTCCAGATTAACCTGATTGTGCCAGATGCCGTTCAGGCGCAGGTTGCGCGCGGGAACTTGGCACAAGACCGGGCCCGCGACCGAAAGCCAACAGCCAGTCGGTAAACCAACACAGGGCCAAAAGGCCATCACGGTTTCGCAAATGCGACGGGCGCCTTGGCGCGCCGCGCGCGTATCTGCGCTACAGGATAGGGACAGCACAATGCAACTTACCAACCCGTCACCCTCGCTGCATAACGAGGATCTGGCACCCGCAACCGAACGAAAATGGGGCGCGTTCTCGATTTTCAACGTCTGGACTTCGGACGTTCACAGTCTGTGGGGCTATTACCTTGCCGCCAGCCTGTTTCTGCTCTGCGGCAGTTTCGTCAACTTCGTGATCGCCATCGGGGCAGGGTCATTGGTGATCTTTGTGCTGATGAGCATGGTCGGCAATGCAGGCGTGCGCACCGGCGTGCCGTTCCCGGTGTTGGCGCGGGCAAGCTTTGGCACTTTCGGGGCCAATGCCCCGGCCTTGGTGCGGGCGATTGTCGCCTGCTTCTGGTATGGCGCGCAGACTTCGGCGGCTTCAGGTGCCATCGTGGCCCTGCTGATCCGCAGCCCCGGCATGCTGGAGTTTCACACCAATTCCCACATGCTTGGCCACTCGACGCTGGAAGTGATCTGTTACTTCGTCGTCTGGTGCCTGCAACTGTTGATCATCCAGCGCGGCATGGAAACCGTGCGCAAGTTTCAGGATTGGGCAGGCCCGGCGGTCTGGATCGCCATGCTGCTGCTGGCGGTCTATCTGGTGGTCAAGGCTGGCACCTTCTCATTCGGCGCCGAAATCCCGCAAGACGTGCTGCTGGCTGCCACCGCCGATGCAGGCGTGCCCGGCGTGCCCGGATCACCCGCAGCGCTCGCCGCCGTGGCGGCAACCTGGATCACCTATTTCGCAGCACTTTACCTGAACTTCTGCGACTTCTCGCGCTACGCCACCTCGGAAGCCGCGCTGCGCAAAGGCAACCTCTGGGGCCTGCCGATCAACCTGCTGGCGTTCTGTCTGGTCGCAGGCATCACCACCACCGCCGCCTTCACCGTCTACGGCGAAGTCTTGCTGCACCCGGAACAGATCAGCGCCAAATTCGACAGCTGGTTCCTTGCTGCCCTCGCAGCACTGACCTTCGCCGTCGCCACCCTTGGCATCAACGTGGTGGCGAACTTTGTCTCACCGGCCTTCGACTTTGCCAACGTCTTCCCGCGCCACATCAGCTTCAAACGCGGCGGCTATATCGCGGCGGCCATCGCGCTGATCCTGTATCCTTGGGCCCCGTGGGAGACGGGTGCCGCGCATTTCGTCAACTTCATCGGCTCCACCATGGGACCGATCTTTGGGATCATGATGGTCGATTACTACCTGATCCGCCAAGGCAAGCTGGACGTGAACGCGCTCTATCAGGATAACGGCGAGTTCAAGTTTGACGGCGGTTGGCACGTCAAGGCCTTCGTGGCCCTCGCCATCGGCATGGTGTTCTCGTCGATCCTGCCCACCTTCACCACCATCCTGCCGGCATGGTGGGGCACCTATGGCTGGTTCTTCGGCGTCGGCATCGGCGGGGCGGTGTATTACGTCCTGCGCATGGGCGCGAGATAACGAAAAGGGGCGGGATCATCTCCCGCCCCTTTTTCATTCAGGTCCGCAGACCCAACACCGTATACAGCGGGCAAGTGCGCAGTGCCGCCGTCGCAATCGCCACAAGGCCGATCAGCTTGGCATAATGCCAAAAGCCTGTGCCTTGATCCAAAAAGAACCACAGCAACAGGCCCAGACCAATCACAAGGCGAAAGCTGCGATCCAGCGTGCCGATATTGGTTTGCAACATGGGTTTTCCTTTCAAACCGCAGCGCCAACCTCGGCGCTTGGTCAAAACGTAACCCATATCTCGCATATCTACTTTGATCTGACCCCGGATTTCCGGGATCAGATCAGCGATCAGATCAGCAGATCACTCCATCTGCTTGAAGTTGAACTCGCCACCTTCCTTGATCCCCGACGGCCAGCGCGCGGTGATCGTCTTGGTGCGGGTGTAAAACCGGAACGCATCCGGCCCGTGCTGGTTCAAATCGCCAAACGACGATTTCTTCCAGCCGCCAAAGGTGTGATAGGCCAGCGGCACCGGGATCGGCACGTTGATCCCGATCATGCCCACATTGACACGTGCGGCAAAGTCGCGCGCGGTGTCGCCGTCGCGGGTATAGATCGCGGTGCCGTTGCCATATTCATGGTCCATCGCCATGCCGATGGCTTCCTCATAGGATTTCGCACGCACCACCGACAGCACCGGCCCGAAGATTTCCTTGCGGTAAATCTCCATATCCGTCCTCACTTTGTCGAACAGATGCGGGCCGACAAAGAAGCCGTCCTCATAGCCCTGCAATTTGAAATCGCGGCCATCGACCACCAACTCCGCCCCTGCAGCCACGCCCGATTCCACCAGTTTCAGGATGTTGGCCTTGGCAGCACCCGTTACAACCGGGCCGTAATCGACATCATTGCCTGCGGTATAGGGGCCAACCTTCAGCTTTTCGATCCGCGGGATCAGCTTGGCTACCAACGCATCGGCGGTCTTTTCGCCCACCGGCACCGCCACCGAGATTGCCATGCAACGCTCGCCAGCCGCACCATAACCTGCGCCGACCAAAGCATCCGCCGCCTGATCCATATCGGCATCCGGCATGATGATCATGTGGTTCTTGGCACCGCCAAAGCACTGCACGCGCTTGCCGTTCGCCGTGCCGCGCGCATAGATATACTGCGCGATCGGGGTCGAGCCGACAAAGCCCACACCCGAAATCACCTCATTATCAAGGATCGCATCCACCGATTCCTTGTCGCCGTTGATCACCTGCAACACGCCATCGGGCAGGCCCGCTTCTTTCATCAAAGCCGCCAGCATCAACGGCACCGTCGGCGCACGCTCAGAAGGCTTCAGGATGAAGGCGTTGCCGCAAGCCAGCGCCGGGCCCATTTTCCACATCGGAATCATCGCCGGGAAGTTGAACGGCGTGATCCCCGCCGCCACGCCAATCGGCTGACGCATCGAATACATGTCAATGCCGGGGCCAGCCGAGTCGGTGAACTCGCCCTTCAGCAGATGCGGCGCACCGATGCAGAACTCGATCACTTCCAGCCCGCGCTGAATGTCGCCCTTGGCATCGGGAATGGTCTTGCCGTGTTCAATCGACAAAGCCTCGGCCAGCTTGTCCATATCGCGGTTCAAGAGGCCCACCATCGCCATCATCACTCGCGCGCGGCGCTGCGGGTTGGTAGCGCCCCATTTCACCTGCGCCTTGGCAGCATCGGCGGTGGCGGCGTCCAGCTCGGCCTTGCTGGCCAAAGCCACCCGCGCTTGCACTTCACCCGTCGCCGGGTTGAACACATCGGCAAACTTGCCCGAGGTGCCCGCAACCAGCTTGCCGTTGATCCAGTGACCGATCTCTTTCATCGCATTTCTCCCAAAAGTTGCCGCCAAAATAGCCTTGCGAAATCGCCAAGGGTAGCGGTAAGATTTCAAACAGGTTTTGCATTTTTGCAAGGGTTGCGCGATGCGTCACAACATCTGGTAGAAAGCGCCAGAAAAAGCCGCCGCAACCACAAGTCATTCCCATCTGGGAAAACAGTCTCTGAAAGGCCGCAGCGATGGATTGGGATGATTTGCGGGTGTTCTTGGCCGTGGCGCGCAGCGAAAGTCTGTCCGGGGCAGGGCGACGGTTGAAAATCGACCCCGCCACAGTGGGCCGCCGCATCGCCCGTCTGGAGGAATCGATGGATGCGCGCCTGTTCGCGAAAACGCCGCAGGGCTACAGCCTGACCGAACAAGGCACCCGCCTGCTGACCCACGCGATCCGCACCGAGGCCGCCATCGACGGCGCATCCGAGGCGCTTTCCGGCCCCGAAGGCCTCACCGGGCAAATCCGCATCGGTGCCCCCGACGGCTGCGCCAACTACCTGCTGCCCCAAGTCATCGCCCGCATCTGCGACGCCAATCCGGGGCTGGAGGTGCAGATCGTGGCGTTGCCCCGCGTCTTTAACCTCTCAAAGCGCGAGGCCGACATGGCCATCGCCGTCTCGCGTCCCGAAGCGGGTCGCCTGACCGTGCAAAAGCTGACCGACTATCACCTGCATCTGGCCGCCAGCCACGCGTATCTTGCCACACATCCGCCGATTGGCAGCCTTGCCGATCTGCAAGCCCACCGCCTTGTCGGCTATATCCCCGACATGATCTTCGACAAGGAACTCGATTACCTCACCGAAATCGGTGCCTCTGCACCGCCCTTGGCCAGCAATTCCGTCTCGGTACAACTGAACTTCCTGCGCCACGGGGCAGGGATCGGCGTTGTGCATGATTTCGCGCTGCCCGCCGCCCCCGAACTGACTCGCATTCTGCCGCAGCACATCCACCTGACCCGCAGCTTCTGGCTGATCCGCCATGCCGATGATGGCCGGGTGGAGCGGCTGAACCGCTTTGCCGCGCAACTTATGCTAGAGGTTAAGAAAGAAATGCAAAGGCTTGAAGCAATTCCTTGACAGAATCTTACGCTGCCTTGACGCTAGTCCTGACAGATAGGGAGGATTCTTCATGCTTGTCAGCCAAATCCTGAAATCGAAATCCGATGATGGCGTCGTCACCCTGCCACCCGGCACCGCAATCAGCCGCATCGCCGAAGTGCTATCCGCCCGCCGCATCGGGGCCGTGGTGATCTCGCCCGATGGCAAAAAGCTGGCCGGAATCGTGTCCGAACGCGACATCGTGCGCGAAATCGGCCGCCGCGGCGGTGCCTGCCTGAACGAAAACGTCGACACCATCATGACCGCCAAAGTCGTCGCCTGCGCGCGGAATGACAACGCCAACGACGTGCTGCAAAAGATGACCGACGGCCGCTTCCGCCACATCCCGGTCGTCGAGGGCGAAGAGTTGATCGGCCTGATCTCCATCGGCGACGTGGTCAAAGCCCGTCTGGCCGAACTGCATATGGAGAAAGACGCGCTGGAAGGCATGATCAAGGGTTTCTAGAATACCGCTTGCATCCCGGCACGCAATATTGTTGCGTGTCGCGGACTTAGGCGAGGAACATGCCATGCGTATCGGTCTCTATCCGGGCACATTTGACCCGATTACTTTGGGTCATGTCGACATCATCCAGCGCGCAATGGCGCTGGTTGATCGCTTGGTGATCGGTGTTGCCATCAATCGCGACAAAGGCCCGGCCTTCACACTGGAAGAACGGGTGGCGATGGTCGAAGCCGAATGCGCGGGCATCCTCGCCAAAACCGGCGGCGAAATCGTTGTGCATCCGTTCGAAAACTTGCTGATCGACTGCGCCCGCGATGTGGGCGCCTCGGTGATCGTGCGGGGCCTGCGGGCCGTTGCGGATTTTGAGTACGAGTTCCAGATGGTTGGCATGAACCGCGCCATGGATGCCTCGGTGGAAACCGTGTTTCTGATGGCCGATGCCCGCAGGCAAGCGATTGCCTCAAAGCTTGTGAAGGAAATCGCGCGTCTGGGCGGCGATATCTCGAAATTCGTGACCCCTCCGGTGGCCGAGGCTCTCGCCCGCCGCTATCCGCAGCCCGCGAAATAGCTGTTGGAATGTTTGTTCCACAGCGTTACCCTGTGATGACCCATCGCAGTATAAAGCCGCGCTCATGACCGTCACCGACGCAGACGACCTGACACCCCCCGCCACGATCGAGGAATTCCGCGAGCGTCTTGCCGCAATTTCCGATGGCCTGCCGCGCCGCTTGCGCCAATGCGCCGATCATATCGCCGCCAACATCGACCGGATTGCGGTCTCGACAGTGGCTGAACTGGCGGCGGGGGCCGACGTGCCGCCCTCAGCGCTGATGCGGTTTTGTCAGATCTTGGGCTATTCCGGCTTTTCCGAGATGCAAAAGCTGTTCCGCGATGCCTATGCGCCTGGATTTCCCGACTATTCCACCCGTCTGGAAAACCTCAAGCAAACTGGCACAGGCACACCATCAGCCCTGCTGGGCGAATTCATCGAAGCGGGCCGTTTGTCACTGGAAGCGCTGGCGAAATCGGCGGATGAGGCGGCTTTGGCGCAGGCCGTCAAACTGCTGGCCGCCGCCGATACTCTGCATGTGATCGGCTTGCGACGCGCCTATCCGGTGGCGTCTTATCTTGCCTATGTTTTTGATAAGATGGCGGTTCCCGCTATGCTGCACGAGGGGACCGGCAAACTTGATCACCGCCATGCCCTGCGCCCCGGCGATGCGGTGCTGGCGATCACCTTCGCGCCCTACTCTGAGGAAACCATCGCGCTTGCCGCGGATGCCCGCGCCCGCGGCTTGCCGGTTGTGGCCCTGACCGACCGGATCACCAGCCCGCTGGCCCGCACATCTGACGCGATTTTGACGGTGCCGGAGGTCGATTTCGGCGCGTTCCGCTCGCTTTCCGCCACTCTCGCGCTGGCAATTGCGCTTGCTGTTGCTGTGGGTTCAGCGCGCGGCTAAGCTTCAAAGAAATCGCTTCCCGTCGCGGCCAAAATGGAATATTTATTCCAAATAGCGCGGCGAGGTGAGTCTCGCCAATCCTCGGGAGGGGCCCATGAAGACGCTCGACACGATCACCATCGGCCGTTCCTCGGTCGATCTTTACGGCGCGCAGATCGGCGGGCGGCTGGAAGATATGGCCAGTTTTCAGAAATACATCGGCGGATCGCCCACGAATATTGCCGCTGGCACGGCGCGGTTGGGGCTGAAATCGGCGCTAATCACCCGCGTTGGCGACGAACATATGGGCCGTTTCATCCGCGAAGAACTGCTGCGCGAAGGCGTCGATGTGCGCGGTGTGAAAACCGATCCGCAGCGGCTGACCGCCCTCGTGATCCTTGGCATCCGTGACGAGACGCAGTTTCCGCTGATCTTCTACCGCGAAAACTGTGCCGACATGGCGCTGTGTGAGGATGATATTGACGAATCCTTCATCGCCGAAACCCGCTCGCTGATCGTCACCGGCACGCATCTGTCGCATGCCAACACCGAGGCCGCCGTGCTGAAGGCGCTGAAACTGGCGCGCAAGCATGGTGCCAAGACCGCTTTGGACATTGACTATCGCCCGAACCTTTGGGGGCTGGCAGGGCATGGTGATGGCGAGTCCCGCTTTATCGAATCCGCAGCCGTCACCGCTAAGTTGCAATCCAGCTTGCATTATTTCGATCTGATCGTCGGTACTGAGGAAGAATTCCACATCGCGGGCGGCTCCACCGACACCATCACCGCACTGAAAGCTGTGCGCAAAGTCTCCAACGCCACGCTGGTCTGCAAACGTGGTGCCGCCGGTGCCGCCGCCTTTGATGGGGCGATCCCCGACAGCCTTGATCAGGGCCAGACCGGCCCCGGTTTCCCGATTGAAGTGTTCAACGTGTTGGGCGCGGGTGATGGTTTCATGTCGGGCCTGACCAAAGGCTGGCTGGATGGTGAAAACTGGCCGACGGCGCTGAAATACGCCAATGCCTGCGGCGCTTTCGCGGTATCGCGCCACGGCTGCACCCCGGCCTATCCCAGCCTTGAGGAGTTGAATTTCTTCCTTGAACGCGGTGTGAAAACCCCGGCCTTGCGCAAGGATGCCGAGCTTGAGCAAATTCACTGGTCCACCAACCGCCGCAAGCAATGGTCCGAAGTGCGCGCCTTCGCCTATGATCACCGCTCGCAACTGGAAGAAATCCCCGGCGCTAATCCCGAAAACATTGGCCGTTTCAAAGAGTTGTGTCTGGAAGCTACCATATCCGTCTCTCAGGGGTGCGAAGGATATGGCCTGCTCTGCGATAACCGTCTGGGCAAATCGGCGCTGCATAAAGCCTCCGGCCAAGGCCTCTGGATCGGTCGCCCAGTCGAATGGCCCGGCTCGCGTCCCTTGACCTTGGAGCCTGAAATCGGCCCCGATTTCGGCGGCCTGTCGGAATGGGCGCTGGAGGATGTGGTCAAGGTGCTGTGCTTCTGCCACCCCGATGACCAACCTGAAATGCAAGCACAGCAAGAGGCCGTGATCACCCGGCTGTTCCACGCTTGCCGTCGTAACCGATTGGAAATGCTGCTGGAAATCATCCCGTCGAAAGTCGGCCCGGTCGATGATTTCACCAATGCCAAGCTGATCAGCCAGTTCTACGACATCGGCATCTACCCCGATTGGTGGAAGCTGGAGCCGATGCAGACGCGCGAGGCATGGGCTGCCACCTGCGACGCCATCACCAGCCGCGACGCCCATACCCAAGGCATCGTCATTCTGGGGCTGGGGCAATCCGAGGCTGAACTGGCGTCCTCCTTCAAACTCGCCGCCGATTTCCCGCTGGTGAAGGGGTTTGCGGTGGGCCGCACCATTCACGCCGACGTGGGCCGGCAATGGATCGCGGGTCAGATTGACGATGCCACCGCCGTTGCCACAATGGCCGAAAACTTCCGCCGCCTTTGCGGCATCTGGGATGCAGCCCGCGCAGGAGCAAAAGCATGAACACCATCCGTTTGACCGCAGCGCAAGCCATGGTGCGCTGGCTTTCCGTGCAGATGACCGAGGACGGTGAGCGCTTTATCGAAGGCATCTGGGCGATCTTTGGTCACGGTAACGTGGCCGGGATCGGTGAGGCTTTGCACGGCGCGAAGGACACATTCCCAACCTGGCGCGGCCATAACGAACAGACCATGGCCCACGCCGCCATCGCCTATGCCAAGGCGAAAAAGCGCCGCCGTGCGATGGCCGTGACAACCTCTATCGGGCCGGGGGCGTTGAACGTGGTGACAGCGGCGGGCGTGGCCTTTGCCAACCGCTTGCCCGTGCTGATCATTCCGGGCGATGTGTTCGCCAATCGCGCGCCCGATCCGGTGTTGCAGCAGTTGGAGGATTTCAACGACGGGACCATCAGCGCCAATGATTGCTTCCGCCCGGTCAGCCGTTATTTTGACCGTATCTCGCGCCCAGAACATATCCTGACAGCCCTGCCGCGGGCCTTGCGGGTGATGACCGACCCCGCCGACTGCGGTCCGGTGACTTTGGCCTTCTGTCAGGATGTGCAGGCCGAAGCCTTTGATTACCCCAAATCTTTTTTCACGCCGAAAGTCTGGAAAATCCGCCGCCCCGAAGCCGATGCCGATGAGTTGGCTGCGGCCATCGCTGCCATCCAATCCGCCAAATCCCCGGTGATCGTCGCCGGCGGTGGTGTGATCTATTCCGGCGCCGAGTCCGCCTTGGCCGCCTTCGCCTCCGCCCACAATATCCCCGTGGTGGAGACGCAAGCCGGGAAATCCAGCCTCGATTTCGACCACGCGCTGAACTTCGGACCTGTTGGTGTGACGGGGGCGTCTAGTGCCAACACGGTCTGCGAAAATGCCGATCTGGTGATTGGTCTTGGCACAAGGTTTCAGGATTTCACCACAGGATCGTGGTCGCTGTTCAAAAACCCGAACCGTCGCATCCTGTCGATCAACGTCGCGGCCTATGATTCCTATAAACACGGCGCTTTGAACCTTACATCCGATGCGAAGATCGCGCTGCAAGCCATTGGTAAGGCTTTGGGATCGCAGAAATGGCCTGCTATCCCCGGCCTGCAAGCCGATTGGGCGGCGGCCACCGCAGCGGTCAAGGCAGCACCTAGCAGCAACGCTTTGCCGACCGATATGCAGGTGATTGGTGCTGTGCAGCGCACCGCCAGCAAGGCCACGGTGGTGATGTCTGCCGCTGGCACCATGCCGGGCGAGTTGCACAAGATCTGGGATGCGCCTGTGGGTGGCTACCATATGGAATATGGCTTTTCCTGCATGGGCTATGAGATTGCCGGGGCGATGGGCATCAAGATGGCGCGGCCCGACGCCGACGTGATCTGTATGCTCGGCGATGGCAGCTATATGATGGCAAACTCAGAACTCGCCACCGCCGTGATGATGGGCGTGGCGTTCACCGTGGTGATTACCGATAACCGTGGCTATGGCTGCATCAACCGGCTGCAAAAGGGCACTGGTGGGGCAGGGTTCAACAACCTTTTGGATCAATCCTATCACGTCAACCACAGCCACATCGACTTTGCCGCCCATGCTGCCGCGATGGGGGCGAATGCGGTGAAAGTCACGACGATTGCGGAGTTGGAAGCTGCGCTGCATGCTGCCAAGGGCGCCAAAATCCCGCAAGTGGTGGTGATCGACACCGATCCATGGCCCGGAACCGAGGCCGGTGGTACGTGGTGGGATGTCGGGGTGCCGGAAGTTTCGACCCGCGCCGAGGTAAACGCCGCGCGGCAAAATTACGAGAATAAACTGAAAGATCAGCGGCTTGTGGACTGAAGTTCGGGCAGCGATTAAAATTTGAGGGATATCATGATCCAATACGGCACCAACCCGATCGCATGGACCAACGACGACGACCGCAGCCTTGGCGCGCATATCAGCCTGGAGCAATGTCTGGATGAAACTGCCGCAATTGGCTTTGATGGCATCGAAAAGGGCCATAAAATGCCGCTGACGGTGGACGGTTTGAACGCGTTGTTCCAACCGCGCGGGCTGAAATACATCTCGGGCTGGCACTCGACCAACCTGTTGGTGAACAGCATCGAAGACGAAAAGGCCGCGATGCAGCCCTATCTTGACCTGCTGAAAGGCATGGGCTGCAAGGTGATCATCGTTTGCGAGACCTCAAACGCCATCCACGGCGATGACGCCAAAGCGGTGAATGACCGTCCGCATCTGCCCGATGCCGCGTGGAAGAAGTTCGGACAAGGCATTGAAGCGCTCGCAGAATTTAGCGCTTCCCAAGGTATCAAACTGGTCTACCATCACCACATGGGCACCATTGTCGAGGCCGAGTGGGAGATTGATCGCCTTATGGCCGAAACCGGCCCGCACACCCATCTGCTGCTGGACACCGGCCACTGCTATTTCGGCGGCGGTGATCCGGTGCGGGTGGCGAAAAAGCACATGGCGCGCGTCGGCCATATCCACGCCAAAAACGTCCGCCCTGCCATTGCGGCAGAAGTGCGTGAGCAGGGCCTGTCCTTTCTGGAAGGCGTGCGCCGTGGCAGCTTTACCGTGCCTGGCGATGCCGAGGGGGCGGTGGATTTCTTCAGCGTTCTCGAAGTGGCGGCCCAGCACAACTATTCTGGCTGGCTGGTGATCGAAGCCGAGCAAGATCCATCTGTCCGGGTGCCGATGGAATATCAAAGTCTTGGCTTGCGCAGTCTGAAGGGGTTCGCCAAGCGGGCGGGTCTGGATAAGTAAAAGGCTGGGGGCTCGCCCCCCAGACCCCGGAGGATATTTGAGCAGAGAGGATGACCATGACTCAGTTGCTGCGGAAACCGAATGGAACTTCGGGCAAGGTGCATGACATCACGCCCGAAAGCGCGGGCTGGGGCTATGTCGGCTTTGGACTTTACCGCTTGCAACCGGGGGAATCAGCCGCCGAGATTACTGGCGACCGTGAAGTGATCCTCGTGCTGGTCGAAGGCAAGGCACATATCCGTGCCGCAGGCCAAGATTGGGGCATCCTCGGCGATCGTATGGATGTCTTCGAGAAAACCCCGCCGCATTGCCTCTATGTCCCGAACGGCAGCGACTGGCACGCCACCGCCACCACGGCCTGCACGCTGGCGGTCTGCACCGCTCCCGGTAAGTCCGGCCACAAAGCGGCGCAGATCGGCCCCGCAGGCATCACGCTAACCCAGCGCGGCATCGGCGCAAACACGCGCTTTATCAACAACATCGCGATGGAGGCGCTGGATGTCGCCGATAGCCTGTTGGTGACAGAGGTGTTCACCCCGCAAGGCAACTGGTCATCCTATCCCAGCCATCGTCACGACGAAGACGATTTCCCCCGCATGACCTATCTGGAGGAGACCTATTACATGCGCCTGAACCCGGCGCAGGGCTATGGCATCCAGCGCGTCTACACCGAGGATGGGTCTTTGGACGAAACCATGGCGGTGAAAAACCACGATGTGACGCTGGTGCCAAAAGGCCATCACCCCTGCGGCACCCCCTATGGCTATGAGATGTATTATCTGAACGTCATGGCGGGGCCCCGCCGCAACTGGCGGTTTCAGAACGACCCCGATCACGACTGGATCTTTCAGCGTGATAACCCGGCGGTATGACGCCTTAATTCAGCGGCGCGTCCGAAGTCAGCAGTTGAATCTCCATCTCGCCGCGATGGCTGCGCAGTTCGGCCTCGATCAGGTGCGGCTTCGGCAGGCGCGGCGTCAGCACCAGACAGCGGCCGCGATAGCCCAATTCATTCAAACGGGTCAGAATCACCACCGCATCCAAAGTGGCACTGAACAGCGGAAACACCACCAGATCAGGCGCGATGCGGGCAAGTTCTTCGGGGCAAAGCTGATGGAAGGGTAGGGAGAAAATCATCGCATCCGGCGATGCGGGCGCGTCCTCGCCCCCTGCGAGATAAAGGATGCGGCGGCCTGTCGGGCCTGCGTCAGCAGACTGCCCCTGTTGCGGTGGCATAGCCCCCCACTCCATTGCGGCGATTTGCTTGGCGCGCGACAAGACCTGCGCCTACAGCCAAAACGCGAAAAAATGTTACAGAACTCGCCTCATGTTAGCGCAGACACAGCCGTATGGGCAAGTGCCAACTGGCATGATCAGTTTACAACGGTTAGAGGTTTAGAAAGACCAAGGGGGCTATGATGGATCAGGCAGGCACAAAGGCCATATTGGGTGGGCTGCCCTTTCCGGTGATCCTGATCGCGGCGGATGAGCGGATCGTGCAGGCCAACACTGCCGCCATAGCGATGTTTGGCGCCGCTTTGCTGGATCGCCATCACGCGCTCAGCTTTCGCCAGCCCGAATTCCTCCGCGCCATCTCGCGCGCCATGCAGCAGGGTGAAAGTGGTCGCGTGCGCCTGACGCTGGCTGGGGCTGGGCAGGACACGATCTATGACGTGACCGTCAGTCCGCTGCCGCAGGGGGTGCTCTGCGCCTTCGAGGATCGCTCGGCATGGGAGCAGATGGACCAGATGCGGCGCGATTTCGTTGCCAATGTCAGCCACGAATTGCGCACGCCGCTGACGGCACTTTTGGGCTTCATCGAAACCCTGCGCGGCCCTGCCCGCAACGATGCGGCGGCACGGGAGCGGTTTCTGGCCATCATGGCGAGCGAGGCCGAGCGGATGAACCGGCTGGTGCGCGATCTCTTGCATCTCAGCCGGGTTGAGGCCGAAGAACGGGTTTTGCCGGGCGACGATGTTGATATCGCCGGGGTGCTGAGCGCAACGGTGGTCAGCCTGCGCCCGGTGGCCGAAGCCGCCAAAGTTTCGATTCGGGTAGAGGGCGCGGACCATCCGCTGATCATTCGCGCCGATCACGATCAGATGACGCAGGTGTTGACAAACCTCGTTGAAAACGCAGTGAAATATGGCAGCCCCGCCGGGGCAGAGGTGCGGGTGGCGCTGGCCCGGGAAATAGGCCCGCGCGGGGCACAGTTGCGCATCTCGGTCAGCGATCAGGGCGAAGGCATTGACCCCTTCCACATCCCCCGCCTGACCGAACGCTTCTACCGCGTCGATGGCCACCGCTCACGCGAGAAGGGCGGCACAGGGCTGGGGTTGGCCATCGTCAAGCATATCGTCAACCGCCACCGCGGCAGGCTGATCATCGAAAGCGAAAAGGGCAGGGGCAGCCGATTCTCGGTGCTGCTGCCGCTCGAGCCGCGCTGAATAAAGGTGCGGGTTGCGGCTTCATCTTGGCGAAAATACTCCCGCCGGAGGCTCCACCAGTGCCGCAATCCAGCCGTTTCAGACCTGCTGCGCCGCGACAACCCCGATCCGTCATATAACTGTTACAAAACTGTCGCAAAACATATGAACAACCGGCCTAGACGGGGCGGCGAAGGGCAAGCCATCCGGGCCGCCCTCGGGAATTAACTGGAGAGCAACATGTCTCTGATCAAACTGATCCCTTCCGCCGTGGCGATCCTCGCCGCTTCGACCGTCATCGCCTCGGCGCGTGACCAGTTGCAAATCGCGGGTTCGTCCACCGTGCTGCCCTATGCCACCATTGTGGCCGAGGCTTTTGGCGAAAACGGCGATTTCAAGACTCCGGTCGTGGAAGGTGGCGGTTCGGGCGCTGGCCGCAAGAAGCTGTGCGAAGGCGTGGGCGAAGCCACCATCGACATCGCCAACTCGTCGTCGCGCATCACCCAATCCGACCTTGACCTGTGCAAGACCAATGGCGTCACCGACATCATGGAAGTGCGCATCGGCTATGATGGAATCGTGTTCGCCTCTGACATCAACGGCCCGGATTTCGTGCTGACCCCGGTTGACGTTTACAACGCCATCGGTGCGCAAGTCGCCAAAGACGGCGCGCTGACCGCCAACACCGCCAAGACCTGGGCTGACGCCAACTCTGCCCTGCCGGCACAAGACATTCTGGCCTTCATCCCCGGCACCAAGCACGGCACCCGCGAAGTGTTCGACACCAAGGTGCTGCTGGAAGGCTGCAAAACCAACGGCGCTTACGATCTGTTCCTCGCCGCTTCGAAAGAAGCCGATGATGGTGCCAAGAAGAAAGACGCTGAAAAGCAGTGCTTCACCACCCGCTCGGATGGCACCTCGGTTGATATCGACGGCGACTACACGGAAACCCTGTCGCGCATCGACGCCAACAAGAACGCCGTCGGCGTGTTCGGCCTGTCGTTCTACGAAAACAACACCGACAAGCTGAAAGTCGCCACCGTGAACGGCATCGTCCCGAGCGTCGAGACGATCTCGAAAGGCGAATATCCGGTATCGCGTCCGCTGTATTTCTACGTCAAGAAAGCCCATATCGGCGTGATCCCCGGCCTGAAAGAATACATCCAGTTCTTCGTCTCGGATGATATGGCTGGCCCGGATGGCAAACTGGCTGAATATGGCCTCGTGCCCGACCCGGAACTGGCTGCGACCCAAGCGGCAGTTGACGCCGAGACCGTTATGGGCCCGCTGCAGTAAGCACCCTTACCGAAACGGCGCGCGGGTCTGCTCGCGCGCCGTTTTGTCTTGACCACGCCCGTTCCTCTCATTGGCAGGATCCCCATGAGCCTCGGCCTTCTATCTCTGATCATTCTCGCGCTTGCCGTGTTTGGCTACGTGCTGGGCCGCCGCAAGGCTGTCGGCCAAGTTGAAGGCGACATTCGCAAACTGCATTCGCTGCCGCCGTTCTATGGCCGCATTACCGCTTTGCTGACCGCCGTGCCCGCGTTCTTCCTGATCGCCGCATGGCTTTTGGCGCAGCCGCTGTTTCTGGAAACCAAGGCGCTGAGCCTGATCAACCCGGCCGAGCTTCCGGCGGGCAAATCCGCCGATCTGGTGATGGCGGATGTCCGCCGTGTCGCCAACGGACTGAATATGCTGGCTGCGCGCGGCGATGATGTAACACCTTTGCTCGCCAGCCCGTCGGCTTTGAAAACCGCGCTGAACGATGCCGGTGTGGTGCTTGAAACCGAACCGACGCCTTCTACCCTTGCCGCTTCTGCGGCGTTGCGTGATGCGGGCGCGACGTCTCGTCTGGCAATGACCGGTGCGGCATTGCTGCTGGCACTTGGCGGTCTGGCCTTTGGTCTGTCGCGTATCACCCCCGAATACCGCGCCCGTAACGCCACCGAGCGTTTTTCGATGTGGCTGCTGATGGCGTCCTCGCTGGTCGCTGTGCTGACAACCGTCGGCATCGTTGCCTCGCTGCTGTTTGAATCGATCCACTTCTTCCGGCTCTATCCGGCCTCCGAGTTCTTCTTCTCAACCGTGTGGAAGCCGCAATTCGGCGGTGGCTCCTCGCTGGGTATCCTTCCGCTGCTGTGGGGCACGCTTTATGTCTCGCTGATCGCCCTCGTGGTGGCGGTGCCGATTGGTCTGATGTCTGCAATCTATCTGGCCGAATATGCCAACAAATCCACCCGCGCTTGGGTCAAGCCCGCGATTGAGATCCTCGCCGGTATCCCGACCATCGTTTATGGCCTGTTCGCGCTGGTCACGGTTGGCCCCTTGCTGCGCGATTACTTTGCCCAGCCCTTTGGCCTTGGCAATTCGTCCTCCTCGGTGATGACGGCTGGTCTGGTGATGGGCATCATGGTGATCCCGTTCGTGTCATCCCTGTCCGACGACATCATCAACGCCGTGCCGCAATCGCTGCGCGATGGCTCGCTCGGCCTTGGCGCAACACCTTCGGAAACCATCAAGCAAGTGGTGATCCCCGCAGCGCTTCCCGGCATCGTCGGTGCCGTGCTGCTGGCAGCCTCTCGCGCGATTGGGGAAACCATGATCGTGGTGATGGGGGCAGGGGCCGCCGCCAAACTGTCGCTCGACCCGTTCGAAGCCATGACGACGGTGACAGTGAAAATCGTCAGCCAATTGACCGGCGATACCGAATTCGCCAGCCCTGAAACCTTGGTCGCCTTCGCTCTGGGCCTGACATTGTTCTGCCTGACGCTGGGTCTGAACATCATCGCCCTGATGATTGTGCGTAAATACCGGGAGCAATACGAATGACCGCTTCAGCGCCCCTGAACCCGCGCGCGGCCCATGACACCCGCGCCTCTTTGCTGGTGCAAGACAAGCGCACCAAGGCACGCAATGCCACCGAGAAACGCTTCCGCGCCTATGGCCTGACCGCCATTATCGTAGCCCTGCTGGCGCTGGTCTGGCTCTTGGTCTCTATCTTCGGCAATGGCCTGCCGGCGTTCAAGCAAACCTTCATCACCATGCCAGTCACCCTGGACGCGGCTGTGCTGGACAAAGGCGGCAAGCGTGATCCGGCTGATCTGGCGAAAGCCACCACCGTCGCCTATGGCAAACTGCTGGCCAAATCGCTGGAGGCCGAGATTGCCGCCAAAGGCCTGTCCTTGGGAGAGGTCAAAGCCAAAGACCTGGCCAAGATGATTTCCGAGGAATCTGCAGCCACCCTGCGCAATCAGGTTCTGGCCAACCCCGCGCTGATCGGCAGCACCATAACCGTCAACGTCCTCGCTTCGGGCCGTATCGACGGCTACTACAAGGGCCGAGTGACGATGGCGTCGGCTGCGCTTGACAAGAACACCTCGCCCGAACAACTGGCCCTTGCTGATCAGTTGAAAACTGCAGGCGTGATCTCGATGCAGACCAACCCGGGCTTTCTGACGATGCCCGATGCGTCGGACAAACGTCCCGAGGCCGCAGGTCTGGGCGTGGCCATCGTCGGCTCGATCTACATGATGTTCGTGGTGCTGGTGCTGGCCCTGCCGATCGGCGTGGCAACCTCGGTCTATCTTGAAGAATTCGCGCCAAAGAACAAATTCACCGATCTAATCGAGGTGAACATCGCCAACCTCGCCGCCGTGCCCTCCATCGTCTACGGCATCCTTGGCCTGTCGATCTTCATCAACTTCGCAGGTCTGCCGCAATCCGCGCCCATCGTCGGCGGCCTTGTGCTGACGCTGATGACGCTGCCGCGCATCATCATCCCGACCCGCGCGGCCCTGAAAGCTGTGCCACCGTCGATCCGCGACGCAGCCCTCGGCATTGGTGCAAGCCGTTTGCAAACGATCACCCACCACGTCCTGCCCCTGGCAATGCCCGGTATCCTCACGGGCACCATCATCGGTCTCGCACAAGCCTTGGGTGAAACCGCACCGCTTTTGCTGATCGGCATGGTCGCCTTCGTCCGCGACTTCCCCGGCATCCCGCCCGAAGGCTTGTTCGACCCGGCTTCGGCCCTGCCGGTGCAGATCTACAACTGGACCCAACGCGGCGACCCCGGCTTTGTCGAACGCGCTTCTGGTGCCATCATCGTGCTGCTGGTGTTCCTGATCGCCATGAACGCCATCGCCATCTACTTCCGCCGTAAATTCGAACGCCGCTGGTAAGGGGGCTACAATGAAAGACCAAAGATTGGAGACCCGCGTGGAAACCCAGACCGTCAAGATCGAGGCCCGCAAAGCCCAAGTCTATTATGGCACCAACCATGCCATCAAAGATGTCGATGTCGATATTCTCGACAAGACCGTCACCGCCTTCATCGGCCCGTCGGGCTGCGGCAAATCAACCTTCCTGCGCTGCCTGAACCGGATGAACGACACCATCCCGTCCTGTCGCGTCGAAGGTTCGATCACGCTGGAAGGCGAGTCGATCTACGACCCCCGCGTCGACCCGGTGCAACTGCGCGCCCGTATCGGCATGGTGTTTCAGAAACCGAACCCGTTCCCGAAGTCGATCTACGACAATGTCGCCTACGGCCCGAAAATCCATGGTCTGACCCGCAACAAGGCCGAACTTGACGCCATCGTGGAGACCTGCCTGCGCAAGGCAGCACTTTGGAACGAGGTGAAAGACCGCCTGAACGCCCCCGGCACCGGCCTCTCGGGCGGCCAACAGCAACGTCTGTGCATCGCCCGCGCCATCGCCACCTCGCCCGAGGTGCTGCTGATGGACGAACCCTGCTCGGCACTTGACCCGATTGCGACTGCACAGGTCGAGGAACTGATCGACGAACTGCGCAGCCAATTCTCGGTGGTGATCGTCACCCACTCGATGCAGCAAGCCGCGCGTGTATCGCAGCGCACCGCTTTCTTCCACCTCGGCAATCTGGTGGAATTTGGTGAAACCGGGCAGATCTTCACCAATCCGAAAGATCCGCGCACAGAATCCTACATCTCTGGCCGGATTGGCTAAGGAGCAAAACATGTTGAATGATCGCCATATCGCCACCGTTTTCGACCGTGATCTTGAAGCGGTGCAAGCCATGATCATGAAAATGGGCGGGCTTGTCGAAGCCGCCCTGTCGGATGCCGCCAAGGCGCTCGACACGCAGGATGAAAGCCTCGCCAATCAGGTACGCAACAACGACACCGCGATTGATCAGTTGGAAGAAATGATCAACACCGAATGCGCGCGCCTGATCGCCCTGCGCGCGCCGATTGCCACCGATCTGCGCACCGTGCTGACGGTGATGAAAATCGCCTCCAGCCTCGAGCGTTGCGGCGACTATGCCAAGAACCTCGCCAAACGCGCGCTGGTGCTGAACGCGATGACGCCAATCCCCGGTGCCGCCGGTTCGATCCGTCGCATGGCGCGGCAGGTCGGCTTGCTTTTGAAAGACGCGCTCGATGCCTTTGTCGCCCGCGACGCTGGCCTTGCCGCCGAAGTGCGCCTGCGCGACGAGGAAGTGGATCAGATGTATAACGCGCTGTTCCGTGAATTCTTGACGCATATGATGGAAGACACCCGCAATATCTCGGCCTGTATGCACCTGCATTTCATCGCCAAGAACATCGAACGTGTCGGCGACCATGCCACCACCATCGCCGAGCAGGTGATCTACCTCACCACCGGCGCCTTGCCGGATGAGGCCCGCCCGAAAGCCGAACTCGCTGGGGGGGATGCCTGATGGCACCGCGTCCTTCGGTGTTGCTGGTCGAGGACGAGCCCGCACAGCGCGCCGTCCTGTCCTATAACCTCGAGGCCGAAGGCTTCGAGGTGCGCACCGCCGACAATGGCGAAGACGCATTGGCGCTGATCGCCGAGGAAGCCCCCGATCTGATCCTGCTCGATTGGATGATGCCGCATGTTTCTGGCATCGAGGTTTGCCGCCGCCTGAAAGCCCGCCCCGAAACGCGGGGGATTCCGGTGATCATGCTGTCGGCACGATCCGAGGAAGTTGATAAGGTGCGCGGGCTGGAAACTGGGGCCGATGATTACGTGATCAAACCTTATTCCGTGGTCGAGTTGATGGCCCGCCTGCGCGCGCAACTGCGCCGCGTGCGCCCCGCCACCGCTGGCCTGCTGTTGGAATGGGGCGATATCCGCCTTGATACAGAAACCCACCGCGTCTATCGCGGCGACAAGGTGCTGAAACTGGGCCCCACCGAGTTTCGCCTGCTGGCCACGTTCATGGAAAAGCCGGGCAGGGTGTTCTCCCGCGAGTCGCTTCTGGACCGCGTCTGGGGCCGCGACATCTACGTCGACACCCGCACCGTCGATGTCCACATCGGTCGTCTGCGCAAATCGCTCTGCACCTTCGGCGGCGACGACCCCCTGCGCACAGTGCGCGGCGCGGGATATGCGCTGGGGTAAACTTTTGGGGTAGGGTGCGTGCTTGCACGCACCTAACCTTGGTTGAGACGCTAAGAACATAGGGCGGCGCTACAGCGCCTTGACTCCGGGCGGGTGGGCTATTCGGGAGCCGCAAAACCTCGCGCTTAAGCCTCTTGCCTTAACTGATCTCTCACCGACATCAGAATCTGCCCCAGCCGGTTCAACCCAGCGCCATCTGGCCCGCAGCCCCAATAGCCGTCCCAAGGCGCGTTCTCGACAATCATCCGATCACCCGTCGACAACAGCAGTGCGGCCAGCTTGGCATGGGTCTTGAACTTTGCCAAAACCGCCCGCAGCATCACGGCGTCCTTGATCTCTTCCCAATCCGCTCGCAGCGGATAGGCCCTTGTCATTCCCAGCTCTTTTGCCGCTTTCGGGCGCAGCTCGCGCCGGATTTTCTCTCGGTAATCGGCATCCGCGAATTTTTGCGCTTGAAACAAATGCTCGGTGGTTGGCCACCAAACCCCGTCCAGCGCGACACCATAGGGGGCGAAGTTAGAGAACTCGGAATACGGGTCGGTCTGTGCGTAGAAGTAGACTGTGTCATCAGGAGACATTGCAAAACTTTCTGTCAGCCCCGGCTCAGATACCTGCTGGACATAGAATTTCGCGGGTCGCAAAACACCGCAAACCTTAACAATCCCTTACCGACACCCCGTAACCTGTTGATTTCGCTCAACCCAAAAACGGTCCCAACTCGGGACCATCTGAAATCACAACCGGGCCAGCCTTTCGGTCAGTAAATCAAAGAACCCCTGCGCGTCCACATCGCCGATAAACAGCGCGTTCTTCGCCCGGTCTGTCACCCCCCACCAATCCGCGACGGTCATGCCCAGTGTCAGCTCAGACTGGGTTTCAATCTCGACATTGATATGCCGCCCCGAAAACAATGTGGGCCGGATCAGATAGGCCACCACGGTCGGATCATGCAGCGGCCCGCCTTCGCTGCCATATTTCGCCACATCGAACCGCTCAAAGAAATCCGCCCATTCCGCCGCCACCCGACCCACCTCGGTGCCCATATCCCGAAGCGCCTGCACCCGTGGCTTGGTGGTCAGCACCTTATGTGTCACATCCAGCGGCATCACCACCAAAGGCACGCCGGATTTGAACACGATATTTGCTGCTTCGGGGTCAACATAGATATTGAACTCGGCCGCCGGAGTGATGTTGCCGCCCTCGAAATAGCCGCCACCCATCAGCACGATTTCCTGCACCCGCCCCACCACATCCGGGGCTTGCAAGAACGCCTGCGCAATATTGGTCAGGGGGCCGAGCGGGCACAAAGTAACGCTGCCCGCAGGCTCTGCCCGCAGGGTTTCGATGATGAAATCGACGCCATGCTGATCTTGCAGCGGCATCACCGGATCCGGCAGCACAGGGCCATCCAGCCCGGTCTTTCCATGGACATGCTCTGCCGTCACCAGCTTGCGATTCAACGGCCGATCGCAACCTGCAAAGACCTTCACATCCGAACGCCCCGCCAATTCGCAGATCATCCGGCTGTTTTTCTGTGTCAAAGCCAGCGGCACATTGCCCGCAACCGCGACGATGCCGAGCAGGTCAATCTCCTCGGGGCTGCCCAAAGCCAGCATGATGGCAAAGGCGTCGTCCTGGCCGGGGTCGGTGTCGATGATGATTTTGCGCGCCATGCCGGCCTCCTGTTTTTTATGCAGAAAAGCCGATGGCGGCGGGGAAGTCCAGCCTATCCAGCCCTTTGCACCAGAGACTTTCCGCTGCGATAATGGCGGATTGCCAAATTGCGGCTGCGCCGCCCATCCAGACAAGGCCGTGCTGGCACTGGGCCAGATGCAACCGGGTCCCCGACAAAAGCCAACTCGGGGAACAGCGCCAAAACTTCGGCCCTCGCCTCTGGGGTCAAGCTGCGCAGTGCCTGCGCTCCAGGCAGCATTGATTCAGTCGCTGCGCCCTGGGCGAACACCACCTGATGTTGCGGGCATAGGAAATGCACATAAGTCACGTCATTCGCCTGCAGGTCGACGCAGATGCCCGGCAGGCCAACCAGATGCTTGGCTGCAACCAGCACTTCGCGGGTTCCGCTGACGCGGTGTGTGGTATCAGATGCCACCAGAATGCGGTGTTGGGGTGAGACGATCAGATCGCGCCGCGGCACCCCGGCGCCCAAGGCGCCTGCGGCAATCCGCACTGGACGCAGGGCCGGATGCAGCGCCAGTGCCTTCGCATCCAAATGCCGGGTTCCGTGCCATGCCACCGGCTGCGCGCCTGCGTCTTGGGTGCAGACCAGATCACCCACCGCCAAAGTCTCAACCGTCTTATCACCATCCGGCGTGGCGATCAGCGTGCCTGCAACAAAGCAAGGCACGCCGTTGACCAATGTGCTGTATTCGGCCTGACCGCGCCAGTCGCCATTTGTCAGGGTAATGCTGTCACCCTGGGTAACCGGAATGTCAAACGCGTAATAATATGGCCCCAACTGCCCGCCGCCCCAATCCTGCGAAAAGTTTGACGGATCGGTGCTGTTATAGATGCGCAGCATGTATGCGGTGCCGGTTTGCCCAGTTGTGGCGTTGTAAATGGTGAACTTGTAGACGGACTGCACCACATGGCCGGATGCGCCCAAACCATCGATATCTTGGGTCAGAAGTTGCCCGCTTGTGTCGAGCGTCTCAAAGTTGGTCTGGTATTCGGGGTGTATTTGGCCGTCTTCGCTGCTTTCGTCATCAAAGATGCCATCATCATCGGCCACCGACATGTTGCGCGTGGCGCCACCGACCGTGAACGTGCCTTCTGAGAAGGAATACTGATCCAAGCCAATGTCGTCGTTCGAAATTACGCTGAAGTTATAGAACGGCATCACACACTCCACCCAGCCGAACCTGCGTTCGACCTTATCTAATCAAGTCACGGACCTGAAACTTAGGCGGAGAATCTGGCGGCAAAATGTTAAAAGTTTGCGAAAGTCGCGGCGACTCTCGCAAACCAGTTTTCAGATCAGCGGATCAGTTGTCGAAGTCGACTTCTTCGATCAGCCTCAGCGCTTCAGGGCGCTTGGCGGCGACTTCGGCCAAAGGCAGGCTATCGGGCGTGAACTCACCCCAGCTTTTCACCAGAGCCGAGCGTTCCACACCGGGTTCCACCGGGAACTCGTAGTTGGTTTCAGCGTAGATTTTCTGCGCCTCATCCGACGAAAGCCATTCCATCAGCTTCAACGCCGCATCATGGTTCGGTGCCGATTTGGTCATCGCCACGCCGGAGATGTTCATATGGGTGCCGCCGCCTTCAAACACCGGAAACACGATGCGCACGGAATCGGCCCAGTCTTTCTGCTCTGGGTCAGCCAGCATCTGCCCCAGATAATAGGTGTTGCCGATGCCGATATCGCATTCATTCGCCCAGATCGCCTTGACCTGATCGCGGTCGCCGCCGTTGGGTTTGCGCGCGAGGTTGGCTTTCAGACCTTCCAGCCAGGTCTTTGTAAAGGCTGCATCATGATGCGCCAGCATCGCCCCGGTCAGCGCCACGTTGTAATCATTGGTGCCAGAGCGCATGCACAGCCGGCCCTTCCACTTCGGGTTGGCCAGATCTTCATAGGTGGTGATTTCGCCATCCTTCACCCGGTCTTTCGCGGCATAAACAATGCGCGAGCGTGCCGTCAGGCCGAACCACTGCTTGCCCGGATCGCGGAACTCGGCAGGGATGTTTTTCTCTAGCACCGCCGAGTCCACAGGCTGCGTGACACCTGCGTTCACCACTTCCATCAGCCGCGCGATATCTACCGTCAGGATGAGGTCGGCGGGCGAGCGATCACCCTCAGCCACCAGACGCTCGGCCATGCCCTTGTCAACAAAAGCGATGTTCACTGTGATGCCGGTTTCTTTGCTGAAGGCGTCGATCAGCGGCTGGATCAGTTCGGGCTGGCGGTGCGAGTAGATGTTCACCTCCTCGGCCAAGGCCGGAAGCGCGGTGCTGGCCAGAGCCAGAGCAAAAAGGCCGAAACGCAGTTTCATGGTTGAGTCCTTTTGTCAGGTATATGGCGCAGCTTAAAGCCGATGCGGCCCGAGGCGTCAATACCTGAGTAAAAAACTTGGCAGGCTCTAGTGCCGATGACTAGCGGGACTTTTCCTCGGCCTTGGCGCGGTTCCACAACGCATCCATCTCGGCCAGATCGCTATCTGCGGGGGTGCGGCCAGCTTCGGCAAGCCAATTTTCGATTCGGCCAAAGCGGCGGCTGAATTTGGCATTGGCCGCGCGCAGGGCGGCTTCGGGATCGACGTCGAGATGGCGGGCGAGATTGGCCATCACGAACAGCAAATCGCCAAATTCTTCAGTGACTTCGGTTTGTGTCAACTGATCGCGCGCCTCGACCAGTTCGGCGGCTTCCTCGGCGATTTTCGCCACCACTTCATCGGTCGAGGGCCAGTCGAACCCCACCCTTGCCGCCCGCTTTTGTAGTTTGACCGCACGCGTCAGACCGGGCAGGCCCAGTGCCACGCCATCCAGCACGCGGGCCTGTTGGCCGCCACGCTCGGCGGCCTTGATCTTTTCCCAATCCACCGTCTGCTGTTCGGGCGTTTTGTCGCGGCTTTCATCGCCAAACACATGCGGATGCCGCGCCAGCATCTTGTCGGAAATCGCCTGCACCACATCCTGAAAGCCGAACATGCCCGCATCCGTCGCCATCTGGGCATGAAACACCACCTGCAACAAAAGATCGCCCAGCTCACCCGGCAATTCGCCCCATGCCTGCCGTTCGATCGCGTCGGCAACCTCATGCGCTTCCTCAATCGTGTAGGGCGTGATGCTGGCAAAATCCTGCGCAATGTCCCACGGGCAACCCGTCTGCGGGTCGCGCAGACGCCGCATGATCTCCAGCAAGCGCTCGATCCCACCGGCGGGGTCACGCACAAGTTGATCTGAACGCGCGTCAGAATGGGGCAGGGGCATTGCCGATCCCTTCCAGATAAGATTTGATCAAAGGCCAAAGCAAATCAGGAGTCCGCAATGCCCGTCCTCAACCGTATCGCCGCTTATGCCGAGGAAATGAAGGGCTGGCGGCACCATTTGCACGCCAACCCCGAGCTTTCCTTCGATTGCCACAACACCGCCGCTTATATTGTCGAGCGTCTGCGTGAAATCGGCGTCGATGAAATTCACCCCGGCATCGCCAAGACCGGCATCGTGGCGATCATCAACGGGCAGGGGGATGGGCCGACCATCGGCCTGCGCGCCGATATGGATGCGCTGCCGATTCAGGAAATCACCGGGGCGGCATACGCCTCGACCATCCCCGGCAAGATGCACGCCTGTGGCCACGATGGCCATGTCACCATGCTGCTGGGGGCTGCCAAATATCTGGCCGAGACCCGGCGGTTCAAAGGTCGCGTCGCGCTGATCTTCCAACCCGCCGAGGAAGACGGTGCGGGTGGGCGTGAGATGGTGAACGAAGGCATGATGGATCGTTTCGCGGTGGATCAGGTCTACGGCATCCACAACGCGCCGAACGTGCCCTTCGGCCATTTTCTGACCACGCCGGGGGCGCTGATGGCCAGCGTGGATACGGCTTATGTCTATCTGACCGGCAAGGGCGGCCATGGCGCGACGCCGCATGAAACCGTTGATCCGATCGTGGCATTGGTCGGCATGATCTCGGCGATCCAGACCATCATTCCGCGCAATGTCTATGCTTTGGACGAGGCGGTTTTGTCTGTGACAATGGTGAATTCCGGCACCGCCAGCAACATCATCCCGGAAGAAGCGATGTTCGCCGCCACCATCCGCTGCTTCAAACCCGAAGTGCGCGCGCTGTTGAAAAAGCGGTTCTACGAAATCGTCGAAGGCCATGCCGCTGCCTATGGCGTGCAGGCGCGGATTGATTACGACTGGGGCTATCCCGCGACGATCAACCACGCCGATCAAGCCGCCTTTGCGGTGAAAGTTGCCGAGGAAATCGTTGGCGACACTGCGGTGAACGGCAATTCGGTGCGCGAGATGGGGTCGGAAGATTTCTCTTACATGCTGGAAGCCCGCAAAGGCGCCTATCTGTTCATGGGCACCGGGCCGGGCGCTGGCCTGCACCATGCGGCCTATGACTTCAATGACGAAGCCGCACCAATTGGGGCATCCTTCTTCGCCCGCCTGGTCGAGCGCGCGCAACCCTTGGCCTGATCACATCAGGCTAGCGTAGCCCCCAGTGGCTGCGCTAGATTCTGCGCAGTGTTTCAACAGGAGCCATGATGATCCGCCTTTGCTTTGCCCTCTGCCTGCTGGCCGCGCCTGCCTTGGCGGATGATTACATCGCCTTCCACTCTCCCTCGGGCAACATCCAGTGCGGTATGTCCACTGGTGACTATGCCCAAGTCCGCTGTGATATGTCAGAACTGACGCCCACCTACCACAAAGCCCCAGCGGATTGCGAATTCGATTGGGGCAGCAGCTTTGCCGTCGATGCCGGGGGCAAGGGCTATCTCGCCTGTGTCTCTGATGCCGTCGCTGATCCGGGCGCCGTCGAACTTGGCTACGGCAAGTCGATCACTCTGGGGCCATTCACCTGCACATCTGAGAAATCCGGCATGGAATGCACCAACCTCGGTGGGCATGGTTTCAAGATCTCCAAAGCCAAGCAAAGCCTGTTCTAGAGGCAGATGGATTTTCTGAAAAATCGACAAAGATCGGAAACCGCCTTCGCGCGTAAGCGAGAGGCAGCGGTTTCCGATGCTTCACAAATCCATTCGGCCTGACTTTTGATCAAAAATCTTCTGGTGTTTTTATGCGCTTTGGCTATCTTGGCCAAATCATATTGACTGGAGATTCAAAATGAACGCCCCCGCAAGCCTGCCCAACACCTCGGCCTTCGAGATGGACCGCGCCCATGTCCTGCATCCTTGGGCGAATTTCGGGCCGTTTGAAAAGGCGGGTTCCTTGGTGATCGCGCGCGGGCAGGGCGCGAAGCTGTGGGACGAGCAGGGCCGCGAGTATTTCGATGCCGTCGGCGGCATGTGGTGCACTAACATCGGCTTGGGCCGTCGCGAGATGGCAGATGCCATCGCCGAACAGGCCGAGCGCCTCGCCTTCGCAAACCATTTCGTTGACATGACCAATGATCCCGCCGCGCGTCTGGCTGCGAAACTGGCCGAGCTGGCACCGGGCGATCTGAACCGCGTGCATTTCACCACCGGCGGTTCCACAGCGGTGGATACGGCGGTGCGGGTGGTCAGTTATTATCACCACGCCCGCGGCAACCCGGATAAAACCGACATCGTTGCGCGGGAAAACTCTTACCACGGCTCGACTTACCTGACCCAATCGGTCGGCAAGCGGAACGGCGACCGGATTGAGGAATTCCGCTACAAGACCGAAGGCATTCACCATCTGTCCTGCCCCAACCCCTACCGCCGCCCCGATCATATGACCGAGGCGCAGTTCTGCGATGATCTGATCGCGGAGTTTGAGGCGCTGATCGCCCGCGTCGGCGCAGATAAGATTGGCGGCTTCATTGCAGAGCCGATCCAAGCCTCTGGCGGGATCATCGTGCCGCCGCAAGGCTATCTCCGCCGGATGTGGGAGGTCTGCAAGCGCCACGACATCCTGTTTATCGCCGACGAAGTCGTCACCGCCTTTGGCCGTGTCGGCCACTGGTTTGCCGCCGAAGATGCCTTCGGCGTGCAGCCCGACATGATCACCTGCGCCAAGGGGCTGACCTCGGGCTACCTGCCGTTAGGCGCGCTGATCCTGTCGGACCGGATCTGGGCCGCGATGGCGGATGGTGGCCACCGCTGGTTCACCACTGGCCTGACCTATTCCGGTCATCCGGTCTCCTGCGCTTGTGCGTTGAAAAACATCGAGATTCTGGAACGTGAGGGCTTGCTCGGCAATGCCGACCGTGTGGGGGCTTATTTCAACACCCGGCTAAAGGCGCTGGAAAATCTGCCGCTGGTCGGCAATGTGCGCGGGCAGGGGCTGATGCTCTGTGTCGAGAACGTCGCCAACAAGACAACCAAGGCGCTGCTGCCCGACGAGGTGAACGAAAGCAAACGCATCTCGGATATGGCGGAGTCGCTCGGCTTGCTGGTCCGGCCCATCGGCCATCTGAACGTGATGTCGCCCCCCTTGATCATTACCGAAGCCGAAGTGGATTTCGTCGTCGATACGCTCGAAGCCGCAATCCGCCGTGTGACCGACGATCTGGTGCGCGAGGGCCACCGAATGGGATAAGTCTTCCTTCGCAACACAGGCCTCCGCCTTTCCGGCGGGTGGGCGAGCCACAGGAGTTCCAGGCGCATTATGGCTCAACAAATCCCTGAGAATTTCTAGGCGCGACACTATAATAGCGCCCGGCCGATGGGGGCGGACGGGCGCTGCCCAGCGGCGCCAGAGCGCTTTGATTCCGGGCAAGATCAGTTTGCTTGGCCGACAGAGAATACGGAGTCCGCAGCCTAAACTGCCAAATGGACGCCGGTCTATCTTGACAACCCGCCCCCACTGCCGTCCCTTGCAGCATCCGGATCAGCGCGTCTCCGGCCCCCAAAGGGAAAAAGACGCAAGCGCGACAAATCGCGAGACCATCATGGCCCTAGAAGACGCCAAATCCGAGATCGACACCGCTTTCACCCGCACCACGCAGCGCGGCTATGCCTTTGAGAATGCGTTCTCAGGCGCGACCAGCTTTCTGCGCCGCACCTACACCAAAGACCTGACTGGGGTCGACCTTGCCATCACCGGCGTGGCGTTTGACCAAGCCGTAACGCACCGCACCGGCACCCGCTTTGGCCCGCGCGCGATCCGTGAGGCGAGCAGCCTTCAGCCCTACGATCCGCCATATGGCTGGCCCACCAACCCGCTGGAAGAGATGAACATCATCGACTACGGCGATGTCGCCTTCGACTATGCCAAGACCTCTGACTTCCCCGATACCCTGACCGCGCATATCGCCAAAATTCTGGCCGCAGGGGCGGGGACGATCACCTTGGGGGGCGATCACTACATCACCTTGCCGATCCTGCGCGCCTATGCCGAGAAATTCGGGCCACTGTCAGTGATCCATTTCGACGCCCATTCCGATCTTTGGCCCGATGACGATCTGACCCGCATCGACCACGGCACCATGATGTATAAGGCGGTCAAGCAAGGCTATGTCGACCCGAAACGCTCGGTGCAGATCGGTATCCGCACCACGACCGAGGATTATCTGGGCTTCAACGTGATTGACGCGCGTTGGGTGCATGAAAACGGCACCGATGCTACGGTGGCCAAGATCAAGCAGATCGTTGGGGAACATCAAACCTATGTGACCTTCGACATCGACGCGCTCGACCCCTCGGTGGCCCCCGGCACCGGCACTCCGGTCTGGGGCGGGCTGCATTCCTGGCAGGCCGCTGCCATCCTGCGCGACCTCGCGGGCATCAACATGGTTGGCGGCGATATCGTCGAAGTCTCGCCGCCCTACGATACCACAGGGGCGACGGCGATTGCAGGCGCCCATGTCGGATATGAGTTGATTTGCCTTTATCACTGGGCGAAAACACAAAGATGAGAAAATCCATGGTCCTCGCAAGTGCTGTTTTGATTCTCGCTGCGGGGGCCATGGCCTATATCCGGCTGGCACCCAGCGATCCGACACAGTGGAACGTTGCGTTAACGCCGCGCCCCGCGCAGATCACCACGCCCAGCCCCGACAAAATCACCGTTCTGAATGATGGTGCCTATGTCGATCTGAACGTTGCCGCGGATCAGACGCAGGCGCTGCTGGCCAAATTGGATGGCATTGCATTGGCCAGCCCGCGCACCCAGCGCGTCGCGGGCAGCGCGGAAACCGGGCGGATCACTTGGGTCACGCGCTCGGCCTTCTGGGGCTTCCCAGACTACACCACGGCCGAATCTACCCCCACAGGCATCACGATTTTTGCCCGGCAACGGTTTGGTGCGGGTGATTGGGGCGTCAACGCCGCGCGACTTGCGGCGTGGATAACCAAGTTAAATACCTGAAAATGGGTCTGGTTCCCTGAAATTTGCCTATATTCTGCCGAAGCTGCGGAATCGGGCGGCGGAATCTTGCCAACAGATATTTCAGTTTGTTGAACTTCTGCTCAGATCAGGGAATGTCTGCCGCAACGCAGCGAAAGCTTGGATCAACCAAGATGCCGCACCGCGATCAGAACAAAAAGACTTGGGACATTCACATGGCTGTAACTCTTCGTCGTCTGGCAGCTTTGCCACGCTTGGCTGCTTTGTGCAGCGCTCTGGCCCTGACGGCCGCCTGCGTGCCGAACAATGCACAAGTGACGATGCTGTCGACGCATCCCGATTTGATCGAACCCGGCCTGAACCCGAACTTTGTCGCCACCGCTATCGGCAACGCCAAGGCGAAACGCGCCAAGGGCCAAAAGGTCTGGTGTGTGCCCTTCGCCCGTGACGCCAGCGGTGTTGAGATCAAGGGCAATGCTGGCACCTGGTGGAAACAAGCCAAGGGCAAGTTCGAGCGTGGTCATGATCCGGTGGTGGGGGCAGTGATGGCGTTCTCCTCGACTCGCAAACTGCCGAAGGGCCATGTCGCCGTGGTGTCGAAAGTCGTGTCAGACCGCGAAATTCTGATTGATCACGCCAACTGGAAGCCCAGCCAGATCTCGTTGGGCATGACGGTGGTTGACGTTTCTGCCCAAAACGATTGGTCGGTGGTCAAGGTCGCCAGCGCCGGCGATACTTTGGGTCGCCCCTACCAGATCGACGGCTTCATCTGGAAAGCCCCGGCGAAAAAATAGTTTCGGTTTGCACCCGAGGTAATTGCCTTCCGTGACTGACAGCGTCACGATCCAACCTACCTGAATGCGTGGCTTCAATTGCTTGGTCTGGCCCCAGTCGATCTTGCGCCTAGCGTTTCTGCGGCGGAACGCGATCGCGCCCGGACAGAAATTCACGCCGCACCGCTAACCCCCCCCTCATGGTAAAAGCACTGACTCAATGGCATGCGCCGGATGGCCTTCGCCGGCATCCACAAGCAACCGATGCCCCACCTACTGAGAGACCATCGCGTTATCAGCAGTCCGCTATGCTCATGCGTGCGAAGGCACCCCCGATGAACTTGTTGCCATAAAAATGCCGAAATTTGTGGAGATTTCGCGAGTCAGAAAATCTTGTGCCCTTCAAATGGTGGACTTAATGCCGACAGTGAATGTGATCATAAATGGTGATTTCGACCAAGGCTCGACTGGCTGGACTGGAACTGATCTAGAGACCAACTATACCCACGACGTTTATGTCGTGGGGGGAACCCCAACCAACCATGTCGCTGAAATGGATGGCACCGCCGCCGCCGTCACGGTCATGCAACAGAGCTTCATGATTGATCAGGCTGGAACCTACCCGCTTCCTTTGTTTCATCCTTAAGAAACAACTGGGGGACGGTTAGCCCCGGCAATGGCGAGGGTTTTACTGTCGAAATCCTCGATTCTCATGGAAACGCCGTTTTTTCAACATCCGTCTTTCCGTCCACATACACGCTTGATCCTTACAGTTTCGACGTAACATTCCCTGCATCTGGCAATTATACACTGCGCTTCACCGAACTCGGTGCAAATCAAGGCGCCGGAGCAATCATTGACAACATTGCCATCCATGTTCCTTCACCAATATGCTTTACCTCTGGAACAATTCTGCAGACCGAAAACGGGTTAAAGAAAGTCGATGATTAGCAAGCCGGCGATCGGCTGCTTACCCGAGATCGCGGCTACCAACCCATTGTCTGGATTACGTCGCGCAGCGTCAGCGCAGCTATGCTTGCCCGTCATCCAGAATTGCGCCCGGTCCGTATCCCAGCCGGCGCACTTGGGCACAACATACCGGAACAGGATCTCCTGATCTCGCCTCAGCATCGCGTTCTGATTACGTCTCAATTAGCGGAACGCATTTTCGGGGAAAGAGAGACGCTGATTGCTGCCAAGCAACTTGTCGGGGTTTGTGGGATTGAGGTTGTCAACACGTGTGGGCCGGTGACTTATTGGCATTTTCTGCTGCACCAGCATGAAGTGGTTTACGCCAATGGCGCGCCGTCTGAATCTTTGTTCACGGGCCCAGAAGCACTCAAATCCATCAGCACGGAACAACATGGCGAAATCCTGAAGATATTCCCCGACCTTGCTGCGCGGGGCTTCCAGCCGAGGCCCGTCCGTCCGTTCGCAAAGGGCCGCAAGATGGTGAGCTTCATCAGAACTGCACGCGCCAGCTCCCAGCCGCTGCTCATCGACGCACAATAGATGACGTGTGCTGCGACAAGTTAGGTGGTGCGGGTTACAATGGCTGCATTGCTAACTCCATGGCCCTTGTGGTGGTGGCGCTGTTTTAACCAAGTCATCCCATCGGGGTCCTTTCACTTGAAGGAGAACTTCTTACCCGGAAACGGTGGGATCAAACTGCCAAGCCCTCTGGCCCCTTGACCGCGACGCTGCGATTGGCCAAACCGCTGCCATGGTTCCGCTAGAAAAACTCGCCCAGATCACCCAGCGTTTCGAGTTTCTCGAAGCAAAGCTCAACGCAGGTGCTTCGCCTGCCGAGATCGCAACGCTGTCGCGTGAATATTCTGATCTGAAGCCTGTCGCGGATGAGATCGTGGCCTATAGGCGGGCGCTGGATGATCTGGCCGAAGCTGAACTGATGCTCGCCGATCCCGAGATGAAGGCTTTGGCCGAGGATGAACTGCCCGCCCTCAAAGCCCGCATCCCGGAAATGGAATCGAGGCTGCAAATCGCGCTGCTGCCGAAAGACGCAGCCGACGCGCGGCCCGCCATCCTCGAAATTCGCCCCGGCACTGGCGGCGATGAAGCGGCCTTGTTCGCAGCAGACCTTCTGCGGATGTATCAGCGTTTTGCCGAGAAAATGGGTTGGACGTTTGAAATCCTCGAACAGCAAGACAGCGAGCTCGGCGGTATCAAGGATGTGCAGGTGCATATCGCGGGCGAGGGCGTGTTCGCCAAGCTGAAGTTCGAATCCGGGGTGCATCGCGTGCAGCGCGTGCCGGAAACCGAGGCGCAGGGCAGGGTGCATACCTCTGCCGCCACTGTCGCCGTGCTGCCAGAGGCGGAAGAAGTTGATCTGCAAATCCCGGCCTCTGACATCCGCATTGATACCATGCGCGCCTCTGGTGCGGGCGGTCAGCACGTCAACACCACCGACTCGGCGGTGCGGATCACCCATATCCCCACGGGGATGATTGTGGTCTCGGCGCAGAAGTCACAGCACCGCAACAAGGAAATCGCCATGCAGGTGCTGCGCGCCCGCCTGTTCGATCTGGAACGCGCCCGCGTCGATGATGCCCGCGCCGCCGAACGGAAATCTCAGGTCGGCTCTGGGGATCGCTCTGAACGCATCCGCACCTATAACTTCCCGCAAGGAAGGATGACCGATCACCGCATCAACCTGACGCTCTATTCGCTGGGGCAGATCATGCAGGGCGATCTGATCGAAATTGTCGATGCCTTGGTCGCGCATGACCAAGCTAGCAAACTGGCCGAGATGGAAGGATGACCGCCCAAGACGCCCTGCGTCTGGCGATCCCGCGTCTGATCGCTGCTAGCATCGACAACGCCCCGCGCGACGCCCGCCTGCTGCTGGCCCATGCGATGGGCATTGCGGCAGACCGCCTGACCCTGCATCTGCCCGATGCCCTCAGCGCCGCTGCTGAAACTGCGTTTGACGCCGCGATCACTGCCCGAATCCATCGCCAGCCGGTCGCGCAGATCACCGGTCAGCGCCAATTCTGGGGCCGCAGCTTCAAGGTGACGCAAGACACCCTCGACCCGCGCCCCGAAACCGAAATTCTGGTGGCCGAGGCGCTGACGCGCCCCTTCGTCAACATGCTCGATCTTGGCACCGGCACCGGCTGCATCCTGCTCTCGTGCCTTGCCGATATGCCGATGGCGCGGGGCTTGGGCAGCGATCTTTCGCCCGCCGCACTGGCTGTCGCGCAAGAAAACGCCATTCGCCTGAACCTTGGCGCGCGCGCGCGCTTTCAGCAATCCGATTGGCTGAAGGCAATCCCCGGCCGCTTCGATCTGATCACCTCAAACCCGCCCTATATCGCCGCCGACGAGATGCCGCATCTCTCGCCCGATGTGCTGCAATGGGAGCCGCACGCCGCGCTGACCCCCGGCGGCGACGGCTTGGACGCCTACCGCGGCATTGCCACGCAAGCCCCGGCGCGGCTGCTGGCAGGCGGGCGGCTGCTGCTCGAAATCGGGCCGACACAGGCCCAAGCCGTCTCGGCGATGCTCGCGGCCCAAGGCCTGCACAACATCCGCACTTTGCAGGATTTCGACGGCCGCGACCGCGTGGTTTGCGGCGAAAAGCCGCAAGACGGCGATATGTGCGGCTAGGCCCCGCCGGTTCACAAGAATCTGCTTGTCAGAACCGCCCCCCTGTGATTATTCAATGCCACGCGACATTCGGTGCAATTCGGCACTGACCCGCGCAAACCCGGTCATTGCAACCTTGCCCCAAGGGCAGACGATCCCCGAAAGGATCAGGCGCATATACCCGGACCATCTGGATCAAAGGACAAGATGCGCTCTTCCAAGTCCCGTTCGCGTTCAAAGACGAACCGCCCGCGCACCCTCGGCAATATCATCAACCGCGTCTTCGACAGCTCTGGTCCCGAAGGCAAGGTGCGCGGCACGCCGCAACAGATCATCGAGAAGTATCAGATGCTGGCGGGCGACGCGCAGCGCTCGAACGACCGTGTGGCGGCTGAAAACTTCAGCCAGCACGCCGAGCATTACACCCGCATGTTGGCCGAGGCCACGCGTGAGATGGCCGCCGAACAGGAAAGCCGTCAGCAGTTTCAAGGCGGCCAGAATGGCCAAAACAACCAGAATGGTCAGAACCATCAAAACAACAACCGCGATCGCCAAGATTACCGCGCCGAGCGTGGCGATTTCCGCCCCGAGCGCGGCGATGCGCAGGATGGCGAACAGCCCTACACCAGCGGCTTCAACGTGGTGGATGAAGACGAACATACCCTCGTCGATCTTCCCGAAGCAAACCGCGCCCAACCGCGCCCAGACAATTACCGCCGCGACAATCAGCAGCGTGAGGGCAACCAACAGCGCGACAACAACCAGCCGCGCCGTCAGGATAACTACCGCCAAGACGGCAACCGTCAGGAAAACCGCCCGCGTGACGACAAGAACCGCGATCAGCGCCAACCCCGCAATGATCAGCCCCGAAACGATCAACAGCGCAATGACCAGCCGCGCAGCGAGCGTCCGCGCAACGACGCGCCGCGCTTTGTCAGCGCCCGCGAAGATGCCCCGGCGCGCGAGCCCGCTGCCACCGAACCAGCACCGCAAATCGTCACTGCCGAAACGCCGCAGCCGATCATGCCCCGCTTTGAATCGCCCGCAGCCGTCGTGGCGCAGGTCGAAGCCGCTGCCGCGCCCGCAGCGGCCCCAGCCCCCGCAAAGGCCCCGCGCGCCCCGCGTGCGCCCAAACCCGTGGCCGAGGCTCTGCCGGGCCTGGAACCCGCACCGAAACCCACCCGCGCACCCCGGCAGAAAAAGCATGCCGCCAGTGAAGCGGGCTCGGATGCAGGCCCAGCGGGTAAAACCGAAGCCGCCGAGTAAATTCGACCAAACAAGCCAAACAAAAGCCCGCAGCACGCGGGCTTTTTGCTTTCCGGTGAATGTCAGCCCGCTGCGACAATCCGCGCCAGCGCGCAGAACCGTTCCAACTCGATCTCCTCGGCCCGCGCGGTCGGCGCAATCCCCGCCGCCTCTAGCTGCGCCTCGATCGCAGGCCCCATGCCTTTGAGGCTAGAGCGCAGCATCTTGCGCCGCTGCCCAAAAGCCATCGTGGTGATCCGGTTCAGCACCGCCTCATCCGCCGGAAACCGTGGCTCTGCCAGCCGGGTCAGATGCACCACCGCCGAATGCACCTTCGGCGCGGGCGTGAACGCCTCGGGCGGCAGATGCATCACGATCTTCGCATCGCAGCGCCAGCCTACCAGCAGCGCCAGCCGCCCATAATGATCCGAGCGCGGCTTGGCCACGATCCGCTCGGCCACTTCCTTCTGAAACATCAGCGTCAGGCTTTGCCAGAATGGCGGCCAGACCTTTGGTGTCAGCCAGCGGATCAGCAGTTCAGTGCCGACATTATAGGGCAGGTTCGCCACCACCCGCACCGGAGCCTGCAAATGCCCCAGCACATCGACCTCCATCGCATCGGCGTTGATCACCTCCAGCCGCCCCGGATAGGCCGCGCCGATCTCGGCCAGCGCGGGCACGCAGCGCGGGTCTTTCTCGACCGCCAACACCCGCCGCGCGCCTTCTACCAGAAGTCCGCGCGTCAGCCCGCCGGGGCCGGGGCCAACCTCCAGCACATCGCAAGCCGACAAATCCCCCGCCAGCCGCGCGATCTTGGCGGTCAGGTTCAGATCGAGCAGAAAGTTCTGCCCCAACTGCTTTTTCGCCACCAGATCATGCGCCTTGATCACCTCACGCAGAGGCGGCAACCCGTCAATCGTGCCCACTGGTCATCCTCTCTGCTTAAATATCCCGGGGTCCGGGGCAGCGCCCCGGGGGCTACCCCAACCGCGCCGCCGCCATCTCATGCGCCATCTTCAACGCTGCAATCAAACTGTCTGGCCGCGCCAAGCCCTTGCCCGCAATATCATAAGCTGTGCCATGATCGGGCGAGGTGCGCACGAACGGCAACCCTAGCGTCACATTCACCCCGCCATCGAAATCAAGCGTTTTGATCGGGATCAGGGCCTGGTCGTGATACATGCAGATCGCCGCATCGTAACCTTCCCGCGCGCGGGCGTGAAACATCGTATCCGCCGAGGCTGGCCCGCGCAGATCAAATCCCTGCGCGCGCAGCCGCTCCAGCACCGGGGTGATCAAGCTGATTTCCTCGGACCCCATCGCACCGCCTTCGCCCGCATGCGGGTTCAGCCCCGCCACCGCAAGACGCGGCTGCGCCAAGCCGAAATCGCGGCGCAACCCGGCGTCGGTGATGCGGATGGTGGCCTCCAACAGCTCTGCCGTCAGCGCCTGCGGCACGTCGGCCACCGCGATATGGATCGTCACCGGCACCACCCGCAGCAGGGGCGAGGCAAGCATCATCACGACCCGATCTACCCCTACCAGATGCGCCAGAAACTCGGTATGGCCGGGAAAGGCAAAGCCCGCCCCGTCTTTCAGCGCTTTCTTGTGGATCGGTGCGGTGCAGATCGCCGAGGCTTGACCGCTTTGCACCAGCGCCACCGCGCGCTCGATCACCTCGATCACCCCCGCCGCATTTTCCGGCGCAGGTTGGCCGGGCAAGGCGGGGCTGGCAAAGCGGTGCGGCAGAACCGGCAGCAGATGCGCTGGCACTTGATCGGCCTCGGTCGGATCATCAATCACCGCGAAGGCATCCGATCCCAGATGGCGCGGATCACCGATCCAGAACAGTGGCACGGCGTCACCCAAGGCCTGCCGAGCCGCCAGCGCCAATTCCGGGCCAATGCCAGACGGATCACCGCAGGTCAGCGCAACGGCCAGAGTCATGGCGTGCGGATCATGGCTTCCGTGCGCAGTTCTTCCAGATAGATATCTGCCTGCGCCCCGAGAATCTGGTTGGTCAGTTGGATCTTAACCTCATCCCGGCTGGGCATCGTGTTTTCCGCAGGGCCACGACGGCAGAGCATCAGGAACACCCGCCAGCCGCCCCGCGTCACCGTGGTCGAGGATTCGCCGGCATCCAGCAGCGCCAGTGGCCCTGCCAAGTCGCGCGGCACCTGCGCCTGCGGCACGGTTTCACGGATAAGCCGATCCGCGGGAAGCCCCTTGGCCTGCGCATAAAGATCGTTGCAGGTATCCACCTTGGCGCGCACCTTGGCCGCCGAGACGCCATCATCGGGCAGCAGGATCGCCGCATAATCCACCACGATGGCGCTGGTCGGTTCCAGCATTTCCTGCTTTTGCTCTTGCATCTGATAGATCACGACAGAGTCGTCCAGCACCACTGGGGCCGAGACCTGACCTGCCGACAGACTGCGCACCGCCTTCGCCGCATCCGGTTTCAGCGCGGTCAGCAGCATCCAATCCAATGCTCCACCGCGCGAAGCCGATGGCCCGCTGGAATTCTGCCGCGCCAAGCTTGCGAAATCTTCACCACCGCGCAACAGCAGACGCAGGTGATCCGCTTTTTGCAGCGCCGCAGTGCGTCCTGCACCGACCGCTGGAATCACGATCTCTGAAAGCCGCACCTTCAGCGCAACCATCGGCCTGCCATTGGCCAGTGCGCGGTCGATCTGGGTTTCCGAAATCGACACGGTGGGCGCAAACTTACCCCGGATGATCTCGCGCCAGACAAGGCCCGCTTCAACGAAATCGCGGAAACTTTCGGGCTGCACGCCCGCCTCGCCGATAGCCTGAATAAACTGATCCGCCGTCAGATTGGCCCGAGCCGAGAACTCTTCCATCCCTGCCTTCAGCTTTTCAGGGCTGATCTTGACACCGAACTGTTTGGCCGCCGACATCCGCAGACGGTCGTCTACCAAAGTGTCCATCGCGGCCTTGTCCAGATCACCGGGCTGGCGCAGAATCTGCATGAACAGCTTGCGTTGGTCCAACTCAAACTGAGTGATCACCTGATCATTGACGATCTTCACGGGCGTGAACGGTCCTGCCTTGGCGGCAGCCCCAAACCCTACTAGCGCCATCAGCGCCAGAACCATCGTTATACCTGCGGGTCGCACCATGATCACCTGCCGTCGTCCGTTTCTTGTCCTAGCGCCGACACTGGCGCGCAGGCCCCGGCGCAGAACTGCCGCCAAAGCCCAGAAGTTCCACCGAAAGCCCGAAATCCGTGGTCGGCTTCACACTAGTCGAGGACGTGAACCGACGCGAGAGAGAAAGATCGACCAGCAGACATTCGTTGCGAAAGGTCACGCCCATCCCCGCCTTGGCCGCGCGCTCTGCCTCAAAATCATAGCGGCTGGCAACACGTCCGGTCCAGTTGTCGCTGAACTGATAGCTTGTCGCCAACGTCAATTCAGAAATCGGTGTGGGGCGGTTTTCCAGCGGATCGGCCACGGTATGCACGTAATTGGTGATCACAGCGAAGCGATCGCCACTGTAGGCCGCCTGCAACTCGGCTTTGGTCATGTTGAAACTGTCGTCAAACAGCAGTCGGTTGGCCAGATTGAAGCCAGCCATATCCAACTGCCACGACGCCATCCAATCCGAACTGGTGCCATTCAGCCCCGAACCGACGCTGAACTGCCCCAGATCATCCGCGCGCAGCACCCGACCCACCGTCACGCCCAGCGTCCAGCCGTTCGGGTCCAGCCGGAGATAGCTGATGCCCAGATTGGCCCGCGTGCCGTTTTCGACCGCATCCGCACCCGGAAACCGGCTGAGGTCGAACAGATTGGCCTCGTCAAACTCCACCAGCGTCGAATCCTCGTTCGGAATCGAGCTGCCGGTGCGCGAGGCCATCACGATCTGCACCACTGGCTCGATCACCTGGGCCACGCCATTGGCCTGAGATTTCATCCACGGCCAGCGCAATTCCGCCCCGACTGCGGCATGCGAGCGCGTCTTACTGCCCTCATAAATCGCATCCTGACCGATCAGATAGAAATCCGCAGCAGCCTCACCCAGCACCGCCGCTTCCATGCCGTTGTCCAGCAGAAAATTCCGCCGCCAATCAGCGCGTAGCGATACACGCTGCATGTCGCGGCCATCAACTATACCATCGCCGTCGCCGTCATTCACGGCATCGTTCGAGGTGCGCTCGTGACCATGCGCCTGCAATTCAAAGCCGCCCTCACCGCCCCAACCGCCCAGCGTGAACCGCCGATGATAGGTCAGATCCGCCACCCGAGACGGTAGGGCCGCATTGTCCTCGCCATCGCGGATCGAGTGGAACGCGATCAACCGCCCCGAGATGTATTCATTGCGCCGGGTCCGGCTTACTTCGGCACGGCTTTCCAGACGGTCGACCGTTGGGTAGTCGTAATCGAGAATATAGGCCGGATCGCTGACCGCCTCGACGCGCAGATCCAGCCGGAACCCACGCGGCAGCGAAAATGCGCCCGTACCAAGGACGTATCCGCGGGTCTTGCCGGGCAACAGATCATCGCGCGACACGCCGCCCGAAATCTCGATCTCGCCAGTGTCAAATGCCTGACGATAGCGCAGATTGAAGGTGCGGCTGCCCTTGGTGGTGAAGAAGGGTGTGACGGTCAGATCGCGGCTGTCACCCATCTTGATGAAATACGGCAGCATCAGCCCGGTGCCAAGGTTCGAGCTGTTTTTCAGCGAGGGCAACAGAAAGCCCGAGGCGCGTTTCAGCGTCGGATCAGGCATCCGCAGGCGCGGAATATAGGCGATCGGCACACCGCCCAAACGGAACTGCGCGTGATCGAAATACAGCTGCCGTTCCGCCTGATCATGCACCACCCGGCGGGCGCGGATCTCCCACAGCGGCGTCGAACTGTCTGCGCAGATCTTGCAACTGGATGCCACCACGCGCTGCATCGCTGTGTAGCGCCCGCTCACCCGCTGAATCTCCGCCGCCGCCAGTTGCAACTGTTGCTGCAACACCAGCCGCGCCGACGTCAGCACGCCTTGGGTGAAATCAGCACTCATCTCGGCCTGACTGGCCAAGATGACCGTGCCTTTGCCATCTGTCAGCACGATCGGGCCTTCGATCACCAGCCGGTCATTGGCTTGATCATAGGTCACGCTTTGCGCGCTCAGTTTCTGGCCCTGATAGAAAATCTCGACATGACCACGCGCGATCAGGGTGGAGTTGTCCTGAATTTGCAGCGCATCGGCGATCAATGTAGCCTTATCCTGCGCCAAAGCTGGCAGGGCGCAGAGCAGGGCGGCGATAAAGCTAAGCGCGCGCAGCATCAGCCGTCCTCCAGATGCAACAACAGCCCCAAAGCCAGAAAGGCTGCGGCAATCGGCGGGCTCCAAGCGGCTAAAAGCACCGGAATCTGGCCGTTCTGCCCCAGAACCTGCGCGAAGTTGCGCAGGAAAAAGATCAGAAAGCCCCCCAGCAGCGCCAACAGCACCATCTGCCCGGTTTTGCCAAAGCGCGCGTGGCGCATGGTAAAGCCGGCCGCAATAAGCACCATCGCCGCAAGCAAGACCGGCAAGGCCAACTCCATCTGCATCCACACCTGATAACTGCGGGCCGAAAAGCCGGCACGCTCCAACGCCTTGATATACGAGGGTAACGCCCAAAACGCCACAGCCGAGGGCGCCCCAAAGCCATCGCGCAAACGATCTTTTGTCAGATCGGTCGGCAGACGCAGATCGACGGCGCTGGCAAGCGCGGTCTGCTCGGGGTTGGCATCGGTCAGTGACCAGCGTTTTGCACCATGCAGCAGCCATTCGCCGGGCAAAAGCTGCGCCGAGGCCGCTTCGATCCGTTGCGTCGGCGTGCCTTCGGGGCCAAAGGTGATCACCGTGACGCCCTGCAAAGTCGTGCCATCAGGATCACTGCGCACCGCCTTGATCACCGATTGCCCGGCCGCATTGCCCTGCCGCATCCACAAGCCATCATCCGACAGCGACAGCACCGAGCCTTCTTGCCCGCGCTGCGCCGACAAACGGTCATAGGCTTTCGAGGTCGCCGCCACCAAGGGGTTGAACACCGCAACCGCCACCGCACCAATCAACAAAGCCATCACCACCGGAGCTGCCAGAAAGTGCAGCCCCGATCGCCCCGCCGCCCGCACCACCACCAGTTCCGATGATCTGGCCAGACCCAGAAACAGCGCAATCGCTGTCAAGATCATGATCAGCGGCAAGATCTGATACAGGCTTTCCGGCACGTTCAGCAGCGACAGATAGGCGGCACCACCCAAAGTGACCCCGGCCTTGCGTAACTGATCAATCACGTCGATCAGCAGCAGGATCGCGGCGAACACCGCGAATACCAGCCCGAACATCTTCAGGAACCGCCGCGCAATATAAAAGGTCAGCGTCATGCCGTCACCGCCGCAAGCTTGGGCACCCGGCGCGGGCGCTGCGACAGCCACAATTCGGTGATGCCGATCAGCGTGCCCAGCACCGGCGCCACATAGGCCAACGCCCAACCGCCCGCCATATCTTCGCCCACACTCGTCGCCACCGTCGCAATCGCCTGCACCACCAGTAGCAACACCACAGCCACACCCACCTGCCGCCACAGCCCAAACCGGCTGAACGCGCCCAGCAGCAGCGACGAAAACCCGATCAGCGCCGCCGCCAGCGCCATGAAGGGCTGGGCAATACGGTCGTGGCCTTCAAACATCATGCTGGCCTGCGTCTGCCGCACCTCTGCCGCCAAGGCCTCGGTGGGGGCCAGCAGTTCTGCCGTTGGAAGCTCGGCCATATTGCGCGACCGCGCGGCAGGAACCTGCATCAGGCCCGCCAGATCATAGGTGAAATCGGCAAAGCGCGTGACAGAAAGTTGCGCCTTGGCTCCCAGAAACTGCACCATGCCATCCACCATCAACAGCTTTGGCCCCGAATCCGTCCGCGCAAAAAACGCTTTCTTCGCTGTGTAAATCGCCCGCTGATCCGCCACGCGGTCATCTGCCAGAAACAGATCCAGCAACTCGCCCGTCGGGGCAATCTCGCGGATATACAGCGTGATGCCATCGCTGGGATGGATGAACTGCCCATCCTTCAAAAACCGTGCCGAGACATTTTGCGAAATCGCCTCGGACCGCTCGGCCAGCGCACTGCGGCTCGCGGGCACCAACAGATGCGTCAGCACCAGCATCATCCCCGCCACGATCAGCCCGAAATACCACACCGGGCGCGCCAGCCGAAATGCCGAGAATCCGGTCGCCTGCATCACCACAAGTTCGGATTCCGACATCAGCCGGTTGGCGACATAAACCGCACCGATGAAGGCCGAAATCGGCAGCACCAGCCGGATCACATTCGGCAGCGTCAACAACGAGAATTGCAGGAACACCAGCGCCGATTGGCCATCGCCGATCAACTGATCAAACAATCCAACCGCGCGGTTCACCCAATAGACCGCCACCAGCACTAGCGAGAAAAACCCGAACAGCGCTAGCAGTTGCGATAGCAAATAGCGGTCGAATCTTGCCACACCAGCCCCAAAGCCAAAATCATCTGGGCGTGAACCTAGCGGAAAAGCCCGGCGGGGAAAACTGCTATCTGGCCTTCCCGGCGCCCCTTCGCTAGCCTGCCGCAACGCTGCCCAACTCCGGAGCCCCCGTGTCACATCCCGTCGCCATCCAGTTCCAAAGCCTCACCCTTGAAAATCTGTCGCAACAAACCGGCCGCATCGCCCTGTTGTTTGATGCCGACCGCCCCACGTCGCCTGCAGCCCGGCGGCTGAACGCGCTGACCAAGGGCGCTTTGGCCCGCGCGATGGCGTCCGAGGCTGCCCGCAAACTCAAACCCGGTGACGGGCTGGAACTGGCCTTCCCGGCAGGCCTTGCCGCCGATGCTTTGCAGCTGATCCGCCTGCCGCGCCGCGCGACCGTCACCGAGGCCCGCCGCGCAGGCGCCAGCGTCGCCCGCAGCCTGACCCCGGCAGGAGCCTTGCTGATCGCCGAGGCGCATCCGCAGGCGGCTGAACTGTCGTTCGGCCTTGCCCTGCGCGCCTATGATTTCAGCCCCCACAAATCCACCCAACCTGCCGCCCCCGGCCCGGTGGTGATCGCCGTCGCCGAACCCGAAGTCGTCGCCGCCAAAGCCGCGCCGATGGCCGCCGTGGCCGAAGGCGTGTTCTTCACCCGCGATCTGGTGAATGAGCCCGCCAATATCCTAACCACCGACGATTTCGCCGCCCGCCTTGCCGCGATGCAGGAACTGGGGTTAGAGGTGGAAATCCTCGAAGAAGACCAACTCGCCAAACTCGGCATGAACGCGCTGCTCGGTGTCGGGCAAGGCTCGGAAAGCCCCTCCAAGGTGGTGGTGATGCAGTGGAACGGTGGGCCGAAGGATCAACCGCCCTTCGCCCTCGTCGGCAAGGGCGTGGTGTTTGACACCGGCGGCATCTCGATCAAGCCTGCGGCGGGCATGGAAGACATGACGATGGATATGGGCGGTGCTGGCACGGTTGCAGGGGTCATGCGAACGCTGGCGTTGCGGGGGGCCAAGGCCAATGTCGTGGGTCTTGTGGGCCTTGTCGAGAACATGCCCGATGGTCGCGCCCAGCGCCCCGGCGATGTGGTGCGCTCGATGAAGGGTGTGACGATCGAGGTGATCAACACCGATGCCGAAGGCCGCCTCGTGCTGGCCGATGTGCTTTGGTATGCGCAGGAACGCTTCAAGCCTTCGGGCATGATCAATCTGGCCACCCTGACGGGGGCGATTATCGTGGCATTGGGGCACGAGAATACTGGCGTGTTTTCAAACGACGATGCGTTGTGCAATGCATTCCTGAAAGCCGCCGGGGCGGAGGGCGAGGGCGCTTGGCGGATGCCGATGGGTCAAGGCTATGACGACAAGCTGAAATCCCGCGTGGCTGACATCGTCAATTCCTGCGGCCGTGATGGCGGCTCGATTACCGCCGCGCAATTCCTGCGCCGCTTCGTCAAGGATGAAACGCCGTGGTGCCATCTGGATATCGCAGGCACCGCATTGCTGAAAACCGACAGCCCACTTGCCCCCAAAGGGGCGACCGGCTGGGGCGTTATGGCGCTGAACCGGCTGATCAAGGATCGGTATGAGACGAAATGAGTCGCGCTGACCCATCGCCACGCCAAAGGCCCGCCCAGCGATGAGCGTGGCGATGTTCTACCACCTGACCCGCTCGACACCTGCCGAAACCATGGCACTGTTGCTGCCGCGTGCCATGGCCGCAGGATGGAACGTCATGCTGCGCGGCACGGATGAGGCTGCATTGGCGGCGCTGGACATGGCACTCTGGACGCAATCCGACGACGGCTTTCTGCCGCACGGCTTGGCTGGCGGCCCGCATGATGCCGATCAACCGATCCTGCTGGGGCAGGGCGCGATTGCCAATGCTGCGCAGGGCCTGATGCTGATCGACGGCGCTGAAACCACGCCAGAAGAAGCCGCCCCGCTGGAACGTGTCTGGGTGCTGTTCGACGGTGCGGATGAGGTCGCCCTCAACAGTGCCCGCAAGCTGTGGACCACCCTGACCAGCGCAGGCCTTGCTGCGCAATACTGGTCAGAGGAAAGCGGGCGGTGGGAGAAAAAGACCGAGAAGGCGGCAAGGGCCTAAGGGCTTGCGCGGCGTGGGGCTGTGCTATTGGCCCGACCCGAGCGCCCCGCCGCCCCGGACTTGATCCGGGGCCTCTGGTTGGGATTGTCGGAGGCCCCGTATCAAGTCCGGGACGGCGCATTGATGATGGCATGCCTCACGCATCACCGTGTCAGGATCATCCGATCCCCAGTGATCTGAATCGAAAACCGCCCCAGATAATCCATCCCCAAAAGCGAGCCCTGCATCGCGGCTTCATTCACAAAAGCCGTGACCCCGCGATCTTCAAACGGCCCGAGAACCACGCTGTCCAATGAAATCCGGGCAGTCCGAACCACCCCATTGGCCGTCTCGGCCTGACCTAGATAATCAAGCCCGCCCAAATCAATCCCGGCCGCCTTGGCATCATCCGGTGACAGCACGATTCCGGTCGCGCCGGTATCGGCCATGAACTCTATCTCGTGCCCGTCTACCGTCAGGCGCAGATAATAGTGCCCGTCCGAAGCGCGGGGAACCTCGATCCGGTCTGTGCCCACAACCTGATCGGCGCGAATATCGCGGCGCAGATCGTGCCAAAGCCCATAGCCCGCCATGACGCCGACAAAGATCAACCCCCAAGCCACAGCAACCCGCAAGGCTTGCCCTAGGCGCTGGCGATACTCCACCATGATCCAGCCGCCCACCGCCGCCAGCAGCAGCGCAAGATAGGCCAGCCGTCCGAAATCTTCGCCATTCATCCGATCAACCCGGTGCCTTTCACGCCATCAATCACAAACTGCACCGACAGCGCTGCCAGCAGCATCCCCAAAAGCCGGGTGATCACGATGGTTCCGGTGCGGCCCAACAGACGTTCAAGGTAGGGCGCGGCGAGCAGGAACAGATAGGTCGCCACGATCATCACTGCGAGCAAGCCCAGCACTGCCACCGTGCCCAGCCAGCCATCGCCGGATTTGCCGACCAGCAGGATCATCGTGGCAATCGCGCCGGGTCCGGCGATCAACGGGGTGGCAAGCGGGAACACCGATGGGTCGTGATCCGGGTCGGCCTGCTGGCCCTCGCGTCGCTGGGTGCGGCGTTCGAACAGCATATCCAACGCGGTCAAGAACAGCAAAATGCCACCCGCAATGCGGAAGGCGGGCATGGAAATGCCGATGAAACCCAGCAAAGCCTCTCCCAGCAGACCAAACAGCGTCAGCAGGACAAAGGCGATGACGCAGGCCCGCCGCGCCATGCGGCGGCGATGGTCGGGGCTCATGCCTTGGGTGAGGGCGATGAACAGCGGCACGATCCCCGGCGGGTCGATCACCACGAACAGGGTGGCAAAGGCGGTGATCAGAAAAGCGGTGTCCATGCTTCAGGTTAGGGGCAGGAACCAAACAAGGGCAAGCCATTTCGCGGGCTTGTGCGCTAAACAATCCGTGGGCCGAGGCTGGTGGTGTCGACGCTTGGAACGCTCCAGAATTCGGTGGCAAAAGCAGGCAGGTGTCGCAAGACTCGCTCTAGATCGGCGCGATGGACGGATTGCCGCAGCGCCAACGCAGTACCAGCGACGCAGCCGTCGGGGGCCAAGTTGTGGTGAGGCCGCAGGCTTTTTGCTTCTGTAGTCCAGTCGACGCGGGTGCCCGCGGGCAGGGGCTGGGCATCAAGCCGCCAGTCAGCGACGAACAATGCTCGCAGAACAGCGGGCAGTATCTGGGCAAAATCAATCGCCTGTTGCGGTGTAAGCCGGTTGCGAAAGGCGCGCAGCACGCCTTCCACCGCCGTGAAAGTGCTGTGATCGGTGGGCGTTCCAATCGCTGCCTTCGCATCCTCTAGAAAGGCTTGCCATTCCCGCGTTGCTTGACGGTAGGTCCATGGCATCGGCATTTTTTCAGCCCTTGGTGGCTTCCAGTTTTTCTTGCGCGGACAGCCAGAGGGCTTCGGCGCGGTCCAGCGCCTCCATCACTTCGGCGTATTTCTTGTTCCAGGTTTCCAGTTCGCCCTTGCGGGCGTCTTCGTAGAGCGCGGGATCGGCGAGTTTCTTGGCCAGACGGTCGCGCATCTCGTTCAGTTTGTCGAGACGCTCTTCGGATTTGCGGACCTCGGCGCGCAGGGCCTTGATCTCGTCCTGGCTGACCTTCTTGACCTTTTCGACCACTTTCACAGGTTTGGCTTCTTCGTCGCCCGCCAGAAGCTGACGGCGATATGCCTCGAGATCTTCGGTGTAGGGCTGCACCGCGCCGCCCTTGACCAGCCACAGCCTGTCCGCGACCAGCCCCAGCAGGTGCATGTCGTGGCTGACCAGCACCACGGCGCCGGAGTATTCTGTCAGCGCCTCGACCAAAGCCTCGCGGCTTTCCATGTCGAGGTGGTTGGTCGGTTCATCGAGGATCAAAAGGTGCGGCGCGTCGATGGTGGCGAGCAGCAGCGAAAGGCGGGCTTTCTGGCCACCGGACAGACGACCGACGGCGGTTTCGGCCTGGTCGGCCATCAGGCCAAAGCCTGCCAAACGTGCGCGCAGGCGGGGTTGGCCCTCGGCCGGGCGCAGGCGCATGACGTGTTGCAGCGGTGTTTCGTCGATGTGGAGTTCATCGACCTGATGCTGTGCGAAATAGCCGATACGCAGTTTTGACGATTGCACCATGCGGCCTTCCGAGGCCACCAGCTTGCCCGCAAGCAGTTTCGACAGCGTCGATTTACCCTCACCATTGCGGCCAAGCAGAGCGATGCGGTCGTCTTGATCAATGCGCAGCGACAGCTTTTTCAGGATCGGCGGGCCGCCATAGCCGACGGCAGCGCCTTCGATATTGATGATGGGGGGCGAAAGTTCTTCCGGCACCGGAAAGGTGAACACCACCTTTTTGGCATCCTCGGGGGCGGTGATCGTCTCCATCTTTTCCAGCATTTTCACGCGGGACTGGGCTTGGGCGGCTTTTGAGGCCTTGGCCTTGAAGCGATCGACGAAGGCTTGCAGGTGGGCGCGCTTGGCGTCTTGTTTGCGGGCCTCGGCCTGCAAGACGGCGCGGCGTTCGGCCATCTGGCGGGCGAATTGATCGTAGGGGCCGGACCAATAGGTCAGCTTTTTGTTGTCCAGATGCAGAATCCCCGTGACCGAGCGGTTCAGAAGGCCGCGGTCGTGGCTGATGATCAGCACGGTATGGGGGTATTTTTGCAGGTAGCTTTCCAGCCAGAGCGCGCCTTCGAGGTCGAGGTAGTTGGTCGGCTCGTCCAGCAGCAGATAATCGGGCTGCGAGAACAGAACACCGGCCAAAGCCACCCGCATCCGCCAGCCGCCCGAGAAATCGGAACAGGGGCGCAGTTGGGCTTCGGCATCAAAGCCAAGGCCCTTGAGGATGCTTGAGGCGCGACCCTCGGCAGACCATGCATCAATATCGTTCAGGCGGTGCTGAATTTCGGCGATGCGGTGCGGGTCGGTGGCGGATTCTGATTCCGTCAGCAGGGCGGCGCGTTCGGTATCGGCGGCAAGCACGGTGTCGAGAAGGCTGGTCGAGGACGAGGGCACCTCTTGCGCCACCCCGCCGATGCGGGCGCGCGAGGGCATGGAGATGTCGCCGCTTTCCAGCGCCAGTTCCTTTTTGATCAGCCGGAACAGCGTGGTTTTGCCCGCGCCATTGCGACCGACAAGGCCAACCTTGTGGCCGGTGGGAATCGTGGCAGAAGCGCCCTCAAACAGCGGGCGGCCTTCGACGGAATAGGTGATGTCTTCGATTTTCAGCATGGGCGGGGATTGCCCGATGCGGGGGGCGGCGTCAACCGGGGAAGGGCTGTGGCGGTGCTTTTGGCGCGCTGTTGACGGCTTTTCAAGCGGACTTGCCCGTGATAGCAGGCGGCTCATGAATTTCGGGGCGATTTTGCCCCCAGTAATGGAGAGCCACATGGCCGTCGAACGCACCCTGTCGATCATCAAACCCGATGCAACCAAGCGCAACCTGACCGGCAAGATCGTTGCCAAATTCGAAGACGCTGGCCTGCGCGTTGTTGCATCCAAGCGCATTCATTTGTCGCCCGCACAAGCTGGCGCGTTCTATGCCGAGCATAAAGAGCGCGGCTTCTACGGCGAGCTGTGCGAGTTCATGGCGTCGGAGCCGGTTGTGGTGCAGGTGCTGGAAGGCGAATCCGCCATCGCGAAAAACCGCGAAGTGATGGGTGCGACCAACCCGGCAAACGCTGACGCGGGCACCATCCGCAAAGAGTTCGCGCTGTCGGTTGGCGAAAACTCGGTCCACGGTTCGGATAGCGAAGCTTCGGCTGCGCGCGAGATCTCGTTCTTCTTCTCGGGCCTTGAACTGGTCGGCTGATCTGGCGATCTGAAAATCGACGGCTTGCGTCTGTGATGGATGCAGGCCGTTTTTTTATGCCTGCGGGATGGGACGTTGCCGCCATGAAATCCCTTCCCATCTGGGAATGACATGTGTTTTCGGGGTGGATTTTGGGTGATTTCTACCAGATGTGGTGGTTTGTTCGATTTTGGCAGGTTTGCGGTGGGATCAGGCGCGGGGTTTTTCGATCACGCCGAAAAACTGTAGGGCGGCTTCCAATTCGGACCTTAACTGCGCCTTGGAGCCGATGCGCTCGGCCTTGATCGCGTCAAAGCGGGCGCGCAGGGCTTTCTTTTCGTCGCCCTTGCAATCATTCCAAGGGCGACCTTGCAGCGCCATGTGCAGCACGTAATAGCCGATGAAATGCGCTTGGGTTCCGGCATCGAGCAGGCGGCGATAGCCTTCATCTGCGCCGATGGCGCGCAGCTCTTCGGCGGTGTGGATGCCTGCCTTGGCAAATGCGGCCTCTGAGGCGGGGCCAAGGTTGGGGATCGAGGAAATCGGGTTCGACATTCGGGCGACCTACACATGACAAAGGCCAGCCTAGCGGCTGGCCTTTGGGTCTGAAACCGAATTCTTCAGATTGACGCCCAATCGCGGAACACGGTGCCGCTTTGTTGCTGCGTGGTTCCGGTTTGCTGGCCCTGCTGCTGCGGGGCCGGGGCTTGCGCGCCGCCTTGTTGGGCGGGCTTGGGGGTAGACATGGGACTGCTCCGGTCGTTGGTGGCGTTCTGCCATTTTGATAATCTGCTCCGCCCCTGTGGCCGCGTTACGGCCCAATCTGGGAAGGATTGCGGCGGATTATACCGCAACACCGACGCCCGCAACAGGATTTGCCTGCGCGTGCAGGCATTTGCTGTCACGTTGTTGCGATAATGCGCGCAGGAAAGCCGATCTCGGTCAGGGCGGCCAGAAGGGATTCGGCCAGAAGGGATTCGGCGGCGGTGCTGCCCGCGACGGTGACTTCGCGCGTGGTCAGATCGACATTGACCTCACGGACGGATGGCAGGGCCGAGAGGGCTTCGGTGACAGAGGCTTTGCAATGGCCGCAGCTCATGTCGGGGACGGATAGTTTGACGTGGGGGAGGTTCGTCATGGGGTTCTCCTTTTCTGCGGCCTAAGATGGGGGTTGCAGCAGGGGGAAGGTCAAGGCCCAGATTTAATTTTTCGGTGGGGTTGACCTTCCCGTGACTGGAAGCCCCATATCGGCTGTCGAAGGAGAATTCCGATGGACAGAGTTGCGCGCAAGATTGACCTGAGTGTCGAGGGCATGACCTGTGCGGCCTGCACTGGGCGGGTCGAGCGGGTGCTGAAGGCGCAGGTCGGCGTGCTGGACGCGGTGGCGAACCTTGCGACACGGCGGGCCGAGGTGACGGTGTCGCAGGCGGTGGACCCGGCCTTGTTGGCGGCGGCTGTGACAAAGGCGGGGTTTGCGGCGATGCCGCTGGCGCAGGCGGTGGCGCATGATCCGGTGGCAGAGCAGCGGGCGCTGTGGCGTTTGACGCTGTGGGCGGCGGTTCTGACGCTGCCGGTGTTTGTGGTCGAGATGGGGGGGCATGTCATCCCCGGCTTTCACATGGCGTTGCACGGCTTTATCGCGCCGCCAGCGTTGTGGCTGGCCGAGTTTGTGCTGGTGACGCTGGTGTTGTTCGGGCCGGGGTGGCGGTTTTTTCGCAAGGGTTTGCCCGCATTGCTGCGCGGTGGGCCGGATATGAACAGTTTGGTTGCGCTTGGCAGTGGGGCGGCCTGGGCCTATTCCAGCGTGGTGACGTTTGCGCCTGCGCTGATCCCGGCGGCCTCGCGGGCGGTGTATTTTGAGGCCGCGGCGGTGATCGTAACGCTGATCCTGCTGGGCCGCAGTCTTGAGGCGCGGGCGAGGGGGCAGGCGGGGGCTGCGATTGCGCGGCTGGTCAAGCTGGCCCCGAAAACCGCGCGCAAGCTGGTGGCGGGCGTGGTGCAAGAGGTGGCGGTGGAAACTCTGCTGCCCGGCGATCAGGTGCAGATCCGGCCCGGCGAGCGGATTCCGGCGGATGGTTTGGTGGTGTCGGGGCAGTCCAGCGTTGATGAGTCGATGCTGACGGGCGAGCCGCTGGCGCAGGAAAAGCAGGCAGGCGCGCGGCTGACGGCGGGGACGGTGAACGCCACGGGGGCGATGGTGATGCAGATCACCGAGGTGGGCCGCGCCACGGTGCTGGCCCAAATCATCGCGATGGTTGAGGCAGCGCAGGGTGGCAAGTTGCCAGTTCAGGCGCTGGTGGACCGGATCACGCTATGGTTCGTGCCTGTGGTGATGGCGGTGGCGGCGCTGACGGTGCTGGTCTGGCTGGTGGTCGGGCCGGGGGGGGCCGAGGCTTTGGTGGCGGGCGTGTCGGTGCTGATCATCGCTTGCCCCTGCGCGATGGGGCTGGCGGTGCCGGTGTCTATACTGGTTGGGACCGGGCGGGCGGCGGAACTGGGCGTGTTGTTTCGCAAGGGCGAGGCGTTGCAGCGGCTTGAGACGGTGCAGATCGTCGCTTTCGATAAGACCGGCACGCTGACGATGGGGCGGCCGGTGGTGCAAAGCGTGGTGGGCGCGGACGAAACGCTGGCGATTGCGGCGGCGGTAGAAGCTGTGTCCGAGCATCCATTGGCGGCCGCAGTGGTGGCCGAGGCGGCGCGGGCGGGCGTGACTGTGGCTGCGGTGGACGGGTTTCAGGCCGTGCCGGGGCAGGGCGCGCGGGCGATTCTGGGCGGAGTGGCCGTCAGCGTCGGGTCGGCGCGGATGTTTGCGGCGATTGATCCGCAACTGGCGGCGCAGGCGGTAGAGGCGCAGGCGGTTGGGCACGGCGTGTTGTTTGTGGGGCGCGAGGGCGCGGCGATTGGGCTGATCACCGTCGCCGATCCGATCAAACCCAGCGCGGCGGCTGCGGTGGCGGCACTTCAGGCCGCTGGCCTACGGGTTGCGATGGTGTCTGGCGATGCCGAAGCCACGGCGCAGGCGGTGGCACGGCAGTTGGGCATCGCTGACGTTCATGCCGGGGTGTTGCCCAAAGGCAAGGCAGCGGTGATTGCGGGGCTTGGCGCGGGGGTGGCTTTTGTTGGTGACGGCATCAACGACGCGCCCGCACTCGCAGCGGCAGAGGTTGGCATTGCCATGGGCACTGGCACCGATGTGGCAATCGAGGCGGGCGATGTGGTGCTGATGACGGGCGATCCGGTGGGCGTGGTGCGCGCGTTGCAGATTTCGCGCGCAACCATGCGCAATATCCGGCAAAATCTGACTTGGGCCTTTGGCTATAATGCGGCGCTGGTGCCGGTGGCTGCGGGGGTTCTGGTGCCGTTTGGTGGCCCGCAGCTTTCCCCCATGCTGGCCGCGGGGGCGATGGCGCTGTCGTCGGTTTTCGTTCTGTTCAACGCGCTGCGTTTGCGGCGCTTCAAAGGGGTGCCGCGATGAATATCGCCGAAGTCGCCAAAGCGGCGGGTTTGCCTGCCAAAACCATCCGCTATTATGAAGACATCGGCCTGATCAAGCCCGCGCGCAGCGAGAATGGCTATCGCGCTTTCGGGCCGAACGATCTGCACAAGCTGGCATTTGTGGCGCGGGCGCGGTCTTTGGGATTCTCTATTCAGGAATGTCGGGCGCTACTGGCGCTTTATGAAGATCGCGACCGGGCAAGCGCGGATGTCAAGGCGCTGGCCGCGGCGCATCTGGACCAGATCAGGGCGAAGATCACCGAGTTGCGCGCCATGGAAAGCACCTTGGCCGATCTTGTGCAGGCCTGCCACGGCGATCAGCGCCCGGATTGCCCGATTTTGCACGGCCTGTCGCAGCGCAGCTCAGTCAATGCGCAATAGGCGTTCCAGATCGGTGTTGCCGCCGACAAGGTCTTGCAGGCTGACCGCATCCAAGGCGGTATAAAAGCCATCCAGCGCGCTGGTGAGCAGGCACTTCAACCGACAGGCCCCCGAAAGCGGGCAAGAGCCGGTATGTTCAGCGCAATCGGTGAAGGGCAGCACGGATTCGAAAATCCGAAACACCCGGCCCACCGTGATCTCGGAGGCTGCAAAGCCCAGCATCAGCCCGCCCGCGCGCCCGCGCCGGGTTGTCAGCAGCTTTTGTCGTGCGAGCAGATGAATGACTTGTGCCAAATGGTTCTCGGATGCACCACAAGCTACCGCAATTTCGTGTTTTCGCACGATGCGGTCCTTGTTGACGGCGCAGAACATCAGCGTGCGCATCGCCAGATTGGTGCGTGTGGTCAGACGCATGGGCTTTCCTAACTGGGCAAGATTTTCTTAAGTTTGGCGCAGTTTCAGGCGGCCCGCCTTGATTCAGATCAGATACAACAATGCGCCCGGCACGGTTGTGCTGCAACGGTCGCGATGCCTCATCGGCAAATGCCGCGAATGTCAAAGCGCTTTGATCGCAATTTTGCCGCTAATAGAACGAAAAACATGGTGAAATATGAAACTGTTTGCGGTAACAAGAAAGCGGTTTGAAGGGGTCGCGCCGGAACCGAGTTTGTGGTGAAAAAAGGTCGTGCCGGATGTGTGCGGGCTTGCTTGACCCGGCTGGGAAGTGGAATAGGCTCGTGACGAAACGAAATGTAACGATGTGGAATGTGCTTTGAAGGATATGGACCTGACCCCCGCCTTGTTGAAAACCGACGTGCTGCGGCACCTGACCTTCACGATTGGCAAGGATCCGGCAAATGCCAGCGGTTATGATTGGCGCATGGCGCTTTCCTTCGCCATTCGGGATCGGATCATGGAGCCGTGGTTCGCCTCGACCCGTCGTACTTGGGCCGAGGATCGCAAGCGGGTTTATTACCTGTCGATGGAGTTTCTGATCGGGCGGCTTCTGGAGGATGCCACTGTCAACCTTGGCCTGCGCGATGTGGCGCAAGAGGTGATGGCGGATTTCGGTCAGGACCTGCACGCGCTGGTGGAGGGCGAGCCGGATGCCGCGCTTGGCAACGGTGGTCTGGGGCGGTTGGCCGCGTGTTTCATGGAAAGCATGGCGACGGTGGGCTGCCCGGCCTACGGCTATGGCATCCGCTATGAGCATGGTCTGTTCCGGCAAAGTTTTGAGCGTGGCCAACAGGTTGAGATGCCCGAGGATTGGCTGTCGCAGACCAACCCGTGGGAATTCGCGCGGCCTGAAAGTGCCTATACCATCCCGTTCAAGGGCCATATGGAAAGCCGTGACGGCCGCGACATCTGGGTGCCGGGCGAAACCGTGCTGGCCTCGGCCTATGACACGCCGGTGATCGGCTGGCAGGGCAAATGGGCCAATACTCTGCGACTGTGGTCGGCAAAACCGACGCAATTGTTCGATCTGGAGCGGTTCAACCGCGGTGATTATGCCGCTGCGGCAGAGCCAGAGGCGCTGGCGCGCACGCTGTCGCGGGTGCTCTATCCCGATGACACCACTTACCAGGGCAAGGAATTGCGCCTGAAGCAGGAGTTCTTCCTGACCTCGGCGGCGTTGCAAGACATTCTGCGCCGTTTCAAGGCCAGCCATTCCGATCTGCGCAGTCTGCCGAAGCATGTCGCCATTCAGATGAACGACACCCACCCGGCGATTGCCGGGCCAGAACTGATCCGCCTGCTGGTCGACGAAAACGGCATGGGCTTTGAGGATGCGCTGGAAACGGCGCGCGATTGCCTTGGCTATACCAACCACACCCTGCTGCCCGAAGCGCTGGAGCGGTGGGCGACCTATACCTTTGGCAACACGCTGCCGCGCCATATGCAGATTGTTGAACGCATCGACAGCTGGCACCGCCGCACCTTCAATCCGCCCCACTACATCGGCATCGTCAAGCATCAGGAAGTGCGGATGGGTGAACTTGCGTTCATCATGGCGCATAAGGTGAATGGTGTGTCGGCGCTGCATTCGGATCTGGTGAAGAAAAACCTGTTCCCCGAGTTGAACTCCTTGCATCCGGGCCGGATCATCAATGAAACCAATGGCGTGACGCCGCGCCGCTGGCTGAAAATGTCGAACCGTCCGCTGTCAGGGCTGATCACCAGTGCGATTGGCGATGGCTGGGAGGACGATCTGGATCGTCTGAAAGGGCTGGAGGCGTTTGTCGATGACAGCGGCTTCCGCACCAAGTTTGACGCTGCCAAGCGTGCCAACAAGGTGGCGCTGGAAGGCTGGATCGAGCAAGAATGTGGTGTCACGGTCTCGCCCGATGCGCTGTTCGATGTGCAGGTCAAGCGTATCCACGAATACAAACGGCAGCTTTTGAACATCCTGCAAACGGTCGCGCATTATCAGCGCATCAAGGCCAATCCAAACGGCCCATGGGTGCCGCGGGTGAAGATCTTTGGCGGCAAATCGGCGCCGGGCTATGCGGTGGCCAAGGAAATCATCCATCTTATCAATGATGTGGCGACGGTTATTAATGCTGACGCTCAGGTCGGCGATCTGCTGAAAGTGGTCTATCCGCCGAATTACAACGTCAGCATGGCAGAGCGTCTGGTGCCGGCGGCTGACCTGTCAGAGCAGATTTCCACGGCGGGGAAAGAGGCATCCGGCACCGGCAACATGAAGTTCATGATGAACGGCGCGCCGACGATTGGCACGCTGGACGGCGCGAATGTGGAAATTCTGGCCGAGGTGGGCGCTGAGAACTTCTTCCTTTTCGGCATGACCACGGATGAGGCCATGAAGCGGCGCGAAGACCCCGAGCAATCGCGCAAGGCGATTGACGCCAGCGTGGCGCTGCAAGGTGTGCTGCAGGCGATTGCCGAGGGTCAGTTCAGCCCGGATCAGAAAGACCGCTATCATGGTCTGGTGCACCGGGTCTGGCACCACGACTACTTCTTGGTCGCGGCGGATTTCGACTCGTTCGATCAGGCGCAAAACCGCGTGGATAGCGCCTATGCGGATCGGGATGCCTGGATTAAAATGGCCGCATTGAACACGGCGCGATCTGGCTTCTTCAGTTCGGATCGCACCATCCGCAGCTATATGAAAGACGTCTGGACGATTCAATCTGCGCTTTAATATCAAGAGGTTGCCATGACTGATCTGCTGATTGACCCCGGTGCGGCGCACGCGATTGCCGAGGGGCGTCATGGCGACCCATTTTCTGTTCTGGGATTGCACAAGCGCGGCGGCAAATGGGTTGTGCTGGGGTTTGATCCCGGTGCCGAACGGATGTTCGTATTGCCGGGAAAAGCCGGCAAGCCGGTCGAGGCAGTTGCGGTCAAAGGTGCGCCAGGGCTGTTTGTGGCCGAGCTTGCACGCAAATCCGACTATCGTTTGCGCTGGCAGGGCCATGGTGCGGAATGGGAATGTGAAGATCCGTTCGCTTTCGGTCCGGTGCTGGGCGAGTTGGACGAATATCTGCTGGGCGAGGGCAGCCACAAGCGGCTTTGGCAGGTGCTGGGCGCGCATGTGATCACGCATGAAGGGGTTTTGGGCACGCATTTCGCGGTCTGGGCGCCGAATGCGGAACGTGTCTCGGTGGTGGGCAACTTTAACCAATGGGATGGCCGCCGCCATCCGATGCGCCGTCGCGGCGGCACCGGGGTGTGGGAGACTTTCCTGCCCGCGATTGCCGAGGGCGAGGCTTACAAGTACGAAATTCGTGGCCCCGGTGGGGTTTTGCTGCCGCTGAAGGCCGATCCGGTTGGGTTTGGCTCGGAACACGCGCCGAAAAATGCCAGCGTTGTGCGGCAGATCGACAATCCGACCTGGCACGATGGCGACTGGATGGCATCGCGCGGTGCCAAGCAGACGATTGACGCGCCGATTTCGGTTTATGAGGTGCATCTGGGATCGTGGAAACGTGCGCCGGGCGACCGGATGCTGTCTTATACCGAGCTTGCCGAACAATTGGTCACATATGTTGCCGACATGGGCTTTACCCATATCGAGCTGATGCCGGTTTCCGAATATCCGTTCGATGGATCGTGGGGCTATCAGCCCGTCGGGTTGTTTGCGCCGACCATCCGCCACGGCACACCCAACGAGTTCCGCGCTTTCATGGATGCCGCACACCAGCGCGGCATTGGCGTACTACTGGATTGGGTGCCGGGGCATTTCCCGACCGATGCGCATGGGTTGGGGCGGTTTGACGGCACGGCTTTGTATGAACATCAAGACCCGCGCGAAGGCTTCCATCAGGATTGGAACACGCTGATCTACAACTACGGTCGGGTGGAGGTTTCGAACTTCCTTGTCTCTAACGCCCTGTATTGGCTGGAAGAATACCATCTGGACGGGCTGCGGGTGGACGCGGTGGCCTCGATGCTTTACCGCGATTACAGCCGCGAGGCGGGTCAGTGGGTGCCAAACAAAGACGGCGGGCGCGAGAATTACGAAGCGATTGCCGTGCTGCAAAACATGAACATCACGGCTTATGGCGAGGCGCAGGGCGTGATGACGGTGGCCGAGGAAAGCACGGCGTTTCCCGGCGTGTCGCGCCCGGTGAACCACGGTGGCCTAGGTTTCGGCTTTAAATGGAACATGGGGTGGATGAATGACACCCTGTCTTACATGCACAAAGACCCGATCTATCGCCGCTATCATCATCACCAGATGACCTTTGGGCTGCACTACGCTTGGTCGGAAAACTACATCCTGCCGATCAGCCATGACGAGGTTGTGCATGGCAAGGGCAGCATGTTGGAGAAGATGCCCGGCGATGGTGAACAGAAGTTCGCAAACCTGCGGGCTTACTATGGCTTCATGTGGGCGCATCCGGGCAAGAAGCTGTTGTTCATGGGCTGCGAATTCGCGCAAGGCCGCGAATGGAACCACAATCAAAGCCTTGATTGGCATCAGTTGGAGATCCCGGCGCATCAAGGCGTCCAGAACCTTGTCCGCGATCTGAACCGGGTTTACCGCGAGGTGGCGGCGCTGCATGTCAATGACACCCGGCCTGAGGGGTTTGAGTGGATTGAAAGCAACGATGCCGAAGCCGGGGTTTATGCTTGGGTGCGCAAGGGCCACGCGGGCGATCCGATGGTGGTGGCGCTGGTCAATATGACGCCGGTCGACCGGGCTTATCGGGTTGGTTTGCCTGCAGGCGGACATTGGACGGAAATTCTGAACACGGATGCTGCGGTTTACGGAGGAGGGAACCGTGGCAATCTGGGTGGCGTTGAGGCGGAAGCCATCCCGCATCATGGCCGCCCACACTCGGCCTCGGTCAATCTGCCGCCGTTGTCGGCGGTCTGGCTGCGGCAGGGTTGAAGATACAGTATAAAAGCGGGTGCAGGCCTGCGTAATGGGAGGACTAAGATGCAACCAAGACCCAATGCCCGTCTGTCGTCGCAGGCTATGGCTTTTGTTCTGGCAGGGGGGCGCGGCTCTCGGCTGAAAGAGCTGACAGACCGTCGTGCCAAGCCTGCGGTGTATTTTGGCGGCAAGACCCGGATCATCGACTTTGCCCTGTCGAATGCGCTGAACTCGGGCATCCGCAAAATGGCGATTGCCACGCAATACAAGGCGCATAGTCTGATCCGCCACATGCAGCGCGGCTGGGGGTTTTTCCGGGCCGAGCGGAATGAATATCTGGATATCTTGCCGGCGTCGCAGCGCGTGGATGAGAACAAATGGTATCTGGGCACCGCCGATGCTGTGGCGCAGAACATTGATATCGTTGATTCTTATGGCGTGAAATACATCGTCGTGCTGGCCGGTGATCACATCTACAAGATGGATTACGAGGTGATGCTGAAGCAGCATGTTGACAGCAAGGCCGATGTGACCATCGGCTGTCTGACCGTGCCGCGTATGGAGGCGACGGCGTTTGGGGTGATGCATGTCGACAAGGATATGCGCATCACCTCGTTTCTGGAAAAACCCGCCGATCCGCCGTCGATCCCCGGCGACCCGGAGCATGCTTTGGCGTCGATGGGGATTTACATTTTCGACTGGGCCTTCCTGCGTGATCTGTTGATCCGCGATATGGCGGATGACAATTCCAGCCATGATTTCGGCAATGATCTGATCCCCGAGATCGTGAAGAACGGCAAAGCGGTGGCGCATAAGTTCGCCGATTCTTGCGTGAAATCGGGGTTGGAGACAGAACCTTACTGGCGCGATGTGGGGACGATTGATGCGTTCTGGCAGGCCAATATCGATCTGACCGATTTTGTGCCAAAGCTGGATATCTACGATCAAAGCTGGCCGATCTGGACCTATTCGGAAATCCTGCCGCCCGCGAAGTTCATTCATGATGAGGAATCGCGGCGGGGCATGGCGGTGTCGTCGCTGGTGTCGGGCGATTGCATCGTGTCGGGGTCGGAGGTGCGCAACTCGCTGTTGTTCACCGGCTGCCGGACGCATTCGTTCAGCACGCTGGATTACGTGGTGGCCTTGCCGCAGGTGATCGTGAACCGCAATGCCGAGTTAAAGAATTGCGTGATCGACCGGGGGGTGATCATCCCCGACGGACTTGTGGTTGGGCAAGACCCGGAGGCGGATGCCAAGTGGTTCCGCCGCACTGACAATGGTATCGTGTTGATCACACAGGATATGCTTGACGCGCGGGCGCGGGCATTGTCCTGAAAGCGGCACTTGGGCTGAAAGGCTGGAGAGGGTCTCGACCCTCTCCAGACCTCTCCCGAGGATATTTGAGCAGAGAGGATGACCATGCAGGACGCGGCTGAAATTCGGGGGCGGGTGTTGTCTGTGGCATCGGAATGTGTGCCGATGATCAAGACGGGCGGTCTTGCGGATGTCGTGGGCGCTTTGCCGGGGGCTTTGGCCAAGGTTGGCTGGGATATGCGGGTGCTGATGCCGGCCTATCGCGCTTTGCGGCCGCGGTTGGACGATCTGGACGAGGTCTGGTCCGAGCAGAACCTTTTTGGCGGCGATGCGCGGGTTATGGCGGGGGAAATCGACGGCTTGCAGATGATGCTGCTGGATGCGCCGCATTTGTATGACCGTGAGGGCGGGCCGTATTCTGGCCCCGGTGGCGATTGGTTTGACAATGCGCGGCGGTTTGCGGCGCTGTCTTGGGTGGCAGCAAGGATGGCGCGCGATGGCATTGACGGCTGGAAGGCCGATATCCTGCACGCGCATGATTGGCAGGCTGGGTTTGCACCGGCCTATCTGTATTACGGCGGCTCGGGTGGCGTGGCTTCGGTGCTGACCATCCACAATATCGCGTTTCAAGGCTGGGCCCCGGCGCAGGCGCTGAACGATTTGCGGCTGCCTTATGATCAGTTTTACCCCGGCGCGTTGGAATATTATGGCGGGCTGTCGAGCCTGAAGGCGGGCTTGGTCTGCGCTGACCGCATCACCACGGTGTCGCCGAATTACGCCGCCGAGTTGATGCGGCCAGAGTTTGGCATGGGGCTGGAGGGCGTGATCGCGCAGCGCGGGGCGGCGGTGTCGGGCATCTTGAATGGGGTTGATACGGGGGTTTGGTCGCCAGCGGCGGAGCCTGTGCCGTATTCGCTGAAATCGTTGAAAGGCAAGGCCGCGAACCGGGCGGCGTTCTGTGCTGATGCGGGGCTGGATGTGCCGGGGCCGCTGGCGGTGCTGGTCAGCCGGTTGACCGACCAGAAGGGCATTGATCTGCTGGAGGCTTGTATCCCGGATTTCATCGCGGGTGGCGGCGGTCTGGCGATATTGGGGTCGGGCGACCCGCTGCTTGAGGCTGCCGTGCGCAGGCTGGAAGCGCGGTTTCCTGGCCGGGTTTCCGTCAAGATTGGCTATGATGAGGCTTACAGCCACCGACTGTTTGCGGCAGGCGATGCGGTGCTGGTGCCCAGCCGGTTCGAGCCTTGCGGGCTGACGCAGATGTATGGGCTGGCCTATGGCACGGTGCCTTTGGTCTCTGCCGTTGGTGGCTTGGCCGATACGGTGATCCATGCCAGCCCGGCGGCGCTGACGGCGGGGGTGGCGACGGGGATCGTGTTTCATCCGGTTGATGCGACAGGCTTCGGGCAGGCGCTGCGGCAGTTGTTGCAGCTTTATGCGAACAAGCCGGTTTGGACGCAGGTGCAGAAGAACGCGATGAAGCAGCCAGTGGGATGGGAGGCCTCTGCCGCCGCTTATGCCGCCCTTTATGCGGAAATGCTGGCGTGAGCCTGTCGGGTTACGCAACCTCTGCCGGGCGGCCTTGGCCGATGGGGGCGACGCTGACCGATGACGGCGTGAATTTTGCGGTGTTTTCCGCGCATGCCACCGCGATGGAGCTGTGTCTTTACTCGCCCGATGGTCGGCGTGAGCAGGCGCGCTTGCCGTTTGCCGACCGTGAAGGCGATGTCTGGCATCTGCATGTGGCGGGATTGTCGGCGGGGCAGCTTTACGGATTGCGCGCCTATGGCCTTTATGCGCCGGATGAGGGGCTGCGGTTCAATCCGCATAAACTGCTGATCGACCCTTACGCGCGCGGCTTGGCGGGGCGCTTGCGCTGGTCGGATGCGGTGATGGGCTACAAGATTGGCGCCTCACGCGGCGATGGCTCGTTTGATCCGCGCGACAGTGCCTTTGCGGTGCCGAAATCGGTGGTGGTGGACCCTGGCTTTCACTGGGGCAATGACCGCCCGCCGCTGATCCCGATGGCTGACACGGTGATTTACGAGGCGCATGTCAAAGCGCTGACCATGCGCCACCCCGGCATTCCGCAGGCAATGCGCGGCACCTATGCGGGCTTGGCGCATCCGGTGATGATTGAGCATTTCAAACGGCTTGGCGTCACCACGGTGGAGTTGCTGCCGGTGCAGGCCTATTTTGATGACCGCTTTCTGGTCGCCAAGGGGCTGCGCAACCATTGGGGCTATCAGACCATGGGCTTCTTTGCCCCCGAACAGCGCTATGGCACCGCAGCGCCTTTGCGCGAGATGCAGGCGATGGTGAAGGCGCTGCATGCGGCGGGGCTCGAGGTGGTGATGGATGTGGTTTACAACCACACCGGCGAGGGCGATGCTTGGGGGCCAACCCTGTCGTTCCGCGGCTTGGACAACACCAGCTATTACCGGCTTATTCAGGGCGGGCGGCATTATGCCAATGATGCAGGCACCGGCAACACGCTGGATCTGACCAACCCGGCGGTGCTGCGCATGGTGATGGATAGCCTGCGTTATTGGGTGCAAGAGGTGCATATCGACGGCTTCCGCTTTGATCTGTGTTCGGTGTTGGGGCGAGAGCCGAATGGCTTTGACCCACAGGGCGGATTCTTTGACGCTATGCGGCAAGATCCGGTGCTGGCGGGGGTGAAGCTGATTGCCGAGCCTTGGGACATTGGCCCCGGTGGCTATCAACTGGGGGCATACCCTGCGCCGTTCTCGGAATGGAACGACAAATACCGCGACGGGATGCGGCGGTTCTGGCGCAATGATGCGGGCCTGGCACCTGAGTTTTCGCGCAGGCTGCTGGGGTCTGCTGACAAGTTCGACCATGCGCGCCGCCCGGCGACATCTTCGGTGAATTTCATCACCTCGCATGATGGCTTCACGCTGGAAGACCTTGTCAGCTACACGATCAAGCGCAATCTGGCCAATGGCGAGGATAACCGCGACGGCCATGACGACAACCACGCCGACAATATGGGTGTCGAGGGGCCAAGCGCCGACCCTGCAATCCGCGCTGCCCGCGATCTGCGCAAGCGCAACCTGCTGGCCACATTGCTGCTGAGCCAAGGCACGCCGATGCTGCTGGCGGGGGATGAGTTGGGCCACAGCCAGGCGGGCAACAACAACGCCTATGCGCAGGACAACGATCTGACCCGGATTGATTGGGGCATGGCCGACAAGGCGCTGATCGCTTTTGTCGCCCGCCTGACCGCTTTGCGCAAAGCCCATCCGGTGCTGCGGCAAAAGCAGTTCCTGCATTCGCAAAAACGCCTGTCGGATGGCCTGCCCGATGTTATCTGGCGCAGGGCCGATGCGGCGATCCCCAGCCCGAACGATTGGCACGATCCCGCATTCCGCTGCATCGGGCTAGAGTTGCGTATGGCAGCGCAAGGCCCCGATCAGCCCGACGCTTTGTATGTGGTGTTCAACGGCGGGGGGGCTGTGGCACTGCGCCTGCCGGAAACTGCAGCGCAGTGGCGGCTGATCCTGGACACCACACGGCCCGACCTTGCGCCCGAATTGCATACCGCGCGGCTGGAAATGCCGCCGCAATCGATTTTCGTCTTTGAACCGCTGCTGACCGGAGGCTCCACATGACCACGATTTCCACTCAACCCATCGCGGGGCAAAAGCCCGGCACCTCTGGCCTGCGCAAGAAAACTCCGGTGTTCATGGGCAAGCACTATCTTGAGAATTTCGTGCAGGCGATTTTCGATGTGGTGGGCGCGCAGGGAAAGACCTTTGTTCTGGGCGGCGACGGGCGCTATTTCAACGATACCGCAGCACAGGTGATCTTGCGGATGGCGGCGGCGAATGGGGCGGCGCGCGTGATCATCGGGCAGGGCGCGATCCTGTCGACGCCTGCGGCCAGCCATCTGATCCGGTTGAACAAGACCGATGGCGGCATCATCATGTCGGCCTCGCACAACCCCGGCGGGCCGAATGAGGATTTCGGCGTCAAGTTCAACATGTCGAACGGCGGCCCGGCACCCGAGGGCGTGACCGAGGCTATGTACAAACGTACGACTGAAATCACCCAGTATCACACGCTGGAGACCGCCGATATTGACCTGTCGAAAATCGGCCGCACCGCTGTCGGGCAGATGATTGTCGATGTAGTTGATCCGGTTGCCGATTATGCCACGCTGATGGAAAGCCTGTTCGATTTTCCCGCCATCGCCGCGATGTTCAAGGGCGGTTTTCGGATGCGCATGGACAGCATGTGCGCGGTCACGGGCCCCTATGCCGTTGAAATTCTGGAGAAACGCTTGGGCGCTGCGGCGGGCACTTGTGTGAACGCAACGCCTTTGCCGGATTTCGGCGGTATGCATCCAGACCCGAACCCGACCTGGGCCAAGGCGCTGATGGACGAGATGTTCGGGGCAAATGCCCCGGATTTCGGTGCCGCCAGCGATGGCGACGGCGACCGCAACATGGTTGTGGGGGCGGGGGTTTATGTCTCGCCATCCGATAGCCTTGCGGTGCTGGCCGCCAACGCGCATCTGGCCCCCGGCTATAAAACTGGTCTGAAGGGTATCGCGCGTTCGATGCCGACCTCGGCGGCTGCGGACCGGGTTGCGGCGTCGCTGGGCATTGAAAGCTATGAGACCCCGACGGGCTGGAAGTTCTTCGGCAACTTGTTGGATGCGGGTCGTGCGACGATCTGCGGTGAGGAAAGTTTCGGCACTGGATCGGACCATGTGCGCGAGAAAGACGGGCTTTGGGCGATCCTGCTGTGGCTGAACATTCTGGCGGTGCGCAAGCAGTCGGTGGCGGCGATCTTGGCGGAGCATTGGGCAAAATTTGGCCGCAACTACTACAGCCGCCACGATTTTGAAGCGATTGCCAGCGACAAGGCAGATGCGATGATGGCCGCGCTGCGCGGCAGCCTCGCGGGCCTGCCCGGCAAAACGCTGGAGGGGCTGACGGTGCAGGCGGCGGATGATTTCGCTTATACCGATCCGGTCGACGGCTCGGTTTCCAAGGCGCAGGGCGTGCGGATTCTGTTCGCGGATGGCAGCCGCATCGTGCTGCGACTGTCGGGCACTGGCACCGAGGGGGCGACGCTGCGGCTTTATCTGGAACGCTATGCGGCGGGGCCGGACGGCCTTGACCTTGACCCGCAAGCGGCGCTCGCCCCGGTGATCCGTGCGGCACATACGCTGGCACAGATCGAGGCCTTCACCGGGCGTGTGGCGCCCGATGTGATTACCTGAGTCTGCAATGTCGGTTTCCGCTGCAAAGAGGCGGAAACTGACCTTCAACAGTCGGAGTTGACCGCGACCCCAGCCCCAATCGGCGCATCCTTGACACAGGTGTCGAGGGAGGAAACCATGACGGTTCAGGGCGTGCGATCGGGGCGGCAAGCGCGGCAGGTCGAGCGGGCGAAAAAGGGCGGCGGCATCGGGCGGCCTTATATTGTGCGCAATATTCCAACCTATGACGTGCTGTCAGAGGAAAATCTGCTGAAGGTGGAACATGCCGCCGACCGGATTTTGGCAGAAACCGGCATCGAATTTCGCGACGATGCTGTGGCCTTGGACCACTGGAAGCGAGCCGGGGCAAAGGTCGATGGCCTGCTGGTGAAGTTTGAGCCGGGGATGCTGCGCGAAATCCTGAAATCGGCACCGAATGAGTTCACCCAACACGCCCGCAACCCCGCCAATTCGGTGCGGATCGGCGGCAAGAACGTGGTGTTCGCGCCCGCCTATGGCAGCCCTTTTGTGATGGATCTGGACCGGGGGCGGCGGTTTGGCACGCTGGAAGATTTCCAGAATTTCATCAAGCTCGCGCAATCCAGCCCGAATTTCCACCATTCCGGCGGCACGATCTGCGAGCCGACCGATATTCCGGTGAACAAGCGGCATCTGGATATGGTGATGGCGCATCTGACGCTGTCGGATCGGCCCTATATGGGATCGGTGACATCCGAGGAGCGCGCCGAAGACAGTATCGAGATGAGCCGGATCGTCTTTGGCCGGGAGTTTGTGAATGATAACTGCGTTATTCTTGGCAATGTGAACGTCAACTCGCCCTTGGTCTGGGACGGCACCATGACCAACGCTCTGCGGGCCTATGCGCGGGCCAATCAGGCGGCGGTGGTGGTGCCGTTCATCCTGGGCGGAGCGATGGGGCCGGTGACGTCTGCGGGCGGGATCGCGCAATCTTTGGCCGAGACGATGGCAGGGTGTGCCTTGACCCAGTTGGAACGTAAGGGCGCGCCGGTGATTTTCGGCAATTTCCTGTCCTCGATGAGCCTGCGGTCGGGCAGCCCCACGTTTGGGACGCCGGAGCCTGCGATTGGCAGCATGGTGATCGGGCAGTTGGCGCGGCGGCTGGGGTTGCCGCTGCGGTGTTCGGGGAATTTTACCACCTCTAAACTGCCCGATGCGCAGGCGATGATGGAGGGGACGATGTCGATGTTGGCGGCGATCCATTGCGGGGCCAATTTTATCCTGCACTCGGCAGGGTTCCTTGATGGCTTGCTGAGCATGTCTTACGAGAAATTCATGCTGGACGCTGACCTGTGCGGTAGCCTGCATTCCTATCTGGACGGCATCAAGATCGACGACGATCAGTTGGCGGTGGAGGCCTTTGCGGAAGTGGGGCCGGGCAATCATTTCTTTGGCTGCTCGCACACGATGGCCCATTATGAGACCGCGTTCTGGGACAGTGATTTGTCGGATAACGAGCCGTTTGAAAAATGGGAGGCGGCGGGGTCGCATGATGCGGCGTATCGGGCCAACAAGCTGTGGAAAAAGCGGCTGGCGGAATATGAGGCACCGGCCTTCGATGCTGGAATTGCCCAAGGCTTGAGGGAGTTTGTCGAGGCCAAGAAAGCCTCGATGGGGGATGCCTGGTACTGAGGTCCCAACGCGGGACCAAAAAAGGTCAAGCGTTATCAAGCGCTTGACCTTAGCATTTTAAGAAAAAATTAACACTTTTGCCGCGGCGGGCGATTTCTGGCACAGAAATCGGGCCGGAAAACGCATCGTTTTCCGCCTAGCCGCGCAGACCGGTTTCTTGCAGGATGCCCATCCGTTTGGCCTCGTAATAATAGCCCTTGGAATACCACATCATCGCGCGGTCTTCGTTGCCACGCGACACGAGCCAAGCGCCGCGCAGGTATTTTCCGGCGTAATGCAGGTTGGTTTCGGCATCCAGCAAACCCTCGGCCGGGCCGCGATAGCCCATTGTGGCGGCGGTGCGGGGATGGATCTGCAACAGGCCGTAATAGGGGCCGTTGCGCGCGCCGGCATTATAGCCGCTTTCCTTGCGGATTTGCCGGTGGAGCAGGCTTTCGGGTATGCCGTGAATCTTCGCCCATTTCGCGATCAGCGCGTGCATTTGTGGCGTATCGCCGGTGGCGCGCTCGGGCGTTTTCGGCGGCTTTGGGCTGCCGCAGGCGGCGAGCGTCAGGGCGCTGAGGCTTAACGACAACAGGGCGCGGCGCGAGAGCGGCATCAGGTTCCTCCGGGTTTTTGGCGTGATAGCGAGGCGTGAGTGGTCTGGAAAGACCCATCACCCAGCATCGGCGGGAAAATGCGCCACGGGCTTGCGATATTGCCTAAATCTTGGCCGCAGGGCGCCCGTGGCGCTGCTGTCATTCTGTTGTGATCAAGACCGGGCAGCTTGCCGCATATCTTGGGCTTGAACTTGGCAAATCGCCAGATATGGTTGTGCCCAAGGCGACTGCACCCTGTTGACGACTGTTGAAATACGGAGTCTCTTGCGGAATGGACGGCGATTTCAGAACTCAGTTTACCCGCGACCCGGCGAGCTTGAAGCATTTTCCGGCGTTGGTGTTGAATGCGGATTTCCGACCCTTAAGCTATTACCCGCTGTCGCTGTGGCCCTGGCAAGAGGCGATCAAGGCGGCGGTGCTGGACCGGGTGCAGATATTGGCCGAATATGACCATGTGGTGCGCAGCCAACGACAAGAGTTTCGCATACCTTCCGTCGTGGTGCTGAAAGACTATGTAAGACCTCAAAAGCGCGTGGCCTTCACGCGCTTTAATCTTTTTCTGCGCGACGAATTCTGCTGCCAGTATTGCGGCGCCAAAGGCGATCTAACCTTTGACCATGTGGTGCCGCGTTGCCGGGGCGGGGTGACAAGCTGGCAGAATGTGGTGGCGGCCTGTTCGCCCTGCAATCTGCGCAAAGGCTCACGGTCGTTGAAGCAGGCTGGGCTGCATCTGGCGCGCGCGCCAAAGATGCCCACCGCGGATGAGATGCAGGCGCATGGCCGGCGCTTTCCTCCGAACCATCTGCACGATAGCTGGATGGATTATCTGTATTGGGATGCCGAACTCGACGCTTGATTGGTTAACTGCTTGTCATAGTGTTTAATTTCCTGTCATAAAACTGTTACAAACAGACAGGAAACCCGATGGCTATTGCCCTTACCGCCGCTGCCCTGAATATGACCGTGGCTTTGGCCTGCGGCGCCCTGATCGGATCAGAGCGACAGGTGCGGCAGCGGATGGCGGGGCTGCGCACCAATGCGCTGGTGGCTTTGGGGGCTGCGGGCTTTGTGGTGTTCAGCCAGTTGGTTGAGCATGACGCCAGCCCCAGCCGGGTGGCGGCGCAGGTGGTTTCGGGCATCGGTTTTCTAGGCGCGGGCATCATCTTTCGCGATGGTTTCAACGTGCATGGGCTGAACACGGCGGCGACGTTGTGGTGTTCGGCGGGGATCGGTTTGCTGGCGGGCGTGGGGGCTTGGCCGTTTGCGCTGGTGCTGACCGGGCTTGTGGTGTTCGTGAACCTTGGGTTGCGGCCCTTGGTGAAGTTTCTCAAACGCCACACCAAAGCGGGGGTGCCGGTGACGCGGTCATACCGCGTGCTGCTGGCCTGCGCCGCCGAGGACGAGGCATCCATGAGGGCGCTGTTGTTGCGCGGCCTTGCGGTCGGCGGTTTGCATTTGCAAGAAATCAGCCTGCGCACACAGGACGATGGCATAGAGATTGCGGCGCTGGTGGGTGGTGAAGACGGGCCGGAACATGCGGTTGAGCAGGCGGTGCAGCGGCTGGCCGCAGAGACTGGCGTGGTGCGGGTGCGCTGGATGGCCGCCGACGAGGTGTGATTTGGCGTGCTGCCATGCAGCAATGGCTTTCAGCCGAGGTGCAAGCAGTGCTAGACTTGTGGCAGTCGCGGCGCTAAAAGGGCGTCGTTAGCGCTAACAGCGCTTCTGATCTGGCCCAAGCTGCGAGGTAAGCCAATGGTTTCGCGTGTCATCCCGGTAGATGCCTTTGATCTGGTGATTTTTGGCGGCACGGGCGATTTGGCCAAGCGCAAGATCTTGCCAGGTCTTTATCGCCGTTTCCTTGCCGGGCAGATGACCGAAAACAGCCGGATCATCGGGGCGGCGCGGGCCGATCTGAACGACGAATCGTTCCGTGCGCTGGTGGCCGAGGCGATTGCCGAGTTTGTGCCGAAGGACCGTCAGGATGCGAAGGTGGTGGCGCAGTTTCTTGACAAGATCGGCTATGTCTCGATTGATGCCGTGGGTGAGGGTGGTTGGTCCAAGCTGAAGGGGCTGATGCGCGAGAACGTGGTGCGGGCGTTCTATTTCTCGGTCGCGCCCAGCCTGTTTGGCGATCTGGCCGAGCGGTTGCATCTGCACGAGATCGCCGATGCCTGGAGCCGGATCGTGGTGGAAAAGCCGTTTGGGCGTGATCTGGCCTCGGCCAAGGCGCTGAATGCGGTGCTGGCCAAGCATTTCGCCGAGACGCAGATTTACCGGATTGACCATTATTTGGGTAAGGAAACCGTGCAGAACCTGATGGCGGTGCGGTTCGCCAATATCCTGTTTGAGCCTTTGTGGAAGGCCGAATACGTTGATCACGTGCAAATCACCGTGGCCGAGACGGTCAGTGTCGATGGCCGGGGGGCTTATTACGACAAATCGGGGGCGATGCGGGATATGGTGCAGAACCATATGATGCAGCTTTTGTGTCTGATCGCGATGGAGCCGCCGTATCATTTCGACCCCGATGCGGTGCGCGATGAAAAGCTGAAGGTGATCCGGGCGCTGGACCCGGTGAAGCCGGAGCATATCGTGCGCGGGCAGTATCTGGCGGGAGGCGGTGAGGGCTCTTACGTCGAGCATTCGGAAAATCCGGCCAGCAAGACTGAAAGCTATATCGCGCTGAAGGTGAATGTGTCGAACTGGCGCTGGCAGGGCACGCCGTTCTATTTGCGCACCGGCAAACGCTTGCGGGCGCGGGCGTCGGAAATTGCGATCACCTTCAAAGAGCCGCCGCATTCGATCTTTGACGATGCCTCGGGCTGGAAGGAAAACGTGCTGGTGATACGGTTGCAGCCGAATGAGGGCATGGAACTGCAGGTGATGATCAAGGAACCGGGGCCGGGGGGCATGCGTTTGATGCAGGTGCCGCTGGACATGAGTTTCGCAGCGGCTTTGGGTGATGAGGCCGAGGATGTGCCAGACGCATATGAGCGGCTTATCATGGATGTGATCCGGGGCAACCAGACCCTGTTCATGCGCGGAGATGAGGTTGAGGCCGCCTGGGCCTGGACCGATCCGCTGATTGACGGTTGGGAAGCGCGGGGCGACAAGCCGCAGGGTTATGATCCGGGATCAAGTGGACCAGAGGATGCTTTGATGTTGATGCACCGCGATGGGCGACGTTGGCGTGAGATCAAGGGATGAATTTTATCTCATACCCTGACCGCGAATTCATGATGCTGGATGTGGCGGGCAAGATTGCCTCGCAGCTTTCGGAAGAACTGAGCATGTATGGCCGGGCCTCACTGTCGGTGCCGGGTGGCACCACGCCGGGGCCGATCTTTGACATTCTGGCGGGGGTGAACCTCGATTGGGCGAATGTCGCGGTGATGCTGAATGACGAGCGTTGGGTGGGCGAGGATAGCCCACGGTCGAACACGCGGCTGCTGAAAGAGCGGTTGCTGGTCGAAAAGGCCCGTGCGGCGCAGCTTATCCCGCTTTATGCAGCGGCGGAAGAGCCAGAAGCGATGCTGGAAACGCTGTCGGAAGCGATCACACCGCATCTGCCCCTGACGGTTTTGCTGCTGGGTATGGGTGCGGATATGCACACCGCCAGCCTGTTTCCGGGGGCCGATTTGCTGGCCGAGGCGCTGGCGCCTGATGCGCCGGTGCTGATGGCGCTGCGGGCTGAGGCTGCCGGAGAGCCGCGCATCACCCTGACAGCGCGGGTGTTGGCGGAAGCGAAGAATATCCACATCCTGATCACCGGGCCGGAAAAACGCGCGGCGATCGAGGCTGCGGCAAATCTGTCTGCGCTGGAGGCTCCTGTGCGGGTGGTGTTGGATAATGCAACTGTTCACTGGTCGGAGTAGGTCATGTCGGAAAAATGGCAAGCATTGCGGGATCATGCGCTGAGCGTGGCACGGCGGCCGATCCTGTCGCTGTTCGAGGACAAGGGCAGGGCCGCGGCGTTCAGCGTTGATGCCGGAGGCGCGCGGCTGGATTACTCCAAGACCAATATCGACGAGCAAGCCAAGGCGATGCTACTGACGCTGGCCGAGGTTTCGGGCGTGGCGGAAAAGCGCGCGGCGATGTTTGGTGGTGAGAAGATCAACGATACCGAGGGCCGTGCGGTTTTGCACACCGCGCTGCGCGGAGGCATCGAGGCCAAGGTGATGTGCGACGGTGTCGATGTGATGCCGGAAATCCGCAAGACCAAGGCGCGGATGGCGATTTTCGCGCGTGAGGTGCGCACGGGCAAGTTTACCGGGCAGGGCGGCAAGATCACCGATGTGATCAATATAGGCATTGGCGGATCGGACCTTGGGCCAGCCATGGTGACTTTGGCGCTGGCCCCCTATCATGACGGGCCGCGCGTGCATTACGTCAGCAATGTCGATGGGGCGCATATTGCCGATGTGGTGCGGGGTCTGAACCCGGAAACCACTTTGGTGATCGTGGCCTCAAAAACCTTCACCACCATTGAGACCATGACCAACGCCGAAACCGCGCGGGCGTGGATGGCAGAAAAGGTCAACAACCCGGCGGCGCAGTTTGCAGCCGTCTCGACCGCGGCCGACAAGACGGCGGCCTTTGGCATCGATTCTGCGCGGGTGTTCGGCTTTGAAGATTGGGTCGGCGGGCGCTATTCCGTCTGGGGGCCGATTGGTCTGGCGGTGATGCTGGCGGTGGGTCCAGAGGCGTTTGAAGATTTCCTCGCCGGTGGCCGCGCCATGGACGAGCATTTTCTGGCCGCACCTTTTGCGCAGAATATGCCGGTGTTGCTGGCCTTGGTCGGCATCTGGCACAACCAGATCTGCGGCTATGCCAGCCGTGCGGTTTTGCCCTATGATCAACGGCTTAGCCGCTTGCCTGCTTACCTTCAGCAGTTGGAAATGGAAAGCAACGGCAAGTCGGTGGCGATGGATGGCAGCGATCTGCCGACCCATTCCGGCCCGGTGGTCTGGGGCGAGCCGGGCACCAACGGCCAGCACGCGTTCTATCAGTTGATCCACCAAGGCACCCGCGTGGTGCCTTGCGAATTCATGGTGGCCAAAGCTGGGCATGAGGCCGATCTGGCGCATCAGCATCTGCTGTTGGTGTCGAATTGCCTTGCGCAATCCGAGGCACTGATGCGCGGGCGCAGCCTGAATGAAGCCCGCGCGATCATGGAGAAAAAGGGCGCTGTCGGCGATGAGCTGGAGCGTCAGGCCCGCCATCGAGTGTTCCCCGGCAACCGGCCGTCGACCACGCTGGTTTATCCAAAGCTGACGCCGTTTGTGCTGGGCCAGATCATCGCGCTTTACGAACACCGGGTGTTTGTCGAAGGCGTTATTCTGGGGCTGAATTCGTTCGACCAATGGGGCGTGGAGTTGGGCAAGGAACTGGCTTTGGCGTTGCAGCCGATCCTTGAGGGCGGCGATGCCAGTGGCAAGGATGGTTCGACGCAGGCGCTTGTGGATTATCTGCGCGGCTGAGAGCAGCCCGGAGGGTGAGCCCGGAATGGGCGAGGGGGGCTGGAGAGCCCCCCTCTTTTTTCACTTCAGCGCAGCGGTGACGATGATTTCCACCAGATAGTCGGGGGTTGCCAGCTTGGCCTCACCCGTGGCGCGGGCCGGAGTGTGGCCAGCAGGAACCCAAGCGTCCCAAACGGCGTTCATCTCGCCAAAGCTTGCCATATCGGCCAGCCAGATTTGCGTCGACAGGATGCGGGTCTTGTCGGTGCCAGCCTCGGCCAGAATCCGGTCAACCTCGGCCAGACAATCCTTGGTCTGCTGGGTGACGCTGGCACCCGGCGTGCCGACCTGGCCTGCCAGCCAGACGATGCCGTTATAGGCCACCGCTTCGGACATCCGCGCGCCGACGCCAATACGTTTGATCTCGCTCATGATCTTCCCTTTCCTGAAAGCTGCTGATTGCTAACGCAGAGCGGGCGCAAGGGAAAGGGGGAGGCCGGGCGCTTAACCGCGCGTGCGGCTGCAAATCGCGGTGCGGCGTGGCGCGGTGCGTTGCGCGCGCGCGCGGGATGGCTTAGGACAACCAAGCCCGACGTTTCATTGCCCGGAAAGGAAAGCCCATGCCCGCACGCACCCTTGGCCTGATTGCTCTGCTTGGCCTTTCGGCTTGCGGTTCCAGCAGCGAGATGCAGCTTTATCCCACCGCAGGGCCACTTGCGAAAGAAACGCCGCCGCCGGTGATCCATGCCACGGCTGATACGACCGAGGGCACTTCGGGCGCGTTGCGGTTCCGGCTGGCGGGTCGGACGAAATGCAGCGGCACTTGGTCGGCGCTGGCACCGAAAGTGGTCTCGAAAACCCGCGGCGTATCGTTGACCCTGCGCGGCGGTCCGGGCGGCAAGTTTGACAACAGCGTGGAATCGGTGGGCGGCATCAACACCGGTGAGATCTATGCCGTCTGCAAGGATGGCACCGTGGTCAAGGGCACCTTCGTGATGGGCTCCAGCACCACCAGCGGCACCGGCGAGGCCACGGATACGCGCGGCAATACCTATAAGCTGTTGTTCTGAAACGGCCAAAGGCCATGGCAGATCTGATCCGCAGTCGCCAAGTTGAGGCAAGCCACCTCGGATCGCATCCGTGGTAGCTGTGGCTTGCAACCAAGCGTCAGCGCCGGTTGCCGCGCATAGGAACACAAAAGGTGATTGGAGCGGGTGAAGGGAATCGAACCCTCGTATTCAGCTTGGGAAGCTGCTGCTCTACCATTGAGCTACACCCGCATGGGCCTTCAGGTATGCCAGCCGCGCGGCCTCGTCAAGGTGGTTTGGCGCGGCTGGCAGGGGTTTGCGGTTAGGGAACCGTGGTTTCGGTGCGCTCGCCCTTGGTGACTTTGGCGGTGGCTTCGGCTTTCACGCCGTCACGCACGGCCTCGATCACATAATCGCCTTCGGGCAGGGCGATGGTGACGGTGTCGGCGTAGTTGAACGACATCTGCGTGCGGTTGCCGGCCAGATCGGCCTTGGCCTTGAAAATGCCGATCTCACTCGCGCCGGGGGCTGTCACCGCCAGCACGCCGGCTTGCAGGATGACGCTGACATTGACGCGCTCTCCGGCCTTCACGGTGAACGGGGTTTCGGCAATGGCGCCGCCTTCGCTGACGCGGGCGATGTAATCGCCGGGCGACAGTTCAAACTTTGCACCGGGGCCGTAGCTGGTGGTGATGCTGTTGTGGCTGCCGTCCAGTGCCTGTTTTGCGCTGAGGATTTCGACGGAGTGCTGGGTGTTTTCCATCAGCAGGCCTTCGACATAATAACCGTCGACCACAGCGAGCCCCGATCCGATGATCAGATCACGCTCGACCAGATCGCCGGGTTTAAGGGTGATGGTTTCGGTGACTTTGGCCTGCCCCATGGTGCCGTTGATGGTGTAGTCGCCCGCAGGCAGGTAGAATCGCGACGGCCCGTAGTTCGTGGTGTCTATGGCGCTGGTCGAGGTGATGTTGACCGAGGCATCCTTGCTTTCCTCGCCTGCGGCATCGGGTTTCGGGTGCAGGATCAGCCGTGCGGCGTTCATCACGATTTCGGGTGCCGAGAGTTTATCGGCGGTCAGGGTGATGTCTGATTCCTGCACCGCCTGATCCAGTATGGTGACAAGGCGATAGTCGCCCGGCTCGATGAAGGATTTCACCGTGTTGTATTCGGTGGTGATGCGGTCGCCCGTGGTGCCATCGGCGTTTTTGGCGTGAATTTCCCAAGCGATATCGGTGCTGTCATCGGGTTTCTTCACACCGGGGGCCAGCACGAGTGTGGGCAGGAAGTTCAGATCCAGCTGCGCGGGCTTTGCAGGCTCTTGCGCGGGCGCAGGTTCCGGCGCGGGCGCGGGTTCGGGGGCTGCGATCACCGTGGCTTGCAGCGCAACCTTAAGGCTGTCGAGATCGTCGGCGGTGATATATTGCCCGCCGGTATCTTCGGCGAGGCAGGCGACCTGTTTGCCTTCATCCTTGGTCAGGCCAAAGCCCACCACATGCGCGGTGAAATCGACGCCCGAGGATTCGAGTTCTTGCGCCAGCGCACAGGGATCGCCTTGGCAGGTTTCGATGCCATCGGTGATCAACACGACGGTGGCTTTTTCTTCGGTTGAGTGAAGTTCAGCGGCAGCGCGGCGGACGGCTTCGGTCAGTGGCGTCTTGCCCAGAAACTGCATCTTGGCGGCGGCGTCAGAGATTGCTTGTGCTGTGCCTTTTGCGGGGGCAACCACGGTTTCGATGTCATCGCACGAGCCTTTGTCACGGTGGCCATAGGCGATCAGGCCGAGTTCGGTATCGGCGGGGATGTTCTTCAGCACTTCGGCCAAAGCCTCGCGTGCGATTTCAAGTTTTGGCCTGCCGTCGATCTGGCCCCACATCGAGCCAGATCCATCCAGAACGATGATGGTGCGGCCCTCGGCAGTGGCGAGATGGGGCACGGTGAGCATTGAAATGCACAACAAAAGCAGGGCGAGTACGCGCCGTAGAGGAAAAATGCGCATCATAGAATCCTTGGCAATGACAGATCAGAATGACGCGAGCTTAACCAAGCATGTCGAAAACGCAAAGAGCCTTGCAGATTGCTCTGCAAGGCCCCTTTCACGGATCGGTCTTAGTGGGGACTATGAACAGGCCGGCCCGTGCAGGCGAACAGGCGGCGATCCGTTGGGATGCAGATCGCCGCTGCCTTCACTGGTTACATCTTCGGCAGCATGACGGTGTCGATCACATGGATCACGCCGTTCGACTGTTTCACGTCAGCTTGGGTGACGGTGGCCACGTTGCCCATCTCGTCCGTCAGCAGGATCTTGTCGCCTTCGTAGCTGGCGGTCAGCGTGCAGCCGCCCAGGGTCGGGACCGGGTGCTTGCCGCCGTCATCCTTGATCATGCCGCCCAGAGCATCCGACATCACTTCTTTGCCGACAACGTGGCAGGTCAGGATCTTTGCCAGGGTTTCTTTGTTCTCGGGCTTCAGCAGGTTTTCAACGGTGCCTGCGGGCAGTTTCGCGAAAGCTTCGTTCGTCGGTGCGAACACGGTGAACGGGCCAGCGCCAGACAGGGTTTCAGCCAAACCAGCGGCTTGAACAGCGGCGACCAGCGTGGTGTGGTCTTTCGAGTTCACAGCGTTTTCCACGATGTTTTTCTCGGGGAACATTTCAGCGCCACCGACCATCGGATTTTCGGCCAGCGCCATGCCGGAGGAGAGCGCCAGAAACGCGGTTGCCATTGCGGCTTTGACCATACGGGAAGCGTTCATTGTGTTACCTCTTGTTGTTGGTAGGGCAAGACCTTCTTGCCTCGTGGTGAAGTAACGAAAACGGCGGCTGAAAAGTTTCAGCCGCCGCACATTTATTTTTCATTTTTTCGCTTCAGAGAGAAATTTTATTTGAAGGCATTGATTTGTCAGATATTTTTTAGTGGCCCGGCCGCAACGATCGGCCCCGTGGGTTTGCCGTCTGGCCCGCCGCCCTTGGGTTCCAGCGTGATGGCCAGCACATAACCGGCCTCTGCCTTGGGGGCCGGGATAGAGACGGAAGCGGTGGTCAGCACACCCAGCGAGACCGGGGCCTGGTCGCCTTCGATGATCCACAGCTCATAATCCTTGCCCGGCTCGGCATCGGTGCCAGAGGTGCGGGTCAGGACCAGTTGATCGCCCGCGATGGCAGCTTCGTAGCGCAGGGGCGATGCCTCGGCGGTAAGTTCGGCGGTCATGGTCGGCGCCATGGGGGCGGGCGGAGGCAGCATCATCACGACGGCTGCCGCGAGGGCGGCTGCGGTCAGCGCGCCACCGATCCAAGCGAACCAGCGGCGGGGTTTTGCGGCCTGCGGGAACAAGCGCGCTTCGATCTGCGGCAGCAGGTTCGGGGCATCGACTTCGGGGTAATCGTCGTTCAGATCGGAGAGGCGGTTTTGCCAATCGTTCACCAAGGCCGCGAAGGCCGGGTCACGTTTCAGGCGAGTCTCGGCGGCGGTGCGTTCTGCCAGGTCGAGTGCCCCCAGCACATATTCGGCGGCAAGGGCTTCGTCTTCGGGCAGATCAAAGGGGGTGCTGGTCATTGCTCCATGCACTCCTTCAACTTCAGCAGGCTGCGGCGCAGCCATGTCCGCATGGTATTCAGCGGCACATTGAATTGAGAGGCAAGGTCAAGATACGAGGTGCCCGAAAGGTATGCCCCGCGCAGGGCCGCGGCCTTGTCGGCCTCGAGCGTGTCAAAGCATTGGTTGATGCGCTTGGCCTCGCCTGCGGCAATCATGCGGTTTTCGGCGCGCGGCGTGGTGTCGATCACCGCGTTCATCGCATCTTCATCGCCCGACTGCACCTCGCGCCGGGCGCGCAGGCGGTCAATCGCGTGGTTGCGCGCCAAGGCGATCAGCCAGGTCATGCCACGGCCTTTATCGGCTTCATACCGATTTGCCCGCAGCCACACCCTTGTGAACACCTCTTGCAATGCATCCTCCGCTTCTGCCCGGTTTCCCAAGATACGCAAGAGCACGCCCATAAGTTTCGCAGAGGCACTTGAATAGATTTGCTGGAATGCTACGCGGTCTTGCGCGGCAATCCGAGAGAGTAGCTGTGCTATAGGATCATCCATAGATTGCCAATTTAGGGATGCGGGCGCGTAGGTCAAGTGCGCCTGCGCCGACCGCCGCTGCCAGCGCCCGCGGTGTTGAAGCTGACATGCGGCAGATCGACGATTTTGGAAAGTTCGGGGAAGGTATCCACCGCATTTGGAATGGCGCTTGCGTTGACGAAATGCTCTTGAAAGCGCGGTTCTATGGCGGTTTCGACCTTGTGGATATGGTGCACGGTATCCTCGATGTAATTGCGCGCGGCGACATTGCACAAGGCAATCCGCGCGCCGGTGCCTGCGGCGTTGCCGGCCGAAATCACCTTATCCAGCGTCACATCGGGGATCATGCCCAGAACCATCGCGTGTTTCGGGCTGATATGCGCGCCGAACGCGCCTGCCAGCACAACCTTTTCGACGGTCTCGACGCCCATTTCATCCATCAGCAGCCGAGCGCCCGCGTAAAGTGCTGCCTTGGCCAGTTGGATGGCACGGATGTCGCCTTGCGTCACCGTGATCAGCGGGCCGCCCGTGGCCGTGCCGTCATGCAGCACGTAGGAATGGGTGCGGCCTTCGGAGATGCAGCGCGCGGTGCCGGTTTGATCGGGGCCGCCGATCAGCCCGCCCTGATCGACAAGGCCCGCCATGCGCATCTCGGCCACGGCCTCGATGATGCCAGAGCCACAAATGCCGGTGATGCCGGTTTTATCGGTGGCTGCCGCAAAGCCCGGATCGTTTGACCACAGATCGCTGCCGATGACACGGAAACGGGGTTCTTTGGTTTGCGGATCAATTTCGACCCGCTCAATCGCGCCGGGGGCGGCGCGCTGGCCCGAGGAAATCTGCGCGCCTTCAAAGGCAGGTCCGGTGGGCGAGGAACAGGCGAGCACGCGGGTTTCGTTGCCGAGCAGCAATTCAGCATTGGTGCCGACATCGACGATCAGCACCATTTCTTTCGATTTGTTCGGTTCTTCTGAAAGTGCCACCGCTGCGCAGTCAGCGCCAACATGGCCCGCGATGCAGGGCAGGATATAAACGCGCGCGGCCGGGTTGACCGCCTTTATATCGAGATCGGCGGCATCAAGCACCAAGCTGCCGGAGGTCGCAAGCGCGAAGGGGGCTTGGCCGAGTTCCACCGGATCAATGCCCAGCAGCAAATGGTGCATCACCGGGTTGCACACGAAGGTGATTTCGTAGATCGAGGTCGGCACGATCTTGGCCTCGGTCGCAATTGCCTGCACCAGACCGTTCAGCGCGGTGCGCACGGCGGCGGTCATCTCGACATCGCCGCCGGGGTTCATCATGGCGTAGGACACCCGGCTCATCAGGTCTTCGCCAAAGCGGATTTGCGGATTCATGACACCGCTTGAGGCCAGAACGCTGCCGTCGTGCAGATCGCACAAATGGGCCGCGATGGTGGTCGAGCCGAGGTCGATGGCAAGGCCGTAAAGCTTGCCCTCGTGGAAGCCCGGCCAGATATCAAGGATGCGGTGGCGGGCGTCGTGGTTGCCCTTGTGCAGGGCGACCGTCACGCTCCAGTTGCCTTTGCGCAAAGCGGGTTGCAGGCGGCGCAGGATCGGCAGTTCGGCGGCAACTTCGCCGACGCCCCATTGCTGTTGCAGGGCTGTCACCAGACGCTCAAAGTCGCCAGTGGGTTCGTGCATGTCGGGCTCGGCCACTTCGACATAAAGCGCGCGGGTGGCCGGGTCCATCACGATATCGCGCTGGCTGGCCGATTTGCGGATCACCTGTTTGTGCACTTGGCTTTCCGGTGGCACGTCGATCACCACATCGCCCATCACCTTGGCCTGACAGCCAAGACGCCGGCCATCAATCATGCCGCGCTTGGATTTGTAGCGTTCTTCGACGCTGTTCCATTCGGTCAGCGCATCGGCCTCGACGGTGACGCCATGCTTGGAAAACTCGCCATAACCCGGGGTGATCTGGCATTTCGAGCAGATGCCGCGCCCGCCGCAGACCGAATCGAGATCGACACCCAACTGCCGCGCGGCGGTCAAGACGGGGGTGCCGTGCGCAAAGCGTCCGCGCTTGCCCGAGGGGGTGAAGATCACGAGTGCGTCTTGGGTGTCGTCGGTCATGGCAATCCTCGGGTCAGACAAAGGTGTAGGCGATTTCGGCGAAGCTATCGGCGGCAAACGTGTAGAACCAGCGCACGGGCTGGTCGGCGCTGCGCACGCCATGCACGGCATTGCCGGGAATGAACAGCGCAACGCCGGGTTTCAGGCGGTGGATGGTATCGGCTATTGTCACATCGACTTCACCCTCTAGCCCGAAATAGACCTCGGGCTGCGGATGGCAATGCAGCGCGAAGCTGTCGCCGGGCGACATGATGGCAATGCCACAGACCAGGCTTTCGGTGGCGGTCACATCGCCCGAAAACAGGGTTTTCCAACGGATAGAGCCGCGCGCGGGATCCTCCCACGACGCCTCTGGCAGGCTGGCCTCGTCAATACGGTGCGGATGCGTCATGCAACCCTCTGTGTTCTTGGGGCAAAGTCTAAGCTGCATCTGCGCCACATCATCGCCTGTTCGCGGCATTGCAGGGGTGATCTGCGGCTATTGCGTGCGGAATTGCTTGGCGAGTTTCAGGCCCTGACCCTGATAATTCGAGGAAATCTCGCGCCCGTATAGGGTTTCCGGGCGTTCGGCCATGCGTTCATAGACCAGACGGCCCACGATTTGCCCGTGTTCCAGCACGAAGGGCGCCTCGTGGCAGCGCACTTCCAGCACACCGCGGCTGCCTTGCCCACCTGCGGCCGCATGGCCGAAACCGGGATCGAAGAACCCTGCGTAATGCACACGGAATTCGCCCACCATGGCAAGGAAGGGGGCCATTTCGGCGGCGTAATCGGGGGGGATCGTCACAGCTTCACGACTGACGAGGATGTAGAACGCGCCGGGATCAAGGATGATGCGGCCGTTTTGCGAGTGGATTTCCTCCCAAAACTCGGGTGCCGGATAGTGGCCGATGCGGTCTAGATCAACGACGCCAGTATGCGGCTTGGCGCGGTAGCCGACCAGATCGCCGGTTTCGGGCCGCAGGTCGACGGAAAAGCCGAGGCCTTCGGAAATCAGCGCTTCGCCAGACACAAGCGGTTCATGGGCGTGCAGGTTGGCAAGGTCGGCGTCCGATAGCACGGCCTGGCCTTGACGGAAGCGGATTTGGTTCAACCGCTGACCCGCACGCACCAGCACCGAGAACGACTTCGGGCAAACCTCGGCATAAAGTGGGCCGTGGTAGCCCTCGGCGATGCGGTCAAATTCGGTGCCGCCATCGGTGATCAGCCGGGTCAGCAGATCAAGCCGCCCCGTCGAGGATTTGGCATTGGCCACCGCCGTGATGCCGTGGGGCAGGGCAAGGCTTTCCATCAGCGGAATGATATAAACGCAGCCCTTTTCGAGCACCGCGCCCTTGGTCAGATCAATCTGGTGCATCTCGAATTCGGCGATGCGGTCGGCGGTAAGGCGACCCTTGCCGATCAGAAAAGAGGCGCGCACGCGGTAGGCGATGGGGCCAAGGCGCAGGTCAAGGCTGGCGGGTTGGATCTGTTCTGGGATGATGGCCGGACTTGCGGCGATGGCACCGCTGGCGATCAGTCCACGCAGGGCTTGGGCTGGCAGAACACCGGGTTGGCTCATCACATCATCCTTTTAACGAAAACGCCCGCGCTGCGAGCACGCAGGCGGGCGGTTTTCGATTTGGTCGGGCCAGAGAGATTCGAACTCTCGACCTTCCGCCCCCCAGACGGACGCGCTAACCAGGCTGCGCTATGGCCCGACACGCGGCCTTCATACTGATATTCCGGGCGGGGGCAAGCGGGAAAGCGCAAGGCGGGCAGGCTATGTCGTGGCCGCGCGCGGCGTCGCACGCAAACGCGCGCGCAAAGAGATCAAACGGGCGCGCAACACATGAAGATCGGTCTGACGATCGGACAATGCATGCGGGGGCAGGGCGCGCAGACGCTGGGTCAGCGTCGCATCCTCGGCCCAAAGCGGGGGCTTTGTGGGCAGTGGTGATTCTGCTGCGGCGTCAAGGGGTTCGGCGGGGGCGTCTGCCAATGGCGCTGGCGTGAAGGCCACGATCTCGGCCTGCTCGGGCTCGACCTCGAGCAGCTCCACCTCGGGCGCATCACCGCTCAGGGCAGCGAAATCAAACGTCGGCTCTGGCTCTGGTTGAGGCTCCGCGCGGCGCAGGGCGGTTTCCAGGGCCACGATGGTGGCGGTGGTGGCCTTTTCGGGCGGCAGATCTACCTCTTCGCGCGCGCCGAAGTTTGAGGCGAGCGCGGCTTCCAGCGCGGCTTCGGCATCGACATCAATGTCATCGGGCACCACATCGCCGGACAGGCCCGCGACATGCCGCACGCCTTGCTCGCGCAGGATTTTCTGCACGCCGCGAATGGTCAGGCCTTCGTCATGCAAAAGCCGCTTGATGCCGGTCAGCAGGGCAACATCAGCGGGGCGGTAATAGCGCCGCCCGCCCGCGCGTTTTACCGGGCGGATTTGCGGGAACCGGCTTTCCCAGAACCGCAGCACATGCGCCGGGGTTTCCAGATCATCGGCCACCTCGGAAATGGTGCGAAAGGCCTCTGGTGATTTATCCACCGGCTGCGATCCTTACTTCTTACCAGCCGCCACGCGGTCTTTCATCAGATGCGACGGGCGGAAGGTCAGCACGCGGCGCGGCGAAATCGGCACTTCATCGCCGGTTTTCGGATTGCGGCCAACGCGGGCGGTCTTGTCGCGCACCGAGAAGGTGCCGAAGGACGAGATTTTCACCGTCTCGCCCGATGCCAAAGCATCGGACATATGTTGCAGCACCGACTCGACCAGTTCGGACGATTCGTTGCGGCTAAGGCCGACTTCGTGGAACACCGCTTCGGACAAATCCATACGCGTCAGTGTCTTCTCGCTCATCATATCCCCCCAGGGTTATTTTGAACACGATGCGCGGTCTGGAATTGCGAGTCAATAACAGGGGCTTGGCCGACGTTCTTAAAAGTGCATTTCAGCAGATTACCAGCGCAGAACAACTGATCCCCAAGCCAAACCGCCGCCGATTGCCTCTGTAACCAGCAGATCACCGGGCTTGATCTGGCCGCGCGCCTTGCCAACCGACAGGGCCAAGGGAATCGATGCAGCCGAGGTATTGCCGTGATCCTGCACGGTGACGACCACGCGATCCATCGGCACCTGCATGCGTTTTGCGGTGGCTTCGATGATGCGGATGTTGGCCTGATGCGGCACGATCCAATCGACATCGCCACCCGAGAGGCCGATTTTATCCAGCGCGCTATGTGCGGTTTCGGCAAGTTTCTCGACCGCGTGGCGGAACACTTCCTTGCCTTCCATCCGCAGATGGCCGGTGGTGCCGGTTGAGCTGCCGCCATCGACATACAAAAGATCACGGTAGCGGCCGTCCGAGTTCAGATCGGTGGCAAGGATGCCGCGATCTGTGTTCTCGCCCGTGCCTGTCGCTGCTTCCAGCACCAGCGCGCCTGCGCCATCGCCGAACAGCACGCAGGTGGAGCGGTCTTTCCAATCCATCAGACGGCTGAAGATTTCCGCGCCGATCACCAGCACGCGCTTGGCTTGGCCAGTCAGAATCAGGCCATTGGCATTGGTCAGCGCAAACACGAACCCGGCGCAGACCGCTTGGACGTCAAAGGCAAAGCCCTTGGTCATGCCCAGATTGCCTTGGATCATCGTTGCACAAGACGGGAAGGTGAAATCGGCGGTCGAGGTGGCGACGACAATCGCGTCAATATCGCTGGCTTCAAGCCCCGCATCGGCAAGCGCTGCCAAAGCGGCGCGGGTGCCCAGATCGGCTGTGGTCTGGCCTTCGGCGGCATAGTGGCGGCGTTCAATGCCCGAACGGGTTTTGATCCATTCGTCGGTGGTCTCTACCAAAGCCTCGAGATCTGCATTCGGCACGACACGTTCGGGCAGGTAATGCCCAACGCCTTTGACTACGGCGCGTATTGTCATTCTGTGGACTTTGCCTCCGCCCCATCTGCGCCGATCTCAGCGCTCGCATCCTGCCCCGCGCGGCCTGTGGATGCAACCCGTGCCGCAAGCCGTTCCAGAAAGCCCGCGCTGGACAACTGATACGCCAAGGTAATAGCCGCCGCGACGCCTGTTTCATCTGCCGAGCCGTGCGATTTGATCACGGTGCCGTTCAGTCCCAGAAAAATCCCGCCGTTGACGCGGCGCGGGTCCATCCGGCGTTGCAGGCGCTTGAGCGAGTTCAGCGCCAGAAGGGCCGCGAATTTCGAAAGGATACCGGCGTTAAACGCCTCTTTCATGAAGTCAGAAATCAGCTTGGCTGTGCCTTCGGCGGTTTTCAGCGCGATATTGCCGGTAAACCCATCGGTCACGATCACATCAACGCGGTCAGAGGGCAGATCGCCGCCTTCGACAAAGCCGATGTATTCATAGCCGCCAGCCTCTGCTGCAGCGGCCAGTTGATCATTGGCCTCTTTCAACTCGGCGCGGCCTTTGTGTTCTTCGGTGCCGACATTCAAAAGGCCAACGCGGGGACGGGCGAGTTTCAAACCGTTGCGTGCATAGGATGCGCCCATGGCCGCATATTGCAGAAGGTCGGCAGCCTCGGCCTTGATGTCTGCGCCCACGTCCAGCATCACATTGAAGCCACCGGGATTGCGCGAAGGCCACAGGCAGGCGATGGCGGGGCGGTTCACGCCGGGCAGCTTGCGCAGGCGGATCATCGACACCGCCATCAAGGCACCCGTGTTGCCACAAGACACTGCGACAGTCGCCTCACCGTTCTTCACCGCATCAATGCAGGACCACATCGAAGTGCCCTGACCATTGCGCATCACCTGCGATGGCTTGTCGCTCATCGTCACGACGCGGTCGGTATGGCGCAGGGTTACACGGGCACCAAGATCTGGGTGCCGCGCCAGCAAGGGCGACAGAATGGCAGAATCGCCATGCAGCAGGAAGTTGGCATCCGGCAACTGCGCGGCAGAAAGCACGAGACCGGCGACTACAGCCCCCGGTCCGCGATCTGATCCCATCGCATCAACAGAAATGACGATGCCGTTTGCACCAGGTTTAGACGGAGTTTCGGTTCCGGTTTCCACAGGGCGCAAGCAGGGCTAGAGGCGGCTTACGCCGCGTCCTCGTCAACTTCGACGGCCTTGGTGGCGACAACTTCGCGCGCATCGTAATGACCGCAGGACGGGCAAACGTGGTGCGGGCGCTTCAGCTCGCCGCAGTTGGTGCAATCTTGCGGGTTGCCAGCAACCAGCGCGTCATGCGAGCGGCGCATGTTGCGACGCGAGGAGGTGGTGCGGTTCTGCGGGACAGCCATGTCTCGACCTCGGATAGTGGGGGACAGGCCCCGGATTTTAGTTTGATTTCAGAGCTTTGCCACATATCGAATGGGTAGGCAACAAAGCTCTCAATGAGGCGCGGAACATAGTCAGATTCCCGCCATGTGCAAGCCCCTTTCTGCAAAGCGGCGTGGATCGTGCTAAGCCGTGGGTTCTTCGGGCTTTTTCAACTTGTCGGCAAGGGCGGCGAGGCCCGCGAAAGGCTTGAGGTCTGCCGATTGCAAGGGCTCGACTCCGGGGGCGGCAAAGGCGGCTTCGGTGAATTCTGCACCGCGCGCGCGGGGGTAAAGCGGCAGGGCCAGCGCCAAAGCCTCGATTGCGACTGCGGCGATGTCGATGGTTTCTGGCAGCGCCTCGATATCATCCTCGGGGATTTCCAGCTCGTCCGCGTCGGGCTGCGCGTAGTCATAGGCATAGCGGCGTTCGGTGGTGTCGGTGAGTTTGCTGCGCACCGGCGCAAGAGTGATCGAGCAGGGCTGCACCACAAGGGCTGTCAGATCGGCGCGCAGGGTTACGTCAGCGCGGCCAAAGGGGGCTAATTCGCCCTTGAATGTAAACTCAGGCAATTCAATCAGATCAAGGGCTGCGGCGATCTGGCGACGGGCGGCTTCGTCCGGTGCGAAGGTGAAGCGCAGCGGTTTGCGCCCTGAGACCAGCGCCGAGCGGTAGGGTTGGGTCGGCAAACCTGGGTTGGCAGCATCGGTATCGGTCATCAGATTTCCCCTGTCGTCATCGCTCCAGCGCCATCTCCGCGTATCTGCGTGAGATTATCTGGTGTTTTCGGTCGCATCCGCGTTCCATTCTTGAACAAAGAAGCGACCTTCTGTAAGCCAAAAGCAACGGGTCTTGGCAACCGCTGCCTTTGCAATGCGATACTGGCCCGATCCGGCTGGCGCAAGAGCAGGCGGGGCGGCGGTTGGGACAAGACCACGAGGATGAGGGCAGGAATGGCGCAGCTTTTCGGTAAATCGGCTCGGATCGCCAAGGGCGGCCCCGCTTTGGGTGTGCGTGGCTGGATGATCGCGCTGACCGTGGCCATGGTAGCGGCCTGTGCGCCGATCACGCGTGATCATGGCTATGTGCCGACCGATGAAGAACTGGCGCTGATCACCGTGGCGAAAGACACCCGCGAATCTGTTGCCACCAAGATCGGTCGGCCTTCGGCTTCTGGCCTGCTGAATGATCTGGGCTGGTATTATGTTGAAAGCCGGTTTGTGACCAAGGGTGCCTTGCCGCCGAAAGAGGTAAATCGCGAAGTGGTGGCGATTACCTTTACCGAGGCTGGGGCCGTCGAGAATATCGAACGCTTTGGCTTGGAAAAGGGCCAGATCGTGCCGCTGTCGCGCCGTGTGACCAAGGATAACGTCAAATCGGCCGGGATCTTGCGGCAGTTGTTCGGCAATATCGGTGGTCTGAGCGCGGATCAGTTGATCCGCTAGTTGACTAGCTAGGATCAGGCGCGCCCAGCCTCGATACGGGCTCGCAAATCTGCCAAGTCGACTTCGCGTAGATAGCGCGGGATGTTGATCCAAACTTGGTGAAAGCCAAAGTCGCCGTTCTGCAACTCATTCAGAGCGTCGTCGCGACTCCAGCCCTGATATAGCATCCGCCACAAAGCGATGATCATGCCGGTGCGGTCCGCGCCATGGGTGCAATGGACCAGCACCGGGCCATTGGCTTGGGCATCGCGCAGCGCACGCAGGGCCAGCACGATCTTGGCGCCGTTTTCGTCGCGAATGTGGCGTGTGGTGATCTTGATATGCAGGGTTTGCAGCCCGCTGCCTGCCGCCAGCGGCGAATCATCGACGCTGCGGCGCAGGTTGATCACAGTTTTCACCCCGAAAGCGGCGAGATTGCGAAACCCCTCGGCATCGGGCTGCGCACTTCGGTAAATCAGCGGCGTGACCCGGTGCAGGTTGGGCACGCCCGCCAATGCCACGGGCTGCGCCCAATCGGCAGCGCTGATCTGTGCCCAAAGCCGCTGTGGCAGCGCAAGGGTGGGCAGCAACAGGGCTAAGGTGCCGCGTCGGGTCAACTTGGGCAGGGGCATCACATTCTCCGAGGCGGATGGGCCGGATCATGCTTGCTTTGCGCGAGGCCGCCGCGCAAGGGTAGGCGCATCGGATCGCCTCTTTAACCCCGGTTTTCTCATGCTTCCCTTGACCAGAGGTCGCTATGCCGCGCGGCTGGCCGAAACCCAGCACGACCTGACCGCAGCGCAGGCCCTGCGCCACCGCAGCTTTCTGGGCAGGCGTGGCATCGCCAAACCGGATGGTCGCGATTCTGACGATTTCGACGCGATCTGTCGGCATGTTTTGGTCGAAGATCGCGCCAGCGGCACTTTGGTCTGCTGCTACCGGCTGCTGGCGTTTCGCGCCGGGGAAAGCCTGTCGGGCAGCTATGCGGGGCAGGTCTATGATCTGCGCGCGCTAGAGGGGTTTGCCGGGGCCAAGCTGGAACTCGGCCGGTTCTGCCTGGATCCGGCATGGCACGACCCCGATATCCTGCGGCTGGCTTGGGGCGCGATGGCGCAGATTGTCGATGCCGAGGCGATTGGCCTGCTGTTTGGCTGCTCGTCGTTCGAGGGCGCGGATTGGCACGTCCACGCGCCCGCATTGGCTCTGCTGCGCAATCATCTCGCCCCGGCGCAGTGGATGCCGGGGCCAAAGGCCGCTGAAATCTTCGACTTTGCCAGCCAATTGCGTGAGACGCCCGTTGATCTGCGCGCCGCGATGCAAAGCCTGCCGCCCTTGCTGCGCACTTATCTTGCGATGGCAGGCTGGGTCAGTGACCATGCGGTGCTGGATCGCGCCTTGGACACGCTGCATGTGTTCACCGCTGTCGAGATCGCAAAAATCCCGCCTGCCCGCGCGCGGGCTTTGCGCGCCATATCGGAATAGCGCAGCACACCATGGCCGATTGACGCCGCCCGCAAGGTATCCTAGCAGGCGGCATGGCACGCGCACCCCTTCTACAGCTTTCTGGCATCTCGCTGACTTTCGGCGGCAATCCCGTTTTTGACGAGCTTGATCTTGTCGTCCAACCCGGTGATCGGGTGGCGCTGGTCGGTCGCAATGGCTCGGGCAAATCCACCTTGATGAAGGTGATGGCCGGGCTGGTTGAACCCGATAAAGGTCTGCGCGTGGTGCCGCCGGGTGTGCATGTCGGCTATATGGAGCAAGACCCCGATCTGTCGGGCTTTGAAACCCTGGGCGATTACGCCGCCTCGAAACTGCCCGAGGGCGAGGAATACAAGGTCGCCATGGTGGCCGAGGGGCTGAAGTTCAATCCGGAAACCCCGGTGGCCACGGCCTCGGGCGGCGAGCGGCGGCGTGCCGCTCTGGCCAAGCTGATGGCCGAAGCGCCGGAACTGATGCTGCTGGACGAGCCGACGAACCATCTCGACATCCAAGCCATTGAATGGCTTGAAGAAGAACTGAAAGCCACCCGCACCGCTTTCGTGTTGATTTCCCACGACCGCGCCTTCCTGCGTGCGCTGACGCGGGCGACGTTGTGGATCGACCGTGGCCAGATCAAGCGGCGCGAGGCTGGGTTTGACGGCTTTGAAGAATGGCGCGAAACCGTCTGGGCCGAAGAGGATGAGGCCCGTCACAAGCTGGATCGCAAGATCAAGGCCGAGGCGAAATGGGCGGTTGAGGGCATCTCGGCGCGGCGCAAGCGCAATCAGGGCCGGGTGCGCGCGCTGGCAGCTTTGCGCGAAGAACGCAGCAGCCAGATCCGCCGCCAAGGCACCGCACAGCTAGAGCTGGAATCGGGCCAGCAATCGGGCAAGCGGGTGATTGAAGCCAAGGGGATTTCCAAAGTCTTTGGCGACAAGACCATCGTGCAGAATTTCGACCTGCGGGTGCTGCGCGGCGACCGGGTGGCTTTCGTAGGCCCCAATGGCGTTGGAAAAACCACGCTTCTCAAGATGTTGACGGGCGAAGTTGAACCGGATTCCGGCTCGGTGCAACTGGGCACCAATCTGGATATCGCGGTGTTCGATCAGGCCCGCGCGCGGTTGGACCCGAATGCAACCTTGTGGGACAGCCTGACCAATGATCCGCTGATGGCGGTGTCGGGCAGTTCTGATCAGGTGATGGTGCGTGGCAACCCCAAGCATGTCGTGGCTTATCTGAAAGACTTTCTGTTCGACGAGGCGCAGGCCCGCGCCCCGGTGCGATCACTTTCGGGCGGCGAAAAAGCGCGGCTGCTGCTGGCCAAATTGATGGCGCTGCCGTCGAACCTATTGATCATGGACGAGCCGACCAACGATCTGGATGTCGAAACGCTTGATCTGCTTCAGGATATCTTGGGCGATTACGATGGCACTGTGCTGCTGGTCAGCCACGACCGCGATTTCATCGACCGCGTGGCAACTTCGACCGTGGCGCTTGAGGGTCGGGGTCGGGCGACCGTCTACCCGGGCGGCTGGAGCGATTATCAAAACCAGCGCGTGGTTTCGGGTGGCACGCTGACGGCGGATAACTCTGCCAAAACAGCGGCTTCCACAAGCCACGTAAAGTCGGATGTGAAGAAAGCCGACGGGTTGACCTTTACTGAGCGTAAGCGCCTGGATGCCTTGCCCGCGCTGATCGAAAAGCTGGAAGCCGAGATTGGCAAAGTGACCGATTTGCTATCTGACCCCGACATGTTCAGCAAAGAGCCGGTGAAATTCCGCAAGGCAGGTGAGGCATTGAGCGAGCGTCAGGCGCAACTGGCCGCCGCAGAAGCCGAATGGCTTGCCTTGGCAGAGCGCGCCTAAAAGCAATCGGCGGCGGCGACGGGTTGCATAAGAAAAGCCCGGTCATCGCCGCTGGTGCCGGAAATGGTCAGAAAGCCTTGGTCATTCTCAAATGACATGCCCAAACCGCTGACGGTCAAAAGCAAAGCACCGCCTTTGCGCAGGCCCAGATCAAACGCGCCCGCATCGCCCTCCATCCCGCAGGACAGGCCCGCACCCTGCGGCTCGCAATAGGCGCTGCCGATATAGTGATCGCCTGCGCGTAATGTCACAGCAATATCAACGACAAGCGAGGTGCTGACCACCTGGCCTTCGGCTGGCGTCAGCGCGATTTCCACCACCTGTTGCTGCGGATGTTTCGCCAGATGCGCGGCATCATACTGGCGCTGAAAGCACGCGGCCTCGGGCGGAAACATCGCCACACCCCCGGATTGCGCCAGCAGGGGAAGCGGGAAAAGCCAAAATGCGATCATCAGCCTTTTCATGGATACCCCCGTCTCCCTACCAGCGCCCTGACGCGCCACCGCCGGATGATCTGCCACCGCCAAACCCACTACTATCTGACCCTGATGAGCTTGATATACGAGGAAACTCATGGGGTTCTTCATGCTTGTAGCCGCAGGTGCGGCACAGCGTTGTTTGAACCCCGGTGGCTCGCATGAACTCGGTAGCCTGCGTCAGTTGCTTACGGCTGCGTGAAAGCGATCTTTGCCCGCAATTCGGACAGGCACGAAAGCGGATCGCCACATCACCGATCTGACTCCCGAACGCAACGCCGCAACAGGCGACGGCAAAAAGCAGGAAAGGAAGGATGCCGAGAATCCGGGAATAATCGCTCTGTTGTGGCGGTGGATTGTGGCTGGCAAAGGGGCGGGCGATCCGGTCGATCACCGCCTGCGTACCCGCCTTGATGCCCTGGGCAAAGCGATTGTTACGAAATTCCGGTAGCATCTCGCGGTCAATCACCCGCTGCGCCAGCCCATCGTAAACCGCATCATAGCCCGCCCCCAGCGCGATCCGCATCTCTCGATCCTGGCGCGCCACAAGAATCATCACGCCATCATTGCGAGTCTTGTCGCCAACACCCCAACCGTTGAACAGGTTTTTCGCATAGGTTTCAATGGATTGCCCCGCACCGCCATAGAGCGCGCGCGCCTCCATCACCACGACAACAATCTGCACCCCGGTCTCGTCCCGCGCCTTTTTCAGCGTGGTGGTCAGATCGGCCTTTTCAGCGGCATTCAGCACGCCCGCGAAGTCTGAAACCGTGTCGGACAACGGCTGCGGCATGCCTTGCGCCCAAGCGCCGAAGGGCAGCAAGATCACCAGCAGCAGCATCCGAATCATGCGTTATCCGATCAATTCCGCAACAACCTGCGCGATCATCATCACATCTGCCTGCGTGCAGTCAAACTGGCCGACTTGCACCCGGATCACATAGCGGCCATCGTGCAGGGTCTGGGTCAGATAAATCCGGCCATCGTCGTTGATACGCTGCAACAGACGCTCGGTCTGGGCGTCATCCTCCAGCGCGAATGTGTAAAGCGACAGAATGGGTTGCGTGATGATCTTCACACTGGGTATCGCCGCGACCGCCACGCAAGACTCCTGTGCCCATTGCACATGGTTGCGGATCCGCTTGCGCAAACCATCTAATCCGTAAGCCCTCAGAGTGAACCACAGCTTCAACGCCCGGAACCGCCGCCCCAGTGGCACTGTCCATTCGTTGAAGTTGACGATTTCCTCTCGCCCCGCCGTTTCCAGATAGCTGGGCCGCAGCCCCAAGGACTTTACCTGCGGCCCCGGATCGCGTAGGAACTGCACCGCACAATCGAACTGCACCCCCAGCCATTTGTGCGGGTTGAACACGATGGAATCGGCGCCCTCTACGCCCTGCCACAACGCGCGAAACTCGGGACAGATCATCGCAGACCCCCCCCAAGCCGCATCGACATGGACCGGCAGCCCATGCGATTTCGCCACCGCAATGCACGCGCCAATCCGGTCAAAAGCGCCAATCGCGGTGCCACCGGCGCACAAAACGACACCTGCAGGCAGCAGCCCCGCCGCGAGATCGGCGCGGATGGCGGCGTCCAGCGACTCGGGCCGCATCGAAAACTGCGCATCGGTGGCGATCTTGACCAGATTGTCCTGCCCGATCCCCGCCACCCGCACTGCCTTGTCGACTGAAGAATGCGTCTGCGCCGAGGCATAGATCCGCAGGATGTTGCTCTGCATCCCCTTGAAATTGCCCTGGAACGCCGTCGCCTGCTCTCGCATCGTCAGCACCGCCGACAGCGTGGCGGTGGTCGCGGAGTCGTGAATCGTGCCGACAAACCCCTGCGGCAGACCCAAAGCGTCGCGCAGCCAGCCCACCATCACCTGCTCGATCTCCGTCGCAGCGGGCGAGGTCTGCCACAGCATGCCCTGACAGGCCATCGCATTGGCCAGTTGCTCGGCCAGCATCGACGCGGGCGAGGCATTTGCGGGGAAATAAGCGAAAAACCGTGGGTGCTGCCAATGCGTCATGCCCTGCGGCACGATGCGTTCGAAATCGGCAAAGATCGCCGCGATCGGTTCGGGCGCATCGGGGGCCACCATTGGCAACTGCTGCGCAATCGCCCCCGGCACCAGCGGCGCGCGCACCGGGCGATCGCGCAGTTTGCGGTGATAGTCGCTGGCCCAATCGGCGGCGCGTTTCGACCAATAGTTCAGATCATCGTGGTTCATTGTGGCCTCCCATCCAGCAACCTTAACATGTGAACTAAGACGCGCAACCAAATCCCCTTGGCGGCGCGCAGATTAGCCGCTATCACGGGGGCATGAACACGATGGGCATCATCATTTGCTGCATTACCTGCTGACATATCGTCAGGCGGGCCATCACCTCATTCCCTCAACAGGATCAAGCTGATAGACCCGCCGCAGGCAAATGCGAGTGCTAAGAGGCGAGGGTTGCGATGATCAAACTGCACAACACCAAGACGCGGGCGAAGGAAATCTTCACCCCGATTGATGACAAGAACGTGCGGATGTATGTCTGCGGCCCGACGGTCTATGACCGCGCGCATCTGGGCAATGGCCGCCCGGTGGTGGTGTTTGACGTGCTGTATCGCCTGCTGCGCCATGCTTATGGCGAAGGTCACGTCACCTATGTGCGCAATTTCACAGATGTCGATGACAAGATCAACGCCACCGCTTTGGCCCGGCAGCAGGCGGGGGCGGCAGGCTCGCTGGAAGATCTGATCCGGCAGCGCACCGAGGAAACCATCCAGTGGTATCACGACGATATGGATGCCTTGGGGGCGCTGCGCCCGAACCATGAGCCGCGCGCGACCGAATTCATCGGGCCGATGGTCGCGATGATTGAGGGTCTGATCGCCAAGGGCCATGCTTATGCCGCCTCCGGCCATGTGCTGTTTCGCGTGCGGTCCTATAAAAACTACGGCGCGCTGTCGGGCCGCTCGGTGGATGACATGATCGCGGGCGCACGGGTTGAGGTGGCGCCGTTCAAGGAAGACCCGATGGACTTCGTGCTGTGGAAGCCGTCCTCGGGCGAGGAACCGGGTTGGGACAGCCCTTGGGGCCGGGGCCGTCCGGGCTGGCATATCGAATGCTCGGCGATGAGTTACGAATTGCTGGGCGCGTCGTTTGACATCCACGGCGGCGGCCTCGATCTACAATTCCCCCACCACGAAAACGAGATCGCCCAAAGCTGCTGCGCCCACCCCGACGCCAGTTTCGCGCGCTATTGGCTGCATAACGAGATGTTGCAGGTGGAGGGCAAGAAGATGTCCAAGTCTTTGGGCAATTTCTTTACCGTGCGGGATTTGCTGGATCAGGGCTATCCGGGGGAAGTCATTCGGTTTGTGTATCTGAGCACGCATTACGGCAAGCCGATGGACTGGACAGCCGAGAAGGCCGATGACGCGCGAAAGGTTCTAACACGTTGGTATCGCCAAGTCGGTCTTTCGACTGGTGGCACGCCGTATCAACCTGTGGTTGATGCCCTTTCCGATGATTTGAACACCCATGAAGCGCTCACACAATGCCACGCGCTTTCCAACGCGGGCGATTTCTCGGGGTTGCGAGGGAGTCTCTATTTGCTCGGATTTCTTGCAAACGGCATTCCAGAATGGGCAAAAGTTAGTGGATTCTCGGATGCGGAGTCAGGTCTGATCCAAGATATGCTGCGGAAACGCGATCAAGCGAAGTCGCAGAAAGACTACGCTAAAGCTGATAAAATCCGCGATCATTTGTTACGTTCTGGCGTAGTTGTGCGCGATTCAAAGACGGGTGAAACCGAATTTGAAAAGACTTCGAGTTTCGACATCGACCTCCTTGATCGACTTTGGGTGGAAGAATGACCCGCGAGCGCCTCTATCTCTTCGACACCACTCTCCGAGACGGCCAGCAGACTCAGGGCGTGCAGTTCTCCACCGCTGAAAAACGCCAGATTGCCACGGCGCTCGATGCGTTAGGGGTGGATTATATCGAGGGTGGTTGGCCGGGGGCGAATCCAACCGACTCGGAGTTTTTCGCCCATGCGCCGCAGACCCGTGCCACCATGACCGCCTTTGGCATGACTAAGCGCGTAGGGCGTTCGGCCGAGAATGACGATGTGCTGGCGGCGGTGCTGGATGCCGGGACACCTGCGGTTTGTCTCGTCGGCAAGACGCATGAGTTTCACGTCACCACCGCCTTGGGTGTTTCCCTAGAGGAAAACCGCACAGCGATTGCGGCCTCGTTCCAGCATGTCGTCACCAAGGGGCGCGAGGCGTTGTTTGATGCCGAGCATTTCTTTGACGGCTACCGCGCCAACCCCGACTACGCTTTGTCCTGTCTGCGCGCTGCGTATGAGGCCGGGGCGCGCTGGATCGTTCTCTGCGATACCAACGGCGGCACTTTGCCGTTGGAAGTTGGTCGCGTGGTGGCCGAGGTGATCGCCGCTGGCATCCCCGGTGATCGGCTTGGCATCCATTGCCATGATGACACCGGCAACGCCGTGGCGAACTCGCTGGCGGCGGTTGAAGCTGGGGCGCGGCAGATTCAAGGCACGCTGAACGGTCTGGGCGAGCGTTGCGGCAACGCCAATCTGGTTACTCTGATTCCGACGCTGCTGTTGAAAGAGCCTTTCGCCAGCCAGTTGGAAACTGGCGTCTCGGCGCAGGCTTTGGCGGGTCTTGTACGTTTGTCCCGCAGCTTGGATGACATCCTGAACCGCGTGCCGCAACGCGCGGCCCCCTATGTGGGTGCCAGTGCCTTCGCACATAAAGCCGGGCTGCACGCAAGTGCGATCCTTAAGAATCCGAACACTTACGAGCATATCGCGCCGGAAGTCGTCGGCAATGAGCGCGTCATTCCGATGTCGAACCAAGCCGGTCAATCCAATCTGCGGGCACGTCTCGCCTCGGCCGGAATCGAGGTGGCCGCAGGAGATGCGCGGCTGGGGCGCATCCTTGAAATCGTCAAGGAACGCGAGGATCAGGGCTATGCCTATGACGGCGCGCAGGCGAGTTTCGAGTTGGTCGCGCGCAAAGAACTGGGGCTGCTGCCATCGTTCTTTGAGGTCAAGCGTTACCGGGTGACGGTAGAGCGGCGGAAGAACAAATATGACCAAATGGTCAGCCTTTCCGAGGCCGTGGTGGTGGTCAAAATCGGCGCGCAGAAGATGCTGTCGGTCTCGGAAAGCATGGATGAAACCGGCACCGATCGCGGCCCGGTCAATGCGCTGTCGAAGGCTTTGGCCAAGGATCTCGGCCCCTATCAGGCTGTGATTGATGACTTGCGGCTGGTCGATTTCAAGGTCCGCATCACCCAAGGCGGCACCGAGGCGGTGACGCGGGTGATCATTGACAGTGAAGACAATCAGGGGCGGCGCTGGTCAACCGTGGGTGTCTCGGCCAATATCGTCGATGCCTCGTTTGAGGCGCTGCTGGATGCGATCAACTGGAAGCTGATCCGCGACATCGGGGTGCCGGTGTGAGCGTAGAGGCCTGCGCCGATCTGGTCGAACGCGGCGATGCGGATCGGTTTGCGGCGGTGATGGCGGCGCCGAGCGGCTTGAGGGCGCGGTTGTGGCCGCTTTATGCGTTCAATCTGGAAATCGCGCGCGCGCCTTGGGTGACGAAAGAGCCGATGATCGCGGAAATGCGGTTGCAATGGTGGCGGGATGTGGTGGCAGAGACCAGCCCTCGTGCGCATGAGGTGGCGGGGCCGCTGCATGGGTTGATCGCGCAGGCGGGCTTGGACGTGGGCGTGTTGGAGCGGATGGCGGCGGCGCGGGTTTGGGATGTTTATGCGGAGCCGTTTGCGGATCAGGCGGCGTTTGATGCCTATCTCGACGATACCGCAGGCGGGTTGATGTGGTTGGTGGCGCGGGCTTGCGGGGCCGATCAGCGCACCGAGGCTGCGGTGCGGGATTATGGCTGGGCGGCGGGGTTGGGGGCGTTTTTGCGGGCGGTTCCCCTGCTGGAGGAACGCGGCAAGCGGCCTCTGGTGGATGGGCGGCCGGGGTCGGTGCGTGATCTGGCGGCGCGGGGGCTGGAGAATATCCGGGCAGCGCGGGCGGTGCGGCATCTGGTGGGCAAGGCTGCCCCGGCCTTGCTGGCGGGCTGGCAGGCTGAGGCGCTTTTGCGTCAGGTTGTGGCCGATCCGATGGTGGTGGCCGAGGGGCGGATGGGGCTGTCAGAATTTGCTCGCCGGGGGCGGCTGTTGTGGCAGGCCACGACGGGGCGTTGGTAGGGTCCCAAAGCGGGACCGAGGCTTTATCCCTTAGTGGTCAATGGCTTCATATTTCGCATTAAGTGTGCGTTAACCCTTGTCTGAAAGATTGAACGCATAGCGCAGTCCCGTCACCGGCGCCGGATGAAAGCCCTGCGCCAGATAGAACGCCTGCGCGATGTCATTGCCGGGCAGGGCCGAGACGGTGACATAACTTGCCATCTTGCTGCGCGCATAGTCGAGGCTCGCCGCCAGCAGCGCCTTGCCGATCCCATCGCCGCGCGCGTCGCTGCGCACGTAAAGGTGATGCAGATCCATGCCGCGCTGACCGTATTGCACCCGCGCCAACTGCGTCAGCGCTGCATAGCCGAGCAGGTGCCTCTCGCCCTGATAGACCAGCGCATGCAGCCAAGGCGCTGGTCCGAACAGATCGCGCTGCAACTGCGCCACCGTCGCAGTGGCACTGTCGCCATGATAGGCGGCCAGCGCATGCACCATCTTGCACAGCGCTGGCAGATCGGCGGGGGCGGCGGGACGGATCATCGCTTAGCGCGTCTCTTTCGGTCGCAGGGCCAGCCAGATCAGCGCACCGCCTGCCAGCACGAGGAAGGGCAGCATCGCCATGTTCACGGCCTGCCAGCCCGCCTGCACCGAGCCGCCCGAGCAGTTCATCAAGCCGCCCGACGAGAAGCTGGCGAGGGTGACGCCCCCGAACACGATCAGATCGTTCATGCCCTGCATCCGGCCACGCTCGGCGGGGGTGATCAGAGAGGTCAGCATGGTGGTGGCGCCGATGAAGGCGAAGTTCCAGCCGAAACCCAGTAGCATCAGGGCTGCGAAGAAGTTGAACAGATCGACACCCGCCATCGCCACCGCTCCGGCAGCGGCAAGGATCATCAGGCCTACGGCCATCACCCGCTGGGTGCCAAAGCGTGCGATGATATGGCCGGTGACGAAAGACGGCGCATACATCGCGAGGACATGCCCCATCACCACATTGGCGGCGTCGGATTTGGCATAACCGCAGCCGACAACGGCCAAGGGTGAGGAAGTCATCACCAGATTCATCAGCGCATAAGATACAGTGGCCACGATCACCGCCACGGCAACCGCCGGGGTGCGGATCAACTCGGCGCGGCTGCGGCCAAGCGCGCTGCCGGTTGCTGCGGCGACCGGCTTGGGAATTTTCAGAAAGGCAAACAGAAACACGCCGCACAGGTTCAACGCGATCACTGTCAGATAGGTGCCCAAGAACGGAATGACCATCGCGTCATTGGTCAGCTTTACCAGTTCCGGCCCGGTGACTGCGGACAGAAGCCCACCAGCCATCACCCAGGAAATCGCCTTGGGGCGGAAGCTGTCGGATGCGGTGTCAGCGGCGGCAAAGCGGTAAAAACCCTGCGCCGACATATAGATGCCCGAAAACAAGCCGCCAAGGATGAACAAAGCGAAAGAGCTGTAAAGCAGGCCCAGGGCGCTGATTACCGCGCCCATCGTGCCGCCCAGGGTGCCGACGACAAAGCCCGCGCGGCGGCCAAAGCGCGCCATGAAAGCCGAAATCGGCGTCGCGGTCAGCATCGAGCCGATCACCATTGCTGAGATTGGCAGTGTCGCCCAGCACGGATTCGGGGCCAAAGACTGCCCGGCCAGACCCGCGATGATGAACACCATCGGCAGTTGCGCGCCAAGAATGGCTTGGGAAGCAACGAGCACATAGACGTTGCGGCGGGCGAGGCTGTCTTGATCTGTCATCATGTGCCATCGGTAGGCATCGGGTTTCGCAGGGGCAAGGGGGATTCGCTCTGGCCTTAAAGATTGCGCGCGCTGGAGGGGTTATGGTCGGGCGGATTATCGAAAGTCTGGATTGCGTGGCGGAGGGGGCGGCTTGGCTTGCCGCCTCGGATGCGCGATTTGCCGGGGCGCTGCAACAGGTGGGGGCGCTGCCGTTGCGGCGTCATGCCGATGGCTTCACGGCGCTGCTGGATGCGATTGTCGGCCAGCAGGTCTCGGTTGCCTCGGCCAATGCGATCTGGGCACGGATGGAGGCGGCGGGCGTGGTCAGCCTTGAGGGCGTGCAGGCGGCCTCGGATGAGGATTTGCGCAGCGCAGGGCTGTCGCGGCAGAAGGCGCGCTATGCCAAGGCGCTGGCAGAGTCTGGCATTGATTTCATTGGCTTGCGGTGCAAACCTGATGAGGTGGTGATCGCCGAACTGGTCGCCGTGCCGGGGATCGGGCGCTGGACGGCAGAGATTTACGCGATGTTCGCACTCGGGCGGGCGGATGTGTTCGCGCCGGGGGACTTGGCGTTGCAAGAAGGCGCGCGGGTGCTGTTCGGGCTGGAGGCGCGGCCCACGGAAAAGGCGCTGCGGGCGATGGCCGAGGCGTGGAGCCCGTGGCGCAGCGTTGCGGCGCGGGTGCTCTGGGCCTATTATCACGTGGTAAAATCGCGGGAAGGTATCCGATGAGGGAATTGAAGTTTGGCCGCGTGGCAGCGGCCTCGGGGCAGGCGCGGGCGATGGTGGTGTTCGTGCATGGCTATGGGGCGGATGGCGCGGATTTGCTGGGTTTGGCTGACAGTCTTGGGCCGCATTTGCCGGATGTGGTGTTCTATGCGCCGGATGCGCCCGAGGCCTGTGCGGGCAATCCGTTTGGCCGCCAGTGGTTCGGGATCCCGCGGTTTGATGGCTCAAGTGAGGCGGATGCCACAGCGGGGCTGGACCGGGCGGCAGAGGATTTGAACGGCTTTCTTGATGCGCGATTGGCAGCAGAAGGTTTGGCACCAGAGGTGCTGGTGCTGCTGGGGTTCTCTCAGGGCGCGATGATGAGCCTGCATGTGGCCCCTCGGCGCAATCAGGCGATTGCCGGGGTAGTGGCGATTTCAGGAAAGTTGATGCTTCCCGATCTGTTGCAAGCCGAGGCTCAGGTAAAGCCTGAGGTTCTGCTGGTGCATGGCGATCAAGACCCGGTGGTGCCGTTCGACGAGATGCAGGCGGCGGGCAACGCGCTGGTGGCGACGGGGTTTGCCACCTATGGCCATGTTATGAAAGGCACCGGGCACGGCATCGCACCGGATGGCTTGCAGGTCGCCCTTAGCTTTATCGCCGATCGGCTGGGGGTTTAGCTGCCGCCGCTGTCAAGGTAGGCGGCGCAGCCGGTGAGGGCGGCGAAATCGTCCTCTACCGCGAAGACGGCGAAGCTTTGCATGAATTCGGCGAAACGGCCCTTGGTGCGGAAGGCACTGGCGAGGTTCATCTCATCCATGTAGGGCACCATGGCGCGGGCGACGCCGCCGATCAGGTAGATGCCGCCGAAGGGCAGATGGATCAGCGCGAGGTTGCCAAGTTCCTGGCCTAGCAAGTGCATGTAAAGCTTGGCGGTTTCGCGTGCCAGCGGATCGCCTGCGGCCAATGCCGCCATGATCTCGGCGGCTTTCAGGTCTTGCGGCTGGCCAGCCTCGGTGGTGGTGAACAGATGCACATGCTCCAGCCCGCGGCCCGCCAGCACATCCTCGACCCCGGCATAACCGTGGGCGTTTGCGACCCTGTGGGCAACAAACTCTGACAGGCGGAAATCCTGCGCATTCTGCACCGGCATAGCGATATGGCCACATTCCGACGCGGCCACCAGACGGCCTTTGGCCGTATCATGAACGGGTGCGGCGTTCATGCCGGTGCCGACGCCGACCACCAGCATCGCCGCACCGGGGGCTTGGGTGCCGGGGATCAGCACGCGCAGAAATTCTGGCGCGATATGGCCCAAAGCATGGCCTTGCGCTTGCAGATCGTTCAGAATCGCGGTGTGCCGCGCGCCGGTGGCGCGGATCAGTAGGGCGGCGTCGATCACCCAAGACAGGTTGGTCATCACCGCCACGCCATCGCGGACCGGACCTGCGGCAGCCACGCAGACGCCATCCACCGATTTCAGGCCTTCTTCGGCCATATAGCGGGTCAAAACCGGCTCCAGACTGCTGAATTCGCTGTTGGCATAGCGGCGGATGCTGGCAGGGCGCACCACTTTTCCATCGGCCAAAGCGACACGGGTGTTGGTGCCACCGATATCGGCAACGAGGGCGAGGGAGGTTGGCATCATGGTCCTCATTGTCTGAACATCAGCCCGCAGGCCATTGATATCGTTTACTTACGCGGGGCAGGGCCGGTGGATTGGCCCAGGATCAGATCGGCTTCCAGCAAGCGGTGCAGCGGGCCTAGCGTGGGATCGGCGATCAGTGCCAGCAGCATTTCGGCGGCGATCCGACCGGCATCGCGCACAGACGACCGCGTGGCGGTGAAAATCGGCAACTCGTCACCATTGCGCAGATAGCCCAACTCGTCGTCAAAGATGATGACCGAGACATCACGGCCCAGTTTCAGCCCCTGACCTTCGATCGCACGGCGCACGCCCATGCCCGACAGCATCGAGGCCGCAACAAAGGCGGTGGGCGGATTTTCCAACGCCAGCATACGCTTGGCAGCGCGATAGCCGGAAAGTTCGGTCATCTCATCGCTGGCCATCAGGGTCGCGTCCGGCACAATTTCGCGCGCGGTCAGCGCGTCACTGTAGCCGGTGCGGCGGCGGATGGCGAAATCCATATCCTCTTTGCCATTCACCAAAGCGATGCGGCTATGGCCAAGGTCGAGCAGAAATTCGGTGGCGCGCAGGAAGGCGCGGCGGTTGTTGACATCGACCCAGGAATAATCGGTCTCAATCCCGGTGGCGCGGCCATGGGTGACGAAGGGCAGGCCCAATTCTTGCAGGCTGGCGATGCGCGGATCATAGGTGCGCACGGCATGCACGATCACGCCATCCACCGCGCCGCGCGATTTCAGATCGCGGTAAACGGCGGCTTCGGCATCGTCGGCGACCACCGACAGCAGCATGTCATAGCCGTTGGCGGTGTAAATCTCACCCGCGCCGGCGATAAAATCGGCAAAGATCGGGTTGGTGATTTCGGATTTGGTCGCCACCGGAAACACATGCCCCACCGCCATCGCCCGCCCGGTGGCAAGGCGAATGGCACGGGCGTTTGGCCGGTAATTGTAGCGCTTGGCGGCGGCGACGATGCGTTCGCGCGTGACATCATTGACCTCGGGATAGCCGTTCAGCGCGCGGCTGACGGTGGTGGGCGATAGGTTGAGTTTTTGCGCCAGTTCTTTGAGGTTCATCGCGATTGGGTTCGCCAAAGGATCAGTTGCGCAGGACACTAGCCGCAGGTGCCGGGGTGGTCAAAGTGTTTGAGGCGTTATTTGGAAGATCATTTCATATTTTTCAGGGGATCATTGTTTATCAGTGGGTTGCGGGGCGATGCTGGATTTCAAAGCGGTATCAATTCTGTGCCGGATTAGCCGATTAATGCGGCGGGAAGCGCCTGCGGAATCAGGGCGACAAGTTGCTGCGCTGCGGCAGAGGGCGGGTTCTGCGCCAGATGCGCTAGGATCAGCGGCTCGGCTCCGGCATCGCGGATCGGCCTTGTGATCAGCGGCTTGCCATCGGGGCTAAGCCTTGCGGCGGGGTTGGTGTAGGACAGGCCAATGCCAAGGCCGTTGGCTGCATAGCTGCGCATCAGGTCGAGCGAGGCGGTGCGGTGGTGGATCTGCGCTGTCAGCCCGGCTTGCGCGAACAGGCCGCGCATATGGCCCAAGGACAGGCCTTGATCGGTCAGGATCAGCGGCTGATCGGCGAGATGGTGCAGGCTAAGGCTTGGATGCTGCACCAGAGGGTGATCTGGCGGCAGGATGGCATGAGGCGCGATCTGCGCAAGGCTTTGGCGGGCGATGTCGGATTGCAGGCCCAGATCCCATGTCAGGGCAAGATCGGTTTTGCCCCCGTGCAGCGCATCGGAAAGTGTTTCGAAACCCATCACTTGCGGGATGATCGTTAGTTGCGGTGCAAGCTTTGCCGCGTAAGTGAGGATCGGTGCAAGGCATGTGGGGGCAAGGTCTTCGAAAACCGCAAGGCGGATATCCTCGCTGGCAGAATTGGGATCGGTGAGGCGGCTTAGAGCGGCCAGTTGCGCCTCGGCCAGATCCAGCCAGCCGCGCCCGAAGGCGGTGGGGGTCAGGCGGCCCCCAGCGCGGCGCAGAAATAGCGGGCGGCCCAGCAGGCTTTCCAGTTGCGCAAGGGCGACCGAAAGCGCGGGTTGGCTGACGTGCAGGGCTTGCGCCGCCGCCGTCATGCCGCCGTGGCGGGCGACTGCGGTGGCATATTCCAACTGGCGCAGGGTGAGAGATAGCATGAGGTTATCGCCGATATTGAAAGGTATTATTTGCAGCTATGATTAAGCCGCTCCATGCTGAAACCCAAGCGAAATCAGGAGAGTCAGATGGTCGTTGTGACGGATGAGATGATTGCGGCTTATCAACGCGATGGCGTGGTGCTGGTGAAGGGGCTGTGGGCCGATTGGGTCGAGGAATTGCGCGCCGGTGTGGAGCGCAACATGGCCGAGCCGGGGCCTTACGCGGCGGAAAACCTGAAACCGGGCGATGCAGGGCGGTTTTTCGACGATTACTGCAACTGGCAGCGCATCCCGGAATTTGAGAGGGTGATCAAGCAATCCGAAGTCGCCGAGGTGGCGGCCAAGCTGATGGGCTCGGATCGGGTGCAGATGTTTCATGATCACGTGTTGGTCAAGGAGCCCGGCACCACCAAGCCGACGCCTTGGCATCAGGATGGGCCGTATTATTTCGTTGAGGGTCGGCAGAATGTGTCGTTCTGGTCGCCGCTGGATCCTGTGAAAGAGGCGTCGTTGCGCTGCGTGGCGGGGTCGCATCTGTGGCCGCGTGAGGTGTTGCCGACGCGGTGGCTGGCGGAGACCTCGTTCTATCCGAACCCCGAGCTGTACATGCCGGTGCCGGACCCGGATGCCGAGGGGATGCCGGTGCGGGAGTGGCAGATGGAACCCGGCGATGCGGTGGCGTTCAATTATCGCACCCTGCATGGAGCGCGCGGAAACAATGCAGCCACGCGGCGGCGGGCATTTTCGCTGCGGGTGCTGGGCGATGATGCGCGGTATGTGGAGCGTCCGGGGCGAACCTCGCCGCCCTATCCGGGGCATGAGATGGTGGTGGGGCAGGTGTTGCGCGAGGATTGGTTTCCGTTTTTGAAATGAGGTTTCTGGACGGTCCCGAGTTGGGACCGTTCTTGCCCCCCCATGATTTCAAAGGCTTACAAACGCGATTTCAGGATTTATTAACTTTTGGCTGCGCTGATTGGCCCCATGTGACGGGCTTGCCGGGCGGATTTGGCGGTGGGAGAAGGGGGTGAGGACAGTGCCATGACCCAAAGCCCGACCGTGCAACGCCGCCCAAAAGCCTATCCGCCGCCAGAGTTTCCACCGCGCAAACCGAAGCTGTTCGCCAAGACGCCGCCTGTGGTGTTTTCGGTGGTGTTAGGGCTGCTGGGCTTGGGCCTTGCCTTGCGTCGTGCGGCGGAGGTTTTGGGCCTGCCGGGTGGGCTGGTCGAGGCGGCTTTGGGGGCGGCGCTGGTGTTTTGGGCTTTTGCCACTGTCGTACTTTTGTCCAAGATCGCGCGGCGGCCTGCGGTGCTGCTGGAAGATCTGCGGGTATTGCCGGGGCGCGCCGGGATGGCGGCGTGCAGCATGAGTGCGATGCTGGCGGCGGCGGTGCTGGTGCCTTACGCGCCGGGGCTGGCTTATGCGGTGATGGTGCTGGCGCTGCTTGCGCATGGAGTGCTGGCGGCATTGGTGATCTGGCAGATTGCGCGCAGCCCGAAAGAGCAAAGGGCGGTGACGCCGGTGTGGCATCTGAGCTTTGTGGGCGGCATTGTTGCGGCGATACCGGCGCTGGCCTTGGGGCGGCTGGATTTGGCGCAGGTGCTGCTGTGGGGGGCTTTGCCGATTGCGGCGCTGATCTGGGGGGCGTCGCTGGCGCAGCTGATTGGGCGGATTCCGCCAGCGCCACTGCGGCCTTTGCTGGCGATTCATCTGGCCCCGGCGGCTTTGTTCAGCATGGTGGCGACTGGTCTGGGGCAGGGGATTTTGGCGCAAAGCTTTGCCGCTTTTGGCGGGGTGATCTTGTTGGCGCTGCTGGCGGGGTTGCGTTGGGTGACGGTGGCGGGGTTTTCGGCGCTTTGGGGCAGCTTCACCTTTCCGCTAGTGGCCTATGCGGCGGCGCTGATCGGTTTGGGCGGTCAGGCGCAGCAGGTCGGGCTGGGGCTGCTGGCGGCTTCGGCTGTGGTGGTGCTGTGGGTGGCGTGGAAGGTGATTGCGCTATGGCCAACGGGTAAGCTGGCGGCGAAAACCAATGCGGCGGAGGCGTAAGGGGCAAGCGTTCAGTTCAGCCTCAGATCAAAGCCACCCATGCGCGGGCAATCGCGAGGCCGTGCGCATCTGCAGCCTGGCCGCGGGCGACGGCTTCGCTGGGCAGACGGCTGCCAAAGCCGGGGTTTTGCGTCTCGATAACATCGGGAAAGCGATTGACCCAATCGCGCACAACGGCACGGCTGGCCTCGAAATGGAACTGGGTGGCATAGCCCGCTCGGCCGATGCGGTAGCTTTGCACTTGTGCGGCGGCATTGGTTGCCAAGTGGACGGCATCCGGGGGCAGGGTGAAATGGTCGGAGTGCCATTCAAAGATGGGAAATTCGGACGGAAGCTGCCCCAGCACCGGGTCGGCGCGGCCCTGATCGGTGAGGGCGATTTGGCACCAGCCAAACTCGGGGTTCTGGCCGATGGTGTTGTGCGCACCCGCACCGCGCGCCATGGCTTGCGCGCCGAGACAGATGCCCAAGGTCGCCTTGCCCGAAAGCGCTGTGTCATAGAGCAAGGCGGCGAGATCCGGCAGATAGGGGTGGCTCTGATCGGATAAAGCGCTCTGCTCGCCACCAAAGGAAATCAGCGCGTCAAAGCTGCCGGGGCTGGGCAGACGACCATCGAGCCACGGCTTATAGAGGTCGATCACCGCAGCGGCTTCGTGCAAGGCGACGCCGACCTGTCCGTGATGGGTGACGGCGGTGTTTTCTATGATGGCGACGCGCATAGTTCCTCCGGGATTTGGCGCACCATGCGAGAGCGGGATTTTGACTGCAAGCGCTGTTTCGGCCTTGCCAATCCCCGCGCCCCGTGAAAGTGGGACGTGTCAAACGAACACTCCCCTTAGACCCCGTTGGAGGTGAACATGGAGATTCGCGAGGCGCTCACATTTGATGACGTTTTGCTGGTGCCGGCGGCAAGCTCGGTGCTGCCTTCGGAAGCAGATACATCCACTTTCGTCACGCAAAGCATTCGGATGAATATTCCGCTGCTGTCCTCCGCGATGGATACGGTGACGGAAGGCCGGATGGCGATTGCGATGGCGCAGGCGGGCGGCATTGGCGTTATTCACCGCAATCTGGACACCGAGGCGCAGGCGCGGGAAGTCAGCCGGGTGAAGCGGTTTGAGTCCGGCGTGGTCTATCAGCCGATCACGTTGACGCCGGATCAGACGCTGGGCGATGCCAAGTTGCTGATGGAGCGTTATCAGATCACCGGCTTTCCGGTGGTGGATAAGGAAGGCCGCGTGCTGGGCATTGTGACCAACCGCGATATGCGGTTTGCCTCGGATGACAAGACACCGGTTCATGCGATGATGTCGTTTGAAAATCTCGCCCTGCTGCGCGAGCCGATTGACCGCGATGAGGCGATCAGCCTGATGAAGGCACGGCGGATTGAAAAGCTGCTGGTGACGGATGGCGCGGGCAAGCTGACCGGGCTTTTGACGCTGAAAGACACCGAGAAATCGGTGCTGAACCCGCAGGCCTGCAAGGATGAGATGGGGCGGCTGCGTGTGGCGGCTGCCTCGACCGTGGGCGATGCCGGCTATGAACGCTCGATGGCGCTGATCGAGGCCGGGGTGGATATGGTGGTGATTGACACCGCCCATGGCCACTCGGCAGGGGTGGCGCTGGCGGTGGAGCGGATCAAGAAGGCCTCGAACAAGGTGCAGGTGGTGGCGGGCAACGTCGCCACGGGTGAGGCGACGCGGGCGCTGATCGGGGCGGGCGCGGATGCGGTGAAGGTGGGGATCGGGCCGGGTTCTATCTGCACGACGCGGATCGTCGCGGGCGTGGGTGTGCCGCAACTGACGGCGATCATGGATTCGGCGAAGGCGGCTGGCGATGTGCCGATCATCGCGGATGGTGGCATCAAGTTTTCCGGAGACTTCGCCAAGGCGATTGCGGCGGGGGCATCCTGCGCGATGGTCGGTTCGGCGATTGCGGGGACGGACGAGTCGCCCGGAGAGCTGATCTTGTGGAACGGTCGGTCTTATAAGTCGTATCGCGGCATGGGGTCCTTAGGGGCGATGGCGCGCGGCTCGGCCGATCGCTATTTCCAGAAGGATGCGGCATCCGACAAATTGGTGCCGGAAGGTATCGAGGGGCAGGTGCCGTATAAAGGCACGGCGGCGCAGGTCATCCACCAGATGGTTGGCGGGCTGCGTGCGGCGATGGGCTATACCGGCTGCGCCACTGTGGCCGAGATGCGCAAGAACTGCCAGTTTGTGCGCATCACCGGCGCAGGGCTGAAGGAAAGCCATGTCCATGACGTCCAGATCACCCGCGAAAGCCCGAATTATCGGGTTGGCTGATGGCTTTACGCGGTGGTGCTGAAGGCCATGTAAAGCACCGCTGCGATTACCGCCCAATAAACCGCGATCAGCACCACTACGGCGCTGATCGCAATCGCTGTTGCCATCAGGATGAAAAGGCCGTCGCGCCCCAGAAGGCCAAGCGCGGCGATCAGAATCGCCAGTGCAGGCAGGAAGTTGCCGAAGGGGATCGGCAGCATCACCAACACACTGAGCAGGACGCCGATGCCGCCGATCAGTCGTTGTGCCGGCTCGGCAGTCAGGTGCGCCAGACGCGGATGAAGAACCCGCTCGACCCGTTCGAGATAGGGCGCCGCGCGTTGCAGCAGGGCCAGAAGATTGGCGCGCAACAGCGAGCGATTGGCGATGAACCCCGGCAGCCAGACCGGGCGACCCAGCATCATCTGGAAGGTCAGCACCACCAGCGGCAGGCCGGTAACGGCCGACGTGCCGGGCAATCCGGGCAGCAGATTGGGGATCGAGAACAATAGCAATAGCGTCGCGCGGGCGTGCGTCTTGATGCCCGCCAGCAGATCGCCAAGGCTGACGCGTTCAGACTCGCCCGCTTGCACGAGGCTTAGCAGTTGTTGAGAAAGCGGGACGGGGTCTTGCATGTCACCTCGGGGTTTGCCGCAAGATGGTGCCTGCCGCATCGCATTGCCAGAGGTTAGCCGCGCGGTTGCGGGAAATCCGCGCACATTGTAGGCAGGACAAAAGCAGGCTGGGCGAGAGCCAAAGGGGCAGATATGACACCGCAAGCACGGCTTTCCGCCGCCATCGACGTGTTGGACCGCATTCTCGCCGGATCAACCGCCGAGCAAGCCCTGACCAACTGGGGCCGCGCCAGCCGCTTTGCAGGCTCGGGCGACCGGGCGGCAGTTCGCGATCTGGTGTTTGACGCGTTGCGCTGCAAACGCTCATACGCAGCTTTGGGCGGTGCGCTGAGTGGGCGGGGGTTGGTCTTGGGCGGTGTGCGGGCGCGGGGGCTGGACCCTGCGGAATGGTTTACCGGCGAGGGCCACGCGCCTGCCGTGCTGAGCGATGCCGATGCCGGATTGACGCCTATTGGCAATCTGGCGCTGGATTGCCCGGATTGGCTGGCGGAACCGCTGCAGGCGGCACTCGGGGCGGATTTCGAAGGCGTGATGCAGGCGCTGCAACGCCGCGCGCCGGTGTTTTTACGCGTGAATCTCGCCAAAGCGTCGGTTGAGACGGCGCTGGCGGCACTGGCCGAGGATGGCATCGCCTGCGCACTAAACCCGCTTGCGAAGACTGCACTGGAAGTAACGGAAAACGCGCGTAAAATCCAGAATTCACAGGCCTATCTCGGTGGTCTGGTCGAATTGCAGGATGCCGCAAGCCAAGCGGTGATCGCAGCTACACCGCTGACGGATGGCCAAAGCGTACTGGATTATTGCAGCGGCGGCGGCGGCAAGGCCTTGGCCATGGCGGCGCAGGCGCGGGTGAGCGTGGTGGCGCATGATGCTGATCCGCGCCGGATGCGCGATATTCCCGCACGCGCCGCACGGGCAGGCGTGAAGATCACCGTGGCGCAAACTGCTGATATTGGAACGGGTTACGACGTGATCCTGACAGATGTGCCGTGTTCAGGCTCGGGCAGTTGGCGGCGCGATCCGCAGGGCAAATGGGCGCTGACGTCGGCACGTCTGGAGGCTTTGCGCCAGATTCAGGCCGATATCCTCGACAAAGCCGCTGTGATTTTGGCCCCCGGCGGCACGCTGGTTTATGCCACATGTTCGATGCTGCGCGCCGAGAATGAAGATCAGATTGCAGGTTTTCTGTCGCGCAATCACGGCTGGCAAAATCCACTGCAACGTCGGTTTTCGCCGCTTGAGGGTGCCGATGGGTTTTTTGTCGCACTGTTGACCCGCGAAGCCTGAATTTATACACAACTTGAAGGTGTTTTTCAGATTTTGGGTGAAGCGGTTAAGCCCGCGTTAACACTTTGACCGCCAAATAAGCCGAAACCAATCCCGGATCGGAGGGCGCAGTGGCCAGTTCGACGACAAATTTGGCCAAGGTCTTTGCACCCCGAAAGCAACCGCAACTGGCGCTGTTGCTGCTGTTGGCTGCAGCGACTGGCTGTGCTGCCGGTATCGTGGTGGCGACGCAAACTGTAACACAGGTGATGTTTCTGGCGGCGGGGTTGACCTTTGCAGCACTTGCGATGGTGCAGCAAAGCGCGGGGTTTTGGGGCGCGCGTCGACAAAAGCAGCTTGAGGCGCATTTGATCGCGCTGGTGGGCCTTGATGCCACGCCTTGTTTTACCAGCGATCCGCACGGCCAGATCGGTTATCGCAATGCGGCGGCAGGCGCGCGCTTTGGCGCAGCGGCTGGTGGTACGTTGATTTCAGTGCTGAAAGACCATTTCGCTGCGCCCTCGGCGGTGCTTTATCGGCTGCAAACACGTGCAAGCCACAGTGGTTCTGCGCGCGAAGATGTGGCAACTCGGCGCGGCCATCTGCGGTTGTCGGTGCATCGGCTGACCGAAGCACGGTTTCTGTGGCGGCTGGAAGAGTTTCAGGATCGCAGCAGTTCGGGGCGCGGGGCGGAATCGCTTAGCCTACCGATGCTGACCGCCAACAAGGCGGGGGTGGTGCTGTTCACCAACGACTCGATGCGTCGGCTTCTGGGCGGGCGACCAAAGCGGCTGGATCGGGTCTTCACCTCAACCAACCTGCACTCGGGCGAAGAGGTGGAGGTTTCGGCGGCCACCGGTCCCGTGCGCGCGATTCTGGCAGAGGTCGAAGGGCTGGGAGAACGGCGCGAGATCTATTTGCTGCCCGTGGCGCGGCACGCCAATGATGAAAGCATGTCTGCGGATTTCGAACATGTTCCGGTGGCACTGCTGAAGTTTGAGGCCAACGGCACATTGCGGCAAGCCAACAAGGCGGCACGCGATCTGCTGCATCTCGAGGACGCGCCGGCGCACATGCATGATCTATTCGAAGGTCTTGGGCGACCTGTCAGCGATTGGCTGTCCGATGTCGTGCAAGAGCGGATTCCGGGTGGTGCCGAAGTTTTATGTGCGCGGCAATTGGGGGCAGAGGTGTTCTTGCAAGTCACCCTGCGGCGCATTGTCGATCAGGGCCGCCCCGGCGTGCTCGCAGTGTTGCAAGATGCAACCGCATTGAAAACACTTGAGGCACAGTTTGTGCAAAGCCAGAAAATGCAGGCGATTGGCCAGCTTGCGGGCGGTGTTGCACATGATTTCAACAATCTGCTGACCGCAATTTCGGGCCATTGCGACCTACTTTTGCTGCGCCACAACAGCACCGACCCTGCCTATGCAGATCTGATCCAGATTCATCAGAATGCCAATCGGGCGGCGGCACTGGTCGGGCAGTTGCTGGCATTCTCGCGCAAACAAACCCTCAAGCCAGAGCGGATCGAGCTGCAGGATGTGCTGTCGGATCTGGCACATTTGCTGAACCGTCTGGTGGGTGAGCGGGTGCGACTGCGCCTGGCCCATGCCCCCGATTTGGGCGCGATCCGCGCTGATAAGCGTCAGTTGGAACAGGTGATCATGAACCTGGTGGTCAATGCCCGTGACGCCATGCCAGAGGGCGGCACCATTCGCATTGAGACCGAGGCGCTTACCCTGCACGAAGAAATGCGCCGTGATCGCGCCGTGCTGCCCGCTGGCGAGTATGCGCTGATCCGGGTTAGCGATTCGGGCGTGGGTATCCCGCCCGAGCGGTTGCAAAAGATTTTCGAGCCGTTCTTCACAACCAAACGTGCGGGTGAGGGCACTGGCCTAGGGCTGTCGACTGCATATGGCATCGTCAAACAATCGGGCGGCTTCATTTTCGTTGATTCGACCGAGGGTGAAGGCTCGATATTTCAGCTGTATTTTCCCATCTTCCACGGTGCTTCGGGCGATGAGCCTGCCATGCCCCAACCCAAAAAACTGGTGTTGCGGCAAGGCGAAGGTGTGGTTCTTCTGGTCGAAGATGAGGCGCCGGTGCGCGCCTTCGCCAGTCGTGCTCTGCGGATGCGGGGATATACTGTGCTAGAGGCTGAGAACGCCGAAGAAGCGTTGAAACATCTTGAAGATCCCAGGCTTGAGGTGGATATCTTTGTGACCGATGTGGTTATGCCAGGGATGGACGGGCCAAGTTGGGTGCGCGAAGCATTGAAAACCCGCCCGAATGTGAAGGTCATTTTCGTGTCCGGCTATGCAGAAGAAGCGCTGTCAGAAGGTCAGGCACGCATCCCGAACTCTACGTTCCTGCCAAAACCATTTTCTCTCAGCGATCTCACCGCGACCGTGCAGGGGCAATTGCATTGATGCCCTCGATTCGCCGCCCCGCTGTGCAGGTTTCGCAACTAATGTTTCCGCTCTGTTCGCCAGTAACCATTCCTTAATCATGTTGAGAAAGACTGGGCTTGCGACAATTCGATTGAAATGTTCTTGGTTTACCCTCATATATGGTAAACAAATGCAGAACATCTTCGGCGATTGCCGCCTGAAGACAACCATGGGATAAGGGCAAAGCAATGGCAGCGGCAAATCTGATCGAGTTGAACGGGAAGCGGGATATGGACAAGGCAAAGGCGCTGGAAAGCGCTCTGGCGCAGATCGAACGGCAGTTCGGCAAGGGCTCGATCATGAAGCTGGGCCAAGACAATCCGGTGATGGATATCGAGGCAACCTCGACCGGATCGCTGGGGCTGGATATCGCCTTGGGCATCGGCGGGTTGCCGCAGGGCCGGATCATCGAAATTTACGGGCCGGAATCGTCGGGCAAGACCACGCTGACGCTGCATGTGGTGGCCGAGCAACAGAAAAAGGGCGGCGTCTGCGCCTTTGTCGATGCCGAACACGCGCTCGATCCGCAATATGCCAAGAAACTGGGCGTCAATCTGGATGAATTGCTGATCAGCCAACCCGATACCGGCGAGCAGGCGCTGGAAATCGTCGATACGTTGGTGCGCTCGGGTGCTGTCAGTCTGATCGTGGTCGATTCGGTGGCGGCACTGGTGCCGAAATCGGAAATCGAAGGCGATATGGGCGATATGCAAATGGGCAGCCAGGCCCGGCTGATGTCTCAGGCGATGCGCAAGCTGACCGGCAGCATCGGCAAGTCGAACTGCATGGTGATCTTCATCAACCAGATCCGCATGAAAATCGGCGTGATGTTCGGTAGCCCCGAAACCACCACCGGCGGCAATGCGCTGAAATTCTACGCCTCTGTGCGTTTGGATATCCGCCGCACCGGCGCGATCAAGGACCGTGATGAGGTGATCGGCAACGCCACCCGCGTGAAAGTGGTGAAGAACAAGGTCTCGCCGCCGTTCAAGGAAGTTGAATTCGACATCATGTATGGCGAGGGGATTTCCAAGGTTGGTGAACTCGTCGATCTTGGTGTGAAGGCCGGCGTGGTGGAGAAATCCGGCAGCTGGTATTCTTTCAAGGATGAGCGCATCGGTCAGGGCCGCGAGAACGCCAAGACCTTCCTGCGGCAGAACCCGGCGATGGCATTGGAGATCGAGGACAAGATCCGCGCCGCCAACGGGTTAGATTTTTCGGTCAGCCCCGATGATGGCGCGATGATCGACGACTGAGATTTGACCATCAGGTTGAAAACCACGGGCCGGAAACGTCAAGTTTCCGGCCTTTTTGCATCGACAGTGGACAGCCCCCGCGACGCCAGATAAACGGAGCGGGACCAGAGTTTTCCCGCTTTTTGGAGGCCCAAGCCTATGGCTTCGTTGAATGACATCCGCTCGACCTATCTCGATTTTTTCGTGCGCAACGGCCACAAACGGGTGGACAGCTCTCCGCTTGTGCCGCGCAACGATCCGACGCTGATGTTCGCGAATTCCGGCATGGTGCAGTTCAAGAATTGCTTCACCGGGGTCGAGACTCGCGATTACAAACGCGCGACCACGGCGCAAAAATGCGTGCGCGCCGGTGGCAAACACAACGATCTGGATAACGTGGGCTATACCGCGCGGCACCACACGTTTTTCGAGATGCTGGGCAACTTCAGCTTTGGCGATTACTTCAAGGACCAAGCCATTGCTTTCGCTTGGGAATTGCTGACAAAAGATTTCGGGCTGAACAAGGATAAGCTGCTGGTCACGGTTTACTATACCGATGATGAGGCGGCGGCGATCTGGAAGAAAGTGGCGGGGCTGCCGGATAGCCGGATCATCCGCATCGCCAGCGATGACAATTTCTGGCGGATGGGGCCGACCGGGCCGTGCGGGCCGTGCACGGAAATTTTCTACGACCACGGCGACCATATCTGGGGCGGCCCTCCGGGCTCTGCCGAGGAAGATGGCGACCGGTTTATCGAAATCTGGAACAACGTGTTCATGCAGAACGAGCAGTTCGCCGATGGCACGATGCGGCCCCTCGACATGCAGTCGATCGACACCGGCATGGGGCTGGAGCGGATTGGCGCCTTGTTGCAGGGCAAGCACGACAATTATGATACCGATCTGATGCGGGCGCTGATCGAAGCCTCGGCGCATGCGACCAATTCCGACCCGGATGGGCCGGGCAAAACCAGCCATCGGGTGATCGCCGACCATCTGCGCTCGACCTCGTTCCTGATCGCGGACGGGGTGACGCCCAGCAACGAAGGTCGCGGCTATGTGTTGCGCCGGATCATGCGGCGGGCGATGCGGCATGCGCATATGCTCGGGGCGAAAGACCCGGTGATGCACAAGCTGGTACCGTCGCTGGTGCGGCAGATGGGGGCGGCTTACCCGGAGTTGCAGCGGGCGCAAAGCCTGATCGAGGAAACGCAACTGCTGGAAGAAACCCGGTTCAAGACCACTTTGGACCGTGGCCTGCGTCTGCTGAATGACGAGCTGGATCATCTGCCGGAAGGCGGTGCTTTGCCGGGGGGCGTGGCGTTCAAGCTTTACGATACCTATGGTTTCCCGCTGGATCTGACGCAAGATGTGCTGCGCGAGAAGGCGCGCGAGGTCGATGTCGAAGGCTTTGACGCCGCGATGCAGGAACAGAAAACCAAGGCGCGGGCGGCTTGGTCGGGGGCGGGCGGCACGGCGGATGCCAAGATCTGGTTCGAGATCGCCGAGGCGCATGGCACCACGGAATTCCTTGGCTATGACACCGAAACCGCCGAAGGACAGATTGATGCTTTGGTGCGCGATGGCGCGCTGATTGGTGCGGCTGAGGTCGGGACTGCCGTGCAGATCGTGGTTAACCAGACGCCGTTTTATGCCGAAAGCGGCGGCCAGGTCGGCGATACCGGCTATATCCGCACCGCGACCGGGCTGGCAGAGGTGACGGATACCCGTAAAACCGCCGGGGTGTTCATCCATGTGGCGACGGTGCGCGAAGGCACGATCCTGCGCGGGCAACCGGCGAAACTGGAGGTCAGCCATGCCCGGCGCGCGGCGATCCGGGCCAATCACTCGGCCACCCACCTGCTGCACGAAGCGTTGCGACGGGCTTTGGGGGATCATGTTGCACAGCGCGGCTCGTTGAACGCGGCGGACCGGCTGCGGTTTGACTTTAGTCATTCGGCAGCGATGTCTGAGGCGGATCAGGTTAAGGTCGAAGCAGAAGTCAATGAATTCATTCGGCAAAACACCTCTGTTGAAACGAGGATCATGACGCCGGATGACGCGCGGGCCTTGGGCGCGCAGGCGCTGTTTGGCGAAAAGTACGGCGACGAAGTGCGGGTGGTGTCGATGGGCACGCTTGACGGATCGGGCAAGGGCAGCGAAGGGCGGACCTATTCGCTGGAACTTTGCGGCGGCACGCATGTGGCGCGGACGGGCGATATTGGCGCGTTTGTGCTGCTGAGCGATTCTGCCTCGTCTTCCGGGGTGCGGCGGATCGAGGCTTTGACCGGCCAAGCGGCGCTGGACCATCTGCGCGCGCAGGATCAACGGTTGGCAAATGTGGCTTTGGCGCTGAAGACCCACCCGGGTGACGTGCTGGATCGGGTGAAAGCCTTGCAGGACGAACGCCGCAGCCTGGCCAATGAAGTGGCGCAACTGCGTCGCGACCTGGCGATGGGCGGCAAGTCGGGTGGGCCGGAAATCAAGGAAATCAACGGGGTAAAGCTGATTGCTCAGGTGCTTTCCGGGGTTTCTGGCAAGGATCTGCCGGGGTTGATTGACGAGATGAAGGCGCAGATCGGCTCGGGTGCGATTGTGTTGATCGCCGATACCGGGGCAAAACCGGCGGTGGCGGCGGGCGTTACCGCGGATATGGTCGCGCGGATTTCGGCGGTGACTCTGGCGAAAGCGGCGGTTGAGGCGTTGGGCGGTAAGGGCGGCGGTGGGCGGCCGGATATGGCGCAGGGCGGCGGCGCGGATATCGCGCTTGCGGAGGCGGCGATTGCGGCGGTCCATGCCGCGTTGGAGGCGTAAGATGGCAACGGCTTTGTGGATTGCGCATGTCGAGGTGACGAACGCGGAGGCATATGGGAAGTATGCAGCACTGGCGGGGCCGATTCTGGCCTCGTTTGGCGGGAATTTCCTTGCGCGTTCAGGGCGTTACGTGCAGCTTGAGGGAAACGACCGTGCGCGCAATGTCGTGGCGCGGTTCCCCAGTGTTGAGGCGGCGGTGGAGTGTTATCACTCGGCGGCCTATCAGGCGGCGCTGGCGCATGCCAAGGGCGCTTCGGTGCGCGATCTGGTGGTGGTGGAGGAGTTGGGCGAATAGTTTTTCGCCTGATTCAAATTCAATAGAAAAGTGTGCTGCAATCGGCGTGCTTTGTGGTATGTTTTCCTCAAGAGTCCCGGTCAGGGCCAAGATGTGAGGGCGGTTTATGTGTCGTTGGGCAGCTTACGCGGGGGCACCGATCTTTCTGGAAGAGATCATCAGCCGCCCCGGCCATTCTTTGATCCACCAAAGCCATTGCGCCACGCAATGTCATTCCTCGATCAATGCCGATGGTTTTGGCGTTGCGTGGTATGGTGATCGGCCTGAGCCGGGGCTTTACCGCGATGTGCTGCCGGCCTGGTCTGACCCGAACCTGCGCAGCCTGACGGCCCAGGTGAAATCCGGGCTGTTTCTGGCGCATGTGCGGGCCTCGACCGGGACGGCGACCAGCCGCAACAACTGCCATCCGTTCGTGCATGGCGCGTGGTCGTTCATGCATAACGGGCAGGTGGGCGGCTATGATCAATTCCGCCGTGATGCCGATATGATGATTCCCGACGCGCTCTATGCGGCGCGCAAGGGGGCGACCGATTCCGAGGCGCTGTTTCTGGTGGCGGTGGCCGAGGGTTTCGACGGCGATCCAAGGGCTGCGCTGGAGCGGGCCTCCGCCCGGTTCATCGCGGTGGCCAAGGCCAAGGGAGCCGCGCCGCACCTGCGGATGACGGCGGCACTGAGCGATGGCAAACGGCTTTATGCGGTGCGCTATGCCACGGATGATGCCGCGCCTAGCCTGTATTACCGTTGGTCGGAAACGCGCGGCGGCATGGCAGTGGTATCAGAGCCGCTAGAGGCAGAAGAGGGCGGCTGGCAGGAAATCGCCTCGAACACCTTCTGCACCTTTGACGGTGCCAAGGTGACGGTAGAGCCATTTATGCCCTGCGCATTGGTGGCGGATTATGCGGTGCAGATCGCGGCAGAATAGCAATTGCTGTGCTATTTGATTTTTCCGCTGGCCACCAAATTGGCCAGAACGTGATCGGGCATTGTGCAAGGCGTATCAAACTTCTGAAAATACGTCATATCCCGCACCGAAGCTGCAGTGGCCGTCGATGCATTGCCACGCGTCATTTTGACCTTGCGGAAAAACTCCATGCTTTGAACCACGTAATGATTCAGATGAAATGTCTCATTGTCCGAAATTGTCCGTTCTGAGCGCGCGCCTGCCACTTGGTGTATTTCCAAACTTTGACGCGATTTTATGACGGAAGTCCGGCAAATGTATTTTCGCTCGGTGTGGAAATACAATTCCGGCGCGGCGAGCGTAAATGCTTGGCGAATACTTGCGGGATGATCTTCGACACCGTTATTGCCAAAATTTCGCCAATTGGCATAAATCACGTCGAAGGCACGGAAGTTTGATAGCTGGGCGGCAATACTATCGCCTGAAGGGCAAAACCAGAATTCATCCAGATCGGCAACTAAAAGCCATTGGCATCTCTTTGCAATTCTAAAGGCTTTGAAAGCTGTCCAATAGTGCTTTTTCTGTTGATGACGTCCAGGTAATTCAATGAGTTCAACAACGCCCTTATCGATCCAGACCTGTGCTTTGCTGATGGTCTCGTCGGTACTTCCGTTGTCGATCAAAAAGATCTTGCCAGCCCCCATAGAGATGTAATGTTGCACCCACTCGTCTATGTTCATGGCCTCATTTTTCATGATTCCGAGAACACCCAAGACGTGCTCATACGCAGATTTCGCGTCGCGCTGCTGTCGACGCCGCTCAACGCGTTCTCTATTCCATATCTGGATTTTTCGCTTCAGATTGTTCAGCAAGATGAAATCCTGAGTACAAACCACGGGACGGTTGGTGTGGGCAGATGCCTCACTGCATGCGAGTAACAATACTGTTGCTGCATCTATTTGATCTTCCCGCTTGAGACCAAATCTGCAAGCAGCGTGTCTGACATTGAGCATCGTGCATCGTGGCCGGTGAAGTACTCCATCTGGCGCACGGTATCATTTGCCATTTTAGCGGCCGAACCGCGCGTCATCTTGACGGTCTGGAAAAATTCAAGGCTTTGAATTGGATAGTGATTGAGGTGGAAACGTTCATTATCCGAAACCGTGCGCTCTGAACGGCCACCATTCACAGTGTGAATACCTAGCGTATTTGCAGATTTGATCACTGAAGTGCGGCAAATGTATTTTCGGACAGAATGCGCGTGCAATTCCGGTGCACGCATCGTGAAGCCTTGACGAATGCTTTTGGGGTGCTTTTGCAAACCATTGCTGCCGAACATGCGCCAATTGGCATAAATCACATCAAAGGCCTGAAACGGGGCAAGCCGTGCCACAATCGTCTCACCTGAGGGACAGAACCAGAATTCATCCAGATCGGCTACGATCAGCCATTTGCATTTACGACCGATATTAAGCTGCTTGAAAGCCTTCCAATAGTGCCGCCGTTGCCGATGGCGCTTGGGATATTCAACCAGCTCGACCACTCCTTTGGCGACCCAGGCCGTGGCTTTGGCGACTGTGTCATCGGTGCTGCCGTTATCGATCAGGAAAATCTTGCCAGCCCCCATCGAGACATAGTGCTGCACCCATTCGTCGATGTTCATCGCTTCGTTTTTCATGATTCCAAGCACACCGAGGCTGAAATCATAGGACGACTGCGTTTCGCGGGTCTCACGCAGCCGTTGGATGCGCTTGCGGTTCCAAGCGCTGATCTGGCTTCTGAGATGTTTCAGCATTACTGCTTCCCGATCAATTCTGTCGGGATTATTTTACAGCCCGATCGCAGAAGCGCAACACCATTAAGTCTTTGATCTATGTCAAGTGGGTGTAAAAAAACCCGCCTTCCGGCGGGTTTTCTGTCGATCAGGCCGAGCGCGACATGCGCTTGCGGTCGTTCGGGTCGAGATAGCGTTTGCGCATCCGCACCGATTTCGGGGTGACTTCCACCAGTTCATCATCGTCGATATAGGCGATGCATTGTTCGAGGCTCAGCTTGACCGGGGTGGTCAGGCGGACGGCTTCATCGGTGCCAGAGGCGCGGACGTTGGTCAGTTGCTTGCCCTTCAGCGGGTTCACTTCCAGATCATTGTCGCGGCTGTGTTCGCCGATGATCATGCCGGTGTAGACGGGTTCCTGCACGCCGATAAAGAAGTGGCCGCGATCTTCCAGTTTCCACATCGCATAGGCCACCGAAACCCCGGTTTCCATCGAGATCAGCACGCCTTGGCGGCGGCCCTCGATGGCGCCCTTGTGCGGTGCCCAGCCGTGGAACACCCGGTTCAGCACGCCGGTGCCGCGGGTGTCGGTCATGAACTGACCGTGATAGCCGATCAGACCGCGCGAGGGCACATGCGCGATGATGCGGGTCTTGCCAGCACCTGCCGGTTTCATCTCGACCAGATCGCCCTTGCGCGGGCCGGTCAGCTTTTCGATCACCGGGCCGGTATATTCGTCATCGACGTCGATGGTGACTTCTTCGATAGGCTCGGATTTGACGCCGTCAATGTCCTGAAACAGCACGCGGGGGCGGCTGATCGACAACTCGAAGCCTTCGCGGCGCATGTTTTCGATCAACACGCCCATCTGAAGTTCGCCACGGCCCGCGACCTCGAAAGCGTCGCCGCCGGGCGTGTCGGTGACTTTGATCGCGACGTTGATCTCGGCCTCTTTCATCAGACGTTCACGGATCACGCGGGATTGCACTTTGGAGCCTTCTTTGCCAGCCAAGGGGCTGTCATTGATGCCGAAGGTCACAGAAATCGTCGGCGGATCAATCGGTTGTGCCGGGATCGCAGTTTCGATTTCCAAGGCGCAGAGGGTATCCGCCACGGTGGCTTTGGTCATGCCGGCCAGGGTGACGATATCGCCAGCCTCGGCGGCGTCAATCGGGGTTTGCACCAGACCACGGTAGGCGAGGACTTTCGAGACGCGGAATTGCTCGATCTTGGTGCCATCGCGCGACAGCGCCTTGATAGTTTCGCCAGCTTTCAGCGTGCCAGCTTCCACACGGCCGGTCAGGATGCGGCCAATGAAAGCGTCTGCCGACAGGGTGGTGGCGAGCATCTGGAACGGCTCGGCGCGGCGGGCGATTTGTTTCGGCTCGGGAACATGTTTGACGATCAGGTCATACAGCGCGGTTAGATCCTTGCGCGGGCCGTCGAGTTCGGTATCAGCCCAGCCGGAACGGCCAGATGCGTAAAGCACCGGGAAATCAAGTTGATCATCATCGGCGCCGAGGTTGGCGAACAGATCGAAGACCTCGTTCAGCGCGCGCGAGGGCTCGGCATCGTGCTTGTCGACCTTGTTCAGCACCACGATCGGGCGCAGGCCAAGGGCGAGGGCCTTGGAGGTTACGAATTTGGTTTGCGGCATCGGGCCTTCGGCGGCGTCGACCAGCAGCACCACGCCATCGACCATGCTGAGGATACGCTCCACCTCGCCGCCGAAGTCGGCGTGTCCGGGGGTGTCGACGATGTTGATGCGGGTGCCTGCCCATTCAAGGCTGGTGCATTTCGCAAGAATGGTGATGCCACGCTCGCGTTCAATGTCGTTGCTGTCCATCGCGCGCTCGGCAACCGCCTGGTTGTCGCGGAAGGAACCGGACTGTTTCAGCAGTTCGTCAACGAGGGTGGTCTTGCCATGGTCAACGTGCGCGATGATGGCGATGTTGCGAAGCTCCATCGGGGAGGTCTCTTTCTATTGTCAGCTTTGGCGCGGCGATAGCCTAGATAGGCCGGAAAGGCCAGAGGAACCTTTTCAGGTGGCGATGTATCGGTCGCGGCGGTGGTTGATGGCGAGGAAAATGTTGAAAACAGCGGCACCGAGGAAGGACCAGCCCAAAATATGCCAGTCAAGAAACAGCAATGAGACAGTGAACAACACGGCGTCGAAAATCAGTTGCGCGTAGCCTGCTTGGAACCCGGTGCGGTCTTGCAGGATCAGCCAGAGGATCGAGATGCCGCCAAAGCTGCCGCCGTGACGAACCACGGCCAATGCAGCGATGCCGAACAGGATTCCGAACAGCACGGCGGCAAAGGCCGGGGCGATGTGGGCGAAGGACAGCCAGCGCGGCAGGATGGCGACGGCAAGCGAGAGCGCGCCAACGCAGAGGAAGGTTTTCAGGGTGAACTCCAGCCCCATGCGTTTGTAGCCGAACCACAGGAAGGGCAGCGAGATTGCAAAATAGACCGCGGAGAACGGCCAGCCGGTGACATAGCTGATCAGGGCGGCAACCCCGGTGGTTTGACCGGCTATGAAGCCCATGTAGGTCAGGATATGCATCCCGACCGCAGCCATACAGATGCCGAAGGCGAGACCTTGGGCGTCTTCGATGGCGGAATGGTGGTTTGCGTCGGTCATGGTCTCGCATAGCGCGGGGCGCGATCTATGTCAATAATGCTGACCTAATGTGCTGTGTAGAAAAAGGCCCGGCGCGATGGCCGGGCCTTTGGGATTAGCCTTGCAGGGCTTTGTTCAGATATTCATCGACCTTTTCGAGATAGCCCATGGTCGTGAGCCATTTCTGATCGGGGCCGACCAGCAGCGCGAGGTCTTTGGTCATCCAGCCATCTTCCACCGCATCGACGGTGACTTTTTCCAGCGTGGTGGCAAAGCGCATCAGTTGTTCGTTGCTGTCGAGTTTGGCGCGGTGCTTCAGACCGCCGGTCCAGGCGAAGATCGAGGCGATGGAGTTGGTCGAGGTCGCCTTGCCCTTCTGATGCTCGCGGTAGTGGCGGGTGACGGTGCCATGCGCCGCCTCTGCCTCAACCGTTTTGCCATCGGGGGTCATCAGGATCGAAGTCATCAGGCCGAGCGAGCCGAAGCCTTGCGCAACGGTATCCGACTGTACGTCACCGTCGTAGTTCTTGCAGGCCCAGACATAGCCGCCCGACCATTTCATTGCCGAAGCCACCATATCGTCGATCAGGCGGTGTTCGTAGTGGATGCCTTTGGCCTTGAATTGGTCTTCGAACTCTTCGGCATAGACTTTGGCGAAGATGTCTTTGAAGCGGCCATCATAGGCCTTGAGGATGGTGTTCTTGGTGGAAAGGTACACCGGCCAGCCTTTCAGCAGGCCATAGTTGAACGACGAGCGTGCGAAATCCTGGATCGAGTCGTCGAGGTTATACATGCCCATGTAAACGCCCGAGGACGGCGCGTTGTAGACTTCTTTCTCGATCACCGTGCCGTCTTCGCCGACGAATTTCATCGTCAGTTTGCCTGCGCCGGGGAAGCGGAAATCGGTGGCTTTGTATTGGTCGCCAAAGGCGTGACGGCCGACAACGATCGGCTGGGTCCAACCGGGGACCAGACGGGGGACGTTGCGGCAGATGATCGGCTCGCGGAAGATCACGCCGCCAAGGATGTTGCGGATGGTGCCGTTGGGCGATTTCCACATTTGTTTCAGGTTGAATTCCTCAACCCGTTGTTCGTCCGGGGTGATCGTGGCGCATTTGACGCCGACGCCGTATTTCTGGATCGCATGAGCGCTGTCGATGGTGATCTGGTCGTTGGTGCGATCACGTTCTTCGATGCCCAGATCATAGTATTTCAGATCAATGTCAAGATAGGGCAGGATCAGCTTTTGCTTGATGAAATCCCAGATGATCCGGGTCATCTCGTCGCCGTCAAGTTCGACAACGGGGTTGGCTACCTTAATCTTGGTCATGTCGGCCCCTTATGGTTGGATTCGTTGTGACGGGTGTATGTGAAAATGCGGTGAAAGGAAAGATGGTATGCGATGGTATACTGAAATGTCGCGGCTTATCTGAAGTAACCGCGCGTCTTTTCGCGCACCCAATCCCAGAGGCGCGGCGCACCTTTGGCGATCTTGACGCCGACGCGGGACTCAAGCTGTTCAGCGGTGACGTTGTATTCGATCCAGGTGCCGCCGCCGGATTGCAGGTTCGCTATCACCGGCTGCACGCGGTCGAGGGATTTGGCGAAGACGGCGTCGGGGGTTTCGGCTGCTTCGAACTCATCCCACAGCGCGCGCAGGTCTTGGGCAAGATCGTCGGGCAGCAGGCCGAAGATGCGGTCAGCGGCGCGGGATTCCGCCTCTTGTACAGACGTGCTACTGTGAGCCTTGCCGTCGGCGGAATGGATCGGCACGTCACCCACGTCGATTTCGACCAGATCGTGGATCAGCAACATCCTGATCACGCGGGAGATATCGACGCCGGGGGCGGCTTGGTCGGCCAGCACCAGCGCGTAAAGTGCGAGATGCCAGCTATGCTCGCCGGAGTTCTCGCGCCGCGAGCCATCACATAAAGTGGTAGCGCGCATCACCGATTTCAGGCGATCTGCCTCGTTCAGAAACGCGAATTGCGCCTCTAGCCGCGCGCTCAATGGCCGCTCGACTGCATGTTCGGGCCGGGCGGCGGCGCTGTGCCCTCGCGTTTGGCTTTCAGCAAAGCGTCAAGGAACTTGCGCCCGCGCATTTCAGCGACGCGGACGCGGTAGGCGGTCAGGAAGGCCTCCTGCATGGTGGGCGAGGCATCGAGCAACACTTTCGACACCTTGTCAGGCAACCGGTGATCGTCGAGTTCTTCCATCGCGGCGATCACATCGCGGGCGAGCGCATCGCCCATATCCTCGACGACGCCCATTTAGCGGGTCACTTCCGTTAGGCGGCGCTTCACATAACCCGACACGGTGTCGATCATCGGCTTCATATGCGCTTCTTCATCCTTGAAGAAGTGATCGGCGCCTTCGATCTGGGTGTGAGTGATGGTGATGCCCTTCTGCTCATGCAGTTTGTTCACGAGATTGGTGGTATCTTTCGGCGGTGCCACCTTGTCGGCGGTGCCGTTGATGATCAGGCCAGAAGCCGGGCAGGGGGCGAGGAAGCTGAAATCATAGAGATTCGCCGGAGGCGCGACCGAGATAAACCCGGTGATTTCCGGGCGGCGCATCAGCAGTTGCATGCCGATCCATGCGCCAAAGCTGAAACCCGCCACCCAGCAATGCTTGGCGTTCTGGTTCATGCTTTGCAGGTAATCAAGGGCGCTCGCTGCATCGGACAATTCGCCAATGCCCATGTCATACTCGCCCTGCGAACGCCCCACACCGCGGAAGTTGAAGCGCATGACGGTGAAGCCAAGGTTGTAGAATGCATAGTGCAGGTTATAGACAACCTTGTTGTTCATCGTGCCGCCGTAGGCCGGATGCGGATGCAACACGATGGCGATCGGCGCATCACGCTCTTTCTGCGGATGGTAGCGGCCTTCGAGGCGGCCTTCGGGGCCGGCGAAAATAACTTCGGGCATGTAAGCTCCGTGCCTGTGTTCGGAACGAATTGTTGACAAATTCGCTCGGATAACCTAGAACCATTCTAAAGCGGTGATTGCCGCTCATGGACTGGGGTTGAGTTAAGCGGACACACCCCCGACGTCAATGGAAAGTCATGGCTTTGCGGAGTGTGTTGGCATGAAACTATCGACCAAGGGGCGTTATGCCATGGTGGCGCTGGCCGATCTGGCCTTGGCCGAGGCGAAATCCACCGAGGAGTTGATGTCGCTGGCGGCGATTGCCAAGCGGCAGGATCTGTCGCTGCCGTATCTGGAGCAGTTGTTCGTCAAGCTGCGCCGGGCGGGGCTGGTCGAGGCGGTGCGCGGGCCGGGCGGCGGCTATCGGCTGGCCCGCAGTCCGGATTCGATCCGGATTTCCGAGGTGATGGAGGCGGTTGAGGAAAACGTCGATGCGATGCATTCGGGGGCCGGGGCCTCGGGCGGGGTGTCGGGCAGTCGTGCGCAAAGCCTAACCAACCGGCTGTGGGAGGGGCTTTCGGCGCATGTTTATGTGTTCCTGCACCAAACCCGGCTGTCAGATGTGATCGGCAATGTGATGACGCCATGCCCTGCGGTGCCTGCGCTGTTCCGGGTGGTGGATGAATGAGCCGGGTTTATCTTGACTGGAACGCCACGACACCGCTGCGGGCTGAGGCGCGGGCCTCGATGATCGGGGCGATGGATGTGCTGGGCAATCCGTCCTCGGTCCATGCCGAGGGGCGGGCGGCCAAGGCGCTGATGGAGCGTGCGCGGGGGCAGATTGCGGCGGCTTTGGGGGCAGAGGGCGCGGATATTGTGTTCACGTCGGGCGCGACCGAGGCTGCGGCTTTGGCCTGCGCCGGTCGCGGTCTGGTCTGTGCCGAGGTCGAGCATGAGGCGGTTTCGGCGTGGTGCGAAGGCAGTTTGGCGGTGGACCGCGAAGGCCGGGTGACGGTGCTGGACCCTGCGCGCACGGCGCTGCAACTGGCCAATTCTGAAACCGGCGTGGTGCAGGATTTGCCGCAGGGGCTGGCGGTTTCCGATCTGACGCAGGCCTTTGGCAAACTGCCGCTGGCGTTCAACTGGCTGGGCTGCGAGATGGGCCTTGTGTCAGCGCATAAGCTGGGCGGGCCGAAGGGCGTGGGGGCATTGGTGCTGCGGCGGGGCCTTGATGTGGCGTCGCAACTGAAAGGAGGCGGGCAGGAGATGGGTCGCCGTGCAGGCACTGAGAACCTGATTGGAATTGCCGGGTTTGCGGCGGCGGCAGAGGCTGCGGCGCGCGATCTGGCGGATGGGGTTTGGGAGCGTGTTGCTGAAATTAGAAATATTCTAGATTCAGCATTGTCCGCCATGGGATTTGAGATTATTTCAGTCGGGAATAGCGGGCCGCGCCTGCCGAACACGTTGAACCTGATCGCGCCAGGCTGGAAGGGCGAGACTCAGGTGATGGCGATGGATCTAGCCGGATTTGCCGTTTCGGCAGGTTCGGCCTGTTCCAGTGGCAAGGTTCGCGCCAGCCGGGTGCTGCGGGCGATGGGCTTTGACGAAACGCAGGCGGGACAAGCGATCCGCATCTCGCTCGGGCCGGATGTGACAGAGACGCAAGTGCTGCGCTTTGCCGAGGCTTGGGCGCGGGACTACAAACGGATACGTTCACGCGCTGCGTGAATATTTGGCGGTAACGCTTTGGGATATAAGGAATATGACGATGGCCGACCTTGATCTGGAAGTGCGCGACGGGGTGGACCGCGAGACGATTGAAACCGTCGCCGCGATGTCGGGCACCTATAAATATGGCTGGTCCACCGAGATCGAAATGGATTACGCGCCGAAGGGCGTATCGGAAGACATCGTGCGGCTGATCTCAGCGAAGAATGACGAACCCGAATGGATGCTGGAATGGCGTCTGGCGGCCTATCGCCGCTGGGTGCAGATGGAAGAGCCGACTTGGGCGATGCTGAATTACCCCACCATCGACTATCAGGACCAGTATTACTACGCCAAACCGAAAAGCATGGCGGTGAAGCCGAAGTCGTTGGACGAGGTTGATCCGAAGATTTTGGCAACCTACAAAAAGCTTGGCATCCCATTGAAAGAACAGCTTATTCTAGCTGGTGTCGAGGGTGCGGAAGATGCGGGCGAGCGTAAGGTGGCAGTGGATGCGGTGTTCGACTCTGTGTCGGTTGGCACCACGTTCAAGGCAGAACTGGCGAAAGCCGGGGTGATTTTCTGCTCGATTTCGGAAGCCATCAAGGATCACCCTGAACTGGTGAAGAAATACCTCGGCTCGGTGGTGCCGCAGTCGGATAACTTCTTTGCCACGCTGAATTCTGCTGTGTTTTCCGATGGTTCCTTCGTCTACATCCCGCCGGGCACCCGCTGCCCGATGGAGCTTTCCACCTATTTCCGCATCAATGCAGAAAACACCGGCCAGTTTGAGCGCACGCTGATCATCGCCGACAAGGGCGCGTATGTGAGCTACCTCGAAGGCTGCACGGCGCCGAAACGCGATACCAATCAGTTGCATGCGGCGGTGGTGGAGCTGGTCATCTTGGAAGATGCCGAGGTGAAATACTCGACGGTGCAGAACTGGTATCCGGGCGATGAAAATGGCTTGGGCGGTATCTATAACTTCGTCACCAAGCGCGCCGATTGCCGCGGCGACCGCGCCAAGGTGATGTGGACGCAGGTGGAAACCGGCTCGGCGATCACCTGGAAATATCCGTCCTGCATCTTGCGCGGCGATGACAGCCAAGGCGAGTTCTACTCGATTGCGATTGCCAACAATGCCCAGCAGGCCGACACCGGCACCAAGATGGTGCATCTGGGTAAGCGCACGAAATCTCGCATTGTTTCCAAGGGCATATCGGCGGGCAGGGCGCAGAATACCTATCGCGGCCTCGTGTCGATGCACCCGAAAGCCACCGATAGCCGCAATTATACCCAATGCGACAGTCTGCTGATCGGCGATAAATGCGGCGCGCATACTGTGCCCTACATCGAGGTCAAGAACAACTCCAGCCGGGTGGAACACGAGGCGACTACCAGCAAGGTGGATGACGATCAGTTGTTCTACTGCCGCTCGCGCGGGATGGACGAGGAAGAAGCGGTGGCTTTGGTGGTGAACGGCTTCTGCAAGGAAGTGTTGCAGGCGCTGCCGATGGAGTTCGCAATGGAGGCGCAAAGCCTGGTCGCCATCTCGCTGGAAGGCTCGGTGGGTTAAGTGGCCAAGCCGTTTTCCCGCCCCAAGGTGACGCTGCCGCCCGAGGCCGAGGCGGCGGTGCGGCACTATTACGGGCAGGCGGCAGTCATTTTGGAATATGGCTCGGGCGGATCTACCGTGATTGCTGCGGAAATGCCGGGCAAACTGGTGTTCTCGGTGGAAAGTGACGTACATTGGTTGCGCGGGATGCGTGGCTATTTCGAAGAAAATCCGCCAGCCTCGCCTGTGGTGATGCACCACGGCAGAATCGGTCGCACCCGCGAATGGGGGTTTCCCGAAAATGACGAACAGTTTCGCAAGTGGCCTGGATATCCCTTGTCGATCTGGGACTTGCCAGAGTTTGTTCATCCAGACGTCGTATTGATCGACGGGCGTTTCCGCCCAGCCTGCTTCCTCTCTGTGCTGTTCAAGATCACGCGGCCGGTTGTGCTGTTATGGGACGATTACGTTGATCGCCTTGAATACCACGAATGCGAGAAATTTGCCAAACCAGTGGCTATGCACGGCCGCATGGCCAGGTTTGCGCTGACCCCCACACCCATTCCGGCGGACAAGCTGCAATGGATCATCCAATCGTTTCTGCGCGCGCATTGACGCGCCTTGCCTGAAGGACAAAAAATGCTGGAAATCAACAACCTGCATGTGAAACTTGAAGAAGAAGACAAGGTTATCCTGCGCGGCGTCAACCTGAAAATCGGCGCAGGCGAGGTGCATGCCATCATGGGGCCGAACGGCTCGGGCAAATCGACGCTGTCTTATGTGCTGTCGGGCCGCGACGGCTATGAGGTGACAGAGGGTTCCGCGACACTTGACGGCGAGGAACTGCTGGAGATGGAGCCCGAGGCGCGTGCTGCGGCAGGTCTGTTTCTGGCGTTTCAATATCCGGTGGAAATCCCCGGTGTCGGCAACATGACCTTCCTGCGCACGGCAGTGAACGCGCAGCGCAAGGCCCGCGGTGAGGCGGAAATCTCGGCAGGCGATTTTCTGAAACTGGTGCGCGAAAAGGCCAAGACGCTGAAAATCGACGCCGAAATGCTGAAACGCCCGGTCAATGTCGGCTTTTCGGGCGGCGAGAAAAAGCGCAACGAGATCCTGCAAATGGCGATGCTGGAGCCGAAGATGTGCATCCTGGATGAGACGGATTCCGGCCTTGACGTTGACGCGATGAAGTTGGTGTCCGAGGGCGTGAATGCTTTGCGCGGGGCAGGGCGTTCGTTCTTGGTTATCACGCATTATCAACGGCTTCTCGATCACATTAAACCTGATGTCGTGCATATCATGGCGGCAGGGCGCATCATCAAAACCGGCGGGCCGGAACTGGCGCTTGAGGTCGAGAACAACGGCTACGCCGATCTTCTGGCGGAGGGTGTCTGATGGCGGTTTTGCAAGCGAAGCAAGACGCTTTGCAAGCGCGGCTTGCGGGTATGCATTTTGCACCCGGCGGTTGGCTTGGGGCGGCGCGCAGCGAGGCTTTGGCGCGGCTGACCGCGATGGGGTTGCCCGGCAAGCGCGATGAATATTGGCGCTACAGCGACCCGACCGGGTTGAACGCGGCAGAGCCTGCACCCGTCAGCCTGTTCGATCCCGGCGATGAGCCTGCTCCGTTCAGCGGCGTGGATCGCCTCAAGATCGTTTTTGTCGATGGCGTGTTCGATGCCAGCCAATCCGACGCACTAGCGCTGGATGGCGTGCAGATCGAACCTCTGTCTTCGGCGGGGCATGCCGATATCCATTGGGCCAGCGGGCTTTATGGCGTGTTAGAGGCGCGCGGGCAAAGCCCGGTGCAGCGACCCTTGGCGGCGCTGAATTCCGCCTTTGCTGCCCAAGGCGTGCTGATCCGTGTGACACAAACGCAGTCGAAGCCGATTTCTCTGATTTACCTGCAGAAATCAGAGACTTCCGATGCGATGCTGCATCATTGCGTGAAAGTGGAGTCTGGCGCCGAAGTAACGATTCTGGAGAATGGTGCTGCTGCGGCGCGGCTTAATCATGTTATGGAAATCGAGGTTGCCGATGGCGCGCGGTTCCACCACATCCGCGCGCAGGGGCGGGCGCACAAGCGCCAAGCGGTGACGCAACTGTTCGGCCGGATTGGTCGCAACGCGGCGTTCAAATCCTTCACGCTGTCCGCAAACGGTCATCTGACCCGCAATGAGGCCATTTTGGAGCTGCTCGGCGCGGATTCTGTGGCGCATGTTGCGGGCGCTGCCTTGGGCGACGGCGATTTCCACCACGATGATACCGTGTTCATCACCCATGCCGCCGAGCGTTGCGAAAGCCGTCAGGTGTTCAAGAAAGTGTTGAAGAACGGCGCAGTCGGGGTGTTTCAGGGCAAGATTCTGGTGAAACAGGGCGCGCAAAAGACCGATGGCTATCAGATCAGCCAGGCCCTGATGCTGGACGACGACAGCCAGTTCCTCGCCAAGCCCGAGCTTGAAATCTACGCCGATGACGTGAAATGCAGCCACGGTTCGACCTCTGGCGCGATTGACGAAACCGCGCTGTTCTACTTGCGCTCGCGCGGTGTGCCTCTGCGGCAGGCGCAATCGCTGCTGGTTCTGGCGTTTCTGGCCGAGGCGATTGACGAGATCGCTGATGCCGAGATTTCCGAAGACATCCGGGCGCGGCTGCAAAGCTGGCTGTCGCGGCACGAGCATTGAATGTCTGTTACAACCGATATCGTGCAGGCGTGGCGGCGGCCGAAAGCGGTGATGCGCCGCCACATGGACCGGCCAAAGTCTGAGCCGTTCGCATTCAGTTTGCTGGTGGCGTTTCTGGTGGTGGCCTTCGTGTCGCTGTGGCCGTTTCTGTCGCGGCAAACCGTGTTGCAACCCGAGGTGCCGATGGTGCAGCGGCTGGTGGCAGCAGGGTTGGCGCTGTTGGCGCTTATCCCGTTCTGGTATCTGTTGGCTGCGATAAGCCATTGGATTGCCAAGGCTTTGGGCGGGCAGTGCGGTCACTATGCAGCGCGGTTGGCGCTGTTCTCGGCATTGCTCGCGGTCTCTCCGGGCCTGTTGCTGCGCGGGTTGGTGGCCGGAATGATTGGGCCAGGGGCGCAACTGCTGCTGGTCGATATCTTGGTCGGGCTTTGCTTTGCCTGGATCTGGATGGCGATGCTGCGGGAAGCGGAGCGTAGCTATGCAGGCTGAGCTGGGGCATCTGATGCAGTTGACACTGCAAAGCCCAAGGGCTGCGGCGCGGCGGCTGATCGACTGGCGGCTGCCCATAGCGGCGATCTGGCTGGGCGTGGGGTTGATGGCGGTGGTTTCGGCGCTGCTGTCGTGCGCTTCACTGCTGCTGGCGCCCGCGCGGGCCGAGGCCGATATGATCGACCCGGCCATTCTGGCCATACTGCAAAATCCGCTGCAGGTGGCTGTGGTGCAGGCGGTGGTGATGGTGGTCATGGCGATGCTGGCACAAGGGGTAGGGCGGAGGTTTGGCGGGCGCGGCCAGTTTGGCGATGCGCTGGTGCTGATCGGCTGGACCGAGGCACTGCTCTGTGTGCTGCAACTGGCGCAGATCGTGCTGATGTTGATCTCACCCGGACTGTCGGCGGCCACCGGCTTGTTCGGGATGGTGTTGTTTATCTGGGTTTTATCCAATTTTATCGCCGAGTTGCATGGATTTGCTTCGGCAGGAAAAGTGCTGTGGGGCATCGTAGCGACGGTGCTGGCGGTCTCGGTTCTGGTAGCGTTCGCTCTGGTGGCATTGGAAGGCTGATCATGTATGACATCGCAAAAATTCGTGCCGATTTCCCGATCCTGTCGCGGCAGGTGAACGGCAAGCCGCTGGTCTATCTTGACAACGGAGCTTCGGCGCAGAAACCGCAAGTGGTGATTGATGCGGTGACGCAGGGTTATGCGATGGAATATGCTAATGTTCACCGGGGCTTACACTATCTTTCTAATCTTGCCACTGACAAGTACGAAGCTGCGCGCGGTAAGATCGCGCGGTTTTTGAACGCCGGATCGGAACATGAGATCGTCTTCACCACCGGCGCGACCGAGGGGATCAATCTGGTCTCGTATGCTTGGGCCGCACCACGGTTCCAGGCCGGCGATGAAATCGTGCTGTCGATCATGGAGCATCACGCCAATATCGTGCCTTGGCATTTCCTGCGCGAACGGCTGGGGGTGGTGCTGAAATGGGTCGAGGTGGATGGCAAGGGCGATCTGGACCCGCAGGCGGTGCTGGATGCGATCACGCCACGCACCAAGCTGATCGCAATCACCCATATGTCCAATGTGTTAGGGACCGTTGTTGATGTAAAATCCATCTGTGATGGCGCGAGGTTGCGAGGGGTTCCGGTGCTGGTCGATGGCAGTCAGGCGGTGGTGCATGGCCCGGTGGATGTGCAGGCCATCGGCTGTGATTTCTATGCGATCACCGGACATAAGCTATACGGACCAAGCGGTTCCGGCGCGATCTTCATTAAACCTGAGAGGATGGCCGAGATGCGGCCATTCCTTGGCGGTGGCGATATGATCCGCGAAGTGTCGCGCGATGCTGTCAGCTATAATGATGCTCCGATGAAGTTCGAAGCTGGCACGCCGGGCATCGTGCAGCAGATCGGCCTGGGCGTGGCGCTGGATTATCTGACGGGCCTTGGTATGGCCAATGTCGCAGCACATGAGCGGGCTTTGCGCGATTATGCCCGTGCTAAACTGGGCGGTTTGAACTGGCTGACGGTGCAGGGAAATTCCGAAACCAAGGGCGCGATCTTCTCTTTTACGCTGCAAGGTCAAGCACATGCGCATGATATCTCAACCGTGCTGGACAAGCGTGGCATTGCCGTGCGGGCGGGCACGCATTGTGCGATGCCGTTGATGCAGCACATGGGTGTCGGCGCCACATGCCGGGCGTCGTTCGGGCTGTATAACACGGTTGAGGAAGTCGATGCGCTGATCTCGGCTTTGGAGCTGTGCCACGAACTTTTCGCATGATTCCGCGTTGCAGCCCAAGGCAGTAGGCGCTATAGCAGTCGCAGGCACCCATAGCTCAGCTGGATAGAGTGTCGCCCTCCGAAGGCGAAGGTCGCACGTTCGAATCGTGCTGGGTGCGCCAAATCCCAATCAGATTGATAAGCAGGGCGCTTGATTTGGATGGATATGTTTAGCTGATAATCAATATTATGTAATGTAGTTACCATCTAGGGCTGGACCGGACCCATCGAAACGCCTATGAACCCGGCAACTTTCACAGGTGGACCGAAAACATGACCTTTAGCCGTCAGATCAAGATTGCGCCGTCTATCCTTGCGGCGGACTTTGCCAACTTTGGTGCGGAATGTCGGGCGATTGAGGCTCAGGGTGCGGATTGGGTGCATGTCGACGTGATGGATGGGCATTTCGTGCCCAACATCACCTTCGGGCCTGCGACCTGTGCGGCAATCCGGCCGCACATCAAGGGCTTTATGGATGTGCATCTGATGATCGCCCCGGTGGACAGCTACATCGAGGCGTTTGCCGAGGCTGGTGCTGATTTGATTTCGGCTCATCTGGAGGCTGGGCCGCATATTCACCGCACCTTGCAAGCCATTCGCGCGACGGGGAAAAAAGCTGGGCTTGCGATCAATCCAGGCACCGGGATCGAGGCTGTGGCGCATTTGCTGGATCTGGTTGATATGGTTTGTGTGATGACTGTTAATCCGGGCTTTGGCGGGCAGAAGTTCATCCATTCACAACTGGATAAGGTGCGGGCGTTGCGCAAGATGATTGGCGATCGGCCGATCCATATCGAGATTGATGGCGGTGTGACGGTGGAAACAGCACCCTTGGTGGTGGCGGCGGGTGCGGATGTGTTGGTGGCGGGGTCGGCGGTGTTCAAGGGTGGCTCGGTGGATAATCCGGGGCCTTATGGCGCGAATATCGCGGCGATCCGGGCTGCGGCAGAGGCTGCGCAGTAGGGCTGCCCTGCCCTGCATTGCGTCTCGACTTCAATCCTTGCGCTGCCTATGATCACATTGGGGATTTTGGACAGGCTAGGATAGATCGTGACAGCAGGTTACACGCTGTTGGTGGATATCGCGCAGGCTGGCAATGCTGATGATGTCTGGCGGCTGGCGACGCGATATTTTGCCTCGCTTGGGTTTGGGCTGGTGAACTATGGCTTCACGCGCTTTCGTTCGACCCGCACGATTGGCGATCCTGATGACGCGCTGTTTCTGACAACCGGCTCGGATGCCTATGCCAAAGGCTATTTCCGCAACGGATTTTACGCCAAAACGCCGGCGTTTCGCTGGGCGCAGAACAATGTCGGGGCTTGCACCTGGACGTGGGTGCGTGAGGCGATGCTCGCGAGCAAGCTGAGTGCCGAGGAGATGGAGACGGTCAAGCACAACGTCGCGGCTGGGATCATCGCGGGGATTTCGATCAGCTTTCCCGAAACCTCGGCACGGGCCAAGGGGGCTTTGGGGTTGATTGCTGATCCGGGCCTGAGCGCCGAGGCGGTGGATCAGATCTTTGCCGACAAGCGGGACGAAATTCTGGCAGTGGCGAATATGCTGCATCTGCGGTTGATCCAGATGCCGTTTTCCAACCGGCGCCGCCCACTGACGACCCGGCAGCGCGAGGCGTTGGAATGGGTGGCCGATGGCAAGACCACGCAGGATGTGGCGCTGTTGATGGGTGTCTCGGCGGCGATGGTGGAAAAGCATCTGCGGCTGGCGCGGGTGACTTTGTCGGTGGACACCACCGCGCAGGCTGTGGCGAAAGCCGCGCTGATGAATCTGATCTTTCAACGCAATCCGATGGATGCAAGTCCGGTTCCTGTCGCCGCAAGGTAAGGATTCCCCGACTAGGCTGACGCTGCGTAAACGGGCAATCTGAAGTTGTTCCGTGAGTGGAGGCCTTGGCCTTTGGGACAGCAGGCGATGTCGGTTTGCATTTTCAGACAGGACATCCCTGCGCAATTTGGGGGGCCGCCCCCTGCCCTAGTCCGGTGTTGCGGCTTATTGCGCCCGCGTCACCCTGAAATGCGCTGATCCTCATCCCCGTGGTGCGGCGCAGGACGGCACAGCCCCCGGAGCTGTGCCGTCTTTTTGTTTTACCAGCAGCTTCCGCGTTTGTGTGGTGCGGTTTTCTTCCCATCTGGGATGCACTTGTGCTTTTCGGCAGATTTCAGGGCATTTTCCACAATATGTAGTGGTGAAATGCAAAAGGGCTGGTGTTGCCACCAGCCCCCTGCCCTGAATTTCAGAAAGATCAGGCCGAAACCATTTTCGCAACTTCGGCTGCGAAATCTTCTTCTTTCTTCTCGATGCCTTCGCCAACGCCCATGCGGACGAAGCCGGTGATGGTGACGCCGGCTTGTTTCGCGGCTTCGGCCACGGTGATATCGGGGTTCATCACGAACATCTGGCCCAACAGGGTGTTCTCGGCGAGGAACTTCTTCATCCGGCCGGGAATGATGTTGTTCTGGATCACCGCATCGGGCTTCGGCTTGGCCGAGGCTGCGTTTTCTTCCAGTGCCTTGCTGGTCTGCACAGCCAATTCACGCTCGACCACAACCGGGTCGAGATCGGCTTCGGACAAAGCCAGCGGGTTGGTGGCGGCGACGTGCATCGCGACTTGCTTGGCGAAGGTGTGATCGCTGCCCGAGATGGCAACCAGCACGCCGATGCGGCCCAGGCCGTCAGCCACAGCGTTGTGGGTGTAGGCGGCGACATGCTCGCCTTCGATCGACGCCATGCGACGCAGGTTCATGTTTTCGCCGATGGTGGCGACAGCTTCGGAGATCACCACATGCACCGGCTGACCAGCGAGATCGGCATTCTTCAGCTCTTCCACGTCTTTGGCGCGGAAAGCGGTTTTGGTGACGTTATGCACCATCGCCTGGAAATCTGCGTTCTTGCCAACGAAGTCGGTTTCCGAGTTGATCTCGACAGCCACGCCATGACCACCCGAGACAGCCACGCCCACGAGGCCTTCGGCGGCCACACGGTCAGCTTTCTTGGCGGCTTTCGCCAGACCCTTGGTGCGCAGCCAATCGACGGCGGCTTCCATGTTGCCATCGGTTTCCACCAAGGCTTTCTTGGCGTCCATCATGCCTGCGCCGGTGCTGTCGCGCAGTTCTTTCACCATTTGTGCGGTGACGGTCATGTCGTCTCTCCTGAAATTCAAGAAATGAGTGCGGCGGGAAACTGGCTTAACCCCATATTCCCGCCGTGTATCAGTCGCGTAACTGCCGATCAGGCGTCAGCGATAGCTTCTTCTTCCGGTGCGGTTTCCAAAGCGCCGAGGTCGATGCCAGCAGCGCCCATCTGGGCCGACATACCGTCCAAAGCGGCCTTTGCGATCAGTTCGCAATAGAGTTGGATCGCACGTGCGGCGTCGTCGTTGCCGGGGATCACGTAATCCACGCCTTTGGGCGAGTTGTTGGTGTCGACGATGCCGACAACCGGGATGCCCAGCTTCTGTGCTTCGAGGATCGCGAGGTCTTCTTTGCCCACGTCCACAACGAAGATCAGATCCGGGGTGCCGCCCATTTCACGGATGCCGCCCAGCGAAGCTTGCAGCTTGGCCTGGTCGCGTTCCATCATCAGACGCTCTTTCTTGGTCAGGCCTTCGCCGCCTGCGCCCAAGAGTTCGTCGATGGTTTTCAGGCGTGCGATCGACTGGGAAACGGTTTTCCAGTTGGTCAGCGTGCCGCCCAGCCAGCGGTGGTTCATGTAGAATTGTGCGCAACGCTCGGCAGCTTCCGCCACCGGCTTTTGAGCCTGGCGCTTGGTGCCGACGAACAGGATGCGGCCGCCCTTGGCGACGGTGTCGCGCACGACTTTCAGCGCCTGATCCAGCAAGGGAACGGTCTGCGTCAGGTCGAGGATGTGGATGCCGTTGCGGTCGCCGTAGATATACGGGCCCATTTTGGGGTTCCAGCGTGCGGTCTGGTGGCCGTAGTGAACGCCTGCTTCCAGCAGCTGGCGCATGGAGAACTCGGGAAGAGCCATGTCTTTTCCTTTTCCGGTTTAATCCTCGGCGAAGCTGTCTTAGACCTGATGGTCCAACCGGCGGAGTTTACGGGATTTCTCCCCGCAAAGCCCAAGCCTCACCTGTGAAGTGAGGCGGCTTTAGCCGAAGCTGTCGGGCGATGCAAGAGAGTTGGGCAGAAATTACGCCTTCATCGCATTTGCACGTTTGGGCGCTAACGGGAAGCTTGCTTATCATGGGAAAGCTGTTTTCCTGACTGGGTTGCCCGAAGGAGTGCGCATGGATTTCGTGGATATGTTGGTGATCGGCTCGGGCCCTGCGGGGCGCAGGGCGGCGGTGCAGTCGGCCAAGCTGGGCAAATCGGTGTTGGTGGTCGACAAGGGGCGGCGGTTGGGCGGGGTTTCGGTGCATACCGGCACGATCCCGTCAAAGACGCTGCGCGAGACGGTGCTGAACCTGTCGGGCTGGCGCGAGCGCGGGTTTTATGGCCGGGGCTACCGGGTCAAGCAGGACATTCAGGCCAGCGATCTGGTGACGCGGCTGCACAAGACGCTGGATCACGAGGTTGAGGTGTTGCAGCACCAGTTCATGCGCAACACGGTGCAAAGCATGTTTGCCACCGCGCGCTTTGTCGGCCCGCATGAGGTGGAATTGACCACCGAGGCCGGTGAGGTCAGCCATATCGGCTTCAAGCACGCGCTGATCGCGGTGGGCACGCGGCCGCATCGGCCTGACAACGTGCCGTTTGACAAGACGCGGGTGTTTGACAGCGATGAGTTTCTGGAGTTGCAAAAGCTGCCGCGCACGCTGACGGTGATTGGGGGCGGCGTGATCGGGGTGGAATATGCCACGATCTTTTCGGCGCTGGATGTGCCGGTGACGCTGATCGAGTCGCGTGACAGCATTCTGGATTTCATCGACCGCGAGATTTGCGACGATTTCATCCATCAGATGCGCGAGCGTGGCATGAACATCCGGCTTGGATCGGCTGTGAAAGATATCGCGGTGGATGACATTGGCGTCACGGTCAGTCTGGCGGATGGGCGGCGGGTGAAGTCGGATGTGCTGCTTTATGCCGCTGGGCGGACGGGGAATGTTGCCAGCCTGAACCTTGAGGCTGTCGGGATTGAGGTCGATGCGCGTGGGCGGTTGCGGGTGGATCCGAAAACCTTCCAAACCTCGAACCCGCATATCTATGCGGCGGGCGATGTGATCGGGTTTCCCTCGCTGGCCTCAACCTCGATGGAGCAAGGCCGGGTTGCGGCCTGTCATGCCTTTGGCATCACCCTGCCGCCTGCGCCCGAGACCTTTCCCTATGGCATCTATGCGGTGCCCGAGATTTCCACGGTGGGCATGTCAGAAGAACAGGTGCGCGCCGAGGGCATTGCCTATGAATGCGGCATCGCGCGGTTTCGCGAAACCTCGCGCGGGCATATCATGGGGGTGGCGGCAGGCTTCCTGAAGCTGATTTTCGACGTGAACACCCGGCGGTTGCTGGGCGCGCATATCGTCGGCGAAGGCGCAACCGAGTTGATCCATATCGGCCAGGCGGTGATCAATCTGAAGGGCACAGTGGATTTCTTTGTCGAGAACACCTTCAACTATCCGACCCTGGCCGAGGCTTATAAAGTGGCAGGATTGGATGCGTGGAACCGGATGGGGCAAGCGTAACGGCCGATCGACATGCAGGCGCTTGCTTGCAACAAGGTCGGGGTGGAGACAGGAAACACATCGCGTTTCCCCGCCCGCGTGGGCGGATTGCCTCTGAAGTCACGTCAGCGAGAAAACAACTGAGGCCAGCGCCCGACCCGGCGGGCGAGAAGCGCCCGCCATCGGCGGGTCGGGCGCTGGCCGGGCCTTTGAGGCCCGGCGGCTTCAGCCGCAGACGCACCGCATGGCGAAGGCGCTGGCCTTCGCCAGATTGTCCCAGGTGAATGTCGCACAGCCCGAAGGCGGGGTGATGCCCTGACCGATTACGTTTGCTCAGCGCAAATTAGCGGCTTTACCTGCGCCGCCCCGGACTTGATCCGGGGCCTCTCCGCTACCCCCGAGGCCCCGGATCAAGTCCGGGGCGGCAAAGGGAATGGATGGCAAGACGACAAGCCTTGAAACTCAGCACTATCCTTGCGATGACACCGACATGACACCAGACATCCTTTGCATCGGTTCCGTGCTGTGGGACATCATCGGCCGCTCGTCCATCGCGATGCGGCTTGGCTCTGACGTGCCGGGGCGGATCACGCGGCTGCCGGGGGGCGTGGCGATGAATATCGCGATGACGCTCGCCCGCTTTGGCCTGACCCCTGCCCTGCTCTCTGCCGTGGGGCAGGATGAGGAAGGCCATGAGTTGGTGGCCGCCTGTCAGCGCATGGGCATGATCACCGATCAGCTTTACCGATCAGAGGATCTGCCGACCGACATCTATATGGCGATCGAGGGCGCAAACGGGTTGATTGCGGCCATTGCCGATGCACATTCGCTGGAAGCCGCAGGCGACAAGATTTTGCGCCCCTTGGCCGATGGCCGGTTGGGCACGGCAGAGCATCCGTGGGCGGGGATGGTGGCGCTGGACGGCAATCTGACAGTTGCACTGTTGTCCGAGATCGCGCATTCGCCGCTGTTCGCGCGCGCCGATCTGCGCGTGGCGCCAGCAAGCCCTGGAAAAGCCGAGCGTTTGTTGCCGCTGCTGCATCACCCGAGTGCAACGCTTTACGTCAATCTGGAAGAAGCCCGCCTGATCGGAAAAGCCAATTACGCCGATGCGCCCGAGGCAGCGGCAGGCTTGCTGGCGCATGGGGCAGCTCGGGTTCTCGTCACCAACGGCGGCCAGCTTTGCGCCGAAGGCACGCAAGGCATGGGCGTGATTTCGGCAGCGCCGCCGCCGGTGATGGTCACGCGGATCACCGGCGCGGGCGATACTTTCATGGCCGCGCATATCGTGGCCGACCGTCGCGGCGATGCGCGCGAAGCTGCCCTTGCGGCGGCTCTTGCCGCGGCCGCAGCTTATGTTTCAGGAGAACAACCGTCATGACACTCGACCTTTTGCAATTCTCGCCCGAGGTTGCGGCCGCCCGCGCCGCAGGCACGGCCATTGTGGCGCTGGAATCGACGATCATCACGCATGGGATGCCGTTTCCGCAAAACGTCGAAGCCGCCCGCGCCGTTGAAGCCGAGATTCGCGCCCAAGGGGCGACACCTGCGACGATTGCGGTGATGGGCGGGCGTATCCTGATCGGCTTGACGGATCAGCAACTGGACGATCTGGGTCAGGCGAAAGCGGTGATGAAGATTTCGCGCGCTGACATTGCCGCCTGTATCGCGCGGGGCGCGGTTGGGGCGACCACGGTGGCGGCGACGATGATCTGTGCGCGGCTGGCGGGGATTGATGTGTTTGCCACCGGCGGCATTGGTGGGGTGCATCGCGGGGCCGAGACCTCGTTTGACATCTCGGCAGACCTGCCGGAATTGGGCGAGACCGCGGTGACGGTGATCGCGGCGGGGGCGAAGGCCATTCTCGATCTGCCGAAAACGCTGGAATATCTGGAAACCAAGGGCGTGCCGGTGATCGCCTATGGTCAGGATGCTTTCCCGGCGTTCTGGTCGCGGGATTCCGGGCTGAAGGCGCCGCTGCGGATGGATACAGCGGCAGAAATTGCGGCGGCGCAACTGATGCGGACGCGGCTCGGGCTGCCGGGTGGGCAGTTGGTGGCCAATCCGATCCCGGTGGAATCGGAAATTCCGCGCGCCGAGATCAATCCGGCCATCGAGCAGGCTTTGGCCGAGGCCGAGGCGCAGGGCATTGCCGCCAAAGAGGTGACGCCCTTCCTGTTGCAGCGGATTTTTGAGCTGACCGAGGGGCGGTCGCTGGTGTCGAACATCGCCCTTGTTTTGAACAACGCCCGACTTGGTGCGGCGATTGCGCGCGAAATTGTCAAGCAACGCGGCTGAGGCCATTGTGATGCCGCGCGGGGCTGCTTAGGTTCCTCGCAACCAAGGAGAGTTCATGGCTGACCCGACCCCGCGCCGATCTTTGTTTGCCGGCTTTCGTGCGTCTTTTCTGACCGGTCTGGTGGTTGTGCTGCCGGTGGGCCTGACGATCTATGTCGTCTGGGGGGTGATCGGCTACATCGACGGTTGGATCCTCCCGCTGATCCCCAGCTATTACCAACCCGAGGCGATCTTGCACCGCACCTTTGGCCCCGAGGTGGATTTTCCGGTGCGCGGCGTGGGCGTGCTGGTGTTTCTGGTGTTCACCGCGTTGGTGGGCTGGCTTGCGCGCGGGTTCATCGGGCGGTCGGTGATGCGGAAAGCCGAGACGGTGGTGGACAGGGTGCCGCTGGTGCGCTCGGTCTATTCGGGGTTGAAACAGATCACCGAGACGTTCTTTGCCAAGTCTGAGAAAAGTTTTGACCGCACCTGCTTGGTGGAATTCCCTAGGCCCGGTTATTGGGCGGTGGGCATGGTGGCGACAACGCCGAAGGGTGAGATTGCGGCAAAGCTGCCGGGGGGCAATCCGATGGTGGCGGTGTTTGTCGGCCTGACGCCGATGACCTCGGGGATGTTGCTGTTCGTGCCCGAGAAGGATGTGATTTTTCTGGACATGAAGGCGGATGAGGCGGTGAAGATGATCGTCTCGGCCGGGTTGGTCTATCCGCAGTCACGGGACGCTGTGGCGGCGATTGCGGCGCGGTAGGCGCAGGTTCTCCGCTCGAATTTACGCGCTTCTTCTTGCCCGGAATCAAGGCGCTTTAGCGCCGCCGGGCCGCGCCCGACCTCCCCCCGGGAGGGCGCGTCTGCAACGCTGCCAGCAGAACTTCGGGGGGAGTACTTGAACCATAAACCGCCTAGAACCAGCCTTGGCGCGCCATCCCGAGGTCGGGCGCGGCCCTGTGTTGCGCCCTACAACGCCGTCCAGCCGCCATCGACCGAGATCGTGGTGCCTGTGACCTGATCTGCCGCGGGCGAGCAGAGATAGACGGTGGTGCCGCCGATTTGTTCCACCGTGGCGAACTGGCGCGAGGGTTGGCGCAAGAGCATGACCTCGCGGATCACGGTTTCGCGGTCCATGCCATGCACCTTCATCTGATCGGGGATTTGCGCCTCGACCAAGGGTGTCAGCACATAGCCGGGGCAGATCGCGTTGCAGGTGATGCCTTGGCCTGCGGTTTCCAGCGCCACGGTTTTGCTCAGTCCCACCACGCCATGTTTGGCGGCGATATAGGCGGATTTGAACGGGCTGGCGGTCAGCCCATGCGCCGAGGCGATGTTGACCACCCTGCCCCAACCTTTCGCGCGCATGGCAGGCAAAGCCGCGGCGGTGGTGTGGAACGCCGAAGTCAGGTTGATCGCGATGATCTGATCCCATTTCTCGGTGGGAAATTCATCAACCGGGGCGACAAACTGAATGCCTGCGTTGTTCACCAGAATATCGCAACCGCCTGCCTTTTCGATCAGGGCGCGGCAATCGGCACCTTTGGACATGTCGGCGGCGATGTAGCGCGCCTGCACGCCATGCCGCTTGCCCAGATCAGCCGCCAAGGCGTGATCTTCGGCGCGGTCGGTGAAGCTGTTCAAGATCACCTCGGCCCCGGCGCGGGAGAGTTCCTCGGCCACGCCCAGCCCGATGCCAGAATTTGACCCGGTGATGATCGCGCGTTTTCCTGCCAGCATGTCGGCCTCCCTGTTTTGCGCAAGGCTACATGCTGCGCTTGCGAAGGAAAGCCCAAAGCCAAAAAAAACGCCCGCACGAAGCGGGCGTTAAGTTATTGAGGCAGGTTTCATACAGGCAAGAAACCTATCGAGCAGTAGGTATCTTATAGCGTTATTGGCGGCGCTCTCCAAGTTAAAAGTTTGAAAAGGTTGGATTGCCCGCATAGGTTGGGCCTCAATAAAAACAGGCTGCGGGGGATTGTTGCCAGAATGAACCGGGATTTTTTCGCTATTTTGCGCAAGCTTGGGCTTGGTTTGGCACTGGCGGGCAGCATTGGTTTCGGGGGGGGATTCGCGCAAGCAGCACCTACCCATGCCATCGCTATGTATGGCGAACCCGCTCTGCCACCGGATTTTGTGTCGCTGCCCTATGCCAACCCGGATGCCCCCAAGGGTGGCCGCTTTGTGGTGGGTGAGAACGGCAGTTACGATTCGATGAACCCGTTCATCGTGAAGGGGCGCGCGCCGACGGGGATCTCGCTCTACACCACCGAGACGCTGATGGGGCGATCTTTGGACGAGCCGTTCTCGCTTTACGGGATTCTGGCCGAATCGGTCGAGACCGACCCTGCCCGCACTTACGTAGAATTTACCCTGCGTGAGGGCGCCCGATTCTCGGACGGCAGCGCGGTGACGGTGGAAGATGTGCTGTGGTCGTTCGAAACCTTGGGAACACAGGGCAATCCGCGCTATGCCCCGGCCTATCAGGCGGTGGCGAAGGCCGAGAAAACCGGTGACAGGAAAGTGAAGTTCACCTTCAACACCCAGAACCGCGAGTTGCCGTTGTTGCTGGCGCTGCGGCCGATTTTGAAAAAGGCGCAGTGGGAAGGCCGGGATTTTAGTGCGACGACAATGGAGCCGCCGATTGGCTCTGGCCCCTATGTGGTCGATAAATTCGAGGCCGGGCGCTATGTGAGCTACAAGAAAAACCCGGATTGGTGGGGCAAGGATTTGCCGTTCTATCGGGGCATGCACAATTTCGATGAGATCCGGGTGGAGTACTTCGGCAACCCGGATGTGCATTTCGAGGCGTTCAAGTCGGGCGACCTCGGCAGTTTCCGCGAGACCAACCCGGTGAAATGGGCGCAGAACTATGGCTTTCCGGGCGTGGTTGCGGGCGATGTGGTGAAGGTGGAAATTCCGCATCAGCGCCCGTCGGGAATCGACGGCTTTGTGTTCAACACCCGTAAGCCAATTTTTGCCGATTGGCGGGTGCGGCAGGCGCTGACTGACGTGTTCAACTTCGAACTGATCAACCAGACCATCAATGGCGGTGCTGTGCCGCGAATCAGCAGCTATTACGGCAATTCGGAACTGGCGGGCGATGTGGCGAACCCGGCGCAGGGCAAGGTGCTGGCGCTGCTGGAGCCTTACAAAGCCGATCTGCCGCCGGGAGCGATTGAGGGCGCGGCCCTGCCCGTCTCGGATGGCAAGCCCGCCAACCGGGCGAATTTGCGCAAGGCCAATGCGCTGTTAGAGGAAGCCGGATGGACGGTGCAGGATGGGGTGTTGAAGAATGCCCAAGGTGCGCCGTTCAGCTTTGAAATCCTGCTTACCAATGGCGCGGATGATTACATTGCGGCGGCGAATATCTATGTGCAGGCGCTGGCGCAGGTGGGTATTCAGGCCAAGCTGACCACGGTGGATGCGGCGCAGTATACCGAGCGCACCAACGTTTATGATTTTGACATGACGCAGCAGGTCGTGGCGCTGAGCCTGTCACCGGGAACGGAACAGTTGCGCTATTTTGGCGGTCCGAATGGGGCAGCGCCTGGGTCGCGCAACTGGGCGGGGATCAATGCGCCGGCGGTGGATGGGTTGATTGCGACCATGCTGGCCTCGACCGATCGGGGCGATTTTGTTGCGGCGGTGCAGGCTTTGGACCGGGTTTTGACCGATGGCCGCTATGTCATCCCGATCTGGTATCAGAATATTGGCCGGATCGCCCATGCCAAGCAGTTGCATTTCCCCGAGAAATTGCCAATTTACGGCGACTGGCCGGGGTTTCAGCCCGAGGTCTGGTGGTATCAGGAGTAGGCCGATGCGCAAGCTGATGATGGTGGTGGTGCTGGTGGCACTGGCGGGTTGTGCCACGGTGGATGGCATGGGGCGCGACGTGTCGGCGGGCGCGCAGCGGGTGGGCGGCTGGTTCAACTAGCGGCGTGGTGCGTGCAAGCACGCACCCTACGGGCGGCTTGTGTCTTACGTGGTCGCGGCGGGCTGATCGCGCAAGCGGATCACCGTGACCGAACAAGCCGCTTCGGCGACGACTTTGGCAGAAACCGAGCCGAGATAGCGCCGCGTGGCGGAATGGCCGCGCGCGCCCATCAGGATATGATCGGCGCGGTTGGCTTCGGCGTGATCAATGATCGCGGCGGCGGGGTCGGAGTTTTCAAGAATGGTGTAGGTCAGCCGATCATCGGACAGATCAATGCCCTCGGCCCAGGTTTTCAGCCCGACCAGACGCGCGACATGCAGGTTGGTGCCGGCATCGTCGGTGGTGGCATCAATGCCGATGCGGGCGGTCTTGATCACGTTGACACAAGCGACGCGGGCATCGGGGCGGTTGACCAGCATCCGCTTGATTTGCAGATGGATGGCTTGCGCCAAAGGCTCGGCCTCGGGTGACAGATCAACGGCGACCAGCAGGATCGGCGCGCGTTCCATCTGAGCGGCAACGGTGGGTGGCGCGGCAAAGGCGCGCAGGTTGCGCATCTTGCGCCAGCGGCGGAACACGGCCAAGCGGCCATCGCGCTGAAGTTTGTGCGCGCGGGGTGTCAGGCGCACCTGCATCGGATGTGCGAGGTCAAACATCATTTGCGCGGCGGATTGGTAGCGGTTGGCAGGATCAACCTCGAGCGCACGCAGAATGATTTCTTGCAGCCATTCCGGGATTTCGGCCCGCAAGGCACGCGGCGGCAGCGGATCGCGCCAGAGCCTTTGTTTGACCTGTGACAGCTTTTCCGGCTGACCAAATGGCATCTTTCCCGTCGCCAATTCATAGATCATCGCGCCCAAGGCGTAGAGGTCCGAGCGCAGATCGCCCCGCTGGCGCAGGAATTGTTCCGGCGCGATGTAGGGGAAGGTGCCCATCGGGATGGTGAATTCTTCGGCCAGAAGATCGGGCAACTGGTCATGGCGCGACAGGCCGTAGTCGATCAGCACCATTTCACCACTGGGGCGTTGCAGGAAGTTGTCGGGCTTCAGATCCAGATGGATCACATGTTGGCGGTGGATGTCGTGCAGCGCCTCGGCCATGCGGGCGGCGAGTTCGATCACCTCGGCCAAGGGGCGCGGGGCGCGTTTGAAATGCTGGAACATCGACGCGCCGGGGATGCGTTCGGTGACGATGTAGGGCATCACCGCGAAATCGCCCTGCCCCATCACCCGCGGCACATGCACGCCCGTCAGCCGCGGCATGATCATCTGTTCCACCTCGAAGCCCACGATGGTCGGGCCATCATAGCCATCGAGGATGGTCGGCACCTTCATCACCATCGGCGTGCGGTAAAGCGCGTGGGTCACATCCCAGATCGTGGCGAACCCACCCTGATGCAATTGTTCGCCCAGCGTGAAGCCGTCAATCTCCAGCCCGGGATGTGGTCTGACAGGCATTCAAATCCCCTTCATCAGGCGCTGTGCCAAAGCCTCGGGCAGGCCAGCCTCGCGCGATTTGCGCGCGGTGGTGGTGGCATCATAGGCGGTGCGGCGAAAGCATAATTCGTTGCGGGCGCGGTCGAGGATGGCATAGCTGGCAAGCGTGCTGCCATCACGCGGCTGACCGACAGAACCGATCACCCCCAGCCAGCGGCGTGATTGAAGGAGTGGCATCGGATGGCCCGTGGGCACCGCGAGGTGACTTACCCGGCCTGTCAGATCGCAGGAGTAAAGCGCCGCGCGGTGGACATGGCCGCAAAAGATCAACCGCGCACCCGAGACCAGAAAGCTGGGGCGGGCGGTGGATTCGCTGGTGACATAAAGCCAATCGCCTGGATCATTGGCCGAGGCATGGGTGAACAGCGTGTCGCCATCTTCGACCGTCAGCGGCAGATCGGAGAGGAACAGTTTTTGCCGCGCGTTCAGGCGGTTGACCGTCCAGTCGATCACGCGGCGGGCGTTGGCGTTCAGGATATTGTCGGGCGTGGTGACGGCGCGGTCGTGATTGCCGCGCAGGGCGATTGCGCCCTTGGCCACCAGAGATTCCACCTGATCCACGCACCAGCCGGGATCGGGACCATAGCCGACGATATCACCCAGAAACACAAGGCGGTCGATCTGGCGCTGGGAAAGATCGGCCAGCACAGCCTCGAACGCCTCGCGGTTGGCGTGGATATCGGTCAACAAGGCCAGACGCATCAACTTCTCCCCTGCGCCACAGTGATATGGTTCAAAGTGCAGGGTCAAGGGAGCGCGCGAGGTTGGCGTCCCGGATTTGAACTGTTGAAGCAGCTGAGGACTAACGCCAAGCCGTCAGCAAACTCTGCGGGGCAGAGTTTGTAGGCTTGTTGCTCAAAAGCCGGCAGGCGTTGAGCAAGGGGTGTTGGCCCAAAACCGACGGCTGGAAATCTGGCTGCGGCTGCCTGGGCTGGCGCGGTAACGCGCCTGCCGGGGGCAGGCAGGCGCGGCCAGATTTGTTTGCGAACAAATCTGGCAAGAAAGACTCGCGTTTTGACGTGCCCTACGCCAGCGATGTAACCCACAGGATCGTCGCGTCTTCCTGGCTGAGGCTAATCACATTATGCCCCATCGAGGCATCGTAATAGGCGCTATCGCCGCGGCGCAGATCGACCGGTTCGTAGAATTCAGTGTAAAGCCGGATCACCCCGGTCAGCACGAACAGAAATTCCTCGCCCTCATGGCGCACCCAGCCGTCAAAATCCTCCATCGCGCGGGCGCGGATGGTGGCGCGGTAGGGCAGCATCTGCTTTTTGGTCAAAGACCCAGCCAGCAGTTCATGCTCGTAAGTGGTGGTGGCATGGGCCGAGCCCTCGCCAGATTTTGTCACCACGATGCGGCCCGAGACCTGCGGTGCCTGCGCGGGCGTGAACAGTTGCGGCACCGAGACGCCCATCCCCTGCGCAAGCTTTTTCAGCGCCTCATAGGTCGGAGACATCTGGCCGTTTTCGATCTTGGACAGGGTGGATCGCGCCAGCCCTGCCTGCACCGAAGCCTGCTCCAGCGTCCAACCCTTGGCCTTGCGCAATTCGCGCACGCGGATGCCCAAGTCCAGCGGCTCGGGTGCGCTTGCACCGGCCTCGGCACCCGTCTCGCGGGCAATGCGGATCATGCGTTTTGGGTCGCTGGACATCGGGCTTCCTTTCGGCTTTGCTTACGGCAAGGCGGGCTTGCGTGCAACCAATGCAAAGCGGCTGTGCAGGGATGCGGATTGCAGCGGCGCGCGGATGGCGGTATCCAACTGAACCATTCGGTTCGAATGGTTCCCTGTTTTCGGAGCCTTTGCGATGATCCGCCTTGATATCTTCTCTGATCCGGTCTGCCCGTGGTGCCTGATCGGCAAAGCCAATCTGGACCGCGCGCTGGAGGCGCATCCCGATCATCCGTTCCAGATCGCCTGGCATCCGTTTCAGTTGAACCCCGATATGCCGGTGGAAGGGGTCGAAAAGCGCCCCTATCTGGTGGCGCGTTTTGGCGGTGAGGCGAAGGTCGATCAGATCCACAACCACCTGCGCGATATGGCGCAAAAGGCCGGTGTTGCGATGGACCCGGACAAGCCCGAGATGCTGCCCAACACGATGAACGCGCATCGGATGATCCATTGGGCAGGGATTGAGGGCAAACAGGCGGCGATGGTCTCGGCGCTGTTCCGGGCCTATTGGCGCGACGGGCGCGACATTGGCGATATTGAGGAATTGACCGATATTGCCGAGGAAATCGGCATGGACCCTGCGGCCGTGGCGCGCCTTTTGGCGACGGATGCCGATCTTGACGATCTGCGCGCCCGCGATGTGGATGCGCGCAAAAAGGGTGTGACGGCGGTGCCAACCTTCCTGATCGCGCAACAATACGTCGTCTCTGGCGCACAACCGCCCGAGGTCTGGGCGCAGGTGATCGAGGAATTGGTGGCGAAGGCAAAGGCCGATCAGGCATGATCCTTGCGCATTTGCCTTCCGGCTATCTGCTTGCACGCGGTGCGGGCCATCGCCGGGGCGTGATGCTGGTGGCTGCGCTGGTGGGGGCGGTGCTGCCGGATTTTGATATGCTCTGGTTCTGGTTCGTCGACCATTCCGAGCATCACCATCGCTTTTGGCCGCATATTCCCGCCGTTTGGGCCGCCGTCGCATTGATCACCCTGCCCTTGGCCCGCAAGCTGCGCCCTGCGTGGTATGCGCCTTTGGCCATGGGCTTTGTCGGCGTGCTGCTGCATCTGATCCTGGATACGTGGGTGGGCAGCGTCATGTGGCTTTGGCCCTATTCTGATACCTTTTTCCAACTCTTCACCGTGCCCGCGACGCAATCGCATTGGGTGCTTTCCTTCCTGCTGCATTGGACGGTCTTGGCGGAAGTCGCCATCATCCTGGCTGCTGCAGTGGTCTATTTTCGTACGGAAAGAAGCTGACATGACGCCGACCAAACCGATCTCGCAGGGCGAGTTCATCGCCCTGACGGCAGCCTTGTTCGCCATGGTGGCGATCTCGATTGATGCGATGCTGCCTGCGCTGCCGGAAATTGCGGCGGCTTTGTCGCCCGATGCGCCGAACCGGGCGCAGTTGGTGATCACCAGCTTCGTGTTCGGTATGGGGCTGGGCACGCTGTTTGTCGGACCTTTGTCGGATGCCTATGGCCGCAAGCCGGTGATCTATGCCGGAGCCGGGCTTTACGCGCTGGCGGCATTGGCGTGCTATTTCGCCAACTCGCTGGAGAGCTTGCTGATCGCGCGGGTGCTGCAAGGCATCTCGGTCTCGGCCGCACGGGTGGTGTCGATGGCGATCATGCGCGACATGTTCAAGGGCCGCGAGATGGCCAAGATCATGTCGTTCGTGATGATGGTGTTCATCATGGTGCCTGCCGTGGCCCCGTTGATGGGGCAAGGTATTATCGCGCTCGCCGGATGGCAGGCGATTTTCCTTGTCTACATCCTGGTGGTGGCGGTGGTGATGCTGTGGTTCGGGCTGCGGCAGGTGGAAACGCTGGCGATAGAACACCGCCGCCCGCTGGATCTGCGCGCGCTATGGGCCTCGACGCGCGAGTTGTTTACCCACCGCGTCGTGGTGGTGTCGATTGCTGCGCAGACGCTGACGATGGCGGCGTTGTTTGGCTGCCTGTCGTCGATGCAGGGAATTTTCGAGCAACGCTTTGACCGCGCCGACAGCTTTCCGCTGTGGTTTGCATTTATCGCGCTGGGGTCGGCTTCGGGTAGTATCATCAACTCGCGCGTGGTGATGCGGCTGGGGATGCGGCTGGTGGCGACGCTGGCCTATGCGTCGGTGCTGGGGCTGACGCTGGTGCTGTTGGCGCTGATGCTGGCCGGATGGCTGCCCGAGGCTTGGGCGTTTCCGGCGCATATCTTGTGGAGCATTGGCCTCTTTTCGATGATGTCGATGACGATGGGCAACCTGAACGCGCTGGCGATGGAGCCTGTGGGCCATATTGCGGGCCTTGCGGCCTCGGTGATGACGGCGGTGGCGACGGTGCTGTCGGTGGTGCTGGCGGTGCCGGTGGGGCTGATGTTTGACGGCACGGCGCTGCCGCTGATGATCGGCGCTGCGGTGTTCATCGCGGGCGCACTGGCGCTGATGCGGGTGATCAAGCGCTGATCGACAGGTTCGATTGGTGAAAACGCGCCCCGGTTGGGGCGCGTTTTATTTTGCCTTCACGATCTTTTCCGCGAGATCGCGGGCGATGTTGAACGCGCCCTTGATGCGATCGGATTCGGATTTCATCTCGCCCATCAGCACAATCTTGTTGCCGCTGATCTTGGCTGCCGGGCCCTGTGCCTTGATGAATTCAACCAAGCCCGCAGGGTTGCCGAATTTGTCATTGTGGAATTGCACGGTCGCCCCCTTGGCCCCGGCATCAATACGGGCAATCCCTGCCCGCTTGCACATCGACTTGATGCGCACGATCAGCATCAGGGTGTTGACCTCTTTCGGGATCGGACCGAAACGGTCGATCAATTCGGCCGCGAACCCTTCCAGTTCCACCTTGGTGGCAAGGCTGGACAGGCGACGATACAGGCCCAAGCGGATGTCCAGATCGGGGATGTAGGATTCCGGGATCATCACCGGCACGCCAAGGTTGATCTGCGGCGACCACTGATCGTCAACGGCGCTCAGGCCCTGCAGTTCGCCGGATTTGATCTTGGCAATCGTGTCTTCAAGCATGGACTGGTAGAGCTCGTAGCCGACTTCCTTGATATGGCCCGACTGTTCCTCGCCGAGCAGGTTGCCCGCGCCGCGCAGGTCAAGGTCATGGCTGGCGAGGTTGAACCCGGCACCGAGGCTGTCGAGTGAGCCCATCAGGCGCAGGCGTTTGATCGCTTGCGGGGTCAGCGGGCTGCGTGGTTTTGTCGTGAGATAACAATAGGCTCGGGTCTTGGATCGCCCCACCCTGCCCCTGATCTGGTACAGTTGTGCAAGACCAAACATATCGGCACGATGCACGATCATGGTGTTGGCGGTGGGAATATCCAGACCGGATTCAACGATGCTGGTGGCGATCAGCACATCATATTTGCCGTCGTAGAATTCGTTCATCCGCTCATCCAGATCGCCTGCGGCAAGCTGGCCGTGGGCCACCACGTAAGACACTTCGGGCACGTGGGTTTTCAGGAAATCCTCGATGTCATGCAGGTCAGAGATGCGCGGCACGACATAGAAACTCTGCCCACCGCGGAAGCGTTCGCGCAGCAGCGCCTCACGGATGGTGATGGTGTCGAACTCGGACACATAGGTGCGGATCGCCAAGCGATCCACCGGCGGCGTGGCGATGATCGACAGATCGCGCACGCCGGTCAGCGACAGTTGCAGCGTCCTCGGGATCGGCGTGGCGGTAAGGGTCAGCACGTGGACTTCCGAGCGCATTTCCTTCAGGCGTTCTTTGTGGCTGACGCCGAAATGCTGTTCTTCGTCGATCACCAGCAGGCCAAGGTTCTTGAAGCGGATGCTTTTCGCCAGCAGTGCATGGGTGCCGACAACGATATCGACCCGGCCCTCGGCCATCTCAGCGCGGGTGATGTTGGCGTCTTTGGCCGAGACGAACCGGCTAAGAGGCTTAATGTTGATCGGGAAGCCCCGGAAGCGTTCGACAAAGCTGCGGTAGTGCTGACGGGCGAGCAAAGTGGTCGGGCAGATCACTGCCACCTGCATTCCGGCAAGGGCCGCGACAAACGCCGCGCGCATGGCGACTTCGGTTTTTCCAAAGCCCACGTCGCCCACCACAAGCCGATCCATCGGTGAGCCTTTTTCCAGATCGGCCACCACATCGGCGATGGCGGCAAGCTGGTCGTCGGTTTCAGTATAGGGGAAGCGGGCAGAAAAGGCCTCCCATATGCTATGCGGCGCTTCCAGAATCGGCGCGTGGCGCAGGGCGCGTTCGGCGGCGATGCGCATCAGCTTGTCGGCAATCTCGCGGATGCGCTGTTTCAGCTTGGCCTTCTTGGCCTGCCAAGCCCCGCCGCCGAGACGGTCAAGCAGGCCATCTTCGTGGCCGTAGCGGCTGAGCAGTTCGATATTCTCGACGGGAAGATAAAGCTTAGCATTTTCAGCATATTCCAAGGCGACGCAAGCATGGGGCGCGCCGAGGGCGGTGATGGTTTCCAGCCCCAGATAGCGGCCGACGCCGTGTTCGACATGCACCACCAGATCGCCGACGCTGAGGGTGTCCACCTCGCGCAGGAAGTTGTCGGCCTTGCGTTTCTTGCGCGGTTTGGCCACCAGACGGTCGCCCAGCACGTCTTGTTCCGAGATCACCGCAAGGCCGGGGGCGGTAAAGCCAGCCTCCAGCGCCCAGATCATCAGGAACAGCCCGCCGCGGCCTTCGGGCAGATCGCGGAAATCCTTGATTTCGCGTGCGTGATGCAGGCCTTGGTCGTCGAGCAGACCCTTCAACCGCTCACGCGCGCCATCTGACCACGAGGCGATCACCACCTGCGCGTCTTTAGACAGAGCTTTAACATGATCGGACAAGGCGCTGAACAGGCTGATATTTTCCTGCTGCCGTTCAGGCGCAAAGCTGCGGCCAATCCGGCCTTGGGCATCCAGCACGCCCGGACCTGGGGCTTGTGGCAGCGGCGACAATTGCACCACGCGATGATCGGCGATGGCGGCTTCCCAAGCGTTGTCGTCGAGGTAGAGCAAACCGGGGGCTGAGGGTTTGTAAACCGAATCCATCCGGCCCTTGGCGGTCATCGCCTCGGCGCGGGCATCATACTGGTCTTCGATGCCTTCCCAACGCGAGACGCGCGCGGGTGTCACCTGATCATCCAAGACCACCGAAGCCTTTGGCAGATAATCGAAAATCGTCTCTAACCCTGCATGGAAGAACGGCAGCCAATGCTCCATCCCCTGATGCTTGCGGCCAGCCGAGACTGCCTCATACAACGGATCGTCCGAGCCGCCTGCGCCAAATTCCACCCGGTAATTCTGCCGGAAGCGCGCAATCGCGGCATCGTCCAGGATCACCTCGGACATTGGGGCAAATTCCACCGCTTTCAGCTTTTCGGTGGTGCGCTGGCTGACCGGATCGAAGCGGCGGGCGCCATCCAGCACGTCGCCGAAGAAATCGAGCCGCACCGGGCCGCCATCGCCGGGGGGGTAAATATCGACAATACCGCCCCGAATGGCGAAATCGCCGGGTTCGGCCACGGTCGAGACCGGCGAAAAGCCCATGCGGGCGAGGAAGCCTTTTAGTTGCGCCTCGTCCACCCGGTCGCCAACGCGGGCGACGAAGGATGCGGTTTGCATCACGCCGCGCGCAGGCAGGCGCTGCATCGCGGCGTTGAGCGTGGTCAGCAGCACGAACGGACCGCTGAAGCCCGAAGCCAGCGTGGCCAGTGTGGACATCCGCCGCGCCAGAATCTCGGGGTTGGGCGAGATGCGGTCGTAGGGCAAGCAATCCCAGGCGGGCAGATCCAGCACCACGGTTTCGGGCGCGAAAGCCGCCAGACCTGCGCGCATCGCCTCCATCCGCTTGTCATCGCGGGCGACATGGATCACCGATGCGCCGCGCGCCAGTTCGCGCGCCAGCAGTTTGGCGTCGTAACCTTCGGGCGCGCCGCCAAGGATGATGCGCTCGGCCACGGCTTAGCCCAGAACGCCGATGTAGAGATTGGCATACATGCCAAACATGGAGGTGACGAAAATCGACACCATGCCAAGGGCTTGCGTGGCGATCCTGTGCCGGATCAACCGGCGGTGCAAAGCCTCGCCCGCGCTTTCGCCCGCCTCGATCAGACCGGCGGTGCGCAGCGACAGCATCGACAGAATGGTCATCGGCACCAGCAGAAACAGCACGGCCTGGGCAAATTCGATGCGATAATAGACGGCCAGCACCAGCAGCGCCGTCAACATGAAGCACAGAAATGCCACCAGCCAGACCCCCGCGGTGCGCGCGATGTAAAGCATCCGGCCGGTGTTGATGCGCACCAGTGTTTCCAGATCGTCTTGCAGTGTGCCGCCCTGCCGACGGGCGCGGCTGATCATGTCGAAGGGCACGCCCAGCACCCAATGGCTGGCCGACGACCACATCACCGCCAGCATGATCCAATACCAAAGGTTTGAAAAAGACCGCATGTCGATCAATTCAAACAGAACTTGATACAAATTCACGCAAAGCCCCTTCTCTGCCATAGGCCCGGTTTGGCCTGCGCCCGAATGTCTGCTTGAGACGCGGCTCTTTCCATGGCAGGCAGAGCAAACAACCGCAAGCCTTTTTGCCACCGTCAGGATGTACCAAATGCGCCCGATCTCTGCCGCTACCCCGCAGTCTCGTTTTCGCCGTTTGCGCGGCAGCCCGGCGTTGCGGGCCTTGGTGCAGGAAAACACCCTGACGGTGGGCGATCTGATCTGGCCAGTGTTTGTGCGGGATGGGGTTGGCGTGTGCGAGCCTGTGGCCTCGATGCCGGGCGTTAACCGTTTGTCAGTGGATCTGGTGGTAGAAGCGGCCAAGGAGGCTGCGGCTTTGGGGATTCCGGTGATTTGCCTGTTCCCCTACACCGATCCTGCCCTGAAAACTGTGGGATGTGAGGAGGCTTGGAACCCTGACAATCTGACCAACCGGGCCATTCGGGCGATCAAGGCGGCCGTGCCGCAGATTGCGGTGATGACGGATGTGGCGCTGGACCCTTACAACGCCGATGGCCATGACGGGCTGGTGCGCGATGGCATCATCCTGAACGATGAAAGCGTGGAAGCATTGGTGCGGCAGGCTTTGGTGCAGGCCGAGGCTGGCGCGGATATTCTGGGGCCATCAGACATGATGGATGGCCGGATTGGCGCGATCCGCGCAGCACTCGAGGCGGCGGGGCACAAGCATGTCACGATCATGTCTTATGCCGCAAAATATGCCAGCGCGTTTTACGGCCCGTTCCGCGATGCCGTGGGCGCGAGCGGTGCTTTGAAGGGGGATAAGAAGACCTATCAGATGAACCCCGCCAACAGTGATGAGGCGTTGCGGCTGATTGAACGCGATCTGCGCGAGGGTGCGGATATGGTGATGGTCAAGCCGGGGATGCCCTATCTGGATATCTGCCGCCGCGCGAAAGACATGTTCGGCGCGCCGACCTTCGCCTATCAGGTGTCGGGTGAATATGCGATGATCATGGCGGCGGCGCAAAACGGCTGGATTGATGGCGACCGCGCGATGGTTGAAAGCCTGATGGCGTTCAAACGTGCGGGTTGTGACGGCATCCTGACCTATTTCGCGCCGCGGGTGGCGAAGCTGCTGGGCGGAGCGGCGCTTGCCTGAACGGCACCGGATGACAAGCGGCGTGATTGGCGCTAATGTTGACGCAACGGGGTCATGAGAACCCCGTATGAGGCATGAGGGCGGATATGACGAATTTCTCCAGACGTGGCTTTCTGGCGCTTGGCGGCGCGGGGCTGGTTTCGGCTTGCCAAAACACCGTTGTGGGCAATGGCGTAGGGTCGAATGGCGGCGCGCAGATTGATGCGCGGGTGCGCGAGACGCAGGACTATCTGTTCAACAATTTTCCGGGCACGCGGCAGCTTGCCAATCGCTCCAGCGGGATTTTGACGATGCCGCTGGTGACAGAGGCCGGGTTTGGCTTTGGTGGCGCTTATGGCCGCGGCGTGTTGCAGATCAAGGGCGCGACGGTGGATTACTATTCGGCCACCAAAGCCTCGATCGGGTTTCAGATCGGCGCGCAGCAGTATGCACATATGCTGTTTTTCACCACCGATGCGGCGCTGCAAGACTTCCGCCGCTCGCCGGGTTGGGCGGCCAGCGCCGATATCCGCTATGCGACGCCCGCCGAGGGCGGCTCGATTGGCAAGGAAACCACCGAGCTGGACCCGGTGATTGCCTTCGTGTTCGGCCAGCAAGGGCTGATGGCGGGGGCAACGCTGGCCGGGGTGAAATACACCCGGATCATCGTGTAAGCACTGGTCAGGGGGCTACGGCCCCCTATTTCAGCCGCCGGATCAGGCTGGAGGTGTCGTTGCGGTTGCCGCCCATGCGCTGCACGTCCTTGTAGAACTGATCGACCAACGCGGTCACAGGCAGGCTTGCGCCGATCTGATCGGCGGTTTGCAGGCAGATTTGCAGATCTTTGCGCATCCAATCCACCGCGAAACCGTGATCGAATTTGCCGTCCAGCATGGTTTTGTGGCGGTTGACCATCTGCCACGAGCCTGCCGCGCCCTGGCTGATCACCTCGACCACAGCCGCGCCATCAAGGCCCGCCTTTTCACCAAAGGCCAAAGCCTCGGACAGGCCCTGCACCAGCCCGGCAATAGCGATCTGGTTCATCATCTTGGCCAGTTGCCCGGCCCCACTGTCGCCCAGACGGCGGCAGATGCGGGCATAGGCGGCGATCACCGGCTCGGCGCGGTCATAATCCTCTTGGCTGCCGCCGCACATCACCGACAGCACGCCGTTTTCGGCACCTGCCTGCCCGCCCGACACGGGGGCATCTACAAAACCCAAGCCCTGATCGGCTGCCAGCGCCGACAATTCGCGCGTCACCGCTGCCGAAACCGTGGTGTGATCGACGAAAATCGCATCCTTCATTCCCGCAAAGGCACCATCCGGGCCAAGACAGACGCTGCGCAGATCGTCGTCATTGCCAACGCAGGCCATCACAAATTCGGCACCTGCCGCAGCCTCACGCGGGGTTGCGGCCGATGTGCCGCCGTGCTGCGCCACCCACGCCTGCGCTTTTGCCGGATTGCGGTTATACACCGTCACCTGATGGCCCTTGGCGGCCAGATGCCCGGCCATCGGATAGCCCATCACCCCAAGGCCCAAAAACGCCAGTTTTGCCATGATCTTCCGCCCCGCATTGCCCCTATTCCGGCTTTGGACTAGGAAGGCAATCAACCGTTGCCGTCAAGGACTCCGCGCCCCATGTTGACCGCCTTTCGCTGGCTTTTGCGCATCTTTACCGGGCTGATTGCCTTGGGTTTGTTGGCGGGGCTGCTGGCCTATTACGTGCTGACCCGCAGCTTGCCCGACTATAACGAGGATTTCACCTTGAAGGGCATCACCGCCCCGGTCGAGATCGTGCGCAACAACAACGATGTGCCGCATATCTTCGGCAAGACCGAGACGGATGTCTATTTCGCGCTGGGGTTCGCCCATGCGCAGGATCGGCTGTGGCAAATGACGATGCTGCGGCGCACTGCGCAAGGGCGGCTGTCCGAGATTTTCGGCGCGCGCACGATCAAGATTGATGAGTTACTGCGCAGGCTGGACATTTACGGGCTGGCGCAGGCCTCGGTCAAAGTGCAGGACGAACGTACGACAGCGGCGCTGGAAGCCTATTCGGCGGGCGTCAACGCCTGGATTTCGCAGGTTAATCTGGGCGCACGCGGGCGTGGCGCGCCCGAGTTTTTCTTCTTTTCCAACGAGATCGCCGCTTGGTCTCCGGCGGATAGCCTTGCGATCCTCAAACTGATGGCGCTGCAACTGTCGGCGCATCTGGACGATGAGGTGCTGCGTGCGCAGATGTCGCTGGTGCTGCCGCCCGAGCGTCTGGCGGATATTCTGCCCGATGATCCGGGCAAGGGTGTCGCCGCCCTGCCCGATTACGCCAGCCTGATGCCGGGAGTTTTTCCGCAGGCCACCACGAAGACCGCCTATGTTGACACCCCCTTGTCGCCGTTTCATTCACGCGATTTTGCGGGCGCGTCAAACGCTTGGGCGGCGATGCCGAACAAGGCGGCGGCGGGGGGCAGTTTGCTGGCGAATGATCCGCATCTGGGGCTGACGGCTCCGTCGATCTGGTATCTGGCGCGGCTGCAGTTGCCCACCGGCGGGGTGATTGGCGGCACGATTCCGGGGATGCCTTTGGTGCTGGTGGGGCGGTCCGAACGGTTGGGTTGGGGTCTGACCTCTAGCTATCTCGACGATCAGGATGTGGTGATCGAAAAGATCAATCCGGCCAATCCGCAGCAATATCTCACCCCCGAGGGGCCGAAGAATTTCACCACCCGGCAGACCATTCTGAACATCAAGGGCGAAGACCCGGTGACGCTGACGCTGCGCTGGTCAGAATCCGGGCCGATCCTGCCGGGGACGCATTACGATCTGGGCTCGGTGACGCCAGCGGGCTCGGTCGCGGCGCTGGAATGGACGGCGCTGTCGGGGGCCGATACCTCGATGACGGCGGCGATGAAGCTGATGTCGGCGGGGTCGGTGGCCGATGCGATTGCGGCGGGCAAGTTGTTTGTTGCACCGTCGCAAAACCTGATGCTGGCCGATGCCAACGGAATCGCGCTGCAAACCATCGGGGCGATGCCCGCGCGCGATCCGTCACACGCCACCAAAGGCCGGATGCCCGCGCCGGGATGGCAGGGCAAGAACCGCTGGACGGGGATGCTGCCCTATGAGGACAATCCCAGTTTCATCAACCCCACCAGTGGCTTGCTGGGCAATACCAACAACAAGACGGTGGATCGACCCTTCCCACTGCATGTCAGCTTTGAATGGGGCGACACGCAGCGCATCCAGCGCTGGCTGGCGCTGATGAAAACCCGCGAGGTGCATACCCGCGACAGTTTCATCGAGGCGCAACTGGATACAGTCTCGCCCACCGCGCGCAACCTTCTGCCGCTGATCGGTGCCGATCTGTGGTTTACCGGAGAGCCTGCCGCCGAAGGCACGCCGGAACGGCTGCGGCAAAAAGCGTTGGATTTGCTGGCAAAATGGAACGGCGAGATGAATGAGCATCTGCCCGAACCGCTGATTGCCGAAGCTTGGCTGCGCGCTCTGCAAGATAGGCTGACCCGCGATGAAATCGGCCCCTTGGCGGATCAGTTCACCCATCCTGAGCCTGTTTTCATCGAGCGGGTCTACCGCAATATCGGCGGAGCCTCGGTCTGGTGCGATGTGGTGCAATCGGCTGCGGTAGAGACCTGCACCGATATTGCACGCATTGCGCTGGATCAGGCTTTGCTTGAATTGTCAGAGACTTACGGGCCGAACATTGAAAGCTGGCGCTGGGGAGATGCGCATCAGGCCACGCATGATCACCCTGTGCTGGGCGATGTGCCGGTGCTGCGCTATTTCGTCAACATCCGGCAATCGACCAGCGGCGGCGATACCACGCTGCTGCGCGGCCGCACCAAGGGGACCGGGCCGAACCCGTATCTGAACGTCCATGCTGGCGGCTATCGCGGCGTTTATGATTTCGCCGACCCGGATTCGTCGGTGTTCATCCAGGCCACCGGGCAATCCGGGCATCCGTTGTCGCGGTTCTACGATGATCTGTCAGAGTTGTGGCGGCGCGGCGAGTATATTCCGATGTCGCTTGACCCTGATTTGGCGCGTGCGGGTGCTGTGGGTGACATGGTGTTAACGCCGGAAAACCCGCAATAGCAATGCCTTGCGGGGCATTGCTGCGATGTTACCTTAACTCGCGGTAGCGGCCCTGCTGCTTGACCGTCCACAGCACTGTGATCTGCCAGCCGTTGTCGTCTTGGGTCTCTGCCACCACGATCCCGGCATCGTGCAGCCACGAGCGTTTTTTGCCATCGGCAAAACTCAAGGTCAGATCGGTTTGAGTCTTTTCTTCCTCAAACGCGGTTGAAACCGCATCCAGCAGGCGCGCCACACCCTCACCCGTCAGCGCCGAGACCGGGAACACTCCGGCACGGTTGGTGGCCTGCACCTGCAGTGCCTCGCGCTGGCTGGGCGGCACCAGATCCAGCTTGTTCCACACCTCAAACATCGGCACGGCCTTGTTGACGCCCAGCGAGGTAAGAATATCGGCGACATCCGCAGCCTGTTCGGCGGTTTCCGGGTGGCTGATGTCGCGCACATGCAGGATCAGATCGGCCTCCAGCACCTCTTCCAACGTCGCACGGAAGGCGGCGACCAGTTGCGTCGGCAGATCAGAGATGAAGCCCACGGTATCAGATGCGATGATCTTGCGGCCCGATGGCAGCACAACGCCCCGCATGGTGGGGTCAAGCGTGGCGAACAGCATATCCTTGGCCAGAACCTCTGCCCCGGTCATGTGATTGAAAAGCGTGGATTTTCCGGCGTTGGTATAGCCCACCAGAGCCACCAGCGGAAACGGCACCTTGCGGCGCGAGGCGCGGTGCAACTCACGCGTTTTCGCCACCCGGTCCAACTGCCGTTTCAGCCGGATCACCTGATCATCAATCGCCCGACGGTCGGATTCGATCTGCGTTTCACCCGGCCCGCCGACAAAACCAAACCCGCCGCGCTGGCGTTCGAGGTGCGTCCAAGCCCGGACCAGCCGCGTTCGCTGATAAGACAGCGCTGCAAGCTCGACCTGCAACACGCCTTCACGGGTGCGCGCGCGGTCAGCAAAAATCTCAAGGATCAGACCTGTGCGGTCTAACAGCTTGACACCCCACTCTTTTTCCAGATTGCGCTGCTGCACCGGTGTCACTGGGCCATCGACCATGACCAGCTCAATCTCCAGCGCCTTGAAGGTGGTTTTCAATTCCTCCACCTTGCCAGAGCCGAACAGCATCCCCGGCTGCACCCGCGGCAGACGCACCACTTCCGAGCCCAGAACATCCATTCCGGGCAGAGCCGCAGCCAGACTAACCGCTTCGGCTAGGCCATGTTCGGGCAAGCGGCGCGACTTCACCGCCTTCAGATCAGGGTGCAACACATAGGCGCGCGTCGGCTTCGCTGCCGTTTCATAGGCATCGATTCCGCCATCCGTGAATGGCCAATCGTCATCTTCTGGCAGATCAGAGATCAGTCTTCACCTTCATAAAGGTTCACCGGACCGCCCGGCATTATCGTGGAAATCGCATGTTTGTAGACCAGTTGCGACTGACCATCGCGGCGCAAAAGCACGCAAAAGTTGTCAAACCAAGTGATCACGCCCTGCAATTTCACCCCGTTGATCAGAAAGATCGTGACCGGAACCTTGGATTTCCGGACGTGATTGAGAAACGCGTCTTGCAAATTCTGTTTGTCAGCGGCCATTTTTTCTTGTCCTTATCGCCATCGTCTCGAAAAGCGCGCCCTATCGCGCTTCCGTTATTCAACTATGTCGCGCAAACTTGCCAGATTCCAGCGTAAAACGTCAATTTATCTGCCGATGTTCCCGATTTGGATTCTTTCTGCAACACTGCGCTTATTCTTCTTCTTCGTCGTCGCCACGCCCACCAGATTTGCCTGTTGTGACAACACCCAGCGACTTGAGCTTGCGGTGCAACGCCGAACGTTCCATGCCGACAAAGCCCGCGGTGCGGCTGATATTGCCGCCAAATCGGTTGATCTGGGTCAGCAGATACTCGCGTTCAAACACCTCACGCGCCTCGCGCAGCGGCAAGGTCGCCATCGCCCCGCCCAACACCATGCGCCCGCCGGTATCGGTAGGCGTCTCTTGCCCCGGCAATTCGCGGGCCTCAATCGGGCCGGTGCCGTCGCCAAGGATCAACACGCGCTCGATCACGTTGCGCAGTTGGCGAATGTTGCCGGGCCATTGCATCGTCTGCAACATCGCCTCGGCTTCTTCGGTCAGCTTGCGCAAGGGCAGGCCCTGCGTGCGGTGGAACATATCGACGAAAGTCGTTGTTAATTCAGGGATATCCTCGCGGCGCTCTGCCAAGGATGGTACCGCAATCGGCACCACATTCAAGCGGTCATACAATTCCTGCCGGAAACGCCCTGCGGCGATTTCGCTGCGCAGATCGCGGCTGGTCGAGGAGATCACCCGCAGATCCACCCGCACCTTGTCGCTGCCGCCTTGCCGCATGAATTGCTGATCGGTCAGCACCCGCAGGATTTTCGATTGCGTGCCCAGCGGCATCTCGGCCACTTCGTCAAAGTAGACAACGCCGCCATGCCCTTGTTCCAAAAGACCTTTTTCCACACCACGGTCGGCGGTTTCGCGGCCGAACAGCACCTCCTCCATCCGGTCGGCATCAATCGTGGCCGAAGATACCGAGATGAAGGGCGCAGAGGCGCGGTTGGAATTGGCGTGGATGAAGCGCGCGGCCATCTCTTTGCCGGCACCCGCAGGACCTGCCAGCATCACCCGACCGTTGGACTTGGTGACTTTTTCCAACTGTGATTTCAAGGTTCTAAACGCCGGACTTGATCCGATCATCTCTGACGAGGTCACATCGCGCCGCCGCAGATCGGCGTTTTCACGCCGCAGCCGCGAGGTTTCCATCGCGCGGCTGACCACCACCATCAACTGATCAATGTTGAACGGCTTTTCGATGAAGTCATAGGCACCCTGCTTGATCGCCGCGACCGCGATTTCAATATTGCCGTGGCCGGAAATGATCACAATCGGGATGTCGGGGTTATCGCGCTTGACGGTTTTCAGGATGTCGATGCCATCCATCCGGCTGTCTTTCAGCCAGATGTCCAGAATCATCAGACTGGGCGCTTCGGCGTTGATCTCGGACATGCAATCGTCAGAATTTGCTGCAAGACGAACGGTATAGCCCTCGTCCTTCAGAATATCACCGATTAGTTCGCGGATGTCTTTTTCGTCGTCAACGATGAGAATATTGCTCATTTTTCCCCCTGGCCAGTTTGGCCCGTGTTGCGCACGCCCCGTTTGCGTGGGGCGCGTGGCAGTTGAATCACCGCCATGGCCCCGGCATGGGCGTTGTTTTCAAAGACGGGCGCATCTTCAAGAGTGAGCGTACCGCCATGTTCTTCAATGATTTTCTTCACAATCGGCAGGCCAAGGCCAGTGCCTTTTTCACGCGTGGTGACATAGGGCTCAAACAGCCGCGCGCGGTCTGGCGGCAGGCCGATGCCATTGTCCATGATGCGGATAGTCGCCTCTGTTTCATCCACCGTCAGGCTGACGCGGATTTCGGGCACAAGATCGGGCGGATTTGATTTTTCCTGCAAAGTTTCAATGGCTTCGCCTGCATTCTTGATCAAATTGGTCAGCGCCTGACCGATCATGGTGCCATCAAGCTCCATCATCAGGGGGCCATCGACCAGCGTGCGGCGGAAGGTGACATTGGGCTGGCCATTCTCCTGCAACATGACAGCCGCGCGCAACAGCGCCACCAGATCGGTCTCGCGGCGATCCGGCTCGGGCATGCGGGCGAATTTGGAAAACTCATCAACAATGCGGCGCAAGTCATTGGTTTGGCGCACAATAACTTCGGTATACTGATCCAGATCCTCGGGTTCCTGCACCTGACCACGGAATTTGCGTTTGATACGCTCGGCGGAAAGCTGGATCGGGGTCAGCGGGTTCTTGATTTCATGCGCGATGCGGCGGGCGACGTCACCCCAAGCCGCCATGCGCTGCGCCGAGACGAGTTCGGTCACATCGTCAAACGCCACCACATAGCCCTCCAACCGCCCGGAATCGCTGCGCCGCACCGACATGCGCACCAGCAGGCTTTCCAGCTTGCCCTTGCGGGTCAGGCGGATTTCTTCCTGCACGGCCGATCCGCCGACCTCACGGAGCCGCTCAAACAGTGCGGCAAATTCCGGCACGGCGGCGGCAAGCGGCACTTCGGCGGCACCATCGGCGAGTTCCAGCAGGCGTTCGGCGGCACGGTTGGCGAAATCTATATCGCCATCGGCATCCAGCCCGATCACCCCGGCGGTGACATTGGACAGGACGGAATCGAACAGGCGGCGGCGCTGTTCGGTGTGTCGATGGCCTTCGATCAAAGCCTCTCGCTGGCCTTTAAGTTGATGCGTCATCTGGTTGAAAACACGCGACAAAGTGGCGATCTCATCATCGCCTTCTTCCTCGATCACCTGCACATCCAGATCGCCCGCGCTGACCCGGCCCACCGCATAGGCCAAACGCCCGACCGGGCGGCTGAGGCGTTCGGCAAACCATAGGCCCAGCCAGACCGCGGCCAGCACCAGGATCAGCGCAAAGCCAAGATACAACAGGCCGAAGTTGAACAGGATCTTGCCGCGCTCTGACTCGAGCTGCTGATAAAGCCGCACCGTTTCCTTGGTTTCATCCAGAAGCGACAGGATACCGCCATCAACCTTGCGCGAGACGTAAAGATAGCGGTCGGCAAAAGCCTCAAGATGCACCAGCGCGCGGAATTCGTCGTTGGCCCAATCCTGAATAACCACCACTTCGCCCGCCTTGGCGCGGGCGAGTTCAGCGGGCGTCGGCGGTTCGAAATCGAACAGATATGACCGCTCGCCACGGGTTTTCAGGGTGCCGCTGCCGTCGATCAGAAAAACCTCTTTCAGACCGCGCTGAATAGCCGCCTGACCTTGGGTCAGGATCGGGCGGACCTGATCGTCTTGCAGAAAGAAGGTCTTTTGCTTGGCAAGGTTCAGGAACGCCCCCAACGCGCTCGCATCGTCTTTCAGCGCGCTGGTCTGTTCATCCTCATAGGCTTGCGCGGCGGTCAGAGAGGCAGAGACCACATTGCTGACCCGGTCGGAAAACCAGCCTTCAAGCCCGATATTCACCGTCAGCACCGCGAATACCGCCACCAGAATCGTCGGCACCAAGGCCACGAAGGCGAACACCCCAGTCAGCCGCAGGTGCAGCGCCGAGCCTGCCGATTGCGAGCGGCGATCCGCGATCATCCGCATCACGCGGGCCAACACCAGCCCTGCGACGAGCAGGATATAGATCATGTCGGCCAGCAGGATCAGCCGCAGGTTCTGCGATGAAGCGCCAAGGTTCAGCGGCCCAAGGGCCAGAAACGTCGCCACCGCCAGCAAGGGGCCAAGCAGCACCAGCCCAAAAGTCAGCCCGTTTTGCACGCGCCGCATCCGGCGCAGGCGCGCCAGTTTAGCCCATGTCAGACTGCGGTAAGCGCCCTGCACTGATCCCCCCAAACCCTGCGGAGTGTCAGCCCCGCCACAGGCCTGTGCCTTTCGCGCCACGTTACGCGCAAAGCACTCTGCCTGTGGCGGTTTTACATCAGCTTGCGCCGCCGTGTCACGCGGATATCGAGGTCTGTGATCTTCTTACGCAAGGTATTGCGGTTGATGCCCAGCAAATCGGCACATTTGGCTTGATTGCCCCCCGTTGCGTCGAGGGCGATTTCGATCAACGGCACCTCCATTTCGCGCAGAATGCGGTCGTAGACACCGGCGGGCGGCAGTTGGCCACCGTGCAAATCGAAATAGCGTTGCAGATGGCGGGCGACCGAAGCCGAGAGTTTCTCGCCATCCATGCCCCCTGCCCGGTTGATCTGCACCGGCTGAGCCGCCCCCAGCGCTTGTTCGATTTCGGCCTTGGAGATTTCCGGTTCTGTTGCTGTCACGAGCAGCCGTTTCAGCAGGTTTTCCAACTGGCGCACGTTGCCGGGCCAGGGATAGGCGCGCACGATCGCCATGGCTTCGGGCGAAAGACGCCGTTGCAGGCCCATATCCCGTTCGCCACGGGCAAGGAAATGTTCGGCCAGCAGCGGGATGTCCTCAACCCGTTCGCGCAGGGGCGGCACTTGCAGGGTAACGCCGCCGAGGCGATAGAACAGATCTTTGCGGAAAGCGCCTGCCTCCATCTTCTGGCCCAGATCGGCCTGAGAGGTTGCCATGATGCGCGGGGCGTGGTCGCCCATCACATCCAGCATCCGCACCAGACGGGCCTGCGCGTCTTCGTCGAAATCCGACACCTCATCCAGCACCAGAGAGCCGCCTTTGGCGCGCGCGAGCAGCGTGGCAATGCCGTCAACGCCAGCCAGATCATTGGATTGCGCGGTGATGAAGGGCTGGCTGCGGCGGTCGGAAAAATCGTGAACGGCACGGGCGATCAGCGATTTGCCGGTGCCGGATTCGCCCGAGATCAGCACCGGCAGATCGGCGTTCATCACGCGGGCGACCAGCCGATACAGCGCCTGCATCGACGGCGTGCGGCCCACCAAGGGCAGATCGTCGCCCATCTCACGCGGGGCGGCCATTGGTTTGGGGGCGTGGCGCTTCAGATCCAGCGCGCGGGCTGAGCGTTTCATCAGATCGGGCAAGTCGAAGGGTTTCGGCAGATAGTCAAACGCCTCGGCTTCGGCGGCCTGAATGGCGGTCATGATGGTGTTCTGCGCCGAAATCACGATCACCGGCAGGCCGGGTCGCAGATTGGCGATGCGCGGCAAAGCCTCGAGCCCGTTGCCATCGGGCATGATCACATCCGAAATCACCAGATCGCCTTTGCCCTCTTCCACCCAGCGCATCAGCGTCATCAGGCTGGATGTGGCATGCACCTTGCAGCCTGCGCGGGTCAGCGCCTGGGTCAGCACCGTGCGGATGGTGCGGTCGTCGTCGGCGACAAGAATCGTGCCGTCCATCAAGAAGACTCCTCGGATAACCCGCGCGGGGCGAGTGGAAGGGAAATGCGGAAAACCGTGCGGCCGGGGGCGGAATCGACCGAAATCCAGCCCTCGTGGTCAGAGATGATCTTGGACACCAGCGCGAGACCAAGCCCGGTGCCGTTCTCGCGCCCCGAAACGAAGGGCTCGAAGATGTCACTGGCGATTTCAGGCGGGATGCCGGGGCCGTCGTCGATGATCTCAACCTGCAAAGGCAGGGTCGAGCCCGAGCCATCCTTGCGGCGACGGCGCAGGCTGTGATCGTAGAACGTGTGCAGACGGATGGTGCCGCCTTTCGGCCCGGCAGCCTCAGAGGCGTTTTTCAGCAGGTTCAGGAACACCTGCATCAACTGGTCATTGTCGGCGAAGGTTGCGGGCAACGACGGATCATAATCTTCAATGATGTTCATATGCGCGCCGTAACCCACGAGGGCCGAGCGGCGGGCGCGGTCCAGCGCATCATGGATGTTCACCGCGCGGCGCGCAGGCGGGCGCAGGTTGCCGAATTGCTCGACCTGCTCCAGCAGTTTGACGATGCGACGGGTTTCCTCGACGATCAGATCGGTCAGTTCAAGGTCTTCGGGGCCAAGCCCCATCGCCAGCAGTTGTGCCGCGCCCGAGATGCCGGCCAGCGGGTTCTTGATCTCATGCGCCAGCATTTCGGCCATGCCGATGGCGGATTTAGCGGCGGATGTCACTTGCATGGATCGGCCCAGCCGTTCAGCAATCTCGCGCGGGGAAATCAGCAGCAGCACGCAGCCGGCGCTGTCTTGCAGCGGGGCCATTTGCAGCGCGCATTGCACCGGGGCGCGCTCGCCAGTCGTCACATCAGCCTCGGCGATGAACAAAGGCGATTCGTGGGCATGGACGCGGGCAAGCGCATCCTCCATCGGGGCGTCAATCGACAGCCGGTCCAGCAAAGGCTGGCCGATCAAGCTGCGGGCAGAGGCGTTCAGGAAGGTTTCGGCCGGAGGGTTCACATCCAGAATCGTCCGCGTCGGGCTGACCAGGATCGCGGGCAGCGGCAGCGAGGCCCAGAGGGCGGCACCGTTGAAAGCGGTCATGCGGCCACCTGCACGGCTGCAAAGCTGTCGCGGATCAAGGCGCGCACAGTGGCGGGGGCGGTTGCGGTCAGGATCGCGTCGCGGTTGGCGGTGATGTCTGCGACCTCAAGATACCAACCCAGATGCTTGCGTGCGACGCGCAGGCCCAAGGACTCGCCGTAGAACTCCAGCATGTGATCGTAATGCGCGATCACCAGATCGGCGCGCGCCGCGCCTTCGGGCACCTGCGGCGCGGGCGTGCCGTAAAGCGCATGGGCGATTTCCGCCAGCCGCCACGGCGCGCCTTCGGCACCGCGCCCGATCATCACGCCATCGGCGCCGGATTGTGCCAAGGCCTGACGCGCGCTTGCGACATCGACGATATCGCCGTTGGCGATCACCGGCACCGCGACGGCGGCTTTCACCGCTGCAATCGCCGCCCAATCGGCGCGGCCTTTGTAGAACTGGCAACGGGTGCGGCCATGAATGGTGATCATCTGCACCCCCGCCCCTTCGGCAGATTTGGCGATTTTCGGTGCATTCAGGCTTTGATCATCCCAACCCAGCCGAGTTTTCAGCGTCACGGGCACCGACACCGCCCCCACCACAGCCTCGATCAGCGCCAGCGCCAGTTCGGGTTCTTTCATCAAGGCCGAACCGCAAGCGCCATTGCCGCCCGCCGCTGTCACCCGTTTGGCGGGGCAGCCCATGTTGATATCAATCACCCGCGCGCCCTGTGCTTCGACATAGCGCGCGGCCTCGGCCATCCAATAGGGATCGCGGCCCGCGAGTTGCACCGAGGTCGCCGCCTCGGCAAAGCCCAGTTCCGCCCGCGCCCGCGCCAAAGGCTGCGCCTTCATCACTTCTTCGGATGCGATCATCTCAGACACCACAAGGCCCGCGCCAAAGCCCGCCACCATCCGCCGAAACGGCAGATCGGTGATGCCCGCCATCGGTGCCAGAATCACCGGGGGATGCAGAGAGATGGCGCCTAAAGACAGGGACATTGCGGCTCCTTTGCCGGAAACATGCGCTTGGGTGGGGGCTTCGCCAAGGGCTAGCGCTGCGGTTTATGCCCTATTTCTAAGCATTGCACAAATAATAGGCGACTCTGCTGCATTTCGTGGCCGGATGCGCATGATCTTAGCCTGATTGTCACGCCTTGGCCCGTCGCATAGATAGAGCGAAAAGGAAACCGAATGACGACAGCCGCGATCATCACCGCTGCCGGGCGCGGCTTGCGCGCAGGCGGCGATGTGCCCAAGCAATGGCAGATGCTGGCCGGGCGTCCGGTTGTGGCGCATGCGGTGGCGGCATTTGACGGCATGCGCCGTGTGCTCGTGATGCATCCCGATGATCGCGCGCGCGCCGAGGCCATAGGGCTGGATGTGCAGATCGTCGAAGGTGGTGCCACGCGCACGCAATCTGTGCGCAACGCTTTGGAGGCTTTGGCGGGCCAAGGCATCAGCCGCGTGCTGATCCATGATGGCGCACGGCCCCTGGTGCCACAGAAGGTGATTGCTGCGGTGATCGCAGCGCTCGATCAGGCGCAGGGGGCGGCCCCGGCACTGGCGGTGACGGATGCTTTGTGGCGCGGCGCGGCAGGCTTGGTCGCTGGCACTGTGCCGCGTGACGGGCTGTTTCGCGCGCAAACCCCGCAGGGCTTTCGGTTCGACGCCATATTGGCGGCGCACCGCGCCCATCCCGCCGAAGCCGCCGATGATGTGGCAATAGCGCGCGCGCATGGGCTGGATGTGGTGATCGTCGCGGGCGATGAGGATAATCTGAAACTGACCTTTCCGGGCGATTTCGCATCGGCAGAGGCGATCTTGAGGGGGCGGCAGATGGATCTGCGGGTGGGCAACGGCTTTGACGTGCATGCGTTTTGCGATGGCGATGGCGTCTGGCTTTGTGGGGTGAAAGTGCCGCATGGCAAGGGCTTGCTCGGCCATTCCGACGCCGATGTGGGGATGCACGCGCTGACCGATGCGATCTATGGCGCGCTGGCCGAGGGTGACATTGGCCGCCACTTCCCGCCATCTGATCCGCAATGGAAAGGGGCTGAAAGCAAGATCTTCCTCGCCCATGCCATGCGGCTGGCGCGGGCAAAAGGCTTTGCGCTGGCCAATTGCGATGTGACGCTGATCTGCGAGCGCCCCAAGGTCGGCCCCCATGCCGAGGCGATGCGGCAGGCTTTGGCCGCGATCATGGAGGTGGCGGTAGAGAAGGTGTCGGTAAAGGCCACCACCTCGGAACGTCTTGGCTTCACCGGCCGCGAGGAAGGCATCGCCGCGATGGCGACTTGCGCCTTGGTGCGGGCATGACGCGGGCTTTGGCGATCTGGTTTGGCGCAGGCCTGCTGCGACCCGCGCCGGGCACATGGGGGTCGCTGGTTGCGGTGATCATGGCGCTGCTGATCGACCGCTACGCGGGCTTTCCGGTGCTGCTGGTGGCGACGTTGGCCGTCACCGCCTTGGGCTTCTGGGCGGTTTCGGTCGAGTTGCGCGACACGCCCACCGCCGACCCGTCGGAATTCGTGATCGACGAAGTGGCTGGCCAATGGATCGCCTTGCTGTTTTCCTCCGCCGCCTTCTGGTGGCGCGGGCATGAGGGCTTTCTGCCCTACCCCGCCCCGATTGCCGCCTTTCTGTTCTTCCGGCTGTTTGACATCTGGAAGCCCTGGCTGGTCGGCCGCGCCGACCGGCGGCACGATCCGGCCGGGGTTATGCTTGACGATTTGTGGGCGGGGTTGTTTGCTGGGATTGCCACCATCGTGGCGGCTGCGGCCTATCACATTCCGATGATCTTGCTGAGGTGACATATGTCTGAGTTGCTGCGGCTGGCGCGCTATTGGGGCTACCGTATCGCTTGCGCCGAAAGCTGCACCGGCGGCATGATCGCTGCGGCGCTGACCGATGCGGCGGGCTCGTCCAACGTGTTCGACCGGGGTTTCGTCACCTATTCCAACCAGGCCAAGATCGACATGCTGGGCGTGCCCGCGGCACTGCTGGCCGAGTTCGGCGCGGTGTCCGAGCCTGTGGCAGCGGCAATGGCCGAAGGTGCTTTGGCACATTCGCAGGCTGATCTGGCGGTATCGACCACCGGCATCGCGGGGCCAGGCGGATCAGAGTTCAAACCCGAGGGGCGGGTATGTTTTGCTCTGGCGCAGCGTGGCAAGCCCGTGCGGGTGGAAACGGTGGAGTTCGGGCCTTTGGGCCGCGACAAGGTGCGGTTGGCGGCGCGGGATCATGCCTTGGCGATGCTTCTGGGCGCGTTGGCCTAGGGGCATCTGCGGGAGTGGGGCCAGCCCCACACCCCGGAGTATTTGAGCCAAGATGAAGCAAATTTTTAGATAAATTTTAGGGGATTTGCGCTGGGTAGAGTTTCGCCGCGCGTGCCTCGAAGGCGCGCACCACGCGGGTCATGGCTTCGTTGAACACAAGACCGATCAGGCCGGCGAGGATCGGGTTGCGGAATTCGAAATCAACCTCGAACGCCACATCGCAGCCTGTGGGCGTGTCGCGAAAGCTCCAAATCGATTTCAGATGTTTGAACGGGCCGTCGATGTATTCGGTAAGGATCTTGTTTTGCGCAGGCAGCAGGGTGACGCGGCTGCCGAATTTCTCGCGGAACACCTTGAAGCTGATCACCAGATCGGCCTCCATCACTTCACCGCCCTCTGCGATCGGGCTGCGCGAGCGGATACGGGCCGCCGCGGTCCAAGGCAGGAACTCGGGGTAGCGCGCGACATCGGCCACAAGGTCGTACATCTGTACGGCTTTGTAGGGCAGCGATTTTGTCTCGGCGTGATGCGGCATGGGGAACCTATCGCGTGACTTGTGTTGCGGTATTGGTTAGAAAACAGCCGGAAATCAAGAGGCCCTCATGCAAGCGCGACCCTATGTCATCGACCAAATGATTTCGGCCAAGGCCATCGCCGCGCGGGTCGAGGCTTTGGCGCGCGAGATCACCGCGCATTACGCCGGATGCGACAAGCTGATCGTGGTCGGGCTGTTGCGCGGGTCTTTCGTGTTCATCGCTGACCTTGTGCGCGAGATTGATTTGCCGGTGCAGGTGGATTTCCTCGAAGCCTCGTCTTATGGCGATGCGATGCATTCCAGCCGTGAGGTCCGCATCCTGAAAGACCTGCGTGGCGAGATCGCCGGGCAGGATGTGCTGGTGGTCGAGGATATTGTTGATACCGGATTTACCCTGCATCACGTGAAAAACCTGCTGCTGTCGCGCAGCCCGCATCGGCTAGAAGTTTGCGCGCTGCTCGATAAGCCCACCCGGCGCGAGGTGGATATCAAGGCGACCTGGACCGGGTTTGAGATTCCCGATGAGTTTGTTGTGGGCTACGGCATTGATTTTGCACAGCGCAACCGCAACCTGCCTTACATCGGCAAAGTGCGGTTTACAGATTGATGAATCCGATCTGGCTGATCCGCATGGCGCGCTGGGCGCGCAATCCGCCGCCAATGTCGCGGGTCAAGCTGGTGGTCGGCGTGGTGATCTTGTGCTTTGTTTTGTTCGGGATCGAGCATTTCTGGGGCTGGCCCGACTGGTTGACGGTGAATGGCAAGCCGCGGTTGCGCTAAGATCGGCGCGGATGCTTCAGGGTTAAAATGCGTTCTTCCCAAACTGGTATTCTGGTGTAACGTGTCGGCGAAATTGGCCAGACCATGGGGTCTGCTATGCATGAAGGTTTTCGCCATGTCGCGTTTGCTGTCTGCCGTTCTGGCCATTGTCCTCTTGGGATTTGGCGGCTTTCTGCTGCTCTCGGCGCCGCACTCGGTTGATAGTGCCCGCTATGACGGACTGACAGGCGATGCCGCGAAAGGCGAGCTGGTGTTCTGGGCGGCGGGCTGTGCCTCGTGTCACGCGGCGGCGGATGCCAAGGGGGCAGATGCGCTCGTGCTGGCGGGCGGGCAAGAGTTTCCTTCGGCCTTTGGCACCTTCATCGCGCCGAACATCTCGCCCGATCCGGTGCAGGGCATCGGCGGCTGGACCTTGATGGATTTTGCCAATGCGATCACCCAAGGTGTTGGCAAGGACGGCGAGCATCTCTATCCCGCCCTGCCCTATAACGCCTATAACAAGATGGAGCCGCAGGATGTGGCCGATCTGAAGGCATTCATGGATGGCCTGCCCGCCTCTGCTGAACCCAGCAAACCGCATCAGATCAGCTTTCCGTTCAACATCCGCCGGTCTCTGGGCATCTGGAAACTGCTGTTCATGCGCGACGATTGGGTGATTGCAGGCGATCTGACGCCCGAGCAGATCCGCGGCCGCTACATCGCCGAAGCGCTGGCGCATTGCGGTGAATGCCACACGCCGCGCAACGCCTTGGGTGGCTTGCAGCGCGATAAATGGTTGTCGGGTGCCCCGAACCCCGATGGCAAGGGTCGCACACCGAACATCACGCCAGCAAAACTGACGTGGTCTGCGGCCGATGTGGTGGAATATCTAACCTCGGGCTTTACCCCGGAATTTGACTCGGTTGGGGGACATATGGCGCATGTGGTCGAGAACATGGCCAAACTGCCGGAGTCAGACCGGCAGGCGGTGGCCGCCTATCTGCAACTTGTGCCGCCGGTGAACTGAGTGATCCTGATCGGCCAATACGACAGCCCGTTCGTGCGCAGGGTGGGCATCGCCATGACACTTTATGGCATGGATTTCCAGCATCAGCCGTGGTCAGCCTTTGGTGATGCAGACCGTTTGCGGGGTTACAATCCGCTGACGCGGGTGCCGACGCTGGTGCTGGATGATGGCTTTGTGCTGATCGACAGCCATCTGATGCTGGATTATCTTGATGCGGCGGTGGCCGAGCCGATGTTTCCGCGCACCGAACCTGCGCGGCATCGGGTGATGAAAGTTGCCGCCCTCGCCTGTGGTCTGGCTGATAAGGCGGTCAGCCTGTTTTACGAACGTGCGCTGCATCAGACCACTTCGGCGATGTTCGAGGCACGCTGCCGCGCCCAGATCAATGCGGTTCTGGCGGCACTAGAGGCTGATCTGGCCACCCATCCCGGCCCCTATTGGTTTGGCGCGCTCACCCATGCCGATATTGCCGTCGCCTGCGCATGGCGCTTCGTGACCGAGGCGCATCCGGGCTTGATCGACGCCCCTGCACTTCCACATCTGCACGCGTTGACCGCGCGACTTGAGGCGACGGCAGCGTTTCAAGCCTGCTATCAAAGCTTTCTTCCCCCGGCCTAAGCGGCTGTATCAGCGGATCGCAGCCGTAAACTCTTTGTGTATTACAAGGATTTAGCACCAGCGCCTATCCCAGCCCCCCTTGCTTTGCATGCGGCCCTGCGCAAGCCTGCCGCTACCCGGCAGCGTCAAGAACGGGCCAGCCTGCGCGCCACGTTGCGCGCTTTGCAAGCGGAGAAGTTGATGAAGAAACGTCTTATAGCCTTTACCACCATGGCGGCGCTGACGGCGTTTGGCGTCTATGCGCAGGATGCCGAAGATCCGTTTGCCGATGCGGTGGAAACCCGGCACGGCCTGATGCTGCAAATGGCCAGCGATCTGGGCACTTTGGGCGGCATGGCTAAGGGAGAGGCCGCCTATGACAAGACGGCAGCTACCAAAGCGGCGGCCAATGTCGCGGCGATTGCCTCGGTGATCTCGATGGCGCAATTCCCGGCTGGGTCCGAGAATGGCAAATCCGCTGACAGCTATGCGCTGGCCGATGTTTGGGCCAAGCAGGATGATTTTCTGGCCAAGGTTGCCGATCTGAACAACGCCGCCGCCGCGATGCAGACCGCCGCTGCCACCGATGCCGATGCAATCAAGGCCAGCATGGCGCAACTGGGCGGCGCATGCTCTGCCTGCCACAAGGCTTACCGTCAGCCCGAAAGCTGATCGGTCCCGCGATTTACAAAAACGGCGGCCCGCAAGAGCCGCCGTTTTGCATTTTCCAATGCTGAGCCGCTAAGCCCGCCCCAGCTTTTGCAAGCGCGCGCTACGCAGCCGGGCGAAATCATCGCCCGCGTGATAGCTTGACCGCGTCAGCGGCGTGGCCGAGACCATCAGAAAGCCTTTGCCGAACGCAGTCTGCTCATAGCTTTTGAACTCATCCGGTGTGACGAAGCGATCCACCCGGTGATGTTTCGGCGTCGGTTGCAGATACTGACCAATCGTCAGAAAATCGACATCTGCCGCGCGCATGTCATCCATCACCTGATGCACGCCTTGGCGATCTTCGCCCAAGCCCACCATGATGCCCGATTTGGTGAACAAGGTCGGGTCGAGTTCCTTGACCTTCTGCAACACCCGCAACGAATGGAAATACCGCGCACCGGGACGCACGGTGGGGTAAAGGCCGGGGACGGTTTCAAGATTGTGGTTGAACACATCCGGCCGCGCTTCGACCACCTTTTCCAGCGCCGACGGTGGGCATTTCAGAAAATCCGGCGTCAGAATCTCGATCGTGGTGGCTGGCGAGCGGTGGCGGATCGCGCGGATAGTCTGGGCGAAATGCTCCGCCCCGCCATCTTCCAAATCGTCACGGTCCACGCTCGTGATCACCACATGGTTCAACCCCAACTCAGCCACCGCATGCGCCACCCGTCCCGGCTCGAACGCATCAAGATTTTGCGGCTTACCGGTCGCGATATTGCAGAACGAACAGCCGCGCGTGCAGATCTCGCCCATGATCATCATGGTTGCGTGGCCTTGGCTCCAGCACTCGCCAACATTCGGACAGCCGGCCTCTTCACAAACCGTCACCAGCTTTTTCTCGCGCAAGATATCGCGGGTTTTCTTGTAACCTTCCGAGGTTGGCGCGCGCACCCGGATCCAGTCGGGCTTTTTCGGCTGGGCATTGTCAGGCTTATGCGCCTTTTCCGGGTGGCGTTGGTCCGGCAGCTTGAGGTCACGCAACGGTTTTTCCCCCTGAAACGGTGCTTCATCTCAAATAGTCTGTGCGGCAGGGCTTGGCAACGGCGTTCCGGGCATAGGCCCATGCAGGTGTAACAAGGGTAAGGGTAAAAAAATGACAAAGAAACTGGTGGCCGAGGCGTTGGGGACGGCGATTCTCGTGCTGTTCGGCTGCGGGGCTGCGGTGATTGGCGGCGCAGAGATCGGCTTTACCGGCATCGCGCTGGCCTTTGGTCTCGCGATTGTCGCGGCGGCTTACAGCTTGGGCGCGATTTCGGGCGCGCATCTGAACCCGGCGGTCAGCCTTGGGATGGTAACAGCGGGCCGGATGACTGTGGCCGAGTTTGCGGGCTATGCGGTGGCGCAAGTTGCAGGTGCGATCATCGGTGCCTTGGTGCTGTATCTGATCGTTTCGGGCAAACCCGGATTTGTGATGGGCGAATGGGCGCTTGGCTCGAACGGCTACGGTCCGGGCTATCTGGGCGAATATAGCCTAGCTGCTGCCTTGGTGTTCGAGGCTGTGATGACCTTCCTGTTCGTGACAGTGATTCTGGGTGCCACCGGCGCGGGCTCTGCCGCGGGTTTCGCTGGTCTGGCGATTGGTCTGACGCTGACAGCGATCCATCTGGTTGGCATCCATGTCACCGGCGTTTCGGTGAACCCGGCGCGCTCGATCGGCCCGGCGCTCTTTGCGGGCGGTGCAGCCCTGTCGCAGCTTTGGGTGTTCATTGTGGCACCTTTGGCTGGGGGCGCGCTGGCGGGATTGGTTTATAAGGCGGGGCTGACCCGCGCCTGATCGGCTTCCCCGAGCAGAGATCAAGACCCCGAACGGGCGGCGGGAAACCGTCGCCCGTTTTGCTGACGCGTCAATCTGGCCGGTTGATCTGGATCATGGCAGCACTACCTTGCCGGGGTAAGGACACGCCATGTCGATGATGAACCTAAGCCTTGCGCTGCTGGCGCTGCTGATCACCCCCGGCCCGAGCAACGCGCTGCTGGCGCTGGCAGGGGCGCAAACCGGCCTGCGCGACGGGCTGCGGCTGATCTTTGTGGTGACGCTATGCTATCTGGCGGTGGTTGCGCCGCTGGCCCTTTATGGCGCGCAGCTGCTGCATGGTCTGCCGGTCCTGCGCCCCATCGTCACCGGATTGGCCGCGCTGTGGGTCGCGCGGCTGGCGTTGCGATTGTGGAGCCTGCCTGCGGCCGGCACCCGCGCCACCGCCAGCGTCGGCCCCCGCCAGATCGCCGTCACCACGCTACTGAACCCCAAAGCGCTGATCTTCGGTCTGGTGCTGATCCCCGCCACCCCCAAGGTTTGGGCAGCCTTGGCCCTGTTTGCGCTGCTTGTGCCGCTGGCCAGCCTGATCTGGCTGGCCTTGGGCGCGGGGCTTTTGTCGCGCGCCGGGCCATGGCTGAACCGCGGCGCGGCGGTGTGGTTGGCGCTTTTGTCACTGGGTCTGGCCGCCAAAGCCTTGGCCGGTTGATCAGCCGATCAACCGATCAGCGGCCCCGACCGGCCATAGGTTTCATCATAATGGCGCAGCAGGCGTTGCAACGCGATGCGCAGCACCACTTTGCCAGACCGCGCCGCCCAGCCCAGACGCTGCTCGGCGGCCTCGATCCCTTCCAGAAAACAGCACACCCGCAGCGCGACATCGCCCAACCCCGGCCCCAGATCGCGCAATGCCGCTGCCACCCTGTCACGCGCCGCGCGTGGGCCCTCGGGAATGCCCGCCTCGGCCCGCGCCGCCCCGCGATCTGTGCCGGTCAGAAACCGCTCCCAGTTCTGCGTCACCCGCGGCCCGATCTGCGCGAGTTCAAAATCCTCGCGCAGCCGTTCCGCCGCGCCCACCAGATCGGGTTCCAGATACAGCTTGCCATCCTTGTCGCGCCTGCGCCCCAACACCGCGACCGGGCTTTCCGCCAGATTATAACGGATGCGCCGTGGCCCGCCGTCATCGGCCACTGCAGCCCCCTCCCAAGCACCGCCCGGCCCGTCAAACCCGGCCTGCGCCTCGGCAAAGCCGCCCGCGCGCGCCTCGGCATCGATCATTCGCTTCAGCGCCGCACGGCCTGCGCTGCTGATCTCATAGGTCGCCACGCGCCCCGGCTTGCGGCAGGAAATCCAGTCCTTCAGCGCAAAAGCCTGCGCGATCACCCGCTCGACCACCGCCGTGCGCGCCGAATGGCCATCGGGAAACTCGCGCATCACCACCGCCTTTTCCATATCCGGCGCAAAGGCCAGCACAGCGCCGGGCTCTACCAGACGGCGAAGAATACGCTTGCCCTCTGCGGTGATTGTCGCCTCATCTGCAACAATGGTTTGCGGGTGCACAGCTGCGGTCATGGTGTCGTCATCCTTGTTGATCGAAGGGAAGCGTGGCTCTGCACCGCTGGCCAGCGCCGACAGCGCCTCGTCCAAAAGCGGGTCGTCACGTCGTGTTTCATAGCGCCGCACCGCCCGCATCACAGTCGAGGCATGGCGGCCATCACGACGCGCAAGTGCCCGATATGATTGGCCATCTTCTGTATGATCCAGATAGAGCCGCACCGCATCAGGCAGCCATCCCGGCAGGCCGTGCAGCAGAGAGAGATTGCTTTGCATCGTGTGTTGCCGCGCGTCAGCGCCTTCCTGATCGATCCTTGCCGAAACGTTAACAAGCGTGGAAGGCATTGATTACCCAATCGTTAATTTCTGAGCCTTCGTCGATAATTGTTTATAAATCTTAAACAATCTCGGAAGCTCCCGCGCGCTGCAAACTGGCTTTGCGCAACGCCCAGTTGTGCCGTGCTATGCAGGCTCCACCACTCATGGAGACTTGCCAAATGATCGATTTCCGCGCCCTGCTTGAAACCCTGCGCCGCCCCCGCATGTTGATCCGCGCTGCCCGTTGCGGTGTGCTGGATTACCGCCGCGAGCGTGATCTGAAGCGTCTGGTTGACAGCACACCGACGCCGGAACGCGCGGTGACGCGGCTTCTGGCCGAGGAGGAACGTCTGGAAGATATCCGCCTCAGCGGCGAGGCCAGCTATTCGGTCGCGCGCCACATCGAAGTGCTGATCGCCCTGATTGCCGAGGTGCGTCTGCTGCCGCGCAGCCCGACCGCGATCTAAGCATGAAAAAGGCCCGCATTGCTGCGGGCCTTCTGCACCAGAACGGGTCACTTATTAACCCGTTCAGTATATCACATGAACGCGTCAGGCATCGACGCCTTTTTGCGCGCCACATAATCGTCGATGCTTTCGCGCACGCCCTCGTCAATCGCAGGGGCCACATAGTCCGACAGCATTTTCTTCGCACGTTCCGCCGCCAGCGTCTGCGTATCGCGCGCGCCTTCTTCGGCCCAGGTCTCGAACGGCTTATAGTCCAGCAGATCCGAGCGCCAGAATGCGGTCTTGAAGTTGGCTTGGGTATGCTCGCATCCCAGATAGTGGCCACCAGGGCCCACTTCGCGGATCGCATCCATCGCCTGCCCGTTGGTGTCCATCATCACACCCTGCGCCAGATGGTGCAGCGTGCCCAACTGATCGGCGTCCATCACGAACTTCTCGACCGACGACACCAGCCCGCCTTCCAGCCAACCGCACGAGTGCAGCATAAAGTTCACACCCGCCAGCAGTGCCATGTTCAGGCTGTTCGCGGTCTCATAAGCCGCCTGCGCATCCGGCAGTTTTGATCCGCAGAACGACCCGCCCGAACGATAGGGCAGCCCCAGACGCCGCACCAACTGCCCCGCGCCATAGGTGATATGTGCGGCTTCCGGCGTGCCAAAAGTCGGCGCGCCCGAGTTCATGTCGATCGAGGTCACAAACGCCCCCGCGATCACCGGCGAGCCGGGGCGCACCAACTGGCTATACGACACCCCCGCCAGAATCTCTGCCAACACCTGCGTCAGCGTGCCCGCCACCGTCACCGGCGCCATAGCGCCGCCTACGATAAAGGGCGAGACGATGCTGGCCTGATTGTTGGCGGCATATACCTCCAACGCGCCCATCATGATGCCGTCGAATGTCATCGGCGAGTTGATGTTGATCAGGCTGGTCATCACCGTGTTCTGATCGACAAAATCGGCCCCGAACAACAGCTTCGACATCTCGATCGAATCCGCCGCCCGGCTGGGTTCGGTCACCGACCCCATATAGGGCTTGTCCGAAAGCACCATATGGGCGCGCAGCATGTCCAGATGGCGCTTGTTCACCGGAATATCGGTCGGCTCACACACCGTGCCGCCCGAATGGTGCAGCCATTTCGACATATAGCCCAGCTTCACGAATTTCTCGAAATCGGCCAGCGTTGCATAGCGCCGCCCGCCTTCCAGATCGCGCACAAAGGGCGGGCCGTACACCGGGGCAAGCACCAGATTGCGCCCGCCAACTTCGACATTGCGCTCGGGGTTGCGGGCATATTGCGTGTAGGTCTTGGGTGCGGTCGAGCACAGCTTGCGGGCCAACCCGCGCGGAATATGCACCCGCTCGCCGCGCACGTCGGCACCGGCTTCACGCCAGCGCACCAGCGCCGCTTCGTTTTCCACGAAATTGACGCCGATCTCCTCCAACACGGTTTCCGCGTTGTATTCGATGATCTGCAGCGCTTCTTCGTTCAGGATTTCAAAATTCGGGATGTTGCGCTGAATGAATTTCGCGGTCTCGAACGACACCGCCGTCCGCTCTGCCCGACGGCTTGCGCCGCCACCGCCCCGTGCCCGCCGACCACCAGCTTCTGCAACATCGCTCATCGAAGGTCTCCATTCTCAGCCGCCCATGCGGCACTGTTTTGCTGCCCTTATGCCGCGAACCTCGCCGCCTGCGCCCCCCGAATACGCCGCATAAACGCCAAAACCGACATGTTCCCATTCCGATAGCGACTTGCAGCGCATCCTCTCTGCACAAATATCCTCAAGGGGTGAGGCCGCAGGCCGAGGGGGCTGAAAGGCCCCTTTCCAGCGGCATCCCCCCAAAAATCCCGCCAAACGATCTTGCTTCTGTCGCCTCCAAAGGCTACGCGAGGCCATGACACAGCATCAGCGCCTCCTCATCATCGACTTCGGCTCTCAGGTCACGCAACTGATTGCGCGCCGCCTGCGCGAGTTGAACGTCTATTGCGAAATCCACCCTTATAATAAGGTCGATGACGCGTTCCTGCAAAGCTTCGCCCCTAAGGCCGTGATCCTGTCAGGCGGCCCGGATTCGGTGACACGCGCAGGCTCCCCCCGCGCGCCCGAAGCGCTCTGGTCGTTCGGCGTCCCGGTCCTCGGCATCTGCTACGGCCAACAGACGATGATGCAGCAACTTGGCGGTCTGGTCGAACACGGCCACGGCACCGCCGAATTCGGCCGCGCTTTCGTCACCCCCACCACCGATACCCTGTCGATCCTCGACGGCTGGTTTGCGGATGGCCGCGAACAGGTCTGGATGAGCCACGGCGACCATGTGTCGAAAATCGCCCCCGGCTTTCAGGTCTACGGCACCTCGCCCAACGCCCCCTTCGCCGTCACCGCCGACCCGACCCGGCATTTCTACGCCGTGCAGTTCCACCCCGAGGTGCATCACACCCCAAAGGGCGCGAAACTCTACGAAAACTTCGTGCGCCTCGCAGGCTTTACCGGCGATTGGACGATGGACGCCTACCGCGAGCAAGCCATCGCCGCGATCCGGCAGCAGGTTGGCGACAAAAAGGTGATCTGCGCGCTCTCGGGCGGCGTCGATAGCTCTGTCACCGCCATTCTGATTCACGAGGCCATTGGCGATCAACTCACCTGCGTTTTTGTCGATCACGGTCTGCTGCGTCTGGGCGAAGCCGAACAGGTCGTCGCGATGTTCCGCGACAACTACAACCTGAACCTGATCCACGCCGACGAATCCGACCTGTTCTTGGGCAAGCTGGAAGGCGTCTCTGACCCCGAGCGTAAGCGCAAGATCATCGGCGGTCTGTTCATCGACGTGTTCCAGAAATACGCCAATGGCATTGAGGGCGCAGAATTCCTCGCCCAAGGCACGCTCTACCCCGATGTCATCGAGTCTGTCTCGTTCTCGGGCGGCCCCTCCGTCACCATCAAATCGCACCACAACGTCGGCGGTCTGCCGGAAAAGATGGGCCTGAAACTGGTGGAACCGCTGCGCGAACTCTTCAAGGACGAAGTCCGCGCCTTGGGCCGCGAACTCGGCCTGCCCGCCAGCTTCATCGGTCGCCACCCCTTCCCCGGCCCCGGCCTCGCCATCCGCTGCCCCGGCGAGATCACCACCGAAAAGCTCGACATCCTGCGCCAAGCCGATGCCGTTTATATCGACCAGATCCGTAAACACGGCCTTTATGACGAAATCTGGCAAGCCTTCGCCGCCATCCTGCCGATGAAAACCGTGGGCGTGATGGGCGACGGGCGCACCTATGACTACGCCGTTGGCCTGCGCGCGGTGACAAGCGTCGATGGCATGACCGCCGACACCTATCCGTTCACGCACGATTTCCTCGGCGAAACCATGACCCGCATCATCAACGAGGTCAAAGGCGTCAACCGGGTGTTCTACGACATCACCTCAAAGCCGCCCGGCACGATCGAACTCGAATGATCAGACTGCACCATGATTAGACTGCGGGGCCACCTCATCTGCGCCACAGCGGAAGAATCAGCCGCTGTGGCGGCCCATGTCGCAGAACACACCCGGCTCAGCCGCGCCGAACCGGGTTGCCTGTCGTTTGAAGTCACCCCCACCGATGATCCGCTGGTCTGGGAAGTGATGGAAAGCTTCCGCACGCAGGAAGATTTCAACGCGCATCAAACCCGCACCCGCGCCAGCGCCTGGTTCGAAGCCACCCGCAGCATCCTGCGCGATTTCCGCGTCGAAGCCATCGGCGACTAACGCGCCGCAGCGTTTCATCTGTCGATAAATATCCCGGGGGGCGGCGCAAGCCGGGGGGCTGGCCCCCCTCCACCGCATCCACCACCGCAGCGGCACATGGCCATCCCCCGGCAGCGCCGTCGCAAGGGGCTCGATGCCCCGCGCGACGGCTCCTGCTTATCGGTCAGACGAACTTGCCATGCGCCACAATCTGCGCCAGCGGCAGACGGTCATTCGGCGCTTCACGGGCCTGCAACGCTTCTGGCAACTTTTCGATGTCGCCATGCTCGCCTACCGCCACCACACAATGCAGCGCATAGCCGTCCGGCAACTTCAGGTTTTTCGCTAGCACGTCCGCCTCAAACCCGCCCATCGCATGAGCGACCAGACCCGCATGATGCGCCTGCAATGCCAGATAGCCCCAGGCCGTGCCCGCATCAAAGCTGTGCGCCGCATTCGGCACCTGCTTGCCGTCCTTCTCCACCGTCTCGCGTGACGCCACAACGATCAGCGCCGCCGCTTTCTCCGCCCACGCGCGGTTGAACGGCACCAAAGCCTCGGCAATCTTGCCAAACGCCGCATCGCCGCGCAGACCGTAGGCAAAGCGCCACGGCTGGTGATTGCTCGAAGATGGCGCCCAACGTGCCGCTTCAAAAAGCGGCAGCAACTCGGCCTCAGTCAGCGTTTTCTCGGTAAACCCGCGCGGCGAGAACCGAGCGGTGAACTGCGCATGGATCGGATGTTCGGCCTTGCGGGTGTTCTTGATGGCGGTGTGAGCGGTCATAACAGGTCCATGTTCAGGTGATACCATCCCAGACATAACGCCGCAGCCGCTTGCAGCAAGGGCACAGAGCGCATAGCTGCTGTGCCAAAATGCACGCAACGCGGCCTCTGGCAAAGTCGTGCCGATGGCGGTAAGCCTGCGCTTATGCCCGGGCTTTCGCAAAACTTCCTGTTCCGCCACCGCGATTTCGGCCTGTTCTGGGGCGGGATGGCTTTGGTCAACATCGCAGCCCAGATCGAGGCCGTCACCATCGGCTGGCAGATCTACGCATTGGGGCGCGCCACGCTTTCCATCGAAGAAAGCGCCTTTCTGGTCGGCATGGTCGGCCTGTGCCAATTCCTGCCGCTGTTCGTGCTGACGCTGTGGGCAGGCTCGCTGGCTGACCGCTATTCCCGCCGCCGCATCGTGATGTTGGCGTTGCTCGCCGAAACTGTCGGCGTATTGGGTCTGGTGGCGCTCGCCTTGCACCCCGAGCCGGGCTTCACCGCCATTTTCGCCATCGCCGCCCTGTTCGGCGCTGCGCGCGCCTTCCTGTCTCCCGCCGCTTCGGCCTTGGTGCCAATGCTGGTGCCAAAAGCCGACATGCCGCAGGCGATTTCACTGAAAAGCCTAAGCTGGCAGGGCGCGGTGATCGTCGGCCCATGGCTGGGCGGTATGCTTTGCGCCATCTCGACCGCCACCGCCTACACCACCACCGCCGTGCTGTACGTCCTCGGCATCGCGGTGATCCTGCTGATGCGCGCCAACACCACGCCCGAGCGGCAACCGGGCAGCCCATGGGCGCAGATCAAAGAGGGCCTCGCCTACACCTTCCACAACAAGATCGTGTTCGGAGCGATCTCGCTTGATCTGTTCGCCGTGCTGCTGGGCGGTGCCACCGCCCTGCTGCCCGCATTCGCCAGCGACATCCTGCATGTCGGACCCGAGGGATTTGGCATCCTGCGTTCTGGCCCGGCGATTGGCGCTGTGCTGATGGCACTGGCCTTGGCGCGCTGGCCGCTGAAACGTCGCGCCGGGGTGCGGATGTTCTGGGCCGTCGCTGCCTTCGGTCTGGCGACGGTGGTGTTTGGCCTGTCGAAAAACATGTATCTGTCGGTCGCGGCCCTCGCGGTGCTAGGGGCCGCCGACATGATCTCGGTCTATGTGCGGCAAACCTTGGTGCAGATCGTCACACCCGATCACATGCGCGGGCGGGTGTCATCCGTGTCGGGCCTGTTCATCTCGGGCTCGAACGAGTTGGGAGAGTTCGAATCCGGCGTCGTGTCACGTTTCCTTGGTCCGGTGGGCGCTGCCGTCTTCGGCGGCATCGGCACCATGATTGTCACCGGCACTTGGGCGTGGATGTTCCCCGCCCTGCGCAAAGCTGACCGGTTGGATGGCACCACGCCAGACACCGAAACCATCCATCCCCATTCGATAACCTCGCAGGTCAGCCAATGATCGCGCCCCGGTCCCCAGCGCTGCGGGCAGCCCTCTGGATGATCGGCTCGATTCTCGCATTCTCGGCTATGGCGATTGCCGCCAAACAGATCGGCAGCCGCCACGACAGTTTTGAGATCATGACCGTGCGTTCCGCCGTGGGCTTCTTTCTGGTCCTGGCGCTGGCCACCGCGACGGGCCGCCTGCATGAGATCAACGCCCGCAATCTGGGCGGTCACGCCTTGCGCAACGTCATCCATTTCACCGGGCAAAACCTGTGGTTCTGGGCGCTGACGATGATCCCGCTCGCCCAGCTTTTCGCCATCGAATTCACCTCGCCGCTGTGGGTGGTCCTGCTTGCCGCCCTGCTGCTGGGCGAGCGGTTGACCCGCACCCGCATCCTTGCAGCGGCCCTTGGCTTTATCGGCGTGCTGATCGTCGCCCACCCCGATCTCGCGCATCTGAACCTCGGCGTGTTGGCGGCGGCAGGCTCCGCCCTGTGCTTTGCCACCACCAATGTGGTGACGAAAAAGCTGACCGCCGGCCTGTCGATCCTGTGCATCCTGTTCTGGCTGACTCTGATGCAGTTTTTCTTCGGTCTCGGCGTCGCGCTTTATGACGGCGTGTTCCACCTGCCCACCGCCGCCACCCTGCCTTGGCTCTGCGTGATCGGCCTTGCCGGTGTCACCGCGCATTACTGCATCACCGCCGCGCTGAAAATGGCCCCGGCATCCTACGTCATGCCGCTGGATTTCCTGCGACTGCCGCTGATCGCCGTTGTCGGCGCGATGGTTTACGCCGAGCCGCTGGACCCTTACGTCATCGTCGGCGCTGCGGTGATCTTTGCCGGAATCTGGCTGAACATCCGTGCCGAGATCCGACCCAAAGGCCACACCCCCCCAATCACGGCCCCGTGACGCCGCGTCATTGATTGACCGATATGCAACCTTCCGCTTAGCGTGACATATCACCGCACTTGACGCATTAACCCACGGGAAAGTTGGGACATGCCAAGGTGCCGCATCGGTTACGGGGAGTAGACCATGAAGCATATCATCACAGGGCTGGGCGCATTGGCACTCACCACCACGCTGGCGCAAGCGGGCGGCGTTGACCGTTCGGGGCAAAGCGTCGCCTCGATCTTCGAGAACGGCGATTATGTCGAACTCAGCTTTGGCCGCGTCTCGCCGGATGTTTCGGGCACCGCAGTCGCAACCCTGGGTGGTTTTTCTTCTGGCGATATGGCCGTCGGTTACAATCAGATCGGCATGGCTGTCAAAACCAAGCTGAATGATCACTGGGATCTGGGCGTGATCTTCGATCAACCCTTCGGCGCAAAGGTCAGCTATCCGACTGGCACCAACTACTTCGCCCAAGGCTCCACGGCCGAGCTGAACTCCACCGCCCTCACCACGGTGCTGAAATACAAGACCGACAACAACATCAGCATCTACGGCGGTCTGCGGTATGAGCTGATGGATGCCAAAGCCTCGGTGCCGTTCGTTGCGGGCTACAAGGTGGATTCCGATCAATCCAGCGGCCTCGGCTATCTTGTCGGTGTGGCGTATGAAAAGCCCGAAATCGCCCTGCGCGTGGCGCTGACCTACAATTCGAAAATCACCCATGATTTCAAAACCGTCGAATCCAGCCTGCTGACCGGCGGGTTGGATGTGGCAGGCACCACCTCGGTGGATTCGCCGCAAAGCGTGAACCTGGAATTCCAGTCGGGCGTCGCCAAAGACACGCTGGTGTTCGGCTCGATCCGCTGGGTGGACTGGACCTCTTTCGTCATCGACCCCGCAGGATATCCGGCACCGTCGCCGCTGGTGTCCTACGACTCAGATACCGTGACCTACACCTTGGGCGTCGGGCGCAAGTTCAACGAAAACTGGTCCGGCTCGGTCTCGATCGGCTTTGAGGATCAGGTCGGCGGCTTTGCCTCCAACCTCGGCCCGCATGACGGCAAGACCAGCATCACCATCGGTGCCGCCTACACCATGGCCAACAACCTGAAAATCTCGGGCGGCGTGTCCTACGTGCGCATCGGCGATGCGAAAACCTCGCTGAATGATAGTACGACAGCGGCGAATTTCTCGGACAACTCGGCCGTGGGCGTCGGGATGCGGATTTCCTACGCCTTCTGATCTGCCACTTTCCTGACGCGGCCCCGCGCACCAACGCGGGGCCGTTTCTCATTTGCGCAGGTCCGTGTCAGCCTGTAACAAAGCCCCAGCCAAGCAAGCCGGAGGGCGCGATGATCTACACTTCAGGACAAGACTATCGTGCGGCCCCGCGCAAACGCGTGCTGCTGTTTGGCATGTCGGGCTTGGGCAAGACCTATCTGGCCAACATGCTGCGCGATTCCGTGCAAGATGGCGCAGGGCAAGGCGGCTGGTTTCACTACTCGGTCGATTACCGCATCGGCACCCGCTATATGAACGAATTCATCGCCGACAACTTCAAGCGCGAGGCGATGAAAGTCCCGCTGCTGCGCGAATTGCTGATGACGGATTCGGTCTATATCGCGTCCAACATCACCTTCAACAACCTAGCCCCCTTGTCGACCTATCTCGGCAAACCCGGCGATCCTGCGCGCGGCGGCATCCCGTTTGCCGAATATCAGCGCCGCCAAGCCGAACATGCGCAGGCCGAAATCTCGGCCATGTTGGACGTGCCGCGCTTTGTCGAGCGTGCCGAGAATATCTACGGTTATCAGAACTTTATCTGCGACACCTCAGGTTCGATCTGTGAAGTGGTAGAGGCTGACGACCCCGCCGATCCGGTGATGCGCGCACTGGCAGACAACCAGCTGCTGGTCTGGATCAAAGGCTCGGATGCCCACAAGGCCGAACTCGCCCGCCGGTTTGATCGCGCGCCAAAGCCGATGTATTACCGGCCCGATTTCCTTGAAACGCTCTGGGCCGAATACCTTGCCCGTGAAGGCAAATCGGCAACCGAGGTCGATCCCGACGCCTTCCTGCGCTTTGGCTACGCCCGCCTGCTGGACCATCGCCAGCCGCGCTATGCCGCGATGGCGCGCTGGGGCATCACCGTGACAGCCGAGGAAGTGGCGCAGGTCAAAACCCCCGCCGATTTCGATGACATGATCGCGACAGCCCTTGATCGCCGGCAAACCCATGCCTAACTCTCGCTAAAATCAGGATAAACCCATGCCGATCACCCTGCCAGCCACCCTGCCCGCCTTTGACGTTCTGCGGAACGAAGGCGTCATGGTGATGTCGCCCGAACGGGCGCAGGCGCAGGAAATCCGCCCCTTGCGCATCGGCCTCTTGAACCTGATGCCCAAAAAGATTCAGACCGAGAACCAGTTTGCCCGCCTGATCGGCGCGACCCCTTTGCAGATTGATTTCCAATTGATCCGCATGTCGGAACATCAGGCGAAAAACACCGCCGCCGATCACATGGAAACCTTCTACCGCCCGTTCCAAGATGTGAAGGCCGAGAAGTTTGACGGCCTGATCATCACCGGCGCCCCCATCGAACACCTGCCGTTCGAAGAAGTCACCTATTGGGATGAACTCTGCGAGGTGATGGACTGGACGCAGACCAACGTGTTCTCGACCTTCGGCGTCTGCTGGGGCGGGATGGCGATGATCAACCATTTCCACGGCGTGAAAAAGCATATGCTCGATCACAAGGCGTTCGGCTGCTTCCGCCACCAGAACCTTGCCCCCACCTCGCCGTTCCTGCGCGGGTTTTCGGATGATTTCGTGATCCCCGTCAGCCGCTGGACCGAGATGAAACAGCCCGAGATTGATGCCGCCCCCGGCCTGCGCACCCTCTTGGGCAGCGATCAGGTCGGCCCCTGTCTGGTCGAAGATCCAGCGCACCGCGCGCTCTATATCTTCAACCATTTCGAATACGACAGCGACACGCTGAAACAGGAATATGACCGTGATGTCGCCGCAGGCACCCCGATCAACGTGCCGGATAATTACTACCCGAACGACAATCCTGCCCTACCTCCGCTGAACCGCTGGCGCAGCCACGCGCATTTGCTTTACGGCAACTGGATCAACGAGATTTATCAGGGCACGCCTTATGATATGGCAGAAATTGGCCGCTAAGCTGTTGATAAGCGCAGCGCTTCTGGGCGGCGTTGCGGGCCTGACCCAGTGGCGCGCGCAAAGTCGCGAGGCCGCGATCATGGCCGAATTTCCGCCCGAGGGTCAGTTTCTGACGGTAAATGGCGCACAGGTGCATGTCTATGTCACAGGCGCTGGCCCCGATCTGATCCTGATCCACGGCGCGTCAGGCAATGCCCGCGACATGACCTTCGCCTTGGCGGCCGATCTGGAAAAATCCTACCGCGTCATAGCCTTTGACCGCCCCGGCCTGGGCTGGTCAGACCCGATCCCGGATCAATCCATCCGCGGCCAAGCCCTGCATCTGTCGGCAGCCGCAGCCCAGCTTGGCGTCGAAAACCCGATCATTGTCGGCCAAAGCTATGGCGGCTCTGTCACCTTGGCTTGGGCACTGTTCGCCCCCGTCAAACCCCGCGCGCTGGTGCTGATCTCTGCCCCCAGCTTGCCTTGGCCCGGCCCGCTGGATATCTTCTACCGCCTCACCGCCAACCCTATCGGCTCGGCGCTGATCCCGCCGCTGGCCACCGCCTTCACCCCCGACAGCTATCTGCAAACCACCATCGCCGCCATTTTCGCGCCCGACCCCGTGCCAGAGGGCTATGCCCGCGCCATCGCCGCCGAACTGACCCTGCGCCGAAGCGCCCTCCGCGCCAATTTTGCGCAAGTGAACAGCCTGCGCCCCGAGATCGTCGCGCAAGAACCGCTTTATCCGCAACTGACCCTGCCCATTGAGATGATCCACGGCAGTGCCGACACCATCGTGCCGCTGCACATCCACTCCGAACCCTTCGCGGCCCGGATGCCTAATGCGCATCTCACCATCATTCCGGGTGCAGGCCACATGCCGCACTACAGCCACCGCGCCGAAACCCTTGCCGCCATCGAACGCGCCGCATTGCGCGCGCCCCTGCAATCGCCATAGTGGGGCCAAACCCAAAGCTGGAGGAAACCATGGATCTGCCCTTTGACGGCGCAATCAGCCGCTATTTCAAGGAAGCCGCCCCGAAAGAGGTGCGCAAGACCATCGAAAAGGCCAGCAAGGACGAAATCCTGTGGAAGGAATATCCCTACCGCGAGGAAATGAAGAAATCCGACTACAAGACGCATATGGAGGCGCTTCAGGTGCAACTCGCGCGCATGGCCGCCGACATCAAGGCCACCGGCAAGCGCATGGTGGTGGTGTTCGAAGGCCGAGACGCCGCAGGCAAGGGCGGTGCGATTTCTGCCGCACACGAAAACCTCAACCCCCGCGTCGCCAGCATCGTCGCCCTGTCAAAACCGACCGAGCGCGAGGCCGCGCAATGGTATTTCCAGCGCTATGTCGATTGGCTGCCCGCCGCAGGCGAAATCGCCTTCTTCGACCGTTCGTGGTATAACCGCGGCATTGTCGAGCATGTGTTCGGCTTTTGCACCCCCGAACAGCGCGCGAAGTTCTTCCGGCAACTGCCTGAATTTGAACGCATGTTGGTGGATGAGGGCATCGTCCTTGTCAAACTTTGGCTTGAGGTTGGCCAGGCCGAACAATTGCAGCGGTTTCTCGACCGCGAGCAAGACCCGCTGAAGCAATGGAAGCTGTCCCAGATCGACATTGATGGCTTGGCGAAATGGCAGGAATATTGCGCGGCGATAGATGAAACTTTCGCGCAAAGCCATTTCAAATACGCGCCTTGGACGGTGATCTTGTCGGACGACAAACTGCGCACCCGCATCTGCGCCATCCAGAACATCCTGCTGTCGGTCGATTACAAGGGCAAGGATATGGCGGTGATCGGCGAGATTGACAAGAACATCTGCGGCGGCCCCAAAATCCGGCCAAAAGGGTGAAACGTGGCTACCATCACGGCAATCTGCGGCAAGCCTTGGTCGAAGCAGCCCTGACGCTGATCGCAGACCAAGGCCCGAACGGCTTTACCCTGTCCGAAGCCGCCAAGGCCGCCGATGTCACCCCCGCCGCCGTCTATCGCCATTTCGCCGGCCGCGATGATCTGATCGCCGAGGTAGCGCGGCAGGGCTACGACATTTTCGCAGCCCTGATGGAGTTCGCCTATAACAACGGCCAGCCCACCGCTTTGGCGGCGTTTGAGGCCACGGGCCGCGCCTATCTGGCATTCGCGCGCAAATACCCCGGTCATTACATGGCGATGTTCGAATCCGGCCTTAGCCTGCAAGCCCACCCCGACCTGGCCATCGTGGCACAAAAAGCCCGCGCGGTGCTGGAACAGGCTGCCGAGAAACTCTCGCAACACCTGCCTGCCGACAAACGCCCGCCCTCCAGCATGTTCTCGGCGCATATCTGGGCGATGAGCCACGGCGTGGTGGAGCTTTACATGCGCGGCGCCCCCGGTGCCAAAAGCCCGTTTCCGCCGGAAGACTTGCTTGAGGCTGGCATCGGCATCTACCTGCGCGGCCTTGGCCTGCTGCGCCCCGACGCCTGAGCGCTAGAAATACCCCCGCCCCGCAGCATCGCCCAACGCATAGCCACGCTGATGCAGACGGGCGAGCAAGCGCGGCAAATCCTCGGGCTTATCCTCAAGACACATCTGCTGCAAATACCAGTGCAGAAACCCGGCATAGGGCCAATCCCGCGCCATCGCCGTAGCTATCGCACCCGCCATCTGCGCAGGCTCGGTCAGCGTGATCGCGTTCTGCCAAAAATCCACCTGACCGCCCAGCACCACGGGTTTGCGGTGCAAGAACGCCTCAAACCCCACCGCCGAACTCAGCGTCAACGCGCAATCGCACGCCGCCAGCAAATCGTGGATCGAGGCCGTCACCACATGCACCCCGGCTTCGGGCGCATGATACCGGCTTAAGATTTCCAATTCGTCAAAACTCTGGTTCGGATGCGGCTTGATATACAAAGCCCGCCGCCCCTTGGCCGCAATCGCCGCCTCGATCATCTGCGGCACGGTCAGATAATGCGCGTGATGCTTCGGCGGTTTGAAATCCTGTGCGAAAAACGCCAGACACCCCGGCGCAATCGCCTCGGCCCCGCGCGGCATCTGCTCGAACTTGCTGCGGTTCTGGCCAACAAACTCGGCCTCCAGCTTGGCCAGAAACCGCTCGGCCTTGCGGCGCGGCACGGCTTCGGCATCAAACAGCGCCAATCTTGCCAGACTGTTGTTGCGGGTGCCGATCTGATCGAAAAACCAATAGCCGCGCAAATAGCTGGGCACGCAATGAAACAGATTGCGCGCGTAAAACGGACGGTCTTCCATGAACACATGCAGATGCTGCGGATAAGCCGCTGCAACCTCGTGCTGGCCCGCAGCACCGTCCAACACCTCCACCCGCCAACCCTGCCCGCGCGCGTGATCGGCAAAAGCGGTCAGCAGTTTGAAATGCCGCTTTTCCAGCGCCTGCGCCAGTTTGGCGCGGGCGTGAAAGAACAGCGTCGGCGGCAAATCTGCCAGCCGCTCGGATGTCAGCATCAGCGGAACAGCACCAGCGCCCCCGGAGACCATGCCACCCGTGTCTGCGTGCCAATGTCCAGCACCGGCCGCCCGAACACGTTGCGCATCGACAGCCGCATCGGCTCAGTCGTGCCTTCCAGCCGGATGTCGTAATAGGTCATGTCGCCGTAGTAGACGACCTCAACCACCTCAGCGCGGCTTTCGCGGTCCGTCGCGGTCTGACCATCAAACAGAATGGTTAGCGTCTCGGGCCGGAAGCCAATCGACGCGCTTGAGCTGCCCGGTGCCACCGAAACCTGATCGGCATCCAGCGTCAGGCGGCCAAAGCCCTTGGCATCAACCTCAACCTTGCCGTCAATCTCGGACAGAATCTCGGCGGGCAGGAAGTTCATCGTGCCGATGAAATCCGCCACCTTGCGGCTGTTGGGGCGGCGATACAACGTCTCGGGGTCGGCCAGTTGCGCGATCTCACCTTCAAACATCACCGCAATCCGGTCAGACATCACCAAGGCTTCTTCCTGATCGTGTGTGACCAGAATGAAGGTGATGCCAACCTGCCGTTGCAGCTTGATCAACTCCATCTGCATCTGCTCGCGCATCTTCTTGTCCAGCGCTGACAAGGGTTCATCCAGCAACAGAACCTTCGGCTTCAGGATCAGCGCCCGCGCCAGCGCCACCCGCTGCCGCTGCCCGCCTGAAAGCGCGTGCGCCGCGCGCGCGCCGTAACCCTTTAGCCCGACCATCTCCAACGCCTCGGCCACTGCCGCGTCCTTCTCTGCCTTGGAGCGCGGGTCTTTGCGCAAGCCAAAGCCGACATTCTGCGCCACCGTCAGATGCGGAAAGATCGCATAGGATTGGAACACCATATTGGTCGGCCGCACATTGGCAGGCACATTCGCCATATCCTTGCCGTCGATCATCACCACGCCCGAGGAAATCCCCTCAAACCCGGCAATGGTGCGGAGCAGCGTGGTCTTGCCACAGCCCGACGGCCCCAGCAGGCTGAAAAACTCGCCCGCCTTGATCGTGGCGGTGATCCCGCGCAGGGCGTGGTAATCGCCATAATACTTATGAACGTCCTTGAACTCGATCATTGTGGGTTTTTCAGACGTCACAGGAAGCCTCCAGTATCCTTACCACCGGTTTTGGCGATGCCACGGCGGCGGAAATATTCTGCGGTTGCGAGAAGCGCGATGGACAGACAGACCAGAATCGTCCCCAGCGCCAGAATGACAGGCACGTTCTGCGGAAAGCGGAACTGGCCAAAGATATAGACCGGCAGGGTGTTTTCATTGCCCGCCAGAAAGAACGCCATGATGAATTCATCAAGGCTGATGGTGAAGGTGATCAACAGGCTGGAAATGATCCCCGGCAGCACCAGCGGCAAAATCACCAGCCGGAACGCCGAAATCGGCGTCTCACCCAGATCATAGGCCGCCTCTTCCAGCGACTGATCCAAGCTTTGAAACGCCGCCGACAGAATCGCAATCGAGAACGGCGTGCAGACCAGCACATGCCCCAGGATCACCGTGAACAGGCTCAGCGGCACCCCGATGCCCAAAAGCACCGTCAGCAGCGCCACCGCGAGGATGATATCCGGCATCACCAACGGCAGCATGATCAGCCCCATCAGCGGAGTCTTGAACGGGAACGCATAGCGGCTGGACGCACGCGAGGCGAAAATTCCCAAACAGGTCGAGATCACCGCCGCACTGCACCCGATGATCAGCGAGTTTTTCAGCGCATGATGCAGCGCCGGATCATCCCACAGCTTGCCAAACCACGCCGTCGTAAAGCCGTTCAGCGGAAACGCCACCGTTGTGGCATTGTTGAAGGCAAACACCGGCAGCAACACGATGGGGGCGTAAAGGAAGATCAGATAAAAGATCGTATAGCCCCGAAACCAACCGCCCTTCATCGCTTATTCCCCTTCAAGAACCGCCGGTTCATAAACAAAAACAACAGACTGACCGCCATCACCAAGGCCATCGACGACACCGCAAGTGCCGATCCCAATGGGTAATTGTCCAGCTTTTTGTAGTTCAACTCGACAAGGTTCGCGACCATCTTGCCCTCAGGCCCGCCCACCAGACTGGGCGTCACATAATCGCCAATCGTCGGAATGAACACGATCAGCACCGAGGAAATCACCCCCGGCATCGCCAAGGGCAGCGTCACCCGCCAGAACGTCATCAACGGGCTTTCCCCCAGATCGCGCCCGGCCTCAAGGAACGACCGGTCGATCTTTTCCAGACTGACGAAAATCGGCAAGATCGCAAACGGCGCATAGGCATGCGCCAGCGTGATCACCACCGAATTGACGTTATACAAAAGCCAAGTGATCGGTTCCTGAATAAGCCCCAGTTCCAGCAGACCAAAGTTGATCGGCCCGCCGGTGCCCAAAATCACCTTCCACAAAAACACCCGGATCAGATAGCTGGTCCAGAACGGAATGGTGATCAGAAACAGCCACAGCGACTTTTTCGACGGGCTGACATAAAAGCTGACGTAGTAAGCCACCGGAAACGCCAGCAGCACCGTCACCGCCGTCACCACCATCGAGATCAGCAACGACCGCCACATCAGCGTCAGCGCCAGCGGGTCCGACCACACGCCCTTGTAGGCTTGCGACTCTGTCATCACCCCGTTGACGTCTTTATACGAGTGACACTCGCCAATGTAGTTACACAACTGAAAATGCGGGATAATCTTCAGATATCCATCGGTCATGAAGCTATAGGCAAGGATCATCGCCAGCGGAGCCGCAAGCAGCAGTATCGCATAAATCGCGGTGGGGCTGATCATAAACAGCCCGTTGGCGGCTTCTGATCCCCAGAAGCGCACCTTTGGTTTCGATTGCATCCCGTTCCCCCTGTTGCGCCTTGGCTGGCACAGCTTTGCGTCTTTTGATCAAATTAAGCCGATCCCGCAAAATCGCGCAAGCTTTATGTGATCCCACATCTTCTCTGATCATCACCGCCAAGGGTCAGGCGCGCAAGCGAAACAGGCAGCCGTCAGATGCGTTCGATCTGAATCGCCCGCTTTTTAAGCTCGTCATACAGGCTTGCCAGCACCCGCTGCGCACCGACCGCCGCCTGCAGCGCGTCCGAGATCACCTCATCGCCCGCGCCATCGGCAACCCGCCAGATCAGCCGCTGCTTTGCACCGTCGTCATAAACGATCTCGGTCGAGCCTGCGCGCGATTTGCGCATACCCAGAAAATCGGCGCCTGCACCCGGCGCATGAAACGTGGTTTGAAGTCCCATTGTTCGGGCCTTTCTGATCTGCTCTGACCCTTTTCGCGGGCCTTAAGCGGAATCTTGCGCGTGAGGCGGCCTTCGGTCAATTCGCCAGCGCAAGATTGTGTCGCACAGAGTCCAGAAAGCCACACATTCAGACAGTCATAGCGAACAAAGGCAACCTTGAGCGTCCATTATAGCGGTGATACCAAGGGCCTGCCCGGTCACGTCAGGAATGCACGATGACGTGCTTGGAGATGGCTCGTTCGAAATCCGCATCTGCCGGGTAAGATTGATTACACCGCCATATCATTCGGCGGGCGCGGCAGCATATAGCCCATCGCCGCCAATCCGGCATCAAGCTGCTGGCGCGGAATCCCCCCCGCAATCGCCAGCCGCACGGCATTCGGCGCGCGGCCATTGCTCATTGCATATTGGTCGGCGGCGCGCAGCAAAACGCCTTGTTCTTCGGCCATGCGGGTAAACGTATAGGCCCGCCACCCCTGCGGCAGCCGCAGCCAGGCAAAGGGAATCCCCTTCTGCCACGCCAGATCAAATGCACCCAGACGGTTGACAACCATTTGCAAACGATCCGAAAATTCCGCCTCGACCAGACGGCGGATCTCGGTCGCAGCCCCCGAGTTGAACAACTCCAGCGCAAATTCCGCCAAGGGTTTCGACAGCGCAAAGAACGCATGTTGCGCCGCCAGCCGCCCGGTTGGCCCCATGCCGGTCGGGCAGATCACATAGCCAAAGCGCAGCGCCGCCGAGACCGATTTTGACAGACTGCCCGCATACCACACCCGCTCTGGTGCCAGTGCCCGCAACGCAGGGTCCGGCGCGCCCGAGTAGAAATAGCACTCATCCTCGATGATCTGCAGATCGTAACGCCGCGCGATGGATACAATCTGTGCCTGTCGTTCCGGGCTCATCCGCGCCGTGGTCGGGTTTTGTGCGCTTGGGGTCAGACACAATACCTGCGCGCCATAGCGTTTGCAGGCGACCTCCAACGCATCGGGGCGGATGCCTTCATCGTCCAACTCGATGCTCACCACCTCGGCCCGCGCCGCGCGCGCGGCATAGCGAAAGCCCGGATAGGCCAGATCTTCGATCAGCACCACCGGGCGATCGCCGCGCAAACAGCAATCCAGCACCAGACCAATGCCGCTTTGCCCGCCGTGGGTCAGCATCACATCATCCTCGCTGATCGGCCCCAACACCCGGCCGCTCAGCCAGCCCACCACCGCCTCGCGCAGTGGGCGTTCACCACTTTGATGTGTGTAATCAAGCCATTCCGCACCAATGTTCAGCGATGCTTTGCGCAGAATATCGCCAAAAACCGTCACTTGCCCGACATCAGGCAGTTGCGGCGACCGCAGATCAACCCGACCTTCATCGACGCCGGCATCGCGGTCGGTGAACAGGCTTTGCGTGGGGCCCAGCCGCGGCTTGCGCGCCGCCACAAAGGTGCCGCGCCCCACCGTGGCCTCTAGCAGACCCTCTTGCGTCGCAATCTGATAGGCCCGGCTGACTGTGCCCGGCGTCACCGCCAACCGATAAGCCAGGTCGCGCACCGTCGGTAATTGTGTGCCTTGCGGCAGCGTCGCCGTGCGGATTGCCTCGCGCAAGGCGCGTGCCAGCGATAAATACTTCGGCCCCTCGTCGCCAGACAGGTCCGGCACCCAGATTGTATTCATGACAATGTTCCTCTGGCGATTCGCTGGCGGGGATTGTATCAATACTAGCAGAATATTGCATCTTGTATCAATACAATCGGATGAAGCTCATGTCGTATAACCAAGCCCTCGCTCTGAACGCCCAACCCTTGCCGCCGATTTCGCGCGTGCTGGTGTCGCTGGCGCTGACCGTCGCGGCATGGGAGCTGCGCCATCGCACCCGAAAGCAGTTGGCACAGATGCCCAAGCACATGCTGCGCGACATCGGCCTTTCGGAAAGCCATGCCGAGCATGAGGCCGAAAAGCCGTTCTGGCGCGCCTGATTACCTCCCGCTGTTCCCCAACCTCGGGCCGGTTTTCCGGCCCGTTTTTTTTATGGCGAGGCTTAAGAAGCGCCCACGACCCACAACATATTGTGGAAATCTGCCTGAAACAGATCAGAAAACACAAGTGCATCCCAGATGGGAAGACCGCCGGAACCAAAACAAAAGGCCCGTGGAACACCACGGGCCTTTTGCCGAAATCCAGATGGTAAAGCTTAGCGCTTCGAGAACTGGAACGATTTACGGGCTTTCGCCTTGCCGTATTTCTTCCGTTCCACCACACGGCTGTCGCGGGTCAGGAAGCCAGCGGCTTTCAGCGCCCCACGCAGACCGGGTTCATAAAGCTGCAGCGCTTTCGACACGCCATGCTTCACAGCACCGGCTTGGCCCGAAAGACCGCCGCCAGCAACCGTTGCCATCACGTCGAACTGGCCTTCAACGCCAGCAACGGTGAACGGCTGACGCAGGATCATTTGCAGCACCGGACGCGCGAAATAAACCGCCATCTCTTTGCCGTTCACAACCACTTTGCCCGAGCCCGGTTTGATCCAGACGCGTGCAACGGCGTTCTTGCGCTTGCCGGTTGCATAAGCCCGGCCCAGCTTGTCACGCACCGGGGTGCGCACAACAGCCGCCGGAGCCGGAGCAGCCGCGCCAACGGCCGATTTCAGATCGTCGAGAGATTTGATATCGGACATGATTACGCGCTCCGGGTGTTTTTCGGGTTCAGGGCCGCAAGGTCCAGAACGGTGGGCTGCTGTGCCTCATGCGGATGCTCAGCCGAGGCGTAAACGCGCAGGTTGGTCATCTGAACGCGGCCCAGACGGTTGCGGGTGATCATACGCTCAACAGCCTTGATCACGACGCGCTCGGGATGTGCGCCTTCCAGAACTTGCTTGGCAGTGCGCTGCTTGATGCCGCCCGGATGGCCAGTGTGCCAGTAATAGACTTTGTCGTTGCGCTTGTTGCCGGTCATCTGCACCTTGTCGGCGTTGATGACGATCACGTTGTCACCCATATCCATGTGGGGGGTGAAGGTCGGCTTGTTCTTGCCGCGCAGGATGTTTGCCACGATCGTTGCAAGACGGCCCAGAACGATGCCTTCGGCGTCGATCAGGATCCATTTCTTGTCAATATCCGCAGGCGTAGCGGAGAAGGTTTTCATCTTGAACCCATAAAGCAGGGGCGAGAGTCACCCCTCGCATTTCGGATGGCGGCTTATCGCGCAAGGCGGATGCAGCGTCAAGCGCTAGACCAAAGATAATACCAAGTGATTTCATATGGTTGAAATATACGGTATCATGATACCCCAAGGAAATTCCAAACAACGCGACTAAAGTTGCCATCCCCTGCGCGCAAATATCCCACAGGGGTCTGGGGGTGTGAAACCCCGAGCTTCAACCTTACCGCAAACGCGGCGGCTGATCGCCCATCCCCGGCGCCGCCCGCTCTGCCTTCGCCTCGGCCACCCGTTCGGGCACCTCAAACACCACCGCGACCCGAGCAAGTTCCGCCACCGCGGCATCGCCTGCCGCCAAGAAAGTCACATCCAACTCGCCCGCCTCCAGCCCCGAGAACACCAAAGCCTCGCCCAACGCCCGCGCAAGCGCCTCCTCGGCTCCCGATACCGCGTCAATCACCGCCAGCATATGCCCCAACCGCCCGTCGCTGTAACGCACCCCCGCCAGCAGCGCGGCGCGCGCCAGCCCCGCAGCTCCGCCCAGTGTAAAGGTCAGCGCATCGCTCAGCGCATCCGGCAAACCCTGCGGCGCGAAGAACTGCGACGGCACCGCCTCGACTTCGGCAGGCGTGGCATCAAGCATCTCGCAAAGCCAACGCAAAGCCTCGGGCGGCAGCAACACCTCGGACGCAGCACCCGTGCCAAGGTTCAGCCCCAAAGACAGCCCCTGCCCCAGCATCTGCTGCGCAATTAACCGCCCCGGCAGGGCGGCATAAGGCAAGGGGCCATCGCCCATCACCGCCAGCCGATCTTCGGAATCAAACGCCAGCAGCACCGGCCCCTCGGCCAGATCAAACACCCGTGGATCAACCCGGCTGCCCTCGGCCTCGCGCTCCAGCAGCAGAAATAGCGTCGCATCCGCCAGCAGTCGGTAGAACCGCAGCCCCGCCGCTTCATCCCCCGCCTGCATCGCCGCATAAGCCTGATCGAGATCGCGCATGGCATCCTCCGTTTGCCCCATCGCTACCCCGATCACGACAGCGCTGCAACACTTGCACAGTTCCGGCAAATCCAGATTGTGAGCCGACTGCCCCCCATATATTGAAAGATCATCGCCGCCTTCCCCGGATTATGACTATGTATCGTGTCTCGCCTTTCATGCGCCATTTTGCCCTCGCCTTGGGGCTTGGCATCCTGTGTGCGACGCTTTGGCTTAATCTGGATGCGGCGGGTTACTATGATTTCATCGAATGGCGGCTGGCCGATCTGCACGCTCCCGAGTTCCTGCCCGCAGGCTTGACTCAATGGGTGGCGCAAAGCCCGGCGTTGACCCCGGCCTCGCTGACCTCGCATGGCTTGATGGCCTTGTTCATGTTCTTTGTTGGCAAAGAGTTGTGGGAAGCCGTGGTGCTGGAGCGTGGCGCGCTGTCTGGCCCGCAATCGCTGGTGCCTTTGGGCGGGGTGATCGGCGCGGCCCTTGGCGGCGCGCTGATCTGGATCATCACCGGCGCACTGATTGAGACAGCGCAGGAAGCCAGCTTTGCGATCGGCTGGCAGGTGCCGATGGGCTCGGATGTGGTGCTGGGCTACGTGCTGGGCCGCCGGGTGTTCGGACCCAACCATCCGGCGCTGCATGTGCTGCTGCTTGTCACCATCGCCTGCGATTTCTTGGGGTTGCTGGTGCTGGGCCTTTCCTATCCCAGCGGTGGACTATTCCGTTTGGGCTGGCTGGCACTGCCACTGATCGCCAGTGTTGGCGTCTGGGCGCTTTACGGCCGCCGCCAGCGCCTGCACGCGTCCGAGGCCGCGCGCCGCCAAGGCCTGATGCTCTGGCCCTATGTGCTTGCCGGAGCGATCTCGTTCATCGGCGTCGCCGCCGCAGGCCTGCCGCCCGCTTTGGGTCTACTGCCCGTTATCCCCGCAATCCCCCATGCCGAGCGGTCTTTCGGCTTCTTTGCCGAGGCCGAGAATTTCCTGCATGATCCGCTGAACCGCTTGGCGCATCTGCTGGTGCGCCCCTTGGCGCTTGTGCTGTTCCTGTTCGGCCTCACCCGTGGCGGCATTGATCTGGCGGCCTTCGCCCCCACCACCTTCACCACGCTGGCCGCGTTCTGGGTCGGCAAGCCGCTGGGCTTCCTTCTGGGCTGCATGATCGCCGCCCAAATCACCGGACGCAGCCTGCCACAAGGCATTCGCCTGCGCGAACTGCTGTTGATCGCCCTGCTGCTCGGCGTCGGCTTCACCGTCCCGGTGCTTGCCCTCGACACGGCCTTGCCCGGCGGCGGCATGGCCGAAGCCGCAAGGCTGGGTCTCGCACTGTCGCTGCTGGCCGGAGCGGCCGCGCTACTGCTGGCGCGCGCAACCCGGCGCTGATCGCTCACATCCGCGTGTGCAGACAATTTCCCGCGCCACCTTGCGCCATTGTCCATGGATGCGACATAATGATGCCTCAAAGCCGGGATAGGTCCGCTTATGGCTCTTGTGGTCTGACAGGAACCAAGCGTTAACACTTTCTCGGTTAGGCTGGCATCCCTGGCCACACCGTTTGCACAGGCAGGAGGCAGGCCCACCGGGCAGCCATGATCGCGTTTGAGAATGTCAGTAAGTCCTTCTGGACAGGTAAGTCGCGCAAGGTGATCCTTGACCGCGCGTCGTTCAGCGTTGAAGTCGGCAATTCGTTGGGCATCCTCGCCAAGAACGGCACCGGCAAGACCACGATCATCAACATGATGGCAGGTCTGGAAAAACCGGATGAGGGCAAGATCACCCGCACCTCGCGCATCTCGTTTCCGCTGGGGTTCATGGGCGGCATCCTGTCGAAACACACCGCCACCGAAAACGCCCGCTACATCGCGCGGCTCTATGGGCTGGACCCGGACTATATCGAAAGCTTCTGCCGCTGGCTGGCCAATATCGACGAATACTTCGACCAGCCGGTTGGCAAATACTCCTCAGGCATGCGCTCGCGGTTTTCCTTTGCGCTGATGCTGGCGCTGGAGTTTGATATTTACCTCATCGACGAAGGCATGCCGTCTTCGACCGATGTGGAATTCAACCGCAAGGCGGGGCAAGTGCTGCGCCAGCGGCTGAAGAACGCCACCGTGGTGGTGGTGTCGCACCAGCCCTCGACGCTGGAAAAGTTCTGCCGTTCCGCCGCCGTGTTGCGCAATGGTCAGTTGTATATGTTTGAAACTCTTGAAGAGGCGAAGCGGCTTTATGACTACCAAACTTAGCGTTCAACGCTTCCGCACCCGCCGCCCCGACCCGATTGAGGCGCCTGCGCCGCTGCCTGAAACCAGGGCCGCCGCCAAGGCACCCCCAGCCACGCCCCCCGCCCAACCGCAACTCGGCGACCGCGCCTTCTTCCCGACCGAGGCTGAAGACGGCTTTGCTGGCATGACCTTTCCGGGCGCCGAAAAACCCGGCCCCAACTCTGCCCCCGCCGATATTGACACCATCCGGCAAGAGGGGTTGACGGGCCGCCAGTTGCGCATGGCCCGCCGCTTGGCGCAAAAGCACGGCCTGCCCGCGACTTCCGATTTCGACGCCGTGCGCCTGCTGCGCAACGCCGGGATTGATCCGTTCCAAGCCAATTCCGTGCTGGAGCTGGTCTCCTCTGGCGATGGCCCGCCGATGCCGCCCACAGGCTCGCGCGCGCTGACGGTCACGCCCGGCGGCGATGGCGTGCAACTGCCGCAAACCATCAAACCAATTCAACTGCCCTCGACCGAAGAGCAGATTGAACGCGCGCATCTGGCCGAGGTTGGCAAGATCCAGCGCGATATCGTCGCCCGCCGCCGCAAGAAATCCCTGCTGCTGGCCGCGCGCCTGTTCGTGTTCGTCGGCCTGCCGACGCTGCTGGCGGCGATCTACTATTACACCATCGCCACGCCACTCTATTCCAGCCGTACCGAATTCGTCATCCAGCAGAACGATGCCGCACCTTCGGGCCTCAGCTCGATGCTGAAAGGCTCGGCGATGGCGACATCGCAGGATTCGATCACCGTGCAGGGCTACCTGCAAAGCCAGGACGCGATGGAACGCCTTGACCATGATCTTGGCTTTCGCGCGCATTTCTCTGGCCCAAACATCGACCCGCTGCAACGTTTGGCCCCCGATGCCACACAAGGCGCGGCCTACAAGCTTTACCATAAATTCGTGAAAATCTCCTACGACCCCACCGAAGGCGTCGTGAAGATGGAGGTGATTGCCGCCGATCCGCAAACGGCAGTGAAATTCTCGCAAGCCTTGCTGGGCTATGCGGAAGAGCGCGTCGATATGATGACAGCGCGGGTGCGCGACGATCAGATGCAGGGCGCGCGTGAAAGCTATGATGACGCCGAAGCCAAGCTGAAAGAAGCCAATGAGCGTGTGGTCTCCTTGCAGGAGAAGACCAAGGTGCTGTCGTCAGAGGTCGAAATTTCGCTTGTCACCGCGCAAATCGGCCAGTTGGACACGCAACTGACCACAGAAAAGCTGTCGCTGGCGCAGATGGAGGCAAACTCCAATCCCAATCAGGCCCGGATGGAACCTGTCAAACGCCGCATCGCCACGCTGGAAGAACAAATTGCGCAACTGCGCGCCAAACTGACCGAGAATGACATGAACGGTCAGTCACTGGCGCGCGTGCAGTCCGAGCTTTTGGTAGCGCAGGCCGAGGTGCAGACCCGGCAGTTGATGCTGGCGCAATCGTTGCAAGCCACCGAACTCGCCCGGAATGAGGCGAACCGTCAGACCCGTTATCTATCGGTGTCGGTCAACCCGGTTGCCGCCGATGAGGCCGCCTATCCGCGCGCCTTCGAATCCACGCTGGTGGTGATGCTGATCCTGATCGGCATCTATCTGATGATCACCATGACCATCGCCATCCTTTATGAACAGGTCACGTCCGGATGAAACAGGTTCCTATTGGCGGCCTGCGCGTTGGCAACGATCAGCCCCTGCTGGTGATCGCAGGCCCCTGCCAGTTGGAAAGCCTCGACCACGCCCAGATGATCGCTGGGGTGATGGCAGAGGCTTGTGCGGCGGCGGGGGCGCAATATGTATTCAAGGCCAGCTATGACAAGGCCAACCGCACCTCGCTCTCGGGTCGGCGTGGCATGGGCATGGAAGCTGGCCTAAAAGTGCTAGAGACTGTGCGCGCCAGCGGCATCCCCGTGCTGACCGATGTGCATGATATTGCGCAAGCGCGCGAAGCCGCAAAGGTGGTCGATGTCATCCAGATCCCGGCCTTCCTGTGCCGCCAGACCGACCTTTTGCTGGCTGCGGGCGAAACCGGCGCGGTGGTCAACATCAAGAAGGGCCAGTTTCTCGCCCCTTGGGATATGGCCAATGTCGCCGAAAAGGTCGCCTCAACCGGCAACGAGAACATCCTGCTGACCGAGCGTGGCGCAAGTTTCGGCTACAACACGCTTGTCACCGATATGCGCAGCCTGCCGATCATGGCGCGCACCGGCTATCCGGTGATCATGGACGCGACGCATTCCGTGCAACAACCCGGCGGCCTTGGCGGATCAAGCGGTGGTCAGCGCGAATTCGCCCCAGTGATGGCCCGCGCTGCAGTATCTTTGGGCATTGCAGGGGTGTTCATAGAAACCCACGAGGCCCCTGACACCGCCCCCTCCGACGGCCCCAACATGATTCCGCTCGACAAAATGGCGGCGTTGATCGCCAGTCTGATGGCGTTTGACCGTCTTGCCAAAGCCGACCCGCTGCACGTGTGACACCGTCAAAACCCGAACAATTTGCCTAAAATTGTCATCCTCTGCGCCTAAATATCCTGGGGGTGCGGGGGCGAGTCCCCGCTCCGCCCGAAGGCAAAAAAAGCCGAAAGTATTAAAAATTCGTTAAATCCGCCACTCTAAGATATTGATAATAAACTACATTAAAAGGTCCCGAGTTGGGACCGTGTCAGGCAACCTGCCCTGCTGCCCATCCCGACGACCACGCCCATTGGAAATTGTATCCCCCAAGCCAGCCCGTCACATCCACCACCTCGCCGACAAAGAACAACCCCGGCACCCCCCGCGCCATCATCGTCCGCCCATCCAACCCATCGGTATCAACGCCCCCCAGCGTCACCTCGGCGGTCCTGTATCCCTCCGACCCCACCGGCCGCAGCCGCCAATCCCGCAGTGCTTGCGCCACCCGCTCTAGGTCGCCGCGCCCCAGTTCCGCCATCGGCGCGGTGATGCCCAAGCTGGTCTCAATATGCCGCGCCAGCTTCTCCGGCAGACTGCGCCCCAGCACCGTCCGTAGCGCCAGCTTCCCCTGCCCCCGCTTCGCCTCAGAAAGTTCCGCCGCGACATCCCGCCCCGGCGCCAGATTGACCGCGATCTCCTCCCCCTCACGCCAGTAACTCGACGCCTGCAGCACCGCAGGCCCCGACAGCCCGCGATGGGTGAACAACACCGCCTCATCAAACCCGGTTTTACCCACCGATACCCGCCCCTGCACCGCCACCCCGGCCAGCGGCACCATCCAGTCCAACTCCTGCGCGGCGAAGGTCAGCGGCACCAGCCCTGGCCGTGTCTCGACCACGGCCAGCCCGAACTGTTCAGCCACCTGATAGCCAAACCCGCTGGCCCCCATCTTCGGGATAGACTTGCCGCCCGTCGCCACGATCACCGACTCGGCCCGCACCGCACCCCGAGCAGTCTCAACCACGAAACCCTGGCCATCGCGCGTTATCGCGCCAACCGTGCAGCCCAACCACAGCCCCACGCCAGCCCGCGCTATATCGCCCAGCAGCAGATCCACCACCTGTTTGGCCGAGCCATCACAAAACAACTGTCCCAAGGTCTTTTCGTGCCAGCCGATCCCAGCCGCATCCATCCGCGCAATGAAATCCCATTGCGTGAACCGCTTCAAAGCCGACAGGGCGAACCGTGGATTGCGCGAGATAAAGCGATCCAGCGCGATTCCCAGATTGGTGAAATTGCAGCGCCCCCCGCCCGAGATGCGAATCTTCTCGCCAGCCGCCTTGGCGTGATCGACGACGAATACCCGCCGCCCGCGCCGCCCGGCCTCGATTGCCGCAAACATCCCCGCCGCACCGGCGCCTAAAACGATGACATCAACTTGTTCCATGCCCCCTCTTACGCCGCCAAACACAAGTCTGACAACCACATGAAGATTTTCGCGAAATCCCCCTTGCACCCCCCGAACGCCTTCGCTAAACACCGCCGCAGTTGGGGCGTCGCCAAGCGGTAAGGCATCGGTTTTTGGTACCGACATACGGAGGTTCGATCCCTCCCGCCCCAGCCAACTCTCTCAGATGAGATATCCCAGATTGCAGGCGATTGCTGTGACATTGCCGGTTCTGCTTTGCGGCCAAAGGCTTATCGGCAGTTCCGCCGCCACGCCCACCTCTACGTTTCAAGCCGACCATGGGGCAGTAGTTTGCGGAACCGCCCCAAGCGCTGCCCCAGTCCGGGTAGAACGGGCGGCGAGGTTTGGTGTCGGCGGGGGCCAGTGGAACGGCTGTCATAGCAGACTGAAATCCACCCCATTCACCGCGAACTCCCGCTCATCGTGAAGGTTATCCCCCCGCGACCCAGGCCCCAGATGGTCAGGATTTATGCAACGGCGATTTTTGCAGCGATGGCGGGCCACATCATCATAACCCGCCGAGACCCCATTCAGGATTCAGAAGACGAAGCGATAGGCCGCCATCTGCCGCCCCTTAAACCGCACCTTTCGGGCATCGAGCGTTGGTGTCCCAATGCAGCCCGCCTCCGTCTTCGTGTCTTCCGCGATTAAAGAAAAGGCCCGTGAACGGGCATCCTCCAAGTCAGTTGGCATCACAGCCTAGAACCGACTGCGCTTCATTTCCGTCTCGTTCATTGAAGAACAGACTATCCTCAAAGTGTGGACATTTCAGGGGAGCGCGTCACCATCTGCAAGATACATCTATCAATCATCTACAGCACAACCCGTCCACGGCTGGCACTCGGCTTGTGCAACGCTCTTTGAAAAACCTCTAGCCGGACAATGGCTTGCGCCTTCGTCACATACAGCAAATCAGAACAGGCACGCTCTGCGAGCCGACTAGCCGACCAGAGTATATCTTCAAGCAAAATCCCGCATTGAAAGAAGACTGCGGCATAGTTCGCCTCCAGTTCTTCCAAGGTTGGGGGAATGTTTGCCATCATACCATTCGGCCCACTGAAAAGCTGAAAATTTTTCGTCACTAGATTTCGTGCGTGATGGTCAAGAGCTACATGACCTAACTCATGAGCCAGAATGAAGTTGGAGAACTTACAGCCTTCGCTGGCTTTTTCTAACAAACCGTTGTCTACCGTGAGCGTCACCTTTTCACCAAAGGCAATTACACCAGCCTTTCGCTTATATGCTTCAATCTGGTTGGCCGGGTAGCGTTTGATGGTCCATCGCTCCCCGTCACAAAGTTCTTCCCAAACATCGGGCATTTTGAAGAATTCGTCGTCTGCGAAATACTCGCGCCGACAACTAACCATTTCACGCTATATCTGAGCAGCCCGAGACGTCGTAAGAAACGCAGCCTTCTTCATATACCCCCCCTCTCTCAGCTACAGCCACTCGTTCCGCCACAAGTGTTGCACTTCATGCAGGTGCCGTTGCGCACCAGCGTGTAGTTGCCGCATTCGCCGCAGGGATCGCCCTCGTAGCCCTGCATCTTGGCTTTGACGCGGGCGTCCATCGTCACCGTGCCAGAGACCAAGGCGGTAGCCCCGGCCACGGAAGCGCCCATCGCGCGGGCCGTCTCGGGGATCAGCATGTTCAGTGCCGAAACTGGATCGGTGCCCGTCAGCGCAGTGGCACCCATCCCACCTTGCAGCACCACCAGTTCTGACGGTAGACGCTTGCGCAGATAGCCGGTCGAGCTGATCTGCTTCAGCACCTCAAGGCTGCGCGAGGCCGCTTGCTCGGAGATTTCCGAGATGTTGCGTTTTCCTTCTTCTTCGCCACGCCCCAGATCATCAAACGATGCGCCGGTGGGTTTGACATGCGCCAGATCGGTGCGGTCCAGATAGGAAATCGCCAGTTCGCGGAAAATATAGTCAAGGATCGAAGTGGCGTTTTTCACGCTGTCATTGCCCTGCACCATTCCGGCCGGTTCAAACTTGGTGAAGGTAAAGGCTTCGACGAATTCCTCCAGCGGCACGCCATATTGCAGGCCAACCGAGACTGCGATGGCGAAATTGTTCATCATCGCGCGGAAGCCCGCGCCTTCCTTGTGCATGTCGATGAAGATCTCGCCCAAGGTGCCGTCGCTGTATTCGCCGGTGCGCAGATAGACCTTGTGGCCACCGACGATGGCTTTCTGGGTGTAGCCTTTGCGACGTTCCGGCAGCTTTTCGCGGTTGGTGCGGATGACTTCCTTGTAGATGATCTTCTCGACGATCTTTTCGGCCAGCACAGCGGCCTTTTCCTGTGCCGAGCCGGATGCGAGGATTTCTTCGGCCTCTTCATCATCCTCGACCAAGGCCGAAGCCAAGGGTTGCGACAGTTTTGAGCCGTCGCGATAAAGTGCGTTGGCCTTGATGCCAAGCGAATGGCTCAGTTCATAGGCGGCCAAGGTCTCGGCAATTGTGGCCGAGTTCGGCATGTTGATGGTCTTGGAAATCGCGCCTGAAATGAACGACTGCGCGGCGGCCATCATGTGAATGTGGCTGTCCACCGACAGATAGCGTTTGCCAGTTTTGCCGCAGGGGTTGGCGCAATCGAACACGCTGTAGTGCGCAGGCTTCAGGAACGGCGCGCCTTCCAGCGTCATCGTGCCGCAAACATGGTCATTTGCGGCGTCGATCTGTGCCTTGGTAAAGCCAAGGTGGCGCAGCAAGTCAAAGCCGGGGTCGGCCAGCTTGTCGGCGGGAATGCCAAGCGTGCCTTTGCAGAAATCCTCGCCCAAGGTCCATTGGTTGAACACAAAGCGGATGTCAAAAGCCGAAGGCAGTACTGCCTCGATTTTCTCCAGCTCGCGGGCGCCAAAGCCGTGGCCGACAAGCGCCGTGGTGTTGATACCGGGGCAGTTACCGATCGAGCCGTGTCCGACCGCATAGGCCACGATTTCAGCGGCTTGCGAGGTGGAATAGCCTAGCTTCTCCAACGCCGCCGGAACCGATTGGTTGATGATCTTGAAATAACCACCACCGGCCAGCTTCTTGAACTTCACCAGCGCGAAATCCGGCTCGATGCCGGTGGTGTCGCAATCCATCACCAGGCCAATGGTGCCTGTGGGTGCGATCACCGTGGTTTGCGCGTTGCGGAAACCATGGGCTTGACCCAAGGTCAGCGCCTCGTCCCAAGCCGATTTTGCAAGGGTGACAAGGGTTTGGTCAGGGCAATTGGCCGCGTCCAGCGCAACCGGGTTGACGTTCAGGCCCTCGTAGCCGTCGGTCTTGCCATAGGCTGCCGCACGATGGTTGCGGATGACGCGCAGCATGTGCTGGGCGTTGCGGGCATAGCCCGAGAATGCACCAAGCTCTGACGCCATCTCGGCCGAGGTGGCATAAGACACGCCGGTCATCAGCGCCGTCAGCGCACCGCAGAACGCCCGGCCTTCGACCGAGTCATAGCCCAAGCCCATGTTCATCAGCAGACCGCCGATGTTGGCATAACCCAGACCAAGCGTGCGGAAGTCATAGGACAGTTGCGCGATTTCCTGGCTGGGGAATTGCGCCATCATCACCGAGATTTCCAGCGTCACCGTCCACAGACGGGTGGCATGAATATAGGCATTGCTGTCAAACTGGCCGTCCTTGAAGAAGGTCAGCAGGTTCATCGACGCCAAGTTGCAAGCGGTATCGTCGAGGAACATATACTCCGAACAGGGGTTAGAGCCCCGGATCGCGCCATCTTCCGGGCAGGTGTGCCAAGCGTTGACAGTATCGTGGAACTGGATGCCAGGATCAGCACAGGCCCAAGCGGCATGGCCAACCTGATCCCACAAATCGCGGGCTTTCAAGGTCTTGGCGGTCTTGCCATCGGTGCGGCGGATCAGCGCCCAATCGGCATCATTCTTCACCGCGGTCAGGAAAGCATCGGTGACACGCACCGAGTTGTTCGAGTTTTGCCCCGAGACGGTGATGTAGGCTTCGGAATCCCAATCCACGTCATAGGTGGGGAATTCTATGCTGGTGAAACCCTGACGCGCATATTGCAGGATGCGGTTGGTGTAGGTGTCGGGGATCATCGCCTTTTTGGCCGAACGGATCGCGGCTTTCAGCGCAGGGTTTTTCGCCGGATCAACCGAATCTTCTGCCGAGCCATCCCATTGCCGGATCGCAGTGAAAATCTCGTTCAGTTTCAGCTCGTGCGCCTTGGAACCTGCCACCAGCGAGGCAACCTTTTGCTCTTCGATCACCTTCCAGTTCACGAAAGCTTCGACATCGGGGTGATCCATATCGCAGATCACCATCTTGGCCGCGCGGCGCGTGGTGCCGCCTGATTTGATCGCGCCAGCCGCACGGTCGCCGATCTTCAGGAACCCCATCAGGCCCGAGGATTTTCCGCCGCCCGACAGCTTTTCACCCTCCCCGCGCAAGCTGGAGAAGTTGGTGCCAGTGCCAGAGCCGTATTTGAACAGCCGCGCCTCGCGCACCCACAGATCCATGATGCCGCCGTCACCAACCAGATCATCTTTCACCGATTGGATGAAGCAGGCATGCGGCTGCGGGTGCTCATAGGCGCTGGTGGATTTGGTCAACACGCCAGTTGCATGATCGACGTAATAGTGCCCTTGCGACGGGCCGTCGATGCCATAGGCCCAATGCAGGCCGGTGTTGAACCATTGCGGCGAGTTCGGCGCAGCCATCTGCCGCGCCAGCATGAACCGCATCTCGTCATAGTAGGCTTTCGCATCGGCCTCGGTGCTGAAATAGCCACCCTTCCAGCCCCAGTAGGTCCATGCACCTGCCAGACGGTCGAACACTTGCTTGGCCGAGGTTTCGCCAACAATGCGCTGATCTGCAGGCAGTGCCGCCAAAGCATCTTCATCCGGGATCGAGCGCCACAGGAACTTCGGCACGTCTTTTTCGCGCACACGTTTCAGGACCGCCGGAATCCCCGCCTTGCGGAAGTATTTCTGCGCCAGCACGTCAGAGGCAACCTGGCTCCAGCCCTGTGGCACTTCCACCGCGTCATTGCGGAACACAACGGTGCCGTCGGGATTGCGAATCTCCGACACCGTGGTCGAAAACGCCATGGCACCATAGGCACCGGTTGCTTCGGTGGTAAACTTACGCTCGATCTTCATCTGCCCGTCCCATGTTTTTGCGCGGTTTGTGATCTGCCGCGTGCTATTGCTGTCTTCGCCCGATCCCTTTGACAGCGCGCCACATGCCCCCGAGGGCGGGCGCAAACAGGCTTCCCAAGGCCTGTCGACTGTCTTCAGAATATTAAACTGGCACACTACATCTTGTGGCCTTGATTGGCGCGTCGTCAAATTGTCGTAAAGCTCGGGGGGTATCAACGGATTTTTTACACTTACCCCCCAGATTTTGTGCTTGACGTTATCGCCATATCTAGCCGTGCCATCACGGCCCTGTGAGTAAAAATTCTCTGGTCGTGCTTGGCGCCCGTTAAAGTGTCGTCGCAACTGCTGCAAAAACCTAAGCATCACGGCATATTTGGCAGCTTCGGCTCAGGCGCCGTGAGAGCGGGCCGATTCCTCCACAAGCTGTGGATAAACCGGCGCGCTATCGGCGATTGATCAGAACGATTCCCGCCGCGACGAATCCCGCCGCCATCATGAGGCCAAAAGACAACGCTTCACCAAAAATCAGATAGCCCAAAATGATGGCAAACAGCGGTGTCAGGAACGAAAAGCTGGCTACGGTCGAGGTGGGATAGATCGACAGCAACCACAGCCAGGTGATGAACACCCCGGCCACGATCACCCCGGCCTGAAACACCAGCCAGACCCAATGCACAGGTTGAATATCGCGGATCAGCGGGCCAAAAAACGGGCTGGCGGCCAGCAAAATTGGGCCTGAAATCAACACCATCCAAAACAGTTGCGCCTCTGGCCCCGCCTCACGCAGGCGGGTTTTGCGCGCCAGAAATGCGGTGCCCGCCCAGCCCCATGCGCCGACCAGCGCCAGCATATCGCCCAAGATACTGGCATGACCCGACGGACTTTTCGACAGAATCGCCCAAGCCGTGCCGATAAAGGCCAAGCTCAGCCCGATTCCCCGCTTCGGCGTAATCCGCTCATTCGGCAGCCAGAAATGCGCCGCCACCGCCAGCCACAGCGGCATCGAATAGAAAATCACCGAAGCCCGCCCCACCGCCGTCAGATCAAGCGCCATGAACAGGCACAAGAACTCGGCTGCAAAGACGCTGCCGATGGCCAGACCGGGGCCGAGATCGGACCAGCGCACCCTGCCCCACAATCCGCGAAACTTCAGCCAGCCAAACACAAACACAACTGCCAAGGCCGAGCGCAAACCTGCGAAGAACACAGGCTGCAAGCCGTGGTTGACCTCTTTCACCACGATCTGATTGACCGCCAACAAAAATGTCACCGCGATCAGCGCCGCCAGCCCCACCCCATCCAATCGTTCTTTGCGCATCATGCCCCCGCGTTCGCGCCACCCTTTCGGGGCGGCATGGTGAAGTCAAGGCCAGCAAAAGCGCTGGCAGCACCGCGTGGTTTGCCGTAAACGCGCGCTATCACCGGGGGAATGGAGGAGGCCTTGCCATGTCGGATCTGATTTCGCGCGGCGTCGCCAAGGGCCTTCGGATGACCGACCAGCGCCGTGTGGTGGCGCGCGTGATCACCGCAGCCGATGATCACCCCGATGTCGAAGAGCTTTATGCCCGCGCGGCGCAAGTGGACCCGCGGATCTCGCTGGCCACTGTCTACCGCACCGTGAAGATCTTCGAGGAGGCCGGCCTGCTTGAACGGCTGGAGTTCGGCGATGGCCGCGCGCGCTATGAAGATGCCGAACGCGATCACCACGACCATCTGATTGATGTGAACACCGGGCAAGTGATTGAATTCGTGGACCCAGAGATTGAAGCCCTGCAAGAGCGTATTGCGGCACGACTTGGCTATCGGTTGATCGGGCATCGGCTGGAACTGCTCGGCGTGCCGATAAAGAAGGGATAGAACTTGGCCTCGGATAACCTGCGCGGCATCCTGTTGATGGTGGTGTCGATGGCCATGTTCGGGCTGGAGGACATGTTCCTGAAATGGGCAGCCGCCAGCCTGCCCGTGGGCGAAGTGGTGTTCATCTCAGGCGTGTTCGGCGTAGTGATCTTTGCCGCGATGGCGTGGCGCGAAGGCCGCCCGGTGCTGAACCGCGCAGCACTGCATCCGGCTGTTCTGGCACGCGGTCTGGGTGAGATGGTGGGCACCTTTGCCTATATCACCGCGCTGGCAACCGTGCCGCTTTCAACCGTATCGGCGGTACTGCAGGCGCTGCCTTTGTCAGTGACGATGGCGGCGGCGCTGTTCATGCAGGAAAAGGTTGGCTGGCGGCGTTGGTCAGCGATTGCGGTGGGGTTTGCCGGGGTCATTCTGGTGATCCGTCCCGGGCTTGACGGCTTTCGCCCCGAAGCCTTGTGGGTGCTGATCACTGTGCTTGGCCTGACCCTGCGCGATCTGATGGCGCGCCGTATCCCGGCGGATTGCTCGACCGCGCAGATTTCCACTTGGGGGCTGATGGCCGTGGCCTTGTTGGGCGCGCTGATGATGGCAGGCTCTGGCGAGGTGGCGGTGCCGAACCTGTGGGAAAGCTATGCGCTGATCGGCGCGTTGGTGTTCGGCACCGCGGGCTATTGGGCGATTATTGGCGCGACCCGCACAGGCGAAGTTTCGGTTGTGGCTCCGTTCCGCTATGTGCGGCTGGTGTTTGCCGTGTTGATCGGGGCCTTTGTGTTTGCCGAATGGCCCGATGTCATCACTTTGTGCGGATCGGGACTTATCGTGGCTTCGGGGCTGTATTCATTCGCGCGCGAACGCCGCCGCAAACACGCGCTTTCCTTGAACGCACCCTTGGGCTAAGACGCCCAAGAGAGCACCATTTCCGCCCATTTGGAGGCCAGACATGAGCACGATCATTGATATCCACGCCCGCGAGATTCTCGACAGCCGCGGCAATCCCACCGTTGAAGTTGATGTGCTGCTGGAAAGCGGCGCGATGGGCCGCGCCGCGGTGCCCTCGGGTGCCTCGACCGGCGCACATGAGGCGAACGAGCGCCGCGATGGCGACAAATCGCGCTACATGGGCAAGGGCGTGCTTGAGGCTGTGGCCGCCGTTAACGGCGAGTTGGCCGAAGAAATCGTCGGCTTTGATGCGACCGAACAAGTCGGCATCGACCGCACCATGATCGAGTTGGACGGCACCCCGAACAAATCGCGTCTGGGGGCAAATGCGATCCTCGGCGTGTCTTTGGCTGTGGCCAAGGCTGCGGCAGAGTTCACCGGCCAGCCATTGTTCCGCTATGTCGGCGGCACCTCGGCGCGGATGCTTCCGGTGCCGATGATGAACATCATCAACGGCGGCGAACATGCCGATAACCCGATTGATATCCAGGAATTCATGATCATGCCGGTCGGGGCATCGAACGTGAAAGAGGCCATTCGGATGGGCTCGGAAGTGTTCCACACCCTGAAGAAAGAGCTGTCGGCGGCGGGCCACAATACAAATGTCGGAGATGAGGGCGGCTTTGCGCCCGGCCTGAACTCGGCCCGCGATGCGCTGGATTTCATTCTGAAGTCGATTGAAAAGGCGGGCTATCGTCCCGGCGAGGATATGTTCCTAGCCCTCGATTGTGCCGCGACCGAATACTTCAAAGGCGGTCGGTATGAGATGAAGGGCGAGGGCAAATCTTTGTCCATCGAGGAAAACGTCGATTTCCTGGCCGGTCTGGCTGCGGATTACCCGATCATCTCGATCGAAGACGGTTGTTCGGAAGATGACTGGGCGGGTTGGAAACTGCTGACCGACAAACTGGGCGGCAAGATCCAACTGGTCGGCGACGATCTGTTCGTGACCAACCCGCGCCGTCTGGCCGAAGGGATCAAGCAAGGCGTGGCGAACTCGATGCTGGTGAAGGTCAACCAGATCGGCACCCTGACCGAAACGCTGCAAGCCGTCGATATGGCGCATCGCGCGCGCTATACCAACGTGATGTCGCACCGCTCGGGCGAGACCGAAGACAACACCATCGCCGATCTGGCAGTGGCCACCAACTGCGGCCAGATCAAGACCGGCTCGCTGTCGCGCTCGGACCGGATGGCCAAGTATAACCAACTGATCCGTATTGAGGAGATGCTGGGCGAGACGGCGGAATTCGCTGGCCGTTCAATCCTGCGCGGATAAGGTTTCCGCAAGCGATCCTGAACCACGCAGAGCGCAGGCTTTGCGTGGTTTTTTCATACTGTGTGGCACGCAATCCGAAGCCGCCCTGGACCTGATCCGGGGCCTCGTGGTGTGAGGCGAGGCCCCGGATCAAGTCCGGGGCGGCTTGGGAAGGGTGTTAAAGGGCGCGCAACAGGCGCGCGGGGCGGAAATCGGCGAGCAGAGGATGATCGCCCTGCCCTGCGATTTCTGCGGCCAAAGCCTCGCCCGCCAAGGCCGAGAGCGTCACGCCAGAATGCATCACGGCCAAGCTTAGCCCCGGCTGCACGGCTCCGATCAGCGGCAGACCATCGGCGGGCACCGGGCGGAAGCCAAGCGCGAAACGATCCAACACCAGATCGGGCGCGTTGAAGCGGGCACGCAGGCGGTGCAGCGTGGCCTCGGCCATCGCGGCGGGGTCGGTGATGGTTTCAGAAGCATCCGCCTGATGGTTGACGATACCGGGGGCAAGGATCGCGCCGCTGGCATCCTGGCGGATTTCCTGATCCGGCGTCACAAGGATATGGTTGATGCGCCATGCCACAGGTTTGGTGTAGACCATGATGCCGGGGCGGGTCAGCATCGGCAGATCAAGGCCCAAAGCTGCCAAGAGCGCAGGCGAAGCCACACCCGCCGCAAGGATGGTATGATCGGCGGTGAACGGGCCGATCGGGGCGCGCGCGCCGGTGATCTGCCCGCCAGAGTCGATCAGGCTTTTCGCGGCAATCCCAGTCAGCACCTTTGCGCCCGAGGCTGCCAGTAAAACACGGGTCAGCGCTGCCGGATCAACGGCACCTTCGCTGGCGATATGCAGGGCTTGCGCCGGAGGGTTTGCCAGATGCGGCTCTAACCGGGCGATTTCGGCGCGGGTGATCGGCGTGGCGGGGTAGCCAAGTGCCGCCAATTCAGCCGCTTTCCGGTCAAAGCCCGCGCCTTGCTCTTCAAACCACAGCGTGCCTTGCCAGTTGGGGGCAGCTTCGGGCAGCAGGGTGGCAAGGCGGTGGTGGGCGGAGATCGCTTCAACCCGCAGATGGTGATGCGCCGGGTTTTCGTAAAAGCTGGCGTTGATCCAGCCAAAGCTGCGGCCCGACGCCGCGCTGGCCGGGGCTGTCGCCTCGAGCACGGTGACGCGCGCGCCTTGGCGGCTCAGGTGAAAGGCAAGGCTGGCACCGATGATGCCTGCGCCGATGATCAGGACAGATTGCGGCATGGATGATCTCCTTTCTCGCAGGGTGTCATTTCTGGCGCAGCGGCGAAAGGGGCAGGTTTACCGGGGCTTGCGGCACGCTTTGTGCTACGGCAAGCTGAGGCCATGGATCACAAAAGCTTTGTTTCAAACCTTGACCCCAACCTGCGCGCGCGATTGATCGCGCGATCCGATGCGGCGGGGCTTTGGCATCTGGCGGGCCATCTGGGCGCTATCCTTGGCGTGGGGGCGTTGATTGCGGCTGCGGTGCCGGGGTGGTGGGTGCTGCTGCCGGTTCAGGGCGTGCTGATCGTGTTTCTGTTCACGCTGGAACATGAGGCGACGCATAAGACCCCGTTTGCTTCCGAACGGCTGAATGAGGTCGTTGGGTATTTCTGCGGCTTTGCCCTGCTGCTGCCGTTTCAGTGGTTTCGCTACTTTCACCTCGCGCATCACCGCTGGACCAACCTGCCCGGCAAAGATCCGGAGCTTGCCTCGGAAAAGCCGCGTGGTATCGGGGCTTGGGCATGGCATGTCTCTGGCCTGCCGTATTGGATTGCCGAGGCGCGGTTGATCGTTGATCTGGCGCGCGGGCGGGCCGAGGGGGAATATTTGCCCGCCAGCGCCCTGCCCCGCATTGTGGCCGAGGCACGCTGGATGCTTGCGGGCTATGTGCTGGTTCTGGCCAGTTTGCTGGTCAACCCGCTGCTGTTCTGGGTCTGGCTGTTGCCGGTTTTGCTGGGCCAGCCGGCGCTACGGCTGTATCTGCTGGCCGAGCATAGCGATTGCCCGCAGGTGGTGAATATGTTCGAAAACACCCGCACCACCTTTACCACCGCGCTGATGCGGTTTCTTGCGTGGAACATGCCGTATCATGTTGAGCATCACGTCTATCCGGCGGTGCCGTTTCATCAACTGCCCGCGCTTCATCGACTGATGAAGGATGAATTGCGGGTGACGGCCGATGGCTATGCGGCCTTCACCAAGGGTTATCTCGCGCGGAGAATGTAACGGTTACAAGTTAGCCGTGGCGCGGGGCCTGGTGTGGCGGTAGCTAGAGCCATGGAAAACATGCCCCCCAAGAATGAAGACTCGCTGCGTGGATTTGGTTTTGCGCTGACTGCTTATCTGCTGTGGGGGTTCTTGCCGATCTTCATGAAGGCGGTCGGACATATCTCGCCCGCCGAGGTGATCGCGCATCGGGTGATCTGGTCGCTGCCGATTGCGGGGGCGGTGCTGTGGGCGACGGGGCGGACGGCGGATCTGTGGCTGGCGCTGCGCACGCCACGGATGTTGATGATGGGGTTTGCCACGGCGGCGCTGATCTCGGTCAATTGGGGGATTTACGTCTGGTCGATTGGCGCGGGTCATGCGCTGGATGCGGCGTTGGGCTATTACATCAACCCGCTGTTTTCGGTGTTTTTGGGCGCGATGCTGCTGGGCGAGCGGTTAAGCCGCGCGCAGAAATGGGCGATTGCGCTGGCGGCTTTGGCCGTGCTGGTGCTGACGGTTGAGGCAGGGCGTCTGCCCGTGGTGGCGCTGGGGCTGACGGTGACTTGGGGGATTTACGCTTACTTGAAGAAATCGCTGCCGATTGGGCCGAACCAAGGGTTTTTCCTTGAGGTGTTGATACTGCTGCCCTTCGCGCTCGCCTACGTGATCTGGGCACAAGTGACGGGGCACAGCCATTTCTTTGCCGGGGTCACGTCGGATACCGTGCTGCTGCTGTCTTGCGGTTTGGTGACGGCGGTGCCGCTGATGGTCTATGCCAATGGCGCGAAGCTGTTGCGGCTATCGACCATTGGCATCATGCAATACATCGCCCCCACGATGATCTTCCTCACCGCAGTGTTCCTGTTTGGTGAGCCATTCGGGCGCGGCAAGATGATTGCGTTTCCGATGATCTGGGCAGCCCTGGTGATTTACACCGTGTCGATGGTGCGGCAGGCGCGGGCTGCGGGGAAGTAGACAGGCTTTTGCGGCTTTCCCAGCTGGGATGCGCTTGTGCTTAAAATGCCATTTACCACAAACTATGGGCGGCTGATTTGCCCACCGCCCACCGCTGCGGCAACGCCGGTGGTGCTGGGGCAAGAGGTTGGCAGGCCAAAGGCGACGCGGGCGGCAAGATAGGCGAAGGCCTGAGCCTCGAGCATATCCCCGTTTAACCCTGCTGTTTCAATGGGTTCCACGATGCAGTTCATGCGTTGCGATAGCTGCGCCATCATCGCTGCATTGTGCCGCCCGCCGCCCGCGACCAGAAGGCGGGTGATGGGCTGCGGAAAATGCTCGGCGGCTTTGGCGACTGCGGCTGCGGCGATGGCGGTCAGGGTCGCTGCGGCATCGGCATTGGAGAGCCGGTGGGTTTTCTTGAAGAACGGCTGGAAATCGTTGCGGTCGAGCGATTTCGGCGGGATCTTGTGGAAATAGGCTTGGGTCAGGAACGCCTGCACCAGCTTTTCATCGACGCGGCCCGAGGCTGCCAAAGCGCCGCCCGCATCTTGGGTCAGACCAAGCCGCACTTGCATCAGATCGTTGATAGGGGCATTGGCGGGGCCGGTGTCAAACGCCAGCAGCGCACCCGGAGCCTCGGGGCTGGGCTGGCTGGGGTCGATCCAGGTGATATTGCCGACGCCGCCGAGGTTCAGGATGGCGAGCGGTTCGGTCGCCTTGATCCATTTCGCGCAAGCAAAGTGGAAGAACGGCGCGAGTGGCGCGCCCTGCCCGCCCATCTGCACATCGGTTGAGCGGAAATCCCACACCACCGGCAGATCCAGCGCTTGCGCCAGCAATGCCCCGTTGCCCGCCTGATGCGTGCGGCCATGGGCGGGGTCGTGGGCAAGCGTCTGGCCGTGAAAGCCGATCATCTCGGCACCCGAAAACCGCGCAAGAATTTCGGCATGGGCGGTTTCCACCACTTCGGCGGCAGCAGCCACCTGCGGGTCCCCCGGCCATTGGCCAAAGGCGCGGCGGATGGTGGATTGTTCCCCGGGGCTATAGGGGCGATAGGCGTCGGGGCCAAATTCCAGAATGTCATGGCCATCGGTGCGCAGCATGGCGGCATCGACGCCATCCAGCGATGTGCCCGACATTGTGCCCAAAACCCAAAGCGCACGCTGTTTCGCCATCTTCCCCTTGGCCCCCACGCCCGTTATACCACCCGAACCTTAAAGCATGAGTGTGCCATGACCTACCATCCAAAATCTGATTTCATGCGCGTGATGATGACCCGCGGCTATCTGGCCGATTGCACGGATTATCAGGCGCTTGACGAAGCTTTGGCCAAGGGTGTGGTGCCGGGATATATCGGCTTTGATGCGACGGCGAAGTCGTTGCATGTCGGCAGCCTGATCCAGATCATGATGCTGCGCTGGTTGCAGAAATGCGGCGGCAAGCCGATTGTGCTGATGGGCGGCGGGACGACCAAGGTGGGCGATCCGTCGTTCCGCGCGGATGAGCGCCCGCTGCTGACCAACGCGCAGATTGATGACAACATTGCAGGCATCAAGCGGGCGTTTTCGCCCTATGTCAGCTTTGGCGACGGGCCGAATGACGCGGTGATGGTCAACAATGCCGAATGGCTGGACGATCTGAACTACCTCGGCTTTCTGCGCGACATCGGCAAGCATTTCTCGGTCAACCGGATGCTGTCGTTTGAGAGCGTGAAGTCGCGGTTGGACCGCGAGCAGAGTTTGAGCTTTCTTGAGTTCAACTACATGATCCTGCAGGCCTATGACTTTCTGGAACTGAACCGCCGCTATGGCTGCTTGGTGCAGATGGGCGGATCGGATCAATGGGGCAATATCGTCAACGGCGTCGATCTGACGCGGCGGGTGATTGACCATGAGGTGTATGGTCTGACCTCACCGCTGCTGACCACCAGCGACGGCAAGAAGATGGGCAAGTCGCAGTCGGGGGCGGTCTGGCTGAACGCCGATATGTATGCGCCTTATGAGTTCTGGCAGTTCTGGCGCAACACCACCGATGCGGATGTCGGCAAGTTTTTGAAGCTTTATACCGAATTGCCGCTGGAGGAATGTGAACGTCTGGGCGCATTGCAGGGCTCGGCGATCAATGATGCCAAGATCATTCTTGCCAATGAAGTCACCACCCTGCTGCACGGTGCCGAGGCTGCGGCTGCGGCAGAGGCAACGGCGCGCGAGGTGTTTGAAAAAGGCGGCGTGGGCGATGATCTGCCCACCCTGAACGTCACCCCGGCGGAAGTGGCCGAAGGGCTTGGAATCGTGCAGCTTTTCGTCCGTGCAGGGTTGGCTGCGACCGGCAAGGATGCCAAGCGGCTTATTCAGGATGGTGGCGCGCGGATGAACGACGAGGTTGTCACCGATGCCGGTTTGCGGATTGGTGCGGGTATGCTGGCCGAGCCGCTGAAGCTGACGGCGGGCAAGAAGCGTCACGCCTTGGTGGTGCTGGACTGATCGCAAGCAAGAAAAAAGGGGGCCGTTCTGGCCCCCTTTTGTATTTCTGAACATCCATTCATCAAAACATGAACGGGCGGTCTTATTCCTGAACGGTGACTTTCGTCATCACATCCGGGTTTGACGGCGGCTCGCCGCGCTGGATCGCATCCACCACATCCATGCCTTTGATCACCTTGCCGACGACCGTATATTGGCCGTTCAGGAAATCACCCGGCGCGAACATGATGAAGAATTGGCTGTTGGCAGAATCGGGGTCTTGTGCCCGCGCCATGCCGACGATGCCCCGCGCGAACGGCACGTCGGAAAACTCGGCCGGAATGTTCGGCATATCCGAGCCACCCATGCCCGCCATCGAAGTGTCGCCGGATTTCTTGCCGTATTGCACGTCGCCGGTTTGCGCCATGAAACCGTCGATCACGCGGTGAAACACCACGCCATCATAGGCGCCAGCCTTTGCCAGTGCGACGATCTGGGCCACATGCTTCGGCGCGTCTTTGGTATCAAGATCAATCACGATCTCGCCCTTCGCCGCACCATCGACTTCGATCACAAGATTCGGTCCGGGGCCGTCGCCTTCGGCGAAAGCGGGGGCAGCGGTCAGCAGCAATGCTGCAAGGATATTACGCAACATCAGCAGCCACCCGCACGGTGATCATACGGTCGGGGTTTGCCGGCGGCTCACCACGGGTGATCTTGTCAACATGCTCCATGCCTTTGATCACGCGGCCATAAACCGTGTATTGCCGGTTCAGGAAGTGGTTGTCCGAGAAGTTGATGAAGAACTGGCTGTTGGCCGAGTTCGGGTTCGACGAACGGGCCGCACCAATGGTGCCGCGGTCATGCGGGATGCCCGAAAATTCTGCCGGAAGATCGGGATGCTCGGACCCGCCCGTGCCCGCGCGGCGCAGGTTGAAATCCTGCTCCATGTTGCCGTTGGCCACGTCGCCGGTCTGCGCCATGAAGCCGTCAATCACGCGGTGGAAGCAGACGTTGTCATAGGCCTTGGCGCGGGCCAGGGTTTTCATCCGCTCGACATGTTTCGGGGCGATCTCGGGAAGCATTTCCAGCACGACCTCGCCATCCTTCAGGGTGATGATGATGGTGTTTTCGGGGTCTTTGATCTCGGCCATGGGGCACATCCTTATTTTTGATCGGGCTTATTTTGATCTGGGCCGGAAAGTAACCATCCAAGCGCAGAAGGGGAAGGGCTTTAGGTTGACGAATGCGTCAGATCGGCGGAAACAGTTGCAAACACTCATGGAGGCATCAATGGCCTGGAAGACGATCGACGATATGGGGCTTGCGGGCAAAACCGTGCTGACCCGTGTGGATATCAACGTGCCGATGGAAAACGGCGTGGTGACGGACGGCACGCGGATTGAGAAGATCGTGCCGACGGTCGAGGATTTGATCGCGCGCGGGGCGAAGGTGGTGTTGCTGGCGCATTATGATCGGCCCAAGGGCAAGGTGGTGCCGGAGATGAGCCTTTCCCATGTGAAGGCAGCGCTGGAGGCGGCCTTGGGGCGCAAGGTGGTGTTCGCAGAGGATTGCGTGGGCGACGCGGCGAAGGCTGCGATCTCGGCGGCGTCGCAAGGCGATGTGGTGCTGCTGGAGAATACGCGCTTTCACGCGGGCGAGGAAAAGAACGATCCCAAGCTGGCGGCAGAGATGGCGGCTTTGGGCGATGTGTTCGTGAATGACGCGTTTTCGGCGGCGCACCGCGCGCATGCCTCGACCGCTGGGATTGCGGCTTTGCTGCCCTCGGCGGCGGGGCGGTTGATGGAGGCGGAGTTGAAGGCGCTGGAAGCGGCGTTGGGCAATCCGGTGCGGCCTGTGGTGGCGGTTGTGGGCGGGGCGAAGGTTTCGACCAAGCTGGAACTGCTGGGCAATCTGGTCGGCAAGGTGGATCATCTGGTGATCGGTGGCGGCATGGCCAACACCTTCCTTGTCGCGCAGGGTGTTGAGGTTGGCAAATCCTTGGCCGAGCGGGACATGGCTGCGACGGCGCTGGAGATTCTGGGCAAGGCCAAGGCTTCGGGTTGCACCATTCATCTGCCGGTCGATGTGGTGGTGGCGCGGGAATTCAAGGCCAATGCAGCCCATGACACGGTGCCTGTGGCCGCCTGCCCTGCCGATGCGATGATTCTGGATGCTGGGCCAAAGACGGTGGCTGAGCTGACCAAGGTGTTCGAGGGCTGCCGCACGCTGATCTGGAACGGCCCGCTGGGCGCGTTTGAACTGGAGCCGTTCAATGCTGCCACCAATGCGGCGGCGCGGGCGGCGGCGAGCCTGACCAAGGCGGGCAATCTCGTCTCGGTCGCGGGGGGTGGTGATACGGTGGCGGCGCTTAATCAGGCGGGCGCTGCGAAGGATTTTACCTTCATCTCGACCGCAGGCGGGGCGTTTCTGGAGTGGATGGAAGGCAAGACTTTGCCGGGGGTTGCGGCGCTGGGTTAGCTGGTCCCAACTCGGGACCAAAAACATTCCTTGTTTATCAAAGGCTTGACCTTGCCGATTTAAGGTTTTGTTAAGATTTGGCTGCCTGAACCTGTGTTGGGTTTGGGCAGCCGTGCACAAAGGGTGAGAGTTTATGGCGATCTGGGCTTTGGTAACGGGGGCCTCGGAAGGGCTGGGGCGCGAGTTTGCCACGCTGGCCGCCAAGGATGGCTTTGACGTGATCCTGACGGCGCGGCAGGTTGATAAGCTGGAGGTTCATGCCAACAGCCTGCGGCGCGCCTATAACGTGCAGGTCGAGGTGATCCCCGCTGATCTGACCGACCCGGTGGCGGTGGAGCGGTTGTGGGATGCGGCCTCGGACGGGCGGCAGATCGGTGTGCTGGTCAATAATGCGGGGCTTGGCAGCAATGGGGCCTTCAGCGATCCGGCGGGCTGGCCGCGTGAGGCCGACAGCATCGCGGTCAATATCATTGCCGCCACGATTCTGATGCGACGCGCGGCGGCACATATGAAGGCGCATAACTCGGGCGGTATCCTGAACGTCGCCTCGACCGCAGGCTTCATGCCGGGGCCGCATATGGCGGTGTATCACGCAACCAAGGCCTATCTGCTGAGCCTGTCCGAAGCGGTGTCCGAGGAATTGCGCGGCACGGCGGTGACGGTGACAGCACTTTGCCCCGGTCCGACCGCGACGCAGTTTTTCGCCAGCGATGATGCCGAGAAAAAGACGCTGATCACGCGGTTGCCGCTGGCCTCGGCCGAAAGCGTAGCGGCGGCGGGTTGGGCTGCGATGATCAAGCGGCGGCGCGTCAAGGTGGCGGGCGGCTTGAACAAGGTGGCGGCCTTTGCGCCGCGCCTGCTGCCGCGCCGGGTGATCAGCTTTATCGCCGGTCAACTGCTGAAAAAACGCTGGTAAAGCGTTGTTAGCGTAACCAATATTGCGCCAAGGCCAGAACCTTTCTACCACGAAACTGACCTTTCCCGGATGGAGCATAAGATGCGCGCGACCAAGGCTGTTCAGAAGATCCTTGCCAATTACGAAGGCGAAACCCCCGGCGTGAAGGCCAATCTGTGCCGGATGCTGATGGAGGGCAAGCTGGGCGGCACCGGCAAGATGATCATTCTGCCAGTGGATCAGGGCTTTGAACATGGGCCTGCGCGCAATTTTGCGGTCAATCCGGCGGGCTATGATCCGCATTACCACTACCAACTGGCGATCGATGCGGGCTTGAACGCCTTTGCCTCGCCTTTGGGGATGCTGGAAGCGGGGGCCGATACCTTTGCCGGGCAGATCCCGACGATTCTGAAGGTGAACTCGGCCAACAGCCTGATGTCTGACACGGCGGGGAAGAATCAGGCGGTGACGGCGAGCGTGGATGATGCGTTGCGGCTGGGCTGTGCGGCGATTGGATTTACGATCTATCCGGGGTCGGATGCGCAGTTGGATATGTATGAAGAAATCGTCGAAATGCGCCGCGAGGCGGCGGCCAAGGGCGTGGCGACGGTGATCTGGTCTTATCCGCGCGGTGAGGCGATTTCCAAGGATGGCGAAACGGCGATTGACGTGGCGGCCTATGCGGCGCAGATCGCGGCACTGCTGGGCGCGCATATCATCAAGATCAAGCTGTCGACCGACCATCTGATGCTGCCAGAGGCCAAGAAGGTCTATGAGAAAGAGCAGATCGACATTGCGACCCAAGCGGCACGGGTGAAGCATTGCATGGATGCGTCTTTCGCGGGGCGGCGGATCGTGGTGTTCTCGGGCGGGGCGGCCAAGGGGGCCGATGCGGTTTATGATGATGCGCGCGCGATCCGCGATGGCGGCGGCAATGGCTCGATCATCGGGCGCAACAGCTTCCAGCGCAAACGTGAGGATGCTTTGGCGATGCTGAGCAAGCTGGTCGATATCTACAAGGGCAAAGCCTGATGCGTCTGGCCCCTGCCCTTGCATTGATGGTCTGGGCGGGGGCCGCAGCCGCCCAAGAGGTTGGTATGACCGAGGCTGATCTGCCGCCGGGCTATCCGCCGAAACTGGGCGAAGCCTCGGGCAATCTGGGCGATAAGCCTGCGGCTTGGGAGTTTTTCGATTTCTCGGTCGGGGCGTTTGATGCCTCGGCCTGGGTTGACAGCGATTACGACAGCAAGGCGGTGCGGTTTCATCTGATTGGCTATGCGCCGGGAAAACCCGATGACATGCGCAAACGGCTGCGGGTGCAGGGCGATTTCGGCAAGGCGTTTCACACCGGGGCGGCAGAAGCACCGCTGGTTGAGGTATTGCGCGGCAAGGACATCGACGGGCCAAAGCTGACCTCGCAGGGGCAGCAAGCTGAGGTGGTGATCGAAAGCATCGGCCCTTTGCCCGAAAACAGCTATCTGCGCCATGTGACGGGGCGGCTGACGGCGCGGATCTGTCCGCAGGATTGGCCGTTCAAATCCTGTCAGGATATTGCGCTGCGGTTTGAAACCGATGTGCAGATGGGCAGCGATGTTGCGGTGAAGCCGTAACGCGCTGCGTTTTTTGATTTCATCGCCGTGGGTTATATGGCAAGATGAAAGAACGAACTGCCCCCGATCAGAGGGGCGGACGTTGAGGCGAGACAGATGATCCAGACCCAATCCCGGCCCGCGCTTGGCGGTATGCTGTTCTTCATGGCGACGTTTACGCTGGGCAGTTACTTTGCCTTTGCCGCCATTCAGGGCGATTACGGCGTGTTTCGCCGGGTCCAAATCAATGCTGAAGCTGCGGATTTGCGGGCGGAGCGCGACATGCTGGCGGCAGAACTGGCACGGACGCGCAATCTGACCAAGCGGCTGTCGGATGATTATCTCGACATTGACCTGCTGGACGAACAGTTGCGCGATGTTTTGGGCTATCTACGGGCGGATGAGGTTGTAATCCGTTGAGGCGCGCGGTGCGTAAGATCACGCACCCTCCGTTCGTGCTTGCAGCGCTGCGTCTGTTGTGCGGTTGAAGCCTCCGGCGGGGATATTTAAGCAGAGAGGATGACCAGAGCGCGGGCTTTTGCCTGCGCTTTTTGCGTTGTTATTTTCTGTTTTGCGTTATTTCTCCGATGCTGTATATATGGTTTAACACTAAACTACTTTAACACCGCCACGGGAGGACGCCGCTTTGGCCACAAAGAAAGCCCCTGAGAAATCAAACGTCTCGAAGGAGGAACTGCTGAAGTTCTACCGCGAGATGCTGTTGATCCGCCGATTCGAGGAAAAGGCGGGCCAGCTTTATGGCATGGGTCTGATTGGGGGCTTCTGCCATCTGTATATCGGGCAGGAAGCCGTGGTTGTGGGGCTTGAGGCCTGCACCAAGGAAGGCGACAAGCGCATCACCAGCTATCGTGACCACGGGCATATACTGGCTTGTGGCATGGAAGCCAATGGCGTGATGGCCGAGTTGACCGGGCGTGAGGGGGGATACTCCAAGGGCAAGGGCGGCTCGATGCACATGTTCAGCCGTGAGAAGCATTTCTACGGCGGCCATGGCATTGTCGGCGCGCAGGTGCCGTTGGGCGCGGGGCTGGCCTTTGCCGATAAATACAAGGGCAATGACAACGTGACCTTCGCCTATTTCGGCGACGGGGCGGCGAACCAGGGCCAGGTGTATGAGACTTATAACATGGCCGAGCTGTGGGCCTTGCCGGTGATTTTTGTGATTGAGAACAATCACTACGCCATGGGCACTTCTCAGGCACGGTCTACCAAGTCGGAAACGCTGTTCGGGCGCGGTCTGGCCTATGGCATTCCGGGCGAGCAGGTTGACGGCATGGATGTGCTGGCGGTGAAAGAGGCTGGGGCCAAGGCCGTGGCGCATTGCCGGGCGGGCAAGGGGCCGTATATCCTTGAAATGATGACCTATCGCTATCGTGGTCACTCGATGTCGGACCCGGCGAAATATCGCACCCGCGAAGAAGTCGAGAAGATGAAATCCGAAAAGGATGCCATCGAACATGTGCGCGATCTGCTGATCAACGCTGGCCTGTCGTCGGATGACGAGTTGAAGGCCATCGACAAGTCGATCAAGGAAGTTGTCAACGCCAGCGCGGAATTCGCCAAGGCCAGCCCGGAGCCGGCTTTGTCCGAACTCTGGACCGATATTTACGCTTAAGGGGGGAAGACCATGGCAACCGAAGTATTGATGCCCGCACTTTCTCCGACGATGGAAGAAGGCACCTTGGCGAAATGGCTGGTCAAGGAAGGCGATACGGTGAAATCCGGGCAGATCATTGCCGAGATTGAAACCGACAAGGCGACGATGGAATTCGAGGCGGTGGATGAAGGCACGGTTGGCCGGATTCTGGTGGCCGAGGGCACCAGCGGCGTCAAGGTGAACACCGCGATCATGGTGCTGGTGGAGGCGGGCGAATCTGCGGATGCGGCCCCCGCCCCAGTGGCGGCTCCGGCGGCGGCGGCACCTGTTGCGGCAGCGCCTGCGGTGGCGGCGGCGGCTCCTGTGGCGGTGGTCTCGAAGGCCAGCGCCGATTGGCCCGAAGGCACGCCGATGAAAACCATGACCGTGCGCGAGGCTTTGCGCGAGGCGATGGCGGAAGAAATGCGCGGCAATCCCAACGTCATGCTGATGGGCGAAGAGGTGGGCGAGTATCAGGGCGCTTACAAGATTTCCCAAGGCCTGCTGGATGAGTTTGGCCCGAAGCGCGTGGTGGATACGCCGATCACCGAAATTGGCTTTACCGGCATTGCGGTGGGCGCGGCCTGGGGTGGTCTGAACCCGATCGTGGAGTTCATGACCTTTAACTTCGCGATGCAAGCCATTGACCACATTCTCAATTCTGCCGCCAAGACCAACTATATGTCAGGCGGACAGTTGGGTTGCCCGATTGTGTTCCGTGGCGCCAATGGGGCTGCGGCACGGGTTGGCGCGCAGCACAGCCAGGATTTCGCGGCATGGTATGCGGCGATCCCCGGTCTGCGCGTGGTGATGCCCTATTCGGCCTCGGACGCCAAAGGTCTGTTGAAGCAGGCGATCCGTGATCCGAACCCGGTGGTGTTTTTGGAAAACGAGATCCTTTACGGCCAATCGTTTGAAGTGCCGGATCTGCCTGATTTCACCATTCCGTTCGGCAAGGCACGGGTTTGGCGCGAAGGCTCGGACGTGACCATCGTCTCGTTCGGGATCGGGATGCGTTATGCGTTGGAAGCGGCGGATTTGCTGGCAAAAGACGGCATCTCGGCTGAGGTGATTGATCTGCGCACCCTGCGCCCGATTGATTACGACACGGTTCTGGCATCGGTGCAGAAAACCAACCGTTGTGTGACGGTGGAAGAAGGCTTCCCGGTGGGCTCGATCGGCGACCATCTGGCCAGCACGATCATGCAGCGCGCGTTTGATTATCTGGATGCGCCGGTGGTGACCTGCACCGGCAAGGACGTGCCGATGCCTTATGCGGCAAACCTTGAAAAGCTGGCTTTGGTGACGACCGCGGAAGTGGTCGCTGCTGTGAAATCCGTTTGCTACCGTTAAGGAGGGGATGATGGCGATTGAAATTCTGATGCCCGCGCTTTCTCCGACGATGGAGGAAGGCACACTGGCGAAATGGCTGGTGAAAGAGGGCGATGTGGTGAAATCGGGTCAGATTCTGGCCGAGATTGAAACCGACAAGGCGACGATGGAATTCGAGGCGGTGGATGAAGGCACGATTGGCCGGATTCTGGTGGCCGAGGGGACTGCGGGCGTCAAGGTGAACACGGCGATTGCAGTGTTGGTCGAAGATGGCGAAAGCGCGGATGCGGCCCCTGCCCCGGCGAAGGCTGCGGCGGCTCCGGCTGCGGTTGCGGCGGCTCCGGCTGCGGTTGCGGCGGCACCTGCTGCTGCGCCGAAAGCGGCGGGGGTGCGGGTGTTTGCCTCGCCCTTGGCGCGGCGGATTGCGGCGGAGAAGGGGCTTGATCTGAGCAAGGTCGCAGGCTCTGGCCCGCATGGCCGCATCGTGCGCGCCGATGTTGAAGGCGCGCAGGCGGTGAAGGCTGTGGCGGCTCCGGTTGCAGCAGCAGCAGCGGCCCCGGTGGCTGCGGCTGCCCCTGCGATGGCCTCTGGGCCGTCGACCGATGTCGTGCTGAAAACCTATGCGGATCGTCCGTTTACCGAGGTGAAGCTGGACGGGATGCGCAAGACCATTGCCGCGCGTTTGACCGAAGCCAAGCAGACCGTGCCGCATTTCTATCTGCGCCGCGATATCGAACTGGATGCGCTGATGGCGTTCCGGGCCGAGTTGAACGCCAAGCTGGAAGGCCGGGGCGTCAAGCTTTCGGTCAATGACTTTGTGATCAAGGCCTGTGCGCTGGCATTGCTGCAGGTGCCGGCGGCGAATGCGGTCTGGGCGGGCGACCGGGTGTTGCAGTTCAAGAAGTCTGACGTTGCCGTGGCTGTCGCGATTGAGGGCGGGCTCTTCACGCCGGTGTTGAAGGATGCCGAGGCGAAATCCTTGTCGGCCTTGTCAGCCGAGATGAAGGATCTGGCCAAGCGCGCACGCGATCGCAAGCTGGCCCCGCATGAATATCAGGGCGGCAGTTTTGCGATCTCCAATCTGGGGATGTTTGGCATTGATAACTTCGACGCGATCATCAACCCGCCTCATGCGGCCATTCTGGCGGTGGGTGCAGGTGTGACCAAGCCGATTGTGAAGAACGGCGCGGTGGTGATTGGCACGGTGATGTCGGTGACGCTGTCTGTGGATCACCGGGTGATCGACGGCGCTTTGGGCGCGCAACTGGTGAATGCGATCAAGGACAATCTGGAAAACCCGCTGGCGATGCTGGCGTAAGGCTTTGGCCTTGTAGAACTAGGCCCCGCAGAGCGATCTGCGGGGCTTTTTTGCTGGCTGGCGGGGGTGTGCTGCAACACTGTTCGCGGGGTTTCACACCCCGCACCCCGTGGGATATTTAGGAACAGGTGAAACAATTTTAGTTAAGTTTTATAGGTTTAGCTGTCAGATTTCGCCGTTGATCAACTGATCCATCGTAACCGAGGGCTGCGCGCAGCCCGCCTCGCCCACCACACGGGCCGGAACGCCCGCCACGGTGGTGTTGTGCGGCACATCATGCAGCACCACGGAACCGGCGGCGATGCGCGAGCAATGGCCGACGTGGATGTTGCCCAGCACCTTGGCCCCTGCCCCGATCATCACGCCATCGCCGATCTTCGGATGCCGGTCGCCGTCTTCCTTGCCGGTGCCGCCTAAGGTTACGGAATGCAGCATCGAGACATTGTCGCCGACCACGGCGGTTTCGCCGATAACGATGGAATGAGCGTGGTCGATCATGATACCTTTGCCGATCTTGGCATTGGGGTGGATATCGACGCCGAATACTTCCGAGACGCGCATTTGTACGAAATAAGCCATGTCGCGGCGGCCATTCGTCCACAACCAATGCCCGATGCGATAGGCTTGGATCGCCTGATAGCCCTTGAAGAACAGGATAGGCTGGATGAAGCGCAGGCAGGCGGGGTCACGATCAAACACCGCTGTCACATCGGCGCGTGCGGACTGGCCAAGCTCGGGGTCGGACGAATAGGCCTCGTCCGCGATTTCGCGCAGGATTTGTTCAGACATCTCGCCGCTCGCCAGTTTCAGCGAAAAGCGGTAGGCGAGCGCGCGTTCCAGGCTGGGGTGATGCAGCAGGCTGGAATGGATCAGGCCGCCGAGCAGCGGTTCTGAGCGCACCATGTCGAATGCTTCTTCACGCACACGCTGCCAGACGGGATCCAGAGGGGTGATTTTTGCGCTGGTTTCGGCCATGATATATCTCCTGCTGGCAGAGAGAATAGCATATGGCGCTGGTTTGCGACAAGGCCAAGGGCAAATTCTGCTATTTCGCCGCTGATGCACGTTTGCGGCTGGCTAGCTGATCGGCCAACAGCGCAAGCGCTGACAGAAATTGTGCGGAATGGGTTTGCGGATGGCGTGGCCCGGCCTCGGCCAAGGCGCGCGCCATCAGGCTGCCATTGCCCCAAACAGGATGGGCACGGCCAAAATGTTTGGCATAGCGGTGGGCTGCATCGGCTTGGTCCAGAAGCTGCGTCAGCAGAGTTTGCGGTGTGGCCGAGGCTGCGAGCAATGCCGCAGCCTCGATCAGATCTCCGGGCAGGCAGCGGCGCATGATCAGAGCGTGGCGCTGACGGTTTGGGCCGGGCCATTGCCATAACGCTGCGAGACTTGCGCCACTGCCACGGTCAGGCTGCCGCTGGCAGTATCGGCGACTTGCATCGCGGGCGTATAGCTGAAAGCGGGCGTTGCGGTTGTGGTTTCGCGCAGCACTGTGGCGCCTTGACGGATGGTGATGCTGTAAAGCTCGCTGTCTTCGCCCAAGGGCACCTCGAGTGATTGCCAGCTATCGCCGTCTATCCTTGTGCGCCGACGCCATGTCACATCCAGCGCGCCGCTGTTTTGGCGCTGGGTGGTCAGGTGAGACACTCGATAGGGCCGCAATCCTGCGCCGTCGAAACTTTCGGTCACAAGCACAGTGTTGCTGCTGTCATATCCCTTGTTGGCCGCGCCGAAGCGGTAGTAGCGCGGCAATCCGCGCGCCGAGAGCGGCAGGTTGATCTGCTGCACGGCATCGTTCAGCAGAACGAAGGTGCTGCCGATGGGCCAGATCGGCGGCATCAGACCGTCGCTGCCAGCCTGCCCCCGAAGGCGCAAAGTAAGCTCAAAGGTATTCGGGCCGACGAGGCTGGCGTTTGCGAATTGAAACACCTCCCAGTTTTCCGGGCTGCCGTCGCCAATCGCGGCGACGTTGGCGCCCGACAGCACCGAAAGCGCGCTGACCGAAGCGAGGGCACCAGATTCGATGCGCACCCGCAGCGCTGCCCCGCGATCCCACAGGCCGGGTTCGGCTGCGGAAAGCACGGTTTCGGTGGTGCCGATGATGGCAGGCTGGGTCAGCGTCGTGTTCAGGCTGTAACTGTCGTCCGAAATCGAACTCCACACAGCAACATCGCCGGGCCAGGGTGCGGCTGCGACGCAGACATGCGGGGCGTATTCCACCTCGGTGCCTTTCAGTAGCGGCAGATCGAGAAACAGCGGATAAACCGGAACAGAGGCTTGGAATGGCACCCAGCCGCGCGAAGGCACCGAGACCTCGGCAGGTTCATAGACGTTGGGATCAATCCGCACGGCCTCGATGGATTGCAACTCGGAAAGTTCCGCGCGGTCGATGCGATAAAGCGCACCTGCGATGCTGACGGTATCACCGACACCAATGGCAAGCTGCGATTTTGGCAAGGCAAAGCGCGCAGAATCGCGCGAGACGCGGGTTTCTGCCATCCAGCGCTCGGCAATCGTCGTGGCTTCGGCTGCGGTCAGGGTCAGCGGCAACTCAGATTGTGACACGACATCACCGCTGCGATCCGGGAAAGCGGCCGAGGCGGTGGAGACCGTGAAATCGGTTTCGGCCTCGCTGAAGGTCAGTCGGATATGTTCGGGTGTTTCAATATCAGCGGCACGGCTGCGCTCGATGCTGCCGTCAATGTCACCCGAGATGGCAAATGTTTCGGGCGACAGGACCTGCGGCGCGCGAGCGGTGCGGGCCTGAAAGCGCAAGGTCCCCTCGCGCTCGACCACATCGGTCGGAAACGCCAGCGTCAGCGGTTGCAGCGCGGCCCGGGCCGAAGCCACATCGGAGATCACATAGCCGCGCACGATGCCGCGCGCTTGAGACAGATCGACGTCGAGCATCCCCGCCAGATCGCAGATATCGGCGATCACGCCAGCCAGCGACTCATTCGAGGCACGGCCATTCAGCCAATGGCCCTTGTCGTAGTTTGGGGCATCCGACCACAGGGTCTTGTTGCCCGGAAAGGTCGGGAAAGGTCGCGCATCCCATGCCCAAGCCAGCGAATTGGCGAAATCGACCATTTTACCTGTGTAAAGAAAGGCCGCGGGGTTGTTTTGCGGATCGTTCCAGAAGCTGTGCATGGCCTGATAATAGGACAGTTGCAGCAGGTCATCGCGCAGCCCGTTCGAGAACTGCGGCAGTGCGGATTCCGACGATTTCGGATCGAGAAACACGTTGGGCTGGTTAGAGCCCTTGTCCACGGCAGCGCAGCCGAATTCGGTAAAGCGGATCGGCTTTGATCCGGCCACCCAAGCGGTTGGCGTGGCATTGCGCAGCCCGGCGATACGCTCGTGGTGTGAGCTGGACCACCAACTGCGCAGATCCTTGTGGCGGTAAATCCATGGCTCGCCATAGGCACCGTCGGTAATCGCAGTGCGGATTTGCGCAGCACGGTCGGCAGGGCTAGCGTAATACCACGAAAAACCTTCGCCGCCCGCGATATTGCTTTTCAGGTAATTCACATTGTGAATATCGCCCCAAGCGGCATCAAGATGGCTGTCGCCATCGCGCCAGTCGGACAATGGCATGTAATTGTCGATGCCGATGAAGTCGATGGCCGGATCGGCCCACAGCGGATCAAGGTGGAAGTAGACGTTGTTGTCGCTGTGATAGCCGAAGTATTCCGACCAATCGGCGGCATAGGTGATCTGGGTGGTGGGGCCAAGGATGGCTTTCACCTCGGCAGCAAGCTGGCGCAGGGCGGTGACGGTGGGGAAAGTGTCGCCCGCGCCGCGAATTTGCGTCAGGCTACGCAATTCGGTGCCGACGCAGAAAGCGGCGACACCGCCCGCGGCTTTGCACAGATGCGCGTAGTGAAGAATGAAGCGGCGATAGGACCACTCCGCAGGGCCGGAATAGCTGACGTTTTGGCCGCTGATCGCGAAATGCGCAGGTGCGGCGGTGCCGAAAAACGACGCAACCTCGGCAGCGGCAGCAGCGGTGCGGTCGGTGGTGCCAGATTGCCCCGGTGCGCGGTTCAGCGTGATCCGTCCCCGCCATGGCAGCACGGGTTGCGACGCAGCATCGCTCCACGGATCAGGCAAGCTGTTGTCCGGCAGTTGATCCATCAGAATGAAAGGGTAAAACGTTATGGCTTTGCCCGCCGCGTTCATGGCCTCAACAGCTTCAACGACCGACTGATCCGCAGGCGTGCCGCCATAAACGGTGGTTCCGTCCAGTTTCGGCAACTCTGCTGCCGCGGCCCGCGCCAGACCCGAAACCTTCCAGGCCATCGGCTGACCGTCATATTGCTTTTGCTCGACCTTGGGCTGCACTTGGCAGGCCCCGCAGCGCAGGTCATTGCCAAACCACGACACCACAAGCGAAGCTCCCGTCGCGGTTGGCAGTTCTTCGGACAACTGCTCCAGCGAGGCGGCAAAATCGGTCTTGCCGGTGGCCGAGTTCACATTGGCCGAGCGGTTGCTGCCGCGACCATAGGTGTAATGCACAGGGGTTGTTGCCAAAGCATATTCACCGGTGCCGGGGATCAGGCAAACGCCGGGGATAATCTTGGAAAGCCCCGCATGGGGGGCAGATGCCGCACTTTGCGCCGCACGCACGACTTCGAAAGAAAATTGCGGCACGCGGTTGCCAAACTGCGAAAGATCGAGATTCTCGATCACCACATAGGCTGTGCCGCGATAGCTGGGAGCATTGCCGGCACCTTCGACCGCTTCAATCTTGGGATCAGGCAGTTGCGCCTCATCGCCCATATAGATGCGCAGGTTCAGGCTTTCTGGCGCGATCTCGTTGCCATCGGCCCAAATGCGGCCAATGCGGGTGATCTCGCCTTCGCAAAGCGCGACGGCCAAACTGACCGAATAACTGAAACTATTGCTTGAGGGCCTTGGCGTGCCCTTGCCGCCGCCGGAATGGGTGACGTTTTCCTGAAAGCGGCTGGCCCAGATCACCTGCCCCGATACCCGCACCCTGCCCCAAATCCGCGGAATGGCGGCACCTTCGCTGGCACCCATCACGCGGAAACGATCCACTCGCCCGACATCGACCGCTTCGGACCCGGCACCCAGCAGTTTCTGGTCGATCACCCGGCCCACGGTGGCACCAATCGCCCGCCCGATGACCGCCCCGGACAGGCCAAGCACCGTGCCGCCAAACCCGGCACCAAGCGATGCGCCAACCGCAGAGAGAAGGATCGTGGCCATGTTCAGCCTCCTGAAGGAAATTCAAATCGGGCGGCGATCTTGCGCCGCCACGGCGCGCTGAGCGGCGTTTCGACAACGCCGTGCCCAGTGTAGGCATGGATGAAACTGGCGTTTTCACCGATCTCGGCTGCGATGCCCAAATGCTTGGCCACCGCGCCGTCCCGCATCCGAAACAGCAGCACATCGCCCACCGCCTCGGCAGCCATCGGCTTGGCGATCAGCCAGCGCTGGGCGGCGGCCAGCAGATCCTCGCGCCCCGAGGCTTCGGACCAATCCGGCGCGTAGGCCGGGATGCGTTCTGGCTCCTCGCTCACAACTTCGCGCCACACACCCCGGATCAGGCCAAGACAGTCCGCTCCCGCCGCCCGCACACTGGCCTGATGCAGATAGGGCGTGCCGATCCAGCCGCGTGCGGCCTCTACGATCAGAGCACGGCTCATCGCCCCAAGCTCCCGCCATCATTGGCACGGCTGCTGACCGGGTAAGACGCCAACCAGTCCTCGCCCGGAATATGCGGAAAGCCGCGGAAGTTGGCGAAGTTGGCAAATTTCGCGCGGCAGGTCGATGACATCCGATCACAACCCACTTCCAGCCGCACCTGATCGCCAATCGCGATCTGCGCACCAAGGTCATGCCACAGATCAACAATGCGCTGGCCATCCGCCAAGCGATCAAACTTGATCACGCCGACCAGACCCGCCGCTGCCCCCGAGATCACCACAAAGCGTCCGCGTTCGAACCAGCGGTCGGCAAAAGCGCCTAATCCCTCGAACACCACCCGGTTCAGCGCATCAAACCCGACGATGGCGCTTTGGGCAAAATGCCCCGGCGCAGTCAGATCGACCTTGCAGCGTGCATCCCCCAGAACCGCTGTGCAGTTGCGCTGAAAGATACGCCCCTGCGGTTGGTTCAACCGATCGGTCAGCCCGCGCAACTCGGCCTTGAATGCGCCACCGGCGCGGCTGATCTCGCCCAGATTGCCGCGGAACTGCTCGATGCGCTGGGCGGGATCGGCCCAATTCACCAACCAGGCGCGCACCTCGGCGCCATCAAAGCGCCCGGCGATCAGATCGGCCTCATCGACGGCCGCATCTGACAGTGCCCCAACGGTTTCCGAGTTATCAACCGACAAACCCGTGGTCTGCTGCAAGGTGCGCGCCGTCATGCCAGAGCTGGCCTTGAACACATGCGCCTCAAAGCCCAAATCGCCATCGTGATCGGTAAAGCCGAACTGCACGCCATCGCGGCGTGTCACCAGCCAGGCGCGACACACCGTCGTCACCCCCTGACCCAAGTGATCGAGCAAATCCTGCCGCGCACTCATATCCGCACCTCGACAATCGGCACATTCGGCACGTCACCCGCCCGGAACGAGGCGACCGAGGTTTGAATCACATCGGCATCAAACCGCACCGGCACGTCAAATTCATACCCGGCGGTGATCAATGCGCCGATGTCAGGCGGCGTGGTAAAGCTGACGATCCCGGTTGCAGCATCGACGCTGAACTCCAGCCCCTCGACCTTCGGATCATTGGCAATCGCCACGATCACCGTGCCCGCCACGGGCTTTGCAATCGGGCGGATGTAGCTGGCCGTGCCAGAAAGATAGGCCTTTTTCAGCGCAAAAGCCGTCGTCACCCCGTCGCCGACCCCGATCAACTGATCGGTGGCCGCAATCGCCTGATTGCCGCCGCAGGATTTGAAGTCCGACCAATCCTTCCAGCGAAACGCATGCAGCCGCGCCCGACGCGCCTCAAAAAACGCCAGCAGCGCATCGACATCCTCAAGACTGCGCAGCCCAAAGCCCGCGTCATAGCGCCTGCGCGAATGTTCCCACGGCGTGTTGCGTTCTTCAAAGCCGTTTGCCAGCGTGACAATCTCGGTCAACCGCTCGGGCCCGCCCTGGCTGCCAAAGCTGACATTGGCCGGAAATCTGATCTCGTGAAAAGCCATGTCTTCCCCTCACCGATTGCGTTGGCCGCGCGCCAGCATCCGCTGAGCCTGCGCGGCAATCTGCGTCTGGCTGCGTTGAAAGCCCTGCACATCGGGTGTGGTGATGTTCATCACCACCGTCACCGCGCGCGCGCCGCCCGTGGTCTGCACGCCGAGGCGGCCATCCGCGCCACGCGCCAGCGGCATGATCGCCTCTGGCCCCGCCTCGCCCATCAGCCCCTGACCGCCGCGCATCGCAAATGGCGTGGCTTGGCTAACAACCCCACCCTTGGCGAAGGGCATCACCCGGCCTTGGGCAAAGCTACCGCCCTTCTCGAACGGCATGATGCCGCTCATCAAACCACCCAAACCCGAGGCAATCGCGCCACCCAAAGCGTTCTGCACGGGCCGCATCGCGATGCTGTAGACGGTATCCGCCAAAGATTTCGCCACAGATTTCAACGCATCCGAAAGCTTGGCACCGTCAAACACCAGCCCGTCAAAAGCCCTGCGCAAACCGCCACCGATGCCGCTGGACAGCACATTCACCTCGCGCCCCGTGAACACCATGGTTTCGCGCATCCGCGACAGCTCGCCCTCGAAGGCACCCACCATGCCGGTGGTGCCGGAAAGCGTGGCCTCAAGCGCCGCAATCTGGTCCTGCAACTCCTCTACCGTCGCCATCGCCCGCCCCTTTGCTGAAATCTGTCCCGAAATCGGGATAGGCTGCGGCCAATTCCTCCAGCCGCGCCCGCGTCAGGGGCGGCACCACAGCCTCCGCCCCCAACATGATCCTCAACTCAATCGGCGACAGCGCCCAGAATACCGCAGGCGGCAGCCGCAGTTCGCCCATTCCGGCGCGCATCAGCCCCGGCCAGTCGATCTTCATGCCTCGCCCGGCAGCGCGAACGCCCGCGCCAGCAATTCCGCTGCGGCCCGTGCGGCCTCAACCGGGCCACCGCCGATTTCCACCGTGCGCAGATGTTCCGCCGTGCCCTGCCAGCCGCCACCCCGCAGGCCCGCGACGATCAGCGCCAGCACATCGCGGGTCGAGACCTTGCCGGATTCGAACCGTTCGACCAGATCGACCAAGGAGTCCGCGCCAAGCGCCGTCTCCAACTCGGCGAGCGCGCCCAAAGTCAGCTTGGCGACATGCGCCACGCCATCCAGCACAACCGCCACTTCGCCCGCATAAGGATTGGCCATCAGAGCGCCGTAAACGTCAGGGCCCCTGCCGAGGCGAGCGTCATCTCATAGGTCGCCTCGCCGTTGTGGCTGCCGGCATATTCGATGGCGGTGATCTGGAACGCACCTTCGACCACGCCAAAGCTGGGGATCACCACCTGAAACAGCGGCATTTCGGCATCAAAGAAGATCTGCCGCGCCCGCGCATCGGTGGTCTCGTCCCGAAACACACCCGAGCCTGAGATCGACGCAGTTTTCACCCCCGCCCCCGCCAGCAATTCGCGCCAACCGCCCGCACTTTCCAGGCTGGTCACATCCACGGTTTCGGCGTTGAAACTGATCCGTGTCGCCCGCAGCCCCGCCACCGTGACGAAAGTGCCGTCGCCCACCATATCGACCTTGATCAGCAGGTCTTTGCCGTTCTGCACTGCCATAGTCATCTCCTCATTGCCCCGCAGGGCGCTATTTCAAAGCTCGATCCGCGCCCGGAACGTCATGTCGATCCGCCGCGTATCGCCCGCCTCCAGCCGCCGCGCGCTGGCCCGCAGGAACTGGATCGACACCAGCCGCCCCGTCGCCAGCGTCAAAGCGGCCCCCACCAAAGCCTGCGAGACCGCACCCGCCACCTGCTTGGCGGTCAGAAAGCCGCTGGCATCGCTGATCACCGCAATCTCCAGCCGGTGTTCTGCCCCGCCGCCGGATTTGTCGGATTGATCAATCACCTGCTCGGGGCCGATCAGCACAAACGTGCCCAAAGCCGCCCCCGCAGGCATCGCATCCACGATGCTGACACCCGCTAAACCTGCAAATCCGGCAAGGCGCGCGTAAATTGCCGCCTGAAGCGCTGCCGCCGCGTGATAGCTCATGTCGGCACCTCCTCGCGGGCAAAGCAGGTCAGATAGCGCGCGTCTTGATCATGCTCGGTGACGGCCAGAATGGTGAAAACCCGCGCGCCATCGCGCAAACGTTGCTCGGGCTTTGGGCGGCGGGGCGAGCCGACAGCCGCGCCCCGCACGGTGATCTTGTAAGGCACCGCGGCCAGGACCACCTCAACCCCCGCAGCCTCACGTCCAGATCCGGGCTGCACATCGCCCCACAGCGTGCCCAGAACGCTCCAGGCGCGCACAAACCCGCCCGCGCCATCGGCCACATTCTGCGGCGCCTCCAGCACCAGCTTGCGGTTCAGCTGAACCGCACTCATGCCGCACCTCCGCCCAGCACGCGCACCGTGCGCCAGCGCTCAATCAGCGCCTGCACCGCCAGCGGCACGCCCGCCACGCGCTGCCCCATGTCATGCCGGTTCTCGTAAAACTCCGCCGCCAGCAACAACACCGCCTGCGCCAGATCGACCGGCACCGCACCCCATGCCGCGCCAAAGCCTGCGTCAAACACCACCTCAACCCGGCCATCCACCGGCACCGTCGGCAGCAGCACCCCCGCCGCGATCAACTTCGGCCGATGCGTGTCCTGCACCAGCCGGTAGCGATCAACCCCCACCACCGTGCTAACCGCGTTCACATCGACCAGCGTCACCGACACCAGCGCCGTGACCGGAGCCACCGGCAAAGGCTGCTCGCCCCGCGCGCGCCAATCCTGCAGCGTCAACTGAAACCGCCGCGCCAACAGCACCTTGCCGATCCGCCCTTCAATCGCCGCCATCGCCGCGCGCAGATAGCTTTCGATCAAGCCATCCTGCATCCCGTCATCGGCAAAGCCCGACCCCAGCCGCAAATGATCCTTCAGCGCCTGCACGGGCAGACTGGCCGCCGCCACGCTGGTGATTTCCGTCAACATCATCGCCAAACCCCTCTTGCCCCAAAACAAGCCCACCAAAGGCCATGGACGCGCACCCCGCACCGCTCGAACGGAGGGGAGCAGCCAGACGGCGCGGCCCTTTGGCACGCGTCCATTGCCCGGCCCAAATCGGGCCGGGCAGTCGTTACAGCGTCAGGAAACCGCGATTTTCAGCAGTTTGATCGCGGCAAAGTCGGTCACATCGCCGCCCACGCGCTTGGATGCATAGAACAGCACGTTCGGCTTGGCCGAGAACGGGTCGCGCAGGATGCGCAGGTCAGGCCGCTCGGCAATCGTGTAGGCCGATTTGAAATCGCCAAACGCAATCGCATAGGCGTTGGCGGCAATGTCCGGCATGTCCTCGCAGATCAGCACCGGATAGCCCATCAGGCGCGACGGATCGGCAGCGGCCAAGCCATCCGACCACATGAAGCGGCCATCGGCATCCTTCATCTTGCGCACCGCCCCTGCGGTTTTCGAGTTCATGATAAAGCTGGCGTTGGCGCGGTAATCAGCGGTCAGCGCATAGACCAGGCTGATGATGCAATCGACCGAGTTGGTCGGCGCGAAATCCGCCGCAGCCCCGGTCGGGATGTAGCCGATATTGCCCCAGGTCCAGGACGCATTGGCGACCTTGGTCGGCAGCAGAATGCCCTTCGGCTGATCCACGCCCGTGCCGTTGATGAACGCCGCAGCCTCGGCGCGGATGAAACGCGTGGCGATCTTGCCAGCCAGCCAGCCTTCCACATCAAACGCACTGTCATCCAGCAAGCGCTGGCTGGCCTTCGGCATCGCCGACAGCTCATGCAGCTTGATCGAAATACGCTCGATAGTCGGCGTTGCGGTTTCCGTGGTCGCCGCCACTTCCGTCGCCCAGCCCGAGCCCACTTCCGAACGGTCGATCAGCACGTCGAACGAGGTCGCATCAATCTGCACCACATTCGCAATCGCCCGCAGGCTTGAGGTGGATACCAGCATCGAGCGGATGCTGTCCGCGGTTTGGGGGTCCACCAGATAGCCACCATCAGCGGCAACGGCGCTGGACATTGCCTTGCCTTCCAGCACCAGCCCGCGCAGGCCATCATCATCGCCACTGCGCAGGTAAGCGCCAAACGCCTTCTTGTGCGGCACTTCCACCTCGGCATGGGCCGACAAAGCGGGGCGGGCATACGTCATCTGTTTGCGATCAAGCATGGTCAATCTTTCGTCCTGTTGTTGAAGCGATTGTTTCACGTCGTCCTGAAAGCCTTTGAAGGCACTCAGAAAACCTGTCATGGCGGCTTTCATCTCCGCCGCCGGATAAGCAGCCGTCGTCTGGCCAGAGTTCTGGCCGAAATTCTGGGCGGCAGGCAAAGCCTCACCGGCCCGAGCCTTCGTCTCGGTCATCTTGATTTCCCCGTAATTGCTCGTGAAAGGCCGCTAGTTGCGCTCGGCCAGAGATCGGCGCGCGTCGTCAAACAACTGCACCATGCTGCGCCAGAGATCGGCGTCAGGCGCATCGCCCTTGGCCGAAACCCGCGCTTCGGGAAGCATCGGGAAGGTCACAAGAGACACCTCCCAAAGCTCCAGCTCGGACAAAAGGCGTTGCCCCTTGCCGTCGCGTTCTGCTCGGACAGTGCGGTAGCCAATCGACAATCCGTCAATCGCCCCCGCCGCCAGCAGGGCCGCCGCCTCGCGCCCCTTTTCGACTTCGGGCAGAATGCGGCCTTTGACCCACAGGCCCACGCCGTCCTCGCGCACCTCATCCCAGATGCCAATCGGCTGGCTCGGGTCATGCTGCCACAGCATTTTCACGGCACGGCCCTGCGTGGTCAGCCGCGAAAGGCTGGCCGCATAGGCCCCCTTCTGCACCACATCGCCGCCCTGGTCGCGCTTGCCGAACAGGCTGGCATAGCCTTCGATCTGCGTGCCATCCGTCACCACCAGCCGCGCTTCGGGCTGCTGAAACTTGCACTCTGGTGCGCCTTGCATCTTCCAATTCATCGCATCCCCCATCATTTCGCCGCAGCCTTACTTGGTTGCCGCCTGCATCACGGCCTCGGCCATCTGGGCCAGCAAGAACGCCGCCACCCCGTAGACGCCCACCCAGATGCGCTTCTCCAACCGCTCCAGCACCGCATCAATCTGGCCCAGCCGGTAATCCAGCGCCGCCCAACGCTCTTCGGCCACACGCTCATTCGCCTCGATCCGCGCGGCGGCGGCATCGAAACTGTCGTAGAGATAGCGCGAGCCGTCAGACGCCTTGCGCGGCGGCGTCATGCGCCCTCCTGGATGCGCGGCAGGCCCAGCAGGATGCGCTTTTCGACTTCGGTCAGGAACTCTGCCGTGCCTACCCGCGCCCAAAGCTGATCGCGCTCCACCGCCAGCGCCGGGATCTGGTCCAGATCGGGGCGCAATTCGACCAATTCGCCGGTGAAGGTGGAAAGCCAATGCGAAATTCCCGCCGTCACCCGCGCCACCAATGGCAGCACGGTCAGACGGTAAAACGCGCGGTTGGCCTCTTGGTAATTGGCATAGGTCGCATCGCCCGGTATCCCCATCAGCATCGGCGGCACGCCGAACGCTGTGGCAATCTCGCGCCCCGCAGCCTCTTTGGTCTGCTGAAACTCCATATCCGAAGGCGAGAATCCCATCGGCTTCCAATCCAAGCCCCCTTCCAGCAGCATCGGTCGCCCGGCATTGCGCGCGCCCTGATGGTGCATCTCCATCTCGGACACCAGCCGGTCATACTGATCGGTGGAAAGCTGCGCTTGCCCATCGGCACCCTTGTAGACAATCGCCCCCGAAGGCCGCGCCGCATTATCCAACAGCGCCTTTGACCAGGCACTTGCCGAACTATGCACGTCAATCGCCACCGCCGCCGCCTGCAATGGGCTGAAGCCATAGTGATCATCCGACGGATGGAAGGTCTTGATATGGCAGATCGGCTGGCACTCCTGCGTCATCGCAAACCGATGCGTGCGCCCGCCGACCGAATAGTCATACGCCACCGGCCAGCCATCCGCCCCCGGCACCAGCGCCATCCGGTCCGAGCGCAGCACATGCAACTCCCCCGGCACCGACCCCGCACCCGGCACCGCCTCGATATAGGCATTGCCCGACAGCAAAAGATGGCCGTAAACCGCCTCCAGAAACTCCGCCCGCCCCTGCGCGCCATTCGGGCGACGCATCAGATCCAGCACCGGATGGCTGTCAAACCGCCGCGTGTCGTCCTGCAACACCAGCGGCATCGCGCTTGCGGCTTCCGAGATCAGCTTGACCGCCCGAAACCCCATCGGATTGCCCTGAAACCCGGATTTCGCCAGCGAGACCAGATCGCGCGGGCTCCACGCCACGCGGCCCGAACTCCCCCAAGCCACCACCCGCCCGGTGGCCGAAGCCTTGGTTTCCACCACCGGGCGCGTGCGTTTCAGAAAATCGAACACCATGCGTCAAAGCTCCTCTATCCCTGCACCTACCGCCGTCATGGTCTGCGCTTGTCTGAAATCCGTTCTAGACCCGAAAGGTTTAAACCCCGCCAACCCAGCGCGCGCTGCACCGGGCAGGCACGCAACACAGCCTCAAACCCCCCGCACCTGTGGCCGCCGATAGGTCTCGGCAGGCTCCACGATCAGATCGGTCAGCGCCCAGACCAGCGCATCCAGCCGGTCGGGCGAGCCTTTGCCGAGATAGCCCTGCGCCGTCATCTGCAGCATCTGCGCCTCCAGCGCCGCAAGGCCGCGCATGTGGCTCACCCGACCCTGCTCATACAGCGCCGACACCGGCTCGGCGCGGATGCCCTTGCCCTTGCTGGCCCGCACCGCCCGGAACGGCACCAGAGGGTCCACCTGCCGGATCACCCCCTCCACCAGATCGCCGCCCTGATTGACCTCGGCCACCAGCCGATCCGCGCCAAACCGCTCCATCGCGGCAATAGCCGCGCGCGCCCATTGGTCAGGCGACGCCCCCTTCACCGAGCAATCGGCCAGCACCACCGCCTGCCAGTTCTGCGTCGGCCCTTCGGTGATCGCCCCCACCACCACGATGCCGCATTCATCCGATTTGCCATGCCCCGTCACGGGTGGGTCCACCGCCACCACAATGCGCTGCAACCGCGGGGCTTCGGTGATCCGGCCCTTCTCCAGCATCACCGTGGTCCAGAGCGCGCCTTCGACATCCTCGATCAACAGCCCGTCCAACTCTTGCGCGCCGCGCGTCGTGCCCGCATAGCGGTCGCGCACCTCTTCAAGGAAAGAGGCCGCCAGATACGCCCGGTTGGCCTCGGTCGGCGCATGGGTCATCACCGTCGCGGGTTTTGCAGGATGTTTTTCAGCACGCCCACATTCTGCGGCGTTGTCGTCACCACCTGACGCGGGTTTTCCCCCAAGCGCAGCGCAAACTGCAACTGATCCCAGGCCTCTTCGGCCTTCGGCCATTTCGCCAACTCGTCAACCCAAGCCGCATCAAACTGCGGCCCACGCAGGCTGTCCGGGTCATGTGCCGAATAGACCTGCGCCACCGCGCCATTCGGCCAGAGCAGTTGCTTTTTCGTCGCCTGCCATTCCGGCCGCCGGTCGGGCGGTGACGATTTCAGGATACCGCTTTCCCCCTCGATCATCACGGCGATCACCTGATCCACGGTCTCGCCCACCAGCGCCACGCGGCGCGAGCGGCCGGGGTCCAACGGACCCGCCCCCTCGACCTCGGATCGCACCCATTCAGACCCGGCGCGGGTTTTGCCCGCCCCACGCCCGCCCATGATCACCTAGGTTTTCCACGCGCCCGCAGGCGGCAGTTGATGCGGCAGCGCCCAGAACTCGAACATCCACGGCAGTGCCAAAAGCGCATTCTCGCTCAGGCCATCAAGGAATTCGTCAACCTGCGCTTGCGTTGCGGAGGCGAGCCAGTCGGCTCCCGATCTCATCGCGTGCGTCGTGTAAGTCGAGTGTGCCGGTTCCGACAGCCCCGGCAACCTGTTTGCGAAGTTTTTCAAGACGTCCCCTTTCACTATGGACCAAATCCAGCGCCAGCCGCAAATCCCGCACCGTCTGCGGCACAGCCTTTGCAGCCTCGTATTCGCCCGCTTTCAGTGCGTTGACCGCGCGCAGCAAATCCAAGACCGTGGATTCATAAAATTGCTCTGCATCCGCCAGCAGATCGCCTGGCGATGGTTCTCCGATGGAGAAATTTACTGTCATGCCCGTTATGCCCGCCTCTCATGCTGCCCCCGCACGAGTGAAATGAAAAAACGGCCGAAGGGGCTTGCGCCCCTGGCCGTTCCGTCACCTCATCCAGCATGTCAAAATCTATAGATCAGAGCGCGCGCAGAGTCAAGTTAAACCGTTTTATATCAAATGGTTAGCGCACGTTCGTTTAATCTTTCGTTCATTTTTTCTCAAGGCAACGGCCACCGCCTCAAGCGGCAAACCGATGAAATCCTGCGCCCGGAAAATCGGCTACAACCCCGAACTTTCTCGCATAACCACAACATGTTGTGCAAACTGCCAAGAAATGCCGCTCAAACCACAAGTCATTCCCAGATGGGAAGCCGATCACCAGCCCTCCCGCAGCAAGCAGTCACATCACCATGGGCCCGCCTGTTTTCGGGCGGAGACAGGAAACGCATTGCGTTTCCCCGCCCGCGTGTGCGGTTTCACCCTGTAGTCAGTTCAGCAACAAACCCACTGAGTCCAGCGCCCGACCCGGCGGGCGAGAAGCGCCCGCCGAGGGCGGGGCGGGCGCTGGCCGGGCCTTTGGGGCCCGGCGGTTTCAGCGGCACCTGCACCGCATGGCGAAGGCGATGGCCTTCGCCACTCAGCCCAAGATTAAGGTCAATCCCCCCCCTATGGCAGCATTGGCACCGCCGCCGCGAACGGCTCTGCACTGACAATCCGTTGATGCGTGATCAGCCAGTCAAACGGCAATGACAGCACCACTTCATCCCCTGCCTTGATCGGATTGGCCTCAATCTGCGGGTCCACCTCGGCATAGCCAACCGAGAACACCAGTGCCTTGACGGTCGCCACAGCCGGCAGCGTCGGGGCCACGCCGTAAGGCAAGTCCTGATCCAACCGCCCCGACAGCAGCACCCTTCCCTCCAGCACCGCCCCCGCCGCCAGCACGCGGGCATAGGCCACCTCGGGGCTTTCCACCTTCTTGCCAGCAGGCACCTGCGGCACAAACTTCGCCACCCGCAGAACCCCCTCAGGCTCCAGCCAGTGCCAGGCATAATCGGGGTCAACGCTGCGAAATCCTGTCACAGCGGTGCGGTAAAGCCGGTCAAACACATAGACCTGCGCCGCCCCTGCATTGCTGACCCGGTAAACTCCCACCACGCCCGACGGGTTCACATCCCACGTCACGCTGACACTGACATCGCCGTCTTTCAGCACACCCATAGCTTGCTCCTGTGCCTCGGCACTCATTGCGGCCAACCCGATGATCAGGGCCAGCGCGCGCATCTAGTATTTGGTCCGGGGCGGCTGGCCCAGGTCTTTGCGGATATTGTTTTCGGAATGCGGGTTGTTCTGATAGGGCGGCAGCCCCACCGCCTCGAGTTCATTGTTGTTCGTCCCGCCGGTGCTGTCATTGGTCCAGGTGCCATTCTGCGCCTGCTCGCAATGATTCAACTCATGCCCCAAGGCCACCGCGGGCGGACGGGTCATATAGGGTTGCGAGCCATCGCCGATCTGGGTCTTGTCCGGGTTGTAATGCAGCGTGCTACCCGACCCCGCCCCCGGCGTGCCATCCGGGTTGCGATTAGCCCCCGCCCCCGTGCCATCCACCTCATTCCCGCCTGTCGTGGCGACAATCGTCACCGGCCCCTTGCCCGGCGCGTTCAGGCTGGTCAGCAACGCCTGCCCCGACGGCGTTGAATCCAGCCGCTGCAAATCCTGCACCACGGCATCCCGAAATGCCTTGGTGCCCTTGATAGTGATATTGGGGCCAACATGGGTGACGGTAGAGCCATCGGGCAGCACCTCCTCCCATATATTCAGCGCACCGGGTTCTCCGGGTGCAGGAGTCGCCACGATGCCGATCAGAACCGTCGGCAAACCAAGAATGATCGCGCCACCTTTCATCGTCGGATCAAACTGCCGCGCCGCCGGTTGCCCGCCGATCAGCACGGTTGGTGAGCCGAAGGCAATCGGATCGACCGAGGGGATCGGCACCAAAGCGGGGATCAGACAGGCGCAGAGGTCGGTCAACCGCGCGGCGGGCAAGCCCCCGATCATCACAGTTGGAAAGGCGGGCGGCATGATGGGGAAAGGTGCCCCCATACACATGGGGCAGGTGTGCATGTCCGTCATGCGGGCTGCGGGAAATCCAACCATGGCAAAGCCTTTGAAAATATAATGCGGAAAGGCTAGGCCCCTGCCCGCCTTGAGTCAAGAAATCGCTGGGGGTGGCAGGCGTTCCGAGGCCGGTCCAAGGATTTGTTAAGGTTTGCCCTAACATGACCCCCCTCTTGCAAGCCCTGGGCGCAGTTTAATCGGCAGACGTCGGCGCAGCGCGGCGGGCTATGACGGCTACGGCGTGGGCTACAAGATAATCATTCAGCGCCAGCGACGCAGCGCGTGCTGCCACCTTATCGCCTGAGGCGATCGCCGATAACATCTGACGGTGCAACGCACCCCCGCGCGCGATCTCGGCCACTTCATCACGCAGATAAGTGATCCAGAACCGCCGCGACAGCGCCTGTAACGGCAGCATTGCCGCGCTGAGATATGGGTTTTGCGCCGCCTCGATAATCATTGCATGGGTTCTGCGCACCGTTTCTGTGTAATCGCGAAGCCCAAACCTGCCAGCCAGCCTGGCCGCGAGCTCTTGCATCGCTGCGCGCTGTGGAGCGCCCGCGCGGGCGGCAGCAAGTTCGACGGCCAGAACCTCTATAGGACGGCGCAATTCTAAGGCGCTAAGTTGATCCTCGACCGATATCGCGGGAATTTCCAAGCCTTTACTGGGATGGACCCGGATCATGCGCGCGGTGGCAAGGCGCTGGATCGCCTCGCGGATCGGGGTGCGGCCAAAGCCCGTGATCTCGACCAACTGGCTTTCAGACACCATGGAGCCCGGCTTCAGATCGCCATGTTCGATCATGCGCTGCAACTGGTCGATGGCTTGATCGGTCTTGGTCATATCGCGCCCTGTCTGGCCTTGTCGGCGACAATGCTACAAACATCCTGCTTGACACACTACCGATATATCGGATGTATATTTTAAGAGCCCGCCCTGAAAGGTCGATGACATGAAGTATGCCCCGCATCTAGAGCCCTGCCCCCTGCCCTATTCGCCGTTCAAGAGCTGCACGGTGCCGCGCCCGATTGGTTGGCTTTCCAGCGTCAGCGCGGCGGGGATCGAGAATATCGCGCCCTATAGCCAATGGCAGAACCTGACGTTTGACCCGCCAATGGTAATGTTTGCGGCCAACCGCTACCCGGACGGGCGGCGCAAGGATACGGTGCTGAATGCCGAGGAAACCGGCTGGTTTGTCTGGAACATGGCGACCTATGCGCTGCGCGACGCGGTGAACATCAGCGCGATGGCGCTGCCGCCCGAGGAAAGCGAGTTCGATCATCTGAATGTGACGAAGGTTTATGCCGATAACTACCGGGTGCCGATGGTGGCCGAAAGCCCCTGCAAGTTTGAGTGCCGCTATCTGAACACCCATACCCAGCGCGGCGCATCGGCGGTGGGCACGGTCGATATCGTGTTTGCGCAGGTTGAAATGATCCATATCAACGATCAGGTGATCCGCCCGAATGGCCGGCTGGACATTGCCGCGATCGAACCCATCGCCCGGATGGGGTATTTCGACTATGCGGTGATCCGCGACACCTTCGAGATGCGGGTGCCGGGGGCGGATGGCGCGGCGCGGGCGGGCCTTGAGGGGCGGAGTTGAGGTAGTGGGACGTTTGGGGCTTGAGACGAGCGCCGATGCGAGGCCGTCTTTATGTGCGGGATATTAAGGCGACTGGTGATGGCGTTGAGCGGGCATTAAGGTGTCAGCTGCGGCCCGAACAGTGGATCTAAAGCACCATCATCTCATGGTCGGATGAGGACGGGAATTTCAATATTGCGAAGCAAGTTTGGCAGAGAGAGCACTAAAGCAGCTTGATTGTGATCCATTCTTGCGGCAAAATTGATGTATATGCTGAGTAATTTTGGGGCGGACGATTAGAAATGTCAACCAGACCTGGGACATTCTGTTGATTGCCTCTGAATCACAGGGCAGATATAGATCGCTCCAGATTCTGCGGGCTGTGGCGGCATGGATGGTATTTTATCACCACTTCATGCAAATGTATTATAATTTCGAATTCGAGACTGTCACAGGATATTTCTTTGCGACCTTTGGTGGTTTCGGCGTTGATTTATTTTTTGTGCTTAGTGGTTTTGTTATGTACTTCTCGGCAAAAAACCCGCATCAAACAGCGAGGGACTTTATTGCCGATCGTATCCTTCGCATCACCCCGGCCTATTGGCTTTACACCATTGCAACAATCATTTGCATTTATCTATTTCCAATAGAATTTCAATTCACTGGCGCCAATATCGCCTCAGTTCTGTATTCAATGTTCTTCATACCGCATAGCAATCCTTCCGGTATCGGCGTGTTCCCAACCCTGACCGTGGGCTGGACATTGAACTATGAGATGTTTTTCTACGCAATCCTGGCACTAAGCCTTCTGATTTCCAAGAAATTTGCACTGACTATATGTGCTGCGATATTGCTGCTGCTGCCTGCTGTCTACCCGAAGGACATTGCATTCTCGGAGATTGCGTCAAGCCATCGTCTGCACGCCTTCTTAATGGGACTAATTATTGCAAGTCTTATTTCGGCGGGGAGAAGATTTGGAGAAATGTCATGTAAATCTCGAATAGCGCTTGTCTTGATAACGGGATCTACGGCAACGGCTATTGCCTTTATTGCACAGGATGGCAGCGCCAAGCGCACCGCCCTTGCCGGTCTTCTTGTCTGTCTGACTTTACTGACTGAGCCGATTGCGAGGCTCCGCTTTTTTGTCATTGAGTTTCTTATAAAACTGGGCGATGCGTCTTATTCAACCTATCTTGTTCACACTTTGGTAATAGGAATCATCCTGCATTTTTCAGGCGCACCATCGGATCAATTCAGCATATGGCTGACAATCGCAGCCATTTCATTATGCATTTATTTGGTATCAAATGCCAGCTACACTTGGATTGAGCGAAACAAGTATCTTTCAAGGCGCAAACGGCCATACAATTCTCGGCGACATCTGACAGAAAAAGTGCTTTAAGCGGTTAACACCCTATCATAGAGAAAATACAGTGTTTCGCCTGTTAGCAACTGCCGCCTACTCCTGCACCCCAACCGCCGCTTCTTCGCCCTTGGCGGCTTCAATCGCCCGCCATTTGGTGACGTTCTCATTATGCTGCGCCAAAGTCTCGGCGAAGGCGTGGCCGCCGGAGCCATCCGCTACGAAGTAAAGGAACGGCGTGGTATCCGGGTTTAGGGCGGCTTCGATGCTCAGGCGGCCGGGGTTGGCGATGGGGGTCGGCGGCAGGCCGTTGATGACATAGGTGTTCCACGGCGTTTCGCGTTTCAGTTCGGACTGGCGCAGGCCACGGCCCAGCACGCCCTCGCCTTTGGTCACGCCATAGATCACGGTCGGGTCGGTTTGCAGTTTCATGCCCTTGGCTAGACGGTTGATGAACACGCTTGCCACTTGCTTGCGTTCGGTCGGGATCCCGGTCTCCTTCTCGACAATCGAGGCCATCACCAGCGCTTCTTCCGGGGTCTTGTAGGGCAGGCCCTCGGCGCGGGTGGCCCAGAGTTCGGCGAGGGTTTTGGCTTGGCGGGCTTCCATGTCGGCGACCAGCGTGGCGCGGTCAAAGCCCTTGTCGACCTCGTAACTGTCGGGCGAGAGCGTGCCTTCGGCGGGCAGTTTGTCGATCTTGCCTTCGAGGAAATCGGCGCGTTTCAGGGCATCGACGACCTGCCACGAGGTGACACCCTCGGCCAAAGTGATGCGCCAGCGGATGTCGGGGGCTTGGGCGGCGTCAAGGTAGGCGGTGGGGGCAGCATCCTTGGCGGGGTCGAATTTGGCGACCTCGACATAGCGGTTGGTGGCGGGGTCAAGCTCGCGCAGCACGACCTCGGCGCTGGCGACCGAGATGCGGAAGTTCACCTCACGCCCACAGGTGGACTGACCGCCCGCGGTTAGGGCTGTCAGAACTTCACCCATCGAGGAAGCGGGCTGGATCAGGTAGCTGCCGAATTTCAGATCTTTGGCGGCTTGGGAGTAGTCCGCGCCGATGCGGAAGACGCGGGCGTCAGAGATTGCGCCCTCGGCCTCCAGCCCGCGGCTGATTTGCGCGAGGCTGGCGCCTTTATCGACCTTGAAGCAGATGGCTTGCGCCAAGGGCCCCGGCCCGGTGAAGGCTTGTCGCCCCCAAGCGATCAGGCCAAAGGCCAGGATCAGCGCGACGATGAACAGCGTCAGCGCGTTGGAGGCGATGGAGCGCCACATCAGTTGGCGACCTTGCCCAGCACGAGGCTGGCATTGGTGCCGCCAAAGCCGAACGAGTTCGACAAAGCGATGTTGATCGGGCGCTTCACCGCCTTGTTTGGCGCAAGGTCGAGTTTCGGTTCGACCGCCGGGGTGTCGAGGTTGATGGTGGGCGGGGCGATCTGGTCGCGGATGGCGAGGACGCAGAAGATTGCCTCGACGGCACCAGCGGCACCGAGCAGGTGGCCGATGGAGGATTTGGTCGACGACATCGTGGCTTTGGCTGCCGCATCGCCCATCATGCGTTCGACAGCACCGAGTTCGATGGTGTCGGCCATGGTCGAGGTGCCGTGGGCGTTGATGTAGTCGATGGCGACAGGGTCGATATTGGCGCGTTTCAGCGCCATTTTCATGCTGCGGAAGCCGCCGTCGCCATCCTCGGCTGGGGCGGTGATGTGGTGGGCGTCGCCGGTCAGGCCATAGCCTAGGACTTCGGCGTAGATTTTCGCGCCGCGTGCCTTGGCGTGTTCGTATTCCTCCAGCACCACCACGCCTGCGCCCTCGCCCATCACGAAGCCATCGCGGTCGGCGTCATAGGGGCGGCTGGCTTTGGTCGGATCGTCGCCGCGTTTGGTCGACAGCGCCTTGCAAGCGTTGAAGCCTGCGATGCCGATTTCCGAAATCGGCGCTTCGGCACCGCCTGCCAGCATCACATCGGCGTCGCCCCACTGGATCAGTCGCGCCGCATCGCCAATGGCATGCGCGCCGGTCGAGCAAGCGGTCACAACGGCGTGGTTCGGGCCTTTGAAGCCGAAACGGATCGAGACCTGGCCCGAGATCAGGTTGATCAGCGAACCGGGGATGAAGAACGGAGAGACGCGCTTGGGGCCTTTTTCCTTGATCAGCACGGCGGTTTCGGCGATCGAGGTCAACCCGCCGATGCCAGAACCGATCATCACGCCGGTGCGCTCACGGTCTTCTTCGGTCGCAGGCTCCCAGCCGCTGTCGCGCACCGCTTGCACGGCTGCTGCCATGCCATACAGGATGAAATCATCGACCTTGCGGCGGTCTTTCGGCTCCATCCAATCGTCGGGATTGAAGGTGCCGTCGCTGCCATCGCCGAAGGGAATTTCGCAGGCGTATTGCGTTACCACATTAGAGGCATCAAAGCGGGTGATCGGCCCCGCCCCGGATTGCCCGGCCAAAAGGCGGCTCCAGGTTTCTTCGACGCCACAAGCCAGCGGCGTGACCATTCCCAGACCCGTAATGACAACCCGACGCATCTATATCCCCCGCAGTGGTTTTCCGCGTGATACACGCCCCCGCTGTGCTGCGCAACTGAGCGGCCCGCAAACAGCAATGCGCCGCCGTTTATCGCCGAGGCAGTTACCGGCGGAATTTTGCTTGACCGTGCAAGTGCAGCAATGGTAATGAATGAACGTTCATTCTGTGAGGATGCATCGTGCCTTCTGCCGATACCGTCAGCCTACCCCACCCCGCACCTGACAGCCCTGCCGATGCGCGGGTGTCCGAAATTCTGGTGGCCGCGCGGCAAGCCTTTGCCGAAAAGGGTTTTGACGGCGCATCCATGCAAGACCTTGCGCGCGCCGCGGGCATGAGCGTGGGCAATTTCTATCGCTATTTTGCGTCGAAGGCTGCCATCGTGCAGGCGCTAATTGCGCTGGATATTGAGGACATGGCCCGCGACTTCCTGCCGATCTTCGCCTCGGATGACCCGATTGCAACGATGCGGCAACAAGTACGGATCAAGCTGGTTGAGCATCAATGCAACAAAGATGGCGCGTTGTGGGCCGAAATCACCGCAACCGCCCTTCGCAAACCCGAAATCGGTGTTGCCTGCGGCCTGATGGAAACCACGATTGTTGACTACTTGTTGCAGGCTTTTGCCAAAGCCTGTGGTGTTAGCCTCGAGCAATCCCGCACGCAGTTTGCCGCTCATGCGGCACTGATCGTGATGCTGGTGAAATCCTCGGCGATGATGCCGCAGAAAGACGAGACGGTGCGCAATGATCTGAACGCGATGATTTTGCGTATTATTGACCAAACCTTAGACGAAGTTGGCGCCAGCAGCGTGAAAGGCTGATTTATGAATATGTCCCGTTTTGTGTTCGCTGTTGTGGCTCTGCAATTCTCCGCTGCCACACCCAGCCTTGCCCAGACCGCCGAAGCCGCAACATCTGAGGGTGCAGCGGCAGAAGCCAGTGTGCAGGTGCTGCCGGCCATCACCGTGTCGAAGGTCGAGACCCGGCATCTGCGCGATGTGGTGCTGGCCTCGGGGCTGGTGGCACCGCAGGAAACCATTCAGGTGGCACCACTGATCGAGGGGCAACCAATCGAGGCCTTGCTGGCGGATGTCGGCGACAGGGTCGTGGCGGGGCAAGTGCTGGCGCGACTGTCCAGTTCGACCCTTGATCTGCAAAAGGCGCAGTTGGGGGCATCGCTGGCGGCGGCCAAGGCGCAGATTGCACAGGCGCAGGCGCAGGTGATTGCGGCGACATCGTCTGCTGCCGAAGCGCAGCGCACTGCCGACCGCACAACAAAGCTGAAGGCGCAAGGCTCGGCCAGTCAGGCAGCGGCGGATTCGGCGCTGGCCGGGGCGGTATCGGCACAGGCGCAGGTCTCGGTGGCGACGCAATCGCTGGAGGCTGCCAAGGCACAGCAAACGCTGGTCGAGGCGCAACTGGCCAATGTCGATCTGCAACTGTCGCGGACCGAAGTCACCGCGCCCTTTGCGGGCGAGATCACTGCGCGCAATGCGCAACTGGGGGCGATTGCCTCGGCAGCAGGTCAGCCGATGTTCACGCTGATCCGTGATGGCGCGCTGGAGTTGCGTGCCGATGTGGCTGAGGCCGATTTGACACGGCTTGAGGTTGGCCAAACTGCTACCTTGCGGCTGGTGGGGCTGGACAAGCCTTTGGGCGGCAAGATCGCGCTGGTGGAGCCGAGCATTGATGCCGTGACCCGCCTGGGCCGTGTGCGTATCGCGATTGACGATGCCAGTGCGGTGCGCCCCGGTATGTATGTGGAAGCCAGCGTTCTGGTGCATGAGGGTGATGCGGCGGCTGTGCCGATCACGGCGGTGAAATCTTCGGGCGGCAAGACCTCGGTGATGGTGGTCGAGGGGGCATTGGTCTCGCAACGCGATATCACTGCAGGTGTGCGCGATGGCGGCTGGGTCGAGGTGCTGGACGGGCTGAAGGTGGGCGACGAGGTTGTCACCAAGGCGGGCGCTTTCGTGCGCGACGGCGATCATATCAATCCGGTCGTGGCCGCTGCCACTGACAGCAATTAAGGGCGCGGCCATGAACATTTCTGCCTGGGCGATCCGTAATCCGCTGGCCCCGATCCTAGCCTTTTTCATCCTGATGGTGCTGGGCTGGCAGTCGTTCAACGCGCTGCCGATCACCCGTTTTCCCAATATCGACGTGCCGGTGATCGCGGTCACTGTGACGCAAGCAGGCACGGCGCCTGCCGAGATGGAAACCCAAGTCACCAAGATCGTCGAAGATGCGGTGGCGGGGATTACCGGCGTGAAAAACATCACCTCGACGGTGGTGGATGGCCAATCCTCGACCGCGGTGGAGTTCCGCATCGAAGTGCCGACCGACAAGGCCTTGCAGGATGTGAAAGACGCGGTGGACCGGGTGCGCAGCAAGTTGCCTGCGGCTGTGGATACGCCGAAAGTCACCAAGATCGACGTTGAGGGCAACGCGATCATGACATTCGCGGTGTCTGCGCCGGATATGACGATTGAGGAAGTTTCGTGGTTTGTCGATGACGTGGTGGTGCGGGGCTTGCAGGGTCGCCCCGGTGTTGGCCGGATTGACCGCTTTGGCGGCGCAGATCGCGAGATTCTGGTGGCGCTGGACCCGGTGAAGCTGAACAGCTTTGGCATCTCGGCTGCCGCTGTGAACGGGCAGTTGCGCGCGACCAACACCAACCTTGGCTCGGGCCGGTCGGAAATCGGCTCGGGTGAGCAGGCGATCCGCACGCTAGGAGATGCGGGCACCGTGCAGGGTCTGGCCAGCACCACGATTGCACTGCCCTCGGGGCGGCATGTACGTTTGTCCGACTTGGGCGATGTGCAGGACAGCTACAAAGAGTTGCGCAGCTTTTCGCGGTTGAATGGTGAGCAGGTTGTGACCTTCTCGGTGTTCCGCGCCAAGGGGGCGTCCGAGGTCTCGGTGGCCGAAACCGTCAACCAGACGCTGGATCAGATCCGCAACGATCACCCGAATGTCGGCATCAAGCTGGTCGATGAGACGGTGTTCTACACCTATGGCAACTACGAATCCGCGCTGCATACACTGATGGAGGGTGCGCTTCTGGCGGTGCTGGTGGTTATGGCGTTCCTGCGCAACTGGCGCGCGACGCTGATTACCGCCGTCGCCCTGCCCCTGTCGGCGGTGCCGACATTCTGGGCGATGGATATGCTGGGGTTCTCGCTGAACCTCGTATCGTTCCTCGCGGTGACGCTGGCGACGGGGATTCTGGTCGACGATGCGATCGTGGAGATCGAGAACATTGCCCGCCACATCCGCATGGGCAAGACCCCCTACCGCGCCGCGATTGAAGCGGCGGATGAGATTGGTCTGGCCGTGATGGCCACCACCGCCACCATCATCGCAGTGTTCATGCCGGTGTCGTTCATGGGCGGGATTCCGGGGCAGTATTTCCGCCAGTTCGGTCTGACGGTGGCGATTGCGGTGGCGTTCTCGCTGTTGGTCGCGCGCCTGATCACGCCGATGATGGCGGCGTATCTGATGAGCGCCAAGGACGCCAATGTCGGACACCATGAAGGCGGGCAAGACGGCTGGTTCATGCGCAACTATCTGCGGCTGGTCAAAATCACTACACAAGGTGGTCTGCCGCTGCCGTTCTTGCCGAAGGCCAAATCTGGCAAATTCCGCCGTTTTCCGGCTTACTACTTCACGCTGCTGACGGCGATTGGCGTGCTGATCGTTTCGATCTTCTACATGCTGAAAGTGCCAGGCTCATTCCTGCCGCCCGAGGACGTCAGCCGGATCTCGATCTCGGTCGAACTGCCACCCGGATCGACGTTGGCGGAAACCGACCGCACAACGGCAGAAATCCGCGATCACATCAAGGACGTGCCATGGGTCGAAAATGTGTTTGTGATTGGCGGCGCCTCGCCAAAAGGCGATCTCGACGTGCGCCGCGCATCGGTGACGGTAACTTTGGTCAAGCTGGATCAAAGCCTGCTGTTGAAACTGTCGCAGCTTGGCCGCAAAATCCCGCTGCTGGGCGCGCTGGTGCCCGAGGTGGAAAACCACGGCCGCACGGTGCAGCAGAACGTGATCGAAGCTGAAATCTTCAACAGCATTGCCACGGTGCCCGATATCCGTGCCTTCAAGCTGAACGACCGGGGTGAGCGTGACATCGCCTATTCGATCCTCGCAAGTTCCGAGGCCGACCTGAACACCGCAACGGCGGCGCTGGAATCGGCGCTGCGGGTGGAACCGCTGCTGGCTGATGTCAGCTCGGAAGGCGCATTGCCGCGCCCTGAAGTGCAGATCACCCCGCGCGCCGAAGAAGCCGCACGGCTGGGGATTACCACGCAAGACATCGCAACCACGGTGCGGGTGGCAACGATTGGCGATCTGGATGTGTCCTTGGCCAATCTGTCCATCGACAACCGGCTGATCCCGATCCGGGTGCAACTGGCCAATGCCTCACGCGAGGATATGAACCGCATCGCGGCAACCAAGCTTACCACGAATACCGGGGCGACGGTGCCGCTGTCTGCCGTGGCCGATATCGTGATCGGTGAAGGGCCTTCGGTGGTGAAGCGGCTGAACCGCCAGCGGCAGGCCACGATTGGCGCATCCTTGCCGGTGGGTGTGGCACTTGGCACCGCCAGTACGCGGTTGGCCGAGATCGTCAAGGCGACCAAGCTGCCCGCAGGCGTGGTGGTCAAGGAATCCGCCGATGCCGAGGTGCAGACCGAATTGTTCGCAAGCTTTGGCAAGGCCATGCTGATGGGGCTGATGCTGGTGCTGACCGTGCTGATCCTGCTGTTCAAATCGGCAATCCAGCCGTTTACCATCCTGCTGTCGCTGCCGCTGGCGATTGGCGGTGTGGCGGCGGCGCTGATCCTGACCAATTCGGCGCTGTCGATGCCGGTGCTGATAGGGATTCTGATGCTGATGGGGATTGTGACCAAGAATGCCATCCTGCTGGTGGATTTCGTGATCGAGATGCGCCGGCATGGCATGGGCCGGTTGGAGGCGATCATCGAGGCCGGCCACAAGCGCGCGCAGCCGATCGTGATGACCTCGATTGCGATGTCGGCAGGGATGCTGCCCTCGGCTTTGGGGGTGGGCGAAGGCGGTGCGTTCCGCGCGCCGATGGCGACGGCGGTGATCGGCGGGATTATCGTCTCGACCGTGCTGAGCCTTGTGGTGGTGCCGTCGTTCTATCTGATCATGGACGACCTCTCGCGCCTTATCGCCCGGTTGTTCCGCGGCGTGATTGGCCCGAAAGAGGCGGAATTCGAACCCGCCTCGCCCGAAGTTCTGGAAGCCCGGATTGCGGCGCTTGAAGCAGAGCAAGCCCAAAAACCGGCGCCGCGCCTGTCCGGTTTGGCGGCAGAGTGACCCAGAACCAGCGGCGGGCTGGCAGGGCATCGAGCCCCGCCCGCCCGCTGCTGCCGCAGCACAGTCCGGCGAGCGCGGGCACGGTTTGAAAGCGTGCGATAATGCTTGGTATTTCAACTGTCTTTTAAATATCCCCGCCGGAGGCTCCTGACGCCTATGCCGGATGCCTCCGGCGGGGATACTTAAGAACAGGTGAAAACAACAAGACCGGATATCCGCAAAACAAAAAAGCACCCCGTGGGGTGCTTTATTGCGCCGTGATCGGAAGGATCAGGCTAAAAGTTATCAGGCTGCGGAAGAGATGAATTTCACCGCATCGCCGAAGGTCTGGATGGTTTCGGCGGCGTCATCCGGGATCTCGATGCCGAATTCTTCTTCGAACGCCATAACCAGCTCGACAGTGTCGAGGCTGTCTGCGCCCAGATCATCAATGAACGAGGCGGTCTCGGTCACTTTTTCGGCTTCGACGCCCAGATGCTCGACGACGATCTTTTTCACACGATCAGCGATGTCGCTCATGTTCTTTCCTTATAGCGTTTAGGGGTCGCCCCCGGTCTTTGTCCCTGCCCGTTTCGGGGCGCTCGGCACCAAGGGCATTGGCCGCTGGCGTATTCTTGCGCGCCTATAGCAAGGGCACGCGCATTAGGCAAACGGTTTCAAACCGCTTCTGGTTGCCTTATGACATATCGCCGCCGCCGTTGATATGCAGTGTTGTGCCGGTGATATACGCAGCTTCTTGTGATGCCAAATACAGCACACCTGCGGCGACTTCTTGCGGCTGGCCCATGCGGCCTGCGGGTACGCCGACCAGAATCTTGGCGCGTTGCTCGTCGTTCAGCTTTTCGGTCATCGCGGTTTCGATCAGGCCGGGGGCGACACAGTTCACCGTAATGTTGCGGCTGGCGACCTCTTGCGCCAAGGATTTCGACATCGCCAGCACCCCGGCTTTGGCGGCGGCATAGTTGCCCTGCCCCGGATTGCCGGAATGACCGACCACCGAGGTGATGTTGATGATGCGGCCCCAGCGCGCCTTCATCATGCCACGCAGAGCGCCGCGCGCGAGGCGGAAGGTGGCGGTCAGGTTAACATCGATCACCGCTTGCCATTCATCATCCGACATTCGCATGAACAGATTGTCGCGGGTGATGCCTGCGTTGTTCACCAGAATATCAACGCTGCCCATCGCGGCGTTCGCCTGTTTGATCAGATCATCCACCGCCGCAAGGTCAGACAGGTTGCAGGGCAGCACATGCGCACGGTCGCCCAGTTCGGCGGCGAGCGCCTGAAGCGGCTCGATCCGCGTGCCGGAAAGGCCGACCGTTGCCCCTGCCGCATAAAGCGTGCGGGCGATCTCGCCGCCGATGCCGCCCGATGCACCTGTCACCAGAGCGGTTTTTCCTGTCAGATCAAACATGTTCTGTCCTTTTGCAAGCGACACCCAAAGGCCGCTGTTGACCGGATCGCGGCGGGTTGGCACCCGAATGGCACTGGGCCGCGATGTTGCTGAAACCGGGCGCTTAGCCCTTGGCCGCCATCACGTCATCGGGCGTGCCGACCGCGCGGGTAGTGGCACCCGAGGCGATGCGCTTGATCATGCCGGAGAGGGCCTTGCCCGCGCCGATCTCCCAGAATTCACTTACCCCTGCGCCCTCCATCCACAGCACGGATTCGCGCCAGCGCACCGAGCCTGTGACTTGTGCCACCAGAAGCGCGCGGATGCGGTCGGGTTCGGTCACGGCTTCGGCGCGGACGTTGACCACTACGGGTAGTTTCGGCGTATGGATCACCACGCCTGCCAAAGCCTCGGACATCACGGCGGCGGCGGGCTGCATCAGGCTGCAATGGAACGGCGCGCTGACCGGCAGCAGCAGCGCGCGTTTGGCGCCTTTGGCCTTGGCGATGTCGAGCGCGCGTTCCACGGCGGCCTTGTGGCCCGAGACCACCACTTGCGCGGGATCATTATCGTTGGCGGCCTGGCAGACTTCACCCTGAGCGGCCTCTGCGGCAACTTCGGTGGCGGTTGCGAAATCGAGGCCGAGCAGGGCCGCCATGGCACCTACGCCCACCGGCACAGCCTCTTGCATGGCCTGGCCTCTGATCCGCAAAAGCCGCGCGGTGTCGGACAGATCAAGTGCGCCCACGGCACAGAGGGCCGAGTATTCGCCCAGGCTGTGACCCGCCACGAAAGCCGCCGTTTCAATGCCGATGCCTTCGCTTTCCAGCGCGCGCAGGGCGGCAATCGAGGTGGCCATCAGCGCGGGCTGGGCATTTTTCGTCAGGGTCAGATCTTCAATGCTGCCTTCCCAGATCAGGCTGGACAGCTTTTCGCCCAAGGCGGCATCCACCTCATCGAACACGGCTTTTGCCGCCGGATAGGCCTCGGCCAAGGCGCGGCCCATGCCGATGGTCTGGGCGCCCTGCCCCGGAAATACAAATGCGCGGCTCATCTGGCCCTCCCTTTTCTTTCCTATGGCTTACCTTGCGAAATCCGTTCGTGCAACGCCCCGCCCGATCTTGACTTGGGCTGCGGCGGAATCCACACCTGCGCCATGACACCAACCACTCGCAAAATCCTTTATGCGGTCAGCTTTGAGACCCTTGGCATCGCGGTGGCGACGCTGGGGTTGCTTGCGATGTCGGATGCGGATGCGGGGCAATCGCTGATCCTGTCGGCGATCACCGCGACGATCGCGATGACCTGGAGCATGGCGTTCAACTGGCTGTTCGAGGCATGGGAGACGCGGCAGTCGGTGAAGGGGCGGTCCTTGGCGCGGCGCGCGGCGCATGCGCTGCTGTTCGAGGGCGGCCTGGTGTTGTTGGTATTGCCGATCATGGCGTGGTGGTTGGGCGTCGATCTGTGGACGGCGCTGCAATATGAGGCCGGGCTGATCGTGCTGTTCATCATCTACACATACATTTTCACATGGAGCTTTGACCGGATTTTCGGTTTGCCCGCCTCGGCACGGTAGCGCAAGGTCGGCCATTCTTGCCCGATTTGTCCCGCGACAAATCGGGCCGCGCCTGCCTGCCCCCGGCAGGCGCGTTTCGCGCCCGCCAGTCAGGCGCGCCCCGATTTCCCAAGCGTCGGGTTGCTGCACCGCGCCCCTTGCGCAACGGCGTTCCGCCTTACGCGCAACAAGCCGACAAACTCTGCCCCGCAGAGTTTGTTTTCGGCTTGAAGCCCACGCTTGCATCCCCAGCACTTTCCTCTATAAGCCCCCAATCTTTCCGCATTTCCACGTAACGGCGCAGCCTCTCGTGGACGGGCCGCGGAAAGTGTTTGCCCGTCCTATGAAATGCGCCACATAGACAGATCGGAGCACACATGCCGCTTTACGAGCATGTTATGATCGCGCGTCAGGATCTTTCCAACGCGCAGGCTGAAAGCCTCATTGAGCACTTCTCCACGGTTCTGGCCGACAACGGCGGTAAAGTTGTCGAGCACGAATACTGGGGCGTCAAGACGATGGCCTACAAGATCAACAAAAACCGCAAGGGCCACTACGCCTTGCTGAAAACCGATGCACCCGCTTCGGCAGTTCTGGAAATGGAACGCCTGATGCGCCTGCACGATGACGTCATGCGCGTGTTGACCATCAAGGTTGACGTTCATGCAGACGGCCCGTCGGTTCAGATGCAAAAGCGTGACGAGCGTGAGCGCGGTGATCGCCCCGAGGGTGGTTTCGGCGGCGAGCGTCGTGAGCGTCCGTCCTTCGGCGACCGTCCCGACCGTGGCGAGCGTCCGTCGTTCGGCGGCCCGCGTCGTTGATCCTCAGCCTTTGGAAAGGAGCCTAAACCATGGCGAACAAACCGTTTTTCCGCCGCCGCAAGGTCTGCCCGTTCTCGGGCGACAATGCTCCGGCAATCGACTACAAAGACACGCGCCTGCTGCAACGCTATGTATCCGAGCGTGGCAAGATCGTGCCGTCCCGTATCACCGCAGTCTCGGCCAAGAAGCAACGTGAACTGGCGCAAGCCATCAAGCGCGCCCGCTTCCTCGCCCTGCTGCCCTATGCTGTGAAATAAGGAGCACCAGATATGCAAGTGATCCTGCTTCAACGCGTGGCCAAACTTGGCCAGATGGGCGAAGTCGTCAACGTCAAGGACGGCTACGCCCGCAACTTCCTGCTGCCGCAAGGCAAGGCGCTGCGCGCCAATGCCGGCAACATCGCTTCGTTCGAAGTGAAGAAAGCCCAGCTGGAAGCCACCAACCTGGAAACCCGCAAAGAAGCCGAAGCTGTCGGCGAAAAGCTGGACGGTCAGGTTTTCATCATCATCCGTTCGGCTTCCGATTCGGGTGCTTTGTATGGTTCGGTCACCACCCGCGACGCAGCCGATGCGGCAACTGCCGAAGGCTTCACCGTAAACCGTGGTCAGGTCGTTCTCGACCGTCCGATCAAGGAGCTGGGCGTGCACACCGTTTCGGTGATTCTGCACCCGGAAGTCACCGTGAAATTCAGCCTGAACGTCGCACGTTCGGTTGAAGAAGCGGCGCTGCAAGCTTCCGGCAAGTCGATCCAGGAACTCGCCGCCGAGGCAGAAGCCGAAGCCGATTTCGAGATCGCCAACCTGTTCTCGGAAATGGGCGCTGCTCAAGAAGGCGAAGACCTGACCCGCGACTAAGCCAATTTGGCTGGTTCGGGACATATTCCGATAAAACAATAAAACCGCGCACGGGCAACCGCGCGCGGTTTTTTCTTGACCCATTTTGATATTCCGCCACATTTTAAGGCAGTAATCGTCGGCAGAGCCACCGGGATCGGGCGCATATCGGCCCAACAAGTCTCGCAGCAAAGATAAAATCCTGCCCATTCACCGCATTTTCAGGAGTTTTCAGCATGGCAACCACAGGCGACGACGACATCTACGGCGGCACCGGCAATGACACCATTAATGCGCTGGCCGGTAATGATCTGATCTACAGCTTTCAGAACGACGACCTTGTCTATGGCGGGCTGGGCGACGATGCGATTGAGACCGGCGCAGGCGATGACACCGCTTATGGCGGCGCGGGCAATGATGCGCTGGTCAATGACGGCGGCAATGATGTGCTTTACGGTGGCGGTGGCGATGATCTGATCGTTTTGGGCGATCTGGTATACGGCAGTGCCGGCACAGCCCACGGCGGCGCGGGCGATGATGTGGTGCTGGTTACGCAAACGCAGAATGCGGCGGTGTTTGGTGGCAGCGGAATCGACACGCTGCTTCTTTCTTGGCCTTCGGTATTTACCAATGATGCGGTTTCGATTGATTTCCGCACTGGCTTTGCCTCGGCGACCGATGGGTCGTATTTGAACTTTGTCGGGATGGAGGAGTTGTTCCTGCTGGCGGGCGATGGCAACGACACAGTGATCGGCAGCAGGTACGACGATTTTCTATCGGTCGCGGGCGGAGCGAACCGGGTCAACGCGCTTGGGGGCGACGATACAGTTGCCTATATCATCACCGGCGTTGCCAATACGCTGAACGGCGGTATCGGCGATGATGTGCTGTTAGCGCAGAGCGATAGCTCTCCGCTGTATTTCATCGTTGATGGCTCGAATGGCCGGGTTGATGACGGCAGCTTGTCCGTGATCACCGGCTTCGAGCGCTATGATGCCCGCGGCGGATCGCTGAACGATATTGCCAGTCTCGGTGCCGGGAATGACAGCTTTTACGGTGGTGACGGTGACGATACGGCGTTTGGTGCATCAGGCGATGACCTGCTGTACGGCGGCTGGCAGGCGGATGAGATCTTTGGCGGCGACGGCAATGATCGGCTGTTCGGTCAAAGACATGACGATCAAGTCTTCGGCGATGCGGGCAACGATCACTTATACGGCGGGCGGGAAAGTGACGAACTGTATGGTGGCGATGGCCGAGACACTCTACGCGGCGACCAAGGCTCTGACATATTGACCGGTGGCGCGGGTTCGGATGTGTTTCTGTTTAGTGTGGCGGAGGATGGGCTAGATACCATCACCGATTTCACAAGCGGCGAGGATCGCATCCGCTATTCCAGCGCATCATTGGGCGTGCTGTCGCCCGGTCCTGGCAGGCTTGACCCAACCGAGTTCCAGATTGGTGGCAGCCTGTCCAATCCGGGCAGATTTGTGCTGAATTATGACTCAACAACAGACATGAGTCAGTTGCTGTGGACGGACAACGGCTTTGGTGCATTCCTGCTGATGCAGTTTGAGGGCAATGTCAGCATGGTTGCGTCGGATATCATCCTGTATTGACACAACACTTTCGCTGGCATGCGGGGCTGCCAACGGATCACAGGTTGCGATTGTCAAGCTAGCGCTTTTGATCAAACCATGTCGTAAACCGACCAGCCCCGCGCGGGCGGGGGGCTTAGCTTGCCCAAATGCGCAGCACAGCCACCAGTTTGGGTATCCTCTATCTGATCGCCGGGATCAGTGTGTTTTCGGTGCAGGATCTTATCCTGAAGCTGATCTCGGGCGGCTATCCGCTGTATCAGGCGATGATCATTCGCGGCCTGACCTCGATTCCGTTCCTGCTGGCCTTCGCGCATTTTGACGGCGGTTTGCGCACTTTGTTCAGCGCGGGCGTGGGCAAGATGCTGCTTCGCGGGCTGGTGATGTTCGTGGCCTATTTCAGCTTTTACATCGCACTTGCCGGTCTGCCGCTGCCGACCACGGTGGCGCTTTACTACTCGGGCCCGCTGTTCATCACCGTGCTATCGGTGCTGTTTCTGGCCGAGAAGGTCAGCGCCGTGTCGTGGATCGCGGTACTGACCGGGTTTCTGGGCGTGATCATCATGGTGCGGCCGGGATCTGATCTGTTCGACTGGGCGGCGCTGCTGCCGATCCTGTCGGGGCTGACCTATGCGATGTCGATGATCGCCGCGCGCAAGATGGGCGGGACAGAGACCGCTGCCGCCCTAGCCTTCTGGTCAACGGTGATTTTCCTGAGCGGTGCCGCGCTGATGGCGTTTTACTACCACGACGGCAGCCACACCAATACCAGCCACGCGAGCCTTGCCTTCCTCACCCGTGGCTGGATCACGCCAACGACCCGCGATCTGGGGCTGATGATGGCCTGTGGCGTTGTCGCCTCGATGGGGCTGTGGCTGCTGACGCAAGCCTACCGCATTGCGGCGGCCTCGGTGGTGGCGCCGTTCGAATATCTGGGGCTGATCTGGTCGGTGCTGTGGGGCTGGCTGTTCTGGCGTGACTGGCCGGATATGCAAGGCTGGATCGGCATAGGCATTATCGCAGGCGCGGGGCTATTCGTGCTGATGAACGAGCGCCGCAAATCACCCCAACGCGCCGAAGCGTTGCCGTAGCGCTGCCGCGTGGCTGGCCAACCGGGGCGAGCCTGCCCATTGGTCCAGCACATCCTCCCAACGCAGGGCCACGAAGCTGACAGTGTCGCCCGCTACCCGTTTGGCAAACTGTGCCACGTCGCGCCGGTGCAGCGCCAGACGTTTCGGGTCCACCGGCTTGCCAGAGGCCCAGGTCGCAGGCTCGGCATAAAGATAGACCAGCACGCCGCCCAAGGCACGCTTTTCGGCACGCGTCAGGATCGCGTAGGCTGATTTGATCAACTGCACCGCGTCCAACGTCTGAAACCCGGCCTCGCCTGCGACCATTTCATCGCGCAGCTTGGTAAAGCCCGGCAGCTTTTCGCCCCAAACCGGGCGGTCGATGATCTCGGCAAAACCATGCGCTTTCAGCGGGCGAAACGGCTCATAGCGCCGCGCCTCAATGCCGATCAGCGTGGTATGGGTTTCAATCGCCACATCCAGCCAAGGATGCCGCCCCTCAGCCCAAGGATATCGCATCTCGGCTTCAAGCGTGACACTGGCCACTTGCCCCGCTGGCACGCCCGGCAAGGGTGGCAGTGCGTCGGCCCGGTTGAGAAACCAGCCAAAGGCATTTGCGGTCAATGCAGCGGAACTTTCCGGGCCATCCATCTTGCCCGAACGCACTTCGTGCCCCGGCGAGCGTTTGAGGCATTCCATGATGCCATCAACGGGCAGATCGGTCAGGAAATCGGGCATAACAGTCTCCGGGTGCGATAGAAAAAGGGCCGCCCCAATGAGGCGGCCCCGGATCAGTAACAGAAAGCTGAGATTACATCTCGTCCAAAGCTTCAATGAACTTTTGCAGCTCTTCTTTGGAAACTTCCTTCTCGGTCACTTTGGCACCAGCCACGATGTGATCGACAACCTTGTCTTCAAAGATCGGCGCGCGCAGTTGCTGTTGCATCTGCGGGTTCTTCTGCACGAACTCAAAATACTGACGCTCTTGGCCCGGGTATTGACGCGCTTGCGCCAGCACCGCTTGGGTCATTTCAGCATCCGACACGGTGACTTCGGCTTTGCGGCCGATTTCAGCCAGAACCAGACCCAGACGCACGCGACGCTCGGCCAGTTTCTTGTGCTCGTCGGTGGTCTCAACCGAACCGTGGTTGTGATCATGCACATCCGGGTTTTCTTCATGCCACAGTTGATGCGCTATTTGGGCTGCTTCGGCATCGACCAGCGCGGGCGGCAGGTCGAACTTCACCAGACCGTCGAGTTGATCGAGCAGCGAGCGCTTCAGCACAGCGCGCGACGCGCCCTTGTATTCGGCTTCCAGACGTTCCGAGATTTGACCTTTGAGCGCCGCCAGATCTTCCGCGCCGAATTTCTTCGCCAGCTCGTCATCCAGTGCCGCCGCAACCGGCTTTTTCACCGCCTTGACCGTGCAGGCGAACACCGCCGCTTTGCCAGCCAGATGGGCCGCACCATAGGCTTCCGGGAAGGTCACATTGACCGAAACTTCGTCGCCAGCAGCGGCGCCAACCAGTTGATCCTCAAAACCCGGAATGAACGAGTTCGAGCCCAGCACCAGCGGGTAATCTTCGCCCGAGCCGCCTTCGAATTCCACGCCATCCACCGAGCCTTTGAAGTCGATGGTGACTTGATCGCCGCTCTTGGCTTTGACGCCAGCTTTGCGGTCCTTGAAATCCTGCGCGGTGGCTGCGAGGTTTTTCAGCGCTTCTTCGACCGAAGCCTCATCGGCCTTCACCGACAGACGGTCCAGCTTGATCTTGCTGGCGTCGAGTTCCGGGATCGGCGGCAGGGCTTCGTAGGCCATCTCGACCACAACGTCCTGACCTTCTTTCCAGGTCTCGCCACCGATCATCTTCACGTCGGGCTGCAAGGCCGGACGGTCGCCAGTTTTCTCGAAATGCTCTTTCATCGCGCCGTCGATGGCGTCCTGCATGGCATCGCCCATCAGGCGCTGGCCGAATTGCTTTTTCAGAATCGCCAGCGGCACCTTGCCCTTGCGGAAGCCCTTGATCTCGACCTCGGGCTGCGCCTCGAGCAATTTTTCCTGAACTTTGGCTTCCAACTCTGCGGCGGACACCGTGATGGTGTAGGCGCGCTTCAAGCCGTCTTTCAGGGTTTCAGTGACCTGCATGTGTCCGTCCTTTTCTCAATCTTTGGTGCGGGTAGAGGGACTTGAACCCCCACGCCTTGCGGCGCCAGAACCTAAATCTGGTGCGTCTGCCAATTTCGCCATACCCGCATATGTCAACAAGCCACATTCCTGCCGGAAGGCAGGAGATGCGCCTTGAAATCCGCGCCCTTCTAACAAAGCCCCGCGCGGGAAGCGAGAGGAAAAGTGAGCGCAGGCGTTGTCGGGAAATTCCTGCAAAAAAACCGAAGCGGCACCGTAATCTCGCCCCATTTCGCGGCAAGTCTGGCAGCAGAGATCACGCAAAGGGTTTGCCAATGACCATCCATACCAAAGTGACCGCCGCCAAAGCGCAGATCGGGCTGGGTCATGGTCTGGCGCTGGCAACCCCGGTGCTGAGTCTGGATGGCTTGATGCCGGTCGAATACCTGACGGTCGGCGAGCGGATCATTACCCGGTTGGGTGCTTTGCGGCTGCGCGCGATCGAGACTCAGGTGGTGCAGAATGCCCGCGTGGTGCGGATCGCGCAGGGAGTGTTGGGCGTGGACCGCCCCGAAGCCGATATGATCGTGACGCCGGATCAGCCGATCCTGATCCGCGACTGGCGCGCCAAGGCGTTGACCGGGCAAGCGGTGGCGCTGATCCCGGCGCAGCGCCTGGTCGATGGCAGCTATATCTGCGCCGAAGTTCTGGCCGAGGTGCGGCTGTTCACCCTGCGCTTTGACGAAGATGCGGTGATCTATGCAGGCGGGCTGGAACTGGCCTGCACGGGCCTGTCCGTGGCCGCCTAAGCGGAATTTGCACAAATTCCGGCGCCGATTTTTGCAAAAATCGACTTCCCTACACACCCAAAGCGCGGAACACTTTTGGCAATTCTTCGGGCAAATCCTCAGCGATCAAACCGGGGCCAAAGCTGCGGGCACACTCCACATGCAGCCAGGCCGCTGTTTCTGCCGCCTGCATCGGGTCAAATCCCCGCGCCATTAGCCCGGTGATGAACCCCGCCAACACATCGCCTGACCCTGCTGTCGCCAGCCAAGGTGCCGCGCGGTCATACACCGCCGTGTTGATCGCGCAGCGTCCCGTCGGATCGGCAATCACCGTATCCGCGCCCTTATACAGCACCACACATCCCGCCCGCTTGGCCGCCTCGCGCGTGGCATCGACCTTGGAATAGGCCGGACCCTTCATCGCAGGCTCTGCCAGATTCGCCGCAATATCCGGGAACAGTCGCGCGAATTCACCGCCATGTGGGGTCAGCACGCAGCGGTCATGCAGCAGTGCAAACAGCCCACGATCTTGCGCAAGAGCCGTCAACGCATCAGCATCCAATACCGTAGGGCGGGGTTCTACCCCGCCGCGCAACACCACCGCCAGCAATTCCGCCGCCCGCGCCACCCCCAACCCCGGCCCGATGCAAAGCGCATTGATCCGCATATCGGAGAGAACCTCAGCCAACCCCGCCGCATCTGCCACGGGCCGCAGCATCACCGCATCCAACCGCGCCGCATTCTCGGCCATCGCCCCCAGCGGCGAGGCCACCGTCACCAACCCCGCCCCGATCCGCAAAGCCCCCCGCGCCGCCATCCGAGCCGCCCCGGCATGACCGTGATCACCCGAGACGATCAGGGCGTGGCCGTGGGAGAATTTGTTCGCAGGTCGAGCGTGTTCCTCAGCCCCATCCGCCCGCTTGAACAGATCGTTCCCATTGATGGCAGTGAGGTGAATGCTTACAGATTTTTGCGCCCTTTGCCGCTCAAGATCAGTGGCATAAACTTGAAGCGCCTGCTGCACGTGGTGTGCTTCATTGACATGCCCCATGACCTTGATGATCGGGCTTAAAGTGGCGATGGGCAAACCGATATCAACAACAACAATCTTGCCGCACATTGATGGACCTGATGCCAAAAACTGTCCAACCTTCGCCCGATGAAATGTAACGGTAAGCGCTGCTTTTCCACTTAAGCCCAAGGGCCGACCACTATCCGAGCAAAGCCCCGAAGGCATATCAATCGCGACACGTCGCTCCGTGCCGCTTGTTTTCTGCTGATAGGAAAATGCCGCGCGAGTATCTGCGGGGATAGGACGCTTCAGCCCTATGCCAAACAAGGCATCGACAACGACCTCCGCATTTGGCGGCCAAAAGCCACGCATGAGAAATCGCTTCACCTCCCCCACCTCACACCACCGCTCGTAATTCACCCGCGCATCCGGCGGCAGCTTTCCTGCATCGCCATAGAGATACACCTCCACCGCCCACCCACGCGCCGCCAGCAGCCGCGCCACCACAAACCCATCGCCGCCATTGTTCCCCGGCCCGCACAGCACCACCGCCCGCTGCGAGGTCAGCGCCATCTCCGGCCATTCCTCCAGCACCGCAGCGACCACCCCTGCCCCGGCGCGCTCCATCAGCTCCAGCCCGGTGACTGCCCCCGAAGCAATCGCCGCCGCCTCAATCGCCCGCATCTGCGCCGCCGTCAGCACTTCGCTCATTTCATAACCTTTTTGTTCACAAACCGCCCACACATCACGCAGTTTGCCTAAAATTTCATCACGCCACAGAATTTCCACCGCCTTCACGCGCTTCTAAAACCCTACAGAATTGAAGCCCCCGCAGGGAAGTGGTCACTACCTTCAGGACCAAATTTTGCGCGTAGACAGACTGCGTATGATCAGACTGGGGAGCAGGCGATGAAGAAAATTGAGGCGATCATCAAACCGTTCAAACTGGACGAGGTGAAGGAAGCCCTTCAGGAAGCCGGAATTCAGGGCCTGTCTGTCACCGAAGTCAAAGGCTTTGGCCGTCAGAAGGGCCATACCGAACTGTATCGCGGCGCGGAATATGTCGTCGATTTCCTGCCGAAAGTAAAAATCGAAGTCGTGCTTTCGGATGATATGGTTGAAACCGCCATCGAAGCCATCATCGCGGCTGCCCGCACCGACAAGATCGGTGATGGCAAGATTTTCGTCAGCCCGGTGGAACAAGCCATCCGCATCCGCACCGGCGAGACCGGCGACGACGCCATTTAACCCATTCCCAACAACGGCAGGCCCGCCCTGCCCCATCTTCAACCCGAAACCCCGAAAGGCAGCATGATGAGCGCAGTTGCGAAAGCTCTCAAACTGATCAAAGACGAGGAAATCGAGTATCTCGATATCCGCTTCACCGATCCCAAAGGCAAACTTCAGCACGTGACGCTTGTCACCGATCTGGTGGACGAAGACTTCTTTGAAGAAGGCTTCATGTTCGACGGCTCGTCGATTGCCGGCTGGAAGTCGATCGATCAATCCGACATGAAACTGATGCCGGATGCGTCCTCGGTCTACATGGACCCGTTCTACGCCGAGAAAACCCTCTGCGTACATTGCGACGTGGTCGAGCCCGACACCAACGAAGCCTATGATCGTTGCCCGCGCCAGATCGCCAAGAAAGCCGAAGCTTTCATGAAGTCGTCCGGCATCGGCGAGACCGCTTACTTTGGCCCCGAAGCTGAATTCTTTATCTTCGACGACGTGCGATATTCGATCACCCCGCGCAAAGTCTCGTATGAGATCGACGCCGAAGCCGCAGCTTGGAACACCGACACCGTGACCGAAGGCGGCAACTATGGCCACCGCGCGGCGCACAAGGGCGGCTATTTCCCGGTGAACCCGGTGGACGAAGCGCAAGACCTGCGCGGCGAGATGTTGTCGACCATGAAGCGCATCGGCATTCGTGTGGACAAGCACCACCACGAAGTGGCGACCTGCCAGCACGAACTCGGCATGATCTTCGGTGGTCTGGTCGAGCAAGCCGACAACATCCAGAAATACAAATACGTGATCCACAACGTGGCGCACGCCTACGGCAAGACCGTAACCTTCATGCCGAAACCGATGAAGGGTGACAACGGCAGCGGTATGCACGTGAACATGTCGATCTGGAAAGACGGCAAGCCCTTGTTCGCGGGCGACAAATACGCTGACCTTAGCCAAGAGGCGCTGTATTTCATCGGCGGCATCATCAAACATGCCAAAGCCCTGAACGCGCTGACCAACCCCGGCACCAACAGCTACAAACGCCTTATCCCGGGCTTTGAAGCACCGGTTCTGCTGGCTTACTCGGCCCGTAACCGCTCGGGTGCTGTGCGTATTCCGTGGACCGAATCGCCGAAAGCCAAACGTGTTGAGGCTCGCTTCCCCGATCCGTCGGCAAACCCCTACCTGGCCTTCGCAGGCCTGCTGATGGCTGGTCTGGACGGCATCCGCAACAAGATCGACCCGGGCCCGGCTTCGGACAAAGACCTCTACGATCTGCCGCCCGAAGAACTGGCCGAAATCCCGACCGTTTGCGGCTCGCTCCGCGAGGCGCTGGAAGCTTTGGACAAGGACATGGACTTCCTACTGGCAGGCGACGTGTTCACCCGTCCGATGCTGGAAGCCTATATGGCGCTGAAGTGGGAAGAGGTTTACGCCTACGAACACACTCCGCATCCGATCGAGTATCAGATGTATTACTCCTGCTAAGTGCAGAGCAATCGCATGCAAAGGCCGCCCCATCTGGGCGGCCTTTCGCATTTCAGCCGTTGCCGTGGACAATGCAGCGGATTCGTCATGATAGTGAATTAAGGCGGAAACAGCACTCAACTTCCGGTTAATAACTTGTAAACGCCGCAATACCTTCCAGATGCAGGCACAATCAGGGGGCAAAACGATACAACCACTGATGGAGGTCTCGCGATGAAGGTTCATCCCGATATACAGTTCAGTACGATTGCCGAGTTGTTGTTTCTACAATCGCCCAACTTGAACTTTGCCCGTCTTGTGGCCGATCTGGATGCTGTTCTGGCGCGCTTCCACGACAAGGATCGCCAACTCACCTGGGATTGCGAGGATTTGGCAAGCTTTGATATGCCGGGCACAAGGATTGTCCTTGCAACGGCAGAAAAACCCCGCCCCGGCATCTCTGCTTCGCTGACGCTTTCGGTCGGGCCGTCGCATCTGCCGCCGCGGCTGAACGCCAGCCCAAGACGCCGTCACCCAGCGGTGCGGCATGAAGCTTTGTGTTCCAAGCTGGTAGAGCGGGTGCAGGCGCGGCTGAACCCGGATGCGGTGTTCTGGCACGAATGGGCGCATCCCGTCACCTCTGAGGTGATCGATTCGCTCGCCTATGCCAAGCCAAAATCCAGCCAGCGCGCCGACCCGGATCATCCGATCTTTTCGCTGCTGAACGAGCGCAATGTTGATGCGGTCTACGCGCGCGGTTTCCACGCCAGCAATGACACCCCGGATATTCCGCCGCCGCGCGACCCGGAGCTCGCCCGCCTGCGCGAAGCACTCTACCCGGTCGAGGATGCACCGCCGCCGCATCTGGTCTCGCCACAAATGCGGCTTGCGGCGCATACAATGAATGCCACGCTGATCATGGTGGCGCTGCCGGTGGGAGCTGCGATGCTGACCTATTCGGTGCTGCGCGGCGAGAATATGCGGCTGACCTCGGCGGCACTGGTGGCAACCGGATTTGCATCGACCTTGCTGCAAGGGCCGGTGGCCTCGGCGTTGATCGGCTAATTGGTCTTTTGCATCACGCCCAAGTCGCTCAGGATCGCAAGATCACTGGGCGCAAGGCTGTGCAGCGGCACCTGATAGCTGTGGATGCTGAACAAGACCGCATCCGCCTGTGGCAGGCGCAGCAGGCATTGCCGCTCGGCCCGCATATAGGCACCTGCGCGCGCCTTCGGATGCGGATCGCCCTCGCGACGGGGGTGAAACAGCGCGGGGTTTTCGTAGATATGAAAATTCATTCGCCACAACGGCTGTTCTGGGCGGATCGCATCAAACAACCGCTGCACCCGTCGCGCCAGATCGGGCGTATAGCTTTCGACTGGCAGATGAATCCCGACCATCGAGCGACCGAGTTTTTCACTTAGCGTCCAGCTTGCCGGAAAACACAGCACCGCCGCTGTCAGCGCATGTTCGTAGCCCACCCGCTGCATCAGACACAGATCTTCCTGCACCAGCCGCCCGAGGGTCAGCAGCGGCTGATCGCAGTCCAAAGCAACCCGCACCCCATCCGGGCGCTGTACGCTATCCGCGTCCACCACAAACCCCGCCATTCCATGAAGCTTGTCCAGCACCCGATCATACAACTCCAAAGCCGCAGGCATCGCGGTGACGGGCAGCGCGTGGACCAGTTCGGGCGTCTCGGCGATCAACCGATCGCGCTCGGCCATCTGGGCGGCATAGGCGTCGCAAACCGTGATCCAACTGTCATCGGCAATCGGCTGGATGCCCGGCAGACGTGCGGTGCGCGGATCGGCCCAAGGGTGCAGCGGCAGCTTTGTGTTCAGGATCGGCATTATGACAGCGTAACGGAGCGGCGGCGATAAACGCAAGCCCCGGCCATTTGCGACAAACCGCGTCGCCGCCAGCAAAGCCCGCAAGGCTGCACCTGCCACCTTCGCCGCAGTCCTGCCAGATCGGAGTCAGCCCATGTCCTACGCCGAAACCCGTCGCAAGATCGACCCCGCACGCGGCGACCGCTTGGGCGATGGCACCCCGAATGACAATGACCGGGTCGAAATCGGCCCAACTCAACTGGCCTTTGCCGAGTGGGCGGCGGCGGGGCTGGCCTTGCCGAACCTGGAGCGGATGCGCAGCTTCCGCTGGCAACGCATCGTCGCCAGCCTGCAAGCCCGCGATTACGGCGCGATCCTGATGTTTGATCCGTTGAACATCCGCTACGCCACCGACACCACCAACATGCAGCTTTGGAACAGCCACAACCCGTTCCGCGCCTGCATGGTCTGCGCCGATGGCCATATGGTGGTCTGGGAATACAAACAGGCGCCGTTTCTGGTGAATTTCAATCCGCTGGTAAAGGAACTGCGCTCTGGCGCCTCGTTCTTCTACAATGTATGCGGTGATAAAGTGGCAGACGATGCCTCCAGCTTTGCCGCGCAAGTGGATGAGGTAATGCGCGCGCATGCGGGCAGCAACCGCCGTCTTGCGGTGGACAAGATCATGATCAACGGTCTGCGCGCGCTGGAACGCGCCGGGTTTGAGGTGATGGAGGGTGAAGAAGTCACCGAGCGCACCCGCGCGATCAAAGGCCCGGATGAGATACTTGCGATGAAATGCGCGCATCACGCCTGCGAGGCCGCGATTGCCGAGATGGAGATTGCCACCCGCGCAGGTGTGCCTCTGGCACATATGTCCGAGGATGATATCTGGGCTGAACTGCACAAGGGCAACATCCGCCGCGGGGGTGAATGGATCGAAACCCGGCTGCTGGCATCCGGGCCGCGCACCAATCCGTGGTTTCAGGAATGTGGCCCGCGTCTGGTCTCGAACAACGAAATCGTCGCCTTTGATACCGATCTGATCGGCGCTTATGGCATCTGCACCGACATTTCGCGGACTTGGTGGGTAGGCGACCGCGCCCCGCGCCCGGATATGATCTCGGCGATGGGGCATGCGATGGACCATATCAAGCAGAATATGGCGATGCTGAAACCGGGTGTGACCATCCGCGAGCTGACCCATGGCGGACATCAACTGGCGGATAAATACTGGAAGCAGAAATATTCCTGCAAAATGCACGGCGTTGGCCTTTGCGATGAATGGCCCTTCGTGCCCTACCCCGACGCCCATGTCGATGGCGCATTCGATGTGGCGTTGCAGCCCGGCATGACGCTGTGTGTCGAAGCTTTGGTCTCGCCCGAGGGCGGTGATTTCTCGATCAAGCTGGAAGACCAGGTACTGATCACCGAGACGGGGTTTGAAAACCTGACGAAATATCCGTTTGACGCGGCGCTGCTGGGCCAAGCCTGAAACGCTGCTTTGGTTGATCTGCCGAAGCCTCCGGCGGGGATATTTAAGAACAGGTGAAATCCTTACCGCTGGGCTAGTTTCATCTGTCTTCTGAATATCCCCGCCGGAGGCTTCTACAGCGCAGACCGGCACAGCCTTTGACAAAAAGCTACTCTGCCACAAACCCCGCTGCTTTATGGCTGCCATCGCAATAGGGCTTGTTCGCCGAATGCCCACAACGGCACAAAAACGCCTGCGTCACCCGGTTCACCGTGCGGCCGGTGCCTGACACCAACTCCAAGTTGCCCGCCAGTTTCAGCGGCCCATTCGGCAGGGGCTGCACCGCCACCGCGCCATCGCGGAGGGCCAAAGCCTCAGATTCCTTCACCGCAGGCTCGCCCGAGGCGGTAAAGCCCGCCGACGTGTGGCTGCCGTCACAATAGGGTTTGTTGGCCGATGCCCCGCAGCGGCACAGCGTCGCGCGCGGCGCGTCCAGCACCACCCCGCCCAGCAGGATCGGTGCTTCCAGCGCCAGCGGACCATTCTCGCGCACCCGCAGCGTATTCACCACCGGCGGCACATCTGAGCCTAGCGCTCCATCGTTCCACAGCACCCGGATCGCGCCCGAGGGGCAATTCTGCCCGATCCGCACCACCTCGGCAGCCGGGGCCGCATCGGGGTAAATCCACTCCCCCTTCACATTCGGCACAAACACTTCTGGATGGCTTAACACGCAGTTGCGCGAATGCACGCAGCGTTTGCCATCGAACACGATCGTCACTTCGCGGCCTTGAACGGTTTCGACCATCATTCCCTCCATTTTGGCACGTCAGCTTGAAAGAATTTGTCTGTAGTGTGGCGCGTTCAGGGGGCCAGCACCCCCTCGGTTGCGCTGCCCTCGCCCGCGATGAACTTCACCTGCGCGCCTTGCACGGCGACGCCATAGCAGGCCCAGATATCCGAAGGCGGCCAGACCGAGCAATAAAGATCACCGCGCAGCGCCCAATGGCCCAGACTGTCGCGGCCATTGTTATAGATAGTCTGGCCATCCGGCTTGAAGCTTTGCTGCGTGCCATCGGTGTAATGCACCACATGCCCGCTTAACGCCGCTGTGATCGCCGCGCCATCCAGCGTCTGCCACTCCTCGGCCAAAGCTGGTCCCGCCAGCATCGCCACCACCAAAGCCAAAGCGCGCATTTGACCCTCTATGCAACTGCTTGAAACCAAGCCTAGCGCATTCGCTTGCAGCAAACCACTGCCGCGACAGCCCCTATACTTGCCCTTTGCCCCGCCCCGGTCTAAAGCGCCCTATCCCTGCCACGCCCACCCGGAGGCCTTGATGATCCCACGTTACTCCCGCCCCGACATGGTTGCCATCTGGTCGCCCGAAGCCAAATTCCGCATCTGGTTTGAAATCGAAGCCCATGCCTGCGACGCGCTTGCCGCCATCGGGGTGATCCCAAAAGAAAGCGCCGCCGCCGTCTGGAAAGCCAAAGACGTGACCTTCGATGTGGCCCGCATTGATGAAATCGAGGCTGTCACCAAACATGACGTGATCGCGTTTCTGACCCACCTCGCCGAACATATCGGTGCCGAGGAAGCCCGCTTTGTCCACCAAGGCATGACCTCGTCTGACGTGCTGGACACCACGTTCAATCTGCAACTCGTCCGCGCCTCTGATCTGCTGCTGGCGGGGATGGACCGGGTTCTGGCAGCGCTGAAAACGCGCGCCTTCGAGCATAAAAACACCGTCCGCATTGGCCGCAGCCATGGCATCCATGCCGAACCCACCACGATGGGCCTGACCTTCGCGCGGTTCTACGCCGAAATGGCGCGGGGCCGCGCCCGCCTGCAAGCCGCCCGCACCGAAATCGCCACCGGGGCGATTTCCGGCGCTGTCGGCACTTTCGCCAATATCGACCCGTCGGTGGAAGAACATGTCTGCGCCCAGCTTGGCCTGACGCCCGAGCCGATCTCCACCCAAGTCATCCCGCGCGACCGCCACGCGATGTTCTTCGCCACCTTGGGTGTGATCGCCTCCAGCATCGAAAACGTCGCGATCGAGATCCGCCACATGCAGCGCACCGAGGTGCTGGAGGCGGAGGAATTCTTCAGCCCCGGCCAAAAGGGCTCGTCCGCCATGCCGCACAAACGCAACCCGGTGCTGTCGGAAAACCTCACCGGCCTTGCGCGCTTGGTGCGCATGTCGGTAACGCCCGCGCTGGAGAATGTGGCGCTGTGGCATGAGCGTGACATCAGCCATTCCAGCGTGGAGCGCGCCATCGGCCCCGATACCACCATCACGCTGGATTTCGCGCTGCACCGTCTGGCGGGGCTGGTCGAAAAGCTGGTGGTCTACCCGGAAAACTGCCTGAAGAACATGAACCAGTTCAAAGGCTTGGTGATGAGCCAGCGCGTGCTGCTGGCGCTAACCCAAGCCGGCGTTTCCCGCGAAGACAGCTACCGTCTGGTGCAGCGCAACGCGATGAAGGTCTGGGAGCATGGCGCGGATTTCAAGACCGAGCTGCTCGCTGATCCCGAAGTAACCGCCGCCCTCACCCCGGCGCAGATCGAGGAAAAGTTCGACATCGGCTATCACACCAAACATGTCGATACGATTTTCAAGCGGGTGTTTGGGGCTTAAACCCCGCTTTAACCGGTGACTGTCATTCTAACCCCTGAACCAGAATGGATCAGGGGATTTCCATGACAAACGAACCAACAGTTCTGGCACGGATCACGCCAGCGCAGCGGGCGGTTGTCGCGCGCGGACCCAGCGCGCGCCAGAAAGCTGCGATCATCGTGCAGTTTCTGCTGACCGAGGGCGGCAGCTTGCCCTTGGCGAAACTACCCGAACCGATGCAGGCGGATTTGGCCGAACAGATGGCGCAGATGCGCACGGTGGATCGGCGCACTCTGGCGGCGGTGATCGAAGAATTCATGGCCGAGCTGGATCAGGTCGGCTTGTCCTTTCCCGGCGGGATCGAGGCCGCGCTTGCGATGATGGATGGTCATATCTCGGCCAATGCCGCCAGCCGCCTGCGCCGCTTGGCCGCCAGCAGCGCCTCGAGTGACCCGTGGGAGCGGCTGACGGCGATGCCGGTGCCAACCCTGCTGCCGGTGCTGGAGGAGGAAAGCATCGAGGTCGGGGCGGTGATGCTCTCGAAGCTGCCAGTTGCCAAGGCTGCGGAATTATTGGGCAAACTCCCCGGCGACAAGGCGCGGCGGGTGGCCTATGCGGTGTCACAAACCAGCAATGTCGATCCCGAAACAGTGCGGCGCATCGGCATTTCGCTGGCGAGCCAGTTGGAAGCACAGCCCCTGCGCGCGTTTCAGGCCAATCCGGTGGAACGGGTCGGCGCTATTCTGAACGTCTCGCCAGCGCTGACGCGCGAAGACGTGCTGAAAGGTCTGGATGAGACGGATGCAGGCTTTGCCCAGCAGGTGCGCCGGGCGATTTTCACCTATGTGCATCTGCCCAAGCGGATGCTGGGGCGCGATGTGCCCAAGCTGATCCGGGTTGTCGATCAGGCGCAACTGGTCAGCGCGCTTGCCGCCAGCGGCGAAGACCCGGAAAAGCAGGCGGCAGCCGAATTTCTGCTGGCCAACATGTCGCAACGCATGGCGCAGGGGCTCCGAGAGGAAGTCACCGCACGTGGCCGGGTGAAGGAAAAAGACGCCGAAGATGCGATGAACCAGATCATCGCTGCTGTCCGCCAGTTGGAAGCCGCCGGGGAACTGGCACTTATTCAGGATGAGGAATAGCCAGCGGCTCTTGTCGCAGCGCGGCAGCCCGCATAGGGTTCGCCGCATGTCCGCTCTTAAAGCCCTGCCCACCGCCGCCGCCACCCGCAAGGGCATCCTGACGCTGATGCTGGGGGTGGCGATGTTTAGCACCATGGATGCCGTGGCGAAGGGATTGCTGCAAAGCTATCCCACAGCACAGGTAGTTTGGGCGCGCTTTATCGGCCAAGCAATGCTGGTGCTGGCGATTCTGGGACCCAAACGCATTGGCCCCACCCTACGCACGCCTTACCCTTGGCTGCATTTGGCGCGATCCAGCTTTCAACTAGCAACCACTGGGCTGTTTTTCCTGAGCCTTGGCTATATCGGTCTGGCAGAAGCCACCGCGCTTGCGGATATGAGCCCGCTGCTGATCACGCTGGGCGCCGCGCTGTTTCTGGGCGAAAAGCTGGGGCCGCGCCGTATAGCGGGCGTGGTGGTGGCTATGATCGGTGCGCTGATGATCATCCGGCCCGGTGCAGGGCTGTTCACCCCGGCGGCGCTGCTGCCCTTGGCTTGCGCGATGTGCTATGCGGCTTCGGCCCTGCTGACCCGCCTTGTCGGACAAAAGGAAGGCCCCGCCACGTCGATGCTGCACGCGGCCTTGTTCGGCGCGGTGGCGACCAGCATTGCGGTTTGCTTTGTCTGGCAACCAATCGCGCTGGCAGATCTGCCGCGCTTTGCAGTCTTGGGCTGCCTTGGCACCGCCGCGCAATTCTGCCTGATCCGGGCCTTTTCGATGGCCGAAGCCTCGGCGATTGCGCCGTTTTCCTATCTGGGCATCCTGTACGCCACCTTGTTCGGCATCGCGTTTTATGGCGAATACCCCGACATGTGGACGATGATCGGCGCGCTTGTGATCGCGGGGTCCGGGCTTTATGTCTGGCACCGCGAAACCATCAAGCGTTGACCGATGTCTGACCCCGCCTTTCAACCTCTTGCCTATGCGCAAAACCTTGTGGTGCGCGGCCTGATTGGCTTGGGCCTTGCCTTGCCGTATCGGCTGCGGGTGCCACTGCTGGGCTGGGTGCTGCGCGGCCCGGTTGGGCGCATCGCAGGCTATAGGCAACGCGCGATGCAGAATCTGGCGCTGATCTGGCCGGATATACCGTTAAATCAACGCAAGAAGATCGCCTCGGAATCGCTTGATAACGCAGGAAGAACGCTGATCGAGAACTATTCGACAGCCGGATTTCTGGCCCGCCAGTCAAAACTGACCCCACAGGGGCCGGGGGTGGCGGCACTGGACAAGGCAAAGGCGGAAAAGCGTGCGGTAATTCTGGTCTCGGGGCATTTCGGCAACTACGAGGCCGCCCGCGCCTGCCTTGTAGCGCAGGGTTACACCATTGGCGGCCTGTATCGCCCGATGTCGAACCGTTATTTTAACGCGCATTATGTGCAGACGATGGAGGCGTTCGGCGGCCCGATCTTTCCGCAGGGGCGCGCGGGCACCACCGGATTCGTCAAACATCTGAAGGCCGGGGGCCTGCTGGTTTTGCTGTTCGATCAGCGCGCGGGCAGCGATTACATTGACTTTCTGGGCGAGCCTGCGCGCACCGCGCTGTCAGCCGCCGAACTTAGCCTGCGCTACAAGGCTGATCTGATCCCGTTCTATGCCACCCGCCAGCCCGATGGCCTCAGCTTTGCCGTCGAACTTGAGGCCCCGATCCCGCACAGCACGCCGCTGGAGATGACCACCGCCCTGACCCGTAGCCTGGAGGCCCGCGTTAAAGCCCATCCCGGTCAGTGGTTCTGGATTCATCGCCGCTGGCGCTGATCACTTCAACCGCGCGGCGGCGATAATCTGTGCTGGGCCAACGCCGTCTGATGCGCGCGATTGCAGGATCACCACCACCGGGCCACTGCCTGCGGGCGTCACCATCTGCAGCGGCTCTACTCCAGACCAATCGCCGACCTTCTGCCACGCGGTGACGATGTTGTTATAGGCCACCTTCAGCCCCGAGTTTTCGCCGCGCTCAATTTCAACTTCGGCGCGGTCCGTGTAATGCACCAATTGCACCGCCACCGGATTGGCCAAAGCCTGCGTTGCCGTGGCAGTTATCAAAAGATCAGTGCCTTTGCGGTTCAGCGAAAGCACGACCGGGCTGGGCTGCACCGCCGCCAAGGCTTGTGCTACCGCGCGTGGTTGATTGCCCGCCACCCGCGCATTGCCCGCCACGATCATTTGCGGCGTGTAGATCATCTTTTCACCGGCTGCGTGGGCATAGGCCTTTTGCCGCTCGGTAAAGCCGGGTTGGCCAAATGTATCGGTCCAGCCGATGTAATCCCAATAGTCGACATGCAGCGACAACCCGATCACCCCCGGCGTCTGCGCCAGTTTTGCCATCAGCTCATCCGCAGGCGGGCAAGACGAACACCCTTGCGAGGTGTAAAGCTCTACCACCACACCCTGCTCCGACTCAGCCATCGCCGCCGATGCGCACAGCACAAGACCGCCGATCACACCAAGACGGGCCGTGCTGAACAAATGATGCGACATGGGGGTTTTCCGATCTTTAAGCCGTGTTTTTTGTTCTACATGAAGCAAGGCCGCCGCCGCCAATCAAGGTTTTGCGAGCCTTGCTGACAGAAATTTCACACAACCGTTCCAGAGTTACCGTTCAACTGCGCCGCAACAACCCAATTCGACACTGGATTTTCGGCATACCATTGCATACAATAGCCACAATACCAAAGATGATTCCCTTGCTTCGCGCTCGTCCTTAGGGCAAAGCCAAAGCAATCCGTCAACAGCAGGAGCGCCACATGACCGTCACCGTTGGACACGACAGCAGCAAAACCCGCAAGACTTTGACCGCCGGCGGACAAAGCGTTTCGTATTACTCGATCCCCGCCGCCGAGGCTGCGGGCTTGGGCGAATTTTCGCGCCTGCCCGCCGCGCTGAAAGTGGTGCTGGAGAATATGTTGCGCTTTGAAGACGGCAAGACCGTCTCGGTCGATGACATCCGCGCGTTTTCCGATTGGGGCAAACTGGCGGGCAAAAACCCGCGCGAAATCGCGTACCGCCCTGCCCGCGTGCTGATGCAGGATTTCACCGGGGTTCCGGCGGTGGTCGATCTGGCGGCGATGCGCGACGGCATCAAGGGCTTGGGCGGCGATGCGCAGCGCATCAACCCGCTGGCACCCGTTGACCTTGTGATCGACCACTCGGTGATGATCGACGAATTCGGCACCCCGCGTGCATTCCAAGCCAACGTGGATCGCGAGTATGAGCGGAATATGGAGCGGTATGTCTTCCTGAAATGGGGACAAAACGCCTTCAACAACTTCCGCGTCGTGCCTCCAGGCACCGGGATTTGCCATCAGGTGAACCTGGAATATCTGGCGCAAACCGTCTGGACCGATACCGATCAGACCGGCCAAATGGTCGCCTATCCTGACACGCTCGTTGGCACCGACAGCCACACCACCATGGTCAACGGTCTGGCCGTTCTGGGCTGGGGCGTCGGCGGGATCGAGGCCGAGGCCGCGATGCTGGGCCAGCCGGTTTCCATGTTGATCCCCGAGGTTGTCGGCTTCAAACTGACCGGCCAAATGGTTGAAGGCACGACCGCCACGGATCTGGTGCTGAAAGTCGTGCAGATGCTGCGCAAGCATGGCGTGGTCAACAAATTCGTCGAATTCTATGGCGAGGGGTTGGATCGCCTGCCGCTGGCCGACCGTGCCACCATCGCCAACATGGCACCGGAATATGGCGCAACCTGCGGCTTCTTCCCGATTGATGGCGAGACGATCCGCTACCTGCGAAATACCGGGCGCGAGGAAAGCCGCATCGCCTTGGTCGAGGCTTACGCCAAGGCCAACGGCATGTGGCGCGATGAAGCCTACGATCCGATCTACACCAGCACCCTGCACCTTGATATGGGCACCATCGTGCCCGCCATTTCCGGCCCGAAACGCCCGCAGGATTATCTCCCACTGACCGATGCCAAGGCCTCTTTCGCGAAAGAAATGAACGACAGCTTCAAGCGCGCCTTGGGCAATGAAGTCGCGGTGAAGGGCCATGATTTCACCATGTCGTCGGGCAAAGTGGTGATCGCTTCGATCACCTCTTGCACCAACACCTCGAACCCCTATGTGATGATCGGCGCTGGTCTGGTCGCACGCAAAGCCCGCCAACTTGGCCTGAAATCAAAGCCTTGGGTGAAAACCTCGCTGGCACCGGGGTCTCAGGTGGTCAGCGAGTATCTCAACGCCGCCAACCTGCAAGACGATCTGGATGCGGTCGGCTTCAATCTGGTCGGCTACGGCTGCACCACCTGCATCGGCAACTCTGGCCCGTTGGACCCGGCGATTTCGGCAGCGATTGCCGAGGGCGATCTGGTCGCCACTGCAGTCCTCTCCGGCAACCGCAACTTTGAAGGCCGCATTTCCCCCGATGTGCGCGCCAACTATCTCGCCTCGCCGCCCTTGGTCGTGGCCTATGCGCTGGCTGGCGATATGAACATCGACCTGACCAAGGAACCCTTGGGCATGGGCACCAATGGCCCGGTTTACCTGAAAGACGTGTGGCCGACCAATCAAGAGATCGCCGATCTGGTCGAATCCACCGTCACCCGTGCCGCTTTCCAGAAGAAATACGCCGATGTGTTCAAAGGCGATGAGAAATGGCAGGCGGTGAAGGTGACGGATTCGGAAACCTACGACTGGCCGCCGACCTCGACCTACATCCAGAACCCGCCCTATTTCAAAGGCATGGCGAAAACGCCGGGGGTGATCAGCGATATCCATGGCGCGCGTGTTCTCGCACTGCTGGGCGACATGATCACCACCGACCACATCAGCCCGGCTGGTTCGTTCAAAGCTGCAACACCGGCTGGTAAGTATCTGACCGAACGGCAAGTTCCGGTTTCCGAGTTCAACTCTTACGGTGCCCGTCGTGGCAACCATGAGGTGATGATGCGCGGCACTTTCGCCAATATCCGCATCAAGAACGAGATGCTGGATGGCGTCGAAGGCGGCTACACCAAGGGCCCGGATGGCGTGCAGACCTCGATCTTTGATGCCTCGATGGCTTACCAAGCGGCAGGCACGCCATTGGTGATCTTCGGCGGCATCGAATACGGCGCAGGTTCCAGCCGTGACTGGGCGGCAAAGGGCACGGCGCTGCTGGGTGTAAAGGCCGTGATCGCCGAATCGTTCGAGCGTATCCACCGTTCCAACCTCGTCGGCATGGGGGTGATCCCGTTCGAGTTCACCGGTGGGGCGACCCGCAAGACCCTTGGCCTCAAGGGTGATGAAGTGGTCAGCATCGATGGCCTCTCCGGCGATCTGAAACCTCTGTCAACCGTGCCCTGCACCATCACCTATGGCGACGGTTCGGTGAAAGTGATCGACATCAAGTGCCGCATCGACACCGAGATCGAGATTGAATACGTCGAACACGGTGGCGTGCTGCATTACGTGCTGCGCGATCTGGCCTCGCGTTAAGCGACGCTCGGCTTTGAAATGATGACAAGCACGCCTCGGGGTGCTTGTCATCTTCGCCACATCTGCCTGCGCCGATTGAACCCGATTTGGAAACTCAATGTTTCCAATATCGCGCGCCGCCCAATGTGGCCAAGGCGATGGGATTCAGCAAGATAATGATTTCATTTATATTTCCCCCATACTGCCGCATTGCCATACATGCGCTTCGCCGCAAAGATCAGCAGGGCTGATCGCCATGCCTTCCCCGCCCCCGGCAGAAAAAACTCCACCTGGTTGCATTTGCGATAACATTGATACACCTTAGGTTGTAAAAAGGATCGACAGTTCAATTCTGGGACGATCCCGCATGTTGTGCCAAGCCGACTCACAATCTCAACCGGCACCGGCTCAACCGCCACGGGCCCCAAAGCCATCCCATCAAGCGTCAGGCCAAGGCCACGCAGAGTTGCCGCACCCCCGACCTGCCCCGGATGACCCCGCAAACGACGGCCCGGACGGCACCGCGAGTTGGTGGATTCTGCCCACCATCCTCGGTGGCACCGCATTCTGGGCGGCGCTCCTTTACAGCCTGTTCACCTGACCGCAGCGCGATACCGCTCGGTTTCACAGCAATCATTTTGGCAGGATCGCTTATGTTCTCGTTAAGTTCTTGCAGATATCCTTGCGGCATATCATCAAAAGGTGCCCCCGATGCCGCAACGCTTTCCCCCGCTGACACCGCCCGAAGCCACCACGGCAACCCGCCTCGCCACAGATCAGCTGCAAGCCCTGCCGCTGACAGAATGTCTGCTGCTGGGCCTGATCGGTCTGGCGCTGCTGCTGGCCTGATCACTCGCAGGCAGCGCTGCCCGCAGGCAAGGGCCACAGCGTAAACGCGCCACCATCGGTCAGCCGACAGGTCAGGATCGGGCGGTTGTAGCCGTTGTTGTGAAACAGGCAGTCCACCGCAATCCCGGCCCGCGTGCCAGTCATCAGATTGACCACCTCGAACGCCGGGCCAAAGCTCATCTGCGCGACCGGACCAGAACATCCGGCAATCGCCACGCCCTGCCCCTCTGGCGCAATCGTCACCCGGTCATTCAGCAACAGCGGATTGGCGCCCCCGCTGCGCCCCACCCGATCATAGCTGCCGGTGAAATAGGCAGGCCCCGGCGTGCCGGGTTTGGCCAGCGCAGGCGCGGCCATCATAATCAGCGCCAGCGCCAGACGCGCGCTCATTCCGCCAAGGCCTTGTCCAATTCAGGCCGGAAGCGTTGCAGGTAATCATCGCCCACCATCGGCCCGATGAACTTGTAGGCCACCGTGCCATCACCGCGCAGGATGAAGGTTTCGGGCGGCGCGGTTACACCCCAATCCAGCCGGGTCTTGCCCTTCGGGTCAAAGGCTATGGCCGCAAATGGATTGCCATCATCCGCCAGAAACGCCGCCGCATCATCGGGGCGGTCCATCATATTGACGCCCACCACATGAATACCCTCGGCAGCCAGTGCCTTGAGCGTGCCATTCTCGGCGCGGCACGGCGGACACCAACTGGCCCAGAAATTCACCACCGTCACCTTGCCCGTGCGTAATTCCGCGTCGGTCAGCGCCGGAAATCCCGGCAGCGCACCCGCATTCAGCGCCGGGGCCTGCTTGTCGATGAACACCGAGGGAAGGTTTTGCGGATCATCCCGCTGCATGCCAACGTAAAACGTCGCAGCCAAGCCGACAAACAGCAGCGGCGGCAGATACATCAACCATTTGGCCATCATTTTTCTCCGCCAGATTGCACTTGCACGGGCCGCGCCGCCCGCGCTTCGACCTCTGCCAGCGCCCGCTTTACCCGCGCCGATTTCCATATCGATAACGCAACCAGAACCACGATCAGCGCCACCGAAGCCGCATAAGACCCGATCACCGCGCCTGCATATTTGCCCAGATCGATCATGCCAACCTCTCCCGCGACAACAGTGCCTGCACGCGGCGGGCGCGGATTTCGGTCCGGGTGCGGATCAGCACCAAGGTTACGAACAACAGGATAAAGCCCGCGATGCAGACGTAAAGCGGGGTGGAATAGACATCCGCCACGTGCTCTTCGCGGTCCAGCGACAGGCTCGCGCCCTGATGCAGCCCTTGGTTCCAGAACAGCACCGCATAGCGCGACAGAAATGCAAATACCGAACCGACAATGCACAAAACGCTGGTCAAATCGGCGGCGGTGTCGGGGTCTTCAACCGCCTCCCACAGCGCAATATAGCCCAGATAGAACAGCGCGAGGATCAGGAACGAGGTCAGCCGCGGATCCCAAGCCCACCACGTCCCCCACATCGGCTGCCCCCAGATCGCCCCCGTCACCAGCCCGATCAACGTAAAGGTCAACCCCACAGGCGCCGCCGCCTTGGCCGACAAGGCGCTGACATGGTGCCGCCGGATCAGCCATATCAGCGAGGCCACCAGCATCATCATCCAAGCCGAAATCGCCATCATCGCAGCCGGCACATGCAGATAGATGATCTTCACCGTTGATCCGAACTTGTCGGCATCCGGCGTGAAAAACGCTCCCCAGATCAGCCCAACCACAAGGCACAGCACCGCCGCCGCCGTCACCCAAGGCAACAGCAGGCCCGAGGTCTGCATGAACCGCTTGGGGTTCGCATATTCCCAGATCGACATCCTCATCCTCATTCTCGCCCTACCGCAGATTGACGCGGATCGCCGCAGCCGAGGCGAACGGCAACAGCGCCACCGCCCCCGCCGTGATCCCCGCCAGCAGCGCCAAAGGTGTGCCTACCGCCAAACCCAGCGCGCCGCGCTTCACAACTTCGGCACCGAAAATCAGCGTCGGCATGTAAAGCGGCAGCACCAGCAGGCTCATCAACAAGCCACCGCGCTTGACCGCCACCGTCAAGGCCGCGCCAAACGCCCCGATCACCGACAGCGCAGGCGTTCCCAGCGCCAAAGACACCACCAGCCACAGATAGCCCGAAACCGGCAGGTTCAACAGCAGCCCCAGCACGGGCGACACCGCCACCAAGGGCAGCCCCGTCACCAGCCAATGCGCGCCGGATTTCACCGCCACCACCGCCTCCAGCGGCATTGGCGAGGTCGCCAGCAGATCAAGGCTGCCATCCTCGTAATCCAGCGCGAAAATACGGTCGAGCGACAACAGACAGGCCAGCAGCGCGCCCACCCATAGGATCCCCGGTGCGATCTTGGCCAGCACCGCAGGCTCTGGCCCGACACCCAAAGGCACGATCACCGCGACCAGCAGAAAGAACGCCAGCGCCAGACCAAAGCCGCCACCCGCCCGCATCGCAAGCCGCAGATCGCGCAGCAAAAGCGCGATCATTCGAGGGCCTCATCAAACGCACCGGCCAAAGCCTTGCCCGCCAGCGCGTGACCCGGCTGCGCCTTGAACGGGGTCAGATCCAGCACCTCGGCCTCTAGCCCCAGATCAATATGGCTGGCGATCAGCGCCGATCCGCCCGCGCTGAGATGCCGCGCCACCACACCCGCGAACAGCGCGACCGAGGCGGTATCCAGCGACACCGTCGGCTCGTCCAGCAGCCAGATCGGCCGCCCCGTCACCAACAGCCGCGCCAGACCCAGCCGCCGCTTTTGCCCTGCCGACAGATGCGCCGCCCGCCGATGGACCAAGCCTTGCAAATTCATCGCATCCATCGCCGCCGCCACCTGATGCGTGCCGTAGGCTGCTGCCCAAAACGCCAGATTCTCGGCCACCGTCAGCACCGCCTTGACGCCATCGGCATGCGCGCCATAAGCCACAGCCTCGGACGGCACCGTCACTGCGCCCGCGACAGGTGGCTGCAACCCTGCCAAAGTGCGCAGCAGCGTGGTCTTGCCGATGCCATTCGGGCCGCGCAGCACCAAGGCCCGCCCCGGAGCCAGCCGAAACGTCACCCCTTGCAACACCGTCACACCACCACGCGCCACGGCAAGATCACGCACCTGCATCTCCATGACTTACCCCTAACCCATCGCAGCGGATGCGAAAAGGCCCTGCGACAGCATGGCCTTTCCCGCGCACCCACCTATATTGCCCGCAAACAGGAGACTTCTATGACCCTTTCCACCACCACATTCGGCCGCACCGGCAAAACCACCACCCGACTTGGCTTTGGTGCTTGGGCCATCGGCGGCACCTGGGGCGAGGTCTCGCTGCAGGATGCCAAGGCCGCGCTGCACGCCAGCCTTGATGCCGGCGTCAGCTTTATCGACACCGCCGATGTCTATGGCGATGGCCGTTCGGAACGGATCATCCGCGAGGTTCTGGCCGAACGCGGCGGCGCGCGCCCGTTTGTCGCCACCAAAGCCGGGCGGCGGCTGAACCCGCATGTGGCCGAAGCCTATACCGGCGCGGCGATCGAGGCGTTTATCGACCGTTCCTTGCAGAACCTTGGCGTCGAGTGTCTCGACCTTGTGCAATTGCACTGCCCGCCGACCCCGGTTTATGCCAACCCCGAGATGTTTGCGGCACTGGAAGCGATCAAGGCCAAGGGCAAGATTGCCGCCTATGGTGTGTCGGTGGAAACCATTGCCGAGGCGATGACGGCGATCAAGAACCCCGGCGTGGTCTCGGTGCAGATCATCTACAACCTGTTCCGCCAGCGCCCCGCCGAGGCATTTTTTCAGGCGGCCAAGGCGCAGAACGTCGCCGTCATCGTGCGGGTGCCGCTGGCCTCGGGCCTGCTGACCGGGAAAATGACCGCGCAAAGCCAGTTTGCCGCCGATGATCACCGCGCCTTCAACCGCAATGGCGAGGCGTTCGACAAGGGCGAGACTTTCTCAGGCGTGCCCTATGACATCGCTTTGCAGGCGGTTGAGGAATTGCGCCCGCTGGTGCCGCAAGGGGCCAGCATGGCCGAATTCGCGCTGCGCTGGATTCTGATGGAAGACGCGGTGACGGTGGTGATCCCCGGCGCGAAATCGCCCGCGCAGGCCGCGGCCAATGCCAAGGCAGATGCACTCGCCCCGCTGCCCGCCGCCACGATGGCGAAAGCGCGCGAGATTTACACGCGCTTGATCGCGCCCGAAGTGCATCATCTGTGGTGATCGCAACGCCGCCCCGGAGTTGATCTGGGGCGGCTGCGCTTAAACCGGCAGGACTGCCGCCGCGATCCGCCGCCCCTCGCCCAGCAGCACGTTATAAGTGCGGCAGGCGGCGGGGGTGTTCATCGGCTCAACACCAATGCCCTGCGCCTCAAGCGCTTCGCGAAAGGCGCGCGGCACCACGGCGATATCCGCGCCCAGCCCCAACAGCAAAACGTCGATCTTGCCCGCCAGCGACAATGGCGCGGCGGTGTCGGCAATGCCGCCCCAAGCCCCGGCATCCCAAGGCGTGATCAGGCTTGGCCCGCGCAGGATATGGGTGCCGACGCGGAAAAACCCCGGCCCATAGCCCTCTATCGCCAAAGCCGCGCCATAGGTGATCTCGGTCAGGCGCATGTCAGGCGTCGATATTGGCGAATTCATGGTCCGAAGGCTTGCCATTCTTCGGCTTTTCGCTGCGGTCCAAGCCGATCATCAGCACGATGTTCTTGGCGACATAAACCGAGGAATAGGTCCCCAGCAGCACGCCCATGAAGATCGCAAACGAAAAGCCCCGGATCACATCGCCGCCAAACACCATCATCGACCCCACCGCAATCAAGGTGGTGATCGAGGTCATCAGCGTCCGGCTGAGGGTTTCGTTCACCGACAGGTTCATCACATCGCGCAGCGGCATGGTCTTGTATTTCACAAGGTTTTCCCGAAGTCGGTCAAACACCACCACTGTATCGTTGATCGAATAGCCCAAAATGGTCAGCAAGGCCGCCACGATGGTAAGGTCAAACTTGATCTGGAAGAACGCGAAAATGCCGACCGTGATGAACACGTCGTGCAGCAGCGCCAGCACGCCGCCCAAGGCAAACTGCCATTCGAACCGCATCCAGATATACAGCATGATGCCAATCGAGGTCACGGTCATCGCGAGGATCGAAGTGTAAACCAATTCGCCCGAGACCTTCGGCCCAACGGTTTCTTCCGAGACAAACTTGATGCCGGGGTCCAGCTTGGTCAGAGCCGATTTTACTGACGCAAGTTCGGATTCGCTAACCGCTTGGTCCGATTCCACGGATGACAGCCGGATCATCGCCACATGCTGATCGGCGCGAAACGAGGGGTCAAACACCTCTGTGATCACCACATCCCCCACCGGCTGACCCTCCAGCGCCGTTCGGTAGGCGCCGACATCAATCGGCTGCGTCGAGTCTGTGCGCAAGGTGGTGCCGCCCTTGAAGTCGATGCCGTAGTTCAGCCCCTCGGTGCCCCAGAACAGGAACGCCGCCAGCATCAGCACCACAGAGCCGCCGAAGGTCAGCCATTGATGGCGGAAAAAGTCAAAATTGGTTTTCTCGGGTGCAAGTCGCAAACGCCAAGCCATGAGTTTTCTCCTTACACCACGATTTCTTTGGGCTTACGCCAGTTGAACCAGATCGAGATGATCAAACGCGTCACCCACAATGCCGTGAATACCGAGGTGATGATCCCGATGCCCAAAGTGACTGCAAATCCTCGCACAGGGCCTGCACCAAGGAAGAACAGCACGGCCGCGGTGATCAGCGTGGTGATGTTGGCATCGACAATCGCCGACATTGCACGTTCGTAGCCAATCTCGATCGCCCGCGCTGTGGTCTTGTGTATCCGCAATTCCTCGCGGATGCGTTCATAGACCAGCACGTTGGCATCCACCGCCATACCAATGGTCAGCACGATCCCGGCGATACCTGGCAGGGTCAGCGTGCCGCCAATCGCCGACAGCACCGCGAAAATCAGCGCCATGTTGATCATCAGCGCAATATTGGCGAACAGTCCGAATAGGCCATAGGACGCCAACATGAACAGCGACACCGCCACGATGCCGATGATCGCGGCGGTTTTGCCGGCATCAATGCTGTCCTGACCCAGTTCCGGGCCAATCGTGCGCTCTTCCAGGAAGTTCATCTTGGCGGGCAAGGCGCCTGCCCGCAGCAAAACTGCCAGATTGGTTGACTCGTCGAGCGTGAAATTGCCGGTGATGATGCCCGAGCCACCCTGAATGGCGCTCTGGATCGTCGGGGCCGAGATCACCTTGTCATCCAGCACGATGGCAAACGGCTGGCCAATGTTGGCCGAGGTGTATTCGCCGAACTTCCGCGCGCCCGAGACGTTGAATTTGAAACTGACCGCAGGCCGCCCGTTCTGATCGAACGACGGCTGTGCATCGGTCAACTCCTCGCCCGACACCACCGGCTCATCGGCGACGATGTAATAGACATCCTTTTCATCGGCAGCAGCCAGCAGCGAATTGCGCGGCCCCGGATCGGTTGCAGGATTGGTCGTGCGCCCCACCACGGTGTTGAAGGTCAGCTTTGCGGTGGTGCCGATGATCGCCTTCAACTCGGCGGCCGATCCCAAACCCGGCACCTGGATCAAAATCCGGTCGGTGCCTTCGCGCTGAATCGTCGGCTCGCGCGTGCCCACTGCATCGACGCGGCGGCGGATGATCTCGAGGCTTTGCTGCATGGTGCGGGTATCAGTCGCCACCCGCTCGGGCTCGGACAGTTGCACGACAATTTCTTGCCCCTCGGCGCTGACTTCCAGATCCTTCTGGCCCACCCCGGTCAGGCTGGCCACCGGCGAGGCCAAGGCCTGCACCTTGGCCACCGCAGCCGCCATGCCATCGGCATTGCCCACCGACACCCGCAGCACACCCGGCACCGAAGGCATCCGCCGCACCGCACCCACCTGATCGCGCACATCACGCAAGGCGTCGCGCACTTCCGGCCACAGGCTGTCGATGCGTTGGGCATAGACATCCGCCACCTGCACCTCGGCCAGCAGATGCGCGCCGCCGCGCAAATCCAGACCCAGATTGACCAGATTGCTCGGCAAGAACGACGGCCATTCCGCCAAGGCCGCCGTTTGCTCGGGCGTCGCAGCCCCGGCGCTGGCCTCTATCGCGGTGGCCGCGTCATTATGCGCCTCGACTTGTGTGTAGAACAGGTTGGGAAGCGCGCCAACGATACCCCAAGCGCACAGCGCAAGGATCAGAAGGCGCTTCCACAGCGGCGAATAAAGCATGATGTGTGTCTCAGTTTGGGGTCGGGATCATCGAAAACTGGCCGATGGGCCAGAACATCACGCGGTTTTTGCAGGCTCGGTCTTGTTCATCACCTGCGCGATGGTGTGGCGCGGCATTTTCACCTTCACACCTTCGGCGATTTCCACTTCAAGGATACCATCATCGCCCACTTTGCTGACTTTGCCAATGATGCCGCCTTGGGTCAGCACCTGATCGCCACGGCGCAAGCCATCAACCATCGCCTTGAGGTCTTTCATTTTCTTTTGCTGCGGACGGATCAGCAGAAAATACATGATCGCGAAGATCAGAACCAGCGGCAGGAACGAAGCGAAAGCCGAGCCTGCACCAGCAGCACCAGCGGTTTGCGCGAAAGCGGGGGTCACGAACATGGAAGTCCTCTCATTTGGGGGTTTTCCCCCGGATTTGTCGGCGGGCACCCTATCTGCGGTTGGCTAGATAGGCAAGCCAACGCCGATCTAAGCGCTTTGGCGTGGCAAACCAGTCTGGTGCGCGCTTTTCGCGTGAAATTTCCGCAGGATCATCCCAAATCGTGTTCTATGCGAGAATGTCGCGCGCCCCTTTTCGGGTCAAAACGGAGGCCATCATGCCATATGTCAAAGTTGAAATCGCCAAAGGCATTGCCACGGTCGAACAGAAACGCGCAGTGATCCGCGGCATGACCGAGGTTTTGGTCAAAGAACTCGGCCGCAATCCTGAATATATCTTCGTGGTGATTGACGAGATCGACACCGACAACTGGGGACGCAAGGGCCAGTCACTGACCGAGCTTTGGCAAGCCGCCAATCGGGATGCCGCCGTCGCCCCGGCTACAGAAACCGATTGATCCCCGGCACCCGCTGAAAGGCCGCCGTCAGCGCCCAAGCCAGCGCAAAGGCGAAGAGTGCGGCAAAACTGCGGTCCACTGTATCGGAAAACAGCTTGAACGCCACCAGCATCGTCGCTGGGTGCAAAAGGTAGATGCCAAAGGCGAAACCAGCCAGCCAAGTCGTCCAGGTTCCCTTGATATTTACCCGCCATATCGCTTCGAAAATCACCGCCACAAGGATCATCTGAACCGAGGCAAATTCCGGGCTGCGCTGATACAAGACCACACTGACCACAGCCGCCGCCGCAAGCGCAGGCCAAACCAGCCCCATGCGCTTGCCCGCCGCCAGAACGGCGCCAAACCAGAACAGCGGCAGCGAAAAGAACCATTGCGGCAGCGGTTGCGGAAAACCTTCCGGGTTGATGAACCAAGCCGCCGGGGCCAGTTTGGCGTGCATCAATCCCAGCGGGATCGACACCAGCACCAGCAGCGTGGCCGCGATATACATCCGCACGGGGCTGTTGATAAACCGCGACACCCACGGAATTGTGACCAGAAAGATCATCACGAACGGCAGGAACCACAGATGAATGGAAGGGCCGATCAGCAATGTCCATGGGTCTGACAGCAGCTGAAACGGCTCGTCCGACACCACATGATAGACCACCCAGTAAAACGCGCACCAGAACAGCCACGGCAGGGCGATACGCTGTGCCCGCGACAGCCAAAAGCCTTTGCCATCTGACCGCTCAAACGAACCGACTGCCAGAAATGAAGTCAGCACCAGAAACAGCGCAAGGGCGGTATAGCCGATGTCAGCATACGGCGCGCGGGCATGATCCCACACGATGCCAAAGGCGGCCACGAACCGCGCAAGGTCCACCGACCGCCTGTAACCTGCTTTTACTGTCGTTTCTGCCACAACCTGCTCCGCTTCCCTGCCCCGCTTAACGCATTCTGTCCGACACACCTAGAGCAACTTCGGCAACTCTGCGTTTACAAATCGCGCTACAAGGTCAGCCTAAGCGTTACGCCGGCATAGATGCGGAAGTTGCAGGCGCGGGCGCAGATTTTTGCGGCAACGGGCAAGCCAGAACCGCTGATAACCCGTTGAAGTTGCGCCAGCCGCGATGTTTGACGACCATGGCCGCCCGCCCTTCCCCTAAGCATCCAAATCGGGCATAACCTGCCCATTCTGATTGCAAGAGGCCAGCCATGCACGATATCCGCGCCATCCGCGACAACCCCGCCGCTTTTGAAGCCGCTCTGGAACGCCGTGGTCTGTCGGGTATCTCGGCAACCATCCTGAAACTGGACGAAGCGCGGCGCGGCAAGATCCTTGCCTCGGAAACTGCGCAGGCCGCGCAGAACGCCGCCTCGAAAGAGGCTGGTGCCGCCAAAGCGCGCGGCGATGAGGCCGAGTTCAACCGCCTGCGCACGCTGGTGGCCGAGAAGAAATCCGAAGTGGCGGCATTGGGGGCCGAGGCCGAGCAGTTCGACCGCGAGTTGCGCGATCTGTTGATGGGCCTGCCGAACCTGCCACTGGCCGAGGTGCCCGATGGCGCGGATGAGGATGACAACGTCGAAATTCGCCGCTGGGGCAATCCGCGCAATTTCGATTTCACCCCGCGCGAGCATTTCGACATCGCGGGCGTCAAGCCGGGCATGGATTTCGAGACCGCAGCCAAACTTTCGGGCGCGCGGTTTGTGGTGCTGAAAGGCGCGGTGATCCGCGTGCATCGGGCGCTGTCGCAGATGATGCTCGACACCCATATCGAGGAACACGGGCTGACCGAGACCTGGACTCCGGTTCTGGTCAAGGAAGATGCGATGTATGGCACCAATCAGTTGCCGAAATTCGCGGAAGACAGCTATCAGACCACCAACGGCTGGTGGCTGATCCCGACCTCGGAAGTCACGCTGACCAACTCGGTTGCGGGCGATGTGCTGGAGGAATCGGCGCTGCCGATCCGCATGACGGCGCATACCCAATGCTTCCGCTCGGAAGCCGGGTCAGCGGGCAAGGACACCAGCGGTATGTTGCGCCAGCACCAGTTTGAAAAGGTCGAGATGGTGACGATCTGCACGCCCGACACCGCGCTTGCCGAGCATGAGCGGATGACGAATTGCGCGCAGGCGATCCTGGAAAAGCTGGAAATCCCCTATCGCACGATCGTGCTGTGCACCGGCGACATGGGGTTTGGCGCGCAGAAAACCCATGACCTTGAGGCTTGGTTGCCGGGGCAGAACAAATATCGCGAGATCTCTTCCGTTTCCACCTGCGGCCAGTTTCAGGCGCGCCGGATGAATGCGCGCTTCAAAGTGCCGGGTGGCAAGCCCGAGTTTGTCGCCACGCTGAATGGCTCGGGCCTTGCGGTGGGGCGCTGCCTGATCGCGGTGCTGGAAAACGGCCAGCAGGCCGATGGCTCGGTCGATCTGCCAAAAGCGCTGCATCCCTATCTGCGCGGCAAGACGCGAATTTCGGCAGCAGGCGTTTTGGAGTGAACCAAACCGCGTTTCAGACGTAATCAGAGTATGAAACGCATCATCCAACCCGCCCTGTTCATCGCGACGCTGGCTTTTGCCGCAGCGCCTGCTTTCACGCCGTCATTCCGGGGTTATGACCCGGCGACATTTCCGGTGCAGATCGCGCATCCAAGTGTGCAGCCTGCGGGCTATGCCTTTGCGATCTGGGGGCTGATTTATCTGTGGCTGATCGCCCATGCCGGGTTTGGCTTGATCAAGCGGCGCGGGGATGCGGCGTTCTTGCGGCCTGCCCCGGCGCTGACGGCTTCGGTTTTGCTGGGCACGGTTTGGCTGGCGATTGCGGTGGCAGCGCCGATCCCTGCGGCGGTGGCGATTGTGGTGATGGCGGCCACAGCGGTGTATGCCTATCTGGTGGCGGACCCCGCGCAGGATCAATGGCTGTTGGCTGCCCCGCTTGCGATTTACGCAGGCTGGTTGACTGCGGCTTCGGCAGTGTCAACCGGGGTGATTCTGGCGGGCTATGGCATTTTGCCGGACACGGGCGCAGCGCTTGCGATGCTGGCCGTTGTGTTGGTGGTGGCCATTGCGGTGCAGATCATGCGGCCCAGGATGCCGATTTACGGCGCGACAATCGTTTGGGCGATTGTGGGCATCGTCGTCAAAAGCTGGAGCAACAACCCGACGGTGGCCTATGCCGCGCTGGCCGGTGCGGTGGTGATGGCGGCGGTGACGCTGATGCAATGGCGAGGTCGGGCTGGTTGAACAGACGGCGCAAAATCATTCCCATCTGGGAATGACTTGTGCTTTTCGCCCGGTTTTTTGACGCTTTCCACAAGATGTGGTGTAGCTTACCTGACGAGACAGAAAAAAGCTGAGGAGCCCCAGGCCGGTCTGCGCTTTCCTAATATCGACACGCCGCCCCGGAAACGCAGAGGCCCCGGATCAAGTCCGGGGCGGCGTAGTTAAAAAAGCCAACGCTATTGCCCGGTGTTCTTTTCCTTGTGCTTCCGCAGGCGGCTTGGCGTGTGGAACTTGGGGTTCTTGAACGGGTTGCGGTCGCCCTGACCGCGGAAGGTCAGGCGGATCGGGGTGCCGGGCATGTCGAAATGCTCACGCAGGCCGTTGACCAGATAGCGGCGATAGGTGTCGGGCATGTCATCGGGATGCGAACACATCGCCACAAACCCCGGCGGGCGCTGTTTGACCTGCGTCATATAGCGCACCTTGATGCGCCGCCCGCCCGGTGCCGGTGGCGGATGCGATTCGATCATCGCCCCCAGCCAGGTGTTCAGCCGCGCGGTCGGGATACGGCGGTTCCAGACTTCGTGCGCTTTCAGGATGGCGTCGTGCAGACGATCCAAGCCGCGCCCGGTTTTGCCCGAGACAGTGATCATCGGCGCGCCGCGCAACTGCGGCAGCAGACGCTCGAACATCTCTTTCAACTCAGCCAGCTTTTCCTGCTTTTCGTCCTCGAGATCCCATTTGTTGATGGCGATCACCACGGCGCGGCCTTCGGTTTCGGCGAAATCGGCGATGCGCAGGTCTTGCACTTCGAACGGGATTTCCACGTCAAGCAGCACCACCACCACTTCGGCAAAGCGCACGGCACGGATGCCATCCGAGACCGACAGCTTTTCCAGCTTTTCGTTGATCCGCGCCTTTTTGCGCATCCCCGCCGTGTCAAAAATCTTGATCGGCGTGCCCATCCACTCGGCGCGGACCGAGATCGCATCGCGGGTGATGCCAGCTTCGGGCCCGGTCAGCAGACGGTCATAGCCAAGGATCTTGTTGATCAGCGTCGATTTTCCGGCATTCGGCCGCCCGATCACCGCGATTTGCAGCGGTTTCTTGGCGGTGGGGCGGAAGGCTTCGACATCCTGCTCCAGTTCCGCATCTTCTTCCGACACATCGACTTCGGTGTCGGGGGTATTCTCGGCCTCACGCTCGGCAAATTCGCCCTGAAGCGGCAGCAGCATGTGGTAGAGATCGTCCATGCCCTCGCCGTGTTCGGCGGAAATCCGCAACGGCTCGCCCAGACCCAGCGACCAGCCTTCCAAGGCCCCCGCGTCACCAGCTTTGCCCTCGGCCTTGTTTACGGCGAGGATCACCCGCGCGCCTTTTTTGCGCAGGATATCGGCGAAGGTTTCATCCGACGGTGTGACACCAACGCGGCCATCAATCACGAACAGGCTGACATCGGCCATATCCACCGCGCGTTCGGTCAGGCGGCGCATGCGGCCTTGCAAGCTGTCGTCGGTGATTTCCTCCAGACCGGCGGTGTCGATCACGGTAAAGCGCAGGTCGAACAGCTTGGCATCGCCCTCGCGCAGGTCGCGCGTCACACCGGGCTGGTCATCGACCAGCGCCAGTTTGCGCCCGACAAGGCGGTTGAATAGCGTCGATTTGCCCACATTGGGGCGGCCGACGATGGCAAGGGTAAAGCTCATTTCAGGCGTCCGGGTATAACTAAGCTGCCCCCATACACGCCAAAGGCCTTAACGGAAAGCGTGAAGTTGCCCATTGCCGCCGACAACGAACAGCATTCCCTGTGCAAGCGCCGGGGCCGAGGCCGCACCGCCAGGGATTTCGACGTTGAACACCAGATTGCCATTGGTCGGATCAAAGCCGCGCAGGCTGCCATCGCTGGAGGCGACAACGATGCGCCCGCCTGCCAGAACCGGGCCATAATGCGCATAGATCGCCTGACGTTTCTTCGGCTTGTCCTTGACGAAATACGGCATCTCGATCGACCAGATCACCTCACCCGTCGCGGCATCCAGCCGCACCAGACGCGCCTCGTCGTTGACCACGAACACCGAGCCGCCCACCACCAGCGGCGGGTTCAGCGCGCCCTCGTTGGCGGTCCAGATCCGCGCGCCTGTGGTTTGGTTGATCGCCACGGTGCGGCCTGCGGCAGTGCCGAGATACACAGTGTTGCCGACCATCACCGGGTCGCCCGTCACATCGCCCATGCCGCCATAGCTGCGGCCCAAGCGCTGACCCGAGACGCCTGCGTTCCAGATCGGATCGCCGCTGCCTGCCTGCACGGCAGAAATCTGGCCACTGGCGAAGGGCAGCACCACGGTATCGCCATCCACCCCAACCGAGGCCGTGCCGATCATGCCGCTGGCGTTGGGCGCGCCCGCCTGTTGCCAGATCTGCTTGCCGTTATCGGCAGTGACCGCAACCGCCGAACCGTCGCGGCCCAGTGCATAGACCACATTGCCAACAACCGTCGGTGCGCCGGTGATCGGGCTGTCAAAGCGTTGCCGCCAAGCAATGCCGCCTGTGCTGGCATCCAGCGCCACCAGCTCGCCATAGCCCGAGGTCGCGTAAATCCGGTTGCCGCTGGCCGCCAGACCACCGCCCACGACATTGCTGGCGTCGCCCGACTCGGGCGCGATGCTGACCTGCCAAAGTGCCGCCCCCCCGGTTGAGGTTGCCGCCACGCGCGAGGTCGCATCCATGGTGAACACCCGCCCGCCCGAGACGATGGGCGACGAGGCGATGCGTGCGCGTTTGCTGTCGCCTGCGCCGATGTTCACGCTGAACACCCGCTGCGGATTGGCCGACAGCGCGCCATTGCTCGAGGCATGGTGGGCATTGCCGCCGCGATGGCTCCAATCGGCATTGGCCGAGGCGCGCGGCAGTGAGATCGGCACCGCGGTATTGGCGGGTTGCGCCGGCGGCGCAACCGGTGCGGGCTGGCCTTCGACTTGCAGCGAATCCTCAAGCGGGGTGCGCACCGGAAAACGCTCTCCCTCCAGGATCACGTCTTTCTCGCATCCGGCCAAGCCGATGCAGAGCATCAGACCCGCCATCCCGATTTTGCCGCTGGTCATCACGCGAAACACCCCCACATTCCTTCCTTCACGCCGCAACGGCGGTTCAGCCCGCATCTGCGCTTGGTTCAGCCGCAGCACTCGGCTCGGGCGGCGTGCCGCCCAAAGCCGTGATCATCTGGGACGCGCGCTGGCGCAAGCCACCCGGAGCCTCTTGATCCTGCATCAGCGCCGCAAGGGCGGCAATCGCTTCGTCTTTCTTGCCGTCTTCAATCAGCAGATAGGCCAGTTGCTCTGCCGCAAGCGTGCGAAACGCCCGCCCCGGCACGGCAATCGCCTCGAGTGCTGCACGGCGGTCTGCGATAGGCTGATCCTTGCCCACCAGCATCACCCGGCGCAAGCTGGCGAGATCACGGTAAACCTGCGGCTGGGTCTGATCGGCGATCAGCTTATCCAGGGCTGCCAGTGCTGCGGCCTTGTCACTGCCCGCGTCAGTTGCCAGCATCAGATCTTTCAGCGCGACCTGCCCGCCATCCGCCGGGATTGCCGCCATGGCCTGCGCGCGGTCTTCCGGTGCGCCCAGATCGACGGCATCCAGCATCGCATCGCCAAAGCTTTGCGCCCGTGCGGCGTCACGCGCCTTGGTCCATTCGGTATAGGCAGCACCGCCGACGACACCGACCACGACCAGCACGCCGATCCAGCCATATTTGCGGAACATCGCATAAAGCCTGTCGCGACGGACCTCTTCTGTGACCTCGCTGATAAAGCTGTCTGGATTGCTCACGCCGGCCTCTCTTTCGCACCAAGGCCATTGCGCGCCCCGGATCATGCTTGGCCCCGCCGTCTGATGCGGGGTCACTTGGCCCCTGTCTTACAGGCAAAGCCCGCAACTTGCCAAGCCCCGCAACAGGATATGCCCCGCACGTGAACAAGTGCTGCGCGTATCATCGGCGACAATTATCTGACAAAGCGCCGCCTTTAGGACGAATTGTTAACATATTTGCATGAAATGTTGCGCAAACCTGTCTCTCTTGCCCGAGTTGCCCGATGGAACCTGCAATCCTAGCCAATCTTTTCCTGTTTCTGGGCGCTTTGGGCCTGAATGTGGGTCTGGGTGGGTCTGACGATAACAGCGACGACTCTGCATCGCAGGATGATCCGCTGTATAATGCGCAGAACTATGCCCATTCACATGAGGGCACCGACGGCAACGATACCGTCACCGCCGATTCCGACAATCAGGCGTGGTTTCTGCATGACGGCAACGATGATCTGACGGCCTCGTCGGGCAGCGACTATGCAAATATGGGCGATGGCGATGACCATGCCGTGATGGGCTCGGGCAATGATATAGCCTTGGGTGGTGCGGGCAATGACAGCCTTGCGGGCGGGGTCGGTGCGGATTCGCTTTATGGCGGCACGGGCAATGACCAGCTCGAAGGCAATCTGGGCGATGACGGCCTTGCGGGCGGTGATGGCAATGACGCGCTTTGGGGCGGCTTGGGCGGCGATGTGCTGAACGGCGGCGCGGGCGATGATACGCTGTCAGGCTTTGTCAGCGGGGCCGCGGGTGCGGGCGGCATGAATGGGGCCGAGGGCAGCGACCAGTTGGTTGGCGGTGACGGCAATGATTTGCTGGTGCTGGGCCATGGCGATATCGGTCAGGGCGGTGCGGGCAACGACATCTTCAACCTGGACACTCGCTGGAACGACGGCACCGGCATTGCCCATATCACCGATTACAACGCCGAGCAGGATGCACTGCACATCAGCTATATCCCGCATTATTCGTCAAGCTCTTCGATCGAAGTGCCGCCGGTAATGACGCTGACCCATACGCCCGATGGCAGCACCGAGATTCGCATGGATGGCGCGATTGTGGCCCAACTGGATGGCGTCAGCGAATTCAGCCTGAACGATATCGTGCTGGTGCCTGATACCACCACCGATCCGCAATTCGTGGCGGGCAATTACACGGATGATGTGCATGGCACGGCGGGCGATGACAGCCTGACCGGCGGCAGCGATCCGACCGCTTGGCATCTCGAGGATGGCGCGGATCATCTGACAGGCTCGACGGGTTCGGATTATGCCGATCTGGGGGCTGGCAACGATCACGCGACGATGGGCGACGGCAATGATTCGGTGTTGGGCCATGCCGGTGATGACAGCATCGACGGTGGCGCCGGGGCCGATACGATCCGCGGCGGCGATGGCTTGGACACGCTGCACGGCGGCGATGGTGCAGACCGGATGGCGGGCGATTCCGGCAATGATCTGATGTCGGGCGGGGCCGGTGCCGACAGTCTGCTGGGCGGCGGTGGCGATGATACGCTGTCGGGCTATTCCGACACCCATGCGTCTGAGTCCAGCCTGACCGCCAACGATGGGGCTGACACGCTTTCGGGTGGCGATGGCAATGATACGCTGATCCTTGGCCACGGCGACACCGCCACGGGCGGCGCGGGCGCGGATCGGTTCGAGATTGAACATCAATGGGCGGATGGCACCGCAGCCGCGACGATCACCGACTACACTTTCCAGACCGATCAGCTGGAACTGCATTATGCGCCGCATTTTGACGCCAATGGCGTGGAAATCCCGCCCGTGGTCAACGTGACCTATTCGGCCGGGGTGTCGGTGATCAGCATGGATGGCGTGGTGGTGGCAAACGTGCAGGGCACGCGGGCTGTGGGGTTGGGCGAGGTCGTGCTGGTGCGCGAGGGCTGATCAGGGTTTCTGAAGCTGGTCTTCGATAATGCCGATCCAGCGCGCGCGTTCTGGATCAAGCTGACCTTTGGACTGCAGATCCTTCAGGATCGCCAAGGCCTTGCGCTGAAACTGTTTGGGATCGTCCTGATAAATCGCCACCCGCACCAGACTGGCCACAAAGCCAAGCTGATTTTCCACATTGGCGGGGTCGCGCGCCACCAGACTGCTGGCGATGGCGTAGCTTTGCTGCGCGAGATCCTGTGCCCGCACCGGATCGCCCTGCATCAACGCGACATCGCCCAGACTGTCGAGATCGGCGGCCCAATCCTGCTGACGGCTGGCATTGGCCGGGTTGCCCGCCGCAAGTGCGCGCGAGATCGCCTCGGCGGCGGTAAAGCGCCGCGTGGCCTCGGCAAAGTCCTGTGCCTTGAAGGCAAGCCTGCCCAAACGCGACTGGGTCAGCGCAACGCTGCGCTGCCAATCGGTGTTGCCGGGGTCGATCTTGGCCAGCTTCTCGCGCAATTCCAATGCTTTGGCATAAAACGCCTGCGCCTCGGCAGGGGCACCCAGCGCGGCATGGGCATCACCTGACTTGAGATAGCCCATGCCCAGATCGTTCTGCCAACGGGTCTGACCGGGGTCTTTTGCCACCAGTTTCTCCAGCATCGCGACTTCGGCCTTGAAGCGCAGCAGTGCCGCTTTCGGATCGTTCAGCGACAAGAACACATCGCCAATCTTGTCCAGGCTGGTAGCCAGATCGTCGCGCAGTCCGTCTTGATCGGGCAGCCGTGCGATCAGGGCCTGCCGCAGCGCCATGGCCTCATTATAGACCACCAGCGCGCCGCGCGGATCGCCTGCCAGCTTGCGCAGATCGCCGACCCGGTCCAGCGCCAACCCCAGATCGCGCTGCACATCATCGCGGTCGGGAAATTCCGCCAGCAACTGCCGCAACACGGCCAAAGCGGCTTCCTGTTGCGTCAAAGCCGCTGGCACATCACCGCGCAACTGCGCCACATCGCCGAGTTTCGATTGCGCCACAAACACGTCATGCCGCCATTTCAACGGTGCATCGCGGCGGACGGCCAGCTTTTGCGCAACCTCTAGCGCCGCACGAAACGCCACCTCTGCCCCCGGAAGATCGCCCTGCAACAACAGCATGTCGCCGATATTCACCCGGGCCACCGCCCAGTTGCGCAGATAATCCATATCCCGCGGGGCTTCGGTCACGCGCGCGGCTGCCACAGTTTCCCATGCACGATAGCTGCGCAATGCCAGGCCGGTGTTGCCGGTGTTGCGCAGCAGATCGCCCTGATCCCACAGCAGATTGCTGTAAGCCTCACGGTCGGCACGCGCCAGTGCGGGCCCCTCGAGTTCGGCGTAAAGTGCCAGCGCCTTGGTCAGATCGGCCATCGCCAGATCATAGCGCAAATCCGCCGTCGCCGCCGAGGCCGCGAGCGCATGGGTCTGCGCCTCGGACAGGGTGCGGGCGCGGTAGTTGTCGCGCAGGGCATCGCGGGCCTCGGCATCCAGTTTCGCGGCCTTATCGAGTGCTGCGCGCGCCAGATCAAACGCGCCCAGATCCAGCGCCTGTTCGGCCTCGGCGCGAAACTGCGCGATTTTCGGATCATCGGCGGACAAAAGCTGCACCTGCGCGCGAAACCGCAGGAAGGATTCGGCCGATTGCACCAAAGCCTGCGCCCGCGCGGATTTGTCCTTTCCGGCGAGATCTGCGGACATCAGCGCACCGTAGAGGGGCGCAAGCGGCATGTCTTTCTCGCGCGCCAAAGCCTCGACCTCGGCGCGCAGGGCGGGCGGCAGGCCCGCCATGGCGACCAGAAGGCGATCCCGCTCACCCAATTCACCCACTTGGGCGGCAAAGAACAGTTTGGGCAGACCGCTTTCGATATAGGGCAGTTGCTTGCCCCGGCTGCGGTCATAAACGTCCTGCTGCACCAGCGTCAGCGCGGTGCGCACCTCGACCCCCGGCGTTGCAAAGTGGCGCAGCAACGCCTCGGTGAAGGGGCTGTCTTGGCCATCGCCATCCGCGGCGACCTCACCGGGGGCTGCCGAGAACGCGAACAGCACGCCATCGGCGCGGCCCACCCGGCCCAAACCGGGCTTTGGCTGATCGACGGCATCGTTCAGCGCCACAGCCGAGCGGCCCTGCCCCGTGCCACCACCGCCCCAAGGGTCTTCGCGGCAGGCATCCAGCAGCACGATGCCCACGGGGGCGACTGCGGCCATCGCCGCCTGCACCTCGGCCAAGGGCAAGGCGCTGGCCGCCACCGCATCCGCCGAGCCTGCCTGCGCATCAACCGGCAGCAGGTAGTTCACCCCGGCAATCTCGACCCCGTGGCCTGCGTAGAACAGCAAGGCCACATCCGCGCCCGCGCCATCCTCGCGAAAATCATCCAGCGCGCGGCGCATCCGTTTCAGGTCTCGGTTGGTTTCCACCGTGACTTCAAAGCCAAGCTCTGCCAGCAAGCCTTCCACCGCCACCGCATCATTGACCGGATTATCCAGCTTGCGCAGGTGTTTGTAATCTTGCGCCGCCAGCACAAGCGCCACCCGCCGTTCGGCCATGGCCTGCACGGGCAGCAGAAGGCAAAGGATCAAAAGCAATCGGGGCAGCATGAAATCAATCCTGAGAATGACTCCATCCTGCCCCGAAAACCGAGATCGGTAAAGCGTTACGCGGCCTCGGCTGCTTCTTCGTCCGCTGATTGCCGCGCCCACATCGCGGCGTATTTGCCGTCGCGCGCCAAAAGTTCCTCATGCGTGCCGCGTTCCGTGACCACGCCCGCCTCTAGCACCAGAATGCAATCGGCATCGGCAATCGTCGAAAGCCGGTGCGCGATGGTGATCACGGAACGGCCCTGCCCCATCTCACGCAAGCTTTCCTGAATGCTCTGCTCGGTCTGGGTGTCCAGCGCCGAGGTCGCCTCGTCCAGCACCAGAATCGGCGGGTTTTTCAGCAAGGTGCGCGCAATGCCGACGCGCTGCTTTTCACCGCCCGACAGTTTCAACCCGCGCTCGCCCACCGTAGTCTGATAGCCATCCGGCAAGGACATGATGAAATCATGGATCTTGGCAGCCTTAGCCGCGGCGATGATCTCGGCTTCGGTGGCACCTGCACGACCGTATGCGATGTTGTAATGCACGGTATCGTTGAACAAGACCGTATCCTGCGGCACCACGCCGATCAGGCCATGCAGGCTGGTTTGCGTCACATCCCGCACGTCCTGCCCATCAATGCGGATGCTGCCGCCGGTGACATCATAAAACCGGAACAGCAGCCGCCCGATGGTGGATTTGCCAGACCCCGACGGCCCAACCAGTGCATAGCGCTGGCCCGGTTTCAGCGTGAAGCTGATGCCCTGCAAGATCGGGCGCGCCGGATCATAGGCAAAGCGCACATCGTCAAACGTCACCTCGCCGCCGCGCACCTGCAAGGCCTGCGCACCGGGTTTGTCGGTGACTTCCTCGGGCTGGCCCAGCAGATGGAACATCGCCGCCATATCGACCAAGGCTTGCCGTATCTCGCGGTATACCGTGCCGAGAAAACCCAAGGGCATCGTGATCTGCACCATATAAGCGTTGACCATCACGAAATCGCCGACGGTAAACTGGCCTGCCTGCACGCCGTAAGCGCTCATCACCATCACCAGAATAAGGCCGGTGGTGATGATGAAGCTTTGGCCCATGTTCAGCACCGACAGGCTTTGCCCGGTGCGCACCGCAAAGCCTTCGTAGGCGGCCATGGCGCGGTCATAACGCTCGGCCTCGCGGCTTTCGGCGTTGAAGTATTTCACGGTTTCAAAGTTCAACAGGCTGTCGATGGCCTTCTGGTTGGCATCGGTGTCCTGATCGTTCATCTGGCGACGAATTTGCACCCGCCATTCGGTGACTTTGAAGGTGTAGACAACGTAAATCACGATCGTCACCACCACGACCACCGCATAGGTCCAGCCGAAATAGAGCGCGAAGATGATGGAGACCAACGAGAGTTCCAAAATCAGCGGGCCGATGGAAAGCAGCATGAAGCGCAACAGGAAATCGACGCCCTTCACCCCGCGTTCGATCACCCGGCTGAGGCCGCCGGTCTTGCGGGTGATGTGATAGCGCATCGACAGGCGGTGAATATGGGTGAAAGTTTCCAGCGCCAGCTTGCGCAAGGCCCGCTGCCCCACCCGCACAAACACCCAATCGCGGAATTCGCCGAAGGCAACCGAGCCAAAGCGCGCCAGACCATAAGCCACTGTCAGACCAACCGCGCCCAAGCCCAGCATCCCGGCTGCATCGGGGGCGGTGCCGACCAAAGCGTCAACCGCACGTTTGTACAAGTAGGGCATGGTGATCGACACCAGCTTGGCCAGCAGCAGGAACAGCAGCGATGCCACCACCCGCCGCTTGACCCAGCCTTCGCCCTTTGGCCACAGATACGGGGCCACCCGCTTCATCGTCGCCCAACCGCCCGCATGGCCGTCGGTGTCATCTGCCGGAATGGTGGCTCCCGCAGCGGTCGCTACCTTGGTTGCTTTGCGCATTATTTGGTCCCTCAACGCAGGGGCCAAAAGGCCGCACCCGCTTTACCGCACCCCACATATCCACTACACCAAGATAGTTCAATGATTCATGAGCAGTTGAAACGTGGAGAAATCCGAAGCCCTTGCTGCCCTATCCGCGCTTGCAAATGAAGCAAGGCTGGATCTGATGCGCGTGCTGATGCCTTTGGGCGATCAGGGATTGGCGGCGGGTGAGATCAGCCGCGCTTTGGGGCTTTCGTCGTCGCGGCTGTCGTTTCATCTGGCGGCGCTGGAACAAGCGGGGCTGATCCGGTCACGCAAGCTGGCGCGCAACGTGTTCTATTCGGTGGATGCCGCCGGGATGGGGGCGACGATCCGCTTTCTGTTGAACGATTGCTGCATGGAACACCCCGAGGTGATGGCCTGCTGCCGTCACAACCCGAGTGTGACGGCACCGGTGATATCCCCAGCTAAGGCAGCACCGGAATTGTGAACACCTGCCCCGGATAGATCAGGTTCGGGTCTTTGATCTTGGCCTTGTTGGCCTCGAACACCTGCACATACATCACACCCTCGCCGAAATTCTGCTGCGCGATGCCCCAAAGGGTATAGCCGGGCTGCACTGTCACCGAGACAGGGGCCGGTGGCGCGGCGCTGGCGCTTTGTATTGGTGCAGGCGCAGCTTCGGCTGGGGCGGTGGTGCTTTGTGTTGGTGCTGGATCGGTGGCTGTGGCGGGTTGTGGCGCGGGCGCGTCCGCCGGTGCTGTGGCTTCTGCGCCGCTTACATTTGACGGCGCTGGCGCGGGTGATGCGGCTACATCTGCTTCAGCGGCGGATGCGGCGGTGTCCGGCGCGGGATTTTCCGCGGCAAGCGGTGCAGGCGCTGCCGTGGCGGGTGCGGTGGTATCTGAGGCAGAGGCTGTCGCATCGGGCGCGCCAGATGTCGAGGTCGTTGCCGCCGCAAGTGCCTCGAGCGTTTCGCGCTTAAACGGGGTTTCAAAGCGCGAGGTGACGGTGCCGTCCTCGGCCAATTGATCGACCCGCAACGTGTAAATGCCCGCCGCCACGTCTTTCAGCGTTGTCGCCCAAGCCCCATCCGGCCCCGCCGCAATATCTGCAATCGCAGCGCCGTCCAGATAGATCCGCAAAGCCGCCCCGGCACTGGCGCGCCCGCCTAGCATCACCGCGCCATCGGGGGCGTAGCTGATGGTATCGACGACGACATTTTCGGAGAGTTCTACAGGTTCTTCCGCACCGGGCTGCAACACTTTCACGCCTTCAGGCGCGATCAACACCGCTGCCGGGGCCTGCAATGCGGGCTCTGCCGCATCTGCCGCTGTCGCAACTTCCACCGCAGGATCACCCGCGATGGGGGCAAGCGCGATTTTTTCGGCACCCGTGACCGCAACGCCATCCGCCCCCACGGCCTGCAAGGTCAGCACTTGGGCTGCTGCACTGGCGGGCAGGTCAAACAGCGCGGCAAATTTGCCCTGCTTGTCGGCCACAGCCGTTGCCACTGCGACACCATCCACCAGCAAAGACACCGTCGCCCCCGGAGCCGCAGCCCCCGCCACCGTCGCCGCCCCATCCGGGGCCACCCGTGCCACATCAAAGCGCGGCAGGATCGCCGCGGCCTGCGCCGGAGCAGAGGAGGCTGTTGCCGCCGAATCGTCACTGGCCGTCGCAGGCGCAGCCTCGGCCACAGGGGCGGTTGCCGCTGCGTCTGATCCGGCGACACTGGTAGGGGCGTCTGCTGCGGTTGCTAGTTGCGCTGACGGCGTTGCAACGGGTCCCTGCGCCGACACTGCCGACTGATCCAACACGGGTGCTGCCGGTTCTGGCCCGCGTGCAAAGCCGAAATATCCAAGCACCGCCAGAACTGCCGCGCCCCCTGCCAGCACCACGCCGCGTGCAGACGCGCTCATGCCATTCCATCCAGCCATCGCTTCCCCCCGATCAAGACCTGTTCCCGGCCCTTCTTTCTTTCGTCATGGAACCGCTATATCAGGCGTTAAAGCAACAATTTTCGGATAGATATGCCCATGGCCCGTGCTCTGTTGTCGATCTGTGTCTTCTGTGGCGCGCGCGCGGGCCACAACCCCGCCCACACCAGCGCTGCGCAGGCGATGGGGGCGGCGATTGCGGCGCAGGGCTGGCGGCTGGTTTATGGCGCGGGCGATGTCGGGCTGATGGGTGAAGTTGCCCGCAGCGCGCAATCTGCCGGTGCGCCGACCTTTGGCGTCATCCCGACGCATCTGATGTCGGCCGAGCGCGGCAAGCGCGATCTGTCGCAACTGGTGATCACCGAGGATATGCACGAGCGCAAGAAGGTGATGTTCATGAACTCGGATGCCATCGTGGTGCTGCCGGGTGGCGCGGGCAGTCTGGACGAGTTTTTCGAGGTGCTGACCTGGGCGCAGATCGGCCTGCACCGGAAACCGATCTTCCTGTTGAACTCGGAAGGCTACTGGAACCCGCTGATCGCCCTGCTCGATCACATCATCGCCGAAGGCTTCGCTGATGCCTCGGTGAAAAGCTATTTCACCGCCGCGCCGGATGTGGCCACGCTGACCGAAGCCCTGCGCAGCGCTTTGTCCTGACGCCAGGACGCCGCTGAATAGACGCCCAACGCCAGCCAGATCAACCCGAAGGCCAGCATGTGCCAGCGCGAGAACGGCTCGAGGAACACCAGCACGGCTGTCAGAAACTGCAGTGTCGGGTTCAGGAATTGCACCAGCCCCAGCGTCGCCATCGACACCCGGCGCGCGGCATAGCTGAACAGCATCAGCGGCAAGCCAGTGATCAACCCGGTCCACGGCAGCCATAGGCTGATGCCCAGATCGCGGCCAAACCAGCCCGCAGATGGCCCGGCCAAACCCGCCTCGGCATAGGTCAGATAGGCCAGCGCGAACGGCGCCATCAGCGCCACCTCTGCCGTCACCGACACAATGGGCGAGGCCTGCACCCCGCGTTTCAGCGCCGAATAGCTGGCAAAAGTTGCGGCCAGTGACAGCGCAATCAACGGTGCCACGCCCAATCCATGGGTCAGCAAAGCCACACCCAGCGCAGCCAGCCCCACCGCCAAAGCCTGCGGCAGCGCCAACCGTTCCCCAAAGGCCGCAAAACCGATCAGCACCGCCACCAGTGGGAAGATGTAATAGCCCAGGCTCGCCTCAACCGCGTGACCGCTTTGCACCGCCCAGATGAAGATGAACCAATTCACCGAAATCAGCAGCGTCGCCGCCAGCACCCGCCCGCGCTGCGGCCCGCGCAACAGCGCCACCACCGCGCCCAAGCGGCGCTGTGCCACCAGCACGCCGCCAAAGATCAGCAGCGTCCACAGCGTGCGATGCGCCAGCATCTCGGGGGCTGCCACCTGCGACAGATGCTTGTAATAGGCAGGTCCACCACCCCAGATCAGGCAGGCCAGCACCACCGCCAAAACGCCCTTGCGCGCCTCGGTCATGCCAGATCAACCACGGTGATCTCGGGCGGCACCCCGAAGCGGATCGGCAGACCCGAACAGCCAAGCCCGCCAGACACCACCAGATCGCGCGTGCCTTCGCGGAAGTGGCCGTAGTCAAAGCGCTGACCAAAGCGCGATGGCACCACCGGCGCCCAAGACCCAAAGCGAATTTGCCCGCCATGCGTATGCCCCGACAGCGTCAACGCCACCCGGTCAGGTACGCTCACAAACTGATCAGGTTCGTGTGCCAGCAAGATCGCAGGATCATCATCGCTCATCTGTGCCACCACGCCCAGCACGTCAGACATGCCCACAATGTCGCGGCGGTTTTCGCGCTGAAAACACGATTGGCTGTCGGTGCCGCCCAACCAGAACGCGGTATCCCCTGCCCCCAGCTTCACCGCCCGATTGGCCAGCACCGGGATGCCTGCGGCCTCAAGCACGGTCTGGCTGTGGCACGGCCCGGCGCGGCGCGCGATGGCGGCGGGATCGTCCCACCAGTCATGATTGCCCATCACGGCATAGACGCCGAGCGGCGCGCGCAAGTCCGCCAGAATGGGGGCTGTCACTTCTATCGGCACATGGCGAGTCTGAAACCGATGCGAGGCGCGGTAATCGCCCATCAGTGCAATCAGATCGCCGCCTTGGGCGTTGGCCATCTCGACGATATGCGCGATGCGCTGTTCGTTCATGCCAAAGCCGGTGGCGTGCAGATCGGCAACCATCACGATCCGCAGGCGCTGCCCCCGCCGCCAACCCGCGGGCTGCACCGCCCAGTTTTGCACCCGCAACCGCGCGGCGGCCTCTGACACGCCATAAGCGCCCAAGAAAAAGCCTGCTAAGGTTCCCCCCAGCAGGCCTTTCAGAAATCCCCTGCGGGAGATCATTTACAGCTTGGCTGCAACCGCTTCCCAGTTGACCAGCTTTTCGAGGAAGTTGCTCAGATATGCCGGGCGCTTGTTGCGGAAGTCGATGTAGTAGGAATGCTCCCACACATCGCAGCCCAGCAGTGCAGTTTGGCCAAAGCACAGCGGGTTGACGCCGTTTTCGGTCTTGGTGACTTTCAGGCTGCCGTCCTTGTCTTTCACCAGCCAGGCCCAGCCCGAGCCGAACTGACCAGCACCAGCCGCCGCGAAATCTTCCTTGAACTTGGCGACCGAGCCGAACGCCTCAACCAGCGCCTTTTCCAGATTGCCTGGCATGGCTTTGCCGGCAGGCCCCATCACTTCCCAGAACAGGTTGTGGTTCCAGTGCTGGCTGGCGTTGTTGAAGATGCCGTTCTGTGCCACGGCGCCAGCCTGATAGGTGCCCTTCACGATGTCTTCCAGCGATTTGGACTCCCACTCGGTGCCCGCAATCAGCTTGTTGCCGTTGTCGACATAGGCCTTGTGGTGCAGATCGTGGTGGAATTCCAACGTCTCTTTCGACATGCCAAGGCTTGCCAAAGCGTCATGAGCATAGGGAAGATCGGGAAGCGTGAAAGCCATCGGATATACTCCTGTTCAGATGTGCATTGCCCTCTATAAGTGGCTTTGCGGCGGCAAGGTCAAGGGCCAGCGCGGGATTTCCCGACTTCTTTACTTATTCCCGCGCAATGGCTGCCGACGCTCACTTGCTGCGGGTGCAGCGCCCTTCGCTCGAGAACTCGTTGTCATAGCCGACAGGCACGACGGTCAGGGACAAACGGCCATCAGCGAACACGCGGGCACGATATTTCCATGAGGTCGTGTTGGAGGGCCCCTTCAGCGATTTCAACTGCCAGTCGAAGACCACACGCACATCGCTTTCCGATTGCAGCTTGCCCGCAATCGGCTTGCCGACGGTATCCATGATGATCGGATCGTTGACCAGAACCTCACCTGTCGCGCGATCATACGAGATCACATATTCCGGCTGGATCACCGAATCCGAGCGCCCCGCCTCGGGTTTGCAATCATAGACCACCGGCTTTGCATCGGCAGCACTGGCGGCTACGGCCAAAGCAATCGCAACCAAACAACCTTCAACAAACGACTTCATATCCGCATTCCCTATCTAACGGCCGAAACACCTGACGCTTAACGTGCCAAAGACATACTACTTGGTTTTAGATTTTTTGGTCTTGCCGGTTTTCTCATCGATCACTTCACATTTACCCGAAGCCGTGAAGTTGATCGCCTCGCCCGGCACGCCCGCAGCCATCGCGGTCATTTTCGCCGTCATGGTTTTGGGATCGATAATATTGCGATAATACATCGTGGCGATGTTGTTATACATGTCCTTGACAGGTATTTTCCAACTGAACACCAGCTTATCGCCTCTTGTTTCAAGCTTGGCATCCAGCGGCTTGCCAGCCTTGTATTTGATGTAACCATCAATCACAGCCGCCGCCGGATCGCCTGCTTCGTAGGCGAATATGTAACGATCAGTGATAAAAGACTTTTCATTCGTCTTATACGTGCAATCCAAAACTGCGGCATTCAAAGACGACGCAACACACATCCCGGCGGCAACCGCCAAACCAATTTTAAGCATCATTTCCCATTCTGACCATGTCTGATTAAAAGCTAGCGGAGCAAATCTCCGCCAGCAAGAATGATCACGTCAAAATAAAAAAGAATCTGATGCGTGCGCCTTAGTCCAGCGCGCTGCCCGGCATTGCCGAATGGCTCAGCAACCCCATCACATAGGCTGCAACCGAGCGGAAGCAGACCAGACTGAAACCGTCGCCATCGCGCCAGAACGCCGCCGCGACCTGAGCCGCGCGCGTGCGGCGCAATTCTTTCGGCCCCAACGTGGCGAAATCGACCGGTGAAAGCTTGGACAAGACCTGATCTGCCTTGGCGCCTTCAATGCGGAACACCGCGCGGGCATCCGAAAGCGTCACGGCCAGATGGTGCTGACCCTTCAGCACGGAGGCAATCTTTGCCAGCGCCGCGTCTGTCTCACCGTAGGGCAGGATCAGCAGATATTCGTCCGGGCTCATCCAACCTGCCGCACGCTCGCCCGCGGTCTCAATCTGGCGCATGGCTGGAACTGACGTTCCGACGGCGGCCATGATCGCGTCGGCAAGCCCCGGCACATCCGGCTTGGCGCGCAGGGAAATCATCCCCAGCGGGCCGATTTCGCGCACCTTTGCAAAGCCGTCAAAAGAAGCATGACCCAAAGCGCTGACAGCATTAGACATTATTCTTCTCCCCGTCTTTGTCATAGAACACCGGATCAACAACCTTGGCCTTCACGGTGCCGCCGGTGATCGTGGTAAACTCCACCACATCGCCAATGCGATCCAAGCCGCCCTTGATCAACCCCATCGCAATGCCCTTCTTCAGGGTCGGCGAATGATAGGTCGAGGTGACGCGGCCCTGCGTATTGCCCTGCCCGTTGGCATTCTTGCCCGCAGCCGGAATATAAGCGCCGTCCTGAATGACCGAGCCGTCAAGCGTTTCAAACCCTGCCAACTTCCAGCGGTCTGGCGAGGCGAGGAAGGTGCGTTCCTGCCCGCGTTTGCCCAGATAATCGGCCTTTTTCTTCGAGATCGCCCAGCCAAGGTTCAAATCCTGCGGGATGATCGTGCCATCACTTTCGTCGCCGATCATGATAAAGCCCTTTTCGGCCCGCATGATGTGCAGGGCTTCGGTGCCATAAGGCATCGCGCCGAACTCGGCCCCTGCGGCGTGCAACGCTTCCCAGAACGCCATGCCCATGCTGGCCGGAACCGCGACTTCGTAGGAAAGCTCACCCGAGAAGCTGATCCTGTACACCCGTGCAGGAAAGCCACCCAAGGTGCCATCGGCCCATTGCATGAACGGCAGGGTTTCTTTGGAAACATCCATCCCGCCCAGTTTTTCCAACACTTTGCGCGCGTTAGGGCCAACGACTGCCACTTGCGCCAGTTGTTCGGTGACGTTGGCGGTGTAGACCTGCCAATCCCACCACTCGCATTGCAGCCAATCTTCCATCCAGGCGTGGATGCGATCCGCACCGCCCGAAGTGGTGTGGCAAAGCCAGGTATCCTCATCAATCCGCGCCACAACGCCGTCGTCGGACAGGAAGCCCTGCTCGTTGCACATCAGACCGTAGCGGCATTTGCCGACCGGCAAAGTGGACATCACACCAGTGTAGAGCATGTCGAGGAACTTGCCCGCATCCGGCCCTTTGACGATGATCTTGCCAAGGGTCGAGGCATCCAGCAGGCCCAGATTGGTCCGCGTATTTATCACCTCACGATGCACCGCTTGCTCGTGGTTCTCACCCGGGCGCGGGAAGGTGTAGGGGCGGCGCCACAGGCCGACAGGTTCGAAATACGCGTGGTTCTTTTCGTGCCAGACATGCATCGGCGTATTGCGCAAAGGTTGGAAGATCTCACCACGAGATTCGCCGGCCAAGGCACCCAGCGTTACCGGCGCATAAGGCGGGCGGAAGGTGGTGGTGCCGACTTGGGGGATTTCTTCATGCAAAGCATCAGCAAGCACGGCCAGTCCGTTGATATTGCTCAGCTTACCCTGATCCGTCGCCATGCCCAAAGTGGTGTAGCGCTTGGTATGTTCGACCGAGGTATAACCCTCACGCGCAGCAAGCTGCACGTCCGAGACTTTCACATCGTTCTGATAATCCAGCCACATCTTGGCCTTGAGCGCCGGGCCAGCACCCTGTGGCATGATCCAGACCGCTTCCATCGCAGCCTCGGGTGTTGCATCGGCTACAGCCGCCTTCGCCTCGGCCTTGAAGCCCGCCGCCTCTGCTGCAGCAGCACCGCCTTTGGCCGCGCAAACCAGCGCATCAGCCGCCGTCATCTTGCCATTGGCATTGCCGACCGGCACCACCATCGCCAGACCATCCGCGCCCGTCGGCGGACGCGCCGCATCGGGGCGGAAATGCGCGTGGGTGGTATCCCAGATCAGCTTGCCGCCGCAATGGCTCCACAGGTGAACCACCGGCGACCAGCCGCCCGACATCGCTACAGCGTCACAGGAAATTTCTTCCAGAACAGCGCCTTGGCCCGCTTGCGCGCAGATCGACACACCCGTCACCCGCTTGCCGCCCTTGACCTTGGCGATGGCCTTACCGGCCTCAACCCGGATGCCCATGGCGCGCGCGCGGGCGGGCAGATCGCCCGTCACCGAGGCCCGCGCATCCAGGATGCACGGCACCGACAGCCCCGCCTGAACCAGCGCGATCGCGGTGCGGTAGGCATCGTCGTTGTTGGTGACAACTACGGTGCGATCACCGGGAGAAACCGCATAATTCACCACGAAATCGCGCACCGACCCCGCCAGCATTACGCCGGGAATATCATTGCCTGCGAACGACAAAGGCCGCTCAATCGCCCCGGTTGCGGTGACGATCTGCTTGGCGCGAATACGCCACAGCCGCTTTTTCGGACGCCCGTCACCAGGTGTGGTATCAGCGACCTTTTCTTCCGCCAGCACATAGCCGTGGTCGTAAACCCCCGACCCCATCGTGCGCAGCCGCATCGAGACATTGTCAAGCGCGCCAAGGATTTGCACAGCTGAGTTAATCCAGACCTCAGCCGGTTTGCCTTCGATCACGTCACCATCGACAGGCGCACGACCGCCCCAATGCGCGGATTGCTCCAGCAGCATGACGCGCGCACCCGAAGCCCCCGCGACCAAAGCCGCTTGCAGGCCCGCAATGCCGCCGCCGAGGATCAACACATCGCAGAAGCTGTAGGTGTATTCGTAGCGATCCGCGTCACGCGCCGTCGGGGCTTTGCCCAAACCAGCCGAGCGGCGAATGATCGGCTCGAACAGATGTTTCCACGCCGCACGCGGCCACATAAAGGTTTTATAGTAGAACCCACCCGGCAGGAACCGCGCCAGCGTGTTGTTGATCACGCCCACGTCGAATTCCAGACTGGGCCAGTGGTTCTGACTGGCGGATTCCAGCCCGTCGAACAACTCGGTCGTGGTGACACGCTGGTTGGGTTCAAACCGGCCATCGCGGCCCAGACCAACAATCGCGTTCGGCTCTTCCGGTCCTGCCGCCACAATCCCGCGCGGACGGTGATATTTGAAGCTGCGGCCCAGCAGCATCTGATCATTGGCGAGCAACGCCGCCGCAAGAGTATCCCCTGCCAGCCCGCGCAACTTCTTGCCGTTGAACGAAAATTCCTGCGGGGCCGAGCGGTCGATCAACCGCCCACCTTTTGAAAGCCGGGTGCTCATTTGTAGCCCTTCCAGTCCGGCCGTTTGGCCTTGATCTTGTCTTGCAGGTCGGCGGGCGGTGCCGACGATTGTGCGGGATAGGTGCCGAACACCTCCAGCGTGTTGGTGTCACGCGCGGCCAAAAACCATTTGCCGCAGCCATAGGCGTGGCGCCAACGTTCGAAATGCACGCCCTTGGGGTTCTTGCGGGCAAACATGTAGGCCTCAAATTCCTCATCCGAAGAACCGGGGCCAAAGCGCTTGAGATGCGCCTCATAGCCCGGCGTCAATTCGGTTTCCTCGGCTTTGACGCCGCAATAGGGGCATTCCAGAATCAGCATAGCGTCATCCCTGTTGGCAAATTCGAAGCAAGCGCCACAGGCCCTTGCGGATACGGAAAAAGGGCGGACACCGCACGGTGTCCGCCCAATATTGTCAGATCAATGCCAGCCGTCAGGCCGCCAATGTTACGGGTTGGCAGGTGCTGCCGGAGGCGTGGCAGGAGCCGGGTCTGCGGGCGCAGGCACAACCGGGTCAGCCGGAGCGGGAGCAACCGGATCGGCAGGGGCCGGGGTGACAGGGTCAGCTGGGGCTGGCGCAACTGGGTCAGCCGGCGCTGGTTGGACAGGGTCAGCCGGAGCTGGTGCCGGCGTTGCCGGGGTTTCGACGGTGACGTTGTTTGTGTCGCCGGTGTTTTTCGCGCCCATATTGCTGTCTCCGAAAACAAACCACAAAAGCAGTGCCACAGCGACGACAAGGCCGCCGACGATGAAGCCCAAGTTGCTTGCAGGTTTTGGTTCGGTGACGCGGATGTCGCGTTCAGGCGGCGTGCGATATTCTTCAGCCATGGGGAAGTCTCCTTGCAGAGTGTATCTGGCAAGGCAACGCGCGAAAATGCGTTATGGTTCCCCAAGGCGGCGTGGGCCTGCATCAGTGCGCCACCCCGGCGGCCACGGATTCGTCGATAAACTGGCCTTCCTTGAAGCGCCACATGTTGAACGCCTCGGCCAAAGCCCCCGGCTCGCCCTTGGCCATCAGCTCGGCCATCGCCCAGCCTGATCCCGGAATGGCCTTGAAGCCGCCGGTGCCCCAGCCGCAGTTGATAAAGCAATTGCCCAGCGGGGTTTTCGAGATGATGGGCGAACGGTCGCCGGTCATGTCCACAATACCGCCCCACTGCCGCAGCATTTTCAGACGCGAGATCATCGGGAAGGTTTCGATCAACGCACGCAGGGTTTCCTCGATATGGTGGAAAGAGCCGCGCTGGGTGAAGTTGTTGAATCCGTCGGTGCCGCCGCCGATCACCATCTCGCCCTTGTCGGATTGCGACATGTAGCCGTGCACGGTGTTGGCCATCACCACCACATCCATGCAGGGCTTGATCGGCTCGGACACCATGGCCTGCAAAGCCACAGCCTCAACCGGCAGACGGAAGCCCGCCATTTCAGCCACTTGCCCCGAATGGCCCGCCACCACAACGCCCAGCTTCTTGCAGCCGATAAAGCCCTTGGTGGTCTCCACCCCGGTGACAACGCCGTTTTCCTGCGTGACGCCCTTCACCTCGCACTGCTGGATAATGTCCATGCCCATGTCCGAGCACGCCCGCGCATAGCCCCAAGCCACCGCATCATGCCGCGCGGTGCCGCCACGCGCCTGATACAAAGCCCCCAAAATCGGATAGCGCGGCCCGTCGATGTTGATGATCGGCACCAGTTCTTTGACCCGCTGCGGCGAAATCCACTCGGTCGCCACCCCTTGTAGGTTGTTGGCATGCACCGTGCGCAGATAGCCGCGCACCTCGTGATGCGTCTGCCCCAGCATCAGCAGGCCGCGCGGACTGAACATCACGTTATAGTTCAGATCTTGCGACATCGTCTCATAAAGGCTGCGCGCCTTCTCATAGATCGCAGCCGAGGGGTCTTGCAGATAGTTCGACCGGATGATTGTGGTGTTGCGCCCGGTGTTGCCACCGCCGAGCCAGCCCTTTTCGATCACCGCGACATTGGTGATGCCGAAATTCTTGCCCAGATAATAGGCCGTCGCCAACCCGTGCCCGCCAGCCCCTACGATGATCACATCATAGGCCTTTTTCGGGGCCGGAGCCGCCCAGGCGCGCTCCCATCCAAGGTGATGATTCATCGCTTGTTTGGCGATGGCGAATACCGAATAGCGTTTCATGGGCTGGCCCCCTTATCTTCTGCCGCTTATCGCGTGATCCCTGTTTTTATCCCGCACCACCAGCGGCACAATCGGGAAAATTGCGACACGCGCGGCGGTTTTGAACCAAGCGTGAAGCCTGCGGCAGAATCCCCCCTTTTGTCATGCGGGCAAACCGCCTACATCGGGGCCAGATATCAAGGGGCGGATGATGCAGGATTGGATCTTTTGGGCTGCGGTGGTGGCGCTGACGGCTGGGGTGACGGCGATCCTGTTGCAAGCCTATCGCCGCGGAGATGCGGCCAGCGACGGCGATGCAGCGCTGAAGGTCTACCGCGATCAGTTGGCGGAAGTGGACCGCGACGCGGCCCGTGCCGTGATCTCGCCTGCCGAGGCCGAGCGGGTGAAGATCGAGGTCTCGCGCCGCCTGCTGGATGCCGACCGCGCCCGCCCTGCGCCCACCGCCAGTGGCAAGGCAGCCCTGCTGCCGATGGCCGTGGGACTGGGGCTGGCAGCCTGCGCGGCACTTTATCTTTACGACCGTCTCGGCGCGCCCGGCTATGGCGATCTGCCACTGTCGGACCGTATCGCGATGGCTGAACAAGCCTATACTGACCGCCCCAACCAAGAGGCTGCCGAGGCCGCGGCCCCTGCCCCCGCCGCCGCGCCGCAGCCCGATGCCGAATTCACCGCGCTGATGGAAAAGCTGCGCGCCGCCGTCGCGGCCCGCCCGGATGATCAGCAAGGCCTTGCCCTGCTTGCAAAAAACGAAGCCCAACTTGGCAACTATGTCGCCGCCCGCAAAGCGCAACAGCATCTGCTTGATCTGATCGGCGACAAGGCATCCGCCAATGATCACGCCGGGCTTGCCCAGACCATGATCTTCGCCGCTGGCGGGGTGGTGACGCCCGAGGCCGAACAGCACCTGATCCGCGCCCTGCAAATTGATCCGACCAATCCGCTTGCCCGCTATTTCTCGGGCCTGATGTTTGCCGAAATCGGCCGCCCCGACCGTGCCTTTGCCCTGTGGGAGCCGCTGCTCCGCGAAGGCCCCGCCGACGCCCCATGGATTGCGCCGATCCGGGGCATGTTGCAAGACACCGCCGATGCGGCTGGCATCAAGTACCAACTGCCCGACGCGAAAGGCCCCTCGGCCGAAGATGTCGCCAACGCGGGCCAGATGTCGGCGCAAGATCGGCAAGACATGATCAAGGGTATGGTGGCCCAGCTTGAAACCCGGCTGACCAGCGAAGGCGGCCCGGTGGAAGAATGGGTCAAGCTGATCTCGTCGCTGGCTGTGCTGGGCGAAAAAGATCACGCCAAGGCGATCTATGAAAAGGCTGTGCAGACGTTCAAAAGCGATGACGCAGCCCTTGGCAAGATCGAAGCCGCCGCCTCTGATGCCGGGGTCACGCCGTGATCCTGACCGAAATCAGCGAATTTCTCGCCGCCCTGCCACCGGGACGCGCCATCTGCGGGCTTGATCTGGGCGACAAGACCATCGGCATCGCGGTGTCTGACCTGCGCCGCTCTGTCGCCACGCCGATCCACACCGTCCGCCGGGTAAAATTCACCACCGACGCCGCCGAATTGCTGGCAGTGCTGACTGAGCGCAATGTGGCAGGCATCATCCTTGGCCTGCCCCTGAACATGGACGGCAGCCCCGGCCCGCGCGTGCAGTCAACGCAAGCTTTCGCGCGCAATCTGGTCAAGCTGACCGATCTGCCGATCACCTTCTGGGATGAACGCCTGTCGACCGTCGCCGCCGAACGCGCGCTGCTTGAGGGTGACACCTCTCGCAAGCGCCGCCGCGAGGTCATTGACCAGATCGCCGCAAGCTATATCCTGCAAGGCGTGCTGGATCGGCTGGGCTATATGAGCAAAACCAATGGATGAAGTCTGGAAACGCGCCGAGATTGAATCTCCTTGCGTCAAGCTTTGCGTCGTCCACTCCGAGGCCCGCATCTGTGTCGGCTGCTACCGCAGCATCGACGAAATCGCAGGCTGGTCGCGCCTGACACCAGACCAGCGCCGCGCCATCATGGCCGAACTCCCGGCCCGCGCCAGCACTCTCACCAAACGCCGCGGTGGCCGGATGGCCAGAATGACCAACCCCGAACGCTGACACCGCCGCTCTGGTCATCCTCTCTGCCTAAATATCCCCCGCGGAGCGTTCCCCGCCCAGCCCCGCGCACAAACGTTGACACGACTCGCCCCAAGGCGCAGCCTGCTTTCATATTTCAAAGCCGTTTTCAGCGAGACGAGGTTGCCATGCCAATTCCCACCCTGGGGCAAATCCCTGTGGATTTTGCCACCCTGCGCGCCGGATATCCCACCTACAACCGCCTGCCCAAGCATATCAGCGACTACATGGATGCGCTGAACCAAGGCAATACCGGCCCGCGCAACACGCCTTGTTGCTTTCAGGTCTCCGAAGCGCTGAACCTTGCAGGCCCCGAACACAATATCCCCGCCCGCAGCTATCGGCGCGCCTGTGCGCGGCTGGGGCAGAACTATTATCTGGGCGCAGTTGATGAGTTGGAGACTTATCTCACCAACCGTTACGGTCGCGGCGATACGGTGTATTCCGGCCCGGCGCATGGCGATATCCACGCCATCAAGGCCCGCCTTGCAGGCCGCGCCGGTATCATCACCTTCCGCGACAATGGCTATGGCCTGCATACCGAATTGTGGAACGGCGAACATATCATCCAGAACGGCGCGCCGGGCTCGAACGGGGCTGGCATGTCCGAGCGCGGCATCTTTGGCGTGCCGCGCATTGTGTTCTGGGCCTGCACTGGCGATGATGCGCGCGATCCGATGCCCGCCTGGGCGGTCGGCTGGTGGCAGATCGAGACCGTAACCGAGCCGTATTACTACTATATTTCGGATCAATACGTGGTGTTCTACACCACCCGCCGCCCCGAAAACATCCTGACGCAACCCGTGCGCGGCGCGCTGATGCAGGGCATCGTCACCCTGAATGACACCCGCCCCGGCCTGTCGATCCAGTGGGAACCTTCGGCAGATGGCGAAACCACCGAGACCTATGTGCTGGATGCCGAACCGGGCCATATGACCGGCAGCATCAACAACACCCTGCCCGCGCTGGCCACCAAGATGACCCTCGCCATGCCAGCCCCGCCGCCGCGACGCAGGCGATAAACGGGTCACGCGATCAGAATATCGTCCAGCAATGCCTCTCTGGTGGTGTTCAGAACGACCAGCCCATCGCCTTCGCCAAAGCTGAAAATCACATTCGCGCCGGACTGCACCGCATAACTCAAAGCTTGCGCTGCGGTCGTCACCCCGGCGAAGCCCGCGATCACCAAGGTATCGACGTTGTCCTGAAAATCCATCACCCGATCGGCGCCCGAGGTTTTCGCGAAGATGAATTGATCCGCGCCCTCCCCCCCGGTCAGAAAATCCCGCCCGGTGCCGCCATCCAGCCTGTCATTGCCAGCACCACCGATCAAGCTGTCCTGACCGTCAAGCCCGTAAAGCCGGTCATTGCCGGCCCCGCCGGTCAGCCGATTGGCCAAGGCATTGCCAGTGCCAATGAAACTGCCGGTGCCGATGAAACTGAGATTTTCGATCTGCGTTTGCACCTCAAGACCAGCCCGTGTCAGCGAATAGACCTGTGCCGTGCTCAGCACCGTATCCACCCCTGCGTCCACCAGTTCGCGCACCATATCTGCGGCTTGATCGACGACATAGGTGTCATTGCCCATGCCGCCATCCAGCAGGTCACGGCCTGTGCCGCCGTCCAGCCGATCATTCCCGTCCGCACCCGTCAGGCTATCCTGCCCGTCCAAACCGTAAAGGCGATCACTGCCCGCACCGCCGGTCAGCCGATTGGCCAATTCATTTCCCGTGCCGGTGAAATTGCCGGTGCCGATGAAGGTCAGATGCTCAACCTGAGTCTGCGCCTCCAGCCCCGGCCGGGTCAGCGAATAGACCCGCGCCATGCTCAGCACCGTATCGACACCCTCGCCCACCAATTCGCGCACGGAATCTGCTGTTTGATCAACGATATAGGTGTCATTGCCCAGCCCGCCATAAAGCTGATCGCGTCCGATACCGCCATCCAGCCGGTCATTGCCGCGCCCGCCAAACAGCGCATCAATGCCGCCGCCGCCGATCAAATTGTCAACACCGTCCTGACCGAACAGAAAATCATCGCCCGCGAATCCCGAGAGCTGATCATTGCCGGTGCCGCCATAAAGAAAATCATTCGAGGTGGCACGGCCGTTAATGGTATCATTGCCCGCATAGCCAAAGCCAAACCCGGCATATTCCGAGACATCGCCACTCGCTTCGCCTGCGGTGATCTCATAGCCTTCGTTGCGCAGGTTTACTCTGACCATGTTGACGCCCACGACCGTGCCCGCGGCCTGTGCAGCCGTGCCCTGCTGGCCCAGCGAATAGGCGTTCATCGCATGGGCCAGCGAATGCTGATGCCGCGCGGTCAGCGAGCCATCGGCGTTGATCACCATCAGGCTGGACGCGCCGGTTTGCAGACCCGGAAACCAACCAAGGCCGATGCCATGTGCCGCGAACCATTCATAACTTGCGGTGGCAAGATCGACCTCGTCCAACGCGGTTCCCGGATCATCGACTTTGCCATCGGCATTGGTTTCAGTGACCAGCAAGGCATCGCCAGCGACAGCGCCGAACAGGCTATCGAGCAACCGCGTCAGTTCGGCAGTTGTGTTCGGCACCTCGGTGCCCATCCAACCGGGATAGAGATGCGACGACCACACCAGATTGTCGCCCACTCCCGTGCGCAGATAGTCCAACGCGGAAACGCCGCCAATCTGCGTGCCTGCCAGCGTCAGGAAATCTCCGTTATAGCCCCAGCCCCCGACAAGGATATGGCCCGGCACCCGCGCCTCGATCAGTTCCGTCAACGCGATCACATGATCCGCGTAAAGCTGCACGAAATCGGACTTACCCAGATCGCCTTGCGTGCCATTGGCGCGCACCGAATGTTTGTAGCCCGCGGATTCGTTCATCAACTCCCAGCCATAAACCGCATCCTCGACGGTCTGGTGCTGATCCATCCAATCAAGCATCCGGGTCCACGCACCTGCCACATCACCGTAATTGGCCTGCAGGGCATCATAGGCCTCGGCATTGCTCAGGGCGGGCCAGCCTTCGCTGCCGCGCCCGATGTTTTGCGCATCGCCCCCGGCATAGACCATGGTCAACTGATAGCCCGCAGCAACTGCCGCCGCCAGAAACCGTTCCATCTGCGGATGCAGGCTGCCATCTGGATTGAACGAGTATTCGTTGAACTGAATGCGCAGGTTGTTCACCAGCGGCAAGGCGGTGCGGATGCTCGCCACGAATTGTTCGGGGTTGCCGTACATGTCTTGCGGGATCAGTTGCACCGGATCTTGCCAGACCCCACCCGAGCCATCGGCGGCCTTCATCACGATGTTGATCATCGCAATATCGCTTGTCGATGTCGCAGCCAAAGATCCCATAGCCAGCAGCCTTTGCACATAAGCCCAACCGCGCCGCCAAGGCCCCCCAGCCCAGGCAGACACGTGCTAACCGCAGCCACAGTGCTGGCGATCAACCTCAGGCAAGGCTTGGCGGAACTTCATGGTCAAACTTGGGCAACTTTGCGCAGACGGCGGGGCCATTTGCGCGCAGATACGCGTCCCAACCGCACGGCTTCAGGCTATGAATCTTAACAATCCGTAAAATTCTATTCGTAAGGATATGATTTTAATAGGTTAAATTTGGTCCCGAGTTGGGACGGCACCTGTTCTACCAGCCCGCAACCTTGCGCAGCATATTCAGAGCCACCAAGGTGATGAACAGCGCAAACGCCCGTTTCAACGGTTTGGGGTCCATCGCATGTGCCAGTTTCACCCCCCAAGGCGTCGTCAGCATGGTCGATCCGATCACCACCAGAAACGCGGGCAGATTGACGGCCCCCACAGTATAGGGCGGCGCGTTCTCAATCGGCACGAACAGGAAGCCCAGCACCGAAGGCGTCGCAATCAACACCCCCAGCCCCGCAGCCGTTGCCACCGCCCGATGGATCGGCACGCCATAAAGGCTCATCAACGGCACGCCGAACGTCCCGCCGCCGATCCCCATCATTGCCGAGCAAAACGCCAGCACCGACGCCATGATCGCCCGCAACGGCTGCCCCGGCAGCGCCGCGCCCAGCCGCCATGTCGGCCGCCCGAACGCCATGTAAAGCCCCGCCAACCCAGCCAGCACGCCAAACACCACCTGCAACACCACGGATTTCACCATGGATGCCACCAAGGTTCCCGCCAAGGCTCCCGCGATGATGAACGGTGCCCAGTCGCGCAACATCTGCCAATCCACCGCACCCTTCTTGTGATGCGACGCCACCGAGCGCGGCGAAGTCACCACGATCGTCGCAAGCGAGGTCGCGACACAAATCTGCATCAGTTGCGGCCCGTCATAGCCCAGATGAGTGAAGGCATAGAAAAATGCAGGCACCAGAACGATGCCGCCGCCCACTCCAAGCAGCCCCGCCACAACCCCGGCCACGCCACCAATCACGAACAAGAGCGCCACCATCGGCAACAATTCATTCATATCAGGCATGGCGGCTGTTCCCTCGGCTACGGCAGTTCAGCGCAGGCTTAGCCCGACTTGGCCCGGCATACCAGCCGTTCATGGCTTCCCCTCGGCCACAATCCCGGCTAAACCCGCCCCCTTGTCCGACATTTGAGGTTATTATGCCAAAATCCGTATCCCTGATGCGCTACTCTCTGATCCTTGGCCTTGTTGCCGCCGTCGGGCCGTTCGCGATTGACATGTATCTGCCCGCGATGCCCGATATTCAGGCGCATCTGGGCACCTCGATGCAGGCGGTGCAGTGGACGATCGTGGCCTATTTCCTCGCCTTTGGTCTGGCGCAAATGATTTACGGGCCGTGGGCCGATCAGGCAGGCCGCAAGCCGCCGATGTATGCGGGCCTTGCCCTGTTCATGATCGGCACGGTGATCTGCGCGCTGGCCCCAACGGTCGAGGTGCTGATCTTTGGCCGCTTTATTCAAGGCATTGGCGGTGCTGCCAACATGGTGGTGCTGCGCGCCATGATCCGCGACCTTGCCACCGGGGCAGATGCCACGCGCATGATGTCCACGATCATGATCGTCATCGCGATTTCGCCGCTGCTGGCACCGCTGTCTGGCTCGGCACTGCTGGCGTTTGGCACTTGGCGGCTGGTGTTCTGGGCGCTGTTGCTGGCGGCAAGCCTGAGCTTTTTCCTGATCTACTTCATGGTGGACGAGACGCTGTCCGCCGAAAACCGGCAACGCTTTGATGTAGCGACCATGCGCAAGGGTCTGGGCGTGCTGTTCACCGACCGCGGCTTTCTGGCGCTGACCTTTCTGGCCGGGTTCGCCTTTGCCAGCTTTTTCGTCTTCATCGCCTCGGCGTCTTTTGTCTACACCGGGCAATTCGGCCTAAGCCCGACGCAGTTCTCGTTTGCTTTCGCAATCAATGCCTTTGGCTTCTTCACCGCATCGCAATTCGCCGCCACGATCAGTCGCAAGGTGGGGGCGAAGAAGATGATCGTCGTTGCCACCACCGGCTTTGCGCTGGCGACCTTCGCCCTGTTCGGGTTGGCCCTGTTGGGATTTGCCAACCTTTACGTGACCATCGCGGGGTTGTTTCTGGCAAACATGTTCCTTGGCGTTGTGTTGCCCACAGCACAAGTGCTGGCGCTGGAGGAACAGGGCGAACATGCGGGCCTTGCGGCATCTTTGGGCGGCACCATGCAGATGGTCGCCGCAGGTGTGCTGGTGGCGGCGACGGGGCCGTTCATGAATGGCACAGTGGTGCCCATGCTGGGCGCGATTGCGCTGTGTGGTTTGATTTCACTGGCTCTGTCGCGGCTGGTGCCGCGTCAGGCAGCGCTGGCAGCCAAGTGAAGCTCGGCCAGGGCTGCATCCAGCACTTCAAGCCCCGCGCCGGGTTTGTTGGCGCGCTCTGACAGCACCCGGCGCCAACCGCGCGCGCCGGGACGCCCGGTAAACGTGCCCAGCATGTGCCGGGTGATCTGGTGCAGCCGGCCACCTTCGGCGATGTGGATCTGAATATAGGGCCGCATCGCCTCGACCGCGCCAAAGGCATCAAGGCCCGCGGCATCGCCCCACAGAGCATCCGCACCGACCAGCACGCTGGAGGGATCGTGATAGGCCGCACGACCCAGCATGACGCCGTCAAGACCCTGATCAAGCAGAGCTTTCGCCTGCTCCAGCGAGGTGATGCCACCATTGATGCAGATCGTCAGATGCGGAAATGCCGCCTTCATCCGCAGCACAAGGTCATAGTTGAGCGGCGGAATCTCGCGGTTTTCTTTTGGTGACAAGCCTTTCAGCCAGGCCTTGCGGGCGTGGATGATGAAATGCGAAACCCCGGCCGCCGACACCTTTTCCAGAAAATCAGGCAGCACCAGTTCGGGGTCTTGCTCATCCACGCCGATGCGGCATTTCACCGTCACCGGCACATCCGCCTCGGCCCGCATCGCTGCAACGCATTCAGCGACCAGCGCCGGACGCTCCATCAACACCGCGCCAAAGCAACCCGACTGCACCCGGTCCGAAGGGCAGCCGACGTTCAGGTTGATCTCGTCATATCCCCAGTCGCGCGCGATCCGCGTGGCTTCCGCCAGTTCGCGCGGGTCAGAGCCACCGAGTTGCAGCGCCACCGGATGCTCGACGGCGCTGTAATCCAGCAGGCGGTGTTTCGGCCCATGCAGGACGGCGGCGGATGTCACCATCTCGGTGTAAAGCATGGCGCGGCGGGTCATCAAGCGATGAAAAACACGGCAATGCCGGTCTGTCCATTCCATCATCGGCGCGACCGACAAGCGGTGCGCCGTTGATTTCTCTGCATTTTCCACGCCAGTCGCCACAATATCATCCCGCCAAGATAGCCGGTAAACTAGCGCGCGTGACGCGGGAAGCCAACCCCGTTCGACGGAGCGGGTGGATCGCCCCATTCTGCCCCATCGCGCAGCGCCTCAGATCCAGCCGAGCAGCCGCCACCACAGATAGTCCAGCGGCAGCAGCAAAAGCAGCGTAACAGCCGCCAGCCGCAGCAAAACCCGGGCCAAAGAGCCGACCTTCTCACCGGAAAGCCCCATTGCAACCACGAGTGGCGCCACCTGATATGGCAGCAGCACTGTGGAAAAGCCCACGACCTGCGTCATCAGCACGGCGGGCAGGTCAAAGCCGCTTGCCTGCGACAGGCCTTCCGCCATAGGGGTCAGTACCGATGGCACGCTGGGAACGGTCGTCAGAACCCCCGTCAGCATCGACATCAGCGACAATGCCGCGAAATTCCCCGCCGTGGCCCCCGGATGCAGTGGCAACACCGCCTGCAACCCCTGCCCGATCAGCGCGCCAAGCCCCGAGGCATTGACCAACGCCCCCACGGCCAGCGCGCCCACCACGAACAGCAGCAAGCCAAAGTCCACCGCCGCCTTGAACGCCTGCGGCGAGACCACGCCAAACCCAGGGCTGAGCAACACGACTGCCGCCGCCAGCCCGACCCAAGCCGCATTCACGCCGTGCAACGCATCTGTCATCCACAAAAGCAGCGTCAGCAGCAACACGGCAGCCACCCGCAACTGTGCTGATCTGTCAGCGGGCGCTGTCACCTTGGTATCCGCCACCTTCTGCGCGGCCACCTCTGCCGGAAACATCCGCAACACTAGCGCCGCCGTTACTGCCGATTTCGCCAATCCGAGAACCGGATAATGCAGCAGCAGATAGCCCATATAACCAAAATGCGTGCCATAAATCGTCTCTGCCGCGCCCGACAACACCATGTTGGGGATATTCGCCGGCAGAATGGCAAAGCTTGGCATGTTGCAGGCGATGGCTAGCGTCACCGCAATGCCGATCCGCCCGTTTGAGCCGGGCGCAAACCCGGCCCGATCCGCCAAGGCCATGCCGATCGGCACCAGCACAACCGCCCTGCCCACCGAGGACGGCATGACAAAGCCCAGCACCATCGCGACCAACGTCAAGCCAAAGATCATCCTTGCATAGCTGCCGTCCAGCACCGGAGCCAAAGCCTGCGCCAACACCCTGCCCAACCCCGAAGCGCTGATCGCAGCCCCGATCACAAAGCCCGAGACGATCAGCCAGACAGCGGTAGAGCCAAAGCCCGCGAATACCAAATCCGCCGGGGCCAGCCCCAACACCAGCACCACCGCAAACAGCACCAGACTGGCGAAATAGCTGGGCACCACCCCGCTGGCCCAGAATCCCAGCGTCACCAGCACAACCGCTAGAATCCGCGCCTGCGCCAGCGTCAAGACGGCAGGCGACCACACCGCCAGCACAAGGGCGCCCGCGATTACAGCCGCCATCATCGCCTGCTTGCCTGAGAATCCAATCCGCTGCATCCGCCTGCTCCATTCGCTTTCGGGCAGACACTAGCCGCAAGACCGCGATTGCGTTAGACCTGCATCATGTCAAAACATATCGCTGAAACGCCAAATCAAGCCCCCAGCGCCATCGGTTATCAGCAAGACCCGGCGCGCCCGATCCTTGCGCATGGCCGCACCATGCCGCCGCAAGACGGCATCGCCCCGCATCGCCACCCACGCGCGCAACTGCTATGGGCAACGGCAGGCGTTTTGCGCGTGACGGCTGGGGCGGAAACCTGGATCGTGCCAACCAGCCACGCGGTCTGGGTGCCCGCTGATGTGCCGCATGCGGTGCAGACCGAAACCGAGGTGCAGATCCGCAATCTCTATATCGACGCGTCCCGCCCGTTGCGGCCCGGCAATCGCACCTGTGCTGTTCTCAGCCTCAGCGACCTTATGCGTGCGCTGATCCTGCGTCTGCATACCGAGAGCACGGCCACGGCCTACTCGCCGCGCTTGCTACGCCTGTGCGATGTGATCGCGGATGAGATTGAGGCTCTGCACGAAGCACCCCTGCACCTGCCGGGCGGGCAAGATCGCCGTCTTGTGCGGCTGACGCGCCATCTGATGAACCACCCTGACGATGCGACCACCCTGCCCGACCTTGCCCGCAGTGCGGCCACCAGCCCGCGCACGCTGGAACGGCTGTTCAGGCAGGAAACCGGCCTCAGCTATCGGCAATGGCGCGCGCGGCAACGCCTTTTGCTGGCGATTGAGCGTCTGACGCGCGGGGAAAGCAGCGCGACCATCGCCTATGCCTTGGGCTACGGCAGCCCAAGCGCCTTTACGGCCGCTTTCCGTGCAGCCTTTGGCACCCCGCCGCAAAGCTTCCTGAAAACCACCTCACCCGCCTGATGCGTGCAAGTTGGCGCGGGGGCCGTTAAGCCCCACGCGCCAAGATCTGCACCAATCGACGTTATTCGTCCGGCAACTGCCGCACAGCCCCGGTCGCAGCCGAGGTCGCGAACAACCCATAAGCCCGCAACGCCTGTGACACTTTGCGCGGCCGCGGCTTGGCAGGTTTCCAGCCCTTGGCATCCTGCGCCGCGCGACGTTTTGCCAGATCAGCTTCTGACACCGCCAGATGAATGGTGCGCGCCGGGATGTTGATCTCGATCCGGTCGCCTTCTTCCACCAGCCCGATCAGCCCGCCAGACGCTGCCTCGGGCGAGACGTGGCCAATCGACAGGCCCGAAGTGCCGCCCGAGAACCGCCCATCGGTCAGCAGCGCGCAGGCTTTACCAAGGCCCTTGGATTTCAGATACGAGGTCGGATACAGCATCTCTTGCATCCCCGGCCCGCCCTTCGGCCCCTCATAGCGGATCACCAGCACATCGCCTTCCTTGATCCAGTTCGACAAGATCGCCTCGACAGCGGCATTCTGGCTTTCAAACACCCGCGCAGGGCCCGCGAACACCAGAATGGATTCATCTACCCCGGCAGTTTTGACGATGCAGCCATCGGGCGCGATGTTGCCCTTGAGCACCGCAAGCCCGCCTTCGGTGGAAAACGCGTGCTTGACCGAGCGGATGACGCCCTTCTCACGATCCAGATCCAGATTGCGGAAACGGTTGTTGGTGGAAAATGCCACAGTCGTGCGCACGCCACCTGGCGCGGCCATATAGAAATCGCGCACCGCCTGATGATTGGTGCGGCTGATGTCCCAATGATCCAGCGCCGCCCCCATCGTCGGCGCGTGAATGGTCGGGCAATCGCGGTTCAACAGGCCTGCATTGTCCAACTGGCCCAGAATTGCCATGATGCCACCCGCGCGGTGGACATCCTCCATATGCACATCCTGCTTCGCCGGGGCCACTTTGCACAGGCAGGGCACGCGGCGGCTCAACTGGTCGATATCGTCCTGATTGAAGTCAATGCCGCCCTCACGCGCGGCCGCAAGGATATGCAGGATGGTGTTGGTCGAGCCACCCATCGCGATATCGAGCGCCATCGCATTCTCAAACGCGGCTTTCGAGGCGACGTTGCGCGGCAGCACCGAGGCATCGTTCTGTTCGTAATACCGCTTGGTGATATCGACAATCAGATGCCCGGCTTCGACAAACAGCCGCTTGCGGTCAGCATGGGTGGCAAGGGTCGAACCATTGCCCGGCAGCGACAGCCCCAGAGCCTCGGTCAGACAGTTCATCGAATTGGCGGTGAACATACCCGAGCACGACCCGCAAGTCGGGCAAGCTTCCTTCTCGATCGCATCCACCTCGGCATCGGTGTAGGCATCATCTGCCGCCACCACCATCGCATCAACCAGATCCAGCGCCAGTTCGCGGCCCTTCACAAACGCCTTGCCCGCTTCCATTGGCCCGCCCGAGACGAACACCACCGGAATGTTCAACCGCATCGCCGCCATCAACATGCCGGGGGTGATCTTGTCGCAGTTGGAAATGCACACCATCGCATCGGCGCAATGCGCGTTGACCATGTATTCCACGCTATCGGCGATCAACTCACGCGAGGGCAGGCTATAGAGCATCCCGTCATGCCCCATCGCAATGCCATCATCGACCGCGATGGTGTTGAATTCCTTGGCCACGCCGCCCGCAGCCTCGACCTCGCGCGCCACCATTTGACCCAAATCTTTCAAGTGCACATGGCCGGGAACGAACTGGGTGAACGAGTTCACAATCGCAATGATCGGCTTGCCGAAATCGCCATCCTTCATCCCCGTCGCCCGCCAAAGCCCGCGCGCCCCCGCCATATTGCGGCCGTGAGTGGTGGTTCTGGAACGATAAACAGGCATGGCTGATCCTCATAGCTTTAGCGTCCCGCATCGCGCGCAGGAGTTCGGACACCTTCATGCCCCCTGCACCGTCTGGCTTCAAGGGCGCAATCACACGCGAGGGCCACCCCGCCACAGATAATCCGCAACGCCGCCAGCAGCCTCAAGCCGCCCCGGACCCGATCCGGGGCCTCACCCTGTCCACCTAACCATATCAAGCAAACCTCCCATTCGTCAGGTCGGAACAACCGCGTGGCTTATTCCACCTGCACTTCGCAGACCCGCGCTTGCAGGTCATCCGAATTGTTCAGCAAGACAATCGAGGTTGTGCCCGGCGCTATGCCTTTTAAGATCGGCATCTGCGCCACCTTGTCAAATCCGCTTGAAGCCACAATTTTGGGGTCGCCCAATGCGTATTCGTCCACTTCAAAAGCGCGGCCTTCCCGCTTTTCGATTTGCAGCGTCACAACCTCACCAACGGCCAGTCGCGTCGGCTTGCCGTCGCTCGCCGTGCAGAGGTCTTTCTCATCAACCTGCGCTGATCCGTCAATTCCCGGCGCGGGGGCGACCCTGACAGGGCAAAGATTGGCAAGAAGCGTGCCATCGCTATTGCGCGGGAACCAACCGATCATGGAAACACCGGCCGCGAAGCCAATCGGCATGATCTTACGCTGCGACAGCGTGGACCCATCGATCACTTGATACGGTCCAAACACAAACTCCTCCGAGTCCTTCGGCGTTTCCCAAACCTGCGCGTGGCCAACCATCAACTGCGGTTGCCCTGCAACCAGCTTCAGATCGCAATCACCGACTTGCAGCGCCTCGATGTCTTCCAAATCAGGATCATAGGGCACGATGTTGACAATGCAGTGATAAACCACGCCTTCTGGGCCTCGCAGAAATTCAATCTGCGCCATAGGTGACTTGCTAGGCCACTTCGCATTGAACGCTCTGTCGATCAGCACGCCCAGCCCGTTTCTCGCCGTCGCCCACGCTTGCAAATCCGATCCCGACACTTTGACATCATCATAGGCAACAGGCGCATAAACCATGCCGGGCATCCCAAACATCCATTGCCCTCCCGGCCCGAGATTGGTCTTGCAGATCGGCAAAGTGTCAAGCGCAGCAGACTGGGTTTGCCCAAGCATCGGAACATTGCTCAAGATAAAAAGACCTGCTGCAACGATGATCAAGTTGGCAAGGTTGCGCCAACCCCATCTTGAGGATTCAACAGCCATAGCAGATCCAATTCCTTGATTCACCATGACATTTTCTCCGCTGGAAAGGCGCCCACTTTTCTGATCGCCTAAGTTATGTTTGTGGCGATATCCGGGCGAAGCGCATTTGATTTCCAATTTTGGGGCGGACTGGTATCAGGATGTACTTCTGGGATTCAGAAATTTGCCCTCCAAATCCACCCCTCCCGCTGTCGCCCGCAGACCTTCCCCCTGCCCGCCGATCCGCTATAACCACGGGCAGAGGAGTTCCCCCATGACCACCGCCCGCGCGCCGCTGTCCACCCGCAACCCGCAAGCCTATGGCTTTGTCGTCACCGTTCTGGGCGTGCTGTTCTTCTTCCCCGACGTGCTGGTGGTGCGGCTGATCCAGGCTGACACTATGACCATCGCGGTCTGGCGCGGGGTTGCGGCTTTTGTCGCCACCGCGCTTGCGCTCGGGCTGTTTGGCCGCGAGACATTGCCGAACTGGTGGGAACTGCTGCGCTGGCCCTCGCTGGCGATGATCTTTTTGCAGGGCGTGGGCTCGGTGTTCTTTCTTGCCTCGTTGGGGCAAACCTCGGCGGCCAATGCGCTGTTGATCCTTGCCACCGCCCCGTTCATCGCCGCGATGATGTCATGGGCGGTGCTGCGTGAGCGCATTGACGCCGCCACCTGGGGTGCCATTGTGGGCGTGTTTGGCGGCGTTGGCATCATCGCGGCGGGCAGTTTGGGCGGCGGGCATCTGTCGGGCGATCTGTTTGCGCTGGCCAATGCCGTGGTGATCGCCGCCTATTATGTGGTGATACGCATGGCCCCCTCGGGCAATCTGATGCCCTCGATCGCGCTTGGCTATCTGCTGACCTCGCTGATCGCGCTGCCCTTCGCCCCGATGGAGGTGCTGAGCCTGCCGCAATACGGCCTGATCGCCATCTCTGGTGGCGTGATACTGGCGGGCGGCTGTTTCCTGTTGCAGATCGGCCCGCGCTATCTGCCTGCCGCCGAAGTCTCGATGATCACCATGCTGGAGGTGATCGCGGGCCCGCTGCTGGTCTGGCTGTTCATCGGCGAGAATCCGGGGCTGAAAACCCTGATCGGCGGCAGCGTCATTCTGGCGGTGATCACCGGGCACACGCTGGTGAAACTGGCGCAAAGCCAACGCGGCCAGCCCGCCTGATGCGGCTGCTGTTCGTCTATGCCCATCCCGATGCGGCCAGCTACACCGCCGCCTGCCGCGATACGGCGCTGCAAGCTGCCCATGCGGCGGGCCATGCGGTTAAACTGATCGACCTTTACGCCGAGAGCTTCGCGCCTGCACTGAGTGCCGAGGAATGGCGCAGCTACCCCGACCCCGACGCCATCCCCGACGAACTGACGCCTCATATCGAAGCCCTGCAATGGGCCGAGGGCCTGATCCTGATCCATCCGACATGGTGGAGCGGCCCGCCCGCCATCCTGAAAGGCTGGTGTGATCGCGTCTTGCGCCCCGGTGTGGCCTTCCACGTGCACGGCAATGCGCTGCGACCCGGTCTGCCCAACATCCGGCTTTTGGGCGTGATCACCAGCCTTGGCGCGACCCGCCTGCAATACAATTTGCTGCTGGGTGCCCCCGGCAAACGCCAGCTTTTGCGAGGCTTGCGCGCCTGCACCAACCGCCGCTGCAAAACCCTGTGGCTGCCCGATTACGCGATAGACGCCAGCACCGAAGCCAGCCGCGCGGCTCAGCTTGCGAAAATAGCGGCACGCATAGCACAGATTGCGGTTTAACCGCGCCCGCACACCAGCAGTGCTTGAAGCGCAGCCCCCGAACCGCTATCAATGCGCCATAATAAAAAGGCAGACCGATGCGCATTCTGATCACCAACGACGACGGCATCAATGCCCCCGGCCTTGTCACCCTGACCCGCATCGCACAAGAACTTGCTGGCCCGAAGGGTGAGGTCTGGACAGTCGCGCCCGCGTTTGAGCAATCCGGCGTCGGCCATTGCATCAGCTACACCCATCCGATGATCAACGCCAAACTCGCCGACCGCCGCTATGCCGTCGAAGGCTCGCCCGCCGATTGCGTGCTGGCCGGGGTTTATGATGTGCTGGAAGGGGCCAAGCCCGATCTGGTGCTGTCGGGCGTCAACCGTGGCAACAACTCGGCCGAGAACGTGCTTTACTCCGGCACCATCGGCGCCGCGATGGAGGCCGCTCTGCACGGCATCCCCGCGATTGCGCTGTCGCAATACATGGGCCGCGACACTGAAGAGCTTGACGACCCGTTTGAGGCCGCCGCCACCCATGGCGCGAAGATCATCCGCGCGCTGCTCGACAAAGGCATCTGGACCACCGACGACTACCGCATCTTCTACAACGTCAACTTTCCGCCTTGCGCCGCCAAGGCCGTGAAGGGCCACAAGGTTGCCCCGCAAGGCTTCCGCCGTGATACCAATTTCGGCATCCAGCCCTACACCGCGCCTTCCGGCAAACGCTTTCTCTGGATCAAGGGCGGGCCGCAGCACACGCCCACCTTGCCCGGAACAGATGCTGCGGTAAATCTGGATGGCTACATCTCGATCACGCCGCTGCGCTGCGATCTGACCGCACATGACACGCTATCCGATCTGACGGAGCGGCTGGGATGATGGAACACGGCACGCCCGAAAATGAGTCGGCGGCCGAGCGCAAGATGCGATTTCTGTTTGCCCTGCGCTCCAAAGGCGTCACCGACGCCCGTGTGCTGTCCGCGATGGAGCGGGTGGATCGCGGCCAGTTCGTGCGCGGTCTGTTCGCCGAGCGTGCCTATGAGGATATGCCGCTGCCCATCGCCTGTGGTCAGACCATCAGCCAGCCCTCTGTGGTGGCGCTGATGACGCAGGCGCTGAACCTCAGCCCGCGCGATACCGTGCTCGAGGTCGGCACCGGATCTGGATATCAGGCCGCCATTCTCGCCCATCTCGCCCGCCGGGTTTACACCGTGGATCGCCACCGCCGCCTCGTGCGTGAGGCGCAGGAATTGTTCCGCGACATGGGCCTTGTCAACATCGTGGCGATGACAGCCGACGGCAGCTATGGCTTGCCCGATCAAGCGCCGTTTGATCGCATTATCGTGACAGCCGCCGCCGAAGACCCGCCCGGCCCGCTCTTGGCGCAGTTGAAAACCGGCGGTATCATGGTGGTGCCGGTCGGCCAATCTGATACAGTGCAGCACCTGATCAAAGTCACCCGGCTTGAGTCAGGCTATGATTACGAAGAACTTCGCCCGGTGCGCTTTGTGCCACTGGTCGAGGGGATTAGTGCCGATTAATACGCAACAAGACGCCCGGAACAACTGGGCAAACGACAGAGGCAAGCATGACCCTTTCGCGCCTTCCCATTCTTGGCCTTTCCGCAGTGCTGATGGTTTCGGCATGTAGCAACAGCCGCCCGTTCGACTGGGATCTGCGCGCGGGCAAAGGATCGCTCGATACCTCTGACGCTGCCCTGCGCGCCACCGATCCGCGCCCGCAGGCCGATGCGCGCGGCGTGCTGTCTTACCCGACCTATCAGGCCGCCGTGGCCCGTAGCGGTGATACCGTCGCTGCCGTCGCTGGCCGGGTTGGCATCCCCGCAGACGAGCTTGCCAAGTACAACGGCCTGAAGCCCACCGACAGCCTGCGCGAAGGCGAAACCCTCGCCCTGCCCAGCCGCGTCGCCGCAGCGCCCACCGCCACCGCCAGCACTGCAGCCCCCGGTTCGGTGGATGTTTCCTCGATCGCGACCACGGCGCTTGACCGCGTCGGCACCACCACACCCGCAGCCACCGCGACCAAGCCCAGCAAAGCGGCTGGCAGCGAACCCATCCGCCATCAGGTCAAACGCGGCGAAACCGCGTTCTCGATTGCGCGGATCTACAACATCTCGGCACGCTCGATTGCCGATTGGAATGGTCTCGGCCCCGATCTGGAAGTGCGCGAGGGCCAATATCTGATCATCCCGACCGCAAACTCGGCCCCGCCCGTGAAAGACCCGGTCGCTGTTACCACCCCGCCCGGTTCCGGCTCGCCCACACCCGAACCACCTTCGGCGAAAAAACCGCTGCCGGATGAGAAACCCGCCAAGGCCAGCGAGAAACCCGCACCCGCCGCCGACTTGGGCAAAGACCGCACCGCCGCTTCGGCGTCGAAATTCACCATGCCAGTCAGCGGCAAGATCATCCGCGCCTATGCCAAGAAGAAAAATGACGGCATCGACATCGCCGCCGCTGCGGGCAGTTCTGTGAAAGCCGCCGCTGATGGCACCGTCGCCGCGATCACGAAAGACACCCAAGGCACACCGATTGTGGTGATCCGCCACGCAGATGGCATCCTGACAGTTTACGCGGGCGTCGATGGCCTGAAGGTGGCCAAGGGTGACAAGGTAAGCAAAGGCCAAGGCATCGCCGTGGTCCGCGCAGGCGATCCGGCCTTCGTGCACTTTGAGATCCGCAAGGGCGTCGATTCCGTCGATCCGATGGCATATTTGCAGTAAGGCGAAAGGCGCCCCGTCAAGGGGCGCTGCGCATCGGTCTTAGTCGTAGTGCCAGACCTGACTGGGCGTCAAATCATTGCCCGTCTTGCGAGACTCATAGGCAAAGCCCGCGTCGCGCCGCCCACCCTGCAGAGTTCGGGAGCATCCCTCTGTTTCGCACGGTTGCATATCCCGCTCGTCCAGTAAGCGTCTGGTCGCTTTCCGCCCTTTGCCGTCATTCGACAAGTTCAGTAACCTGCTGTCTCTGCAAGCGTAATCTATAACCCGATGAGGAAGCCGATCATGGCAGAACTGGCCTACACGGTCGTCAAGCGGACGCCTACTGCAACCGAATATCTGCACCTTCGCGCGGCGGCGGGTTTGAGCCCATTCTCCGAGGAAGCCGCCTCAAGGGGCTTGGCGGGCACTCTTTTCGCCGTTGTGCTTGAGCAGGAGGATCGCGTTGTGGGCATGGGCAGGTTGATCGGAGATGGGGGCTGCTTCTTTCAGATCGTTGATATTGCCGTGATCCCGTCCGATCAGGGACAAGGGCTGGGTAAGACGATCATGCGCGAGTTGATGGAATTCGTAACAGGCCACCTACCTGCGTCAGCCTATGTCAGCCTCATCGCCGACGTTCCCGCAAATCGGCTTTATGAAAAGTTTGGCTTTGTTGAAACAGCGCCTCGGTCTCTCGGGATGGCGCGCCGGGTAGGATAATCGAACGGCGTCTTCGTCCGCACAGCTGGCGCCATTGCATACTAAGGCCCGAACATCACCACGATCCGCTCAATCTGTCCTGCCTACGCCCACTTTGATGCGGGCAATGGCATTCTTTGGCTAGGTCGTTGCTTCTGAAACATCGCTGCCAAAGACACCCCGCTATGCGCCAAACGCTAACACCCTATTAGCCTTAACAAAAACCGTCCCGAATAACCCAATAAAAACAATGGTCCCGAGTTGGGACCATTGAAAAATCAGACCTCGCTGACCAAAATCTTGTCAATCCGCAGCCCATCGAGGTCGATGACCTCAAACTTATGGCCCTCGGCCACAAAGATATCGCCCAGCACCGGCATCCGCCGCAACTGGTGCAGCACCAGCCCCGCCACGGTGTCATATTCCCCCGCCAAGGCACGCGACAATCCCAGCCGGTCGCAGAATTCATCCGCAGGCATCCAGCCCGACACCAGCAAGCTGCCATCCGCCCGCACCAGCAAAGCAGGCTCATCCGCATCGGCCGAGCTTTCCGCCCCGGTGATCGCCTCCAGCACGTCATCGGTGGTGATGATGCCCTCGAAATGGCCATATTCATCATAGACCAGCGCGATGTGATGCACCGATTTATGCAGCACCACCAAAGCATCCAAAGCATCCGCCTGATCCGACACCACCGGCACATCCACCACCAGCGCGCGCAGATCCAGCGCTTCCCGCCGCGACACCACGTTGAACACGTCGGCCAGCGTCACGATCCCCACCACCTCACCGCTCTCGCGGCTTTGCACCAGCATCCGCGGCCGTGCGATTTTGCGGATCATTGCCACCGCCTCGGCACTGGTCGCCTCAAGGTCCAGCATCTGCACCTCATGCCGGGGCGTCATCAGCGCGCGTGCGGTGCGGTCGCCAAGCCGCATGACGCCCGCCATCATCTCGCGCTCGCCATCCTCCAGCACGCCGCCTTCATGCGCCTCGGACAGCAGGCTGTGGACCTCTTCCTCTGTCACCTTGTTGCCCATATCGCCGCGCTGGCCCAGCAGCCACAGCACCGATTTGCCCGACCAATCGAGCAGCCACACCACCGGCGTCGTCACCGTGCTCAGCACCGCCATCGCCGGTGCCACCCGGATCGCCACCCCTTCGGCATTGCGCAGGGCAAGCTGTTTTGGCACCAACTCGCCAATGATCAGCGAGACATAGGTGATCGTCACCACCACCCCACCGACCCCAAAGGTCGATGCCCAATCGGCATCCACGCCGAGGCTGATCAACCAGTTGGTCAGCCGCAAGCCCAAGGTGGCCCCCGACAAGGCCCCCGACAGAACGCCGACCATGGTGATGCCGATCTGAACGGTTGACAAAAACCGCCCCGGATTCTCGGCCAGCCGCAAAGCCGCCGCAGCGCCTTTGCTTTTCGACTCCAGCGATTTCAGCCGTGCAGGCCGCGCCGAGACGATCGCCATTTCAGACATCGACAAGACGCCGTTCAAAACGATCAGCGCCAGCAGAACAAGGATTTCTATAATCATGATGCCGCTAAGATCAGGCCCACACGCAGAAATGGCAAGGGGTCACAAAGAAACCCCGTGACGTGCGGCCAGATCGCAGAAAAATTGCCACGCCACCCGGCCCGAGCGGCTGCCGCGCGTGGCCTGCCATTCAATCGCCTCGGCGCGCAGCGTGTCAGGTGCCACCGTCACACCGTAAGCATCGGCATAGCCCTGGATCATCGCCAGATATTCATCCTGAGAGCAGGGATGAAAGCCCAGCCACAACCCGAACCGATCCGACAGCGACACCTTTTCCTCGACCGCCTCGCCGGGGGTGATCGCGGTGGACCGTTCATTCTCGATCATATCGCGCGGCATCAGATGGCGACGGTTCGAGGTGGCGTAAAGCAGGACATTGTCGGGTCGCCCTTCGATACCGCCATCCAGCACGGCTTTCAGCGATTTGTAGTGCTGATCGTCATGGCTGAATGACAGATCGTCGCAGAACAGGATGAACTGATAGGGTGCGGCGCGCAGATGCGCCAGCAAGCGCTGCACTGAGGGCAGGTCTTCGCGCGAAAGCTCAACGATCTTCAGATCATGGCCCTCGGCCCGCACCGCCGCATGGATCGCCTTGACCAGAGAGGATTTCCCCATCCCGCGCGCGCCCCAAAGCAGCGCATTGTTGGCAGGCAGTCCGCGCGCAAAATGCCGGGTGTTTTCCAGCAGCGTATCGCGCGCGCGATCCACGCCGATCAGCAGTCCGATATCGACGCGCGACACGCGCTTGACCGGCTCCAGCCGATCCGGCCCGGTATGCCAGGCAAAGGCCTCGGCGCTGAAATCGGGCGCGGGCATTGCCGCAGGCGCCAGACGCTCCAGCGCCTCGGCGATCCGTATCAGCGCATCGGTCATTCTTCTTCGTCCACCCAAGTGCCATCGGCGCGGGCTTCGGCCTCACGCTTTTTCTCGAACCCAGCGATCAGCCAGATCGAAAGCTCGTAAAGCGGATAGACAGCGAAGAACATGATCAACTGGCTCATTACATCGGGCGGCGTTGCCACGGCGGCAATCGAGAGGATCGCCACAACGGCATATTTCCGCGTCGCGCGCAGACCACCAGATGAGATCATCCCCGCCTTACCCATCAGCGTCAGCAACACGGGCAATTGGAAGCACAGGCCAAAGGCCATGATGAACTGCATGGTCAGCGATAGAAAGCTTTCGACCGATCCCTGATAAAGCACGCCTGCCGCAGGGCTGGTGATAGAGGGGGCCACTGGCGGCGCGCCGGGATTCATCGCCTGTGAGAAATCACCCTGATACGACAGGAAGAAGTGGAATGCCCCCGGCAGGATCATGAAATAGGCAAAGGCTGCCCCGGCGATGAACATCGCAGGCGAGGCCACCAAGAATGGCAGGAACGCGCTTTTCTCATTGCGATAAAGACCCGGTGCCACGAAACGCCACAATTGAAAGGCGATCACCGGGAAAGACATCGCAAAGCCGGCCCAGACTGCGATCTTGACCGCAACGAAGAAGCCTTCCTGCAATTTGATCAACACGAATTGGCATTTCTGGCCGTAATCAGCCATGGCGTTGCACATCGGGATCGACAGCACGTGAAAGATCGGAATCCACAAAAGATAGCCGACCAGACAGGCCACGCCCAACACCGCCACCGAGATCAAGATGCGGTTGCGCAACTCTTTCAGATGTTCGATCAGCGGCGCTGCGCTGGCATCCACCTCATCCGTATGGCTCATGCTTCATCCGCCTTCTTGGTCTTGCGCGGGGCGCGCGGCTTTGGAGCAGGTTTTGATTCTGCAGCGACTTCCGCAGGAACAACTTCGGCTGCGGCAACGGACTTGCGCACGCGCGGCTTGACCGCCGGTTTCACCTCTGCCTTGCTGGCAGCGATGCCAGTGTTCACCGCAGCAGTATCCACCGCTTTCAACTTTTCGGCGGTTTCGGCAAGGATCGCCTTTTTCGCCGCCTGCTTATCCATCAAGGCCTGAGTTTCCGGCCCGATGATCTTGGGTTCTGGCTGACTGGCTTCGGCCACTTCGGCAACGACTGGCGCGTTTGGATCAGGGATCGCGGCAGGCGTGGTCACTACGGGGCGCGCGCCAACACTTGCGGCCGAGGTCGGCTTGGCGGCGTTCTTGATCGGATCCCATTTTTCGAACCGATCTGCGGCCTCTTTGACCTTGTTCAAGCCAAGGCTTTTGGCCGAGGTGACGGCTTTCAGATCATCCGCTACATCCTTTACGCCGCTGTCCTGTGCCGCCTGCTCCATCGCGCGTGAGAATTCGCGCGACATCTGCCGCAGCTTGGCGGTAAACCGACCCAACTGCCGAAACATATCCGGCAAATCCTCTGGCCCGATCACAATCAGCGCCACGATGCCGATCAGCACCAATTCGGCCCAGCCGATATCCCCAAACATCTAGAATGCCCCTTCGCGGCGTCCGGCCTTAGCGGCCCTGCATCAGACAGACATCAGATTGCGGCCGAAGCCGCAAGCCTCAGACCTTGTCTTTATCGGTGCCAACCGGCACGTCCACCGGGGTCACATCGCGTGCAGCCTTGGCCGCCGCTTCTTTTTCGATCTCGGTGGTGCCATCCGACACGCCCTTCTTGAACGCGGTGATGCCGCGACCGAATTCGCCCATCAGGTTCGAGACTTTGCCTTTGCCAAACAGCACAAGCACAACGATCGCCACCACCAGCAGGTGCAAGGGGCTCAGATGCATGATAATCCTCCATAAAGCCGCCACGCGGCAGGTCCGGCACTGACTTAGGCAGGGAACCGCGCGAAATGAAACCGGAAATGGGCCTTGGATAGCGGCTTTACGGCCAGATAGCTGACAGCTATATGTCAGTTGCTCTCCCTGCAAAACTGGTATTCAGGCACCGCATGCGCCGCACCGACCGGCTGTTCGATCTGATTCAAATCCTGCGTGACGGTCGCCTGCACCGCGCGTCGGAAATTTCCGAACGCCTGGGCGTGTCGATCCGCACGATTTGGCGCGACATGAACACGCTGATGGCCTCTGGCCTGCCGGTCGAGGGTGAGCGTGGCGTGGGCTACATCCTGCGCGCGCCGATCACCTTGCCGCCGATGATCCTGAACGCGGTGGAGTTAGAGGCGTTGCGGCTGGGCTTGCGGCTGGCGAGCGAAGGCGGCGACCCGGCACTGGCGAAGGCCGCACGCGCGCTGGCCAAGCGGATTGCAGCCGTGACGCCCGCGCCGACGCAAGACCCCGGTGATCTCTTCGCCTTCCCCGGCCCCTTGGACAATCGCGCGCCGAAACACCTGCCGATGCTGCGCCGCGCCATCAAGGCACACGAGCGGGTAACGATCACTTATATCGACCCACGCGGGACCGAGAGCCACCGTGACATCCGGCCGTTGGCGCTGGAGAAACATGCAAAAATCTCGACTCTCGCTGCGTTTTGTGAAGTGCGCGGCGATTTTCGCAGCTTTCGGGTGGATCGCATCGTCGCTGTTTCCGCTACCGGAGAGCGGTTTCCCGACGAGCCCGGTCGCGGCCTGCTCGATTATCACGCCCGGCTGCAAGCCGAGACTCTGCGCCAGCAGAGTTGAAGCAGGCTAGCAGGCCGGAAACACATAGCAACGGTCGCGCCGGATCATCAGCCACAACGGCGTGTCGGCTTTCGGCAGAAACACCCCCGGCACCGAGGCCGTCAGGACCGAGCCGTCAAAATCCATGCGGAACTCAACAAGGCTGGCATGGCCCAGATAGCGCGCGCGCAACACCGTGCCCCGCGCAGGGGTACCTTCAGACATGGTCGGATACGGCCCGCGTCCGGCGCGATCAAAGTCGATCTTCAGATGCTGGGGACGGATGACAATGTCCACTTCAGCGCCATCCAGATGGCCGGGCGTCAGAAAAGCGCCAAAGGGTGTTTCCGTCAGCGCCCCTTTAGAAATACCCCGTATCACATTGATATCACTGAAAAATGCCGCCGCCGCGCGATCTACGGGCGCGTTATACACATTATAGGGCGCGCCGCGCTGCACGATACGCCCGTCGCGCATCAGGGCGATTTCATCCGCCATCCGCATCGCCTCTTCCGGCTCATGCGTTACCAACAGCACCGCAGCGCCTTCGGCCTTCAACACCGCAAGCGTGGCGTCGCGAATCCCGTCGCGCAGGCGGTTGTCGAGGCCGGAAAACGGCTCGTCCATCAGCATCACGCGCGGGCGCGGGGCAAGCGCGCGCGCCAATGCCACGCGCTGCTGCTCACCGCCCGAAAGTTCGTGCGGATGCTTCACGCCAAAGCCGGAAAGGTTCACCTTTTCAAGCAGTTCATCAACGCGGCGCATCTTGGCAGCCTTGTCGCCTGCCAGACCAAATGCCACATTTCCTGCCACCGTCAGATGCGGGAACAGCGCGAAATCCTGGAACATCAAACCAACACCGCGCGCCTCTGGCGGCAGGTTCGCACTTGGCCCAAACACGTCGTGCCCGTCGATCTGGATGCGCCCATTATCAGGCGTCTCCACACCGGCAATCATCCGCAGCGTCGTGGATTTGCCGCAGCCCGAAGGGCCAAGCAAGCACGTCACCTGCCCCGCAGCAACCTGCAATGAGACATCAGACACCACCGCGCGCGCCGCAAAGGCACGGGTCAACCCCGTCACTTCAAGACGGTGCGGTGTGTCCAAAAGCGCAGATGCGGCTGTCTCAGATGCGGGGGGCATGATCATCCTGACGGTTTTTCTCGCCTTTCCTAACAGCGGCGCTTGCCCCCGACAAGTTCACATTGTCGCGTTCATCGCCCCGCCATCCAGCAAGATGTTCTGGCCAATCATATAGCCCGCGTATTGGCTGCACATGAACGCACAGGTCGCGCCGAACTCTGCCGCAGTGCCATACCGCCGCGCCGGGATGGTTGCCGAACGCTCGGCTTGTGCTTCTTCCATCGTGATGCCTCGCGCCTTGACCACGCCCGCATCCAGCGAAACCGCACGATCCGTCGCATGAATACCCGGCAGCAAGTTATTGATCACAACGCCAAAAGGGGCAACCTGCCGCGCGGTGCCGCCGACATATCCCGTCAGACCGGCCCGCGCCGCGTTCGACAAGCCAAGCTGCGGGATCGGCGATTTCACCGATTGCGAGGTGATGTTGACGACGCGCCCCCAGCCTTTGGCGATCATCCCCGGCAGCAGCGCCTTCATCAGCGCAATCGGGGTCAGCATATTGGCGTCCAGCGCCTTGATGAAATCGGCGCGCTCCCAATCTGACCAGATGCCGGGGGGCGGCCCACCGGCATTCGTCACCAGAATATCCACATCACCCGCCGCCGCCAGCACCGCAGCGCGGCCCTCGTCCGAGGTGATATCCGCCGCAACCGCCACCACGTTCACGCCAAAGCCGCGCAGTTCTGCGGCTGTAGCCTCCAAAGCCTCGGCCCCGCGCGCGTTGATCACCAGATCAACCCCGGCCTCGGCCAAAGCCACAGCACAACCACGCCCCAAACCTTTGGACGCCGCACAGACCAGCGCGCGCTTTCCCTTAATGCCCAGATCCATCGCTATATCTCCTTGTTTGCGCCAACCTAACAGCCGATCTGGCGCAGCGTAAGACTTAGCCTTCGGCAGATTTTTTGCCGACAGCCAAATTTTCACCCCATTTGCACGTTCTACTGGCTTGAGCCTGTGTCGCCGCCGCGCCATATGCTGTGTTCAGCCATAGACGGTAGCCTTATAAGCATGACAGTTCGACTAACCCCGTCCACCCCCGGCCACGCCTGTCAGGTTCTGCCAGCGGACGCGATCTATGTGATCAACGGGGTAAACATCAACGACGGCCTGCATGGCCCGGACGAGGTCTGCCCCGGCGATATCTACACGCTGGATGAAAGCCAGCAGCCGCTGCGGCTGGTGGTGACACGGGCCGAGGGGCAGCCGCGCGTCGGCGAAGGTTCTGCCGTTGGCGAAGTCGGCGATCCGCTGCGCTTTGATGCACGCTATACGATGATGAGCAGCGACGGCGATCAGGTTGACTTGGTGCTGATCGCCTTACCCGACGGCGCACGCTGCGTGCTGCCGCTGTCGCCGATGTCGGGCTTGAACGATTACACCCTGCTGAAGGTGGATGATGCGCCACAAGACAGCGGGTTGGCCGATCTGCTGTGCGTTTCGTTTGCGCGCGGCACGATGATCACCTTGGCCTCGGGGCAGCAGCGCGCGATTGAAACCCTGAAAATCGGCGACAAGGTGCTGACCCGTGACCACGGCGGGCAAGAAATCCGCTGGATCGGCTCGACCACCCTGCGCGCCGTCGGGGCCTTTGCGCCGGTGGTGATCACTGCAGGCACTTTGGGCAATTCGGGCGATCTGCTGGTCAGCCAGCATCACCGCATGTTTCTTTACCAGCGTCAGCGCACCCCAGGCATTGCCACGTCTGAATTGCTGGTGCAGGCGCGCTATTTGGTGGATGGCAAAGCGGTGTTCATTCAGGAAGGCGGCTTTGTCGATTTCTTCAGCATCGTGTTCGATCATCACGAGATAATCTATGCCGAGGGTGTGCCCGCCGAAAGCCTGATGGTCAATGATGCCACCGTGCATCGCCTGCCGGTGGAACTGGCCGAGGATGTGAAAGCGCGGTTTCCGGGCCTGTCGCAGAACCAGCATTTCGGCACCGAGGCCGGGCGGCAGTTTCTGGACAGCATCGGGCCAGAGGCCCTGTTCAAGACGCCTCGCACCACACCCGCGCGGCAACGCTAGACCTGAGCGCCGCTTTCAGCTACAGCGCGGCCATGCTTGACAATCGCCCGACCCTCCCGCCCGAAATCGCCCGCCGCCGGACCTTTGCGATTATTTCGCACCCCGACGCTGGCAAAACCACGCTGACCGAGAAATTCCTGCTGTTTGGTGGCGCGATCCAGATGGCGGGACAGGTGCGCGCGAAGGGCGAAGCGCGGCGAACGCGGTCTGACTTCATGAAGATGGAGCAAGAGCGCGGGATTTCGGTCTCGGCCTCTGCGATGTCGTTCGATTTCCGGCAGTATCGCTTCAACCTTGTGGATACCCCCGGCCACTCGGATTTCTCGGAAGATACTTACCGCACCCTGACGGCGGTGGATGCGGCGATCATGGTGATTGACGGCGCTAAGGGCGTCGAAAGCCAGACGCAAAAGCTGTTCGAGGTCTGCCGGATGCGCGACCTGCCGATCCTGACCTTCTGTAACAAGATGGACCGCGAAAGCCGCGACACTTTCGACATCATTGATGAGATTCAGGAGAATCTGGCGATTGATGTGACGCCAGCATCTTGGCCTATCGGCATGGGCCGCGATTTTGTCGGCGCTTATGATCTGCTGCACGACCGCCTTGAAATCATGGACCGCGCCGACCGCAACAAGGTTGCCGAGACCATCCAGATCTCGGGCCTGGATGATCCGAAACTCGCCGATCACATCGCGCCGGAGCAGTTGAAGACCCTGCGCGAAGAACTTGAAATGGCGCGCGAATTGCTGCCTGCATTTGATCGCAAAGCCTTCCTGAATGGCTCTTTGACCCCGATCTGGTTCGGCTCGGCGATCAATTCCTTTGGCGTCAAGGAACTGATGGACGGCATGGGCGAATACGGCCCGGAACCACAGCCGCAAAAGGCGCAGGAACGCGCGATTGCGCCCGAAGAACAGCCCGTGACTGGCTTTGTGTTCAAGGTGCAGGCCAATATGGACCCCAAGCACCGCGACCGCGTGGCGTTTGTGCGCATGGCCTCGGGGCATTTTGAACGCGGCATGAAACTGCTGCATGTGCGCTCGAAAAAGCAGATGGCCATCGCAAACCCGGTGATGTTCCTCGCCGCCGACCGTGAACTGGCCGAGGAGGCTTGGGCGGGCGACATCATCGGCATCCCGAACCATGGCCAGCTTCGCATCGGCGATGCGCTGACCGAAGGCGAGGCTTTGCGCTTTACCGGCATCCCGTCGTTTGCGCCGGAACTGCTGCAGGTGGTGCGCGCGGGCGATCCGATGAAGGCCAAGCATCTGGAAAAGGCACTGATGCAATTCGCCGAGGAAGGCGCTGCGAAAGTGTTCAAGCCGATGATCGGTTCGGGCTTTATCGTCGGCGTCGTCGGCCAGTTGCAGTTTGAAGTGCTGGCCAGCCGGATCGAGCAGGAATACTCCCTCCCCGTCCGCTTTGAGCCGTCACAATTCACCTCGGCCCGCTGGGTGTCTGGGGCAAAGGCCGAGGTCGATAAATTCGTCAACGTCAACAAAGGCCATATCGCCTTGGACAATGACGGCGACACGGTTTTCCTGACCCGGCTGAAATGGGACATCGACCGCATTGAGCGCGACTACCCCGAAGTCAAGCTGACCGCGACCAAGGAAATGATGGTTTAAGCATCGCCGTTCTTGAAGTGTTCCAGAAATCTGCCTAAACATCGGGCAGATTCTGGAGATTTTGTGATGGCCCTGCCCTTGCACGAACTTGCCGCCTTGGGCACTGCGACCTGTTGGGCCACCACCGGGCTTTTTGCCGCCGACGCTGTGCGCAGCCTTGGCGCGTTTCATTTCAACCTGATCCGACAGGTGTTTGTCACCCTGCTGTTGGCGCTGATCGTGCTGGCCACGGTGGGGTTTGGCGTGCCGGATCGCGGCGCCCTGATAACTTTGGCGATTTCTGGCGTGGTTGGCATCCTATTGGGGGACACACTCAACTTTGCCGCCGTGGGTCGCATTGGCCCGCGTCGTGCAGGGGCAGTGTTTGCCCTGAATGCCCCGATGGCCGCCGTGATGGGTTGGGCTCTGTTGGGTGAGGCGCTGCCTTGGCGCGCAGTGTTTGGCATCGGGCTGACCGCCAGCGGTGTGGCCTTGGCGATCCTCGGTCGCCCCAGCGCAAATGCGCACCGGCTTGAGACGCTTCAAGGCACCGCGATCATCGGCATTCTGTTCGGATTGGGGGCCGCTTTTGGTCAGGCAGCCGGATCGCTGATTGCCCGCCCAGTTATGGTGACAGGCATTGATCCCTACCTTGCATCGCTGTTTCGCGTTGGGGCCTCTGGCCTTGTCATGGGCGCACTTGCCGTCACACCATTGGCTCCGCCTGCGCCGAAACTGACCGTCAAGCCGCTGCTATGGACCGCCGCCATTGCCTTCGTCGGCCTGTTGGTCGGCATGACACTGTTCCTCTATGCGCTGCAAGGCTCGCAAACCGGGATCATCGCGACGCTTTCCGCCACCTCGCCAGTAATCATCCTGCCGCTGCTGTGGCTGCGCACTGGGCAGCGGCCAACGGCGCTCAGTTGGGCGGGGGCCGGGCTGGCAGTCTTGGGGCTGGGTCTGATTTTCTCGCGGTTCTCTTAAATTTTTCAACCTGGCAGCTTGCTCTATTTTGCCTGTCTGCTTGGGCGATCCGCCGGAATTTACCACACATAATGTAGCGCATATTTGGCGCTATGTCGCAAATTTCGTCAGATCATGCGCGAAAGGCTGGCGCGCCCGCACTTGCGCGCGCGTTCAAGCCCCGGCTTAGTGCCGAAAATCCCTATCAGACGAGGCCGAAATGTCGCTGAACACCGAAGTGCAAACCCTGCTGGCCCAGCTTGGCGTCACCGTCAAATCCGGCCCGATGCCCACCCGCACCCCGATCAGCGGCGAGAGCCTAGGCGCGATTGCCGAAAACACCCCCGCCGAGGCCGAAGCCGCCATTCAGGCTGCGCATCGCGCCTACCGAGATTGGCGCAATGTGCCCGCCCCGCAGCGCGGCGAATTGGTGCGGCTGCTGGGTGAGGAGTTGCGCGCCAACAAGGCTGCGCTGGGTCGTCTGGTCTCGATCGAGGTCGGCAAGGTGGTGTCGGAAGGCTTGGGCGAAGTGCAGGAAATGATCGACATCTGCGACTTCGCCGTTGGCCTGTCGCGGCAACTTTATGGCTACACGATTGCATCGGAGCGCCCCAGCCACCGCATGATGGAAACCTGGCATCCGCTGGGCGTCATCGGCGTCATTTCGGCATTCAACTTCCCCGTCGCCGTCTGGTCGTGGAACACGGCGCTGGCGCTGGTCTGCGGCAATGCAGTGGTGTGGAAGCCATCCGAGAAGGCCTCGCTTTCGGCGCTTGCCGCCCATGCCCTGCTGGATCGCGCGTTGCAACGCTTTGCCGAGGCTGGCCACGCCGCCCCCGCAGGTCTGTCGAGCGTGCTGATCGGTGGCCGCGCCTTGGGCGAAGCCTTGGTCGATAACCCCAAGGTCGCCCTCGTCTCGGCCACGGGTTCCACCCGGATGGGCCGTGAGGTTGGCCCCAAGGTCGCCGCCCGCTTTGGCCGCAGCCTGCTGGAACTGGGCGGCAACAATGCGGCCATCGTGACACCTTCGGCGGATCTGGACCTGACCCTGCGCGGCGTGGCCTTTGCCGCCATGGGCACCGCTGGCCAGCGCTGCACCACCCTGCGCCGTCTGTTCCTGCATGACAGCATCTACGACGCTTTCCTGCCCCGCCTGATCGCCGCGTATAAGTCGGTCAAGGTCGGCAACCCGCTGGAGCAAGGCGTGCTGATCGGCCCGCTGATTGACGATGGCGCCGCCGAGGGCATGGCGAAGGCGCTGGATCAGGCCCGCGCCGCAGGCGGCACCGTGCATGGTGGCGCGCCTGTCACGGGCTTGGGCGGCGCTTATGCGCATCCGGCTCTGGTCGAGATGCCAGCACAGGTCGGCCCAGTCGTGCATGAGACCTTCGCGCCAATCCTTTATGTCATGCGTTACAAAGACTTCGATGACGTTCTTGAGAAACACACTGAAGTGCCGCAAGGCCTGTCCTCGTCGATCTTCACCAATGATCTGCGCGAGGCCGAGGCGTTTCTTTCCGCACGCGGCAGCGATTGCGGCATCGCCAACGTCAATATCGGCCCCTCGGGTGCCGAAATCGGCGGTGCTTTCGGCGGCGAAAAGGAAACCGGCGGCGGGCGCGAAAGTGGCTCGGATGCGTGGAAGGCCTATATGCGCCGCGCCACCAACACCATCAACTACGGCACCACGCTGCCGCTGGCGCAGGGCGTCAGCTTTGATATCGGCTGAAACAGGCGCTTAAACCGCCGTTTTCGCCACAATCCTTGACCTTCCGCGCGTATTCCTGTATGCGCGCGGCAGGGCCATAACGCCCAGACGCCGGGGCGCCCGGAAAGCAGCGTCCCTTCATTTCATGCGGGCCGAACCCGCATCACTCAGGACGCAGATGACCAAATTCTCAGACCTCGCGCTGGATCCCCGCGTGCTCAAGGCCGTGGCAGAAGCCGGCTACGAAACCCCCACCCCGATTCAAGCCCAAGCCATCCCACATGCGCTGGCTGGCAAAGATGTGCTTGGCATCGCCCAGACCGGCACCGGCAAGACCGCCAGCTTTACGCTGCCGATGATCACCTTGCTTGGTCAGGGCCGCGCCAAAGCCCGGATGCCGCGTTCACTGGTGCTGGCCCCCACCCGTGAGTTGGCTGCCCAAGTGGCGGAAAACTTTGATGTTTACGCCAAATACACCAAGCTGACCAAGGCGCTGCTGATCGGCGGCGTTTCGTTTGGTGAACAAGACAAGCTGATCGACCGTGGCGTCGATGTGCTGATCGCCACCCCCGGCCGCCTGCTGGATCACCACGAACGCGGCAAACTGCTGCTGACCGGCGTGCAGATCATGGTGGTGGACGAAGCCGACCGCATGCTCGACATGGGCTTCATCCCGGATATCGAACGCATCTTCAGCCTGACGCCATTCACCCGCCAGACATTCTTCTATTCCGCCACCATGGCACCCGAGATCGAGCGGATCACCAACACCTTCCTGTCGGGTGCCGTGAAGGTCGAAGTGGCGCGGCAAGCCACGACCTCGACCACGATCGAGCAAAAGCTGATCCAGTTCACGCCCTCGCGCAAAGACAAAAGCTTTGCCGAAAAACGCGCCGTGCTGCGCGCGTTGATCAAGGCCGAGGGTGAGTCCTGCACCAACGCCATCATCTTCTGCAACCGCAAGATGGATGTTGATGTGGTCTCCAAATCGTTGAAAGCGCATGGTTTCAACGCCTCGCCGATCCATGGCGATCTGGATCAGTCGGTGCGCACCAAGACGCTGGATGGCTTCCGCGACGGCTCGGTGCATCTGTTGGTGGCATCCGACGTGGCCGCGCGGGGCCTCGATATTCCAGCCGTCAGCCATGTGTTCAACTTTGACGCGCCCAGCCATCCCGAAGATTACGTTCACCGTATCGGCCGCACCGGGCGCGCGGGCCGTTTGGGCAAGGCCTATACCATTGCCGTGCCGTCGGATGAGAAATATTTGACCGCGATTGAAGCGCTGGTGAAACAGCCGATCCCGCGCGGCGAAGTGCCCGCAGGCGCGCTGGAGGGTGCATCGGATCAGCCCGAGCGCGCCCGCGAAGAGCGTGGATCGTCGCGCAGCCGCAGCCGTGGCCCGCGTGAACGTGGCGCAAAGCCGGTCGAGGCCGTGGTTGCCGCCGCCGTTGTGGCCGCTCCGGTGGTTGCCGCCGTCGAAGCTGCGCCAGAACAACAACCGCGCGCCGAGCGTCCGCGCCGCGAAGATGAACGCCGCCACGAGTCGCGCGGCGAACACCGCTCGGAAGGGCGTTCGTCTGAAGGGCGCGGCGAACATCGCCACGATCATCGCGGCGAAGGCCGCTCCGACAGCAATCGCGAAAACACCCGCACGGAAGGCCGCAGCGATCAACGGGGCGAATACCGCCGGGATGACCGCCGCGATCATCGTGGTAGCCGCGACAATGGCGAGCGTGTGGTTGGCATGGGCGATCATGTGCCCGACTTCATCCTGCGCAGCTTTGCGATTTCCACCGTGACTGCGGACGAGCCGGAAGAACTTGCAGCCACCGGCAGCGAAGGCTAAGCGCCTGATCAGAATAGCAAAAGGCCCCGCAATCTCTGCGGGGCCTTTTGCATTTCTGGGCCTTGTCACGCGGCCCCGGATCAAATCCGGGGCGGCAAGGTTATTCCGCAGCCAGGCGGCTGACTACAACGACGACTTCGGGCTTTTTGCCGATTTCTTCCATCGACACTTGCCGGACGATCTTGCGCAAAGCCTCGTCCATCTTGTCGTCATTGGCGAGCAGCTTGCGACCTGCACCTTCCAGGAAATCGGTCAGCTCGGTCTCAAGCGTTTCGGCCAAAGACCGCCCGCCCTTGCCGGTTTCCGGCAGGCCCATCAGCTCGACCCAAGCCTCACCAAGCGGCTGATCCTGCTCGTCCAAGATCACCGTCACCATCGCCAGACCATTCAGCGCCATGCGGATACGGTTGCGCACCACGCCATCCAGCGCGCCGATCAGCACCGAGCCATCCAGATATGTCCGCCCCGACTCGATGTGTTCCGCCACCTTCGGCACATCGCCGGTGATGTCCATCATCATGCCATTGGTGACAATCGCCGAGGCGATGCCAGCCTCAAGCCCGATGCGGGCATGTTCGCGCAGATGGCGGTGTTCGCCGTGCATCGGGATCAGCATGTCGGGCAGGAACAACCGATGCACATGCTCCAGATCCGGGCGGTTGGCATGGCCCGAGACGTGATACATGCCGTTGTTATCATCGACGATATCAACGCCCTTTTCCGAAAGCGCGTTCACAATCGCATAAACGCCGCGCTCATTGCCGGGGATGATCTTGGACGAGAACAAGAAGGTATCGCCCTCTTTCATCTCGATCCCCAGATACTTGCCGCGCGAAAGCTGCGCCGAAGCCGCGCGGCGTTCGCCTTGGCTTCCTGTCACGATCAGCATCAGGTTCTTGCGCGGCACTTCCAGCGCCTGTTCTGGGGTGATCGTCGGCGGGAAATCCTTCAGCACGCCGGATTCCTCGGCCGCTGACACCATCCGTTTCATCGCCCGCCCCAGCAGGCAAACCGAGCGATCCGCCATCCGCCCGGCCTCGGCCAGCGTTTTCAGACGCGCCACGTTCGACGCGAACGTCGTCGCCACCACCATGCCGCCCGCGCCCTTGATCAATTCAGCAATCGGGCCCTTCAGCGTGCTTTCCGAGCGGCCTTCATGCAGCGAGAACACGTTGGTGGAATCGCACATCAGCGCCTTGACAGGGCGTTCGGCGGCAATCGCCTCCATCACCGCGTCGTCCCAGCCTTCGCCGACAATCGGCGTCGCATCGCGCTTGAAATCGCCGGAATGGAAAATCCGCCCCGCTGGTGTGTCGATCACCAGACCACCGGATTCCGGGATCGAATGCGCAACGGGCACGAATTGCACCTTGAACGGCCCAGCCTCGACCGTATGCGGACGTGCTTCCACCGTGTTGATCGCATCCTTAGGCAGCCCATATTCTTCAAACTTCAGCCGCCCGATGGTGGCGGTGAACCGCCGCGCATAGACTGGCTTGCGCAGACCCGGCCACAGATGCGCCAAAGCGCCGATGTGGTCTTCATGCGCATGGGTGATGAAAATCGCCTCAAGCCGATCCAACTTGTCGGCCAGCCACGAGATATCCGGCATGATCAGATCAACGCCGGGGGACGTGTCCATATCCGGGAAAGCCACGCCCAGATCGACAAGGATCAGACGTTCCTTACCGGGAAAGCCATAGCCATAGACATAGGCGTTCATGCCGATCTCGCCGGCCCCGCCCAATGGTAGATAAATCAGCCGCTCACCGCTCATGCCGTTTCCTTGTTGTATTGGTTGATGAGAACCAGACCATGCATGGTCAAATCGTCCTCAATCGCGTGAAATAGATCAGTTCCTTGGGCGAACAACGAAGCCAGTCCGCCAGTGGCAATTACTTTCATGGGCATGTCCCGCTCGCGCCGCACTTCGCGCACGATGCCTTCGACCAGCCCGACATAGCCCCAATACACTCCAGACTGCATACAAGCCACCGTATTCGTTCCGATGGCGCGGGCGGGTTTGGCGACATCAATATGCGGCAGGGCCGCGGCGGCCATATGAAGCGCCTCAAGGCTCAGGTTGACACCGGGGGCGATCACGCCGCCAACATAAGCGCCGTCATGATCGACCACATCAAAGGTGGTCGCGGTGCCGAAATCCACCACGATCAGATTGCCGCCGTGCCGATTAAACCCGGCCACTGTGTTGACCAGACGATCTGGCCCCACGGTCGTACCCTGGTCGACACGCGGCGGCACCGGCAGGTTACATTCAGGCTTGCCCACCACCAACGGGCGGCAATCAAAATAGCGGTTGCACAGCACACGCAGATTGAACACCACGCGCGGCACGGTGCTGGAGATGATCGCCTCTGTGATCGCAGCTTCGGTCTTGGTCAGCATCAACAGGCTGGACAGCCAGACGAAATACTCATCCGCCGTGCGCTTGTGATCTGTGGCGATGCGCCAGGTGGCGATGAATTTCGCACCGTTCCAGATCGAAAACACGGTGTTGGTGTTGCCGCAGTCGATGGCCAGAAGCATGGCGCGCCCCTTAGAAAAACACCTCTGCCGCAGGGATTGCGACAGGGCCGGAGGACATCCGCAGGATCAGATTGCCCGCCGGATCAATGGTCTCAAAGGTGCCTTCGCGGGTCTGTGTGCCAGTGCGGGCACGGATCACCTCGCCCAGACGGGCCGCGTGGGTCAGCCATTCTGCGCGCAGGGCAGCAAAACCGTGGTTCACAAACGCCGCTTCCCAAGCCACATAGGCGGGGGCCAGCGCATCAAGGAAAGCCTCGGGCGTCACGCGCAACCCGGTTTCGCCCAGCAGGCTGACGGGCAGCACCGCCCCAGGTTCCACCGCCGACACATCCGGCGCGCCGATCAGGTTGACACCAATGCCAATCGCCAGATCAAAGCCGCCCGCGCGGGCCGAACTTTCCAGCAGGATGCCCGCCACTTTGCCGCCATTCAGCAGCACATCATTCGGCCATTTCAGGCTGAATGCCCCGGGCAGCCCGGTCAGGCTGACAAAGGCATCCCGCAGGGCCAGACTGGCGGCAAAGCTGCGCAGCGCAATAACCTCGGGCGGCTCTGTGGGGTGCAACAAAAGCGTGCCATAGAAATTACCACGCGGGCTGGCCCAAGGCCGCGCCCGCCTGCCCCGGCCCGCCGATTGCTCCAACCCCAGAAACCACGCAGGCCCCGGTGTCTCCGGGGCCATACGCAAGGCATAGGCGTTGGTGCTATCGACCGTTTGCAGAACGTGGCGCGCCACGCCTGCAGGCCAGACCGCCTTATCCGACAAGAGCTGCCGCCGCCGTTGCGGCCACCGCTTCGATGCCGAACAGGTTGACCACGCCCAGCAGCATCACCGCTGCCACCGCCACCAGCATCAGCCATTGCACCGGCGCCATCCGGCTGGAAGCCCCCGCCGTTTCACGCCCGAAGTACATGAAGAACACGATGCGCAGGTAGTAGAACGCACCGATCACCGACGCGACTGCGCCAGCCAGCGCCAGCCAGGTCATCCCGGCATCCACGGCAGCTTTCAGCACATAGAACTTCCCGAAAAAGCCCAGCATCGGCGGCACACCAGCCAAGCTGAACATCAGGATCAGCACCGCCAGCGCCTTTAACGGCTCGCGTTTCGAGAAAAGGTTCAGGCTGTCGATATCGCTGATGGATTTGCCATCCTTCTCCAGCGACATGATGAAGGCAAAGGTGCCAAGGTTCATGGTGACATAGATCGCCATGTAGATCAGCATGGCCTGCACGCCTTCTGCCGTGCCAGCGGCCAGACCGACCAAGGCATAGCCCATATGCGCGATCGACGAATAGGCCATCAGCCGCTTGATGTCGCGCTGCCCGATGGCGGCAATCGCGCCAAGGAACATCGACACCACCGCCAGCGCCGCCAGAACCTGGCTCCACTGTGCGGGGATCGAGCCGAACGCATCAAACACCACCCGCGCAATCATCGCCATCGCCGCCGCTTTTGGCGCGGTCGCAAAGAACGCCGTCACCGGGGTCGGCGCGCCCTCATACACATCCGGCGTCCACATATGGAATGGTGCCGCCGAAACCTTGAACGCCATACCGGCGATCAGAAACACCAGACCGATGACCAGACCGATATGCGGCTCTGCCAAAGTGGACATGATGCCCGCGAAATCGGTGGTGCCCGCATAGCCGTAAACCAGCGACGCGCCGTAAAGCAGCAGGCCCGACGACAGCGAGCCGAGGACGAAATACTTCAGCCCGGCTTCCGTCGATTTCACATCATCCCGCTTCATCGCGGCCACCACGTAAAGCGCCAGAGATTGCAGCTCCAGACCCAGATACAACGTCATCAGATCGCCGGCCGAGACCATGAACATCATGCCCACCACCGCCAGCGCGATCAGGATCGGATATTCAAACCGCCCCATCTGATTGCGCGCCAGATAATCCTGCGACATCAGCAGCACACCCGCCGCCGACAGCAGGATCACCACCTTGGCAAAGCGCGCGAACGCGTCGTCGATGAACATGCCGCCAAAAGCCGCCACGCTGCCTTCGCCTGCAAAACCGATATAGGCGGCAAGGGCGATAAACACCCCCGCCGTCGCCCAAGTAACCACGCCCGTCAACGCGTCTTTGCCCGCGTAAACGCAAGCCAGCAGCGCCGCCATGGCGTAGATCGCCAGCAGCATCTCGGGCAGAACGTTGTGAAAATCCAAAGCGATCATCTGTTCTGTCCCTTAGTTCGCAGCAAAGGCCGTGACGGCCACTTGGTAATTATCGACAAGCGCCTTCACCGAAGGCCCGATGACATCCAGCACCAGCGCCGGATAGACACCCAGCAGCAGCGTCATCACCACCAGCGGCGCAAAGATCGCCCGCTCGCGGCGGCTCATGTCTTGGATGGTGGCCAAAGCCTCTTTCACCAGCGCACCGAAGGCGACGCGACGATAGAGGTAAAGCCCATAAGCCGCCGAGAAGATCACGCCCGAGGTGGCCACGGCAGCAACCCAAGTATCCACCTGGAAGATGCCAGCCAGCACCAGGAACTCACCGACAAAACCGCTCGTCCCCGGCAAACCGACGTTGGCCATGGTGAAGAACATGAACACCAACGCATAGGCCGGCATCCGGTTAACCAAGCCGCCATAGGCGTCAATCTCGCGTGTGTGCATCCGGTCATAGATCACGCCCACGCACAGGAACATCGCGCCCGAGATAAAGCCGTGGCTGATCATCTGAAACATCGCGCCGTCAATGCCTTGCTGATTGGCCGCGAAAATCCCGAGTGTCACGTAACCCATATGGGCGACCGAGGAATACGCGATCAGCTTTTTCATATCCGACTGCGCCAGCGCCACAAGCGAGGTGTAAACGATGGCAATCGCCGACATCCAGAACACCAGCCCCGACAACACCTCTGCCCCCACTGGAAACATCGGCAGGCTGAACCGCAGGAAGCCATAGCCCCCCATTTTCAGCAAGATCGCCGCCAGCACCACCGAACCCGCCGTCGGCGCCTGAACGTGCGCATCAGGAAGCCAGGTATGCACCGGCCACATCGGCATCTTCACCGCAAAGCTGGCGAAGAACGCAAGGAACAGCAGCGTTTGCATGCCACCCGTAATGCTCATCCCCAGCACCACCATCGGCGCGCTGTCAAACTTGAACGCCATCAGCGTCGGAATATCCGTGGTGCCCGCCGCCCAGTACATCGCGATCATCGCAACCAGCATCAGCACCGAGCCGAGGAAGGTATAGAGGAAGAACTTGAACGCGGCATAGATCCGGTTCTGACCGCCCCAGATGCCGATGATCAGGAACATCGGGATCAGGCCTGCCTCGAAGAACAGATAGAACAGCACCAGATCCAGCGCAAGGAACACGCCCAGCATCAGCGTTTCCAGCAAAAGGAACGCGATCATGTATTCCTTCACCCTCTCGGTCACGCCCCAGCACGACAGAATGGTGATCGGCATCAGGAAGGTGGTCAGCATCACGAACAGGATCGAGATGCCATCGACGCCAAGCTTGTATTTCAGCCCGACAATCCAGTTGGCCTCTTCAACAAATTGAAAGCCAGTGTTGCTGGCATCGAAGTCTTTCAGCACGAACAGCGAGACAATCAGGGTGGCGGTGGTCGCAATCAGCGCCAGCCACTTCGCATTGTTCGCCGCAGCTTCACCTTGGCCGCGCAGGAACAGCGCCATGATGGCCGCTGCCACCGCTGGCAGGAAGACGATGATGGAAAGAAGGTAATTCATGGTCTTAGTGTCCCACCGTAAGCGTCATCCAGGTCAGCAAAGCCGCAATACCCAGCACCATCGCGAAGGCATATGTAAACACATAGCCAGACTGCCAGCGCCCCGCGAGCTTGGTAAAGAATGGGATGATCCCCATCGCCACCCCATTCAGCGCGCCGTCGATCACCGCACCATCGCCCTTTTTCCACAGGAAATTGCCCAGCCACAACGCAGGCTTGACGAAGATGACGTCATACAGCTCGTCAAAGTACCATTTGTTCAGCAGGAACAGATACAGCGGACGTTGCTGTGCGGCGAGTTTGCCCGGAAGGTCGGGACGGCGAATGTAGAACTGGAACGCCAGCAGGAAGCCCAGCACCATTGCGATGAACGGCGAGACCTTAACCCATTTCGGCGCTTCATGCGCGTGGTGCAGCACGTGGTTGTCCGCCCCCAGATAAATCGCGCCTTTCGGAGCAACACCGGGCTCGGCATGCGCCGCCTCAGCCGTCGCCGCAACCGCAGTTTCGGTGGCAGGTGCCGCTTCAGTGGTCGCAGCCGGGGCCGTTTCCGTCGCAGGTGCAGCCTCAGCCGTTGCTGCCGGAGCAGCTTCCGTCATCGCCCCCTCTGCCGTCGGCGCAGCCTCGGTCGCAGCGGTTTCTGTAGCCGGTGCATCCTCGGTCGCGTGACCTTCCTCTGCGGCCTGCTCATGCGCCGGTTCCATGTTGAACCAGGCCCGCATCTTCGCCTCATCGCCGAAGAAGCTGTTGTACCAGACCATCCCGGCAAACACCGCCCCCAATGCCAGCACCCCAAGCGGGATCAACATCACCGCAGGCGATTCATGCGCGTGGTCATAGGTATGCGCATCACCGCGCGGCTTGCCGTAGAAGGTCATGAACATTAGCCGCCACGAGTAGAACGAGGTCATGAACGCCGCGATCACCAGCAAAGTGAAGGCATAGTTCGACCCGACCCAAGCGCTTTCGATCACCGCATCTTTCGACAGGTAGCCGGCAAAGCCGTAATGCGTCAGCGGAATCCCCACCCCCGTAATCGCCAAAGTGCCGATCATCATCGCCCAGAACGTCAGCGGGATCTTCTTCCGCAAGCCGCCATAATTACGCATGTCCTGCTCGTGGTGCATCGCATGGATCACCGAACCTGCGCCCAAGAACAGCATCGCCTTGAAGAATGCATGCGTGAACAGGTGGAACATCGCCACCGGATACATCCCCACACCGGCGGCGACGAACATATAGCCCAGTTGCGAACAGGTCGAATAAGCGATCACCCGCTTGATGTCGTTCTGCACCAGACCCACGGTCGCCGCAAAGAATGCGGTCGTCGCACCCAGCACCACGATCAAGGTCTTGGCATCCGGCGCATATTCATAAAGCGGCGACATCCGGCAGACCAGAAACACCCCCGCCGTCACCATGGTTGCCGCGTGGATCAGCGCCGACACCGGCGTTGGGCCTTCCATCGCGTCGGGCAGCCAGGTGTGCAGGAACAGTTGCGCCGATTTACCACAAGCGCCGATGAACAGCAAAACCCCGATCAGATTGGCCGCGTTCCAGTCCGCCCAGAGGAAATGCAGATTGGTTTCCGCCAGTTTCGGGGCCGCCGCAAACACCTCATCAAAGCGGATGCTGTCGGTCAGGTAATACAGCGCGAAAATCCCCAGCGCGAAGCCAAAGTCACCCACCCGGTTGACGACAAACGCCTTCATCGCCGCCGCATTGGCACTTGGCTTGCGGTAGTAGAAACCGATCAGCAGATAGGATGCCACACCCACGCCTTCCCAGCCGAAGAACATCTGCACAAGGTTATCGCTGGTGATCAGCGACAGCATGGCAAAGGTAAAGAACGACAGATAGGCAAAGAAGCGCGGACGGTAGCTTTCGCCATGCGCCCAGTTGTCGTCATGCGCCATGTAGCCTTGGCTATAGAGGTGAACGAGCGCCGAAACCGAGTTCACCACCACCAGCATGATCGCCGACATCCGGTCAAGGCGAATGCCCCATTCCGTGCTCAGCGTGCCGCTCTCAATGAACCGCAGCACAGTGATGTGCTTAGTATCGCCCTGAAAGGTCAGGAAAATATACCACGACAGCACCGCACCCAGAAACAGGATCAGCGTGGCCAACCACGTCGCCGCCTTTTCGCCGATCAACCGCCAGCCAAAGCCGCACAGGATCGACCCCACCAGCGGAGCGAACAGGATGATCTTCGCGCTCAGTTGCATATCCATGATCGCTTAGCCTTTCATCACGTTGACGTCTTCAACGTCGATGGTGCCCCGGTTGCGGAAGAACACGACAAGGATGGCGAGGCCAATCGCCGCCTCTGCCGCCGCCACCGTCAGGATGAACATGGTGAACACCTGCCCCACCAGATCGCCCAACTGCGACGAGAAGGCGACGAAGTTGATGTTGACCGCCAGCAGCATCAACTCGATCGACATCAGGATGACGATGATATTCTTCCGGTTCAGGAAGATGCCAAAGATCCCGATGACGAACAAAGCCGCCGCCACCACAAGGTAATGTTCCAGTCCTACCATTTTCGTCCCTCCGGGTCGTTGCCCGTTGCTTTCTTTGTGCAGGCAGCCCTGCGTCGTCTCAGCCGAAATGCGCGAAATTCCTTGCCGAATTCCGTGCGGAAATCGCCTTACGGCATCGTCTCGGGGTAATACAGCGAACAGCCGCAATCTCCGCGTGAGGCTTTCGGCGTATAGGCCTTGGCCAGTTGACCCTTCACCACTTCATAGCCACCGCGTTGTGCGTTCTTGATGAACAGATCTTCATTCGCCAGCTTTTTCTTGGCGCGCAGGCCATCGACAAATGCAAACAGATCACCATGCCCCGGCAGACCCTTGCTCGAGTCTTTCAGCAGATATTCGGCCTTCAACTGCACCAGTTTGCGCGTGGCACAGTTGACCAGCGTGTATTTCTCTTTGGTGCCTGTGGCGTCGGATTCATCGGTTTCAAAACCGACATAGCCGTTGCCCTCATCAATCGCCGGGTTTTCGCGGTGCTTGCCAAAGGCATTGGTGGCTTCGCTGCCGCATTTTTTCAGATCGCGCACGACCTGTTTCTGATCAGCCAAAGCCGGGCCAACCGCCAGCATCGCGATAACGAAGGGAAGAACGAAAGCTTTCATCTGCACCACTCCATTGTTACATCAAATCTCAGGCCAGCCTTACAGCCCCTGCCCCGGCTTCGGGTCCATCAGCTCCATCGCCTTCGCCGGGTCGCGCCACATCTGGTGCAGCACGTTCTGGCGTTTCACATCCTTGCGGTGGCGCAGCGTCAACAGGATCGCACCGATCATCGCGACCAGCAGCACCAGGGCCGAAAGCTGGAACAACAGCAGATATTTGTCATAGATCAGCAGACCCAGCGCGCGGGTGTTCTCCATCTGCGCCATGTCCGGCGTGATCGCCGCGCGCAGCCCCATCGCGCCATCGGCTTGCACCCAAGCGCCGACGCCCAACACCAGTTGCATGATGATGATCACGCCGACCAGCAGCCCCAAGGGCATGTAGCGCGACATCTCGCCCTTCAATTCCTCAAAATCCACGTCCAGCATCATCACCACGAACAGGAACAGCACCGCCACAGCACCCACGTAGACGATGATCAGCAGCATGGCGACAAACTCCGCCCCCAGCAGCACGAACAACCCCGCCGAGGACAAGAACGCCAGGATCAGCCACAGCACCGAATGCACTGGGTTGCGCGACAGCACCACCAACAATCCCGCCGCAATAGTGACGGTGGAAAACGCATAAAAGGCCAGATCTGCAACGCTCATGGCGCTTTCTCCTCGGTTTCTGCGAACACGGCCTGCGCCGTCTCCAAAGCTTTCTGCATGGCGGGCGGGCCGCCGAACATCGACATTTGCCAGATCACTTCCGCGATCTCGCGCTTGGTGGCCCCAGCGGCCAGCGCATTCTTCACCGTCACCCGCATCTGCGGCTCGCCCAGCGGGCCAAGCACGGTCAGTGCCGCGATGGTCACAAGGAAGCGCGTGCGGGCGTCGAGGCCTTCGGGGTTGAAGGTCTTGCCAAAGAACGCCTCAAGCATTTCCTTCGGCATCATTGGAAACAGCTTCTCAAACGCCTTCACATCCACGCCTTCCAAACCGGGCGTGAAAGCCGAGGCCATTTTCTGGCCCTGCTCCATCATCTGCTTGAAAATCTGGTTGAATGCGTCGGTCATGCCATTCACCGATACGGCGCGTCGAGTTCAAGATTGCGCGCAATCTCGGCTTCCCAACGCGCGCCATTGGCCAGCAACTTGTCCTTGTTGTAGAACAATTCCTCACGCGTCTCAGTGGCGAATTCGAAATTCGGCCCCTCGACAATTGCATCCACCGGGCAAGCCTCTTGGCAGAAGCCGCAATAGATGCATTTGGTCATGTCGATGTCATAGCGCGTGGTGCGGCGGCTGCCATCCTCGCGCGGTTCGGCATCAATGGTGATCGCCTGCGCCGGGCAAACCGCTTCGCAGAGCTTGCAGGCAATGCAACGTTCCTCGCCATTCGGATAGCGGCGCAAAGCATGTTCACCACGGAAACGGGGCGAAAGCGGCCCCTTTTCATGCGGATAGTTCAGCGTCGATTTCGGCGCAAAGAAGTATTTGAAGCCAAGGCCAAAGCCCTTGAGGAAGTCAAACAGCAGGAAATACTTCGCCGCGCGGCCATAGTCAGTTGTGCGTGCCGGTCCCATGATCAGCCTCCCATCGTCCAGCGGGCCCAGAAGTGCCCGAATACTTCATATTTCGCCAAGAACGACACGATCACCACCCAAGCCAGCGACAGCGGCAGGAACACTTTCCAGCCAATCCGCATCAACTGGTCATAGCGGTAGCGCGGCACGATGGCCTTCACCATGGCGAACATGAAGAAGAACACCCACATCTTCGCAACCATCCACCACCAGCCATCGGCCAGACCGGGGATCGGCGACAGCCAGCCGCCGAAGAACAGCAGCGAGATCAGCGCGCACATCAGGAAGATCGCGATATATTCGCCCGCCATGAACAACAGATACGGCGTCGAGGAATATTCCACCATGAAGCCCGCAACCAGTTCCGACTCCGCTTCCGGCAAGTCGAACGGCGGGCGGTTGGTTTCGGCCAAAGCACTGATGAAGAACAGGAAGACCATCGGGAAATGTGGCAGCCAATACCAGTTCAGCAGACCCAGATTGCCCGATTGGGCGTGGACGATGGCCGAGAAACTCATCGAGCCGGTCGAGATGATGATGCCAATGATGATCAGACCAAGGCTGACTTCGTAAGAAATCATCTGCGCCGCCGACCGCAAAGACCCAAGGAACGGGTATTTCGAGTTCGACGCCCAGCCACCCATGATCACGCCGTAAACCTCCAGCGAGGATGCGGCAAACACGAACAGGATCGCGACGTTGATATCCGCCAGCACCCAGCCGCTATCAAACGGGATCACCGCCCAAGCCAGGATCGCCAGAACGAAGCTGAGGATCGGGGCAAGGAAGAACACCGCGCGGTCGGCCCCTGCGGGCACCACGATTTCCTTGACCACATATTTCAGCGCATCGGCTACCGATTGCAAAAGGCCAAACGGCCCCACCACGTTCGGGCCCTTGCGCATCTGCACTGCGGCCCAGATCTTGCGGTCGCCGTAAACAAGGAACAGCAAGCTCAGCATCACAAAAGCAACGATGGCAAGGCTTTGCAGCGCTATCAACAGCGCTATCCCCAGCCCGGTTTGCAAAAAGTCAGCCATGATCCCTCACGTTCCCTTAACCCGTTGGCCCTTATTTCGGCCCTAAACCGTCGGTATTCCCTGCGCACCACAATCGCGCACGGTCACTTCAGCATCTATCGTCTTCACACCACGGGGGAGTGCAGCCGAGATGGTGTAAACCGCATCCCCCCGCCAAACACCACCCTTGATCGCCACATTCGTGCGCACATGACGCGCAAATCCAAAGCCCCGGATCAGGGCATATTGCGCCGCAGCGCAGGCAGCGTAAGCCGCCACATCCGCATCATCGCGCGCACCCGTCATCGCCACCCGGAAATTCACCAGATCGCCGTCCAGCAGGATCGTCTCGATCCCCTTATAGCTGGGGTTGAACGCCACATCCTTTTTCGGCGTCTCGCCCGCGCAAGCGAACAGCCCGCCCAAGGCGGCCAGTCCGATCACAAAGGGGGCGAGAGGCCGCATGCCTTACTCTGCCGCCATCGCGGTTTTGGCGCGGTCGGCTTCCATCGCCGCCAACTCGCCCATCACCTTGCTGGCACGTGCAATCGGGTTGGTCAGATAGAAACCCTTGAAGGCATTGCGGAACGTGGCCTTGCCCATATCGCGCAGCGCAACCGGCTGCCAATCATTGACGGGCACATGATCGAGCATCCCCAGATGCGGATGCGCCACGACAATCGCCTTGCGCAACGCAGCGAGGCTATCCCACGGCAGGGTCTTTCCGACTTCCGCCGAAAACGCCCGCAAGATCGCCCAACCCTCTTTCGCCTCACCCGGCGCGAACCCTGCGCGCTGCGCCAGTTGCGGGCGGCCTTCGGTGTTCACGAACAAGCCGCTTTCTTCCGTATAAGCCGCCGCCGGGAAGATGATGTCGGCACGGTTCGCGCCCCGGTCGCCGTGGCTGCCTTGATAGATCACGAACGGACCTGCCGCGATTTCAACCTCATCCGCGCCAAGGTTATAGATCACCTCGGCCCCTTCGACCGCCGCAGCCAGCCCGCCCTCGGTCACAGCGCCCACGTCCATCGCACCCACGCGAGAAGCCGCCGTGTGCAGCACCAGCAACTTGGCCCCTGCCCCCTGCGCATAAGCCATGGCATGCGCCAGCACCGCCTCGCCATCCGCCTCGTTCAGCGCACCTTGGCCGACGATCACGATGGTGTTCGGCTTTTCCGTCACCTTGCCCACCAGATCGGCCAAAGCAGCTCGATCCGTTCCCATGTGCTTGTAATCATAGGTCAGATCAACCGCTTCACCGATCAGCCCGACATTCGCGCCCGCCGTCCAAGCCTTGCGTATCCGCGCGTTCAGCACCGGGCTTTCCACCCGAGGATTGGTGCCGATCAGCAAAATCGTCTTTGCGGTATCAATATCCTCAATCGCCGCCGTGCCGACGTAAGCAGAGCGGTTTCCCATCGGCAAACGCGCGCCATCGGTGCGGCTTTCCACCTTGCCGCCCAAGGATTCAACCAGCGCCTTCAACGAATAAGCCGCCTCAACCGGGGCCAGATCACCGACCAGACCGGCGATCTTTTTGCCCTTCACCGCAGCCGCCGCCATGGTCAGCGCCTCGTGCCAGTTCGATTTGCGCAAACGGCCATTCTCGCGCACATAGGGCACGTCCAACCGCTGACGGCGCAGACCATCCCAGACAAAACGCGTCTTGTCGGAAATCCATTCCTCGTTCACGCCGTCATGGTTGCGCGGCAAAATCCGCATCACTTCGCGGCCCTTGGTGTCGATCCGGATGTTCGACCCCAGTGCGTCCATCACGTCGATGCTTTCAGTCTTGGTCAATTCCCAAGGCCGCGCGGTGAACGCATAAGGCTTCGAAGTCAGCGCCCCGACCGGGCACAGATCAATGATATTGCCCTGCAGGTTCGAATCCAGCGTGGCGTTCAGGTAGGACGTAATCTCGGCATCCTCACCGCGCCCGGTCTGGCCCATCTGCAAAATGCCCGCCACTTCCGAGGTGAACCGCACGCAACGGGTGCAAGAGATACACCGCGTCATCTTGGTTTCCACCAAAGGCCCAAGGTTCAGATCTTCCGACGCGCGTTTCGGCTCGCGGTAGCGGCTGAAATCGACGCCAAAGGCCATCGCCTGGTCCTGCAAATCACACTCGCCACCCTGATCGCAGATCGGGCAATCGAGCGGGTGATTGATCAGCAGAAATTCCATCACGCCCTCACGGGCCTTCTTCACCATCGGCGAGGTGGTTTTCACCACCGGCGCCTCACCATTCGGCCCCGGGCGCAGATCGCGCACCTGCATCGCACAAGATGCCGCCGGCTTCGGCGGACCACCGACAACCTCGACCAGACACATCCGGCAGTTGCCCGCAATCGTCAGCCGCTCGTGATAGCAAAACCGCGGAATCGCCACCCCGGCGACTTCCGCCGCCTGAATGATCGTCATCGCGCCATCGACTTCAACTTCGATCCCGTCGATGCTGATTTTCTTGAGGTTCGACATCCGCTTACTCCGCCGCCATTGGGGCACAGGACCGGATTTTCATCCCCTGCGCTTCTTTCAAATAAGACCAGCCAAACGCCCGGTCCGTATCGCCGTTTGCCTGCACTTCTGCAAGCTTCGCAAGGGCTTCGTCCAATGTCGGCTTGTGCCCCGCAGGCACCCACCACATCACGAAATGCATCTTGCCCAAAACTTCAAACCACTCGGCCCGGCGCTCGTAGAACAGACGATGCACAGTGCCAAACACAAAATTCTCCAGCGAGGCCGCATCCTCCCAAACCGTCAGGTTGGAAACAAACTGCGGATCGCCGCCAATCTTGGCTTCGGTATTCCCCGTCCCCGGCTCGCCCGAGCCTTCCATCATCCACACGAACCCCGGCATCCGTTTGCCAAGCCCGTTCACCCGGTCCAATGCGCCCATGAACTCGGCCACGCGCGGGTCGTCGGTGGGGGCCAACAGGCGCCCCACGTTCAACTCGGCCAGATGATATCCGGGCATCTGGGTCATTTGTACGACCTCAGCAAAGACCCTGCCAAAGTGCCCTTGGCGATCTCATCCCGGCCCACTTTGCAGTAGCTCTCGACATCGCCCTCAACCGCACCGGCGGCTTTCAGATAGTCTGCCGCCAAACCCTTGATGCGCGCCTTTTCGACCTTGTTCTTGCGGAACGCTTCTACCTCGTCCTCGGTGTAACCCTTGGCACGCAAGTAGGATTTCAACTCGTTCCACTTCGACAGCACGGTGAACATCTTGGCGCTGATCGACGGGCAGGTGTTGCGGATGGTGTCGCCCACCCGCACCGCCACCAGAGATTCCGTGACGCGGGCATCCTTGTTCAGCGGCTCTTGCGCCAGTGCCGGGCTTGCTGCCAGTGCAACTGCCACAGTCATGGTTTTGATAAACTTGCTCATTTTGGCCTCCTTGGCATTAACAGCCCGGACCATATCGCGTGAACCCAGCGATATCCCATGACAAGACCGTGTCCTGTGCAGGTTATCGCCCATCAAAACCGCGGGGGTCATGCGCACCCCCCTTTGAACTGCCAAGCACCACCAACAAAATGCCCATAAGCCGCGCGATTGACCGCCCCGCCGCGCGAGGCGCAGAACGCCTCTGCCGCGCGTTTGGCTTCCAAACCTTCGTCGTTGCCGAATGCCGAACCGTCGCGCGTCATCGCCAAAACCGCGCCCGCTTCTGTTGGTTGCAGATCAGCAATATACGACCGCCCCGCCAGTTCCACCGCCACCGGCCCACTTTCCGCCAAAGCCATCGGGCGCTGCGTTTGCACGCAAGCGCTCAGCCCCGCCACGCTGATCAAGGCGAAAGCCCGCATCATACGCAGCCCCCGACAAACACCAACTGCCCCTTGACCAGCTTGGATTTGGTGTTGGCGACCTCATAACCTTCAGACGCACAAGCATCCTTCAGCAACGCCACGCCAATCTTGCGCTCGTAAGACATCGAGCCGCCGTCAATCCGCCAGACCCGCACATCATAAGGGCCGGATTTGTCGTCCGCCGTCAGTTCCACCTTGTATTTGATCCCCTCGTGTTCTGCCGGAATGATCAGCCCCGCATAGCCCTCAGCCGCCGCAACCTGCGGAGCCAAGGCCAGACCGATCATCGATGCCAGAACCAAGCGCATCATTTCGCCCCCTTCAGGAAACGGCCGATGCTGTCCTCTGTGCCAGCCATCTTTTTACCAAAACGGCAGAGGGCCTTGTCTTGGTTGAACAGGCCGCGCTTGTCCAGCTCGAATGCGCCCAGATTATCGTTGTCGTCTGCCCGTCCATAGAACAGCAAAGCCCGCATGCCCTGACGCCCAAATCCTTGCGCAGCAGTGATCTCGGTCGCAGCCATAACAAAGCTTTGGTAGTCGCCATTGCCAATCGGCTTCACACCGTCGCACCGCTTGGCAATCTTCCACGCCGCGACCACCTGTCCAAGCGCTGCGGCCTTCTCATCGGACATCGCAGCAGCAGCGCCCGCCCAGACCATCGAGGTCAGGCAGGCCGCCATTGCAAAATACCCGATACCAATCCGCATCGCTTACTCCGCCGCCATCGCGCCCATGCGCCCGGTGCGCTTGGCCTTGATGCGATCCTCGATTTCCTCGCGGAAATGCCGCACCAGGCCCTGGATCGGCCAAGCCGCCGCATCGCCCAAAGCGCAGATGGTGTGGCCTTCGACTTGCTTTGTCACCGACAGCAGCATGTCGATTTCCTCAACCTCGGCCTCACCGCGCACCAGACGGTCCATTACCCGCATCATCCAGCCGGTGCCTTCACGGCAGGGCGTGCATTGGCCGCAAGACTCGTGCTTGTAGAATTTCGACAGCCGCCAGATCGCCTTGATCACGTCCGTCGACTGATCCATCACGATCACCGCCGCCGTGCCCAGACCCGAGCGTTGTTCGCGCAGCCAGTCGAAATCCATGATCGCATCTTCGCACTGCGCCGCATTCAGCATCGGGACCGAAGACCCGCCGGGGATCACCGCCTTGATGTTCTTCCAACCACCGCGCACGCCACCGCAATGCACATCCAGCAACTCGCGCAGGGTGATCGACATCGCTTCTTCAACCACGCAAGGGTTGTTGACATGGCCAGAGATGCCAAACAGCTTGGTGCCCGCATTGTTCGGGCGGCCAAAGCCTGCAAACCACTCCGGCCCACGCCGCAGGATCGTCGGCACAACGGCGATCGATTCCACATTGTTCACCGTCGTCGGGCAGCCATAAAGCCCCGAGCCTGCCGGGAACGGCGGCTTCATCCGCGGCATGCCCTTCTTGCCCTCAAGGCTTTCCAGCAAAGCGGTTTCTTCACCGCAGATATAAGCGCCCGCGCCATGGTGCAGATAGCAGTCGAAATCCCAACCGGATTTTGCCGCGTTCTTGCCCAGCAGGCCCGCGTCATAGCATTCGTCCAAAGCGGCCTGCAAAGCCTCACGCTCGCGGATATATTCGCCACGAATGTAGATGTAGCAGGCATTCGCCCCCATCGCGAAAGATGCAATCAGCGCGCCTTCGATCAGGGTGTGCGGATCGTGCCGCATGATCTCGCGGTCTTTGCAGGTGCCCGGCTCAGACTCGTCGGCGTTGATCACGAGATAAGACGGGCGGCCATCCGATTGCTTCGGCATGAACGACCATTTCAACCCGGTCGGGAACCCCGCCCCACCCCGCCCGCGCAGACCCGACGCCTTCATCTGTTCGATGATCGTGTCTTTGCCGCGCGCGATGATCTCTGCCGTGCCATCCCAATGGCCCCGCGCCCGCGCACCGGCCAAGGAACGGTCGTGCATCCCGTAAAGGTTGGTAAAGATGCGGTCCTTATCGTCGAGCATGTTCGCCCCTTCCTTACGTGCGGCGCGCGCGCCAAATTTGATACGTCACGGCCATGGCCCAGATGAACCCCGCCAAAGCCGCCAGATCGATCAGCAACGAGTACTTCAGCGGCAAGCCAAGTTCCGCGCCAATCTGCTGGCCTCCCATCCAGAGCAGCATCGTCCCGGCAATCACCAAAGCCACCAGCCTGGTTTGTCGCGCAAGTCGTGCCTCTTTCGGATCAGGAACTGCCATCTTCGCCTCAGTGATGCCCGTGCCCGTGGTCATGCCCGTGGCCATGGTCGTCGGAACCATGATCGGTGACGGTCAGTTCAACGCCGCCATTGCCCAACAGCACCGCATAAACGCCAAACACCACCAGCCCCACGATCACCATCCCCAAGCCGCCGACATTGCCCAGCCAGACCGCCAGACCCGCCGCGATCAAAGCGGCCAGAACAGCAACAAGCCAGCCGCCAGCCCAAGGCCCATCAACGCTTGCATGGTCATGTGAATGGTCCATCATTGCCCTCAGTAATCGTTGGTCTTGGCGCGGATCAGGAAGGCATCCAGCCCGATCTCACCAATCAGCTTGGCCTGCGCCACCCATTTGTCGCGGCTGACCCGGCCTTTGAAGCCTTTCAGGTTGCTGTCCATCCACGCCACATCCGATGCGCTAAAGGCCGCAATCTGGTGAAAGTGGAAAATCCCCAGATCATGCAACAGCTTTTCGATGACCGGCCCGATACCTTCCAGCTTTTGCAGATTGTCCGCCACGCCGCCCCGCGGCGCAGTCAGCCCCGCTGGTTTGTTATTGCCCAACGGGGCAGGCGATTTGGCTTCTGGCGTCGCAAGCGGCGTTGCTTCCGGGGCATTGCCATCGGCCACCGGCCGGCCTTTCGACATCGCGGGCGCTTCGTGCACAGTCGCTCCAGTTTTGTCAGCCACCGCCGCCGCACCGGGCTTTGGTTCAACTGCCACACCAACCGCAGCCGTCACAGCCTCGGGCATTGCCGCCAGTTTCGGATCAGCAGCCACGACCTTGGGAATCCACGGCGTCAGCAGCGGCACTTCGGTGCCATCAATCCGCTTCACCGTATCGCCAATATCCACGGCATTCTGCGCACTGGCATTGTAAGGCTTGCGCCCCGCCTCATGCGATTTCAGCGAGGTCAGACCCGACAAAGGCTCTGCCGCATAGCGCCCATTCTGCGGCCCCGGCACCGGCACTTCGCCATTGCTGAACCGCCCGATCAAGGCGCGCAGCTTGTCTGCCGTCAGATCTTCGTAATAATCCTTGCCGATCTGGGCCATCGGCGCATTGGCGCAAGCGCCCATGCACTCAACTTCTTCCCAGCTGAACTTGCCATCGGCCGAGAGTTGATGCGGCTTGTCCGCCACCAGTTCGCGGCAGACCGCAATCAGCTCTTCCGCGCCACAAATCATGCAGGACGTTGTGCCGCAAATCTGGATATGTGCTACCGAACCAACGGGTTGCAACTGGAACATGAAGTAGAACGTCGCCACTTCCAGCGCACGGATATAGGCCATGCCCAGCATATCGGCCACATATTCAATCGCCGGACGGGTCAGCCAGCCATGCTGTTCCTGCGCGCGCCACAGCAGCGGAATCACCGCCGAAGCCTGCCGCCCAGCCGGATATTTCGCGATCTGCCCTTCTGCCCAAGCCAGATTGGCCGGGGTAAATTCAAACGAGCTTGGTTGTTCTTTGTGCAGACGGCGCAGCATTAGCGGTCAACCTCCCCGAACACGATATCCATCGTGCCGATGATTGCAGAAACGTCGGCCAACTGATGGCCTTTGCAGATGTAGTCCATCGCCTGCAAATGCAGGAACCCCGGTGCGCGGATCTTGGCGCGGTAAGGCTTATTGGACCCATCGGCTTTCAGATACACGCCGAACTCACCCTTCGGCGCTTCAACCGCCGCGTAAACCTCACCCGCAGGCACATGGAAGCCCTCGGTGTAGAGTTTGAAGTGGTGGATCAAAGCCTCCATCGAGGTTTTCATCTCACCGCGTTTCGGCGGGGTGATCTTGCCGCGTGCCAGCACTTCACCCGGCTCGGCGCGCAATTTGGTGATGCATTGACGGATGATGTGGATGGATTGCGCCATCTCCTCCATCCGGCACAGATAGCGATCATAGCAATCGCCGTTCTTGCCGACCGGCACCTTGAACTCGAACTCGTCATAGCATTCATAGGGTTGGCTGCGGCGCAAATCCCACGCCAGCCCCGACCCGCGCACCATCACGCCCGAGAAGCCGTATTTCTGAATGTCGTCTTCCGTCACCACACCAATATCAGCATTGCGCTGTTTGAAGATGCGGTTTTCAGTCAAAAGCCCGTGCAGATCGTCCAACACCTTCGGGAAGGTCTCGGTCCAAGCCTCAATATCGTTGATCAGATCGGGGGTCAGATCCTGATGCACACCACCGGGGCGGAAATAGGCCGCGTGCAGACGCGCCCCACAAGCCCGCTCATAGAACACCATCAGCTTTTCGCGTTCTTCAAAACCCCAGAGCGGCGGCGTCAGCGCGCCCACGTCCATGGCTTGCGTGGTGGTGTTGAGCAGATGGTTCAAAATCCGGCCGATTTCCGAATACAGCACCCGGATCAGCGACGCCCGACGCGGCACCACCGTGCCCGTCAGCCGTTCAATCGCCAAGCACCAGGCATGTTCCTGGTTCATCGGCGCCACATAATCCAGCCGGTCAAAATACGGCAGGTTTTGCAGATAGGTCCGGCTTTCCATCAGCTTTTCGGTGCCACGGTGCAGCAAGCCGATATGCGGATCGCAACGCTCCACAATCTCGCCGTCCAACTCCAGCACCAGACGCAAAACGCCATGCGCCGCAGGGTGTTGCGGGCCGAAGTTGATGTTGAAATTGCGGATGCGCTGCTCGCCCGTCAGGGTGTCAGCGGTGCCATCATCATAGCTGTTCTGCCGGATATCGCCGTCCATCAAACTGCCCTCCAAGAACTCGATCCAACTAAAACCAGACCGTTGTCAGGGCTGGACCTTTGATTTTCTTGAGTAATCTCTGTAAACCAAGAAGATTTTTTTTTATTCCCGCCTTGAATTATAAGAGCGAAAACAGCAGCCATGCCGACCAAAAGCTGTCCAACCTCTGAAAGGGATTCATACCACATGGATCAGCCCACTTTCTTCTCATCGCCGGGAAGGATGTATTTCGCACTCTCCCACGGGCTCATGAAATCAAATTGACGGTATTCCTGCACCAGCGACACCGGCTCATAAACCACGCGCTTCTGCGCCTCGTCATAACGGACTTCGGTATAGCCGGTGGTCGGGAAATCCTTGCGCAGCGGATGGCCACGGAAGCCATAGTCGGTCAGGATCCGCCGCAGGTCCGGGTGGCCCGAGAACAGGATGCCGAACATGTCGAACACTTCCCGCTCAAACCAGTTGGCCGAGGGGTGGATCAGGTGGATCGACGGCACCATGTCATCCTCGCCCACCGCGACCTTCAGCCGGATGCGGGCGTTGGTGTACATCGACAGGAAGTGGTAAACCACGTCAAAGCGCTCGACCCGCTCGGGGTGATCCACCGCCGTGATATCGACCAGCGAGGAAAACTTGCAGGCCGGGTCCACCGTCAGAAAGCCAATGAACGACACCAGCGCAGGCAGCGCCACCGTCACGTTCAATTCGCCAAACGCCAGTTCCGTCGCCAGCACCGCATCCGGGCGCTTTTCCGTTAGATAGGCGGCGAGTTCAGTCAAATCAGCCATATCGCCCCCTTAACGCACAAGCGTTCCCGTGCGGCGGATTTTCCGCTGCAACTGCAAAATCCCGTACAGCAGCGCTTCCGCTGTCGGCGGGCAACCCGGCACATAGATATCCACCGGCACGATGCGGTCACAGCCGCGCACCACCGAATAGGAATAGTGGTAATAGCCACCGCCATTGGCACAGCTTCCCATGCTGATAACATAGCGCGGCTCTGGCATCTGGTCGTAAACCTTGCGCAGCGCCGGGGCCATCTTGTTGGTCAGCGTGCCCGCCACGATCATCAGGTCAGACTGGCGCGGAGACGCGCGCGGTGCCGTGCCAAACCGCTCCAGATCATAGCGCGGCATCGAGGTGTGCATCATCTCAACCGCGCAGCAGGCCAGACCAAAGGTCATCCAGTGCAAGCTGCCGTTGCGCGCCCAGTTGATGATATCTTCCGTCGTGGTCAGGATAAAACCCTTATCCTGCAACTCGCGGTTCAGCGCCTGGGTTGCAACCTCGCGGTCCGGCCCCGCCGTATTCGCACCCGCCATCACGCCCATTCCAGCGCTCCTTTTTTCCACTCATAGGCAAAGCCCACGGTCAAAACGCCCAAGAACACCATCATCGACCAGAATCCCACCATGGAAATCTCGCCAAAGGCCACAGCCCAAGGGAACAGGAACGCCACCTCAAGGTCGAAGATGATGAACAGGATCGAGACAAGGTAAAACCGCACGTCAAACTTCATCCGCGCATCGTCGAAGGCGTTGAAGCCACATTCATAGGCTGACACCTTCTCGGGGTCCGGATTGCGCACCGCAATCAACGCGGCCGCAAGGATCAGCACAAGGCCAAGACCCACAGCAATCGCAAGAAGAATAAGGATGGGCAGATACTCACGAAGAAGATGATCCACGCGAAGCGCTCCTTCTGCTGGCAGATACGCGCCGCAAGCGCTTTGGCCCACGTCACTCTTGCCCATTCGTTTATCCCGCCACCTTGGCGGGGTCAACCAAAGGCCGCAGGAAAAGATGCCCGCAACAGCCGCTAAGCCCTTGGTTTTTGCGGTATAATTCATGAGTATTTCACTAAGGAATTAGCCAATATGCGCCGCTCTTGTGCAATCGCAGCATCCTGCCCATCTATAGGGCAGAAATCGCTGCAAAGCCCGGTTGGAAAGTCCCCTTATGCGCCTCTTTGCCCCCCTTGCCCTCGCCCTGCTGCCACTGACAGCCCAAGCCGAAGAAATTGGCCGAGTCGGCGTCGACTGGGTCGGAAATGACATCATCGTCGAGGCCATCCCCGACCCCAAGGTGCAGGGCGTCACCTGCCACATCAGCTATTTCGAACGCTCGATGTGGGACCGGCTCTCGAAAGGCAACTGGTTCGAAGACCCCTCCAACGCCTCGATCGCCTGCCGTCAAACCGGGCCGATCACCATCGGCGATATTGACACCTCGGAATCCGGCGAAGAAGTGTTCAGCGAAGGCCGCTCGCTGGTGTTCAAATCGCTGAACGTCACCCGGATTTTTGATCAGAAAAATCAGGTGCTGGTCTATCTCACCCATGCCACCGAACTGACCGACGGTTCGGCGAAAATGTCGATCTCTACCGTGCCACTGTATAACCCGGCAAAACCCTAAACTTTGCCTAAAATTTGCTTCATCTTGGTGAAAATACTCCACGGGGGAGCGGGTTTGGCACAAACCCGCTGGGGGTGTGAAACCCCCATCCGCAGCAGCCGCCAGATCGAGGCTCATTGAATAACCGGCAACACCACAGCCTCAGGCTCTGGCCCTTGTCCCACCACCAAAGCCTCGGCCCGGATGATCCGGGCGATCTGCGCGCAATCTTCCACTGAAAACGTCAGCGGCACCCGCATATCCACCAGCCCTGCCAGAATCCGATCCGTCTGCGGCAGGCACTGCGCCTCGGCATAGCCCCAATGCTGATAGCGCGAGGTGAACGCCACCGGGTCCGCCGCACCGAACCACTTCAACTCGACGCCCCGCGCCAAGGCCCGGCCCAGAAACGCGCCAATCCGCGCCGCAGACCAATCGGGCAGCAGAAACTGGAACGACGACCCAACATAAGTCTCCTCGTCAGGCCGCTCGACCAGCGCCAACCCCGGCACGCCGCGCAATCCGGCCTCCAGCGCCTGATAACACTCGGCCCACCGTGCCACCCGATCCGCCAGCAGCGGCAGTTGCGGCCGCAGGATCGCCGCGCGCAGATTGTCCATTCGCCCCGAGACATTCGGCACCTGCAAGCGCACAGCCTCAAACGCCTCGGGCGGTGGCGCCGCGCGGTGGCGCGCATACAGCATATAAGACCCTGACAGCAGCACTGCCCGCGCCATCACCTGCGGGTCATCCGAGATCAGAAAGCCGCCCTCTCCCGCGTTCAGATGCTTGTAGGTCTGCATCGAATAGCACCCCACCACGCCATGCCGCCCCGAGGCCACACCCTTCCAGGCAGCCCCCATCGTATGCGCGCAATCCTCGATGATCCGCACGCCAAGGCCGTCGCACAGCGCCACCAAAGCCTCCATGTCGCACAGATGGCCGCGCATATGGCTCAGCATCAGCACCTTGGCCCCACTGGCCCGCGCCTTCGCCGCCAGATCGTCGAAATCCAGCACCAACTGATCCGTCACCTCGACAAACACCGGGCGCGCGCCAACCGCCGCAATCGCCCCCGGCACTGGCGCGAGCGTAAACGCATTGGTCAGCACCGCATCCCCCGCCTGCACCCCCAAGGCTCGCAAGGCACAGCCCAAGGCATAGCCGCCCGAGGCCACCGCAAGGCAGTATTTCGCCCCGATCAGGTCGGCGAATTCCTCCTCCAGCAAAGCCGCTTCGGCGACTTCACCCGCAGCCGTGTTATAGCGGTGCAATCGCCCATGCCGCAGCACGGCAATCGCCGCCTCGATGCCCGCTTCGGGGATCGGCTCTTGCTGGGTGAAACTGCCCTCAAACCGTTCTTCGCTCACAGACGCTTCTCCTCACCCGGCACGATCAACAAGAACATCGCCAGCGTCACCGCCATCCCCGCCCCTGCCACAAAGAACGCCACATCCGGCGACTGCCAGCCGCCTGGCGCCATGAAATACCCAAAGATCTGGCTGAAAAACACCGTCCCCGCCAACATCGCCACATTCATGATCGCCGAAATCCCGCCCTGCAACTCGCCCTGCGCATCATCCGGCACCACCTTGGTCATCATCGCCGTCAGCATCGGATGGATGAAGCCTTCCGGCCCATGCACGATCATCAACACCACCACCACCGTCAAAGACCCTGCCACGCCATAGCCCGCCGCCGCAATCAACGCCGAGATCAAGCCGATCAGAGCCAAATTGCGCTCGCCAAACCACTTCACCCCAACCCCGGTCAAGCCGCCCTGAAACCCGGCCATCACGATGCCAAACACCGCCAGCGTCACCCCCACCATCGCGGTAGACCAGCCGAACTTCGCCATGCCCCAATAGGGCCAGATCGCCGGATAGACGCTGGTGAAAAAGAAAAACGCAAACAGCACCGCGCACATCGGCACCACGCCGTGATAGCTGCGAAACACCTTGAACGCCCCGAGCGGGTTAGACCGCGCCAGACTGAACGCGCGCCTGTTCTGCGGCGCCAAAGTCTCGGGCAGCACGAACCAGCCATAAATGAAATTCAGCCCCGAAATCCCCGCCGCCACAAAGAATGGCACCCGCGGCCCAAACTCGCCCAGCACGCCGCCCAAGGCAGGCCCCAGCACAAAGCCCAGCCCGAACGCGCCGCCCATCATGCCGAAATACTTCGCCCGCTCCTCTGGTGCAGTGATGTCGGTGATAAAAGCATTGGCGATCACCCAGCTTGATCCGCATACCCCGGCAATCACCCGCCCGATGAACAGCCACACCACCGTCGGCGCCAGCCCCTGCAACAGATTGTCCAGCCCCAAGCCCGCAATCGCCAGCAGCAACAGCGGCCTGCGGCCAAAGCGATCGGAAAGGTTGCCCATCAACGGGCTGAACGCAAACTGCGCCATCGAAAATGCAAAGAACATCCAGCCGCCAATCACCGCCGCTTCGGAAAGATCAACATGCCCCACCTGCTCGATCAGTTGCGGCAGCACCGGGATGATCAGGCCAAAGCCGATCATGTCCAACAGAACACATAGCAATACAAAGATGATGGCGTGACGGGACGGAGCTTTTGTCATGCCCGCAACCTAGGGCGCGGCCGGAACACTGTCAAACTGGCTTAAAAAACCGCCAAAACAACAATATGTTGTGTTTATGAGCCTCACCACCACAAGTCACTCCCAGCTGGGAAAGATCGCCGCATTGAAAACACCACGCGCAATCCCCGGCTGTCTGCGCTAGGCTTCCTTGCCATAGCCTGTAATGGAGCAGCCATGCGCCACCTGATTCACACCACCACCCTCTGCGCGGCCCTCGCCACCAGCGCGCAAGCCGACATCACCTATCAAGGCCGCGATGCGCAAGGATTGCACTGTGCGGCGATGCTGACCATCGCCTCAGCCCTGCTCTACAAAGCCAACCAAATCTCCGAGCATGAATTCAAAATCGGCCTCACCGGCTCGGCGATCATTCTATCGCAACTGCCGGGCACCGAGGCCGAAAAAATCCAGGCGATGCGCCAGCGCGCCGACAGCATCATCCGCACCCGCAGCCTCGACCAACTGGGGAAAGAGTTCAACTCGACGGGCAAATGGTGCCGCCGCGAATTCCTGCGCTGATCTAAACCCGCGCCGCGCGCCCCGTGCCCATCCACACGATCACCGCGAACATGATCAGCCCCAGCGCGCTCAGGCTGGAACCCGCAATCAGCGGCAGCTCACCCCAAGCTGCCCCCGCCAGCTTGCCATAAAGCCCAATCCCAAAGCCCATCATCCCCACCAGCGTCAGCACGTAATGCACGCCGATCAACCGCCCCGAGATCTGCGGGTTGGCGTTGTAGAACAATCCCGCCAGAAACATCCACACCCCGCCCACCAGATTAAGATGCGCATGGGTCGGCGCTTGCACAAAATCCTCGGCCATCCCCATCTTCACGCCCAGAACCACGCCACAGGTCAGAAAAATCACACTCGTCCGCAAAAACACATTCCCGGTCATGCCAGCCTCCAAAGTCAGATTCAGAATACACGATTGCTAAACCCGCGCCCCGGCCTCAGGCAAGTTTTCCCGCTCAGCCCAGCAACCGCGCCGCCAACCCCGGCAAATCCTCAAACCGATCCAGCAGCGCCTCGGGGTTCAGCCGAGATACCCCCGCCCCCTCTGGCCCGAATGTCACCAGCGCCACCGGCACCCCCACGGCCAATCCAGTCAGCCGATCGGTCTCGGTGTCGCCGATCAGCATGGATCGCCCGACATCGCCGCCCACCCGCCGCACCGCCTCGATGTAAGGGGCCGGATCAGGCTTGCGCACCGGCAGCGTATCCGCCCCCACAATCGCGCCGAACAGATCGCTGACCCCCAGACGGCGCAACAACTCCACCGCCAGCCCTTCCGGCTTGTTGGTGCAAACGGCGGTGCGATAGCCATCACTCAACAACTCAAACACCGCCTGTATCGCCCCCGGATACATCTTGGTATGCACGTCAATGCCATCGGCATAAGCCGCCAGCAGCACCGGATACTGCGCCGAAATATCCGCCTCGGAATAGGCCACCCCCAGCCGGTCAAACCCCACCCGCAGCATCGCCCGCCCGCCATGAAAAGCCGTCAGCGTATCGCGCCCATCCAGCACCACCCCATGCCCCAGCCCGACAAAACACGCATTCGCCGCCGCCAGCAAATCCGCACTGGTATCGGCCAGCGTGCCATCCAGATCAAAGACCACAGTTTTCATCTTCGTAACCTTGCGTGAAGAACCACCCCTTGCGGCCCCGCCGATCCGGGGTAAAACGGGCGACAACGAAAAGAAAGAGGCGACATGGCAGTATCCTTCATCATTTTGGCCGCAGGCATGGGCAGCCGGATGAACTCCGACACCCCGAAGGTGCTGCACCACGTCGCCGCCGCCCCGCTTCTGCACCACGCCCTCACCGCCGCCCGCAGCCTGGAGCCGTCGCGCATCGTCGTCGTCACCGGCCATGGTGCCGCCGAGGTCGCAAAATCCGCCGAAACCTTCGATCCCGCGATTGAATGCGTACTGCAAGAGCCGCAACTTGGCACTGCGCACGCCGTCGATATGGCCGCCCCGTTGCTGAAAGATTTCGCGGGCGACGCGATCGTGCTTTACGGCGACACCCCCTTCATCCGCCCCGAAACCTTGGCCGCCATGCTCGATGCGCGCAAAAAGCACGCCGTTGTCGTGCTGGGCTTTCAGGCCAAAGACCCCGGTCGCTATGGCCGCTTAGTCACACAGGGCGATGCTTTGGAAAAGATCGTCGAATACAAAGACGCGACAGACGCCGAACGCAGCATCACCCTCTGCAACTCCGGCGTTCTCTGCGCCCCAGCCAAACTGATGTTTGACCTGATCGCAAAGGTCGAAAACAACAATGCCGCCCAAGAATACTACCTGACCGACCTGCCCGCCTTGGCCCGCGCCGAAGGCCTTTCCGCAGGTGTAGTGATCTGTGACGAGGCCGAAACCCTCGGCGTCAACACCCGCGCGCAACTGGCCGAGGCCGAGGCCGCCTTCCAATCCCGCGCCCGCGCCGAGGCACTGGAAAACGGCGTCACCCTCACCGCCCCCGACACCGTGTTCTTCGCGCTCGACACCCATATTGGCCGCGACGCCATCATCGGCCCCAACGTCATCTTCGGCCCCGCCGTAACCGTCGAATCCGGGGCCGAGATCAAAGCCTTCTGCCACCTCGAAGGCTGCCACATCAGCCGCGGGGCCACCGTCGGCCCCTTCGCAAGGCTAAGACCCGGTGCGGAACTCGCCGAAGACGTGCACGTCGGCAACTTCGTCGAAATCAAGAACGCCATCCTCGATGAAGGCGTCAAAGTCGGCCACCTGACCTATATCGGCGATGCCGACATCGGCGAATTCACCAACATCGGCGCAGGCACCGTCACCTGCAACTATGACGGCGTGATGAAACACCGCACCAAGATCGGCAAACGCGCCTTCATCGGCTCGGATACCATGCTGGTCGCCCCCGTCAGCATCGGGAACGATGCGCTGACCGCCTCTGGCTCTGTGATCACCGAAGATGTCCCCGACGAAGCCCTCGCCTTGGGCCGCGCCAAGCAAGTCAACAAACCGGGCCTCGCCACCAAGCTGATGGCCCATCTCAAAGCCATCAAGGCCGCGAAAGGGAAGTCGTAAATGTGTGGAATTGTTGGCGTTCTGGGCAACCATGAAGCGGCCCCGCTGCTGGTCGAATCCCTCAAGCGGCTGGAATATCGCGGCTATGACAGCGCCGGGATCGCCACCATCAACAAAGGCAAACTCGACCGCCGCCGCGCCGTGGGCAAGCTGGTGAACCTCTCCGACCTTCTGGTGCATGAACCGCTCGCAGGCAAGGCAGGCATCGGCCACACCCGCTGGGCGACGCATGGTGCCGCCACCACCACCAATGCCCACCCGCACCGTTCCGGCCCCGTCGCGGTGGTGCATAACGGCATCATCGAAAACTTCCGCGAGTTGCGCGCCGAACTGGCCGAAGCTGGTCTGCGCCAAGAATCCGAGACTGATACCGAGACCATTGCCCTGCTGGCCCATCTGTACATGCAACGCGGCGCCACCCCAACCGAGGCCGCACGCCAAACCCTGCACCGCCTGCACGGCGCCTTCGCTTTGTGCTTTCTGTTTGATGGCGAGGATGATCTGATCATCGCCGCCCGCAAAGGCTCTCCGCTGGCCATCGGCCATGGCGATACCGAGATGTTTGTCGGCTCTGACGCCATCGCCCTCGCCCCAATGACCGACCGCATCACCTATCTGGAAGAAGGCGACTGGGCCGTCGTCACCCGCGCAGGTGCCACGATCTACGACGCACAAGACCGCCTTGCCAACCGCGCCGAAGCCCGGATCCAAGTCGATGCCACCCGCATCGAAAAGGCTGGCTACAAGCATTTCATGGCCAAGGAAATCGCCGAACAACCCGTGGTAATCGCCGACGCCCTGCGCCGCTATGTGCAGAACGGCGCGCTGCAACTGCCGATGGAGGTTGACTTTTCCGCCGTGGATCGGCTGACCATGGTGGCCTGCGGCACCGCGAGCTATGCCTGCCATGTCGCGAAATACTGGTTCGAACAGATCGCGGGCCTACCCTGCGAAATCGACATCGCCTCGGAATTCCGCTACCGCGAACCGCCGCTTTCTCCCAACCAATGGGCGCTGTTCGTCAGCCAATCCGGCGAGACCGCCGACACCCTCGCCGCCCTGCGCTACACCCGCGACAAGGTCGCCAAGATCGTCGCCGTGGTCAATGTCCCCACCTCCTCGATCGCGCGCGAATCCGATCTCGCCCTGCCGATCATGGCGGGGATTGAGGTCGGCGTTGCCTCGACCAAAGCCTTCACCTGCCAGTTGACCACCCTCGCACTGTTGGCGCTGAAAGCCGCCGTGGATCGTGGCCGCCTGACGCCCGAAACCCTCGCCACGCACCTCAGCGATCTGGCAGCCTTGCCCGGCCTGATGAACCACGCACTTGCGCTTGGTGCCAGCATCGCCGCCATCGCCGAGGAACTTTCCGAAGCGCAAGATGTGCTGTTTCTTGGCCGAGGTGCGATGTTCCCGCTCGCGCTGGAAGGTGCGTTGAAACTGAAAGAAATCAGCTACATCCACGCCGAAGGTTATGCATCAGGTGAACTGAAGCACGGCCCCATCGCGCTGATCTCGCCGCAAGTCCCGGTGATCGTCCTTGCTCCGCGCGATCATCTGTTCGAGAAAACTGTCTCGAACATGCAAGAGGTCATGGCCCGCCACGGCAAAGTGCTGCTGATCTCCGACGCCAAAGGCATCGCCGAGGCCGGGATGGAGTGCTGGAAAACCATCACCATGCCCGAGGTTTCCGACGCCTTCGCACCGATCCTTTACGCCATCCCGGCGCAGCTTCTGGCCTATCACACCGCCATCGCCAAAGGCACCGATGTCGATCAGCCGCGAAATCTGGCAAAATCCGTGACTGTCGAATAACCCGCCTTATATCCCCACAGTCCCCCGATAAGGAGCCTGTGATGGATCGTCGCCTTTTTCTGCTCAGTGGTCTCGCCCTTGCCGGATGCAGCACGCTGCCGCCTGCGCCCCAGCTCAACGGCGCGCAGCTGACACTGGATCAGGCCTTCGTTGGCCGTAAAACCGGCACCGGCCTGTTCCGGGTCACGCTGACCGGTCAGGAACGCCGGTTCACCGCACGCCTGCGCGGCAAACTGACCCGCTCGGGCACGCGGCTGACGGTTGTCGAGGATTTCGCCTATAACGATGGCCAGAAAGATCGGCTGACCTGGGTGTTTGACCGCCAAGCTGCGAGCGGCTGGATAGGTCGGCGCGAGGACACCGTCGGTCAAGCCGTTGTGACAGAAGAAAACGGCGCGGTGCGGCTGGCCTACACGGCTGATTTCAAATCTCTGTCGGGCGTCACCCGACTGGGCTTTCAAGATGTGATTTATCGTGCTGGCGATGGCCGGATCGTCAATGATGCGGTTGTGTCCCGCTTTGGAATTCCGGTAGGAACGGTCAAGTTCATCATCCAAGGATAACACGATGCCCACCTCGGCTCAGGCTCTGGCAGCCCTCGTTGCGCTGGAAAACACAGGCGAGGTCGCGGCGGCGCATGCCTATCACAAAGCAGATCGGCGCTATCTTGGCCTGAAAGTGCCGCAGATCGAAGAACTGACCACAGCATGGCGCGCCGATCTGTCGGTGGACGACCGCATCCAGCTTGCCGCTGATCTGTGGGAAAGCGACATCCACGAGGCCCGCATCGCAAGCGCCAAACTGCTGACCCAAGCCCGCATCAAACCCGATACCGCGGCTTGGGATCTGATCTGCCAATGGGTACCGCAGTTTGACGCTTGGGCCATCGCCGATACCGTCTGCATCGCCGCCCAAAAGCGCATCACCGCCGACCCTACGCGGATCGAGACAGTCGAAGGCTGGACCACATCCGAAAACATGTGGACCCGCCGCGCCGCCTTGGTGGCAACCCTGCCCTTCACCAAACAGAATTTCCCCAAACCGTTCGAGTTGGACATCCGCGACCGCGTGCTAGGCTGGGCCGCAGTCTATATCGACGACAAGGATTGGTTCATCCAGAAAGCCGTGGCGTGGTGGCTGCGCGATCTCTCCAAACACGACCCCGCACGCACCACCGCTTTCCTTGATCAACACGGCGAGCGGATGAAAACCTTCGCCCGCAAGGAAGCTGCGCAATATCTCGGCTAACCACTTCGGGTTATCCTCTCTGCCCAAATATCCCCAGGGGTGAGGCGCCAGGCGCGGAGGGGCAGAATGCCCCTGCCTTCATTCGGCGTAGATCGTGACCTCTGGCAGATCGGTCAGCCCCAACCCCAGCGCCCGGAACGCCGCCAGCGACAGCGAAGCAGCCCCGCTTCCGGGCAACAGGTCCACCGCCACCGAAGCCCCACCGGCTGTCACCACCCGGCCCTTGGCCTTGACCGTGACCAGCGGCGACTTCACCCACAACCCCTGCTCGGCAGGGCTGCCAAGTGCCACCACAGCCGTGCCCAACGATCGCTCACCGCCCGCAGGCTTCGCCGCCACCGCCGCAGCCCGCTCGGCCGCGGTGGTGCTATCCAGCGCCGCCGCAGATTTGCCAGCACCAATCACAGGCCGCGCCACCGGCGCAGCGCTGGCAACCGGCGCCTCAGGTGCTTTTTCAGTTTGCATCATGCCGCAGCCCGCAAGGCCCAGCACCGCACTCAGAAGGATCATGTTCATACGCATCATCCCCCAACGATAGCGCGCCGCCTCTGCGCATACAACCGTCGCATTCCACCTTGTCGCGGCCCCCTGCGCCGCTTACCTTAGTCCCATGTCCGAGATGCCCCTCATCGACCCCTTCGCCCGCGCGATTTCCTACCTGCGTGTCTCGGTTACTGACCGCTGCGATTTCCGCTGCGCTTATTGCATGACCGAACACATGACCTTCCTGCCGAAAGCCGAATTGCTGACGCTGGAGGAGCTCGATCGTTTGTGCAGCAATTTCATCGCCCTCGGTGTAGAAAAGCTGCGCATCACCGGCGGCGAGCCTTTGGTGCGCAAAGGCATTATGACATTCTTCGACGCGATGTCGCGCCATCTTGCCAGCGGCGCGCTGCGCGAACTCACCCTGACCACCAATGGCAGTCAGTTGCGCAAATACGCGGCTGACCTCGCCGCCTGCGGGGTCAAGCGCATCAATGTCTCGCTCGACACATTGGATGAGAAGAAATTCGCCGAGATCACCCGCTGGGGCCGTCTGGCTCAGGTGTTGGACGGGATCGAGGCCGCAAAAGCCGCGGGCCTTGCCGTCAAGATCAACGCCGTGGCGCTGAAGGGCTTCAACGAGGATGAGCTTTTCCGTCTCACCGATTGGTGCGCCGCCGAAAACCATGACCTCACCTTCATCGAGGTGATGCCGATGGGCGATATGGGCGAGGCGCAGCGTATCGACCAATACTGGCCACTGCGCGACCTGCGCGACCGCCTCGCCACGCGTTACACCCTGCAAGACCTGCCCGACCGCACCGGCGGCCCCGCCCGCTATGTCCGGCTGGCCGAATCCGGTCAGCGCATCGGCTTCATCACCCCCCTGACGCATAACTTCTGCGAAAGCTGCAACCGCGTCCGCCTGACTTGCACCGGCGAGCTTTACATGTGCCTTGGCCAGGAAGACATGGCCGACCTCCGCGCTCCCTTGCGCGCCAGCCCCGGCGACACCGCCCTGCGCCAAGCCATCCGCAACGCCATCGCCCACAAACCCAAGGGCCATGATTTCGACTACACGCGGCAAGTGGTCAAAGGCCAGATGACCCGCCATATGAGCCATACCGGAGGCTAATTCCCGGCCTCATATCCCCGCCAACACCGCGACTATCGCCAGCGCCGCAGGCACAGCCTGCACCAACAATATCCGGCGTGAGGCTGTCGCAGCACCGTAAATCCCCGCCACCAACACGCAAACCAGAAAAAACAGCGCCACGCCGCGCCCATCCGCCCCCAACCAAAGCGCCCAGATCAACCCTGCCGCCAGAAACCCATTATAAAGCCCCTGATTGGCCGCCAACACCTTGGTCTGCGCCGCAAATTCCGCCGAGGTTCCAAACACCGCCCGCGTACGCGGCGCCTGCCAAAGAAACATCTCCAACACCAGAATATAAAGATGCAGCACCGCAATCAGCCCGATCAGACCCGTCGCAATCATCGCTCATCCTCTCTGCTCAAATATCCCCGCCGGAGGCTCCCACCGCCCATCCCGCGCACCGTGTCAAACCCAGCCAACCAGAGCCACCAAACCCCACTGCCCCCTGAAGGCGGTGGGGTGGGCGGGTGGGAACCGCCTGAGGGGGGCAGTTCTACGCCGCTGGCATCCGCGCTTCCACCATCCCGGCATACCAGCTTGACCCAAACGGAATCGCATTATCGTCAAAGTTATAGGCCGGATGATGCACCATCGCCGTGTCGCCATTGCCGACGAAAATATACGCCCCCGGCCGCTCCAGCAGCATGAAGCTGAAATCCTCGGCCCCCATCAACGGCGCCGTATCGGTATCGACCTGCCCCGACACCGCCCGCGCCACCTCTGCCGCATAGTCGGTATTTTCAGGCGCATTCACCGTCACCGGATAGCCGCGCGTGTAGTCCACCACCGCCACCGCCCCCAAAGCTTGCGCCGTGCCCTCAGCAATCGCCTTCACCCGGGCCTCGACATAATCCTGCACGCCGAAATCCATCGTCCGCACCGTGCCCTTCATCTTCACCACCTGCGGGATGACGTTATGCGCCGTGCTGTCCGTCGCCACCGTGCAGACCGAGACCACCACCTGCTTCAACGGGTCCACCCCGCGCGAAGCAATCGTCTGCAGCGCCACAATGATATGCGCGGCCACCACCGTGGTATCAATGCAGTCATGCGGTTTCGCCGCATGGCCACCCTTGCCCGTCACGGTGATCTCAAACTGATCCGCCGCTGCCATCATCGCACCCGGGCGGATGGCGAAATGCCCCACCGGAATCCCTGGCATATTATGCATCCCGTAGACTTCCTGAATCCCCCAACGATCCATCATGCCATCGGCGCACATCTCGCGCCCACCGCCGCCACCTTCTTCCGCCGGTTGGAAGATCAGCACCGCCGTGCCATCGAAATTCCGCGTCTCGGCCAGATATTTCGCTGCCCCCAGCAGCATCGAAGTATGCCCATCATGCCCGCAAGCGTGCATCTTCCCCGGCACCTTGGAGGCATAGGCCACCCCGGTCTGCTCGATGATCGGCAGCGCATCCATATCCGCCCGCAAGCCGATCACCCGGCCGCTGGTATCGGTCTTGCCCTTGATCACCACCACCACGCCGGTGCGACCAATGCCCTCTGTCACCTCATCACAACCAAACGAGCGGCACAGCTCTGCCACCCGCCCAGCGGTGCGATGCACCTCAAACAACAACTCGGGGTTTTCGTGAAAATCCTGCCGCCATCCGGCGATCTCGGGCAGCATCTCGGCAAATCGGTTTTTCGGGGCCATGGCATATCTCCTTTGCGCCATGATTTGAGCAAACGCCCCCGCCCTGCAAGCCCTATCCGCGCGCGCGCATCATCCCCGCCAGCCAAGCCGCGCCGTAAGGCAGGCCCGCGTCGTTATAAGCATAGGCCGGATGATGCAGCAAAGGCCCGTCGCCATTGCCGACAAACATGAACGCCCCCGGCACCGCATTCAGAAACTCGCTGAAATCCTCCGACACCATCATCGGCGCCACATCGGCCTCAACCGCCGCCGAAATCCCCCGCGCCACTGCCACGGCATGACCCGCACAAGCCGCATCATTCACCGTTGCAGGCGCGTCGCGCAGATACTCCACCTCTGCCACCCCGCCATGCGCCGCTGTCACGCCCAACACCACCGCCCGCAGCCGATCCTCCAGCAGGTCCTGCACGCCCGGATCAAAACTCCGCACGGTCCCGGTCAGCACCACCCGCGCCGGGATCACACAAGCCCCCGCCCCCTCGCTGACAACCGTAGACACTGACAAAACCGCCGCCTGCAACGGATCAACATTACGCGAAACCACCGTCTGCAACGCCACCAACACATGCCCCGCGATCATCACCGGGTCCAAGGCCAAATGAGGCTGCGCCGCATGCCCGCCCCGCCCGGAAATCTCGATGCGAAACATATCCGCCGCCGCCATGATCGGCCCCGGCCGCGTGGCATAGGCCCCCACCGCCAACCCCGGCATATTGTGCAGCGCGTAAACCTCATCAATCGGATAGCGCGCCAGAAACCCCTCGGAAATCATCGCCCGCGCGCCACCGCCCGCTTCCTCGCCGGGTTGAAAGATCAGCACCGCCATCCCGGCAAAATCACGCGATCCGGCCAAATGTTTCGCCGCCGCGAGCAGCATCGCCGTATGCCCGTCATGGCCGCAAGCATGCATCACCCCCGGCACCGTGCTGGCAAAGGCCACGCCAGAGTCTTCGGTGATCGGCAAAGCATCCATATCCGCCCGCAGACCAATCCGCCGCCCCGGCCTGTTGCCGTTGATCACCGCGACCACCCCAGTGCCGCTCCACCCAGCCTCAACACTGTCGCAGCCAAAACCGCGCAGCAATTCCGCCACCCTCGCCCCGGTGCGATGCTCAGCAAAGCTCAACTCTGGATAGGCATGAAACTCCCGCCGCCACGCCACAGCCTCGGGTAAGATCGCCTCAATCGCCGCCAGCATATGCCCTGTCATTCTCGGCCCCCTCAGGAAAACTTCCGCCGCGCATCCAGCGCAAGGCCAGTCCCGACAGAGCCAAGCATATCCCCCGTGGCAATCGCAACCCCCGGCAGCGCCGCCTGCACGCAAGCCCGCAGCACCGGCAGGCCCGAGGAACCCCCGGTCATGAACACAGTGCCAATATCCGCCACGCCCACACCCGCCTGCGCCAGCACAGCCCCCAGCCGTTCCGAAATCCGCTCCACCAGTGGGGCGACCGAGGCTTCAAACCCCTCACGCCGCAGCATCGGGTTCGGCCCGCCCGTCAGCGCCGAAAGCTGCAACCGCACCGCCTCTTGATCCGAAAGCGCGATCTTCGCCGCCTCGACCGCCATCGCCACCGCATGCCCGTTGCGCTCGGAGACCACCCGCATCAGCCGCTCCAGCAGTTCCGGGCGATCCACCTCACGCGAGAACGCCTTGAGGTCCGCCAGACAGCGCTGGGTATACAGCATGTTGATGCGGTGCCATGTCGCCAGATCAAGGAAATAATGGTTCGGCATCAGCCCCTTACCCTGCTTGGTGGTGGCCTTGTAACCCAAATGCGGCATCACTTCCGCCAAAGACAGCATCCGGTCAAAATCGGTGCCGCCCACCCTGATCCCGTCATTGGCAAGAATATCGCCCGCCCGATCCGCCGCCCGCGCCCGCTCTGGTGACACCCGCACGATGGAAAAGTCGGATGTGCCGCCGCCGATATCGACGATCAGCACCAGTTCTTCGCGCGCGATCCCCTGCTCATACTGCAAAGCCGCCGCAATCGGCTCATACTGAAACGCCACCTCGCGAAAGCCCAAGCCGCGCGCGATCTCCTCCAGCGCCACCTGTGCCTTCATATCCCCGGCCTCATCGCTATCAACGAAATGCACCGGCCGCCCCAAAACCACCCGATCCGCCCCCGGCGCATGGCTCCGCAACACGCCCACCATATGGCGCATAAACCGCGTCAACACCTCGCGGAACGACACCGCACGGCTGCCGATCGCCGTGCGTTCATCAATCATCCCCGAGCCAAGCGTGCTTTTCAGCCCCCGCATCAGCCGCCCCTCATCGCCGCGCAAATAGGCCGCAATCGCCGCGCGCCCAAACTCCGGCGCACCGCCATCCTGCTCCCAGAACACCGCCGAGGGCAGCGTTTCCGCCTGATCTTCCAAGCCGATCAGCCAAGCGCGCTCTGCATCCGCCAGCGACACCGTCGAGTTCGAGGTGCCAAAGTCGATCCCACAAAACAGCGTCATATCCGGCCCCTCGGTGATGGAAAACGCACGCTGTAGCCGCCGACGCGCAGGAAGTAAACCAAGCGCTAGGCCCCAACAGCCAAATCGCTGCGCAGTTTCTTCTTGGCAAAAATACTCCCGCCGGAGGCATCCTCCGCCTCAACCCGCATGGCGATTCCGAACTCGCCAAACGCTAACGAAGGATCAAATACCCTTCACCAACCCATTGATTTTATATAAATGCAAACCCTGTCCACGCGTGGACACAACAGAAAACCCTCAGCCCAGAATCGCCAGAACGTAGTTTTCCGTCTCATCGTAGGGCGGCACTCCGCCGTGTTTTTCCACCGCCAACGGCCCCGCATTATAAGCCGCCAGTGCCAGTTTCCAGGTGCCAAAACGGTCATACATCATCCGCAAATAGCGCGCCCCGCCCTCAAGGTTCTCACCCGGATCGTTGATATCCACACCCAACCGATCCGCCGTCCCCGGCATCAGTTGCGCCAGCCCCGTCGCTCCCTTGACCGACACCGCCCCGGTGTTCCAGCCACTTTCCTGCTGCACCAGCCGCAGGAACACATCTTCGGGCACGCCATGCTTGCGGGCAGCGGCCTTTGCGACCTCAAGGTACTCGCCCTTATACTTGCCAGTGAACCGCTTCACCGGTGCATCGCCACCAGCAGCGGAGGTATCCTTGTTGTAATTCGGCTTCAACCGCTCAGACCCGCTATAGACCACCGCAAGTTTGCCATCCAGCAGCGCCATCTGAGACTTCATCAACGCCGCCCGGCTTTTCTTGCCGCCCAGCTTCAGCGCTTCGGCCTGCGCCACCCCCACCATGGCCGAGGCTACGCCCGCCGCAATCATCACCCGCAAGACCAACGCCGCAAATCGCATGGTAATCCTGTTTTCCGCCGCAACAAACTCGCGGCACTATACGCATTTTTCCGCCTAGTGCCAGCCTTGTGATGGAACCGCCCCTGGGGCGATCGGCAAAGCCTTGCCCATGTGGGCGGCGAAGTCCGGTTGCGGGGCCAGATGGGGCAGTCTATAGAATTTCTTAACCATCTGCCCGCGATGCTGGCGGAGACAACGGAATCAGGGAGACTATGATGGCAGGCGTTAACAAGGTGATCATCGTCGGCAATCTGGGCCGCGACCCCGAAGTGCGGAATTTCCCCAACGGCGGCAAAGTGGTGAACCTGCGCATCGCCACCTCGGAAACGTGGCGCGACAAGCAAAGTGGCGAACGGAAAGAGCGCACCGAATGGCATTCGGTCGCGATCTTCAACGAAAACCTTGGCAAGATCGCCGAGCAATATCTGCGCAAAGGCTCTACCGTCTATGTCGAGGGCCAGTTGGAAACCCGCAAATGGCAGGACCAATCGGGTGCGGATCGCTACACCACCGAAGTCGTGCTGCGGCAGTTCCGTGGCGAACTGACCCTGCTCGGCGGCCGTGACGGCGGCGGCGCGGGCGCAGGCGGCGGCGATGATGATCGTGGCCGTTATGAAGATCAGGGTGGCGGCGCAGGTGGCGGCTATAGCCGTGGTGGAGGTGGCGGTGGTTACGGCGGCGGCAACAGTGGCGGTGCTGGTGGCTATGGCGGCGGCAGTTCGGGCGGTGGCCGCTCAGATATCGACGACGAGATTCCGTTCTAAACCTGCGATAACATCAGGCACTTATTCCAATGGCCAGCGCCATGCGCAGTCGCGCCGTCGATATCCTCAAGCTGGTGCTGGCCTTCATGGTCGTCGGCATCCACGCCAATCCGTTTGCGCCACTGGGGCGGACGGCGATCTTGCTGACCGGAGACGGGTTGTTCCGGCTGGGCGTGCCGATCTTTCTGCTGTTTAACGGCTATTTCCTGCACGCCGCCGTGGCCCGTGATCGCGGCTGGGGCTATGTGAAGCACGCAGGCCAGCTTTATGTGCTGTGGATGCTGATCTATTTGCCGCTGTATTGGCCGGTGCTGGCGGCGCGCGGGCTGGGGCCGAACCTGCGCACATTGATCTTCGGCTATTGGCATCTGTGGTATCTGGCCGGGATGGTGATGGCGGCAGCGCTGATCGTCGGTATTGCGCGCTGGTCGAACCGCGCTTTGCTTTTGCTGATGGCTGCGACATTTCTGGGCGGGCTTGGCGTCACCTATGGCATGGCCTTCGATCTGATCGCGCCGAACAAGCAGATTTTCTCTGACCCGCTCTTGGCCAACCGCAACCCGCTGCTGCTCTGCCTGCCCTATATGCTGGCAGGTTTCCTGATCGCGCGGATGCAGGTGACAGATCGCGTGGCGGTGGGCTGGCTACAAGTCGCGGCCCTCGTCGGGGTCGCGCTGGTCTTGGCCGAATCGCTGCTGCTGGCGCGCTTTGCCATCAAAGGCGTGGCGCATGACAACATGATCGCCCTCGGCCTTGCAGCCCCGGCGCTGATGCTGCTGGCGTTGAAATGGCCCGGAACCTTGGCTACCCGCGTGGTCAGCGACTATGCCTCGGGGATCTACTTCATCCACGTCGCCTTCGTGGCGCTGCTGTTTCGCTATGAAGATTTCAGCCGCCCGGCGATCTATGCCTGCGCTGTCGCGGGCTCGCTGCTGCTGGTTTGGGCCATCCGCAAAGCGGGGCTGGAGCGACGGTTGCTGTGAGGCCTGCGACACCACCCAGCAAAACATATTCCTGCACTAGACCTTTGCGCGGCATTCCCTATATAAACGGTCAACTAACCGCGTGAGAATGTCATGAACCAGCCGCTGGACCAGATCGAGGGCGCGCCCCTGATCCGCCCCTCTACCACCGAACATCCGCTGTATGAGCAGGTGGTTGAGGCTTGCCGCACGGTCTATGACCCGGAAATTCCGGTTAACATCTTTGATCTGGGCTTGGTCTATACCATTGACATCTCGCCGGAAAACAGCGTCGAAATCCTGATGACCCTGACCGCCCCCGGCTGCCCGGTGGCAGGCGAAATGCCCGGTTGGGTGCAGGATGCGGTCGAACCCGTCGCCGGGGTGAAAGAGGTCAAGGTCGGCATGACCTTCGATCCGCCCTGGGGGATGGAGATGATGTCGGATGAAGCGCGGCTGGAACTGGGCTTCATGTAAGTCCCTTGCGGGACGCTTACCGTAATCCTATCTTTGCTGCATAGCTTAAAGGACCACATCCATGTTCGGCATCCCAGGCAAAGCCGCTGTCACCCTGACCCCGATCGCCGCCAAGCAGATTGCGCGGCTGATGGCCAAGCAAGGCTCGGCTGGCCTGCGCATCGGCATCAAGAAGGGCGGCTGCGCGGGCATGGAATACACCATGGATTACGTCGCCGAAAGCAATCCGCTGGATGAGGTGGTAGAGCAAGACGGCGCGCGGGTGTTGATCGCACCGATGGCGCAGATGTTCCTGTTCGGCACCGAGATCGACTATGAAACCGACCTTCTGCACGCAGGTTTCAAGTTCAACAACCCCAACGTGGCCGAGGCTTGCGGCTGCGGCGAAAGCATCAAGTTCAAAGACGCCTGATCTGGCGGCAATCGCCGTGATCTGAAGGCGCGGCGTGCCGCCGCAAGCCGTTTCAGCGCTTGCGCGCGGTGGGTGCCCTGCAGCGGCCAGTGGAAAATCCTGCTATCCAGCACCCTGCCCCTTTCGCTTGGCCAGCCAAATCGTTACGCCTTGCAACAGATCAGGGAGGACGCGATGAAAAAGCTGGCAGCAGGCAACTGGAAGATGAACGGATCGGCGGCGGCTTTGGCCGAAGTGCAGGCTTTGCTGGCGGCCCATCCCGACCCCGCTTGCGAGATGCTGCTCTGCCCGCCTGCCACGCTGCTGGCGCAGATGAACTGGGCCGCGCGTGGTTCGGTGCTGAAACTCGGCGGGCAAGATTGCCATACCGCCGCGTCCGGCGCGCATACCGGCGATATTTCAGCGGATATGCTGAAAGAGGCGGGTGCCACTTACGTCATTCTCGGCCATTCCGAACGCCGCGCCGATCACGGCGAAAGCGATGCGCTGGTGCTGGCGAAAGCGCAGGCTGCCATCGCGACAGGTTTGGTGGCAGTGGTCTGTCTGGGCGAAACCGAAGCGCAGCGTGACGCAGGTGAGACTTTGGCGGTGATCGGCGCACAGCTTGACGGATCGGTGCCGCGCGATGCCAGTGCCGCGCAACTGGTGATCGCCTATGAACCCGTCTGGGCCATCGGCACCGGGCGCACCCCCACCATCGCGCAAATTGCCGAAGTGCACAATTTCCTGCGTGCCCGACTGACCGCCCATATCGGTGCCGAGGCGGCAAACACCCGTCTGCTCTATGGCGGCTCGGTCAAACCGTCCAACGCCGCCGAGATTTTCGCTGTGGCTGATGTCGATGGTGCTTTGGTGGGTGGTGCCAGCCTGAAAGCCCCCGATTTCGGTGCGATTGTCAGCGCTCTCGCCGCCGCCTGACCCTGCCGCGTCGCGGACAGAGCAGCCAAGCCTTTTCGGATTGCCCAAATATACAGCATGACAGCCGCAGCCCAAACCCCCGCCCCCGCAGCGCCCAGCCTTCTGGGGGCCAATCTGATCTGCATGGCCTCGATGCTGATCTGGGCCGCTGGCCTGCCCGCCGCCGATTTCATCATCCCCTTGCTGCCAGCAGACCAACTCAGCGCCTTGCGGATGGCCTTGGCCGCCCTGTCGCTGCTGCCGATCTGGGCTCTGATGGAGGGGCCGGGGGCGCTGTTGCGCGTCAACTGGCTGAAGGGCATCGCGGTGGGCAGCCTTATCGGCCTTGGTGCATGGTTTCTAGTGCAGGGTCAGGCACGCGGCGGGGCTGTCACTGCAGCCGTTATCTCGGCAACCCTGCCTGTGGTCGGCATCGCACTGGAAGTGGCGCTGGATGGCCGTAAGCTGACCAAAGCGCTGATCCTGGGCCTTTTGCTGTCACTCGCGGGCGGCATGATGGCGCTGGATTTCAAGGCAGGCGGGCTGTCTTTGGGCTTTGGCGCGCTGTTGTGCTTCGGCTCGGTGGTCTCCTTTGCCTTGGGATCGCGGCTGACTGTCACGGCCTTTCCCGGCCTGTCGCCGATTGGCCGCACTGCCTTGACCATCGCCGGTGCCGCGATTGCGGTCAGCGTGGTGGCCAGCCTTGGCATCGCCGCAGGCAACCCGCTGACTGATTTCAGCGGCTGGGGCTGGAAAGAAGGCATTGCCTTGCTGGCGTTCTCGGTCGGCTCGCTGGGGATCAGCCAGTTGATGTGGATCATGTCGGTGGAAAAACTCGGCATTGGTCTGTCATCGCTGCACATCAACGCAGCCCCGTTCTATGTGATGATCATCCTGTTCTTCCTCGGCGGGCGCTGGGATTGGGGCCAAGCCGCCGCCGCCTGTCTGGTCGCCATCGGCGTGCTGATCGCGCAAGGCATCATTCCGTTGGGCAGGCGGGCTTGAAGGACGCGCATATGAAAACCCTGCAGCAATCGCCACTTGACCCCGCCTTCGTGCAAAACCCCTATCCGTTCTACGAAACCGCCCGCGCGGCAGGCCCGTTCTTCCACTGGGCCGAATACGGCATGGCCTGCACCGGCAACGCCGCCGCCTGCAACGCCATCTTCCGCGACCGCCGTTTCGGGCGTGAGGCCCCGGCGGAACTGGCCCCCAAGATCCCCGAGCATCTGAAACCATTCTACGCGGTTGAGGCCCATTCGATGCTGGAGCTTGAGCCGCCCCGCCACACCCGCCTGCGCGGTCTGGTGCTGCGCGCGTTCACCTCGCGCCGCATCGCCGCCCTGCAACCCGAAATCGAAACCCTGAGCCACCAGTTGATCGACGCCTTCCCGACCGGCCCCTTCGATCTGCTGGCGCATTTCGGCCAGAAACTGCCGGTGATCATCATCGCCCGCCTGTTGGGTGTGCCCGAGACGATGTCGGATGATCTGCTGCGCTGGTCGAATGCCATGGTCGGCATGTATATGGCCGGACGCGACCGCGCCCGCGAAGACCGCGCCATTGCTGCAACCGAGGCTTTCGTGGCCTTCATGCGCCAATATGTCGAGGCCCGCCGCGCCGATCCGCGCGATGATCTGATCACCAGCCTGATCGCCGCCGAAGAGGCTGGCGAGAAGCTGACCACGGATGAGCTGATCACCACCTGCATTTTGCTTTTGAACGCAGGGCATGAGGCCACGGTGCACACCATCGGCAATGGCGTGAAAACCCTGCTGCAGACCGGCCACCAAGCCACCGCCGAAAATGCCGAAACCTGCATCGAGGAAATCCTGCGCTTTGATCCGGCTCTGCATATGTTCACCCGCTGGGCTTATGAGGATATCGAGGTGATGGGCCACACGTTCCATCGCGGCGATCAAGTGGCGCTGCTGCTCGCTGCCGCGAACCGTGACCCCGGTGTCTGGGACGACCCCGCCCAGTTCCAACCGAACCGCCCGATCAAGCCGCATGTCAGCTTTGGCGCAGGCCTGCATTTCTGCGTCGGCGCACCGCTGGCGCGGCTGGAGTTGCAGGCTGCCCTGCCGATCCTGTTCCAGCGCCTGCCAAATCTGCGGCTGGTCGAGGCGCCGGTTTATGGCGATGTCTATCATTTCCACGGGCTGACCAAGCTGCTGGTGCAGGCTTAAGAGAGGGGCCAGCCCCTCGGCTTCGCCTCACCCCGGAGTATTTCTGCCAAGATGAAGCCGCTTTCACTTTGGTGTAATATGCTCGGGGGACGCTAAGGCGCAGAATGATCGTTGAATATCATTTGGCTACAGCGGCAGCGTGGTTGTTGCCTTGATCTCTTCCATGCTCAGCAGCGCGGTTACGTTGTAAATCTTCACTTCCGAAATCAGCGCCTGATAGAACGTGTCATAGGCGCGCGCGTTTTTCACCCGCACTTTCAGGATGTAATCAATATCCCCCGCCAGCCGATGCGCTTCCAGCACCTCGGGGCGGCTTCGCAGCACTTGCAAGAACTTGCGCTGCCAGTCGGCCTCGTGCTGCGAGGTGCGGATCAGCACGAAGAAACACGCCTCCAGCCCCAGGCTTTCGGCATCCAGCAAAGCGGTCTGTTTCAGGATCACGCCCTGTTCGCGCATCCGCCGGATACGGTTCCACACCGGGGTTTTCGAGCTGCCCACCTTGCGGGCGATTTCATCCAGAGATTGCTCAGCATCCTCTTGCAACTCGGCAAGGATTTTCCGATCCAACTCGTCCAACTGGGCTGCCATTCGCCAGACACCTTGCTTTGCGGAAATTCATTCTAATCCATCGCAGTATCGGAACATTTTTCCTTATCCGCAAGGGGGACTGGCAAAAACAGGGGAAAATATCCTATATTGGCAGGGTAATTCTATGGGTTCGCAGCCTGCCCTACCAAGCTTGGCCTTGCAGGTGCCGCCGCGATCCTCTACCGCCGCACCGCAACCGATATCCAAGCCCAAACTCAAGCCCAGCACAGGGACACCAGCATGAGCCGCCAGTTCACCCCGAAAGTCGTCACTGCCAATGATCTGCGCGAAGGCGATGTGGTCTATCTTACCGCAGATGACCGCTGGAGCCGTCTGCACCACGAGGCCGAACTGCTGAGCGATGAAGCCCAGGCGCAGACCCGGCTGGCCTTTGCGGCATCGCAACGCAATGTCATCGTTGGCGCTTATCTCGCCGATGCCAAGGCTGGCCCACACGGCCCCGAACCTGTGCATTTCCGTGAGGCGTTCCGCACCCGTGGCCCTTCCAACTACGCGCATGGCAAGCAAGTGGATCTGGGCAAGCAAGTGGACCTGCAAAATGTATAACTACTCCGATTTCGATGAATCCTTCGTCCGCGCCCGTGTGGCGCAATTCACCGATCAGGTCGCCCGTCGTCTGGATGGTAGCCTGACCGAGGATGAATTCCGCCCACTGCGCCTGATGAATGGCCTCTATCTGCAACTGCATGCCTATATGCTGCGCGTGGCAATCCCCTACGGCACGCTGAACCCCAAGCAAATGCGCCAACTGGCGCTGATCGCCGACACCTGGGATAAAGGCTACGGCCATTTCACCACCCGGCAGAACATCCAGTTCAACTGGCCGAAACTGCCCGACGTGCCCGCGATCCTTTCCGCCTTGGCGGATGTGGAAATGCATGCCATCCAGACCTCTGGCAACTGCGTGCGCAACGTCACCGCCGACCATTTCGCCGGTGCCGCCGCGGATGAGATTGAAGACCCCCGCCCCTATGCCGAGCTTTTGCGGCAATGGTCCACCGACCACCCGGAATTCCAGTTCCTGCCGCGCAAGTTCAAGATCGCCATCACCGGCAGCCCCAATGACCGCGCCGTGACCAAAGCGCATGACATCGGCCTGCGCATGGTCCGCAACGCCGCCGGAGAGCCCGGCTTTGAAGTGATGGTCGGTGGTGGCCTTGGCCGCACCCCGATGATTGCCTTCACCGTGCGCGATTTCCTGCCCGTGGCCGACCTTTTGCCTTACGTCGAGGCGGTGCTGTCCGTCTACAACATCCTTGGCCGCCGCGATAACAAATACAAAGCCCGCATCAAGATCACCGTGCACGAGACCGGGCGCGACGAAATCGCCCGCATGATCGAAGAGCGCTTTCTGGAAACTCGCCCGCAATTCGGCGGCGCGGACCAAGCGCTGCTGGATGACATCCGCGCGGCCTTCGCCCCACCCGCCTTCCGCAACGCGCCCACCGATACCTATGATGCCTTTTACAAGGCCGACCCGGTGTTCCGGGCGTGGGTCGATACCAACCTCGCCCCGCACCGCAATGACCAATATGCTATCGTCACCATCAGCGTCAAAGCCCATGGCCAGACCCCCGGCGATGCCACCAGCGCGCAGATGCGGGTGATGGCGGACCTTGCCGAGCAATACGGCCACGGCGATCTGCGCATTTCGCACGAGCAGAATGTGATCCTGCCGCATGTGCATAAATCCGACCTGCCTGCGGTGCATGCAGCGCTGGTGCAGGCGGGCCTTGGCACCGCCAATGTCGGTCTTCTGTCCGATATCATCGCCTGCCCCGGCATGGATTACTGCGCCTTGGCCACCGCCCGCTCAATCCCGGTCGCACAGGAAATCTCGTCGCGCTTTGAGGAGTTGAAGCTGGAGCATGACGTTGGCCCCCTGAAGATCAAGATCTCGGGCTGCATCAACGCCTGCGGGCATCACCATGTCGGCCATATCGGCATCTTGGGCCTCGACCGCGCCGGGGTGGAAAACTACCAGATCACGCTGGGCGGTGACGGCACCGAGACCGCCAGCATTGGCGAGAAAACCGGCCCCGGCTTTGCCTATGACGAGATCGTGCCCGCGATCGAGCGGATCATCCGCGCCTATCTGGAAATCCGCGAGGATTCGTCGGAAACCTTCCTGCAAACCTACCGCCGCACCGGGTTTGCGCCGTTCAAAGCCGCACTTTATGGTGCCGAAGGCGGGCGTGATGCCGCGTGATTTCCCCTCAGGCTCGGTGGCAGAGCGCGTCGCGGTTCTCAACGCGCGCTACAAACACCATGCCGCGACTTCGGTGCTGGAACATGCGCTGAAGGATGATGACTTGGGCCGCGTCGCCCTTGTGTCGTCGTTTGGTGCGGAATCGGTGGTGCTGTTGCATCTGGTCTCGGTGATCGCCCCGGAAACCCCGGTGCTGTTCGTCGATACCCGGATGTTGTTTCAGGAAACCCTCGACTACCAGCGCGAACTGGCCGAGAAGCTGAACCTCTGCGATGTGCGCACCATCCGCGCCAACCCGGCACGGCTGAATTTTGAAGACCCCGACAACACGCTGCACCAGTTCAACACCGACGCCTGCTGCAACGTGCGCAAGGTGGAACCGCTGGAACGTGCCTTGGTGCAGTTTGATGGCTGGATCACCGGCCGCAAGCGCTTCCAATCCGCGACCCGCACCGCCGTCGAGTTCTTCGAGGCCGAAGGCGATACCCGCATCAAGGTCAACCCCTTGGCGCATTGGGGCCGCGAAGATCTGGAAGAATACATGATCAACAACCGCCTGCCGCGGCACCCTCTGGTGTCGCAAGGCTACCCGAGCATCGGTTGCGCCCCTTGCACCAGCAAGGTCGCCCCCGGCGAAGATCCCCGCTCGGGTCGCTGGCGCGGACAGGAAAAGACCGAATGCGGCATCCATTTCATCAATGGCAAGGCCGTGCCGATCAGAAAGGACAGTGCAGCATGAGCGTTCTCGTCACCGATCAGGGCTTTGCGCCCGCCCCCGAAGTCGCCGCAGTGCCGCTGGCCGAGATCACCGCGCATACAGGCGCGGTAGATCTGCTGCACACCGACGCGCCCGAGGCTTTGCTGCCCTATCTGGCCAACCTCACGCTGATCCGCATCGCCTTCCCGGCTTTTTCCGATGGCCGCGCCTTCACCATCGGGCATCGTTTGCGCGCGCTTGGCTACAAGGGTCATCTGCGCGCCATGGGGCCAGTGATCGCCGACCAATATCCGATGGCGCGGCGCACCGGCTTTGACGATGTGGAAATCCCCGATGAGATGGCCGCCCGTCAGCCCGAAGCGCAATGGAAATTCCGCGCCGACTGGAAGGCGCATGATTACCAATCGCGCCTGCGCGCATAAGCCCAATTCCGCCCGCTGCCCCGCTGCGCTACAAGGCCGCATCGCTGCCCCCCTAGCGGCACGTGCCCAAGACGACCGTCTCAACCGAAAGCCCGCCCATGTCCTCCTCTGCCGAAGCCACCCTCTCGCCCGCCAAACCGCATCTGCCCGATGCGCAAACCGTGACTGCAGTGAAACACTGGACCGACCGGCTGTTTTCCTTCCGCGTCAGCCGTCCGAAAAGCCTGCGCTTCCGCTCGGGTGAATTCGTGATGATCGGATTGATGGGCGACAACGGCAAACCCCTGCTGCGTGCCTATTCCATCGCCTCTCCTGCATGGGATGAGGAATTGGAATTCTACTCGATCAAAGTGCCCGATGGTCCGCTGACCTCGAAACTCCAGCACATTCAGGTCGGCGATGAAATCATCCTGCGCCCGAAACCCGTCGGCACCTTGGTGCATGACGCGCTGCTGCCCGGCAAACGCCTGTGGCTGCTTTCCACCGGCACCGGCTTCGCACCCTTCGCCAGCCTTCTGCGCGAACCCGAGACCTATGAGAAATACGACCAAGTCATCATGATGCACACCTGCCGCGAAGTGGCAGAACTCGCCTATGGTCAGGCCTTGGTCGAAAGCCTCGCCGATGATCCGCTGATTGGCGAGATGGTGGGTGACAAACTGCGCTATTACCCCACCACCACCCGCGAACCGTTCCACCACATGGGCCGCGTCACCGACAACCTGACCTCCGGGAAAGTGTTTGCCGATCTCGACCTGCCAAAAATGAACCCGGAAGAAGACCGCGCCATGGTCTGCGGCAGCCTTGCCTTCAACGTCGACGTCAAAGCCATCCTCGAAGGCTTTGGCCTACATGAAGGCGCCAATTCCGACCCGAAACAGTTCGTCGTCGAGAAAGCCTTCGTCGGCGACGGGATCTGATCGCTCGGCTTCATCTTGGCAAAAATACTCCCGCCGGAGGCTTCTTCCGCAAATGGCGGATGCCTCCGGCGGGAGTATTTGCGCCAAGATGAAGTCCACAGCAGCGATAGCTTTGACATTCCACACAGATTGACCTATATATACGTCAATCTGAATGGAGGTCGCGATGAACATCCTCGCCTTTTCCGACAAATCCCTGTTCCAACCCCGGCTGCTGGCCGAGGAATGGCTGACCACGCAGGATGAAATCGCCCGCACCGCTGGGCTGGGTCGCGATGCAATCGCGCGTAAAGATCGGCTGGCTTCTGCGAAAACCCAAACCCGCCTGCGCGAGATGGTCGAAATCATCAACCGCCTGACGCCGCGCTTTGGCTCGGGGCTGGTGGCCTATGCTTGGTTCCGCTCTGAACCCCTGCCCGGTTTCGGCGGCATGACCCCGGCGCGGCTGGTGCAGGATGGCAAAGCCGAGGCGGTGATGGACTATATCGACGCCGTGGATGCGGGCGGCTTTGCCTGATCCGTCCACCTGCTACCAAGGCCCGCTTTACCGCGCCCTGAACCCGATCTGGGCGCGTGATCCCTTGTCAGGCGAAGGTGCCAGGCGCCATGGTGGGCGCTTTAACGCCAAGGGCCGTGCGGCGTTATATACCGCGATGACAATCATGGGCGCTGTGGCGGAGGCCAACCAGATTGGCCGCCCGTTCGAGCCTGTAACGCTGGTCAGCTACATCGCCGATCTCGACAACATCTTCGACAGCCTGAACCCCGCACATCTGGCGGCGCATGGCATCAGCGCCGCGGATCTGGCGGCGGACGACTGGCGTTTGCAGATGATGGCTCGCGGCACATCTAGGGCGCAAGACGCAGCCGAGGCGCTGATCGCCGCAGGCTATCACGGCCTGATCGCACCGTCTTTCGCCAAAGGCGCCGCACCGGATGCGCGCAATCTGGTGCTTTGGCATTGGCCAACGCTTACGCTGATCGACACCGAGCATCGCCTGAAATAGAGGCCGGATATGCAAAGGCCGCGCTCGGGTTTTCCCGGCGCGGCCCTGTTTGCCCGAAGGCGCAGACGTATCAGCCCAAGGCTTACATGCCCAAAGCGGTCTTCACGGCAGCCAGAGCTTCCGGCACTTTTGCAGCATCGGTGGCCGCTGCATCAACGCCGGTTTTCAGCGTGGTTTTCAGCGCATCATCCAGCGCCGATGCGTCGATCAAAGCCTTGACCTTGACGGCATCGAAGTTGGCCGGGTCGAGCACAGCCATCGCGTCGCTCGCCATCGAGGTCGCTGCAGCGGTGGCATCGGTTGCAGCCGAAGTGGCCGCAGCAGTTGCATCATTGGTCGCGGTGGTTGCAGCCGCAGCCGCATCATTGGCAGCCGTGGTGGCAGCCGCAGCCGCTTCATTCGCCGCAGCGGTTGCTGCCGCAGCCGCATCATCTGCTGCTTTCTTGGTCGCTGCAGCCGCTTCTTCTGCTGCCTTGGTCGCTGCTTCTTCTGCAGCCTTGGCCTCTGCCGCAGCGGCTGCCGCTGCCTCTTGCGCCGGTTTCATGCTGAACTGGTAATAGCCAGCGCCAGCCAAAGCGATCAGCACGATGCCGATAAGGACGTTCTTGTTCATAATCATTCTCCCAATACCGAGTACACATCGGTTAGCCCGGCTATGACAGAATCGGCGGCAAAAGAAAAGACCTGCACCAGCCAGCACCGGGCCAGAAGCCAAACCATGCACAAATCTTGCGGCTTTTCAGGTTGAAGCTTGCCCGCCACAAGACTATCTTGCGCCAGCCAATAACCATTCAAAGGACCACCACCATAGCCCGCAGACCTCACAATGCCCCGCCGCAACGCGAAACCGGCCCGCGCATCAACGATCGCATCCGGTCGCCCGAGATTCGCCTGATTGGCGCAGATGGGGAAAATGTCGGTGTCGTCACCCCCGCACGCGCGATGCAGATGGCCGAGGAAGCCGGGCTCGATCTGGTGGAAATCTCGCCCAACGCCGAGCCGCCAGTCTGCAAGATCATGGATTTCGGCAAGTTCAAATATGAACAGCAAAAGCGTGAGGCCGAAGCCCGCAAGAAGCAGCACATCATTGAGATCAAAGAAATCAAGTTCCGTCCCGGCACCGACACGCATGACTATGATGTGAAGATGCGCTCGGTGCTGAAATTCCTTGATGAAGGCGACAAGGTGAAAGTCACCCTGCGCTTCCGGGGCCGCGAAATGGCGCACCAGGAACTTGGGCTTGAATTGCTCAACCGCGTCGCCGCCGATGTCGGCGATGCTGGCAAGATCGAATCGATGCCAAAACTTGAAGGTCGCCAGATGGTGATGATGGTCTCGCCGAAATAGGCTAGACCCGCCGAACTGGCGAAAATTCTTGTAGCAAATTTGGGGGCCATTGGCCCCCTTACTTTTGCCCGCCCGCCCGCTGCCCGCCTCGGCGCGATAGACAGCCGCTTTGGCCTGCATTACCCCTGACAGCAATGTCCGGGGGAAGATGATGGCAGATTCCGACACGCAAATTGCCGCGTTCTTTGACGAAGCACCGATCTGGCGGGCCGAGTTGCAGGCGCTGCGCGCGCTCTTGCTGGCCTGCGGTTTGCAGGAAACCTACAAATGGCGTGGGCCCTGCTATTGCCACGACGGCGGCAATGTCGCCCTGCTCTGGGGCTTCAAGGAGGCTGCGACGCTCGGTTTCTTCAAAGGCGTGCTGCTCGAAGATCCCGCAGGCATCCTGCTGGCACCGGGTGAAAACTCCCGCGCGGTGCGGATGGTGAAATGCGCCGATCTGGCGCAGATCACTGCCATGGCCGAGACGCTGCGCAGCTATATCCGCGCAGCCATCGCGCTGGAAACATCAGGCGCGAAAATCAGTTATCCCAAGGATGATCTGCCCTACCCCGAAGAATTGATCATCGCGCTGGAACAAGACCCCGAACTGGCCGAGGCCTTTGATGCGCTGACGCCGGGGCGCAGGCGGGGGTATCTGTTGCATTTCAATCAGCCGAAAGCCTCGGCCACCAAAACCACCCGCATCGAAAAGCACCGCCCGCGTATCCTCCAAGGCAAGGGAATGAATGATCGGTAGGGTGCGTGCTTGCACGCACCACCCTTATCCCGCCCCCCCAAAGCCCCCCAAGAAAGCTCCCTCATGAAAACCATCGGCATCCTTGGCGGCATGTCTGCGGCTTCCACCCAAACCTATTACCGCACGCTCTGCGATCTGACGCGCGCCCGCTTGGGCGGCCTGCATTCGCCCGAGCTGTTGATTCGCTCGATAGATTTCGCCCCGATTGCAGCACTGCAAGCCGCTGGCGATTGGGAAGCCGCCGCCGCCATTCTGAACCTGCATGCCAAGGCCCTGCAAAGCGGCGGGGCCGAGGTGTTGCTGCTGGCCACCAACACCATGCACAAACTCGCCGAGCCGATGATGCACGGCGTGACCCTGCCCCTTTTGCACATTGCCGAGGCCACTGCCGCGCGCATCGCCCGCGCCGGGCTGAAATCTCCGGGCCTGATGGCCACTGCATTTACCATGCAGGAAAGCTTCTACACCGATAAGCTGCGCGCGGCGGGCCTGACCCCGATCCTGCCCAATGTCGATGACCGCAACACAATTCACCGCATCATCTACGAAGAACTTTGCCGCGACATCATTATGCCAGACAGCCGCGCCTGTTATGAGGCGATTGCGCAACGCCTTGCCGCCAACGGGGCCGACTGTCTGATCTTGGGCTGCACCGAAATCGGCATGCTGCTCAGCCAGTCCAATGTCTCGGTTCCGGTGTTTGACACCACCTTGATCCACTGCGAAGCCGCGCTGGATCTGGCTTTGACGCAGTGAAAATCAGGCCGTTCGTTAAAAATTCGTAAATTTTGAAAAATAAGCCATTGATCTAAAATAGATAATTTTGGTCCCGAGTTGGGACCATCCTATTCCCCCCGCAAAACCGCCGTCACCTGCGCCAGGATAGACACCGCAATTTCCCCCGGCCCCTGCGCCCCAATCGCCAGCCCGACCGGAGCATGAATCCGCCCGATTTCACTTTCCGAAAACCCAGCCGCCCGCAACCGCTCTACCCGCGCCGCATGGGTTTTTCTGGACCCCAGACAGCCAAGGTAAAAACACCCCGACCGCAAGGCGACCGCAATCGCCGGATCGTCCAGTTTCGGATCATGGGTCAGCGTCACCACCGCCGTCCGGCTGTCCAGCGCCAGCCCGGTCAGCGCCTCATCCGGCCACATATCCAAGATCGTCTCACCCGGAAACCGCGCCGCAGCGGCAAAGCTTTCGCGCGGGTCCACCACAATTGGATCATACCCCGCCAGCCGCGCCATCACCACCAAAGGCTGCGCCACATGCACCGCCCCCACCACGATCAGCCGCAGCGGCGGATTGTGGGGCGCGATGAACCGCCCCTCGTCGATCCCCGCCTTATCCGCCCGCAGCCGCGCATCCACCGCGCCGTCCTGCCCCGGTTCAACCAGACGACGGCTCCAGTCGGCCAGATCCACCACATAACCCACCGCCAGCCGCGACGCCCGCACCGCCACAAGCTCAGTCAGAACCGACAGCATCGGCGCGACGGGTTCGACGAGCACCCGGATCGTGCCGCCACAGGCCAGCCCCGCCGCAAAAGCAGTATCATCGGCCACGCCATAGCTCAGCAATCGCGGCACCCCGGCGGTGATAGCCTCCATCGCCTCCAGCACCACCGCGCCCTCGACACAGCCGCCCGAGACCGAGCCCACCATCTCGCCCAGTTCCGACACCGCCATCTGACTGCCCGCCCGCCGCGGTGCCGAGCCCCAGGTTTCCACCACGGTCGCAATCGCCGCAGCCTTGCCAGCGCGGGCCCAGTCCAGCGCCGCTTCGGGGATCAGATCGTGGCTCATGAGAAACTCCTTTTGGCGCGCAATTTGCAGCAAAGCGCGACCCTGCGCCACGCCCAAACGCAAAAGCCCCGAGGTTTCCCTCGGGGCCTTAAGTCGTGTGACAGCCTTACTTGCCGACCGACAGCAGCGGCGTGATGATCCGCACCGCCACACGACGGTTGCGTTTTTCATCCTTCTGCGTGTCGATGCGCAGCTCGGTCTCGCCGTAGCCTTGGATCACCATGTTCTCCGGCGGGATGTCGAAATACTCGGTCAGCGCCAAAGCCACCGATTCCGCACGCCGATCAGACAGCGCAAGGTTCATCGCCGCCTTGCCGGTGGCATCAGTGTGACCCTCGATCAGGAACATCTCACGCGGGTTCTTGTCGAGCATCTCTTGCATCAGGCTACCCAGATCTGCCAGATCCGAAGCCTCATCCGCCGCAATCGCAGCCGATCCCGAGGCGAAGTTCACGTTATCGACGTCAATCGTCGCAGCGAGATGACGCACTTCCGGGATCTCGCGGATCTGCCGCAAGCTGAAGGTGCGGCCGATCTTTTCGATATCCTTCGCAGCAAGTGCTGCCTTGAGCGCGTAATCGTTGTCCTTGGTCGAGATCACCACACGGTTTTCACGCGGTTTCGGCAGATCGCGGACAATCACCACGCGTTCCGGTTCCAGATCGTCGATCAGCACCAGTTCACGGCCGCGGCTGTCGAACTGCGAGCGGCGCAGCACACGCCCCGTCGCATCACGCACTGTCACCACTTGGGTGCCATCTGCACGCTCCACGATGGTCCGGGAAGAGCCATCACGATAGGTCTCGGTGCGCACGTTCGATCCGGGCTGACGCAGCACGGCATCATCATCCTTATAGACCTGATAGGTGCCATCGGGCTTCAGCACAACGACGCGGTCGCCCGTGTTGGACACGACTTGCGAGCCTTCACGACCGCGACGGTCCTTGTTGTTGTCCTTGATGATCGCGCCGACCACCAAAGCGCCCAGCGCCACTAGACCGACCTTTTCAAGATCGGACAGGCCGCTCTTTTTCTTCTTGTCGCTGCCCAGCATCACCGGCGCCGCCGCGAATTCCTGCGTGGATGAGCGCACGCTGCCCTCGGTCAACTTTTCGGTCAACGAGGTTACGGCGTCTTTCGAGGGCGCCAGATCAGCAGGCTTTTCACCTTCGGCAACCGGAGCAGCCGCCAAGGCAGCAGCAGCGCCCAAGGTCGCAGGATCAACGCCTTCAGGCTGGGCCAGAAGGTTGCTCAGGGTTTCAACCTCGGCCTCGGACGCGACCGGCACATCAACGGGGGCGGCGTTGGGGTCGGCCTCGACCGGCGCGGTTTTCAGGCCCGCCGAGGGGTCAACCACGGTGCCATCAGCTTCAACCGCGATTTCCTTCTGGGCCTCGGCAAGCGACTTTTCTTGCTCGGCAGCCTTGGCTGCGGCTTCTTCTTCCGTCACAGCGGCGCCCGTGGCCGGATCGACCACAAGCTTCTCGCCCGTTGCAGGATCGGTCACGGTGGCAGGCAGGATCACCGGCGCGTCAGTTGCCGTAGCATCTGTGGCCGGAGACTCGGCTGCATCGGCGGGGGCGGCATCGGTGCCGGCCTCAGTTGTCGTAGCCGCATCTGCATCCGCAGGGGCCGGATCAGCCGGGGCCGCGTCGGTTGCCGTGGAATCCGGAGCGGTGGCGTCAGGTGTCCCGGCATCCTCTGCAGGAGCTTCCGCCGTATCAGCCGGGGCTGCGTCCGCCGGGGTCGCAGCTTCGCCTTCGGCGGTTGCCTTGGTGTCCGCATCGGTTTGCGTCATGGTGTCAGCCTCAGCCTGAGCGGCTGCATCGGCGTCGGCTTGTGCCTTGGCGTCGGCCTCAATCTGTGCAGCTGCTTCTGCGTCTGCTTGCGCCTTGGCATCTGCCTCGGCCTGTGCGGCTGAATCAGCGTCAGCCTGTGCCTTGGCGTCAGCCTCTGCCTGCGCAGCGGCGTCGGCATCGGCCTGGGCTTTTGCATCTGCTTCGGCCTGTGCGGCAGCTTCTGCGTCGGCCTGCGCCTTGGCGTCTGCTTCGGCCTGAGCGGCGGCATCAGCATCCGCTTGTGCCTTGGCATCAGCCTCGGCCTGTGCGGCGGCGTCAGCGTCGGCTTGGGCCTTTGCATCAGCCTCGGCCTGAGCCTGAGCTGCGGCTTCCGCCTGTGCAGCCGCTTCGGCATCTGCCTGAGCTTGCGCTTGCGCGGCGGCTTCTGCCTCGGCTTGCGCTTGCGCGGCGGCTTCTGCCTCGGCTTGCGCTTGCGCAGCGGCTTCTGCCTGAGCCTGTGCTTCGGCTTCTGCCTGTGCAGCCTGCTCGGCCATGCGGGCCGCAATCGCGTTCGCCTGATCGGCGAAAGCCGCAGGATCGCAGGCCGCATCAGCCGTCGGTTCGCACAGGACGGTCCCATCCGCCGCGACCACAGCCCCGCTGTCGGTCAGCGTCTGCGCCATCAAAGGCCACGGCTGCACATTGAACATCGCCATCGACAAAGCGGTGGTGGTTCCGAGCATTCTTTTCATTGATCGTCCTTTCAAAATCGTGTGGCGGCTGTGGTTCGGCACTGATTCCAAACCGGGCCGCCGCTATGGCATCAAAGCACAGGATCGGTGCTGATATGCGATAGCAGCGGCTAAACTATCGGTGAAACCGCAAGCATTTCGCGCGGCTTCAACGTGATATCTGCTAACATTCCTCCCAAGCGCTGACATTCGTGTTCTTTGCACCGCCAGATCCGGGATGGTGCTTTTGACGTTAACAGTTACAACGCCGCCAGGTTGCCTTGGTTCCCCATATTGAACCGCTAGGCCGGGTTTGCGTCAATTCGCGGCCAGCGCCTGCACCCGCGCACGGTTCTGGGCGTGGACGTCCTCATAGGGCGCGAAATAGCGCAGCGCGCCGTTCTCAAGCCAGGGCGCGATGATCTCGGCCATCGGGCGCGGATCATCGGCCTGCAAATGCCGGATGTAATCCGCCGTCGCCGCCAGCAGATCAGGGCCATAGCCACCCGCCGCAATCACCTCTGCCGCGCCATGGTTGGGCAGCACCCAGCGCGCGCCCAAAGCCTGTAGCCGTGCAAGATCGGCGAGATGGATGTCGAAATCCTCGGGCGCGCCGACATAGGTCACGCAATCCTCCACCGTATCGCCCGCCAGAAGAATGCCGCGCTCTGGCAGCCACAGCACCGTGGCATCATCCGAGTGGATGTTGGCCTCGATCAGCTCAATCCGCATACCGCCCAGATCCAGCGTCATCTGCCCCTCGAACACCACATCCGGCAAGATCAGCGGGTTGATCGCGGGCAGGCCGTGATTGGTGCCTGCCTCGATCGCCGTTTGCCGCCCGCGCAGATGCGCCAGAGTGCGCGCGTTGGCGATCACCGGGCAGCCCGCGAAGGCCTCGGTGCCCGCGACATGATCCAGATGCCAATGCGACAGCACCACCCGGATATCGGTAACACCGCGCTGATGCAGCACTTCGCGGATGCGCTGCGCATGCGGCACCGAGACATGGCTGTCATAGACAATCGCCTGCGTGCCTGCGATCAATGCATAGGACGCGATCCCTAGCGACAAAGCCCCATCGTCCACCCAGTTCGGCGCATCGGCAAAACGGTGCCCCTCCACCCGTCCATCGTAAAACGCCAATAGTCCCGGATGCGGCTCATATATCCGCAGATGTGACAGCATCGAAATCCCCCCAAACCAGCGCCATGCTTGCCGCCGCACCCGCCAAGCGTCAAGTTCCCCCTTCCCTTTGGTCATCCTCTCTGTCCAAATATCCCCGCCGGAGGCTCCTTCATTCCACTCTGCGGCAAAGGATCAGAATGCGCGCCACTGCCCTCATCGGAGTTAAAAACGAAGGCGCGTTCCTCATCGAATGGCTGGCGCATCATCGCGCCTGTGGATTTACCGATTTCCTTGTCTATTCCAATGATTGCAGCGACGGCACCGATCTGATGCTGGATCGCCTTGCCACGATGGGCTGGCTGATCCATATGCGTAATGATGGCCCCCACCCGGAAGGGCCGCAATGGGCGATGCTGAAGGCTGCCGACAAACATCCTGCGATTGTAAAGGCCGATTGGCTGCTGTTTTGCGACATCGACGAATTCGTCAACATCCATGTCGGCGACCGCAGCTTGAATGCCCTGCTGCACGCCCTGCCCGATGCCACTGCCATCACGCTGACCTGGCGGATGTTTGGCAATGCGGGCGTGATTGAGATTTCCGATCAGCCCGTCACCGAGACCTTCACCCATGCGGCACCTGCAACCTTCGCATGGCCATGGCGGGCGCAACTGTTCAAGACTTTGTTCCGCAACGATGGCAGCTATCGCAAACTCGGCGTGCACCGCCCGCGCAGCCCTGACCCAGCCCGCGCAGGTATGGCGCGTTGGTATGACGGTGCGGGGCGCGCGCTGCCCGCTGATTTTCCGCAGGGCCGGATATTCTCGGACTACACTCGCGACAATTATGCACTGGTGCAACTGAACCACTATGCCCTCGGGTCGATGCAGAACTATCTGGTCAAGGCCGACCGCGGCCGCGCCAACCGCGATACGGCGGCGTTCGATATGAGCTATTGGGTCGAGCGCAATTTCAGCGCCTTCGAAGACCGCTCGATCCTCGCGCTGAACGCAAGCCACCTGCGAGCCGAGTTGCTGGCCGATCCGGTGCTGGGGCCGCTGCACCACCAAGCCGTGCAATGGCGCCGCGCGCGCTTTGCCACATTGATGCAGCAAGAGCCATGGCGCGCGCTGTTTGGTCGCCTGCTGATGACGCCGCCATCGCAGGTTTTACAACCCCAAGATGCACTTCACATCCTGATTCACGCCCAGACAGCAGCCAAACGTGACAGCTTGAAACAGTCTTAACTCAGTGTTCACAAACCCCATGCTAGTCTGGCCTGATCTTCGCTTGCCGTAGCGCGCGGCAGGGCAGATTATGGCGCAAAGCCATAGTATCGCCGTGTTCCGTGTTCGACTGGATGTAAAATGACCGATTTCGCCGATTTAGCCACGCGCCCCATGCCGACCGACAGCCTGCCGGACCGCGATGCCTGGGAACAGCGGATGGAGCAAGCGACCGAGGATTCGGGCTATTTCCACAGCCTTGGCGATGCCCATTGGGCGTATTTCGCCGATGAGGGGACCACGCTGCTGGTCAGCTTTGAAACCGTGGATGCAGTGCTTGCCCGCGCTGATCAGATGCCACTGGCAGACAGTCTGGCGCGCGCGCATGGCTGGTCGGTGCTGACGATCATCGCCGATGGCGACACATGGTTCCGCGACCCTGCGGTTTATGGATTTTTTGACCGTCAGGTCGATGATGCGTTTTTCGAGGATTTCGATCAGGTGCTGTTCTACGGCGCGGGCATGGCGGGCCATGCCGCCTGCGCCTTTGCTGTCACCGCGCCGGGTGCGCAGGTGCTGGCGCTGAACCCGCGCGCGACGCTGGAACCTGCGCAAAGCGGCTGGGACAGGCGCACTCTGGCCGCCCGCAGGCTGAACTTTACCGCCCGCTATGGCTATGCCCCGGATATGCTGGAAGGCGCCGGGCAGGCCGTGGTCATCCATGATCCCACCATCGCGGTTGAGGCGATGCACGCCAGCTTGTTCCGCGCCCCCTACATCACCCGGCTGTCTGCGCGGCATATGGGCGACAATCTGGAACCGGCGCTGATCCGTAGTGGTTTATTGCCCGCTCTGGTTGATCAGGCGATGATCGGAACGCTGACGCGGCAAAGCTTTGCCGTGCTGTGGCGGGCGCGGCGAAACTACTCGCCCTACCTGCGAGCCATTTTGGCCAAAGCTGAGAACATGGGCCGCACGAAACTGGCAATCATGGTATGCCGTTCAGTCACCAACAGACTGCGCGCACCTAGCTTTGCACGACGGCTGGCAAAATTGACCGAGCGGATTTCCGGGGCCGAAGGACAGAACGAGCCTGCGTCCTAATGCAGCAGCGCGTCAGTATTCCTCAGCCATCGCTTCCAGATCGGCGGTGCGCTGTTCTGTCAGCCGCGCGCGGCAGCCATAGATCACCATCGGCTCTGCCGATCCGCCATGCATGGCATAGCCTTCGGCAGCACAGGTTGCGTCCCGGAACGTAACCCAAGCCCGCTGGCCATCGCGCAGATAATCAGCGGCGCCGCGCTGATCGGCCTCAAGATCGGCATCTATGGCCTGCATCCGTTTACGCGCCACAGCATAGGCCGCGTTCAGATCGGCGTCGGCTGCCAGCCAATCCTGTTCGGCGCAATAGGTCAGCTCGACCTGCGCCTCTGCGTTGGCGCAGTCAACATCCTGCGCCCAAGCCGGAGCTGCCATCAGCCCCGCACAACATCCCAGCCAAGCCAACCGCATCCCGTCCTCCTTTGACGAGGCCGCTTCAGCCGCCCGTCACCTTGCGCTGTAGCCGTTTGGCATTGGCGCGAGTTTTCGCCCGCACCGGCTTCATCGCCGCCATTGCCACATCGGAAATGCTACCGCCCGCCATGCCGCTGCGCAACGCGGCATGTGCCGAATCCAATCCCGCCGAAAGCTTTTCCGACATCATGCGGTTGGTTTCAGAGGGGGCCATCGGCCACAGCCCCGCCATCCCGGCAAGCCGCATACCGATCACCATCTGCGATTCTGCCATGATCCGGCTGGCTTCCAGCACCGGCACCATGAAATCAAACGGAGTCATAAACTTCATCGCGCGCTCCTGGACCACTTACCGCCCATCATGTAGTCCTATGCCGCGCCGCAGCAAGAGATTTTGTGCCGTAGGGCTCTGCGCGGCAAGCATAGCGCGCAAATGGTGCCGCAAGCTGTCGCAGGCCTGAGACAGGTTCGCGCGAAACCGCCCCTAGAGAATCATCCGCCCGTAGTCTATCTGGGTCGCCATGACACAAAGCTTCACGCTTCGCCGCCCCGATGACTGGCACCTGCACCTGCGCGATGGCGCGATGCTGCATGGGGTGCTGCCCGAAACCGCCCGGCATTTCGCCCGTGCCATCATCATGCCCAATCTGGTGCCGCCAGTGGTGACAGGTGCGCAGGCTGAGGCCTACCGCGACCGTATTCTTGCGGCTTTGCCAGCTGGATCGGCGTTCGAGCCGCTGATGACGCTGTATCTGACCGAAACCACCGACCCCGCCGATGTGGCAGCCGCAGCCGCCTCGGGCCTGGTCAAAGCAGTCAAACTCTACCCCGCCGGGGCCACCACCAATTCGCACTCGGGTGTGAAGGATTTCGACAAGGTGCAGGGCGTGCTGGAGAAAATGGCCGAAATCGGCCTGCCTTTGTGCCTGCACGGCGAAGTCACCGATCCTTTGGTGGACATCTTCGACCGTGAAGCCGTGTTCATCGACACCGTGCTGGATCCGCTGCGCCGCCGCATCCCCGGTCTGCGGGTGGTGATGGAGCATATCACCACCGAAGACGGCGTGGCCTATGCCCGCAGCGGCGGCGATGATCTGGCGGCGACCATCACCACGCACCATCTGATCATCAACCGCAATCACATCCTCGCCGGGGGTATCAAGCCGCATTACTATTGCCTGCCGGTCGCCAAACGCGAGAAACACCGCCTTGCCCTGCGCGCCGCCGCCACCTCGGGCGATGCGCGGTTTTTCCTTGGCACCGATTCCGCCCCGCATGTCGATGCGCTGAAAGAACATGCCTGCGGCTGCGCGGGCTGTTTCACCGCCACCAACACCATGCCACTCTTGGCACATGTGTTCGAGGAAGAAGCCGCGCTTGACAAGCTTGAGGCATTCACCAGCCTGAACGGTCCCGCCTTTTACCGCCTGCCGGTGAATGAAACCACGCTCACCCTCGTCAAACATGAACTGCCGCAAAGCTTCCCCGAGAAAATCCTCACCGAAGCTGGCCCCGTCACAGTCTTCAACCCTGGCTTTCCCGTGCATTGGCACGTCGAAGCCTGAACCGACGCCAAGCCATTTCATCTGTCGTCAAATATCCCCGCCGGAGGCTCCTGTGGCCTGCTGCAGAAGCCTCCGGCGGGAGTATTTAGGCCAAGATGAAAGCCCCAGAAAGGAACCGTCATGATCCCCACCAGCTTTCCCGCGCGTGAAGAAATCGCCCGCCTCACCGCCCGCGCACTGCTGGAGATCAAGGCGGTGCATTTCAATGCCGAGACGCCCTTCACCCTTGCCTCTGGCCTGCCCAGCCCGACCTATATCGACTGCCGCAAGCTGATCTCTTACCCGCGCATCCGTGCGACGCTGATGGATTTCCTGACCGTCACCGTGATGCGCGACGCCGGGTTCGAGGCGTTTGACAACATCGCGGGCGGTGAGACCGCAGGCATTCCGTTCGGCGCTTGGGTGGCTGAACGGCTGGCGCTGCCGATGACCTATGTGCGCAAAAAGCCGAAAGGCTATGGCCGCAACGCCCGGATTGAGGGCGAGATGCGCGAAGGCCAGCGCGTGCTGCTGGTGGAAGATCTGACCACCGACGGCGGCAGCAAACTGTCCTTTGTCGATGCCATCCGCGAGACTGGGGCCACTTGCGCCCATACCGCCGTGATCTTCTATTACGGCATTTTCCCCGAAACCACCCAGCGCCTTGCCGATCATGGCGTAGCGCTGCATCACCTCTGCACCTGGTGGGATGTGCTGGCCGAGGCGCGGGCACAAGGCGCGTTTGACGCCAAGACCTTGGCCGAGGTGGAGGCTTTCCTAAAAGACCCGCGCGCTTGGCAAGCTGCACGCGGCGCAAAGTAATCCACAGAAATCTTTTGCCCCGCGCAAGGCAGCGGCCTGTGGGTGGGATGTGAATAACTCTGCCGATTCTGGCCTGTGATGGGGGAATCTCCGCTATCACACCGCAAGATGTGGTAGAATGCCCTGTCGCCACGCGACTCAATTCAGACTTATCCACCAACCTATGCCTGCCTATCGCGGCAGGCCAATATGGGGCAAGAACGCCCCCTGCCCGGTTCCTCCGGGTCAGAGCATGAGGCACCCGATGAACGAAATTGCCACCCTGCGCCAGATGCCCCCCGCCGTGGCAGCCGCCGCCCCGGAAACCGAAGCGCTGCCGCATAATATCGAGGCCGAACAGCAGCTTCTGGGCGCGATCCTGACCAACAACGATGTCTATGACCGCATCGCAAGCCTCGTGAAGCCCGAACATTTCTTCGACCCCGTGCATCAGCGCATCTTTGAACGCGCCGCCGCCCGCATCCAGAAAAACGCCCTCGTCTCTCCGGTGACGCTGAAGGTGTATTTCGAGGATGACGACGGGTTGAAAGAGCTTGGCGGCGCCTCTTACCTTGTCCGCCTCGCCGGGGCTGCGATCTCGTCCTATGCCGCGCGCGATTATGCGCAGATGATCTATGATCTGGCGGTGCGGCGCGAGTTGATGTCGCTGGGCCGCGATCTGACCGCCAAGGCCGCCAAGGTCGAGATTGATTCCGAACCCAAGGATCAGATCATCGAGGCCGAACAGCGGCTTTACAAACTCGGCGAACAAGGCGTGGCCGAGCGCGGCTTTCAGTCGTTCCTGAAAGCCGTGACCGAAGCTGTCAACACCGCCAACGCCGCCTATCAGCGCGGCGGCGGCTTGGCGGGGATCTCTACCGGGCTGATTGATCTCGACAAGAAACTTGGCGGCTTGCACGCCTCTGACCTTCTGATCCTCGCTGGCCGTCCGTCGATGGGCAAAACCTCGCTGGCCACCAACATCGCCTTCAACGTCGCCAAAGCCTACAAGCGCGGGCGCACCCATGAGGGCCACGAAGGCGCTGTCGAAGGCGGCGTCGTGGGCTTCTTCAGCCTTGAGATGAGTTCGGAACAACTCGCCGCCCGGATTCTGTCCGAAGCGTCGGAAGTGCCCTCCGAGCAAATCCGCCGTGGCGACATGCAGGAATTCGAGTTCCGCAAATTCGTCGAAGCCGCGAAAGAGCTAGAATCCTGCCCGCTTTACATCGACGACACCCCAGCGCTGCCGATCAGCCAAGTTGCCGCCCGTGCCCGCCGTCTGAAACGCACGCATGGGCTGGATGTGCTGATCATCGACTACCTGCAACTGCTCAAAGGCACTGGCAAGGGCGACAACCGGGTGCAAGAAGTCTCGGAAATCACCCAAGGCCTGAAGGCCATCGCCAAGGAACTCAACATCCCGGTGATCGCCCTCAGCCAGCTTTCGCGTCAGGTGGAAAGCCGCGAAGACAAACGCCCGCAACTGTCCGATCTGCGCGAATCCGGATCGATCGAGCAGGACGCCGATGTGGTGATGTTTGTGTATCGTGATGAATATTACAAAGAACGCGAAAAGCCCGGCGATCACGAGTTGGAAAAGATCGCCCAATGGCAGGTAATCATGGAGCAGGTGCGCGGCAAGGCCGAAGTGATCATCGGCAAGCAGCGCCACGGCCCTATCGGCTCGGTGGAACTGTCGTTCGAAGGTCGCTTCACCCGCTTTGGCAATCTCGCTAAGCAATGGCAAGGCTCTGGCCCCGGCGACGACGTGGGGTTCTGACCCCATGCGCCCTGCGGCTTCATCTTGGCACAAATACTCCCGTCGGAGACGCAGGTCAGCCGCCGCGTGCCGTTGCAAAGGTCTTGCTGCGGCAGCGCGGGCGCGGTCCCCTCGATGGGGACAAGCCTGCACCACCTAGGCCGACTCCCCCCGCAATTGCCAAAATCGCCGGCTTGCCACTTGGCAAGCCCATGCGCAGCGGTCAGCATAACGCGACAATTTGGACAAGAGGCAACGATGGATCTGGGGCTGAGAGACAAAGTGGTGATCGTCACCGGCGGCGGTGCGGGCATTGGCGCTGCGATCAGCGAAACGCTGGCCGAAGAGGGCGCGATCCCGGTGATCTTTGCCCGCAATGCTCCGTCAGACAGCTTTTTGAGGCACCTGGCATCGCTCTGCCCGCAGGCAGGCTGGGTGCAGGCCGATCTTGCGCGCGATGAAGATTGCCGCCGCGCCGTTGCACAAGCGCAGGCGCAATGGGGGCGCATTTATGCTTTGGTGAACAACGCAGGCACGAATGACAGCCTTGGCCTTGATACCCGGCCGGATGAATTCCGCGCCTCGCTCGATCAGAACCTTTTGCACTACTACACCCTCGTCCACCTGTTGCAAGCCGATCTGAAGGCAAACAGCGGGGCGATCGTCAACATCGCCTCGAAAACCGCTGTCACCGGCCAAGGCAGCACCTCGGCGTATGTCGCGGCAAAAGCTGCGCAACTGGGGCTGACGCGGGAATGGGCCGCAGCCCTTGCGCCTTGGGGCGTGCGGGTGAATGCAGTGATCCCCGCCGAAGTGCTGACCCCGATGTATGAGGCTTGGCTACAAAGCTTCCCCGACCCTGCCGCGCAAAAGGCGCAGATCACCGACCGGATCCCGCTGGGCCAGCGCATGACCGAAGCGCGCGAGATCGCCGCCACCACGGTTTTCGCGCTGTCTCCGCGCGCCGCCCATACCACCGGGCAATGGCTGTTCGTCGATGGCGGCTACACGCACCTTGACCGCGCCATCGGCACTTGAGCGCAAAAGCGCCAGCTTTTGCAGGCAAGTTCTGCGGCAGCGGCGATCAATCGAGGCCTCGATGGCCCCCGAGATCGCCGCACTATCGCGCTTGCCCACGAATTCCCCCTTGACCCCGCGCATGGCCCTGTCAAAACCACGCTATGTCTACAGCAACCCTCTCCATCGACCTCGACGCCATCGCCGCCAACTGGCGCGCCTTGGACAAAGCCTCTGCTTCAGGGGTGCAAACCGCTGCTGTGGTGAAAGCCGATGCCTACGGGCTTGGCATCACCCGCGTCGCCCGTGCGCTGGCGCAGGCCGGGGCGCGGCGGTTCTTCGTGGCGGTGGCCGAAGAAGGTGCCACGCTGCGTCAGGTTCTGGGGCCGGGGCCGCAAATCTGCATCCTGTCGGGCCACATGCCCGGCGATACCGACATGATCGGCGATCTTGACCTCACGCCAATGCTGAACAGCCTCGATCAAGTCACCCGCCATCTCGAATCACTGCCCGGCCATGCCTTTGGCGTGCAGCTTGACACCGGCATGAACCGGCTGGGCATGGAAGAACCCGAATGGGAGGCGATTGCCCCCTTCGTGCTGGAGGCCGGGCCAGAACTGCTGATGTCGCATCTGGCCTGTGCCGATGATCCTGACCACGCGCTGAACGAAACCCAGCTGGCGACCTTCCTTGCCATGACCAACGGCACAGGTATTCCGCGCAGTCTGGCCGCTACGGGGGGTATTCTGCTTGGGCCGAAGTATCATTTCGACCTGACCCGCCCCGGCATCGGCCTTTACGGTGGCCGCCCATATGAGGCCGCGCGCCCTGCCGTCACTCTGTCGCTGCCGGTGATCCAGACCCGTGCGGTCGCCGCGGGCGAGGCTGTGGGCTATTCCTGCGCCTGGATTGCGGAGGCCCCATCAATGGTGGCAACGCTATCGGCAGGCTATGCCGATGGCCTGCCGCGCACCCTGTCGAACAACGCCATGCTGTGGGATGGCGACACGCCCTGCCCGCTGATTGGCCGGGTGTCGATGGATCTGATCACCGTCGATATCAGCCATCTGCCGCAGATCCCGCGCTATCTGGATATCATTGGCCCGAACCAGTCCGCGGATGATCTGGCCGATATCGCAGGCACCATCGGCTATGAAATCCTGACAAGCCTCAGCCATCGCTACAACCGCCGCTATTATGAGGGCGCGGTGTGAGCCTGCTTGCCCTGCCCGCATCAGCACTCGCCAGCCTTGGCCGCGCCACCTTCAACGCGCTGGCTGCCTTGGGCCGGGTGGCGATCTACGCCGCCGTCACACTCTATCACCTCGCCCGCCCACCGTTTTACCGGCGCGAGTTCTTCACCGCCTTGCTGCAAGTCGGCTGGCTGTCGCTGCCTGTCGTCGGGCTGACCGCGATCTTCACTGGCGGGGCTTTGGCGTTGCAGATCTATGCTGGCGGACAACGCTTTTCCGCCGAAGCGGTGGTTCCGCAGATCGTCGCCATCGGCATGGTGCGCGAACTTGGGCCGGTGCTGGTCGGCCTCATGATCGCGGCCCGCGTCACCTCGTCCATCGCGGCTGAAATCGCCACGATGAAGGTGACGGAGCAGATCGACGCGCTGACCACTTTGTCCACCAACCCGATGAAATACCTCACCGTTCCGCGCGTGCTGGCAGGCTTTCTGACCGTGCCGCTGTTGGTGGGGGTGGGCGATATCATCGGCATCATGGGCGGCTTTCTGGTGTCCACCGAGCAACTAGGCTTCAACCGCGCCAGCTATATCAAGAACACCGTGGATTTCCTGCAAACCACGGATGTGGTGTCATCGCTTATCAAAGGCGCGGTGTTCGGCTTTATCGCCACGCTGATCGGCTGCTATTACGGCATGAACTCGGGGCGCGGCGCGCAGGGCGTGGGGTCCGCCACCAAAAACGCGGTGGCCACGGCCTCTATCCTGATCCTTGCCGCAAACTTCGTGCTGACTTCGGTGATGTTCGGATCATGATAGAGCTTTCCCGCGTCGCCAAGACCTTCGGCAAGAACCACGTGCTGCGTGGCGTCAATCTGACAATCCCACGCGGTCAAAGCATGGTGGTGATTGGTGGCTCTGGCACCGGAAAATCGGTTCTGTTGAAGTCGATCCTTGGGCTGGTCACGCCCGATTCTGGCCGCATCACCCTTGACGGTGCCGACGTGCGCGAGGCCAATCGCGATGCGTTCCTGGCCCGCTTTGGCATGTTGTTCCAAGGCGGCGCGCTGTTTGACAGCTTGCGTGTCTGGGAGAACGTCGCCTTTCGCCTGATGCGCGGCGCCACCAAGCGCCCAAAGGACGATGCGCGTGCCATCGCCATCGAAAAGCTGCGCCGCGTCGGGCTGAAACCAGAGACCGCCGACCAGTTCCCCGGAGAGCTGTCGGGCGGCATGCAAAAGCGCGTCGGCCTTGCCCGTGCCATCGCTGCCGAGCCCGAGATCATCTTCTTTGACGAACCCACCACCGGGCTGGACCCGATCATGTCGGGCGTGATCAATGCCTTGATCCGAGAGATCGTCACCGAAATGGGCGCGACCGCGATGACGATCACGCATGATATGTCCTCGGTCCGCGCCATCGCCGACCGGGTGGCGATGCTGCACGACGGGCTGATCCGCTGGACCGGGCCTGTCGCCGATATGGATCAGGCCGACGATCCTTACCTGCAACAGTTCATCCATGGCCGTGCCGACGGCCCAATTGAATCAGTGCGATGATCGACCTGCTTGGCCTTGGCGCACAACTGATCGCCTTGACGCAGCGCCCCTTGGTGGCGGTTGCCATCGCCACGCTTCCCGCCGCCATCGCCGTGGCCGGAATCGCCAGCCTGAACGCGCGATCTGATGACCGGATTCTGGCTTGGGTGCAGGTGATCACCTCAATCGCGCTGACGTTGTGGATGCTTGCACCATGGCACCCGACAGACGCAGACCTTCTTGGCATGAACCGCTCGATGACGCTGTTTACCTTTGGCTATGTGCTGCAAGACTGGCTGCGCGAGGCTTGGCGCTCGGGTCTGCATCCCCGCTGGGCGCATCTGTTGGTGATTCTCTCGGGTATCCTGGTGCTGGCAGCTTTCGCCTACAGCGCGCTTTCCGCCTAAGGCTTCCGAATTCCCGCAACGGTTGTGCAACTGTTGCCGTCTCGGAAACAACTCTCGCAATCCTCGGCGATTTGATCGCTAAGATACTGCGATTTCAGCAAAATGTTTGCAAATTTTCGTCAATTCGGAAAGGTATTCTTTGAAAGCAAGTCGCAAAGCGGCGTGGCTGGTCGGGGGTATCATGTCAGTGAATTGGCGCGAGACGGCGCAGACAGCGCGCATCGTGGTGCAAACGGCAGCACAGGGGATGATCGTGGCATTGGCGCTGATCCTGATCGCCGCCAGCGTTGCTGCCGCCCTTGGCCTATTGCCTTGGCCACAGATTGCCTTGTTCTTCGGCGGCACCGCCCTGCCCAATGCCGGGATGTGGCTGCAACTGGGGCTGACGCTGATGGTCGTGTTAATGACCTTCTATCTGCCCGCCAATTCCCGCATGTCCCGGCTAGAGCGCAGCCACCGCAGCTTTGCGATGGGGCGCGAGGATGTTGCGCAAGCCTACCGTCAAGCCCATGCAGCCGACCGCGCCGGGGCCTTCGCGCTGTCAGGCGAGTTTGAGGCAATGCGCGCCCGGATGGAGCATCTGCGCCAGCACCCGGATTTTCAGCATCTGGAACCGGAACTTCTGCAACTCGCCGCACAGATGAGCGTCGAGACCCGCGATCTGGCGCAGGCCTATTCCGATATCAAGGTCGCCCGTGCTAAGAACTTTCTGCAACAGCGACAAGAGGAAGTGCAGCAGTTGACTGACCGTCTGGTCATCGCGCAGCGCACCTGTGACGAACTCCGCCGCTGGATGGGAGATGTGCAGGCCGAAGAAATGCAGGCGCAGGTGCAACTGAAACGGCTTGAGGCAGATCTGAAGGAAATCCTGCCGACCTTGGGCTATGATTTCGATCTGGAGGATCACCGCGACGCCAATGTGGTGGCCCTGCCGAAACCCGGCAAATAGTGCCCTTGCGCCAGAAGTTTGGCGGCGTAACACTGCACGGCGAACCAACCTGAGCCGCACATGCCCCGCCCGCCCCATCGCCAAGCCGATACGCCCACGCCCAGCCGCGCCATCGGCCCCAGATCGCAGGTCCTGCGCCGTGCGCGGCTGATCGCAGCGCATCACCGCGCGGCAAGCTCTGACCGCGCGCTTGCCCTGATCCTTGCCGCCATCGCCGGGTCGGCCAATGCGGGCGGCTTTATTCTCTTGGGCAGCTATACCTCGCATATGACCGGCTATCTTTCGGCGATCGCCGATAACCTTGTGCTGCAAAATCTTGCCCTTGTCGGGCAAAGCCTTTTGGCGATTAGCCTGTTCATCTGCGGCGCGGCCAGTTCGGCCATCGTGATCAACTGGGGTCGTGCTCACAAACCTACGCATCAGTATTCCCTGCCCATCGGCTTGCAAGGCGCGTTGCTGGCAGCCCTTGCCGCCTTGGGGGCGACACCGCTGCCCGAAGCCATCGCCCATCCGCTGAGCCTTGGGCTTTTGTGCTTCATCATGGGCCTGCAAAACGCCACCATCACCAAAATCTCGTACGCCCGCATCCGCACCACCCATGCGACTGGCATGATCACCGATGTCGGCATCGAGCTCGGCCGTGCCGTCTATGGCCGCGCCTTTCATGCCCCGATCCATGCCGACCGCGCCAAACTGGGCATCCTGTTGCAACTGTTGGGCACTTTTCTGCTGGGCGGCATCATCGGCGCGCTGGGATATGGGCTGATCGGATTTGCGTTTTCTCTGCCGCTTGCCGCCATCCTTCTGACGCTGGCCTTGCTGTGAAGTACCTTAACCTCGCGCTGCTGATCCTGTTCCCGGTGGCATGGTTCGCGCCCTTGCTGCGCGCCGCTTTGCTGCCGATCTTTGGCATGGATGAAATCTCGGTGATCACCGGGCTGCAATCCCTTTGGGGCAGCGACCCCGCCTTTGCGCTGCTGGTGACGTTTCTGGCGATCTTTGCCCCCTTCGCCAAAACCCTTGGCCTTGCGCTGATCCACTTTGGCTTGCTGTCGCCGAAAACCCTGCCCGCACTGCATATCCTGGGCAAACTTGCGATGGCCGAAGTCTTCCTGATCGCCCTTTACCTGATCATCGCCAAGGGTGCCGGCTATGTCACGATTGAAACCGGCTGGGGCCTTTACCTGTTCACCGTCTGCATCATTGTGTCGCTGTTCATATCGCACAAAACGGAAACATCTTGAGGCTGGGCCGATTTCCGGGCATGGAAAGCCATGAGCAAGAACTCCCCCACCTTCACCTGCACCACCTGCGGCGCATCCCATCGCAAATGGATCGGCAAATGCGAAGGTTGCGGCAGCTGGAACACCTTGGTCGAGGAAGCCCCGCTGTCGGCTGGCCCGAAAGCCTTGGGCGGCAAGGGCCGCGCCATCCACCTTACCGACCTTGCCACGGTGGGCGAGGCGCCGCCGCGCGCATCCTCGGGCATTGACGAATTAGACCGTGTGCTGGGCGGCGGCCTTGTGCCTGCCTCGGCCATCCTTGTCGGCGGCGATCCGGGCATCGGCAAATCCACCCTGCTTTTGCAAGCCGCCGCATCCTTCTCGCGTCACGGCGTCAAGTGCCTGTATATTTCGGGCGAGGAAGCCACTGCCCAAGTGCAAATGCGCGCCGCCCGTCTGGGCCTTACACAATCGCCCGTTGCCTTGGGTGCGGAAACCAACCTGCGCGACATCCTGACCACGCTTGATAACGAACGCCCCGGCTTGGCGATCATCGATTCGATCCAGACCATGTGGCTCGATACGGTCGATAGCGCCCCAGGCTCGGTCTCCCAAGTCCGTGCTGCCGCACACGAGCTCGTGACCTTCGCCAAACGCCGTGGCGTGGCGGTGATCCTCGTGGGCCATGTCACCAAAGACGGCCAGATCGCTGGCCCGCGCGTCGTCGAACATATGGTCGATACCGTGCTCTATTTCGAAGGCGAGCGTGGCCACCAATTCCGCATCCTGCGCGCGGTGAAAAACCGCTTCGGTCCGGCGGATGAAATCGGTGTGTTCGAGATGACCGGCGACGGGCTGCAACAAGTCCTTAACCCCTCGGCGCTATTCCTGTCAGAGCGCGGCCAGCCCACCCCCGGCTCGGCGGTTTTTGCAGGTATCGAAGGCACCAGACCCGTGTTGACCGAAATTCAGGCCCTTGTCGCGCCCTCGCCGCTTGGCACGCCGCGCCGCACCGTGGTGGGTCTCGACTCAGGCCGCCTCTCAACCATCCTCGCCGTGCTGGAAGCCCGCTGCGGCATCCCGTTTGCGGGGCTTGATGTGTTCCTCAACGTCGCAGGCGGGATGCGCGTGACCGAACCCGCCGCCGATCTTGCCGTCGCCGCTGCGCTGATTTCGGCCCGCGAAGACGTCAGCATCCCGCCGGAAACAGTGTTATTCGGAGAAATCAGCCTTTCCGGGGCACTCCGCCCGGTCAGTCAGACCGAAAACAGGTTGAAAGAAGCCGCAAAACTTGGTTTCTCACAGGCAATCGCGCCCAAGGGGTCTAAACTTGGGCAGGTCGAGGGCATGAAGGTGCGGCAAATGCCGGATCTGACCGCCTTTGTCGGTGAAATGTTCGGGGCCGGCTAACGCCTCGGGGAAATGTTTGGGGCGGGCTAAGCCTTTAGGAGCGGAAGATGGAAGGTTTTACCCTTGTTGATGCAGGCGTCGCGGGCATCATCGTGCTATCGGCGATCCTCGCCTATTCGCGCGGCTTCGTGCGCGAAGTGATGGCGATTGTCGGCTGGGTCGGCGCCGCTGTGCTGGCCTACATGTTCGCGGCGCAGGCGCAGCCGCTGGTCAAGGAAATCCCCGCTGTCGGCAAGTTTCTCGAAAACTGCGAGTTGTCGCTGATCGCAGGCTTTGCCGCCGTCTTTGCCGTCGGCCTGATCATCGCCGCTTTGTTCACGCCGCTGTTCTCTTCGGTGGTGCAACGCTCGGTGCTGGGCGGTCTGGATCAGGGTCTGGGCTTTCTGTTCGGCGTCGTGCGCGGCGTCTTGCTGGTCGGCATCGCCTTTCTGGTATACGACCGCGCCGTCGCCGCAAACACCGTGCCGATGGTGGATAATTCGCGCTCGGCCAAGATCTTCGCCTCGTTCCAAGGCGACATCAACTCGGCCGTGCCGACCGATGCGCCCAACTGGGTGGTAGCGCGCTATAACGAGTTGACCGCCACCTGTGCGCGCGAAACCACTGTAACGCCGCAAATCGCGCCCACGACCGCGCCAGAAACCGCACCGTCGAACTGATTGCACAGCCTCTCTGCCGCAATGCAGCATAAAGACGGGTAACAGGGGGGTGACATTGCCCCCCTTTCGCCCTACATGAGGGGCGCGAACGAACCCGGATTCGGAGGCTCCATGCAACCCTTCTATGCCCATCCTTTCGACGATGATAAGCTGAAGGAGGAGTGCGGGATTTTCGGCGTGATCGGCGTCTCTGATGCCTCGAACTTCGTCGCCCTCGGCCTGCACGCCCTGCAACACCGCGGGCAAGAGGCAGGCGGCATCGTCTCCTACGATCCGAAAACCGGCTTCAACTCGGCCCGCCGCTTTGGCTATGTCCGCGACAATTTCACCAAAGCCGATGTGATGGAAACCCTGCCGGGCAGCTTGGCCATCGGCCATGTCCGCTATTCCACCGCCGGATCAAAAGGCGCCACCGCCATCCGCGACGTGCAGCCGTTCTTTGGTGAGTTTTCCATGGGCGGGGCCGCCATCGCCCACAACGGCAACCTCACCAACGCCGCCGCCCTGCGCCGCGAGTTGATCGAGCGCGGCAGCATTTTCCAATCCTCGTCGGATTCCGAGTGCATCATTCACCTGATGGCGCGCTCGATCCAGAAGAACATCTCGGAACGCATCAAAGACGCGCTGCGCCGGGTCGAAGGCGCGTTCTCGGTGGTGGCGATGACCCGCACCAAGCTGATCGGCGTGCGCGATCCCCTGGGCGTGCGCCCGCTGGTTCTGGGCCGCATCGGCGATTCCGCTTGGGCGCTGTCCTCCGAAACCTGCGGCCTCGACATCATTGGCGCCGAATTCGTGCGTGAGATCGAACCCGGCGAAATGGTGGTGATCGAAGACGGCAAGGTGCAATCCACCCGCCCCTTCACCCCAGCCAAATCGCGGTTCTGCATCTTTGAACATGTCTATTTTAGCCGCCCCGACAGCATCCTCGGCGGTCGCTCGGTCTATGAAACCCGCCGTCAGATCGGTGTGGAATTGGCAAAAGAGGCCCCGGTTGACGCCGATCTCGTTTGCCCCGTGCCCGATTCCGGCACGCCCGCCGCCATCGGCTACAGCCAGCAATCCGGCATCCCCTACGCCATGGGCATCATCCGCAACCAATACATGGGCCGCACCTTTATCGAGCCGTCGGAATCCATCCGCAACATGGGCGTGCGCCTGAAACTCAACGTCAACCGCGCGCTGATCAAAGGCAAACGGGTGATCCTGGTCGACGACTCAGTCGTGCGCGGCACCACAAGCCGCAAAATCAAAGACATGATCCTCGAGGCCGGCGCGGCCGAAGTCCACTTCCGCATCGCAAGCCCGCCCACCGCTTGGCCATGCTTTTACGGCGTCGATACCCCCGAACGCTCCAAACTCCTCGCCGCGACGATGACCGAGGATGAAATGCGCGACTGGATCGGCGTCAACAGCCTCAAGTTCATTACCCTCGACGGCCTCTACCGTGCCGCAGGTGAAGCTGCGGGCCGCGATGCCGCATCGCCGAAATATTGCGACGCCTGCTTCTCGGGCGAATACCCGATCGCCCCTTCGGACAAGATCGAGGAAGGCTTCCAGATGAAAGCGGCAGAATGAGCGCAGAGGTAGACAGCTACCTTTCCGCCCTGCCGCCAAGCTTCCGGGCCGCAGCCGAAGCGCTGCGCGCCCAACTCAAAACCCTGCTGCCCGACCATATCGAATGCATGTCCTACGCCATGCCTGGCTTCCGCGCACCGGGCCCAAAAGGCAAGATGGTCGCAGGCTACGCCGCCTTCACCCACCACCTCGGGCTTTATCCGCACTCTGGCAACATCATCGCCAAGATCGACTGCACCCCCTTCAAAACCTCGAAATCCGGCGTTCTGTTCACCCCGGATCACCCCCTTCCCCCGGCGCTGGTCGCGAAAATCATCCACGCCCGCCAAGCTGAACTGGCCCCATGACCCAAGTATTCGTCCTTTGCACCGGCCGCTGCGGCTCAAAAACCTTCACCCGCGCAGCCGAACATATGACAAACTTCACCGCGAAACACGAATCGCGTACACACCTGCTGGGCACCAACCGTTTCGCCTATCCGGACAACCACATCGAGGTCGACAACCGTCTCGCGTGGTGGACGGGCAAGCTCGATGCCAGCTTCGGCGACACCCCGTTCTATGTCCACCTCACCCGTGACCGTGACGCCGTTATCCAATCCTACGTCGCGCGCAAGAACTACGGCCTTGTGAAAGCCTATCGCGACACCATGCTGTGCAATCTCGTGCTGCGCAAACCCAAGACCGATATCACAGCGATTGCCGAGGATCTGGTCGATACGATCACCAGCAACATCACCTACTTCCTGCGCGACAAGACCAAAGTCATGCAGATGCAGGTCGAAACCATGCAGCAGGATTTCCCGAAATTCTGGGATTGGATCGGTGCCAAAGGCGATCTTGACGCCGCGATGGCCGAATGGAGCGTGCGCCACAACGCCACGGAATAACTTCGCCACCCGGCTATCCCCGCCTCTTGCCCTTTCACATTGGCTCAAATACTCCCGCCGTAGGCATCCAACGCCACCGCCAAACCCGCGCTTGAAGGACAAACCATGACAGACCGCCTCGCCCTGATCACCGGAGCCTCGCGTGGACTGGGTGCCGCTATGGCCGAACAACTCTGTGCGCGGGGCTGGCATGTCGTGGCAGTGGCGCGCACCGTGGGTGGCTTGGAAGACCTAGACGACCGTATCAAGACGCTGGGCTTGCCCGGCATGGGGGCCGTCACACTGGCGCCGATGGATGTCACCAATGACGATGCGATGCGGCATCTTTGCCTGTCGATCCATCAACGCTGGGGTAAACTGGACCTCTGGGCGCATACTGCGGTGCATGCAGCGCCGCTCGCCCCGGCAGGATCGCTGGATGTCAAGGATTGGGACAAAAGCATCGCCACCAACGTCCGCGCCACCGGCACGCTGATCCCGATGATCGAGCCTTTACTGCGCGCAGGCGAAGGTCAGGCGATGTTCTTTGAGGATCCGCGCGCGGGTGAGAAATTCTTTGGCGCTTACGGTGCCAGCAAGGCGGCGCAAATCGCACTTGCCCGCAGTTGGGCTGCTGAAACTGCTGCCATCGGCCCAAAGGTGCGCATCGAAACCCCTGCCCCGATGCCCACCGCCACCCGCGCGCGGTTCTTTCCGGGCGAAGACCGCGCCCCGCTGATCGCACCGCGCGACGAGGCTGCGCGGCTGATCAACCTGCTCTGACGCGCGCGACAGGCTTCGGAATTTTACAAAAATTCCGTGCCGATTTCTGTCCCAGAAATCGCGCGGCGTCAGGCGTTCAGCGCTGCTTCCATCGCGCTCCACAGCGGCTCCAGCGGCTCGATCCCCACCGACAGCCGGATAAAGCCGGGGTCAACTTTATCACCCCAGCGCGCACGCCGCTCGCCCGAAGTATGGGTGCCGCCAAAGCTGGTCGATTGCACGATATAGCGGCAATCCGCCAGAAACCGCTCGGCCCGGGCCTCATCTGCCAGCTCAAAGCCGATTAGAAAGCCAAATCCCTGCATCTGCGCTTTGGAAATCTGGTAAGACGCGTCGCCCTCCAGACCCGGATAGCGCAGATTTCTCACCGCGCCATGCGCCTGCAACCGCTCGGCGATCACGTGGGCAGAGGCGCACATCCGTTCCAGACGGAGTTCCAGCGTCTCGATGCCGCGGTGGACTTGCCATGCCTCGAACGGGCCAGGGACAGCGCCTGACAGGCGGCGCCAATCCTTCACGCGGGCCATCAAGGCCGCATCCCGCCCGGCGACATGGCCGAACAGCACGTCGGAATGGCCTGCGGGGGCTTTGGTATCGGCGGCCACGACCAGATCGGCACCGAGGTCGAGGGGGCGTTGCAGCAACGGGGTCATGGTGGTGTTGTCCACGATCACCACCGCCCCGGCTGCGCGGGCGCGGGCAGAGACGGCGGCGATGTCGATCACGTCGAGACCTGGGTTCGACGGGGTTTCCAGATAGACCACGCTTGCGCCGGTGAAATCATGGGCGGCGTAGGCGGCGGTGGCAATCTCGACCACCTCGACGCCGAACGGGGCGAGAAACCCCTCGGACAGCACGCGGGTCACGTAGTAGCCGTCGGCGGGGATGATCAGCTTGGCCCCGACTTTCAGCGTGGCCATCAGGGCCGCCGAAATCGCGGCCATGCCGGAGGGGAAGCTGATGCAGGGGGCGTCCTCCAGCAAGGCGAGCTGATCTTCGACCGCCTCCCACGTGGTCATGCCGTTGCGGCCGTAGAAATGGCTCGCCCCCGCTACCTCGGGCAGATGGAAGGTCGCGGCGGGGACGATGGGCAGGCTGATTGGATCGCCTTTTTTCAGGCCAGCGCTGCGGTGATGCAGCAGTTGGGCGGCGCGGGTCTGAGAGGCTCTATCCATCGTTCTTTCCATGGTCCCAACTCGGGACCAAAAAACCTTTATCCATTTCCAAGGCTTAGGGTGGTGACTTTAAGACATTTTTAACAGTTTCGCCGAAAAGTCCCCCCGTCTGCAAGCCGCTATTCCAACCGTGCCGGGAAACCTTCGGCGCGCAGATCGGTGCCGAGAAGGTCTTCCAGCAGCTTGGCGATCATCGGCGATTGCGCCTCGCCCCCATAGGCCGCCTTCGCCGCGATATAGGTCTGGTTGGTCATCGAGGCGAGATCCAGCGGCACGCCAAATTCCTTGCCAAAGCCCAAGGCAAAACCCAGATCTTTCAGCGCCAGATCGACGTTGAACGCCACATCATACGACCCGTTCAAAATCAGCGCGCCTTCGGTTTCATGCACGAAACTGTTGCCGGACGAGGCCGCAATCGCATGCCAAGACTGCGCCAGATCAAGCCCGCCGCGCTTGGCCAGCATCAATGCCTCGGATGTGGCTTTCAGATGGATGAAGGCCAGCATGTTGGTGATCACCTTGATAATACAGGCTGATCCCAGCGGCCCCATGTGGAAAATCTTGTCGCCCATGGCCTGCATCGCCGCGTGGTGCAAATCAAACAGGTCTTTGTCGCCCCCTGCCAGCATGGTGATCTTGCCCTGATAGGCCAGATGCACGCCGCCCGTGACGGGAAGTTCCATCATCCGCACACCTGACTCCGCGGCAACGGCTGCAAGTTTCAGCACATCATCGCGGCCCAAGGTGGACATCTCAAGCCACGAAGCCCCCGGCTTCATCTGCGGCAGGATACCCCGCAGCACCCGTTCCGACACGGCGGGCGATGGCAGGCAGGTGATCACATGATCAACCGACGCCGCCAAAGCCTCGGCACTGGTGGCCAGCACCGCGCCTTGCGCGACCAAAGGGGCGGCCAAGGCGGGGTTCAGATCGTAAACCGTGACCTGAAAGCCAGCTTTCAGCAAACAGCCCGCACAGGCGGCCCCGAGGTTGCCGAGGCCGATGTATCCGTAATGCATGGTAAGTCCTATGGAATGGGGGGCGGCAGCACCCGCCCCCGGTTTACGCGCCTCAGTCGCCGTAGCCGACGATGCCCTTGATTTCGCAGAAGTCGTGGATGCCCCAATCGGCATATTCACGGCCGTTGCCCGACTGTTTGTAACCGCCGAAAGGCGCTGACGTGTCCCAATCGGGGTAGTTCAGGTTGACGGTGCCGGCACGCAGACGGCGGGCGACGGGTTTGGCGTCTTCCACCGGGCCTGCGATATAGGCGGCTAGGCCGTAAACCGTGTCATTAGCCATGCGCACGGCATCATCCACAGTGTCATAGGGCAGGATCGACAGCACCGGTCCGAAGATTTCTTCCTTGGAAATCGTCATCTCGTTCTGCACATCGCCGAAGATCGTCGGCTTGGCGAACCAGCCGTGGTTAAGCCCTGCGGGACGGCCCAAGCCGCCTGTGACCAAGGTTGCACCTTCGTCAATCCCGGCCTGGATCAGGCGCTGCACCTTCTCCCACTGGGTTTTCGAGATCAGCGGCCCCATCGTGGTGGTCGTAAGCGTCGGATCGCCGGGGATGATCGCCTCAGCGGTTTCCTTGGCGACGGCCAAGGCTTGCGCCTGCTGATCGCGCTGCACGAACATCCGGGTCGGCGCGTCGCAGGATTGGCCGGTGTTGGACATGATGGCATTGACGCCCGCCGCCACCGCTGCGGCAATATCTGCCGAGGGAAGGATGATGTTGGCAGATTTCCCGCCCAACTCCTGCGCCACACGCTTGACGGTCGGGGCAGCGGCAGCAGCCACAGCAGTGCCTGCGCGGGTCGAGCCGGTGAAAGAGACCATATCCACCTCGGGGTGCGCCGACATCCGCGCGCCAACCTCCGGGCCGGTGCCGTTCACCAAGTTGAAGACGCCCGGTGGCACGCCCGCCTCGTGGCAGACTTCGGCGAACAGCACGCCCGACAGCGGGGCGATTTCCGACGGTTTCAGCACCATGGTACAGCCTGCGATCAGCGCAGGTGCCACTTTGCAGGCGATCTGGTTCATCGGCCAGTTCCACGGCGTGATCAAGGCACAAACGCCGATGCCTTCATGCACGATGCGGGTGGTGCCGCGCGAATATTCCCAAGCCATTTCCTCGGCGGCCTTGATGGTCGCCTCGATATGCACCTGCCCTGCCCAAGCCTGCGCGCCCCGCGCCCATTCAATCGGCGCGCCCATTTCGGTGGACATGGCTTGCGCGAAATCCTCGTAGCGGGAATTGTAGACCTCAAGGATGCGCTTCACGAGGTCGATGCGCTTTTGCACCGGCCAGACGGTATAGGCATCAAACGCGGCGCGGGCGGCGGTGATGGCGGCGTCAATGTCGGCTTGGTTGCCCAAGGCGACTTCGGCCACGATTTCCTCGGTCGCCGGATTTTCCACACCCATCCGCGCGGCAGAGTTCGGCTGAACCCACGCGCCGTTGATGTAGAATTTGGTCATGTTGGCAGAGATCATGGCATCCTCACTGGAAGTAGATGTTGTATTTGGCGCGGATGATGCGGTCGATCTCGGGATCAATCACGTTTCCAGCCTTGGCGAGGATACTATTCTTGCGCGCAATCGCGGCGTCAAGCAGCAGCGGCTTGCCGGCCTCGTTCCACTCTTTCGGCGACATACGGTTGCCGACAGCGGGGTAGATGTATTCGGTCTGCATCAGTTTCAGGGTCTGATCGCTGCCGAGGTAATGGCCGGGGCCGCCAAGGCAGACCTCCTTCATCGCCTCGATGCTGGTGCTGTCGGGGGTGACATCAATGCCGCGCACCAAGCGCATGGCTTGACCAAGCAGGTCATCGCCCAGAACAAGGGATTCAAGGCAGAACCCGAGAAGGCTGGCGTGCATGCCCACCGCTTCGTAGCACATGTTCAGGCCAGCGAGGCCCGCGAGCGAGTTGGTGATGCCCTGCTCCCACCCGGCCTGCATGTCGGGCAGTTTGCTGTCGGAAATGCCGCTGGCAGCGCCGCCGGGCAGGTCGTAGAAATGGTGCATCTGCGCACAGCCAGCGGTCAGCAGCGCCTGTTCGGCAGAACCACCCGACATCGCCCCGGTGCGCAGATCGGACACGAAAGGCCAAGTGCCAAAGATGCAGGGCGCACCTTTCTTGATCGCGTTGGCATAGACCACACCGGCAAGACACTCCGCCATCGCCTGCACTATGGTCAGCGCAATGGGCGCCGGAGAGGTCGCCCCCGCCTGCCCTGCTGACAGCAGCAGCATCGGCATGCCACGGCGGATGCAATCCTCCATCGTGATGCAGGATTCCTCGGCGAATTTCATCGGCGGCACGACGAAGCAGTTGGAATTGCTGACAAAGGGGCGTTCGCGCCATTTGTCTTCGCCACCCGCCACGGTGTAGATCATATCGAAACAAGCCGCGACATGCGACGGGTCAGAGAAGCTGGTGCCGACGTGTTTCTTGGTGCCCGCAAGGCAACCATAAAGCGTGTTCAGGTCCATTTCCTGATTGTCCACCACATCGCGGCAAACCATCGTGCGCTGGTAGAAGTGGATATTGTCAAGGTTATCCACCAGACGCGCCGCGTCATACAGATCCTGTGCGGTGGACTCACGATAATCAAGGCTGACAGGGTCCACGATATGCACCGCCGCCCCGGCTGTGCCGAAATGCACATTGTTGCCGGTCAGGTGCAGGTCATGCTTAGGATCACGGGCGTGCAGGGTGATGCCACGCGCGGCGACGGCCAGCATATCCTCGACCAAGGCGCGCGGGAAGCGAATGCGGCCATCGTCGCCCTGAATCGCCCCGGCTTCGGTCAACAGCTTGACGCCCGAGGGCGGGGCCTGCGAAAGGCCGATCTGCTCCAGCGCGTCAAGCGCTGCGGCGTGGATCTGTTGAATCCCGGCGTCGGTCAGCGGTTTATACTGCCCGCCCGCCATACCGCCGCGCACCGGCCTCACGTCATCGGCCAAAGGTGCAGCCCGCAACGCCACCCGTGCGGTGCGCCCCCCCGAACGCCGCGCGCGCGCGGGTTCACAAACTTCGCCCATCTCTGCCATATCGCTCATCTTATGCCCTTTCACTTTGGCACAAATACTCTGGGGGTCTGGGGGCTAGCCCCCAGCCGTAACCTTTCAAACAGCGCCGCGCGCCAACATCTCATCCACCGCATCACCCGACATCGTTGCGGCCAAGGGCGCAAAAGACCCCTGCCCCAGCATTGCCGCCACCGCATCCCGGATCACCGCATGCGTTGCCCGCGCGATCTGGCTGCCCGTCGAAATCCGCCGCACACCCATCGCAGCCAGTTCGGCCACGCTAAGCGTCTTCAGCGGCCCCGCCGCCAAAGCGTTGACCGGCTTTGACACCGCAGCCAAAACCTGCGCCAGTTCTGCCTTGCCCGGCGGCACCGGCAAATAAAGCAGATCCGCCCCGGCCGCTTCAAACGCCTGCAAACGTCGGATGCCCTCGGCCAGGTCATAGGTGCCGTTCATCACGCCATCGGCGCGGGCGCAGAACACGAAAGGCCGCCCCAGCGCGCGGGTGGCAGCAACGGCCGCGCGCACGCGCTCCAGCGCCAGATCAAAGGCGTAGGATGAGGCATCGGCAGGGTTGGTATCCTCGACAGAACAGCCCGACAGGCCCACTTCGGCGGCAAGCCGAATGGTCTCGGCCACGCCGTCAGGATCATCGGCAAAGCCATTCTCGAAATCGCCCGACACCGGCAGCGGGGTTGCTGCCACCAGTATCTCGGCATGGGCCAAAGCCTCATCCCGGCTGACGCCGCCGATATCGGGGCGGCCCATGGTGAAAGCATGCGCGGCAGAGGAGGTCGCCAAAGCCTTGGCCCCCAGCGCCGCCATCATCCGCGCCGAGCCCACATCCCATGGGTTCGGGATCACGAAGCAGCCGTGCTGGTGCAGATCCCAAAACGCCTGATGCCGTGCGGCCAGCGTCATGCCTTGATCCTTTCCGATTTCGGATCATACATCGGCGCAAGCGAGGCAATCGCCGCGTGCCGCACGCCTGCGACCTCGATTTCGTAGCGGCTGCCAAGGATATCGGCGTCCGATTGCCCTTTGCAGGGCACATAGCCAAGGCCGATGGCACCGCCGAGGAAATGGCCATAGTTGCCACTCGTCACCGGGCCGACGATCTTGCCATCGCGCACCACGGCTTCGTTGTGGAACAGCAAGGGGGCCGGATCAGCCAAGCGGAACTGCACCAGCTTGCGATCCAAGCCCGCCTCGGCCTTGGCCAGCACGGCATCGCGCCCGATGAAGCTTGGCTTTTTCTTCGAGACCGCAAAGCCCAGACCCGCCTCAAGCACATGATCTTCATCGGTAATGTCATGGCCGAAGTGGCGATAGGCTTTCTCGATCCGGCAGGAATCCAGCGTGTGCAGCCCGCACAGCTTCAGCCCCAGTTCGGCCCCGGCCTCTTCCAAAGCCTCAAACACATGCGCGGTCTGATCGGCGGAGACATATAGCTCCCAGCCAAGTTCGCCGACATAAGTGACGCGATGTGCCCGCGCGATCCCCATGCCGACCTCAATCTGGCGCATGGTGCCGAAGGGATGCGCGGCGTTAGAGAAATCGTTCGGGCTGACGCGCTGCATCAGATCGCGCGATTTCGGCCCCATCACGCACAGCACCGATTCCGCAGCCGTCATATCGGTGATCACCGCGAAAGCATCGCCCACATGGCGGCGCAGCCAGGCCAGATCACGCTGCAAGGTCGCCCCCGGCACCACGGCAAGGAAGGCGGTTTCCGACAGCCGGGTGACGGTCAGATCGCTTTCGATGCAGCCCTTCTGGTTCAGCATCTGGGTGTAAACAATGCGGCCCACGGCCACATCCATCTCGGCGGCGCAAACCTTGTTCAGGAAGGCGCAGGCATCGCGGCCCTCAATGCGGATTTTGCCGAACGAGGTCATATCGAAGAAGCCGACGCCATTGCGGACCGCCAGATGCTCGGCCTTCTGGTTTTCGAACCAGTTCTGCCGCTGCCAGCTATAGCGATATTCGCGCTCCTGCCCCTCATTGGCGAACCAGTTTGCACGCTCCCAGCCCGCAACCTCGCCAAACACCGCGCCGCGCGCCTTCAGATGTTCATGCAGCGGCGTGCGCCGCACACCGCGGGCGGTGGCGACTTGGCGGTAGGGGAAGTGATCGGCGTAGAGCAGGCCAAGGGTTTCGGTGACACGTTCTTTCAGATATTTGCGGTTCTTCTGGAACGGCTGGGCGCGGCGAATATCGACCTCCCACAGATCGAAGGGCGCTTCGCCTTCGACAATCCAATGCGCCAGCGCCATGCCCGCGCCGCCAGATCCGGCAATGCCGACCGAATTATAGCCTGCCGCCACCCAGTAGCCACCCAGCTCCGGCGCTTCACCCAGGTAATAGCGGTCGTCGGGGGTAAAGCTTTCCGGGCCGTTGAAGAAGGTGTGGATGCCAGCGGTCTGAAACAGCGGCATCCGGTTCATCGCGTCTTCAAGGATCGGTTGGAAATGGTCCCAATCCTCGGGCAACGTGTCGAACATGAAATCCTCACGGATACCGTTCATGCCCCAAGGCTTCGCCACGGGCTCAAACGCGCCGATCATCATCTTGCCAGCGTCAGATTTGTAATAGGCGCATTCATCCGGCACCCGCAGCACCGGCAGATGGCCCAAGCCCTGAACAGGTTCGGTGATCAGGTAGAAATGCTCGCAGGCGTGCAGCGGCAGGGTGACGCCGCTGGCCTCGGCCAGATCGCGTCCCCACATACCGCCGCAGTTCACCACCACATCGGTCGCGATATGGCCCGGCTCGCCATTGGCATCGACATAATCGACGCCGGTGACTTTGCCATTCGCCTTGGTGACGCCGGTGACTTTTGTATGCTCAAAAATCTGCGCGCCCCGCATACGCGCGCCTTTGGCCAAGGCCATGGCAATATTGGCGGGGTCGCATTGGCCATCCAGCGGCAGATGCACCGCCCCCACCACATCCGACACGTTCAGATGCGGATACATCGCTTTCACCTCTGACGGCGAGATTTCGGTGACATCCACGTCGAAAATCCGCGCCACCGTGGCCTGACGCAGCAACTCCTCGCGCCGCGCTTCGGTCAACGCCACCGAGATGCTGCCGACCTGCCGCATCCCCGTCTCCACCCCGGTCTCTGCGGCAAGCTTCACATACAAATCCGCCGAATATTTCGCCAACCGGGTCATATTGGCGCTGCCACGCAACTGCCCGATCAGCCCTGCCGCGTGCCATGTCGTCCCACTGGTCAACTGCTTGCGCTCCAGCAGCACCACATCGCTCCAGCCCATCTTGGCCAGATGATAGGCCACCGAGCAGCCCGAGACGCCGCCGCCAATCACCACCGCCCGCGCTTTGTTCGGAATCTGAGCCATCACTTGTCTTTCATCTTGGCGAAAATACTCTGGGGGTCGGGGGCTAGCCCCCCGCTTGGGGAGGGTCCGGGGGGGGCTTGCCTCCCCCGGCTTGGGCGCTCACGCGCGGATGCGCTCGTTCTTTGCATCCCACAGCGGCGCGTCGGCCTGCACCACCGCCGGATAGCGTTTGCCGAAAATCTCCACCTCAACCGCTTGCCCCGGCTGGTTCAGATCGGCGCGCAGCATGCCAAGCCCGATGCAGGCGCCGACGCGGTGGCCAAAGTAGCCGCTGGTCAACTCGCCCACCACCTGATCACCCGACCAGATCGTTGACATGTAAGGCGGGTCTTGATCGCCTGCGTCGATCACCAAGGTCGCAAAACGCTTCGCCACGCCGCGTTGCTTTTGCGCCAGAAGCGCTGCCTTGCCGGGGAAATCCTGCGGTTTGTCGAATTTGATGAACCGCTCCAGCCCGCCTTCCAGCAGGGTGTAATCGGTGGAAAGATCGCCCTTCCACGCCCGATAGCCCTTTTCGATGCGCAAGGAATTCAGCGCGAACATGCCAAAGGGCTTGGCCCCCGCCGCCAGAATGGCGTCGTAAATCGCGGGCATCCGGGCGGGGGTGGCGTGGACTTCCCAGCCGAGTTCGCCAGCAAAGCTGACACGGAACAGCGCACAATCCTGCCCTGCCACCACGGCACCCTGCACCGACAGCCACGGCGCGGTCAGATCAGCACCAGTCAAACCTGCCAGCAATTCCCGAGACTTCGGCCCAGTCACGATCAGGCAGGTGAAATCATTGGTGCGGTCACGGAAGCTGAGCCCCGCAGGCAGATCGCGGCGCAGCCAGTCGCCATCGTGGCTTTGCGCCACGGCGGCAGTGATCAGCGTGAACGCATCCTCTTCGCGCCGCACCACCGACATTTCGGTGACAATCCGGCCCTTGTCGTCGGGGAAATAGGCCAGACCCATGCGGCCGACTTTCGGCAAAGCGCCCGAAATCCGGCCGGCAAGCCAATCCGCCGCCCCCGCGCCTTCAACCTCGAATCGCGAGAACCCCGGCAGATCCAGCACGCCCACGCCATCGCGCACGGCTTCACATTCGGCCTTCACCGCATCGAACCACGGGCCCTTGCGCGCCCAAGTGCGCTGCGCAGCCTCGGACGTATCGTCACCCGGGCGGGCATACCACAACGGGCGTTCCCAGCCGTTGAAAGGGCCGAATTGCGCGCCCAAAGCCGCAGTGCGCTCGTGCAGCGGCGACAGTTTTTTGCCCCGCCCTTCGCCCCAGACGTGATGCGGGAAGTGGATGGCGTATTCGTGGCCGTAAACCTCCATCCCCTTGGCGATGCAGTAGTCCTGATCCTCAAACCCGGTGAAGCGGCGCGGATCGCAAGACCACATATCCCATTCCGTCGCGCCTTGGGTGATCCATTCGGCCAAGACCTTGCCCGCGCCACCCGCTTGGCAAATGCCAAAGGTGAATACGCAAGCCTCGAACGCATTCGGCACGCCCGGCATCGGGCCGATCAGCGGGTTGCCGTCGGGGGTGTAGGGGATCGGGCCGTTGATCACCTTGGTCAGGGGTGCTGTCGCCAGCAAGGGCACCCGCGCCATGGCGTCGTTGATGTGCCACTCCAACCGCTCCAGATCATCCGGGAAGAGCTGGAAGCTGAAGTCTTCCGGGAACGGATCATCCTTGCTGATCCAATGCGCCTTGCAGTTGCCCTCATAGGGGCCAAGATTGAAGCCGTTTTTCTCTTGCCGCAGATAGTAGCTGCTGTCGACATCGCGCAACAGCGGCAGCTTGTGGCCAACGGCCTTGGTGCGGGCCTCGACCTCGGGGATGGTGTCGAACAGCATGTATTGGTGGCTCATCACCATCATCGGCACATCGCGGCCAAACCATTTGCCGACCTCGCGCGCATAGTAACCCGCGGCGTTGACGACGATTTCGCAGCGAATGTCGCCCTTGTGGGTTTCCACCACCCATTCATCGCCTTCGCGCCGCACGCCAGTTGCGGGGCAGAAACGTTCAATGCGCGCGCCCATCTGACGCGCGCCTTTCGCGAGGGCCTGCGTCAACTGCGCCGGGTCAATATCACCGTCGTAGGGGTCATAGAGCGCGCCCACCAGATCATGCGTGGCGATGAAGGGGTAAACTTCGGCAATCTGATCCGGCGTCAGGATCTTCAGATCCATGCCCTGATAGCGGCCCATGCCGACAACCCGCTCAAATTCCTGCAGGCGTTCGGGGGTGTGGGCCAAGCGGACAGAGCCGGTGACGTTGTAGTTCATCGGGTAATCCACCGCCTCGCCCAAGCCACGGTAAAGCTCGGCCGAATAGCGCTGCATGTTCATGATCGACCACGACGACGAAAACGTCGGCACATTGCCCGCGGCATGCCAGGTGCTGCCTGCGGTCAACTCGTTCTTTTCCAGCAGAACGCAATCGGTCCAGCCCGCTTTGCACAGATGATAGAGGCTGGATGCCCCAACAGCGCCGCCCCCAATGATGACAACGCGCGCGGTTTTCGGAAAATCTGACATGCTCACTCCGGGGTCTTTGCCGCCCTGTTATCGGGCGGCGGCTTTAGGGTTTCAATTCCCCCAAAGCTGCGCTATTGATCGAATGAACCGATCAGATCATAACTGCGGACGAACGGCGGAGCGGACCCATGCAAATCGAACTTCTTGATACCTTCCTTGACCTTGTGGAAACCCGCAGCTTTCACCGTACCGCCGAGCGGCTGGATGTGACTCAATCCACCGTTTCGGCCCGCGTGCAGACGCTTGAGGCGGCGGTAGGCGTGCGGTTGTTCACAAGGTCACGCGCGGGCACGGACCTGACCACCGAGGGTTTGCGGTTTGAAACCCATGCCCGGATGCTGCGCCGGGATTGGAACGAGGCCAAGCGTGCGGTGGCCCCCACGGGCGAGGCTGCGGCGATCATGCGGATTGGCATCCAGAACGATCTGGCCGATGCCTATATCGGTGATCTTCTGGCCGATTTCCGGCGGATGTTCCCGCAGATGGCATTCTATATCGAGCCGGATTATTCGGCGCAGATGTGCGCCGATATTGTCGCAGGCGTGCATGATTTCGCCGTGCTGTTCACCCCCAAACCGCATCCCGATCTGCATTTCGTCACGCTGGCCGACCTGCCCTATCGGCTGATCAGTTCCGATGCCGAAACCCGCGCTGAGATCAAACCCGAGACCTATATCTCGGGCCATTTCTCGGCGGCGTTTGAGCAGGCGCATCGCACCGCTTTGCCCGAATTGATCGGCGCGCCGTTGTCGGTGGGGCAAAGTTCCACCATCGCCTCGCTGTTGTTGGCGATGGGCGGGTCAGGGTTTGTCATGGCCGAAAAGGCCGCCGAAATGGTGGCGACGGGACGGTTCAAATATGTGGCGGATGTCGATGCGATCGACCAGCCGGTGTTTGCCGCAATGCATCTGCGCCAGCGGGTGTCAAAAGCCCACCGCAAGCTGACGCGGATGCTGGCAAAGCGGTTCCTGCGCAGCGATCCGGCACGCGGCTAAACCATCGCCGCCTCGGACTTGATCCGGGGACTCGTGCTGTGACCGGAGGCCCCGGATCAAGTCCGGTGCGACAGAGTTTATGCGATCAGCCGCGCGATTAACCTGCGACGCGCGGGTTCTTGCCCTGCACAAAGTCCACCCAGATCGGGTTCGACCAGGCGCGTTTGCCCGCCGCATCAATCACCGCCACCCGCACCCAAGGCGAATTGTTCAGCCGCGCCAATGGCACTTCGGCGCGGGTCAGCGATTGGCCATGCACCGCCTTGGCCCCGGTGCCATGGCCAAGTGCCACCACCGAAACCACCGCTGAACATTCGACGACAACATGATCGCCATCGATCCGCACGTCGCGCAATTCCGGCCCTTGGCTGGAATAGAAATGCCCCGCCTTTAGCGCAGCCAGCAAAGCCTCGGGCGTGTTGGCTTGCGATTTCACCATCACCCAGCCGCCGAAATAGTCGGGTTCCGAGAAATGCGCATCATCCGTCGCGACCATCGTCAACCGCCGGCCCTCGGTCAGCAACAGATCGGCAATCGCAAAGCCATCAGGGCGGTCGGCGCCGAAATCGCAGCCGGTGTTGTAAATCTCAACCGCATGGGCAGCGGTGATGCTGCGGGCATCGGCCAGCGTCAGGCCCGACCATTGTGGATGCGCAATCGCCACGAAAGCCCCCGCCGCCACCGCACGCGCTGCAATCTCGGGCCCGGTTTCCTGCCCTGCCATGGGAATGAAGCTGGGGCTGTTCGAGGGCGCAAAATCGGCGGGCAGGCCCACCGCCAAAATATGCCACAACTCACCGTTGGCCATTGCCCCGGAATGCAACTCGGCCCCCAGAATGGTGGTGAAATCGGCATCACGCATCGGCACGGTATCGACAATCGGATAGCCGTAGATTCCCACGAAATGATCGGTCAGCGCGATGAAATCATAGCCCTCGGCCTTGTAGCGGCGGCAGACTTCTTCGGGGGCCAGCACGCCGTCAGACCGGGTGGAATGGGTGTGCAGGTTGCCGCGCCAGAATTGGCCGGGGGCGGTGAAGGCGGGGTCGCGTTGCATCAGAGGCTCCTTGAAAATCTGCGGCGCAGAGTAACCATGCCAGCGCAACAGTCCAGTGACGCCCCCTCGCACAGCCCTGATATTCATGCTAACACTCATCAACAGCGCCGGGGAGGAGCCTTGCATTGGCCGGACTGACCACAGAACTTGCGCATAGCGCCCCCTCGCCGGATGAGATGGCCGCACGCGCGGCCGAGGCTGCGGCCTTTCTCAAGGCCCTGTCGCACGAAGGCCGGTTGATGATCTTGTGCCATCTGTCCTCGGGCGAGAAATCGGTCACGGCGCTTGAGGCTTTGATCGGCGCGCGGCAGGCGGCAGTCAGCCAGCATCTGGCACGCCTACGCAGTGAGGGTCTGGTTGCCGCGCGACGCGATGGCAAGGTGATCTTCTATGCCATCAAAGACCCCAAAGTGCGCGCCATGGTGGCGCTGGTTTATGAGATGTTTTGCGGCGATAAAGCCTGATCGCGTGCCCGGCAATCAGCGCGCGCCAAACCGCGCCTGCGTCAGATCGACAAAATCCTGCACAGTTTGCATCCCCTTGGTCTCTTGCGCCTGCAAGACCCCCAAGGTCAGATGCCGGGTGGCGCGGGCATGATCCAGGTCGTCCAGTCCGTAAGCCACCCCATAACGCGCCAAGGCATGCGATTGCACCCATTCTGCGCGTGACGGATAAAGGCCGGGGATCACCACACTGTCGCAGCCGCAGATCGCGGCATATTGCGAGTAAAGTGTCGCCTCGTCGTAGGAATAGAACGTGGTGCAGCGGTTGAAAACCTCGGCGACTTCGGCATGCGACATGCCATCAATCTGGATCGCCTGCGCGGTTTCAGGGATGCGCGGCTTGGCATCGCCCTTGCGCACAATATAGCAACTTCCCTGCCGATCTACGCGCGCCTCGTCGCGGTAAACCGGATTGATGCGCCAGACGAACAATTCCGGCGCGCCCCCGGTCAACTCGGGCAGATCGGACATTTCGCCTGCGCGAAAGAACATCTCACCGGTGGTAAAGCTGTAGGGCTGGCGCAGACCGGGCCGGTAAAGCAGCCAGCGCGCGATGTGGCGCGCGTTCAGCGGATTGCCGAGCGTGACCTCGGGATAAACCACGATACTGTCAGCCGTCAGATTACCCTGCCGCGCCACAGGCGTGTTCAATGTGGCGTCACGCTCGAACTTTGCGGCTTTCCACAGCCGACTGGGCCGCTGCAAGACCGCCTGCACCTGATCGCCCAGCGTCATGCGCGGCGTGTCCCAATGCCAAAGGTAAGCCTTCTCTCCCAACTGGTTCAACGCATGCACCAGCTGATGCAGAAAGATCGACCCGCCGCTGTCGGGATCATAGCCCGGCGCAAACACGATGTAATTGGGCCGCTTGGTCATGGCTTTTCCTGCGCCAGATATTCCCGCTCCAGCGCCAGCAGATCGCGGCTGCGGTTTTTCAGCTTTCGTGCGGGGCTGCCGGCACAGATCGTCCACGCATCGGTCGCGTGCAGCACAAGGGATGCCGCACCCACCGCCGAGCCCTCACCCAAGGCGACGCCCGGCGCAATCACCGCCCCTGCACCGACGATGCAATGACGCCCAATGCGCACGGCGGCATGACGCTCGACCTTATAGCGCGCGGGCACAGTCGGGTTGGTCATCGTGCCCCCCGAGTAATCATCGGACTGGGCAAAGACACAGACGCGGTAGGCAAGCCCCGAGAAATCCTCAAGCGTGATGCCGGGCACGCCACCTGCCACAAGACAAAACGGCGCGATATGCACGTTGCGCCCGATCATGACTCGCCCCGAGACGACGCAAAAGTCATCAATCCGGCTGTGATCGCCGATTTGCATCTGCTCTGCGCCATAGATCGCGGCCTTGTCGCTGATCTTGACGTTTTGCCCCAGATTGGCAAATCCCATCGCCCGCAACTGGCTGTCGCTCAGATATGCCACGTCGCCCCCGCAGGTTTCGCCATCAGATAATTGCGCGCCACGAAGATCACGCGGTCAATGTCCTGCCCCAGACCGAAATACATCGGCAGCCGCACCAACCGCGCCGAAACGTCATCTGTCACCGGCAGCGCGGCGTCGCTGCGGCCATAGCGCAGGCCTGCGGGGGCAGAGTGCAGCGGCACATAGTGGAACGGCGTAATGATCTCGGCCTGCCGCATATGCGCGATAAAGCCGTCGCGGTCGTCAATGTCGCGCATCATCAGATAGAACATATGGCCGTTGCCGGTGGTATCCGCTGGCGCATGGGGCAGACCGACGCGCCCCGATTGTTCAAGATCGTCAAAGGCTGTGGCGTAGTGATCAAATAGTGCGAGACGCCGGTGCTGGATCATTTCTGCCTGATCCAACTGACCATACAGGAAAGCCGCAATCAACTCGCCCGGCAGGAACGATGACCCAATGTCGACCCAGGTGTATTTGTCGACCTGACCGCGCAAAAAGCGCGAGCGGTTGGTGCCTTTCTCGCGGATGATCTCGGCACGCTCGACCAGATCGCCGCGGTTCAGCGTCAGCGCGCCACCCTCGCCGCTGATGATGTTCTTGGTTTCGTGAAAGCTGAAGGCGGCCAGATCACCCAAAGACCCCGCGAGCCTGCCCTTGTAGGTCGAGCCCAGCGCCTGCGCGGCATCCTCGACCAACAGCAGATCATGCGCGCGGGCAATTTCGGCCAAACGATCCATATCGGCTGGAAAGCCTGCATAATGCACCGCAAAAATCGCACGGGTGCGGCTGGTGACAGCGGCGGCAGTCTTGTCAGGATCGATATTCAGGCTGTCTTGGTCGATATCGACAAACACCGGCACCGCACCCCGCAGGGCCACTGCATTGGCGGTCGAGACGAAGGTGAACGAAGGCATGATCACCTCATCCCCCGGTTTCAGATCGGCCAGAATCGCCGCCATCTCTAGCGCAGCCGTGCAGGAATGGGTCAGCAGGGCGGCGCGCGCCCCGGTCATGGCGACGATCTGTTCCGAACACCGCTTGGTGAACAGCCCATCGCCCGAAAGCTGGCCGCGATCCACCGCCTGTTGCAGAAAGCTGAACTCTTGCCCAACGACAGCTGGTTTATTGAACGGAATCAAGATTTACACCACTTCCCACTTGCACAGCGCTGGCTCTATCGTGGCCCGAACGCCGATGCCGCACTAGCGACTTTTGCCACCCTCGGCAATGCGCAGGCTTAACCGCGCCCGATATAGGGCATGTCGCGCGCCATGATGGTCATGAATGGCACGTTCACCGATAGCGGCAGGCTGGCCATGTGCAGAACGGCTTCGGCCACATGGGTCACATCCATCACCGGCTCGACCGCGATCTGGCCGTTCGCTTGCGGCACGCCTTTGGTGAATTGCGCGGCCATTTCGGTCAGCGCGTTGCCGATGTCGATCTGCCCAGCGGCAATGTCAAAGGCGCGGCCATCCAGCCCCAGCGTTCGGGTTAGCCCCGTGACCGCATGTTTGGACATGGTGTAAGGCACAGAACCCGGCCGCGGCACATGCGCCGAGATGGACCCGTTGTTGATGATCCGCCCGCCCCGCGGCGACTGATTCCGCATCATCCGAAACGCCGCCCGCGCACACAGAAACATGCCCGTGATATTGGTGTTGCTGACCGCAAGCCATTGTTCCACCGAGATTTCGTCAATCGTCGCGGCGGGGGCGGAAATGCCTGCATTGTTGAACAGCACATCCAGCCGAGGCAGCTTGGCAAAGGCGGCCTCCACCTCGGCAGGATTACTGACATCGGCAGGCAGCAACGTGGCCGCATGCGTGCCAGCCGTTTCAGCCAAAGCTTCGGCCCTGCGCCCCATAAGCGCCGCGTTCCAGCCCGCCGCCAAGAACAGCCGCGCCGTCGCCCGGCCAATGCCAGACCCCGCGCCAGTGATCAGAATATGTTTGTTCTCGCTCACGTTCGCCTCCGCCCTATGCCAAGCCTAACGCCGCATCAGAAAAGGGCAAGCAGCACAAACACCCAAGTGGCGATATAGCCCAGCCCCATCACCGCAACGGCGGCCGAGCCGGTATCCTTGGCGGCCTTGGCCAACGGATGCCGCGCGGTGGAAATGTAGTCGATGGTTGCCTCGATGGCCGAATTAACCAGCTCAAACGCCAGCAACAGCAAACCTTGCGCCACGATCAACGCACAGGCCCACAACGGCGGGCGCAGGGCAATCAGGGCAACCCATGCCACAAGGTTCACATAGGCCCATTGCCGCAGGCTTTTCTCGGCTCGCCAGCCATGCTGCCAACCCGCAAGCGAATAGCCCGCCGTTTGCCCGATCCGGCGGATTTCATCGAAAAGCCACATGGCCGCTCCGGGTTGACCTCTGATCAGGCAGGCATGGCACGAAGCCAAACACCGTTCAAGCTGCAACGCCCCCGCCAAAGCGTGCCGGTGAAACTCGAAGGTGCTGCCCAACAAGGTGGCGAAGTTGTTCAACTGCGCCACGATCACCGCAGGCGTCCTGCCACACCAGCGCGCCATGTTCAGCACGTCAAATCCCAGAGCGCCGTCATAGGTGTCTTTGCCCTCCCCCGCGGAAAACGCATTGTTCATCCGCGCGCCTACGAAACTGTAGCCAAAGCGATGCCGCCACGTGCACGAGGTTGATCACCCTATCCAGATTGACCCTGACATTCTGCCGAAGCTGGACGGCGGCCTGTTACCAAGGGTTTCCCAATAATTTTTCGAGGCTGCCCGCCACGCGTGGAGTTTCGCAAACTTCATCACATTCCGCGATGGCCACAATCGGTTAAACGCGGTTCCACCACAGCATGGGGTGAACTGTGATGGAACCATGGCAACTGCAGGCTGGCCGCTCAACCGTCTACCCCAAGCGTCAAACGCACGTGCATGGTGCCGTCACGCAAGGCCAAGCGAAATGCGCCGCTGGCTTGTCGGGTGACGACGCCGTCAACTTCGGCCTGCACAACGCCGCGGCCTGCGCCGCTGGTGTTGACGATCTCGATCTGCACCTGCGACGCCCCATGCCGCACCATGACCGAGACCCCCGGCCATGCCGATGGTATACCGGGGTCAAGCACCAAGACCTCTGCCTCACGTGTCAGCCCGATGATGCCCTCAACCCCGGCACGATACATCCAGCCTGCGGAGCCTGTGTACCAAGTCCAACCCGCGCGGCCCTCATGCGGGGCGGTGGAATAGACATCGGCAGCAATCACATAAGGCTCGCCCTTGTATAGCCCGGCGGCATCGGCAGTCAGCGCATGGTTGATCGGGTTCAACATGCCGAACAATTCTGCCGCCTTGTCGCCCTGACCCAGCCGCGCATAAGCCAGCACGGCCCACATCGCCGCATGGCTGTATTGGCCACCGTTTTCGCGCAAACCCGGCGGATAGCCTTTGATATAGCCGGGATCATGTGGCGCGTGATCAAAGGGCGGGGTGAACAGCAACGCCATGTCAGGATTGCGCCGGATCAGATGCTGGCTGACAGAATCCATCGCCTGCGCGGCGCGCGCTGGGTCTCCGGCGCCAGACAGCACAGACCAGGATTGGGCGATACTGTCGATCTTGCACTCTTCTGAATCGACCGAGCCGAACCAAGTGCCATCATCAAAGGTGCCACGCCGATACCAAGCGCCATCCCAAGCCATATCCTCGATCGCCGCCCGCACAGATTTCGCATGCGCCCGCCACCTTGCCGCACGCGCGGCGTCGCGGGTCTCTGCCAGGGGGGCAAACATTTCCACGGTTGCGATCAGCAGCCAACCCAGCCAGACGCTGGTGCCCATGCCATGCTCACCCACCCGGTTCATGCCGTCATTCCAATCGCCCGTGCCGATCAATGGCAGACCGTTTTCGCCCGTGAGGGCAACGGCCTGATCCAGCCCGCGCGCGCAATGTTCGAACAGGCTTGCAGTCTCTTCCGAGATTGTCGGCTGAAAGAAGTCGTCGTGCTTGCCGTTTGGCACTTGCGGGCCTTCCAGAAACGGCACCTGCTCGTCAAGGATGGCCGTATCCCCCGAGATGCCGATATAGCGCGCAACGCCAAAACCCAGCCAGACCCGGTCATCGGAGATCCGCGTCCGCACGCCTTGCCCGGAATGGGGCAACCACCAGTGCTGCACATCGCCTTCGGGAAACTGCCGCGAGGCTGCCCGCAGCAGGTGTTCGCGCGTCATGTCGGGCCGGCTGAACGTCAGCGCCATGCCATCTTGCAACTGATCACGGAAGCCATAAGCGCCGCTGGCCTGATAGAACCCTGCCCGCGCCCAGATCCGGCAGGCCAAGGTTTGATACAACAACCACCCATTCAGCAGAATATCCATGGATCGGTCAGGCGTTTTCACCTGCACGGCGCCCAGAATACCGTCCCAATGCGCGGCCACATCGGTCTGGAGCACGTCCAGATCAGCCGCTCGGTAGCGGATGATCAGATCACGCGCTTCCTCGATCCGCTTGGCTTGCCCCAGCAGGAAACGCAATTCGATGCTTTCGCCCGGGGCAAGGGTGATGATGCGCTGTTGCGCCGCGCAAGGATCAACGCCTGCGCCAACCCAGTTTGACAAGGTTTGATCTTGCAGACCAAGCGGGGCGGCCAAGCTGCCCGCAACCCCCAGAACCTCGGTGCGATTGCCGGTATAGCCTGCGACATCGGGGCCAATGTCGGCAAAAGCCACACGACCGGGAAACGCCATGCCATAAGGATTGCGCGCCATCAACGCCCCGGTTTCGGGATCGCGCTCGGTCGTCAGCACCGCTGCCGTGGCGGCGCGCGAAGTGCCCATCACCCATTCGGCATAGGTTGTCACTGACAGTCTGCGGGTGCGTTCGGTCTGGTTGCGCAAGGTCAACCGGGTGATCCGCACAGGGTCTTGCAGCGGCACGGTCTGCACCATTTTGGCTGCAATGCCATGACCCGCATATTCAAACTGCGAATAGCCAAAACCATGCCGGGCGATATAGATTCCCGGCCCGCGGATCGGCAGAGCGGTGGGCGTCCAGAGCGTGCCGGTGTCCAGATCGCGCAGATAAACCGCCTCGCCTGATGCATCGGTTACAGGATCATTCGACCATGCCGTAAGCTGGTTTTCACGGCTGTTTTCCGCCCAGACCGGGCCGGATCCTTCAGCCGAAGTGATGAACCCAAAAGAAGGGTTTGCCACAACGTTGATCCAAGGTGCCGGAGTTGTCGCCCCGTCGCGCAGAACCGTCACATATTCGCGGCCATCCGCATCAAACCCGCCGGTGCCATTGAAAAACTCCAGCGCGGGCAGGGGCACATCCGGCACCGCTTCGGCAACCACGCCGGTTTGCGGCACAGCAACAGGCGCAGGCAACGCCGGAACCGCTGGCAGTGCATCCAGCTGTTGCCCAATGTCGCCGCGGCTGGCGATCAGGACCACACGCGCCACCGACAGCAGCAGCGCCCGCGCCTCCGGCGTGATCAGATCGGTGCGCAGCGCATAGATCGCGCCCTGCGCGGTGCCAACCGCACGCGGACGGCTCTGCGCCATGCGCACCGCAGCTTCGATCCCGATCTGCAAGTCCTGCACATAGGAGGATGAGCGTTCATTCAGCACGACCAGATCGACGGCCAACTGCTGCGCGCGCCAATATTCATGCGCCGCCAGAATTTGCCGCACTTGCGCCAGATCATCGGCGTCGTCGATCAGCATCAACACGATGGGGCGATCCCCCGAAATGCCAAACTGCCACAACCCCGATTGCGGACCTGCGCCCGCGATGATCCGGCCCGAGGCCGCGCGCAGTCGCGGATCAGCGCGCAAGATAAAGCCCGCAAGCGACTGCATATCGCTGGCTTCGTTTTTGGAAATCCCCAGATGCCGCAAATGTACCTGTGCCTGCGTCCAAGCCAAAGTGCTGGCACGATCAAAGGCTGACGGGTCACGGTGACGATCCACAAGTTCCAGCAAACCGGTGGGGTTTTCGGCAACCATCGTCCAGAACGTCACCCGCGCCATGCCGCCTGGCGGCACAACCACCCGGCGACGGATCGAAAAGATCGGGTCCAGAACCGTTCCCGTCGTGCCAGACAGCGGACCATCCAGCATTGCCGGCGCGCTCAGATTGCGACCACGGCCAATAAAGCGCGCCCGGTCGGTTTCATGCTGCATAGAGGCCGATTCAGTGCCTTCGACCACCGCGATATGCGCGGCCCATACCTGCGGCTCATCCGGGCCGCGCGGGCGTCGTGTTGCAATCACAACGTCCAATTCGGGCAGATAGTCCGTCACCACAAACAGTTTCGAAAACGCTGGATGCGCAAGATCAGCCGTTGGAGGTGCAAGCACCAATTCATTGTATGAGGTCAGATCAATCTCCCGCGCCTGCCGCCCGGTGTTTGTCAGCGTCACGCGACGGGCCTCGGCATCATCCTCGGCAGAGACCACGATTTCTGTCGTTGTGGTCAGCGTGCCATCACGACACTCAAAGATTGCCTGATGTTCCGAAAACACAGCGCTGTGCCGCGTCGGAATCGCCTTTGTGGGTTGCACGCCTGACGACCATTTATGCCCGCTCTGCACATCTCGCAGATAGAGGAACGAGCCCAAGCCATCGACCGTCGCATCGCTGCGCCAACGGGTCACGGCCATATCGCGCCATTGGCTATAGCCCGCGCCGGTCGGGGTCAGCATGACACCATAGCTGCCATTCGACAGAAGATGCGCCGTCGGAGGCGTGGCGGCGGGGTTGTCAAAGCGCCGCACCTTCGGGGCCTCAATCGTTTCTGTTGCGCCAACCTTGACTTCTTCGGCATGTGGCGGAGCCATCGCCACATCCCTCGGCACGCGTTCTTGCAACAACAGATCAACCGCCTGTACCATCGGCACCGCATGAAAGCGCGCCCGCAGAATGCCATCCCGCACCGCGTTGACGATTGCAGTGATGGTCATCCCCTGATGGTGCGCCATGAAACTGCGCACAATCACCATGGTCTCATCTTCTGGCACCCGCTGCGGCGTGAAATCCAGGGCTTCATAAAAACCATAGCGCCCTTCGGCCCCCATACTGGCAAGCTGGCGATAGTTCGCAAGCGCGCCCTGCGGATCGACCATGGTTGCAAGCCCGGTTGCATAGGGGGCGATGACCTTATGCTCACTCAGCCCGCGCTTTAGCCCCAATCCCGGCAAGCCAAAGTTGGAGTATTGATAAGTCATCTCCAGATCGCGGGCATTATACGCGGATTCAGAAATGCCCCAAGGCATTCCCATGGCGCGGCCATAAGCCTGCTGCCGTGCCACGATCAGCGCATTGGTTTGCGCCAAAACCGATCCCTCGGGGGCACGCATCACCAGCGATGGCATCAGATACTCGAACATCGAGCCTGACCACGAAATCAGCGCCGATCCAGTGCCGATGGCCGTCGCGGCCCGGCCCAATCGGAACCAATGCTTGGTTTTTACATCCTTTTTCGCGATGGCGAACAGGCTGGCCAGACGCGCCTCGGATGCCAGCAGATCATAGCAGTTGATATCCAGCGCGTTGTTGGTGACAGAAAACCCGATGGACAGCAGTTCCTTTTCCGGCACCAGCAGGAAAGCGAAATCCATCTCATTGGCGAACCGATATGCGGCCATGGCGATGCCCAGCAACCGCTCGACCCGCCGTTCGATGGGTGCCGCTGCGCTGACGCGCTGCACCATCGTGCCGGTCCAGAACGCAAGCTCTGACTCTGCACCCTCAAGCCTGATGGCTTCGGCTTGCGCCGCTGTCACGCAGGCCGCCAACTCAGCACGGTTTTCGGCGGCAATCGCTGAAAGCAAGGTCTCCAGCGCCGGAGCCGGCTTTTGAGTGGCCAGTTTTGCCAATTCTGCTGCATCCCGCAAACCTTGCAACAAGGCTGGATCAGACGGCAGTTGTGCCGCCCATTCGCGGCAGGTCTGCGCCACACAAATCAGGTGGCCCGCAAGATTGCCGCTATCGACCGACGAGACATAAAGCGGTTCCAGCACGCGTAGATCGGTCGTCTCGTACCAGTTGTAGAAATGCCCGCGAAAGCGCTGCATCTTGGCCATGGTGGCCAAGGTTTTCTCCATCCGCAGCAAGGCAACGCTTTCAGACACCCAGCCCATGTCCCGCGCTGCAACGGTTGACAGCAGATAGAGGCCAATGTTGGTCGGCGATGTGCGATGCGCCACCACCGGGCGCGGAATTTCCTGAAAGTTGTCGGGCGGCAGATAGTTTTCCGCTTCGGTGACAAAGGTCTCAAAGAACCGCCAGGTCCGCCGCGCAATCAAGCGCAACGCCTGCACATCGGCGCTTGCCATATCCGCCGCGCGTTGTGGCGCATCTGGCCTGCTGATCCACCAGGCCAAAACGGGAGCCACTGCCCAGATCACCCCAAACACGCCCACCAAAGGCGCCGCGTCGGAGTTGATCAGCCCAGCCAGCGCCACCGCTGCAAGCCCCAACCCCACACCGCCCATCATGCTGCGATACTGGCCAAACACCCCAGGCCTGCGCCCCGCCGCTGATTGCGCCGCCGTGACCCATTCCAGCAAGTGCTGACGGCTGACCCGCAAGCGGTAGATGGTGCGGAAAATCGCATCCAGCATCAACCAAGCCTGATCCGCCAGAAACACGATGTTCAGCGCAATCTGCGCAACGGCCGCAACCGCATCCCGCCGCAAGGCCGCATAATGCGCGGCCGCGCTTAGCCCCGCCCGGCGCGGCAAAATCGCATGTGGCAAGCCCAGCAAACGCGGCAGCGCCATCATCGCCACCACACATACCGTCCAAAGCATCGCCAACGGCAGCGGCATCAACCAGCCGACAAACAACGCCGCCAAAGCGGCTGGGGCGACCAAGGATCGGCGCAGGTTGTCGACCATCTTCCAGCGCCCCACGGGCGGCATGGAGCCGTCGCGCAACCACGGCAGCAATTGCCAATCCCCCCGCACCCAACGGTGCTGGCGTTTTGACGCCACATCCATCCGGGCCGGAAAATCTTCGATCACCTCAATATCCGACGCCAGCGCCGCACGGGCGTAAATGCCCTCGAACAGATCATGGCTCAGCATGGTGTTTTCCGGCACGCGGCCTTCCAGCGCCGCCGTGAATGCATCAACCTCGTAGATGCCCTTGCCAGTAAAAGACCCCTCGTCGAACAGATCCTGATAGACTTCCGAGATTGCCGCCGCATAGGGCTCGATCCCGCCCGCGCTGGAATAGATGCGCTGATAGGCCGAGCCTTCGCTGCCGATGGGCAAGGCAGGCGTGACGCGCGGTTGCAAGATCGCATGGCCTTCCACCACACGGCCCTGCGCCTGGTCAAACCGCGCCTTGTTCATCGGATGCGCCATTTTACCCAGCATCGCACGCATGGCATCGCGCGGCAGCCGTGTATCCGCATCCAGCGTGATCACATAGCGGACATCCTGCGGCACCGCATCTTGCCCGGTGACAAAGCTGGTGTCGGTGGCGCCGCGCAGCAAACGGTTCAACTCGTCCAACTTGCCGCGTTTACGCTCCCACCCCATCCATTTCGCCTCGGAAGGGTTCCATAGCCGCCGCCGGTGCAACAACAAGAACCGCGCGCCCCCCTGCATTGGGTAACGGCGGTTCAGCTGTGCAATCGCGTCTTCGGCCAAGGCAATCAGATTGGGATCTATTGCCAGTTTCTCGGTGTCTGCATCAGGGCCATCGGACAACAGCGCGTAATGCACAGCCCCACCGATGCTGGCGAGATAATGCACCTCCAACTGCTCGATCTGGGCAAGCACCGAATCCTCGTTGGCCAGCAGCACCGGCACCGCAACCAGCGTGCGCATGTCTGCCGGAACACCGTCCAGCAGGTCCATTCCTGGCAATACCCGTGGCGCAACCGTTCGGGTGATCGCATGATTGACCAAGGCCGTCGCGGTGTCGCTGGCAGGCAGTATCGCCAGCACCGCCAGCGGCAACAGCAACCAACCCGCAGCGCCAACACCAGCAAGCGCCGCCCAAACCACCAGCGCTGTTACCAAAGCAATGGCTGCCAGATAACTGCCCAAGCCCCAGCCCGCCGCTATGGTGAAAACCCGCCGCCGCAGATTGGGCCGATAGCCGACCCGCGACTCAAGCGTGGCACGCCCCGGCCCGATCAAGCCAAAACCGGGATCGCGGGCGCGATCGGTCTCTCCAGCCGCCGCAAACAGCAGCGCTGCATCCGTAACGGCCAATTCATCCAGCTTTGAATGCCGCGACAAATCCTCAATTGCGGTGCGATAAGCATTGCGGGTGGCAAAATCCATCGCGGCAAAGTTCGACGATGCCCGTAACCGCGCATCAACCAAACTGACGTCTTCAAAGAAATCTGCCCAGTCGAGTTCCAAAATCGTGCGAAGCGAGGTGACAATGTTGCGCATGGTCACATTCGACGCACCTTGCCGCGCAAGCGCATGCGCCACAACAGCGTCAGACGAAGTGCCCTGACGCCGCAGCCGATCCTCAAGCCACCCATAAAGCGGCGTGTCGACGGGATCATATCCCCGCAAACGCCGGGCGATCTGGGCGGCAAAAATCTCATCCAGCGGGGCTTTGTCATATTCCGCTACGGCCAGATGCAAGGGCACACTGCTGCCATCATTGCCGATCACACTGTCAAACAAGCCGTCAGCCGCAGCCCTTTGCCGCTGGCCCTCGACAATCTGAACCGCGAGGCGGCGCATGTTTTCGACCAGAACGATCCGCAGCGAGATGGCAACCGCCCAGATCTCGCCAATCTTCAGTGGCGCAACGCGTTGATATGCCTGAACAAACCGTTGCAAAATAGCACCGGAAATCAAACTGTCACTATGGGCCACATAGGCCCACGCAAGAGAAACAACGCGCGGATAACCTTCCAAATGGCCATCCGCCAGTTTTGGCAACTGGCGGTAAAAACCAGGGGGTAGATCCTCAGTTACCTGCCGCAACTGCAACTCGACCAAATGGAAATTGTCCAACAGCCATTCCGCAGCCGGCGACACGGGCTGGCCACGGTACGACACCTCGGCGCAGTTTCGATATGCATCCAACAGCACCTGCACATTATCAACCAAGCGGTCAGACAAGTTTGGCACTTTTAGCGGTTTGCTGGCGATTTTATGCGCTGCGGCCAACGTTTCCGCATGATGCTCAAGCCGTTCTGTCCCGAACAAATCAGAACGGATCGGCGCTGTATCGGTCCAAGCCGAGGAAAACTGCGCAGGCATCAGATGGCGGCGCGTGCTTTGTTCCCGTCTTTAGCGTAACCTTCGGCGATCTTCATCACCTTGGTTTCCGGCTGGTTCAGCTCGTCTTGGGTCGCATCAGAGTGCGCGCGCGCCTTGGGCTGAAGATTGTGCATACGGCGCGCCATTTCATACCACTTGGCTTCGATCCGGTTCCATTCCATCACGGTCTCCTTTGTCGCTGGGGCAATTGAGCGGCGAGTTTGCCGACCTACCCCGGCAAAACGCCGTGCCACTTCATCTGGTTCCAGCGGCAAGCATCCGCGCAGCGCAATAAGCGGCATTTCGCCACCGAAATACAGCCGAAGGTTGCAGCTACGCGGCGCGCCAAACTCACACGCATAGGTTTATCAGCAGCATCGCATCCGCAATCCGTCCGGCAGCAGCAAAAGCGACTCTGGCCCGCGTAAAGATCGCCAGCGCAATCCATTGTCTTGGTTACAGAAAGATGGTGCCCCCAGCAGGACTTGAACCCGCGACCCCCTGATTACAAATCAGGTGCTCTACCAGCTGAGCTATAAGGGCAGTTGCATCCAAATATCGGCAGGCGCGGTGCGGTGCAAGGGGGTTATCGCGCTGAGTTATCTTGTGGCGCGTACCAGCAGGGCCACGGCCGCCAGCCCCATGGCGGTGACGATCAGCGCAGCGGGGGCGCCTTCGCCGATGCGTTCAAGGCTGGCCAACTCATATACCCGGGTGGCCAAGGTGTTGAAATTGAACGGGCGCAGCAGCAAGGTGGCAGGCAATTCCTTGACGCATTCAACAAACACCAACAGCAGCGCTGTCAGCACCGAGCCGCGCATCAGGGGCAAATAGACATCTCGCAAGGTGCCGCCCTGCCCGCGCCCAAGGCTGCGCGCCGCCAGCGGCAGGGACGGGGAAATCCGCCCAAAGGCCGAATCCACTGCGCCCTGGGCGATCCCAAAGAACCGCACCACATAGGCCAGCACGATCGCGGCGGCGGTGCCTGTCAGCATCAGGCCGGGGTCTTGCCCCGTCACCGCCAGCACCAGATCGGCCACGCGGTGATCGACCGCCGCCAAGGGCACCAGCAGCCCCACCGCCAACACCGCCCCCGGCATCGCATAGCCCAGCGTCGTCACCGGCAGCACGGTACGCGCCAGCGTCCGCCCCGCCATCCGCACGCCGTAAACCAGAAACAACGCCGCCGACACCGTCAGCACCGCAGCAATGCCGCCCACGATCACCGTGTTCAGTGCGGCCTGCAGCAGCCCCGGTGCCAGCCACATCTGCGGCTTGGCGAGGGCATGGCCCAACATCACCCCGGTCGGCAGCGCAAAGCCCAAAAGGAAAGGCACCAGACACAGCGCAGTGGCAGACCACGCCCGCCAACCCACCAGCGCAACCGGGCTGACCGGCCGCGTCGCCCGCGACGGACGGTGAAAGCGCGCATTGCGGCGGCCCAGATGCTCGACGCTCAGCAGCACCAGCACCAGCAACAGGATCACCCCGGCCAACTGCGCTGCCCCCCCGGCATTGCCGCCGTTCAGCCAGGTGGAAAATACGCCGGTCGTCAGCGTCTGCACGCCAAAGGTCGACACTGTGCCGAAATCCGCCACCGTCTCCATCATCGTCAGCGCCACCCCCGCGGCAATAGCCGGACGCACCAAGGGCAAACCCAGCCGCCAGAACATCGCCATCGGCCCCAGCCCCAAGGATCGCGCCACCTCATAGCTTGCCCCCGATTGCTCGCGCAGCGCGGCGCGGGTCATCAAGTAAACGTAAGGATAAAGCGCCGCCGACAGCACCACGATGGCCGCAGGTTCCGAGTTGATTTCCGGAAACCAGTAGTCGCGCGCATTGTGCCAGCCAAAGGTCGCGCGCAAAGCGATCTGCAACGGTCCTGCGTAATCCAGAAAATCCACCAGCGCATAGGCCCCGACATAGGCCGGAATCGCCATCGGGAACAGCAACAGGTAATCCAAGCTGCGGCTGCCCGGAAAGCGATACATCACCACCAGCCACCCAGCCCCCGCCCCCATCGCCGCCGACAGCACACCCACGCCCAGCATCATCCGCAAAGTGGCGGTGAAATAGCGCGGCAAAACGGTCGACAACAAATGCGGCCAGATATTCTCGGTCGGATGAAACGCAATCCACACCACCGCCAGCATCGGCACCAACACGATACCGCCCACCAGCATTGCGCCAAGCGACCAGATATCCAGCCGCAGCGCAGTGATCCGCCGAAGCAGGCCCGATTTCCGACTGTTTTGCAAAGGCATCATCCGCGCCAGATAGCGGAAAGCTATTTCCCTGTAAAGAAAACCCACTATAGTTGCTGCAACAAGAACAAGCAGGCAGGCCACCCCCCAATGCGGATCGTCTATCACCTTGGCGCGCACTTCACCGATGAAGAGCGGCTGTTGAAATGTCTTCTGAAAAACCGCGAAGTGCTGGCCGAACATGGCATCGTGGTGCCGGGACCGAAACGCTACCGCAACCTGCTGCGTGATACGGCAATTCAACTTAAAGGCAGTGCGGCCAGCCGTGACACGCAGGCGTTGATCCTTGACAAGATCATGGAAGAAGATGTCGCCGACCGCATGATCCTGTCATGGGACAGCTTTTTGTCGCTGGCCCCCTGGGCGCTGGACGGCACGCTTTACCCGGCGGCGGGCGAACGTGTGCGGGCCTTCAGCCAGATTTTCCCCGAGATCGAGGCAGAGTTTCATCTGGCCATCCGCAACCCGGCCACCTTCCTGCCCGCTCTGCTGGCCAAGCTGCCGAACAAGACCTATGACGATTTTATCGGCAAGGCTGACATCTATCAGTTGCACTGGTCCGAAGTGGTCCAGCGCATCCTGACACTGAACCCCGGCACGCCGCTGACGATCTGGTGCGATGAAGACACGCCGCTGATCTGGCCCGAAGTGTTGCGCGCGGTGGCGGGTTTGCCGGAAGACGTGGTGCTGGAAGGCGAAAACGAGTTGCTGGCCACGCTGATGTCAGGCGAAGGTCTGTCACGGCTGCAAAGCTATCTTGAAAGCCATCCGCCCGCATCGACGATGCAGTGGCGCAAGATCGTCTCGGCGTTTCTGGATAAGTTTGCACTGCCCGACCGCATCAACACCGAAGTCTCGATGCCCGGCTGGACCGAAGCCACCGTCGAGGAATTGACCGCGCTTTACGAGGAAGATGTCTACCGCATCGCCCATATGCCGGGTGTGCAGTTCATCGCGCCGTAACCACCCGCTGCAGTGCTGCAGGCCAGCAATTTCACGACGCTGGGCGGCAAATCATGCCCCAAATCCGGGGCAGAGCGCCACGCACATCAACATCCTGTGGTGCGTGGCATCTTGGGCACAAGTCATTCCCAGTTGGGAATAGCCAATATGGCCGGTTTTGACCCTGAGGTTACTGCATCCCAAGCGCGGCTTTATACATGTCGATGATCGCTTCTTCTTCGGCAATCTCATCTGGTTTGCGCTTGCGCAGCGCGATCACCTTGCGCATCACCTTGGTGTCATAGCCGCGACCCTTGGCTTCGGCAAACAGCTCTTTCTCCTGCTCGGCGATGTCCTTCTTTTCGGACGCAAGCTGCTCGGCGCGCTCGATGAACTGGCGCAGCTCGTCAGCGGTCACGGAATAGGCGGCGGTTACATCATTCATGGCGGGGGCTCTTCTGATTTGGGTTTGGCTTTTCCTATGGCGCTGGTCCTATAGGGCTGGTCGCGCAGGATCAAGCACAGCGCGTGAAGGCTTGCAAGGCTTTGCCAAGGGCGTTACCGCAGAGCCGGATTTATAGGGGGCAAAGATGCACATCGTGATCTGGATCGGAACCGCGCTGACGCTTTTGGGCATCGTAGGCCTGGGCTGGTGCATCAAACTGGTGCTGGGCATCAAACGGCAGGCACTGCCCGACGATCAGGCCCGCACCGCCATGCAGCGCGTGGTGGCCTGGAACATGGGCGCGCTGGCGGTGTCGTTTCTGGGGCTGATCATGGTGGTGGTCGGGGTTATTCTGGCCTAAGCGGTCAAATCGCTGCGGTTCAGCGCGGCAAGGTCGCGGCCATCCGCGATCAACCGATCAAACAGCGGATCTGGTGCGTAAATCTGCGGCGCAGCCTCGGCCCGCTTGCGCAGATCGGCGCGCAGCACCAGCAGGCCGCGCTTGTCGGCCTGAAACATCGGCCCTCCCTGCCAACGCGGGAAAATGCCATGCAGCACCGCCGCCGCATCAACATCCAGCGGCCTGCGCGCCAAGCCCTCGCTGATCATCCGGGCGCCCTGATTGGCCATCGCCGCAAGGCAAGCGTCCAGCACCCGCTTTGCCTCAGGCGGCGGTGCAGGCAAAGGGCCACGCGGCGACACGCCCATCCCGAACGAGGCGAGCGCGCCCCCGATCACCGGCCGCGACAGCCCCTCGGCTTCAAGCTGCGCGATGGCCGCCGATAGCGAAGCCCGCAGGCGGCGGTCAATCGGGCCACCCGGCCCGGTAAACACCAGCTTCCACCCCAGCCGCCGCGCCAAGGCCAACCCCATCGCCTGCGTGGCCACAGGCGCATCGACGCCCGCCGCCAATTCAGCCACCAATCCGGTGGCAAGGGCGGCACTGATGCCAACCCGCGTGCCCGCCCCGCGCGCTGGCAATGCGCCCAGCGCGATCACCGGAATGCTGGCATCTTCCAGCGCGGGCGGCGCATCGGCGTTGTTCAGCACCAGATCAACCGCACCGCCCAACGTCGAACCCGTGCTCAGCCGCGCCCAATCGGCATCGCGCGCCTCAGGCGTCAAGCGGCCCTCGGCCACGGCGGCCTCTTGCTGGGCCGCGATTTTCTGCAGCGCCGTCACCAACATATCACGGGCAGGCTCAACCAAACTGACGCGCAAACCCGCCGCCAGCGCCTGCAACACCACCGCCGCCGCCGGATCAGCCGCACCCAAAACAGCAAGGCTGTCCAGCTTGCCCGCAGCGCTGCGCGCCAAAGCCACAGGTGGCAGGATCGCGCGCCGTTCGGCCTGAAACGCATGGCGCAAGCCCTGCGCTTGCGGGGTTGCGGACAACGTCTCATAAGCCGCAGCCTCAAACGCAAGCCCCTGCTCCAGCGGCAACAGCTGCGCCGCCTCGACACAGGCAACGACATGCAAAGGTGCGGGCAACGGCGAGACCGCATAGAGCGCGCGCGCCGCCGCAACCGCAGCCTGATAACCCTTGCCATCGCGCAAACCATCGCGGCGATCCGCGGTTTTCAGCGGTGCTGCACCCTTCAAGGCGGCAGCCATCCGCTCGGCCATGGCGCAGGCCGCCGCCCGCAGATCACCCTCAACCACCTCATCCACCAAGCCGATGGTCAGCGCCTGCGCCGCGCTGATCGGTGCAGGCTCCAGCATCAGCTTCAACGCCGCCGCCGCCCCCACCAGACGCGGCAACCGCTGCGTCGCCCCCGCTTCGGGCACCAAGCCCAAGCCAATCTCGGGCAAGCCAAGCTGTGCGGTGGGGGCTGCGATGCGACCATGCGCTGCCAAAGCCAGCTCCAACCCCGGCCCCAAGGTGCTGCCATTCAGCGCCACAATCACCGGCTTTGGGAAGTTCTCGATCTGCAAGCACAGGTCAGACATGCGCGGCGAAGTCGCCCCTTTGCCGAGTTCCGACAAATCCGCCCCAGCCGAAAACGCCGCCAGATCCGAAGCGATCACCACTGCCGCCAGATCGGTTGCGGCCAATTCGGTCAGCGCCGCCGACAACATCGCGCGCAACTGCTGCGACAGCACGTTCACCGGACGATGCGCCAGGATCAGCACCAGCACAGCGCCTCGGCGTTCGACACGCACCGCGTCCGTCAGGGCCTTGCCGTCCATATCTACCGCTCCACCAAACCACTGCTGCATTAAGCGGCGATGTGAACGCATTGGCAATGCCAACCTGCACGCGGTGGCAGATGCCGCGCGCCTTAGACCGGCATATTGTCGAAATCCGCTTCCTCGGTGGCTTCGACATGGGCGCTGACCAAAGGTTTGCCGACGATAACCCCCGGCATAACTTCGCTCAGCGCGCGCATCTCGGCCAACAACAGGGTCAAGCCCATCGACTGCGCCGAAAGGGCCGCCGTCAGCATGTCATTGGGCAGGTCGTGGATCGCATGGGCTTTCATCTTGTTACCTCCTCGGCAGCACAAGTGCTGCAAAACGGTGTGTCAGGCAAAACCTCCAGCCGATCCGCTGCAATGCTGTCGCCACACCGCACACAGACGCCATAGCTGCCCGCCTCAATGCGCGCCAAAGCCGCCTCGATCCGCCGGATTTCCGCCAGACCAGCATTACCAATGCCTTCCAACACCTCATCGCCCTCACGCTCGGTCGCAAGCTCTTCCCAGTCTTGCGAATGTGCGCCGTCCAATTCGGTCGAAATCCCGCTCAGCCGCTGCGTCAAACTTTGCAATCTGCGCTGCAACAAAGCCTTTTGGCCGGTGTCAAACATCACGCGCTGTCCTTTCCTGACTTCAACCACCCTAAGCCGCGCGACGGGGGCGCGCGTTGATGCAAATCAACCCAACGCCCGAAAATACATTCCGTTATTGTGATGCGTGCCCGGCGCGCCTATCTTGGGGGCAACCCGACCGAGGAGATTGCGATGCACCCCGACGTTCACGCCTTTTTCGACGAGGCCACCAACACCATCACGTACCTTTTGCGCGAACCGAACGGACGTGCCTGTGCGGTGATCGATTCCGTGCTGGATTTCGACTATGCCTCGGGGCGCACCGATACGCGCTCGGGCGATGCGGTGATCAGCTATATCCGTGCCGAGGGTCTTGATCTGCAATGGATTCTGGAAACCCATGTCCATGCCGATCATCTCTCGGCAGCCCCCTATATCCAAGAGGCTTTGGGCGGACAAATCGGCATCGGCGATCAGATCAAAGTGGTGCAGGAAACCTTTGGCAAGGTGTTCAACGAAGGCACCCGCTTTGCCCGCGACGGCAGCCAGTTTGACCGGCTGTTCCGCGAGGGCGACAGCCTGATGGTCGGGCAACTGCGCGTCGACGTGATGCACACCCCCGGCCACACGCCTGCTTGCCTCAGCTATGTGGCGGGCGATGCGGCTTTCGTGGGCGACACCCTGTTCATGCCCGATTTCGGCACGGCGCGCTGCGATTTTCCCGGCGGTTCGGCCAGTGTGATGTTCGATTCCGTGCAGCGGATTCTGGCGCTGCCCGATGCCACGCGGATTTTTGTCGGCCACGATTACAAGGCACCGGGACGCGACAGCTATGCCTGGGAATCCACCGTCGGCGCGCAAAAGGCGCTGAACGTGCATATCGGCGCCGGGCGCAGCCGCGAAGATTTCGTGGCCTTGCGCGAAAAACGCGATGCCACCCTTGCGATGCCGCGGCTGATCATCCCGTCATTGCAGATCAACATGCGGGCGGGCCAGATGCCCGAACCCGAGGACAACGGCCTGTCCTATCTTAAAGTGCCGCTGAACGGCCTGTGATGATGCTGGATTGGGTCTGGGGATTTGCGGGCGGGCTGATGATCGGCACGGCTGCGGCGATTTATCTGTTGTTCAATGGCCGCATCATGGGGGCCTCGGGCATTATCGGCGAACTGGTGGACGGAACGGGCTGGGGGAATTGGGCCGAGCGGGTCGCATTTCTGGCCGCATTGATCGGCGTGCCGTTCTTGCTGTCATTCTGGATCGGCGGGACAACGCACCTGACCTCGAACTGGCTCGTGATCCTTTGCGCCGGGGTCTTGGTTGGCATTGGCACCAGACTGGCCAATGGCTGCACCTCCGGGCACGGGGTTTGCGGCATCTCGCGGCTGTCCCCGCGCGGGATCGTGGCGAGCCTTGCCTATGTGCTGGCCGGGGGCGTCACGATGCTGGTGCTGCGGCATCTGTTCGGGTGGATCTGATGCGGCGCTTGGGATTTGCTTTGCTGGCGGGTGGGCTATTTGGCGCAGGTCTGCGGGTTTCGGGCATGACCGACACGCAGAAGGTGCAGAACTGGCTGGATGTGTTTGGCGATTGGGATCCGACGCTGGCCTTTGTGATGGGCGGGGCAATCTTGCCGATGGCTTTGGCTTGGCGGCTCGCGGCCCAGCGGCAGCGGTCGTTTCTGGGCGCCACCCTGCCAGCGCCCCCCCGCCGCGAAATTGACCGCGGCCTGATCCTCGGCTCGATCCTGTTCGGGATGGGCTGGGCCTTGGCGGGCCTCTGCCCCGGTCCTGCAATGGCATCGCTGAGTTTTGGCGGCGCGGGCGGTCTGGTCTTTCTATTGGCGATGCTGGCGGGTATGGTCGCGGCACCCAGCCTGCGCCGCCGTCTTGAGGGTGCAGCCGCCAGCCCGAGGAGCAACATGGATATTCGCGCCCTGACACCCAGCTATGCCGTCTCGCCGCAGATTGATCTGGCTGACCTGCCCGCGATCAAGGCGGCTGGCTTTACCACTGTGATCGACAACCGCCCCGATGGTGAAATCCCGACGCATCTGCACACCCCGCATATGAAAGCGGCAGCCGAGGCTTTGGGGCTGACATTCGTCGCCAACCCGGTGATCGGCGGGGCGTTGACGATGGAAAATCTCGACGTGCAGCGGCAGGCGATGGCGGCAGCGACGGGCCCGGTGTTTGCCTATTGCGCCTCGGGCAATCGCTGTTCGGTGGTCTGGGCTTTGATGAATGCGGGTGAGAGACCGACCGATGAGTTGATCGGAACCCCCGCGCAATTTGGCTATAATCTGGAGCCCTTCCGCAATCAGATCGACGCTTTGGCGGCCGGGGCCAACAAGGGTTGAGTTGACCCTTTCTCGCGCAGATGACGCATCGGCGGCAAAGCAAACCGTGTCGTGCAGGATGTCACTTGCGCGACAGTGAAAATTGCCAGAACTGGGGTTTGGTTCCGCCCGCTATCCGGTCTGGCGCAGCAATTCACTCGATGCGGCAGGCAGCATCGCGCGGGGAACGGCAGCCTCGCCCCCGGTGAGGCGGATGGCGCGCATTCCGCGATTTTGGCCAAGCCGCCCCTCCGCCAGGGCACGTCCATCCAGACCTTCAAAGCTGATCCGGTCAATCGCGGCGCGCGGCAGGGTGATCACCTCGCCCACCCGCAGCCCCATCACCCGCGCCAGTGGCAGCGATACCCGGCTGACCACGGCATCCAGCACGCAACTGACGGCATCGACTTGATCGGCCAAAGCCTGTGCAAAGGCTTGCCCTGCCTGCGCGGCATTCTCTGGACCCGGCGCGGCTGGCATCGGCAGGGTGCCTTTGCCCTCAGCCGGCAGGGCAAGCAGGATCACGCCCTGTCGCGCCCCCAAGCCCAGCGACAGGTCTGCCGTCAGCACGCGGTAGTCAATGTCTTCCAAAAGCAGCCCAAGCGGGCGCGGATCATCGAGGAAACTGGCATAGCGAAATCCGCCCGCCCAATGCAGATCAGCCTCTTGCGCCAAGGCCTGTTCCATCTCTTCCAGCGCTGCATCCAGCGTCGGGGCGACCATCGCGGCATCGGTGCGGGTCGGCTTGCGGCTGGCAAGGGCAGCGGTCGCGACCTTGCCCAAGGTTTGCGCCTCGATCATCGCGGCCAGAACCGGCGGCGACAGGATCAGCAGCCCCATGCCTTCGGCGGGGCCTTGCAGCACCGCGATCAGCGCCTGCGCAGGCGGCAGCTCCAGAAGTTCCGCCAAGGACACCCGCTGCATCGCCAGCGCCGTCACCTCTAGCGGCAGAGAAAGCTTGTCACGCGCCGCGCGGGCCAAGGCCAACCGCCAGCCGCGATCGGCCCCCGGCCCACCTTCGGCCATCTGCGCCCTTGCCATCGCGATCTTGCGCCGGATGACACCGTCTTGCTGTGCTTCTGCCACTTGCTTCCCCTGACCGGACCGCCCTTGCAGCAAACTAGCCACAGCGGCCCTAACAAAGCGTTAGCATCAGGCGGTTTTTTCCATCCGCAGCGGCACGCTGACGCGAAATCCCGCCCCCCGCTGCCCCGGCAAATAGCTGACAGTGCCGCCCAGATTGGCCATGATCTCGCGGCAGATCGCCAGCCCCAGCCCCGCGCCGCCTGCGCGCGCATCATCCGTCAGCCGCGCGAATTTCTCGAAGATCAGCCCGCGCGCGTCTTTGGCGATGCCAGCGCCATTGTCGATGAAATCCACCACCACCCGCCCGCCCTTTTGCCGCACCGCGATACGCAGCACTGGGGCAGAGGCATCGCAATATTTCCGCGCATTCGAGATCAGGTTGATGAACACCTGCACGAGCCGGTCAGCATCGGTGCGCAGAAAAATCTCCTCGGTCGCATAGTCGCGCTGAATGTCAAACGTGCGCTCGGGTCGGGTCTGCGAGGCTGCGGCCAAAGCGCGGTCAATCATCTGCCCCAGATGGGCCAAGCCCAGATCAAGCTGCACCGCGCCATTTTCCAGCACCGACAGATCGAGCAGATCATCCAGCAACCGGGTCAGGCGGCGGGCCTCGGTATGGATGATCTGGCCGTATTCAGCAACGCGCGGGCCGGGAAGATCGCCATCGGCCAGAATCTCGGAAAACGCCCGAATCGAGGTCATCGGGGTGCGCAACTCGTGGCTGATCTGGCTGAGAAAGGCGTCTTTCTGCACCGAAAGCTGGGTCAGCTTCTCGTTCACCTCGCGCAACTGCCGCGCGGTGCGGGAAAGTTCGGTCTGCTGATCTTCCAGCCGGGCGGAATATTCCATGATCTGCGCGGTTTCATTGGCGACGGCCATCAGGTCTTCCACCGTCACCGTGGCGCGACCGAAAAGCTGGCTGATCATGGCATGCGCGGTCGCAGCACCGACCGAGCCTGCCAGATTACGCTCAAGTGCGGCCAGAAAACCGGGGGTCAGATCGGGCAGGAACCCGGCCTTGCCTTGGCTGCGGGCTTCGGCCTCAAAGAACGAAATCGCCGCTTCGTCGCCCAAGATACGCTGCGCCATGTTCAGCAGCGCCTCGGGTTCGGCCTGACCATGCGTCCAGCCCAAACGCTCGGCCTGCAATTCGGCGTCAAAGGCGTTTACGAAGGCCGCGCCCTGAATCCGCTCCACCGGATCGGGGAAGGACAGCAGCGAACCCGCCGCATACCCCGCAACGTTCAACGCGAGCGACCAGAAGATCGCGTGGTTCAGCGGGTCCATGCCTTCGGTGCCGAACAGCGCCTGCGGACGCAGCCAAGCCAACCCAAACAGGCCGTGTTGCAGCACCTCGGCCGAGATCACCGCATCTGCGCCAAACGACGGCAGGAACAGCGTATAGGCCCAGGTGACAAAGCCGATGCTCAGGCCAAGGATTGCGCCCAGCTTTGTGCCCCCGCGCCAGAAGATGCCGCCCAGCATGGCGGGCAGCACCTGCGCCATGCCAGCAAAGGCGATCTGGCCAATCGCCGCCAGCGCGGCAGAGCCGCCGGAAAGGCGGAAATACTCCAGCCCCAGCGCCAGCACACCGATGATCGACACCCGCCGCGAGAGCAGGATGGTGCCGCGCAGATCACCTGTCGCAGCGGCCTGCGGGCGCAGCCGCAGCCAAGCGGGCATCAGGATGTGGTTTGAGACCATCGTGGCCAAGGCAATCGTCTCGACGATCACCATCGAAGTGGCCGAGGAAAACCCACCCAAGAAGGCCAGCAGCGCAAGCCCCCCCTGCCCTTCGCGCAACGGAAGCGTCAGCACCATCATGTCGGGGTTTGATCCGGGCGGCATCCGCTGCATGCCGATCAGGGCGATGGGCAGGATGAACAGGCTGATCAGAAACAGATAGGCCGGAAACGCCCATGAGGCGCGGGCAAGGTGAGTTTCGTCGATATTCTCGACCACCATCACCTGAAACATCCGCGGCAAGGTGATCACGGCAGCAGCCGACAAAAAGATCAAGCCGCCCCAGCGGCCGGGCTGGATCGCCCAGTTCGGATCGGTATAGGCCTCAATCCGCGTGATCATAGCCACGGGGCCACCGCCAAGGCCCCAGACCACGAAAATCCCCACCGCCAGCAGCGCCACCAGCTTGACTACGGCCTCGGCGGCGATGGCCATGACGATGCCGTGGTGCTGTTCCTTGGCATCCAGATTGCGGGTGCCGAACAGGATGGTGAACAGCGCAAGGCCAGCGGCGACCCAGATTGCGGTGGCATCGCGGTCGGGCATCGCCCAAGCTTCCGGTGTGGTCTGCGCAAAAACCGAAAACGACAACGTTACCGATTGCAGTTGCAGCGCGATATAAGGCGTTGCCGCCACCACCGCGATCACCGTGACCAGCACGCCCAAAAGGTTCGATTTGCCGTAGCGGCTGGAGATCAGGTCAGCAATCGAGGTGACGCGCTGCATCCGCCCGATCCGCACCAGTTTGCGCAGCACCCACCACCAGCCGATGAACACCAGCGTCGGGCCAAGGTAGATCGTCAGAAACTCCAGCCCCGTGCGCGCAGCCGACCCCACCGCGCCGTAAAACGTCCAAGCCGTGCAATAGATCGACAACGACAGGGTATAGACCAGAGGCGAGCGCAGAAAGCGCATCTCACCGCGCGAGGCCCGCCGTTCCACCCAGAACGCCACCAGAAACAGCGCCGCCACATAAGCCAGACAGGTCAGCACCAGCACATTGAACGGCATCAGGCGTCCTCGGGCGGCGCATCGGCTTCGGGTTGGGCGAGGCCGGGGGCAAGATAGGCGGCAAGGCCGATCAGCAAGGCCCAGACCGCAAAGACATAAACCGCCAGCCGCCCCGCGCCCGCGGCATCGCTCCACATCAGCGGCAACAGCAGCAGAAACAACCCCACCAGCGGCAGCAGCCGCGCGGCGTCACGCAGGCGGCGCTGGCGGTAAACGGCGCGGGCCAGAAACAACGGGGCACGCGGGCGACGCATCAGGCCCCCAGCAGATCGCGCACCTTGGCGCGGATTTCCGAATTGTCGAACGGCTTACTCATGAAGGCCGACACCCCGGCGCGCTCGGCGGCCTCGCGGTCGCGCAACTGGCCCTTGGCGGTCAGCATCAGGATCGGCAGGGTGGCGTTGGCGGCATCCGCGCGCAGGGCGGTCAAAATCTCCAGCCCACTCATCCCCGGCAGCATCGAATCAAGGATCACCAGATCGGGGCGCAGCCGCTCCACCTCGGCCAGTGCGCGCGCGCCATCCGACACGACCGAGACCTCCCAGCCATCGCGTGACAGGATAAATCGCAACGCCTCGGCGATATTCGCCTCATCCTCGATCAGCAAAACCTTGCGCATCACGTCCCCCCGCAGGCGACTATCGGCGCAAAGCCGCCCCCTGTCAAAAGGAAGCCACCCCCGCGCAACTTCATCTTGGCTTAAATACTCCCGCCGGAGGCTCCGACACCTGCCCCGCTCACCCCGACAAAATCGAAGGCTCCCGCCGCGCCGGGCACTCTACGCGCTGACAGATCCGGCAACTCGACCCGATGGCCAAGGCCTCTCCCACCCTCCCCACTTCGGGCAGGATCAGCATTGCCGCCTCACGCAGTTCCGGGCCGCGAAAGCCTTGCGGGAAATGCGGCTGGCAGAAGGCCCGCACGCGAAACCGCTCTGGCGCGGGGCCTGCGGTTTCGATCACCGTCTCAATCGGGGTCATCGGGCGGGCAAGCGCGCTGAACAAGGGCCAGAGCGGGCAAGCCGCACCAAAGCGCGGCAAGGCAAAGCCTGCAATCGGCTTGCGGAACGTCAAAGTGCCAGAGGCATCGCAAACCACCAGCCCCAGCCGCGCGCCGGGCTGCAGCGCGATGCGGCGAAAGGCGGCCAGCACATCGCCGCCAAAGCGCGCCGCCAGCGCTGCCGGGTCGGGCCCGAGTTCGGCCAGGGCTTGCACAAAACCCACTGCCGGGTAGGCCGCCAGATCACGCGCCGCCTGCGCCAGCCAGCCTGCCGCCATCTGCCGCGCCGCTGCCGAGGCCAGCCCACGCGGGTCCGCCGCCTGCCAATCATTCGAGGCAAGCCACGCTTCCAGTTCTTCTTGCGGCGAGGCGAGGCCCTGTTCATCGGCCTGCCCTGCTGTATCCAGATACCGCACCAGCGCCTCGGCCCCCAAGGCCAGCCGCTTGCTATCGCCTTGCAGGTTGCCCAGAAACCGCGCCTGCCATTCCGGTTCGATATCCTGCGTCTCGGCAAGAATGGCGGCGGTAGAGCGCACCGAAGCCACGGCGGACAGCACCTCATGCAGGCTCGCAGACAGATGCGGGTCGTGGCTCATGCGGTCGTTCATCGCCTCAAGCGCGCGTTCCAGCCCCGCAACACGCTGGTGCAGGCCGATCACGGTGGCGGCCCAGCCGGGAAAGCGGGTGGCAAAATCTTCGCTCCGATCAATCTCTGCCCCAGGCAAGCGGGCGGCGGCGGCGCGCAAATCGTCAATCACAGCGCTGCCGACGCCTTCGTGAAAGCTTTGCAGCGGCTGGCCCAACGCCTCGGCCAGCCGTTGCAGTAACGGCTCGGCGATGCGGCGGCGGTTGTGTTCGATCAGGTTCAGGTAAGAGGCCGAAATGCCCACGGTTTCAGCCAGATCAGCCTGCCGCAAGCCCAAAGCCACGCGCCGCTCACGCAGGCGGCTTCCGGTCAGGGCAGAGATGGGCATGGCGTAACTCCTGCTGTGGGCGCAAGATTTACAGAGAATGGAAAAGTTTACAACCGACAGGCGGCAATCCACTCCTGCGCCGCCCCGGACTTGATCCGGGGACTCAACCTGCCGCCCTGAGGCCCCGGATCAAGTCCGGGGCGGCGGGGTGTGTCGGTGTCAGTTGTGACCATCCTGATTGTGCCATTGCGGAAATGCCGATACGCAAAACAAAACGGGCGCGAGGTTGCCCCCGCGCCCGTTTCTCTCACCAAACCAAAGACTTATTGCAGCGCTTTGTCGGTGATCACATGCGTCCAAGCGCCTTCCGGCTCTTTGGTGATCACCGGGTCCGACCCACCCGACATCAGCGCCGCCACGGTGCGCTTGTAATCAGCCTCGTCCAAAGCACCGTTGCTGCCAGCGGTCAGCTTGCCGATCTCAGCCACCATGCGCTTTTGATGCTCGATGGTCTGTGCGCCGGTCGCATCGTTGTCGATCACGATCTGCGCGGCCTCGTCACCGTTGGCTTCGGCATATTTCCAGCCCTTCATCGAGGCGCGCACGAACCGCACCATCTTGTCTTCAAAGGCCGGATCTTTCAGCTTGTCTTCCATCACGTAAAGACCGTCTTCCAGCGTCGCCACACCTTCATCTTCATATTTGAAGGTCACCAGATCTTCCGGCTTCACACCGGCATCAATCACCTGCCAGTATTCATTATAAGTCATGGTCGAGATGCAAGCCGCCTGCTTTTGCAGCAACGGATCCACGTTGAAACCCTGTTTCAACACGGTGACACCACCGGCAGAGCCATCGGTTTTCAGCCCCAGCTTGTTCATCCAGTTCAGGAACGGATATTCGTTGCCGCCAAACCAGACGCCCAAGGTTTTATCCGGAAAATCCGCCGGGGTGGCAACGCCGGATTCCTTGAGGCAGGTCAGCATCATGCCCGAGGATTTGAACGGCTGTGCGATGTTGACCAGCGCCAGACCCTTTTCGCGTGCAGCCAAAGCCGACGGCATCCAGTCGATCACCACATCCGCACCACCGCCGGCGATGACTTGGGTCGGGGCCACATCGGGGCCACCGGGCAGAATGGTGACGTTCAGGCCCTCTTCTTCGTAATAGCCTTTCGCCGCGGCGACATAATAGCCCGCGAACTGGCCCTGTGTGACCCATTTCAGTTGCAGGGTGACATCATCGGCTGCCTGTGCGCCGCTGGCAAAAGCCAGAAACAGCGCCGACGTCAGTAGCTTTTTCATTCTCAACCTCCAAGTTGCAGCCCGGTTTTGGGCCTGTTTTAAGTTCTTTGTGACGGGTGCCAGAACGTCACCCGTTTCTCAATCAGCGCGACCAGCCCATAGAACGCCGATCCCGCCAAAGCCGCCACCGCAATCTCGGCCCAAACCATATCCGGGTTCGAGCGGCCAACCTCGGCCACGATGCGGAAACCCATGCCCACGATAGGGCTGCCGAAAAATTCAGCAACAATCGCGCCGATTAGCGCCAGAGTTGTCGCAATTTTCAGCCCGTTGAAGATAAACGGCATCGCCGCAGGCAGGCGCAGTTTGAACAGCGTTTGCCAGTAGCTGGCCGAATAAGTCGCCATCAGATCGCGCTGCATCGAGTCGCTGGCCGCAAGCCCTGCAATCGTGTTCACCAGCACCGGAAAGAACACCATCACCACCACAACCGCAGCTTTCGATTGCCAATCAAAGCCAAACCACATCACCAAAATCGGCGCGATCCCGACAATCGGCAGAGCCGCGACGAAATTGCCAACAGGCAACAAGCCTGCTTGCAGGAAGGGCGAGCGGTCAATCGCAATAGCCGTCAGCAGCGCTGCGGTGCAGCCGATGGCATAGCCGCTCAAAGCGCCCTTGAAAAAGGTTTGCACCACATCAGCCCACAGTGTCGGGCCGCTGTTGCCGATCCGCGCGATCACGTCACTGGGCGGCGGCAGGATGATCTTGTTGACGCCAAACGCCGTAACGCCCGCCTGCCACAGCAGCAGCACCGCCAGCCCGAACACCAAGGGCACCGCATAGCGCACCCAAGGCGCGCGCAGCTTCGACAATTCAGCATTGAGCAACCACGCGCCAGCCCAGAACGCCAGCAAACACCACAGCCGAGGGTCCAGAAGCCAGCTCATCGCGCCATCCCCATCTGCCGCAGCACGCCGCGCTCGATCCGGCCTGCCAGCATCACCAGCACCGCCGCCAAGATCGCCGACAGAAACAAAGCCGCCCAGATCTGCGTGGTCTGGCCATAGTAAGACCCCTGCAACAACCGCGCGCCAAGGCCCGCCTGCTGGTTCAACTCGGCCACAATCGCGCCGACAAGGCTGGCGGCAATCGCCACCTTCACGCTGGCGAAGAAATACGGCATCGAGGACGGCAGCCGCAACTTCCAGAACACCGCCTGCCCCGGCGTGGCATAGGTTTGCAGCAGATCAAGCTGCATCGCATCCGGGCTGCGCAACCCCTTCACCATACCCACCACCACCGGGAAGAACGAAAGGTAAGCCGAGATCACCGCCTTGGTCATCAGCGGCGTCGCCCCCACGGCGTTCATCACCACCGCCAGCATCGGCGCCAGTGCGATGATCGGCACCATCTGGCTGGCAATCGCCCAAGGCATCACGCTCATATCCATCGCGCGGGAGTAAACGATACCGACCGCCAACAACACACCCAAAGCCGTGCCAACCGCAAAGCCCAAAAGCGTGCCCGAAAGTGTCACCCAAGCGTGATAGACCAGCGACTTTTTAGAACTCGGCGCCAAGCCAAAGGTCGATTTCGCCAATTCGCTGAAGACCTGATGCGGGCTGGGCAAGACCGGGCGATCCTGATTAAGCGTCAACCCCGGCAACGCAGCCAATGTGGGTGCCGCAGCTTCCGCCCGCGCAGCCTGGTCATAGGCCCATGGCGCGTTCATCTTGATCGCCGCCGCATACCAGACGCCGACGATGATCAGCAGCACGGTGACTATCGGAAGGAATTTACGCACCACGCCCCCGCTTCATCTTGGCAAAAATACTCATCTTGCGCCGCAGGCCACCACTCGCAAGCATTGCCGGAAATCCTCATGCCTGCCCCCCCGGCCATGCGATCATCAGCACCGCCACCACGCCCAAGGCCATCCCCGCCAGTTGCAGCGGGCTGGGTCGCTCGCCAAACACCACCACCGCCATCGCCGTGATCGCCACCAGCTGAAACACCACCGAAAGCGCAATCGCCACGCCCAAGCCATTGCCGCGCATCACCTGCACCATCAGCGTATTGCCAAGGCAGAACAGCGCGAGCGCCCCCGCAAGAACCCACAGCCCGCCTTGCTGGGCATAGGTTTTCAGCACGCCATTGGCAGCCACGAACACGGCGGTCGAGGCCGCAAGCCAAGCCAGAGTTATCAAACTCATCGCGTGCCCCCCTGCCAATCATAGGTGGGCCACAGCGTCACGCCATCCTTGATCACCACGTCATCCACCCGGATCGTCACCGCGCTCGTGCCCGCCGGATCGCTGGCGACTGGACGGAATTTGACATCCAGATCAATCGGTTGAAACTTGCCTGCTGCGTCCGACAGCCGCCCCTTGTAGCAGGGCGCGTTCACCACCGGGTCCGAGCGCGCAGCCTCGGCATCCAGAAACGCCACCTTGCAGGTCAGCGACACATCCCGGTCGGCAGCACCTTCGCGCGCGAAAAATGCAACCTCCAGCCGCAACACCTCGGCACGCTTGACCACATCGGCCAAGGCCCCCGTATTGTTATGGACGACCCGCGCCCGGATCGAGAGGTCTTCGTTGATCTTGGTCCATTGCTCGGGCACCGGCGGATTGCTGCCCAAACCGTAGGCATCCACCTCGGTCTCAGCCAAAGCTGGGCTTGCCAGCGCCGCGCACAACACAAGCAGTTTCACCGCCTCAATCATCGGCATGCCCCGCCCGCAGGCCCTCACGCACGCGATGGGCGATCTCGATGAATTCGCGGCTGTCGCGGATGTCGAGCGGGCGTTCCTTCGGCAAGGGGCTGTCGATCACATCGGTAATCCGGCCGGGGCGCGGTGACATCACCACGATCTTGGTGGAAAGATACACCGCCTCGGGGATGGAATGGGTGACAAAGCCGATGGTCTTGCCGGTGCGCGCCCAAAGCTTCAGCACCTCCTCGTTCAACCGATCCCGCACGATTTCATCCAGCGCACCAAAGGGTTCATCCATCAGCAGAATGTCAGCATCAAACGCCAGCGCGCGGGCGATGCTGGCGCGCTGCTGCATCCCCCCAGAAAGCTGCCATGGGAATTTCTTGCCGAAGCCTTTGAGTTCGACCAGTTCCAGCACGCGATCCACCCGCTCTTGCTGATCCGCCTTGGAAAACCCCATGATTTCAAGCGGCAGCCGGATATTCCCCGCAATCGTGCGCCAAGGATAGAGCCCCGCCGCCTGAAACACATAACCATAAGCGCGGCGTTTGCGGGCCTCGTCCGGCGTCAGGCCGTTGACGGTTAAGGTGCCGCCCGTCGGATGTTCCAAAGCCGCAATCGCGCGCAGGAACGTGGTTTTGCCACAGCCGCTTGGGCCGATGAAGGAAACAAAATCCCCCTTGTTGATGGTCAGGTTCACATCCTTGAGCGCCTGCACCGGGCCGTCATTGGTGGTGAACACCAGTTGCAGGTTGCGGGCTTCGATTACGGGGCTGGCAGGCGCTAGCGTGTCTTTCATTTGGCACTCCTGTCGCGGCCACTAAACCCGACAATTTGGGCTCTGAAACCAGTAACGTCAAACATGCGGGGGGGGATCTTTCTTGAATTCGATGCAATGCCAAACCAACCCGCCCAATCCTCCAGCAAGAGTATAGACGATCAGCAGTCCAAACGGATGGCTTGCAAATGTGAGAGGCGGTGCCATCGCAGGATTCATGATCGGAATCAGCATCCAGCCAATACCTACCCCTGTGACAATCGCAACGTAGAACGGAGGGAACAGTAGTTTCCCCATTAGGTGGCGCAAAAGCAGACCGAAAGGCGCACTGACAAGGCCAAGAATTAGCCAAATCAAGAATCCGCCGACGGATTTGCCAAATCCAGAGAGTAAGCCCATCGGCCCCTGCAAAATCGTCTCAGTGCCCGTCAATATAACGACCCCGGCGACAAAGATTGCGGACATATGGGCGAAGAACCGCATCACACCCCCGTCACAGGCACGCCTGAGCGGGCCACCGGGCGTGGTGCGGTCAAATCCTTCCAGGCACTCAGCGCGCGGTTCACCGCTGGACGCGCCTCGCGGGCGATGAATTTGCCGTGGCCTTCGCGGGTTTTGATCTCGCCATCGTCCACCGACACCACGCCACGCGACAGGGTGTAGCGGGGGAGGCCCTTTACCGTTTTGCCCTCGAACACGTTGTAATCAATCGCGGATTGCTGATTGGCCGCGCCGATGGTTTTCGACTTTTCCGGGTCCCACACCACCAGATCGGCGTCGGCTCCAACCAGAACAGCACCCTTCTGCGGGTAGCAGTTCAGGATTTTCGCGATGTTGGTCGAGGTGACGGCAACAAATTCATTCGGCGTCAGGCGGCCGGTGGCGACGCCGTAAGTCCACAGCATCGGCATCCGATCCTCTAGCCCGCCAGTGCCATTCGGGATTTTGGAGAAATTGCCGACACCGTAGCGCTTCTGTTCGGTGGTAAAGGCGCAATGGTCGGTGGCGACCACCGACAAAGACCCCGATTGCAGGCCCGCCCACAGGCTATCCTGATGCAGTTTGTTGCGGAACGGCGGCGACATCACGCGGCGGGCGGCGTGGTCCCAATCGGGGTTTTGGTATTCGCTTTCGTCCAACGTCAGATGCTGGATCAGCGGCTCGCCCCAGACGCGCTTGCCTGCCAGCCGCGCCCGACGGATCGCCTCGTGCGCATCCTCGCAGGACGTATGGACAACATAAAGCGGCACGCCTGCCATATCGGCGATCATGATGGCGCGGTTGGTGGCCTCACCTTCCACCTGCGGCGGGCGGGAATACGCGTGGGCTTCGGGGCCTACGTTGCCCTCGGCCAGAAGTTTCGCGGTCAGTTCAGCGACGACATCGCCGTTTTCGGCATGGACCATGGCGAGGCCGCCCAAATCGCCAACCCGTTTGAAAGATTGATACATTTCATCATCGTTGACCATCAACGCGCCCTTGTAGGCCATGAAATGCTTGAAGGAGGTCATGCCCGCCTTGACCGACGCCTCCATATCCTCCCACACCTTTTGGCCCCACCAGGTGATCGCCATGTGATAGGAATAGTCGCAATTCGCGCGGGTGGATTTGTTGTGCCACATTTGCGCTGCATCCATCAGCCCCTGCCCCTGCCCCGGCAGCACGAAATCGACCACCATCGTGGTGCCGCCCGCCAGCGCCGCCCGCGTGCCGGATTCGAAATCATCCGCCGAGTAGGTGCCCATGAAGGGCATCTCCAGATGCGTATGCGGATCAATCCCGCCGGGCATCACGTAAGCCCCGGTGGCGTCGAGGGTGCGGTCGCCTTTCAGGTTCGCGCCGATCTCGATGATCTTGCCTTGGTCGATCAGGACATCGGCCTTGTAGGTCAGATCAGCGGTAACGATGGTGCCGTTTTTGATGACTGTGGTCATTTTGCGCAACTCCTCAATCCACCCCACGCCGCCCCGGACTTGATCCGGGGCCTCGCCTCATTGCTTAGAACGGAAAATCGGCAGAAACGTCGCGCCATTCCGGGTTTGCATCCAGTATCAGCTTGTCTTTCCACGCACGCTTCCAGCCCTTGATCCGCAACTCGCGCTCCAAGGCCTCGTGGTAAGTTGGCCATTCTTCGAACCAATAGAGATGGGTGATGTTGTATTTGGCCGTATGACCAACTTGCAGTTTTGCGCGGTGTTCTTCGACGCGGCGGCGCAGGTTGTTGGTGGAGCCGGTGTAAAGCGCTCCGCCGGGGCGCGAGCCCATGATGTAGACGAAATACCCCATCGGATGCGCCCTTCGGGTCGAGGCCCCGGATCAAGTCCGGGGCGGCGTCGGATTTGGGACAATGGCTCACCCCACCACCCCCGCCACTTCCAGCACTGCGTGCAGCAGCACATCCGTCCCGGCTGTCGCCCATTCCGGGGAGATTTCCTCAGCCTCGTTGTGGCTCAAGCCCCCGACGCAGGGGCACATCACCATCACGGTGGGGGCGACGCGGTTGATCCAGCAGGCGTCGTGGCCTGCGCCGCTGATGATGTCCATATGGGAATAGCCCAACTTTTCAGCACTTTGGCGGACAATGTTCACAAGGCCCGGATCAAACGTCACCGGGTCGAAATGGCCGGCTGCCTCGATGGAACAGCCAAGCCCCAACTCGTTCGCAACCGCATAGGCGGCGCGTTCGACTTCGCCGCGCATCAGATCCAGCTTGGTTTGATCGGGAGAGCGGATGTCGACGGTGAAGATCACCTTGCCCGGTATCACGTTGCGGCTATTGGGAAAAACCTTGACCTGCCCCACCGCCCCCACGGCCCCCGGTTGGTGGCCCATGGCGATCTGATGCACGCGCTCGGTGATCCGCGCCATGCCCAGGCCTGCGTTCACCCGCATATTCATCGGCGTCGATCCCGTATGGGCATCGCGGCCCGTCAGGGTGATTTCCAGCCACCACAGGCCTTGGCCATGGGTGACGACGCCGATTTCGCGGCCCTCAGCCTCTAGAATAGGCCCCTGCTCGATGTGCAATTCCAACATCGCGTGCATCTTGCGGGCACCGACCACCTCATCGCCCACCCAGCCGATGCGCGCCAATTCGTCGCCAAAACGCAGACCATCCATATCGGTGCGCGCATAGGCATAGTCCTGCGTGTGCAGGCCAGCGAACACGCCACTCGCCAGCATCGCGGGGGCAAAGCGCGCGCCCTCCTCATTTGTCCAGTTCGTCACCACGATCGGGTGGCGGGTTTGGATGTTCATGTCGTTCAAGCTGCGCACCACCTCCAACGCGCCCAGCACGCCCAACACGCCGTCATAACGGCCCCCGGTGGGTTGGGTATCCAGATGCGAACCCATATAAACCGGCAGCGCATCAGGGTCCGTACCCGCCCGGGTGGCAAACATGTTGCCCATGGTGTCAACGCCCATGGTCATGCCTGCGGCCTTGCACCAATCCGCGAACAAATGGCGTCCCGCGCTGTCAGCATCGGTCAGCGTCTGGCGATTGTTCCCGCCCGCCACGCCTGGGCCGATCTGCGCCATCGCATCAAGGCTGTCCCATAGGCGTGCTGAATTGATCCGCTGATTTGCGCCAATCGTCATCGTGAACTCCCTGTGGGGACGTTGCCCCAGATCTCGCTTGCTGCGAATCTTTTCCTGACCGTATGGTCAAGTCAAAGGCTGATACAACCTGACCAAGCGGTCAACAAAAATCTGAAGGCTCAAGTGCAATGTCCGAAGCCCTTCGCCCATTGCGGCGCAACGAGATACGGCAACAGAACGAAGCGCTGATTTTACAGGCAGCCGAGAAAGTCTTTGCCGAGGCGGGCTTTGGCGGCGCGACCATGCAATTGATTGCCGATGTGGCCGGATTGCCCAAGGCCAACCTGCATTACTACTTCGCCACCAAGGAAGAACTTTACCGCAAGGTGGTGTCGAACATCTTCGACATCTGGCTGCATGCCGCGGAAAGCATGGATAACGCCCCCGGCCCGGTTGAAGGCATCGGCGCCTATATCGACGCCAAGATGGAAATTTCGCGCCGGCATCCTGATGGCTCAAAAGTTTGGGCGTCAGAAGTGATGCACGGTGCGCCGGTTATTCAGGATTATTTGGAAACCACCCTGCGCGATTGGACAGCAGGTCGCGCGGCACTGATCCAAGGCTGGATTGATGCGGGCAAGATGGCCCCGGTGAACCCCGATCACCTGCTCTATATGCTCTGGGCCGCCACCCAGCATTACGCGGATTTCGGTCATCAGATCGAAACCCTGAACGGCGGCCCGCTGACCGACACCCAGTGGCGTGAGGCGAAGGACAGCGTCAAGGCGATGATCCTGCGCGGCATCGGTGCGATCTGAGCGGTTTTTCTTGCCGTCTTAACGTTTCTCGCACATATCGGGGGGATTGTATCCCTATTGGAAACGGTGCGGCGTGATGGACGGACAAGACAGCGAAACTCCGGTGAACACCCTGACTTGGCTGATCGCGGCGCTGGCCCCGGCTCGCAAGACCACGATCGTCGATGTCGGCGCGAACCCGATCAATGCGCCAGACTATGCCGAATTGCTGCGCATCGGCGGCTGCAAGGTGGTGGGGTTTGAGCCACAGGCCGCTGCCTTTGCCGATCTGCAAAAGAACAAAGGCCCGGATGAGACCTATTTTCCCTTCGCCGTCGGCACCGGGGAAACGCTCAAGCTGCGGATCTACAAATCCTCGGGCATGACCTCAATCTTTGACCCATACGTGCCGACCATGGCGATGATCAATGAGATGGGCATGGCGCGCGTGCGCGAAACCACCGCGATGGAGACGGTGGCGCTGGATGACACCCCCGACTTGCCCGAATTCGACCTGCTGAAGATCGACATTCAGGGCGCGGAAAATCTGGTGTTTCAGGGGGCCGAGCGGGTGTTGCAGGGCTGCATCTCGGTCATGGTCGAATTGCGCTACATGCGGCTTTACCACGGCGAGCCGATGCTGGGCGGGGTGGACAATGAACTGCGTCGCCAAGGGTTTTACCTGCACAAATTCATGTTCAACAAAGCCTATATGCTGACCAATTCCCAAGCGCGGCGGCTGAAGGCGAAAAAGCTGCAAGATCAGTTGATTGACGGCGATGGCGTCTATCTGCGCAACATCGCCGAACTGGCGCACTACAGTGATGAGCAGTTGAAGCATCAGGCAATCCTGGGCGCAGGCGTGTTCCACAGCCATTCGCTGGTGTTGTATTGCCTTGATGCGCTGGTGGCGCGTGGGGTGATCTCGGGTGATCTGCCGGGGCAGTATGTCGACAGGATGCCCGAAGCCCTGCGCACGGACGGGCGGCGTTAAGCCATGGAACCGCAGGCCTGCGACATTGCCTTTGCCACGATGGTCGGCGACGAGCCGGTGTTTCTTCCGATCTGGATCAACTACTACGCCCGCATCGTGCCGAAGGCGCAGTTGTTCATTCTGGTCGACGGACTGCACCGCGTGATCCCGCCCGAGGCTGAAGGCTGTCAGGTGATCCGCCTGCCCAGCGTCACCCCCGGTCCCGGCTGGGATGTGGCGCGCTGGCGGATGATTTCGCTGTTCACCAACGCGCTGTTGCAGCGCTTTGGCGTGGTTGTGTTCAACGATGTGGACGAGATTTTGCTGGCCGACCCGGCGCAGGGCGGCAATCTGCTGGGCCATATCGGGCAGGCGCGCGAGGCAGGTGTGCTCTCTCCCTTCGCCATCGAAATGCTGCACCGCATTGATCTGGAACCCGATCCGCTAGACCCTGCCCACCCGATCCTTGCGCAGCGCCGCTTTGGCCGCATCAACGCCAGCTATTGCAAGCCCTGCATCACCGCCCGCCCGATCAACTGGAGCATTGGCGGGCACTATGCCGACTATCCCACGCTGAACCTGGATCCGGCGCTGTTCCTGTTTCATTTGCGCTTTGTCGATCACGACATGCTGCGGGGCCGCCAGGCCAGCCGTCAGGCGATGATGCAGCCGGGGGCCGCCAAAGGGGCCGAAGTGGCGGGCGCGGGCTGGTTAAAGGGCGCGCAGGACATGACCGATTTTCTGCAAAGCTTCGTCGATGCAGGCCCGCCCTTGGAGAATGACTTCAGCTTTGGCTGGCAACGCCGTCGCATCATTGACAGTTGGCACCATGACGCCGAGGCTGGCATCTGGCGGCACGACCGCCTGCACAACCGCAAGACCTACCGGCTGCCCGACCGGATGGCTGATCAATTCTGACCGGAGCCTGACATGACCACCGCCGCAGCACTCGAGGCCGAATACGCCCGCCTGACCTTCCCCCGCTTTGCCGAGGCCGAGGCTTGGGTCTTGGGGCAAAAGCTGGTGGAACTGGCCGGCAGCGCGCCGATTGTGATCAACATCCGCAGCGCAGACCGGGTGTTCTTTCACGCCGCCCTGCCCGGCTCAGCCCCGCTGAACGATCTCTGGGCGCGGCGCAAAAGCAATACCGCGCTGCTGTTTCAACTGCCGTCATTCCTCGTCGGCGCGCGCAACCGCGAGAACGGCCACACTCTGGCCCGCAATGGACTGTCAGAGGCTGATTATGCCGACCACGGCGGCGCTGTGCCAATCCGTGTGACGTGCGTGGGGGTGGTGGCCTGCGCCACTGTCTCGGGCCTGCCGCAGGCCGAAGATCACGCGCTGGTCGTGGCAGCCATGCAGGCGCTGCTGGCGGGCTGACGGCTACTTCAGCTCAATCTCGACAAAGCGCATCACCTGATCGCCATCGTTGATCACGTTATGCTCGACCCCTTCGGTGCGGCGATAAGCCGTGCCTGCGGGCACCATCACCTGCCGCGTGCCACCGCCCGGTTCCTCCAGCAGCATGTGACAATCGGTGATCGCGGTGATCACGTAATCCATGCTGTGCCGATGCCAGCCGGTCTCCGCCCCCGGCGCAAACTCAAACCGCGTGACCCGCACGCGATCATCATCAACCAGTTGGGTGGCGGTGCATTGGGGGCGCATGCGGGTTCCCTTCGCAGCAAGTTTTGCGCTCCAACCCTAAAGCTAATCGACATTCCCGCGCAAGCATGTGCCCAGGTTGTGGCGGAGAGGCGGGCGGAGACAGGAAACGCACCGCGTTTCCCCGCCCGTGCGGACGGTTTGCCACTGAAGTCATGTCACCCAGAAACCGAATAAGGCCAGTGCCCGACCCGGCGGGCGAGAAGCGCCCGCCATTGGCGGGTCGGGCGCTGGCCGGGCCTTTGGGGCCCGGCGGTTTCAGCGACCCCTGCACCGCATGGCGAAGGCGATGGCCTCCGCCAGATTATCAGAGGTGAATGTCGCTTGCCCGAAGACTACCGCGCGCTTGCGTCAAGCCTTGCGCCGATTGGGGTTTACAATCTGCCAAAGAATACGTCACCTGAGCCCCCCAAGATGCAAATGGCGGCCGAGGCAATGAGCAAACCCCGAACCCGGATACAGGCGCGCAACTCGACCACCATTCTGGATGCGGCGCTGGATGTGTTCTCGCAGCAGGGCTTTCGCGGCGCGACACTGGATCAGATTGCCGAAGTGGCGGGGCTGTCAAAGCCCAACCTGCTGTATTATTTCCCGTCCAAAGAGGCTGTGCACAAGGCCCTGCTGAACCAGTTGCTGCACACTTGGCTGGATCCGTTGCGCGCAATGAATCCCGAGGGCGAGCCTGTTGCCGAGATCATGGCCTATGTCCGCCACAAGCTGGAATTGTCGCGCGATTTCCCCCGCGAAAGTCGCTTGTTCGCCAATGAGATGTTGCAAGGCGCACCGCGCATGCGCGAGGTGATCGAGGGCGATCTCAAAACGCTGGTCGATGAAAAAGCGGCGGTGTTGCAGGCATGGATGGATCAGGGCCGTATTGCCAAACTTCCGCCGGTGCATTTGATCTTTTCGATTTGGGCAATGACCCAGCATTACGCTGATTTTGACGTGCAGGTGCGCGCCGTTCTGGGGCCGGGGCATGATCCCTTCCGCGAGGCCGGCGATTTTCTGCAAACCTTGTTCACCAAGCTTCTGGCGCCCTGACCGCCTGCCCCCCTGCCCTTTCAGCCACCAGATGCCGCAGCGTCGCGCCATGCCGCTGCGTCTAGTGCTGGACCTTTAGCCTCAGTCGGTATAGTCAGCAGGTCTGCAAGAGTTTCCGGCGAAGGTTATGAACCCACCAAACGAAACCACCGATCGGGCTGCCAACCCGACGCCAATCCCGCAACACCCCGAGCATCACGCCCCACAAAACCTGGGGAAACTGGTGCTTGGCTGCATTGGCGTCGTCTATGGCGATATCGGCACCTCGCCGCTTTACGCTATGCGAGAATCGCTGCACGCCGCCAGTTACGACGGGCTGACTCGCGACGATGTGATCGGGGTGATCTCGCTGCTGATCTGGACGCTGATCCTGATCGTGACGCTGAAATACGTGGCATTGATCATGCGGGCCGACAACAAAGGCGAAGGCGGCACGCTGTCGCTGGTGGCCTTGGTGCAAACCGCATTGAAAAAGCGCCCCGGCTGGTTGCTGGCGATCGGTGTGGTGGGGATTTCGCTGTTTTTTGGCGATGCGATGATCACACCGGCAATGTCGGTGCTGTCGGCAGTGGAAGGTCTCGATCTTGTCGCCCCCTCGCTGGGGCCGTTCGTGTTGCCGCTGACGTTGGCGATCATCCTGGGGCTGTTCCTGTTCCAAAGCCAAGGCACCGAGCGGGTGTCGATCTTGTTTGGCCCGATCATGGTGGCGTGGTTTGTGGTGATGGCGGTGATGGGGATCTATCATCTCAGCGATGATCTGAGCATCCTGACCGCGTTCAACCCGGTGCATGCCGCTGGCTTCCTGGTCACCAATGGCACTGCGTCGTTCTTCGTGCTGGGCTCGGTGTTTCTGGCGGTGACGGGGGGCGAGGCGCTTTATGCCGATATGGGGCATTTTGGCCGCAAGCCGATCCGTCTGGCTTGGGCGTTTCTGGTGTTTCCGGCGCTGACACTGTCTTATCTTGGCCAAGGCGCACTGGTGCTGTCGCACCCCGAAACCGCTGAAAACCCGTTCTTCCTGATGGCCCCGGATTTCCTGCTGCTGCCCTTGGTGCTGCTGTCGGTGGCTGCCACCATCATCGCCAGCCAAGCCGTGATCTCGGGCGCGTTCTCGATGATGCACCAGGCCGTGCAAATGGGCCTGCTGCCACGGTTTGAAATCCGCCACACCTCGGAAACCCAGTTGGGTCAGATCTATCTGCCCAAGGTCAATTTGATCCTGATGGTGGGTGTGCTTTGTCTGGTTGTGGCCTTTGGGTCGTCGTCGAACCTTGCCTCGGCCTATGGCATCGCGGTGACGGGCGACATGGTGATCACCACGATCCTCGCGTCGATCGTGTTCCGCAAGGCGTGGAAATGGCCGCTCTGGGGCGTTGTGGCCGTGCTGCTGCCGATTTTCAGTATCGAGCTGATGTTCCTGTCGGCCAACCTGATCAAGCTGCCCGATGGCGGTTATGTGCCGGTGCTGATGGCGGCGACCTCGTGTTTCCTGATCTGGACTTGGGTGCGCGGCACGGCGCACGTGCAACGCAAGGCGCATGATTCGGCGGTGGAGTTGACCAAGCTGATCAAGATGCTGGAGAAATCGCATCCGATCGAAGTGCCCGGCACCGCGGTATTCCTGACCCAAGACCCCGACACCGCGCCATCTGCCCTGCTGCACAACCTCAAGCACAATCGGGTGCTGCACAGCCAGAACTTCATCGTCACCGTGGGCGTTGCCACCACACCGAAAGTCAACGACGAAAACCGCATCACGCTCGAGAGGCTTTCCGACAATTTCCTGCGCATCCGGCTGATGTTTGGCTATATGGAAACCCCGAACGTGCCGCGCGCGCTGGCCTTGGCGCGCCGCCGGGGAGAGAAGTTCGACATCATGGCAACCTCGTTCTTCCTGAACCGCCGAACCTTCCGCTCGGCCCGCAACCACGGCCTGCCGTTCTGGCAGGAACGCGTATTCATCTCGATGACCAAATCGGCCTCGGATGCGACGGCGTTCTACTGCCTGCCGTCAAACCGTGTGGTGGAGCTGGGGCAGCAACTGGCGATCTGACCTGCGCTGCGGCCACGCAAGGCAAGCCGTTAAACTTGGTGTCGCGCGATCTGGCGAAGGCCATCGCCTTCGCCATGCGGTTCAAGTTCCGCTGAAACCGCCGGGCCTCAAAGGCCCGGCCAGCGCCCGACCCGCCGATGGCGGGCGCTTCTCGCCCGCCGGGTCGGGCGCTGGCCTCACAGGGTTTATCACGACACTGTTTACAGGGTCACACCGCCCACGCGGGCGGGGAAACGCGATGCGTTTCCTGTTTCCGCCCGACTTCACCCCAGCAGCCTTTGGCCTTCCTGCAACGCGAACCGATCCGTCATCCCCGCCACATAATCGGCCACCAACCGCGCGAGTTCGGTTTCCGACTGCGCAGCCGCAATATCGGCGCGCCATTCGTCGGGCAGCATTTCGGGCTGCGCCAGATACAGCGGGAACAACCCGTTCACCACCTCTGTCACCTCTTTGCGCATCACCACCACTGAGGGCGCGCGATACATCCGGTGAAACAGAAAGCTGCGGATGGCTTTCAGTTCCTGATAAAGCGGTTTGGAAAACCGGATGATCGTCATCCCCATCGCGCGAATTTCTTCGACCGACTGCGGATTGGCGGCATCCAGCCGGTTCTTTGCCACCGCGATCACATCCTCGACCATGCGGCCAAACACCCGGCGCAGCGCCTCATGACGGCGGCGCATCTTTTCCAGCCCCGGATACAGCGCATCCACCTCGGCAAACGCAGGGCCAGTGACGGGCAACTCCATCAAATCATTCTCGTCGAACAGACCGGATCGCAGCCCATCATGCAGATCATGGTGCGAATAGGCCACGTCATCGGCAATCGCCGCCACCTGTGCCTCAGCCGAGGCATGGGTGTGCAACTCCAGATCCCACTGCGCATTCACTTCGGCCAGCGCGTAGGGCAACGGCCCTGCGTGTTTCTCATCCGCGTTCGGCCCGGTGACGGGGCCGTTATGCTTGGCAATGCCCTCAAGGCTTTCCCACGTCAGGTTCAGCCCGTCAAAATCGGCATAGTGCCGCTCCAACCGTGTCACGATCCGCAAAGCCTGCGCATTGTGATCAAACCCACCGTAAGGCGCCATCAGCAGCGCCAAGGCATCCTCACCCGTGTGGCCAAACGGCGTGTGGCCCAGATCATGCGCCAGCGCAATCGCCTCGGCGAGATCAGTGTTCAGCCCCAGCACGCCCGAAATCGTCCGTGCCACCTGCGCGACCTCAATCGAGTGGGTCAACCGCGTGCGGTAATAATCGCCCTCATGTTCGACAAACACCTGCGTCTTGTGCTTCAGCCGCCGGAACGCGCTGGAATGGATGATCCGGTCGCGATCCCGCTGAAACGGCGAGCGGAACGACGACATACGCTCGGGATGCAGGCGGCCACGGGATTGGTCGGGTTGGCAGGCGAAAGGGGCAAGCATAGGTGTCAATCTCGTTTGGGCCGTTCTTGTTCAATGCACTCGCTTCCCCTATATTCGGATTCAACCGCCAATGGACAGAGAAATGCCATGGAATTGAACCTGCCCCCCCGCGTCACCGCCCGTGCTTTCGCGCGTTTGGCGGAAATTGCCGAAATGACCGGCGAAAAGAAGGCGTTGCGCGTGGCGGTCGAAGGCGGCGGCTGCTCGGGCTTTCAGTACGACATCAAACTGGATGAGGCCGCAGCCGATGATCTGGTGATCGAAGGCGATGGCCAGGCGGTGCTGGTCGATCAAATCTCGCTGCCGTTTCTGGCCAATGCGGTGATTGATTTTTCCGAAGAGCTGATCGGCGCGCGCTTTGTGATCGAAAACCCGAACGTCGCCAGCGCCTGCGGCTGTGGCACGTCGTTTTCGATTTAACGCTGGATTATCGGCTCGGCTGATCTAACTTTCGCCCCTGACCTTGGGGGTAAGATGACAACTGTGCTGATGCTGGGCTCCGCCCCGATGGCTGTCGAAGCGGCAAGCTGGCCGCGTGGCTTTGACAAGGTTCTGGCCATCAACAACGCATGGCGTGTGCGCTCCGATTGGGATTACGCGATCTACCCGTGGGATTTTGATGCCGCCCGCGTGCCCGTGCCTGCGCCGGGTCAGACGCTGGTGACAGAGGCCGATTTTGTCCCCGCCCAGAATCGCTACGGCGGCTTTGTCTACGCAGGCGCCACCATGGCCTACACCGCCGCCTACTGGGCCTTGGATGCGCTGAAGCCCCGCGTGCTGGCTGCCTTCGGCTGCGACATGCACTACCCGCCCGGTCAAACGCATTTCTACGGGCAGGGCACCCCAGACCCCCTCCGCCCCGACATCACCCTGCGCAGTCTCGAGGCCAAATCGGTCCGCCTGATGGTGCTGGCAGCGCAGCAGGGCTGCGCTGTGGTCAACCTCTCCTCCGGCCCCTCGCGCCTGCTCTGCCCGCGCGTGACCCTCACTGACATGCCCACCGCACGCCCGCTGACCTTCGATCCCGCCCGCGTCGCCGCCGCCCAATCGCGCGAGGCGGAACTGGCCTATTTCGCCCCCTCTGGCCGCTATTGGGAAGATCTCTCGGCCTATGACACCGCCGAAATAGACGCGCTGGATGCGCTTTGGCTGGCTTGTTTGCCGTGACCGCTCGGCCTAAGACTGGGGCATGAACCCGGAGGCCACCATGAAAATCGCCACCTTCAACATCAACGGCATCAAGGCCCGGATCGAGGCTTTGCCCGCTTGGCTGCAAGCGGCCGAACCCGATGTGGTCTGCCTGCAGGAAATCAAATCGGTGGATGAAGGCTTCCCGCGCGAGCTGTTCGAAAGCATGGGCTACCGCGTGGAAACCCACGGCCAGAAAAGCTTTAACGGCGTGGCGATCCTGTCGAAACTCCCGCTCGAGGATGTCACGCGCGGCTTGCCCGGCGACGATACCGATGAACACGCCCGCTGGATCGAAGCCACGGTGATCGGGCAGAAGGCGGTGCGGGTCTGCGGCCTCTATCTGCCCAACGGAAACCCCGCGCCGGGGCCGAAGTATGATTACAAACTGGCATGGATGGCGCGAATGCAGGCGCGCGTTGAAAGCTTGCTGCCGCTGGAAGAACCCTTGGTGTTCTGCGGCGATTACAACGTGATCCCGCAAGCCATTGACGCCGCCCGGCCCGAACTGTGGACAGAGGACGCGCTCTATCTGCCACAAAGCCGCGCCGCCTTCCGCCGTCTGTTGAACCTCGGCCTGACCGAAGCCTTCCGCACCCGCAACCAATCGCCCGGCCAATATTCGTTCTGGGATTATCAGGCCGGCGCGTGGGAGCGGAACAACGGCATCCGCATCGACCATCTGCTGCTGTCACCGCAAGCCGCCGATCTGCTGCAAGATACCCAGATCGACAAACAGGTGCGCGCAGGGGAAAAGCCGTCCGATCACGTGCCAGTCTGGATCGAGCTTGCGGCCTGACGCACGCCAAGGCCAATCGACGCTCATTTTGGACGATCTGGCGAAGGCCACCGCCTTCGCCAAGCGGTGCAGGGGCCGCTGATACCGCCGGGCCTCAAAGGCCCGGCCAGCGCCCGACGCAGCCATGGCGGGCGCTTCTCGCCCGCCGGGTCGGGCATTGTCCTCAGTGGGTTTCTCGGTGAAACGACTACAGAAACAAACCGTCCAAGCGGGCGGAAAAACGCGATGCTTTTTCTATCTCCGCCGGAAGCCTAAGCGCATCAAACAGCGCGCATGTCGCCCCCCTACGGCGGGCCAAAGTCAATCACCTGCACCACCTGCGCCACCGGCCCGCCCGCACCGCGCTGAACCATCCGCGCACGTGCAGGCGCGGCCAGCGCGCGCTTGATCATCTCCTGATGTGCCTCGCTGACCACAGCGGCCGCACACGCCCCCTTCTGGTTCCACCGCTCTCGCGCAATCGGCCCCGCCACTGCCGACGTAATCAACCCCGGCGCCACATCATTCGGGGCCACTGTGTTGGTGTTGATCAGCGTCTTGATCACCTCTGCCGCCACATCAGCAGATTCGGCAAACGGCATCTGCGCCACCTTGGCCTGCTCCGGGTCAGCCATCCCGTCATTGACGCATTTGCGCGCCACAAACAGCCAGTCATGCACGATATAGGCAGGCGCATAGCCCCAGGGCGAAAAGCCCTTGAACACCTGCGCCATCGCCGGGATCGAGCCGCCATCGGTATACATCATCTCAGGCGTGATCGTGGTCAGCGTGGCATCCGCATTAGTGCGATGAAACTGTAATGGCGTCGCCGACGGCACATAAACGAACCGGCCATCGCCCTCACCACCCTGCGTCTCCCCCACCCACATCACCAGCACCGTGCCGCTCAGCCTGCCCGCAGGGGCGTCGGCGTAGCGAGCAGCACCACAGCCTGCCAATGCGATCAAAGCCAGGAAACGCAACATCGGATTGCCTTTGCAACTTGGGTGAAATGGCAGGCGAAGAATGGCAGAGCATCAAAAACCAATGGCAAAACGCTACCGCATGCCCGCCTGAAAGCAACAGAAATCATAGCGCCGACGCCACCCGCTTTAACCTGACATTTTGCCCAAGGCATTGGCAATATTGCTGCATCAACCCCGATTGACACCCCCAAGCAGCGGCGCAACAACCAATCCAGCCTGAAGGAACCTGCCATGCCCCTGCCCTACCCCGCGACCTACTACGCCCAAACCCTGACCGAAACCCGCGCCCGCCCGGCGCTGCAGGGCGTCGTCGAGGCCGATGTGATCGTGGTCGGCGCTGGCCTCGCGGGCCTTGTCACCGCACTGGAACTCGCGCGCGGTGGCCTGAAACCCGTGGTGATCGAGGCGCGCGCGGTCGGCTGGGGCGCATCGGGGCGCAACGGCGGCATCGTCTCGCCCGCCTTCGCCTGCGGCAGTGACGCCATCGCCGCACGCGTCGGCCACGACAAGGCCCGCGCCCTGCACAAGCTGACCATCGAAGGTGTGGCGCGCGTGCGCGGCTACATAAACGATCTCGGCATCACTGGGGCCGACCCGATTTCAGGCCTGTTGAACCTGCGCCGCTTTGACCGCGCCGACGATCTGCACGCCTATGCCGCCGAATTTGCCGAGGATTTCGGCTACGAACTGACCTACCTCGACCGTGCCGCCATCCGCGAACGGCTGGTCAGCACCCGCTATTTTCACGGCCTCGCCGATGCACAAGCCTTCCACATCCACCCTTTGAATTACGTTCGCGGTCTGGCTGCCGAATTTGAACGCCGCGGCGGGCGCATCTTTGAAAACTCCCCCGCCACCCAAGCCCAGTTCACGGCGGCGGAAAAACGCATCAAGACCGCACAGGGCGAGGCCCGCGCCCCGCGCGTGGTCTTTGCCACCGGCGGCTACACCGATGGCCTCGTGCCGCGCCTGAAACGCGCCGTGCTGCCGATTGCCACCTATATGATGGTCTCCGAAGTCGCCCCCGATCTGATCGCCTCGGCGATCCGCACGACCGAGGCGATCCTCGATGACCGCCGCGCCTCGGATTACTACCGCGTGATCGAGGGCGGCAACCGCCTGCTCTGGGGCGGCCGCATCACCACCCGCGCCGCTTCCTCGGAAGGGGTCGCGCAAGAGTTGCGGCGTGAGATGATCGGGGCCTATCCGCAACTGGCAAGCCTGAAAACCGAACTCAGCTGGTCAGGCCAGATGGGCTACGCCCGCCACCTGATGCCACAGGTCGGCGCGATGGCCCCGCAGACTTGGCACATCACGGCGTTTGGCGGCCACGGCCTGAACACCACCGCGATTGCCGGCAAGGTGCTGGCCGAAAGCATCCTTGGCGAAACCGACCGACTGAATCTGTTCTCAGGCTTCGGCCTCGACTGGGCCGGCGGCCCCCTCGGCCTTGCCGCCGCACAGGCGACCTATTGGAAACTGCAACTGCAAGATTGGTGGCGCGAGCGCTAGGCTTCATCTTGGCCTAAATACTCCCGCCGGAGGCTTCCGACAACTGTCACAGAAAGCCCCGGCCACAGAGCCTGCCTCGGCATTCAACGCCTCAGCCCTGCGTCACATCGAAATCATAAAGCCAATCAAACCGCTTCAGCGCCAGATTGGGCGCAATCATGCCGCCCAAACGCAAACCCGCATGGGCGATACTGCGCTGCAGGCCTGACAGATGGTAGGCGCGCGCATTGCCATTGGCGGCAGCCACGATCCGCGCACAGCGCGGCGCGCGCGCGGTTTGGTAGGCCGACAGCGCCTCTGCCACCGGCAGCTTGGCCAGCCGGTCAGCCAGCAGCCACGCATCCTCCAGCGCCATCGAGGCACCTTGCGCAAGGAATGGCAGCGTCGTATGCGCCGCATCGCCCAGAATGGCGACAGCCCCCTCGGGCAGCACCTTGCCCCAGACCTCGGCAACCGGATGGCGGAACAGACCCCAGACATAAACATCCTGCGCCTGCTCCAGCCAGCCCTGCACACGCGGGCTGAAATCGGCGAAGGCCAACTTCATCTCCATCGAATCGTCGCGCAACGACCAGCTTTCCTCGACCCAAGCGCTGCGTTCTTCAATGGCAACAATGTTGCGCAAACTGCCCCCGCGCAAAGGATAGCTGACCAGATGCCGCCCCGCGCCCATATGCACTTCAGCCACGGGCCGCGCACCCGCCTCCGCCGGAATAAGACAGCGCCACGCAACATGGCGGGTAAAGAACGGCGCGGTCCTGCCATTCAGCGCCGCACGCGTGTGCGAATGCAACCCATCCGCCCCGATCAGCAAAGCGGGCTGGCTTTCCGCCCCCAATGCGCTGACAAGGCGCGGGCGCGCGCCGGACAGATCAACGCTGTCGATCTTTTGCAGCAGGCGGATCTGCACCCCCGCCGCCCGCGCGGCCTTGGCCAACAGATCAATCAGATCGGCGCGATGCAGGAAATGATAGCCCTGCCCCGGCCGCAGCCGCGCCAGATCCAGCCGCAGCACCAGCCCGCCGTCGCGCCCGTCGCGCAACTCCACCGCGGCTGCCCGCAAGGATGCCGCCTCCAACGCAGGCCCTAACCCCAAGTCCCGCAGCACCGCCGCACCATTGGGCGAGATTTGCAGCCCCGCGCCAATTTCGCGAATGGCATCAGCCTGCTCCAGCACAGTGACCTCCGCCCCCTGCCGCGCCAGTGCCAGTGCAGCCGCCAACCCGCCCACACCCGCGCCCAACACCGTGATCTGCTGCCCCGCGATGGCCATGCTGTTCCCCCAAACGAAAACGCCAGACCCAAAGGCCCGGCGCTATCTGTTTCGTATTGCTGTCTGGGCCGCAAGCGGCTCAATCGTCGCGGTGAACCTTCTCGCGGCGCTCGTGCTTTTCCTGCGCTTCCAGCGTCATCGTCGCGATGGGGCGCGCATCCAGCCGCTTGAGGCTGATCGGCTCGCCGGTCATTTCGCAGTAACCAAACTCGCCCGCATCAATCCGGCGCAAAGCCGCGTCGATCTTGGACACCAGCTTGCGCTGACGGTCGCGGGTGCGCAGTTCCAGCGCGCGGTCGGTTTCCTCCGAAGCCCGGTCGGCGATGTCAGGCACATTGCGGCCCGAGTCTTGCAGATTGTCGATGGTCTCGGCGGATTGGCCCAGCAGTTCTTGCTTCCAGGTGATCAACTTGCGGCGGAAATACTCCAACTGCCGGTCGTTCATGAAAGGCTCATCCTCGGCAGGACGATAATCGTCTGGCAAGAAGGTTTCGGCTTTCATCGCAGCACTCTCCCTTTTCTCAGGATGCGCTGCCAGGTGGGCTGTGGTCATGGCGCGCTCCTGCATGGGCGTGCATCTAAAGGAATCGGAAAGGATTGTCACTAGCGGTTGCGACAAATTCGCGTGGGCTTTAGGGTTTGTCTGACCTTTCTGCATTGGCTTGGGATTCCTATGAAATTTGCAACAACCGACCGCTATGTCGTGGCCGATGATCTGCGTATCGCGGTCAATGCAGCGGTGACATTGCAGCGCCCGCTGCTGGTAAAAGGCGAGCCTGGCACCGGCAAGACAGAACTCGCGCGGCAGGTGGCGCAGGCATTGGACATGCCGCTGATTGAGTGGCACGTGAAGTCCACAACCAAGGCGCAGCAGGGCCTTTACGAATACGATGCCGTCAGCCGCCTGCGCGACAGCCAGCTTGGCGAGGCGCGGGTGCATGATGTCTCGAACTACATCCGCCGCGGCAAGCTGTGGCAGGCGTTCGAGGCTCCTGCCCGCGTGGTCTTGCTGATTGATGAGATCGACAAGGCCGACATCGAATTTCCCAACGACCTTCTGCAAGAACTCGACCGGATGGAGTTTCATGTCTACGAAACCGGCGAAACCGTGCGCGCCGCGCATCGCCCGGTGGTGATCATCACCTCGAACAACGAAAAAGAGCTGCCCGACGCCTTCCTGCGCCGCTGTTTCTTTCACTACATCCGCTTTCCCGACGCCGATGTTCTGGCCGCCATCGTGCGCGTGCATTTCCCGGATATCAAACCCGCGCTGCTGACCACTGCGCTGACGCAATTCTTCGAAATTCGCGAAACGCCGGGTCTGAAGAAAAAGCCATCCACCAGTGAAGTGCTGGATTGGCTCAAGCTGCTGCTGGCCGAAGACCTTGCCCCCGAGGATCTCAAGCGCGACGGCAAGCACGCTTTGCCAAAACTGCACGGCGCACTTTTGAAGAACGAACAGGACGTGCATCTGTTCGAACGCCTCGCCTTCATGGCGCGCGGCCAGCGTTAAGTTAGGTCAATAGTCACGCGCTTGGATGCGCCGTGATCCGGGCGGAAACCGGAAACGCACCGCGTTTCCCCGCCCGCGTGTGCGGTTTCACCCTGTAGTCAGTGTCGCAAAAAACCCGGTGAGGCCAGCACCGGAACCGCATGGCGAAGGCGATGGCCTTCGCCAGATCGTCCCAACCGAATTTCGATCCATCCGAACGGCGGGCGGCAGGCTGATTGGGGCAAGCCCCGCACCCAATCGGAAACAATCACGGGTGGATCGCCAGATTGTGTAGCGAGAATCGAGAATCGGGCGATTCTGCCGTGGTTTAGCCATAGTCTTGACACAATCTAGTAACGCCAACCTTATAAATTGAAATATATTGAAACATTTCGCGATCCATTTGGGGATAATCTGGCGTTTCCAGCTTGGCAACCATCCATAGGTAGATTGGGCGATTTTGTTCAGATTCCTAAAGATTGACACGATCATGCCCGAAAACCGACACTGCAGACCTGTTGTCTCGCCTTTAGAGTGAGCTTCCTAACTGCAATGAGTTCCATGACTTACGCCTTGCCTTCGCAACCCGATCAAACCGCCTGCAAGGGTGGAATGGCTGGGGGCAACGGGCCTGCGGCTTTGGTGATCTGCCACCAACAGTCTGCAGTCGGGCGCGGTGGATCTGCCCCTGCGCTGCTGCGGCGCAAAGTGGCAATCATTGCAGCAGCGAGGCCCATGACTGGAGGCAGAGGTGCGACGGGACGCGCGCTCTGCTTGCCAAACCGGGCTTCTCATCCCGCCACAACCGTCGGTCTGCTCCGGCGCGCGTGGTGTGGGATGGGAAGTGACGGCGCGGGGAACGCGCAAGCATTGTGCCGGTCAGGCACGGCTTTGGCGGTGGATGCGGGGGCATCTGCCATCAAAGGTCTGACCGGAGTTTTGCGCGCGTCCCGCCGCGCTTCGCCAACAAAGACGGGGCCGCTGCGGCCTCGAAAACCCTGTATGAATGGTCTGCCAGCCCATGCGCCTGTTACCCCTTATCGCCGTTCTCGGCCTGACCGCCTGCTCACCCGCCCAACATGCACAGGTGTCCAAGAGCTACACTGACGCCGCCAGCACCGGGCTGGGATTACCCGCGATGCAGAATTTCGGCTCTGTCGCAACTTCGGCTGCGATGCGTCCGAATGCCGAGATTGCACGCGATTTCCTTGATCTGGAATTCCGCATGGAAAGCGGGCGTGCCATCCCCAGCTTTTCGCGGTTCGAAGGCCCGATCACCGTGCGGCTGACCGGCGATGTGCCTCCGACCGCCACAACCGAAATGTCGCGCCTTATCAGCCGCTTCCGCACCGAAGCTGGTCTGCCCGTCAGTTTTGCGCAACCCGCCGATAACGCCTCGATCACCGTCGAATTCCAGCCACGCGCCCAAATGGCCCGCGTGGTGCCGATGGCCGCCTGCTTTGTCGTGCCGCGCGTGCAGTCCTGGGCCGAATACAAGGCCGAGCGCAACGGCCCCAAGGTCGATTGGACCACGATGACCAAGCGCGAACATGTCGCGATCTTCGTGCCATCCGATGCCGCCCCGCAGGAAATCCGCGATTGCCTGAACGAAGAAACCGCGCAGGCGATGGGGCCGCTGAACGACCTCTACCACCTGCCCGATTCCGTGTTCAACGACGACAACTTCAACTCGGTGCTGACTGGCTTCGACATGCTGATGCTGCGGATGCACTACGCCCCCGCCCTGCGCAACGGCATGAACGAGGCCGAGGCCGCCAAACATGTGCCCGCCCTGCTGGCCCAGATGAACCCGCGCGGCGCAGGTGGCGTGCCTGACATCAAATCCATCGCTCCGCGGTCTTGGGTGGCGGCGGTCGAAGGGGCATTTGGTCCGCGTGGCGGCAATGCCGCGCGTCTGCGGGCGGCTGAAATGATGCGCTCGATTGCGATGGCGCAGGGCTGGCATGATGGTCGCCTTGCGTTCAGCAACTACGCCGTAGGCCGCTCATTGGCCAGCACCGATCCGGCACAGGCGGTGGCGGCCTTGTCCGAGGCCGGGCGGATCTACCGCAGCATTCCGGGCGCACAGGTGCATGTGGCGCATGTCGATATGCAACTGGCCGCGATTGCGCTGGCAGCGGGCCAGTCGGATCAGGCGATTGCCTTTGCCGACCGCGCCATTCCGGTGGTCAAGCGGGCCGAAAACGCCTCAATGCTGGCCACGCTGATGCTGATCAAGGCCGAAGCGCTTGAGAATGAAGGCCGCGCCGCAGAAGCCCGGAGCCTGCGTCTCGACAGTCTCGGCTGGGCGCGCTATGGCTTCGGCTCGGAACGTCAGGTGCGCGCCCGGATGGCAGAGATCGCCAATCTTGGGTCGCGCGGGCGTCGGGGATAACTTCGGGACATCGGTCTGTTGCGGCCTGTCCCAGCAAAGGGGCAGGCCGTGATCGTTTTGGCTGGGTTACTGATCGGGGCGGCTTATGGCGCACTCAGCGCAAAGCGCCGGGGCGGGCGCGGCTTGGATATGCTGCAATATGGCGCGGCCTATGCGATCCTGCTGGCGCTGATCGGGCTGTTTCTGACGATCTATCTGCACCGGACATTGGCGGGATAAGCGATGTTCCTGCCCTTCTTTCAAGCGTTGCGGAAAGAAGGCGTGCCCGTCAGTTTGCGCGAATATCTGGCGTTTCTGGAAGGGCTGGCGGCGGGTCTTGTCACCTATGACGCGGATGGGTTTTACCATCTGGGCCGTCTGACCATGGTGAAGGACGAGCGCCACATCGACCGCTATGATCGCGCTTTTTCGCGTAGTTTCAGCGGCTTGGACGCTGTTTCTGAAGCAGAGGTGTTGCAGGCGCTCGACCTGCCCGCCGCATGGCTGGAAAAGCTGGCGGAAAAGCATCTGACCCCCGAAGAACGCGAAAGCATCAAGGCCTTGGGCGGTTTCGACAAGCTGATGGAAACCCTCAAGCAACGTCTGGCCGAACAGAAAGGCCGCCATCAGGGCGGCAACAAATGGATCGGCACCGCAGGCACCTCGCCCTTTGGCGCCTACGGGTACAACCCCGAAGGCGTGCGCATCGGGCAGGATCAAAGCCGCCATCAACGCGCGGTCAAGGTCTGGGACAAGCGCGAGTTTCGCAATCTCGACGATCAGGTGGAACTTGGCACCCGCAACATCAAGGTGGCGCTGCGGCGCTTACGCAAATGGGCGCGCACGGGGGCTGCCGACGAGTTGGACCTTGACGGCACCATCCGCGCCACTGCCGAACATGGCTGGCTCGATGTGCAAACCCGCCCCGAACGCCGAAACGCCGTCAAGGTGTTGATCTTCTTCGATATCGGCGGCTCGATGGACCCTTACATCAAGGTGATGGAGGAATTGTTCTCTGCCGCCCGCGCCGAATTCAAGCATCTGGTGCCGTTCTACTTTCACAACTGCCTGTATGAAGGCGTGTGGCGCGACAACGCGCGGCGCTGGGATGCGCAGACGCCGACAGCGGAAGTGCTGCGCACCTATGGCGCTGATTACAAATGCATTTTCATAGGCGACGCCTCGATGAGCCCCTGCGAAATCCTGCATCCCGGCGGCGCGAACGAGCATTGGAACCCCGAATCCGGCCAAACCTGGCTGCAACGCGCCTGCGATCGCTGGCCGAACCACCTCTGGATCAACCCGGTGCCCGAGCCGCATTGGGGCTACACCCAATCCATCCGCCTGATCGCGCAGATTTTCGCAGGCCGCATGGTGCCGATGACGCTGGACGGCATCGCGCGCGGCATCAAGGAATTGCGCTAGGCTGGCTTGATGTTCACACGCCTGCCTCCGCCCAAGTCCGGGTGGAAACGGGAAGTCCGGGCGGAAACCGGAAACGCATCGCGTTTCCCCGCCCGCGTGAATGGTTTGGCCCTGTCATCAGTTCAACGCGCATCTCGCTAAGGCCAGTGCCCGACCCGGCGGGCGAGAAGCGCCCGCCATCGGCGGGTCGGGCGCTGGCCGGGCCTTTGAGGCCCGGCGGCTCAAGCGGCACTTGCACCGCTTGGCGAAGGCGATGGCCTTCGCCAGATTATCCGGGATGGCAGATTGTCCAATGTGGATGTCGACTGGCAAAAGCCCTCGCCTTGGCCAGAACGGGGCACTTGCCTGCACGCCCACATACCCCATATTGGGGGCATGTTGAAACTCCTCCCCGTCCTGCTGGCGATTGGCTACGCGCTTCTGATGTGGCGCTTTTCGGTCTGGCGCACCAAAACCATGCTGGCCCAGCAAAGCACGCCGCTGCGCGACCCTGCGCTGCAGGCGATGGCGCAAAAGATGGCAGCGGCGCTGGAGCTGCCGCAGATCAAGGTCAACGTCTATCAGATCGAAGCGGTCAACGGCCTTGCTGCCCCCGACGGCCAGATTTACCTGACCCAAGGCTTTCTCGACCGCAAAGCGCGCGGAGAGGTCTCGGATGCCGAACTCGCCTCGGTGATCGCGCACGAACTGGGCCACGTCGCCTTGGGTCACACCCGGCGGCGGATGATTGATTTCACCGGGCAGAACGCGGTTTTCGTGATGCTTTCTGCCCTGCTGAACCGCTTTCTGCCGGGGCTTGGCGTCTGGATCGCCAATCTGATCTCGGGTGCCTTGATGGCGCATATGTCGCGGCGTGATGAATTTGAGGCCGATGCTTATGCCGCAGCCCTGCTGATCAAATCCGGCATCGGTGTCGCCCCGCAAATCTCGCTGTTTCGCAAACTGTCTCGCCTCACGGGTGCCACAGGTGCCGGCACCCCCGCCTGGCTGCTCAGCCACCCCAAAACCGACGACCGCATCGCCGCGATCGAGGCGATGGCCGCCCGCTGGAACGCCTGATCAGGCGCTTGCCCGACTCCCCCCGATTTGCCATGCTCGGCCCAGCAAAAGGGATTCCCGCATGTCGCTCGACACTCCGCCCGTCCAATACCTGAACCTTGATCCGCAGCTTTACATCCGCGACGATATCTTCCAGCAGGAACGCCGCGAGATTTTTGCCCGCACATGGCAATTCATGGGGCCAGCACAATCGGTCGCAGCCCCCGGCCAATACCTTGCCATCGACATCGCCGGAACCCCGGTTTTCGCCATCCGCGGTCGCGACGGCAGCTTGCGCGGTTTCAAGAACGTCTGCCGCCACCGCGGCGCGAAACTGCTGGCCGATGGTCATGGGGAATGTGGCCTGATCGTCTGCCCCTACCACAAATGGAGCTTTGCCGACACCGGGCGGCTGGTGCAGGCACCGTGGTATGGCAAAGACCCCGCCATCATCCCCGAAGATTGGCCGCTGGAGCCTGTGCAGATCGCCGAATGGCGCGGCCTGCTGTTTGCCAGCCTCGACCCCGCCGAAAGCCTGCTCGATCAGTTGGGCGATCTGCCCGCCGAACTGGCAGATGAGCCGATGGAAAGCTACACCGCCACAGACAGCGCCAGCGTCCACTTCGATGCCAACTGGAAGATTTACACCGACAATTTTGTCGAGGGCTACCACATCCCCGGCACCCACCCCAGCTTTTACGCCGCCATCGAGTTTGAAGCGTTCGAGACCACCGCGCACAACGGTTTTGTCAAAATGACCGCGCCGCCGAAACAGGGGCTGTTCTATCGCGGCAAATGGCTGTGGATGTGGCCGAACTGGACGCTGTCGCTGTTTGACGGCGGCATGAACGTCAGCCGGATCAACCCGACCTCGCCGCATCACACCGACCAGCACTATCATTTCTTCTTTGCCGACACCGCGCCCGAGGCCGCCGAGGCACGCGCCAAATCGGTGGATGGCACCTTGGCGGTGGTGAAAGAAGATTACACCGTCTGCACCGAAACCCACCGCAACTATGCAGCCGGGGCCTACACTTCTGGGCCGCTCAGCGGGCGGCATGAAAAGGGTGTGCAGTATTTTCAGGAACATGTGGCGCGGGCATTGGCGCGCTGAACCGCGCCACGAAAACCCGCCTCTGCAGGGCAATCCAGCATCAAACCACAACATCTTGTGGTTTTTTCTGAAAACCTGCCAGAAAAACACAAGTCATTCCCATCTGGGAATGACCGCTGACGCAAGGCCCGCCTCAGATCAGACCGGATCGGCTGTCGGCCTCAGCCACCAGCGCCTTGGCCAGTTTCGGCAGTTGCGCCCGCTTCAACAGCTTGCGCAGCGGGATCGGCCCGCCATGCATCGCCTCCGCCGTGGCATGGACACGCGCCACCACTGCCGCCACCTGATCGGGGTGAAATGACCACAACTGCCACAGAAAGCCATCAGGGTCGCGCCGCTCGATGCCCTCTTCGGCCAGCACATGCCGCGGAAAATCCTGCGCGTTAAAGGTCACGATGCAATCGGCATGGCCGGCAATCGCCACCGCCAGCACATGCACATCGTTCGGGTCGGGCAGCAGCAACCGCGCCTCAATTGCCGGGGCTTCCCGCACCAGCGCGCGCGGGAAAGCCGCACGCGCCAGCGCCGCCTCGGTCTCGGCCTGCACCTGAGCAGCAGTCCCCAGCTTGGCCGTCGCCCGCGTCCATTCCCGCAAGATGCGGTCAGACCACAGCGCCTCAAACCGCCCCTCTGCCGCCACCCCCAGCAGGATTTCCCGCAGCACCGTCGGGTAAAGCACGCAGGCGTCGAGAACGGCTTTCATAGCGGTTTGTGTTTAAGTTGCATCGAAAAGCCCCCGTAGACTGGGGCGCTTTTCGATGCAGATTTCCACGGAAAAACACAAACCACTTCAGTCAAGCCGGAAGAACAAGGCCTTCAGATAACCGCTTTCCGCCAGTTGCGGCAGCATCGGATGATCGGGGCCGGCAAAGCCGGTGTGCAGCAACTGCCCCCGCCGACCACCCCGCCCAATCCCCCGCGCACTGGCATTGCGGAACGAGGCAAGGTCAGCGGCATGGCTGCACGAACACAAAACCAGATAGCCACCCGGTGCCACCAAAGGTGCCGCCAGTCGCGCGATCCGCTCATAAGCGCGCAAGCCAGCCTCCAACGCCGGTTTGGCCGGGGCAAAAGCCGGTGGATCGCAGATCACCAGATCAAACTGCGCCCCCTCCGCGCCCAGCGCCTCAAGAACCTCAAACGCATCGCCCTGACGCGTGCTGAAACGGTCGGCAAAGCCCGAAGCCTCTGCCCCCTGCCCCGCCAGCGCCAGCGCAGGCGCCGAGGCATCCACCGCGAGGGTCGAAGCCGCCCCACCCGCCAGCGCCGCAAGGCCAAAGCCGCCGACATGCGCAAACACATCCAGCACCCGCGCGCCTTTGGCAAGGCTGGCCGCAAAGGCATGGTTCGGGCGTTGGTCAAAGAACAAGCCGGTTTTCTGACCGCCGGTGACATCCGCCAGATAGGTGGCCCCGTTCATCGGCACCTGAATGGGGGCTGAAACCGCGCCCACCAGCACCAGATTTTCCTCGTTCAGTCCCTCCAGCCCGCGCGAACGCCCAGTGGCGTTTTTCACCACGGTCGTGACACCCGTCACCACCTGCAAGGCCGACACCAGAACATCCAGATGCGCCTCGGCCCAAACCGCATTGGGCTGAATAACCGCCACATCGCCAAAACGGTCAATCACGATGCCCGGCAGGCCATCGGCCTCGGCATGCACGAGCCGGTAGAACGGCTGGGCATAAAGGCGGTCGCGCAGGCTGAACGCCCGCGCAAGCTTGGCCTCAAACCACGCCTGATCCAGCACCGCGTCGGGGTTGCGGTCCAACATCCGCGCGATGATCTTGGATTTGGTGTTCACTGTGACCAGCCCCAGATCGCGCCGCTCGCCATCCACCAGAATGGCCAGCGCGCCGGGGGCCAGATTGCCCGTGCGGCGGTCCGTCACCAGCTCATCGGCATAGACCCACGGAAAGCCATGCCGCAAAGCGCGGGCTTCAGCCTTGGGGCGCAAGCGCACCACCGGATAGCGGCGGACGTTGGGTTCAGCGGAACCGTCTTCGGGGTCTTGCGGGGCGGGGGAATGGGAAATGGGGGCGCTCATGCCCCCCCATACTAAGATATCGGCGCTGTGAAAAGGCCCGAGGTTACTCCACCTGCGCCAGTTGTGCCGGGGTGCCATCAAACCGCGTCACCACTGCATCCGCAGGCAACACCGCCACCGGGGCAGACAATTCACGGCGGATCACTTCGGTCAGACGCTCGGTCACGACAACCTTCTGCGTCCGGCCAGCCTGTTCTTCGGCCACCGCACGATTACCGCCAGCGCCTTTGACATCGGCCACCACCAGACGCGGCCCTTGCAGGATCGCCCCCGAGGTCGCATCGCGCACCGTCATCATGAAGTGCATCGAATGGACGCCCCCAATGGTGTAGCGGGTCTTCTCGGTCAGGCAGTGAAACCGCACCACTTCCAGATCCACCATCACCGGCTCACCCGAATGCATGGTCGCCGTGCTGCGCGCTGCCGCGGTATCGAAGATCGCCTTGATCTGCGCATAGCGGTTGCCGGGTGCGTCGCCGCGCCAGACGATATCGGCCGAGGGGTGGAAGGTGTTGGCTTCCGACACTTTCAGCGTCTGCGGCACGATCACATTCACCGCCTTCACATCATATTCCGACTGCAGCATCACCGGCCCGCGCTGCGCTGGCCCCTGCGGCAAGCGCGAGGCCTGCGACAGATCCGACGAGACCTGGTTCTGCGTCGACATCGAAGTGGTTTGTGCACAGGCCGACAGACCCAAGGTCAGCACCAATGCGGAAATCAAAGCCTTCTTCATTGCATCACCCTTTGGTTGCCCCGCAGCCTTTAGACTAATCGGGCGTTAAGCAGATAAAGCCCCGCGATTGTGTCGGGTTTTGGGTGAACTTGGCGCGAAACCAAGGTATGATGGCGGTGCTTTCACGACCATGCCGCGCCAGCATCCTCTCCCACCGCCAGAACTTGTCCAAATTGCCACGCAAGCGGGTTGTTAGCGCTAACGGTATCTGATATACAATCGCCACGCAGCTTCCTTGCCATGCCTGAGGTGCCCGATGTCGCTAAACTCCACCATTGATCGCGTGACCGACCGCATCCGCGAGCGGTCTCTCAAGACGCGCGGGGATTATCTGGCAAGGCTGGCGGCAGCGGTGCAGCAGGGTCCGGCACGCGGGCATCTGGCTTGCGGCAATCAGGCCCATGCTTATGCGGCGATGGGGGATGACAAGGCGGCACTGGCGGCGGGGCGCAGCCCGAATATCGGCATCATCACCGCCTATAACGATATGCTCTCGGCGCATCAGCCCTATGAGGATTACCCCAAACTGATCCGCGAGGCTGCCCGCAAAGTCGGGGCTACGGCGCAGGTTGCGGGTGGCGTGCCTGCGATGTGTGACGGTGTGACCCAAGGGCAGGCCGGGATGGAGTTGTCGCTGTTCTCCCGCGATGTGATTGCCTTGGCCGCGGGCGTAGGCCTGTCGCACAACACTTTCGACGCGGCGCTGTTTCTGGGGGTCTGCGACAAGATCGTGCCCGGTCTGGTGATGGCGGCTGCGGCCTTTGGCCATATTCCGGTGGTGTTCGTGCCCGCGGGGCCGATGACCAGTGGCTTGCCGAATGACGAAAAATCACGCGTGCGCAATGCGTTCGCCACCGGGGCCGTGGGGCGCGAAGAACTGATGGCGGCCGAAATGGCCAGCTATCATGGCCCCGGCACCTGCACCTTCTACGGCACCGCCAACACCAATCAGATGCTGATGGAATTCATGGGCCTGCATCTGCCAGGCGCCTCTTTCGTCAACCCCAATACCCCCCTGCGCGAGGCCTTGACCACCCATGCGGTCGAGCGTGCGGTGGCGATCACCGCCCTTGGCAACGATTTCCGCCCCGCGGGTGAGGTGTTGGACGAACGCGCTTATGTGAACGGCCTTGTCGGTCTGATGGCGACGGGGGGGTCGACCAATCTGGTGCTGCACCTGCCTGCGATGGCGCGGGCCTCGGGCGTGCTGCTGGATCTGGAAGATTTCGACGATATCAGCCAAGCCGTACCGCTGATGGCAAAGGTCTACCCCAATGGTCTGGCCGATGTGAACCATTTCCACGCGGCAGGTGGGCTGTCATACATGATCGGGCAGTTGCTGGATCATGGCCTCCTGCATGGCGATGCCAAAACGGTGGCAGGCGATGGGTTGCGGCATTACCGATCCGAGCCGAAGCTGATTGACGGGCGGCTGACATGGGAGGCGGGCGCAAATCACACGTTGAACGACAAGATCCTGCGGCCTGCCGCCGATCCGTTCCAGCCCACCGGGGGCTTGCGGCAGTTGTCGGGCAATCTTGGCCGTGGCGTGATCAAGGTATCGGCCGTGGCACCCGAACGGCACATCATCGAAGCACCCTGCCGGATTTTCCACGACCAGAACGATGTGAAAGCCGCGTTCAAGGCCGGAGAGTTCACCTCTGACACTGTGGTTGTCGTGCGCTTCCAAGGCCCGCAAGCCAATGGGATGCCAGAATTGCACTCGCTGACGCCGATGTTGTCGGTCTGTCAGGATCGCGGGCTGAAAATGGCGCTGGTCACGGATGGCCGCATGTCAGGGGCCAGCGGCAAGGTGCCTGCGGCGATCCATGTCTCGCCCGAGGCGGCCAAGGGGGGGCCGCTGGCGCGGCTGCGCGACGGCGATATCGTGCGGCTGGATGCGGTGGCAGGCACGCTGTCGGTGCTGGCTGCCGATTTCGATGCCCGCGAGCCCGTGACCGCTGATCTGTCAGCCAACCGCCATGGCATTGGCCGCGAGTTGTTCGAAGCGTTCCGCCGCACGGTGGGCACTTCGGAAACCGGCGCGGCGGTGGTGATCTGAGTTTTGCCTCCGGCAGGAGTATTTAAGCCAAGATGAAGCCGCTTCACATTGGCCCAAATACTCCCGCCGGAGGCTTCTGCACTTGCAAACTGCCCCAGGCTTGGGGATGGAGAATCCGATGAACCCGACTGAACAATCCCGCCTTGCCGCTGAAATCTGCCGCCTTGCTCCGGTGGTGCCGGTGTTGGTGATCGACGATCTGGCCCATGCCAAACCATTGGCCGAGGCTTTGGTGAAGGGCGGTCTGCCCGCACTGGAAGTCACCCTGCGCACCGCTTGCGCGCTGGATGCGATCCGCGCCATGGCCGAAGTGCCGGGCGGCGTGGTGGGGGCTGGCACCTTGCTGACGCCTGCGGATGTGAAGGCCGCAAAGGCGGCGGGCGCGAAATTCGGCGTCTCGCCGGGGGCGACTGATCGCTTGTTGGATGCCTGCGCCGAATATGAGTTGCCGCTGCTGCCGGGGGCTGCCACGGCATCCGAGATCATGGCGCTGCTGGAAAAGGGCTATACGGTGCAAAAGTTCTTCCCTGCCGAACAGGCCGGGGGCGCGCCCTATCTGAAATCCATCGGCTCGCCGATCCCGCAGGTGTCGTTCTGCCCAACGGGCGGCATCAGCCTGAAGAATGCGCGCAATTATCTGGGGCTGAAGAACATTCTCTGCGTCGGCGGGTCTTGGGTAGCCCCGAAAGATGCGATGGCCAAGGGCGATTGGGCTGCGATCACCACGCTCGCCGCCGAGGCTGCAAGCTTGCGCTGATCTTCCCATCTGGGAATGACTTGTGGAAAATCGTCGAATTTTTGGCAAAATCTACCATATGTGGTAGGTTTTGCCGAATTGCGCTGTGCGAGGGCGTTTGAACCTGAGTGGGAATTGAAACCCACGCCACCCCGGACTTGATCCGGGGCCTCTTTTCATCACACATGAGGCCCCGGATCAAGTCCGGGGCGGCAGACCACGTCAGGGGGCCGAGGCAAAACGCCCGGCGCGGCCACCGCGGCGTTTCGGGTGTTCGGGGGCTGTCAGCGCCTCAGTCAGCACGCGGGTCATCGGGTGATCGGGGTTTGGCGTGCCGTAATGCGCAATCAGCGCGCGGATGCAATCGGTGGTGTTGACCACTACGGGCAAGCTGAGCACCCAGTCGATGAAGATCTGGCCGCATTCGCCGTAACTGATGCCTTCGATATTATAGCTTTCGCGCACCAGCCCTTTCGGGTCTGCTTCTGACAAATCCACTGCGCGTCTCCCCATAGATCACCCGTTCAGATGGGCTGAAATCACCCATTCTGCAAGTGCCGCCTTGCGCGCCAGCCGTTCGGTCAGGGCAGCAGAGCCTGCCTCGGTTTCCACCGCACCCACTTCGCGCAACAGAAACGCCCGCCCGCCCAGACCCAAAGTGTCAGGGTCAAGCGGTTTGTCTGACAGCAGTTTGCTGGCTGCCTGCACTTGCCAGAACAGCCTGTAGGCTTCCAGCAGCGCCGTCTGATCTGAATGCGACAGTTTGCCCTTGGATTCGCCCGCAGCGATCTGGCGTTCGACCCCGCGGGCGGGGCTGGCGGTTTGCAGCGCCAGCGTTTGCGCCAGAAGTTCGATGTCCATCATCCGCCCCGGCCCGAATTTCGCATCCCACCCGCCTGCGCCGGGTTTGGCATCGGCAAGCCGGGCGCGCATCTCGGCCACGTCTTTGCACACCGATGCGCCCTGCCCTTTCAGCGCGATGATCTCACGCCGCAGGGTTTCCACCTCGGTCGCGAGATCGGGCGCACCGGCCAGCACGCGGGCACGGGTCAGCGCCAGATGCTCCCATGTCCAGGCCTCGGTCATCTGGTAATCGCGGAACGAGGTGATCGAGGTGGCGACCGGCCCCTGCCGCCCCGACGGGCGAAGCCGCACATCGACCTCGTAAAGCCGGCCTTCCGCCATTTGCGCCGACAGCGCCGTCACCATCGCCTGCGTCAGCCGCGCGTAATAGGCGCGCGCGGCAAGGGGGCGTTTGCCATCCGAGTTTTCCACCCCTGCCGCATCATAGATCATGATCAGATCAAGATCCGAGCCCGCATTCAGCCGCCCCGCCCCCATGCTGCCCATGCCTAGCACCACCGCGCCGCGCCCCGGTGGGGGGCCATGGCGGGTGGCAAAATCGGCGACGACCACCGGCCAGAGTGCGGCAATCACCGCCTCGGCGAGGTCAGCGTATTGCTTGCCCGCCTCGAACCCGTCGATCAGCCCGCGCAGGTGATGCACGCCGATGCGGAAATGCCATTCCTTCATCCAGCGCCGCGCGGCATCGAGTTTACGCTCGTAGTCGGCGTTTTCGGTCAGCCTGCGCGCCAGTTCCGCGCCCAGCGCCGCCACTCCGGGCCAGGCGGCAAAGAACGACCCGCCGATCACCGCATCCAGCACGCTGGCGTTGCGCGACAGATAGCGGGCCAAGGCGGGCGAGGTGCCTGCGATGTCGATGATCAGATCAACCAGTTGCGGATTGGCCTCGAACAGTGAGAAAATCTGCACGCCCGAAGGCAGCCCCGCCAGAAAGCCATCCAGCGCCACCAGCGCCTCATCCGGATTGGCAGCGCGGGCGAGGCGTTTCAGCAGCACCGGGCGCAGGCGCTGAAAGATCGCCTGTGCGCGGTCGGATCGCAGCGCGGGGTAGCTGGCCCAGCCCTTGACGATGGCTTTGGCATGGTCAGAAAGCTCTGGCCCGGTCTCGACCGCGCTGGGGGCGAAGAAGCCTTCGGTCAGACGATCGGTGCTGGCGAGGCGTGCCAGCAGATCGCGGCGGAAGCTGGCCTCATCCTGACCGCAGAAGGCGGCAATGCGGGCGATACCCTCGGCGGTGACGGGCAGGTTATGGGTTTGCTCGTCATTCACCATCTGGATGCGGTGTTCCAGATCGCGGTGCTGGGTGTAAAGCTGCGACAGATCGGTGGCGACATGGGCAGGCAGCCAGTCTTTCGCCGCCAGTGCCGCCAGCCCGCCCAAGGTGGTGCGGTCGCGCAGCGATGGATCGCGGCCACCGGCAATCAACTGCCGGGTCTGGGTGAAGAACTCGATCTCGCGGATGCCGCCTTGGCCGAGTTTCATGTTGTGGCCCTCGACCACCACAGCGCCGTTCAGGCCGCGGTGTTCGCGAATGCGCAGGCGCATGTCATGCGCATCCTGAATCGCGGCGAAATCCAGATGCTTGCGCCAGACGAACGGCGTCAGTGCCGACAGAAACCGATTGCCCGCCGCGATGTCGCCGCCACAGGGGCGCGCCTTGATATAGGCGGCACGCTCCCATGTGCGGCCTTGCGCCTCGTAATAGGCTTCGGCGGCGGCCATCGACAGGCAGACCGGCATTACAGAGGCATCCGGGCGCAGGCGCAGATCGGTGCGGAACACATAGCCCTCGGCGGTGATGTCCGACAGCATGGCCGCCATCTTGCGGGTGACGCGGATGAAGGCGGCGCGGGCCTCTTGCCAATCGGCGCCGTAGCGATCCTGATCGAACAGGCAGATCAGGTCGATATCCGAGGAATAGTTCAACTCGCCCGCGCCCATCTTGCCCATGGCAAGGCTGACCATGCCAGCCGAGGTGGCGGCATCATCAGGCGTGGCACCGGGCAACTTGCCGCGGCGGATTTCCTCGGCCACCAGACGCTGCATCGCCAGATCAACCGCGCGGTCGGCCAGATCGGTCAGCGCGCCTGTCACCTGCATCAGCGACCACACCCCGCCCAGATCGGCCAGCGCCGTCAGCAAGGCCACCCGGCGCTTGGCTTGGCGCAGGGCGTTTGGCAAAGCATCCAGCGCCACCTCGTTCAGCGCCACCATGACGCCGGTAAAGACGGTTTCCGGCGCAAGGCTGAGTGCCACGCGCAGCCAAGGTGCCTCGCGCAACATCAGCGCCTTCAAGTAAGGGCTGCATCCAGCGGTATTGGCCAGCAGATCGCGCAATTCGGGCGCAAGATCGGCGAAGCTGGCGGCAATATCGGTCGCCTGATCGCGGTCATAGGCGATGGGCTGGCGGGTCAGGCGGGCGGCGAAATTCTGGCTCATCCGCGCAGTTTGCGGTCAGCTTGGCGCAGGGTCAACGGGCGATCCGATCAGGGTGTGCAAAACCGCGGTCTGACCGGATGGGGTTGAGCATGGGGCGCGAATGGCTTTCTATGCCGCCCAACCCCAAAGGCATGAGGATAACATGAGCAAAAGTTTGGCGCGGGTGGTGGCGGCAATGCAGGCGCATGGCGTGGCGGGTGCGCCGCTGGAGATGCCGGGAGAGACCCGCACCGCAGAGCAAGCGGCGCAGGCGGCGGGTTGCGCGTTGGATCAGATCGTGAAGTCGATCATTTTTGGCGGGCAGCGCGGCATGTATCTGTTTCTGACGGCGGGCGGCAATCAGGTGGATGCCGTCCGCGCAAGTGCTTTGGCGGGTGAGACGCTGGGGCGGGCCGATGCCGCACAGGTGCGGGCGGTGACGGGTTTTGCCATTGGCGGCGTTTCGCCCTTGGGGCATCTGACCGCCCTGCCGATCTGGATGGACCCCACCCTACTGCGCTTTCCGGTGGTTTGGGCGGCAGCCGGGACGCCGCGACACATCTTTGCCGTGCCGCCCTTGCAGTTGCAGCAGATCACCGAGGCGGTTGTGGCCGCGTTCGCGGCCTGACGGTTCAACCCCACACCACCGCATTTCCAAAGCCGCCCCGGACTTGATCCGGGGCCTCCTCGCCGCAAAGCAGAGGCCCCGGATCAAGTCCGGGGCGGCGTGGGAATAGGGTTCGGCGGGTTTTCGCGCGGATTTGCGCTGCGCAGCCGGTTTATGTAAATATCTTTCACATAACCCTTGAAAGCGGGGCGATGGCTGCGCATCTTGGCTCATGTGAAAGACATTCACATACACTTCAACCGGGAGACCGCCGATGAACACCAGCTCGACCACCGCCCCTTCCTCCGGCGGACTCTTTTCCTTCCTGCGCCGCGCCGAGGCTTGGCTGGATGATCGGGGCAGATTTGCCTGGATCGCCGCCATGGTGCTTGGCTTTATCTTCATCTGGCCCGTGGGCCTGGCCTTGCTGGCCTATATGATCTGGAGCAAACGCATGTTCAGAGGTTCTTCTTGTGCCGAGCGCCGTGGGCGCCATTTTGAACGTCACGGCAACCCTTGGGGCGGCCATGCGGCGATGCGCACCTCGGGCAATGCGGCGTTTGACGCCTACAAAACCGACATGCTGCGTCGGCTGGAAGATGAGCAGGTGGCATTTGAGTCGTTCCTGCAGCGCCTGCGTGAAGCCAAGGACAAGTCCGAGTTCGACAGCTTTATGGAAGATCGCGCCCGTGCGGCTTCGGCTCCGGCAAACCCGACTGAAGTGGCGCGTCCGGGCGAATACTGATCGCCGCACTGCATTGAGCAAATTGCCCCCCGGTTCAGGCCGGGGGGCTTTTTTTGGCGCAGTTGCCGCAGGTTCCGCCCTCTGATTGCGCTTGGCGGCGGCGATTGGCCTTGCTAGGGTGACGCATCCAAAACCGTGCAGTCCGAGATAATGCGCCACACCCTTCCGATTGCGCCACAATTCTATGTCACGGCCCCGCAGCCCTGCCCCTATCTGGATGGCCGGATGGAGCGGAAGCTGTTCACCGCGCTGCAAGGCGATCAGGCGCAAAGGCTGAATGACTCGCTGTCGAAACAGGGATTCCGGCGGTCGCAGAATGTGCTGTATCGGCCGTCTTGTGCGGAATGTTCGGCCTGTTTGTCGGCGCGTATCCGCGTGGCGGATTTCAAGCCCAGCCGCACCCAGCGCCGGATTTTGAAAAACGCCGCGCATTTGCGCCGCAACGCGACCAGCCCCTGGGCGACCGAGGATCAGTTCGCGCTGTTCCGCCGCTATCTGGATGCCCGCCACGCTGATGGCGGGATGGCGGATATGGATGTGTTCGAATTTGCCGCGATGATCGAGGAAACCCCGATCAAAAGCCGGGTGATCGAATATACCCGCGCCGCAGGCCCCGGTGAACGTGGGCGGCCCTTGGCCTGTGTGGCGCTGACGGATGTGTTCGATGACGGGCTGTCGATGGTTTACAGCTTTTACGACCCCGACATGATTGATCTGTCGCTTGGCACCTTTGCCATTCTGGACCATATCGCCATCGCGCAAGAAGCCGGGCTGCCTTACGTCTACTTGGGCTATTGGGTGCCGGGCAGCCGCAAGATGGGCTACAAGGCCGGGTTCAACGCGCTGGAGATTTTCAAGCACGGCGCGTGGCAGGATATTGGCGACCCTGCCGATCACCGGGCCGAGTTGCATCCGCTGTCGGTTGACCCGATTGCCGAGCAGGTGGCGCGGATCTCGCTGCCCGAGGCGCGGTCTGTGCCGCGCGAATGATAGGGGCATTGGCACTCGTTGTGCCCGACTATGACAGTGCGATCCGGTTTTTCTGCGATGGCCTGGGCTTTCGGCTGACAGCAGACATTGATCAAGGCGACAAGCGTTGGGTGACGGTGCAGCCTGCGGGCGGTGGCGTGCAGATCGTGTTGGCGCAGGCGGTTGGTGCGCGGCAGCAGGCGGCGGTGGGCGATCAGGCCGGGGGCCGGGTCTGGCTGTTCTTGCACAGCGATGATTTTGGCCGTGACGCGGCCCGGATCACCGCGGCGGGTGGCGTGTTTGAAGAAGCACCGCGGCATGAGGACTATGGCATCGTCGCGGTATGGCGTGATCCTTGGGGCAACCGTTGGGATTTGCTGCAACCGGCATAAGCCGCGCGTTGAGCGGATTTCGGGCCTATCCCAGCTGGGAATGACTTGTGGCTATCGCCACGCTGGACCACAAGATATAGCAACTTGCATCAGGCGGGCGTTTCGCAGCGCAGCCATCTGGTGATGTGTTCAGCGGCGTCCGATGACCTCGAATCGCCAGAGTCTTGCGGCCAATACCCAGTTTCATTGCTAAAATTACTTCTAAGCATGTCTTTTCGTAATTTAAGTTCAAAAATCTTGCCTCAAGCGACACTTTCCGTGTCGATTTGCAGTTGACGCCCCTGCCCCGCCGCCATAGTTTCCCGGCGAAGCTGATGGAGGTTGGAATGCTGAGCATTCTCGTAGTCGTAGGGATAAAGCGCATGGGCCGGTAACGGTTAGACCATCAGGTTTCCCATGCGCCCCCGAGTAACCTCCGGGGGCTTTTTGTTGAACAAAGGCCAGTGGGCCGAACGTAGGAAAAGATCATGACTCGTCAGATGACCGGAGCACAGATGGTGGTTCAAGCCCTGAAGGATCAGGGTGTTGAAGTCGTATTCGGCTATCCCGGTGGCGCGGTGCTTCCGATCTATGACGAGATTTTCCAGCAGAATGACATCCGCCACATTCTGGTGCGCCACGAACAAGGTGCCATCCATATGGCAGAGGGTTACGCGCGATCCACCGGCAAGGTGGGCGTGGCCTTGGTGACATCTGGCCCCGGTGCGACCAATGCGGTGACGGGGCTGACCGATGCGCTGCTGGATAGCATCCCGCTGGTGGTGTTGTCGGGGCAAGTGCCGACCTTCATGATCGGCACCGATGCGTTCCAAGAGGCCGATACCATTGGCATCACCCGGCCCTGCACCAAGCATAACTGGCTGGTGAAGGACACCGACAAGCTGTCGGAAACCATCCATCAGGCGTTTCATGTCGCCAGCCACGGCCGCCCCGGCCCGGTGCTGATCGACATTCCGAAAGATGTGCAGTTTGCGACCGGCACCTATACCCCGATCGAAACCTCGCGCGTGTCGCATTACGTGCCGAAAACCAAAGGCGACCCGGAAGCCATCGCGGCCATGGTCGAGATGATGGAAACCGCCGAGCGCCCGGTGTTCTACACCGGCGGCGGCGTGATCAACTCGGGCGTCAAGGCCAGCCAACTGCTGCGTGAATTCGTGGCGGCGACCGGCTTTCCGATCACCTCGACCCTGATGGGTCTGGGCGCTTATCCGGCATCGGGCAAGAACTGGTTGGGCATGTTGGGGATGCACGGGCTGTATGAGGCCAATCTGGCGATGCATGGCTGCGATCTGATGATCAACATTGGCGCGCGGTTTGACGACCGGATTACCGGGCGGATTGCCGATTTCTCGCCAAAGTCAAAGAAGGTGCATGTCGATATTGACCCGTCCTCGATCAACAAGGTGATCCGGGTGAATGTGGGCATCGTGGGCGACGTGGGCGAGGTTCTGGCCGAGGCTTTGGCCTTGTGGAAGTCGCGCGGATCGAAGGTGAACAAGGAAGGGCTGGCGAAGTGGTGGGCGCAGATCGCGCAGTGGCAGGCGGTGAAGTGTCTGGGCTACAAAGGCTCGACCAAGGTGATCAAGCCGCAATACGCGCTGGAGCGCCTGGAAGCGCTGACCAAGGGGATGGATCGCTACATCACCACCGAAGTCGGCCAGCATCAGATGTGGGCCGCGCAGTATATGGGCTTTGAAGAGCCGAACCGTTGGATGACCTCTGGGGGCCTCGGGACGATGGGTTATGGCTTGCCTGCATCGGTGGGCGTGCAGATAGCGCATCCTGACAGCCTGGTGATCAACGTCGCCGGGGAAGCCTCGTGGTTGATGAACATGCAGGAAATGGGCACGGCGATGCAGTTCCGTGCCCCAGTGAAGCAGTTCATCCTGAACAACGAGCGGTTGGGGATGGTGCGGCAGTGGCAGGAATTGCTGCATGGCGAGCGCTATTCGCAAAGCTGGTCGGAAAGCTTGCCGGATTTCGTCAAGCTGGCCGAGGCTTTTGGCTGCAAGGGTATTCAGGTGTCTGACCCCGCCGATCTGGATGATGCGATCATGGAGATGATCCGCTATGACGGCCCGTTCATCTTTGATTGCCGGGTGGAAAAGCACGAGAATTGCTTCCCAATGATCCCGTCAGGCAAGCCGCATAACGAGATGCTTTTGGGCGATGCCGATACCCAAGGGGTGATCAAGGCGGCTGGCGCGGTGCTGGTGTGAGATGTCGAACCGGGGGTTTCACACCCCCGGACCCCCGTGGGATATTTTTACAGAGAGGATGACCAAGATGTCTCCGCTAAACATCAAGAAAAGCGCGTCCAGCCATTCGGCTTATGAGTTGCGCGACCCGAATGCGCCGGTGATCGAGACGCATACTCTGGCCGTGATCGTGGAAAACGAGCCGGGGGTTCTGGCCCGCGTGATCGGGCTGTTCACCGCGCGCGGCTATAACATCGACAGCCTGACGGTGGCCGAGGTCGATCACAACTCGCACCGCAGCCGGATCACCGTGGTGACGACCGGCACGCCGGAAGTGATCGTGCAGATCAAGGCGCAGCTGGCGCGGATGGTGCCGGTTTATGAAGTGCATGATCTGACGGTTGAAGGGCCTTCGGTGCAGCGGGAACTGGCGCTGCTGAAGGTGGCAGGCAAGGGCGAGGCGCGGATCGAGGCTTTGCGCTTGGCCGAGATTTTCCGTGCGCATGTGGTGGACAGCACGCTGGAGAGTTTCGTGTTCGAGATGACCGGCACGCCGGAAAAGATCGACAGTTTTGCCGAATTGATGCGGCCCTTGGGCCTGCGGGAAATGGCGCGGACGGGCGTTGCGGCGCTGGCGCGCGGGGTTTGAGAGTAACGGCTGCGCGACATTGCCGCGCAGCCCATTTCCGCGCCGCCGGTTGTCCTCTATACAAGGGCTAACCGGGAGGCCGCGATGATCATTGAATTCGGACATTTCTGCTTGGTGCTGGCCTTTGTGGTGGCGCTGGTGCAGACCACCCTGCCGCTGTGGGGGGCGCATCGCGGCGATGCGCGGCTGATGGCAGTGGCGGACCCGGCGGCGGTGGTGCAGTTCTTGCTGATCGCCACCAGTTTTGCGGCGCTGACTTACGGCTTTGTCACCTCGGACTTTTCCCTGAAGCTGGTGGTGGAAAATTCGCATACCGCGAAGCCGATGCTTTACAAGGTTGCGGGGGTCTGGGGCAACCATGAGGGATCGTTGCTGCTGTGGGTGCTTATTTTGGCGACCTTTGGCGCTTGTGCGGTGTGGTTTGGCGGCAATCTTCCGGCGCGGTTGAAGGCGCGGGTGCTGGCGGTGCAAGGCTCGATAGGCGTCGCGTTCATGGCCTTCATGCTGTGGACATCGAACCCGTTCCTGCGGCTGGAAAATCCGCCACTGAATGGCAATGACCTGAACCCCTTGCTGCAAGACCCCGGTTTGGCGTTTCACCCGCCGTTTTTGTATCTGGGTTATGTCGGGCTTTCGATGAGCTTTTCCTTCGCCATCGCGGCGCTGCTGGAGGGCCGTGTTGATGCGGCCTGGGGGCGCTGGGTGCGGCCCTGGACCCTCGCCGCATGGATCTTTTTGACCATTGGCATCGCAATGGGCTCGTGGTGGGCGTATTACGAACTCGGCTGGGGCGGGTTCTGGTTCTGGGACCCGGTGGAGAACGCAAGCTTCATGCCGTGGCTGATCTCGGCCGCGCTGCTGCACTCGGCCATCGTGGTGGAAAAGCGCGAAAGTCTGAAGGCTTGGACGATTCTGCTGGCGATTTTGGCGTTTGGCTTCAGCCTGACCGGCACGTTCATCGTGCGCTCGGGCGTGATCACATCTGTGCACGCCTTTGCCAATGATCCGGCGCGGGGGGTGTTTATCCTCGGGATTCTGGGCATCTTCATGGGCGGGGCGCTGACGCTGTTTGCTGCCCGCGCGAGCGTGCTGGAGGCCAAGGGCGTGTTTGCCGTGGTCAGCCGCGAAACCGCGCTGGTGGCGAACAATCTGCTTTTGGCGGTGTCGGCCTTTGTGGTGTTCACCGGCACGATCTGGCCGCTGATTGCGGAGTTGGTGTTCGCACGCAAGCTGTCGGTCGGCCCGCCGTTCTTTGACGCGGCCTTCACGCCGTTCATGGTGGTGCTGGCGATCATTCTGCCCGTGGGGGCGATGCTGCCGTGGAAACGCGCCGAAATCCGCCGCGCGATCCGGCCTTTGCGCGGGGCTTTGGTGCTGGCTGTGGCGGTCGGCCTGCTGGTTTATGCGGTGCAAACCGGCAAATCTGCGCTGGGTCCAATCGGGGCGGCTTTGGGTGCCTGGGTGGTGATGGGCGCGTTGGTCGATCTGTGGACACGGCTGGGGCGCGGCAGCCTGGGCGAGCGGTTGGGGCGGCTGACCCGCCTGCCCCGCGCCGATCTGGGCAAGATGCTGGCGCATTCCGGCATGGGGGTGACGATCTTTGCCGTCGCCGCGATGACGGCTTGGGTGACGGAAGACATTCGCACAGTGAAGATCGGCGAAAGCTTTGCCTTGGGCGGTTATGAAGTAACTTTGGCTGCGGTGAACAAGGTAGAGGGGCCGAATTACCATTCCACCATGGCGGATATGATCGTGCGCAAGGGTGGCGTTCAGGTCGCCAGCCTGCATCCCGAAAAGCGGATGTATCCGGTGGCGGGGATGCCGACGACCGAGGCTGCGATTGACCAAGGCGTGTTCCGCGATCTCTATCTGGTGATTGGCGACGCGCAGGATGATGGCGGCTATGCGGTGCGCAGCTATATCAAGCCATTTGCCAACTGGATCTGGGGCGGCGCGTTGCTGATGGCCCTGGGCGGCATCCTGAGCCTGTCGGATCGGCGGTTCCGGGTGGCGGCGGGTGCGCGGCGGACTGCCCCTGTGGCGGTGGCGGCAGAATGATGCGCGGGCTGGTTCTGGCGCTGGCGCTGCTGGCCTCGCCCGCCTTTGCGGTGCAGCCGGGGGAAATGCTGACCGATCCGGGGCTTGAGGCGCGGGCGCGGGAGATTTCGCGCAACCTGCGTTGCCCGGTGTGTCAGGGCGAGGATATTGACGATTCCAACGCGCCGATCAGCCGGGATTTGCGGCTTGCCGTGCGCGAGCGGTTGGTTGCGGGCGATACCGATGCGCAGGTGGTCGATTACATCGTGGCGCGCTACGGCGAGTTTGTGCTGTTCCAGCCGCGCGCCGAGGGGGCCAATCTGATCTTGTGGCTGGCGGGGCCGGCGATGCTGCTGGCGGGGGCTGCGATTGCCTTTGCGATGACGCGCAGGCGGGCGGTGGCGGCTGAGGCCGAGGCGCTGAGCGAGGCTGACAAGGCGCGGCTGGCCGAACTGACCCAGAAGTGACGCGGGGTTTCGCTGGCCCCCTGCCCCTGCCCTGATAGTCTGACGGGCATCAGGGGGGCTTTGATGTATCAGCAGATTACGTATCAGGTGGACGCAGGCGTGGCGGTGATCACGCTCAATCGGCCCGAAGTGATGAACGCTTTGTCGGCACGGTTGCGGGCTGAAATGCTGGAGACAGTGCTGCGCGCCGGGTCCGAGGCGCGGGTGCTGGTGATCACTGGCGCGGGGCGGGCGTTTTGTTCGGGGCAGGATCTGGGCGATGCGGGAGCGGCGCTGGATCTGGAAAAGGTGCTGAACGAGGAATACGTGCCGCTGCTGAAGGCGATCACCGATTGCCCGGTGCCGACAATTTCGGCGGTGCAAGGGGCGGCGGCGGGGGCTGGCGCCAATCTGGCGCTGGCGGCGGATGTGGTGATCGCGGCGGAAAGCGCCAGTTTCATTCAGGCGTTCACACGGATCGGCCTCGTGCCCGATGCCGGGGGCAGCTACTGGCTGCCGCGTCAGATCGGGCTTGCGCGCGCGATGGGGTCGGTTCTGTTCGCCGATAAGGTGAGCGCGCGGCAGGCGGCGGAGTGGGGCATGATCTATGAATGCGTGCCAGATCAGGATTTTGCGGCGCACTGGCAAGCGCGGGCGCTGCGCTTGGCGCAGGGGCCGACGCTGGCCTATCGCGGGGTGAAAACCGCACTGCGGGCGTCATTTGGCAATGATCTGGACGCGCAACTGGCGCTGGAGGCACGGTTGCAGGGGGAATGTGGTGCGACCGCCGATTTCCGCGAGGGTGTCGCGGCGTTTTTGGAAAAGCGCGCGGCAAAGTTCCGCGGGATCTGAACCCAACAAGCGGCTTCATCTTGGCTCAAATACTCCCGCCGGAGGCATCCGACGCTGGCCGCAGGAGCCTCCGGCGGGAGTATTTGAGCCAAGATGAAGCCATGGGCGCTGTTCGCATGCGTGGGGCGCAAATTTTAATCAAATTGCCGGGATTTCGGGGCTAACGCCGCCCGGCCTTGCGGGTGGAGAGCAACAGGTTGGTTTCCGAGGTCAGCACGCCGTCGATGTTGCGGATGCGGTTGATCACCTCGTCCAGCTCGATCAGGGTCTGGGTGGAGATCTCGGCGATCAGGCTCCATTTGCCATTGGTCGAATGCACGGCCATCACCGCGGGGATACCGGCGAGGCGCGCCATCACCTTTTCGCCGCCCTTGCCCTCGATGATGATCATCATCAGGCCGCGCACCGGAGCTTCGGCGACATCCGAGCGGGTGAGCACGGTAAAGCCTGCGATTTCGCCCTTGGCGGTCAACCGCTCCATCCGCGTGCGCACGGTGGCGCGCGAGAGGCCCAGACGGTCTGACAGATCGGACAAAGCAGCGCGGCCATCGCGGCGCAGTTCGGCGATCAGCCGTGTATCGGTTTCGTCCAACATGGGCAATTTTCCTGCCAATTTGCAAAGGGGATTGTGCGGATTGCCATAAATATCTGTATGATTCGCCGCAAGATGGAAAGAGTGTCGCGCAAAAGGAGTTTGACCATGCCCAACACCATTCTGATCGGCGCGCCGATCGACGAAGGCCAGCGCCGCCCCGGTTGCGTGATGGGGCCTGCGGCCTATCGTGTGGCGGGGATTGCGCAGGCGATCCACGATCTGGGGCATGGGGTGGAGGATTGGGGCGATCTGGCGCTGCCTGCGTTGCAGGCGGCCACCTGCCCCAACCCGGCGGTGCACAGTCTGGCCGAGGTGCTGGGTTGGACCGAGGTTCTCGCCGACCGCGTCGATGATGCGCTGAGCCAAGGCGGGTTGCCGATTGTTCTGGGTGGCGATCATTCATTGGCGCTGGGGTCGGTCGCGGGGGCTGCGGCTTATGCGGCGCGGGTGGATCGGCCGTTGTTTTTGCTGTGGCTGGATGCGCATTCGGATTTCCACACGCCGCTGACCACGCAGAGCGGCAATCTACACGGCACCCCGGTGGCCTATATCGCCGGACGTGAGGGGTTTGAGGCGTTTCCGGCGTTCCCCAAGCCGATCCCGGCGGAACGGATTTGCCTTTACGGCATCCGCTCGGTCGATCCGGCGGAACATGCGGCGCTGTTGAAACATGACATTGCGATCAATGACATGCGGGTGCTGGATGAGCGCGGCATCGTCGCCCCCCTGCGCGAGTTTCTGGATTTGGTGCGCGATGCGGGCGGGATGCTGCATGTGTCGCTTGACGTCGATTTCCTCGACCCCTCGATTGCGCCGGCGGTGGGCACCACGGTTCCGGGCGGCACGACGTTCCGCGAGGCGCATCTGGTGATGGAGCTTTTGCACGAATCCGCGCTGGTTACGTCGCTGGATCTGGTCGAGTTGAACCCGTTTCTGGATGAGCGCAGCCGCACCGCCAAGCTGATGGTCGAACTTGTGGGCTCGCTGATGGGCCGCAAGGTGTTCGACCGCCCCACCCGCAGTTTCTGAGGATCCCATGAACACCCCGTCGCATCAGGCCTTTGTGCCGTTTGTCTCTGTCGATCACATGTTGAAATTGGTGCTGCATCTGGGGGTGGAACGGGTGCTTTCCGATCTGGCCGCCGAGATTGAGGCCGATTTCAAACGCTGGCCGCTGTTTGACAAGACCCCGCGCGTGGCGTCACATTCTGATGTGGGCGTGATCGAGTTGATGCCGACTTCGGACGGGGAAACCTATGGCTTTAAGTATGTGAACGGCCATCCGTCCAACATGAAGCAAGGCCTGCAAACCGTGACAGCGTTTGGGCTTTTGGCCGAAGTGGCGACGGGCTATCCGGTGCTGTTGTCGGAAATGACCATCCTGACGGCACTGCGCACGGCGGCGACATCGGCGATGGCGGCGAAGTGGTTGGCGCCTGCGGGCGCGACCACCATGGCGCTGATCGGCAACGGCGCGCAGGCGGAGTTTCAGGCGCTGGGATTCAAGGCAATCTGCGGCATTTCCGAGGTGCGGCTTTACGATATCGACCCGGCTGCGACGGCGAAATGTGCGGCCAATCTGGCCGGGCGGGGCTTGCGCGTGGTGTCTTGCACCACGGCGGATGAGGCGATTTTGGGCGCGCAGATCATCACAACTGTCACCGCCGACAAACAATATGCCACGATCCTGACCGACAACATGGTCGGCGCGGGCGTGCATATCAACGCGGTAGGCGGCGATTGCCCCGGCAAGACCGAGTTGCACAAGGATATTCTGCTGCGGTCGTCGATCTTTGTCGAATACCCTGAGCAGACCCGGATTGAGGGGGAAATTCAACAGCTTGCCCCCGATCATCCGGTGGTGGAGTTGTGGCAGGTGATCAACGGGCAGGCGTCGGGCCGCCGTGATGCGCGCGAAATCACGCTGTTTGATTCCGTGGGCTTCGCGGTCGAGGATTTCAGCGCGTTGCGTTATATCCGCAGCAAGCTGGACGAGACCGGGCTGTTCACCCAGTTGGACATGATCGCAGACCCGGATGATCCGCGCGATTTGTTCGGGATGATTTTGCGGGCGGCCTAGGCCGATCTGCAGGCAGTGATCGGGCACGCCCATGTCCGGGCGGAAACAGGAAACGCACCGCGTTTCCCCGCCCGCGTGTGCGGTATCACGCTGTAAACAGTGCCACGAGAAACGCGCTGAGGCCAGCGCCTGACCCGGCGGGCGAGAAGCGCCCGCCGAGGGCGGGGCGGGCGCTGGCCGGGCCTTGGGGGCCCGGCGGTTTCAGCGGCATCTGGCCCGCATGCCGAAGGCGGTGGCCTTCGCCAGATTGCCCGTGATGAGTGTCGACGCAGGCTAAGCCGGGTCGCGATAGGCGTGCCGCCTGCCCTGCCAATCGGTGATTTGGTAGGCGTCGCCATCGGCCTCGATATAACCGGGGCCGATCGGCACCTTTCCAAAGCCGCCGGGAATATCAATCACATAGGTCGGAACGCCGATGCCCGACAGGCGGCCACGCAGTTGCGTCATGATCGCCTGCCCTGCGGCGATGGTCGTACGGAAATGGCTGGTGCCGCGGGCAAGGTCGCAGTGGTGCAGGTAATAGGGCGTCACGCGGTGGCGCAGCAGGGTGCGGAACAGGGTTTCGAGCGTGGCGGCATCGTCATTGATGCCGCGCAGCAGCACGGTTTGTGACAGCAGCGGGATGCCGGCATCGGCGAGTTTCGCCAAGGCGGCCTGCGCGGCAGGGGTGATTTCCTGCGCGTGGTTGCTGTGCAGAACGAGGTAAGTGGTTGGGCCAGCGGTTGATTGGGCTCGCAAAGCGGCGATCATCTCATCGCTGATCCGCGCCGGGGCCACGACAGGCACGCGGGTGTGAAAGCGCACGATCTGCACATGTGGGATCGCCGACAGTCGCTGCATCAGCGCCGAGAGGCGGCGCGGCGACAGCACCAAGGGGTCGCCGCCGGTCAGGATCACCTCCCATATCGCGGGGGTGGCGGCGATGTAGTTGAGGCTTGCGTCAAGATCGGCGTCGGGCAATGCGGCCTCTTCGCCGACGGCTTCGCGACGGAAACAGAAGCGGCAGTAAACCTCGCAGGTGTGGGTGGCGGCAAGGATGACGCGGTCGGGGTAGCGGTGCGTCAGGCCCGGCGTCGGGCTGTGGGTGAGGTCGCCGATGGGGTCGTAGAGTTCTTCCGGGCGGATGGTCAACTCGGCAGCGTCCGGCACGAATTGGCGGGCAATCGGATCATCTGTGGCCGTGATGGCGCCGTGCATTTCCGACGAGATGCGGATGCGAAACGCCTCGGCCACTTGCTGCAAGGCCCGCGCCTGATCGGCCGGAGCAAGCCCGGTGGCCAGCAAATCTTCAACCCGCGTCAGCGCGCGCTGTGGCAGAATTGTCATGTCGATGCCTTCAAAACCCGGCACGCTTATCCGCGCGCCAGCGGTGAAAGGCAAGGCAGGGCTAGTGCAGCCGGAATTCCCCCACAACATTGCGCCATTCGCCCGGTGCGATCAGCTTGCGATGGGTGAAGCGCACCGAATGCAGCGGGCCTTCGATCTTGGCCTGCCAGAATTCGATAAAGCCGAAAAGCTGCGGATAATCGGGGGCAAGATCATAGTCCTGCCAGACGAAGCTATTGAGAACATTGCGATAATCCGGCATTCGGTAGTAAAGCTCTGCCGTGGTCAACCCATAGCCTTTCAGCATCAGTTCCGTCTCGGATGTGTGCATGTGCAACCTGCCTTTCCAAAGCCCACAGTTTGATTCTGCACCAGATTTATTAATTTTCAACAAAAACAGCATGTTATCACTCATGCAGCACGGCTGACAAAGCCATTTGCCTGCCCGCCTTGCACCCCAAATGCGGGATGGTGTAAGGTAGTGCCAACCATATCTAGACCCTATACAGGAAGGCGCGGCCCAAGTGACCGACACTCCGGAAACCCCTGAAACTGCAGACGAAAAGCCCAGCCGTATGGTGCATGACGGCCCGCAGATCGACATCTCGGCCGAGATGAAAACCGCCTATCTCGATTACGCGATGAGTGTGATCGTCAGCCGCGCCATTCCTGACCTGCGCGACGGGCTGAAACCGGTGCATCGCCGCATCCTGTTTGCGATGCACGAAACCGGCAACACCCACGACAAACCCTACCGCAAATCGGCGCGTCCGGTGGGCGATACGATGGGGAAATACCACCCGCATGGCGATAGCGCGATCTATGACGCGCTGGTGCGGATGGCGCAGCCGTTCTCGATGAGCCTGCCGCTGCTGGATGGCCAAGGCAATTTCGGCAGCATGGACGGCGATACAGCGGCGGCGATGCGCTATACCGAAGTGCGGATGGACAAGCCTGCGGCGTTTCTTTTGGCGGATATCGACAAGGAAACCGTTGATTTCCAAGACAATTACGATGGCAAAGACCGCGAGCCCACGGTGCTGCCCGCACGTTTCCCGAATATGCTGGTCAATGGTGCGGGCGGTATTGCGGTGGGGATGGCCACCAACATTCCGCCGCATAACCTGGGCGAAGTGATCGACGGCACTTTGGCGATGATCGCCAACCCCGACATCAGCCTTGAGCAGTTGATGGAGATCATTCCCGCCCCGGATTTCCCGACGGGGGCGACGATTCTGGGCCGGGCTGGCGCGCGCAAGGCCTATCTTGAGGGGCGCGGCAGCGTCATCATCCGGGCGAAAACCCGTGTGGAAGAAATCCGCAAGGACCGCTGGGCGATCATCATTGATGAGGTGCCCTATCAGGTCAACAAGGCGCGGATGATCGAGATCATCGCCGAACAGGTGCGCGAGAAGAAGATCGAGGGCATCGCCCATGTGCAGGACGAATCCGACCGGATCGGCGTGCGGGTGGTGATCGAGCTGAAGCGCGACGCGACGGCGGATGTGGTTTTGAACCAGCTTTACCGCTTTACGCCGATGCAGACATCGTTTGGCTGCAACATGCTGGCGCTGAACGGCGGGCGGCCCGAGCAGTTGACGCTGGCCGATTTCCTGCGGCATTTCATCAGCTTCCGCGAAGAAGTTGTGGCACGGCGCACCGCCTATGAGTTGCGCAAAGCGCGTGAGCGCAGCCATATCCTGTGCGGTCTGGCGGTGGCGGTTTCCAACGTCGATGAGGTGGTGGCGACCATCAGATCCTCGGCTGATCCGGCAGAAGCGCGCGAGCGGCTGATGACGCGGCGCTGGCCTGCGGGGGAAATCATCCCCTATATCAAGCTGATCGACGACCCCAGCCACCCGATCAACGATGATGGCACCTATAACCTGTCGGAACTGCAAGCCCGCGCGATCCTGGATTTGCGCCTGCAACGTCTGACGGCGATGGGTGTCAAGGAAATCACCGACGAATTGCAAGAACTGGCCGGGAAAATTCAGGATTATCTGGAGATTCTGGGCAGCCGCGACCGCATCATGGCGATCATTTCGAACGAACTCAGCGAAGTGAAGCAGATGTTCGCCGTGCCGCGTCGCACCGAAATCGTCGACTGGGCCGGCGATATGGAAGACGAGGATCTGATCGAACGCGAGGATATGGTCGTCACCATCACCAGCGGAGGCTATATCAAGCGCACGCCGCTGATCGAATTCCGTGCCCAGAACCGGGGCGGTAAGGGTCTGGCCTCGATGGCGACCAAGGAAGACGACGTTGTGACGACGCTTTTCGTCGCCAACACCCACACCAACCTTTTGTTTTTCACCACCGACGGCATGGTTTACAAGTTGAAAACTTGGCGGTTGCCCCTGGCAGGGCGGACGGCGAAGGGCAAGGCGATGGTGAACATTCTGCCGATTGCGCAAGGGGTTAGCATTGCAGCGCTGATGCCTGTGGATGCGCCCGAAGCCGAATGGGATGATCTGCAGATCGTATTTGCCACCAGCGACGGCGATGTGCGGCAGAACGATCTGTCGGATTTCACCAATGTGATGCGCAACGGCAAGATCGCGATGAAGCTGCCTGAAGGCGTGTTCCTGGTGAATGCGGCGATTGCCGATGAGAATGACGATATCATGCTGGTCACGGCGGGCGGGCGGGCGATCCGGTTCTCGACGCAGGAAATCCGCGTGTTCAAATCGCGCGGCTCGACCGGCGTTCGCGGCGTGCGGCTTGGTAAGGATGACAAGGTCGTGTCGATGTCGATCATCCGGCACTTTGAGGCTGATCCGGCAGAACGGGCGGCTTACCTGAAACAGCGCCGCCTGATGGCCGGTGCGGTGGATGAGGTTGAGGCCGATGAGGATGAGGCCGAGGTCGAGATTGGCCAGCTTTCACCAGAACGCTATGCCGAAATGTCTGCCGCCGAGGATCTGATCCTGACCATTACCACCTCGGGCTCGGGTAAGCTCAGCTCCAGCCATGATTATCCGGTGCGCGGGCGTGGCGGCATGGGGGTGAAGGCGATGGATGGCGCAATGCGTGGCGGGCCGTTGGTGGCATCGTTCCCGGTGGAACTGTCTGACCAGATCATGCTGGCAACCTCGACCGGGCAATCCATCCGGGTGCCGGTTGACCAAATCTCTTTCCGCTCACGCTCGGCGGGCGGGGTGAAGGTATTCAACACCGGAAAAGGTGAAGAAGTGGTTTCCGTGGCTCGCGTTGCCGAACAAGGTGATGAATGAACTTGCTGCGCGGCTGGCGTTGCTGGCCGCGCAGAACCAGACGATCAGCTATGGTGCGCTGGCCCGCGATCTGGGCATCCCCGGCCCCGGTGCGATTGCCAAGTTAACGGCGGCGCTTGAGGTGCTGATGGAAGAAGACGCGGCGCTTGGCCTGCCCTTGCGGGCGGCTTTGTGCGCAGCACGGCTGGCGAACGGGATGCCCGCACAGGGTTTTTTCAGCAAGGCGCAGGCGCTGGGGCGGTTTGCGGATACTGATCCGCAAGAGTTCGTGATAACGGAACGCGAACGGCTTTGCGCCCGATATGCGGAAAATTAGCCATTCGACTTGCGCAATTTTGCACAGGGGCCGCGCCGCTACGGGTATTTCCTGCAAATTGAGCCTGAGCTATGGCTAACGCACGCAAGATCGCAAAGACGGTCTGGCGCTGGGAAACGGAAGAACAGGAAAAATCATGGATAAACTTGCTCTCTACGCGCCGCTGATCGCGCGCATCATCATCGGTGGCTTCTTCCTTCTTGCTGGTATTGGCAAGATTGGCGACGTGGCTGGCACGGCTGGCTATATGCAAAGCGTCGGCCTGCCGGGCTTTCTGGTTTGGCCGGCGATCATTTTTGAAATCGGCGTCGGGCTGTGCATGATCCTGGGCTTCAAGACCCGGATCGTGGCATTGGCGGCTGCAGCGTTCTGCGTGGTGACGGCTGTGCTGTTCCACAACAACTTTGCTGATCAGACCCAAATGATCATGTTCCTCAAGAACTTCTCGATTGCCGGTGGCTTCCTGATGTTCTTCGCCCATGGCGCGGGCGCTGTGGCTTTGGATAAAGCCTGAAGTCTGGGCCTGAGATCTGGGCCTTAGTTATTTTTCCTTGCCGGGTTAAACACTTGGCAAGGAATCTCTGCTGTCCTGTGGCAACAGGAGGCAGCATGAACATCTATCATTGCATGATCGAATTGCGCGACGATGCGCGGGCTTTGGCCTTTGCGGCGGCGGTTGACGCATGGATGCGCTATCTGCAGGCGCAGGGGCTGATCTTGGGCTGGCGCTTGATGCGGCGCAAGTTTCGGCTGGCCTCTGGGGGCCACACTGACTTTCTGCTGGAGATTGAGGTTGGCAGCCTGGCCGATCTGGATGCGACTTTTGCGGCGCTGTCTGCGTCGGACGAAGCGGCCGAGCGACGATATGATCACATGCACCAGATGATCGCGCAGATCGAAATCGGCCTTTATCGCCCCTTCCCCGACCCGGCACAGCGCGAACGCATTGCTTTGATTTAGGGCTGGCTTGATCTAAGCGGCGCGCGGGGCTACATCGCCCCCATGACACAAGAATTGCACATCATCGGCGGCGGCATGGCCGGATCAGAAGCGGCTTGGCAAGCGGCGGAACAGGGCGTGCGCGTGGTGATCCACGAGATGCGGCCGAAAGTGGCGACGTTTGCCCATCGCACTGGGCATTTTGCCGAGATGGTCTGCTCGAATTCGTTCCGCTCGGACGATGATGAACGCAATGCGGTGGGGCTGCTGCATTGGGAAATGCGCGCGGCCAAGGGCTTGATCATGGCGATGGCCGAAGCGCACCGCCTGCCCGCAGGCGGCGCCTTGGCGGTGGATCGTGACCCGTTTGCCGAGGCTGTTACTGCAAAGCTGAACGCGCATCCGCTGATCTCGTCGTCGTTCGAGGAAATCACCGAATTGCCGGATCAGGGCAATTGGATCATCGCCACCGGGCCGCTGACATCTGGTGCGCTGGCCGAAAGCATTCGGGCCGCGACGGGTGCCGACGCCTTGGCTTTCTTCGACGCCATCGCGCCGATTGTCTATGCCGAGTCGGTGGATATGTCGGTGGCCTGGATGCAAAGCCGCTACGACAAGGGCGAGACGGCGGAGGAACAAACCGCCTATATGAACTGCCCGATGACCAAAGAGGAATATTACGCCTTCATCGACGCGCTGCTGGCCGCCGAGAAAACCGAGTTTCACGAGGGCGAGACGGCGGGTTACTTCGACGGTTGCCTGCCGATCGAGGTGATGGCGGAACGCGGGCGCGAGACGCTGCGCTTTGGGCCGATGAAGCCGGTGGGGCTGACGAATCCGCATGAAGCCGTGAAACCCTATGCCGTGGTGCAACTGCGCCGCGACAACAAACTGGGCACACTTTACAACATCGTAGGCTTTCAAACCAAGATGAAGTATGGCGCGCAAACCGCTGTTTTCAAAATGATTCCCGGCCTGCGCGATGCCAGTTTCGCGCGGCTTGGCGGCATTCATCGCAACACCTTCATCAACTCCCCCACGTTGCTGGATGATCAGATGCGGCTGAAATCGCGGCCCAATATCCGCTTTGCCGGCCAGATCACCGGGGTTGAGGGCTATGTGGAATCCTCGGCCATGGGGTTGCTTGCCGGACGGATGGCTGCGGCGGAATTGCAGGGCCGCATCTTGCCGCCGCCGCCGCCCGATACCGCGATGGGCGCTTTGATCACCCATATCACCGGCGGGGCCGAGGCGAAAACCTTCCAGCCGATGAACGTGAACTTCGGGCTATTTCCTCCGATTGACGCACGCGGCGGCCGCAAGGGGCGGAAAGATCGCTACAAGGCCTACACCGACCGGGCGAAGGAAGCGTTCACGGAATGGCTTTCGTAACCCGTTTTGCGCCCTCGCCCACCGGCCCGTTGCATCTGGGCCATGCCTATTCCGCCATGCTTGCGCATGACATGGCGCAGGCTGCAGGCGGCACGTTCCTGTTGCGGATCGAAGACATCGACCAATCGCGCTGCCGCCCAGAGTGGGAGGCGCAAATCTACGATGATTTGCAATGGCTTGGCCTGTCTTGCCAGCAACCCGTACTGCGACAGTCGCAACGCCAGCACATCTATGCTGCGGCGTTGAATCGGCTTTGGGCGCAAGACCGCCTGTTTCTTTGCACCTGCAATCGCCGCGACATTCTTCAGGCGCTGAGCGCGCCGCAAGAGGGCGTGCCCGCCAACTTTGGCCCGGATGGGCCGATCTATCCCGGTACTTGCCGTGACAAGCAAATCCACTCTGCCGCTAGTCCTAGACCTGACGGCGTGCTGCGTCTGCGCATGGATCAGATCACCGCTGACCACGCCGCGATGCAGAGCGGAAGCGACGGGTTCAGCTTTCAGGAAGACGGTAGCGGTCCCGCGGGGGAAACGGGACTGATCCGCTTTGATGCGCGCTATCTGTGTGATCACATCGGCGATATTGCCGTCTGCCGCCGAGACATGGCGACATCCTATCACCTCTCGGTTGTACTGGATGACGCCGCCCAAGGCGTGACGCATGTGGTGCGCGGGCAAGACCTGTTTGAGGCCACAAAAATTCACGTGACTTTGCAATGGCTTCTGGGCCTGCCGACGCCGATCTACCACCACCACAGCCTGATCCGCGATGATCAGGGCAAGCGGTTGGCCAAGCGTGACGACGCGCGCGCTTTGTCGAGATATCGGGCCGAGGGCGCGACCCCCGCCGATATTCGCCGCATGGTCGGGCTATAGCGGATCGGAAATCACCACCTCGGCACCGTCGCGCACGGCGGTGTAAAAGCAACTGCGGCGGTTGGTGTGACAGGCCGGCCCCTCTTGCGTGACCAGGGCCAGCAAGCAATCGCGATCACAATCGACGCGCAGCTCGACCAAGCGCTGCACATGGCCCGAGGTTTCGCCCTTGGCCCAAAAGCTGGCGCGCGAGCGTGACCAATAGGTCATCGCCCCGGTTTGCAGCGTGCGTTCCAGCGATTCCGCGTTCATCCAAGCCATCATCAGCACCTCGCCCGAGACATGGTCCTGCGCGATGCAGGGAATCAGGCCATTGGCGTCAAAGTTGAGGCGCGTGGGATCAAATTGCATCGGGTTCTCCTTGGCGGCGGGGTGCATCGGGCTTATCTTGCGGAGAAGAAAAGGGGAAGTCATGAGCGACAGCGATCTTGTCAAACTGTATTCGGGGCGGATTCTGGCGCTGGCGGCGGATATTCCGCATCTGGGCCGCCTGCCCGCCCCCACCGGCACGTCGCGCAAACGCTCGCCGCTGTGCGGCTCGACGCTGACGGCGGATGTGGTGATGCAGGACGGGCGGGTGGTGGATTTCGCGCAAGATGTGAAAGCCTGCGCGCTGGGGCAAGCCTCGGCGGCGATTCTGGGGCGGGTTATCCTTGGCCGTAGTGTTTCCGAATTGGAAACAGCGCGTGATGCGTTGCGGGCGATGCTGAAAGACAATGGCCCGGTGCCCGCCGCGCCGTTCGATGGCTATGAGGTTTTGACGCCTGCGCGGGATTACAAAAATCGCCATGCGTCGATTTTGCTGGCCCTGGATGCGGCTTGCGAGGCGGCCGCGCAGGCTGCATAAAAAAAACCGCCGCACATCCCATGGATGGCGGCGGAAAGTGGCGTTCTTTAACCGGGGCGGTGGCAGGGCAGCCACGAGGCGCATCACTTGGGGACAGAAGCGCAGGCCCGGTTCAACAAGACCGCAGGCAGTATCGTCAAAGGGTGCCGGACATTCCCAATCCGGCGAAAAGCAGGGCAAACAGCGACACCACGCCAACTGCGTCAGCCACGATGCTGGAGTTTGCGTTGGCATTAGAGCGTTTCAGGATTTCGATAATCTCGGTGAGCATTGCGACCTCCGTTGCTTGTTGCCGTATTGTTCTCATGTTCTCAACGATTCGTAAAGAACTTTATGGGAACATATGTGAACTTCTGAGAACAAAACGCCAAAGGCTGCGTTTGGTTCCCACCCCCGACACACAACATCGTGAGGTTTCAGCCAACAGAGATCAGTTTTATCGCACGATCTTGATCCAGCAGCCACAAAAGCACTCGTGCCGCATTGCCGCGTGGGCTGGTCAGATCAGGGTCCACCGCCAGCAAAGCCCGTGCATCCGATTGTGCGACGGCCATCAGGCCTGATTGCCGCTCGAGATCCGCGACGCGGAACCGCGGCAGCCCCGACTGCGCGGTGCCGATCAGATCGCCCGCGCCACGGATGGCAAGGTCTTCTTCCGAGATGCGAAAGCCATCTTCGGTGTCGCGGATCACCTTCAGCCGACGCTCGCCCGCTTCGGACAGCGGAGGTTGATAGACCAGCAGGCAGGTGGATTGCACAGCCCCGCGCCCGACCCTGCCGCGCAACTGGTGCAACTGCGCCAGACCAAAGATTTCAGCCCGCTCGATCACCATGATCGAAGCATTGGGCACGTTCACGCCCACTTCGATCACCGTGGTTGCGACCAGAATCTTGGTTTCCCCCGCCACAAACCGCGCCATCGCGGCGTCTTTTTCAGCCACCGGCATCTGGCCATGCACGAGGCCCACCACATCGCCCATCGCGGCGCGCAGGGTTTCAAACCGTTCGACCGCGCTGGCGTAATCAACCAGCTCGGATTCCTCGACCAAGGGGCAGACCCAATAGGCCTGCCGCCCCTCGGCCACCGCGCGCGCAAGGTGGCCGACCACCTCATCCATCCGCGCGGCAGAGATCATCACCGTCTTGATCGGCTGGCGACCGGCAGGTTTTTCATCCAGCACCGAGACATCCATATCGCCGTAGCTGGCCAGCGCCAGACTGCGTGGAATCGGCGTCGCCGTCATCACCAGCACGTCAGCGGCCTGCCCCTTGGCGCCCAACTCCATACGTTGCGCCACGCCAAAGCGGTGTTGTTCATCAACGACGGCAAGGCGAAGATCCTGAAAATGCACATCTTTCTGAAACACCGCATGGGTGCCGACCAGGATATGAATACGCCCGTCGGCAAGAGCGGCAAGCTTTGCCGCCCGTTCGGCGCCCTTGTCGCGCCCGGTCAGAATCTCCAGCCGTATCCCGGCGGATTCGGCCAAAGGCAGCAAGCCTTCCCGGTGTTGGCGCGCAAGGATCTCGGTCGGGGCCATCAACACGCCCTGCCCGCCGGCCTCGACCGCCGTCAGCAGCGCCAGAAACGCGACAAGGGTCTTGCCTGAGCCGACATCGCCCTGCAGCAAACGGTTCATCCGCAGCGGCTGTGCCATGTCTTGCGTGATCTCGGCCACCGCGCGGGTCTGCGCCGTCGTGGGCGCATAGGGCAGATGAGCCAGAACCTTGCGCCGCAGCGCATCGGTGCCCCGACTTGCGACGCCTTGGCCGCGGCGCAGATGCGCGCGGGCCAGTGCGAGGGTCAGTTGATGCGCAAAAAGTTCATCATAAGCAAGACGTTGCCGGGCAGGATGGGTAAAGGCCAACGCCGCCTGATCCTGCGGGGCATGGGCTTCGCCCAAGGCCTTTCGCCAATCCGGCCAGCCTTCGCGCGCGATCAGATTGGGGTCGATCCATTCCGGCACAAGCGGCGCGCGCGCCAGAGCAGACCCCACAGCCTTGGCCAACTGGCGCTGGGTGACGCCTGCGGTGAGCGGATAGACCGGCTCAAAAAGCGGAAGCTCTGCGGCGTCTTCAGGTGCAAGAACATGCTCTGGATGCACCATTTGCGCAATGTTATCAAAGAGTTCAACCTTACCCGACACCAGACGGCGCGCGCCTGTCGGCAACAGCTTTTGCAGGTAGTCACCGCGCGCGTGGAAGAACACCAGTTGAAATTCCAGCGCCGCATCGCGCACCCAGATGCGATAGGGACGGCCCTTTTGCCGGGGTGGCAGATGGCCGCCCACCTCAACCTCAACCGTCACCGTGCAGGGCGGCACCACATCGCGGACCGAGGCCTTGCGGCTGCGATCCACCGCCGCATGTGGCAGCAGAAACAGCAGATCCTTGGGGCGCGCGACCCCCAGCGCGGCCAAGACCTGCGCGGTTTTCGGGCCGACGCCATCGAGGGTTTCCAATTCGGCAAACAGCGGAAACAGAATTTCCGGGCGGCTCATGCCTGACCTATCAGGGCAAGCCAGCCATCTTCGTCAATCACCCTAACTCCATGTTTTTCGGCATCTTTCGCCTTTGATCCTGCCCCCGGCCCTGCGATCAGCAGATCGGTTTTCGCCGAAACCGAGCCTGCGACCTTGGCGCCCAGAGCCTCAGCCCGGGCCTTGGCCTCGGCGCGGGTCATTTTCTCCAGCGTGCCGGTGAATACCACGGTTTTTCCGGCAACCGGGCTGTCGACCGGCGCACGGGCCTGCACCGGCTGCACGGAAAGTTGCGCCACCAAATCGTCAATCGCGGCACGCTCGGCCCCATTCTGAAACGCTGCCACCAACGAGCCCGCCAGCACGCCGCCAACCCCATCAATCGCCGTCAGTTCGGCCCATTCCGGGCTGCCCGGTTGCGCATGGGTGATCGCGGCCTCAAAGTTTTCCCAAGTGTTGTAATGCCGCGCGAGCAAGCCAGCCGCGACCTCGCCCACGTGGCGGATGCCAAGGCCAAAGATCAGCCGATCCAGCGGGATGCTGCGCTTGGCCTCAATCGCAGCGAAAAGCTTTCGGGCTGAAACCTCGCCAAAGCCATCGCGATTCTTCAGCTTTTTCAGGCCGTTCGCGGCATCACGCGCGGCAAGTGTGAAGATATCTGCCGGGGTTTTCACCGGCAGATCGGCATCGTGGAAGAACATTTCGATCTGCTTGGCACCAAGGCCCTCGATGTCAAAAGCCGCGCGTGAGACGAAATGCTTCAACCGCTCGACCGCTTGTGCGGGGCAGATCAGCCCGCCGGTGCAGCGGCGCACGGCATCGCCGGGTTCGCGATGCGCGACCGAGCCACATTCGGGGCAAATCTGCGGAAAAACATAGGGTTGCGCATCTTCTGGGCGGCGGGAGATATCGACATCAGCGATTTTGGGGATCACATCCCCGGCACGATACACCTGCACCCAATCGCCGACGCGAATATCGCGCCCCTCGCGGATCGGGGCGCCTTTGGCATCGCGACCTGCGATGTAATCTTCATTGTGCAGCGTGGCATTGGCGACCACGACGCCGCCCACCGTCACCGGCTTCAACCGCGCCACCGGTGACAGCGCCCCGGTGCGGCCGACTTGAATGTCGATCGCCTCAAGCCGGGTCCAGGCGAGTTCTGCGGCGAATTTATGCGCGATCGCCCAGCGTGGCGTGGCCGAGCGGAAGCCAAGCCGCGCCTGAAGGCCCAGATCGTTCACCTTGTACACCACGCCGTCGATGTCATAGCGCAGATTGGCGCGATCCGCCTCAATCCGGCGATATTGCGCCAGCATCTCGGCGGGGCCAGCGCACAGCACGGTCAACGGATTGGTCTGAAACCCCAACTGCTGCAAGCGCGCGATGGCATCAAACTGGGTCTGCGCCAAGGGGGCCGACAATGCGCCCCAGGCATAGGCAAAAAACCGCAACGGCCGCGCGGCGGTGACGCGGGCATCGAGTTGCCGCAGACTGCCCGCCGCCGCATTACGCGGATTGGCGAAAAGCTTGTCGCCCTTGGCCGCCTGCCGTTGGTTCAGGGCGGCGAAATCGGCGTGGCTCATATAAACCTCACCGCGCACTTCGAGCAGATCGGGCGCGCCCGCCAGCTTTTGCGGGATATCGGCGATGGTGCGGGCGTTTTCGGTGACGTTTTCGCCGACCTCGCCATCGCCCCGCGTCGCCGCCTGCACCAGCACGCCCTGTTCATAGCGCAGAGATAGCGACAGCCCGTCGATTTTCGGCTCGGCTGTGTAGGTCAAGGCGGCCTGCGTGCCGAGATACTTGCGCACGCGGTCGTCGAAATCGGTGATGTCACTGTCTGCAAAGGCATTTTCCAGCGACAGCATCCGCACATCATGCAGCACCTTACCAAAGCCTTCAGCCACGGCGGCACCGACCTGCTCGGTCGGGCTATCGGCACGTTTCAGCGCCGGATACTGCGCCTCTATCGCCAAATTACGGCGTTTCAGCGCGTCAAACTCGGCATCGGAGATTTCTGGCGCGTCCAGCGTGTGATAGGCGCGGTTGGCCGCCGCAATCGCCTCGGCCAATCGAGCAAGTTCCGCCCGTGCTTCCGCCTCGGTCAAATGCTCCACTTCCCCCGCCATCGCCGCCCCCTGTCCGTTTTGGCTAAAGTATGCGGCGGGCGGGAAATGGGCAAGGCGGGGTCAGGGGTGGCGTGGATCAAGCACTGGCGACCAGACGCGTTGCCAAAGCCGGGCCGGGATCGCGCAGCACATAGCCACGGCCCCAGACGGTTTCGATGTAGTTGGTGCCGCCGGTCGCCTCGGCCAGCTTTTTGCGCAGCTTGCAGATGAACACGTCGATGATCTTCAACTCCGGCTCATCCATGCCGCCGTAGAGGTGGTTGAGGAACATCTCTTTGGTCAGCGTGGTGCCCTTGCGCAGCGACAAGAGCTCCAACATCTGATATTCTTTGCCTGTCAAATGCACCGTCGCGCCTTCGACATCGACAGTCTTGGCATCGAGGTTGACGTTGACGCGGCCGGTCTTGATCATCGACTGGCTGTGGCCTTTTGAACGGCGGATGATCGCGTGGATGCGCGCCACCAGTTCTTCGCGATGGAATGGCTTGGTCAGATAGTCGTCGGCGCCAAAGCCAAAGCCTTTGATCTTGTTTTCGGTGTCATCAGAACCAGAAAGAATCAGGATTGGCGTTTCGATCCGTGCCAGCCGCAACTGTCGTAGCACCTCATGCCCGGACATATCCGGCAGGTTGAGGTCCAAAAGAATCAAATCGTAATCATAAAGTTTTGCCAGATCGATGCCGTCTTCGCCCAGATCGGTGCAATAGACGTTCAAGTTGGCGTGGGTCAGCATCAATTCGATACTACGGGAAGTGGTAGGATCGTCCTCAACCAGTAAGATTCGCATTCTGGGGCTCCGTCACAGGCTCTTGTTCGTTAATGACTTTGGCGGGCAATGGTTAACTACACGTTACTGTGACAGCAAGATTCCCAAAAACAATCTAAAGTTGTCGGTACTTTTGAATTGTGGTGACGCGCAGGGCTTTTTCGCCATGGGTTTCAACCGCCTGCCGCCACAGCACAAATTCCTCTTCCGACAGCGCATAACGTTCCAACGCTTCGGCTTCGGAAATCAGGCCGTAAATCACGGCTTTGACCACCACCGCCTTGCGGCTGGCAACCCAGCGCTGGGTGTCAGGTGGCGGCAGATCGGCGCGGGTCAGGATACTGCCATCCGGCAGCGTGACCTGCCGCGGCCCGTCAACTTTCTTGAGATACATCGCGGATTCCTCGTTCTTGTCGGGGCAGTTTCGCGGAACGGCCTTAAACAAGGGTAAAGCGAGGGGTTGAGACTGTATCGCATTTTCCTATATTGCGAGCTATTGGCCTTGATGCCGCCCTATTCCCCGGAATTTCCGATGCTTGATCAGCCGTTGAACTCGCTTGGTTTCGCCAAGCCGCCTTCTGAAACCCGTGTCGTTGTGGCAATGTCTGGCGGGGTCGACAGCTCGGTTGTGGCGGCGCAACTGGCCGAGGAAGGCTATGACGTGGTGGGCGTCACCTTGCAGCTTTACGATCACGGGGCGGCGCTGGCCAAGAAGGGCGCGTGCTGCGCGGGGCGCGACATTCATGACGCGGCGCGGGTGGCGGAGTTGATGGGCTTTCCGCATTACGTGCTGGATTATGAGAACACCTTCCGCGAGGCGGTGATCGAGGAATTCGCTGACGCCTATCTGGCGGGGGCGACGCCGGTGCCGTGTATCCGCTGCAATGAGCGGGTGAAGTTCAAGGATCTGCTGGCGACGGCAAAGGATCTGAACGCCGATTGCATGGCGACGGGGCATTATATCCAGCGCAAGGTTGGCGCAGGCTCGGAATTGCATATGGCGACCGATCCGAACCGCGATCAAAGCTATTTCCTGTTCTCGACCACGCAGGAACAGCTGGATTACCTGCGCTTCCCGCTGGGGCATTTGGCCAGCAAGGCCGAGACCCGGGCGCTGGCGGCGAAATATGGGCTGTCGGTAGCGGATAAGCCGGACAGTCAGGATATTTGCTTCGTTCCGAACGGGAATTATGCGGCGGTGATTGAAAAGCTGCGGCCGGGGGCGGCTGATCCGGGCGATATCGTCGATCAGACCGGGCGCGTGTTGGGGCAGCATCGCGGGGTCATTCATTATACGATCGGGCAGCGCAAGGGGCTGGGGATCGGGGGGTTGGGCGATCCGCTCTATGTGGTCAAGCTGGACCCTGCCCTGCGGCAGGTGATCGTCGGGCCGAAAGAGGCGCTGTCAACGCGGGTGGTGCCGCTGCGCGAGATCAACTGGCTGGGGGATGCGGCGTTTGACAGCCGGGATGAGTGGCATCTGAACGTCAAGGTCCGCTCGACCCGACCGCCGCGGCCTGCAGTGGTGCGCCCGATATCGGCGACCGAGGCGACGGTGGAACTGCTCGACCCGGAAGATGGCATCTCGCCCGGACAGGCTTGCGTGTTCTACGCGCCCGAGGGCAGTCGGGTGTTCGGCGGCGGCTGGATTTGGCGGGGCAAGTGACGGTCCCAACTCGGGACCTTTTTGAGCCGTTTGTTTTCAATGGCTTGACCCTGCCAGTTTAACAGACTTTTAACACTTTGGCGCGATCCGGCTTCAGCGGGGCCGGGCTTCATCTTGGCTAAAATACTCCCGCCGGAGGCTTCTGCCATTCACCTTGGGAGCCTCCGGCGGGAGTATTTTAGCCAAGATGAAGCATTTTAGATAAAGTTTAGCGATCTGGCAGCACGGCGAGCACTGATCTTGCCGCCCGCAGGCCGGGTGGCTCGCCGCCCTGCCCCAAGCGCTGCATGGTAAGGTGCATGGCTGCGGTTTGCGAATGCGGGTTTTCGAGCAGGCTTAGCACAGCGGGCGCGATGTTTTCTGCGCGGCAGTTCTCGCCGATGAACTCTGGCACCACGCGGCTGTCCGACACGAGGTTGACCAGCGTGACCGTGTCGATCAGTGCTGCGCGGCGCATCAGCCAGAGGGTGAGCGGATGCATGTCATAGGCGATCACCATCGGGCAGCTGTTGGCAGCGAGTTCAAGGCTGACGGTGCCGGATGCGGCGATGGCGACATCGGCGCTGGCGAAGGCTGCGCGTTTCAGGGCGGGGTCGGTGATGATCTGCGGTTGGATCGGCCAGGTCGCGGTCAGATCGCGGACCAGTGGTTCCACGCCGCGCACGGTGGGAAGGGCGACGCGGGCCTGGGGGTGCTTGGCTTTGATCAGGGCGAGGGTTTCGCCGATCACCGGGGCAAGGCGGCTGACTTCGCCACGGCGCGAGCCGGGGAGTGTGAGGATCAGCGGACTGCTGCCTGCGAGGCGCGCGATTTCGGCGGGGGTGGCGAGGGGTTCGGCGACAACAGGGTGGCCGACGAAATCGCAGCTCATCCCGGCGGCGGTCATATAGGGCGGCTCGAACGGCAAGAGGGCGAGAACGTGGTCGATCACCTTGGCCATTTTCGCGGCGCGGCCGGGGCGCCAAGCCCAGACCGAGGGTGCGACGTAGTGGATGGTGCGCAGGGTTGGCTGGGCGGTTTTGACAATTTTGGCCACGCGCAGGCAGAAATCGGGGGAGTCGATGGTGATCAGCGCATTGGGCTGGGTGGCCAGTGCGGCAGCGGCAGTCTCGCGGATGCGGCGTTTGAGGTGGAGGTATTTCGGCAGCACTTCAGCCAGCCCCATGATCGAGAGTTCCTCCATCGGGAACAGGCTTTGCAGCCCTTCGGCTTGCATCAAGGGGCCGCCGATGCCTTGGAAGGTCACGTTGGGGTGCAGGGTTTTCAGCCCCGCCATCAGGGCGGCGCCGAGGCGGTCGCCAGAGGGCTCGCCTGCGATAAGGTAGAGGGTGAGCGCTGTCATGTGCTGACCATGATTTGGCCGGGAGCAGTTGATCCTCCGGTGGAGGATCGACCCCGGTTATGTGGGAACGTCTGGGTAAACCGCATCCGCACGCGATGGCAGAGGGCAGCGCCTGACCTGGCGGGCGAGAAGCGCCTGCCATGGGCAGGGCAGGCGCTGCCCGGAGGCTTTGGGCCTCCGGGGGCAATGCGGCAGCGGCGCGAGATGTCAGGTGCAAAAGCACCTTCCAATGCAGTCGGGCAGTGCAGATGCGTGGTTAGCGCGCCCATAGCAGCAGGTTCTGCGCTTGGGCAAAGGCGATCATTTGCGGCAGATCGAGGCAGATCACCGAGCCAGCTTCGAAAACCACACCGGCAAGGCCCGCCTCGGCGGCGAGGCGCAGGGTGTCGGGGCCGATGGTGGGCAGATCAATGCGGCGGTCTTGCCCCGGTTTGGCCGATTTGTAGAACAAGCCGCCTTTCGGGCGCAAGCTGGCGGGAATGGCAGCGAGGCTTTTCAGCATCGCATCAGTGCCGGGCAGCGCCTCAACCGCGAGGCAGAGGCCATTTGCTACGACGCAGCCTTGACCGACATCGACAGCCCCAAGGGCGGCGGTGATGGCTGCGGCGCGGGTGGCGTCGGTTTCGTGCTGTGCGTTGATTTCGCCTGCCAGAACAGCGGCTTGTGGGAGGAGCGCGGGGGCGATGGATTCAACGCCCACCACCTCAAAACCCGCTTCCTCGAAAATCGCAATCACCTCGCGCAGTGTGGCATCGTCGCCCTGCGCCATCGCGGCGAGCAGGCGCGGCACCATTTGCGCGGTCTGCGGATCGAACAGCGAGGGGTCAAGGCGCGGGCGCTGCACCGCCCCGGCAAAGGCGATGCGGGTGGTGCCCTGATCTTCCAGCAGGCGCAGGAACAGTGCGAGGCGTTCGACGCGGAACACCTGATCGACATCCAGGCCGGTGGGGGTGAAGCCATCCAAAGCGCAGACGAAGGGCGGCTCTGGCAGGCTTGCCGCCAAGGCGGCAGGCAAAGCGCCCTGCCCTGCGATGATGGCAAGCCGGCTCATTTCGGGGTCAGGAACGAGCGGTCGGTTGCCGAGAGGATGAAGTCAGTCATCTCGCGCACATATGGACTGTCGGTTTCCTCGGCCAGACGGCGGGCGCGGTCCAGAAAGCTGCCCTCGCCCTGTGCCAGCATCTGAAAGGCCGCACGCATGGCAGTGATGTCGGCGCGATCCACGCCGCGGCGTTTCAGGCCAACGAGGTTCAAACCATCGAGCACGCCGCGCGGGCCTTGGACAAGGCCGTAGGGCAGCACATCATTCGTCACCATCGTGACGGCACCAATGATCGCGCCCTGCCCCACGCGCACCCATTGGTGGATGCCCGACAGTCCGCCGACGATGACATCATCGCCGATGTGGCAATGGCCCGCGATGGCGACCTGATTGGCCAGCACGATGCGGTTGCCAAGTTGCGCGTCGTGGCCGATATGCGCGCCGGTCATCAGCAGGCAATCATCGCCGACGCGGGTGATGCCGCCGCCGCCCTCGGTGCCGGTGTTCAGGGTGGCACCCTCGCGGATCTTGCAGCGTTTGCCGACGATCAGCCTTGTGCGCTCACCCTTGAATTTCAGATCTTGCGGCACTTCGCCGACGCAGGCGAAGGGGAAGATGGTGGTGTCGTCGCCGATCTCGGTCCAGCCTGTCACCACGGCGTGCGATTTCACCGTGACACCCTTGTGCAACGTCACCTCGGGGCCGATCAGCGCGAAGGGGCCGATGAAGCAATCGGGGCCAATGGTGGCGCCCTCCTCGACGAAGGCAGAGGGGTGGACAAGGGCTGTACCGTGGATCGCCATGATCAGGCTTTCTTCGGGACGTCGAACATCGCCATGAATTCGGCTTCGCAGGCCAGTTCGCCATCGACCATGGCGCGACCGGCGAATTTCCACACCCGACCGCCGCCGCGCAGGGCGGTGACGTGCAGTTCCAGCGCATCGCCGGGGACAACCTTGCGGCGGAATTTCACCGCATCGACGCCCATGAAGAACACGGTGGCGTTCTTGTCGACCAGATCCATCGACAGGCCAACGAGGATGCCAGAGGTCTGCGCCATCGCCTCGATGATCATCACGCCGGGGAAGATCGGCATGCCGGGGAAATGGCCTTGGAACTGCGGCTCGTTGAAGGTGATGTTCTTGATGCCGACGCAGGATTTGTTGATGTAGATGTCGCGCACCTTATCGACCAGCAGGAAGGGATAACGGTGCGGGATGATGCGCTGGATCAGCGACAGATCTGCGGATTGCGGGGCGTCTGCGTTGGGCTGGTCGGTCATGAGAACTCCGAGTGTGCGGCCCTCTTGCCGGGGCGTGGGATGTCACTAGCGAAAACCGCTGGCTGAGACAAGCCATTGGCGGGCGGGCTTAGGGTGCGGGGGCAGGCGCTGGTTCAGGTGCTGGAGTGGGCGCGGGTGCCGGTGTGGGTTCGGGCGCTAGCACTGGCGCTGGCGGCGTGGTGCCATCGCCCAGACGTGCGTCGATGCGCGCGATCACTTCTTTGGTTATGTCAATGGAGCCAAGGCTGACGACGATGGCGGATTTATCCAAGATCGCAACCGCGCCGCGTTCAACCATGTAATCGCCCAATATGGGTGCGACGGCCTGAAAGAACGCTTGCCGGTCGGCATCGCGTGACTTGGCAAGATCGGTGGATTTTGCATCCTGTGCCTTGCGCAAGTCATTGGCTTTCTTATCGAAAGCATCGCCCAATGGCCGGAACTCTTCCGCGGTCATCGTCGCACGGCGATCTGTCAACTCACGCTCTTCCGCCTCGAGTGCGGCGTCGATCTTGCGGTTTTCGGCGAGAAGCGCCTTGGACTCGGCCTCAAACTTGGTTTGCAGGGCGCGTCCGTATTGGGTGCCAAGATACAACTGATCCTGATCCAGCGTCACGATCGCGGTCTTTTCAACCACGCTTTGCGCCAGCAAAGCCTGCGGGCAAACCGCAAGCAGCAGTGCCGTGATCAGCCCCGCCGCCTGCCGCTGCATCAGAATTTCGTCGCGATGGTCAGATCGAAGCTTTGCTCTTCGTCATAGCTTTCTTTCTTGACCGCGTTCGAGAAGTTGAACCGCAACGGGCCGATCGGCGTGGTCCACAGCACCGAGACGCCGACAGCCGCACGCAGATGCGCGCTGTCGTCAACAGCACCCGGGTTGTCCAAGCCCCAAACCGACCCCATGTCGGCAAACACACCACCGGTGATGCCGTATTCTTCCGGCAGGCCCAGCGGGAATTCAGCCTCTAGCTTGACGGTAGCATAGAAGTTGCCGCCCAGAGCATCGCCAGATGCGTCGCGCGGGCCGATGCCGTTGGTGTCAAAGCCCCGGATCTTGCCATTGCCGAAATAGCGGTCTGTCACGCGGGTATCATAGCCGCCAAAGCTGTTGACAGCGCCGCCTTCAAAGATCGCCCGCAGCGTCACGTCTTCGTTGAACACCTTGGTTTCCGCCACTGCCAGAGCGGTGGTTTCCACAAATTTCGCATCCCCGCCCAGACCGACAAAATCCTGCCCGAAGCGGAACAACAGGCTGCTTTTCGGGTTAAGGCCCGTCACGCGGTTGTCGAAGGTATAGATATACCCCAAGCCCGAGCCGGTTTCGCTGCCGCGGGCATCCTCTGCGATCAGCAGCGGCGCTGTGGAGGTTACGTTGCTGATCGTGTCTTGGAACGCTTTGAAACGCAGTTCCAGCCGCGACTGCTCGGCAATTGGAAACTCCAACCCCGTGGTGAACGCGATAGAGCGGGTGTCGTAGAGTGCGCTGGCGTTGTTGGTTTCGTTATAGGTCAAGCCAAATTTCAGCTTGAGATCGCGGCCAAGAAGCGCCGGTTCAACAAAGGAAATCCCGCTGTCTTTGGTATCGGAAGCGGTGGCAATGTTCACCGAGAACGCCTGCCCCCGCCCGAGGAAGTTGGTTTCCGAGAAGCCGACATTCAAACCAAGGCCAGATTGGGTGCCGAAACTCGCGCCCAAGCTGAGCGAGCCGGTGGGCTTTTCTTCCACATCGACGTTGACGACGACTTCATCAGGGTTGCTGCCGGGTTTGGCGTCAACCTTAGCATCGGTGAAAAAGCCCAAAGCGCGGATACGCTCGGCTGCCTGACGGATTTCGCGCGGGTTGAAGGGGTCGCCTTCAACGGTGCGGAACTGACGGCGGACCACTTGGTCGAGCGTCGTGGTATTGCCTTCAATATCAATGCGTTCGACGAAAACCTTATCACCGCGCTTGATCACATATTCCACGTCAAGCGTCTGGTTACGCTCGTTACGGACAAGGCGCGGCTCTACGCTGACAAAGTTCAGTCCCTTGCGCAAAGCCAGATTTTCCATCCGGGCGATGTTGTTCTCAATAATCGACGGCGAATAGGTGACGCCCGAGCGCATCTTTTGCACAGCGGCAAATTCGGCTGCATCGACACCTTCAACTTCGGACACGGTGCTGACGTTGCCGATCTTCCAGCTTTGCCCCTCTTTGACCGTGTAGGTCACGAAGGTCGCATCGCGTTCGCGGGAAAGTTGGCCAGTGGCGTCAACGACTTGCACGTCGATATAGCCACGCGACAGGTAGAAATCGCGCAGCATCTGCTTGTCGACTTCCAGGCGCTCCGGCACGAAAGTATCAGCCTTGATCAACTGGCGCAGGAAGCCCGCTTGCTTGGTTTGCAGCACCTGCTTGAGGCGGCGGTCGCTGAAGGCGCGGTTGCCGACAAAAGAAATACCTTCGTTTTCAACAACTTTGCCTTCGGTGATTTCAAACACCAGATCGACGCGATTGTCGGAACGGCGGATGATCTTTGGGTCGACCGTGGCCGCAAGGCGGCCCTGCACGCGGTAGGCTTCGGCGATTTGCGCGGCATCAGCCTCGGCCTGGGCCGGATTATAGACCAGCCGCGATTTTGATTTGACCAGTTCTGTCAGCTTTTCGTCTTTGACCAGCTTGTTGCCCTGAAAATCGACGACATTCAGCATCGGCAGTTCTTTGACCTTGATCAACAGGGTGCTGCCCTGTGGCACAAGATCAACAGTTTCGAACAAGCCGGAAGCGAAAATGCGTTGATAGGCGTCATTGAGCTGTCCGGCAGCCAGCGACTGACCGCGGGCGATTCCCGCGTATTTCAGGATGGTGGCTGCATCGACGCGCGCGTTGCCCTCAACCGCCACGTTGGTGAAGCTGTAGGTCTGCGCCTGAGCAAGCGTGAGGAACGGTTCGGAAACCATTGCGCTGGAAAGCAGAATTGCAACGAGTGTCGGGCGCACAAAGCCACGGAACTTACCCTTGCGCGTGATACCTGCGCTTGCTGTTTCCCGCATAAGCCGCTCCTGAATGCACTAAATCCTGTGCATCTGACTACCTGTAACCGCAAGCAATGTCAAAAGGATGGCTGGCAAAATCGTAAACAATTGGTCGATATTCTCGGGCCGGATCAGGGCTGTGTCAGCGCCGTACCCAGAAAGGCCCCCGCCAAAAGGCCGACGATGACGGTGCCCACGGTGAACAGGCGATCCCAGTTCAGCCAGACCAGAAGCGACAGGCCTTTGTAGCTTTTCATCACAGCTTGCATGGTCATGCCCTTTCCGCACCAATTGATGCGGAAAATCTACGCCGTGAATGTGGCAGCACTATGGCTTGGGGCGTTATTTGCAGGTGAAATCATTGCCCAAGGCGAAGAACATGAAGCTGAGAACGGCCATCAGACCGATCAGCATCAGCACATTCATCACCGCGGGGTTCGGCTTGCGGCGGAACACGGCCTCGTAGGCGAAGAACACGAGATGGCCGCCGTCCAGCACCGGGATCGGGAACAGGTTCAAAAGGCCGATGCCCAGCGACATCATGCCGAGATAGCCGATGAACTGCTCGGGGCCCTGACGGGCGGCGTCGCCCATCACTTCGGCCATGCCGACGGGGCCAGAGAGGTTGCAGGTGCTGATCTGGCCGGTGATAATGTGCCACAGGCCCGAGAGCGAGGATTGGGCGGTGAGCCATGCCTGATTGACGGCCAGCGTCACGGTCTCCCACGGGCCGGGTTGGCGGGTTTGCGGTTCAAACAACATGCCGCCCGACAGGCCAATCATCCAACGGGTTTCAAAGCCGCCGCCGTCTTTCGGCAGATCGCGGCGGTTGGGCGACAGGGTGAGGTCGATGATTTGACCATCGCGCCAGATTTTCAGGGCGATGGGCGCGCCCTGGGTGGCCTCGACCAGCGCGGGCAGTTGGCTGAAGGCGGTCACGGGGGTATCGCCGACCTGCAAGATCACGTCGCCAACCTGAATACCCGCATCGCCCCCGGCATTGCGCGGCATCACCGCACCCACCAAGGGCAGGAAGGGATGTGCGCCTTGCACATCAAGCGTCTGACCGTCGCGGTCGATGCTGTAGGTGACGGTCGCGGCAGGCGGCAGCGCGTTGGCAGTTTTCGCAAAGCTGTCGATGTCGGGGGTAGCTGTGCCGTTCAGCGCTACAATCCGGTCGCCGGGTTGCAAGGTTTGGCCGACAAAGGGCGAGGCGTTAACGCGGCCCACCACGGGCACATCCGTGGCGACGCCGGTGTAGGTGATCATGCCGATGAACACCACGATGGCCAGAATGAAGTTGAACACCGGGCCTGCTGCAACCGTGGCCGCGCGCGCCCACAGCGGCGCACCTGCCATGGTGTGACGGCGTTCTGACTCGGAAAGCCCGTCAATCGCGGTGTGATCGGTGGAGGAGGCTGCATCCTTGTCGCCAAGGAATTTCACATAGCCACCAATGGGAAAGGCGGCGATCTGCCATTTGGTGCCACGTTTATCAACGCGGGAATAGATCACCGGGCCGAAGCCCAACGAGAACACCTCGGCATGGATGCCAGACCAGCGCCCGACGATGTAATGGCCGTATTCATGCACTGCCACGATCACCGCCACGGCGACGATGAAGAACAGGCCCGACCAAACCGCACCGCCCAATGACGCCGCAATGCTGCTTAAATCCACGCTAGCTGCCCTTTACCAAGTTTACCGCCTCGGCGGCCTTTATCCGTGCCAAATGGTCCATCTGCAGCACATCCTCAAGGGTAAGGGCGGCATTTCCAAGGCTGCAATCGGACGAAACACGGTTAAGTGTAGCCTCGACCACCGCCGCCATCTGCATGAAGCCAAGCCCGCCTGCGATGAAATGGTCCAACGCTACCTCTTTCGCGGCATTGAACGCGGCACCGGCAAGACCGCGGACCTCCATCACCTCGCGCGCGAGACGCAGGGCGGGGAAGCGGGCCTCATCCGGGGCGCGGAAGGTGAGGCCGCCCAAGGCGGCAAGGTCAAGCCGCGCCACGGGCAGCTTTTGGCGGTGCGGCCAGTGCAGGGCGTAGCCGATCGGGTGGCGCATGTCGGGCGCGCCAAGATGCGCCATCACCGCGCCGTCGCGGAAGCCGACCATCGAATGAATGATCGATTCCGGGTGGATGATCACTTCGATCTGATTGGGGTCTACGCCGAAAAACTCTCGGGTTTCAATGACTTCCAAGGCCTTGTTGAACATGGAAGCAGAATCGATGGTGATGCGCGCGCCCATTGACCAGTTCGGGTGCGCCAGAGCCTCGGCCATAGTGGCACCTGCCAGCCGCTCCAGCGGCCAGTCGCGCAGCGCACCGCCTGAGGCGGTCAGGATGATGCGTTCAACGGCAGAGATGTCTTCGCCGACCAGCGCCTGAAAGATGGCGGAGTGTTCGCTGTCAACCGGCAGAACCGTCGCCTCATTCGCGGCAGCGGTGGCCATCAGCACCTGCCCCGCCGTTACCAGACTTTCCTTGTTGGCCAAGGCGAGCTTGCCGCCGTGGCGCAGGGCGCGCATCCCCGGCACAAGGCCAGCCGCGCCGACAATCGCGCTCATCACCCAATCGGCGGGACGGTCGGCGGCGTCATGCACCGCTTGGGTGCCAGCGGCGACGGCAATGCCGGTGCCTGCGAGGGCATCGCGCAAGGGTTCAAGGCAATCGTCAAAGGCGGTGACGGCGATTTCTGCGCGCAGCGCCACGGCCATCTCGGCCAGCCGCGCCACATTGCGCCCGCCGGTCAGGGCAACCGTGCGATACACCTCTGGCCCGCCTTCGCGGATCAGCAGATCATAGGTGCTTTCACCCACCGAACCCGTGGCACCAAAAACCGAGACGGAACGCATCTAGCCTCCAATCGGCAATTCAAATGCCCGCGTCAGCAGCATCACCAGCACCATCGCCCCGGTCAATGCGTCAAACCGATCCAGCACGCCGCCGTGGCCGGGGATCAGGTTAGAGCTGTCTTTCGCGCCAACCCGGCGTTTCAGCCAGCTTTCGGCAATGTCGCCCATCTGGCCCGCAAAGGCGACCACGGGTGACAGCAGGATCAGCCAAAGCGTGCCATGGCCTGCGGCGACAAAACCTGCGCCCAAGATTGCCGCGCCGATCCAGCCTGCAATGGTGCCGGACCAGGTTTTCTTCGGGCTGATCGCGGGCCAGAATTTTGGGCCGCCGAGCAAGCGCCCGGCAAAGTAGCCCATCACATCTGAGACGATCACCACGCCGAGCAGCCAGAGGAAGGCAACGGTGCCAGCCTCATCGCGCAGCACGAACAGGCCATGGCCTGCGACCATGACCGCAATGGAAATCGCGGTAACGGCCTTTTGCTGGCGGCGCGGGGTGGCCATGAAGGCCAAGGGCACGAGGGGAAACACGATCCATGCCGACAGCGACGGCCAGCCTTCATCGGCGATCAGGCAAAGTGCGGCCAAGGCGGCGATGGCAAGGGCGATACGGGGATCTTTCGGCTGAGACAGACGGGCCAGTTCCCAGATCATCACCGAAGTCAGCAAGGTGATCAGGATCAGAAACCACCAGCCGCCCAGCCAGATTTCAATCGCGCCTACTGCCAGCATAACCAGTGCCGACAGCACGCGCGGGCGCAAATCGCCCCATTGTGCAGCCGCCTTCATGCGGAGGCCACGCCGCCGAAGCGGCGGTCACGATGGCCAAAGCGGGCCAGGATGGCCACCAGTTCGTCGATGGTGAAATCGGGCCAAAGCGTTGGCGTGAATTCGTATTCAGCATAGGCGGCCTGCCAGGGCAGGAAGTTCGAGGTCCGGGTCTCGCCGCTGGTGCGGATCACGAGGTCTGGGTCGGGGATATTGGCGGTATCAAGGTGTTGGCTGATCAGCGCATCATTGATCTGGGCCGGGTCGATACGGCCAGCGGCGGCCTCAGCCGCCAAGTGGCGAATGGTGCGGGTGATTTCATCGCGGCCACCGTAGTTGATCGCCACGGTCAGATTGAGGCGGGTGAGATTGGCCGTGCGCGCCTCAATCCCCGTCATCAGCCGTTGCAGTTTTGCGTCGAGTTTGGAGCGGTCGCCGATAAAGCGCATCCGCACGCCGTCGGCGGCCAGACGATCCGCCTCACGCTCAATATAGCGGGCGAAGATCGACATCAGGCCAAGGACTTCCTCGGTCGAGCGTTTCCAGTTCTCGGTCGAAAAGGCGTAGATCGTCAGCCACTGGATGCCGATTTCGGGGGCGGCGCGGACGATCTGCTTGACGCGCTCGGCACCCTTGCGGTGGCCGACAAGGCGCGGCCAACCGCGATTGGTCGCCCAACGCCCGTTGCCATCCATGATGATGGCGACATGGGCCGCGTCGCGCGGGGTCTTTGTGTCGGATTTATCGCCCAAGGACCACGCCCTACCCGATTGATGTGCCCGCACTATTGGGCAGAGGAAAATCTTCGCGAAACTCTGGCGCGCAGGGGGGCTGCGCGTCAGATACTAGACCTGCATGATCTCGGCTTGTTTGGATTCCAGCGCGCGATCAACGGCTGCGATGGCTTTGTCGGTAAGTTCCTGCACCTCGTCCGACCACATCTTCTGGTCATCTTCGCCCATGCCGGCGGTCTTAGCCTTTTTGATCTGATCCATTCCGTCGCGACGGACGTTGCGGATCGCGACCTTGGCGCTTTCGGCATAGCCTGCGGCAACCTTGGTCAGTTGCTTGCGGCGTTCCTCGTTCAACTCGGGGATCGGCAGGCGGATCAGCGGGCCATCGGTGACGGGGTTGATGCCGATGCCGCTTTCGCGGATGGCCTTTTCGACCTTCTGGATCATGCCTTTGTCCCAGACGTTGATCACCACCATGCGCGGCTCGGGCACGTTGACGGTGCCAAGCTGGTTGATCGGGGTCATCGAGCCATAGGCATCGACCATGATCGGTTCGACAATCGAGGCCGAGGCGCGGCCGGTGCGCAGCGAGGCGAATTCGGTTTTCAGCGCATTCATCGCGCCATCCATCCGGCGCTGGATCGCGTCGAGGTCAATTTCGAGATCGTCCGACATTGGGTATCCTTCGTGTCTTCGGCCCAAAGTGGCAGGGCTTTTGCTGTTCTATAACAGCAAGTGGTTTGGCAGGTATAGGGGGTTAGGGCTATGGCGGGGTGAAGCCCGCCCTACGGCTGTCGGGTCAGCCCCGGTTCAGCCATGCACTTGAGTATAGGTGCCCTGCCCGGCCAGAATGCCTTTGAAGCCACCGGGTTCGTCCAGGCTGAACACGATGATCGGCAGGTTGTTGTCGCGCGCCAACGCAATCGCCGAGGCATCCATCACGCCCAGATGCTTTTGCAGCACCTCGTCATAGCTGACCTTGTCATAGCGTTTGGCATCGGCGAATTTCTTCGGGTCTTTGTCGTAGACGCCATCGACCTTGGTGCCTTTGAAGATCGCCTGACAGGCCATTTCATTGGCGCGCAGGGTGGCTGCGGTGTCGGTGGTGAAATAGGGGTTGCCGGTGCCTGCGGCGAAGATGCAGACGCGTTTCTTCTCAAGATGGCGGACGGCGCGGCGGCGGATATAGGGCTCGCACACCTGATCCATCGGGATGGCGGAGATCACCCGGGTGAACACGCCGATGGATTCGAGCGCCGATTGCATGGCAAGCGCGTTCATCACGGTGGCGAGCATGCCCATATAGTCGGCGGTGGTGCGCTCCATCCCCTGCGCCGACCCTGCAAGGCCGCGGAAGATGTTGCCGCCGCCGATCACCATGCAGATCTCGACACCAAGATCGCGCACGGATTTCACCTCTTGCGCAATGCGTTGCACGGTGGGCGGGTGCAGGCCAAAGCCCTGATCGCCCATCAGCGCCTCACCGGAGATTTTCAGCATGACCCGATTGTAGGTCACTTTTGGCTCGCCGGGTTGCGACATGGGGAGATCCTTGAATGGCTATGGATTGACTGGCGCGCAAAATGTCGCAAAACCGTTGCAGGTTCAACGGGGGAAGCGACATTGCGCGCAGGTTTGGGGGGTGATCGCCCAAGGGCGGGGGCCAGCCCCCGCACCCCCGGGATATTTAAGGACAGATGAAAGGCAAGGCGTGACGTTTGATCTGAAGGCCGTTTCGCGGGAAGCCCCGGTGTTGATCGCCGGGCCGACGGCGAGCGGCAAATCGGCCTTGGCGCTGGAATTGGCGGCGCGGGATGGCCGCATGATCGTCAATGCCGATGCTTTGCAGGTGTATAGCTGCTGGCGGGTGTTGTCGGCACGTCCCAGCGTGGCGGATGAGGCGCAGGCGCCGCATGCGCTTTATGGCCATGTGGCGCGCGATCAGGCCTATTCGGTGGGGCATTGGCTGCGCGAGGTGCGGGGCTATCTTGACAGGCCCGTGGTGATTGTGGGTGGCACCGGGCTGTATTTCAGCGCGCTGACAGAAGGATTGAGCGAGATACCGGCGACACCGCCTGAGGTGCGGGCGCTGGCGGATTCGCGTTTGGCCGACGAGGGGATTGCGGCGCTGTTGGCGGAGTTGGATTTGGCGACGGCAGCGCGGATCGACCCGTTGAACCCCGCACGGGTGCAGCGGGCTTGGGAGGTGCAAACGACCACTGGTCGCGGGCTCGCGGCGTGGCAAGATGCGACCGGGCCTGCGATTTTACCGGTGGCGGCGACAGAGGCGCTGGTGATCCGCCCGGAAGTCGGCTGGCTGGACGCCCGAATCGCGCGGCGGTTTACAAACATGCTGGCCGAGGGGGCGCTGGACGAGGTGCGTGCTGCCCTGCCCCATTGGCAGCCCGATCAGCCTTGGGCTAAGGCCATCGGCGCGCCGGAGCTGGTGGCGCATTTGCGCGGCGAGATCAGTCTGGCCGAAGCCACCGAGGCCGCGACGCTGGCCAGCCGCCAATATGCCAAGCGGCAACGCACTTGGTTCCGCTCGCGCATGAAGCTTTGGCGCGAGATCGCCCTGCCCTGAGCATCCACAGGGTTTCCCACAGGTTTCTGCACCCCCTGTGGATAACTTCCCAAGCTTGCCATCTTTTCGCTTGGGTTGTGTTGCAAGCCTCGGTTACATGTTGGAAAAATACAAAAGCAGGCAGTGCACCATGAAGACCCAAACCGTCAAATCCGGTCCTGATACCGACCAAATGCGGCTGATCGCCATTCCGCGACTTGCGGCGGGCGGGCGTTGGCGGGTGGAGGCGATGCGGTCTTTGTCCGAGGGCTGTTTTCTGTGGTTTACCAAGGGTCAGGGCCGCATCACCATCGCGGGCCAGACCCGCGGCTATACCGCAAACAACGCGATCTACATTCCGCCGGGGGTGATGCACGGCTTTGAGGTCGGCCCGCAAGTCTTTGGCACGGCGGTGTTTTTCGGAAAAAACTCTACCGTCACCCTGCCGTCCGAGCCGCAACATCTGCGCATCCGCGAAGTGCATGCGCAACAAGAGGTGAATGTCACGCTGGACATGATCCAACGTGAGATGGACAGCGACACGCCCGCGCATGACCGTGCCACGCGGCACTATCTGGGGCTGCTCGGGGTGTGGATCGAGCGGCAGGTCAGCAAGGCCGCCGCGGAAGCCCCTCGCCCGGATGCCGCCAAGCGGCTGGTCGCGCGCTATACCGCGCATCTGGAGAAAGAGTTCCGGCGTGGCAAGGGCGTGGGCGAGCTTGCCTGCGATCTGGGGGTGACGGCGACGCATCTGACGCGCTGCTGCCGCGAGACTTGCGGACGTTCGGCGATTGATCTTCTGCAAGATCGCCGGATCTTTGAGGCGCGCAAACTGCTGGCGGAAACCGACATGGCGATTGGCCAGATCGGGACCAGCCTTGGCTTTACCTCGCCCGCCTATTTCACCCGCGCGTTCCAGCATCTGACCGGCGTATCGCCCAGCGCCTTCCGCCGCGCGGTTTAGTCGAATCGACGGCTTTGAAAGGAAACTTGTCGCTACCGAAACGATTCGTCCGCGATGGCGGATAAGGTTCCGTGGCGGGCGGATTTCATCGCACACAATGGTATGCCGCGGACATGCTGCAATTTGCAGCGATTTGAACATTGAATACGTCGTCACAATGTCGCTAACGTCATACGCAAGGGCGAATCCAGCCGTTGACGGATGGGCCGAAAAGGTGCCGAATAGGGGCGTGAGACGCATTCATGCCGTTGCGGAAGTTTCGGTTGCCCGTCGTGGGGAGGGGCCGCCAAAAGCCGCATCGGTTGCAGCGCATCGCCATATTAAAAACGGCCAAAAAACGTAAAGGCGTCAGCCTTACAGGGAGATACCGATGACCGATACCCGCACCACCGAGCGCAATTTGCACCCGGCTGCTTACATGCACGCGCAAGAAGTTCAGGATGGCAAGCTGAGCCGTCGTGAGTTCTTGTCGCGCACCACCGCTTTGGGCGTCTCTGCCGCGGCGGCTTATGGCCTGCTGGGCCTGTCTGCCCCTGCAAAGGCACAAGATGCCAAGGTTGGCGGCGTCATCCGTTGCGCCATGGAAGTGAAAGCGCAGAAAGACCCGCGCACCGCTGACTGGCCGCAGATCGCCAACATCTATCGCGGCTGGCTGGAATACCTGATCCAGTACAATGCCGACGGCACCTTCGAAGGCCGCCTGCTGGACTCTTGGGAAGCCAATGCGGACGCCACCGAATACACGCTGAAAGTGCGTCAGGGCGTCAAGTGGAACAACGGCGACGCCTTCACCGCTGATGACGTGGTGCGGATGTTCACCCGTTGGACCGATGGTTCGGTCGATGGCAACGCGATGGCCTCGCGCTTTGCGGGTCTGGTGGAATCGGTGGCTGCGAAAAACGCCGACGGCACCGACAAGAAAGACGAGGCTGGCGCTGCAGTCATGGTCAACCGCCTGCGCGATGGCGCGGTGGTGAAGGTGGATGACGCGACCGTCAAACTGGCGATGTCGCAATCGGATATCGCCGTTGTGGCGAACCTTGCCGACTACCCTGCGGCAGTTGTGCATTCGTCTTACGTCGACGGCTCTGACCCTTCGACCAACGCCATCGGCACCGGGCCTTACATCCCGCAGGAAGTTGCTGTCGGCCAAAAGGTCGTGCTGGTGCGCGCACCGAACCATACCTGGTGGGGTGGCACTGCTCCGCTGGACGAAATCCACTACATCGACTTCGGCACCGACCCGTCTGCCATGGTGCAGCTGGCCGGGTCGGACGAGATCGACACCAACTACGAGACCACCGGCGACTTCATCGAGCAGATGGATGGTCTGGGCTGGAAGAAAATCGAAGCCGTCACCGCTTCGACCATCGTGGTGCGGATGAACTCGGCCAACGGCGATCTCTACAAAGAGAAATCCGTGCGTCAGGCGATCCAGAAAGCCGTCGATCCGAAAGTTGTGTTGGAGCTGGGCTATAACGGTCTGGGCACCACTGCAGAAAACCACCATGCCTGCCCGATCCACCCGGAATACGCCAAGATCCCGGCGCAAGTGATTGATCCGGCTGGCCTGATGCCCGCATTGAAGGCCGCTGGTCTGGACAAGGCAGAATTCGAGATCATCTCGCTGGACGACGGCTTTGAAGCCGCCACCACCGATGCCGTTGCAGCACAACTGCGGGACGCTGGTGCCACCGTCAAGCGCACCGTGATGCCGGGTTCGACCTTCTGGAACGACTGGCAGAAATACCCGTTCTCTTCGACCACCTGGAACCACCGTCCGCTGGCCGTGCAGAACATGTCGCTGGCCTATACTTCGACCGGTTCGTGGAACGAGTCGGGCATGGCAAACCCGGACTTCGACGCGGCAATGACCAAAGCGCTGGCCTTGGACAACGCTGACGCCCGCCGCGAAGTCATGGTGACGCTGGAAACGATCCTGCAAGACGAAGGCTACATCATCCAGCCCTACTGGCGCTCGCTGTTCCGCCACGCCAAGGAAGGTGTCAACGTCGAGATGCATCCGTCGTTCGAGCATCACCACTACAAATGGTCGGTGGCATAAGCCGACATCTGGTCCGGGCGCGAACGTGCCCGGACCTCATCTGCCAATGACTGAACGTAGCTTACAACGCACAGTCGGCGACCATCTCTTGGGCGCATAGGGGAACCATACATGTTGAAATTCGTGGCAAGGCGCTTGGGCGTCATGGTCTTGACTGCGCTGGCGCTGACCTTCGTAGTGTTCTATCTGACCAACCTGCCGCCGAACCTTGAAAAGCTGGCCCGGACCGAAGGTTCGGTGCGGATGACCGATCAGGCGGTGGCTTCGTGGATCGAGAACAACGGCCACGGTGGATCAGTGTTTGGCCGCTATGCGCAATGGCTTGGCATCGCCCCCGGCTGGAAGCTGACCGATGACAAGGGTGTGACGCGCGGGCGCTGCATTCAGAACAATCAGGACCCCGCCACTGCCGCCACCTATTGCGGCGTGTTTCAGGGCGAGTGGGGCTTTTCCACCGTGTTCAAGAAACCCGTGCTGGAATCGGTGCTGCAAAAGCTTGGCTCGACGGGTTGGCTGATGATGTGGGTGATGATCGTCATGGTCCCCGTCTCGCTGATCATGGGCGTGCTGTCGGGGATGCGCGAAGGATCAAGGCTGGACCGCAGCCTGTCGATCGTTGCCATCGCCACCACCGCCACGCCGGAATATGTCTCTGGCGTCATTCTGGTGGCAATCTTTGCCAGCGCCACCGCAGGCATTTCGCCGCTGTTGCACGAATGGGGCTGGATCAGCAGCAAGACGCTGTTTCTGGGCACCGCAACCAGCGCAATGGACAAGATCACCTTCTGGAACTTCGCGCTGCCGGTGCTGACCATCGCGCTTTATGGCATCGGCTATATCGCCCGGATGACCCGTGCCAGCATGACCGAGGTGATGACGCAGCAATACATCCGCACTGCGCGGCTGAAAGGCGTGCGCTTTCGTGACGTGGTGATGAAACATGCGCTGCGCAACGCGCTGATCGCCCCTTTTACCGTGATCATGTTGCAGTTTCCCTGGCTTCTGAACGGCGTGGTGATCACCGAGGCGCTGTTCAACTACAAAGGCTTCGGCTGGACGCTGGTGCAAGCCGCCGGCAACAATGACATCGACCTGCTTCTGGGCTGTTCGGTGGTCGCGGTTCTTGTCGTTCTGGTCACGCAACTGATCTCCGACATCGGCTATGTGTTCCTGAACCCCCGTATCCGGCTGGCATGAGGCAATAATGGACCAAACTACCCTTCTAAGCTGGGGCCAGATCATTGCCCGCATCGTGCAGCAATTCCTGCCGGTCTGGATCGCCCTGATCATCACCTTTGCGGTGTCGATCCGCTACAAGCGCAAGCTTGGGCTTTACGGCAAGCTGTTTGACAGCCCCGTCGGCATGATCGGCTTCGCGCTGGTGATGTTCTGGGTCTATACGGCGATCTTTGCCGATATGATCATCACCATGGACCCGATTGCGCAGTTCGGCCGGGTCAAGAACCCCCCGCCCGGCACGCCGCTGGTGGATGTGAAGGATGGCCAATACGCCTACTTCTTGCTCGGCGCCGATCATCTGGCCCGCGATGTGTTCAGCCGCGTGGTGATGGGCGCGCGCCGGGTGCTGACGATTGCGCCTGCCGCCACCACCTTCGCCTTCATCATGGGCGTGACCCTCGGCCTGCCTGCGGGCTATTTCGGCGGCAAGCTGGATACGGTGCTGTCTTTCCTGGCCAACCTTGTGCTGGCCTTCCCGGTGATCTTGCTGTTCTACCTGTTGGTGACGCCGGAGATCCGCAACACCAACATCCCGGTGGTGCTGGCGGCAGTGCTGTTCATCTTCCCGGTGATCTTCCTGACGGTGCTGTTCAACTCACGCTTCTTCACCAACCCGCCGAAACGCAACATCTATGTTGGCATCACGCTGGTGGTGGGTCTGTGGGCCTATATGGGCCTTGCGTTCAACATGGACCCGCTGGGCATCTGGTCGATGGACCCGAATCTGCTGAACGTGTTCGTGTCGGTGGTCTTCGTGAACTCGCCCACCGTGTTCCGTATCGTGCGCGGCATCGTGATGGATCTGAAAGCACGTGACTATGTGGCAGCGGGCCAAACCCGTGGTGAATCGGCTTGGTACATCATGCTGTGGGAAATTCTGCCCAACGCCCGCGGGCCGCTGATCGTCGATTTTTGTCTGCGCATCGGCTATACCACGATCCTTTTGGGCACCTTGGGTTTCTTCGGGTTGGGTGTCAGCCCGGAATCCCCCGACTGGGGCTCAACCATCGACGATGGCCGCAAGCTGTTGTCGCTGTATCTGCACCCCGCCATCACCCCTGCCCTTGCGCTGATGAGCCTTGTGCTGGGCCTGAACCTGCTGGCCGATGGTCTGCGCGAAGAAAGCCTGAAGGACTGACCGCTTTGGTCATCCTCTGCGCTCAAATATCCTGGGGGTCCGGGGGCTAGCCCCCGGTCCCGCCCTCTCCGTCAAAGCGAGGCTAGCCATGACCGACACTGCTTGGGATCCGTCGAAACCCATCCTCGAGATCGAAAACCTCTCGATCAGTTTCTTCACGCGCATGCGGGAAATCCCGGCGGTGATGGACTTTTCCTGCACCGTCATGGCGGGCGAAGCGATGGGGCTGGTGGGCGAATCCGGCTGTGGCAAATCCACCGTGGCGCTGGCGGTGATGCGCGATCTGGGCAAGAACGGGCGGATCGTTGGCGGCAGCATCAAGTTCAAGGGCCGTGATCTGACGCATATGACAGATGACGAGCTGCGCCATATTCGCGGTTCGGAAATCGCGATGATCTATCAGGAACCGATGGCCTCGCTGAACCCGGCGATGAAGATCGGCGCGCAACTGGCCGAAGTGCCGATGATCCATCAGGGCATGTCGAAGGATGAAGCTTGGGCGCTGGCGCGGCAGATCGTGGCCGACGTGCGCCTGCCCGACCCCGACCGGATGCTGCAAAGCTATCCGCACCAGTTGTCAGGCGGCCAGCAGCAGCGCATCGTCATTGCGATGGCGCTGATGAGCAAACCTGCCCTGCTGATCCTCGATGAACCCACCACGGCACTTGATGTGACGGTTGAGGCAGGGATCGTCGATCTGGTCAAGGACTTGGGCCACAAATACGGCACCTCAATGCTGTTCATCAGCCATAACCTTGGCCTGATCCTGGATGTCTGCGACCGGCTTTGCGTGATGTATTCCGGCGAGGCGGTGGAAACCGGCAATGTTGTCGAAGTGTTCGACAAGATGCGCCACCCCTACACGCAGGCTTTGTTCCGCTCGATCCCACTGCCGGGGGCCGACAAGAACTCGCACCCACTGGTGGCGATTCCGGGCAACTTCCCGCTGCCGCATGAACGTCCCAAGGGCTGCAATTTCGGCCCGCGCTGCGACTATTTTCAGGATGGCCGCTGCAACGCCGCCGAAGTGCCGATGTTCCCGGTGCCGGGTGGGGACCGTCATGCCACGCGCTGCATCAAATGGACCGAAATCGACTGGGCTGCCCCGATGGCGCTGAAAGCCAGCAAGGAAAAGACTCCGATTGGCAAAGTGGTGCTGAAGATGGAGGATCTGAAGAAATACTATTCGGTATCCTCGGGCGCTTTCGGCAGCGGCACCGCCAAGGTTGTGAAGGCCAATGAAACTCTCAGCTTCGAAGCGCGCGAAGGCGAAACCCTCGCCATTGTCGGCGAATCCGGTTGCGGCAAATCCACCTTTGCCAAGGTGTTGATGGGGCTGGAAACCGCAACCAGCGGTTCAATCCTGTTGTTCGATGAAAACGTGCAATCAACGCCGATCCAGCAGCGCAACACCGATACCGTGTCGAGCGTGCAGATGGTGTTCCAGAACCCGTTTGACACGCTGAACCCGTCAATGAACGTCGGCCGCCAGATCATCCGCGCGCTTGAGATTTTCAAGCAGGGGGGCTCGGATGAAGAGCGGCACGCCCGGATGCTGGAACTTCTGGACCTTGTGAAACTGCCCCGCGCCTTTGCCGAGCGGATGCCGCGCCAGCTATCAGGTGGGCAAAAGCAGCGTGTCGGTATCGCGCGGGCTTTTGCGGGCGGTGCCAAGGTGGTGGTCGCGGATGAACCTGTCAGCGCGCTGGACGTGTCGGTGCAGGCCGCCGTCACCGATCTGCTGATGGACATTCAGCGCGAGAACAAGACAACCTTGCTGTTCATCAGCCACGACCTTTCCATCGTGCGGTATCTGTCTGACCGCGTAATGGTGATGTATCTGGGTCATGTGGTGGAAATGGGCACCACCGATCAGGTGTTCCAACCGCCCTATCACCCCTATACCGAGGCTTTGCTGTCGGCCGTGCCGATTGCCGATACCAAGGTGATCCGCAAGCGCATCGTGCTGGACGGCGATATTCCTTCGGCGATGAACCCGCCGCCCGGCTGCCCGTTCCAGACCCGCTGCCGCTGGAAATCTCAGGTGCCGGGCGGATTGTGTGACCGCGAAATGCCCCCCGTGCAGATGCTGGAGGATGGCCATCAGGTGAAATGCCACCTGTCGGCTGACTTGCTGGCCTCGATGGAGCCGGTGATCAAGGTCGCGGCAGAATAGCCTTGGCGGGGTGCGTGAGATCACGCACCCTACCCGAATTTGCGCCGCCCCGCGTGGGGGTCATTGCGGAAGCCTCCGGCGGGAGTATTTAGACGAAGATGAAGCTGCAAGCCATTCATCTTGGTCTAAATACTCCCCGCGGAGCGTTCTACGCTGCAACCAGCAAGCCGGCTACAGGCTTGGTCCCGGCGCGATTTTGCTGCCATCGCTGAACCGCGACAGCCGGAAGCGCGACAAATCGTGGCCCGTGTCTTTCCCGGCGACCAGATCAGCCACCACCCGGCCCATGCCGGGGCCGATGCCAAAGCCGTGGCCGCTCATCCCCGTTGCGATCACCAGACCGGGCACGGCGGCGACCCGGTCGATCACCGGCACCACATCGGGCATGGTGTCGATCATCCCGGCCCAGGCGGCTTTCAGTTTCGGACGTCCAAGTTCCGGTAGGGCTTGGGCGAAATTGTCCTGCACATCTGACAGCGCTTTCATGTTCGGGCTTGGGTTCAGCACGCGGATACGCTCAAAAGGCGAGACTTGATCGGCCTGCCATTTGCGCGGCGTGCCCCAAGCATCGGGATAGTGTTTCGGGGCGGCAGGGCGGAACACCGTTGATCTGAAATCCTTTTTCAGAACCGGAATGTAGGTCAGCATATGGCGGAACGCGTCGGGGCCGATGAAGAAATCATGGGCAGCCCCCGGTGCGATGCTATAGCCGCCATCGAGACGGCGGCGGAAGGCGAAGCGATCATCGGCGACGTTGCCAGCATAGGCTTCGGGCATCGCCTCGGTGGCCGCCACCGATGCCAGGACCGCGAGCTGTGGGATCACCACCCCCTCGGCGCGCAGGAACAGTGACGACCACGCGCCGCCCGCCACCACCACCTGATCGCAGGCGATGCGGCCTTTTTCGGTGTAAACGCCGGTGATGCGGCCCCCTGCCCGGTCCAGACGGCGCACGGCGCAATCTTCGATCAGCACGGCACCGCGTGCGACAGCACCCTCGGCCAGCATCGGCACCGCCACCCAAGGCTCGGCCCGCGCATCGGATGGCGTCAGCAAGCCGCCAACCCAAGGTGCCGCAGCGCCTTTGATCGCGTCCTGCACCTGCCCCGCCGATTGCATCACGGTATCAAGGCCATGCGCGCGTGCATGCACCAGCCAGTCGGCAAAGCCCTGCATTTCGGCCTCGGTGCGGGCGAGATACATCACACCTTCCTGCCGAAAGCCCAAGCCTGCGCCAAATTCCTGCGCCAAGGATTTCCATATCCGCAAGCTTTCGACCATGATCGGCAATTCGCCCAAATCACGGCCCTGCTGGCGAATCCAACCCCAGTTGCGGCTGCTCTGCTCGCCCGCGATGCGGCCCTTTTCGCACAGCACCACTTTCAGGCCGCGTTCCGCCAGATGCCAAGCGGTCATCACGCCGATCACGCCACCGCCCAGCACCACCACATCGCAGGCGGCGGGCAAGGCGGCGGTGAAGCGGGGTTTATTGGCTTCCGAGATCGGGAATTGCATCACTTCAACGTCTCCAGCAGACCTTCCATGAAGCGCAATCCGGCGTGCCATTCTGACAATTCCAGATATTCATCAACCTGATGCGCTTGCGCGATGTCACCGGGGCCACAGACCACGGCGGAATAGCCAGCCTCTTGGAACTGCCCGGCCTCGGTACCGTAGGACACCACGCCGACGGTGTTATCGCCGGTCAACTGCCGCACCAGATGTTCAGCGGGGCCATCGACTTCGGGCTTCAGGCCCGGCACGCCGAAAAACCGCTCCAGCGTAACGCCTGCTTCGGGGCGCACGGCTTTCAGTGCGGCATCAAGACGGTGCGCCTCTGCCTCAAATTCCGCAGCCAGTGCGTCGGCATCCTCGCCGGGCACGACGCGCATTTCGACGGCGAACTTGCAATCGCCTGCGGTGATGTTATGCGCGGTGCCACCAGCGATCATGCCGACATGCAGCGTGGTGAAGGGCGGATAGAAGGTGGCGGCCACGTCCGAGATGGGCCGCGCCTGAATCTCGGCGTTCTTGGCATTGACCCAACCGATCAGCCGCGCGCCTTCCATGATCGCCGAGACGCCGTAGGGTAGCAGCGAGGAATGCACCTCGAACCCCTTCACATGCACATGATAGCCGGTGCCGCCCTTGTGGCCGTGGATCAGCTTCATCCGCGAAGGCTCGCCAATCACCGCAGCCGAGGCTTGCGGCAGAACCGCCTGCATGGCCGCGATCATCGGCGGCGCACCAGTGCAGCCCAGTTCCTCGTCATAGGACAAGGCCAGTTGCAAGGGCCGCGTCACGCCCTGTTTGTGCGCGCGGACCAAGGCCCAGACCGACTGGGCGACATAGCCCTTCATGTCGCAGGTGCCGCGCCCATAAAGCCGCCCGTCGCGTTCGGTCACGACCCAAGGGTCAGACGACCACGCCTGCCCATCGACAGGCACCACATCGGAATGACCCGACAGCACCACACCCCCTGGCTGCCATGGCCCGACATGCGCGAACAACGCGGCTTTGCTGCGGTCTTCATTCCAGTGCCGATGCGCCGTGATGCCATGCCCTGACAGATAGCCTTCCAGCCAATCAATCAGATCCAGATTGCTGCCGCGACTCACCGTCGGGAAGCCAACCAGATGGTCCAGCACTTGACGTTGCGTCAGTTCGATCATTTCCAGCCCCCATATGTTGTGGCCGAACGTGGCCTTGACCACCGCCCCTGTCAATCCCAGCAAAGTGCCGCTCTTGCACTACAGAATGTCGGAAAAACAATCTGTATCACGGCGAAAATTCAGGATTGATAGCTAAGGCGAAATCGTCAAGACTTGAACCTACAACCGGGGCGGCATCGACTGACCTTGGATAAAACCAAAGAATAACAAAGAACTGGGGAGTTCCATATGCCCGACCGGGCCGCGCCCGTCCTTGATGTGAGGGGGCTGAAAACCGTATTCCGCACCCGCGGAGGCGAGATTCACGCTGTCAACGATGTCAGCTTCCATCTGGAACGTGGTGAACTTTTGGGCGTTGTCGGCGAAAGTGGTTCTGGCAAGTCAGTCACCATGATGTCGCTGATCGGTTTGCTGCCCTCACCGCCCGCGGAAATCCGCGCAGGCACGGTGATGTTGGGCGATCAGGACTTGCTGAAAATCTCTGCCGAGCAGTTGCGCGCGGTGCGCGGTGCCAAGGTCGGGTTCATCTTTCAAGACCCGATGACCAGCCTGAACCCGGTGTTCAACGTCGGCTTTCAGATTGCCGAACCGCTGCGTCGCCATATGGGGATGAGCAAGGCGCAGGCGGAAGCGCGGGCGGTGGAATTGCTGGAATTGGTGGGGATTCCCGATGCACGAAAGCGTCTGGGCGATTATCCGCATCAGTTTTCCGGCGGCATGCGTCAGCGGGTGATGATCGCGATTGCCTTGGCCTGTGACCCTGATGTGCTGATCGCGGATGAACCCACCACGGCGCTGGATGTGACGATTCAGGCGCAAATCCTTGAATTGGTAAAGGAACTCCGCGTCAAGCTGGGCATGGCGATTATCTGGATTACGCATGATTTGGGGGTGATTGCCGCCATCGCCGATCGGGTGATGGTGATGTATGGCGGGCAGATCGTGGAACAGGCCCCGGTGCGCGAGTTGTTTTCGAACCCGCAGCATCCCTACACGCGGGCTTTGCTGAAAACCATTCCATCGCTGACCGGGGCGCGCGAAAGCCGCTTGCAAGTGATCGAGGGCCAGCCGCCGATCATGACCGCCGCTCCCACCGCCTGCGCATTCCGCGCGCGCTGTGCCCATGCGTTTGATCGCTGCGAGGTCGACAATCCCAAGCGGCACGGCATTGACGGTCTGACTTTGGGCCAAGGTCATGATGTGGCCTGCCACTGGGCCCCGCCTGTCGCCACCGCTGCAAGCGAGGCTGCCCATGCGTGATACCGTCCCCGCTCCGCTGGTTCAGGTTGACGGGCTGAAGATGTATTTTCCGATCTACACCGGCATCCTGCGCCGCCATACCGGCGATGTGAAGGCGGTGGATGGGGTGTCGTTTGCCATTCAGGCCGGGGAGACTTTGGGGCTGGTCGGCGAATCCGGTTGTGGCAAATCCACCGTGGGCCGGGCGTTGTTGCGGCTGTATGAGCCGACAGCGGGGGCTGTGGTGATTGACGGCGAGGATATCGCCAAGCTGGCACCCGAGGCGCTGCGTCGCAAGCGCCCGACGATGCAGATGGTGTTTCAAGACCCGCAGGCCAGTCTGAACCCGCGGATGACCTTGGCCGATATCATCTCGGAACCCTTGGTCGAACATACCGACTGGAACGCCGACCGCCGCCTGCAACGGGTCTATGAGTTGATGGATGCGGTGGGGTTGAACCGCCGTTTCGCCAACCGCTTTCCGCATGAGTTTTCCGGTGGCCAGCGCCAGCGCATCGGCATCGCGCGGGCCTTGGCGCTGAACCCGAAGTTCATCGTCTGTGACGAACCGATTGCGGCATTGGATGTGTCGATTCAGGCGCAGGTGGTCAACCTGCTGGAAGATTTGCAGGAAAAGCTGGGGCTGACCTATCTGTTCATCTCCCATGACCTTTCCATGGTGCGCCATATCGCTGATCGGGTGGCAGTGATGTATCTGGGCCGGATTGCCGAACTGTCGCCCCGCGATGCCTTGTTCAGCCGCCCGCTTCACCCCTATGCCGAGGCTTTGCTGTCGGCGGTGAACGAGCCTGACCCGTCGCTGGCCCGCCGCCCGCGCATCATTCTAAAGGGCGATGTGCCCTCGCCCGCGCGGCCCCCCAAGGGCTGCAATTTCAGCACGCGCTGCCCGAAGGCCTTCGCGCGCTGCCACGCCGAGAAACCCGAACTGCAAGAGGTCGAGCCGGGCCGTCAGGTCGCCTGCTTCCTCTATGCCCCCCAAACCGGATCAACCGGGATACCTGAGGCCAAAGAGCACAATCAACAAGGAGAGTATCAATGAAGCTGAAAACAGCCCTTCTCGGGGCGGCCTGCGCGCTGACCTTCGCGCCCGCCGCCTTTGCAGAGCGCGGCACTGACGGCGAGGTGAAGTTCACCTTCCCGCAAGCCGTCTCAATCATGAACCCCTTCCTGTCCTCGGGCACCAAAGACGTCTATGCCGCGTCGCTGGTGCTGGAGCCGCTGGCGGGCTTTGACGCCGATGGCAACATCATCCCCAAGCTTGTCACCGAAATCCCCACCGTGGAAAACGGCGGCATCTCGGCAGACCTGACCTCGATCACCTGGAAACTGCTGCCCGATCTGAAATGGTCGGATGGCTCGCCCGTCACCGCTGATGACGCCGTATTCACCGCCGCCTATTGCATGGACCCGGCCGGCGGTTGCGCCCAGCTTTCCAAGTTTGACGGCGTGGCCAAGGTAGAGGCCGTTGACGCCTCGACCGTGAAAGTCACGTTCACCGGACCGAAGCCGAATCCCTACACCGCCTTCGTCGGGGCCCTGTCGCCGATCCTGCAAAAGGCGCAGTTTGCGGCATGCCAAGGCGCTGCGGCACCGACCTGCACCGATCCAAACAACATGCCGATCGGCACCGGCCCGTTCAAAGTCACCGGCTTTACCGTCAATGACACCGTGACTTTGGCTGCGAATGAAAACTACCGCGACCCGGCCAAGCCCGCGTTTGCGACCGCCGTGATCAAAGGCGGCGGCGATGCCGAAGGTTCGGCCCGCGCAGTGATGGAAACCGGCGAGTTTGACTACGCCTGGAACACCCAGATTCCGCCCGACAGCCAAGCCTCGATGACCGCGGCTGGCAAGGGTGAGTTCGTTGTGGCGTTCGGCACGCTGGTGGAACGCATCGAGATGAACATGACCGATCCCGATCCGGCGCTGCCGGAGGGTGAGCGTTCGACCGCCAAGCACCCGCATCCGATCCTGTCGGACATCAAGGTGCGCACAGCACTTTCGAAAGCCATCGACCGTCAGATCCTGTCTGACGTCGGCTATGGCGCGGGCGGTGCGCCGACCTGCAACGTGGTGCCAGCGCCTGCCGCTTGGGCGTCGGATAACACCGGCTGCTTGGCACAGGATATGGAAGGCGCCAAGAAACTGCTGGATGAGGCTGGCTGGGTGCCGGGCGCAGATGGCATCCGTGAAAAAGACGGCAAGAAGTTGCACATCCTTTACCAATCCACTGTCAACCCGATCCGTCAGGACTTCCAGGCGCTGATCAAGGATTGGTGGACTGAACTGGGCGTGGATGTCGAGCTGAAAGCCATCGACCCGTCGGTGTTCTTCGGCGGTGACGCTGGTTCGCCCGATACGTTCCAGAAATTCTATGCCGATGTCGAGATGTATGCCAACAACTCGGACGGCACCGATCCTGAAACCTATCTGTCGCAATATCAGTGCGTGAACGCGCCCAGCCCCGAAAATCAGTGGCAGGGTGAGAACATGAACCGCTACTGCGATCCGGCCTATGACGCCAAGGTCAAGGTGCTGTCCACCACGGTTGACGTGGCCGAGCGGCAGAAGCTGGCCAAGGAACTGAACGACATGGTGACGAAAGACACCATGACGGTCATCCCGCTGGTGCATCGCGGCACTTTGTCTGCACATTCCAACAGCTTGGGCGGCGTGAAAATCAACGCTTGGGATTCCGAGATGTGGAACGTGGCCGATTGGTATCGCGTGAAGTGATTTGATTGCGGCGGGGCCGATCTGGCCCCGCCGCGTCCCTCACTCATGCCGTTTCTCCCGCACCCCCTCTCCCAAGATCTGACCAAAGGCGTCACAGCTTATGCTTACCTTCACCCTGCGCAGGTTATTGCTGGCCATCCCGACGCTTTTGGTCATCTCTTTGGTGATCTTTCTGCTGGTCGATCTCGCCCCCGGCTCGCCGATGTCGGAAATTCCGCTGACAGTGCCGCCTGATGTGCGCAAGAAGATGATCGAGGCTTTGGGCGCTGATCAGCCGGTGATGGTGCGCTATGTGCTGTGGCTGCGGCAATTCTTCTGGGTCGAGCCTGCCACATTGTTCGACGGCTGGTTTGGCACCAACCTTGCGGGCGGCGAGCAGCGGATTCTGTCGTGGCAATCGCGCGCGCCGGTGTTCACCATCATCGGCCAGCGTATCCCGCAAACGCTGACGGTGATCGGCACCGCCTATCTCGTCGGCGTTCTGATCGCACTGCCGATCGGCATCTACTCGGCCTACCGGCAGTATTCGCTGTTTGATCAGTTGGGCACGCTGCTGGCGATGATCGGGTTTTCGGTGCCGACGTTCTTTTCCGGCACGCTGATCATCATCATCTTCGCCGTCACTTTGGGCTGGTTTCCGACCAAATATGACACCAACCTTGCCGTCACCGATTGGCCGAGCTTTGTGAAGCAATTGCAGCAGATGGCGATGCCAGTGATGACACTGGGGCTGGCCAATGCCGCCGTGATCAGCCGCTACATGCGCTCGTCCATGCTCGATAACATGACGATGGATTACGTCCGCACCGCGCGCGCCAAGGGCATGTCGGAACGCGTGGTTGTGCTGAAACACGTGCTGCGCAATTCGATGATCCCGGTGGTGACGGTGATAGCCTTGGGCATCCCGTCGATCTTTGGTGGGGCGATTATCACCGAAAATCTGTTTGGCGTGAATGGCATAGGCGCCGCGCTAATCGGCGCGATCCATGCCAGCGACTTGCCAATGGTGCAGACGCTGGCCTTCATCTTTGCCGTGCTGATCGTCACCTTCAACCTGATTGCCGACGTGCTTTATGGCTTGCTCGATCCGAGGATTCGCTATGACTGAGACCACCACAGCCATCCCGAAACCCGAAAACGCCGCCCGCGCGATCTGGGCACAGTTCCGCAGCCACAAGGGCGCGGTGTTCGGCCTTGTGGTGCTGGGCATACTGATTTTGGCGGTGCTGATCGGCCCCTATTTGTGGCACCCTGAAAAGCTGACGGTGGTCGAGGCGATCAAGTCGAAGAACAAAGGCCCAAGCCTGAAATTTCCGCTGGGCACCGATCAGTTGGGCCGCGACATGTTGCAGCGGATGATACAGGCCGGCAAAGTTTCACTGGCGGTGGGCTTTGTCGCGATGCTGATCGCCATTGTGTTTGGCACGCTGATCGGCGTGCTGGCAGGCTATTATCGCCGACTGGACGGCCCGCTGATGCGGCTGACCGATATGTTCCTGGCGCTGCCCCTGATCCCGCTGCTGCTGGTGATCATGATGCTGTTCCGCGACCGTACCGCCAGCATTCTGGGCCCGGAACTCGGCGCGTTCACCCTGATCGTGTTTGCCATCGGCATCACATCTTGGATGCAGGCCGCGCGGATCGTGCGCGGCGAGGTGTTGGCGCTGAAAGAGCGTGAATATGTCCTCGCCGCCCGCTCTATCGGCTCGGCCTCGCGCCGGATCATCACGCGGCATATCCTGCCCAACGTCGTCTCGCCCGTGATGGTGGCGGCAACCTTGGGGATTGCCGAGGCGATCATCACCGAATCCGTGCTGTCTTTCCTCGGTCTTGGCTTTCCGCCCGATTTCCCGACTTGGGGGCGGCTGCTGTATGACGGGCTGTCCTATATGCAGGTTTACCCCGAGCGGGTGATCTGGCCTGGCCTTGCGATCTCGTTGACGGTGCTGTCGGTCAACTATATCGGAGACGGATTGCGCGACGCTTTGGACCCGCGCATCCGGGGGCGCTGATCTGAGATGAAGCTGTTGTTGATCCACACTGGCGGCACCATTGGCATGGTGGCGACCGAGGCAGGTTTTGCGCCGGGTGCGGGCGTGATCGAGGCCGCGTTGCGCGATCTGCGCGCCAGCGATGTGACGCTGCTGCCGCTGTTGCCGCTGATCGACAGCGCCCAAGCCACGCCCGCCGATTGGAACCGCATCGCGCTGGCGATTGTGGACAATCACAGCGAATACAATGGCTTCGTGATCACGCACGGCACCGATACCTTGGCGTTCAGCGCCGCAGCCTTATGCTTTGCGCTGACCGGCTTGCAGCGGCCAGTGGTGTTGACGGGGTCAATGCGGCCCCTGACGGTGGAGAAATCTGACGGGTTGAGCAATCTGTCCGATGCACTGAAAGCCGCCAGAACCGCTCCGCCGGGGGTTTGGGCGCAGTTTGCAGGCCAGCTTCTGCATGGCGCGCGGCTGCGCAAGGCGCATAGCTCGGCGCTGGATGCTTTCACCGCCAGCCGCAGCGCCAAACCGCCGTTGCAGCCGGGCAAGGTGCCCGGTTTCACGTCTTATCGGGCCGCCGAGATTGGTATCCTTTCCATGGCCCCCGGCCAATCCGAAGGCTTGCTGACCCATGCACTGACCACCCTCGACGCGGTGGTGCTGCGCGTATTCGGCGCAGGCACCCTGCCCGAGACCAGCGCCTTACGCGCAGGCCTGCTGGCAGCGCAGGCCCGTGGTACCCCGGTGATCGCGGTCAGCCAATCGCCCAAAGGCGGCGTGGCTTTGGGCACCTATGCGGCGGGCAATCTGATGCTGCAAGCGGGGGTGATTGATGGCCGCGACATGACGCCCGAGGCCGCCTATACCAAGCTGTACCATGTGCTAAGCTTGCACGCAGACCAGCGCCTGTCGGCACTGGCGCGCAATATGGTGGGTGAGTTCAGCTGACCCGCGGCGATAGAAGGCTCCGCTATCATCGCCACGCCACGCCGCCCCGGACTTGATCCGGGGCCTCTGGTCGATGCAGGAGGCCCCGGATCAAGTCCGGGGCGGCGGCGGGAATGAAGCCACGGCAGCCGCCGTTCACTGCATCCCCGCCTTGATCCGCCGCAGCGCCCACCAGACGCCCAGCACCACCAGTGGGGTCAGCACCGCCATGGCAACACCTTTCGAGACGCCGAGTTCCTCGATCAGCGGATAGGCGACGTAACCTGCCAGCGACACCGCGTAATAGCTGATCGCCACGACCGACAGCCCCTCGACCGTATGCTGCAAGCGCAGGGCCAGATCGGCGCGGCGGTCCATGCTTTCCAACAGCTTCTGGTTCTGTGCCGAGCGCTCCACATCCACCCGCGTGCGCAGCAGTTCTGCCGCGCGCTGTGCGCGTTCGGCCATCGACACCAGCCGCGCCTCGGCGGATTTCACGGTGCGCATCGCGGGGTCATAGCGCCGCATCATGAACTCGCCAAAGGTCTGCCGCCCTTGCACCCGCTCTTCACGCAGCGCCGCGATGCGCTGGTTCACAATCGCCTCGTAAGCGCCCGTCGCGCCAAACCGGAAGGAATGTTGCACCGCCAGCGATTCCAGTTCTGCCGAAATCGCCAGCAATTCGTGCAGCGCCGCTTCGGCAGGCCGAGACACGCCATCAAGGCCCGAGACGAGGTCTGACAGCCTTGGGTCCAGCGCGTTCAACCGCCCCGTCAGACCGCGCGCGCGCATCAGGCCCAGCATCGACATGGCGCGGTAGGTTTCGACCTCGCACAGCCGCTGCACTATGCGACCAATCCGGCGCGCGCCAGTATCGGGGCGCACGAATACCGCAAAGCGCATGTTGCCCGCCGGATCAATGCGGAAGTCCCCGGCAATCAGTGCCGCCCCATCCACCACGCGGGCGACTGCAAGGCTTTCGGGCACGAACCAATCCTCCAGCTTGTCCAGCATGACAGCCTCATCCGCCATCTCCTCAACCCGGATCAGCACTGAAGCCACGCGCTTGCCCGGCGCGACCTCAAGCCAATCGGCGGGAAAAACCTCCATCTCGGCGGGGTCAAACGCCCGTGCCGACACCCCCGGCGTGAAGGCGGAATAGGTGACAAACTCGGTATGGCTTTCCCATTTCAGATCGGCCCGCCCGACAGGACCCGAGAAATGCGTGGCGTCTGGTTGCGGATGGGCCGAGCCGTAACGGTCGAGCAGCGCCAAAAGATGAGCACGGTCGGCGTTTCGGTCACGGTTCTGCGCATCCAGCGGTTCCTTGATCGCGAGGTAGGCCGCCGTGCAGGGGGCCGCCAATGCCGGAAACGGCCGCGCGTGCAGCTCATTGACAAGTGCATAGCGCAGGGGGTGGTCGGTTGTCATCGCGGGCCCTTACGTCAGAAACAGTGACCCATTTGGCGGTCACTTCGGAAAGACTGCCAGCACTTTCGCCGCATACCGGGGTATGCAGGCCGCCTGTTGCAGAAAAGCAAAACCCCGGCGCACTGGCCGGGGTCTTACCGTAGGATGCGTGCTTGCACGCACCGCAACTCACTCAATCAACGGCAGCAAAGCATCCAGCGATTTCTTGGCATCGCCATAGAACATCCGGGTGTTTTCCTTGTAGAACAACGGATTTTCGATACCGGAATAGCCCGTCCCCTGCCCGCGCTTGGACACAATCACCTGCTTGGCCTTCCAGCATTCCAGCACCGGCATCCCGGCGATGGGCGAGTTCGGATCTTCTTGCGCAGCCGGATTGACGATGTCGTTCGAGCCGATCACGATGGCCACGTCGGTCGAGGGGAAATCCTCGTTGATCTCGTCCATCTCCATCACGATGTCATAGGGCACTTTCGCCTCGGCCAGCAGCACGTTCATGTGGCCGGGCAAACGGCCCGCAACCGGGTGGATCGCGAAACGCACCGTCTTGCCCGCCGCGCGCAGCTTGCGGGTCAGCTCCGACACCGATTGCTGCGCCTGCGCCACCGCCATGCCGTAACCCGGAATGATGATGATGCTGTCGGCATCGTTCAGCAAAGCAGCCACGCCTTCGGTGTCAATCGCCACCTGCTCACCCGTGACCTCCATCGCCGGACCCGTGGTGCCGCCAAACCCGCCGAGGATCACCGAGATGAACGAACGGTTCATCGCCTTGCACATGATGTAAGACAGGATCGCACCCGAAGAACCCACCAGCGCACCGACCACGATCAAAAGGTCGTTCGACAACGAGAAACCAATCGCCGCCGCTGCCCAGCCGGAATAGCTGTTCAGCATCGACACCACCACCGGCATATCCGCACCACCAATACCCATGATCAGGTGATAGCCGATGAACAAAGCCGCCAGCGTCATCAACAGCAGCGCCAAGGTGCTGCCCGATTGCAGGTAAACCACCAACAACACCAGCGAGATCAGCGCAGCGCCCGCGTTCAGCACATGGCCACCCGGCAGCTTTTTCGCCTTACCGTCCACCTTGCCCGCCAGTTTGCCAAAGGCGATGACCGAGCCGGTGAAGGTGACAGCACCGATGAACACGCCCAGGAAAGTCTCAACCCGCAGGATCGACAGTTCCACCGGGGTTTTGTGCGCGATCACCGCTGCAAACCCGGCCAAAGCCGAACGGGCGGCCTCGTCCAAGCCTGCCACCCGCACCATCTCGATATGGGTGTTATAGCCGATGAACACCGCCGCAAGGCCGACCAGCGAGTGCATCGCCGCCACCAGTTGCGGCATCTCGGTCATCTGCACCCGTTGCGCGACATACCAGCCAATCGCGCCACCGGCTGCGATCATCACCAGCGAAATCAGCCAGTTGCTCGCGCCTGGCCCGTAAAGCGTCGCCGCAATCGCCAGCGCCATGCCGACAATACCATACCAGACCGCGCGCTTGGCGCTTTCCTGACCAGACAGCCCGCCCAAAGATTGAATGAACAGAACAGCCGCAACCACATAGGCTGCCGTGGTAAATCCGTATTCCATACTGCCTGCCCCCTTACGACTTCTGGAACATGGCGAGCATCCGCCGTGTCACCATGAAGCCGCCGAAAATGTTGATCCCCGCCATGAACACCGACAATGCGCCGAGGATCACAACCAGCCAGTTGCCCGAGCCGATCTGCATCAAGGCTCCCAGAATGATGATCGAGGAAATTGCGTTGGTCACAGCCATCAGCGGCGTGTGCAAGGAATGCGACACGTTCCAGATCACCTGCACACCGACATACACCGACAGCACGAATACGATGAAATGCGACATGAAGCTTGCAGGCGCGTAAAGCCCAGCCAGCAGGATCAAGCCACCACCGATCACCAGCATCCCGACCTGATTGCGGGTCTGCGCCTTGAACGCCGCCGTCTCTGCCGCGCGTTTTTCTTCAACGGTCAGTTCCTTGACCTTTTCCTTCGGCTTTTGCACCGCAATCGCCGCGATTTTTGGCGGCGGCGGCGGGAAGGTGATCTCGTGAGCCTTGGCAACGGTCGCGCCCCGGATCACGTCATCGCCCATGTTGTGATCAATCACACCGTCTTTCTTTGGTGTAAGATCGGTCAGCATGTGCCTGATATTGGTGGAGTAAAGTGTGCTTGCCTGTGCGGCCATCCGACTGGGGAAATCGGTGTAGCCCACGATTGTCACACCGTTGTCGCTGACAATCTTCTGATCCGGCACGGTCAGATCGCAGTTGCCGCCACGCTCGGCCGCCAGATCCACCACGACCGAGCCGGGCTTCATCGCAGCCACCATATCGGCAGTCCACAGCTTGGGCGCGGGGCGTCCGGGGATCAGCGCGGTGGTGATCACGATGTCCATCTCGGGCGCAAGTTCGCGGAACTTTGCCAACTGCTTGGCCGCAAACGCCGGGCTGGAAGGTGCCGCATAGCCGCCCGTGGCAGCCCCATCCGGCAACTCGGAGGCGTCAAATTCCAGATAGACAAACGAAGCGCCCATCGACTCGATCTGCTCGGCCACTTCCGGGCGCACGTCAAAGGCGTGGACAATCGCCCCCAACGACACCGACGTGCCAATCGCCGCCAAGCCTGCCACACCCGCACCAACCACCAAAACCTTGGCCGGAGGCACCTTGCCCGCCGCCGTCACTTGGCCGGTGAAGAAGCGGCCAAAGTTGCTGCCCGCCTCGATCACCGCGCGATAGCCTGCGATATTGGCCATCGACGACAGCGCGTCCATCTTCTGCGCGCGGCTGATCCGCGGCACCATATCCATCGCCACCACGGTCGCACCGCGAGATTTCACAATCTCCAGCAACTCCGGGTTCTGCGCCGGCCAGAAAAAGCTGATCAGCGTCTGCCCCTCGCGCAAAGCCTGCGCCTCGGCCACTTCCGGCCCACGCACCTTGACCAGCACATCCGCTGCCGCGATCACATCGGCAGCCGTGGGCAGAACCTCGACCCCGGCCTTGGCGTAAAGCGCGTCCGAGAACCCCGCCTTCGCCCCCGCTCCGGCCTGAATGACGCAAACATGCCCCAGTTTCACCAGTTGCAGCGCGGAATCGGGGGTCATCGCCACCCGGTTCTCGCCCGCAAAAATCTCGCTCAACGCACCTATTTTCACTGTGTTCCCCCGTCGTTTGCGCGGTTCAAGGAGCAACCGTGACCGCCAAATCCCCCTGAGGCTTAGCATCGCAGGGCCAGAGATCAACGCTTGATTGCCGCTTTTGAAGAAAAACCTGTCGGCTTCCACAACTTCACGCGCCGCTTAGGGTCGAATATTCCACGCCAAACCGCGCAGATAGACGAATTTCCCGCATCGGAATATCAATGCAATTTCAATGCCCTATGCCCGGTTGCCCCTGATAGCGCAAACATGCGCCCCGCCTTGCCGCGCCGCATCGATTCGAAACAATTTCAAACTTGAAATTTCGTGGCATTGCCCCTATTGCTGCGATGCAACCGACGTGCCACGCTGCGTCTGAAGGAGCCTTCGATGACCGATTTCGCCGCCACCAAAGCCCAGTTTCATTTGCCGCAGGGCATGATCTATCTGGACGGCAATTCGCTGGGGCCGCTGCCACATGCCGCCGCCGCGCGCGTGGCGCAAACGGTCACGGCAGAATGGGGCGACATGCTGATCACCGCCTGGAACAAGGCCGCGTGGATGGACAAGCCGATGCGCGTGGGCGACCGCATCGCGCGGCTGATCGGCGCGGAAGCGGGCCATGTGGTGATGGGCGATACGCTGTCAATCAAGGTCTATCAGGCCCTCGCCTCCTGTCTGGAAATGAACCCGACCCGTAAAGTCATTCTTTCGGATACCGGAAACTTCCCGTCCGACCTCTACATGGCTGAGGGTCTGTGCCGCACCTTGGGCAATGGTTACACGCTGAAAACCGTCGCCCCCGAGGATGTGCTGGACGCCATCGACGGTACCGTTGCAGTGACGATGATCACCGAGGTCGATTACCGCACTGGGCGGCGGCACAACATGGCCGCCATCACCGCCCGCGCGCACCAGCACGGCGCGCTGACGATCTGGGATCTGGCGCATAGCGCAGGTGCATTCCAAGTGGAACTCGCCAAATGCAATGCCGACTTCGCGGTGGGTTGCAGCTATAAATACCTGAACTCCGGCCCCGGCGGCCCGGCGTTTATCTATGTCGCCCCCCGCCATGCCGACACCGCCCGCCCGGCTCTGTCAGGCTGGCAAGGCCACGCCGCCCCCTTCGCCTTTGATCTGGACTACCGCCCCGCAACGGGGGCCGAGCGGATGCGCGTCGGCACCCCGCCGATCCTGCAACTGGCGGCACTGGAAGCCTCGCTCGATATCTGGGACGGTATCGATATGGCCGCGCTGCGTAAAACCTCGCTGGCGCTGCAAGACCAATATATCGCGGGCATCGAAGCCGCCTGCCCCAGCCTGACCCTTGCCACCCCGCGCAACCACGCCGAACGCGGCAGCCAGGTTTCCTTCCGCCACCCCGAAGGCTACGCCATCATGCAGGCGATGATCGCGCGCGGCGTGATCGGCGATTTCCGCGCCCCCGACATCATCCGCTGCGGCTTCACCCCCTTGTTCATCGACGCCGCTGACGTGGACAAGGCGATCAAGATCATCGCCGACATCATGCAAAACAATCTCTGGGACCGCTCGGAATACAAAACCCGCGCGAAAGTCACCTGATGCGCTATCGCTTCATCTTGGCAAAAATACTCCCGCCGGAGGCTCCCTTGGCCGCCGCCGGAGCCTCCGGCGGGAGTATTTGCACCAAGATGACGCCCCTTCCCGCACTCTGCCGACCCGCCGGCTGGATCGCCGAATGGCGCACCATCGGCGCCATCTCGGTTCTGAACTGCCGCACCCATTCCATCGCCTGAACCCATCCGGGGGCAACCCCTATATGACAGGAGCGTATGAATGACCCATGATGCAAAATCCGGCTGCCCGATGCACGCAGCCACCCCCTACAACCCCGCCACCGAAGGCGCGCAGATGTCGTTCGATGGGCGGATGTCCTACGGCGACTATCTGCACATCGACCAGATTCTCTCGGCGCAGAAACAGCTTACCCCGGCGCATGACGAAATGCTGTTCATCATCCAGCACCAGACATCCGAATTGTGGATGAAGCTGGCGCTGCACGAGATGAATGCCGCCCGTCTGGCCATCGCCGCCGACCGCGCGCCGGAAGCCTTCAAGATGCTGGCGCGGATTTCCCGCATTTTCGAGCAGTTGAACAACGCCTGGGACGTGTTGCGCACGATGACGCCATCGGATTACACCACCTTCCGCGAAGGCTTGGGGCAATCGTCGGGGTTTCAGTCCTGGCAATACCGGTTGATCGAATATGCGGTCGGCAACCGCAATCTGGCGATGCTGAAACCACATGCCCACCGCGCCGATCTGACGGCGCTGCTAGAGGCCGAACTCGCCCGCCCGAGCCTGTATGACGAGGCCCTGCGCCATCTGGCGCGTGCCGGCCTGCCGGTGCCGCCAGATGTGCTGACCCGCGATCTCCGCCAGCCCTGGAGCGTGCATGAAGGCGTGCAGCGGATCTGGGAAATGGTTTATCGTGAGCCGACGCGCTATTGGCAGGCTTATGAACTCGCCGAGAAACTGGTGGATTTCGAAGATTACTTCCGCCGCTGGCGTTTCAATCACGTGACCACCGTAGAACGCGTGATCGGCCTCAAACGCGGCACCGGCGGCACGGGCGGGGTCAGCTATCTGCGCCGGATGTTGGATGTCGAACTCTTCCCTGAACTGTGGCATCTGCGCACAACGCTTTGACACGCACAGGCTGGATCAGGGCCACGGATCAAAAATCCGCGCACGGCTTTGTGATTATGCAGGCTTTGGAAACAAGGGCTTTGACCTTGCTTTTGCCCTGATCTAGCGTCTTTACAAGAGAATCCGGACGGCTCTGCAGGGCCATCCCTTTTTGATAGGCCGATGCATGCGTTTTCTGACTGTTAATCTTCTGGCGGCGACAGCCCTGTCGCTGACACTGGCCGCTTGTGTGCCGGGCACCACGCCAAGCAGCGTGACCCCCACTGTGGCGCAGCCGCCAATCCCCGCCGACAACACCGCGCATTACGCGGGCGTCACCGATGATGGTTTTACCGTGCCGACCGTTCCGGTCGAAAAGGTGCCTGCCGACTTCCAGGTGCAGCAGGTCGCTTATGAAAGCGGCGAAGCCGTTGGCACAATCATCATCAACCCGGCCGAGAAGCATCTGTATTTCATCAACGGCAAGAACACCGCACTGCGCTATGGCATCGCCGTGGGCAAGGCCGGGTTCCAGTGGGCGGGTGTGGCCAACATCACCAACCGCACGCATTGGCCGAAATGGACACCGCCGCCGGAAATGATCGAGCGCAAGCCCGAACTGGCCAAATGGGAAAAAGGCCAGCCGGGTGGTCCGACCAACCCGCTGGGCGCGCGCGCGCTCTATCTGACCACCAATGGTGTTGATTACGGCTACCGCATCCACGGCACGCCGGAATGGTTTTCGATCGGCAAGAACGCCTCGTCGGGCTGTATCCGCATGATCAACCAAGACGTGATGGATCTTTATAACCGCGTGCAGGACGGTGCCAAGGTTGTGGTGCTGAACGCCGATGGCAGCTATCCCGACAAGCTGAAACTGCCGCCGCCCGCGCCGAAAAAGAAAAAGCCTGCCCCTGCCACTGCCCCAGTTGAGGCTGTGGCTCCGGTGCTGAGCGCCACGCCCACCATGCTGCCGGGTGCCACGACCCTGCCCGCAGCACCTGCTGTCACGCCCGCCCCTGCCGTCGATGCGACGGCTTCGGCTGCACCTGCCGCCGCGACCGCACCTGCGGCCACCGCTCCGGCAACGACTGCTCCAGCAACCACAGCGCCTGCAACTGCGGCGCCGGTCGCAACCGCGCCTGCACCATCCGCACCGGCGGCAAGCACGGCTCCGGCAACCACGACTGCGCCCAGCACCTGCAGCGTGGCGCTGGTCAATGGCGTCTGCCCGCAGCCGTAACGCGGGCATCACGCCCAAACAAAAACCCGCCTCAGCCGAGGCGGGTTTTTTCATGTCTGACGATCCGCAGCCTTAGGCTTGCGGCAAGGCTACAGCCATTTGTCGTAATCGCTGACCAGCAAATGCGTCGGCGCCACATCTTCTTCGATATCGGCAAAGCGCCCGATCGGCTCGCGGAACACGTTGTCGGTGACATCGTCGTTGACGGTCGAAACCTCGCCGATCAGCACATCGCCGCCCTCTCCCCAGAACGCGTGCCAATCCCCCGGCATCAGCGTCACAGACTCGCCCGGAGCCAGCCGCAGCTTGTCACCCGGTTTATACGCCCGCTCGATCCCGTCACAGCGCACCACGCCGCCGCGATCCGCCGCCCAGTTGCCCGCATCGTCCGAGCCATAAAGCTCGACGATCAAGGTCGCCCCACCCCGGTTGATGATATCCTCGGCCTTGATCACATGGGTGTGCATTGGCGAAAGCTGATCCTGCCGCGAAATCAATAGCTTCTCGGCATAGCACATCCCCCCGCCGCGCTGCAGATCCGACAGCAGGCCATTGCGCAAGGTGAACAGAAACAGCCCCATCTGGTCAAACCGGCCCTGCCCGTAATCGGTAATGTCCCAACCGCAGCGCCCATCAATCACGCGGGCAGCGACGCCCTTGTTCGCCTTGAACTCGGCAGGCGACCAGTTGGCAAACGGCGGCAGCACAAAGCCATACTGGTGGATCAGATCCTCTGCCCCGGCCATGATTTCATTGATACGCGAACGCTTCATCCTGATCCTCCCCAGATTCTGGCGGCAGTATAGCGGCAATGTTTGCGCCAACAACGGCAAACCCGGGGCGTTAGCGACCCTTGCCCTGCCCCGCCCAAGCCCGCACTGCATCGCCAAAGGCGGTGAACAATGGCCGCGACACCGGATCATTCGCGGCATTCCATTCCGGGTGCCACTGCACCGCCAGCGTAAAGCCCGGTGCATCCTTGACGTAAAGCGCCTCTGGCGTGCCATCCGGGGCCAGCCCGTCAATCACAATCCGTCCGCCCGCCCGCGCCACACCCTGCCCGTGCAGCGTGTTGGTCATCACCGCGGAGGCGCCCATCAGACGGTGAAACACCCCACCTTCGGTGAATGTCACCACATGGCGATGCGCGAACACCTCCTCCATCGTGCCATCCGGCGGCATCCGGTGGTTCATCCGCCCCGGCAGATCGCGGATCTCGGGGTAAAGCGAGCCGCCCATCGCCACGTTCACCTCTTGAAATCCCCGACAGACCCCCAGAAACGGCTGCCCGCTTTCCACACAAGCCCGGATCAGCGGCAAGGTGATGGCGTCACGGCCCCGGTCAAACGCACCATGCGCCGGGGTTTCCGGCTCACCATATTCATCGGGATGCACGTTGGGCCGCCCGCCGGTCAACAGAAAGCCATCGCAAACCGCCATCAGATCGGCCACCGAGACGAAACGCGGGTCGGCAGGCACGATCAGTGGCACGCAACCCGCCACTTCCGCCACCGCTTCCGAGTTGATGTGCCCTGCAGCATGCACCTCGTAGCGGTCGTTCATCATATGCGCATTGCCAATGATCCCCACGACGGGGCGGCGAGTGGCTTTCGGCGAGACGGAGGGCATGGCGGAAGGCATATCGGGCCTGCATTGCAATTTCTCGCCATCATAACAGCGCGACAGTCAGGGTGAAGGGCGAAAACTCGCACAGCTTGCGTGCATCCGCACAACCGCGTGATTTTTCAGCACAGCGCTCAGAACCGCAGCACCTCGCCCCCGCACCCCATGTCGCAAACAGGCTGGCAGCGCGCGCCAGCACCCCCTAGACACAAGACCAAACCCGCCGCGTCAGCCCAGACAGGACAAACCCGATGAACCGCCCGCATTCCTCGCCGCTGATCGGTGTTCTGTTCATGCTGGGCGCGATGGCCAGCCTGCCGATGATCGACGTGTTCGCGAAATTTCTGGGCCAACAAGGCGTGCCCGTCCTGCAAATCGTCTGGGCACGGCTCAGCATCGGCGCAGTGGTCGCGTTGCCCTTCGCCTGGCGGCACGGCGGCAGCAGCGGCCTGATCCCCGACCGCCCACTGTACCACAGCTTTCGCGCCGGTTTCCTGATCCTCGCCACCTTCAGCTTCTTCCTGTCGTTGAAATACCTGCCCATCGCCGATGCGCTGGCGATCTTTTTCGTGCAGCCCCTGGTCGTCACCGTGCTGTCAGCACTGGTGTTGAAAGAGAAGGTCGCCCGCCACCGCTGGGCCGCGGTCGCCGTCGGCTTTATCGGCACGCTGATCATCATCCGCCCCGGCTTTGTCGCACTGAACCCCGGCAGCCTGCTGGCGCTGGCCGCAGGCAGCTTCCTCGTGATCTACATGGTGATGACCCGCCATATGGCAGGCCGCGCCCCGGCGATGGTCACAACCTTTCAGACCAATGCCATCGGTGCTGTGCTGATCACCCTTGCCATGCCTTTGGTCTGGCACGACCTGAACCTGCAACAATGGCTGATGTGCGCGGGCCTTGGCACCATTGCCAGCTTTGGCCACTACCTGATCGTGCGCGCCTATGACCACGCCGAAGCCTCGCTGCTGGCCCCCTTGGCCTATACCGAGATGGTGACGGCCACCGCCCTCGGCTGGTATTTCTTCGGTGATTTCCCCGATGCGATGACCTTCCTCGGCGTGGCCATCCTGCTCGCCTGCGCGCTTTACATCACCCTGACCGAGCGGAACCGCCCACCGCCCGAGGCCATCGAGCAACCCTGACGCCTTCACAAGCCCCACGAAGAACGCCACACAACTCTCTGTAATCGCACGTAAAACCTGCGAACTTCACATTGGCAAAAATACTCCCGCCGGAGGCGCAGGCCAGCCCCAACCGCTCCGGCATCAGGCCTGCTCCGCGCGATACCGCGCAATCCAATCGGCGTTCACCGCATCCGCCAGTTTTGCCACCTCTGGCTGCAGGCTGCCCAAAGCCGGGGCTGCCACCCCAACCGCCGCACAAATCCGCGTCACCGCCGCCTGAGGGTCTGCCGCGAGATCATGGTAGCGCAGCCGCAAGGGTTGGATATCCTGTGCGGCAAACCAACTGTGCCAGCTCGCATCATCCTGCTCCAGCGCCGCCAGTATCGCCGCAATGCGTGCGCGATCATACTGGGGTGCCGCAGGCGGCGACAGCCGCTCCAGCTCGGTGCCATCGGGTGCCATGTGCCACAGCCCGGTCTGCTCGGCCCGCACCAGCGACACCGCCTGCGCCAGCTTGTCGTCGCGCGTCAAATGCACGAACACCACCTCGCCAAACGCCGCGCGCAACCGCGCGCGATCACTGTCCAACCCCGGATGCACCGCCGCAAGCATCGCCTGCAAATCGACCAGACTTTCCCACATCAGCCGCAAGCCAAACACATCGCTTGGCCCGCGCCCCGCCGCGATCACCGCCGCCAGAAAGGCCCGGCCATAGGCACCATCGTCCAGATCACCGCGTGCAGGCAGCCCCCAAGCCTGCGCCCAGATCGGATCGACATCGCGCATGAAAAACGAATCCGGCGCGCCCATGGTCTGCATGGCAGTCAGCATGCCACACAACAGCGTGCTGCCACTGCGCGGCGTGCCGCAGATGATGTAACTGTTCATCTCCGTCTCCATACTGTTCAGCGGCAGCGCGGTCGCGTGCCCCCTCGATGGGGGCCAAGACCGCTCCCGGTCTCAGGCTCAGGCCCCCGCAGCCACCACCCCCGCAGCCGCCGCCAAGGCCCCGCTTCCATGCGGAATGTCCAGCGCGATCAGCCCCGCCTCCATCACCGCCAGCGCCCCCAGCGTCATATGCGCATTCACATGCCCCATATGCGCCACCCGCAAAAAGCCGTGATAGGCAGGGTCAGAACTCGGCGCCATCCCCAGCCCAATCCCCAGCGTCACCCCAGCCCGATGCTCGCACCACTCGCGCAGCCGCGTCGCATGGGGGGCGCCAAACCGCGCCGCCGTCACCGAGCGCCCCCGATGCGCCGGATCAGCCACATTCATCCCGATCGCGGGATTACCCACAGACCAACAGTCAAACGCCGCCCAAACCGCACGGGCGAGGCAATCGTGCCGCGCCCAGACCGCGGGCAGCCCCTCCTCGCCGATCATGTTCAACGCCTCGCGCAGGCCGTAAAGATGATGCGTTGGTGCCGTGCCATTCCACAACTGCCAGAATTCCTCGGCATCGGCGCGCGGTGTCCAATTCCAATAGGGCGTGCGCAGATCAGCGCCCGCCGTTGCCGCCCGCGCCTTGTCGGAAAACCACACAAAGCCCATCCCCGGCGGCGTCATCAGGCCCTTCTGGCTGGCCGCCACGGTAACATCCACACCCCAATCATCCATGCGGAATTCATCGCAGCCCATGCTTGCGATGCAATCCACCGCCAACAGCGCATCATGCCCCGCCGCATCCATCGCCGCGCGCAAGCTCGCAATATCGGTGCGGATCGTGCTGGCGGTATCCACCTGCGTCGTCAGCACAGCCTTGATCGCGCCCGCCTTATCGGCGCGCAGCGCAGCCTCCACCCGGCCCATATCCACCGGAGACGACTTGCCGAAATCCAACACCTCGACATCAATCCCCATCGCCCGCGCCGAGTTCGCCCAAGACAACCCGAACTGCCCCGTCGCCAGCACCAGCGCCTTTTCCCCGCGCGAGAACAGATTGGCGTTCGCCGCCTCCCAGATCGCATGACCATTGCCGATATAGGCCGCAACCGAGGCCTTGGTGCCCGCCAGCGCCTTCAGATCGGGCCAAAGCGAGGCCACCAGATCGTAAAGCGCGCCCTCATAGATGTTCGGTGCCGCGCGGTGCATCGCGGCCAACACCCGGTCCGGCATCACCGAAGGGCCCGGAATGGCAAGGTATGGGCGGCCGTTGGCTAGGGTCATCTCACGCTCCTGATACAAACCTCACATGGCTATCCGGGGCATGCGACTGCGTCAATCGCCAGCGGCCCACGATCACCTGTGCTTGCCCGCCGTTGCCCGCCCGCGCCGCTTGCCCTTGGCCTCTGCGCAAGCTAGACCAATTCAGCCGGTTGTAATTGAAAGTGCCCTGCCTTGACCCAACCCAACCCAAGCCTGCTGCGGCGTTTTTGGGCAAGCTACATTCGCCAGCACACCTGGGGCATCCTGCTGTGCCTTCTGCTGATGATTGTCGAGGGCAGCGCACTCGGCGGGTTGTCGTATCTGCTGAAACCGTTGTTCGACGTGGTATTCACCCCGGGCGGTGAGGCCGCACTTTACGGCGTCGGCTTTGCGATCTTCGGCCTGTTTGCCGCCCGCGCCTTTACCGTCGTGGTGTCGCGCACGCTGATCTGGTCAATCTCGCAACGCGTCGCAGCCGCGATGCAATCCGACCTTCTGCGTCATATCCTGACGCTGGATGCGCCGTTCTTCCAGATCAACCCACCCGGCGTGCTGATCGAGCGCGTGCAGGGTGATACCGGCGCCGTGCAAGGCATCTGGAGCGCGCTTGTCACCGGCATCGGCCGTGATCTCTTGGGGCTGGTGACGCTGCTCGCCGTCGCGATCTCGATTGATTTGCGCTGGACATTGGCCGCACTGATCGGCGCGCCGCTGCTGATCCTGCCCGCCGCCATTCTGCAACGTTATGTGCGGCGCAAATCCAACGAATTGCGCGATCAGGCGGGTCAGCGCGCCACACGACTTGATGAGATTTTCCACGGCATCAACGCAGTCAAGCTGAATCGGATGGAAGATTACCAGACTGGCCGCTTCCGCTCGGTGCTGAAAACCATCCGCCGCGCCGAGGTGCGCTCGGTCTTTGCGCGCAGCCTGATGCCGGGTATGATTGATCTCGTAACAGGCCTTGGCTTTTTTGCGGTGCTGCTGATGGCGGGGGATGAGATTTCCTCGGGCCAGCGCACCACCGGCGATTTCATGTCGTTCTTCACCGCCATGTCGCTGACCTTCCAGCCGCTGCGCCGTCTGGGCGAGATGTCGGGCACTTGGCAAGTCGCCTCTGCCAGTCTCGAACGCATCTACGCCCTGCTCGATGCCCGCCCCGCCACGCCACGCCCCAGCACCAGCGCAACCCTGCCCGCCCCCGGCGCGCCGGAAATCCGCTTTGACAACGTCAGCTTCGCGCATGGCGACCAGCCCGTGCTGCACGCCTTGTCCTTCACCGCCGAGGCAGGCAAGACCACCGCCCTTGTCGGCGCATCGGGCGCTGGCAAAAGCACGGTGTTCCACCTGCTGACCGGCCTGCTGGAACCTGCCAGTGGCGAGATCTGGTTGGGTGGCGTTGCGGCCTCAACCCTGTCGCTTGCCGATCAGCGCGCGCTGTTCGCCACCGTCACGCAAGACTCTGCCCTGTTCGATGAGACGCTGGTCGAAAACATCGCCCTTGGTCGTGAACTGAACGCCGATGCGCTTGAGGCCGCCTTGCGCGCAGCACATGTGGCCGATTTTCTCGCCGCCATGGCGCGCGGGCTGCAAACCCCGGTCGGCCCGCGCGGCTCGGCCCTGTCGGGCGGACAGCGGCAGCGCGTCGCCATCGCCCGCGCGCTGGTGCAAGACGCGCCCGTGTTGCTGCTGGATGAGGCCACCTCGGCCCTTGACGCGCAATCCGAGGCCATTGTTGCCGAGGCGCTGGCGCTTGGCAGCCAAGGCCGCACCACCTTGGTGATCGCACACCGTCTGGCCACCGTGCGCGGGGCCGACAAAATCGTGGTGATGGATCACGGCAGGGTTGCGGAAACCGGCACGCATGACCAACTGCTTGCACAGGGTGGGCTTTATGCTGGCCTGTACCGCTTGCAATTCAAGGACTAGACCATGCTGGGTGAATTGGCCGCCGACCGCCGCGTCTACACCGTCACCGGGGCAGATCGGCTGACCTTTCTGCAAGGCATGGTCAGCAATGATGTGCTGCCCTTGGGCCGTGGCGATGGCGCGGTCTGGGCAGCGCTGTTGACGCCGCAGGGCAAGTATCTCGCCGATTTCCTGCTGGTGGCACAAGGCGACCGTCTGCTTCTGGACATCAAAGACAGCATCGCGGACGCCACCATCCGCCGCCTGTCGATGTACCGTTTGCGCGCCGATGTGCAATTCGCCGCCAGCGACCTGAAAGTGGCGCGCGGCTTGGGCGCCACCCCGCCCGGCGCCATCGCCGATCCCCGCCACGACGCGCTTGGCTGGCGCGGCTATGGTGCCGCCGCAGGCGCGCCAGAAATCGACTGGGATGCCATCCGCGTCGCCCATTGCATCCCCGAAACCGGGATCGAACTGATCCCCGATGACAGCTACCTGCTCGAAGCCGGGTTTGAACGCTTGCACGGCGTCGATTTCCGCAAAGGCTGCTACGTGGGGCAAGAAGTCACCGCGCGGATGAAGCACAAGACCGAGCTGAAAAAGGGCCTGATCACCGTGACAATCGACGGCGCAGCCCCGGTCGGCACGCCGATCCTGCAAGGCGAAAAACCCGCAGGCACCCTGTTCACGCAAAGTGGCAACCGCGCCATCGCGTACCTGCGCTTTGACCGCAGCGAAAACCTCACCGCAGGCAGCGCCAAAATCACGCTGTAATCCCCGCGCTCTGGTCATCCTCTCTGCCTAAATATCCCCGCCGGAGGCACCCACCGCCCCCAGCAGCGCCAGGCCTCAATCCGCCAGCGCCGCATAATCCCGCGCCAACCGCTCCCAAGTCGCCTCGGAATTGGCCACCACCAACACCCCCTTGCGCCGCGCCAGATCATAGGCGGCGCCGTCCAGAAACCGCGCCACGCCGCCCGCCGCCTGCACTGCCAGCACGCCCGCCGCATGGTCCCAAGGATGCGGATGCGGCCCCGAGATCACGAATTCCACATGCCCCTGCGCCATCAGCCGATATTCATGGCAGGAACAGCGCAAAGACGTGACGCGCCCATAGGACAGCCCCGCAAGCACCGCCGCACGCTTCCGCTCTGGCCCAAACAACCCCACCGGAATAAAGCCGCACATCTGCGCCGCGTCGCTGACGCGTGACACCGTCAACACCTGCGCCCGGCCATCCGCCTGCACAAACCGCGCAGGCCCGCCCGCCGTGACCTCAACCCAGTCATCCAACAGAGGATCATACAGCAAGCCATACTGCGCCGCGCCATCGCGCACCGCCACCGCGATCATGCCAAAATTCGCAAGCCCCTTGGCAAAGTTCCAGGTGCCATCCACCGGGTCAACGATCACCTGCCAGCCCGGCCCCGCCATCGCATCGCGCAAAGCCGGATCGGCAGCCACCGCCTCTTCGCCCAACACCCGCGCCTCGGGCCAGCTTTGTGCCAGGGCGGCGCCAATCATCGCCTCGGCCTCGGTATCGGCCACCGTCACCAGATCGGCAAAATCGGTTTTCTGCACCACCTCGCCCGCGCCCAACGCCCGAAACCGTGGCAACACCGCAGCCTTGCCCGCCGCCCGCACCGCCTGCAAAACCTGATCCATCACGCCCCCCAAAGAAAAGGCCGCCCCAACAGGACGGCCCCGATCACCCAAACAGCGCAGCCTTACGCGCGTTCCGAATATTCCATCAATTCGGTATGCACGATGATTTCCTCATCCGGGCCAATGAACGGCGGGATCATGATGCGCACGCCGTTGTCCAGAATGGCCGGCTTAAAGCTGTTGGCAGCCGTCTGACCCTTCTGCACCGGCTCGGTCTCGACAATCTTGCATTTTACCTTTTGCGGCAGCGTGACGTTCAGCGGTTCTTCACCGAAATAGTTCACGGTCGCCATCATGCCATCTTGCAGGAACGGCCGACGGTCGCCCAGCAGTTCGGCATCAATCTCAACCTGCTCATAGGTTTCAGAATCCATGAACACCAACCGTCCGTCGGTTTCATACAGGAATTGCTGGTCTTTGTTCTCCAGCTCGACGCGTTCCACCTTGTCTTCCGAGCGGAAACGCTCGTTCAACTTGCGGCCATCGCGCAGGTTTTTCAACTCTACTTGCGCGAAAGCACCGCCCTTGCCCGGCTTGACATGGTTGACCTTGACCGAAGCCCAAAGCCCCCCGTCATGTTCAATGATGGTGCCCGGTTTGATTTCGTTTCCGTTGATCTTCGGCATTTGTGGCAAAACCTTGTCAAAAGGTTGAAGTGTGTGAAGCGCTCCCTATATATCGAGTTCTGCTTCCAAGCAAGACGACTAGATACGGTAGCCCACTTTGCCAGCCATGCCGTTAGCGCATGACAGATATGCGAAAGTTAGCCCCCCGAATCGTTATCAAAACGTTACAAGCGCGGAAGTTACGGAAATACAAGAGCAAGAAAAAAGGACAATGTGATGTTGGATACGGTTGACAGCACAGCCTTCAACTTTGAGCAAGGCCAGCGGGCGCGCAAGCTTTTTGCGGCGGTGGTTTTGGCTGCTTTGGATGATGCCATTGCAGATGACAAGAAATACGGCAACGGCCCTGATCAGATCGCCCGTTGGGCACGTTCGCGCGATGGCCGCGAAGTGTTGTCCTGCTCGGGCATCGACCCGAACGAACGTGTCGTCAAGGGCTTGATGGAATTCGTCTCGAAAGGCGTGCGCACCTCGGTGGCTCTGTCGCGCGAGGAATCCGAGCGTCGTCATGCGCTGGAATTGGAGCATGCAGAAGCGGCCTAAGCCGCCCTGCCCCCAGTTAACAAACAAACGCGCCCTTGGGCGCGTTTTTTATTGTGATCATTCTAGGCTTTGGTTCGCGCGCCCTAGGTCCGCTTATTCAAATTCCTGCGCCGCCAGCGCCCGTGCGATCTCGGCGCGCACCAGTTTGCGGATATTGCGGGTGATCCGCTCACCCATCTTGCCCGCCAGTTCCTCGCGCAGCATGTCGCGCACCAATTCGCGCAACACATCTTCGTCAAACCGCATCCCCTGATCGTAGGCGTCATCCGCGTCGGCATCGGATTGGGCCAACTCGGCCAGCACGCTGGCCTCAGCCGCATCGGCCCAGACCGGATCAGGCTCGACCGTGCCTTGCAGTGGTGCTGTGCTGGCGATGTCATCATCATCCTGCGCAGCCTCTACCGCCTGTGCCCAAGCCGGTGTTGGCGCGGGTTCTGCCGGGTGATATTCAAAATGGTCGGTCGGGGTGGCATCAGCCACCTCGCTATCCTCGGCAAAGGCCTGTTCCATCGGCAATGCCCAAGGGTTTGCCGCTGCCACATCCGCAGCCAGATCCGGCTGCGGCGCCGTATCGCCTGTCTCGGCTTCCCAGTCATCCGGGCTTTCATCCACCGCAGCCCCGACGCTGGCAACAACATCGCCCAAACCACCACGCGGCGCGTCCATCAGATTGCTGCGCGGCACCGCCACGAACATCGGCATCGTATCCCCTGCAGGAGCCTCAGCCGCAGGCCCGGTCTGCACCACGCGCAGCGCAGGCGTCAGAATCAGTTTGTCCCCCGCGACCGCCACAGGTTTCGGCGTAGGCCGGGTTTCGTCCGACACCAGCCTGCGGATAGAGGACAACACATCTTCAATCTCGGTCGAACTCAACGGCTCTGACATCAGCGGCGCCCTACACGTTTCAAACTGCGGTATTAACGATCAGTCTAGCGATCAAAGCTGCACAAGACAAGGAATTGGCGCAATAGCGAGAACGATCAAGCGGATAGAGTGCCAAGCAGTTTAACGAAAACGGCCCCCGCACCGCATCCGGGCAGGGGCCGCATTCAGGGTCGTGGCGAAAAAGCCGGCTTATCTGCCGATCTTTTCCAGAATCTTGTCCAGTTTCTTGCCACGGGTCGAGGTCAGCGGCGCTTTCTTGACCGCGTTGTAATAGGCTTCGGGATCATAGGTGGTGATGCCCAGATTCAACTGCTCTGCCGTCAACTGCCCCATGGTGGAAAGCAGTTGATAAACACCGACATAACGGCTGGCCTCTGATTGCAGCTTGGCCGCGCGTGCGTTCAGCAATTCCTGCTCAGCGTTCAGCACATCCAGCGTGGTGCGTGCGCCCAAGGTCGCTTCCTCGCGCACGCCGTCAAACGCCTTTTGCGCCGCCGTCACCTGCAAGCCACCAGCCTGAATCGACGCTTGCTGCACCATCACGTTCGACCACGCTTGGCCCACGCCTTCCGACACATCAACCACCGCCTGCAACTGCGCCGCAGCCGCGGCTTCCTTGCCCGCCAGCGCCTTGCGATACAAAGCCGAGCGTTCGCCACCCTGATAGATCGTGTCGCTGAACTTGATCCCCGCGACGGTATTGCCCGTGCCCGTCCGCCAATCCTCATTGACCGTCAGCGAACTGCTGACCGTCGGCAAAAACGCGGCTTCGGCGATCTTCACACGAATATCCGAGATTTTCACCTCATGCCCGGCTTGCTTGATCACCGGATGGTTGCGCACCGCAATCGCGCGCGCAGCCTCTTCCGATTTCGCAGCATAAGGCAGCTTCGGCAGACCTGCCAGTTTGCCCGGATAGTGGCCAATCGCCGCCTTGTAACGCTCGCGCGCGACTTCCAAAGCACCCTGCGCTGCCGCCAGCCCTGACTGCGCCGCAGCCCGCCGCGCTTCGGCCAAGGACACGTCGGTCAACGTGACCTCGCCCACATCAAACCGATCTTTCGCGGCCTGCAATTCCTGGGAAATCAGCCGCACGTTGGATTCGCGCAGCGCCACAATCTCCGCCTGAAGCCGCATATCGACATAGGCCGACACTGCAGCCAGCAGCACCTGCTGTTCGACATTCACCAAAGCCTCGCGCGTCGACAGCACACTTTCCCGCGCCGCATCGACCGCCATCTTGCCGCGCCCACCGGCATAGATCAGGAAAGAGGCCGTCAGTTGCGCCGAAGCGTCGGTAGATTCCGTGTAGAACGGCCCCTGAACGCCGGTAAAAAGGCTATTGGTAAAAGCGTTGTCCAGCTTGGTCCAGGTCGCCTGCGTCGAGAACGCGATCACCGGGCGCAACTGCGCCAAGGCCACCGCCGCATCTTCATCCGCCGCCCGCAACACCGCTTGATTTTTATCCAGCAGATGCGAGGTTTTATAGGCCGAGATCAGCGCATCCGCCAAAGTCTCGGACCGCGCGGCGGGGGCCGCCACCATTGCCGCCGTCACCGCCACTGCTGTCCAGAACTTCTGCATCACGTCCTCATATATAGCTGCGCTTTGTGCGCTTGTTGTCAGCGGCGAGACCATAGCCCGCCGCCACGTCTATGCTTTACAAAGCAAAGGCCGCAGCCTTTGCAAATCCCGGCAGCACCGGGGCCGTGGCGTTAAAGCTGAAGCGCCAGTTCACCCGCCCATCGGATTTATGGCCAATCTTCACCGCGCCAAGAGCGCCCTGCATGAAAATCGCGGCAATCCGGCCACCTTCAGCCAGTTGCGCCAGCAGCGTCTCGGGCACGTCCTGCACACCGCCTTCGATCAGGATCACGTCATAAGACCCCGCCGCACCCGACTCCAGAGGCCCGGTCACAACGCAGACATTGCCGGCACCCAAAGTCGCCTGCGCAGCACCCGCCAGCCCTGCATCAGACTCGACCATAACCACCGAAGCCGTCATCTGCCCCAGCACGGCCGCGCCATAGCCCAGCCCGCCTGCAACATACAAAGCGCGATCAGTGGGTTGCACATCCAGCGCATCCAGCATCTTGGCCAAAGTGCGGGCTTCCACCATCACCCGACCGTTGCCGATTTCAAGGTTCTCACCGACATAAGCCGCTTCCGATTTCGAATGCGGCACATAGGCCTCACGCGGCACCGCGAGCATCGCCGCAATGATGGGAAATTTCGTAACATCCGAGGGGCGAACCTGAGTATCGACCATCATCACGCGGCGGGCAGAAAAATCGCTCATATGGCTAAACTCACCAGTCTAGTTTGCGTCTTATTCCTCTTGCCACATCTGATCAGACAGAGCAACGCCCCATCGCATCCGCCCACCGAAAGTGATGATCTGCGGCAATTAAAGCGGTTTGTTTTCAATCGGAATCAGATTGAAAGCAAACCAGGGCAGCACCGCCTGTAAATGTTGCACTCTAGCGTGCTGTCATGCCACCAAACCGGGCACCGGCCCAACTCGCCGCCCGCGTGCCCAATTCCTTGAACTTGTCAGTCGCGCTTTCCAACTTGCCGCGCCAGACCGGATCAGGCTGCTGGCCTTCAGTGACTTTGAAAAACACCTGCAACAGACAGGCAATCGCAAAGGGCTCAATCAGCGCCGCCTTCACCGCCCAGGCAAACAGAATGGCAAAAACAAAGCCGCCCGCCGACCATGATCCGGGGATCATGTAAACCACCAGCGCCGCGGGTGCCAACATCAGCAGAAACACCACAAACGACAGCCCATAGCTGAACAAGGTCAACCAAGCCGCATTGATCAACAAGGGCCGCGCGTTTTGCGCATAAAGCACCAACCCATCCTGCGCCGAACTCCACGGATTTTCGGCGCGCGTCTTGATGCCATGCGCCAAAATCACCTCATCCACCAGCCCGACCGCCACTTTCAAATAGGCGCGCACCACGCCCATCATCTGATCCAGTCCGGGGATCGGCAAAAAGCCCAGAATACCCTGCATCAGCCCCGTAATCACGCCGACCACACCCTTGATCAGCTTATCCAGCGCAAACAAAGCTGAGGCCTCGCCAAACCGCGCCTTCACCACAGCCGTCGCATGCTCAATCTGCCCACGTCCACCCGGCACCTGACCGCCCTGCATGATCTCGACCATCACCGCGATATGGCCTGCCTTCACGATGTAAAGAATGTAGTCGCGCACAAAGAACAGCACGCCCGCCGTCGCCGAAAAGCCGATCAGCCCACCGTAAAACGTCGAGTTGATCTGAAAATCGCCGTCGCCAAAGGCACCCACGCCCCAGCCAATCCCCGCCCCGGTGCCCGTCACCAGAATGAACGCCACCGAAATGCCAAAATACACCAGCACGCGGAACAGCACAAAAGGTGCAGTCTTGCGCATCAGGCCAAGCGCCTGCGCCATCGAAAAATCCCACATATGCGTCTCCAAATGAACTTCCTGAAACAGCTTCAGAATTTGCCGGGTGCGCCCACAATGCAAGAAAATTTATCGGCGGCGCGGACAGATGGAAACCGCACATTAACCAATCGCCCGCCATCCTGTCCGCATCACGCCTTGACAGGAGAATCCGATGCCAAGCCTCAGCCCCGCAGATGAGCTGTCCGAAATCCGCGCCACCCTCGCGCGCCTGAAAGCCCGCGAAGCCAGCCTTGCTGCCGCATTGGAACAAGCCGCGCAAAATCCCCACATCCCCGCGCCCCGGCCCGGATGGCCGATCCGACGCGCCGCGACGGATCTGCACTGAAGGCACGCCAAAATGGCAGCCATTACCAGCCAACCACAACATGATGTGGAAATTGCCGCGAAATGCGCCCAAAAGCACAAGTCATTCCCAGATGGGAAGCGTTTTGGGCAACAGACGGCGCCCAGACCGTCTGCGCCCTCAGTCCCCGTCGCGCAGGCGGAAGCGTTGGATTTTCCCGGTTTGCGTCTTGGGCAAGGCCGCCACGAAATTCACCCTGCGGGGATATTTGTAGGGCGCGATCACGCTTTTCACATGGTCTTGCAGCGCCTTGATCATCACCGCATCGCCCGCGCAACCCTGCGCCAGCACCACATGCGCCTCGACAATCTGGCCGCGCTCTTCATCCGCCCGCCCGATCACCGCACATTCCAGCACGGCGCTGTGCGACAGCAACGCCGCCTCCACCTCTGGCCCCGCGATATTGTAGCCCGCCGAGATGATCATATCATCCGATCGCGCGGCAAAATGGAACCGCCCGTCCTCATCCTGCCAGAAACTATCGCCGGTCAGGTTCCAGCCATCCCGCACATATTTCTCCTGCCGCGCGTCGGCCAAGTAACGACAACCCGTTGGCCCCCGCACCGCCAAACGCCCCACCTCGCCACGCGGCAATTCCGCCATATCCGGCCCGACGATACGCGCCTGATACCCGGTCACAGGCCGCCCGGTGCAGCCGGGGCGATGGTCCTCAAAGCGGTTGGTCAGAAAGATGTGCAGCATTTCCGTCGCGCCAATGCCATCCAGCATCGGCTTGCCGGTCTTGGCGATCCATTCCTCATAAACCGGGGCGGGCAGAGTTTCCCCCGCACTGACAGCGGCGCGCAACGATGACAAATCCGCCCCCTCGGCCATCGCCTTCAGCATCACCCGGTAAGCCGTGGGCGCAGTAAAACACACCGTCGCCTTATGGGTCTGGATCAACTCGATCATATTGCCCGGCGTCGCCTGCTCCAACAGCGCCGCCGCCGCGCCAAACCGCAACGGAAACACCGCCAGACCGCCCAAGCCAAAGGTGAAGGCCAAGGGCGGCGAGCCCACGAACACATCCTCGGGCACCACATTCAGCACCTCACGCGCATAGCCATCCGCGATGATCAGAATATCGCGGTGAAACGCCATCGCCCCTTTCGGCTCGCCCGTCGTCCCCGATGTAAACCCGATCAGCGCCACATCATCGCGCCCCACTTTCGGCGCCACAAACCGCACCGGCTTTGACAAAGCCGCGCGGTCCAGTTCCGCATCATGGTTCGCCGTGCCGTCAAACCCCACCACGGTTTTCAGAAACGTCGAGGTTTTGGCGCAACTGACCAGTTCCTCCATCAACCGCGTATCGCACAAAGCCAGCGCGATCTCGGCCTTGTCAACAATCTGGCCCAACTCGCCCGCCCGCAGCATCGGCATGGTATTGACCACCACCGCCCCCGCCTTGGTGGCCGCCAACCAACATGCCACCATCGCCGGATTGTTGGCCGAGCGGATCAGCACACGATTACCGGGCTTCACCCCGTAATCTTCGACCAACACATGCGCCAGCCGGTTCGACCAATCGGTCAGCTCCTTATAGGTCCGCTGCCGCCCGTTACCGATCAAGGCGGTATGATCGCCAAAGCCCTTTTCCACCATCCGATCGGTCAATTCGACCGCCGCGTTGAGGTATTCGGGGTAGTCAAACCCGTCCAGCAGGAAATCCGGCTGCTGATCCGCAGGCGGCAGCCGATCACGGGTGAACGTATCAATATGGCCCGTTGGTCCCAGCATATTCAGTCCTCCCAAACCTTCCTGCTTCATCTTGCCCCGCATCACGCTTGCGGAATAACCGCCGTCGCTTCGATCTCGACCTTGGCGCGATCCTCAACCAAGGCCACCACCTGCACCAGCGCCATCGCCGGATAATGCCGCCCGATCACCGCCTTATAGACCGCACCCAGACCCTTGAGGTTGCCCAGATATTCCTGCTTGTCGGTGACATACCAAGTCAGCCGCACCAGATGCTCGGGCTTGGCCCCGGCGCAAGCCAGCACCTCGACAATCCCGCGCAGCGCCGTTTCCACCTGCCCAACGAAATCGTCGGTTTCAAATTCCTGATCCGCGTTCCAGCCGATCAGCCCGCCGGTGAATACCATCCGCCCAGAAGCCGCCATGCCGTTGGCATAGCCCTTGGCGGCCTTCCAGTTTCTCGGATGCAAAGCCTCGTGGCTCATGCCGCGCCCTCCATATATGCCGCCATCCGCGCCCGCATCGGCTCGGGCCAGGCGGCCGATTTCATGCCCTCGATCCACACCAGCACCAGCGCCACCCGCAGCCGCAATTCCGCGCCCATATGGCCTTCGATGCGCAAGCTGACCGAGGATCGCCCCAGCTTTTCGATCTGCAGCGAAAACAGCACCTTGTCGCCCAACCGCGAAGGCGCGACAAATTCCGCGTTCAGCGAAACCGTCGGCACCCCGTTGTTTGCATCGCGGTGCATCGAGGCAAAACTGCGCCCCACCACATCGTTGAAAAAGTTCTCAACGACCGAGTTTGTCATCTCGAAATAGCGCGGATAAAACACGATCCCCGCCGGGTCGCAGTGGTTGAACTCAATCTGGGTGAGGCGCTGGTAGCTCATCAGTCATTGGCCTCAGGCGGCAGGAAATCCACATCATGCGCCGCCGAGGTGGCCACCACTTCGGGAATATCGGTCATGTTGTGCAGCTTTTCGAACAACGCCTCCAGCTTGCCCGCAGGCGAGACCCAGAACAGCGCGCGGCACGGCTTGTCGGATTTGTTGAAATAGCCATGCGGAATCCCCCGCGGCATCCGCACCAGATCACCGGCTTTGGCGGTCTGCCATTTGCCATCCAGCTTCAACTCAAGCTGGCCTTCCTGCACCAGAATGAACTCATCCTGCGTGTGATGGATATGCACCGGCACGAACTGCCCGGCCTCGCTGTTGGTCTCAAAGCTGTAGGTGCTGTCGCACGAGGCTTTGGGGAAATAGCGTTGGCCCAGAATGTTCAGCATCCGGCCATGATAGGCCGCGCCATTCGCGGTGATACCGCCGTCAAGATCTGCCATTTTAGTCCTCCCTGAATGAACACAAAATTATCAACCTAGCCCAGAATGCTGCGGGCAATCACCACCCGCTGCACGTCCGATGCGCCCTCATAGATGCGCAAAGCCCTGATTTCGCGGTAAAGCGCCTCAACCACCACGCCATGCCGCACGCCGTCGCCGCCATGCAGTTGCACCGCCATGTCGATCACCTTCTGCGCGGCCTCGGTGGCGTAGAGCTTGGCCATCGCCGCCTCACGGCTGACCCGCGCCGCGCCCTGATCCTTGACCCAAGCCGCGCGGTAAATCAGCAAGGCCGCCGCATCAATCTGCAACGCCATATCGGCAATATGCCCTTGCACTATCTGCAATTCAGCCAGCGCCGCCCCCTGAATCCGCCGCGATTTCACCCGCGCCAAAGCCTCATCCAGTGCCCTGCGCGCAAAGCCCAAAGCCGCAGCCCCCACGGTGGATCGGAACACATCCAAGACCGACATCGCGATCTTGAAGCCATCCCCCGCTCGCCCGATCAGCGCGGTTTCCGGCAGGATCACATCCTGCAACGCCAGATGCGCCAAAGGATGCGGCGCGATCACCTCAATCCGCTCCACCACCCGCAGCCCCGGCGTGTCGGCGGGCAGCAGAAACGCCGACAACCCCTTCGCCCCCGGTGCCTCACCCGTGCGGGCGATGATCACATAAACATCGGCAATGCCGCCGTTCGAGATATAGATCTTCTCGCCATTCAGCACCCAACCGCCCTGCCCGCGCACAGCCAATGTGCTGGTGGCCGCCACGTCCGAGCCCGAGGCAGGCTCGGTCAGCGCAAAACCCGCAATTGCCGCCCCCGCGCGCGTCCGAGCCAGCCATGCGCGTTGCACATCGCTGCCAAACAGCGACACCGCCCCCATGCCAAGCCCCTGCATGGCAAAGGCAAAATCCGCCAGCCCATCATGCCGCGCCAAGGTCTCGCGGATCAGGCACAAGCTGCGCACATCCAGTTTTTCGCCAATCCCGGCACCCGAATGCTGCAACCACCCGCCCGCGCCCAAACCAGCCACCAGCCCCTTGCAAGCCGCATCCACGTCGCCATGATCCACCGGCAGATTTTCCCCGGCCCAAGCGTCCAAAGCCGCCGCCAAAGCCCGATGACGGTCCTCAAAAAACGGCCAACTCAGGAAACTTTCATCCGACACGGTTCATCCTCTCTGCTCAAATATCCCGGGGTCCGGGGCAGCGCCCCGGGGCTTGCCCAGCCTCAATCCCCGGCAAACACCGGCTTTTCCTTGGCCACAAAAGCGCGATACGCCCGCTCAAAATCCTTGGTCTGCATGCAGATCGCCTGCGCCTGCGCCTCGGCCTCGATCGCCGCAAGCAGCCCCATATCCCATTCCTGCAAAAGCTGAGTCTTCGTCACGCCATGCGCAAACGTCGGCCCCGCAGCCAATCGCCGTGCCAGAACCAAAGCCTCGGCTTCCAGATCGGCGCTGTCATGCAAAGCATTCCAGAAGCCCCAACGCTCGCCCTCAGCCGCCGTCATCACCCGGCCGGTATACAGAAGTTCCGCCGCCCGCCCCTGCCCGATGATGCGCGGCAGCATGGCACAAGCACCCATATCGCAACCGGCAAGCCCGACCCGCGTGAACAGAAACGCGCATTTCGCCTCTGGGGTCGCCAGCCGCAGATCGGCGGCCATCGCCAAAATCGCCCCCGCCCCAACGGCCACGCCATCCACCGCCGCAATCACCGGCTTGCCGCAGGAAATCATCGCCTTGACCAGATCGCCGGTCATCCGGGTGAACGCCAGCAAATCCTTCATCGGCAAGCCGATCAGCGGCCCGATGATGTCATGCACATCGCCGCCCGAGCAGAAATTGCCGCCATTCGACGCCAGCACCACCACATCAACATCAGCCGCATAGACCAGATCGCGGAACAGATCGCGCATCTCAGCATAGGACTCAAACGTCAGCGGGTTCTTGCGTTCAGGCCGGTTCAGCCGCAGCACCGCGACGCGCTCGGACACTTCCCACAGAAAATGCAATGGCTTGCGATCCGCGAGTTTCATTTGCCCATCCTTTTCAAAATCTCGGTCAAAGCGTCCAGATCAGCCTCAGACAAGCCGCCGAACAGCCGATCCACCGCCCGCTCATGATCGCTTGCCAGCCCTTCGAATTGCGCCAGCCCCTCGGGCGTCAGGGCCACAAACACCGTGCGGCGGTCCTGATCGGATTGCGTCCGCCGCACCAAACCGTCCTTTTCCAGCCGGTCCACCACCGCCGTCGCATTGCCGTTGGAAACCAGCAGCATCCGCGAAAGCTCTGACATCGTCACGCCATCCCGCCTGCGATACAGCGCCGCCAGCACGTCAAACCGTGGCAAGGTGGTGTCATGCTTCACCCGCAAAAACTCGCGCAGATGGCTTTCCGACGCGCGCGTCACCCCCAGCATCCGGATCCACATCTTCAGCCGCCGCTTGGAAAGCTCGCTCACAATTCGCCTCCCGCAATCGTCAAAGCTTGCCCGTTGACACCTTCTGACCCCGGCCCACAGAGAAACAGCGCCATCGCGGTGACTTCCGACGGCGCAATCAGCCGCCCCTGCGGGTTCATCGCCGCCAGCACCGCCCGCGCCTCCACCAGCGATTTCCCGGTCTTTTCCGCAATCACCTCAACCGAGTGATCGGTCATCGGCGTATCCAGAAAACCAGGGCAGATCGCATTCACCGTCACCGGACGCTTGGCAATCTCCAAAGCCAAAGACCGCGTCAGCCCCACCACGCCATGCTTGGCCGCCGCATAGGGCGCGACCTTGGCATAGCCTTTCAGCCCCGCCGTCGAGGCGATGGAAATCAACCGCCCCCAGCCCTGCATCTGGTTCAACCCGTCGCGCAGGGTTAGAAAAACCCCGGTCAGATTGACCGCGATCATCGCATTCCACTGCGCCAGCGAGGTTTTCGCCATCACTGTCGAATCCGCCGCCCCGGCATTGGCCACCACCACATCGCAAACACCCGCCTGCGCGAACATCGCGCGGACCGAGGCTTCATCCGTCACATCCGCCTGCACCGCGCGTATCCCCGGCGCGCGCGCCGCCACCGCCTGCAAGGCGTCCAACCGTCGCCCAGCGATCACCACCTCGGCCCCTGCGCCAGCAAAGCCCAGCGCGAGGTTTTCCCCCGCACCCGAGCCGCCCCCGGTGATCAGCACCCGCTTGCCAGACAGCGTCATACGCGAATAGCCCCTTCCGATTTCTGCACCAGCCGCCGTGCCTGATCGCGGCCCGCCAGATAAGGCTTCGGCCATTCGGTCGCTTGATCGCCCAAGGCCACCGATTGATGCAGCGTCCAATAGGGGTCCGACAGATGCGCCCGCGCCAAGCACACCAGATCGGCGCGACCGGCCAGCAAGATCTGATTCACCTGATCCGCCTCGGTGATATTGCCCACCGCCATCGTGGCCAAGCCAGCCTCGTTCTTGATGCGGTCGCTGAACGGCGTCTGGAACATCCGGCCATAGATCGGCTTGGCCTCGGTGCTGGTCTGCCCCGCCGATACGTCAATGATATCCGCGCCTTCGGCGGAAAACATCTGCGCAATCTCCACCGCTTCGGCGGGCGTCACCCCACCTTCGGCCCAGTCATTTGCCGAGATTCGCACCGACATCGGCTTCTGCCCCGGCCAATAGCGCCGCATCTCGCGGAACACTTCCAGCGGATAGCGCATGCGATTTTCCAACGACCCGCCGTATTCATCCGTCCGCGTGTTCGACAGCGGCGAGATAAACGACGAGATCAGATAGCCATGCGCCGCGTGCAATTCGATCATATCAAAGCACGCCGCCTCGGCCATCTCGGTCGATTTGATGAACTGGCGCAGCACCGTGTCCATGTCGTCGCGGTCCATCGCCTTCGGCACCTGATTGCCCGCCTGCCACGGAATCGCCGAGGCGCTCAGCAGCGGCCAGTTGCCCGACACCAGTGGTGCATCGGCATCCGCCCAGCCAACTTGAGTCGAGCCCTTGCGCCCCGCATGGCCAATCTGGCAGCAGACCTTGGCCTGCGTCTCGGCGTGGATGAAATCCACAATCCGCTTCCAGCCCAGCATATGCTTTTCCGAATACAAACCCGGACAGCCGGGGGTGATGCGGGCATTGGCGGTCACACAGGTCATTTCGGTATAAACCAGCCCAGCCCCGCCCTTGGCGCGTTCGGCGTAATGCACGAAATGCCAATCGGTCGGCGTGCCTTCCACTGCGCGATATTGCGCCATGGGTGACACCACGATACGGTTTTCCAGCGTCATACCACGCAGTTGAAACGGCGTGAACATCGGCGCGCGCCCCGGTTTGCCGCCATATTGCGCCGCAAACCAATCCTCGGCCGAGCGCAGCCAAGCCGGATCGCGCATCCGCAAGTTTTCATGGCTGATCCGCTGGCTGCGCGTCAGCAGCGAATAGGCAAACTGTGGCGCGGGCATATCCAGATAGCGCTCGACCTCCTCGAACCACTCAAGGCTATTGCGCGCCGCCGATTGCAGCCGCAGCACTTCCACCCGGCGTTCGGCCTGATAGCGTTCAAACGCCGCCTGCATGTTGGGTTCCGAATGTAGATACTCTGCCAAGGCAATCGCGCTATCAAACGCAAGCCTTGTGCCCGAGCCGATCGAGAAATGCCCCGTCGCCGCCGCATCGCCCATCAGCACGACATTTTCGTGATACCACTTCCCGCAAATCACCCGTGGGAACTGCATCCACACTGCCGATCCGCGCAGATGCGCCGCGTTCGACATCAACTCATGTCCGCCCAGATGGCGCGCAAAGATCTTGCGGCAGGTCTCTACCGTTTCCTCTTTGCTCATCGCCTCAAAGCCCCACAGATCCCAGGTGTCGGGGTGGCATTCGACGATGAAGGTCGCGGTATCATTGTCAAACTGATAGACATGCGCCCAGACCCAGCCGTACTCGGTCTTCTCGAAAATGAAGGTAAAGGCGTCGTCAAACTTGGCATGGGTGCCCAGCCAGACGAATTTGCATTTGCGCACATCAATATCGGGCTGGAACACATCGGCATATTCGCGCCGCACCACACTGTTCAATCCGTCAGTCGCCACCACCAGATCGTAGTCCTGCCGGTACTCCTCTGCCGTCTTGAATTCTGTCTCAAACTGCAGATCGACGCCCAATTCCCGTGCCCTGGCCTGCAGCAGGATCAACAGCGCCTTGCGCCCGATGCCGGCAAAACCATGCCCGCCCGAGACCGTGCGCACACCGTTATGCACCACCGCAATATCATCCCAATAGGCAAACTGGCTGCGGATGGCATCGGTGCTGACAGGGTCGTTCTTTGCCATCCGCCCAAGGGCATCATCCGACAGCACCACGCCCCAGCCAAAAGTGTCATTGGCCCGGTTACGCTCCAGCACCACGACCTCATGCGAGGGGTCGCGCAGCTTCATCGAGATTGCAAAATACAGACCCGCCGGACCGCCGCCCAAACACAGAACCTTCATCGCCAGCCCTCCTAGATTTCCTCCAGCCTGCCACCGCGCCAAAACAATTTCAAGCTTGAAATTTCTCGCTTGAAATTTTCCCAAGCTGCCGCATAGTGCGCCCATGGAAACCCTGATCCTCACCCCGCATGACCTCTGGCTTCAGATCACCCTGAACCGACCCGAGGCCAAGAACGCGCTGAACACCGCAACGCTGGCGGCGCTGGCGGCAGCGTTGCAGGCGGCCACAGCCGATGCCAACATCCGCGCGGTGCTGCTTCACGGGGCCGAGGGCAATTTCGCCGCAGGGGCAGATATTACCGAGATCGAAGGCAAAACCAGCGCGCAAGCTGCCACCGATCCGCGCAAGGTGCATTGGGCCGCCATCCGCGCCTTCCCGAAACCGCTGATCGCCGCAGTCGATGGCTTTGCCCTCGGCGGGGGTCTCGAACTCGCCCTGATGGCCGACCTGATGATCCTTGGCGATAGCGCCAGACTCGGCCTGCCCGAAACCAACCTCGGCCTGATCCCCGGCGCGGGCGGCACGCAGCGGCTGTTGGCCCTTGCTGGCCGCGCCCGCGCCAGCCGGATGATCCTGAGCGGAGAGATCATCGACGCCGACACCGCCCACGCCTGGGGCATCGCCGCCTACCGCGCCACAGGTGCAGCCCTGCCCGACGCCATCGCACTGGCCGAGAAAATCGCCCTCCGCGCCCCCCTCGCGCTGCAAGCCGCCAAAGCCGCCCTCGTGGCCGGAGACGAATCCCCCCGCGCCTTTCCGCTTGAGCGCGCAGGGTTTGAGGCGCTGATGGACACCGCCGACAAAGCCGAAGGCATCGCCGCCTTCCGCGCCAAACGCAAACCCCAGTTCAAAGGCCAATGATGCATCCGACCATCGGCATAATCGGTCTTGGCACAATGGGCCTTGGCATCGCGCAAGTCTTTGCCCAAGCTAGCTTTCCCACCATCGCCACCGACGCCCACGCCCCTGCCCGCGACTCTGCCCGCACCCGGATGGAGCAAGCCCTGACCGCCCGCGTCAGCGCCGGAAAACTTAACCCAGAGGCCCGCGACGCCACCCTGAACAACCTGCACATCGCCGAGTCGCTCACCGATTTCGCCGCCTGCAGCCTGATCATCGAGGCAATCGTCGAGCGCGCCGACGCCAAACAAGCCCTATTCGCCGAACTCGAAGCGATCATCCCGGCCACGACGATCCTCGCCACCAACACTTCCTCCATCCCCGTCGCCACCATTGCCGCCACCGCCCAAACCCCAGACCGCATCCTCGCCCTGCATTTCTTCAACCCGCCCACCGCGATGAAGCTGGTCGAACTCGCGCCCCACGCAGGCACCGCCCAACATCACATCAACATCGCCCGACAACTGACGGAAACCGCAGGGAAAACCGTCATACAATGCCCCGACCGCCCCGGTTTCATCGTCAACCGCTGCGCGCGCCCCTATTATGGCGAGGCGCTGGCGCTCCTGTCCGAAGGCCACAAGGCCGCCGAGATTGACGCCGCCATGATGGCCGCAGGCTACCGGCTTGGCCCCTTCGCGCTGATTGATCTGATCGGCGCTGACATCAACCTTGCCGCCACGCAAGGCATGTCTGCCGCGATGCAAAAGCATCCGCGCTATCACGTTTTTCCGATCCTTGCCGCACAAGTCGCCTCGGGCGATCTGGGCCGCAAGACCGGGCGCGGCTTCATCTACCCCGCCGAGACCACGCCCGCGCCCAACCCCGACATTGCCCTGCGCATCGAAAGCACCCTGATCAACGAGGCCGCATGGCTGCTGGCCGAAGGCGGCACGACCGAACAAGGCATTGATACCGCCATGAAACTCGGCCTCAACTTCCCGCGAGGCCCGTTCGAGGCCCTTGCCCTGCACGGCCAGAACACCGTGTTGCAAACCCTGCAAAACCTCGCACAAAAAGCACCCGAGGCGCTAAAACCCCGCTACGCCCCCGCCCCCTATCTGATCCGGTGAACCCCATGTCTGAAGCCTATTTCCTCTATCATTCCATCGGCATGTATCCCGGTAAAACCGAAGATCTGGCGGCAGCGATGACCGAATTCGCCGGCGTCTGGGGCAAGCCCGATGACAGCCAATGGGCATATGCGCTTGGCAAACGCCAGAATTTCATCGACCGCTGGCGCGCGATCCTGAACGCCCCTGCGCAGTCGATCACCGCCACCGAAAACGTCACCGCCGCCTTTCATGCGCTGCTAAACTCGCTGCCCGAAGGCCATTTGAACGGCCGCAAGGTTCTCGTCGGGGCCGATTGCTTCCCGTCGAACCATTTCCTGTTGAACGGCATGGCCGAAAAATACGGCTTCACCCTGCATACCGTGCCACTGCGGCAGGGCATGGGTTACGTCGAGGATGACGATTTCCTCGACGCCTGGACGCCCGACGTTGGCCTCGCGCTGCTGACATGGGTGTCGTCGCTGACCTCGCATCGCATTGATCTCAAACGCATGGTGGCGCATGGACGCCGCATGGGCAGCCTGATCGGCACCGATATCACCCAAGCCGCAGGCCTGATCCCCTATGATGTGCTGGCACCCGAGGTTGATTTCACCATTAGCACCTCGCTGAAATGGATGTGCGGCACCCCCGGTGCAGGGATTCTTTATGTCAGCCCGCGCCTGACCCCGCATCTACATCCCGAACTGCGCGGCTGGTTCTCTCAGGCCAACCCGTTCAACTGGGATATCACCGCCTTCCAATACGCCCCCGACATCCGCCGCTTTGACAACGGCACCCCCGGCACCATGGCGGCCCTCGCCAGCCTGCCCGCACTGGATTGGCATAGCACCCAAGATCAAACCGCCCTGCTGGCCCACAACCGCCGCCTGACCGCCAAGCTGATCGAGGCCGCCGACGCGCTGAACCTGACCCTGCTCACCCCGCGCGACCCGGAAAAACGCGGCGGCTCGATCATGCTGCGGCTGCCTGACAGTCACCCCGCGGCCGAAGTCGTCACCGCCCTGCGCGCCCAAGGCATCACCACCGACGCGCGCAGCCAGACCCTGCGGCTCTCACCCGGCAATCTGACCACCATGGCAGGCACCGAGACGCTGATCGCCGCGCTGACAAAACTGCTGCGCCGCTAGCCATTCATCTTGGCAAAATACTCCCGCCGGAGGCTTCGACCCCGCCGCCAAAGCCCCCGGCACAGAACAAAAATCATCCGCCAAACCCTTAGCAAAGCCTAAACGCCTAAAACCACCCCATTGAAAAACAACAATTTTCCAAACGGTCCCAACTTGGGACCGTGACATTCTTTCCCGTTGCCCTGTTCTGCTGGTCGGCCTACCCTGCGCCCATTCATTCAGGGAGGATACCATGACCCAACCCCTCGGCTTCGACACCCTCGCCATCCATGCCGCAACGGCCCCCGACCCCGCCACCGGCGCGCGGCAGGTGCCGATCTATCAGACCACGGCCTACGTTTTCCGCGACGCCGACCACGCCGCGAAATTATTCAACCTGCAAGAAGTCGGCTATATTTATTCCCGCCTGACCAACCCCACCGTCTCGGCCCTTGCAAACCGCGTGGCCGCCCTCGAAGGCGGCGCGGGCGCGATCTGCTGCTCGTCGGGGCACGCGGCACAGATCATGGCGCTGTTCCCGCTGATGGGGCCGGGGCTGAACATCGTCGCCTCGTCGCGGCTTTATGGCGGCACCATCACCCAGTTCAGTCAGACCATCAAACGCTTCGGCTGGTCGGCCAAGTTTGTGGATACAGACAATCTGCTGGCCGTCGAACACGCCATCGACGCCAACACCCGCGCAATTTTCTGTGAAACCATCGCCAACCCCGGCGGCTATGTCAGCGATCTCGACGCTCTCGCCCGCATCGCAGACCGCGCCGGGATTCCGCTGATCGTGGACAACACCACCGCCACGCCGTATCTCTGCAAACCCATCGAGCATGGCGCGACTTTGGTGGTGCATTCCGCCACCAAATACCTGACCGGCAACGGCACGGTGACGGGCGGCGTGGTGGTGGATAGCGGCAAGTTCGACTGGTCGGCGAATGACAAATTCCCCAGCCTCAGCCAGCCCGAACCCGCCTATCACGGCCTTGCCTTCCACCCTGCCTTGGGCAGCATGGCGTTCACTTTCCACTCCATCGCCGTCGGTTTGCGCGATCTGGGCATGACGATGAACCCGCAAGGCGCGCATTACACGCTGATGGGGATCGAAACCCTTGGCCTGCGGATGCAGCGGCACGTCGAAAACGCCAAGATCGTCGCGGATTATCTGGAGCAAGATCCGCGGGTCGAGTTCGTAACTTACGCGGGGCTGAATTCTTCGCCCTACCGAAAACGCGCCGAATCCATTACGCCGAAAGGTGCCGGGGCCCTGTTCACCTTTGCGGTGAAGGGCGGCTACGACGCCTGCGTCAAGCTGGTGGATAACGTGAAACTGTTCAGCCATGTTGCCAACCTGGGCGACACACGCAGCCTGATCATCCACCCGGCCTCGACCACCCATCGCCAGCTTGAGGAAGCAGCGCAGATCAAGGCGGGGGCCGCGCCGAATGTCGTGCGCCTGTCGATCGGGATTGAGGACGTGCGCGATATCATCGCCGATCTGGATCAGGCCCTGACGGCCGCAACGGCCTGAATGGCAAAGCCCAGACCTGAGGGTCTGGGCCTACCATTCGTGAAAGACGCCCGCCGGGGGCTTTTGAGACCACTCTCGGATGCCTCCGGCGGGGATATTTAAGGACAGATGAAAATCAGGTCACTCTGCGATCTGATAGGTGATCGTGACCGAGGCCGTCATGCCGATCTGGCCCGAGGCGACGGGCACGGCGGCGGCGGATTTTTCATCGCGGAACATCGGCATCGGCGCGCCATAGCCCGCGGCCTCGGAAATCGCTTCGATCTTGCCCAGTTTGACGCCAGCAGCGGCGGCCAACAGTTCGGCGCGGGCCTTGGCATCGGCAACGGCAGCCTTGCGGGCCTCGTCCTGCACCGGGCGCGGCGATGCCAGATCAAAGGTGATGCCGTTCAGCGTATTGGCCCCATCGGTGATACTGGCATCCAGCACGCTGCCCAACTTGTCCAATTCCCGCACCCGAACGCTGAGCATGTTCGACGCCACATAGCCCGCGATCTTCGGGGTTTGCCCTGCGTCATAACCCACCCAATTCGGGTTCAGCGACAGGTTCGAGGTTTGCAGGTCACGGTCTTCGATCCCGGCAGATTTCAGCCGGTCGATCACCGCTTGCAGCGCCTTGGAATTGGCCGCCATCGCCTCGGCGGCTGATGCGCCATCGGTGGTGACACCCAGCGCAATCGTCGCCATGTCGGGCGTGACCTGAACCGTGCCTTCGCCCGTGACGGTGATCACATTATCGGCAACCGCCGGAGCGGCAAGGGGCAGAGCAAGGGCAGCAGACAACAGCAGGGCATTGAGAACACGCATGGGAACCTCCAAAAGTTATGCGTCTTAGGTGTAATGCTATGACGCGGGCCGCAAGCCATTCCTTGGTAGCGCCTTGCGTTTTTCTTTCCTTCGGCAAAAAGCTGCTATAGGAAGGGCCAAACCTTGCGGCGCGCGTTTCCTGCGGTGCCCTCCTTGTGCTAGATGCGTGAAATGAAACCAGCTTTTGCACTCGACTTCCGGGATGAAACCATCAGTTTGCTGCACCGCTCGGGCGGGGGCTGGCAGTTGGTGGGGGCCGTTCCGCTTTATACGCCCGATCTGACCGAGGCTTTGGGCTATCTGCGGGCGACAGCGCTTGGCCTGTCGCCGCGCGGGATGACCACAAAGCTGGTGATCCCGAATGATCAGATCCTGTATCTGAACGTCAATGCTCCGGGGCCTGATGAGGATGCACGGCGCGCACAGGTGGCGGCCGCACTGGAAGGCCGCACGCCCTATGACGTGGCCGATCTGGCGTTCGACTTTACGGGTGCAGGCCCCGAGGTGCAGGTGGCGGTGATCGCAAAAGAGACCTTGGCCGAGGCCGAGGCTTTTGCGGCGGAACATCGGCTGAACCCGATTGCCTTCGTTGCGGCCCCCAGCGCCGATAGTTTCGCGGCAGAGCCGTGGTTTGGCCTCTCATCGATGGCCGCTTCGTTGATGCCCGACGGCGCCGAGGTCGAGCGTGATGCTACCCCAGTTGCAATCGTGGCCCGCAGTTTCGCGGCAGCACAACCGGTTGAACAGCCCCCTGTGCCAGTTGTAGAGCCGGCGCCAGAGCCCGAACTTCCGCCGGTGCCAGAGCCCGAACTTCCGCTGGTGGTTCTGCCAGAAGATACGGCTGTTGCGGCAGAACCTGCGGTGGCCGAGCCTGTCGCAGCCGAGGTTGTTCACGAACCCGAACCGCCCGCCGAAATCATCCCCGCGCCCGAACTTGGCCAACCGGACGGTTTTTCACATGCCGAGGCGGTCGAGCCGCAGACTTATGACGATGCCCCCGACGAGATCGCCCCGCCGGTTGCCGTGGCCGAGGAAACCTGGCTTCGGCCAGAGCCGCCGCAGCAGGGCAAAGGCTTTGACCGCGTTGATGCGCCTGCATTGGATGACGACAATGCCCTGATCGCCGATCTGGCGGACACATTGTCATCGCCCATCGTCCAGCCCGCCCCGCCCCCGCCACCAGCCCCGCCGACGCGCAAGCCGGTGGTCGAGGTCGAAGAAGCCCCGATGGCGCTGGATGTCAGCGATGACACGCCCGACGCAGAAGAGGCAGAACCGCAAGGCGCGGATGTGATCCGGGCGGCGATTTCGGCCAAAACCGCGCGGGTGATTGATCCGGCGATTGCCGATGATCTGCCGCCGATGCCGCCCGCTGCGGCGCTGGGGGCGTTTTCCAGCCGCAGGCAGGCCAATGATCCGGTGTCTGGCAAGGCCCCGGCCTTGGGCGCCGCCAAACCTGGTGTGCAACGCCCTGCCGGAGCCAAACCATTGGCAGGGGTGCAGGGCATTGGCGCGCCAAGTCTGGGTCAAACGGCTGTCGGGGCGCCGCGCCCCGCTTCGGCCAAGCCAGATCTGACGGCAAAGGCGGCAAAACCCGGCAAATCCGGGCTCCGCGGGCTGTCGTCATTGGTCACTGCGCCAGCAGCGGCTGCAACGGCCAAGCCACGCAGCAAGGTTGCTATTCCTTCGGCCCTGCCACCTGTCAAATCGGCCGATCCAGCCGCCGCAGCCGTGGCAAAGCCACAGGCCAGCCGCACCAATGCCGGGGGCTTTGCAGCCCGTCCGCCGGTGCGTGGCAAGCCGCGTTACCTAGGCCTTCTGCTGACAGTGGCATTGCTGTTCTTGCTGGCAATGATTGCCGCTTGGTCGTCTTATTCCTTGGGCGCTTGGAACGACAGCACCACCGACCCAGTGCAAGTCGGCAGCGATGGCGGCGCGGGAAGCGACCTCTCGGCCACAGATGTGCCGGACGCCAATGACGAGATGCTGGCCGATATGCAGGACCCCGAAGCCCTGTCCGACACGGCCTCGGCCAGCGATCCGACGGTGCCGCAGTCCGACGAGGTAACGTCGCCCGAGGCTGCCGATCTGGCCGCTACTCCGCCCGAACCTGCTCCGGCGTTGGATGTTGCGACGGAAACCACCGCGCCCGTTAACCCGACAGCGGGCACCGATGATGAGATTTTCCTCGCCTCGATGGATGCAGCCCCGGTCTCGCCCGACCCGCTGACGCTTGAGCAACCCGTGACGCAGAGCGATCAGATGCCTGCCGCACAGCCTGCACCGCCGCCCTATGGCACGGTGTATCAATTTGCCGCCAACGGCACCATCACACCCACGCCGGAAGGCGTCATCACCCCCGAAGGCGTTTTCCTGCGTGCAGGCAAGCCTGCCCGCGTGCCGACCGCGCGGACCGAGGCCGTTATCGCAGCTGCAGCCGCAGCACGACCCGAAGTCGCAGCGGCTGTCGCCGAAGCCGTGGCCAGCGCTGGTGCAGCCCCCGCCGTTTATGCCGATCCTGCCTTGGCCGGTAAAAAGCCGAAAACCCGCCCCGCAGACCTGAAGCCGCCGGCCGATGCAGACCAAGGTGCGTTGGCTCCGCAAACCGATAGCCGTCTCGCAGGCCTGCGCCCGGCTGCGCGCCCCGACAGCATCCTTGTGGCCGGGCGTCAAGCACAACAGGCTTCGGCTGCGGCCTCGCTGACCGCACAAGCCGAGATGGCCAATCAGGCGGCAAACACGTCAAAGCTGGCGGTGGCGATCAGCCGCAAACCCGCCGCCCGCCCGCGTGATCTAAGCCGCGCCGTCGAGGCAGCAGTAGCCGCCGTCGCGCGCGAAACTCAGCCAGAGCCGGAACCCGCCGCCCAACCGCAGCCAAAACTGGCCGCGATCCCCGAAAAAGACGCCAGCCCCGAAGCTGATGGCGAGCCCGAAGTAGCCTCTGCCGCGCCGAAAATCCCGACCAAGGCGACCGTGGCGAAGCAGGCGACCTTCAAGAACGCGATCAACCTGTCAAAGCTGAACCTGATCGGGGTTTATGGCACGCAATCAAAGCGTTACGCGTTGGTTCGCACCGCGGCAGGCCGTTACAAAAAGGTCCGCGTCGGCGATACGATTGATGGCGGTGGCCGCGTGGCAGCCATCACGGCAACCGAAGTGCGCTATCAGAAAGGTGGCCGTCTGGTCGCCCTGGCGATGCCAAAGGGCTGATCAGCCAGCCTTCAGCACACCGCGATCAATCTGATCCTGTTCGATGCTTTCGAACAGCGCGCGGAAGTTGCCCTCGCCAAAGCCATCATCGCCCTTGCGCTGGATGAACTCGAAAAAGATCGGACCGATCACCGTTTTCGAGAAGATTTGCAGCAGAATCCGCGTTTCGCCGCCATCCACCACACCCTCACCGTCGATCAGGATGCCATGCTTGGCCATGGCATCCAGCGGCTCCTGATGCCCGACCACCCGGCTTTTCGACAGCTCATAGTAGGCCATCGGCGGCTTCGGCATGAACTTCAGCCCGCGCGCAGCAATCTCGTCAGTAGCGGCGTAAATATCCTGCGCACCGACCGCAATATGCTGAATCCCCTCGCCGTTATAGCGCTTCAGATATTCCACAATCTGCCCGGTCTCGCCTCGGTCCTCGTTGATCGGGATGCGGATGCGCCCACAGGCCGAGGTCAGTGCGCGACTGTAGAGACCCGAGTGCTTGCCCTCGATGTCAAAAAACCGGATCTGCTTGAAGCCAAAGATGCGGCCATAGAAATCAAACCACTTGTCCATATTGCCCTTGTGGACGTTATGGGTGAGGTGATCGAGGTAATAGAAGCCCACGCCTTTCGGCTGATCATCGGTGAAGGTGAAATCGCCATAGGGATTGGTGTCGCCGTATTGATCGACGAAATAGATCAAAGAGCCGCCAATGCCCACAATCGCTGGAACCTCTAGCGCCTTGGCACCCTCAAACGGCTCTGCGCCATGGGCAATCGCATGGGCAAAGGCATGCTGCGCATCGACCACGCGCCAGCCCATCGACGGCGCGCAAGGCCCGTGCAGATCGACAAAACGGCGGCCATGGCTGCCGGGGTCGTCGTTCAGAATGTAAGTGATGTCGCCCTGCTGCCACAACTCGATCGCCTTGGTCTTATGACGGGCGGACAGGCTGTAGCCCATACGGGCAAACAGTTCGCGCAGTTCTTGCGGATTGGGATGCGCGAATTCAACGAAAGCCATACCATCGGTGCCTGCCGGATTGGCGGCACTGATGCTGGCTTTGGCGGTGGAATGCGGAAACGGCCCCATGGTATTCCCCTTTTGACTGCGTTTCGTCATAATAACGCATTAGTGACACGGTATTTGCGCGTAGTTGGATTGTATTGCGCCGATCTGCGCGCGATACACGCGGAATATCAGAATTTGACGCGAGAAACCCGCATGCTGGACGCTACCGACTCACGTCTGCTGGCCGAGATACAGGCCAATGCGATGCTGACCGCGCAGGAACTGGGCGAAAGGTTGAACCTGTCGCCCAGCCAAGCTGCCCGCCGCAGGCAACGGCTGGAGGCCGAGGGCTTTGTGACGGGCTATGCCGCCCGGCTGTCGCCTGCCAAGGTTGGGCTGACGGTGCAGGCGTTTGTGCAGGTGCAGATGGCCACCCATTCGCCGGATGCCGCGCGCAGTTTCGGCACGCTGCTGGCCACCTGCCCCGAGATCGTCTCGGCCTGGACGCTGACCGGAGAGGCCGATTATCTGCTGCGGGTCTGGTGTGCCGATTTGCCGGATCTGAATCGGGTGATCCATCAGCTTTTGCTGCCGCATCCGGCGGTGGCACGGGTGCAAAGCCAGATCGTGATGGATCAGTTCAAGGCCGACGCCCCCCTGCCGACCTGAGCCGATTGCTATCAAATTCGTTGTTCCGCCCCTGTTATTGATTGTCTGAAAGTCCGTCATGGAAAGTTTTCTGCTGCAAGCCTCGATCTACCTCGGCACCGCGGTTTGCGTGGTGCCTTTGGCGGTGCGTCTGGGGTTGGGCTCGGTGCTGGGCTATCTGGCCGCCGGGATCCTGCTGGGGCCGATTCTAGGCATTGCAGGCACCGAAACCGCCGATTTGCAGCACTTTGCCGAGTTTGGCGTGGTGCTGATGCTGTTCCTGATCGGGTTGGAGTTGGAGCCGCGCTCGTTGTGGGAGATGCGGCACAAGCTGCTGGGCATGGGTGGCGCGCAGGTGATGCTGACCACCGCAAGTGTATCAATAATCCTGATCTGGTTTGGCATAACGCCGGCGGTGGCACTGATTTTGGGAATGATGGCCTCGCTGTCGTCCACCGCGATTGTTCTGCAAACCCTGTCGGAAAAGAACCTGATGCGCACGCAAGGGGGCCGCTCGGCGTTCTCGGTGCTGCTGACGCAGGATATCGCGGTGATCCCGATGCTGGCGATTATCCCGCTGTTGGCCCTGCCCGACCTGTTCAGTTCGCGGGCAACGGTGTTCGGCGTCTCGAACCCGCAGGATGTGGTGGAACATGAAGCGACTTCGGCACTGATCAGCACGGTGCAATCGCTGCCGGGCTGGGGCGCAGGCCTGCTGACGCTGGCGATTGTCGCGGGCATCGTGCTGGCGGGCCATTACCTCAGCCGTCCGATCTTTCGCTTCGTGCATGCCGCCAAACTGCCCGAGATGAGCACCTTCATCAGCCTGCTGATGGTCTTGGGCATCGCGTTTCTGATGATGCTGGTCGGCCTGTCGCCCGCCCTTGGCACCTTTGTGGCGGGCGTAGTTCTGGCCAACTCAGAGTTCCGCCATCAACTCGAGGCTGATCTGAAGCCGTTCAAGGGCCTGCTATTGGGGCTGTTCTTCATGACCGTCGGCGTTGGCATCAACTTCAAGATGCTGGCGCGCGAGCCGCTGACCGTGCTGGGCCTGACTTTGGGCCTTATGCTGCTAAAGGCGTTGATTCTGGTGGCGATTTCCTTCGTTTTCAAACTGAAACGCCAAGATCGCTGGCTGTTCTCACTGAGCTTGGCGCAGGGCGGCGAGTTTGGATTTCTGATCGTCAGTTTTGCGCGATCGGAAAGTGCTTTGCCGCTGGCTGCGGGGCAAATGGGGCTGCTGGTGATCAGCCTGTCCATGCTGCTGACGCCCCTGCTGTTCATCGGCTATGATTGGCTCAGCGCCCGCTTTGCCCATCGCACCCCCGACCAAACCCCGGATGAGATTGACGAAAAGGGCCGGGTGATCATCGCAGGGATCGGCAGGTTCGGCCAAGTGGTCAACCGTTTGATCCGCACCTCTGGCATCCCGACGGTGGTGCTGGACAACGATATGACCACGATTGAAACCATGCGCAAATTCGGTGTGAAGGGCTTTTTCGGCGACCCCGCCCGCCCCGAACTGCTGGAGGCCGCAGGGCTTGCCGAGGCGCAGGTGATCGTGATTGCGGTGGACGACAGCGATACCGCGACCCGCATCGTGCGCTACGCCCGTTCGCGCCGCTCGGACATTCACATCGTCGCCCGCGCGCGCGACCGCGTGCATGTGTATGAACTGTATCAGGCCGGCGCCAATGACATCGTGCGCGAAACCTTCGACAGCTCGATCCGCGCGGGCCGCTATGTGCTGGAAAACATGGGGTTTTCCGAATACGAAGCCGCGAAGGTTTCTCAGGCCTATTTCCGGGTGGATCGCGGCGCGATGCGCGATCTGGCTGAGGTCTGGGTGCCAGGCCAGCCCACCCATCTGAACGAGGCCTATATCGCGCGCGCCAAGCAACTCGACCGCGATCTGGAAATCGCGCTGATGGAGGAATTGCACGAGGTCAAACCAATGGCCGCCGAAGAACCGCCCGAAGTGCTGCAAGCCATGCTGTTCCCCGATATGGAACCCCACAGCGAAAAGCCCGCCGAGCATTGAAAACCGCAATGAAAAAGGCGGCCCCGCAGGACCGCCTTTTCCGAAAACTTACGTCCGATCAGGCCGCGCGGCCAACCAGCACATCGCCGACTTTCTTCTGCGCACCAGCTTCATCCACGCCGGAAACCGCCGCCACTTCGCGGGTCAGACGCTCCAACGCCGCCTCATAGAGTTGACGCTCGGAGTAGGACTGCTCGCGCTGATCATCGCTGCGGTGCAGATCGCGCACCACTTCGGCAATCGCCATCAGATCGCCCGAGTTGATCTTTTGCTCATATTCCTGCGCCCGACGCGACCACATCGCCCGTTTGACGCGGGCCTTGCCCTTCAGCGTATCCAGCGCCTTCGTCACCAGATCGGGAGACGACAACGACCGCATCCCCACATCGGTGGCCTTGTGGGTCGGAACCCGCAGCGTCATCTTGTCTTTTTCAAACGAGATCACGAACAGTTCCAGCACAAAGCCGGCAACTTCCTGTTCCTCGATCGACACAATACGACCGACGCCATGGGCAGGATACACAACGAACTCATTCGGACGAAAATCAGGCTTCTTCGATTTGGTCATTCAGTCGCTTCCTCGGCAGGAACCTGTTCCGCAAAAAACACAACCGTTCCGGGAAATCACCCCGATCAAACGGCTTTGCTTTTTGACTAGATTTTCACCCCAAGCGAGCAGCTTTGAGGTTTGTGCAGGCATCCGTGTTTATTTGTAACCAATGTATAACACAAAAATGCAACGATTCCAATCGCCGAGAAAGATCAACTCCTTGGCATTACAGGTTGGAATCACAGTGTTTTTGCCATCAGGCCCAAATTGGCAACGCAGCTATGCCGAATCAGCGACAGTGCAGCGCCTCAGTTGCCCTGCCCCGGTGCTTCCGAGAAATACTTCTCGCGCTTGCCGGTTTCGCCGTCACGTTCTTCGTAACCCGGCAGCGGGTCTTTCTTGGTCACGATCACCGGCCACATTTCCGAATATTTCCGGTTGAATGTCACCCAGGCATCCATATCCGGCTCGGTATCCGGGCGGATCGCATCGGCGGGGCATTCGGGCTCGCAGACGCCACAGTCGATGCACTCATCCGGGTGGATGACCAGCATGTTCTCGCCCTCATAGAAGCAATCCACCGGGCACACTTCGACGCAATCGGTGTATTTGCAGGCGATGCAGTTGTCGATCACAACGTAGGTCATGGGGCAGGCTCCTATTTCCGCGCCGCCTTACTACGAAAGTGCTACGGATCATTCAAGCGGTGCATCGGCGGTTGGCGCAAGATCGTGGTAAAGCAGTTGCGCTTCCTGCGCGGGGCCACGGCGATCTGACAGCGCCAGCACCCGGATGACACGTATCGCCCTGCCCTGCGGAAAGGTCAGCGTATCGCCTTCGGCCACGCCATGCCCCGGCTTTTTGCAACGCTGTCCGTTCAGCCGCAGATGGCCGGACTCGATCACTTCAGCAGCAAGTTCGCGGTTCTTGAAGAACCGCGCCGCGAACAGCCATTTGTCCAGCCGAAGTTTCGGCTGGACATCTTTTGAGGGTCTGGCCCCCGGCCCCGCCAATCAGAGCTTTGATTTCAACGCCATCAAAGCGGCGAAGGGGTTATCGGGGTCGATCGGCTTTTCGGCGCGCGGTGGGCGCTGTTCGTAGGTTTTCGGCTTGTTGTCACGCTCGGGCTTGCCGCCATGCGGTTTGTTGCCCTTGTAGCCTTCGCCCTTGCCATCGCGACGCGGGCCACGATCAGACTTTTCGCCTTCGGGGCGAGGTGCGCGATCAGGACGCGGGCCGCGATCCGCCTCGCCTTCCTTCTTCGGACCGCGATCTTGCCGCGGGCCACGATCCGGGCGCGGGCCGCGCTCAGTTGCGGGCGCATCGGCGCGTGGGGCGCGTTCCGGGCGCGCGGGGCGTTCCGGGCGGGGGCGCGGTTTCGGTGCCCAAGTGAAGGTGTAGAACGACTCCATCTCGGGGGCCGCTTCCGGGTCAGGCTGCACGAAAGCCGATTCGCCTTCGGGGATCGGTTGCACCGGCGCATCCGGATCAACTGCGACCGGAACCGGCGCCGCCTTGACCTTCGGACGCTCGGCCTTCTCGCCCTTATAGCCCAGACCACCCATCAGATCGCTGAACTGCTCCAGCGTCATGCCGGTGATCGACAGCATATCCGGCGTGGCTTCAAAGCCTGCGCGGCTGTCTTTGGTCCGCAGGATATCGGCCAGACGCTCCAGCATATCAATGCGGATCGCGCGCGCCCCTGCCGGATGATAGCCCGCCAAAGTATAGTGCATTTTCGGCACTGCCGGAATGTTCGGGATCGTCACCAGACCCGGAGGCGGGCTTTCGGGAAATTCATCCAGACCATTCCACAGCGACCACAACACCAGACGCAACCGCGTCGGTGCCGGTTTCAGCAGCGCAGGCAGGAACACGGTGAACTGACCAAAGCGCACGCCATGCTTGCGCAAAGCGCCGCGCGCTTCCTGATCCAACTCTTTGACTTCGTTGGCAATCGTCTCACGCGGGATCACGCCCAGCCCTTCGACCAGACGGAAGGCAAAGCCGCGCGCCAACCCGGTCAGGGTCTCATCGCGGCCCATCGCCAGCAGCGGCTCAAAATTCGCGGCCACCTTGCGGTCGATGAAATGCTGCAAACGGCGGCGCACCTTGTCTGCGACATCCGGGCCAGCCTCGTCATCAACGAAAGCCTCAACCGTTGGGCGCGCAGGTTCTGCACCCTTCACCAGCTTGCCCATGGCTTGGGTGCCCCACATCAGGCCGCCCTGCTCGGTGAAATCCAGCTCGGTATCGGGCGCGTTGTAGAACCTATCCGCCCGCAGGTGGAATTCGGGTTTCAGCGCCGCAAACGCCGCTTGCCGCAGCGTGGCGGCTTCCTCGGTTGATCCGGTCGCATCCTGACGGAAACGGAACCCCTCAAGACGGCCGACGAATTCGCCTGCAACCGTCACTTCGCCTTTGTCATTCACCTCGGCCACGAGGGTCTCCTTCTGCTTCAACCGCCGCATCAGCACGGACGTGCGCCGGTCAACAAATCGTTGCGTCAGGGCTGCATGCAGCGCATCTGACAGTCGGTCTTCTACTGCACGCGTCTCGGCGCGCCAATGGCTTTCGTTGTCCACCCAGCCCTTGCGCTGCGCAACATAGGTCCAGGTGCGGATATAGGCCAGCCGTTTCGAGATGGTATCAATGTCGCCGCCCGCTTTATCTATCCGCGCGATGGCCTTTTCCAGCCAATCCGACGGGATACGGGTTTGCGCAAGGCCCTTACCGGTCAGAAAATCAAAGATGCGGGCCAGCAAGGTGACGTGCTCATTCCCCGCCGCATTGCGGAAATCGGGGATGCGGCAGACCTCCCACAGCAGTTTGATCCGCTGCGGCGTGTTCAGCTTTTCCTTTACCTCGGACAGTTCCGACAGATATTTCAGCGCCAGCACATCATCGGCGTCGCGCGCCCGCGCCAGCCATTTGTTCTGTGTCGGCGCTTCAAGGCTGCGGATCAGCCGCTCTACGCTGCCGAACTCCAGATCATGATTGCGCCATTCCAGTTTGCGCACCGGATCAAAGCGATGCTCTTGAATGGCCTCGACGGTTTCCTCGTCCAGCGGGCGCACTTCGCCCGTCACCCCAAAGGTGCCATTCTCCTGATAGCGCCCCGCGCGACCTGCGATCTGCGCCAATTCCTGCGGATAAAGTGCCCGCATCCGCCGCCCGTCGAATTTTGAGGTCGCCGCAAAGGCGATATGCTTGATATCGAGATTAAGCCCCATGCCAATCGCATCGGTCGCCACCAGATAATCCACATCGCCGTTCTGATACAACGCCACCTGCGCATTGCGGGTGCGCGGTGAAAGCGCCCCCATCACCACCGCACAGCCGCCCTTGGTGCGGCGGATCAATTCGGCAATGGCATAGACATTTTCAACAGAAAACCCGACGATGGCCGAGCGTTCGGGCATCCGGCTTATCTTTTTCGAACCTGTGTAGGTCAATTCGGAAAATCGTTCGCGCTTGACGAACTGCACGTTATTGACCAGCCCAGCGATGGCGGGCCGCATGGTTTCAGCGCCCATGAACAGCGTTTCATGCAGACCCCGCGCCCGCAGCAGACGATCGGTGAACACATGCCCGCGCTCGGGGTCGGCGCAAAGCTGGATCTCATCCACAGCAACGAAATCCGCGCCCAGATCCAGCGGCATCGCCTCAACAGTGCAGACCCAATACTGCGCGCGGTCGGGCACAATCCGCTCTTCGCCCGTCACCAGTGCCACCACAGACGGCCCCCGGCTGGCGACGATACGATCATAAACCTCGCGCGCCAGCAGCCGCAGCGGCAGGCCAATCACCCCGGTGCGATGCCCCAGCATCCGTTCAATCGCGTAATGGGTTTTCCCGGTGTTGGTCGGCCCAAGCACCGCCGTCACCTGTCCGGCAGCCATCATATCCTTGGCCCTGCCCTATAGGTCTTTGCCCTGAAGCTCGGTTTCGATCCGGCTTACCGCTTCCACCACCCCCGGCGCATGGGGATCAATCTTTAACGTGGCCTTATAAACCTCCAACGCCTGCGCGGGCTTGCCCAGTTCTTCAAAGATCGAGCCCAAGCCCGACAACGCCCCGAAATGCCGCGGATTCAGCGTCAGCACCTTGCCGATATCTGCAATCGCCGGGCCAAACTGCCCGAGTTGATAATACGCCGTCGCCCGTGCATTCCAGCCCTCGGCGAAATCCGGCGCGTGATCGACCAAGGCCGTCAGATGCTGCACCGCCACATCCGGCTGGCCATTCGCCATCGCATCCTTGCCGCGTTGCAACAGCAGATCCATCGCCGGAGAGCCGGATTTCGACCATTCCATCCAGATATCGGATTCGATCTGGCTTGCCTCAGCCTCATCTGCCTTTTGCAGCCGCGCAAAAAGATCGTCCAGCTTGTCGGTTTGCGCGGCAGCGGGAAGGCATGACCACAAAACCAGCATAAATGCCGCAACGATACGATTGTGTAACGATGGATGCGCTTTCATAAGGGTATAGGTAACGCAACGGGCGGAAAATTCCAGCCCCGCCGGTTCAGACAGGAGAATGTGATGAGCGATGTGATCTCAACAGCCGTGGCGGCGCTGGCAAAGAAGCTGCCGAACGGCTTTGACGGCGTGGCAAAGTTCGTGCTGCTGGGCGAAGGTGCGATCATGGTTGATCCAAACGGCGCTCGCGCGGGCGATGAGGATTCGGACGTGACCCTGATTGCCGAGCCGGAAGTGTTTCAGGCGATGCTGGAAGGCGATATGAACCCGACCACCGCATTCATGACCGGCAAGCTTAAGGTCGAAGGCAGCATGGGCCTTGCCATGCAGCTTGGCGCGGCAATGTCGTGAGCGACGCGCCACTCTACGACATCGCCGAAGGCCCGGACGGTGGGCGCGGCTTTTGGCTGACGGCCGCCGATGGTGTGCGGCTGCGGGTGGGTCTGTGGAGCCACCCCGGCGCGCAAGGCACCGTGCTGCTGCTGCCGGGGCGCACTGAATATGTCGAGAAATACGGCCGCGCCGCCACTGATCTGCGCGCGCGCGGTTTTGCCACGCTGGTGATCGACTGGCGCGGTCAGGGTCTGGCCGACCGCGCGCTTGACGATCCGATGGGCGGGCATGTCGGGGATTTTGCCGAGTATCAGCTTGATTTCGATGAAATGGTCGGCTTCGCCCGCGCCCAAGGCCTGCCGGAACCCTATTATCTGATGGCGCATTCGATGGGCGGCTGTATCGGTCTGCGCGCTTTGATGCGGGGCGCGCCGGTCAAGGCCGCCGCCTTCTCGGCGCCGATGTGGGGCATCCTGATCGCCGCATGGATGCGGCCGATGGCGGTGGCTCTGACGACCGCCTCGCGCTGGTTCAAGTTTGACAGCCGCTACGCGCCGGGCACCGGAGCGAAATCCTATGTGCTGACCGCCCCTTTCACCGGCAACACCCTGACCACCGACGCCGAGATGTGGGACTACATGCGCCAGCAGGCGCTGGCCCACCCCGAACTCGGCTTGGGGGGCCCCAGCCTGGGCTGGCTGAAAGCCGCGCTGGGGGAATGTCACGCACTGACCCTGCTGCCTGCGCCGAACCTCCCGGCGCTGACCGCCTTGGGGTCGCAGGAAAAAATCGTCGATACCGCCCCAATTCATGCCCGCATGGCAGGTTGGAAAGGTGGCGCCCTTGATCTTTACCCCGGTGCCGAACACGAAGTGCTGATGGAGCGTCTTGCCGCCCGCACCCGGTTTTTCGACAGCACCACAGCCCTGTTCCGCGCGCACCGCTGATCGCGCGCGGATTTTGCACAAAATCCGCCACGATTTCTGTGCAGAAATCGGCGTGCCTACAGCGTGATCTGCGTAAACCCGTCGCGCAGCGCCTTGGACCAAGCCTCTGACATCGCGCGGAAACTTTCATCACCGGCCTCGATCCGCCGCTTACGGCTGACCCGGCAGGCGTCTTTCTCGATCACGCAAAGATCCAGCGGCATCCCCACCGAAAGGTTCGACCGCAACGTCGAATCCATCGACAGCAGCACCGCCTTTTCGGCATCGGCCAGCGAAGTCGCAGGCTTCACCACCCGGTCCAGAATCGGCTTGCCATATTTATGCTCGCCGATCTGCAAAAACGGCGTGTCCTCGGTGGCTTCGATGAAATTGCCTTCGGGGTAGATCAGAAACAAACGCATCGCCCCGCCGCGCCGCTGCGCTGCCACCAACATGCTGGCCGAGGCCCCCTGATTCATCGTGGCCATTTTCTCGTCGATCTCTTGGCGCACCAGCGACAGCATATCCCCGATGATCGAAGCGACCTTCAGCATCGTCGGCGCTTTCATGATCGATGTCGTCTCGGTCGCGTCAGGATCGTCAATCGCCTCACGCAGCCGCGCCAGCGTGGTTTGTGTCACCGACAATGATCCGGCCGTCACAATCGAAATCACCCGCTCGCCGGGTTCTTCAAAATGGAACATCTTGCGATAGGTCGCGATGTTGTCCAGTCCCGCATTGGTGCGGGTATCTGACAGCAACACCATGCCCGCATTCAACAAAAGCCCGACGCAATAGGTCATCACATTCTCCGCATGTCCGGGCGGACCCTATTGCTCCTGCGTCTGGACCGCAACCGTCACCGACAGGATTTCCGACCCCGATCCACGCGAAATTCCCCGGATCGGCGCTGCATCTTGTGCATCCAAGCCAGAACCCAGCCGGATATAGCGCGCATCCGGGCAGCACTGGTTCGCCGGGTCAAAGCCGATCCAACCGATGCCGGGCACGAACAACTCGGCCCAGGCATGGGCGGCCTCGTGATCCAGTCCGTCCTGCCCCGATTGCAGATAGCCCGAGACATAGCGCGCCGGAACGCCACCCACCCGCGCCGCCGCAATCAGTGCCTGCGCGTGATCCTGACACACGCCCTGCCCCTGCGCCAAAGCTTGCGCCGCCGTGGTCTGCACGCGCGTCGCCCCCGGCGTATAGACAATCGCCGCCGAAATCGCCTCTGACAAAGCATGACAACCCGACAGCGGCGAATCCGCCGCCGCGATGATCTGGCCAAGCTCGGTCAGCGCTGCATCCGGCACAGTGGCATCAGTGTCGCGCAGATAGGCTTCGGGTGGCACAACCTCGCGATGACCGCGCAAAATCCCGGCCAGATCCGTGGTTTGCACCAGCCCCTTCACCCGCACTTCGATCTCATCCACCGGGCCAGCCACAGTCCAGCCCTGCACCCAATCGCCCGCCCCATCGCGAAACGCGCTGCCCATGGTGCCGCCGGTCATCGTCACCGACCAATCCAGCACCTTCTGGCCGTCAAACTTCGACGGCATCAACCGATGGCTTTGCACCACGCCGCGCACCGGGCGGTCATAGCGGTAATGCGTGACATGATCGACGCTGAGCAGCATTATTGCATGTCCCCCGACAGATACGAATTATGAATGATCGCGCCCAAGCCAGCGGCCTCGCCGATGAAACGAGTCAGAAACTCGTGCAGACCCTCGTCGAAAATCTGATCTGTGGTCTGGTTCTCCAGATCGCTCAGCAACCGTGCCGCCACCGCCTGCGCCTCGGTTTCACGGCCATAAAGCTTCGCCAACCGCCCGAGATGGTTGTTCATCCCCGCCACGCAGGTGATAAGGCTGCGCGGACATTGCGGGTTCAAAATCAGGAAATGCGCGATCTTGGCCGAGGTGATCTCGCCGCCATAGGCCCAATGAAACGCGCGATTGGCCGACATCGCCCGCAGCAGCATCGCCCATTGGTCATTGTCGAGGCCACTTCCGACGTAATCCGCCCGTGGCAGCAGCACGTAGTATTTCACATCCATCAGGCGTGCAGTGCTGTCGCCACGCTCCAGATAATAGCCGATATTCAACACGTTATAGCCGTCATTGCGCAACTGCGTCGCATCAATCGCACCACGCACCATCGCCGTGTGCCGCATCACCCAATCGGTCAGCCGCGAGAGTTCGCGCACACCCGTCTGCGCCTCGATCTGGCGCAACTCTTGAAACGCGGTGTTCAGCGCATCCCAGACCTGCGTCGTCAAAGCGGTTCGAACGATGCGGGCATTCTCGCGCGCATTGGTGATGCAGGACGCCACCGAGTTCGGGTTATCACGGTCGAAAAACAGATAGGACTCGATCTGCGCCTGCGCCGGTGCGCCATATTTCGCGACATAACCATTGGCATTGCCGCTGGCGCGCAGCAGGCTGTCCCAATCGTTGCGATAGCCCTGCGCCGAGGGCAGCAGCGAAATCCGCGCGCCCACTTCCAACAGCCGCGCCGCGGTCTCGGCACGCTCCATATTGCGGGCGATCCAGTAGAGGTTGTCGGCGGTTCTTGAAAGCATGATTTACTCCGCCAAAACCCAAGTATCCTTGACCCCGCCGCCCTGCGACGAGTTCACCACCAAACTGCCTTCCCGCAACGCCACCCGCGTCAGCCCCCCCGGCACCAGTTCAATCCGCTCGCCCACCAGACAATAGGGCCGCAAATCGACATGGCGCGGTGCGATGCCTTCCTCGACAAAGGTCGGCGTGGTGGAAAGCGCCAGCGTCGGCTGCGCGATGTAATTGCTTGGGTCCGCCATGATCAGCGCGCGAAACTCCTCGATCTGCTGCTTGGTCGATTTCGGCCCCACCAGCATCCCATACCCGCCCGAGCCGTGGACTTCCTTCACCACCAGATCGCCCAGGTTCTCGGCCACATATTTCAGGTCCGACGCATCACCGCATTTCCATGTCGGCACGTTGTTCAAAATCGGTTCTTCGCCCAGATAAAACCGCACCATTTCCGGCACATAGGTATAAACCGCCTTGTCATCGGCCACCCCCGCCCCCGGAGCCGAGCAGATCGACACCCCGCCCGAGCGATACACATCCATCAGCCCCGGTACACCCAGCATGGAATCGGGGCGGAAGCACAGCGGGTCAATAAACGCATCGTCCAAGCGGCGGTAAATCACATCCACCCGCTTCGGCCCCTCGGTGGTGCGCATATAGACGAACGCGCCATCGACGAACAAATCCTGCCCCTCGACCAGTTCCACCCCCATCAAGTCAGCCAGGAACGAATGCTCATAATAAGCCGAATTGAAATGCCCCGGCGTCAGGATCACCACCGTCGGATCACGGTCGCATTTCGCAGGCGCCACGCTCGCCAAAGTCCGGCGCAGCTTGTCAGGATAGCTGTCGATCGGCGCAATCCGGTTTTCGCGGAACAGATCGGGGAACATCCGCATCATCATCTCACGGGATTCCAGCATATAGGAAACCCCGGATGGCGTGCGGCAGTTATCCTCCAGCACATAGAACTCACCCGGCCCGGTGCGCACGATGTCGATGCCAACGATATGAGAATACACGCCTTTCGGCGGAATAAACCCGCAGACCGACTTTTCATAAGCGTCGTTCTGATAGACCAGCTTGCCGGGGATACGCCCAGCCCGCACGATCTCGCCGCGCCCATAGACATCGACCAGAAACGCATTCAGCGCCCGCGCCCGTTGCTTGATGCCGCGCTCCAGCTTCGCCCATTCATGCGCTGTAAACACCCGCGGGAACATATCGAACGGGATCAACCGATCCGGGTCGCCACCCTCGCCATAAACGGCAAAGGTGATGCCGATGCGGCGGAACAAAGCCTCGGCCTCGGCCTGCTTGGCCAGACGGACATCGGCGGGCATATCCGCACTCCACCCTTCCAACCCGGCATAAGGCGGTCGCACCGCGTTATCCTGAAACATTTCGTTGAAATAAGGGGTCATGCCGTGCCGCCTTTTTGCGCTGATTGATACAAGTAAAGGCCGCCGATTTTGCGCCGTAAAGGGCAGAAGATTGAAAGCGCTTCGATTTTTGCGCATCCGCCCGAAAACGCCGCAAAACACCGCCTAAATTTTAGGCAAACCGCTTTGAACACCTTTCCGCGCGCCGCCTTGCACAACCCCGGCATTGCCCCCTAAATACATCCAACAACAAAAGAGGTTCCCATGTCGCATCCCCTGCTCCGCCCCGGCCACAAATCGGCGGTTTTTGACGCCCGCATCGGCTCGAACACATTTGGCGATCTGCCCGACTGGGATCTGAACGACCTCTACACCGCACCAGATGCGCCGGAATTGCAGCGCGATATGGCTTGGCTGGAACAGGCCTGCGCCGATTTCGCCGCCCAATACGAAGGCAAACTCGCCACCCTGACCGCCGAGCAAATGCTGGCCTGCGTGCAAGCCTATGAAGCGATTGACGTCACCGCTGGCCGCATCGGCTCTTATGCGGGTCTGCGCTATTACCAGAACACGATGGATTCGGACCGCGCCAAGTTCATGGCCGATGTGCAGGACAACATCACCAACTTCACCACGCCTTTGGTGTTTTTCAGCCTTGAATTCAACCGGCTAGAGGATGCCACGCTGGCTGGCATGACCGCCTCGAACGCGGCCTTGGCCCGCTACACCCCGGTGTTTGAACGCATGCGCGCCATGCGCCCGCACCAGTTGTCGGATGAGATGGAGAAATACCTCCATGACGCCAGCGTCGTCGGCTCCTCCGCCTGGAACAAGCTGTTTGACGAAACCATGGCGGGCCTGATGTTCACCGTGGCGGGCGAGGAAGATGAACTGAACCTTGAAGCCACGCTGAACCTGCTCACCGACCCGGACCGCTCCAAACGCGAGGCTGCCAGCCACGCCCTTGCCGCCGTATTTGACAAACATATCAAGCTGTTCGCGCGCGTTCATAACACGCTGGCGAAGGAAAAAGAGATCGAGGACCGCTGGCGCAAGATGCCCAGCCCGCAGTACTCGCGCCACTTGGCCAACCATGTCGAACCCGAAGTGGTCGAGGCCCTGCGCAATGCCGTCGTCGCCGCCTACCCCAAACTCAGCCACCGCTATTACAAGCTGAAGGCCAAATGGATGGGGCTGGATCATCTGCAAACCTGGGACCGCAACGCCCCCCTGCCCACCGAGACCCCGCGTCTCGTGAACTGGGCCGAGGCCACCGAAACCGTGCTGTCCGCCTATGCCGCCTTCGATCCGCGCATGGCCGAGATCGCCAAGCCGTTCTTCACCGATGGCTGGATCGACGCAGGCGTGAAACCCGGCAAGGCCCCCGGTGCCTTCGCCCACCCCACTGTCACCACCGTTCATCCTTATGTCATGCTGAACTACCTCGGCAAACCCCGCGATGTGATGACGCTGGCGCATGAACTGGGCCATGGCGTGCATCAGGTGCTGGCCGCAGGGCAAGGCGAACTGCTGTCATCCACCCCGCTGACCCTCGCCGAAACGGCATCGGTGTTTGGCGAGATGCTGACCTTCCGCAAACTGCTCGACGCCGCCAAGACCCCGGCCGAGCGCAAGACCCTGCTGGCAGGCAAGGTCGAGGATATGATCAACACCGTCGTCCGCCAGATCGCCTTCTACGATTTCGAATGCAAACTCCACGCCGCCCGCGCGGAAGGCGAACTTACCCCCGATGACATCAATGCTTTGTGGATGAGCGTTCAGGCGCAAAGCCTTGGCGATGCTTTCGAATTTGCCGACGGCTATGAGACGTTCTGGGCCTATATCCCGCACTTCGTCCACTCACCGTTCTACGTCTATGCCTATGCCTTCGGCGACGGTCTGGTGAACGCGCTTTATGCCGCCTATGCCGACGGCCTGCCGGATTTCCAAGAAAAATACTTCGACATGCTCAAGGCTGGCGGCTCGAAACACCACAAAGACCTGCTGGCCCCATTTGGCCTCGATGCATCTGACCCCAAATTCTGGGACAAGGGCCTGTCGATGATCGCGGGCTTCATCGACGAATTGGAGGCGATGGAGGGCTAAGGCGTAATCACTACATATAGTGGTTCTCGCCACTTTTGGCACAAGTCCATCCCAGCTGGGAAGCGTCCGAATTCACGAAAAAGCCGGCCCAGATCGCTCTGGGCCGGCTTTGAAATGTGATCTTACAGGCTGATCTCTACCCCAACCCGATACACCGTATCCATCATCGCCTGTGTGCCCTTCACAAACTCCAGCGGGCACGGATAGGCCGCGCCTTCGCGGATGGAACGGCCAAACGCCTCAACCTGCAAGACATAGTGGTTCGAGGTCGGGAAGCGCACGGTTTTCACTTCATTGCCGTTCTGATGCAGTTCAATCTCGGCAATGTCGTTGTAATTGGCGTTGAACGGGCCACCATCCAGCCGGATCATGCCCTTGTCACCCTGAAACACCACCGTCTGCCGGTTATAAAGCCGCATCGACGTCATCGAGCTATAGGTGAAGCGGCCATGGGGGCCATCCATGATGCCCGCCACCTGCGCAAACGTATCCACGCCATTTTCCAGCACCAGCCGCGCCGAAATATCCACGGGCTCTGATCCGGTGACAAACCGCGCCGAACCAAAGGTATACACCCCAATATCACGCAAAGACCCGCCGCCCGCATCGGGCCGGTTGCGGATGTTGCTCATATCCTCAAGGCAGAACGAAAACGCCGCATCGACATGGCGCAACTGGCCGATCTCGCCCGCCTCCAACCATTTCTTCGCCAACTGCCACTGCGGATGATGCACGATCATATAGGCCTCAGCCGCAAGCAACCCCGAGGCATCACGCGCCGCAATGATCTGGTCAATCTCGCTGGCCTGCATCGAAATCGGCTTTTCGGTCAGCACGTGCTTGCCCGCCGCCAGCGCCTTCAGCGACCATTCCACATGCATATGGTTCGGCAGCGGGATGTAAACCGCGTCAATCGACGGATCGGCCAGCAGCGCCTCATAGGTCGGATGCACCGTCAGGCTGGGGCAAAACGCCTGAAACCCGGCGGCCTTCTCGGGGCTGGATGTCGCCAAAGCCGCCAATTCGGCGCCTTTGGCGGCATGAATGGCCGGGGCCATCTGCTCTTTTGCGAAATTCGCAGCCCCCAGAATACCCCAACGCACTGGCTTCATGTCGATCCCCTTTATGTGATGCCGCCACGTTAAACTGCGACGCTTGTTAGCGCAATCACATACGCTTGGGGCAATTACGCCTCGGGGCCAGCCTGTTCATTGGCGGGGCGCGGCTTTTTGATAAAGCTATAGGCCAGCGCGCACAGATAGGCGCAATCCACCAGCGCCAGCGTCGTCCAGGGATAGGTCAGCAAGGCCGCGACCAACCCGACAAAGGCCAGCAACACAAAGCTGACATTCTCGGCATAAATCGTCGCGCGCTTGAACGACGGAGTGCGAAACCGCCCAACCATCAGCGCCCCCACAATCGCCATCCACAGCGCCACCAAGCCAGTGGCATGCGGCTGCCCACCGTCGATGGCAAAGGCCAGAAACATCGGCAGCATCACCAGCAATGCCCCCGCGGGCGAAGGCACGCCCTGAAAGCTGTTGGAGTCATTGTCAGGCTGCCGATTGCCAATGTTGAACCGCGCCAACCGCAACAAACAGGCCACGGCATAGATCAGGCAGGCAATCCAACCCTCGGCCCGCATCCCTTGCAGGGCCCAAAGATAGGTGATCAGCGCCGGGGCCACGCCGAAATTCACCAGATCGCACAGGCTGTCCAGCTCTGCGCCCATATCGGATTCGCTCTTCAGAAACCGCGCAAGGCGGCCATCCAGCCCATCCATCACCGCAGCCGCGATGATCAGCGCCACCGCAAGGCCAAACCGGCCCTCAATCGCAAAGCGCACCGCCGTCAGCCCCGCACAAAGCGCGGCAACGGTCATGAAGTTGGGGATCAACTGCACGATATGCAGCTTCTTGCGCGGACGTCGCCCGTTTTTCGGCGCAGGGTCCACAGGGGCTGGTCCCACAGGCATCGTCATTCGCGCACTGCCGAACGCCGCAGCATATCGCGGTCCAACTCGGCCAGAACGGTCTCACCGCCCACCATGGTTTGCCCCAGCGCCACCAAAGGCTCTACCCCATCAGGCAGATAGACATCCAGACGCGAGCCAAACCGGATCAGCCCAAACCGCTCACCGGTGCGCAGCGACTGGCCTTCCGACACAAACGGCACGATCCGGCGCGCAACCAACCCTGCAATCTGCACCACGATCAGCTTGCGACCATCCGGCAGTTCCAACAGCAACGAGTTACGCTCGTTATCCTCGGATGCCTTATCCAGCGAGGCATTCAGAAATTTGCCGGGGCGATAGGCCATTTTCAAAATACGCCCCGCGATTGGCGCGCGATTCACATGGCAATTGAACACCGACATGAACACCGAAACCCGCGTCAACGCATCATGCCCGGCCCCAAGTTCCGGCGGCGGCACCGCGCGTTCGATCAGGCTGACGACGCCATCAGCAGGCGAAACAATAAGCCCCCGCCCCTGCGGCACCGAGCGTTTTGGATCACGAAAAAAGTAATAGCACCAAACGGTTGCACCCACACCTAACCAGCCCAACGGATCCCAAATCCAGAACAGCACAAGGGTTATGACGGCAAAGATACCGACAAACTTGTAGCCCTCGCGGTGCATAGGTTTCAGGAAGGTTTCCAGCATGGTCATTGAATGCGCCCTTTTATGGCTCGGCAGTTTGATCAGACTGTCTAGACTCTGCGCAGGGGCGGCGCAACCATTGGGCGCAGGTTACGCCCAATGGTTCTTGAAAACGGGCTGCAATCAGGCCGGAACGACCATGCCCTTGCCCAGCGCCAACGTGCGCATGCGTTCTTGCAGCTTTTCAAACGCCCGCACCTCAATCTGGCGAATACGCTCGCGGCTGACGCCGTAGCTTTCCGACAGTTCTTCCAGCGTAACCGGGGTTTCGGCCAGACGGCGCTTCATCAGCACGTCTTTCTCGCGGTCGTTCAGCGCCGACATCGCCTGATGCAGCAGGTTCATCCGCATATCGAACTCATCGCGCGCTTCATAATCGCCGGCCTGATCGCTGTCTTCATCCTCCAGCCAATCCTGCCATTGCGTGCTGCCCTCGCCATCCGAGCCAACCGTGGCGTTGAGCGAGGCATCGCCGCCGGACAGGCGCCGGTTCATGTCGATGACTTCGCTTTCCGACACGTTCAGATCGGTGGCAATGCGCGCCACGTTCTCGGGCCGCAGATCGCCTTCTTCCAAAGCGCCAACCTTGGCTTTCGCCTTCCGCAGGTTGAAAAACAGCTTTTTCTGCGCCGAAGTGGTGCCCAGCTTCACCAGGGACCACGAGCGCAGGATGTATTCCTGAATGCTAGCGCGGATCCACCACATCGCGTAAGTCGCCAGACGGAAACCTTTTTCCGGGTCAAACCGCTTCACCGCTTGCATCAGGCCGACATTCGCTTCGGAAATCACCTCGGCCTGCGGCAGACCGTAACCCCGATAGCCCATGGCGATCTTGGCGGCCAAGCGCAGGTGGCTTGTGACCATCTTGTGTGCTGCGGTGCTGTCCTGATGATCGACCCAGCGCTTCGCCAGCATGTATTCTTCTTCGGGTTCCAGCAGCGGGAATTTGCGGATTTCCTGCATGTAACGGTTCAGCCCCTGTTCAGGGCTGGGTGCTGGCAGATTAGCATAGGTGCTCATGTGTGACGCTCCCTCGTTGATCCGGTGCAGTTTCGCCCCCGGACAGGCGGATTTATGTATGCCAAATGCCGACTTCAAGCATCCTGAACATAACTTGTTTAACGAAACATGGTTCCGGTTCCGTCGCAGCGAAAGGTTTGTAACATTCCGGTCACGGCAATGTCAGATCACTGCCGCCGTGGTCATCCTCTCTGCCTAAATATCCCCGCCGGAGGCTTCTGCTGCCAGCCGCGAAAGCCCCCTGCGGGGATATTTACGCGAAGAGAAAAGCCTCAGACCTGTCCGCTGCCCAAAGCTGCCAGCAGATGCTGCATGTCGTCGGGCAAGGGCGAGGTAAATTCCAGCATCTCACCCGTCACCGGATGCTCGAACCCCAAGGTCGCCGCGTGCAGCGCCTGACGTGGAAAGCTGTTGCCCAGCTCGGCCACTTCGGGCCCGAACAATTTGGGCGATACCTTTTTCTTGCCGCCATAGGTCTGGTCGCCGATCAACCCATGTCCGGCATAGGCCATATGCACGCGGATCTGATGCGTGCGCCCGGTCTCCAGCCAACATTCCACCAAGGCAGCACCCCCACGGAAATCCTCCATCACCCGCGCCCGTGTCACCGCATGGCGGCCCGAATGCCAGACAACCGCTTGCCGCTGCCGGTCGGTCTTGTGACGCTCCAGATGTGTGGCGACCTTAAGGATGCCGCCAGCCTCAAAACTTATGCCCTGAAGCCCGCGCAGGCGCGGATCATAGGCCGAGGGCACGCCGTTCACCACCGCCAGATAGCGGCGGTTGACGGTATGGGCCTCAAACTGCGCCGCAAGTCCGTGGTGGGCGCGGTCGGATTTCGCAACCACCAGCAGCCCGGTGGTGTCCTTGTCGATGCGATGCACAATGCCGGGGCGACGCTCGCCGCCGATGCCCGACAGCGTATCGCCGCAATGGTGCAACAGCGCATTCACCAAAGTGCCCGAAGGTGTGCCGGGGGCCGGATGCACGACCATGCCCGCCGGCTTGTCGATCACGATCAGATCGCCGTCTTCCCAGATCACATTCAGCGGGATGTCTTCCGGCAGGGTCGCCACATCCACCGCCGGGGCCAGAACCAACGTGTAAACATCACCCGGCTTGACCTTGGTTTTCGGGTTCGTCACCGCAACGCCGCCAGCCAGCACATCGCCGTCTTCGATCATCTTCATCAAGCGAGAGCGTGAAAGTGCCGCATCCTCTGGAACTGCCGCCGCAAGCGCCTTATCAAGACGCGGGGCTGCGTCTTCACCAATCACCACAACCAGATGGTTGCCGCCTGCCAGTTCGGCGCTGTCCAAAGCGTCATCGTCCACAGCGTCTTCGTCTTCAAAAGGGTTCGCCATGTCTGACACTCCGATCGAGCCGGGCTTGCCGCCCTCGCTCCGCTTGCTGAAAGGTCTGGTGATCGTGCTGATGATCACCATGATCGTCGGTGTCATAACCGTGGTCGCCCTGCTTGTCACCCGTATGCCGAACGCAAACACCGCAAGCCCCGCCCTGCCCGCCAGCCTGCAAATGCCTGCGGGGACGACCGCCTCGGCGATCACCCAAGGCAGGGGCTGGATCGGGGTTGTCACCAACGACAACCGCCTGCTGATCTTCACGCCACAAGGCGCGCTGCAACAGGAAATCACCATAGCGCCGCTTCCCACACCCTGAAGCCCAGCTTGGCCTTGACCCGAACCCATGTGTGATCTTTGCTGAAGCATCACGAGTGTAAGGATGCCCGCGCGATGAGTCTGTTGCGGAAATGGATGCCGGATGCGGATGCCGCAGCGCAGATCAGCAGTCAGTTGCAGGTTCTTACCGCGATGGAGCCCGCGCGGCTAATCAGCACCTCTATCGCCTTCGCGCTGATGGCGCTGTTCCTTCCGCCTTGGTTTGTGCTTGCGGCCTTTGGGATCGACATCGCGCTGGAAGGGCTTAGCCTGCAATTGCTGCGTGGGCTTGATCCGGCGATACACAAGCGCCGCTACCGCTCAGCAATTGCGGCGGTGTTTTTCACCGAAGCCAATTACGCCTTATGCTGTGTGCTGGTCTGGCAGCAGGATACCGAGTTTGCCAAGGCGGCGGCGGTAGGTCTGCTCAGCATGACGCTGTTTCAGCTTAGCACCGTGCGTGCCATCCACATGCCATTTGGGTTGGCAGGTCTGATCGCGGCCATCTTGACAGCACTGCTCGGCAACGGGTTTTACTGGCTTGAACGTCACAACGGTGTGGGCTTTGCCGCCTCATCCATTGCGCTGCTTGCCGCGATTTCCTTTGCCTTGCGCGCCATGCGATCAAACAACGCCCTGCATCTTGAAGTCAGCCGCCGCGGCCTGCGTGCCGATGCGGCCAACCGCGCCAAGGGGCGGTTTCTGGCCCAGATGAGCCACGAATTGCGGACACCGCTGAATGCGATTGTCGGCATGGGCGAGGTAGAGCTTATGCACACGCAAAGTCCGCAGACTCAGGCGCGGATGCAGACCCTGGTGGGGTCAGCAATGGATCTTGCCGCCATTCTGGACGACATCCTGCAAATGTCGGCAATTGATGAAAACCAATTGCCCATGCGCCCGGTCGCGGCCCGCCCGAGAGAGGTCATCGAGGCCACCGTCGCCTTGTTTCAACCGGTTTTTGCCAAAGCGGGCCTCTGGCTAAAGCTGGAATTTGCCACCCCTCGCATGCCCGATGGCCGTCTATCGCCAGAGCTTCCCGACGCGGCTGTGTTTGATCCACAGCGCTTGCGGCAATGCCTGTCGAACCTGCTGTCGAACGCGTTGAAATTCACTCAAGCGGGGGGTGCCACGCTGCGGGTCAGCTACCGCGACAATCCTCGTGGCTCTACCGCCAATCCTGCCAGTGGCCAGTTGCAGATCGATGTGGCCGACACCGGCCAGGGCATCCCCGAGCATGAACGCGATCTGGTGTTTCAACCGTTCCAGCGCGGGGCAAGTGCGCATAGCGGGTCGGGATTGGGGCTGGCGATCAGCCGTGCGATTGCGCAGCAGATGCAGGGCGATCTCGAACATCTGCCCAGCCAGACCGGCGCGCTGTTCCGGCTGACCTTGCGCATCCAGCCCGTCACCGCCGCAGCCGCCACGCCCGAGACGCAGCGCGCGCTGGCGGGTCAGCATATTCTGGTGGTTGACGATATCGCCACCAACCGGCTGGTGGCCGCCACCTATTTGCGTGGCATGGGGCTGGGCGTCGAAGAGGCCGACGGCGGCGCGGCAGCCTTGCAAGCCATCGTCGCGCGTCGCCCCGATCTGGTGCTGTTGGATCTGCATATGCCGGGGCTTTCAGGCATTGAAACTCTGACGCAGATCCGCAACCTGCCGGGGCCGCACCTGCCGGTGGTGGCGATGACGGCGGATGTCTCGGCGGCAGGGCGCGCGCTGTATCTTTCGGCGGGGGTCGATGGCTATCTGACCAAACCGTTGACGATGGAATCGCTGCGGCTTGGCATTGCCAAGCACCTGCCGACCGCCAAGACCAGCGCCGCCACATAGGCCATTCGCGACATGGCCTGCCGCGATGGGCGCGACACTCGCGCAGAACCAGCGTCAACTTGACCAAACAATCAGGAGAATCGCGATGATAGGGGATCTGGGCGCAGAAGACGCCACCGCATTGGCAGCCATGGTCGCATCGGGCGAAGTCTCGCCCACCGGATTGCTGGACGCCGCCCTTGCTGCGGTCGAGGCCCGAAATCCCGCGATCAACGCCGTGGTGATGCTGCAAGAAGACGCCGCCCGCCGCGCCATTGCCGCAGGTCTGCCGCGCGGCCCGTATCGCGGCGTGCCGTTTCTGTTGAAAGATCTCGGCTGCGAGGCGGTGGATTTCCCCGGCCACAATGGCTCGCGCCTGCTGATGAACACCACCTACGCCCGCGATTCCGCGATATGGGAGCGTATGCGCGCCACTGGCGTGGTGAACTTTGGCCGCACCACCAGCCCCGAAGGCGGCGTCGGCACCGTGACCGAGGCTGCGGTTTACGGCGGCCCCACCCGCAACCCGTGGAATCTGGACCATACCTCGGGCGGATCATCGGGTGGGGCGGGCGCTGCGGTTGCCGCCGGGATCGTGGCCTTCGCGCATGGTTCGGACGGCGGCGGCTCGGTCCGCATCCCGGCGTCAAGCTGTGGGCTGTTCGGCTTCAAATCCACCCGCGCCCGCCTGCCCGATGGCCCCTATGCGGGCGAAGGCTGGGCTGGCATGGCGATTGACGGCTTTCTGACCCGTTCCGTCCGCGACACCGCGATCATGCTGGATGCCTGCGCCGGCCCCGACCTTGGCGCGCCCTATGTCGCCCCGCCCTTGGCCCGCAGCCACGCCGATGCGATCAGCCGCCCGCCGCGCCGCCTGCGCGTGGCTTTGTGCGATACCACCTTTACCGGGGCCGCCATCGACCTCGAAGTGGCCCAAGCGGTGCGCGATACCGCCAAACTGCTGGAAAGCCTTGGCCACCATGTCGAACCTGGCCGCCCGACCGCAGATGTCGAGATGATGATGCGCGCCTGGACCGATATCGTCGGCGTTGGCACCGCTTTGTCGATCCAGAAGTCGCTGAACGGCCGCGCGCTGACCCCTGATCTGGTTGAAGGCATCGGTCGGTCGGCCTGCGCCTATGCCGCAACCCTGCCCCCCACCCGCTATCTCGAAGCGGTGGGTGAGATTCACGCCTTTGGCCGCCAGATGGCCGGCTATTTCGCAGGCGGCCCCGACATTCTTCTATCCGCCACCCTCGCCGAGCCGCCCGCCCGCGTTGGCCGCTATCACCACGACCGCGATGATTATGTGAACTACCGCATCGGCCCCGGCGGCATTTTCTCTTACTCGCCGTTCTGCGCGGTGTTCAACGCCAGCGGCCAACCCGCCGCCTCGCTGCCCTTGGGCCAATCTGGCAGCGGCCTGCCGATCGGAATTCACCTCGCCGCCGCCTATGGCTGCGATGAAGAATTGATCGCGCTTTGTGCAGAAATCGAATCGGCAGCACCTTGGAAGACACGTCGCGCCCCGATGGCTTAAAGCCCGCCTAAGCCTAGAAAAGCCTAAGCCTTTGCGAGCGTTATCAAAGTGCCACCGTGTTAGGCATTCGCACAACCTGAGCGGCATCTGCCCGTTCTTTCGGCAGATCGGGTGAAGTTTATGTTGCGCCGAGGCTTTGCAGCGGCCCAATATGATCAAAACCAACGGGAGCGAGTCACCTTGAGCCAACAAAACGCCGTCGAGGCCCGTAACGCCGTCAAAGCCTTCGGGCAGGGCGATACCGCCGTGCGCGCCCTGAATGATGTGTCGGTCGAAATCCGCAAGGGCGAGTTTTTTACCCTGCTCGGCCCCTCGGGCTGCGGAAAAACCACCCTGCTGCGCCTGATCGCAGGGTTTGAGATGCCAACCTCGGGCACCATCCTGCTGGAAGGGCAAGACATCACTTACCTGCCGCCGAACAAGCGCCCGGTGAACACGGTATTCCAAAGCTATGCGCTGTTTCCGCATCTGACGGTGGCGCAGAACATCGGCTTTGGCCTTGAAATGCAGGGCCGCCCCAAGGCCGAGGTCAAGGCCACGGTGGACCGCATGCTCGCACTGGTGAAATTGGAAGCCATGGCATCCCGCAAGACCAGCCAGCTTTCCGGTGGCCAACAGCAACGTGTTGCCTTGGCCCGCGCGCTTGCCCCGTCACCGAAAGTGCTGCTTCTGGACGAGCCTTTGTCGGCGCTCGATCTGAAACTGCGCCGCGAAATGCAGGGCGAATTGAAACGGCTGCAAACCGAAACCGGTATCACCTTTATCTTCGTGACCCACGATCAGGAAGAAGCCCTGACCATGTCGGACCGCATCGGCGTGATGTCGGCGGGCAAGCTGCAACAGGTCGGCACCCCGCGCGAGATTTACACACGGCCTTTGAACCGCTTTGTCGCCAGCTTCATCGGCGAGACAAACTTCGTCCCCGCCACCTCGAACGCAGGCCTGCTGACGCTGGCAGGCGGCTATCAGATCCCGGCGCCGCCTGCGACCAAATCCGGTGCTGTCACCGTCACCGTCCGCCCCGAGCAGGTGAAGCTAACCCCCACCGCCGAGCCGGGCAGCCTGCCCGCCACCGTGCGCGGCGTGGTCTATATGGGCACCGACATGAACTATCAGCTTCACCTCGCTGATGGCACCGAGATTGAGGCCTGCGTGGTTTCCGACGTAACCGGAGAGGCTGCCTTGGCCGCCGGTCAGACCGTGGGTGTCACCTTCACCCCCGGCTCTGTGCAAGTGCTGGAGGATTGACACCATGAGCGCCGCTGAAGAAGCCCAAGCCGCGCAATCCGTCCGCAATGGCTGGTTGCTGTCCACCCCGGCACTGGTGATCCTGACGCTGTTCGCTGTCGGGCCGCTGATGATCGTGGTGGTCTATTCCTTCCTTGCCCCCGGCCAATACGGCAATGTCGAATGGGCATTCTCGCTGGATGGCTGGCGCGGCATCCTGTGGACCAAGGACATCTTTGATGACACCTGGGGCATGGCCGATGCCAATGTCACGATCTTCTGGCGCTCGATCAAACTCTCGGTGCTGACCACCGTGCTGACCTTTGCGGTGGGCTTTCCAACCGCTTGGTTCATCGCCACAAGGCCTGCGAAATCACGGGCGTTGTGGTTGTTCCTGATCACCATTCCGTTCTGGACCAACCTGTTGATCCGCACCTATGCCATCAACGAGGTGATCCGCAACGAGGGCCTGCTGAACACCGTGCTGATCAAGCTGGGTCTGATCTCGGAACCCCTGCGCATCATCTACACCGACACCGCCGTGTTCATCGGCATGGCCTATGTCTATCTGCCGCTGATGGTGCTGCCCTTGTTCGCCGCCATCGACCGCTTTGACATGCGCCTGCTGGAAGCGGGCTATGATCTTTACGCCAGCCGGATGCAGGTGCTGCGCCGGGTGATCCTGCCCATCGTCAAACCGGGGATCATTGCAGGCTCAATCCTTGTGTTCGTGCCGTCCTTGGGCGCTTACGTCACCCCGCGCGTTCTGGGCGGCGGCAAGCAGATGATGATCGGCAACTTCATTGATCTGCAATTCGGACAGGGGCGCAACTGGCCCTTGGGGGCCGCCCTGTCGCTGACGCTGTTGATCATCGTGACAGTGGCCCTGCTGATCTATGTGAAATACGCCAATCGGGATGTGTCCAATGGCCACTAAAACCTTCTCTGTCTCGACCCTGCCCGGCTTCACCGCCACCGCCATTATCGTGTTCGTCGCGCTCTATCTGCCGATCCTCACGTTGGTGGCCTATTCGTTCAACGCCAGCCAATCGGTGGCGATCTGGGGCGGGTTTTCGTGGGATTGGTATGTGAAGGCGTGGAACAATGACGCCGTCAAGGATGCAACCCTGCGCTCGCTGTTGATCGCGGTGTTTGCGGCTGTGATCTCGACTGCGGTGGCCACAATGGCGGCTTTGGGCACAACACGGCGCAAGGCATTCAAGGGCCAGACATTCATCTATGTGATGATCAACCAGCCGTTGATGGTGCCCGAAATCGTCACCGCAGTTTCGCTGCTGATCCTGTTCGGCATGGTCAAACAACTGACCGGGATTCAGGGCATCGGCTATGTGATCTTCGCCCATGCCGCCTTCTGCATCCCCTTCGCCTACCTGCCGATCCGCGCCCGGCTGGAAGGCATGGACCTCACGCTGGAAACCGCCGCCGCCGACCTTTACGCAACGCCGTGGCAAACCTTCCGCCATGTCACCCTGCCGATCCTGCTGCCGGGGGTGATCGCAGGCGCGATGCTGGCCTTCGTGATCAGTCTGGACGATGTGGTGATCACCGAATTCGTCAAATCCGGCGGCCAAGACACCCTTCCCACCTATATGCTGGGCCAGATGCGCCGCCAATTAACCCCCGAAATCAACGCCATCTCGTCAATGCTGCTAGCGCTGACCATCGTGCTGCTGACCGCCTTCTTCCTGCTGACCCGCAAAGACGACTGACCCAACAATAACAATCCTCGCCCAACATCGGAGCCTCCCCCGTATGAACCTTGCCCCTATGAAAAAGCCCCTGCTTGTCGCCCTGCTGCTGACCACCGCCGGACCTGCCCTTGCCGAAGGACAGTTGAACCTGTTCAACTGGGGCGACTACACCTCGCCAGAGCTGCTGGAAAAGTTCAAGAAAGAGACCGGCATCACCGTCACCGTAACCGATTACGACAGCAACGACACGGCCCTCGCCAAGGTTTCGGCAGGCGGGTCGGGCTTTGATCTGGTGGTGCCCTCGGCGCATTTCGTGCAGATCTATGTCGAAAAGGGTCTGATCCAGAAGCTTGACCTGTCGAAACTGCCGCACCACGGCAACATCGCGCCGGAATGGATGGATGTGGAATGGGACAAGGGTCGCAACTACACGATCCCGTGGCAATGGGGCACGACCGGGATTTCCGTGGACACCTCGGTTTACAAGGGTGATCCGAACACCTCCGAGCTGTTCCTCAATCCGCCGGAAGAGTTGAAGGGCAAGATCAACGTCGTGCCCGAGATGAACGAAATCGTAGGGCTTGCGGTGATGTGGGCGGGCGGCAAGCCCTGCACCGAGGATGTCGCCATCCTGAAAAAAGCCCATGACGCGCTGATGAACGGCAAACAATACTGGACTTCGATGGACTACGGCACCACCGAACACATGGCCAATGGCGATTGGGCGGCAAGCGTCAACTGGTCGGGCGAAACCTTCCGCTCACGCCTGAAAAACCCCAATGTAGTCTATGGCTATCCGAAAGAGGGCTATCCGCTCTGGATGGATTCGGTGGCGCTGCTCAGCGATGCGAAGAACGTCGATGAGGCCTACAAATTCCTCGATTTCATCAGCCTGCCAGAAAACGCCGCGCTGATTTCCGCCTTCGCGCGCTATCCCAACGGCATCAGCGGCTCGCAGGAATTCATGCCACCTGACATGGCAACGGCACCCGAGGTCAATATCCCGGCTGAATTCAAGGCGGCTGGCCATTTCATGCCCGCCTGCTCGGGCAAGGCTTTGGAATACATGACCGCGATCTGGACCGATCTGCAAAAATAACCACAAGAAACCAGCCAAAAACCAAGGGAGACGACAATGAAACACCTGATCTCTGCCACCCTTCTGCTAATGGCCAGCACCACGCTGGCCTCTGCCGAAGGCCAGTTGCAACTGTTCAACTGGGGCAACTACACCTCGCCGGAACTGCTGGAAAAATTCAAGAAAGAGACCGGCATCACGGTGACTGTAACCGATTACGACAGCAACGATGCGGCTTTGGCCAAGGTTGAGGCTGGCGGTTCAGGTTTTGACCTTGTGGTGCCCTCGGCCAACTATGTGCCGATCTGGGTGGCGAAAGATCTGATCGTGCCGTTGGACGACAGCAAACTGCCGCACAAGGGCAATATCGCGCCGGAATGGGTAGATGTGGCTTGGGACAAAGGCCGCACCCACACGATTCCGTGGCAGTGGGGTTCGACCGGCATCGCCGTGAACACCAAGGTTTATGGCGGCGACATCAACACCTCGGCAGTCTTCCTGAACGTTCCGGACGAGTTGAAGGGCAAGATCAACGTCGTGCCTGAAATGAATGACGTCGTGAACCTTGCGCTTTGGTATGTCGGCGGCGAGCCTTGCACCGAAGATACCGAAGTGCTGAAAAAGGCGCGCGATGCCCTGCTTGCGGCCAAGCCTGACTGGCTGTCGATGGATTACGGCGCCACCGAAAAAATGTCGAACAACGACTGGGCGGCAAGCGTGAACTGGAACGGCTCGACCATGCGCATCCGTCTAGCTAACCCGGATGTGAAATATGGCTATCCGAAAGAAGGCTATCCGCTGTTCATGGACTCGGTTGCGCTGCTGAAAGATGCCAAGAACGTTGAGGAAGCTTACAAGTTCCTCGACTTCATCATGGTGCCAGAGAACGCGGCAATGATCTCGTCCTTTGCGCGCTATGCCAATGGCATCTCGGGGTCGGATGCGTTCATGCCGGAAGACATGAAAACCGCGCCGGAAGTGATGATCCCGGAAGAGTTCAAGGCTTCGGGGCATTTCCTGCCGACCTGCTCGCCGAAAGCGCAGGAATACATGACTGCGATCTGGACCGAGCTTCAGAAGTAACCTGCGTGATATGACAGCGATGCGGGGGCGACAGCCTCCGCATCATTGCTTTACTGCCCTGCTTGGAGGGGGCTTTGGGCCCCCTCCAAGCCTCCCCGACCATCCCCCCAATCTGTCTCACAGACTCACACCATTCCCTCACCCCCTACCCCCTCTCCCCGAGCCACCCAGCACACAGGATCACCACATGGCGCTGCATGAAATGTCGGCCTCCGATCTGTCGCGCATGATCGCCGCGCGCAAACTCGCGCCTTCCGAGGTGATGGCGGCGCATCTGGCGCGGATGGATGCGGTTAACCCTGCGGTGAACGCGGTGATCTCGCGGCGCGACCCAGATGAGTTGCTGGCAGAAGCCAAGCGCGCCGATGATGCAAAGCACTCAGGTTGGCTGCATGGCCTGCCCTTGGCGGTGAAAGATCTCTGCGCCACCAAGGGCCTGCGCACCACCTATGGCTCGCCGCTGTTTGCCGATTTCGTGCCCGCGAAGGACGATCTGCTGGCCGCCCGGATGCGGGCTGCGGGGGCGATCTTTGTCGGCAAGACCAACACGCCGGAATGGGGCCACGGTAGCCATTCGTTCAACCCTGTGCATGGGGTGACGCGCAATCCCTATGATCTGGCTGTCACCGCTGGCGGCTCGTCGGGTGGCGCTGCGGCGGCGCTGGCGGCGCGGATGCTGCCGGTTGCCGATGGCTCGGATATGATGGGGTCTTTGCGCAATCCCGCAGCCTTCTGCAACGTCTATGGCTTCCGCCCTTCGTGGGGGCTTGTGCCGGGCGATGCCGAGGGCGACACCCATCTTGCCACCCTCGCCACCGAGGGCCCGATGGCGCGCACGGTCGAGGATATCGCCAATCTGCTGACCGTGCAGGCCGGGGTGAACCCTGAAGTGCCGTTTGGCCGCGAGGGCCGCGATTTCGCCCGCGCGCTGGACACCGATCTGCGCGGCAAGCGCATCGCCTGGGCGGGCGATTGGGGCGGTGCTTACCAGTTCGAGCCCGGTATTCTCGACCTCTGCGAAACCGCCCTGCGCGTCTTCACCGATCAGGGCGCGAAGGTCGAGGCCATCGCCCCACCCTTCCCCGCCGAAAAGCTGTGGCAAGCCTGGACCACCCTGCGCGCCATGCTGAACGCCGGTGGCATGAAGGCGCTTTATGATGATCCGACCAAAAAGGCGCAACTGAAACCCGAAACCCAATGGGAGATCGCGCAGGGCCGCAATCTGACCGCGCAAGCCGTGTATGAGGCCAGCACGATCCGCAGCCGCTACTACGCCCATATGGCCCGCCTGTTCACCAAATATGACGCGGTGGTGCTGCCCACCGCCCAAGTCTGGCCGTTCCCGGTGGAATGGCGCTGGCCGCAGACCATCAACGGCACCGCGATGGACACCTATCACCGCTGGATGGAAGTGGTGATCCCGGTCAGCCTGATTGGCCTGCCCGCGCTGAATGTGCCCGTAGGTTTTGGCGCAAATGGCCTGCCGATGGGGATGCAGATCGCGGGGCCGGTGGGGGCGGATGCGCAGATTCTGGCGATCGGCCAAGCCTATCACCGCGCGACCGACTGGCCCAGCAAACGCCCAGCCCCGCTATAATATCCGGCGGCGCAGGAAGGCGAGAATATCCGCCTGCACCTGCGCGCCCGCCTGATCCAGACTGTTGACGCAGATGAACAAGGCATTTTCCCGCGCCTCGGCCTCGGCGATTTTCTCGCGTACCCGCTGCGGTTTATCAACATCGGCGCGGAAATACACGGTGTTGTCCGAGGGCGCGATCACCGCAGTCCCCGCCGCCAGCTCCAGATGGTTGGCAAGGCTTGCCGGGTTGAACTGGCTGCCATGGCGGAAGCGGGGTGCCATATTCGCCTCGATCACCCCGGGATGCGCGGCCTGAAACCGCTGGAAGGTCGATCGCCGCAGCGGATGCGGCGTGTGGCCGATGCTGAAAAACCGCAAGCCCCAGCCCACCAGCCGAGCTGCCCGCAACTGTTGCAGTTTGAACCCCACCGGCTGCCAATTCTTGCCGCGCCGCTTCAACCGCCCCACCGCCAGTTGCAGCAGCGGCACCAGCCCATAAGCCCGCGTCATCCACTGCCCGCGCAGCACCGGGCCTTTCTCGGTGAAGAAATCCGCCTGCTGCACCGGGCGGATCAAAAAGAAATCGTCGTTCAGATACAGATAGCGCTCGGCAAGATCGGGGATACGGAACAGCGCAGTTTCAATCGTGCGCCCGGAAAAGATCGGCAGCAAATCCTCATGCCCCGCGTAGATCACACGATGATCGACGATGCGCACCCGGTCCTGCATCGCAGGATCAGCCCATAACTCGGTCACAACGCTGGGAATTTGCCCATCCGTCACGATATGGATCCGCCGCAGCCACGGCGCAAACTTCAGCAGCGCCAGCAGACTGAAGCGAATCTCATCGCGGCTGGCAAAGCGCGTGGCCTCGACGCCCGCCGCACCAAACCCCGGATCGAACGCGCGACGCTTGGCAACATGCGCGGGGTCTTCGCCATCGACCCAAGTCAGCACCGCATCGACGGCCTCGCTCACAAGACAGCCCTCAGCCGCTCCGGGATCACCACCACCGGCGGCCCCGGCAGCGGTGCGGGCTTGTTCCAGGCCAACAACCGGCGCCTCCAGGTCAAACGCTTGCGAAAGCCATCAAACAGCGGCGCACCCTCCACCGGAGTGGCGGCTTCCACCATGCGGAACAGGCTTTCGCGGCGCTGCATATGCGGGCCCCAGCCTGCAGCGATCAGGTTCGGGTCATTGGCGCGGCCCATCGCGGTCTCATAGTCAATCATGCCAAAATGGAACACGAACAGATCGGGCGAAACATGGAAATTCCGCCGCTTCACCCGATGCAGCCCCGCGCCCCATGTCACAGGTTTGAACGCCAGCACCGGCTTGGTATAGGCGTTTGACACCACCGCCACCCGCCTTTGCGCCAGAAACGGCTGCGCGGGGTCAATCGCAGGCTCAGATTTCAGATGCTGCACCACATCCAGCCCCAGCCCCGACAGCGTCGAAGTCCGCACCTGATGCCCCTGAATGAAATCATTCAGGCTGCCATGCCGCGCCGGGTCTGCCACCAGAAACTCATCGACATCGGTCGCGATCACCGCATCGTAATCATAGCGCCACAAAGTGCGCGCCAGATCAGAGATTGCGCGGCTGCGGTTATGCTCCATCACCACGCGGCGCAGCGGCACATTGCTGACCTCTGCCGCCCAATCGCGGTGGCGCAGATGCAGAAAGTTCACGCCGTCAAAGCCCTGCGGGATCGTCTCATCCAAGCCGTCGATGATCACGAACAGCGCCTGCCGCCCGAAATTGCCGCCGTAGTAGTCGATCCATTTGCGCAAGAAGATCCGGTCATTGCGCACCGTCGTGATGCAGGCGACCTTCATGCGCGGCTCGGAAATGGCAGGGTCTGACACGGGTTTCTCCGGCTAGGGTTGCCTTGGCTTTAGCGCAAGGCCGCACATTCCGCAATTCCACCCGCCAGACCCCGCCTCACGCCCGCGCCAAAACCGCCATTCGGTCCCGCAATTCCGGCCTTATCGGCCCCTCGCGCGGGGCATCGCGCAAACTCGTCAGCAGCGCAGGCGCAGGTGGGGGCCGCCCGCCACCGCCCCAGCTTAAGCCCCGCAGCACCATGTGCGCGGCCTCTGGCAGCAACTCGGGCACCGTCTGCCCCGAAAGTTCCGCCCAGAGCAGCGCCCAGCACCGCCCCACCGACCACGGATTATAGCCGCCACCGCCCAACAGCATCAGCCGGGGCGCCATCGCCCGGATCGCCCGCAAGGCCTCGACATAGGCGTTGTTCGACAAAGCCAGCCGCGACAATGGGTCTTCCAGCAGCGAATCCGCCCCAGCTTGCAGCACGATAACCTGCGGCGCAAAGGCTTGCAGGCGCGGCAGGATCATCTCATGTAGCACCAACCGCGCCTCGGTATCATTATACTGTGCTGGCACCGGCAGATTGACGCAATTACCTGCCGCCACCCCCAAAGCCCCGGTAAAAGGCCAACGTGCCTGTTCATGCACCGAGATCAGCAGCACCTCGGGCACGCCTGCAAAAGCAAACTCTACCCCGTCGCAATGATGCGCATCCAGATCGACATAGGCCACCCGCAGCCCCATCCGCCGCAAGGCCATGATCGCCAGCACCGGATCGTTCAGATAGCAAAACCCGTTGGCGCGATCCGGCATGCCGTGATGCGTCCCGCCCCCCGGCACATGCACCGATCCGCCCTCGGCCAGCAACTCTGCCGCGAGCAGAACGCCCCCCGCCCCGGTCGCCGGGCGGCTGTAAATCTGCGCGAACACCGGATTGGACAGGGTGCCGATGTGATGCCGCGCCATCGCCTCGGCCGAGATTGTGCCTGCCTCTGCCGCTTGCAACGCCGCGATGTAATCGGCACTGTGAAACGCCCGCAACGCCGCAGGCTTGGCGCGCGGGCTGCTGCGGTATCGCCCCTCCAGCCAGCCCAAGGCGCGGCCGAGATCCATCACCGTCGACACACGTGGCACCCGCAACGGATGCGCCCCGCCATAGCTGGAGCCGCGATAAATCTCTGATCCGATGAACAACGCGGCACCCGCCACCATTTCCGCCCTTTTTGCTCGCCGTCACTGAATTGTAACGGTTTTGTAACAGCTTTTGACCAAACCTTGCACTGCACCGCTATGCAACCAACCTATGATATGCGATAGACATTGTTGAAAGCGGCTCTGAAGAACCGCAGCAAACAAAGTACGAGTTGAAGGCCGATGCAGATGAATCAAACCCTCCCCATAGCGCCCCCGGACGCCACAAAATCCGTGCCGCGCCAATATGGCGCGATTTGCTGGCGGATGCACCGTGGCAAGGTCGAGGTGTTGTTGATCACCAGCCGCGACACTGGGCGCTGGGTGATCCCGAAGGGCTGGCCGATGGAGAACCGCTCGCCCGCGCAGGCCGCGCGGCAAGAGGCTTGGGAAGAGGCTGGCGTGCGTGGCGACATCGCCGAAACCGCCATCGGCGGCTTCAACTATGTCAAACTGCTTAGCCCGACCCGCAGTTGCGAATGCGCGGTTGAGGTGTTTGCCCTGCGCGTGTCGGAACTGCTCGACAAATTCCCCGAACGCAAGGAACGCCGCCGCAAGTGGTTCGCCGCCGAAAAAGCCGCCCGCAAGGTGAACGAGCCGCAACTGCGTCAGGTCTTGCTGACCCTGAACAGCCAGTTTGCCGACGGCCTGCTGGCACCAGTGCCCGAGCAAGCGCTTGCCACCGCTTGAAAAACGGCGCAGCCTGATTAGGTAACACCCTATCCTCGCGCTGGCCCCGGCATGATCCGCTATAATCTTCGATGCAGCAAAGACCATGGTTTCGAAAGCTGGTTTCAGTCCGCTGAAGCCTATGAAACCCTGCTGTCCGCAGCCCAAATCGCCTGCCCGGTCTGTGGCGACAGCAGCATCGAGAAAACGCTGATGGCCCCCGCCGTGCGCCCCGCGCGCAAGGCGGGCGAGGCCAAACCAAAACTCAGCGAACCCACCAGCGAAATTGAGGCCGCCATGGCCGAATTGCGTCGTCAGGTCGAGGCGAACTCGGATTACGTCGGTCTGAACTTTGCAGCCGAAGCCCGCCGCATGCACGAGGGCGAAATCGACCAGCGCGCGATTTATGGTGAGGCAAAGCCCGAAGACGCCCGCGCTTTGCTGGAAGACGGCGTGCCCGTAGCACCCCTCCCCTTCATGCCGCGCAGAAAGGCCAACTGATGACCACGCTGATCACTGGCGCAAACCGTGGCATCGGCCAAGCGCTGCTGCACCATTATCAGGCCGCAGGCGCGCAGGTGATCGGCACCAGCCGCAAGCCCACGCCCGGCCTGCGCGTGCTGGATGTGACCGACGCCGCAGGCCAGCGCGCCTTGGGCCAAAGCATTGATGCGCTTGATCTGCTGATCTGTAATGCCGGGGTCTATCCCGATCGCGGTCAGCGGCTGGATGATGGCTATGCGCCCGAACTTTGGGCCGAAGGCTTTAACACCAACGTGGTGGGGGTGTTTCTGACCATTCAAGCCCTGCTGCCCGCCCTGCGCCGCGCAAAGGGCAAGATCGCGATCATCTCGTCGCAAATGGCATCAGACACCCGCGCGCCCGGTGGCAGCTATATCTACCGCGCCTCCAAGGCCGCGGCGCTGAACTTGGGCCGCAACCTCGCCACCGATCTGAAACCGCAAGGCATCGCGGTGGGCATTTACCACCCCGGCTGGGTGCAGACCGAGATGGGCGGCAGTGGTGCCGACATCACCGAGGCACAATCCGCGCACGGCCTCGCCACCCGCTTCGCCGCCTTGTCCTTGGCGACGACGGGTTGCTTTGAAACATGGGACGGGCAGGCGCATCCGTTCTGAGCGGCGCGCCAGCCCCGGCTTCAGATCTGCTTTTGCGGCATCTGCACGCGCAAGCCATCCAGCGCATCGCTGACCTTGATCTGGCAGGTCAGGCGCGAGGTGACCTGATCAGGCTGCCAGGCGAAATCCAGCATGTCTTCTTCCATCGCGTCTTTCTTCGGCAAACGATCCACCCAAGCCGGATCGACATAGACATGGCAGGTCGAGCAGGCGCAGGCGCCACCGCAATCGGCCTCGATGCCCGGAATACCGTTGTCGCGCGCGCCTTCCATCACCGTCAGGCCATTCGCCACGTTGACCACGTGTTCCTTGCCACCGAATTCGACATAAACGATCTTTGCCATGCTGCATTCCCTGTGTCTTGCTATAGCGCATATTTTCGCCTTGCGGCTCTGACGCCGACATAGGCCAAAGCCGCAGCATTTGCCAGTGCAGCGCCGTCACACTGCGGTGCAATTCCGTCAACCGACCGCATCGCTTCCGCAAGCCTCTGCCTAGGCATCTTTGCACAGCCCGGGTTTGCGGTTAAGCTTGTCGCAACATGGCCCGGCGCAACCGGGGCGCAATATGGGCATGGCATGATTTTTCGTCTGATTTTGGGCTGCGCGGTTCTGGCGCTTGGCGGTTGTGGCCCGCAGGTCTCGGTGCAGGCCCCTTCGAAGAGCAATCTGTCCGTTGATATTTTGCGGCTGAAAGAGGGTCAGCAACCGCCGCAATCCGATGGGGCCTGCTGGGCGAAAGACACCACGCCGGCGGTGATTGAAACCACCACCGAACAGATCATCGTCACCCCAGAGCAGCGCGATGCCGCGGGCAAAGTCACCACCCCCGCCGCCTATCAGACCAAAACCCACCAGCGCCTGCTGCAAGATCACGAGGAGGTCTGGTTCCGCGCGCCTTGCCCGCAGGATATGACGGTAAACTTCGTGGCGACCTTGCAACGCGCCCTGAAAGCGCGCGGCTATTACCTTGCCCCCGTCACCGGCGTCATGGATGCCACCACCACCGAGGCCGTTCGCCGCTTTCAGGCCGAGCGTGGCCTCGACAGCCCGGAACTTTCACTTTCTGCCGCCAAGGAACTTGGCATCATCGCAACGGATATCGCAAAACTATGACCCTTGCCGCAGCCCAAAGCCGCTATGAAGCCGAAGTCAGCCGCCAATGGGCGGCGCATCCTGCCGATGGCGCGCATGATCTGGGCCATCTGCGCCGGGTCTGGGCGCGCGCGCAACTGATCGCCTTTGACGAGCCTTGCGATATGGCCGTGCTGCTGGCTGCCTGCATGTTTCACGATCTGGTCAACCTGCCGAAATCACACCCCGACCGCGCCCGCGCCTCGACCCTTTCGGCCGAGGCCGCCTGCCATTTCCTGCGGCAAGATGGCTTTCCCGAAGACAAACTCTCGGCTGTTGGCCATGCCATCGCCGCGCACAGCTTTTCGGCGGGGATCAAACCCGTCACCACCGAAGCCCGCGTGCTGCAAGACGCCGACCGGCTTGAGGCTTTGGGGGCCATTGGCATCGCCCGGATGTTCCATGTGTCGGGCGCGATGGGCGGCGGGCTGTTTCACGCCGATGATCCGATGGCGCTGCACCGCCCCTATGACGACCGCGCCTATGCGCTGGACCATATCGAAACCAAGCTGCTGAAAATCGTTGAGACGATGCAAACCGCCCCCAGTCGCGCCATGGCGACTGAGCGTGCCGAATGGATGCTGTCATTCCGGACCCGGCTTTTGCACGAGATCGGCTAAGCCATGCTGGCCCGGTTGTCGCTGCGCTTTGTGCTGATCCTGTTCTTGACCGGCGCTGCCACCATCGCCCTTGTCACCATGTTCGAGGCGATGATCCGCGCCAGTTTAAGCTTTGGCACCGCCCTCGTCGTGGTCTTGCCGCTGTTGGTCGCCGCGCGGTCTTGCGGCGCGGCTTGGGTCGCGCACAACCAATCCCCCGCCGGAGCACGCCCCGCCCTGCGCTATGGCGCGTGGTTTGCGCTGGTGGGGCTGATGGCCTACGCGGTTTTTGGGGCGGCGCAGCGCCTGTCGCTTGGGATCGACCCTAGCGAAACTGCGCGCATGCTGGCCGGTCGTCCGCTGACTGCAGGCATAATTGCGGTGCTTGCGTATGCGACCTTCGCCTTGATCACCTGCACCGGCTTTGCCTTGGGCGCACGCGCGCAGGGGCGGTTGCTGCCGCAGCGGTAGCCCGTGGGCAGGTTGTGTCCCGCACCGCTGGCTGATCCGGCGGCGCTTGGCAGGATGATGCCACTTCCATGCTGCATTTTGTCTTCCCATCTGGGAATGACTTGTGCTTTTCACCGATAGAATCCGCGAATTACACAACATATAGTGTTGTCGCCTTGAAAGTGCGGTTTTGTGGCCAGTTGCTGCGATGTGCCACAAAGCAAAATGCGCGCCCTGTGGGGCGCGCATTGCATGAGCATTTTCGTCGCTGGTTGTGCAGCGTCAGGCCTACTGAACTGACAGCGCCACAAAGCGCGGATCACCCTCCCGCCGCACCAGAAGCAGGATCGACTTGCGCCCCGCCGCCTTGGCCTCGGTCAGCCGGTCTTGCAGATCGTTGATGCTCATCACCTTCTGCTGCCCGGCCTCGACGATCACGTCGCCGGGGATCACGCCTTTCTCTGACGCTTCAGACGCGCCATCGACATGGGTGACAGCCAAGCCGGTGGCCCCCGGTGACAGTTTCAGATCCTTGGCCACCTGCTCATCGACCGGCACCAAGGTCAGCCCCAGCACTTCCGCCTTCTTCGGCTCGACCGGGGTGTCTTTTTGCGCCGCTGGCACAGGCTTGCCAGCCTCATCGGTCTCACGACGGCCCAGCTTGATCTGCAAGGTTTGCTGTTTGCCGTCACGCAGCACCACGGCGGGCACTTCCTCGCCAATCGGGCTGTCGGCGACGGTGCGGGTCAGGCTGCGGACATCGGTGATTTCCTTGCCGTTGAAGCTTTGGATCACGTCACCCGCCAGCAAGCCACCCGCCTTGGCCGGGCCATCCGGCACATCGGTGATCAGGGCACCCTTGGCTTCGGTCAGACCCATGGCTTCGGCCACATCCGGCGTCACATCCTGAATCCGCACGCCGAGCCAGCCGCGCCGCGTCTCGCCGTATTGCTTGAGCTGATCGACGACATGCGACACCACGTTCGACCCCATCGAGAAGCCGATCCCGATCGAGCCGCCGGTCGGCGAAAGGATCGCGGTGTTCACACCCACGACCTGCCCGTCCATATTGAACAGCGGACCACCCGAGTTGCCTTTGTTGATGGCGGCATCGGTCTGGATAAAGTCGTCATAGGCACCGCTCAACTCGCGCCCACGGGCCGAGACAATCCCGGCCGAGACCGAAAAGCCCTGCCCCAGCGGGTTGCCCATCGCCATCACCCAATCACCAACCCGCATCTTGTCGGAATCGCCGAAACCCACAAACGGCAGCGGCTCGGGGCTATCCACCTTCAACAGGGCGATGTCGGTTTTAAGATCGGTGCCAACCAGCTTGGCTTTCAGCTTTTTGCCCGAGAAGAATTCGATCTCGATATCATCCGCGCCCTCGATGACGTGGTTGTTGGTGACGATATAGCCATCCGCAGAGATCACGAAACCCGAACCCAAAGCCTCAGACCGCTGCGGCTCGTTGTTGCCTTGGCCGTTCTGGTCCATGAAATCCTTGAAGAAATCTTCAAACGGGCTGCCGGGCGGCACCATGGGCGAGCCATCGGTGGCCGAGGCCACCATCGACGAGGTGGTGATATTGACCACCGAAGGGCTGATCTGCTGTGCGAGATCAGCAAAACTGTCAGGCGCAGCAAAGGCCATGGCCTGATGCGCAGGGCCGGTGGCCAGCGCCATCGTCAGACCAAGACCCAAGGCCAGAAGCAACCGGGGACGCTTAGGTGCAACCATGGCCGGAACCGTCAGCGCACGCGCGGGGGATAGGTGAAGCACGTCCGAACTCCTTTTCGTATAGCGGGGCGCGATCCACATCGCCCGCCCCATCGGATCACATCCGCATAATCATTTATGGGCCAAATTGCGCAATGCAAACCAGATCGCGCGGTCTCAACCCTACGTGAATGAATTTGTCACCGACGTGAGGCCCAGCGCAAGCGCCATCGGCATCATGCGCCAATCACCGCCATGAAATGGAAAGGGCTGGTGCGGCGCACCGGCCCTCTTGTTGGCTGGGGCAGAGGTGAGGTTCGGGCGGAAACAGGAAACGCATTGCGTTTCCCCGCCCGCGTGTGCGGCTTGAACGTGAAGTCAGATCAGCGAGAAACCCGGTGAGGCCAGCGCCTGACCCGGCGGGCGAGGAGCGCCCGCCGAGGGCGGGGCGGGCGCTGGCCGGGCCTTTGGGGCCCGGCGGTTTCGGCTACACCCGCACCGCGTGGCGAAGGTGAATGGCGATCCACCCAAGCAAGCCTTGCAGTTGCCCAGTTACTGCGCCGGGGCAGCGGGGGCGGCAACCGGGGCTTTCTCGGTGCGCAGATAGTCGAAGAACTCGCTATCGGGCTGCATCACCATCGACGAATTGCCCGCCTGCAAGGCCCGCTCGTAAGACGTGAGCGAACGCGTGAAGGCGAAGAACTCCGGGTCTTTGCCGAAAGCCTCGGCATAGATCGCGTTGCGTTTGGCGTCAGCCTCACCGCGGATCACCTCGGCCTCTTTGCTGGCCTGCGACACGATCTCGACCTTGGAACGCTCTGCGGCTGCCCGCACGCGCTGTGCGGCCTCGTTACCGCGGCCAATCTCATCCGCCGCTTCGCGATCCCGCTCGGCCCGCATCCGGGCAAAGGTGGCCTCAAGGTTCTGCTCGGGCAGGTCGGTGCGGGTCAGGCGCACGTCGATCACGTCCACACCCAAGCCCGCCGCCTTTTCGCGGCTGTTGTCGCGGATCTGGTTCATCAGCAAGGTGCGGTCTTCCGACAGCACCTTCTGGCTGTTCACCCCACCCAGAACCTCACGGATTTCGGCGTTGATGATCTTGTCAAGGTTGCTGCGCGCAGCATCAACCCCGCCAGACCCCACCGCACGGCGGAACGCTTCCAGATCGACGATCCGCCAGCGCGCAAAGGCATCGACCACCAGGCGGCGGTCATCCAGCGGCGTCACTTCCAAGGGCTGCGTCGGCAGGCCAAGAATACGGTCGTCATAGCGGAAAACTTCCTGCACGAACGGAATCTTGAAGCCCAAACCGGGCTTGTCGACCACCTGCTTGACCTCACCAAACTGCAAGACCAGCACCTTTTCGCGCTCGTCCACGATGAACACCGACGACAGCAGCAAAGCCCCTGCCAAGATCAGACCGGGAAGAATGTAAATCGCACGCATCAGTTTGACCCTCCGGCAGGGGTTGCAGGTTTGGCCAGACCCTCCAGCGGCAGGTAAGGCAGCACGCCCTGCCCATCCTTGCCCGAGACGCCATCAAGGATCACCTTGTTCATCCCGCCCAGCACTTTCTCCATGGTTTCCAGATACATCCGCTTGCGCGTCACCTCTGGCGCCTTGACGTATTCAGCATAGATCGAGCTGAACCGGCTGGCTTCACCCTCGGCGTTGTTGATCACCTGCGCGCTGTAGCCGCGCGCATCTTCCAGCAACTGCGCCGCTTGCCCGCGCGAGGCTGCGCCAATCGTGTTGGCATAGGCGTCGGCCTCTTTCTCCAGACGATCGCGCTCTTGCTGGGCGGCCTGCACCTTGCGGAAGCTGTCGATGACTTCGCGCGGCGGATCGGCTTTGTCAAAGTTCACCCGGATCACGTTGATCCCGGCATCATAGCTGTTCAGCGTGTTCTGGATCGCCGTCGTCACCTCAGAGGCAATCACCCCCCGGTCACGGTTCAGCACCGGAGACAGTTCCGACCGCGCAATGATGTCGCGCATCGCCGATTCAGAAACCGCGCGGATGGTGTCTTCGGGGTCGGCAAGGTTGAACAGGAATTTCGCCGGATCGCTGATGTTCCAGACCACCTGGAACTCGATATCGACGATATTCTGATCGCGGGTCAGCATCAGGCCATTGTCCAACTCGCCCGCAGCGCCATTGCCGATATCGGTGGTGCGCTGTTTGCGGGCCTCGACGATTTCGGCGGTCATCACCGGCCAGGGCGCGAAATGCAGGCCCTCTTCGGTGACACCGCTGAACTTGCCCAGCATCAGCGTCACAGCCTGTTCTTCCGGCTTCACCGAATAGGCCGACGACCAGACCCAGACGCCCAGCGCCACCAGCACGCCCAGCGCGATGCCCTGCTTGGAAAACATCGGCCCCGCGCCGCCCGGCCCCGCCGGACCGCGACCGCCATTTCCACCCCGCCCGCCCATCAGCACGCGCAGGTGTTCCTGACCCTTTTTCACCAGATCATCAATTTCCGGCATCTGCGGGCCTTCGCCCGGCCTACGCCCGCCGGGGCGCTGACCATTCCGGTCCTCTGGCCGCTGGCCGTTCCGGTCTTCACCGCCCGAACCGCCATTTCCGCCCCAAGGGCCGCCGCTACCCGCCATTGATAAACCTTTCGTTCTTTTTACACTGTCCCTGAATTGGGCACGCGGCGCGGAAAATCAAGCAGATACACCGCGCAAATTGCCGCATCACACCTGTCGGGTTGGCTTTCGCATTGTCACTAGTTCTTCCGACACCGTTGGATGCACCGCTACCGTGCGGTCAAAGTCGGCTTTTGTCGCCCCCATCTTCACCGCAATCGCCGCAAGCTGGATCATCTCACCCGCCCCCGGACCGACAATATGACAGCCGAGAACCCGCTGCGTTGCCTGATCCACCACCAGCTTCATCAGCACGCGATCCTGCCGCCCCGCGAACAGGGTTTTCATCGGGCGGAAGCTGGCCGAGAAAATCTCAATCGGCCCATTGCCCTTGGCGGCTTCCTCCGACAGCCCCACCGAGCCCAATTCGGGCTGGGTGAACACCGCCGAGGCCACCAGCTCGTGGTCGGCCTTGGTCGGCACGCCGCGAAACACCGTATCGGCAAAGGCATGGCCTTCACGGATCGCCACCGGCGTCAGGTTGATCCGGTCGGTCACATCGCCCACCGCATAGATCGAGGGCACTGCGGTTTGCGACCACTCATCCACCACCACTTGGCCCCGCGCGCCGATCTCAACGCCCAAAGCCTCCAGCCCCAAACCATGCGAGTTGGGTTTGCGGCCCGTGGCATAAAGCACCAGATCAACCTCGCGCACACGGCCATCCGTGCCATGCGCAAGGATCGCCTCCGCGCCCTTTTCCAACCGCGCCACATCGACGCCGCATTGAATATCAATGCCCCGCGCCACCATCGCCGCCGCAACAAGGCCGCGCGCCTCGTCGTCGAAGCCGCGCAAGATCGACGCACCGCGATACATCATCGTCACCTGCACACCCAAGCCATGCAGGATGCAGGCGAATTCGCTGGCAATATAGCCGCCGCCCACCACCAAGGCGCGCTTGGGCAAGGCCTCCAGATGGAACATCTCATTCGACGTGACCGCCAGTTCCGCCCCCGGCACCTCCGGCACAAACGGCCGCCCGCCGGTGGCGATCAGGATATGCTTGACGCTGAACTCCTCGCCCGAGGCCAGACGCACCCGATGTGGGTCCACCACCACGGCGCGTGTGTCATAAATCGTGACGCCCGCATTCATCAGCGTGCTGCGATAGGCCCCTTCCAGACGGTCCAACTCGCGATCCAGCGTGCCGCGAAACCGTCCCCAGTCAAACGCGCCCAGCGTTGCATCCCAGCCATAAGCGCGCGCGTCCTGCACCTCCGAAGGGTATTCCGACGCAAACACCATCAGCTTTTTCGGCACACAGCCGCGGATCACACAGGTGCCGCCCATCCGGCTTTCCTCGGCCAGCGCCACCTTCGCGCCACCCTCGGCACTGGCAATCCGCGCCGCCCGCACCCCGCCCGAGCCACCACCGATGACGAAAAGATCGTAGTCAAAGCCAGCCATCGCGCCCTCCAGAAACCCGGCCCATCTATTCCACGCTTCAACGGGCTTTGCCATACGCAGCTAAGCATCGGCGGCGCGATTTGCGAGGGGCGCGTATGGCGCAGACCAGAGGCCCCGGATCAAGTCCGGGGCGGCGTGGGGTGGAGTGACGGGGGCCATCGCCCCTGTCAAAGCGCAACGTTTCGGCCCTACCCCCGGTGGTCAAAGCCACCGGGCAGCGCCCGCCCCGCCCTCGGCGGGCGCTTCTCGCCCGCCGGGTCAGGCGCTGCCCTCTGACAATGGTGCTTGAAGCGGTTTACAGAACAGGTTCCCACATGGCCGGGGCCGATCCTCCCCCGGAGGATCGCCTGTTCCCGGCCAAAGAGATCGCCCTATTCCCCCAGATCGACGAAAATATTATCCGTCGGGGCGAACAAGATCTGATCATCCGTCTCGGATCCCGAGTTGATGTCGCGCACCGTCACCCGGCCATCGCCGTGGCCGATGATCACGATATCGCAGATATCAATGAACAGCCCGTTCTCGACCACGCCCGGAATCTGGTTCAACACCAGTGCCAACTGCCGCGGATTGCCGATGCGCTTCAGATGCAGGTCCAGAATATAATTGCTCTCATCCGTCACCAGAGGCCGGTCGCCGTTCATCCGCAATGTCACATCGCGTGCCAGCACATCCATCGACACCAGCATTTCTTCGACCAAAGCCTTCGAGGTCTGCCAGCCAAACGGAATGATCTCGATCGGCAGCGGAAACGCGCCCAGTTGCTGCACTTCCTTGGCGGCATCGGCGATCACGATCATCTGGTCGCTGGCGGTTGCGACAATCTTTTCCTGCAACAAAGCCGCACCGCCGCCCTTGATCAGCGCGAGCTGCTGATCAAACTCATCCGCGCCGTCGATGGTGATATCCAGCCATTTCGCCTCATCCAGCGAGGTGACGTGAATCCCCACCTGCCGCGCCAGTTCCGCCGTGCGTGTGCTGGTTGGCACGCCGACAATCTTCAGCCCCTCCTCGCGCACCCGCTCGCCCAGACAGCGCACCATCCACGCCGCCGTCGAACCCGTGCCCAAACCCACCTTCATGCCGTTTTCGATAAAATCCACCGCCCGTTTGGCAGCGACGAATTTGGCTTTGTCGATGGGGGAAAGGTCGGCTGGCATCTGCGGCTCCTAAGTCTGTTGCGCCCTTATAGGCAAAGCACAGCGATGGGGCGAGGGGGGAATCACATGGTGCTTGACAGAGTCCATCGCAAAGCTACATTGCGAATAATTCTCAATATCAGAAAGTCGCCATGCCCCCGCCCTTCGATCTTTCCAACGATTGGAAACAACCGCGCGGTGATGCCGCGCTTGCCGATGTACATCGCTCGGTCAACCTGCCGAAAGGCGCCTGGCGCCGCTTTGCCGCCTTCTTGGGCCCCGGCTATATGGTGGCAGTGGGCTATATGGACCCCGGCAACTGGGCGACCTCGCTCGCCGGTGGGTCGAAATTCGGCTATACGCTGCTGGTGGTGGCGCTGATCTCGAACCTGATGGCCATCGTGCTGCAATCACTCTGCGCGCGGCTTGCCATCGCTTCGGGCCGCGACCTTGCGCAAGCCTGCCGCGACGCCTACCCGCGCTATATCTCGATCCCACTGTGGCTGGCGGCTGAAATCGCCATCATCGCCACCGACATCGCCGAGGTGATCGGCACCGCCATCGGCCTGAACCTGCTGTTTGGCATTCCGCTGGAACTGGGCGTGTTGATCACCGCGCTGGATGTGTTCCTGATCCTGTGGCTGCAAACCAAGGGCTTCCGCTGGCTTGAGGCCTTCATCATCACCCTGCTCGGCGTCATCGCGGTGTGCTTTGGTTTGCAAATCGCGATGGCGGATCCGGTCTGGTCAGACGTGATCAAAGGCTTCGCCCCCACCACCGAAATCCTGCGCAACCCCGAGATGCTCTATCTCGCGCTGGGGATTCTCGGGGCCACGGTAATGCCACATAACCTCTACCTGCATTCCGCCATCGTGCAAACGCGTGCCTATGGTGACAGCGTCACCGAAAAGCGCGAGGCGCTGAAATTCGCCACCATCGACAGCACCGTGGCGCTGACCTTCGCGCTGTTGATCAACGCTTCAATCCTGATCCTTGCCGCCGCCTCGTTCAACACCGCAGGCCAGACCGAGATCGCCGAACTGGGCGATGCACATCAACTGCTTGGCCCCCTGCTCGGATCAGGTATCGCCCCCAGCCTGTTCGCCATCGCGCTGCTAGCCTGTGGTCTGAACTCCACCGTCACCGCCACCCTCGCAGGCCAAGCGGTGATGGAGGGCTTCCTGCAAATCCGCCTCGCGCCGTGGCTGCGCCGCCTGATCACCCGCGCCATCGCCATCATCCCCGCCGCCGGAGTCACGCTTTACTACGGCAGCGCGGGCACAGGGCGGCTGCTGATCCTGACGCAAGTGGTGCTGTCGCTGCAACTCTCCTTCGCCGTGGTCCCTTTGGTGATGTTCACCGCCAACCGTGCCAAGATGGGCGCCCTAGCCGCCCCACGCTGGCTGGTGGCGCTGGCCATCCTGATCGCGGCGGTGATCATCGCGCTGAACCTGAAACTGCTGTGGGATTTCATTGGGTAGTGGCAAGCCAAACGCTCAAACAAGATTAAAATTTGCGTCCCGCCCCGGCGGCCTCGACCTTTCAGGTCTTGGCCGCCAAGGCAATTTCATCTTGGCTTAAATACTCCCGCCGGAGGCTCCTCTGGCATATGTCGGATGCCTCCGGCGGGAGTATTTAAGCCAAGATGAAACACAAGGCCGGCAAGCCCGCGCCGCTGCGCACCAAATTGTGTCGGTTTCTGCATGGTGTCCGCGCCGCCTTGCGCCATACTGCCGCGAAACCAAGGAGAGCGCGATGTATATCCTGCACCACACGCCAGACTCGGCAGCCCTGATCGTCCGACTGGTGCTGGAAGAGTTGGGCCTGCCCTATCAGATCGCGCCCATCGACCGCGCAGGCGGCGCGCTGGATAGCCCAGCCTATCGCAAGCTGCAACCTTTGGGCAAAATCCCCGCCCTGCAAACCCCGGATGCGACGCTGTTTGAAACCGCAGCGATCCTGCTGCATCTGTCGGAAGTTACCGGCAAACTCGCCCCCGCCCCCAACACGCCCGAGCGCGGGCCGTTTCTGACGTGGCTGTTCTTCACCTCGAACAACCTGCATCCGGTGGCGATGAACTATTACTACCCCGAGCGTTTGGCAGGCGCCGAGAACGCCGCGGCGGTGAAGGCGATCGCGGCCGCACAGCTGAAATCGCTGGTGGCGACGTTGGAAAACATGGTGGCGCTCGACGCCCCCGACTGGCTTTCGACCAAACCGTCGATCCTTGGCTATTATGTCGCCGTGCTGATGCGCTGGCTGGCCGAACCCTGCCCCGCCAGCGACCATCCCGCGCTGCACAAGATCCTGCTGGCGCTTGAGGCCACCCCCGCCGCGCAAACCTGCGCGCAGGCCGAGGGTCTCGCCACAACGCTGTTCTCAAACCCCTACTGATCGGACCCTTCCGCATGTTTCTCTCTGTTTTCGACATGTTCAAGGTCGGCGTCGGCCCGTCCTCGTCGCACACCATGGGCCCGATGGTGGCAGCGGCGCGGTTTCTCGATCTGATGCGCGCCTCGCCGTTCCAATTCGGCGGCGTCAAAGCCTCGCTGCACGGCAGTCTTGCCTTCACCGGCATCGGCCATGCGACCGACCGCGCCACTATTCTCGGCCTCGCGGGCTTTCATCCGGCGACCTATGATGCCGCCAAGGCCGAGGCGACGCTGGCCGCGATCAACGACAGCCACACCATCCACGCCGACGGGCTGCCGCCCTTGCGCTTCAACCCGAAAGCCGATCTGACGTTTGACTACGGCCCCGCCCTGCCCGGCCACGCCAATGGCATGATCCTGCGCGCCACTGACGCGCAGGGCGACGTGATCTTGCAGGAAACCTATTACTCCATCGGCGGCGGCTTTGTGCTGACCGCCGCCGAACTCGCCGAAGCGGGCGCGGGCAAGGCTAAAGCCAAGGCCGACGTGCCCTATCCGTTCGAGACCGCCGCCGAAATGCTGGCGATGGCGAAAACCTCGGGCCTGTCGATCGCGCAGATGAAACTCGCCAACGAGCTGAAATTCCGCAGCAAGGCCGAGATCGACCAAGGCATCGCCCGGCTGTGGGAGGTGATGAACAACTGCATTTCCCGCGGCATGGAGGGCACCGGGATCCTGCCCGGCGGGCTGAAAGTGCGCAGGCGGGCCAAAGGCATCCACGATGCCCTGTTGGCCGAGCGTGGACTGAACATGACCGCACCGCACACAATCAACGACTGGATGTCGCTGTATGCGATGGCGGTGAATGAGGAAAACGCCGCTGGCGGCCAAGTCGTCACCGCCCCCACCAATGGCGCGGCGGGCGTGCTGCCAGCGGTGCTGCGCTATTATCTTGATCACGTTCCCGGCGCGTCCACCCAAAAGATCGCTGAGTTTCTACTCACCGCGTCGGCCATCGGCGGTCTTTGCAAACACAATGCCAGCATTTCCGGCGCCGAATGTGGCTGTCAGGCCGAGGTTGGCTCTGCCGCCGCGATGTCTGCCGCCGCCTTGGCCGCGGTGCTGGGCGGCACGGTGATGCAGGTGGAGAACGCCGCCGAAATCGCCCTTGAACACCACCTTGGCATGACCTGTGATCCCGTCGCGGGCCTCGTGCAGGTGCCCTGCATCGAGCGCAACGGTCTGGGCGCGATCAAGGCCGTCTCGGCTGCCAGCCTTGCCCTGCGCGGCGATGGCGAGCATCTGGTCTCGCTCGATGTCTGTATCGAAACCATGCGCCAGACCGGCCATGACATGCATGAGAAATACAAGGAAACCTCGCTCGGCGGCCTTGCCGTCAACGTGCCGAACTGCTGATCGCGCAGATCGCTGGTTGGTGGCCCACGATAAGCAGGGCCACCGCCCATCCTCTGCGCGCAAATATCCCCGCCGGAGGCTGCAACGCCCCCTCTAGTCCCCCGGCCCGCCGCAGTTCTCCGCCCTTGGTGCATCCTCTCTGCCCAAATATCCCCGCCGGAGGCTCCACCATCACCGCCCGAGGTCGCTTTCAGACCTGACACCCCGCCACCACCCCGCTAGCCATAGGGCATGACCCAAGACCGTATCCTTCCCGGCATTCTGCTGATGCTTGCCTTCTGCGTGCTGGCCCCGCTGCTGGACACTGCATCGAAACTCGCTACCGCGACGATCCCGGTCGGGCAGATCACCACCGCCCGCTTTCTTGTCCAAGGCGCGCTGATGCTGCCCATCGCCCTGCTGATGCGGCTGCCCCTGCGCATCCCGGGCAAAACCGCCGCGCTGATCACCCTGCGCGCGATGTTCCTGATCGCCTCGACCTATGGCTTTGTAGCCGGCGTGCAAGTCATGCCCATCGCCGACGCGCTGGCCATTGTGTTCATAGAACCATTCATCCTGCTGCTGCTTGGCAAAATGCTGTTCGGCAACCCGGTCGGCCCGCGCCGCATCATGGCCTCCATAGTTGGCTTTGCCGGAGCGTTGCTGGTCATCCAGCCCTCGCTGACCCACTACGGCACCGCTGCCCTTTACCCGCTGATCTCGGCGTTCTGCTTTGCGTTTTACATGCTGATCACCCAAGCCATCGCCACCGGGATGCACCCTGTGACGCAACAACTGCACACGTCGATTGCCGGAAGCCTGATCTGCCTGCCGATCATGCTCTGGGCCAATGGCAGTGGCATCACCGAGCTTGACCCGGTGATGCCGCAGGGGCTGACCTGGCTTTGGCTGTTCGGCGTCGGCTTTTGGGCGGCGGCCTCGCATATGTGCATGACCGTGGCGCTGAAATTCGCGCCCGCCTCTACCCTTGCGCCCTTGCATTATCTGGAAATCGTCACCGCCGTCACCCTCGGCTATCTGGTGTTCGGCGATTTCCCCAATGCGCTGACCTGGGCGGGCATCGCGATTATCGTGGCTTCGGGGCTTTACGTCATCCACCGCGAGCGGGTGACGCAACACCAAGCCCGCGCAGTGCTGCCGCCAGAGATCTGATCGGCAGGATCACCAGCATCTTGCGCGCCGAAAACCGCATCTCGACCGGGCCGCTGACCTCGTTCGAGGTGCCGATCATGCCATCGGGGGCGAAATCCAAGCCCTGCAACGGCCAGCGCAGACCTTGGCTTTCCCCCGTCACCGGGGCCATCGGAAACAGCGAGAACCGGCTGCCCAGCGGCAAATCCAGCCGCAGCGCGGGCGGCGCCAGAAAGATCACATCCTGCGGCGATAGTACCAGACAGCGCTGCTCGGGCGCGCGCGCAAGCGCATTCAGAACCGCCAATCCGTGATCCAGCCGCGCCCCGGCAAAGCCGATTCCCAGCACGAAAGGCGCTGTGATCGAGCGCAACGCCTTGTCGAAATCGGTGGTGACTTGTTCTGCAATCGGAAACAACCGCCCCGCCAGCCGTGCGCGCGCCTGATCGCTGATCGAATCCATGTCGCCGATCACTGCCTCAGGCTCGACCCCCAGCGCCAAAAGCCGGTCCGCCCCGCCGTCAGCCCCAACAATTCTTGGGGCAAATCGCAACGCACGGGTAAGCTGCGCCTTGCCGAACGGCCCGCCGCCCGCCAAAGTTACCCCCTGCTTTGAGTCGACAATCACCTGTATTATCCCGATACTGTTCTTCGAATTGCGGCAGAAATCCCCTGCCGTGGACACAATCAATCCTTCAAATTACCCTGTTCTGTCCACGGAATTGAACAAAGCGCAGTGCAGGTTGACGACGTGAACTTTGTAAAGGCGGCATCCCGATGATCGGTGCAAGTAAAATTCTTACCGTATCTTACGGAACTTTCAGTTGCACACTGGAAGGTTTCGACGAGCCCTTCAACACCATGAAGGCCATTGCCGAATACTTCCGCGATCTCGCCGCCGAAGACCGCTATTTCGGGGCCGAACCGCCCACCCCCGATGCCGCCATGCTGCACCGCATTGCCGAGCGTGAAATCCAGCGCCGGGTTGAGGCGAAGATTCAAGACAACGGCGTGATCCTGCGTGCCGGCGACGCCGATGCCCCAGCACTGGTCGCCCCCGCCCTTGCCACCCCAGCACCTGCGCCCACCCCATCTGTTGCTGGCACCGCCGCGGTGGATGGCAATGGCGAAAGCGTGGCTGAACGGCTGTCCCGGCTGCGCGCTGCACAGGCAGCTCCTGCTCCGGCCCCCGTTGCCGCGGCTGTGGCCGAAGTCGCCGCCGTAGCCGAACCCGCCATCCATCATGTCGCCGAAGCCGCCGCTTTGGCTGATGAAGATTACAGCGAAGATCAACATTCCGACGATATCCTCGCCAATATCGCCGCCTTGGCCGCACCCGAGCCCGAGGCTGTGGCCGAAGTGGCTGAACCTGCGCCCGCCGAGGATGATCTGATCGCAGCCGCACCGGCCATTGATCACATCGACGCATCAGAACCCGAAACCGATGACGCCGATGACGCCGATCTGGCCGATCTGGCCGATCTTGCAGCGCTTGACGCAGTGCTGCCCGCTGCCGACGCAGGCTATGACGAAGACCTCAGCTTGGCGCCCGCAACCGATTCCGATCTTGCCGCCGCGTTCAGCGATGATCTGCCCGAACCGCAAAGCCTGATCGCCAACGAAGACCTGGTGATCGAAGACACCGCCGCAACCGCGCAAGACGATCTTGCCGCCGAAGATTACGACGATGAGATCCTGGCCGATCTGCTGCCCGAGCATGACCCTGTGGTCGAGGCTGCGGCCTATGCCGATGAGGATATGCTGGCCAATCTGGGTGCCCTGATCGCCGAGAACGATCAACTGCAGGCCGATGCTGATGCAGCCGCGGTGGAAGCTGATGCGCAAGACGAATCCCTGATCGCCGCAGCCGATGCTCTGGTCGCCGAAGATGACGACAGCGAAGACGACATTCTGTCGTCTGTGCTGGAAGCCGCCCCAGCCGCAGCCATCGCGCCGCAAACATCGGCCCCGGTTGAAGCACACGAGCCTGAAGTTGCCGCCGAGCCTGTTGCCGCCGAACCCGCACGCGAACCCGGCGAAAAAATTCAGCGCGCCCGCGCCCGTGTTATCAAGATCCGCCGCGCCGACGCCCCACGCGCGCCCGAAGCTGCTGCACCGCCCACCACTTCGCTGCTGTCGCCCGAGGCCGAGGCCGCCCTGCAAGCCGAACTCGCCGCACTCGAAGCCGAGGCTCCGGCTGCGCCAGCCCCGGTGCGCCCGACGCGCCCGGTCCGCACAATCACCCCGCGCACGGTCGAGACCGCGGCAGAGGACGACGCCCGCCTTGCCGCCGCCCTCGCCGATGCGCCCGCCGCACCACAACCCGAAACCAACGCCGAGGCGGATGCCGTTGCAGCCCTGCTGAACGCCGAAACCCCAGTCGCCGCCGAAGCCACCGAGGCCACGCCGCAGGCCGAGGCCCGCAAACTGCTGGAAACCGAATCGGATGACGATGCCGTCACCCGCCTGATGGCCGCTACCAATTCGGTGATGGATGATGAAGACAACCGCCGCCGCCATGCCGCGATCTCGCATCTGAAAGCCGCCGTCGCCGCGACCGAGGCTGAACGCCAGATCAAAGCCGCCAACCCCGGCCGCCCGCAACCCGACCGTCAAGACATCTACCGTCACGATCTGGAAAGCGTTGTGCGCGCCAAGCCTGCTGACAGCAGCATCGAAGCCCGCGCCGCCGCCAATGCCGAACGCCTGTCGCCGTTGGTTCTGGTGTCGGAACAGCGGATCGACCGCCCGAAACCCGCCCCGGCCCTGAACGCAACCACCGCGCCAGCAGCCATCGCCCCCGTCGCGGCACCTGCCGCGCCCCGTGTGGTGATGCCCGTGCGCCCCCGCCGTGTCAGCGGTGCGGCCAGCATGGCCGCCATGCAGGCGATGCCGGATGAAGACAGCCTGATCGGCGGCGAAGCCGACGATTTCGACGATGAAGACACGCTGAGCGCCGAAGACGACGGCAATTTCTTCGCCGATGGCCAGAACTTCGCCGATTTCGCCGAGAAACTGGGGGCCAATACCCTGCCAGAACTGCTGGAAGCCTCAGCGGTCTATTGCGCGCAAGTGCTGGGCCGCCCGAACTTCAGCCGCCCGCTGGTGATGCGCCAACTCGAATCGCTGATCGACGAACCTGATCACAGCCGCGAAGACCGCCTGCGCGCCTTTGGCACCCTGCTGCGCCAAGGCCGCATCGCCAAAGTCAAACGCGGTCAATTCTCGATGACCGAACATTCGCCCTTGCTGGCCGAAGCACTTCGCTTTACCGCCTGAGGCAACCCGACAGGGCCGCGGCTGCCACGCGCGCCCCATGAAACAGCCGGAACGTTGGGGAACGTTCCGGCTGTTTTCGTATCTGATCACTCTTGCCGATCAACGGGCCGCTCAACCGGCGCATCCGGGTCGACCTGCCCAATACCCAGAAACACAGAGCGGAACGGCAAAATCCACGCCACCCCCAACACAATATAGGCCGGAACCTCGGCCCAGATCGGCAGACGATCTATGCTGTCGATCAGATTGACCGCAATCACCACGTAAATCGGCATCCCGACCAGCAGGATCAGCAGCGACAACCGCTTCCGGGCCTTGTAACTCAGCGCCATTGCACCCTCCTGAAACCAAAACGCCCCCTGCATCGCAGCAAGGGGCGCAGTGTAAGCTAAACCGGCAGATCAATCCGCAAAGGGGTCCGTCACCAGAATCGTGTCATCCCGTTCAGGGCTGGTGGACAGCAGCGCCACCGGACATTGGATCAATTCCTCGATCCGGCGGACATACTTGATCGCAGCCCCCGGCAGATCGGCCCAAGACCGCGCGCCAGCGGTGTTCTCGCTCCAGCCTTCCATTTCTTCATAGATCGGCGTGCAGCGCGCCTGCTGATCGGCAGCGGTCGGCAGGTAATCCAGCCGAACACCGTCCAGATCATAGCCCACGCATATCTTCAGCACCGGGAAACCGTCCAGCACATCCAATTTCGTCAGCGCAATCCCCGACACACCGCTGGTCGCACAGGTCTGGCGCACCAGAACCGCGTCAAACCAGCCGCAGCGACGTTTGCGCCCCGTTACCGTGCCAAACTCATGCCCGCGCTCGCCCAGACGGTCGCCATCGGCATCAAACAATTCCGCCGGGAACGGGCCTTCGCCGACGCGAGTGGTATAGGCCTTCACGATCCCCAACACGAAATCAATCGCCGTCGGCCCCAGCCCCGTGCCCGTTGCCGCCTGCCCCGCGATCACGTTGCTAGAGGTCACAAACGGATAGGTGCCGAAATCAATGTCCAAAAGCGCACCCTGCGCGCCTTCGAACAAAATCCGCTTCCCCGCCTTGCGCGCCTCGGTCAACACCTTCCACACCGGCTTGGCATAGGGCAGCACTTGGGGCGCAATCGCCCGCAACGCTTCCAGCAATGCCGCGCGATCAATCGGCGCGATCCCCAGACCCCGACGCAAAGCGTCATGGTGGCCCATCAAACGGTCCACCCGCGTCTCCAGCGTCGATTCGTCGGCCAGATCCGCCACCCGAATGGCGCGACGACCGACTTTATCCTCATAGGCCGGGCCAATACCGCGGCCGGTGGTGCCGATCTTGGCAATACCGACAGCGCCTTCGCGCGCGCGGTCCAACTCACCATGGATCGGCAGGATCAGCGGCGCATTCTCGGCAATCATCAGATTGTCCGGGCTGATATCCACCCCCTGCCCGCGCAGCTTTTCGATTTCCGTCACCAAATGCCAAGGGTCCAGCACCACGCCATTGCCGATCACCGACAACTTGCCGCCGCGCACGATCCCGCTGGGCAGCAGGCTCAGCTTGTAGACCTTGCCGTCAATGACCAGCGTATGCCCGGCGTTATGCCCGCCCTGAAAGCGCGCAATCACGTCGGCCCGCTCCGAGAGCCAATCGACGATTTTCCCCTTACCTTCGTCGCCCCATTGGGCGCCGACGACAACAACATTGGCCACGGCATATCCTTCGCGTTCTGGAAAAACCGTGCGACCTATAGCGACACATGCCGGGCGATGAAACCGCTAAATCACGCAAGGTCGCTGGACAGGCGCGCGCAGATGCGCCACCAAAGACCAAAAGAGGGCAAAACCATGGGCATTATCCTGCGCTGGCTGGGGGCATTCATCCTGCTTGCGGCCACCTACAACCCGACGCAATGGAACTTCACCCGCTGGGCCGAGGCGAACTGGCAAACCCAGATGCCGCTGACGTTCCTGCTGGGTCTGCTCTTGGGCGTGGGCTATCTGGTCTATATAGGGGCCACCCTGCGCTCGATCGGGGCGTTCGGCATCGTGCTGGTGGCGGCCATCGTCGGCGCTTTGGTCTGGGTGCTGATCGACTACCAGATCCTCACCCTGCAAAACCCGTCGCTGAACCTCTGGCTGGGCATCTTCGCTTTGTCGGTGGTGCTGGGCATCGGCCTGTCGTGGAGCATCATCCGCCAGCGGCTTTCCGGCCAAGCCACGGTGGACGAGGTGCAGGAATAGTGCTGCTCTACCTGACCCTCGGCAGCAACGATCTATCCCGATCCAAACGCTTCTACGATGCGGTGATGCCGCATGTGGGTCTGATCTTGCGCGCCGAGGAAGACGCCGAGATCGGCTATGGCCTGCCATCCGACCGCATCCGGCTCTGGATCACCCAGCCCTATGATGGCCAAGCCGCCAGCTTTGGCAACGGCACCATGCCCGCCTTTGACGCCTCTACCCGCGCCGCCGTCGATGCCTTTCATGCCGCGGCCTTGGCGCATGGCGGCAGCGATGAAGGTGCCCCCGGCCTGCGCCCGTTTGGCCCATCTTTCTACGCCAGTTACGTGCGCGACCCCGATGGCAACAAACTCTCCGCTGTCTGCGAAAGGCCCCTTTAATGCTGCTCTACATCACCCTCGGCACCAACGACCTCGCCCGATCCAAAACCTTCTACGATGCCACCCTCGCCACCATCGGCCTGCATTTCATGGGCGAATTTGATGGCGAAATCGGCTATGGCCCCACGGGCGCCGCAAAGCCGCTGGTCTGGATCAACCCGCCCTTCGATGGCAAACCCGCCACCGTCGGCAATGGCTCGATGCCCGCCTTCACAGCCGCAACGCGCGCGGCGGTGGATGCCTTCCACAGCGCAGCCCTTGCCCATGGCGGTACTGACGAAGGTGCCCCCGGTCTGCGCTACGACCCTAACTTCTATAGCTGCTATGTCCGCGACCCCGACGGCAACAAGCTCTCTGCCGTCTGCACCGCCGCAGAATAGCCGCCGTATAGCAGCCGTCCAGCGCTTCATCTTGGCATAAATACTCCCGCCGGAGGCTTCTTCGGCTGGCCGAGAAAGCCTCCGGCGGGGATATTTGCGCGCAGAGGATGACCCGAGAACCCCGAAGGGCTTGCGCGCCTGCCCGCATCCGCCTATCTAGGCCGCGACCTTTTGAGAAAGCCCCGCCCGTTATGGAAAACGTCATCCTCACCATCCACCTGATCCTCGCCCTTCTGTTGATCGGCGTGGTGCTGTTGCAACGGTCAGAAGGTGGCGGGCTTGGCATGGGCGCATCCGGCGGGGCGATTTCGGGCCGCGCCGCAGCGACCGCCTTGGGCAAGATCACATGGGTTCTGGCGGCGATGTTCATCGTGACCTCGATCAGCATGACCATCCTCGCCTCGCGCTCGGCTTCGACCGCGTCGGTGATCGACCAGATCGGCGCAGAACAACCTGCCGCCAAAACCCCCGCTCCGGCGCTGCCCGCAGGCGGTGATCTGTTGCCGCCCTCGACCGACGGCACCCCGGCAGCACCGCCCGCCGCCACGGCTCCGGCGACCCCGCCCGCAGCGACCGCTCCGGCAACCACCGCCCCGGCAACCCCGGACGCCACCGCCCCCGCAGCGCCGCCTGCCTCGAACTGACACCAACTGTTGCTGCGCAACACCGCCAACCGACAGCATCTAGCGGTCGGGTTGCGCATTGGCTTGGCTTAAGCTATTGCTCAACTCCCGTGATGCTGTGATTCCACGCTGACGAATCAGAGCCGTTTCAACCAAATTCACGGGGGCCCCCACATGGCACGCTATATTTTCATCACCGGCGGCGTGGTGTCCTCACTTGGCAAGGGCCTCGCTTCGGCGGCTTTGGGAGCGTTGTTGCAAGCCCGCGGCTATACCGTCCGCCTGCGCAAACTCGACCCCTATCTGAACGTCGATCCCGGCACGATGTCGCCCTTTGAACATGGCGAAGTGTTCGTCACCGACGACGGCGCCGAGACCGACCTTGACCTTGGCCATTACGAGCGCTTCACCGGCGTTCACGCCCGCCAGACCGACTCCATATCGTCGGGCCGTATCTATTCCAACGTGCTTGAGAAAGAGCGGCGCGGCGATTACCTTGGCAAGACCATCCAGGTCATCCCCCACGTCACCAACGAAATCAAAGACTTCCTGCGCATCGGCGATGAAGAAGTCGATTTCATGCTGTGTGAGATCGGCGGCACCGTCGGCGATATCGAGGGCCTGCCGTTCTTCGAATCCATCCGCCAGTTCATCCACGAACGCCCGCGCGGCCAGTCGATCCTGATGCACCTCACGCTGCTGCCCTACCTTGCCGCCAGTGGTGAGTTGAAAACCAAGCCCACCCAGCACTCGGTCAAGGAACTCCAATCCATCGGCCTCGCCCCCGATGTCCTCGTCTGCCGCTCGGAACACCCGATCCCGGAACGCGAACTGGAAAAGATCGCGCTGTTCTGCAACGTCCGCAAAGAGGCCGTTGTCCCCGCTTATGATCTGAAAACCATCTACGAAGCCCCCCTCGCCTACCATCGCGCTGGCCTCGACCAGGCCGTGCTGGACGCGTTCGGCATCACCCCCGCGCCGAAGCCGAACCTCGCGCGCTGGACCGATGTGATGGACCGCCTGACCCATGCCGAGGGCGAAGTCCGCGTTGCCGTGGTCGGCAAATACACCCAGTTGGAAGACGCCTATAAATCCATCGCCGAGGCGCTGACCCATGGCGGCATGGCCAACCGCACCAAGGTCCGCGCCGAATGGATCGACGCCGAGATCTTTGAACGCGAAGACCCCGCCGCGCATCTGCAAGACTTCCACGCCATCCTCGTCCCCGGCGGCTTTGGCGAGCGTGGCACCGAAGGCAAAATCAAGGCCGCGCAATTCGCGCGAGAGAAAAAGGTGCCATACCTTGGCATCTGTCTAGGGATGCAGATGGCGGTGATTGAGAGCGCCCGCAACCTCGCAGGCCTCACAAACGCCGGTTCTGAGGAGTTTGACCACGAGGCCGGGGCGAAACGCTTCACCCCCGTCGTATATCACCTGAAAGAGTGGATCCAGGGCAACCACGTCGTCGCCCGCAAGGTCGGCGACGACAAAGGCGGCACCATGCGCCTCGGCGCCTACACCGCCGCCCTGACCCCCGGCAGCCATGTCGCCGAAATCTACGGCAGCACCACCATCGAAGAACGCCACCGCCACCGCTACGAAGTCGATGCGCAATACATCACGCAGTTGGAAAAATGCGGCCTGATCTTTAGCGGCATGAGCCCGGATGGGAGGCTGCCCGAGATCGTCGAAGTCAAAGACCACCCGTGGTTTATTGGCGTGCAGTTCCACCCGGAGTTGAAAAGCAAACCCTTCGCGCCGCATCCGCTGTTTGCGGATTTTGTACGGGCGGCGAAAGAGGTGGAGCGGTTGGTGTAGGCTGCGTGATCTCACGCACCGATCCCGCCCCGCTGCACGCCGATTTCAGACCCGACACGAAAGAAGCATAACGGACTCCCGCACGATTTCTTGCCACAAAACGCAGCATCCGATAGCGTTATCCATGTCTGGTGCTGTCTTGATAAGTCCATGTTGGAAGATGTCCAATGTTCCGCCTGAAGTTTGTTGCTCTGGCTTGCCTGACCTGCCTTGCTTCGCCGTCATCTGCCGAAGTGGATGTCGCCCGCCCCGCTGATTGTAAGCTGACCATCAATGGCAAGGCGATCATCAAGGGCAAATGCGTCTTTACCCCCACCGATACCGACGGTTCTTTCATCATTGCAACCAAGGATGACCGTTTCTTTGCGGTCGTGCTGGTGAATACCCCCGGCAAGGCAAGTGGTTACTGGAACGAAACGCCCTTTTCGGGCCATGCTCACACGCCGCTGGGCGATCTGGTGCAGGATGGGGCATGTTGGCTCAACGATGACGCTTCGATCTGCGCTTATTAAATCTGCCTCTGACAAAACGCCCCCATCCCCGGCAATCGCCAGCAGACGATCCTTGATGCCTTATTGCTAAGATTTCCCCGCAGCCGAAACGACGCGCGCGCCATGTTCCCCAAGGAACAGCCCGCATTCCGGCCCCCTGCTAAACCTCTCCTACAAGCAACAGGAGATCATCATGGGCCGCCAAATCACCCTTACCGCAGGCAACGACAGCTTCAGCCAATCCGCCGTCGCCGATAACGTCGCGCTGCAGATACTCGGGCTGGCGGGCGATGATACCATCATCCTCAACCGCACCGACGATCTGGGCGGCAGCAACCGCGTCGATGCCGGGATCGGCAACGATGCCGTGGTCAATCACAAGGAATTCGGCAACATCATCCGCTTGGGCGACGGCAATGACACCTATGTCGGCCTCGGCTTTGGCTCGTTCAGCACCGACCGCGCCGATCAGGTGTTTGGCGGGGCGGGGGCGGATACTTTTGCGGTGCAGACCTTCAAAAGCCTGTATTTCGGCGAGGCGGGCAATGATCTGTTCCACTCGGTCGGCTGGGCAAACACCTTTCACGGCGGACCTGGTTCGGACACCATCAGCTACCTGCCCCGCAGCGATGAGACCAGCGTGGGCGTCACCGTCGATCTGGCCGCTGGCACCGCTTTGACCAGCGCCACCCGGCAAGAGCGGCTGATCTCGATCGAGAATGTGATCGGATCGAACAACAACGATGATCTGATGGGGACGAACGGCGCCAACAGACTGACCGGCGGCTTGGGCTTTGACGTGCTAGAGGGGCGTGGTGGGGCGGATCGGTTCATCTTCATATCCGCCGCCGATGCGCCGATTTCGGCGACGCAGGCCGATATCATCATGGATTTCAGCCGCGCCCAGAATGACAAGCTCAACCTGCAGGCCATCGATGCCAACGTGCAAGTGGCGGGCAATCAGGCCTTTACCTTTATCACCACTGATTTCACCCGCCACGCTGGCGAGTTGCGCTTTGATGGCGATTTTGTCATGGGCGATCTGAACGGCGATGGCCGTGCTGATTTCCGCATCCTGATGAACGAGGTTGCCAGCATGCAGGCTTCGGATTTCATCTTGTAACCGTCTGCGCCCCTGATAGGACAGCGTCATGCTGTCTTATCAACACCTGTTCCATGCTGGAAACCTCGCCGATGTTCAGAAGCACGCGCTTCTGGCGGCGATGCTGGATTACCTGATCCAGAAAGACAAACCGCTGACCTATATCGAGACCCATGCAGGTCGGGGCCTTTATGATCTAGGCAGCGAGGAAGCGCTGAAAACTGGCGAGGCCGAGGCCGGCATCGCGATTGCGGAAGGCTGGTTCGCCAAGGATCACCCCTACCGCCAGCGTCTGAATGAGGTGCGCGCCAGCTATGGGCCGATGGCCTACCCCGGCTCTCCGCTGATCGCGGCGCTTTCGTTGCGCGATCAGGATACGATCCATCTGGCCGAATTGCATCCGCAGGAACATCAGCACCTGCGCCATGCCCTGAACCCGTGGTCTGCGCATATCTACCAGAAGGACGGCTTCGAACTGGCGCTTGCCATCACCCCGCCGACACCGCGCCGGGGGATGATGCTGATTGATCCCAGCTATGAGGTGAAGGCCGATTACGACGCCATCCCCAAGCACATCGCCAATATCAATCGCAAATGGAACGTCGGCATCATCGCGCTGTGGTATCCCTTGCTGGTGGGGGGGCCGCATGGGCCGATGCTGAAGGCGCTGCAGGCGCAGTTCCCGGAAGGCCTGCGATCAGAGGTGCGCTTTCCGCCTGCGCGTGAAGGGCATCGGATGGAGGGGTCGGGGATGTTCATCGTCAATCCGCCTTACGGTCTGGCCGAGGAAGCCGCGCGGATCGAGGCGAAGTTCAAGGCGTTGTAAGGCACGACCGCCTTTGGCCTTTGGCGGTTGCCTTCGGCTGGCGCTGCATCATTCCCAGCTGGGAATGACTTGTGTTAAGCCGCCAATTTCCCCCCGCTTTCCACAATATGTAGTGGTTTTGCTTCAAATCCTGAGAAACGCTGTGCGTTCGATCCCTGTGGCAGAGCTTGCCGACTGTGCCTATGCTGCACCGACATAGGCGCAAACATCGACCGGAACGGGGCTTTCACATGCTGGAATTTCATACGCTTGACGTGTTCACGGAAACCGCGTTTTCGGGCAATCCTCTGGCGGTGGTTCTGGGGGCGGATGGGTTGACGACTGCGCAGATGCAGACCATCGCGCGCGAGTTCAACCTTTCGGAAACCATCTTTGTGCAGGCGCCGCAAAACCCCGCCCACACGGCGCGCGTCCGCATTTTCTTCCCCACCGCTGAAATCCCGTTTGCGGGCCACCCCACCGTTGGCTGCGCCATTCATCTGGCGCGCATGGCGCAGAGTGGCGATTTTGAAACGCTAATCACGTTGGAAGAAGAAGCGGGCCTTGTCCCGGTGCAAGTTGTGCAGAAGGGCGGCCAGATCACTGCGGAATTCACCGCCCCCGTCGTGCCCTTCACGGTGAAAACCGATCTGCCGCGTGATCTGATCGCGGCGAGCCTTGGGCTTGTGCCAGGCCAGATTGGCTTTGCCAATCACCGCCCCGCCACCCATCAGGGCGGGCCGCGCTTTCTGTATGTGCCGGTGGATAGTTTGGAAACGCTTGGCAGCGCCAAGCCGCACGAGCCGCATTGGTCGGCGTTGATGGCGCTGGCCGAGGTGGACAGCGCCTATCTGTATACTGCCGGCGACGGATGCGATTATCAGGCGCGGATGTTTTCGCCCACCGCAGGCATCCCGGAAGACCCGGCCACCGGATCGGCCAGCGCCATTCTTGCCGCCCAGCTTTGGGCCAGTGCTGCGATCGGCCCCGGCACCACCAGCCTGACGCTGCGCCAAGGCATCGAGATGGGTCGCCCCAGCGTGGTCGGGCTGAGCATCGATGCAAGTCCGCAAGGGCCGAGTGCGGTGCGGATCAAGGGCAGCGCCGTGGCGATCAGTTCGGGGCAAATCCGCCGCCCGTAACCGCTTGGCATCCGCAAAATGCCCGCCTATTCTGCGGGTATGTTTGCAGAAATCCTTCGCAGCCTTCTGGCTCCCGCCCCACCCCGTTTGGCCGACCCCGATGCGCGGTTGGCGCTGGCGGCACTTTTGGTGCGCGTCGCGCGCACCGATGGGCTTTACGCCGCCGAAGAGGTCGAGCGGATCGAGAAAATCCTGATGACCCGCAACGGCTTGGATGCGTTCGAGGCCGCAGCCTTGCGGGCGCAGGCCGAGGAATTGGAATTGCAGGCGCCCGATACCGTGCGGTTTACCCGCGCGCTGAAGGCCGCTGTGCCGGTTGAGGATCGGGCCGGTCTGCTTGAGGCGCTTTGGTCGGTGGCGCTTGCCGATGGCCAGCGCGATGCGTCGGAGGATCAGCAAATGCGGCTGCTGGCCAATCTGCTGGGGCTGACGGATGTCGAATCAGCGCAAGCACGGCAAAGGGCGGATAGACCATGATTGCATCTTTGGGCATGTATGACCGGGCTGAGACGGCGGCCGCCAATGATCGGCTTTGGGTTGCGATCCGCGATGGCCTGCGTGCCGAGGGGATTGCCGCCCCCGATGCGCTGACACGCGGAGAACATGCGTATTGGGATGCGTGGCAATCGCCGGAACTGGTGTTCTCGCAGACCTGCGGCTTTCCGTTTCGCGCCAAGCTGCACGATCAGGTGACGCTGATCGGCACACCGGATTATGGCCTGCCGGGCTGCCCGCCGGGGCATTACAATTCGGTGTTTGTCGCCCGTTTTGATGACGCCCGCAGCACTTTGGCCGAGTTTTCGGGCGCGCGTTTTGCCTATAACGAGGACCTCAGCCAGTCGGGTTGGGCGGCACCACAGAACCATGCGGCAGCGCATGGGCTGGATTTTCCGCCCAGTTTGCAGACCGGCGGGCATCGTTTGTCGGCGCTGGCGGTGGCGGATGAGCGGGCCGATCTGGCGGCGATTGATGCGCTGACCTGGAAGTTGCTGACCACTTACGAGCCGTTCGCCGCGAAGCTGCGCGAAATCGCCCGCACCGAGCCGCCGACCCCGGTGCTGCCCTATATCACCGCCAAGGGCGCGGATGCGGCGCTGTATTTCCGCGTGACCGCGGCGGCGATTGCGGGTTTGAGCGATGCTGACCGCGCCGTGCTGCATCTGAAGGGGTTGGTGGCCATTCCGGCCAGCGCCTATCTTGCGGTGCCCACCCCGGCCTCACCTGCGCAGCTTGCGCACAAGTCTTAGGCAAAACGCCCAAAGCCTTGCCAAAATGCGCGGGGAAACCCGTTGCAATGACGCGCATTATGCGCCCTATTCAATCACCTGCCCTCAATTCAAGGCCCCCAAGTGAACGAATCTGCCGAGACACCCGTCATTGCGATCCACGATCTGCACAAAAGCTACGGCTCGCTTGAGGTGTTGAAGGGCGTCGATCTGACCGCCCCGCGCGGGCATGTGGTGTCGCTGATCGGCTCGTCCGGGTCGGGGAAATCGACGCTGCTGCGCTGTTGCAACCTGTTGGAAGACAGCCAGCAGGGCGAGATCCGCTTTGAGGGCGAGCCGGTGCGCTGGAAGGGTCAGGGCCTTGGCCGCCACCCGGCGGACCGGGCGCAGGTGACGCGGATGCGGACCAATCTTTCGATGGTGTTTCAGCAGTTCAACCTGTGGTCGCATATGACGATTCTGCAGAACGTGATGGAAGCGCCGGTGACGGTGATGAAGCGCGATCCGAAAGAGGTTGAGGCGAAGGCGCGGGAATATCTTGCCAAGGTGGGCATTGCCGACAAGGCCGATGCTTGGCCTGCGATGCTGTCGGGCGGGCAGCAACAACGCGCCGCGATCGCGCGAGCCTTGTGCATGGAACCGCGTGCGCTGCTATTTGACGAGCCAACTTCGGCGCTGGACCCCGAGTTGGAGCAAGAGGTGATCAAGGTGATCAAGGCGCTGGCCGATGAGGGGCGCACGATGATCCTGGTGACGCATGACATGAAACTGGCGGCCGATGTCTCGGATCACGTGATCTTCCTGCATCTGGGCAAGATCGAGGAAGAAGGCCCGCCGGCTGAGCTGTTCGGCAACCCCAAGACCGAGCGTCTGCGCGGCTTTCTGTCTGCGGGCGCGCATTAAACCAAACCAAACGACGACTAACCAACTGGGAGACGACAATGAAAAAACTGCTTCTTGCGACGGCCTTGATCATGACCGCGGGCTTTGCATCGGCTGACGTGGTGCGTCTGGCCACCGAGGGCGCTTACCCCCCCTTCAACTTTATCGACGACAAGGGCGAAGTGGCAGGCTTCGAGCGTGAGTTCGGCGATGAGGTCTGCAAGCGGGCGGCGCTGGAATGCACCTGGACCACCAACGAGTGGGACAGCATCATCCCCAACCTGCAATCGGGCAACTACGATGTGATCATCGCGGGCATGTCGATCACCGATGAGCGGTCGAAGGTCATCACCTTTTCGGAAAACTACTACCCGCCAGCCGCTTCGGCCTATCTGGCTGCCAGCGCCGATGCCGATGTGAAAACCGGCATCGTCTCGGCACAGGTTGGCACGATTCAGGCGGCTTATGTCGCGGAATCGGGTGCCACGCTGCTGGAATTCCCCACCCCCGATGAAACCGTGGCTGCGGTGCGCAACGGCGAAGCTGCGGCGGTGTTTGCCGACAAAGATTACCTGCGCCCGTTCGAGGCTGAGTCCAACGGTGCCCTCGTTTTCGTGGGTGAAGATATCTCGATCGGTGGCGGCGTTGGTCTGGGTCTGCGCCAGTCCGATACCGAGTTGAAAGGCAAACTCGACACCGCGATCAAGTCGATGAAAACTGATGGCAGCCTGAACGCGCTGATCGAGAAGTATTTCGGTGCCGAAGGCCTGAAGTTCTAATCCGCAAAGGCCCCCTGCCACGCGCGGGGGGCCGCTTTATTCCGGGCAGATCAGATGTTTGCAGCTTGCGCCGACCCCAAAGCGATTGAGGGCCTGACTTGGGCCACATGCTACCTGACCTCGGGGAAGCATCTCGATTTCTATTGGTCTTTTGTCACCGTCTTGCTGTTGCTGGCGATCACCGCCCCGGTGGCGATGGCCTTGGGCTTTGGCGGTGCTATGGCCGCACGCAGTCAGATCGCGCCTTTGCGCTGGCTGGGCAAAGCCTATTCAGCGATGGTGCGCGGGGTGCCCGATATTGTCTATTTCCTGTTTTTCGTCATCGCCCTTGATCAGGGCATCGAATATCTGAACTTTCTGCGCGTCTGCCCCGACACCAGCCTGCCGGTGTTTCGCGGCATGGAATTCCACGTCTGCCCCGAGGCAAAAGTGCCGCTTGCCACGGCCTCGGCCTTCGTCAATCAGGCCTATGGCTTTGGCCTTGCGGTGATCACCTTTGCCATCGTGTTCGGCGCGTTCGTGGCCAATGTGATCTATGGCGCGATGCAGGCGGTGCCGCGCGCGCAGCTGGAAACTGCCGAGGCTTATGGGATGAGCCACGGTCAAGTGTTTCGCCGCGTGCTGGTGCCGCAGATGTGGACTTACGCCCTGCCCGGCCTGACCAACCTGTGGATGATCCTGATCAAGGCGACGCCGCTGCTGTTCCTGCTGTCGGTCAAGGATATCGTTTATTACGCCCGCGAATTGGGCGGCACCAAGACCCAAGCCTATGATTATCCACACCCCGACTGGCGGCTGTATTACTTCCTTGGCCTGCTGGTGTTCTACCTGCTGATGACCAAAGTTTCGGAGATCGTGCTGAGCTGGATTGCCAACCGGCTGTCGCGCGGCCAAGCCACCGCTGCTGGCGAAGCGATGCGAAAGGCCGCGATATGAGCTGCTGGGAAACCTTCACCGATTACGCGCTGCGCTCCATCGGGATTGGCGCGAAACTGCTGCCGAAAACCGATTTCACTTTGTGCCAGCAATTCACCCTGATTGGTTCGGGGCTGATCTGGAACGTGTATTTCGGTGTCTTGGCGCTGCTGTTCGGGTTCTTTCTGGCCAATGCGCTGGCCTTGGCGCGCATTGCCCATAACCCATTTGTGCGCAAACCTGCCGAATGGTTCGTGTTTGTGTTTCGCGGCTCGCCTTTGTTCATCCAGTTCTTCCTTGCCTATGAATTGCTTGTGACGCTGCCGCGCGCAGGCATCGAGGTGTTCGGCCTGACCGTAACCGCGTCCTGGCTGACCAAGGCCTGGGCCGGGGCGCTGATCGTGCTGTTTCTGAATACCGCCGCTTATTCCGCCGAGATTTTCTACGGTGCTTTGCGCTCGATCCCGAAAGGCGATCTTGAGGCTGCCGAGGCTTATGGCATCACCGGATGGAACAAGTTCCGCCGCATTCAATGGCCGACCATGCTGCGGCTGGCATGGCCCGGCTATACCAACGAAGCGATTTTTCTGTTTCAGTCCACGACCTTGGTGTTTTTCTCGGGCTTTCCGGCGCTGAGCCAACAGGGCGATGCGCTGTATTATGCCAACTATTTCGCGGACAAAACCTTTAACCCTTTCATCCCGTATCCGATTGTCGCGATGTATTTCGTGCTGCTGACGCTGGGCCTGATCTGGGTGTTTGGCCGCATCAACCGGCATCTGAACCGGCATCTGCCACAAAACATCCGCAGCAGAATTCGCTTGCGTCCTCAGCTTGTCCGATAGTAAGCTGAATTTGATCAAATTGCGGGACTGCTATCGTGGCAGCCGCCGGGATCAGAAAAAAGGATAGGATCAAGGGCATGATCCGATCTGTCCGCTGGCCGTTGTGGCAAGTGTGGGCGGGGCTGTGCCCTCCTGATGTGTAATGATGAAAGACTGGCTGAGAAAGCATCCCGACGTGCGGACCATTCGTGTCGCCGCGGCGGATTTGAACGGGCAAGCCCGTGGCAAGCGCGTGCCTGCGCGCTTTGCCGATAACGTGGTGAAAAGCGGCACAAGATTTCCGTTTTCCGTGCTGAACCTCGACATTTGGGGCGAAGATATTGACGACAGCCCGCTGGTGTTTGAACAGGGCGATCAGGATGGCATTCTGAAGCCGACCGAGCGGGGCTTTATGCCGATGCCATGGCTGGAGGCGCCGACTGCGCTGCTGCCGATCTGGATGTTCCGCGAAAACGGCACGCCGTATGAGGGCGATCCGCGTCATGCGCTGGCCACGGTGGTGAATCGCTTCAAGGCCAAGGGTCTGACCCCGGTTTGCGCGATGGAGCTGGAGTTTTTCCTGATCGACGATTCCGGCAAGAACCTGCAGGCCCCGGCCTCGCCCCGCTCTGGCAAGGTGCGCAAGGCGGCGGAAACGCTGTCGATCCGGGCTTTGGATGCGTTCGATACGTTCTTCACCGATCTTTACGACGCCTGCGAGGCGATGGACATTCCCGCCGACACCACCACCTCGGAAACCGGGTTGGGGCAGTTCGAGGTCAACCTGATGCATTGCGACGACGCGCTGCGCGCCGCCGATGATGCCTGGCTGTTCAAGATGCTGGTGAAGGGTCTGGCGCGGCGCCACGGCTTTGCTGCCAGTTTCATGGCGAAACCCTACCCGGAATATTCCGGCTCGGGTCTGCACACCCATTTCTCGGTGATTGATGAGAAGGGCGATAACGTGTTTGACAGCGGCGGCCCGAAAGGCACCGCGATGATGAAGAACGCGGTGGCGGGATGTCTGAATGCGATGCACGATTCCGCGCTGATCTTCGCGCCGCACCAGAACAGCTATGAACGTCTGGTGCCGGGCAAACATGCCCCCACTGCGATTGCCTGGGGCTATGAGAACCGCACCGCGGCGATCCGTATTCCGGCGGGCAACCCGACCGCGCGGCGGATCGAGCATCGCGTGGCTGGTGGCGATGTGAACCCCTATCTCATGCTGGCGGCCATTCTGGGTGCGGCTTTGGACGGGATCGAGCAGCAGATGGAAGCGCCCAGCCCCATCGTCGGCAATGCCTATGCTGTCGAAGGCCTGGCGCAGATCCCCACCAGTTGGGAGGCTGCGATTGACGCGCTGGAGCAATCCGAGATCGTCAGCCGCTTTATCCACCCCGAGCTGATCAAGAACCTCGTTTCGACCAAACGGCAGGAACACCACTATATCGGTGAGTTGACCGACGCCGAGCGGACCGAACTTTATCTGGACACGGTGTAAACCGCGGCCAGTGTGTGCCATCAAAGCCTTCGCGTCCCCTCTTGACCAAAATGGGGGGCGCGGCGCAAACTTCGTTTTCAGCAACACGGAAATTTCATGCTTATCGGCATCTTGCAAACAGGTCTGGCCCCCGACGCTCTGGTGGAAACCTCGGGCGATTATCCTGACATGTTTGCGCGCCTGCTGGCGGGCAATGGTTTCACCTTCCGCACCTATCGCGTGGTGGAAAACCAGTTTCCGGCCTCGGTTTCGGAATGTGATGGCTGGCTGATCACCGGCTCGCGCCACGGCGCTTATGAAGATCACGACTGGATTCCGCCGCTGGAGGATTTCATCCGCAACGCCTATGCCGCGCATGTGCCGATGGTTGGCGTCTGCTTTGGCCATCAGATCATCGCGCAAGCCATGGGTGGCAAGGTAGAGCGTTACGCCGGTGGCTGGGCGGTGGGGGCGACCGATTACGATTTCAACGGCCAGCACATCACGCTGAACGCCTGGCATCGCGATCAGGTCACGGAAAAGCCTGCCAATGCGAAGCTGTTGGCGACAAACGAATTCTGCACCAATGCGGCACTGCTTTACGACGACCGCATGTTGACGGTGCAAGCCCATCCTGAATTTCGTCCCGAATTCATTGATGGCCTGATGCAGACTCGGGGCAAAGGTCTGGTCCCCGACGAGGTCATGTCGGCAGCCGCAAAGCGGCTGTCAGACCCGATACAGGATCAGACGATGGCGGCGCAGATCGCTGCTTTCTTCAAGGCCAAAAGACAAAACGTCCCCGCCTGACCGACGGGGTTAACCCGAACCAACAGTGTGAAAACATGTCCAAATGGACCGACCAGCTGCCAGAGGCAGCACGTAACTACATCGGTGATCGCCGTGTGGATGAAGTGGAATGTGTGATTGGCGATATCGCCGGCGTGGCGCGTGGCAAGGCGATGCCTGCGGGCAAATTCGCCCATCAGGGCAACTACTTCCTGCCCAATTCGATCTTTCTGCAAACCATCACCGGCGAATGGGCGGACAATCCGTTCGATGCCTTCACCGAGCCGGATATGATCCTTGAGCCGGATTTCACCACCGCCACAGCCGCGCCCTGGACGGCGGATGTGACGTTGCAGGTGATCCATGATGCCAAGGATCAGCAGGGCAACCTCGTGCCCTTCGCGCCGCGCAACGTGCTGCGCCGGATCATGGATCTCTATGCGGCGCAGGGCTGGACGCCGGTTGTGGCCCCCGAGATGGAGTTCTTTCTGACCGCCCGCAACATCGACCCCAACCAGCCGGTTATTCCGCCGATGGGGCGTTCGGGGCGGCGCGCGGCGGGGAAGCAGGCCTATAGCCTGTCAGCCATCGACGAATACGGCAAGGTGATTGACGACATTTACGACTTTGCCGAAGCGCAAGGCCTTGAAATTGATGGTATCCTGCAAGAAGGCGGCGCGGGCCAGATCGAGTTGAACTTGGCACATGGCGACCCGATCCGGCTGGCCGATGATGTCTTCTTCTTCAAGCGGATGATCCGCGAGGCAGCCCTGCGCCACGATTGCTTTGCCACCTTCATGGCGAAACCGATTGCGGGCGAACCCGGCTCGGCCATGCATATCCATACGTCGGTTGTGGATAGCAAAACCGGCAAGAACATCTTTTCGGGCAAGAAGGGCGAGGAGACCGAGGCGTTCTTGCATTTCATCGCCGGGATGCAGAACCACCTCACCGGGGCCATCGCCCTGCTTGCGCCATATGTGAACAGCTATCGCCGCTATGTGCCGGATTTTGCGGCGCCGATTAACCTGGAATGGGGCCGCGACAACCGCACCACCGGGTTGCGCATTCCGATCAGCAGCCCGGCGGGCCGCCGGGTGGAAAACCGCCTGCCGGGGATGGATTGCAACCCCTATCTGGGTATCGCCGCGACGCTCGCCTGCGGCTATCTGGGCCTGATGGAGAAGAAAAACCCGCGCCCGGAATTTGCGGGATCGGCCTATATCGACAGCGACGATATTCCGGTCAATCTGGGCGATGCTTTGGACCTTCTGGAAGAGGACAAGGCGCTGTGCGAGGTGATGGGGCCTGAGTTCATTGCGGTTTATGACTCGGTGAAACGCAACGAATACAAAGAGTTCCTGCAAGTCATCAGCCCGTGGGAACGCGAGCATCTGTTGCTGAACGTGTAAGCCATGAACTTGCTGCACGCGAATGATCAGACGGGGGCATATCCCCCGTCTTACTATGCTGCGACGCGCACGCCGCTGGCCCCCTTCCCCGCCTTGCAGGGTGAGACGCGGGCCGATGTCTGCATCGTCGGTGGCGGTTATACTGGCCTGTCGGCGGCGCTGCATCTGGCCCAGCGCGGCTATGATGTGGTGCTGCTGGAGGCGCATAAGCTCGGCTTTGGCGCGTCGGGGCGCAATGGCGGGCAGGTTGGCTCGGGCCAGCGGCAGGATCAGGATTGGATCGAGGCCGCAGTGGGGGCTGAGGCCGCGCATAAGCTGTGGGATCTGGCAGAGGAATCAAAGGCTTTGGTGAAGAACCTCATCCAGAGCCATGCGATGCCGGTGAGGTTTTACCCCGGCATCGCCCATGCCTGCTGGACCGATGCCGAGGTGCGCCACACCCATGCTTATGCCGAAAAGCTGCAACGCGATTACGGCTATAGCCATCTGGAGCTGCTGGACCGCGACGGGATTCAGGCTCTGATCGGATCGAAGGTGTATAAGGGCGGCGAGATTGACCGGGATGCCGGGCATTTGCATCCGCTGAATTATGCGCTGGGGCTGGCGCGTGCGGCGGCGGATGCGGGGGCGCGGCTGCACGAGTTGTCGGAAGTGATCCGCATTGATCATGGGGCGGCACCGGTGGTGCATACCGCGCGAGGCGTGGTCAGGGCCAAGCAGTTGATCCTGGCGGGCAATGGCTATCTGGGCAATCTTGCGCCCAAGGTTGCGGCCAAGGTGATGCCGATCAACAACTTCATTCTGGCGACCGAACCGCTTGGGGAGCGTGCCCGAGATATCCTTTCGCAGCCGGTGGCGGTGGCGGATACCAAGTTTGTGGTGAACTATTGGCGGCTGTCCGAGGATAATCGGCTGCTGTTTGGCGGCGGCGAGTCTTATGGCTATCGCTTTCCCGATCTGATCAAGGCGGTGTCGAAACCGATGTTGCAGGTCTATCCGCAACTGAAAGATACCAGGATCGACTATGCCTGGGGCGGGACTTTGGCGATCACCATGAACCGGATGCCGTGCTTTACGCGGCCCTATGCCAACACGCTGTCGGCCTCGGGTTATTCCGGGCATGGCGTGGCGATGGCGACGCTGGCGGGGAAAATCCTGGCCGAAGCCACTGCCGCGCAGTCGGAACGCTTTGATCTGATGGCCAGCCTGCCGCAGCCGCGCTTTCCGGGCGGTGTGGCCTTGCGCTGGCCGATGCTGGTGCTGGCGATGACGTGGTATTCGATGCGGGATCGGTTGGGGTTGTAGCCGATTTCTTCCCCCTGCCGCCCGCCTTATAGCGGGCAGCAGCTGCCAATCCCCCAGATACAGCAAAAATCTGCCCATTTGATCGGCGGATTTCGCCGCAGGCCCGCGAATGTCACTAGCCTGTCACTGACCTTGCGTTTAAAGCTTTCCTGAAGAAGAGTTTAAGGAAAGCTGTGATCATGGCCGCAGACGGACAGACCCGCGCCCCCGATACCCATCAATCCGAAGCGATCCCCGAGGCCGCGCGGGCCGAGATTGAGCGCCTGCTGACCTCGGGCGATCTGTTCCGCTACACCGCCGCCGAGGGTGCGCCGGTTGCCCTGCTGGAGCAGGAATTTGCCGATCTGCTGGGCAGCAAATATGCGCTGGCCGTGGCTTCGTGTTCGGCGGCGCTGTTCCTTGCGATCAAGGCACTGGATCTGCCGCGCGATGCCAAAATCCTGATCCCGGCGTTTACCTTTGCCGCTGTGCCCTCTGCCGTCGTCCATGCCGATTGCACGCCGGTTCTGGTGGAAGTGGGCGAGAATTACCGCGTTGATATGGCGGATTTCGCCGCCAAACTGCCCGGTGCTGCGGCGGTGCTGATCAGCCATATGCGCGGGCACACCAGCGATATGGATGCAATCATGGCGCTGTGTGATGCCGCAGGTATCCCGGTGATCGAGGATGCCGCGCATTCGCTGGGCACCACATGGCACGGCAAGAATATCGGCACCATCGGCAAGGTCGGTTGTTTCAGCTTCCAATCCTACAAGCTGGTGAATGCGGGCGAAGGCGGGATTCTGATCACCGATGATCCCGAAATCGCGGCGCGCTGCGTGATCATGTCGGGCGCGTATGAGCAGAACTGGAAGAAACATCCCGGCATGCAGAACAGCTATATGCTGTGGCAAAACAAGCTACCACTTTACAACATGCGGATGCAGAACCTGTCTGCCGCGGTGATCCGCCCGCAACTGCCCGAGGTTGCCACCCGCGTCGCCAAAGGGCGCGCCGGGCATGACCGCGTCGCCGATCAGTTGAATGCCTCGCCCCACCTGACCGTGCCACCCGCCCTGCCCGCAGAGCAACGCGCGCCCGATTCCATCCAGTTCAATCTGCTGGGTGAGTGGAGCGATGCGCAGGCGCATGCGTTTCAGGCGCATGCCAAGCAACGCGGGGTGACGGTGCAGATCTTTGGCCTGACCGAAGGCAATGCCCGCGCGTTCTGGAACTGGGAGTTCCTTGGCCCTGCCCCCGATCTGCCGCAGACCCGCGCGATGTTGATGCGCGCCTGCGACGTGCGCTTGCCCACCCGGCTGACCGAGGCCGAGTTAGATTTCATCGCAGAGGCCATCCTGCGCGCCGCCGAAACCGTCAAGGCCCCGGCGAAATCGGCGGCGATTGCCTCGGCCTGAGGGGCGGTGGGAAATCATCGCGAGAAATCAGCGGGGTGCTTGCATTTTTGCTCTTGCAGCCGCCCCGCCCCTCGCTTATTTCACCGCCATCCGACGGTTGCGGGCGTAGCTCAGGGGTAGAGCATAACCTTGCCAAGGTTAGGGTCGTGAGTTCGAATCTCATCGCCCGCTCCATCGGAATGACAGACGACTGCATAAAAAGCGTCCCTCGGGGCGCTTTTTGCATAGGTGACCTCTGCCTGAACCGCATTGCGATCCGGTCGGGGGCATGCAGGCTTAGGCCCCCTCGGCGGTAATGCCGAACTGCTGACGATAGGCGGCGGGCGACAGTCCGGTCAGTTTTTGGAACAGCTTGCGAAACGCGGCGGGGTCGGCGTAGCCCACATCCCACGCGATACGGTCCACCGGGGTCAAGCTGCGCTCTAACGCTTCGCGCGCCTTGGCGATGCGCACATGCTGAATGTATTCGACCGGACGAAACCCGGTAGCGGCACTGAACCGTCGCAGAAACGTGCGCCCGGTCATGCCAGCGGCAGCTTGCAGATCGGCGACGCCCTGCAGGGTGGTGGCATTGGCATGGATGTGGTGCTGGCTTTGCCGGATCGCATCGTCGCCATGATCAAACCGCGGAATGAATTGCGCGAAGGGCAACTGGCTTTGGCGCGGCGGTTCGACCAGCAGAAACCGTGCCGTCGCCAGCATGGTGGCGGGGCCAAGCAAACGCTCGACCAGGGTCAGGCCAAGATCGGCCCAGGCCAGAATACCGCCCGCGGTGATGATGTCGCCCTCATCCAGCACCATATGCTGCGCTGCCAGATGCACTTTCGGAAAGCGCTGCGCCAGTTGCTGTGCAAAGGCCCAGTGCGTGGTGGCGCGGCGGCCATCTATCAAGCCGGTCTCTGCCAGCACAAAGGCGCCCGCACAGACCGAACACAGCGTCGCCCCCGCCGTATGCTGCTCGCGCAACCAGATCGCCGCCGCAGGGGCTGGGGCCATATTTTCGGGCATGATGATGCTGGGCGGCGCGATCACATGGGTCAGTCGGTGCGGCGCGCCGGGAAGGCTATCCCAGATGCAAGAGACGCCGTCTTCTGTGGCCTGCCAATGGGTGACGCGGATTTCGCGGGGTGGATCGCCGCTCCACTGCACAGCGATGCGGAACAGGTCTGTCAGGCCATAGATCGCCGCCAGTTGGCAGCCGGGGTAGATCAAAAGACCGATTTGAGCCACTGGGCCAGAGTCGCGCGCCATGTCCGTTTTCCCCCGATCATTGTCCGTTCCGCCACTCGTTACCCTGCGACGAGATGCGTAGATTTGTCCATGTCGAAACCGAAAGGACAGCCGATGCACACAGATGTTACGCGACGCGCTATGATGATGATGACGGCTGCGACCGCGGCGGTCATCGCGCTGCCGAAGATGAATTTTGCTCAAACCCAAGGAGATCTTCAGATGGCTACGATCAAAACCCAAGACGGAACCACGATCTTTTACAAAGACTGGGGCCCGAAAGATGCGCAGCCGGTGGTGTTCCACCATGGCTGGCCGCTGTCCAGCGATGACTGGGACAACCAGATGCTGTTCTTTCTGGCGCAGGGCTATCGCGTGATTGCGCATGACCGGCGCGGTCATGGTCGGTCGGACCAGACCGATACCGGCAACGATATGGATACCTATGCCGCCGATGTGGCCGAACTGGCCCGCGCCTTGGATCTGCGCAATGCCATCCACATCGGCCATTCCACCGGGGGCGGCGAGGTTGCCCGCTATGTGGCCCGCGCCGAAGCCGGTCGGGTTGCCAAGGCGGTACTGATCAGCGCCGTGCCGCCGGTGATGGTGAAATCTGACGCCAATCCCGATGGTGTTCCGATGGAGGTTTTTGATGGGATCCGGGCCGGAGTGCTGAACAACCGGGCGCAATTCTTCCTCGACCTGCCGTCTGGCCCGTTCTACGGCTTTAACCGGGAAGGTGCCAAAGTCAGCCAAGGCCTGATCAACAACTGGTGGCGGCAGGGCATGTCGGGGGGCGCCAAGGCGCATTACGACTGCGTCAAGGTGTTCTCGGAGACCGATTTCACCGAGGATCTGAAGGCGATCAGCGTGCCGGTGCTGGTGTTGCATGGCGAAGATGATCAGATCGTGCCGATTGCCAATTCGGCGCACAAGGCGATCAAATTGCTGCGCAATGGGGCGATCAAGACCTATCCCGGCCTGTCGCATGGCCTGTTCGCCACCCATCCCGAGGTGATCAACCCGGACCTGTTGGCCTTCGCCAAGGCCTGAGACTGCGCTGAATGCAAACGGGCGGGCGGGGATTATACCCTGCCCGCCCGACGCGTTGCGGCGATCTTGGCGCGGCGCTTAGCGCATCCGCAAACCGTTCGCGTCAAAGCGGAAGGCGCGTGCGGCGTCGGCGGTGAGGTAGACGGCTTCATCCACCGCGAAATCCTGCTCGCCAAACTGCCGCACTGTCAGCAGGCCGTGGGGGTCTGCGCGCACGTAAACCAAGGTCTCGCTGCCCAGCTTTTCGACATGGCTGATCCGGCCCGGAATTGCGCCGCTTTCGCGTGAGATCGCCAGATGTTCGGGACGCACGCCCACCGTTTCGCCCGCCTCGCCCAAGGCGGCGGCCTTGAGGAAGTTCATTTTGGGGCTGCCGATAAAGCCCGCGACGAAGGCGTTGTCGGGGTCGTTATACAAATCCATCGGGCGGCCGACTTGTTCTACCCGGCCTGCGTTCAATACCACGATCTTGTCGGCCAAGGTCATCGCCTCAACCTGATCATGGGTGACATAGACCATGGTGGCCTTCAACTCGCGGTGCAGGCGGGCGATTTCGATGCGGGTGTTGACGCGCAGCGCGGCGTCGAGGTTTGAGAGCGGCTCGTCAAAGAGGAACAGTTTGGGGGTGCGCACGATGGCGCGGCCAATCGCCACGCGCTGACGCTGCCCGCCTGACAACTCCGCAGGCCGCCTGTCCAGCAGCGCATCCAGCGACAACATGCCAGAGGCGCGCGCCACGCTTTGCGCCACCTGCGCCGAGGATGAGCCTGCCTGTTTCAGCCCCAGCCCCATGTTGTCGCGCACCGTCAGATGCGGATAAAGTGCATAGGATTGGAACACCATCGCGATTTCGCGCTTGCTGGGTGGGGTGTTGTTGACCGGCACGCCATCAATCTTGATCTCGCCGCCACTGGCATCCTCAAGCCCCGCGATGATCCGCAACAGGGTGGATTTGCCGCAGCCCGACGGGCCTACGAAGACGCAGAACTCGCCATCCTCAACGCGCAAATTGACGCCCTTGATCACATCGGTTGTGCCGAAGCTTTTGGTCACATTGGTAAGAGTCAGATTGCCCATTTCAGGCTCCCAGCTTGACAGGTTGGCCCGAGCGCACGCTTTCGTCCGCCGCAAGGCAGATCGCCAAAGATTGCACCGCATCATTCATATGCCGGGTCAGATCGAGGTTTTCGGTGATCGCGCGGGCGACATAGGCCGCCTCGCGGTTGCACAGATCCTGATGCCCCGGCTCGTCCGCCATCGAAATATCGGTATCCCCCGAGGCCACCTTATGCACCCGCAGCAGCGAGGTCTTGGTGTGGGTGTCGATATCATCCGAGCGCGCCGAGTCCGGCATACGGATGGAAACCGCGCCATTCGGGCTGACCACATCTTTGACGAAAAACGCGGTGTCCGACATCATCGGGCCCCAACCAGCCTCATACCAGCCAAGGCTGCCATCAGCGAAAATCACCTGAAAATGGCCGTAGTTATACATATCCGGCGCGATTTCGGGCGACAGCCGCAGGCCCATGCCGCGCACCTCAACCGGCTGAGCATCGGTGATCTGGCACATCACATCGACGTAATGCACACCGCAATCGACAATCGGCGGGGTGGTCTGCATCAGCGCCTTATGCACCTCCCATGTCGGGCCAGACGATTGCTGGTTCAGGTTCAACCGGAACACGTAAGGCCCGCCCAAAGCCCGCGCCTCGGCGATCAGCCGGATCCAGCTTGGGTGATGCCGCAGGATGTAGCCGACAACGACCTTACGCCCGGTTTCCACCGCCATCGCCTGCACCCGGCGCGCATCGGCGACGGTGGTGGCAAGCGGCTTTTCGACAAACACATCCGCCCCGGCGGCCATCGCGGCACAGGCGTAGTCGGCGTGGGTGTCGGAATAGGTCGCCACGCAAACAAAGTCCGGTTTCAGCGCCGCCAAGGCCTGTGCATAGTCGGTGTGCAGCGGATAGCCCTGCAATTCGGCAGGCAGTTCGACCTTTGAGCGATTCACCAGCCCGACAATCTGGAACGCCGGGTCAAGGTGATAGGCCAAGGCATGACTGCGGCCCATATTGCCCAAGCCTGCGACAAGAACGCGAATGGTCATTTGACGGCTCCTGCGGTGATGCCGCGAATAAGTTGACGCGAGAAGATCAGATACAGCACCAGCACCGGTAGAATGGCGAGGCTGAGGGCGGCGAGCACGGCGTTCCAATCGGTGACGAACTGGCCGATAAACACCTGGCTGCCCAAGGTGATGGTTTTGGTGGACTCGGCCGGGGCTAGGATCAGCGGGAACCACAGATCATTCCAGATCGGGATCATGGTAAACACTGCCACAGTCGCCATAGCGGGTCGCACCAAGGGCAGCACCAGCCGGAAGAAGATGCGATATTCTGACAGCCCATCAATCCGGCCTGCGTTTTTCAGATCATCCGACACCTGCCGCATGAACTCTGACAGGATGAACACCGCCAGCGGCAAGCCCTGCGCGGTGTAAACCAGCACCAGCGCCGTCAGCGTGTTCACCAGCCCGCTTGCCACCATCAACTGCAAGATCGCCACCGTGCCCAGCCGGATCGGGATCATGATGCCCAGCGCGAGATACAGCCCCACCATCGTATTGCCCTTGAACCGATACTCAGACAGCGCAAACGCTGCCATCGCACCAAACAGCAGTACGAAGAACAGGCTGCCCACGGTGACGGTCATCGAGTTCAGGAAATACTGAAAGAAATCGCCCTGTTTCAGCACGGTCTGGAAGCCGACCCAATCCAAAGTCTCGGCATTCGGCAGCGCCAAGGGATGCGCAAAGATCGCCTTGCGCGACTTGAAGGCGTTGATCACGATCACAAAAACCGGGAACAACGCGATCAGCGTGTAAATCAGCAGCACCGCATGGGCAGCGACGCTGCGGGCGGGGGAATGGCGTGAGACAGACATGGTCCCCCCTTAAAACTGATAGCGGCGCAGCCGCGTCTGGATGGCGAACAGATAGATGCAAACGCCGACCAGAATGATGAAGAACATCGCGGTGGCAATCGTCGCCCCCATGTTCGGATCGCCCAATTGCAACTGAAAGCCGAAGAAGGTGCGATAGAGGAAGGTGCCCAGAATGTCGGTGGCAAAGTTCGGCCCCGCCAGCGCGCCTTGCGCCGAATAGATCAGATCGAAGGCGTTGAAATTGCCGACAAATGTCAGGATAGAGATAATGCCGATGCTGGGCAGGATCAGCGGCAGCTTGATCTTCCAGAATTGCGACGCGCCCGTTATACCGTCCATCTCGGCGGCCTCAATCACCTCGTCGGGGATGCTCAGCAGGGCCGCATAGATCAGCATCATCGGGATGCCGACAAACTGCCAGACCGAGATCAGCGCCAAGGTTGTCAGCGCATATTGCTCTTTGCCCAGCCACGGCGCGAACAGGGATTTCAGCCCGACGGCGTTCAATAGGTCAGGCGCGACGCCCCAGATGGGTGACAGCATCAGCTTCCAGACGAAACCCACCACCACAAAGCTGAGGATGGTGGGCACGAAAATCGCGGTGCGGTAGAACGCGGCCCCGCGCAGGCGGGGGTTGGACAGGATCGCCGCCAGCAGGATGCCGATCGGGTTTTGCACCAGCATATGCACGATGAAAAACCAGGTGTTGTTGGCCAAAGCGTTCCAGAAACTCGCCGACCAGCGCGGGTCGCCAAACAGCGTGCGGAAGTTGCCCAAACCGTTGAAATGCGACACCCGGTCTACCGTGGTGAACAGCGACAGGTTCAGCGTCGCGAACAGCGGGATGATCATGATGGCGGTGTAGACTAGCACGGCGGGGGCCAGGAACACCACGATGTGCCAGCGGAAGGGTTTGCGGTCGGACATGCGGTCAACCTCGGGTTCGCAGAAAAAGCGCCAAGCAGGGGACCGGGGGGCGCGAAGCCCCCCGGCGTTTGGGTCAGAGCAGGCTTACTTGGCCTTCTGCGGCTCATACCAGCTGGCCAGACCCTCTTGCAGACGGGCGGCAGCGGCTTCCGGCGTCTCGGTGCCCTTGATCACATTGGCCGAGGCGTTCCAGGTTTCGTTTTCAAGGTTCGGGGTGCCGCGCGACAAGATCTGATAGGTTGAGCGGATCGACGACTGGCACTTGCCGCGCCACGAGACGAACTCTTGCGCCAGCGGGTCTTGCATCTCCACCGGGGTCGAATTCAGGCTGAAGAAGCCCGGCAGCGCGTTGGCATACATCTTGGCAAATTCAGCCGAGCCTACCCATTCGAGGAACTTCTTCGTCTCCTCAGGATGCGCCGATTTCGCATTCATTCCCAGCGCTATATCGGTGTGATCCGAGATATAGCAGGTGTCGCCAGCGGCCTGCACTGGCGGCGCGAAGGCCCCCATCTTGAAGGTCGCTTGCTTGTTGAAGCCCGAGATTTCCCACGACCCCGCCGGATAGACCGCAGCACGGCCCAAGGTGAACAGGTTCTGGCTGTCAGGATAAGTCTGCGCTTCAAAGCCGTCGCCCAGATAATCCTTCCAGCGTGCCAGTTCGGTGAACGGGGCCACCCAATCGGCATCGGTCAGTTTCTGATCGCCCTTGATCAGCGCCAGACGGCCTTCTTCACCCTTCCAGTAGTTCGGGCCAATGTTGTTATAGCCCATGGTGGCGGCTTCCCACTGGTCATTGGTGCCCATCGCCATCGGGATATAGGTGCCGTCGGCCTTGATCTTGTCGAGCGCGGCAAAGAATTCGTCGCGGGTGGTCGGCACGGCGATGCCCAAAGCGTCAAACGCGTCTTTGTTGTAGATAAAGCCGTGGATCACCGAGGCCATCGGCACGCAGAAAGTGGCCGCGCCATCATCCGTCTGCCAAGCCGATTTCGCCACCGGCGAGAAATTCGCCATCGCAGCAAGGCCACTCAGATCGGCAAGGTTGCCTTTCTTGTAAAGTTCAAGCGAGGCATCGAACGGACGGCAAGTTACCAGATCGCCCGCGGAGCCCGCGTCGAGTTTCGAGTTCAGCACGGCGTTATATTCGGCAGGCGCGGTCGGGGCGAACACCACCTTGATGCCCGGATTTGCGGCTTCGAACGCCGGAATGATGGTGTCTTGCCAGATCAGCACGTCGTCATTGCGCCAGCTTTCAATCGTCAGCGTCACATCCTCGGCATAGGCCGCGCCTGCAAGCAAGGTGCTGGCAAGCAAAGCGCCGATCAATTTGGTCTTGGTCATGGGAAACTCCCTTTGTTGGTTAAGATTTCCGGCTTCAGTTGCCGTTTTTGTGCCCGCGCGCGATCGCCGCGCGCAGATTTCCGTGGGTTTCGCTCAATAGATCTTGCGCCGCTTGCGGGCTTTGCCCCAAGGCGATCAAGACTGCGGGCTTTACCGCCCCTTCTGCCGCGCGCAGCGCCTGCAATGCCGTCTCTGCCGCAACGCCCGCGATCTGCGCGACCATGCCTGCCGCCCGTCCGCGCAGCTTTTCGTTATCCGCGACCAAGCCGACCATCATGCCATCATGCACCTGGCCCAGCTTGATCCCCATCAGGGTGGACATCATGTTCAACGCCACTTTCTGTGCCGTGCCCGCCCCCATCCGGGTCGAGCCTGCAATCACCTCGGGCGGGGTGGGCAGGCAGATCGCCACATCGGCATGCTCAAACAGCGCGGCCCCGGCGACATTCGCCACCGCAATCACCTGCGCCCCCTGCGCCCGTGCCGCCTTGGCCACGGCCAAAGCATAGGGCGTGCGCCCCGAGGCTGCGACCGCGATCACCACATCGCCCGCACCAATCCCCGCCGCCGCCCGCGTGCCATCCTCGGCATCGTCCTCGGTATCGCCCGGCATCCGCGCATCGACCGGCAAGCCGCCGGCCATCCGCAGCAGCACACGCTCGGCAGGCACGCCGAACGTTCCGCCCAGCTCCAACCCATCCGAAACCGCCATCAGCGCCGAAGACCCGGCACCCGCATAAAGCAGCCGCCCCTGCCCCTGCAAAGCCGTAGCCATCAGCGCAGCACCCTGCGCGATCTGCGGCAAAGCCTGCCCCACCACCTGCAAGGCGGCGGCTTGGGCTGTCCACAAATGCTCCAGCACCGCAATCTCGGGTAGCGTGTCCAACCCCGATGCGGCAGGATGCAAATGTTCAGTCGCAGACAACGCCATACGAATCTCCCCCTCTGCGACCATGAGATACCTATTCAATACCTCTTGTCCAATAAAATCTGCATACCCCGTAAGAACACCACATAAAGCGCGTAATTTCTGACATACGTCTGAATAAATCCGTTGCATTTTTTGAAAGGTATCATAATGGTATTGTCATGGCACATACAAACACAGACTCGAACGGCCCTTATCTGATCGGCGTGGATGGTGGTGGCACCTCTTGCCGTGCCACGTTGCTGGCCGGGCCAAACGCCCGTTATGACGTGGTGCTGGGCCCTGCCAATGTCTCGACCGATTTTGATGCGGCGCTTGATACGATCAACGCGGCGCTGGCCCAACTTGCCGAACGCGCGGGGCTTGGCATGGCCGACCTGGCCCAAGCCCATGCGCATCTTGGCCTGGCAGGCGTGATGAACACCGCGATTGCGAACCGTGTCGCCGCGCACCTGCCCTTCCCGCAGGCCCAAGTCACCGACGACCGCCCCACCACCATCGCCGGAGCCTTGGGCGAGGTGGATGGCGCGCTGGCTGCCATCGGCACCGGATCTTTCATCGGGCGGCAAGTGGCGGGGCAGATCCACGGCGTCGGCGGCTGGGGGTTTTATATCGGCGATCAGGCCTCGGGCGCGTGGCTGCTGCGTCGCTGCCTTGAGGAGGTGATGCTCGCCGTCGATGGCTTTGCCGCCCATACCGAGCTTTCACGGGCAATCCTGAAAGAGCATGGCGATGATCCGGGGCAGATCGTGCTGTTCTCGCTGAACTCGCAGCCCGCCGATTACGCCCGCCTCGCCCGCGATGTGGTCGCCGCCGCGGAAGCGGGTGATCCTTTGGGCGCGCGCCTGATGCAGGAAGGTGCCGCCTATATCCGCCGCGCGCTGGACGTGGTCGGCTGGACGGGCTCGGAAGCGTTCTGCCTGACCGGCGGCCTTGGCCCCGCCTATGCCCGCTGGCTGAACCTGCCCAGCATTGCCCCCAAAGGCACCGCCCTTGATGGCGCCTTGGCGCTGGCCGCCCGCGCCGCCGGAGTGGTGCTATGAATATCGCCGAGTTTCTCAGCCCCGCGCTCTGGCTGAACCCCGCCGCAGGCCCGCTTTACGTGCAACTGCGCAAGCGGCTGGAAAGCGGCATCGACAGCGGGTTTCTCGCCCCCGACACGCCCTTGCCGCCGGAACGAGAAATCGCAGCCCTGACCGATACCTCGCGCGTCACCGTGCGCAAGGCGATTGCCGATCTGGTCGGCAAGGGCATTGTGGTGCAAAAACAAGGCTCTGGCAGCTATATCGCGCCACGCCAATCCCGCGTGCAGCAGTCTTTGTCGCGGCTGACTTCGTTCACCGAAGACATGGCGCGGCGCGGACTTACCACCGAATCGCGCTGGCTGGAGCGTGGCTTGTTCCTGCCTACCCCCGAGGAAGTCATGGCGCTTGGCCTTGCCGCGCAAGATCGCGTGGCGCGGCTGGAACGCGTGCGCACCATTGACGGACAGCCGATGGCGATCGAACGCGCCTCACTTTCTACCGCGATCCTGCCCGATCCGACGTCCGTGGAACGCTCGCTTTACGCCACGCTGACCGCGCGCGGCCACCGCCCGGTGCGCGCCGTGCAACGCATCTCGGCGGCCAACCTTGGCAAGCGCGACGCCGAGCTTTTGCATGTGGCGATGGGCGCCGCTGGCCTGCGGATCGAGCGGATTTCCTATCTGGCCTCTGGTGCCGTGGTCGAGTTCACCCGCTCGCTCTATCGCGGCGATGCCTATGATTTTGCAGCCGAACTTCAGATCGGCCCCGAAGACGAAGGACAAAGCACATGACCCAATCCCATATGGCGCGCGAAGTCGCGGAAATTCCGCAGGCGGCGCAGCGGTTTCTGACGCAAAGCGCAGCACAGGTGAAGGCCGCAGCCGCTGCGATGCAGGCGACCGACCCCAAGCTGATCGTCACCGTGGCGCGCGGATCGTCGGACCATGCCGCGACCTATCTGAAATATGCGGTGGAACTGCTGGCGGGCATTCCGGTGGCTTCTGTCGGCCCCTCGATTGCCTCGATCTATGGGCGTCCGCTGCATCTGGCGGGCGCGGCCTGTATCGGGATTTCGCAATCCGGCAAAAGCCCCGACATCGTGGCAATGACCGAAGCCGCCCGCGCCGGTGGGGCGCTGACGCTTGCCATCACCAATTTCGCCGACGCCCCGATGGCGCAGGCCGCCGCCCATTGCCTGCCGCTGGCGGCGGGTGAGGAGAAAAGCGTCGCCGCCACCAAAACCTTCATCAGTTCGGTGGTCGCGGGCCTTGCCCTGCTGGCCGAATGGCAGAACGACACCGCCCTGCGCGCCGCCGTGGCTGATCTGCCGCGCGCCTTTGCCGAGGCGTTGGCGCAAGACTGGTCGCCGCTGTCGAACCGTCTGTCGCGCGCGCAGCAAGCCTTCGTGCTGGGCCGTGGCCCCGGCTTTGCGATTGCCTCTGAAGTCGCGCTAAAGTTCAAGGAAACCTGCGGCTTGCACGCCGAAGGCTATTCCGCCGCCGAAGTGTTGCACGGCCCCTCTGCCATCGTGCAAGAGCGTTTTCCGGTGCTGGCGCTGGCGGTGGATGACGCCGCTTTACCGCAGATCAAAGCCACTGCCGAACGCTTGGCGGCGCAAGGCGCAGACGTGTTCATCACCGGGGCCGCGGCGGCAGGCTGCACCACCCTGCCCGCCGTGCAAAATCTGCACCCGCTGGTGGCACCTTTGGTGAATGGCGTCAGCTTTTACCATTTCGTCGAGCAACTCGCCCGCCGTCGCGGCTTTGACCCCGACACCCCGCCGCATCTGCGCAAAGTGACACAAACGCTATGAGCCGCCTGATCCTGACCGCCGCCCAAGTGTTTGACGGCACGCAAATGCTGCCCGATCATGCCGTGGTCATCGAGGGCGGTGAAATCACCGCAGTGTTGCCCAGCGCCGAGGCCCCGGCTGCTGAGCGGCAGGCGCTGCAAGGCACGCTTGCCCCCGGCCTGATTGATCTGCAAGTCAACGGCGGCGCGGGGATGATGCTCGACGGCAGCGCCACGCCGGAAACAATCGCCACGATCTGCGCTACCCATGCCCGGTTGGGGGGAACCGGTATCCTGCCCACCCTGATCACCGATACCCCCACCGCCACCAGTGCCGTTATCGCCGCAGGCATCGCTGCCGCAACCGCCTGCACCCCCGGTTTTCTTGGCCTGCATCTCGAAGGCCCCCACCTCGACCCGCGCCGTCAGGGCGCGCATGACCCTTCCCTGATCCGCCCGATGTCCGAAGCCGATCTGGCCGAGCTTTGCGCCGCCGCCGCCCAGCTTCCCGCCCTGATGCTGACGCTTGCGCCCGCTTCGGTCACACCCGCGCAGATCGCAGCACTGACCCATGCCGGGGCCGTGGTCTCGCTCGGCCATACCGAAGCGACCTATGCCGAGGCCAATGCCGCGACCCAAGCCGGGGCGGCCTGCGTCACCCATCTGTTCAACGCCATGTCGCAACTTGGCAACCGTGAGCCCGGTCTGGTCGGCGCGGTCCTTTCCGGACATCTGCACGCGGGCATCATCGCCGACGGGCTGCACGTTCACCCCGCCAGCCTGCGCACAGCCCTCGCCGCGCGGCAAGACGGCCTGTTTCTGGTGTCGGACGCGATGGCGGTCGCAGGCACCGACCTGACCGAATTCACCCTCGGCAACCGCCGCATCCTGCGCCAGAACGGGCGGCTGACCCTTGCCGATGGCACCCTCGCCGGCGCCGACCTCAGCCTGCCGCAGGCCATCCGCCTGCTGATCACCCAACTGCACATCGCCCCTGCCCGCGCGCTGGCGATGGCCACCAGCATCCCCGCCCGCCTGATCCGCAGCCCAGCGGGCACCCTCCGCGCAGGTCGGCCCGCCGATCTGGTGCATCTGACCCCGGATTGGGCGCTGCAAACCGTCTGGCAAAACGGCGTGAAAATTCCGCAGAATTAGCCCTTGCGCCGCCCCCAACACCTCGCTAAATACCCCGCTACGGAGTGCGGGCGTAGCTCAGGGGTAGAGCATAACCTTGCCAAGGTTAGGGTCGTGAGTTCGAATCTCATCGCCCGCTCCAGTATCAAAAAGGCCGCTCGGTTGAGCGGCCTTTTTGGTTTTTCACGAGCCTGCCGTGCGGTGTTCGCCTAGTCTTGCCAATTCATCGCGGTAAAGCCTTCACGGAAGGCAAAGCGTTCCAGATGGCGGTCGATCACCGATTTTGCATCGGCACGCGCGGCATCCGCCACATCGGCAAACCGCACCTGCAAGGCCTCGGCATTGGCGCTGACCTCGGCCACACCCAGCGTGAACGGGATACGCCCGCTGGTTTCGTCAAAGCTGACGTCGATCTTGTGGGCAAAATGCTTGCACAGTTGTTGCAGGTATTTCGAGGCGTTCGGGGTGGCAAAAGTTCCAACAAGCTGCATCGCAGGGCTTTCTCTGACTGTTTCTATCGGGAAATATAACCGCACTGTCGCCAACCACAAGCCCCGCCGCCCAATTCCCACAAACCCCCTTGCACCCCCCCGCCATATCCCCTATTTCAGCCAGACCTAAGGGGCGGGTGGGCAGGCAGGCTATGCGCTGGATTGCAAATCCATGTAGATCGGTTCGATTCCGATACCCGCCTCCAAGGTCATTCTCCCACAAGACCAGCCGATAAAAACCTGCTCAGATGTCGTCGGGGTTGCGCCCCGGTCTGGGGCGATAGACCGGCAGTGACCAATCCAGCGCAATGGCAAGGCCACGAATGGCAAAAGCCGTCACCGCGCCCAGCGCCATCGCCATTGGCTGCGGCACGTCAACGGCATGGGCCGCGATGAACACCGCTGCCCCCGCAGCCGAGGCCGTCACATAGATCTCGCGCCGCAGCACGATCGACGGCTCTTGCCCCAAAACATCGCGGATGATGCCGCCGACCGAGGCCGTGACCACCCCCATCACCACCGCAATCAGCGGACCAGCCCCGGCATCGGTGGCCTTCGCGGTGCCCGCCACCGTCACCAGCGCCATCCCCACCGCATCCAGCCACAACAGCACACGATAGCGTGACGCCACCAGATGCGCAGTGAAATGCACCAGCCCCGCCGCCAGAAGGCACAACGCCATCGGCGCGGGGTTCGCCACCCAGAACACTGGCAACCCCAACAGCAAATCGCGCACCGTGCCGCCACCCACCCCGGTGATCGCGCCCAGCCAGAGAAACCCCAGAATGTCCATTTCCTTGCGCGATGCCACCAGCGCGCCCGTGGTGGCAAACACCACCGCCGCCGCCAGATCGACCACCGGCATGATCTGATCGAACCCGTTCACCCCTGCCCCCGTGTTGCTCACCGCTTTGGCGAACTGTCTCAGCCTGCCTTGCCGCCGTCGAGGGTCAATCGCCGCAAAGGGCACCCAAATGTGAACGCTGCAAATCCCCAAGTAAAAGAATCAGATTTACATTTCCGAGCGTTTCTCTAGGTTAAGGCCGAAACCCGCCTTGAAAGATTGGGTGCCCAAGTGATCGTCTGCCACTGCCAAGCCATTTCGGATCATGACATCCGCGCCGCCGTCACTTGGATGCGCGCCGCCGATCCCGACACCATCATCACGCCGGGCAAGATCTATCACGCCTTGGGCAAACGCGCCGACTGTGGTGGCTGCATGCCCTTGTTCCTTGACACCATGCGGCAATCTGCGAATTTTGGCGTTGCATCCGCTGCGCCTGCGGGCCAGCAGATCCCCAACCTCGGCCGCAGAAAAGGAATTTCCCATGAAGGGCGACCCCAAAGTCATCGAGTATCTCAACGCGGCGCTGCGCTCTGAACTGACTGCCGTCAGCCAGTATTGGCTGCATTACCGCCTGCAGGATGATTGGGGCTTGGGCCATCTGGCCGCGAAAAGCCGCGCCGAAAGCATCGAGGAGATGCAGCACGCCGACCGGCTGATCGCGCGAATCATTTTCCTCGAAGGCCACCCGAACCTGCAAAAGCTCGATTCGCTGCGCATCGGCCAAACCCCGCGCGAAACGCTGGAAGCCGACCTTGCCGCCGAACACGAGGCCCGCACGCTTTATATCGAGGCGCGGCGCTATTGCGATCAGGTCGGCGATTTCGTCACGCGGTCGCTGTTTGACGAGCTGACCGCGGATGAAGAAGGCCACATCGACTTTCTGGAAACCCAGCTTGGCCTGCTGGAACGCATGGGCGAAGAGAAATACGCCCAACTGAACGCCAAACCCGCCGATCAGGCCGAGTAGAATGATTGCGGGGGAGGCCGTGGCCTCCCCCAATTTCACAAAGATTATCAAAGTCTGAACGATGGCACGTAAGCCCCTGATTTAGGGCAATATCCCGATGGTCCCAACTCGGGACCTCAGCCCCAGTCCAACACCACCTTGCCCGATTGCCCCGACCGCATCACCTCAAACCCGGTCTGGAACTCATCCACGCCAAAGCGATGGGTGATCACTTTCCGCACGTCCAGACCGTTTTCCAGCATCGCGATCATCTTGTACCAGGTCTCAAAAATCTCGCGGCCATAAACGCCTTTGATGGTGATCGCCTTGAACACGATCCGGCTCCAATCCACCGGCGATTTGCCTGGCGGAATCCCCAGCATTGCGATCCGCCCGCCCATCACCAAAGCCTCGACCATCTGATCCAGTGCCCGCTGATTGCCCGACATTTCCATGCCGACATCAAAGCCCTGCACGATCTTCAGCCGCGCCATCACATCCTTCAGATCTTCGCTGGCGACGTTGACCGGGGTCACATCCGCCACCTCCGCCGCCAATGCCAGCCGCGCCGGGTTCACATCGGTGATCACCACATGCCGCGCGCCGACATGCCGCGCCACCGCCGCCGCCATGATGCCGATCGGCCCCGCCCCGGTGATCAAAACATCCTCACCCACCAGATCAAAGCTCAGCGCGGTATGCACCGCATTGCCCAAGGGGTCGAGGATCGCGCCGATCTCGTCATCAATGCTGTCGGGCAAAGGCACGACATTGAACGCGGGCAGCCGCAGATATTCCGCAAAAGCCCCCGGTTCATTCACCCCAATCCCCCGCGTCGCCGGATCAAGATGAAACTTGCCCGCGCGACTTTGCCGGGACAGCTTGCCAATCAGATGCCCCTCACCCGAGCAACGCTGACCAATCGAAAGCCCTTCCACCAGCGCCCCCTTGGCGACGATCTCACCGGCAAATTCATGCCCGGTCACGAGGCCAACCGGCACCGTCCGCGCAGCCCACTCGTCCCAATTCCAGATGTGAATATCAGTGCCGCAGATCCCGGTTTTCTTCACCTTGATCAGCACATCCTCGGGCCCGATTTCCGGCACGCCGCGTTCCTGCATCCACAGCCCGACCTCGGGCTTGGCCTTGACCAGAGTTTTCATCGGATCGCCCTCACTTCCTTGCCCGCTGCCTCAAACGCGGCAAGCGCAAAATCCAAATCATCCGTCGTCAGCGCCGCATTCATCTGTGTGCGGATCCGCGCCCCGCTATGCGGCACCACCGGATAGAAAAACGCCGAAACCATTACGCCGCGCGCATCCAGTGCCCGCGCAAAGGCCTGCGCCAAGGGGGCATCGCCCAGCATCACCGGAATGATCGGATGTTCCCCCGGCAACAGCCGAAAGCCAGCAGCCTCCAACCCCGCCCGCCAATAGGCCGCGTTGTGAAACAGCCGCGCCCGCAGATCATCGGCACCTTCGACAATATCCAGCGCCGCCAGCGCCGCCCCCACCACCGCAGGCGGTAGCGCGTTGGAAAACAGATAGGGCCGCGCCCGTTGCCGCAGCAGGTCAATCATCGGCTGCGGCCCGGCGATATAGCCGCCCAGCGCCCCGCCCAAAGCCTTGCCCAGCGTGCCGGTCAGCACATCCACCTTCACCCCGGCATGGGCCGGTGTGCCGCGACCCTGCGGCCCCATGAATCCCGTCGCGTGACAATCATCCACCATGGTCAGCGCACCGTATTTCTCGGCCAAAGCCGCGATCGCCCCCAGATTGGCCAAAGTGCCATCCATCGAGAACACGCCATCGGTGGCAATCATGATGAACCGCGCGCCATCCTTCACGGCGGTGGCAAGCTGCACCTCCAGATCCACCATGTCGTTGTTGGCAAAGCGATAGCGCTTGGCCTTGCACAGCCGCACCCCGTCGATGATCGAGGCGTGGTTAAGGCTGTCCGAGACAATCGCATCCGCCTCACCCAAAAGCGGCTCGAACAGTCCGCCATTGGCATCGAAACAGGCGGCAAACAGGATCGAATCCTCCATGCCCAGAAAACCTGCAATCCGCTGCTCCAACTGGCGGTGCAGATCCTGCGTGCCACAGATGAACCGGACCGAGGCCATGCCATAACCATGGCTATCCATTGCCGATTTGGCCGCAGCCACCAGCCGAGGATCATCCGCCAAACCCAGATAGTTATTGGCGCAGAGGTTGAGCATCTCACGCCCCGCCACCCGCACCCTTGCGCCTTGACCACCTTCAATCAACCGCTCCCGCTTCATCAGGCCGTCAGCCTCGATGCCCGTCAGCGTATCGCGCAAATGGTTCAGAAATCGTGTATCTGTCATGGCAGAATTTCCTCCAACTTAGCGGATATAACGGCAAGACGATTTCAAAGTCAACATAACGGAAAATCATCCGTCAAACCGGATTCTATTTCACGTTGGCCTAAATACTCTGGGGGTCTGGGGGCTAGCCCCCAGCTTTCCCGAAATTTCAGCTGTCCTGAACGATCAAAAGCGCGCGCGCGGCACCTGCTTCGGCGGCAATCGCGTGGTTACGGTCGGCCATATAGCGTGCGGTGTCGCCCGGCCCCAGCACCTGCTCATCCTCGCCCGAGCGCACGCGGATCTGGCCCTCGATCACTGTCAGATGCTCGCGGCAGCCCGCACTATGGGGTTCCGAATCGAGCAAACCATTGGCCACAAAGCGCAAATCGTAAACCTCATGCTCGCCCACCGCATCAGCGGGCGATAGGATACGGATCGAGACACCCACGCCGCGCCCACCAATCACCGGGGCAGCACCGGCGCGGATCACCTCGATCCCGGCCTCGGCGCGGCCTTCCAGCAGGCCTGCAAAATCGACCTGCAACGCTTGCGTCAGGTTCCAAAGCGTCGCCACGGTCGGCGAGGATTCCCCACGCTCGATCTGACTGACCATCGAGCGGCTGACGCCCGACAGCTTTGCCACTGCGTCGAGGCTGAGGCCGCGGGTTTTCCGGGCTTCGCGCAACGAAGCAGCCAACCTGTCATGGATGTCAGACCTTGGATTCATGCCAGCACCCTGCATAGCCAAAGGTCATCCGTCAACGCCCCTGCCCGCGAAGCGGCGATTTCCGCGCGGAAATCGTGCCGGAATTTGCGCAAATTCCGCCCGGCTCAGGTGCCGCAATAGGTGACATAGCGCCCAAACCCGCTGGGCGCAGGCAGGGTGAAGGCCTCGCGCCCCGCCTCTGGCCCGAACGGATCGCGCACCTGCGCCAAAAGCGCGTTGAACGGTGCCATATCGCCCGCCGTGGCCGCTTGCAGGGCAGCTTCGACCAGATGGTTGCGCGGCACCACACTTGGGTTCACCGCGCGCATCGCCACCGCAGCATCGGGGTGCCGCCGCGCATGCCAGCGCGGCAGCCATGCTTTCAGCAGCGTCGCATCCTCGAACAAGGCCAGATATGCGGCCTCATCCGATACCGCCCCGGCCAGACGCCGAAACGCCAGCGTCCAATCAACGCCTTGGATCGCCAGCAGAAAATCATCCGCCAGCGCACCATCGCAAGCCTCTGCACCCTGCAGACCCAGCTTGGCACGCATCACATCGACCCAAGCGTCACGGTAAAGCGCCGCGATCCCGCCCAGACGTTCGTTCGCAATATCAACAGCCTTGTCCGCATCCGAATCGAAAAACCCCAACAAGGTTTCCGCCAGCCGCGCCAGATTCCAGCCCAGAATCAGCGGCTGGTTGGCATAGGCATAGCGCCCCTGCCGGTCGATCGAGGAAAACACCGTCCCCGGCACATAATCCTCCATGAAGGCGCAGGGACCATAGTCAATCGTCTCGCCCGACAGCGCCATATTATCGGTGTTCATCACGCCATGCACGAAGCCCACGCCCATCCATTGCGCGATCAGCCGCGCCTGCGCCTGCGCCACCGCGTCAAACAGCCCCAAAGCGCCGTCCACCCCCGGATAATGCCGCGCGATGGTGTATTCCATCAGCGCCCGCAGCTTGTCGCCCTCACCCCGCACATGGAAAAACTGAAACGTGCCGACCCGGATATGACTGGCCGCCACCCGCGCCACCACAGCCCCCGGCAAAGCGCCATCCTCGCGCCGCACGGATTCCCCTGTCGTCACCACCGCTAAGGACCGCGTGGTGGGAATAGCCAGCGCCGCCATCGCTTCCGAGATCAGGTATTCCCGCAGCATCGGCCCCAAAGCCGCCTTGCCATCGCCGCCGCGCGAAAACGGTGTGCGGCCCGAGCCTTTCAGTTGCAGATCCCAGCGCCGCCCGTCCGGCCCCAGAAATTCACCCAACAAATGCGCCCGCCCATCGCCAAGGCTGGGCGAGAAGCCACCAAACTGATGCCCGGCATAGGCCAAAGCTGCCGGATCAGCCCCCGGCGGCACCAAGGCACCGGAAAACCAGCCCGCTGCATCGTCGATCTGCAAGCCGAGCGTGGCGGCGAGGGCCTCATTGAACACCACCACTTCCGGCGCGGGGGCAACATCCGGCGCCTGCCGCAGATAAGTTCCCGGCAAATCGCGCAGATAGCTGTTGTCAAACTGGATCATCGCAGCGCTCCTTTGCCCACATATGGGCTGCGGCGCAGCATCGGACAAGCCAGCACAGCGCGCACGGCTCAAGCAAAGTGCCCAAACCCTTACGATCCTTCGAATTTCTGGAAAGTGGTCGGGGCGAGAGGATTCGAACCCCCGGCCTACGGTACCCAAAACCGTCGCGCTACCAGACTGCGCTACGCCCCGACTGACGGCCTCTTACCCGGCTTTTGCGGGATTGAAAAGCACTACTCGTCGCCACAAGCCCATGCGGCAACAGATTGATCAATTGCGCTGCTGCGCATCTCAGCACCCGGCGCAATTCCCATGCGTTTGGCGAGACCTGCGTTGATCTCCAGCACCACGGCCACATCCGGGCCGCCATCAATTGGTGTTTCATCCATCGGCACAGCATTGCTATGCACCGCCGTCACCCGCCCCGTCGCATCGGCGAATACCATGTCCAGCGGCAACAGCGTGTTCTTCATCCAGAAATAGGCGTGTTTGGGTTGCTCATAGACAAACAGCATGCCCGCAGAGGCGGGCATCTTTTCGACAAACATCAAGCCCTTGCTGCGTTCCGCCTCGGAATCGGCAATCTGTACCGAAAACCGCTGCACGCCCGATGGGCCGCGCAGCTCGACAGTATCGGGCGCGCAAGCCGCGTGGGCCGCGCCTGCCCAGACCACCGCCAAACCGATCAGGAATGAACTGCCGCTTCCCATGACAACACCTGCACCGCCATACGCCCACGTTTGCCTTCGACGATGCGCAGGCACACGGCCTCACCCGCCGAAAGATCGGCAAAACCGGAATGGCGCAGCACTTCGACATGCACGAAAACGTCTTCGTTGCGGCCAAACACATTGGCAAAACCAAAGCCCTTGCCCTTGTCGAACCACTTCACCCGTGCCGGTTCCATCGGCAGGATAGCGATTTCTTCCGGCGTTGTATGCTCGGCATCTTCCCCAAGCGGAAATACCGACCCTGCAGGTGGCTCGATCTTCAAGACCTCTACCGCCTGCACACCCCGTTGGGTTTGTTGCACTTTAACCGTGATCCCGGCGCCATCAGCGACCGAGCTTTGCCCATAATTCCGCAGCACATTGGCGTGCAGCAATATATCCCCAGAGTGTCCCTCTGCGACTATAAAGCCAAAACCCTTGGCTGGATCGAACCACTTCACGAGGCCATGCAGAACTTGCACGTCCATTTCTTCTTCATTCATAGAAGGACCGTTTCCCCAGATTAAGCCCCTAGGGTCTAGTCATGCAGGCATAATTACCGCCGTTGCAAGCGCAATCTTTTCCACATTTTCGCACAGATCATTTCACGCTTCGTGAAATTTACGGGTTAAGTCGTGAAATTTCCCACGGCTTTTCAATAGCTTGTCGCGTCCATCGAAACCGATCATGCAACCTAAAGTTGCCATCAGCCCAGAACTCCATCTCTAAAGGAACAATGCGGAAGCCGCCCCAAAACGGCGGACGGGAGGGGTTTGGCCCTTTGGCTGCCGTAACTTTTGCCACCTCTGCCATCAGATTAAGCCGCGAAGAAAGTGGCTGCGACTGATCGCTGGCCCAGGCACCCAAGCGCGACTTCAGGCTGCGGCTGGCATAGTAATCATCCGCCGGTTTGCCCTCTTCGCGGCTGACCAGACCACGCACCCGGATCTGGCGGCGCAGTGATTTCCAATGCAGCACAAACGCGGCCTTGCCCGAGGCGTCAATCTCGCGCCCCTTGGCCGAGCCATAGTTGGTGTAAAACACAAAAGCTGCCGGCTCGATGTCTTTCAACAGCACCATGCGGACATTAGGCATGCCCTCAGCATCCACCGTCGCCAAAGCAATCGCATTGGGATCGTTCGGCTCGGTGGCTTCCGCCGCCGTCAGCCAGCTTTGCGCCAGTTGAAACGGGTCATCGCCCGCAAAAATCCCACTTCTGTCCATGATCTTCCTTCTCTGACGATATGCCGCACCCTTGATGCAGGGCAGCCTTTCGCCTACACAGCTTTTTCAGGAAATATGGTGGACGGGGAAGACCGAATGTCAACTGGACTCGTGACGGGCACGCTGATGGCGGGCAAACGTGGGCTGATCATGGGGCTGGCCAATGACAAATCTATCGCCTGGGGCATCGCGCAAGCCATCGCCGCCCAGGGTGCCGAGATTGCGTTTTCCTATCAGGGTGAGGCGCTGAAAAAGCGTGTCGAACCGCTCGCGGCGTCGATCGGGATGAACACCTTTGTCGAATGTGATGTGTCAAACGAGGAATCGATTGATGCGCTGTTCGCACATTTGTCCGAAGCTTGGGGCAAGATTGACTTTGTCGTCCACGCCATCGGCTTTTCCGACAAGAACGAATTGCGTGGCCGCTATGTTGACACTTCCCGCGCCAACTTCCTGATGACGATGGATATTTCCGTCTATTCCTTCACCGCCGTCTGCCAGCGCGCAGCAGCGATGATGAACGAAGGCGGCAGCCTTTTGACCCTGACCTATTACGGCGCGGAAAAGGTCATGCCGCATTACAACGTGATGGGCGTGGCCAAGGCCGGGCTTGAAGCATCGGTGAAATATCTTGCCGAAGACTTGGGCAAAGACGGCATCCGGGTCAATGCGATCTCGGCAGGGCCGATCAAGACGCTGGCCGCATCGGGTATCGGCGATTTCCGCTATATCATGAAGTGGAACGAGTTGAACTCGCCGCTGCGGCGCAATGTCACGCAGGAGGAGGTCGGCAAGGCCGCCCTTTACCTGCTGTCCGATCTGGGCTCTGGCACCACCGGCGAGAATTTGCACGTTGACGCAGGCTATCATGTCGTCGGCATGAAAGCCGTCGATGCGCCAGATATTGATGTGGTCACGGGCCGCAAAGACTGAGCTTTGGATTAGGACGCATGTGATGACCCTCGCCGCCTTTCTCGCCGTCGCCTTCCTGCATCTGATGGCCGCGATCAGCCCCGGCCCCGCCGTGCTGATGTCGGCGCGCACTGGCGTGACCGAGGGTCTGCGCACCGGCTTTTTTCTGGCCTGTGGCATTGGCATTGGCGGCGTGGTCTGGGCGATGGCGGCCTTGTTCGGGCTGAATCTGGTGTTTCAGGCTGCCCCCACCCTGCTTTACGCGCTTAAAATCATCGGCGGGCTGTATCTGATCCATATGGCGTGGGGCATGTGGAAAACCGCCGACCAGCCGCTTGATATGACCGAAACCGCCCGCCCGCCGCGCACCGCGGCATCCGCCTTCCGCCTTGGCCTGATCACGCAACTCGCCAACCCGAAACCCGCCGTGCTGTTCTCTGCGATCTTCGTTGGCACCGTGCCGCCGCATACCCCGGCTTGGGTCTACGGCGCGCTCTTGCTGGTGGTGTTCCTGAATGAGACGGTCTGGAATACCCTCGTCGCCCGCATCTTCTCGTTCAACCGCTCTAAAGCCGCGTACATCAGCCTGAAATCCATCATCGACCGCTGCTTCGGCGGCATGCTTGCCATCCTCGGCATCAAGATCGCCGCGACCTGAGTTTCATCTGTCCATAAATATCCCGGGGGTGCGGGGGCTGGCCCCCGCGTCTTGCCACCTAAAGGAGCCACGCCATGACCGACCGCTTGCCGCATGAAAAAGGCTTTCATGTCTCGTGGGATCAGATGCACCGCGACGCCCGCGCGCTGGCGTGGCGGCTGGATGGCAAAGGCCCGGACAACGGCGCATGGAAGGCCGTGGTCGGCATCACCCGCGGCGGCCTCGTGCCCGCGATGATCGTCGCGCGTGAGTTGGACATCCGCGTGGTCGATTCCATCAGCGTGAAATCCTACCACTCCGGCGGCGGCAAGGCCGATCAGCGCCGCGAAGCGCAAGTGATCAAAGCCCCGCAAGCCGATGTGATGGGCGATGGCACCGGCATCCTGATCGTCGATGATCTGGTCGATTCCGGCAAGACGCTGGAGCTGATCCGCGGCCTTTACCCAAAGGCGCATTTCGCCTGCGTCTACGCCAAGCCCGAGGGCGAAAAGCAGGCCGACACCTATATCACCTCTGTCAGCCAAGACACCTGGATCTTCTTCCCCTGGGATATGGCGCTGCAATACGTGCAACCCTTCCGCGGCGCGGATTGATCGCGGGCCGCGAAGCAAAATTCTTGACGGAATTTGCGGCATCATTAACCTTCACAAATCCGTGAAAAACAGGATGAGGGGAGGATATGGTGAAAGTCGCTTACGTTGTATTGCTTGCGCCGCTGCTCATGGCTGGTTGCCCCGATCCCAATCAGACAACCACGCAGCCTTCAAGAGATGCGGCCATCTCTGCGAATGATTCCAAAGGCTGCGAACTGAAGAACCCCACGGGCACTGGTTTTTGCGAAGATGGGCGCCATGGCACGGGCAGCACCGCTGCCGAAAGGGCGGCGCGAAAACAGCCTTCCGATCCTTACGCAGGCTTCACGCCCTCGCAATGCGAAACTGGCATGGGCGCAATGGGTGGGTTTTGGGGCAACCTCGGCCGCGTGAAACAATGGCAAGCCTATTGCGCTGCGCTGGAGAATGGCGAGTTGAATAATGCGCCAACCTCAAATGCGGCAGCAACGGCCCGTCCCGCACCCCAAGCCGCGGCACCGATTGATGATGGCGATCACAGCGGCACCTGGTATTGCGACGACTCGGTCGATGGCGCAGGTAACTATGGCACTTGGGAGATGACACAGCACCCCGAGCGCTTTTATGACTGCAAACGGGTCAACTGATCGCACAACGCGGATCACCTTGCCGACAGCCCTACCCCGTGCGGTGCACAGGGGCTTGCAACTGTGGTCTTTCTTGCCCCATATCGCCGGGCAAATGAAAGGCCGCAAAATGCCCTGCGCGCACATCTCGTCCGGTCTGGTATGAAGCCCCCCGCCCGCCCCAGCCGCGCCAGCCTGCTGCATTGGCTGTTTGAAACCAGCCTTGCGATCAAGGGCCTGTTGTGTTCGGCCGAGTTTCTCGCCGGGTTTGGCCTGCTTGTCACCCCCAACGCGCCGATTGCGCGGCTGATCTATTGGCTGACGCATTTCCAGATTGCCGAGACGCCGACCGATACGCTTGCCGCTTGGACCCAGCGCGCGATGGAGGGATTTCCGGTTGCGACGCAGGATTTCTATGGCTGGTATCTGGCGCTGCATGGTGGCTTGAAGCTGGCGATGGTGGTGATGCTTTGGGCGCGCATCCTCTGGGCCTATCCTGCGGCGATGGCGGTGCTGGCGGGCTTTGTGATCTACCAGATTTTTGAGTTCCAGCACTCCGGCTCGCCGTTCCTGCTGCTGCTCGCGTTCTTCGATCTGCTGATGATCGGGCTGATCTGGCAGGAATACAAAGCGCTGAAGGTCAAACGCGCGGCGAAGGCCGCGACCACTTGAGCATTTCCCCGGCGACCAGCTTCCAGTGGCAGGGGCCATCGCCCCTGCCATGCGGAACGCCCCCAAACCACCCCGGAGGCCCAAAGCCTCCGGGCAGCGCCTGCCCTGCCCATGGCAGGCGCTTCTCGCCCGCCAGGTCAGGCGCTGCCCTCTGCCATCGCGGCCTGAGGCGGTTTATCGCAAGCGCGCCACGTGACCGGGGCAAACTCTCCACCGGAGAGTTTGCTGATCCCGGCCAATCGCTTGCCCCTTGATCTCGCCCGCGCATCCATCAACACTGAAGCCAGCACGACCCACCCCAACCCCGAGGCCCCGATGATCCACCCGCTCAACCCCGCCATGGCCGCCACCGATCCGCCCCCGGTGATGGAGGCACGGCGTTGGCTGCAAGGTGTCACCTTCCCGCCCGAGCGTCCGCTGATCAACATCTCCCAAGCTGCCCCGGTCGAAAGCCCGCCTTTGGGCCTGCGCCAAGCCCTTGCCGAGGCCGCGCTGAACAATCCCGACGCGCATCTCTATGGCCCGGTCCTTGGCCTGCCCGCTCTGCGCGCCGAAGTCGCGAAGCAATGGTCCGCGGCCTATGGCGGCAGCGTGCTGGAAAGCCAGACCGCAATCACCCAAGGCTGCAACCAGGCCTTTTGCGCGGTGATGTCCACGCTGGCCGGAAAAGACGATGAAGTGATCCTGCCAACGCCTTGGTATTTCAACCATAAAATGTGGCTGGATATGCAGGGCGTCAAATGCGTCCCCCTCGCCGCAGGCCCCGGCCTGATCCCCGAGGCCGAGGCCGCCCAGCGTCTGATCACCCCCCGCACCCGCGCCATCGTGCTGGTCAGCCCGAACAACCCCGGCGGCGTCGAATACCCTGCCGAGACGCTCTCCGCCTTCCGCGATCTGGCCCGCGCCAACGGCATCGCGCTGATCGTGGATGAGACTTACCGCGACTTCGACAGCAGGACAGGTCGCCCGCATGATCTGTTCCTTGATCCCGATTGGCACGACACCCTGATCCAGCTTTACAGCTTTTCGAAAGCCTACCGCCTGACCGGCCACCGCGTCGGTGCCGTCACAGCCTCGGCTGAACGGCTGTTCCAGATCGAGAAATTCCTCGATACCGTCGCAATCTGCCCCAGCCAGTTGGGCCAGATCGGCGCACTTTGGGGGATGCAGAACCTGTCGCAATGGGTCGCAGGCGAACGCGCCGAAATCCTCGCCCGCCGCGCCGCCGTGGTCAGCGGTTTCTCGGCACTGCCCGATTGGAAACTGCTCGGCTGCGGCGCCTATTTCGCCTATGTCGAACACCCCTACCCCCTCGCCTCTGACGCCCTGTGCAAACGCCTTGTCTCCGAAGCAGGCCTCTTGATGCTCCCCGGCACCATGTTCCAACCCGAAGGCTCTGCCTCCGGCAAACGCCAAATCCGCATCGCCTTCGCCAATGTCGATCAGGCGGGGATCGCCGAGACATTCCGACGGCTGGCGGGGTTTAAGGGGTAAATGCAGTGCATGGGTGGGCAGGCGAGGCGCCCACTCATTGGCCACATCAGCATCGGAAGAGACCGAAGTGATAAAGAAGATTGCCGCACTGATTATTGGGCTTTTCGCCGTGTCGCAACCTCTCATGGCCCAGACAGCCGCCACCGACAGCGATATCTGGATAGTCTATGACCGTGTGGCGTCCGACGGTAGGCCCTTGGTGATCTTTGCCAGAACTGGCAACATTCGGGCACAGACCTTGCTGCAGAATGGCCGCGCAACCGTCGTGGCCTGCCGCGCCGATGCAAAGGACGTCGATGGCAATGGCATGCCACAAGAAACCAAGCGCCTATACGTGCTCGAAGATCGACTGGCAGACGATCCTGCGCTGCGAGAGGCGGGCATGATCCACCTCGCAAGCGTGACAGGCCAAGGTCAGCGCCGCATATTTTTCTTGCATCCCGAGCAGCTTGATTTGTCACAAATTCTGCAAGCCACCCCGATCAGCGGTTATTCCTGCGATGCGGAAGATGTCCCGGATCGTCTGACTCTTAGCCAACTTGTCACGCCTACCGCTGCCGATATACAACTGAGCGGCGACCAAAGCGTGATTTTCGATCTTGGGAAAAACGGCGACGATGGCAGTGCGGCCCGAAGGACCGATTTCTGGTTCTACGGACCACGGGCATCACTTGATCTGCTTGCTGCCGATCTCAGCACCGAAGGATTTACTGTAGAACGATGGCTGACAGGTCCGGATGGCGTGGTACTGACGCGCGACATGTCGATAACGATGTCAACGTTTCGGGTGCTGACCCCGATAATCGTCGATGCCGTGCAGAAATCTGGCGTGGACTACGACGGTTGGGAGACTATGGTGATCGCACATGGGTCAACGCAGCCCTAGCATCGGTCAACCCACCACACCCCACCCTTGCCCCCATCCCCGCAACCGCTTAGACAAGCGGCCAAACCTTTGTAAGACAGGCAGACCCATGGCCAAGGCACCGCACTCTGACGACGACACCCCGAAGAAAAAGCGCCGGGGCGCTTCCGTCATGGCTTGGGTGCTGCTGGCGATGATCGTGGGCGGTTTGGGCGGCTTTGGTGTCACCAATTTCGGCGGCGGCACCACCTCGATTGGCACCGTCGGCGACCGGAAGATCGACGTGAATGACTATGCGCGCTCCATGCGGCAAGCGATGGATCAATTCTCCAAGCAGATCGGCCAGCCGGTTACGCTGCAACAGGCGCAGGCGATCGGGCTTGACCGTCAGGTGCTGCAACAGGTGATGGACCGCGCCGCCTTGGATAACGAGGCCGACCGCATCGGCCTGTCGGTGGGTGATGCCACCGTCGCAAGCAAAGTCTCGGCGATCCCCAGCTTTCAGGGCGTCGATGGCTTTGACCGCAATGCCTACCGCGAGGTTCTGCGCCAGAACAACCTGACCGAATCCAGCTTTGAATCCGGCCTGCGTGCCGACACCGCGCGTCAGCTTTTGCAAACCGCGATCAGCGGCGGCCTTGGTGCGCCGCAGACCCTGACCGACACCATCGCAGCCTGGGCAGGCGAGCAGCGCGGCTTTTCCATGCTGCGGCTGACCGAAAAATCGCTGACCAAACCGATGCCGCCGCTGAGCGATGCCGATCTGCAGGCCTATTACAAGGCGCATATCGAGACCTACACCCGCCCCGAGGCCAAGCGGATTTCCTACGTCGCCCTGCTGCCCGATGCCATCGCCAAGGATATGCCGCTGGACGAGGCCGCACTGAAAGCCACCTATCAGGCCCGCCTGTCGACCTACGTGGTGCCGGAAAAGCGGCTGGTCGAACGCCTTGCCTTCGCCACTGAAGCCGATGCCGCCGCTGCAAAAGCCCGCATCGACGCAGGCACCTCGTTTGAAGATCTGGTGAAAGAGCGTAACCTGACGCTGGAAGATGTCGACATGGGCGATGTCTCGGAAAAAGAACTCGGCGATGCCGGGGCGGCGGTGTTCGCGCTGAAAGATCCGGGCGTGGTCGGCCCATTCAACTCCTCCATCGGCCCGGCGCTGTTCCGCATGAATGCGGTGCTGGCCGCGCAAGAGACGACGTTCGAGCAAGCCAAACCCGATCTGGCACTGGAACAGCAACTTGAAGCCGCCCGCAAGGAAATCTCGGGCAAGGTCGAGGCTGTGGATGATGCTCTGGCTGGCGGTGCCACCTTGGAAGATGTCGCGAAAGAACAGGGGCTGACCCTCGCCACAACCGATTACGCTCCGGGCGCGGACGATAATGACCCGATCACCGGCTACAAAGGCTTCCGCGATGCCGCAGCCAAACTGGCCGAAGGCGATTTCCCCGAAGCCATCGTGCTGGATGACGGCGGCTTGGTCGCCATGCAGCTTGATAGCACCGTGCCACCCGCCCCGGTTCCCTTCGACAAGGTGAAGGAAAAAGTCACCGCCGCCGCCACCGCCGAGGCTTTGGCCAAGGCACTGTCCGATGAGGCCACCCGCATCAAGGCAGCCGTCGAGGGCGGCGCCAGCCTCGGCGCGTTCGGCATCGTGTCGCGCACCACCCAGATTGACCGGCAGGGCGTGGTGAAAGACGCGCCCCCGGCCGTGGTCGAGGCGGTGTTCCAGATGCAGCCCAATGATCTGCGCGTGATCGAGGCCCCCGGTTTTGCCGCCGTGGTGCAACTCAACAGCATCACCGCCGCCCCCACCACTGGTGAAGATGCCACCGCTCTGCGCGAGGCGATCAACGTCAACGCGGGCCGCGCGATTGCCGATGATGTGATGGCGCTTTATACCGCGTCGCTGACCGCCTCTGCCGGGATCACTCTGGATCAGGCGGCAATCAATGCGGTCAACACCCAGTTGAGCAACTGACCCTCTCTACTTTGAACCCAAGGCCCTGCGATGAATCTTCTGCCGTCCTTCGAACAGTTTGAACGCGGCTGGGCCGAGGGCAAGAACCAACTGGTCTATGCCCGTCTGGCGGCTGATCTCGATACGCCGGTTTCGCTGATGCTGAAACTGGCCGAGGCCCGCACCGACACGTTCATGCTGGAATCGGTGACGGGTGGCGAGGTGCGCGGGCGCTATTCCGTGGTCGGCATGAAGCCCGATCTGATCTGGAAATGCCATGGTGAGGCAGCGTCGATCAACCGCGACGCGCGCTTTGACCCGCAAGCCTTCACCGCCCTGCCGGGGCATCCGCTGGAATCGATGCGCGCGCTGATCGCCGAAAGCCGCGTCGATCTGCCCGAAGGCCTGCCCGCGATTGCAAGCGGCCTGTTCGGCTATCTCGGCTATGACATGATCCGGCTGGTCGAACACCTGCCCGATGTGAACCCCGATCCTTTGGGCCTGCCCGATGCCGTGCTGATGCGCCCCTCGGTGGTGGCGGTGCTGGACGGCGTGAAGGGCGAAGTCACCCTTGTCGCCCCGGCTTGGGCGGCCTCGGGTCTGTCGGCGCGTGCCGCCTATGCCCAAGCCGCCGAGCGGGTGATGGACGCCTTGCGCGACCTCGATCGCGCCCCCGCCGCCCAGCGTGATCTGGGCGAAGCCGCCACCGTGGGCGAGATGCGCTCAAACTTCACCCATGACGGCTACAAGGCGGCGGTTGAGAAGGCCAAGGATTACATCCGCGCAGGCGACATCTTTCAGGTGGTGCCAAGCCAACGCTGGGCGCAAAGCTTCACCCTGCCCCCCTTCGCGCTCTATCGCTCGTTGCGCCGCACCAACCCCTCGCCCTTCATGTTCTTCTTCAACTTCGGCGGCTTTCAGGTGATCGGGGCCAGCCCGGAAATCCTCGTCCGCCTGCGTGACGGCGAAGTCACCGTGCGCCCCATCGCAGGCACACGGATGCGCGGCGCCACGCCGGAACAAGACAAGGCGCTGGAGTTGGATCTGCTCGCCGACAAGAAAGAACTTGCCGAACATCTGATGCTGCTGGACCTTGGCCGCAACGATGTGGGTCGGGTGGCAAAGGTCGGCACTGTCCGCCCGACCGAGCAATTCATCATCGAACGCTACAGCCACGTCATGCACATCGTCTCGAACGTGGTGGGTGAAATTGCCGAGGGCGAAGATGCGCTGTCAGCCCTGCTGGCAGGCCTGCCCGCAGGCACAGTGTCGGGCGCGCCGAAGGTGCGCGCGATGCAGATCATTGACGAGTTGGAACCTGAAAAACGCGGCGTCTATGGCGGCGGCGTCGGCTATTTCGCCGGCAATGGCGAGATGGATTTCTGCATCGCCCTGCGCACTGCGGTGTTGAAGGACGAAACCCTGTATATTCAGGCGGGCGGTGGTGTGGTCTATGACAGCGACCCCGAAGCCGAATATCAGGAAACCGTCAACAAATCCCGCGCCCTGCGCCGCGCCGCCGAAGACGCAGGCCTGTTCGTGCGCAAGGGCAACCTGTAACCAAGTGCCGCCTCGGGGGCCATCGAGGCCCCCCTCAGCGGCGCTGCCGGGGATATGTTCTGCAATTTCCAGCGGCCTGCATTGGCTTGGGAAGCCTCCGGCGGGGATATTTATGAACAGATGAAATTGCGTGCGTGAGTGATTTCATCTGTCGTTAAATATCCCCGCCGGAGGCACCCGAAGCTGATGCCAAGCACGCGGGCAAAGTTAGTTGACCTTCAGCACTGCCGAAATCGGTGCCAGGGCCACCGATGCGCCTTTGCCTTCGATGCTCCATTCCATCAGCGCCGCAATCGTCTCGGGGCGCGTGGTGCCCACCACCACCACCCGGCCTTCCTGTGCCGCCTTGAAGGCTGCGCGGTCGAGATAGCGGCGGATCAGCGGCGTATCCTCGCCCCCCGCATCCAGATCGCGGAAGATCACCGCCGAGGGCACATCCTCGCGCCTGGCCACCTGATCTGCGGCGTTCAACCCGGCATCAAAGGTGACAAGACCGCGCCCCTGATCCTTGATGATCGGCACCACCATCGAGGCCAGCGGGCGGTTGTCCTGAAAGCCTTTCGCGCCCAGATCCATCACCGCCACGGCTTCGGGCAGCACGGCGGCATTGGCCTGAAAGGTCTGTTCCAGATCGCCCGCCACCGCCCCGGTCGGGATTCCAGAGGCCAGCATCACCACCTCTTTGCCCGCAGCGCGATAGGTGGCCGCCGCTGCCGCAGCACCGGGATCGAGCGGATCAATCACGAAACTGACCGGAAACGGCAGTGCTGCCAGCTTGGCGCGGTCAAGATCCGCCGCGCCATTATCGACCAGCAGCACCGCAAATTCGGGCTTGCCGAGGTCGTTGGTGAAGGCTGCGGCATATTGCGCGATGGGCCGCTTGTCGATCACCGGCACAGGTGCCTCTGCCGGGGCAGTCTCGTCAGTGGGGGCCGCGATGCTGGGCAGCCGCCCCACCGTCACGCCATCGACCGATTTGGTCAGCCCGGTGCTGGGGGCCAGTGTTTCGGGTTTGCTGGTGTCCAGCACGGTGGGCAAAGGCGCAGCGGGCGCAGGTTCCTCGGGCGCAGGCGGCGGGTCCATCACGATGGTCGAGGGTGTCGCCGCCTCGGGGGCTGGTGCGGGCGTCAGCAGAGTCTCAGTCGTCTCTTGCGGCGCAGGCGGCGGCAGGTCTGCCGGAGCGGGGGCTGCATCAGTTGCCATATCTGCCGGAAGTCCTGCGGGGCTGGCCGGGCTAGGGGCCATATCGCTGCCCGCCTGCACCTGCGGCGGTGCTGCCCCTGCGGCGGGGTCGTTCAGGCCCGCCGGGGCCTCGGCACTGGCTGATGGCGGTTTGGCGGGCAGTTCTGTCGCGGGCGCGGTGATTGGTGCGGGCAAAGGTGCCGCCGCTTCGGTCTGCGGCTGCGCGGCGGGTGCCACCGCGGGCGCATCGGCGGGTTTCGCGTCTGGCGCGACCGCTGCCGGTTTGCTCTCGGCTGCCGGCTTGGCCTCATCCACCACTGCCGGGGGTTTTGGTGCCGGTTCTGCAGCCTTCACCGCATCCTGTGGGGCCGCTGGTTTCTGCTGACCCGCCATCACCTGCCCTGCAGGTTTTGGCAACGGGGCCAGTTGCGACACCACCCCCAAGCCTGCCCCGGCAACCACACCACCCACGACGATCCCTGTCACGAAATTCCGGATCATACCTGCCTCCACCCATTATGAGCGCCACTTGCCCTTGACGCCGCTTTGCCGCTAGGCCCATCTATAGCCGACTGAAAACCAATCCAGAACCGCCCAAGACCCAAGGCCTGCCACCATTGGCCCCTCTATAAACCGAACCGCCGCCACCTTCATCCCCTTTTCCGCCGGACCCTGCACATGCTTCTGCTCATCGACAACTATGACAGCTTTACCTACAACCTTGTGCATTACTTGGGCGAATTGGGCGCGGATGTGCGGGTGGTGCGCAACGATGCCATGTCGGTGCAAGAGGCTTTGGCGCTGCGCCCAGAGCTGATCGTGCTGTCGCCCGGCCCCTGCGATCCGGCGCAGGCGGGCATCTGCATTCCGCTCACAAAAGCCGCCGCAATGGCCGATGTGCCGCTGCTCGGCGTCTGCCTTGGCCATCAAACCATTGGCGAGGCGTTTGGCGGCAAGGTCATCCGTTGCCACGAGATCGTGCATGGCAAGATGGGTGCGATGCACCACAAAGGCCAAGGCATGTTCCGCGACCTGCCCTCACCCTTTGCCGCCACCCGCTATCATTCGCTGGTGGTCGAGAAGGAAAGCCTGCCCGATTGCCTTGAAATCACCGCATGGCTGGAGGATGGCACCATCATGGGGCTGCGCCACCGCGACAAACCGATTGAGGGCGTGCAGTTTCACCCCGAATCCATCGCATCCGAGCATGGTCATCAGTTGCTGAAGAATTTTCTTGATACTGCCCGCGCGCGTGTGCCCGCATGAGCGATATTCTCAAACCGCTGATCGGCATTGCAGCCACTCGTCCCCTCACCCGCGCCGAGGCGGAAGCGGCCTTCGGGGCGCTGTTCGACGGCGCTGCCACCCCGGCGCAAGTCGGCGGCTTCCTGATGGCCCTGCGCGTGCGCGGCGAGACGGTGGATGAATACGCCGCCGCGGCATCGGTGATGCGCGCCAAATGCAACGCCGTGCGTGCGCCCGATGGGGCCATCGACATCGTTGGCACCGGCGGTGATGGCAAGGGCACGCTGAACATCTCGACCGCCACCGCCTTTGTCGTGGCAGGCGCGGGCGTGGTGGTCGCCAAACACGGCAACCGCAACCTGTCGTCGAAATCCGGCGCCGCCGATGCGCTGACCGAGATGGGGCTGAACGTCATGGTCGGCCCCGAAGTGGTGGAACGCTGCCTGAACGACGCGGGCATAGGCTTCATGATGGCGCCCATGCACCACCCCGCGACCCGCCACGTCATGCCGGTGCGGGCCGAGTTGGGCACGCGCACGATCTTCAACATCCTCGGACCGCTGACCAATCCCGCTGGGGTGAAACGGCAACTGACGGGCGCATTTTCGCCCGCCCTGATCCGCCCGATGGCAGAAACCCTGCTGGCTTTGGGCGCCGAAAAGGCATGGCTGGTGCATGGCGGCGACGGCTCCGACGAAATCTCCATCGCCGCCCCCACCGCCGTCGCAGCCTTGGAAAATGGCGCGGTGCGCGAGTTTACCCTGCACCCCGAAGACGCGGGCCTGCCGGTCTATCCGTTTGAGGCGATCCAGGGCGGCACCCCCGCCGAGAACGCCGTGGCCTTCCGAGCGCTGCTGGATGGCGCGAAAGGCGGATTCCGCGATGCCGTGCTGCTCAACGCGGCCGCCGCCCTGCTCGTGGCCGACAAAGCCGCCAGTTTGCGCGAAGGCGTCGAGATGGCGCAGGCCTCTATCGACTCCGGTGCCGCGCGCGGCAAAATCGAGGCGCTGAAGCGTCTGACCAATCAATAGGACGCTCATGACCACCATTCTTGACCGCATCAAAGCCTACAAGCTTGAAGAAATCGCCGCGCGCAAGGCGCAGATGGCGCTGGCCGATCTGGAACAAGCCGCCCGCGCCGCCCCGCCCCCGCGCGGCTTTGCCAAGGCGCTGTCGGATGCCACCCTGTCAGGCTATGGCCTGATCGCCGAAATCAAGAAAGCCAGCCCCTCCAAAGGCTTGATCCGCGCCGACTTCCACCCGACCGAACTTGCACAGGCGTACGAATCAGGCGGTGCCACCTGTCTTTCGGTGCTGACCGACACCCCCAGCTTTCAGGGCAAGGACACTTTTCTGACCGAGGCTTCGCAGGCCACGACCCTGCCCTGCCTGCGCAAGGATTTCCTTTATGACACCTATCAGGTCGTCGAAGCCCGCGCCTTGCACGCCGATTGCATCCTGATAATCTTGGCTTCCCTCACCGATGCGCAGGCCGCCGAACTTGAGGCCGCCGCGTTTGAACTCGGCATGGATGTGCTGCTGGAAGTGCACGACCGCGCCGAGTTGGACCGCGCCTGCCTGTTGAAATCGCCGCTGATGGGCATCAACAACCGCAACCTGCATACGTTTGATGTGACGCTGCAAACCACCCGCGATCTGGCCCGCCACGTTCCCGAAGACCGCCTGATCGTGTCGGAATCCGGCCTGTTCACCCCTGCCGATCTGGCGGATGTTGCGGCCTATGGCGCGCGCTGCTTCCTGATCGGCGAGGCGCTGATGCGGCAAGACGATGTGGCCGAAGCCACCCGCGCCATCCTCGCCAAACCCCTGTCGTCCGAGGCCGGGGCATGAGCCATCCCGAATCTGGCCTGACGCATTTCGACGATCAGGGCCGCGCCCATATGGTCGATGTCTCGGACAAACCCTTCACCGCGCGCATCGCCGTGGCACGCGGGGCGGTGAAGATGTCTGCCGAAACCTTGGCGCTGATCACCGAAGGCCGCGCGAAAAAGGGCGATGTGCTGGGTGTGGCAAGGCTGGCGGGCATCATGGCGGCCAAGAAAACCGCCGATCTGATTCCGCTGTGCCATCCGCTGCCGATCACCAAAGTCGCGCTCGATCTGACCGTCGATCCCACCCTGCCGGGCATCGTGGTCGAAGCTACCGTCAAGACCGGCGGCCAGACCGGGGTTGAGATGGAGGCGCTGACGGCAGTCTCTGTCGCCTGTCTTACGATCTACGACATGGTGAAGGCGGTTGAAAAATCCATGTCGATCGAAGGCATCCATCTGATCCTGAAAGATGGCGGTAAATCAGGTCGTTACGAGACAAAGCTATGATATCGGTTCAAGAGGCCCTTCGCCGTTGCCTCGCGCTTGCACACCCCACTGGCACCGAAACCCTGCCGCTGCGTCGCGCCTTTGGCCGTGTCATGGCAGCCCCCGCCACCGCGCAAATCACCCAGCCCCCCTTCGCTGCCTCAGCCATGGATGGCTACGCGGTGGGCCGTGTGGCATCGGCTGGCGACAGCTTTGACGTGATCGGCGAGGCCGGTGCGGGTCATGCCTATCAGGGCATCCTTGCCGCGACCCAAGCCGTCCGCATCTTCACCGGCGCACCGCTGCCCGCAGGCGCCGTCAGTGTGGTGATCCAAGAGGAAATCGCCCGCGACGGCGACCGCATCACCCTGCGCACGGCCGCCGCTGAGGGCGACAATATTCGCCCGCGCGGGCAAGATTTCGTGCAAGGCCAAACCCTGTCGCCCCGCCAGCTCCGCCCCAATGATCTCGCCTTGTTGGCCGCGATGAACGTGGCCGAGGTTTGCGTCCACCGCCGCCCCGTCGTCGCCCTGATGGCCTCGGGCGACGAATTGGTGATGCCGGGAGAGACCCCCGGCCCCGACCAGATCATCGCGTCGAACACCTTCGCCCTCGCCGCCATGGTCGAAGCGGCGGGCGGCGAGGCCCGTGTGCTGCCGATTGCGCGCGATACCGAGGCGAGCCTGCGCACGGTGTTTGCGCTGACCGAAGGCGCCGATCTGATCGTGACCATCGGTGGCGCATCTGTCGGTGATCACGATCTGGTCGGCAAAGTCGCCAGCGACCTTGGCCTTGACCGCGCCTTCTGGCAAATCGCCATGCGCCCCGGCAAGCCGCTGATGGCCGGGAAAGTGCTGGGAATCCCGATGCTTGGCCTGCCCGGCAATCCGGTCTCGGCGATCGTTTGCGGCCATCTGTTCATGGTGCCGTTGCTGAAGGCGATGCAGGCGCTGCCGCCCGAACCCACCGTGCTGCGCGCCCGGCTTGGCGCGGATGTCGCTGCGAATGGCCCGCGCGATCACTACATGCGCGCCCGGCTTGGTGTGGAGGCTGGCCAGCCCACCATCACCGCCTTTGCGCGGCAAGACTCCGCCCTGCTCACCATTCTGACCGAGGCCAACGCTCTGCTGATCCGCCCGAAAGACGACGGCCCGCGCGCGGCGGGCGAGATAGTGGATTACATCGCCTTGTAACGAAATGGCGCAAAGCACTTGACACAAAGCAAGAACGCGGGCAGAACATAGCAACAACACCTGCATGAAGGTTGGGCAATGCTGACGCGCAAGCAACTGGAACTTCTGGATTTCATCAAGACCCGCATGGATAAGGATGGTGTTCCGCCGTCCTTCGATGAAATGAAGGATGCGCTGGACCTGCGCTCGAAATCCGGCATCCACCGCCTGATCACCGCTTTGGAAGAACGCGGCTTTATCCGCCGTCTGGCGCACCGCGCCCGCGCGTTGGAAATCGTGAAACTGCCCGATGCGATGGAGAAACCCGGCTTCTCGCCCAAGGTCATCAAAGGTGACAAGGTCGATCCCCCGCGCGACGCGATGCCGATTGCTGCGGTTTACGCGATGGAACTGCCGGTGATGGGCCGCATCGCTGCCGGTGTGCCGATTGAAGCGATTTCGCATATCTCGCACCATGTCGCGGTGCCGGGGTCGATGCTGTCGGGCAACGGCCAGCACTATGCGCTGGAAGTCAAAGGCGATTCGATGATCGAGGCGGGGATCAACGATGGTGACATCGTGGTGATCCGCGAACAGAACACTGCTGAGAACGGCGATATCGTCGTGGCCTTGGTGGAAGATGCCGAAGCCACGCTGAAGCGCTTCCGCCGCCGTGGCAGCATGATCGCACTCGAGGCTGCTAACCCCGCCTATGAAACCCGCGTGTTCCCCGATCACATGGTCAAGGTGCAGGGTCGCCTTGTCGGCCTGATCCGCAGCTATTGACGTGCCAGTGTCTCGGCGGGTTTGCGCAAGGTCTGCGCAGGCCAGATCGGGTTGCCTGACATCCATATCCTCGCTGCGGCGCGGGTGGGCGTGATCGTCAGTTGATCGCCGTTGAAGTCAAGCGCCAGCGCCCCCGTCTGATCCAACATGCGCCGATCAATCACCACGCAACCTTTGGGCGCAGGCTGAACGGGCGCGATGGCTGCCGGCATCACCACCAGATCAGCGCCCGCACAGGCCGTTGGCAAAACTGCGCTCGCAGCTTTGCCGCTTAGCGCCACGCCGCGCCAATCCCCGATGACAAAACTGCGTGCGCCCTTCGGCCCGGTGAAGCCAACGCGCGCATTGGCCTCGGTCTGCAAGGCCAGATCGCCATCGTCTTGCAGCCAGGATGACGCGGCAAACCCCGCGCCGCGCGCCACCGACAGCGCCCGCCCGCCCTCGCCCATCAGGCCCACCAACGCACCATCCGCCGAAATCAGCAACGCCGGACGCCCCGGCATCATCCATAATCCCAGCGCCACCACCATCGGTGCCAGCGCCACCCATCTCACCCGCCCCTGCCATAGAATCGCCCAAGCCCCCGCCAGCGTGATCAGCGGCATCACCCAAGGCCCCGGCTGCACAATCGGCGTCACCGCCCCCTCCAGCCCCGCAACCCAATGGGCAATAAACAAAATCCAACGCCCCGCCTGCTCCATCACCCACAGCGCCGGGCCAGACAGGCCCACCGGAGCCAGCAGCGCCGCCATCGCCCCCGCCGCCATCAGTACCGACATCATCGGCACCGTCAGCACATTGGCAAGCAAGCCATAGTCGGTGAACCGATTGAACGTCGCCGCCGCAAAAGGCGCCGTCGCAGCCCCCGCCAGAACCGAGGTCAGCACCAGTGTAAACACCGGCATCAGCCAGCGCGGCAGCCTTTCGCGCAAGATCTGCCGGTCAAGCGCCCCGAATCCCGCGATCAGCACCACCGTGGCGGCGAAGGATAGCTGAAACCCCGGCTCCAACAGGCTTTCCGGCTGCGCCAACAGCAAGATCACCGCCGCCAGCGCCACCGAGCGCATACTCAGTCCCCGCCTGTCACACAGCACCGCGCCCAGCATCACGCAGACCATCAGAAACGCCCGCACCGTCGCCACATTCGCGCCCGACAGCAGCAGATAAAACAACGCCACCGCAAAAGCCGCCACCGCCGCCACCTTTTTGGTATTCACCCGCAGCGCCACGGGCGGGATCAGCGCCAGCCCATAACGCACCAGCGCAAATACGAACGCCGTGATGAAGGCCATGTTCATCCCCGAAATCGCCAGCAAATGCGCCAGGTTCGAATCGCGCAACGCCTGCACCGTATCCAGCGAAATCGCCGAACGGTCGCCGGTCATTGCACCCGTCGCAAACGCCCCCGCCTCACTCGGCACTTCGGCCAGCATCGCGCGGGTCAGATCGCTGCGCAGGCGGTTGATGTATTGCGTGCCCGGCGCAGCCTCGGACCACAGCAGCACCGGACTGCGGCTGTAGCCCACCGCGCCCAGTTGCTGAAAATACGCCATGCGGCGAAAGTCGAATCCCCCCGGCTCGGCCGGGCCATCGGGGGCGGCAAGATAGGCCGTCAGCAGCACGACCTGCCCCGGATCAAAGCGAACATCCTTTCCATGCAGGGAAATCCGCACATTCACCGGCGTTTGCGCCGGCGGAACATCCTGCAACACCACCTGATCCAGCGTGATGCGCAACGCATCGGATTGCGAGCGGTCAATATTGATCACCCGGCCTTGAACGGCACCATAAAACCGCCCCTCCAGCATCGGGGCGGCCACCAGATGCGCGCGAAGGCCTGCCGCCAGCATCCCCATCAGCACGCAAGCCAGCATCACGAACACCGGATGCCACAGCTCTGCCCCCCAGCGATGCAGTGCCGCCAGCGCCAGAACAGCCGCCCCACAGGCCACGTAGAACGGCAGTTCCGGCTCAAACGGCAGCGCAAACCACAGCCCGATGCCGCAGCCGAGGAACACCGGCACCCAAGGAAACAGCAACCCGCGCGCCTCTGCCAGCACATGCAGCGGCCACAGCGCCCGGCTGAGAACATCGTCCCTGGCCTCCGCCACCTTGTTTTGCCCCCCGCATTTGCCTAAAGCTGCCGCGATCCTACTTCCGTTCAGGTTTCCGAAAGGTTAACGCCAGATGTCCCGCCCAGTTGTCACCCGCTTTGCCCCCTCGCCCACCGGCTATCTGCACATCGGCGGCGGACGCACGGCGCTGTTCAACTGGCTTTACGCGCGTGGGCGCGGCGGCAAGTTCCTGCTGCGGATTGAGGACACCGACCGCGAACGCTCCACCCCCGAGGCGACCGCCGCCATCCTGCGTGGCCTGACCTGGCTTGGCCTCGATTGGGACGGCGAAGTGGTCAGCCAGTTCGAGCGTAAGGACCGCCACGCCGAAGTGGCCTATGCAATGCTGGCGCGCGGCACCGCCTATAAGTGCTTCAGCACGCAGGAAGAAATCGCAGCTTTCCGCGCCGAGGCCGAGGCACGCGGCAGCTACGCCCTGTTCCAAAGCCCGTGGCGTGATGTTGATCCCGCCGACTATCCTGATGCGCCCTTCGTGATCCGCATGAAGGCTCCGCGCACCGGCGAGACGGTGATCGAAGATACCGTGCAGGGCCGCGTGGTGATCCAGAATTCGACGCTGGATGATATGATTTGTTTACGTTCTGATGGCACACCCACCTATATGTTGGCCGTGGTTGTCGACGATCACGACATGGGTGTCACCCATGTCATTCGGGGGGATGACCATCTGAACAACGCCGCCCGCCAGCAAATGATCTATGATGCGATGGGCTGGGAGATCCCGGTTTGGGCGCATATCCCGCTGATCCACGGCCCCGATGGCAAAAAGCTGTCGAAACGCCATGGCGCGACGGGGGTCGAGGAATATCAGGCAATGGGCTATCCTGCCGCCGGAATGCGCAACTATCTGACCCGTCTGGGCTGGGCGCATGGCGATGCCGAAATCTTCACCACGGCCGAGGCCTTGCAGATGTTTGATCTGGATGGCATCGGGCGCGCACCTGCGCGGCTGGATTTCAAAAAGCTGGAAAACACCTGCGGCCATCACATTGCCATGGCCGACGATGCTGCACTGCTGCATGAAGTGATCGCCTATCTTGCCGCCGCGGGCAAACCCGCCCTGACAAATACGCAGACTGCTCTGCTCAAATCTGCACTATACTGTGTGAAAGACCGCGCGAAGACCTTCCCGGAACTGCTTGAAAAGGCTCACTTTGCTTTGATATCGCGACCCGTGGTTGCGGATGAGGCTTCGGCCAAATCGCTGGATGCGGTATCCCGTGGTATACTGAAAACATTGACGCCGCAGTTGCAAAATGTTAGCTGGACAAAGGACGCGTTGGAGCCGATCCTGACCCAAGTTGCCGCAGAAAACGGGATCGGTTTTGGCAAGCTTGCCAGCCCCCTGCGCGCGGCCTTGGCGGGGCGCTCTGCCACGCCAAGCGTATATGACATGATGCTGGTCATCGGTCAGCAAGAGACGATAGCCCGGCTGGAGGATGCGGCGGCGTAAAGCAGCCCTTCACGGCCGAACCGGAACGCAAGGCCACCCTCTGCCGTAGGGTGGCTGTTATTGGGGGACGAAAGATGGCCGAACAGACCAAGACTGCCACGCTAAGCCTTGACGGAAAATCCTACGACTTTCCGGTATATTCGCCGACGCTCGGGCCGGATGTCGTCGACATTCGCAAGCTTTACGATCAGGCGGATGTGTTCACCTTTGACCCCGGCTTTACCTCGACCGCCGCTTGCGAAAGTGCGATCACCTATATCGACGGCGACAAGGGCGAGCTTTTGCACCGCGGCTACCCGATCGAGCAACTCGCGAACAAATCGTCTTACCTCGAAATGTGCTATCTGCTGCTGTATGGTGAGCTTCCGAATGCGTCGCAGCTGTCGGATTTCGAGGGCCGCGTGACCCGGCACACCATGGTGCATGAACAGATGCACAACTTCTTCCGTGGTTTCCGCCGCGACGCGCATCCGATGGCCACCATGGTGGGTGTGGTTGGCGCAATGTCGGCTTTCTACCATGACAGCTTGGACATCAATGACGAATGGCAGCGCGAAGTGGCCGCCATCCGCATGGTCGCCAAACTGCCGACGATCGCGGCGATGGCCTACAAATACTCCATCGGCCAACCCTTTGTTTATCCGAAGAATTCTTTGTCCTACGCGGGCAATTTCCTGAATATGTGTTTCGCGGTTCCTGCCGAGGAATATCACGTCAACCCGATCCTCGCCAAAGCGATGGACCGGATCATGATGCTGCACGCCGATCACGAACAGAATGCCTCGACCTCAACCGTGCGTCTGGCGGGCTCGTCTGGTGCCAATCCGTTTGCCTGCATCGCGGCAGGCATCGCCTGCCTGTGGGGTCCGGCCCATGGCGGCGCCAACCAGGCCTGCCTTGAAATGCTGCGCGAAATCGGCACGGTAGACCGCATCCCGGAATACATCGCCAAGGCCAAGGACAAGAACTCGGGCTTCCGCCTGATGGGCTTTGGCCACCGCGTCTATAAAAACTTCGATCCCCGCGCGACGGTGATGAAGGAATCGGCGGATGAGGTGCTGGATCTGCTCGGCATCCACAACAACCCGACCCTGCAAGTCGCCAAGGAACTGGAACGGATTGCCCTCTCGGATGACTATTTCATCTCGAAAAAGCTCTACCCCAATGTCGATTTCTATTCCGGCATCATCCTTGATGCGATGGGCTTCCCGACATCGATGTTCACGCCGATCTTCGCGATCTCGCGCACCGTCGGCTGGATCGCGCAGTGGAAAGAGATGATCGCCGAGAAGAACCAGAAAATCGGCCGCCCGCGTCAGTTGTATGTCGGTGAAAAGCAACGCGATTACGTTGATGTGAAGCATCGCTAATTCATGAAAGGGCGGCGTTGAGCCGCCCTTGCCACTTTCCGGGCAACCTGCGACTCTCGCGCCAAACCCGAGGGGCCCATGCCGCAAACCACCCGTATCCCATTGATTGATCTGGCCCGCACCGCCGCCCTGTTGGGCATGGTTGCCTTCCATTTCAGCTATGATCTGCTGATGTTTGGCCTGATCCCCTATAACTACGCCTATACGCCAACCTTCTACTACCACGCCCGCATCGTGGCGGGAACGTTCCTGCTGCTGTCGGGCCTGGGTCTCTGGCTTTCACATGGAGCGGGCATCCGCTGGCCCGCATTCTGGCGTCGCTTTGCCAAGATCGCCGGGGCGGCAGCCTTGGTCAGCGTCGCGACCCGTATCGCCATGCCGGAGTTTTACGTCTATTTCGGTATCCTGCACGCCATAGCGCTTTACAGCCTGCTCGGCCTTTTGGCACTGCGCCTGCCCGCCATCGTCACCGCCGCCCTCGCCGCCGTATTCGTTTATGGCAGCTATCACTGGCACACCGAAGCCTTGAACGCCCCGCTGCTGCGCTTCGTAGGCCTCGCTCTCGACCCCGCCACCACGATGGATTTCGAGCCGATCTTTCCGTGGTTCGGCGCAGTTCTGGCCGGGATCGCCTTGGGCAAACTCGGCAGCCAGACCGGGCTATGGGCCCGCCTTGTCGGCAAACCGACCGGCAAATGGGTGCAAATCGCAAGCTGGCCCGGCCAGCACAGCCTGCTGATCTACCTGATCCACCAGCCGATTCTCATGGGCCTCGTCTGGCTTTACAGCCAACTGGCCTAGCCCAAGCTTCCGACTTCATCTTGGCAAAAATACTCCCGCGCGGAGCGCATCCGACATCAGCCGCCCGGCTACGGCGGCAGATCAGCGCCCATCCATCCCCGTCACCGCACCATAAGTCTCAGGCCGCCGATCCCGGAACAACCCCCACGAGGCGCGCAAATCCGCAATCGCATCCAGATCAAAGCTGCCCACCAGCACCTCCTCGGCATCGCGCCCCGCCTTGGCCACCAGTTGCCCGGTGTGATCGGAAATGAAGCTCGAGCCATAGAACGTCACATCCCGCCCCCCCGGCGCCACCTCGCGCCCGATCCGGTTTGACGCGATCACCGGCATGATGTTGCTGCCCGCATGGCCACGCATACAGATTTCCCAATGCGGCTGGCTGTCATAGCCGGGAGCTGGCGGTTCCGAGCCGATCGCAGTGGGGTAAAGCAACATCTCGGCCCCCATCAGCGCCATCGAGCGCGCGCATTCCGGGAACCACTGATCCCAGCAAATGCCGACGCCAATCTTGCCAACCGCGGTTTCCCACACCTTGTAGCCGGTATCACCGGGAGAGAAGTAGAACTTCTCCTCATAGCCCGGCCCCTGCGGAATATGGCTTTTGCGGTAATTGCCCAAGACGCGCCCGCCCGCATCAATCATCGCCACCGAATTGAAAAATGCCTGCCCGGCCTTTTCAAAATACGAACACGGCAACACCACGCCCAATTCGCGCGCCAGATCGGCAAACCGCGCGATCAGCGGGTTGCCCCGCATCGGCGCGGCCAGCGCGAAATACTGTGGCAGTTGTTCAATGCAGAAATACGGCGCCGCAAAAAGCTCTTGAATCAGAACCACTTGCGCGCCTTTGGCAGCGGCTTGCCGGATCAGCGCCTCAGCGCGGTCCAGATTGGCGGGCAAATCCCAAGAACAGGCGAATTGCGTGGCGGCGACGGTGACAGTGCGCATCAAAATCTCCTTTTCGCCGAAGCTATTTGATCAAACCCGGCAAGGAAAGCCCGATCAGCGCCCGCGTGGCAGCGGCCAGAACAACCAGCCCGCACGACGGCCCTGCTGCACCGAAGGATGAACATGCTCGGACGCATCGCGCCCCACCACCCGCCTGCGGCGCAGCAGAAACCACAGCCCCCAACCGCGCATCGTGCCCACCATCGGCGCTTTCGGATCACAGGGATATCGCGCGCGCCAGCCCTCGGGCAGCGCCAGACCCACCCGTTCGGCCTGCTCCAGCATCCAGACCAGCGGGATATTCGCCAACGGCCGCGCCGTCGGATCATTGCCGATCATGCCGCCAATATCGCCATGCGCACCGCGAAACCACATTTGCTGCACATCGCCCTGCCAACCCGGCGGGCATTCCCACAGCACCGGCTCGAACACCGCGCGGGTCTCATGCAAGGCCAGCGCGTGAAAGCCGTGCTGGATCGAGGCGCCAAGCCGGTGATTGTGAAACTGATGCTGTTGTTCCGTCAGCATCCACAGCAGCGGCAACCGCAGGCCCAAGGCCTTGACGGTATCAAACACCCCCACCATCTGAATCGGCGCGTGCAGATGGCAGAACCGATGCGAGAACGCCGCACTCGCCGCAGGGTGGCTGTCGTGGCGATAGTGCCGGTAGGCCAGCGTCACCCCGCGCTCGGTGGCATGTTCGCGCTTCAAAAGCCCCACCCGGTCGATCACCCCGGCCAAGGATCGCACCGCAAAGGCCCCGCGCGAATAGCCGATCAGATAAATCCGGTCGCCCTCGCGGTAATGGCTGGCCAGCCAGCCATAGGCCCGCCGGATCTGGCTGTTGATGCCGCGCCCCTGCACAAGGTTCATCCCCTTGCGCCAGCCCTGCCATTGCAGCCCCGGCTCGTAATACACCGTGCGCTGCGCCGAGCGGCCTTGCGCGGTCAGCAGCTTGTAGATCAGGCCGCAGTTGCCCTCTTGCCCCGGCTCCAGCGTCGACAGCGTGCCGTCCAGAATGATCACATGGTCAACCACACCCCGCTTGCGCCCCGGCGGCGGTGGCGCTGCGGTTTCGGTTTCCACGGTCGGCTGACCGCGCCACCACTGCTTGATCCGGCTGAACAGCGACAGCGCCGCCTCCTGCAAACAAAAACGCTCTTGGCAAGTTTCCCTGCCAAGAGCGTAGGTTAACCAGATTACGGTGAAGTTAAAGCTTTTGTGACAGCACCGTCACCATGCCCAACTCGCCAAAGCCGTTGAAGCGGCTGTTGGTCACGGTCGAATAGGCCCCCATGCCATGCACGATGACATAATCGCCCTCGGCAATATCGGCCGGGAACGGCACGTCACCCGGCAGACGGTCCACCGAATCGCAGGTCGGGCCAAAGCAGATCCGCGGCAGGATCGCCCCGGTGCGGCGCACGCCTTCGGGCGAGATCACTTCGATCCGGTCAATGATGCCGATCTGGCCCAACTCAAACAGCGAGCCATAGACGCCATCGTTCAGGAACACATGCATGTCGTCGCGCACAGCCTTGACGCGCGCCGCCAGTGTGAACGCATCGCCACACATCGCACGCCCCGGCTCACACACCAGCGCCGGACGCTCAGCACCGAAAGCTTCGGTCGCCACACGGTCGATGGTGGCAAAGGTCGCATCCAGTTGCGGCTCCACGCCCACGGCGCGGTGGTTCGGGAAACCGCCACCGACGTTCAGCCGCGCGATCTTGACACCGGCGCGCTTGGCGATCACCGCCGCTTCGCGGATATACGACGCCCAGGCCGCAGGATCGGTGCATTGCGTGCCGGGGTGGAAGGTGATCGAGGCGATAAAGCCCGCCGCCGCCACTTCCTTCAGCAGTTCAACCGCCACTTCCTCGGTCGCGCCGAACTTGGCACCGAAGTTATAGGCAGCCCCCGCCACCGGCAGCTTGAAGCGCACCGAGATTTCGCAGTTCTCAACCGGAACCATCTCGATCAGCTTGGCCAATTCGCTGTGCGAATCCACCGAGTAGGATTTTACGTTGCGCGCAACCGAATGTGCGATCTCGGTCCGCGAGCGCACCGGGTTGTTGTAATGGATCGCCGCATCCGGGGCCAAGCGCCGGATCAGATCAATCTCGAACGGCGAGGCACAGTCAAAGCCCTTCACGCCCGCGGCGATCAGGTTCTCGATCACTTCCTCACCGGGGTTCGATTTGACCGCATAGGTCACAAGCCCCGGAAATCCATCAAGAAATTTACGGGCAACCGATTGGACGGCCTGCGGTGCAAAAAACAGCACCGGATTCTCCGGCTGCTGATTGCGCAGATATTCGGTCGGATTGGTCCAGATTGTTTTGGACAGTCCCATCGGCGTATTCCTTTCTGCCAACAAGATGCCAGTCCCCTTTCGATGCCTGCAAAGGGCAGCGATGGCTCAGAGGACCAGCACGGTTTTCCAACCAGGCCAGGTGCGTATGAGCCGCCCTTTTCCTGCAACGTAGGATGCCGCATATGGGGTACAACTTCACCGAACAAAACTATATAACTGCCGGATTTCTTCGTTATAATGACGAAAAAAGGATACAGATTGCATGGATGAACTCGATCGCAACATTCTGACGCTGCTGGGGGCGGATGCACGCATGTCGGTGGCCACTTTGGCACGTCGCCTGAAGGTGGCACGCTCCACCATTCAGGCCCGGCTGGAGCGGTTGGAAACCTCTGGCGTCATCGCGGGCTACACGCTGAAACTCGGCGAAGCCGCCCGCCAGGGACGCCTGCGCGCCTCGGTTCTGCTGACGATCGAGCCGCGCTCTCAGGCCGCCATCCTGACCCGCCTGAAAGGCATTTCCGAGGTCGAACGCGTCTTCACCACCTCGGGCCGCTTCGACCTTCTGCTGCAAATCGCCGCCAGTAACACGCAACTGCTGGATCAAGTGCTGGACCAGATCGGCGCGCTGACCGGGGTAAAGTCCTCGGAAAGCCTGATCCATCTCAGCACAAGGTTGGACAGGGCCGTCTGATCAGCCAAAGCCCGCCTGCTGGCAGGAATCATCTTGTCGTGGCAGCCTGTGCCGATTTACATTGATATCAAACAATCAATGGAGATCCCGATGTCCTTTCACGGCCTGCCCTGCTGGTATGAACTCGCCAGCCCTGATCTGGATAGCGTCAAAGGCTTTTACGCGGGCCTGCTGGGCTGGACATGGGCCGACAGCGGCATGCCGGGGATGACCTATCTGCTCGCCGCGCGCGATGGCGATATGGTGGCAGGGCTGTTTCCGCCAGACCCCGGTATGCCGGTGGCGTGGACCTGCTACACCGCCGTCGACGACGCCGACGCTACCGCGGCAAAGGCCAAAGACCTCGGCGCAACCATTGTCGTCCCACCCACCGACATTCCCGGAACCGGTCGGTTCTCGGTGCTGATTGATCCGCAAGGCGCGGTGTTTGGCATCCTGCAACCCGAACCGATGGAGGATGGCACAGCGGGCGGGGCGTTCAACCAGCAGAAACCCGGCCACGGCAACTGGCATGACCTTGCCACCCCCGACACCGCCGCAGCGCTGGCCTTCTATGGCGCGTTGTTCGGCTGGGCGCAAACCCGCGCGATGCCGATGGGGCCGGATATGGTGTACACCGTGATCAACCGCGATGGTCAGGACATCGGCGGCATTTTCACCGAAGCCTCAAAGGCCGGCCCGGCGAAATGGACGGTGTATTTCGGCACGCCTTCGGTAGAGGCCGCCATTGCCACCGTCAAAGCATCCGGCGGCAAAGTGCTGCACGACGCAGCCCCCGTCCCCGGCGGTGCCTTCATCACCCATTGCATCGACCCCAGCGGCGCAGAATTTGCCCTTGTCGGTCCAGCCTGAAATCAGGGGCGACCCGAAACCAAGAGCGGCCTCGGGGGGCATCGAGCCCCCCTCACCCGCGCTGCCGGGTCTGCGGCATCAGGGTCGCCGCATATAAACCCGGCGCAACCGCACCTTGGGCCGGGGCATCTGTGCGGTCGCTGCGGCTTGGGCGCGTTCGAGCAACCCACTGTAGGCCAGCCAGAAGCTGACCGCAGCACCCACCGCAAGGATCATGGCGATCGCCCCCGCGACAAACCCGCTGCCCGCGAATTCCTTGTCATAGACCTCAAATTGCAAGGGCTGCACCGGGTTCACCCGCAGCAGCACGGCATCCCCCACGTGATGCGCGACGGTATAATCCAGAAGAACCTGATGCGGCGTCACAAACTGCCGCCCATCCGGCATGGTATAGGCAAAAATCATGGTCTGATGTGCCAACACCAGCGGCCCATGCCCAACCGCGACGTCACGCAGACTGCGGGCCGCACCCCTGTCAGCCCTGATCGCCGTGATCCGCGCCTCGACCACCACGCCCTCCGCGTGCAGAGCCTGCTCATAAAGGAAAAACCAGCCCGAGACGCCAAACGCCACCAGCGCCGCCAACGCCAACGCCACCCCCTGCACGATCAGCCGCATCGGCATCCCCAAAGCCCACAGCACAGGCTTATCGCGGCTTATTGGCAAAACTTTGGCCAGCATTTCGCCGCGCTCTTGCATCTGACGCTTGGCCTCGCCCCCCCGATTGGATAGGACAGGCCAACGCTTTAAGGATGCCTGATATGCCGATGGAAAAGACCTTCTCCCCCGCCGAGGCCGAGGCCCGGATTTCCAAACTCTGGATCGACCGCAAAGTCGGCGCTGCGGGCGCGAATGCCAAACCGGCGGCCGAGGCGTTTTCGATCATGATCCCGCCGCCGAATGTCACGGGCTCTCTGCACATGGGACATGCCTTCAACAACACGCTGCAGGATATCCTGATCCGCTGGCACCGGATGCAGGGCCACGACACCCTGTGGCAAGTCGGCACCGACCACGCCGGCATCGCCACGCAAATGGTGACAGAACGCGACATGGCGCTGCATCAGGAACCCTCTCGCCGTGAGATGGGGCGCGAGAAATTCCTCTCCCGCGTCTGGCAGCAAAAGGTCAAATCGCGCGGCACCATCATCGGCCAACTCCAGCGCCTTGGCGCGTCCTGTGATTGGGACCGTGAGGCGTTTACCATGTCTGGCGCGCCGGGTGCCCCCGCAGGCGAGGACGGCAATTTCCACGACGCCGTGATCAAGGTTTTCGTGGATATGTATAACAAGGGCCTGATCTATCGCGGCAAACGCCTGGTCAACTGGGACCCCCATTTTGAAACTGCGATTTCCGATCTCGAGGTCGAGAATATCGAAGTCGCAGGCCATATGTGGCATTTCAAATATATTCTGGCTGACAAGCAAACCTATGAATATATTGAGAAAGACGAAGACGGCAACGTGACCCTGCGCGAGACGCGCAACTACATCTCCATCGCCACCACCCGGCCTGAAACCATGCTGGGCGATGGCGCTGTGGCCGTGCATCCGTCCGACGCGCGCTACCAGTCGATCATCGGCAAGATGGTGCATCTGCCTTTGTGCGACCGCCTGATCCCGATCATCGCCGATGAATACCCCGACCCCACTTTCGGCTCGGGCGCGGTGAAAATCACCGGAGCACATGATTTCAACGACTACCAGGTCGCCAAACGCAACAACCTGCCAATGTATCGCCTGATGGACACCCGCGCCCAGATGCGCGCCGACGGTGCCCCCTATGCCGACGCCGTCAAGCGCGCGCGCGAAATCGCCGCCGGTTCGCCCACCGACGAGAACGAAGTCGATGCCCTCAACCTCGTGCCCGAGAAATACCGCGGCATGGACCGTTTTGACGCCCGCAAAGCCGTGGTCGCCGACATCAACGCGCTTGGCCTTTGCGTCTCGACGCTCCACTCCGAAATCGACCCCGAAACCGGCAGCGAACACCTGACGCGAGAGCCGTTTGTCGAGGCGAAGAAGATCATGCAGCCCTTCGGCGACAGATCGAAGGTGGTGATCGAGCCGATGCTGACCGACCAATGGTTCGTCGATACCGCCAAAATCGTCGGCCCCGCGCTGGATGCCGTGCGTTCGGGCGCGACCAAGATCATCCCGGAGTCGGGCGAAAAGACCTATTTCCACTGGCTGGAGAATATCGAGCCCTGGTGCATCTCGCGCCAACTCTGGTGGGGCCATCAGATTCCGGTTTGGTATGGGCCGAGAAAAATTGGCGCAGGCGGCGTCGTTTCACTGGATCTTTCCGATCCCGTCGCCTTTTGCGCTCCCACGTTCAGGGAGGCCTCGTCACTAGCTCTCGCCTACTATCGGGGCGATAGCGGAAACGATGTCGACGCGCGGAACTTCGAGCAGTTTTATCAAGGCGACATTGAAGAAGTGTCGACTTACGACGAGGCAAAACAAAAGCTCGCGAATGAAACTTGCCCGCCGATGCTCTACCGCGACCCCGACGTGCTCGACACATGGTTCTCCTCCGGTCTCTGGCCGATCGGCACCCTCGGCTGGCCGGAGCAAACGCCTGAATTGCAAAAGTATTTCCCGACCTCGACCCTGATCACCGGGGCCGATATCATTTTCTTCTGGGTCGCCCGCATGATGATGATGCAACTGGCCGTGGTCGATGAAGTCCCGTTCAAAACCGTCTACCTGCACGGCCTTGTCCGCGACGCCAAGGGCAAGAAAATGTCGAAATCGCTCGGCAACGTCATCGACCCGCTGGAAATCATCGACGAATTCGGCGCCGACGCGCTGCGCTTCTCCAACGCCGCGATGGCGAGCCTTGGCGGCGTGCTGAAACTCGACACCGCCCGCATCGCAGGCTACCGCAACTTCGGCACCAAACTGTGGAACGCCTGCCGCTTCGCCGAAATGAACGGCGTTTGGGAAGGCCACGCCACCCAAACCACCCCGCTGAAAGCAACCGCCACCGCGAACCGTTGGATCATCGGCGAAACCGCCCGCGCGCTGTCGGAAGTCAACGCCGCCCTGAAAGACTATCGCTTCGACAACGCTGCCGACGCGCTTTACAAATTCGTCTGGGGCAAGGTCTGCGACTGGTATGTCGAATTCGCCAAACCTTTGTTCGATGGCCCCGACGCCCCCGAAACCCGTGCCGTGATGGCTTGGGTGCTCGACCAGTCGATGATCCTGCTGCACCCGATGATGCCCTTCATCACCGAAGACCTCTGGGGCACCACCGGAACCCGCGCAAAATTGCTGGTCCACACCAATTGGCCGACCTATGGCAGCGATCTGATCAACGCGGAAGCCGCCTCCGAGATGACCTTCGTCACCACCTTGATCGAAGAAATCCGCTCCGCCCGCGCGCAAGTCCACGTCCCCGTCGGCCTGAAATGCGATCTGGTGGCGACCGAGCTTTCCCCCGCCGCCCGCACCGCTTGGGGCAACAACGAGGCGCTGATCAAACGCATGGCCCGCATTGATGGCTTCAGCGAAGGTGCGGCCCCCAAAGGCTCGATCATCGTCGCAGTCGAAGGTGCCTCTTTCGCCATCCCGCTGGCAGGCCTGATCGACATCGCCGAGGAAAAAGCCCGCCTGACCAAGACCATGGACAAGCTGGCCAAAGAAATCGGTGGTCTGAAAGGCCGCCTCAACAACCCCAATTTCGCGGCCTCGGCCCCGGAAGACGTGGTGATGGAAGCGCGCAGCAATCTGGAAGCCCGCGAGGATGAAGCCGCCAAACTGCAAGCCGCGCTGAAACGGCTGGCTGAACTCGGCTAAGGCAGCACCGGGCCGATCTGTCGGATGCCTCCGGCGGGAGTATTTTCACCAAGATGAAGCCGCTTCATCTTGGCTCAAATACTCTCGGGGGAGCCCGGAACGGGCGGGGGGCAGACAGCCCCCTTCCCTCAGCCGCCGCAAGCGCCTAGATTTGCCGCAGGAGGCCGCTATGTCATGGCTGAACAAACTCGCTGAACGTCAGATCGCCCGCGCCCGCGCCAAGGGTGAGCTGCAGGGCCTTGCGGGCGAAGGCAAACCCTTGCCCGATCGCCCCGGTGATGCTTTCGTCTCGGCAGGTGATGCCGTGGGCTTTCGCATCATGGCCGAGGCAGGCGTGCTGCCCGAGGAAATCACCCTGAAAAAGCAGGCCGCCGCGCAGCGTGCGCATCTCGCCACCCTGACGGATGAGCCCGCGCGCAAAGAGGCCATGGCGAAACTCGCGCAGCTTGAGATGCGCCAGGCCATCGCCGAAGAAGCCCGCCGCAAGTTTCTGCGCTAGGGGCCTGCGCAGCAAAGTGTTAAAAATCCCTTAAACCAGCCATGCCATCCCATTGATAACGCATCACCTTTTTTGGTCCCGCGTTGGGACCATGCCAAATCCCCCTTGCCAGCCCACCAAAAATCCGCCCAAATCGCGGCCATGAAAGCCCCCATCCTCACCCCGCTTGCCACCGCGCTGCCCGCCACCGTCCCTTTCACCGGGCCCGAGACGCAAGAGCGCCGGCAAGGCCAGCCATTCATCGCCCGCCTCGGTGCCAATGAATCGATCTTCGGCCCCTCTCCCGCCGCGATCCGGGCCATGCAAGCCGCCGCGTCCGAGGCCTGGATGTATGGTGACCCCGAGGTTTTCGCCTTGAAAGCCGCCCTCGCCGCCCATCACCACTGCGCCCCCGAGAACATCGTGGTCGGCGAGGGTATTGACGGGCTTCTGGGCTACCTCGCCCGCCTGATCGTCGAACCCGGCACCCCGGTTGTGACCAGCCTTGGCGCCTACCCGACCTTCAACTTCCATGTCGCAGGCTACGGCGGCACCCTGCACCGCGCGCCCTACAAGGGCGATCATGAAGACCCCGCCGCCCTGCTGGCCCTCGCCCAGCAGACCCAAGCCCGGATGCTGTACCTCGCCAACCCCGACAATCCGATGGGCAGCCACCATGCGGGGGCTGCGATCCAAGACCTTCTGGCCAACCTGCCCGAACAAACTCTGCTGGTGCTGGACGAAGCCTATATCGACCTTGCCCCCGCAGGCACAGCGCCGGAAATCGACCCCGACACCCCGAACCTGATCCGCTTCCGCACATTCTCCAAAGCCCACGGCCTTGCTGGCCTGCGGGTCGGCTACGCGATCACCTCCGCGCCCTTGGCGCAGGCCTTCGACAAGGTGCGCAACCATTTCGGGTTGGGTCGCATCGCGCAAGCAGGGGCTTTGGCGGCGTTGCAGGATCAGGCTTACCTGAGCGAAATCCGCGCCAAAACCACCACTGCCCGCACACGCCTGTCCGGCATCGCCCGCGCCAACGGCCTGATCCCGCTGGCCTCGGCGACCAATTTCATCACGATGGATTGCTCCCGCGACGGCGACTATGCCCGCCGCGTCCTTGCCGAGTTGCTCGCGCGCGGCATTTTCGTGCGGATGCCGGGGGTTGCGCCCTTAGACCGCTGCATTCGCGTCAGTCTGGGCGACGAGACTGCGCTGGCGGCATTTGAGGCCGCCCTGCCCGAGGCGCTGAAGGCCGCAGGCTAGTTATTCTGCCGCCACACTCGGGTTGCTGACCGCCGGGGCCACCGCATTGGCAGGCCCCAAGGCCGGTGCCACCCCCGCCACGGGCGCTTCGGCAGGCCCCAGACGCGGCAGCGCCGGCGCTTCCTCGACCGCCAGCAGTTTTGGTGGCGCACCCGCCTCAGCCTCGATCACCCGGCGAAACACCAGCATGTTCTGAAAGCTGGTTTTGACCCCACCGGTAAAGCCCGCGCGTTCGTCCACCGGCAGCGTATCGGCGCGGATATATTCCCAACCATCGCGGCCCAGATCATTCATCACCATGGTCAAAGCCAGCGCAAAGCGGTCTTCGGTGGTTTTGACCCCGCGCGATTTCTCGCCCCTGCGCGGGGCCGGAATCACCTTGTATTCGTAACGCTGCATCGGGTCGCTCCTGAAACTTTGGCGCATAATACGAAGAACGCCCGATAAGGCCAATCACAGAAAGGATTTTCGGCCAATGCCGCGCGGATTTCGCCACAGCGCAAGATCATGTAGCGCTGTGCCGCATCACCGCTAAACCTTGCCCGGCAGAGGCGGCTATTCCGGGGTATTCAGCCCCGCGAACGGATCAGACCAGGCCGGGCGGGCGGCAATCCGCCCATACCAGGCCGCGATCTGCGGATAATCCTCAATCGGCAGACAGGCCGCATCATTGAAGGCCAGATAACTTGCCATGCGGAAATCGGCATAGCTGAGGCCACTGTCCAACAAGTAATCCCGCCCCGTCAGATGCGCATCCAACTGCGCGGCGTTTTCGCGAAAATCCGCCAACCCCTGCGCCACCGCGCCCTCATCAATCGGGCCAAAGCCATAGCGCTGTTTGGTGCCACGCTCAAAATGCACTGCATCACAGGCACGCACGAAATGGGCATTGCCCCAGGATATCCAGCGGATCATCTCGGGCATCTCGGCCCCCATCCGCCAGAAATCCGACCCGGCGTCCATCGACAAGCGGCAGGCAATCGCATCGGCCTCCCACAAGGAACGACCATCCTGAACCAGGATTGGAATCCGCCCCGAGGGGTTCAGCGCGCGGAATTTCTCGCGGTATTGCGGGTGAAACGGCATGGCGAATTCAAACGTCACATCCGATCCCAGATGCCGCGCCACAGCCACCGCCAGCCGCGGATTGGGATTGCGCGAGTAATACAGCGTCGCTGTCATGGCAGCCTCCAAATTACATTGATATCAATTTAACTCGGAGCCGAACAATGTCGATGAAAAAAGCCCCCTTGGCGACCAAGGGGGCGATTCTTTGCGAAACCGGCTTACAAGCCCAGCTTTTGCGCCACCATCGCGCCGACAACCGCCGGATTGGCCTTGCCGCCGGTGGATTTCAGCACCTGTCCGGTGAACCAGCCCGCCAGTTTGGCATTGACCTTGGCCTTTTCCACCTGATCCGGGTTGGCCGCGATCAGAGCATCCAAAGCCGCCTCGATCGCGGCGGTATCCGTCACCTGCTGCATCCCGCGCGCGGCGGCCACTTCCGCCGGATCGCCGCCTTCGGTCCAGATGATCTCGAACAGGTCCTTGGCCATCTTGCCGGTGATCGTGCCCTTGGCGATCAGATCCAGCACGCCGCCCAACTGGCCCGCCGACACCGGGCTGTCGGCAATCGACTTGCCCTCTTTGTTCAGCCGCCCGAACAATTCGTTGATCACCCAGTTCGCCGCCTGCTTGCCATCACGGCCCTGCGCCACGGCCTCGAAGAACGCGGCACTTTCCAGATCGGCGGTCAGCACATTGGCGTCGTAATCGGTCAGGCCGAAATCGCCCATGAAACGGGCTTTCTTGGCATCGGGCAATTCCGGCATCGAAGCCGCAATCTCATCGACCCAAGCCTGCTCGATCTCCAACGGCAACAGATCAGGGCACGGGAAATAGCGGTAGTCATGCGCTTCTTCCTTGCTGCGCATCGAACGGGTCTCGTTCTTGTCCGGGTCATACAACCGGGTTTCCTGTGTGACCGATCCGCCATCTTCCAAAATGGCGATCTGACGGCGCGCCTCATAGTCAATCGCCATCTGAATGAACTTCATCGAGTTCATGTTCTTGATCTCACAGCGCGTGCCAAGATGGCTAAAGTCTTGCGTGGCTTGATATTTCTCATACTGCCCCACCCGGCAGACCGAGACGTTCACATCCGCGCGCAAGTTGCCGTTCTGCATGTTGCCATCGCAGGTGCCGAGGTAGCGCAGGATCTGGCGCAGCTTGACGACATAGGCCGCAGCCTCCTCTGGCCCGCGAATATCGGGGCGGCTGACGATCTCCATCAGCGCCACACCCGTGCGGTTGAAATCGACGAAAGACATCGTCGGGTCCATGTCATGGATCGACTTGCCCGCGTCCTGCTCCAGATGGATACGCTCGACCCGCACCCGCCGCGCCACGCCCGGCGACAGTTCCACCAGCACCTCGCCCTCACCCACGATGGGGTGATAAAGCTGGCTGATCTGATAGCCCTGCGGCAGATCGGGGTAGAAATAGTTCTTGCGGTCAAAGGCCGAGCGCAGATTGATCTGCGCCTTCAGCCCCAACCCCGAGCGCACGGCCTGTGCCACGCAATACTCGTTGATCACCGGCAACATCCCCGGCATCGCCGCATCCACAAAGGCCACATTGGCATTCGGCTCGGCACCCACCTGCGTCGATGCCCCCGAGAACAGCTTGGAATTCGATGAGACCTGCGCATGAATCTCCATGCCGATCACCAGTTCCCAATCGTGCTTGACCCCAGCAATTACCTTGGGTTTGGGCGCTTCATAGGTCAGATCAAGCATGGCGGCACTCCGTGATTTTCGCCCCCTGTTTAGGCAGGCGGCGCGATTGCTGCAAGGGTGACGCGGGCGGAAAGCTGCCGATATTGGCGCAAGCTGGCCCGCCAAACTTGTTCAACAGCGTTTTTGCCCCGATACGCGTCAGGTCGCCATGCAGGTGCGGCGCTACTTGTGACGGATCAATGCGGGTTACTTTCCTCTTCGGCGCGGCCTTCTCGGTGTTCTTTCTCGGTCTGGTCCCGGCTGCTATGGCCGAAGTCTTGCCCAAGATGCGCTGGGATCATGTGCCAGAGGCGGCAAACTGGACCAACGCAGCCCTGGTTTCGGTCGAGAAATACGACAGCAAGCTGGCAGCCCAAGTGCCGCGTGACATTGAAACCTGGTGTCCCGGCTACGAGACAGCCTCGATGGATGATCGCCGCGCCTTCTGGGTGGGGGTGATGTCGGCAGTGGCCAAGTATGAAAGCGGCTACAACGCCCGCGCTGCAGGGGCTGGCCGCTACTATGGCTTGATGCAGATTTCCACCCAGACCGCCAACGCCTATCGCTGCGAGGCCAACACCGGCTCGGAACTCAAAAGCGGTGCAGCCAATCTGGAATGCGCCGTGAAGATCATCGCACGGCAAGTCGGCCGCGACGGCATGGTGTCCGGCAAAGGCAACCGCGGCGTTGCGCGCGATTGGGGCCCGATGAGCAAATCCCGCGTCCGCGCCGACATCGCAGCATGGACCGCCAAGCAGGCCTATTGCGCGGGTTGACAGCAGCCCAAACGGCACCACACCACAACATCTTGTGAAAAAAGTTACCAAAACCGACGGTTTCCACAAGTCATTCCCAGCAGGGAAGGATGTTTGCGGCTCCAGCGATAGTCTGGCGAAGGCCCCCGCCTTCGCCACGCGGTGCAGGGGTCGCTGAAACCGCCGGGCCTCAAAGGCCCGGCCAGCGCCCGACCCGCCGATGGCGGGCGCTTCTCGCCCGCCGGGTCGGGCACTGGCCTTTGGCGTTTCTTGCCGCACCGACTACAGGCTGCAACCGCCCACGCGGGCGGGGAAACGCAATGCGTTTCCAGCTCCCGCCCGGATTTGGCCGCGCGAAGCGCCTCAATGTCGCTCCACCCTACCCCAGCATCCGCCCCGCCATCTCGGACAGATCGCGGCTCAGCCCCGGTGCCGCCATGATCCGCTGCAACGCGCCCCGCATCATCGCTTGACGGTCGGCATCATAGCGCGGCCAGGATTCAAACGCGGTCGACATCCGCGCCGCCGTCTGCGGGTTTTTCGGGTCGAGCGTGATCAGCCAATCGGCCAGCAGCGCATAGCCCTCGCCCGAGGCATGGTGAAAGCCCGCGTGATTGCCGGAAAGCGCCCCGATCACCGCACGGAATCGGTTGGGGTTCTTCCAATCAAAATCCGCCCGCTGCGTCAGCTTGCGCACCACATCCGCCACCTTGTCGGGGGCCGCCGCGCTGACCTGCACCGCGAACCATTTCTCCAGCACCAGCCGGTCCTGCTGCCACTTCGCGGCAAAATCGGCCAGTTCCGACTCCCCTGCACCAATATCCAGCAGAATCGCCAGACTGCCAAAACTCTCGGTCATATTATCAGCCGCCCGATAGGCCGCCCGCGCCGCCGCCCCGCCGTCCAGCCGCGCCAGCAGCGACAGGCTCGCCAACCGCAGCGCCCGCTTGCCCGCAGCAGCGGCATCCGGCGAAAACGCCCCCGGCACCCGGCAGGCTTCCTCCAACGCGGGCAAACGCGGGCCAAGATGCTCGGCCAACGCCAGATGCAACGCGCGACGCGCCGCGTAAATCCGCGCCGGATCGGGCACATGCCCCGCCGCGTGCAAAGTCGCCGCCATGTCATCCTCGCCCGGCAAGCGCAAAGCCAGCGCGCGGAAGGCCGGATCAAGCCCCTCGTCAAAGGCAATCCGGCGCAAGCCATCCAGCAAATCCGCACTGGGTGCTGCCCCATCAAGGATCATCCGCGCCAGCACTTCCTTGGCCAGACTGCGCCCCGCCTCCCAACGGTTGAACGGATCGGTGTCATGTGCCAGCAAAAATGCCCGCTCCGCCGCAGGCACCACCCGCTCCAGCAAAACCGGAGCCGAGAACCCGCGCAGGATCGAGGCCACAGGCCGCGTCGCCAGCCCCTTGAAGGCAAAGCTTTGGCGCTCCTCCGTCACCTCCAGCACCATCGTCGGCACCACCTCATCGCCATTCGGGTTCAGCAAGCCCACCGCCACCGGAATGACCTTCGCCGCCTTCTGCGGCTGCCCCGGCGTCGGCGGGTTCACCTGGCCGAAGGTCAGCGTGAACACCCCATCCGCCCAATCCTCGGTCACGCTCAGCCGCGGCGTGCCAGCCTCGGTATACCAGCGCTTGAACTGCGAAAGCTCGCGGCCCGTGGTATCCTCGAACACCTTCAGCCAATCCTCGATCGTCGCCGCCTGCCCGTCGTGGCGGTCAAAATACAAATCCAGCGCGCGGGCGTAATCGGCATCCCCCACCAGCCGCTTCAGCATCCCGATCACTTCCGCGCCCTTTTCATAGACCGTGGCGGTGTAGAAATTGTTGATCTCGACAAAGCTGTCAGGCCGCACCGGATGCGCCAGCGGCCCGCCATCCTCGCGGAACTGCCGCGCGCGCAGCATCAGCACATCCTCGATCCGCTTCACCGCATGGCTGCGCAAATCGCCCGAGAATTGCTGATCGCGAAACACCGTCAACCCTTCCTTCAGGCAAAGCTGAAACCAGTCGCGGCAGGTGATGCGATTGCCAGTCCAGTTGTGGAAATACTCATGCGCGATGATCGCCTCGACCCGTGCAAAATCGTCATCCGTCGCAGTCTCGGGCGAGGCCAGAACGGCCTTGGAGTTGAAGATATTCAACCCCTTGTTCTCCATCGCGCCCATGTTGAAGTCATCAACGGCGACGATATTGAACACATCAAGGTCATAAGCCCGCCCATAGACCCGCTCATCCCACGCCATCGAGGCTTTCAGCGCCTCCATCCCCCAGGCACAGCGCCCCTCATCCCCAGGCCGCACCCAGATGTTCAGGCTGACCGCCCGCCCCTCCATCGTGGTAAAATCCCCCGGATGCGCGCGCAAATCCCCCGCCACCAGCGCAAAAAGATAGCTGGGCTTCGGCCAAGGATCATCCCATTCGGCCCATCCCGCCCCCTGCCCGACCGGATTGCCGTTCGACAAAAGCACCGGCAGATCGCTTTCAATCCGCACATGAAACCGCGCCATCACATCGGGGCGGTCGGGGTAATAGGTGATCTTGCGAAAGCCCTCCGCCTCGCATTGCGTGCAATACATGCCCTTCGACATATAAAGCCCCTCCAGCGCAGTATTCCCCTCGGGCGCGATCTCGACCTCGGTTTCCAGCACGAACGGCTGCGCAGGCAACACCCCCACCGCCAGCGTCAAGCCGGTGGCATCAAGGATGGGCTGCACCGCCCGCCCATCAATCGCACAAGAGATCAGCCGCAGCCCTTCGCCATCCAGCCGCAAATCCTGACCTGCCCGCGCCGCCGGATTGGCAGCCATATGCAGCGCGGCCCGCACCCGCGTCGCGGTGGGATGCAGCCGGAACGTCAACTCCACCCGCTCGACCAGATGGCTATAGGGCTGGTAATCGGCCAAACGAATGGTGCGCGGATCATCAAGGCTCATGGCAGTCTCCTTTTGCGACCCAAGCTTTCGCAATCATCCGCGCTTCGCAAGCCCCAAGCGCCACGCCCAGCGCTTCATCTTGGCCCAAATACTCCCGCCGGAGGCTCCAGCCATGGCCGCGATTCGCACAAGCCCGCCATTCGGGCCCACCATCGCAGCCGGAACGCCCTCAACGCGCGGGGAAATTCCATCAACAAATCCAGCGTTTCCGCCACCCCTCGCCCGCCTTGCACCGCATCCACCCTTTACAGCCGCAAATCCGCCGCTATCTCTACGTTCCATGAATGTTCTCATCTGGTTCAAACGCGATCTGCGCACGCATGACCACCCAGCCCTGACGCTTGCAGCAGGGCTGGGCGCAGTTTTGCCGCTGTATATCGTCGAGCCTGACTACTGGGCGCTGCCCGACACTTCGGCGCGGCAATGGGCCTTTACTGCCGAATGTCTGGAAGATTTGCGCACGCAATTGGCCAGTCTCAACGCCCCGCTGGTCGTCCGCGTCGGGGATGCGCAGGCGGTGCTGGAACGTCTGTGCCGCCAGCACAACATCACCCGCATCGTCAGCCATCAGGAAACCGGAAACGCCTTCACCTATGCCCGTGATCGTCGCATCGCCGCTTGGGCGCAAAGCGCGGGCATCCTCTGGGACGAGGTGCCGCAATCCGGCGTGGTGCGCCGTTTGGCCAACCGCAGCCAGTGGCAAGACCTGCGCGATGGCTTCATGGCCGCCCCGCAGCACGAGGCGCCCGCCCTGAATGCGCTACCCGGCCTTGAACCCGGCCTGATCCCCACCGCCCGTGCCTTGCGACTGGCCGAGGATACTTGCGCCCATCGTCAGCACGGCGGGCGCAGCACCGGGCTTGATCTGCTGGAGTCGTTCCTGACGCAGCGCGGTGCGCCTTACCGCCGCGCGATGTCCTCGCCCATGACGGCCGAGCGCGCCTGCTCGCGGCTGTCGCCACATATTGCGCTGGGGTCACTGTCGCTGCGCGAAGTGGTTCAGGCCACGCAAATCCGCGCCGCAGCCCATCCGGGGGGCGGTTGGAGCGGCGCCTTGGCCAGTTTCCAAAGCCGTCTGGCATGGCGCGATCACTTCATCCAGAAGCTCGAAGATCAGCCCGCCATCGAATCCCGCTGCGTGCAAACGGCGGCAGAGCTTTTGCGCCGCAGCAGCGATCCCGCCCGCCTGCAGGCATGGACGCAAGGTGAAACCGGCCTGCCGTTTCTGGATGCCTGTCTGCGCTATCTGGCGGCGACCGGCTGGCTGAATTTCCGCGCCCGCGCCATGGTGATGGCCTGCGCGTCCTATCATCTGTGGCTGGATTGGCGCGTCACCGGCACGGTGCTGGCGCGCCGGTTTACCGATTACGAACCCGGCATCCACTGGCCACAGGTGCAGATGCAATCGGGCGCCACCGGCACGCATGTGCCGCGCATCTACAATCCGGTGAAACAGGGGCTGGACCAAGACCCGACAGGCAGCTTCACCCGGCGCTGGATTCCCGAATTGCAAGCTGTGCCAGACGCTTACCTGCAAGCGCCTTGGCGGTGGACGGGTGCTGGCCGTGTGCTGGGCCGCCGCTATCCCGAGCCGATCGTCGATATCACCACCGCCCAACGTGACGCGCGTGAGGCAGTATGGGGCCTGCGCCGCAAGCCCGCCGCACGTGTCGAAACCGTTGAAGTGATTGAACGTGCTTCCCCCCGCCCGGCCAAACGCGAACAGCCCAGCCACGGCCAGCTTAGTCTGGATCTGTAATGCCGAAAATGCGCAAGAAATCTGACCTGCCCGTCAAAACCTGCGCCGCCTGCGGCCGCCCGATGGTCTGGCGCAAGGCTTGGGAAAAGACCTGGGATCAGGTGAAATACTGCTCGGACGCGTGCCGCAAAGGCAAGGCCGAGGCAAAGCCCCGGCCCTGATCTGGGATTTCACAGCTTTTGCGCCGCAGCCTCCAGCTTGGCCAAGGTGGTCTGGCCCAGCTTGTCCGCGCCAAAGGCCAAGGCCCCTGCCCGCATTTCCGCCGTCGGGAAAGTCATCGTCTGCGTGATCCGCGTGCCGCCCGCTTCGGGTTCCAGCACAACCACAACCCGCATCGGCTCGTCCGCGTCGTCGCCGTCATCCATCAGAAATTCCAGCCGTTTCGGCGGATCGTAAAGCGTATAGCGATGGCGGTTGATCCAGACCTTGCCATCCGGCCCGATCATGTCAAAGCTCCACTGACCGCCCTGCCGCAGGTCAATCGTCTTGGTCACACAGGAATAGCCCTCGGGGCCAAACCAGCGCGGCAGGATGTCGGGGTCAGTCCAGCATTGCCAGACCTTCGCAGGTGATGCCGCGATCAACCGGGTCAGCACGATTTGCCGATCAGCTTCAGAAACACTCATTTCAGACCCTGCGCATATTCCTCCAACTGCGTCACCACCGTGCCCCAGCCATCATAGAACCCCATCTGCTTGTGGGTTTCCGCCGTCTCTTTGCTGCGATGCCGCGCGACCGCCGTATAACGGGTGCGGCCATTGCCGATGTCTTCAAAGGTCAGGATCGCCGTCATGAACGGCTCGGGATTGGGTTTCCAGCCTTCGGTGTAAGTGTCTGTGAACACCAGCTTTTCATTCGGGATCACCTCAAGATAAACGCCGTCGTTCGGCATCTCGACACCGTCCACCTCGAACGTGGTGTTGCACTTGCCACCGGGCCGCACATCCAGTTCGCAGGCCGTCACTCTATGCGGCTTGGGCACGAACCAATGCACCAGATGCTCGGGCGTGGTCCAGCATTTGTACAGGATTTCACGCGGCGCGTTGATCTCGCGGGTCAGCACCAGATCGGTTTCGGAGTTCAGATCGAGGGACATGTTCAGGATTCCTTCATCAATTTCGCAACATAAGCTTCCAAACGGTCGGTGCGCGCTTCCCAGATCGCGCGCTGTTCGGCCAACCAATCGGCGGTGGCGGCCAAAGTCTCGGGGCGCGCATGGCAGATCCGCGTGCGCCCGGTCTTTTCGGTGCTGATCAGCGCGGCATCCTCCAGCACGGCAAGGTGGCGCATCACGGTCGGCAGGGCCAATCCAGTGGGCCGCGCCAGTTCTGAAACCGGCACCGCCCCCAGCCCGATCCGCGCCAGCATGGCCCGCCGGGTCGGGTCAGCCAAAGCCTGAAAGATCAGCGAAAGGTCGGGGTCATATTTAGCCATATGGCTAAGTAACAGCCTTCGAGATTTGAACCAACAGAAACTTAGCACAACCACTAACTATTTGGCGAAACCCTGCCATCATCAAGAATCTCAAAAAAGTGCTTTCGTCTTTTCCGAGAAAATCAGCCGCTTCAAAACTTTCGCAGCCCGCGCAATTCTGCTATCCGCAAAACAAAGCCAAACAGCGAGGGTCCGATGGTTACGCGCGTCACACGGCACGGTTTGCAAGTGGATCAGGTGCTGGCAGATTTCATCGAACAGCGCGCCCTGCCGGGCACGGGTGTGGCGGCAGATCGGTTCTGGGCGGGTCTGTCAGATCTGGCGCAAGTCGAGGGCGCGCGCAACGCAGCCCTTTTGGCCAAGCGCGAGGATCTGCAAGCGCAGATCGACACCTGGCACAAGAACCACCGCACCGCCGCGCATGATCCGGTGGCCTACAAGGACTTCTTGCAGGAAATCGGCTATCTGCTGCCAGAACCTGCCGATTTTCAGATCGACACCACCAACGTCGACCCCGAGATTGCGACCACCGCAGGCCCGCAACTGGTCGTGCCGATCACCAACGCCCGCTATGCGCTGAACGCCGCCAATGCCCGCTGGGGCAGCCTGTATGACGCGCTTTACGGCACCGATGCGATGGGCAGCCCTGCCCCGGCGGGCGGCTATGAACGCGGTCGCGGCGCGCGCGTGGTGGCCCGCGCGCGGGTGTTTCTGGACGAGGCATTTCCGATTGCGGGCACCAGCCACGCCGATGCGCGGCGCTATTATGTCGCCAATGGCGCGCTGATGGTCGATGACCTGCCCTTGGTGCATCCTGCAAAATTCGCCGGATACCGGGGAAACCCCAAGGCGCCGGACTCGGTGCTGCTGGTCAACAACGGCCTGCATGTCGAACTGGTGTTCGACCGCGCCCACCCGATTGGCAGCCGCGATCAGGCCTTGCTGGCCGATGTGGTGCTGGAATCCGCACTCTCGGCGATCATGGATTGCGAAGATTCGGTAGCTTGCGTTGATGGCGAGGATAAGACCCTCGCCTATGCCAACTGGCTTGGCCTGATGCAGGGCGATCTGACCGCCGACCTGAGCAAAGGTGGTCGCAAGATCACCCGCGCGCTGAACCCTGACCGCAGCTTTACCGCCCCCGATGGCAGCACGCTGACCCTGAAAGGCCGCGCCCTCCTTTGGGTGCGCAACGTCGGCCATCTGATGACCAACCCGGCAATCCTGCTGCCCGATGGCTCGGAAATCTTTGAAGGTCTGATGGACGCCCTGATCACCAGCCTGATTGCCATGCACGATCTGCAAAAGACCGCAGGCCTGCGCAATTCGCAATCGGGTTCGGTCTATGTGGTGAAGCCCAAGATGCACGGGCCCGAGGAAGTCGCCTTTGCCGATCAGGTGTTCAGCAAGGTCGAAACCATCCTCGGCCTGCCCGCCAACACCGTCAAACTGGGGGTGATGGACGAAGAACGCCGCACCTCGGTCAACCTGAAAGCCTGCATCCACGCCGCCCGTCACCGGCTGGCCTTCATCAACACCGGCTTTCTGGATCGCACGGGGGATGAGATTCACACCTCGATGGAGGCTGGCCCGTTCAGCCGCAAGGATTTCATCAAGCGCAAGGCGTGGATCGGGGCCTATGAGACGCAGAATGTCGATATCGGCCTTGAATGTGGTCTGCAGGGCCGCGCGCAGATCGGCAAGGGCATGTGGGCGGCCCCCGATCTGATGGCCGCGATGCTGGAGCAGAAGATCGAGCATCCCAAGGCCGGGGCAAGCTGCGCCTGGGTGCCCTCGCCCACCGCCGCCACCCTGCATGTGCTGCATTATCACAAGATCGACGTGGCCGCCGTGCAGACCAGGCTGAAGGCAGGCGGGCGGCGCGGCTATGTCGAAACCGTGCTGGAAATCCCGCTCGCGACCTATCAGAAATGGACCGAAGCGCAGGTGCTGCGCGAGGTCGAGAACAACGCCCAAGGCATCCTCGGCTATGTGGTGCGCTGGATTGATCAGGGCGTGGGTTGTTCAAAAGTGCCCGACATCAATGACATAGGCCTTATGGAAGACCGCGCCACCTGCCGGATTTCCGCCCAGCACATCGCCAACTGGCTGCATCATGGCATTGTGTCCGAGGCGCAGGTCGATGCCGCCATGCGCAAGATGGCAGAAGTGGTGGATCGCCAGAACGCAGGGGACGCTGCCTATAGCCCGATGGCCCCCGGCTTTGACGGCATCGCCTATCAGGCCGCCTGCGATCTGGTGTTCAAGGGCCGGGTACAGCCGTCAGGCTATACCGAACCTGTGCTGCACGCACGGCGGCTGCAACTAAAGGCGCGCGGCTGATCCCGCGCAGCGATTTCCGGCGCGGAAATCGGCCCGATTTCTGTGTCAGAAATCGTGGTGCAGCGGCAGCGTTCAGCCAATATCCAGCGCCAGCGCGTGAATGCGCTGGTTCAGATCGCCCAGCGCCTGATGCACCGCGCGGTGCCGCGCCACCCGGCTCATCGCAGCCAAGGCCTCCGACCGGATCAGCACGGCGAAATGGCTCTCACCCGTGCCATCATCGCCACTGTGGCCCGCATGTTTGTGGCTTTCATTGACCACCTCCAGCCGCGTTGGTGAAAAAGTGATCGTCAGACGCGCAATCAACTCGTTCTCAATGCTCATTTTTGACCTTTGCCCCTTCAATCTGCCGCCCAAATCTATATTGTCTTGCCTTCAGTTCGGAAAGGCCTCTGCATGTCCACGCGTCCCCCCTTTGAGTTTGATATCCGCGTCTCGTCTGACAAGGCCAAGCGTAAAACCACGCGCCGGGGTATGTCTGGGGCGTTTGAAACCTCGAACAAGGCTTGTGACTATCCGGGCTGCAAGGAAAAGGGCGCGTATCGTGCGCCGAAATCCCCCGATCATCTGGATGAGTATTTCTGGTTCTGCCGCGACCATATCCGCGAATACAATCTGAAGTGGAATTTCTTCGGCAATGCCACCGATGAAGAATTCCAGAAGCTGCTGGAAAAAGACCGCCTGTGGGAGCGTGAAACAAAGCCCTTCAGCCGCAAGGATGATGGCAACGCATGGCATCGTTTGGGCGTCGATGATCCGATGGCGCTGCTGGGTGAAAACGCCACCCGCAACCCCGGTAAGCCCACCTCGAACGCCACCCGCAAACTGCCCGCAACCGAGCGCAAGGCGGTCGAGATTCTGGATGCGCGCGACACCTGGACCAAGGCCGAGATTCGCAAGCAATACAAAAGCTTGGTGAAAGATCTTCACCCGGATATGAACGGCGGCGACCGCTCGGACGAGGACCGCCTGCAAGAGGTGGTCTGGGCTTGGGATCAGATCAAGGACAGCCGCTATTTCAAGGAATAAGCGCGGTTAGGCCCATCACACTCAAGCCCGTCGCACAAAGCCATATTTCAGCAGCCAGATCGCGATGCGTTCCAGGCCTTGGCCTTTCAGCCCGGATGCCGCCTCTAGCTGCACCAGATCGCAGCCCGCCGTCCCCGCCGCGATATAGGCGCGCAGCACCTGCGCGATATGCTCGGGCGAAGCGAACATCCGTTTCAACCCTTGGTAATTGCGCGCCGCCAGCACATCGGCAAGGCTGGGGCGACCCGTGGGGTCGGCCAGCACCAGCCGGGTGTTGGCAAAGGTGACTTGCGCCGTCGGATAGCTGCCGAACAGATGCATCGGCGAAGGCGCAATCGGCAGCGCATCGGCCAGATACCGGCGCGACGCCGCGACCGAGGCCTTGCGGCGCGCGTCTTGTTCCCCCCACAAAGCCTGCATTTGCGGCACCACCTGCGCCCAATCATACAAAGCCTGCACCCGCGCCCGCCCCGCCGCGCCCATCTTGCGCCGCAGATCAGGATCACGGGACAACTGCACGATCCGTGCCGTCAGTTCGGGCAGATCAAGCTCGGTCAGCGCCGAGGTCGCCGCGCAATACTGCACATAGCTGTCGGTGCCGCCCTGATAGCGCAGCGCCTCTTGCGCATAATACTGCCCCGGCAGCGTGCGGGTGGTGATGCGGAACCCGACATCTTCGGACACGGTATCGCGCATGCCGTCCCAGTCTGACACCAGCAGCGGCAGGCCTGCCGCCATACCTTCCAGCGGGGCGAGGCCAAAGGTTTCCTGAATGTTATCAATCAGAAACATGAAGACATCGGCACCCGACAAGGCCGCCTTGCGATCATCCGCCGAGGCCCCATCCAGCAGCGCAAAACCGACATCCGGCATCAGCTTGGCCGCACCCTCGGTGAACACCTTGCGCGAATAGTCATCACGGAACTGCCCACAGAACGCCACGAACAGCTTTTGCCCCGGCAACTGCCTTTGCGCCGCCTGCATCGCGAGGTAAATCGGCAGCGGATCGAATTTCTCATGCGGGGTCAGCCGCGCAATGGTGGTGAACACCACATCATCCGGCCCTGCCCCCAAGCGCGCCCTCAACGCCGCCCCCTTGCCTGCATCCGACGCGAAATCGGCAACATGCACCCCCAGCGGGATCACCGGCAGCATCGGGCGCGGCGGCGGCGTGGCCTTGAGATGGCCGCGGATATGGTCGTCAATCCGGTCCATCTGATAGCTGACCGAGGCCAGCACCGCTTGGCTGGTGCAGATCACCGCATCCCATTCCGTCACCGGGGCCATGCGCAGATCGAAAAACCCCTGCATCACCGCATGGGTCGAGGTGGTGTGGGTAATCCCGCAGATCGACCACGCCCCAGTGCCATAAGGCGCACGCCGCCAGCTTTCCTGAATGTAATTCGGGCTGGGAAAGAACACGGTTTGCACCGGCGCAATCGAATGGGGCCGCAACAATGGCGCGTGCCGCACCGCCTTGCCGGGGCGCAATTCCGCCGCCAGCGACTTGACCGGCTGAATCTCGCCCGCGCCATGCGACAGCAGCACGAATTCCTCAACATCGGCGTGGCGCAGAAACCCCTTCAGGAACGACTCTCCGGCCACCCTGCGGCCATTGATGCCCTTGGCGGTGGGATCAAACCCATCCTGCGCATACCAGATTGCCGCGTTGCGTTCTGCGCTCATTTCTTCACCATCCACAGCCACGGCGTCGGGCCCGAGCGCCATTCCCACAAGGCCACCAACCGATCGAGATCAGACAAAGCCTCCATCCAGTCGGGCAGGCCGGAATCGTCCAGATGCCGCCCGATCACCCGGATGCGATGCGTGGCCTTGAACCGCTCGACCAGCATGTGACTAAGGCCGTGATGCATGCAATCATGCGCCTCGACCAGAATATCCGCCGCACGCAGACCGGGCGCGCGCACCGGGTCCAGCAACTCGGCCTCGGCACCCTCGATATCGCAAACCACCAGCGTTTTCTGCCCGCTGCACAGATCGAAATCGGCATGGCCCATCAACCCGCCAATCTCCACCCGGTCGGCCACGCCATTCGCCGCCGCCAGCGCCGCACACAAAGCCTGCGCCCGCGGATTGGCATCGCGCGCCAGCACCCGCGCTTTCGGCAAGCGCCGCGCCAGACCCACCGCGTAATACCCCTCGGCCGAGCCGACGTCGATCACCACCGGATAGGCCCTGGTCACGATTTCCTCGATCACCGGCGCAAGCCCGGCCTCATAGGCCCCCAAAAGCCGCGCCGACCGCGACCCTTCCGAGGCCCGCACCGGATAATCCATCCCCTTGAATGGCCCCGACAAAACTTTGGTGCCCGAGCGTTCGGCCAACGTGTTGGAAATCAACTCGGATCGCCATTTCGCCAGATGCCGGAACGCCTGCTCTAACCGTGCCACATCGGGCGGGCCGTCCAGCAGCCGTTGCAAGGCAGCAGTGGCAGAAATCGTCAAAGGCGAGGCGGGTTTGGCCAATGCAGGCACTCCGAACAGGGCGCGGGCATCTTCCCGCTTGGCCCTATCGGTAAACGTGCCGCCTTCGCCTGTCTATCCCGCCCGCGCTATGCGGGCACAAACTTGAGCGCCAGTCCGTTCATGCAATAGCGCAGGCCCGTGGGCGGTGGGCCATCGTTGAACACATGCCCCAGATGGCCGCCGCAACGACGGCAATGCACCTCGGTGCGGGTAGAGAACAGCGTGTTGTCCTCTTTGGTGCCAATCGACCCCTTGATGGGCTGATAAAACGACGGCCAGCCGGTGCCACTGTCAAACTTGGTCTCGGACGCATACACCGGCAAATCACAGCCCGCGCACAGAAAGGTGCCGCGCCGATGCTCGTCATTCAGCGGGCTAGAGCCTGCGCGTTCGGTATTCTCCTCGCGCAGCACGGCATAAGCGGCGTCGCCCAGTTTGGCACGCCATTCTGCCTCGGTCATGGTGATTTCAAACGTCTCGGCCCGCAACGGCGGTGCATAGGCAAGCAGGGCAAAAACGCTTAGGAAACTGCGGCGACGCATGGCAATTCTCCGGTTATGTGCAGTGATTGTATCCTAACAACGCAAGGCCGCAGCGATAAGTTTCACCATGGCGCAGATACGTCCTTTCGTGTCGTCCCTTGCCCTTGCAGCCCTGCCCGTTATGTTCCACAAACAGATAGGATCGCGGGCCCCTTCCAAAGGCATTGGGCCCGCCAGTTTTGATATGGGCGACGGGCAATGGCAGATATGATGATGAAACCCACCGAAGAAATCTCGGTCCGCGAGGTCTTCGGGATCGACACCGATATGAAGGTGAAGGGGTTCGCCGAAGCCACCGACCGCGTGCCCGCGATTGATCCGACCTATAAATTCGACCCCGACACCACTTTGGCGATTCTCGCAGGCTATGCCTATAACCGCCGCGTGATGATCCAAGGCTATCACGGCACCGGCAAATCGACGCATATCGAACAAGTCGGCGCGCGGCTGAACTGGCCGACCGTGCGGGTGAACCTTGACAGCCACATCAGCCGGATCGACCTGATCGGCAAGGATGCGATCAAGCTGCGCGACGGCAAGCAAGTCACCGAATTCCACGAAGGCATCCTGCCTTGGGCTTTGCGCAACCCCGTTGCCATCGTGTTCGACGAATATGACGCAGGCCGCGCCGATGTCATGTTCGTGATCCAGCGCGTGCTGGAGCATGACGGCAAGCTGACCCTGCTTGATCAGAACGAAATCATCACGCCGCACCCGTCGTTCCGCCTGTTCGCCACCGCGAACACCGTGGGCTTGGGCGACACAACCGGGCTTTACCACGGCACCCAGCAGATCAACCAAGCCCAGATGGACCGTTGGTCACTGGTGGCCACGCTGAACTATCTGTCCCACGACGCCGAAGCTGCCATCGTTCTGGCCAAGCGCCCGCATTACAACACCGCCGAGGGCCGCAAGAAGATCAGCCAAATGGTGACGGTCGCCGACCTCACCCGCACCGCCTTCATGAACGGCGATCTCTCCACCGTGATGTCGCCCCGCACCGTGCTGAACTGGGCCGAAAACGCCGAGATCTTCCGCAACGTCGGCTACGCCTTCCGCCTGTCGTTCCTGAACAAATGCGACGAGTTGGAGCGTCAGACGGTGGCCGAATTCTACCAGCGCTGCTTTGCCGAAGAACTGCCGGAGTCGGCAGCCTCGATGGCGATGAAGTGATGCAGGGCGGGGTTCACCCCGCCTTCCCGAAGCGGTGGGGTGTAACCCCACCCTACGTTTTGGACGGACCATGAATAAGCCCACCGACAACCCCGCCGATCCGTTCAAGAAGGCCCTCGCCGAGGCCACCAAGACCATGGCGAACGATCCCGAAATGACCGTCACCTATTCGGTCGATCCGGCGGGGATGAACAAGGAAGGCATCCGCCTGCCGCAAGTCAGCCGCCGCATGACGCGGGACGAGGTGTTGCTGGCCCGTGGCACCGCCGACGCTTTCGCGCTGCGCCGCAAATTCCATAATGAGCAAACCGCAGCGAAATATGCCCCCACCGGGCCGCTCGCCCGTGAAATCTATGATGCGATGGAAACCGCCCGGTGTGAGGCCGTCGGCGCCCGCGCCATGCCCGGCACTGCAGGCAACATCGACGCCAAGATCGCCTATGAGGCGGATCGCAAAGGCTATTCCAGCATCACCAAGCGCGAGGATGCACCGCTGTCCGTCGCCGCAGGCTACCTTGTCCGCCATCTGGCAACGGGTCGCGCCATGCCAAAAGGCGCTGCCAATGTCATGGAGATGTGGCGCGACTTTATCGAAGGCCAGGCCGCTGGCACGCTCGACAGCCTTGATGACGTGCTGGACAATCAGGCCGCTTTTGCCCGCCTGACCCGCAAGGTCATCTCCGACCTTGGCTATGGCGATCAGTTGGGCGACGACCCCGACCAGCCGGAAGACGACGACTCCGGCGACGAAGCGCAAGAAGATCAGGACGCGCCCGACAGCGAAGGCAGCGAAGAGCAGGATTCCGAAGACTCTGAGGCTTCGCCCGAGCAAAGCCAAGAAGACCAGCAAGACCAATCCCAAGCGCAAGTCACCATGGAAGACAGCGCTGATATGGAACAGGGCGACGAGGCCGAACTGCCCGAGGGCGAGGCCCCGCTGGACCCGCCACCGCCCGCGCCCTATTCCGACGCCGACCCGAACTACACTGTCTATACCACGGATTTCGATGAAGAAATCCGCGCCGAGGATTTGGCCGAACCGGCTGAACTCGAACGCCTGCGCGCCTATCTCGATCAGCAGTTGGAACCGCTGAAAGGCGCTGTCAGCCGCTTGGCGAACAAATTGCAACGCCGCTTGCAAGCCCAGCAAAACCGCTCATGGCTGTTCGATCTGGAAGAAGGCACGCTCGACGCAGGCCGCTTGGCCCGCGTCATCGCCAACCCGACGACGCCGCTGTCGTTCAAGCAGGAAAAAGACACCGAATTCCGCGACACCTGCGTGACGCTGCTGATCGACAACTCTGGCTCGATGCGTGGCCGCCCGATTTCCATCGCCGCAATCTGCGCCGATGTCTTGGCGCGCACATTGGAACGCTGCTCTGTCAAGGTCGAAATCCTTGGCTTCACCACCCGCGCCTGGAAAGGCGGGCAAAGCCGTGAACGCTGGCTCGCCCAAGGTCGCGCCCAACAACCGGGCCGCCTGAACGACCTGCGCCACATCATCTACAAATCCGCCGATGCCCCGTGGCGTCGTGTGCGGCCCAATCTGGGCCTGATGATGAAAGAGGGCTTGCTCAAGGAAAACATCGACGGCGAGGCGCTGGAATGGGCGCACCGCCGCATGACCGCCCGCCCCGAAGCCCGCCGTATCCTGATGGTGATTTCCGACGGTGCCCCGGTCGATGATTCCACCCTGTCGGTCAACCCCGCGAATTTCCTTGAAAAACACCTGCGCGACGTGATCGCCATGGTCGAACGCAAAAAGGCAGTGGAGTTGATCGCCATCGGCATCGGCCATGATGTGACCCGCTATTACCAGCGCGCTGTGACGATCACCGATGTCGAGCAACTCGCGGGCGCGATGACAGAACAACTCGCTGGCCTGTTCGAGGTTGATCCGAAGAAACGCGCCAAGGCTTTGGGGATGCGCAAGGCCGGGTAGAGGGGGCTCGCCCCCTCGCGCGTGCCGCGCTCACCCCGAGGATATTTGAGCACAGAGGATGACCATGTTTCAAAGTTTTGATACCCATGCCAATCCCGCCCAAGGCCCTGCGCGTCTGGCTGCATTGCGGCAGGTTCTGGCGGCTGAGGGCTTGTCGGGCTTTCTCATCCCCCGCGCCGATGCGCATCAGGGCGAATATGTCGCGGCACGGGACGAGCGTCTGCAATGGCTGACCGGCTTTACCGGCTCGGCAGGTTTCTGCATCGTGCTGCCCGCCATCGCGGGGGTGTTCATCGACGGACGCTATCGCACGCAGGTCAAGGGTCAGGTTGATCTGGCCCATTTCACCCCCGTGCCTTGGCCAGAGGTCAGCGCGGGCGCTTGGCTGAAACAGCATATCTCGGAAGGCGTTGTCGGCTTTGACCCTTGGCTGCACACGGCAGATGAAATCGCCAAGCTGGAGGCCGCACTGGAAGGCACCGGCGTTATTCTGCAACCTTCGGCCAACCTGATCGACCGGATCTGGCCCGATCAACCCGCAGCGCCACTGGGCCACGCCTTCGCGCATCCCGACAGCCTTGCGGGCGAGACCAGCGCCGAGAAACGCGCGCGTCTGGCCGCCGCCTTGGGTGCGCAGGGCCAGTCGGCCGCGGTGATCACCCTGCCCGACAGTCTCTGCTGGCTGCTGAACATCCGCGGTGCCGATGTCCCGCGCAACCCCGTGCTGCACGGCTTTGCCATTCTGCATGAAAACGCCCATGTCACTCTGTTTGCCGATGCCGCGAAGTTTGACGACGCCACCCGCGCCCATCTGGGAGCCGAGGTGCTGTTGCGCCCGGTTTCTGCCTTCGTGCCCGCCCTGCGCACCCTGCATGGCGCTGTGCGGGTTGATCGTGGCACCGCGCCGCTGGCGGTTTCCACTGAACTGACCGAAGCCGAGATCACCGTGGCTTGGGGCGATGACCCCTGCCGCCTGCCGAAAGCCTGCAAGACCGCCGCCGAAATCGCAGCCACCCGCGAGGCGCATCTGCGCGACGGTGCCGCCATGGTCGAGTTTCTGTGCTGGTTGGACGCTCAGACGCCCAAGGGCGGCCTGACCGAGATTGACGTGGTGCGCGCACTGGAAGGCTTTCGTCGCGCCACCAACGTGCTGCATGACATCAGCTTTGACACCATCTGCGGCTCGGGGCCGAATGGCGCCATCATGCACTACCGCGTCACCGAAGAATCCAATCGCGCGATTGGCCGCAACGAATTGCTGCTGGTGGACAGCGGCGCGCAATACCGCGATGGCACCACCGACATCACCCGCACCATGGCGGTGGGTGATCCCGGCGACTACGCCCGCGCCTGCTTTACCCGCGTTCTGCAAGGTACCATCGCGATCAGCCGCGTGCGCTGGCCCGCAGGCCTTTCGGGCCGCGATCTTGACCCGCTGGCGCGCTATGCGTTGTGGGTGGCGGGGCAAGACTTCAACCACGGCACCGGCCACGGCGTAGGTGCCTTCCTGTCGGTGCATGAAGGCCCGCAGCGGATCAGCCGCCTGTCCGAGGTGCCGCTGGAACCCGGCATGATCCTGTCTAACGAGCCCGGCTATTACCGCGAGGGCGAATTTGGCATCCGGCTGGAAAACCTGATCGTGGTGCAGCCCGCCCCGCAGCTTGCGGGCGGCGACCCCGAGCGCACTCAGCTTTGCTTTGAAACCCTGACCTTCGTGCCCTTCGACCGCCGCCTTGTGCTGGTCGATCAGCTTTCCGCCGCAGATCGCGCATGGCTGAACGACTATCACGCCGAGGTGCTGGCAAAACTTGGCGACCGTCTGTCGGCCGAGGCTCTGGCATGGTGCCAAGCCGCCTGCGCGCCATTGTAAAGCCCAGCCGCCGCGCTATCCTTCTGCCATCAGCAGGAGGATAGCATGGCCTATATCACCATCACCCCGCACCCGACCCCGCTTGTCATCACCGCGGGCGGCACGTCACTGGGCCAGACGACTGGCGCGCTGGAGCTGCGCGAGGGCAGCTATCCGCCCGTGCTCTATATCCCCCGCGATGATGTCGCGATGCAGCGCCTGACCAAGACCGCGCGGCAAACCACTTGCCCGCACAAGGGCCTGTGCAGCTATTACTCGATCCAGACCGACGCGGGCCTGCTGGAAAACGCCGTCTGGTCCTACGAGACCCCGATTGACGCCGTAGCCCCGATTGCGGGCTATCTGGCGTTTTATCCTGACAAGGTCACGCTGGGCTAAAGAGTCGCGGCAGTCATTGCGGACAATCTGGCGAAGGCCATCGCCTTCGCCATGCGGTGCAAGCGCCGATGGAACCGCCGGGTCTCAAAGGCCCGGCCAGCGCCCGACCCGCCGATGGCGGGCGCTTCTCGCCCGCCGGGTCGGGCGCTGGCCTCGGTGGGTTTCTCTTTGAACCGACTACAGAGTGAAACCGCACGCGCGGGCGGGGAAACGCAATGCGTTTCCTTACTCCGCCCGAACTTCGGCAGACCCAAGCGGGCGAAACCCGATCGCCCCTAAGCCTGCGCCGCCGCCGCCGCCGTCTGCCGTATCCGCTCCACCATCGCCCGCAGCCCGTTCGAGCGTTGCGACGACAGATGCTCATTCAGCCCCAACCGCCCCAATTCCGCCGGGGCATCCACCCGCCCCACCTCGGCCACCGGCAAGCCAGCATAAAGCGCATGCAGCACCGCAATCAGACCACGCACGATCATCGCATCCGACTCGCCCTGAAACTCGAACCGCCCATCAGCAATCATCGGCCGCAGCCAGACCTGCGACGCGCAGCCATCGACCTTCAGCGCCGGCACCTTGAAACTGTCGTCCAGCGGCGGCATCGCTTTTCCCAGATCAATCACATGACGATAGCGGTCTTCCCAATCGTCCAGAAACGCGAATGTCTCGGCAAGGTCTTCAAAGGCGGGCGTGGCCATGGCTCTCTCCATCAATGTTGCTGAGCTAGTGCGTCAAGGCCCAAAGGTCCAGCCCAAGCGGGCTTTTCAAACCGCCCTCAATCGGCTACCGATCTTACACCGCCAAAGGGATTTTCACATGCGCTTTCGCCTGCCCATCGCCATCCTTGCCCTGACCGCCCTGACCGCCTGCGGCGGCTCTGCAAGCCGGTTGAACCCGTTCAAATGGTTCAAGCGTTCGGCCCCGGCACCTGTGGTCAGTGTCGAGACGCCAGCCGATCCGCGCCCACTGGTCAACACCGTGTTGTCGATGCAGATCGAATCCTACCCAGGCGGCGCCATCGTGCGTGCCACCGGCCTGCCGCCGACGCAAGGCTATTGGAGCGCCGAACTCGTGCCGCGCCCGGTCGATGAAAAAGGCACGTTGGTGCTAGAGTTTCACGTCTTCCCGCCAGTGGGGGCCGCAGCCGTGGTCAACCAGCAATCGCGTGAAATCACCGTTGCCTACAACCTGTCCGACATCAAGTTGCAACAGATCAATGAGATCGTGGTGCAAGGCGGCAGCAACGCCCGGTCCAGCCGCCGTTAACCGATTTTTCGCTGATTCCGGCCATTCAACCACAACATCTGGTGGTCGAATGGCCCTTGCGCCACAAGTCATTCCCAGCTGGGAATGCGCAAAACCGCTACAGCCGCACCACGCGCACGTCATTGCCCTTGGCCGACAGCGCAATCTCACCCCGGCAGAGCCGCATCGCATCATCACCAAACGCCTCGGCGCGCCAGCCCTTCAGCGTTTCCAGATTGCGCTCTCCCGCGGCAATCGCATCAAGGTCCGAAGCCGAGGCGATCAGCCGCGGGGCCACCCCCAGACTTTCCGATTTCGCCTTCAGCAACACCCGCAACAGATCAGCCAACGCCGGATTGACCTGCATCTGATCCTTCGACAGATCAGGCTTCGGCAAATCCTCCTGCCGCATCTCCATCCCCGCCTTGATCGCCGCCAGAATCCCCTCGGCAATCTCCGACTTGCGCCCCTCGCGCAAAAGCAACCGCGACCGCCCCAGTTCTTCGACATTGGTCGGCCGGGTCGAGGCCAGTTCGAGCAGAGCGTCGTCCTTCATCACCCGACTGCGCGGCACATTGTTGCCCTGCGCATATTCCTCACGAAACCGCGCCAATTCCTTGACCACCCCCAGAAACCGCCCCGAGGTGGTGCGCGTCTTCACCCGCAACCAAGCTTCATCGGGATGCACCGTATAGGTCGCCGGATCGGTCAGCACCGAAAGCTCTTCCTCAACCCAAGCCTGACGCCCGTTCTTGGCCAGTTGGCTCGCCAGAAATTCGTAAATCACCCGCAGATGCGTCACATCCGCCAAAGCATATTCGCTCTGCGCCGTGGTCAAAGGCCGGCGCGACCAATCGGTAAAGCGCGAGGTCTTGTCGAGGTTTTCCTTGGCGATCTTCTTCACCAAAGTCTCATACCCCACCTGCTCGCCAAAGCCGCAGACCATCGCGGCCACCTGCGTGTCGAACAGCGGCTTGGGGAACACTTTGCCCTCGACGAAAAAGATCTCCAGATCCTGCCGGGCCGCGTGAAACACCTTCACCGTCGCCTCGTGGCGGAACAGATCATACAAAGGCTCCAGCGACATCGCCTCGCCGACAATCGGGTCAACCAACACCGCATCGCCATCCTTACCCGGCAGCGCCATCTGGATCAGGCAGAGTTTCGACCAATAGGTCCGCTCACGCAGAAACTCGGTGTCGATGGTGACATAGGCCTTGGTCTTGGCAGCAGAACAGAAAGCGGCAAGGTCTTCGGTGGTGGTGATCGTGCGCATGGGCGTCTTTCGCAAAGGGCATACGGGGGCATCCCGCTTCTTCGCTATAGGCAGCAATGCGGCACAAGAAAAGCCCCGCCGCCTTCATCTTGGCCCAAATACTCCCGCCGGAGGCATCAACAGCACCATCAGGACCGGAATTGCAGAACCCCTCCGCCAGCGCCACCCGCACCAAAGCCTGCGAGCGGTGGCTCGATGCCACCCAAGCAGGCCCCCGCTTACAGGTCCAACCGGCTGCGATCCCCCTGCGCATACCGCCGCAGCACCGCCGGATACAACCGATGCTCTTGGCGTAACACCCGCTCGGCCAGCGCAGCCTCAGTATCCCCCGGCAAAACCGGCACGCGCGCCTGGCCCAAAATCGGCCCCGCATCGAGTTCCGCCGTCACCTCATGCACCGTGCAACCCGCCTCGGTATCCCCCGCAGCCAGTGCCCGCGCATGGGTGTGCAGCCCCGGATATTTCGGCAAAAGCGAGGGGTGGATGTTCAACATCCGCCCCTCAAACCGGCGCACGAATTCTGGCGTCAATACCCGCATGAACCCGGCCAGACACAGAATATCCGGCTCGGATGCCAAGATCGGGGCCAGCATGGCTGCCTCAAACGCCGCACGATCGCGCCCAAACGGGCGATGATCCACCGCCGCCACCGCCACACCCAGTTCCGCTGCGCGCTGCAATCCCGGCGCGGTCGGATCGTTCGAGCCGACAAACACCGCCCGCCCCGGATGATCGCCCACCATATCGCGCAAAAGGGCCAACATATTCGACCCGCCGCCCGAGATCAGGACGGCAACGCGCTTCACAGCAGGCGGCCTTGGTAGATCACGCCCTCGCCCGCCACCACGCGGCCCAGCGTCACCACCGTCTCACCCTCGGCGCGCAGCAGATCGGCCAAAGCCTCGGCCCGGTCCGCCGCAACCACGGCAATCATGCCGATGCCACAGTTGAAGGTTTTCAGCAGTTCCGGCTGGCTCATATTGGCCGTCGTCGCCAGCCAACGGAACACCGGCGGCAATTCCCAAGCCGACAGATCAATCGCGCAAGCCAGCCCTTCCGGGATCACCCGCGGCGGATTTTCCGTCAAACCGCCGCCAGTGATATGCGCCAGCGCATGCACGCCGCCCGCCCGCACCGCCGCCAGCGCCTGCTTCACATAAAGCCGCGTCGGTGCCAGCAAAGCCTCGCCCAAGCTGCCTTCCGAGAACGGCGAGGCCGCATCCCAGCCCAGACCCGAAAGCTCCACCACCTTGCGCACAAAGGAATAACCGTTGGAATGCACCCCGTTCGAGGCCAGCCCCAGCAGCACATCGCCCTCCACCACGCCGCTCGGCAAATCCGCGCCACGCTCCATCGCACCCACGGCAAAGCCCGCAAGGTCAAAATCGCCCTTGTGATACATCCCCGGCATCTCGGCCGTCTCACCGCCGATCAGCGCACAACCGCTGGCCTCACAGCCAGCCGCAATCCCGTTGATGATCCGGGTGGCTTCCTCGACATCCAGCTTGCCGGTGGCGAAATAATCCAGAAACAACAACGGCTCGGCACCTTGGCACACCAGATCGTTGACACACATCGCCACCAGATCGACGCCAATCGTATCGACATTGCCGGTATCAATCGCAATTCGCAGCTTGGTGCCAACGCCATCCGTCGCCGCCACCAGAATAGGGTCTTTGTAACCCGCCGCCTTCAGATCGAACAAAGCGCCGAACCCGCCCAGCCCCGACATCGTGCCCGGCCGCTGCGTGCGCTTGGCCGCAGGCTTGATCCGCTCCACCAGCGCATTGCCCGCATCAATATCCACGCCTGCATCGGCATAGGTCAGGCCGTTATGTCCGGTTGCATCTTCTCCGGTGGTCATGCGCAGATTCCCCAAGCTGAAAGGCGGTTTCCGCCCCCATAAGCCATCCCGCGCGCCCACGCAACGCGGGCTTGCGGATTTGTCACCACAGCGCTTGACCCCGCCCCCGCATCTGATAGGCAAAGCCTGTGTGGGACTGTAGCTCAATGGTTAGAGCCGGGCGCTCATAACGCCTTGGTTGGGGGTTCGAGTCCCTCCGGTCCTACGCGCGTCCTATCCTGCCAGACCCGTGCCAAGCGATGCGCCCAAGCCATAAGCCATCGCGGTCAGCCCCAGCGCAAACAACAGCCTTATCATCCACCCCAGCCGACCAATCAGCGGAATGAAGCGGCTGATCAGCGCCAGCATGGCGGCAAAGGGCAATATCAGCCAAGCCGGAGCCTGCATCGCCCCCGCCACCACAAGCGCGCATAGAAAAAGCGCGCCGATCATGGCGCGCTTTTCCTGATTTCAGGCAGCAATTTCACTGGTCGAGGAACGACCGCAGCTTGCGGGAGCGGCTCGGATGTTTCAGCTTCCGCAGCGCCTTCGCCTCGATCTGGCGGATACGTTCGCGGGTCACAGAAAACTGCTGACCGACTTCTTCCAGCGTGTGATCGGTGTTCATACCGATGCCGAAACGCATCCGCAGCACACGTTCCTCGCGCGGGGTCAGGCTGGCCAGAACGCGGGTGGTGGTCTCCTTCAGGTTTTCCTGAATGGCGCTGTCCAGCGGCAAGATCGCATTCTTATCCTCGATGAAATCGCCCAGTTGGCTGTCTTCCTCGTCACCAATCGGGGTTTCCAAGGAAATCGGTTCCTTGGCGATCTTCATCACCTTGCGAACCTTCTCCAGCGGCATTTGCAGCTTTTCGGCCAGTTCCTCGGGCGTCGGCTCGCGGCCGATCTCGTGCAGCATCTGCCGACCCGTGCGCACCAGCTTGTTGATCGTCTCGATCATATGCACCGGGATACGAATGGTGCGGGCTTGGTCAGCGATCGAACGGGTGATCGCCTGACGAATCCACCACGTCGCATAGGTGCTGAACTTATAGCCCCGGCGGTATTCGAACTTATCAACCGCCTTCATCAGGCCAATGTTGCCTTCCTGAATCAAATCAAGGAACTGCAAGCCGCGGTTGGTGTATTTCTTGGCAATCGAGATCACCAGACGCAGGTTGGCTTCGACCATTTCCTTCTTGGCCTGCCGGGCTTCTTTCTCGCCCTTCTGCACTTGGTTCACGATCCGGCGGAATTCCGAGATATCGACGCCGATATAAGTGCCGACCTGCGCCATTTCGGCCCGCAGATCTTCCACCTTGTCACGGCTTTTCTCGATCAGCGCCTGCCAGCCCCGGCCCGATTTGGCAGCCATCTTGTCCAGCCAGTTCGGGTCAAGCTCGTAGCCCTGATATTCGTCAATGAACTCGCGGCGGTTGATCCGCGCGGCATCCGCCAGCTTCACCATGCCCGAGTTGATCGCCATGATCTTGCGGTTGATGCCGTAAAGTTGGTCAATCAGCGCTTCGATCCGGTTGTTGTGCAGATGAAGTTCGTTCACCAATACCACGATTTCGCTGCGCAATTTCTGATAGGCAGTTTCCTCGGTCGCCGAGAACCGCGATTTCTCCGACAAGGTTGCCGACATCCGCAGGTCTTGCATTTCCGACAGCTTGGAATAATCCCGCGCGATCAGGTCGAGCGTTTCCAGCACCTTCGGCTTCAGCGCGGCTTCCATCGCTGCAAGCGACATCGAGTTGCCGTCGTCTTCCTCGTCATCATCGTCCGAACGCATCAGCGGATTGCCATCGGCATCCAACTCGGGCTCGTCCCCGCCAGCACGGCGCGGCGCGGCTTCCACCTCGACGCCTTCCAGATCGGCACCCACCATGCCCTCTTCGCCGTCCAACGACCGCCCGAAGGTGGCCTCAAGGTCGATCACATCGCGCAGCAGAATGTCTTCCGACAACAATTCGTCGCGCCAGATGATAATGGCCTGAAACGTCAGCGGGCTTTCACAAAGCCCGGCGATCATCGTGTTGCGACCGGCCTCGATGCGCTTGGCAATCGCGATCTCGCCTTCGCGCGACAGCAACTCGACGCTGCCCATCTCGCGCAGATACATCCGCACCGGGTCATCGGTGCGGTCCAGCGCCTCGGTCGTGGTGGTGACAACCGCCACATCCCGCGCGCCCGATCCGGTTTCCACCAGATCGCCGCCAACCACCGCCTCGCCTTCCTCGACATCCTCGTCTTCAATGACGTTGATGCCCATCTCGGACAGCATCGACATCACATCTTCGATCTGCTCGGACGACACCTGCTCGGGCGGCATCACGTTGTTGAGCTGTTCGTAGGTGATGTAGCCCCGCTCGCGCGCATCAGCGATCATCTTCTTGACGGCCGCCTGGCTCATATCAAGGGAAACATCCGCTTCATCGGCTTCGGGTTTGCCGTCGTCGGTGTCTTTCGAGGCCATGAGCATTCCTTGGTCAAAACGGGGTGGTCGGGTGGTATCAAGCGAATCAGAATCCGCCAAATCGAATCAATAGCGCGAATCACAGCAGGGGAAAGCCGAATCAGTCAGATTTCCCCGATCTAGCGCTTCGGGCCGTCCTTAGAGAACTGGATACTGTCCCACAAGCTGCGGGCACCCTCCAATTCGTCCTTATCCATCTGCACGCCATTGCTGGCCAGCACACCTTCGGCAGTCTTGCCCTGCGGGCCAGCCAGTGCCGAAAACCGTGCCACGTTGGCCTGGGCGATACGCCAGGTCAGGCCCTCATCGGCCAGACCCTCGATATCTTCCATCGCCTCGGCGATCTCGCGCCGCGCCCCACGGCTGGCTTCCAGATGGGCAAAGCCCTCGGCAATGCAGAACTCGGCAAGATCGTGGTCGGCGCGGTTCCTGACCGGCGGTGCGATCTGAACATGGGGGCGGGCCAGCAAAGCATCAAGGGCAGCGGGCGCTTGGGCTTGAATTTGTTCATAAAGCGCCGCCGCATCGGCATCAGGCCCGTTCAGCAACTGGAAACGCAGCGCCTCATGGCCCTCGCCGATCAACTCGATCCGCTCCAACACCGACTCAAAGCGCCGGATCAGCACCGGATGAAAGATCAGCGCCGCCAGAATAACCGCCTCGCGCAGCACTTCCTCCACCCGCTCGGGCGCTGTCGCCAGCAATGATCCCTTGGTCGATGGCATCGGCGTAACCGGGCCATCCTGCGCAAAGCGCGGATTGCGGCCACGGCCCATTCCCGGCTGAAATGGCTTGGCGGCACGCGAGCGCTGACCGAACAACTCCATCCGCAACTGCTTGATGTCTTCGCCATAATGCGCGCGGATCGACGGATCGACGATGCGCTTCAAATGCGCGCGCAGGCTTTTGTCCAACGCCGCCTTGCGCTCGGGGCTATCAAAGGTCTTGCCCTCGATCTCACGGTTCCACAGCAGCTTGACCATCGGCAGCGCGCCATCCAGCACCGCCTTCATCGTGCCAGCACCTTGGGCCTTGATCAAATCATCCGGGTCCATCCCCCCCGGCATCACCGCAAAGCGCAGGCCCTTGCCCGCCTCGAGCAGCGGCAGCGCCAGATCAATCACCCGCAGCGCCGCGCGAATGCCCGCCGTGTCGCCATCAAGCGCAATGATCGGCTCGTCCGAGATCCGCCACATCAGCCGCAACTGATCTTCTGTCACCGCCGTGCCCAACGGCGCGACCGAGGCTTTGAACCCGGCCTCTGCCAGCGCAATCACATCCATATAGCCTTCGGCCACCACCAAAGGCGCACCCTTGCCCGCCGCCTCGCGCGCAGGCGCATGGTTGAACAGGTTGCGGCCCTTGTCGAACAGTTCCGTCTCTGGCCCGTTCAGATATTTCGCCCGCGCGTTCGGGTCCATCGCCCGCCCGCCAAGGGAAATCGCGCGGCCACGCCCGTCGCGGATCGGGAAAATGATGCGGCCCCGGAAACGGTCATAAGGCGCGCCGCCGTCATCCGGTTTCGCACAAACGCCCGAGGCCACGATCAGATCATCCGCCACGCCCTTTTGCCGCAGCGCCAGATACAGCCCCTGCCGCGCATCCGGCGCAAAGCCGATCTCCCAGCGCTCCTGCGCCTCAACCGACAAACCGCGCTTGGCGAGATAGGCCCGCGCATCGCTTGCCGCCGAAGTGCGCAGTTGCAGGCGGAACCACTTCACCGCCTCCTCCATCACCTCGGCCAACTGACTGCGCCGATCCGCCACCTGCGCCGCACGCGGATCGCGCGCCGGCATCGGCATCCCGGCCTCGCGCGCCAAAACCTCCACCGCCTCCATGAAGCCCAGATTGTCGGTTTCCTTGATGAAGGTCAGCGCATCGCCTTTGGCATGGCAGCCAAAGCAATAGTAAAATCCCTTGCGGTCATCGACGTGGAAGCTGGCGGATTTTTCCTGATGGAACGGGCACGGCGCCCACATGTCGCCCTTGGCCTGATTGGATTTGCGCAAATCCCAAGTGACTTTCCTGCCCACGACCGAGGACAGCGAGACGCGATTGCGCAGTTCGTCAAGGAAACCGGGAGGCAGACTCATACCCCGTTATATCAGCACCCTCCCCCCCCAAGTCCAGAGCCACCCTGCGGCTTCATCTTGGCGAAAATACTCCCGCCGGAGGCTCCTGTGGCCAATGTCGGATGCCTCCGGCGGGAGTATTTTCGCCAAGATGAAGCAATTTTAGTCAAATTGTTGGCAATTCAGCCCAACAGATCGCGCAGCACCTGATGGAAAATCGCAATCCCCGGCGCCAGCAACGCATCGGGAAAATCATAGTCGGGGTTATGCAGGGCCGGATGCGTCTCTCCCGCGCCCAGAAACAGCATGGCCGACCGCGTGCCCGCCTGCCCGAACCGCCAAAAATCCTCCGAAGCCCGCATCGGCAAATCGCCCGCATCATGGGGCATCGCCAGCGCATCCAGCGCCTGGCTCAGCACAGCCACCGCCTCGACATCATTCACCGAGGCCGCGAAATCATCGTGATGCTCGAACCGGATGCCAAGGCCCTGCGCCGCGGCCTCGCCCTGCGCGAGATCCATCGCAGCATCCCGCAAGGCCGCCATCTGATCGTCGCGCATCGTGCGCAAGGTGGCCCATAGTTCCGCCTCGCCCGGAGCAATCCCGAATGCCGCCTCGCCCAGCCTTGCATGGGTGATCGTGACCAGCCGATAATCCGGCCCCAGCGCGCCACCCTGCCCCAGCCCCGCAATCGCCGGGATCAACCGCGCCAGCGCCAGCCCCGGCGACACCCCAGTTTCGGGCAAGGATGCATGCGCCGTCTTGCCGCTCAGGATGATTTTCAATCCCTGGGAAGCACAGTTCACCGCCCCCGCCTTCAGGCTGGAATGGCCCAGCGGCAGCCCCGGCATGTTATGGATCGCAAAGGCCCAATCCGGCCGCAGGTCCGCAAAACGCGGGTCCGCCACCACCGCAGCCGCGCCCGAGCCATCTTCCTCGGCGGGCTGAAACATCAACACCACACGCCCACGCGCCGGACGCGCCCTGGCGATCAACCGGCCAAGGCCCATAAGCAGCGTCATATGCCCGTCATGGCCACACAGATGCCCGCTGCCGGGGATGGTCGAGCGATACGCCGCCTGCGAAATCTCGGTGATCGGCAGCGCGTCCAACTCGGCGCGGAACATCACCGTTGGGCCATCCGCCGCGCCATTGAACACCGCCGCCACGCCATGCCCGCCCAAACCCGTCTCCACCTGATCGGGGTTCAGCCCCGCCAAAGCCTGTACCACCCGCCCCGCTGTCGCCGCCTCGTGCCGCGAGACTTCGGGGAAGCGGTGCAGCTCGTGCCGGAACGCTGTCAGGTCGGCCAGATCACCCGCGCCCAGCATCAGGCTGCGCGCGCCGCGAGGGTTTTCAGCGCCACTTCGATCTCATGCCAAGCTGTGCGCGCCATGGAGCGGAACAGCATGAGCCGGAAGCTATCCGCGCCCAGCCGGATCAGCACCATCGACATATGATACAGCGGCGTGCGCGCCGCCTGCCCGACTGGGAAGGCGCTTAGCCGCAAATCCATCGGCACATAACGCGCCAAGGCAGCCACCGCCAAAGGCCCCTGCAACGACAGGCTAACCCAGCCCCCCGATTGATCGGTCACAGCCGCCAAGCCCGACAGATCGGGACAATCCGCGCCAATCAGAAACGCCTGCTCGCGCCCCGACCAGACGATCATCGCGTCGCCATGCTCGGCAAAGCTGTTCACCGCCGGAAACTCAAAGCCCAAGGCTGCGCTGACGGCCCCGGTCTGCCCCGGATAGGGCGCGATCGAGGTGACAGTGCCGGGATTGACCTCGGCCAGAGTGGTGCCAGCCACCACCAGTTTCTTCCCCGCGAGGGCGGTTTTTGCGATCAATTCAGGCACGCAACTTCTCCCCATCCTTGTCGTGGAACACCGGATCACAGACCTCGGCCAGCACGTCGATGCCGCGCAGACGGTCCACCACCCGCACCGTCTCGCCATGCCGCGCACGGCCATTCACCAGAAAGCCCAGCGCCAGATCGCGGTCAAACAGCGGCGAATAGCCGACCGAGGTCAGATAGCCCTGGCTGTTCACCCGTGTCAGATCCGCCCCTGGCACGAATAGATGCGCGCCCGAGGTGATCTTTTCGGCGGCCAGCGGCTTCAGCCCCACCATCTGCTCACGCTCTGACCCCAGCAGACCGGGGCGTGTGGCTGCCAGCTTGCCGATGCAGTCTTTCTTGGCCGAGATCATCTTCTGCGCGCCGATATCAAACGCCGTCACTCGGCCATGAATCTCGGCATGGGTGATCAGGCCCTTCTCAATCCGCAGAACGTTCAGCGCTTCCATCCCGTAAGGCCCGCCGCCCATGGTTTCGGCCCGCGCCACCAGATCACGGAACAAAGCCTCGCCATAGCGCGTCGGCACCGCGATCTCATAACCTTCCTCGCCCGAGAAACTGATGCGGAACAGCCGCGCCGAGACACCCCCGACCGAGACATTGCCCGCTGCCATGAACGGAAAATCGCCTAGCGGCTGATCGAGATAACCGTTCAGCAGCGCGCGCGCCTTTGGCCCGGCCACCGCAAACTGCGCCCAGCTTTCGGTGACAGAGATAAACCGCACATCCCAATCGGCACATTCGCTTTGATGCACGAAATCCAGATGCCGCATCACCAGACCCGCCGCCGCCGTGGTGGTGGTCATCAGATAGTGGTTTTCACCCAAACGCGCCGTGGTGCCATCGTCCAGCACATAGCCATCCGCCCGCAGCATCAGGCCATAGCGCACCCGACCCACCGCCAAGGTGCTGAACATGCTGGTATATACCAGATCAAGGAAACGCGCTGCATCCTTGCCCTGAATGTCGATCTTACCCAAAGTCGAGACATCGCAAACGCCGACTGCGCCGCGCACATAGCCGATTTCGCGGTTACACGACTCGAGCCACGTCGTCTCACCCGGTTTCGGGAAATAGCTGGGCCGATACCACAGCCCCGCCTCGATCATCGGCGCGCCACGGTCGCGGCTGGCTTGATCCGAGGTCAAAAACCGTTGCGGCGCAAAACCCGCGCCACGCCCGCCTGCCCCCATCGCGGCGATAGAGGTGGGAATGAACGGCGGGCGGAATGTCGTGGTGCCCGTCTCAGGAATCCCCCGCCCGGTGGTATCGGCCAGCACCGCCAAAGCCCCGACGTTCGAGTTCTTGCCCTGATCCGGCGCCATGCCTTGCGTGGTGTAACGCTTCATATGCTCGACGGATTTATAGCCCTCTTGTGCGGCCAGCTTCACGTCTTTGGTGGTGACGTCATTGGCAAAATCCAGCCATGCCCGGCCCTTGCCCGCCACCTGCCACAGGGGTGCGATGACGTAAGGCAGACCTTCGGCCTTAGGCAAAGCCGCATCCGCCGCCGCCATGTTCAGTGCGCGCAAGGCGGCCTGAGCGGCGGCTTGGCCCTCGCTCAGGCAGCCAAGCGTGTCAAACACGCCATTGCACGCCCCCGCCGCCGTCAGATTCGGCACCGCATCGGCCAAGGGCACAAACGCCGCCAATGACGCTTCCCACCGGGGCCGCCCGTTCAGATGGCAGGTGATGTGCAGCGTCGGGTTCCAGCCGCCCGACACCGCCAGCAGATCGGTTTCCAGCGCGAATTCGCCGCCGACATGACTGCCTGAGATCATCCGCAGGCCGTGGCGGCCCTTGGTATCGGTCACTTGCGCGCCCAGATACACCGGGCAATCTTCCACCGCACTGGCATCGGTCCGGCTGTCCAAAATCGCCGCCACCGTCACGCCCGCCGCGATCAACTGCCGCGCCACGTTGCGCGCGCCGTCGTTGTTGGCAAAAACCGTCACGCGCTTGCCCGGCACCACGCCGAACTTGTGAAGGTAAGTCTGCACGGCACTCGCCAGCATGATCCCCGGACGGTCGTTCATCGGGAAGGCGATCGAGCGTTCCAGCGCCCCCGCCGCCAGCACGGTTTTCGCCGCCGTAATCCGCCAGAAACACTCACGCGGCAGATCCGGGCGCGGGCCCTTGTGCAGGCCCACCCGCTCTAGCGCCGAGAATTGCCCGCCATCATAGGCCCCCGTCACCGTGGTGCGCGGCATGATCCGCACATTCGGCAGCGCCTTCAATTCCGCCTCGACCGCGGCCAGCCATTCGGCGGCAGGCTTGCCATCAAGCATCAGATCATCGGACAGCAAGCGACCGCCCAACAGGCGATCTTCCTCGCACAGGATCACATCCGCCCCGGCCCGGCCCGCCTCCAAAGCCGCCATCAGACCGGTCGGCCCCGCACCGATCACCAGCAGATCGCAGAAGGCAAAGGCCTTCTCATAATGGCCTTCGTCATGCTTGCCCGACAGGCTGCCAAGGCCCGCAGCACGGCGGATGATCGGCTCGTAAATCGCCTCCCAGAATGCGCGCGGCCACATGAAGGTCTTGTAGTAGAACCCCGCCGACAGGAAGGGCGCTGCCAGATCGTTCACCGCCATCAAATCAAAGCGCAACGACGGCCAGCGATTCTGGCTGCGGGTGTTCAGCCCCTCGAAAATCTCTTGCACGGTGGCGCGGACGTTCGGGGTCTGATTGCTGGCCCCGATCACCTCGATCATCGCATTGGGTTCTTCCGACCCAGCCGTCAGCACCCCGCGCGGGCGGTGATATTTGAAACTGCGGCCCACCAGACGCACGCCATTCGCGAGCAGCGCCGAAGCCACGGTATCACCCTTGAAGCCCTGATAGGTCTTGCCGTCAAACTTGAAATTCACCGGCTTGGTGCGATCCACCAGCCCTTTGCCTGCAATCCGCATTTCAGGCTTCCTTCTTCTTGGCAACCAGTTCCGATCCCAGAACTTCATGCGTGACCGTGTTCCGCGTGACCACCATCCAGGCCCCGCACCCGGCCTCGTGATACCAGACATCCCGCGTCACCCCCGCCGGATTGTCACGCAGGAACAAATGGTTATCCAGATCATCAATGCTGCCTTGATCGCTGGGCCGCTTCAGATAATCCTCCGAGCCATAGTAATAAAACTCACGCCGATCACGGCTGCCGCACAGGGGGCAAGGTATACGCATGTCTTTACTCCCTCAATGCAGGTTATGTTGGCTGCCGGTGCCTTCTTCGTCCATCACATGCCCGGTGCGGAAGCGGTCAAGGCGGAAGCGTTTGGCGACCTCATGGCTTTCGCCAGTGGCCATCAGATGCGCCATGCACCAGCCACTCGCCGGGGCCGCCTTGAAGCCGCCGTAGTTCCAGCCGGCATCAACGAACAGCCCCTCGATATGGGTCTTGTCGATGATCGGGCTGCCATCGACCGACATATCCATGATCCCGCCCCAAGACCGCAACACCTTGGCCCGCCCGATCATCGGCATAAGCGTCATCGCGGCTTCCATCACATGCTCGACCATCGGCAGGTTGCCGCGCGCCGCGTAGCTTGCATAGAAATCGAGATCCCCGCCGAACACCAAGCCGCCCTTGTCGGACTGGCTGATATAAAAATGCCCCATCCCGAACGAGATGATACTGTCGATCACCGGCTTCAGCCCTTCGGTCACGAAAGCCTGCAACACATGGCTTTCAATCGGCAACCGCATCCCCGCCATTGCCGCCACCTGCGATGAACGCCCCGCCACCACCATGCCGACCTTCTTGGCGCGGATCGCACCGCGCGTGGTCTGCACGCCTTTGACGACGCCGTTTTCAATATCAATCCCAGTGACTTCGCAGTTCTGGATCAGATCAACGCCGCGTGCATCCGCCCCGCGCGCATAGCCCCAAGCCACCGCATCATGCCGCGCCGTGCCGCCGCGTTTGTGCATCAACCCGCCATAGATCGGAAAGCGGGTCTGCGCATAATCCAGATAGGGCGCGAATTCCTTGACCTGATCCAGCGTCCAAAGTTCCGCATCATCGCCCTGATTGATCATCGCATTGCCACGCCGCGCCAGCGTGTCGCGCTGGCCGTCGGAATGCGCCAAGATCAACTGGCCGCGCTGGCTGTGCATGACGTTATAGTTCAGCTCTGCCTCAAGCCCTTCCCACAGCTTCAGCGAATGGCTGTAAAACTCGCTGTTCCCCGGCATGTAGTAATTCGCCCGCACAATCGTGGTGTTGCGCCCGATATTGCCAGAGCCGAGATAACCCTTCTCCAGCACCGCGATATTGGTCATCCCATGGTTTTTCGCCAGATAATAGGCCGTCGAAAGCCCATGCCCGCCACCGCCGATGATGATCGCATCATATTCCGCCTTGGGGGCCGGATCGCGCCACGCGGGCTTCCAGCCCTTGTTGCCGAACAGGCCCTCGGTGATCACCTTCAACCCGGAATAGCGCATGGGTGGCTCCTTCACTGCATGCGGGCCAGTGAACCCGCTTTGCAGGCGTTATTCAACAGCCCGAGGGGCAAAACTGTGCCATCCACGACAAAATGCGTCGCGGACTGCGCGAGAAAGCGCCACTCAGCCCGCCAAAGCCGCCAGTTCTGCCGCACAGCCCATCGCCTGCGCAATCACCGCCATATCGGCATCCGCAATCGCCACCAACCCAAAGCGAAACGCATAGCCCCAGTTGGCGCGGCCTGCAGTAAACTCCAGCCGATCCAGCAGCGGTGCAATCGGGGCCGGATGGGCATCGAACCACACCACATCGCGGCGGTAAGGCGTGAAATCGCCCGCCATCACGCCGATATAAGGCTCTCCAAGCCGCACCCGCCCCATCGCGGTAAAGGCCTGCAACGGGCTGCGGGTGCCGTAGACCTCGACCGGGGAATAATAGGCCACCACATCGCCCGGCCTGATCCGCCGCAGCGGTGCCGCCTTGCCATGGTTGACCTGCATGAAGCCTTCGGCCCTGCCCCGCGCCACATGATTGGCCGCAGCCACCCCGATCCAACTTGCCATTCCCGCCTCCTACCTGTGTGAGGTCAGAATAATCCGCCGCCGCTGACAAAAACTGTCAGCAGCGGCGCGGCCGATCAAAGCCCCTTCGACTTGTAGGTCGCAGCAATCCGGCTGATCGAGACGATATAGGCCGCCACGCGCAGATCGCCCACTTCAGGCCGCCCATGCCAGATTTCGCGCATCGCCTGATAGGCCGTGCGCATGGTGTCATCCAAGCCTGAGCGCACCAGCGCCAATTCGTCCGAGCCTTGCAGGAATTTCTTCTTGAAATCCGGCGTCAACTGCCAGCCCAGATGCTGGTCGTTCGACAGGCGCTCCAACTCTTCGACCAACAGACGCGAGCGGGCTTCCTCGGCACGGCGCTGCATCCGGCCAAAGCGGATGTGCGACAGGTTCTTCACCCATTCGAAGTACGACACCGTCACACCACCGGCGTTGGCGTACATGTCGGGGATGATGACGCAGCCCTTGCCGCGCAGGATTTCATCCGCGCCGTAGGTGATCGGGCCGTTCGCCGCCTCGATGATCAACGGTGCCTGAATCCGCGCAGCATTGCCAAGGTTGATCACCCCCTCCAACGCCGCCGGGATCAGGATATCGCAGGCCATTTCAAGCACCTTAGCGCCGTCAACCACATGCTTGGCCTTCGGATATGCCGCCAACAGGCCGTCATTGCGGTTCATCCATTGCCGCACATCTTCCACGTCCAAGCCGTCTTCGTTGATCAGCGCACCATCGCGTTCAATGATCGCAATCACCTTCGCGCCATCTTCCTCCGACAGGAACTTGGCAGCGTGATAGCCCACATTGCCGAGGCCCTGCACCACCACGCGCTTGCCGTCGAGATCGCCCGACAGCCCCGCCATCGCCGCATCCTCCGGGTTGCGGAAGAATTCGCGCAGAGCATATTGCACGCCACGGCCCGTAGCCTCGACCCGGCCCTGAATACCGCCCGCATGTGGCGGCTTGCCGGTCACACAGGCCTTGGCGTTGATGTCGGTGGTGTTCATCCGCGCGTATTGGTCGGCGATCCACGCCATTTCACGCTCGCCGGTGCCCATATCCGGGGCGGGCACGTTTTGCGCCGGGTTGATCAGATCGCGCTTGATCAGCTCATAGGCGAAACGGCGGGTGATCTGCTCCAGCTCGTGTTCATCCCATTGGCGCGGGTCGATGCAGAGCCCGCCCTTCGAGCCGCCAAACGGCGTCTCCACCAGCGCGCATTTATAGGTCATCAGCGCCGCAAGCGCCTCAACCTCGTCCTGATTGACGCCCAGCGAATAGCGGATACCGCCCTTGACCGGCTCCATATGTTCGGAATGCACCGAGCGATAGCCGGTAAACGTCTCAATCTTGCCCCGCAGGCGTACGCCAAAGCGCACCGTATAGGTCGAATTACAGACCCGGATCTTTTCCTGAAGACCTGGGCCAAGGTCCATCAAAGCGGTCGCCCGCCGAAACATCATATCTACGGATTCGCGAAAACTCGGCTCGCCTGCAACGCTCATGCTCATTCCTCCCTGAAGGCCGTCTCTCAACCCGGCGGGCGTCTGTGACGCCTGCCCAACACCTACCGCCATTTGCTTAATAAACCAGCAAACATTGAAGACAGATTTTAACCGCTTTTGACCAAAAGTGATTCGGAATCTTCCAATTTGGGCGATACTGCGGCGCATTCCGCGATCTTTTTGACAGCTTACTGTCGCGCCATTTGAGACAGTGATTTTGCCCGCCCACCAGTGTTTCCACCTACCCCCACAATGCCCCCGACTTGCCAAGGTTGCCACAATTTTGCCATAACTTCTGGGCAGCAAAGTGGCCAAAGGATGTGTTTGCGGGGGCAGCATCCGGTGTGGCTTGTAAAGGAATAGACCGTGATTTTTGCCCCCTCCGCCCGTGCGCTGATGCGCAATCTGGTTAATCGCAGCCAGCAATTTCACCGCGACGAAGACGGCGCGCTGATCATTTTCGCCCTCGTGCTGTTCTTGCTGATGGCAATGATGGGCGGCTTTGCGGTTGATCTGATGCGCTACGAAGGCTCGCGCACCGCCCTGCAAAACACGCTGGACCGCTGCACGCTGATGGCCGCAAGCCTGGATCAGCGCCTTGATCCGCAATCTGTGGTGACAGATTGCGTCGAGAAAGCCGGGTTCGGAGAGGATCTTGAGGGCGTCAGCGTGGTGCAATCGCTGAACTCGCGCAACGTCGTGACCAAGGGCCGCGTCGATACCAAACCGTTCTTCATGCACATGATCGGCATCAACAAGTTTGACGCCCTTGGCACCTCTGGCGCAGAACAAGCCATCACCAACGTGGAAATCGCCTTGGTGCTCGACGTGTCCGGCTCGATGAGCGGCGCAAAGATCGCCAACCTGAAAATCGCCGCGACGGAATTTGTCGACAACATGCTGGCGAATGACCCGAACCACCGCATCTCGATCAGCATTGTGCCTTACAATGCCCAAGTGAACCTTGGCTCGGTGCTGCGCGCGAAATATCAGGCGGTCAACCTGCACGGCGTGGCCGATGTGAATTGCCTTGAATTGCCGCCATCGGTGTTCAACGCCCCCGGCATCCCGCGCAATGTCGATCTGCCGATGATGGCCTATGCCGACCACTACTACGGCACCAGCCTGACCAATGCTGCGGTATCGCCCACCGGGTCGAATGCGCTGCCTGTTTACAATGCCGCCTACTGCACCAAACAGCCTTCGAACATCGTGCGCTTGCCCAGCCAGAACGCCACCACGCTGAAATCGCAGATCAACGGTCTGGTTGCAGGTGGCAACACCTCGATCACGCTGGGGATGAAATGGGGCCTGGCGCTGCTCGATCCTTCGGCACGCAACATGTATAACGAGTTGATCGGGGCCAATCAGATGGGCACCAACCTGTCAGGCCGCCCGTTCGAATACACCGACCCCGATTCGATCAAAGTGGTCGTGCTGATGACGGATGGCGAGCATGTCGCCCACAACCGCGTCACCAATCCCTACAAGACCGGGCCTTCGCCGATCTACAAAAGCGCAGGCGGCGATTATTCGGTGTATCAGCCATCGCACGCTGGCAACAAATACTGGGTGCCGCATCTGGGGAACTGGTCAGCGACCCCCTACAATGGCGGGGTCCAGCAAAACTGGGAGACCGTCTGGACCAATCTGAAGGTCAGCTATGTCGCCTGGCAGTTCTATGCCCGCGCTTTGGGCAGCACCAACAGCCAGCGCAACACGATCTACACCAACCAGATGAATGACATGGTGCAGATCTATGACTCGGTCAGCGGCATGGACGCCTCGCTGCAACAAAGCTGCGGTCTGGCCAAGCAGAACAAGGTGCTGGTCTATGGCATCGCGTTTGAAGCCCCCGCCAATGGCCAGACGCAGATTTCCCGCTGCGCCACCTCGCCTGCGCACTACTTTGATGCACAGAACGGGGCCGAAATTCAGGCCGCTTTCCGCACCATCGCCTCGAACCTGACCCAGTTGAAACTGACGCAATAAGCCTCGCCCCCCCGGTGAAAACCGGGGGCATCGTTACCCTGCATCGGTCAACTCCCATGCCCATGCCAGCACCGAAATCTGATTCGTCATATCCCCGGCAAGGCCACCTTCCGCGACCCTCCCCCTCAGGTATTTTCCGCGTTTCTACCTGTGATTGCGCGGGTTTTGGCAACAATCGGGCGATAGGCCCGCATTTGTCACCGCAAACAGCCCTTTCGCCACATACCGCCCACAATCTGAAACACCAAAGCCATAGTTTTGCCCAAGCCCAAGCGCCTTATGCCGCTTCAAGGTGTGTTTCTATGCCTCGTCGCCGTGTGCGCCGCACATGCCGCCACGAGCAGGAGTTAGGGTATGTCCATGTTCTCGCTGAACGATGGGTTTCAACACGATGGCAGATCACAACCGCGCTTTGCGGCGCTGCATCGTTTACGCAAAAGCCAGGACGGGTCGCTGACCATTCTGGCCCTTACGCTGTTTTTGCTGATGGTGATGATGGGAGGCCTCGCGGTTGACCTGATGCGCTACGAACAAACCCGCACCACCCTGCAAAACACGCTGGACCGCGCCACGCTGGCCTCGGCAGCCCTGACACAAACCCTGAACCCCAAAAGCGTGGTGGCCGACTATTTCACCAAGGCCGGGATGGACAAATACCTCAAGGGCGTCACCGTGTCCGAGGGCATGAACTTCCGCAATGTGACCGCCGACGCAGCCGCGGCGACCGAGCCTTACTTCCTGCATCTGATCGGTCAGCAAGACATGGATGCCAAAGGCCATTCGATGGCCGAACAGCGCGTTACCAATGTGGAAATCATGCTGGTGTTGGACGTGTCGGGTTCGATGGCGTCGAACAGCAAACTGGCCAACCTGAAAACCGCCGCGAATGAATTTGTCGATACCGTGCTGTCCAGCGATGCCGAACATAAGATTTCAATCGGCATCGTGCCCTTCAATGGGCAGGTCAACATCGGCCCGGATCTGCGCGCGAAATACACCGCGCTGACGGATGATCCCGCCGTCTCCAACGTGCAATGCGTCGACATGCCAAGTTCGGTTTACAATTCGACTGCGCTGCCAACCAGCACCTCGATGTCGATGACAGCACATGCCGACACCTATTCGGGCACCAACCAAACAACGTCCTGGGTGTCCTACACCGACACAAACTATGCCATCGGCTATAATGCGACCTACAACTCTGGCAACGTCTGGTGTCCGCCGATCGGGGGCAACATCATCCGTTTGCCATCCGAGTCGATCTCCACGCTGCAAAGCCAGATCAATGGCTTGGTTGCTGTTGGTGCGACCTCGATCAACGCGGGTCTGAAATGGGGGCTGGCCCTGATGGATCCTTCTGCGCAGCAAATGTATGCGCAATTGATCGGTGCAAACAAAATGTCCGCTGATCTTGCAGGCCGTCCTTTCAGCTTCACAGACCCCGAGGCCATGAAGGTGATCGTGCTGATGACCGACGGCGAACATTTTGCCGAAGAGCGGGTGAATTCGGATTACAAAAGCGGGCCGTCCGATCTCTACAAGAGCAACAATGACGGCAACTATTCGGTCTATCTGCCGACAGCCAGCAACAGCAACAAGTATTGGGTGCCGCATCTGAGCAAGTTCCAGGCCACACCTTGGACGAACTCGTCCAACAACGGCACCTACACCCGGCAAACCTGGCCGCAGGTCTGGAGCGCGATGCGCCTCAGCTATGTTGCATGGCAGTTTTACGCGCGCGGTCTGGGCAGCACGTCTTCGGCACGCAACACCGAATATACCAACCGCATGGCCGCCTTCCGCAGCCAGACCGCAACCACCTCGATGGACAGCCAGTTGCAGCAAATTTGTGCGCTGGCCAAGGGACAGGGCGTGATCGTTTACGGCATCGCGTTTGAAGCCCCCACCAACGGTCAGACCCAGATCCGCAACTGCTCGACCTCGGCTGCGCATTACTTCAACGCCGCGGGCCTGCAGATCCGCACGGCCTTCCGCGCCATCGCCAGCAATATCAGCCAGTTGAGGTTGACCCAATGATCCGCCCGTTCAAACGCCTGCTGCGCGCGTTCCGGCGCGAAGACGGCACCGCCGCGATGGAGTTTGTCCTCGCGGTGCCGCTCTTGATCATGATCTTTATGGCGTCTTTCGAAAGCGGCTTGTTGATGATCCGCTCGATCATGCTGGAACAATCGGTCGACATGACAATGCGCGAATTGCGCTTGGGCCACTACACCCTGCCCGATGCCGCGCTGTTGAAGAGGGAAATCTGCAAACGCACGGTGATCTTCAAAGACTGTGAGACCAACATCACCATCGAGATGACCCGCATCAGCACCTCAACCTGGTCGCTGCCGACAACGGGCGTCGCCTGTATCGACCGTTCTGAAGACATTCAGCCCGTCACATCGCTGCAAATCGGCCAACAGAATGACATCATGCTGGTGCGTGTCTGTGTCGTGCAGGATGCGCTGTTCCCCACCACGGGGATCGGCCTTGGCCTGCCGAAAGACGGCGAGGGTGGCTACGGCGTGATTGCGACTTCGGCCTTTGTGACCGAACCGAGTTAAGGACACATGATGAAATCGCTTCGCAATCTGTTCCGCCATTTTGGCCGTGACGAAAGCGGTGTGCTGATGGCCGAGGCCGTCATCGTGCTGCCGGTCATGCTCTGGGCTTATCTGGCGCTGTTCGTCTATTGGGATGCCTTCCGCTCGGTCAACACCGCGCAAAAGGCCGCCTACACCATTTCCGACATGATCTCGCGTGAGATGGTGACGCTGCCCACCAACTATGTCACCGGCATGCGCGATCTGATGCGCTATCTGATTGACGGCGATCAGACGGTGAAAATTCGCGTAACCTCTGTCACCTGGTCAAATGCCAATGCCCGGTTCGAGGTGGATTGGTCGCGCTCGCCCGACAGTGCCATGCCGCAACTGACCACGGGAACCATTGCCAACTACGCCTATCGCATCCCCGCAATGGCCGATGGCGACCGCGTGATCATCGTGGAAACCGAAGTCAGCTATCATCCGGCCTTTGACGTCGGCATGAACGACGAGGTGCTCAAGCAATTCGTGGTGACGCGCCCGCGCTTCATTCCGAAACTGTGCATGACGGGTGTCACCTGCTCCTGATCGCAAACTGCGATCAGGGTAGCGCGACTGCGCAAAATCGCACAGCAGACCTGTGCATTCAAGTCTTGCTGCATATCTGCACAAGACCTACCTTTGCTCCAACGCAATCAAAGGAGCAAGTTGATGTCCCTCCGCCCCGTTCTCAGCCAATCCACCGCCCAGCCCCATATCGAAGGTGCCGGCGTGCATCTGCACCGCGCTTTCGGCTTTGGCGATCCGACCCAGTTCGACCCGTTCCTGCTGTTCGATGATTTCCGTGGCGAGTCGCCGCGCGATTACATGGCAGGCTTCCCTTGGCACCCGCACCGCGGGATCGAGACGATCACCTATGTTCTGTCCGGCTCGGTGGAACATGGCGACAGCCTTGGCAACCGTGGCACCCTGAAAGGCGGCGATGTGCAATGGATGACCGCAGGCTCGGGCATCCTGCATCAGGAAATGCCGAAAGGAAACGCCAAGGGCCAGATGCACGGCTTTCAACTTTGGGCCAACCTGCCGTCGCATCTGAAAATGACCGCGCCGCGCTATCAGGATGTCAAATCCAACGACATCCCTGAAATCATGGATGACGATGGCAGCATCGTGAAGGTGATCGTTGGCAGCTTCTGGGGCAAGACCGGCCCGGTCGATGGCATCGCCGCCGATCCGCAATATCTCGATGTCTTTGTGCCACCGGAAAAGAAAAAGACTTTCAAAATCGACACCCGCCGCCATGCCTTCGCCTATGTCTTTGAAGGCGCTGGCAAGTTCGCCGACAGCGCCCGCCCGCGCGGCGTGCTGTTGGAAAAGGAATACAAGGGTGAAGAGTTGAACATCCGCGATCTGTCGGGCAACCGCACGCTGATCGAATTCGGCAAAGGCGATGAGATCACCGTGCAGGCCGGGCCAAATGGCATCCGCTTTCTGCTGGTCTCGGGCGCACCGATACAAGAACCAGTGGCATGGCATGGCCCGATCGTGATGAACACCAAGGCCGAATTGCAGCAGGCCATGACCGAACTGCGCAACGGCACCTTCATCAAGCCTGCGCATTAACCACCGAAAGAACGCCGCCCCGGACATGATCCGGGGCAGCAGCTTACGCCAAGAAATCGCTACATGTATGGCCAAGCGCGTCGACGGGCCAAACTGCCGTCCCGCAGGCCTTTGCAGACCACAAGCACAATATGTTGTGGTTTTCACCCCAAAACTGGCGCAAATACACAAGTCATTCCCAGATGGGAATGACCTTTCGCGCCGCGCCTTGCCGATTGGCCTGCCCCAGAAAACCACCGTCACAGCGCAGGCCATCCCGCTTGGCAAGCCCAGCCGCAGCCACACGTTGCCCCGCCCGGCAACTCGGTCTATGCTTGCGCCATGATGCGTCCCCTTCTGCTGGCCTTTGTCCCTCTCCTTGCTGCCTGTGCCGAGTTTCCCGAAGTGGATGCCGGTGCGCGCACCAATCTGCCGACGCCCAGCTTGCTTCCCACCGATCAACTGATCGCAGGCACAGATCAGACCAACCCGCCCGATCCGCTGGCCGGACCCGTCTCAGCCCTGCAAGCCCGCGCCACCGCTTTGCGCGCCCTCGACAGCACCCGATAACCTCACGCCCGCGTTGCACCGCGCACCGCCTTGGGCTAACACCCGGCGCAAGCAATCTGAAACGGAGTTCCCCATGTCTGCCAAACCCCTGCGCATTGGTCTCGCTGGTCTTGGCACCGTGGGGATTGGCGTTGTGAAAATCGTGCAGCAGCACGCCGATCTGATCACCAAACGCACCGGCCGCGCCGTGCAGATCACCGCCGTCTCAGCCCGCGACAAGACCAAGAACCGCGACGCCGATCTGTCGGCCTACGCGTGGGAAGTCGATCCGGTGGCATTGGCCAAGCGTGACGATGTCGATGTGTTCGTCGAGGTGATGGGCGGCCACGAAGGCCCCGCCAAACTGGCCACTGAAGCCGCCATTGCCGCAGGCAAAGACGTGGTTTCCGCCAACAAGGCCCTGCTGGCCCACCACGGCCAAGCCCTCGCCCTTGCCGCCGAAGCCGCGGGCGCGGTGATCCGCTTTGAAGCTGCCGTTGCAGGCGGCATCCCGGTGATCAAGGCGCTGACCGAAGGCTTGGCGGGCAACCAGATCAAACGGGTGATGGGCGTGATGAATGGCTCGTGCAACTACATCCTGACCCGGATGCAGAACGAGGGCCTGTCCTATCAGGCGGTGTTCGATGCCGCCCAGCAACTCGGCTATCTCGAAGCCGATCCGAACCTTGACGTGGGCGGCATTGACGCAGGCCACAAGCTTTCGCTGCTGGCCGCCATCGCCTTTGGCACGCAGGTCTCGTTCGATGCGGTCGAGCTGGAAGGCATCGGCGCGATCTCGATTGACGACATCAACCTCGCCGCCGACATGGGCTATCGCATCAAACTCTTGGGCGTGGCGCAGATGACCGGCCGCGGGCTGGAACAGCGCATGACCCCCTGCCTCGTCCCCGCCGACAGCCCCTTGGGCCAGTTGCAGGGCGGCACCAATATGGTGGTGCTGGAAGGCGATTCCGTCGGCCAGATCGTGCTGCGCGGCCCCGGTGCTGGCATGGGCCCCACCGCCAGCGCCGTGATGTCAGATGTGCTGGACATCGCCCGTGGCCTGCGCCTGCCAACTTTCGGCCAGCCCGCCGCCACCTTGGCCAAACCGCAAGCCGCGCAATCGGCGACCCCGGCCAGCTATTACCTGCGCATGACCTTGCTCGACAAACCCGGCGCTCTGGCGAAAATCGCCACCTGCCTCGGCGACGCGGGCGTCTCCATCGACCAGATGCGCCAGTATGACCACGAGGGCGACAAGGCCACCGTGCTGATCGTCACCCACAAAGCCACCCGTGCCGATATCGACCACGCCACCGGGCGCTTTGCCGCAACCGGCGTCATGGTCGGTGCACCCGTGGCCCTGCGCATCGAAGAAGTCTGATCGCGATTCGCCCAATCTGCCGCCCGCCGCATAAAGTGGCTGGCGCGCAGCGTTGCATCACCGCCATGTCGCCAAAACCGTGTTACCGCGCAGATTAGTTCTGCCCGGCCACAGTGTTAGCGCGACCATCCTTGCCGCCCTCACCGCCCCCGGCTAGACGAAGGAAACCCTCCATTTCGCCCCAAGGACATCCCATGGCCGACGTTACCGAATTTCAAGACCGCCTGCTTTCCCTCGGCCTCGCCCGCGTGTCCGAGGCCGCAGCACTCGCCTCGGCCAAACTGATCGGGCGCGGTGACGAAAAGGCCGCCGATCAGGCCGCCGTCAACGCCATGCGCGACCAGTTGAATTTGCTCGATATTGCGGGCGTCGTGGTGATCGGCGAAGGCGAGCGGGATGAGGCCCCGATGCTTTACATCGGCGAAGAGGTTGGCACCGGCAACGGCCCGGCGGTGGACATCGCGCTTGACCCGCTGGAAGGCACCACGCTGACCGCCAAGGATATGCCGAACGCCCTGACCGTCATCGCCATGGCCCCGCGCGGCACCCTGTTGCACGCCCCCGACGTCTATATGGAAAAGCTGGCGATTGGCCCCGGCTTTGCCCCTGACACCGTGACGCTCGACATGGCCCCCGCCCAACGCGTCCGCGCCCTGGCCCGCGCCAAGGGCGTGGCGGCAGATGAAATCACCGTCTGCATCCTCGAACGCCCCCGGCACGAGGCGCTGATCGCCGAAGTCCGCTCCACCGGGGCCGCGATCCGGCTGATCACCGATGGCGACGTGGCGGGTGTGATCCATTGCGCCGAAAGCGAAATCACCGGGATCGACATGTATATGGGTTCCGGCGGCGCCCCCGAAGGCGTGCTGGCAGCCTCGGCGCTGAAATGCATGGGCGGCCAGATCTACGGCAAGCTGCTGTTCCGCAACGACGACGAAAAAGCCCGCGCCTTCAAAGCCGGTATCACCGATCTGAACCGCGTCTATACGCGCGACGAGATGGTGACAGCCGATGTGATCTTTGCAGCCACCGGCGTGACCCAAGGCTCGATCCTGCAAGGCATCAAGATCGAACCCGGCTGGGTGACAACCGAAACCATCCTGATGCGGTCTAAAACCGGATCAGTGCGGCGGATGCTGTATAAAAGCCCAATGAAATAAGACCCCATATCAATGAAAGACCCGATTTCTGATGCAGAAATCGGCCCGGAATTTTTCAAATTCCGCCTTGCTCCGCGCCGCGCTGTCGGGCACACCCAAGCCATGACAGCGCGCGCATTTCTTTCCGTCGAACACTCGCTCACCCAGCGCCGCTGGATCGGCCCCGGCGATGAAGCCGAGCGTCTGGCCGAGGCGATGGCCCAGATCACCCGCCTGCCCTTGGCCCTTTGCGCCACGCTGGTCGCCCGTGGCGTCACACCGCAAGACGCCCCAGCCTTCCTTGCCCCGCAACTGCGCGATCTGCTGCCCGATCCGTTGAAACTGCGCGATATGGCCCGCGCCGCCGCCCGGTTTCTGCACGCCGTCAAAACCCGGCAACGCATTGCGATCTTTGCCGATTATGATGTGGATGGCGGATCTTCCGCCGCCCTGCTGATCATCTGGCTGCGCGCGATGGGGGTGCAGGCCACGCTCTATATCCCCGACCGCATCGACGAAGGCTATGGCCCCAACGTGCCCGCCATGGCGGAACTTGGCCGCCAGCACGACCTGATCCTCTGCGTCGATTGCGGCACCCTCAGCCATGACCCCATTGCCGCCGCCAAATGCGATGTGGTCGTGCTGGATCACCACCTTGGTGCCGAAACCCTGCCCCCCGCCTTTGCCGTGGTGAACCCCAACCGGCAAGACGAAGACGGCGATCTCGGCCATCTCTGCGCTGCATCCGTGGTGTTCCTGATGCTGGTCGAAGCCAACCGGCAACTGCGCGCAGATGGGGCGCAAGGCCCTGATCTGATGGCGCTGCTTGATCTTGTCGCCCTCGCCACCGTCGCCGATGTGGCGCCCCTGATCGGCGTCAACCGCGCCTTCGTGCGCCAAGGCTTGAAGGTGATGGCACGGCGCGAACGCGCAGGCCTGCGCGCACTGGCCGATATCGCGCGGATGGATCAGGCCCCCACCCCCTATGCTTTGGGCTTCCTGCTCGGCCCCCGCGTCAACGCAGGCGGTCGCATCGGCCAAGCCGACCTCGGCGCGCGGCTGCTCTCAACCGACAGCCCGACCGAGGCCATGGCCCTCGCCGAACGGCTTGACCTACTGAACACCGAACGCCGCGATATCGAGGCGCGCGTCCGCGAAGAAGCCCTCGCGCAAGCCGAAATGCGCGGCATGGATGGCCCGCTCGTCTGGGCGGCTGGCGACGGCTGGCACCCCGGTGTGGTCGGCATCGTCGCCGCCCGCCTGAAAGAGGCCAGCCACCGCCCCGCCGTGGTGATCGGCTTTGACGGCGATGAGGGCAAAGGCTCGGCCCGATCGGTCGCAGGCGTTGATCTGGGCGCTGCCATCCACCGTCTGGCCACCGAGGGTTTGCTGTTGAAAGGCGGCGGTCACAAAATGGCTGCTGGCCTGTCCGTCACCCGCGAAAAACTGCCCGCCGCGATGGAGCGTCTTGCAGAACTGCTGGCCAAACAAGGCGCAGGTGCGGCTGGGCGCGAGGATCTGCGCGTCGACAGCCTGCTGATGCCCACCGCCGCAACTCCAGGATTTGTCGAGCAAATCGAATCCGCTGGCCCCTTCGGTGCCTCTGCCCCCGCCCCCCGCTTTGTCTTCGCCGACACCCAACTCACCACCCGCCGCGTTGGCGAGAAGCACCTGAAATTGTCGTTTGGCGACAACATGGGCGCGCGGCTGGAAGGCATCGCTTTCGGCGCTTTCGACACCGCCCTTGGCCCCGCGCTGGAAAACGCTGGCCACCAGCGCTTTCACCTCGCCGGCCGGCTAGAGCTGAACACATGGGGCGGCAAGACCCGCGTGCAATTTCGCTTGGAAGATGCGGCAAAAGCGTGATTTTTCCTCTTGCGAAGCGCAAGCACAGCCCTTAAACACCGCCCTCAGTGGCCCGTTCGTCTATCGGTTAGGACATCTGGTTTTCAACCAGGCAAGAGGGGTTCGACTCCCCTACGGGCTGCCACTTCTGACAAATCCCTGTTTTTGCTGATGAATGTCAGCCCCCTTGCACAAGTGTGCTGCGTGGCTATTCTGCCCGCAACAATTCCTTGCTGGGTGCCCAACGTGTTGAACAAATCTCTTGCCGCCGCAATTCTGTCCCTGACCCTGGCCGCCCCGGCCTTTGCGGCCACCTGCAGCAATACCTCCGCCGGGTTTGATGCGTGGAAAGCCGAGATGGCGCAAGAGGTCAAGGCCGATGGCGTCGGTCAGGCCGGACGCGCTGCCCTGCTCGGGGCCAGCTATTCCAAGGCCACCATCGCTGCTGACCGCAATCAGAAAAGCTTTAAGTACACCCTGCAGAAATTCCTGAACGTGCGCGGTGCCGATGCGATCATCTCGCAAGGGCGCGCGCGCAAAAAGAAAAATCCCGATTTCTATGCCGGGCTTGAGGCGCAATATGGCGTGCCTGCGGGTGTGCTGCTGGCAATTCATGGCATGGAAACCGGATTCGGCAATTTCATGGGCGACACCAATGTCGTCTCGGCCATCGCCACCCTGACCTTCGACTGTCGCCGCACCGATTTCTTCCGCCCGCATCTGATCGGCGCGCTGCTGCTGGTCGACCAGGGCTCGATCTCGGCGAAGTCGGTGGGCGCGAAACATGGGGAACTCGGCCACACCCAATTCCTGCCCGGCAACGCGCTCAGCTATGGTCAGGATGGCAATGGCGACGGCCGCATTGATCTGACCAACATGACCGATGCGCTGGCCACCACCGCGAACTATCTGCGCCAGAAGGGCTGGCAGCCGGGTCTGGGCTATCAGGAAGGCGAGCCGAACTTCGCCGTGATCAAGGAATGGAACAGCGCCAAGGTCTATCAGCAGGCCATCGCGCTGATGGGCGCAAAAATCGACGGCTAAGGCGCTTTTCCCCTCTTGAACCCCGCGCGCCAACCCCTTAGGAGGTGCCGCAGTGGCCCGTTCGTCTATCGGTTAGGACATCTGGTTTTCAACCAGGCAAGAGGGGTTCGACTCCCCTACGGGCTGCCACTTCCTTCTGTAAGCTGTTGATTTTGCTGCGAAATTCCAAAGCGCCAAAATCCTACTACAGAACTACTACAGCGAAAAATCCGCCCCTTTTGACCTGCCGAAGCGCCGGAACCGATCACGCGAACGTGAACAGCTTGCTTGCGTCGAACGTCGGCAAGGCTGCATATTGCGGCGAAGAACACGGGGAAACGCATGACGATAGACCGCAAGACTGTTGACGCGATGGAAGCTGCGGGCATTTCTTTGGTCGGTTCGGTGCCCGCGCCTTGGGGCGGGATAACGGTAACGCTTGCGCCGGAAGATGTGCAGCCCTTCGTTCAAGACCGCGAAGAATGGTTCGCCCGAAAGAACGGTGCCTTCAAGCAACAGTATCTTGATTGGGTTGCGACAAGCGGCGAACCACGTTGCGGCGCGACTACTTCGAAGGGAACGCGATGCAAGAACTCTGTCAGCGGCGGCATACAGCGACCGTTTGAAGTTTGGCTTCAAGAAGACGGCGGGTTCTGCCATGCTCACGGGGGCGCATCTAGCAAGGAAGCGCGGGAACTTTAGAGGGGTGAAATTTGGAAGACCGCGACGAAATTCTTCTGGAAGTTGCCCGCCTGATTTGGCGGCGCAAAATCACTATTGCCGAATTTTACGAAGTGCTTGGCGTTGATCTTGACGACGTTCAACATAGCGACCCGAACAACGTTGTGACCGAACTAGCGGGCATCTTCACAGGCTGGCACAACCCGCCGCCGCAGACTTGAACCTTGAAGGAAAAACAATGGTAGATGAAGCGCAAATTCAGGCGCGTTTGACCCAAATACACAACCGTATCCAATGGCTAGCGGATGCAGAAGCAAGAGCCGCTTGGGTCAATGGTGCCGCAGCGGACGGCAGGTTTTGGCCCGAAAAGCTAAAGCTTCTAGATGAAGCGGACGCCCTTCTTGATAAGCTTGAAGCTGGCATCCTGACCAAGAAGTAGAAAAAAGACCCCCGAAACTTTGCGGCAACGGGGGTCAGGTAGCTTCCTCAGTGGCCCTGTGGAAGATCGTTAGAAAGCGGCTGCGGGGATGCCCACAAGGGGCGCGTCGGGGTCGATGTCCGCTGCGGTGCAGGCTTGGCGCATGGTGGCCCCTGTGGCGATCCGCAGGACGGCAACAGCGGGGAAATCCGGGCGTCCTGCTCCTGCCAGCCAAGCGACGTGCTGCGCCCTGTCTGAAAGCCGTTGCTGCCCCTCTGGCGCGGCCCATGTGGGCACGAAACCCGATGCCAGGGTGAACAGGGGCAAACAGCCCGCAGGCGCTTCTGGCGGCACGTCGTCAAGCCCGACCGTGACCAATTCCCCGAACGGGCCGCGAACGATCAAGTCACCCTTGGGGCTGCGGTCGTTCTGCGACGAAGCGGCAAGCCATGCGGCGATTTCGGCGGCGGCGGTCACTGGCCTTCCCCGGTCGAAAGCGGGGCGTCAACTTCGACGCGGGTTTGCATTCCAGCTTCGACGCCGGGGCTATAGAACGAACGCGGGATTTCCATTGCGACGCTGGCAAGGCTGCGGTCAAGCCCGGCGATTTCGGATGCAACGCGAACACGTTCCGAAGCTTCCGGGGCATGGGCAAGGGCGGCGTTCATGCGAAGGGTGTTCATGCGTTCGGGCGAAATGCCGGAAAGCGCGGCGGGCGCTTCAAAAATCGCAGTTGCAAACCGAAGGTCGCTTTCCACCAAGCCCCGCAGTTCGGTGATGAAATCAGGGTCGCCCTTCTTCGACAGGACGAAGGCGCGGATTTCCGACCGAACGACTTGCGCGGCGGTATCAATCGAAGGGGCAAGCGCCCGGTCAATTTCGGCCATTGCTGCGTTCGTTTCGTTTTCCGTGTAAGCTTTCAGTTCGGCGCGGGTCTTGTTGATTTCGGCAACGACGGCTTCGGCGATCTTGCGGGCGGCTTGGTGGCGCTGCGGTTCGGAACGGGTCTTGTCCCATTCAAGGGCCGAAACTCTTTTCACCGCGTCGTCAATAGCATGGTGCAGTTTCGCAAGCTTCGTGCCGGGCACAGCATCGAATTTTGTCCAATCCCCGCACATGGCTTTTCGCCCGCTATCGGTCGATAGGAATTGCATGGTTTGCAGGGCTTGGGGGGTTTTAACTAGGGCCATTTTGTCAGTTCCTTGTGAGAGTAAAGGCGTCGATTTCGCGCCCATGTGCTTCGATGAAACGGGGGCGCTTCTTTCCGGCGGGAAGCGGCGCAAGGCGATCATTGCCCACAATGGCCGGGGCGTCGGGCGTGTCTTCTTCACCAAGAAGGGCGGCAAACCCGCGAAGCTGTTCTTGCAGTTCGGCTTGCTGATAGCGGCAACGTTCGGCCCATTCGTCGTGTTCATAACGGGGCAGACAGTGAAGAACCCCGTCGCGCATAACTTCGCGCCACATCGGCGTTCCATCGACTGAAATGCCAAGAACCTTCGGCACGACGCGCTTCGCAGCTTCAAGGCGGTCAATCCGGGCGGCAAGGTTCCGGGTCATGCGGCACCTTCCAAGCGACGAAGCCGTTCTTCCAAGTCGGAACTTTCAAACGAACGCTGAATTAGCGAAAGCATGTGAATTAATTTCGACGCATCATCGACCTTAATTTCACCGCGCCTTGCCTCTTTGAATATGCGAACCATGTGATCGCGAACCTGAATTAAGTTCCCGATAGGCTGAATACGCTTCTTCGCTTCCGGGGGTATGGGGGTCACTGGCGAAGGCCAAACAGGCTTGGGGTTTTCCATCGAAATACCGTTCAAATTCGACATGCAGGGCGGGGTTAAGGGCCACTTAGGGCGGTCGTTTTTAGGCTGGCAAGGGGGCAAATTGGGGTCAGACAACGGCAGACAAACCGGGACAAAAGAAAGTTTCTGCGCCCTATCCCCATGCCGATTTCAGCTTGCGAAGATCGGCCCGGCGCTGCCTTGCCGCTTCGTTCCGGGCTGTTTCTTCGCCATTTGACCCGCCCGCGTTTTGCAGGCGATTGCGGCGTTTGGCTGCGGTCGAAGCGTCTTTCTTCATGGCTGCGGCCATATCAGCAAGGTCTTGGTCGGTAAGCTGCGCCGGGTTCACGAAGGCGTTGCGAAGACGGGCGTTCATGTCAGTTGCCTTTGCCGATCATTCGCCCGGAACTTCCAAGCGCCCGCATACGGCGTTCAAGATGCGCGGCGGGAACCTTGGCGGCGTCATAGTCCAAACCGCGACGGCGCAGTTCGCGGTTCACTTCTTCCCGAACGCCCGGAAGGCTTGCGGCGGCAAGATGCAAAATGCCGTTGAACCCCGCGCCAATTAAAACGCTGTTGTCGGGGCGATGCAGTTCTTCGGTATAGCGTTGCGTCAAAATCGGACGGTAGCGAGGAAAATACGTTGCGGTATGAAACGACAACTGATTTCCGCAAGCCCGAAGCCTATTTGGTCGAAGAAGCCGTCGTATCGGATGCGGCTTATCGGTAAAACCGCCGACGCACTTCAACAGGAAGTTTTCGGCACCTTCGGTTGCATCGCATTGCAGAAACCACGAAGCGCCCTGAACCATTCCGGCGACTTCTTCGATGTAAAAACGACAAAGGTATTCTTCGATTTCAATAGGGTCTTCAATTTGACCTTCAAGCAACTTGTCTTCGGCAACGTTAAGAACCTTCCTCACATCTTCATGCGCCCGGTCGTCAAACAAGGCTTCTTTGTCGCGGTCGATTTTGGCTTTCATTTCGGCATTTCCTTAGTAGGGATGTAGTAGGTTTCTTCGACGGTCAATTCGGCGTTGTTTTGTAGTTGTGTTTGGCAGCCGGGCGCTCTGCCATCATGCGCTTGCCCACATGGGGGCCATAGGGTCGCGGCAGCCGTGGCACCGTGACTTCCGAGCGTCAGTTAAATCTGTCCGAGTAGTTCCCCCATACCCCCTGAGTAGAGAACTCACGGGGGTTGTATGGGTTCGAAGTGACGGTATCGTTAGTTCCGAACTCACGGTCACGCCCCCTTGCCATACCGGGGGTCGTCAGGCTGCAAAACACCCCATGAATGGAAGTGGTTTCCACTTTTCCATTCTTTTAGCTTTGTAATGCGACCGCTTGCGGACAGCCGTTCGATTGAAATTCGGACCTTTCGCCGTGTTTCTTTGTCGCCGTCGGGATAATCTTTTCCGAACATTTCGGCCAAACACTGATAGAAGTTCCTTGACCCCGTTAGCGATGTTCGAATGGGTTCGCCCCGCTTGTGGGCCAATTCGATGTGGGTAAAGACCTGTTCAACAAGCGGCGACAAGCTTTCGTCAATCGCATCGGCAATTTCGTGATTGGACAGCGACGATAGAACGCCGTTTTCCGGGTTGCGCTTCAACCGGACAGGTTCGGCAAGCGCCCCGTAGTTCGTCTTTTCGTGCGACACGACGACGTGTTCGGGAATGCCGTTTTCGGCTGGCACTTTCCGAATGAACATGCGCGACCTGAAAGCGTTGTTCCAAGCAACCGTGCCCGAATACGTCTTAGTGATCGGGCCGAACTTCGTTGAAGCCGTTTCGGCGTTGACGTGCGCTAGAAGCACAATCGCGCAATGGTTTTCCCGCGCAATTCGGCGCAGTTCTGTTGCAAAGGCGGTAACTTGAACTTGGTCGTTCGGGTTCGCTTGAAACAAGTTGCTGGCATTGTCCAAGACGACAAGCCTTGCCGAAGTTGCGCGAATGTCGGCGGCTAGTGCTGCCATTGCGGGCGTAGGTTTTCCCGCTGGATTGTCACGATCAACAACCCACAATGCGGCCCCTAGCACGTCGCGGCATTTGATATTAGCAAGACTTTGCGCCGCCCATTGACCGCAGCTTGCAATATGGCGCGACTTTTCGATGTGCTGAAAACGTTCGTCTAGGATTTTCAGCGTGTCTTCGGCGGTCCAGATTAAGACGGGGCTAACACGATCAACTTTGCCGATTATTTCGCCCGAACCTGTTCCGACATAAACGGCGACTTGCTGCATAAGGTATGTCTTACCCGTGCCGCCATCGCCGGATAGAAGGGTTGCTTCCCCTTCCGGTATTCTGCGGTCGATTACGAATGCTTGCGGCGGTTCGTTTTTGAACTTGGTTCGCATTTCGACAAGGCTCATAAGCCCATCGCCCGTGGTGCCCCCCTGCCCGCTGGCAGGCTGCCCTATGGCTGCCGCTATCTGCGCCCCATGTGCGGCTGCCTGCGCCTGCTGTTGCCGTTCCTGCGCCCCCCGGCGGGCTGCCTTGGGGTATTCAGTTGCCCACAGTCGTTGGACCTTCTGCGCCCGCGTTTCGCTGCCCTTGGGCGGGCTGTTCTGGACAAGGGGGCTTGCCATGACCACCCGGCGAACCTGTTCTTCGTCGCTGGAAAAGAGGCAGGCGGCGCATGTCAGGGCGAAAGTAGCTTCCGACATGTTCGTTTTGGCAAGGTCGCTTGTGCCGTTGTAATGGGCCGCGTTCGCGGGCGAACCGCAGACAGTATCCCGCAAGGCTTCGTCAGTGATCGGCGCAGCCGGGTTCGGGTCGTTGATCGGGGTTTGCACAGTGTGGGTATCGAAGGTCGAAGCCTGTCGTGACGAAACCCATTCGGGGCATGGCGCAGGTTCTGCCCAATTTTCGACCGTGTATATTCCCCCCGCAAACGTCGAAGGGGCAAGCATGATGTAGCCGTTATGCTTGATTTCGGTCGCTTCGCAGAGTTTACCGGGATACTTCGCAGCGTCTTCCGCCCGAAAGATCAGGTGAAACCCGCCCCGCGCTGATTTCTGCGTCAGGGTTGCGGGCAGGTTGCGGCCCTGCATGAAGGCGTTGAACTCGCATTCGGGCTTGTAAATGTCGGCATCGACCGCGACCAAACCCGATTTAGCAAGGTTGCAGCCGATATTAGCGTCAGAATTATCCGTCCACCATTGTTTAACTTGCGCCAAATCATTCGACGCAACAGTTTGCCAGCCGCCCGCAAGAAGCTTGTCTTTCGTTCCGTTCTGGACAGGGAAGACGCAAAGGCCAAGTTTGGCCCAATGAAGCGCCATTCGGCCCTTTTCGGATAGCTGTTGGTTGTGGGTATCGGACTGCATTTCGGGCCATTCTGTATTAGGTTCTTAATAGCAATCGCGGGCAAGATTTTTCCCCTTTTGCTTCAAACTCTTAGTTGATATTTCGGCAGCCCACACGGCTGCCATTACGCGCAATGCTTGCGGGCTTCGGTCAGTTGAACGACCAAGGCGCGGATTTCGTCGTCAGACTTTCCGGCGATACGGGCGGCAAGAATGGCGTTCACTTCCGAAGCCGGATACGCCGAAGACTTCGACCCCAACTTAATCGCTGGAACCATCAACCCGGACGAAATCCAGACATAGATTGTCGCCCGTGATGCGCGGCAAACGCTGCACAAATCAGCGGTCCCTAACAGGGCGTTCGTCACAAGCGACGCGGGGGTGAACTTGGGGGCTTCCGCCGGGGTGGCGGTCGAATTGGTCAAGGCGTTCATCTGGGTCACTCCACACATGTTTATGTGTGTCAACCTAGCCGCTAGGGCACCAATTCAGGAAGTCGGGGCTTGTCCGGCAAAGACTGGATTTGCCGGACAATTATTAGTTTTCAGATACTTGCAGGTATTCGCGTGAAGGCAGTTGCGAAACAAACGAACGGTCTAGCCATGCGTTGACAGTGCTGCGGCTTGGCAACGTTGTGACCCCGCCCGCGACCATTTCGCCTATCAGCGTCTTGAAGGCGTTGCGCGGTTGATAGGCTTTCAGTTCGCCATATCGCGAAGACCAATGCGCCTTGAATATCGCCGAATACTTCCCGTCGTCGCCGACCGCATTCAACAGCCCCAATGCCCGCATGAAGCGGTCGGCGTTGATTTCGCCTTGTGGCGTCAAACCGATTTTCACGGCTTGGAAGAACCAAAGCGCAAGTTCGGGCGGCACGGGTTGCCCACAGGTCATGGCGTTTGCAATCTGCACAAGACGGTTGCCCGCTTCTTCGCCGGAATGCGGCAAGGTCGCGTCGAACCCGCCGAACGGTAACAGGGTCATTGCGCAACCCCCGCCCGCAGTTGAACGACCTTTGCGGCGACCGCTTCGCCCTGACAGAAGCCCGCCCAAGCCGCCATCATGGCCCGGCGCTGTTCAACAAGATCGGTTCGGCGATAACGCTGTTCGACTTCGTTGCCGACGCGATGCGCTAGGGCGATTTCGGATTGAATGTTGTCGATACCCGCTTCGGTCGCCCAATCCTTGAAGGTGCTGCGAAGGCCATGCGGCACGGCGGGGCGCGGTTGCGGGGTTTCGGCGGGGTCTTCGGGTTGTGTCAGAACATGCGGGTCAATCCAGCCCTTGCCGTTCTTCTTCGCCTTGGCTTCGTTCATGCGCTTCATAACGGCGGAAATCGTGGCGTCTGACATTTCGCCACCACGGGGGGCCGGAAAGACAAGCGCCTTCGGGTCGTTGTGATCGGCTTCGAAGTTCGGAAGCGCCTTCAAGACGGCAATCGCGGCGTCGGACAAGGGCACCGAATGCGGCTTTTTCATCTTCATGCGAACGGCGGGGATAGTCCAAATCTTCGTCGCAAGGTCGATTTCGCCCCATGTTGCGCCGCGAACTTCGCCCGACCGCGACGCGCAAAGGGTCACAAATTCTAGCGCCCGTGCTGCCATGCCTTCGCGTTGGCGAAGATCGGCGAACCATGTGGGCAAGTCGGCTTGCGGGATAGCAGGATGGTTCTGCGCTTCGGCCTTCTTTTGGTTCCCTATCCAGACTTCAAGCGTCTTCGGCGACGCCGGGTTGTCTGTTTCGCGGCAACCTTCGTCAATCGCCCAAGCGAACACGCTTTCCATACGACCGCGAACCCGGCGGGCCGTGTCGGTCTTCGTCGCCCAAATCGGCTTCAAAACTTCCTTCACGTCGTCAATCGTGATGGTGCCCACATCCTTGTCACCGATCTTCGGCACGGCATGAAGGTCAAGGCTTGCCCGCCATTGCTTGCGGTGCTTGTCGCTGCGGAAGTCTTCGATGCGGCCCGACTTCATGTATTCGTCAAGCGCGTCGGCAAAGGTTACGACCTTCGGCGCGTCAGGCACGACCTTCTTTGTGCGGCGTTCTTCGACTGGATCACGCCCTTCCCGAACGACCACCCGAAGCCGATCAACTTCAATGCGGGCTTCTTTCAACGAAACGTCTTCATACGACCCAAGGCCCATGCCGCGCATTTTGCCGTTGATGGTGTAGCGGAAGACCCAAGACTTCGTGCCCCAAACCGACACTTGCAGGTAAAGCCCCCTGCCGTCGCGGTAGTGACCGGGCTTCGTCTTGGCCTTCACCGTCTTGTCGTCCAGAAGATCGGAACCCCGTGCCATGTGCTATCCTACTCAATTCCTACTACAGAAATTTGGCAGAAACAGGTGGACAACACAAGACGGCGGCAGACGACACAATGGGGCAAGCGATTGGAAACAATGGGGATTTTAGACGGTCCTAGACGCTGGCAGACATACCAATGGAAGCCCTACGGGCTGCCACTTTTCCCGAATGTTCTGAACATCTCCTGCGGCTTGCGCAATTCCAGCGACGTGTGGCGTTGCTTCCCAAACCGCAGCAATCGCGCTACCCTTCACCCGATTACCCATTGAAAGCGCACGCATGGATCGGTTGCTGAGCGAACGGATGTTCGTCACTGTGCTGGAAACTGGCAGCTTTGCGGCGGCGGCGCAGCGGCTGGGCACCAGTTCGGGGCAGGCCTCGAAACTGGTGGCGAAACTCGAATCCGATCTTGGCGTGCGGCTGATCCACCGCACTACCCGCGCTTTGTCGGCGACAGAAGCCGGACAGGCTTACTTCGACCGCCTGCGCAGCCTGATTGACGAATTTGACGCGCTGGATACCCAGACCCGCAACGCCGCCCTGCTGCCACGCGGCAAGATCCGCCTTAGCGCGCCGCTCAGCTTTGGCACCATCCGGCTTGCCCCGCTGCTGGCCGATTTCGCCAAGGCCTATCCCGACATCGCACTTGAAGTGCATTTTTCCGACCGTCTGGTGAACCTTGTCGATGAAGGCTTCGACATGGCGGTGCGGGTGGGCAAGCCCCGCGACACCACGCTGATCGCGCGCAAACTTTGCACCTCGCAACTGATCGTGGCTGCTGCCCCCGGCTATCTCGCGCAGCGCGGCACGCCGCAGACACCGCAGGATCTGGCCAGCCACGATTGCCTGATCGACACCAATTACCGCGACCCACACCGCTGGAGTTTCTCGCAAAATCAAAGCGTTGCCGTGACAGGTCGGCTGACCTTCTCCAACGCCTCTGCCTGCATGATCGCCGCCGAGGCAGGGCTTGGCATCGCCGCCTCACCCGATTTCGTGCTGGCGGAAAGCCTTGCCAGCGGGCGGTTGGTGCGCCTGCTGACGCAGCACGAAGAACCGCCGATGGCGGTGTTTGCGCTTTATCCCTCCGGCCGCCATCTGGCGTTGAAAATGCGGGTGCTGATTGATTTTCTGGCGCAGCACCTGCCACAAGCCGCTTGAAGCATTCCTTCCCATATGGATGCAATGATCTTCCATGCCGCACAATTATCAACCACAGCGGCAAGAGTTATGTTGCGATCATCCGACCAAACCCAAAGGATCATCGCCATGACCGCCCTGCCCTCTCAAAACCGCCCCGATCTTGCCGCGCTTATCCTGCGGGTCAGCCTTGGCGCGCTGTTTCTCGCCCATGCTGGCCTGAAAATCTTCGTGTTCACCCCCGCAGGCACCGCAGGTTTTTTCCAAAGCATCGGCCTGCCCGGCCCGCTCGCCTATCTGGTGATCGCTGTTGAGCTGCTGGGCGGCCTTGCGCTGATCGCGGGCTACCGCACCCGCATCGTCGCATTGGCCTTGATTCCGGTGTTGCTGGGGGCCATCGTCACCGTGCATTTCGCCGCTGGCTTCTGGTTTTCCAACGAAAATGGCGGCTGGGAATACCCGGCATTCTGGATCGTCGCCCTTGTGGTGCAAGCCCTGCTGGGCGATGGCGCAGCCGCACTTGGCCGCAAACTGAACTGACCTCACAATCGGAGAATCGACATGTCCACTGCATCAGCTCCCATGGAAATCGGCCGCGTCGCCCTGACGGTGAATGACATCGGGCGTGTCGCCTCCTTTTATAAACAAGCGCTTGGCTTGGTCGAACTGGCCAATGACGGCGAAACCCTGCGCCTTGGCGCGGGCAACACCACGCTGCTGGAACTGCGCGCCGACAAGGCCGCGCGGCGGCGCAGCCCGAAAGAGGCGGGGCTGTTTCACACCGCCTTCCTGCTGCCCAGCCGCGCCGATCTGGGCGCGTGGCTGCTGCACGCCTCGCAAACCCGCCTGCCGCTGGAGGGGGCTTCTGACCACCTGGTCAGTGAGGCGATTTATCTGTCAGACCCCGAAGGCAATGGCATCGAAGTCTATGTCGACCGCCCCCGCAGCGCGTGGAAACATCAGAACGGCCAGATCCAGATGGCCACCATCGGGCTTGATCTGAACAACCTCGCCGCCAGCGCGAAGGCCCCTTTCGCCGAAGCCCCGGCGGGCACCGTGGTGGGCCATGTCCATCTGCAAACCGGCGCTGTGCCCGAGGCCGAGGCGTTCTACAACGGCGCTTTGGGGTTTGAGATCACCACCCACTACCCCGGTGCTGCCTTCTACGGCGCGGGCGGCTACCATCACCATTTGGCGACCAACACCTGGAACAGCCGTGGCGCTGGCCCGCGAAATTTCCCATCCACTGGGCTGGCCGATCTGGAGATTCTGGTGGACCCTGCCCCACTTGCCGCCCTGCGTGCCAAACTCCCCGCCGCCCTGACCGACCCTTGGGGCACCCCGATCACCCTGTCACCGAAAGCGGCGTAACATGCTGGTCGATGGCAAATGGCAGGAAAACTGGCAGCCGGTGCAGGCGAAAGACGCGCAAGGTGGCTTCGTGCGCCAGCAATCGAGCTTTCGCAACTGGATCACCCCTGACGGCGCATCCGGCTTCAAGGCCGAGGCCGGGCGCTATCACCTTTACGTCGCGCTGATCTGCCCCTGGGCCTCGCGCACCCTGATTGCGCGCAAGATCAAAGGCCTCGAATCGGCGATCAGTGTGTCGGTGGTAGAGCCCACGCTGACCGATCAAGGCTGGCGCTTTGGCAGCTATCCCGGCAGCACGCCCGATCACCTGCACGGGGCCACCTATATGCACGAGCTTTACACCCGCGCCGATCCGCATGTCTCGGGCCGCGCCACCGTGCCGGTTCTGTGGGACAAACAGACCGACACTTTGGTCAACAACGAATCGGCGGACATCCTGCGGATGCTGAACTCGGGCTTTGGCAACCTCGCCTCTGGCCCCGATCTTTACCCCGAAGCGCTGCGTGCCGAGATCGACGCGCTGAACGATGCGATCTATCCCGCACTGAACAACGGCGTCTATCGCGCGGGCTTTGCCACCACCCAAACCGCCTATGAAGCCGCCTTCGCCGATGTGTTCGCCTGCCTCGACAGTCTGGAAGCCCGCCTCTCCGACAACCGCCCCTATCTGCACGGGGCCGCCCTGACCGAAACCGATATCCGCGCTTTCGTCACCCTGATCCGCTTTGACGCGGCCTACCACGGCCTGTTCAAGACCAACCTGAAACGCATCGCCGATTACCCGCATCTGCAAGCCTATATGCTGCGCGTTCTGGCTGTTCCCGGTGTGCGTGAAACGGTCAACATTGACCATATCAAGCGCGGCTATTACTCGATCAAAACCCTGAACCCGGTCGGCCTTGTGCCAGTCGGCCCCGCGCTGGATTGGAACACATGAGCCGCAAGCTGCTGATAACGCTGCACGGTGTCGGCAGCAACGGCGCCGACCTCGCCCCGATTGGCGCGCAGATCGCGCAAAGCCTTGGCGCGCAGACCGAAAACCCCGACGCGCCAGAGCCCTATGATTTCGGCGGGCCGGGGCGGCAGTGGTTTTCGATCGCTGCCGTCACCGCCGCCAACCGCCCCGCCCGCGTAGCCAAGGCCCGCGCCGCATTCGATGAAATCCTGACCGCCATCATCACCCGGCACGGCATGGAGAACCGCCTGCAAGACATCGCTCTGCTGGGCTTTTCGCAAGGCTCGATCATGGCGCTGGATGCCGTCGCCTCTGGCCGCTGGCCGGTCGGCGCGGTGGTCGCTTTCTCGATGCGTCTGGCGACGCCGCAGCCGCTGACGCCCGCCCTGCATACCCCGGTGCTGCTGATCCACGGCACCGCCGACCCGGTGATGCCCACGACCGAGGCCACCACTGCCGAAGCCGCGCTGACCGCCGCAGGTGTCAACACCACGCTGCATCTGCTGCCCGGCGTTGGCCACAGCATCACCCCGGCAGGCATCGAGCTTGCGCAAGATTTCCTGCGCCACAGGCTTTAGCGGCGCTGCGTATCCACCGGATAGGCGGTGCCGTATTTCATCCGCTCCATCACGAAATGCGAGGTGAAATTCTTGATCGCGACCGCATCGGTCAAGCGTTTGTAAAGCGCGTCAAAATCGGCGGTATCGCCCACCGATATCCGCAGCAGATAATCCATTTCCCCGGCCATACGGTAAACCTCCATGATCTCGGGGATAGATTCGGTCGCCTTCAGGAAGGCCTCGCGCCATTCCGCAGAATGGTCTACCGCTTCCACCTCGACAAACACCGTCAGGCCAAATCCCAGCCGCGCCGGATCGACCATCGCCACCCTCCCCGTGACGATTCCCGTCGCCTCAAGCCGTTGAATCCGCTTCCAGCACGGCGTTTGTGACAAGCCCACCCGGTCAGCAATCTGCGCCACCGGCAGCGTCGCATCGCGCATCAGCTCGGCGACAATCTTGCGGTCAATCTGATCAAGTTCGGCCATGATCGCCCCCCTTCTGGTTCGCCTCTTAGGATGAGGTAAAAATTCTAAATGTCTATCATTTTTATCGTGATATATTCCAAAAATATTACAACATATTGTTTGTAAATAACTATTTTACAAATCCTGGCGCAGAACCACCTCAAACCACGCCCTAACCCCCACAAGAGAATTTTCTTCTAAAATCACGACAAAAAAGAGCGTTATTTTTCCGTTGCTAAACTCGACTAACTCTGTCGTTATTAAGGGATAGACAGACACAGGAGAGCACCATGTTCGCAGCACCCCAATCTGACTTCAGCCGCGCAGTTCCGATGTCCTGCGCCTATCAGGTCTCGCTGATCGACCGCCGCACCGGGCGCGCGCACCGTGTCTCGGGCAGCCCGCTGGTCCGCTTCACCCGTGATCCGCAATCGGCGGTGCAGGAATTGCTCCACGGCCGCGACACCCGCCTGTGGGAAGCCCGCGTCGAACCCCTGGACCCCTACGCAAGATGAGCGCCCCCATCCTCGGCCTCATCCCCGCCCTTCCCTTTCCGGCCAAACGCCAAACCATCCCGCAGGAGAAACCCATGCTGACCACCGTCACCCTCGCAGGCCAGATCACCGCCCAAGGCACCGTCACACAGCGCCACGCTGATGGCCGCGTCACCATCACCACCGGCGAGCGCGAGTTCACCGGCTTCCCGGTGCGCGAAAAATGGCTGGGCAAAGCCGCGCTGATCGCGCTTTCCGCGCTGTATCTGACCTTCACCGCAGCCCAAGACGCCCGCGCCGAAACCCTGCTGAACGTCAGCTACGACCCGACGCGCGAACTCTATAAAGACCTCAACGCCGCCTTCATCGAAAGCTACACGAAGGCAGGCAACCCCGCGCCCACCATCGAGGCCAGCCACGGCGGTTCCGGTGCGCAAGCCCGCGCGGTGATCGAAGGTTTGGATGCGCAGGTCGTCACCCTCGCCCTCGCCGCCGACATCGACAAAATCGCCAAAGAAGGCAAACTGCCCGCAGACTGGCAGACCAAACTGCCGCACAACTCCTCGCCCTACACCTCGACCATCGTGTTTCTGGTGCGTGAGGGCAACCCCAAGGGCATCAAGGATTGGGGCGATCTGATCAAGGACGACATCGAGGTGATCACCCCCAACCCGAAAACCTCGGGCGGCGCACGCTGGAACTATCTGGCCGGCTGGGCTTGGGCGGAAAAGAACGGCACCGATCCGCAAGCCTATGTCAAAGCCCTGTTTGAACACGTCCCGGTGCTGGACAAAGGCGCGCGTGACGCCACCACCACCTTTGCCCAGCGCGGCATTGGCGATGTGCTGCTGGCTTGGGAAAACGAGGCTTACTTGGCCGAAAAGGAACTCGGCGATGATCAATTCGACATCGTGGTGCCTTCGGTCTCGATCCTGGCCGAACCGCCCGTTGCCTTGGTCGAAGCCAACATCCACAATGACGAGCAGCGCAAACTCGCCGAGGCCTATCTGAACTTCCTCTACACCCCAGAGGCCCAAGCCATCATCTTCAAAGACTTCTACCGTGGCTGGGATACCTCCAAGGCCGATCCGGCTGATGTCGCCCGCTTCCCGAAGCTTGATCTGGTCGACATCACCCACTTTGGCGGCTGGGCCAAGGCGCAGAAAGATCACTTCGCAGATGGGGGCATCTTCGATCAGATCTACACTGCGAAGTAAGCTCATGCGCCCATTGATCAACCGATCCCCGCTTCCCGGCATGGCCCTCAGTGCCGGGATCACCCTCACCCTGCTGTCCCTCGTGGTCCTCCTCCCCATCGGCGCCCTTCTTTTGAAGGGCGCCACGGCTGGTTTTCCAAGCCTGTGGGCCGAGGTGAACACCCCCCGCATCTGGGGCGCGCTTTACCTGTCGTTCCGGCTGTCGTTCATCGCCGCCGTGATCAACCTCGTGTTCGGCGTGGCGCTGGCATGGGTTCTGGTGCGCTACCGCTTCCCCGGTCGCCGCCTGCTTGACGCTGCCGTTGACCTCCCCTTCGCCCTGCCCACCGCCGTCGCAGGCATCGCCCTGACCGCCCTTTACGCCCCGAACGGCGCATTTGGCTCTATCGCCCGCGACCTCGGCTTCAAGATCGCCTACACGCAATGGGGCATCCTGCTGGCGCTGATCTTCGTCGGCCTGCCCTTCGTCACCCGCACCGTGCAGCCCGTGGTCGAGGAAATCGAGCGCGAGGTTGAAGAAGCCTCCGCCACCCTCGGCGCCACCCGCGCCTACACCCTGCGCCGTGTCGTGCTGCCGATGCTGACCCCCGCCGCCCTGACCGGCTTTGCCCTCTCGCTCGCCCGCGCGGTCGGAGAATACGGCTCGGTCATCTTCATCGCGGGCAACATCCCGCTGAAAACCGAGATCGCCCCCCTGCTGATCGTGATCAAGCTCGAAGAGTTCAATTACGTAGGCGCCACCGCCATCGGCATCGCCATGCTGTTGATTTCCTTCGCAATGCTGCTGATGATCAACGCCATCCAAGTCTTCAGCCGCCGGAGGATTGGCTATGTCTGACACCCCCCAAATTCAAACTGCGCACCGCCCCGTCACCACCGAAACCCCGGCCTTCCGCGTAGCCCTGATCCTTGTGGTCGTGCTGTTCCTCGCCCTCTTGCTGTTCGCCCCCCTCGTCGCCGTCTTCGCCGAGGCTTTGTCGAAAGGCGCGGTTGAGGCGGTGAAATCCCTCGCCAACCCCGAGGCCGCATCTGCGATCAAATTGACCCTGATCGTTGCCGCCATCGCGGTGCCACTGAATGCGGTGTTCGGCATCGCCGCCGCATGGTTCATCACCAAATACGATTTTCGCGGCAAAGCCCTGCTGATCACCCTGATCGACCTGCCGTTTTCCGTCTCGCCGGTCGTCGCAGGCCTCTGCCTTGTGCTGACCTTCGGCGCCAACACCGCCGTCGGCGGCTGGCTGGTCGCGCAGGGCTATCCCATCGTCTTCGCGCTGCCCTCGATCATCCTCGCCTCGATGTTCGTGACCTTCCCCTTCGTCGCGCGAGAGCTTATCCCCGTGATGATCGAACAAGGCCGCGCCGAAGAGGAAGCCGCCCTCACCCTCGGCGCATCCGGCTGGCGGATTTTCTTCACCGTCACCCTGCCCAACATTCGCTGGGCGCTGCTTTACGGGGTCCTTCTGTGCAACGCCCGCGCCATGGGTGAATTCGGCGCGGTCGCGGTGGTCTCGGGCAAGATCCGCGGCCAGACCGCCACTATGCCGATCACCATCGAGATGCTGTATAACGAATATCTCTCGGTCGCCGCCTTCAGCCTTGCCGCCGTCCTCGCCCTGCTGGCTTTGCTGACCCTCACCCTGAAAACCCTGCTGGAATGGCGCTATGCCGATCAGCTTGCCGCCGCCCATCGCCCGTGAAAGGTGCCCCCATGCAAATCGAAATTGATCAGATTTCCAAAGAGTTCGGCGCAACGGCTGCCCTGCATCCCGTCTCGCTGTCGATCCCCTCGGGGGCCTTGGTGGCGCTGCTCGGCCCTTCGGGTTCGGGCAAAACCACCCTGCTGCGCATCTTGGGCGGGCTGGAGTTTCCAACCGCAGGCCGCGTGCTGTTCGATGCCGCTGACGCCACCAACCTGACCGTGCAGCAACGCCGCGCCGGGTTCGTGTTTCAATCCTATGCCCTGTTCCGCCATATGACGGTGTTTGAAAACATCGCCTATGGCCTGCGCGCCCGCCCCCGCGCCCAGCGCCCCGCCAAGGCCGAAATCGCCCGCCGTGTCACCAAACTGCTGGAGTTGATCCAGCTGCCCGACATCGGCGCGCGCTATCCCAGCCAACTTTCGGGCGGTCAGCGTCAGCGCGTCGCCCTCGCCCGAGCTTTGGCCATCGAGCCGCGGATGCTGCTGCTGGATGAGCCGTTCGGCGCGCTTGACGCCCGCGTGCGCAAAGAGTTGCGCGCGGGCCTGCGCGAGATTCACGACACCACCGGCCTGACCACGGTTTTCGTCACCCATGATCAGGACGAAGCCATGGAACTCGCCGATCTGGTGGTGGTGATGTCGATGGGGCGCATCGAACAAATCGGCCGTCCGCAAGACATCCGCGCCAAGCCCGCCACCGCTTTCGTCAAAGAATTTCTGGCGGTCTGACCCGCAGCCCGCGTCACGCCGACAGCAGATCATCGTCAGACCCTGCGTGAAACTGCGCCTGCCCCCGCCCCGCCCGTTTTGAGGCGTAAAGGGCGGCGTCCGCATCACTCAACATCCGCTCGGCCTCGGGCGGATCATACAGCGTTGAGATTGTCAGGCCGATCGAGGCAGAAATCCGGCAAGGCGTGCCTTCAAAATCAATCGGTTGCGACAGCCGTTCGATAATCCGCCGCGCGATCTGGCGCAGACGGTCTGGGTCGGACAGGCCCGGCAGCAGCACAACAAATTCATCCCCACCAACACGTGCGACAATATCCGATGTTCGGGTTTCCACCGCCAAAGCCTTGGCAACTTCGCGCAGCACAAGATCGCCCGCCGCATGGCCCAGCGTGTCATTGACCTGTTTGAAGTAATCCAGATCAATATGCATCAGCCCGAAAGCCATCCCCTGCCCGATCAACGCCGGCAGCGACAGATCCAGCGCCCGCCTGTTGCGCAAGCCGGTCAGCGTATCGGTCAGCGCCTGTTCCTCGGCGGTGGCTTTGGCACCCTGCAAGCGCAGGTTCAGCCGCCGCAATTCGGTCATCACCGCCTGCTTGACCTCAACCAGATAGAGCATTTCCACCGCCATATCGGTGGCGGCAAAATCCGCATCGGTCAGCGCATGTTGGCGCACAGCCTCAATCAGCCGGATGCCGAATGACAGGTTCAACAGAAGCCCACCATCGCCCGTCGGCACTGCAAGTCCGCGAAAGGTATCGCCTTTTCCGCGCAGATCAACGTGCAGTCGTTGCCCCGCCCGCGCCCGCAAATCCTCCATCGTGGTGATGCCCGCAGGCCTGCGCACCGCGAACACTTTCAGAAACGCCACGCCTATCGGGCTTGGCCCTTCGATCAGCTTGGCGAGCGTCGGGCCAATCGAGTTGATCTTGCCCGACGCCGTCAACCCGATATGCATTGGCATCATCCGCGACAGCGCGGCTTTGGTTAAGGTCGCCCCCGGCACCGTTCAGCCCCCCGGCATGGCAAGCTCAAACCGCCGCCCTTCTGCATAGGCATGGTCCAGCAGATGCACCGAAACCACCTCGCGCCCCGCCTCTACACCGGCATGTTCCAGCACCACCAGTGCGCCATAATCATCCGCCATCGCCCGCAGCAGGCCAACTGCCACATGCCCAACGCCGTCAATCAATTGCGACACATGCAGCAAGAACCGCCCGTCACCCTGATCGGTCAGCGCGAAATCCGGCACCTCCAGATCGGGCAGGCCCAGACGGCCATGTTCCGGCAGATCTTCCATCGAGTGCAGAAAATCCAGAAAACTGACCCCGCCAAAGCGCAACAGCCGTCGCAACGCCTCAAGATTGGGATGTGACACCAGATATGTGCCCAGATCTTCCAGCACGGTTTCGCGCGGGCGCTGCAAATAGCCCGCCGCCGCCGCGATGACATTTTCGGTCAGCGCGGTGTCATAGATCATCAACGGCTCAAAGTTATCAAAGCCCAAGCCCGCAGCGCCCGCAATCGCCGACCAACTGGCATTGCCATAGGTGTCACGCAGAAAACACTGGATCGAGCGGTTGATCAGGCCGTGCATCGGGATACTCGCAATATGATTCGCCCGTTCAGCTTAGGCGCAGGGCGTTAACAATTGCCAAACCGCTGCTAGCCCCCGCAAGCAAAAGGCCCGCGCAATGCTTTGCACGGGCCATTTCTAACCTGTTGTTATCAATCAGAAATCTGTCGGCGCGCCGCCCTCTTGCTTGCGCTTTGCCACGAATTGCCGCAATTCTTCCTGATGATCGCCGTTCATTTCTGGCGCTTCAAATTCTGCGATGATCTGCTTGTAGATGCGGTGCGCCCGCTCCACCGTCCAGATCGAACCGTCCTGCTGCCAAGCCTCATAGTTGCGCCAGTCTGACACGATCGGGGCATAAAACGCCGTCGCATAGCGGTCCTGAGTATGCTGGCAGCCAAAGTAATGCCCGCCAGGCCCGACGCCCTTGATCGCATCAAACGCCAGATCGTCCGGGGTCGTCGCCGTCACCGAATCCTCGAAATAGCGCTGGATCATCTGCAACACTTCGCAGTCCATGATGAACTTTTCAGGGCTGGCGATCAGCCCGCCCTCCAGCCAGCCCGCCGCGTGATAGACCATGTTGGTGCGCGATTGCACCGCCGCCCACAGGCTGTTCGAGGTCTCCCACATCGCCTGACCATCCGGCACGTTGGCCGCACAGGTGCCGGAAGAGCGCATCGGCAGTTTGTAATGCCGCACCAACTGCCCGGTCATCTGCGTCGCGCGCATATATTCCGGGGTGCCGAACGCAGGTGCGCCCGATTTCATATCGACGTTGCTGGTAAAGGTGCCCAAAGCCACCGGGCAGCCGGGGTTGATGAACTGCAACAGCGCCACCGCCGCCAGGCCCTCGGCCAGCGACAGCGTCACCGCACCCGACATCGTCACCGGCGCCATTGCCCCGGCCAATGTAAACGGCGTGATCACCACGGGTTGGCCGCGTTTCGCCAACCGCATCGCGCCGTCCAGCATCGGATAGTCGTGCTGCAACGGCGAGACCGAGTTGATGTTGGTATACATCCGCGGCTTGGCTTCAAATTCTTCGTGGGAAAGACCGCCCGCGATGCGGACCATCTCCATCACATCCTCGACCCGCTCGGCGCCCAAGCTATAGGCGTGGACGACCTTGTCGGTCAGCGTCAGCTTTTCATACAAGCAATCCAGATGCCGGATCGAGGCGTGGATATCCACCGGCTCCACCGGATAGCCGCCCGCGATATGGATACAGTTAAAGTACTGCGTCAGCTTCATGAATTCCTTGAAGGTCGCAAAATCGCCGGTGCGTTTGCCACGCTCCAGATCCCAGGCGTTCGGCGGAGACGACACGTTCACGAACAGCATATGCTTGCCGCCCATGATCAACTCACGCTCGGGGTTGCGCGGGGTAATGGTGAAGCTTTCCGGCGCGTGGGACAGCATCTCCATGACGAAATCTTCGTCCATCTTGACGTTTGTGCCGTTCACCACACAGCCCGCGCGCTTCAGATGCGCCACCGCGTCAGGGTTCAAAAACTCGATGCCGATTTCCTTCAGAATCCGCATCGTGGCCTTATGAACCGCCTGCACGCCCTCGGCATCCAGCGGTTCAATCGGGCGATCTGGGTTAACCGGAATCCGCCATGGCATCTGATCAATAATCGCGGTGCCTGCGCGGCTTTTGTTGCCCGCGCGGCCTCCGGCACGGGCACGTTTGCGGCTTGCGTCATCGCTCATCTGGCGTCTCCATTCCTGTAACCAAAACCTTGGTCACTGCTGGAGCCTAAGATGAACGAAACCAAAGCGCTTAGCGCACCACGTTCCCGACGCAAATGTGTCGTTTTTTGCGCGACACTCCGCTTAGGCGGCGTTCAAGCCGTCAATCCAAGGCCCCAACTCGCCGATATTGGTCAGCACCACATCAGCATGGGCCTCAAGATCAGCGCGCGTTGCGATCCCGGTCAGCACCGCCACCGCTTTCATGCCAGCCGCACGGCCCGCATCCAGATCATGCAAACTATCGCCGACCATGGCAACCCGCGCGTGCGTCAAACCGCATTGCGCCACAAAAGCCAGAAGTTGCCCCGGCGCGGGCTTGCCGCCAAAACCAGAATCACAACCCGCCACGAAATCGAACAATTCCAACACCCCGGCCCCCGCCAGATGCCGCCGCGCCGGAATCTCGGTGTCATTGGTCGCCAGCCCCAGCTTGATCCCGCGCGCGCGCAAAGCGCCCAGCACCGCAGGCAGATCAACCGCAGGCACCATCGGCGCATCCGCCGCAAGCTGGATCATCCGCTCCAGCAGTTCCGACAGCGGCAAACCCGGCAGATGCGGCAGCAGAATATCGGCGATTTCCGGCGTCGTCATCGCGATCACCGGGCTACCCTTTGCAAAATCATTGCGCGCCGCATCATAGCCCAACACCTGCGCCAAGCGCCCATCGGCATCGCCCAATTCGGCCAGCAGGTTGCGCGTCCACGCCCCCCAGGACAGCCGGAAATCAAACAACGTGCCGTCCTTGTCGAAAATCAGCGCCTCGATCATCCTCAGCTCCATCAGGGTCTCGCATTTGGCTGCAACCTGCCCGCAACCCTGGCAAAACGCAATCAGGTCCAGTTCGGCAACTCGCCCCCCGGCAAGCCCATCCGCGCTTGCATCACCGCGGTATAGGGCAAGGCCGCGCTGTCGCAAAAACCGATCACCCGCGCGTCATCTTCCAGCAGAAAGTCCAACACCGCGCCCAGAAACACCGGGTCTTGCGCCAGACTGGCCAAATCGCCCTGCGTCGCCCCGGTCGCGTTAAGGAATATTCCCACCAGATCATCCTGCGCCAGCAGCCAGGCAAAGGCCTGCAAGGCCAGCGTTTCAGCAGATTCCCGCCTATTCATGCTGTTTTTCCCAAGTTTTGCACATGTCGCACGAAAATTGCGGCGCAAAGGTTATGTTTTCAGAAAGGATTTCTTAACCCTTTCGGCGGCACAGTGGAACGATAAGCTTAACCTTTAACGCGGGCGTTTCGACAATGGTCGGCAAGATTCTCATCGTGGACGATGTTGCGACGAACCGCATCGTCATGAAGGTCAGGCTGACGGCTGCTGGCTATACTCCGGTTCTGGCCGCAGACGGTGCAAGCTGTCTGAAACTGGCGCAAACCGAAGCGCCGGATCTGATCCTGCTGGAACTCGCATTACCCGACATGCCGGGGTTGCGGCTGTTGGAACGGCTGCGCGCCGAACCGGCCCTGCTGCATGTGCCCATTGTGATCTGCTCACCGCTGCCCGATGCCAAGGCACGCTGCGCCGCGTTTCGCGCCGGGGCCGATGATTTCCTGCAAAAACCGATTGATGACCAAACCCTGCTGGCCCGTATCCGCAGCTTCATGCGCGCGCGCGACGAGGTGGCGGGTTTCGCCCAGCATCACGACGGCATCGCCATGCTGGGTCTGGCCGAGGCCGCGGCCCCGTTCTACCAACCCGGCATGATCGCGCTGATCACCCAGCGCAGCGAAACCGCGCTGAAACTGCGGCGGGAAATGGCACCGCATCTGGCCGAACGCGTCATCGCGATCACAGCCGAAGAAGCAATGAGTGATGGCGCAGGCCCCGGTGCCACGCCGGATGTGTTTGTGATCGAATCCGATTTCAACGGCCCGGGCTCGGGCTTGCGGCTGATGTCCGACCTGCGCTCGCGCACACATACCCGCCATGCGGCGTTTTGTGTGCAATCCAGCGTTGGCGCGGCGATTGGGGCGGCGGTGGTTTTCGATCTTGGCGCGCATGATCTGGTGGCCCCCGGCATCCCCGCCGAAGAACTCGCATTGCGGCTGTCGCGCCTGCTGGCGCGCAAGCGTGCTGCCGATGCGCTGCGGGCCTCGGTGCAAGACAGCCTGCGCCTATCGGTGATTGACAGTCTGACCGGCCTGCACAACCGCCGCTATGGCATGGCGCAACTGGCCGCGATTGCGGACATTTCGCGCCGCTCGGGGCAGGAATATGCGGTGATGGTGGTCGATCTGGATCGCTTCAAATCGGTGAACGACCGCTGGGGCCATGCCGCAGGTGACGCTGTGTTGATCGAAGTGGCGGCGCGGCTGAACCGCAATCTGCGCGAGGGCGATCTTCTGGCCCGCATTGGCGGAGAGGAGTTTTTGATCGCCCTGCCGGAAACCACATTGGCAGATGCCCGCGGCATCGCCGAACGCCTTTGCCACGCAATCGAAGAAACGCCTGTGCGGATTGGCGATATGGGCAGCCTGCGCGTCACCGTCTCGATCGGGCTTGCGACTTCGGCCGATGCCAACCTGCCTTGCGTCAAGGATGCCTTGGCCGATCTGATAGGCCGCGCCGACCGCGCCCTGCTTTACGCCAAATCCGCAGGCCGCAATCAGGTCACGATCAGCCGCACAGCCGCCTGACGCGGCTTATGGCTTCGGCGGTGGTGCGGCCTCATACCCCTCCGGGCCGCCTTTCGGATCATGCTGCAAGCGCTTCTCCAGCCGATCCGCGAATGCCTGCCGCGCCTCGGGCGTCATGCCCACCAGCAGATCGCGCATCAGCTCTTGCCCCACCTCGAACCGCCCCGCCATCCGCGCCCGCTGCGCTTCCAACAGTGCCGTCAGTTGCGCGGGATCAAAAGGTGTGGCGCGCAGCACCGCCAGCAGGTTCTGCGCATCCTGCCGCGCCTCACGCCGCGCCAGCCGCATCTCGGGCATCTTCGCCATCAGGTTCGCCCGCAGCGCCCGCCGATCCTCGCGGCTTAACGCCTCCGAGAACGGGCCAAACCCGATCTCGCGCACCCCACGCGGCCCGCCATCCTCGTGATCTTTCAGCAGCGATCCGGCAAACATCCCCGCCACCGCCAGATTAAGTGCCACCGACACCGCCAGCGCGATCCGCAAGCCCCTGCCCGCCGCTTGCTTCGGCATCCCTGTCTCGCTCATCGCCTATTCCTCTGCCAAAAGCACATCAAGCTGCGGCATCAGATCCACCTGCACCACCGCGGCCTCTGCCCACATATCCGCCACCGCCCCAATGCCATCGGGCTGCACAAAACCGAAAAACAACCCCACCACCGCCGCCGTGGCAACGCCCGCCAGCGAGCCGATCCCGCCGAACACCCCCGCCAACTGCGCAAACCAACCGGCGCGCGCCACCGCAGGCCGCACCGTCACAAACCCCGCCTGCACCTGCGCCGCATCCGCCAGAACCCGTGCCAGCAGCGCATCGGAAGGCGGCATCGACACCGCTTTCGCGCCCGTCAACAGATCGTCCAGATCATCCATCACTCCGCCTCCTCATAGCCCAGTTCCGCCCGCTGCCCCGCCAAAACCGCCGCCAGCGCCCGCTTGCCCCGCGCCGTCAGACTTTCCACCGCTTCCACACCAATCTGCAAGATCTCGGCAATCTCGGGATTGCTGAAGCCCTCGATATGCCGCAACACCACCGCTTCGCGCTGCCGCTCGGGCAAAGCCGCCAAGGCCCGGTCCAGCGCCGCCATCCGGTCCGCGGCGATCATCCCCGCCACCACGCTGGCCGCGCCATCCGCAGGTTCGGCCACATCATCCAACGCCTCGGCCCGATGCCGCCTGCGCGCGCGCAAACGGTCGGTGCACAGATTGGCAACCACGCGGTAGATCCAGGTCGAGACCTTCGCCTCGCCCTGCCGCCACTCAGGTGCCACCCGCCACAGCCGCAGCATCGCCTCTTGCGCCACATCCTCGGCCTCGGCCCGCTCGCCCAGCATCCGCGCCGCATAGCCCATCACACGCGGCAACAGCCGCCCGGCCAACAGCCGCGCCGCATCCGGGTCGCCATGGGCATAAAGCACGACCAGCGCCTCATCCCCCAGATCTGCAAGCGTATCACGCGGCATCGTCATCCTGCTGCAAAGCCGACCCCTCAGGCTGCGGGCAACCCCATGGGCCAACAGCTTTCTGCTATATGGATGCGAAGCCCGCTCTCTGCAAACCCCGCATCCCAGACCAGACCCGTCGCGGTGCATCACCGCTGTCTGGCATACCGCATCAGATCACTCAGTTGGCCGGATCGGGGGCATCATCCGGCCCGCCCATCATGTCGTCTTCCATCGGAGGCCGCGGCTTGTGATGCTTGCCATGGCCCTTGCCATGCTTTTCGTGCATCGCCTTGTGTGCCGCATCGACTTCTTCCTGCGTCACCGCGCCATCCTTGTTGGCGTCGATGCGGTCGAACAGCATTTCCGGCCCCGGACGCGCCGCCATCTCGGCGGCTGACAACTGCCCGTCGCCATCCGTGTCCAGCTTCTTGATCATATCTGCAGAGCGGGTCTTGATCCGCTCGGTCACCGCTGCAATGCGCGGCGCAGACATTTCGTCAGCCGAAATCTTGCCATCGCCATTGGCATCCATCTCCTTGACCTTGGCGGCGCGGAACGCCTCCACCTCGGCCTTGGTCACTTTGCCGTCCTTGTCAGTGTCCAGCGTGGCAAAATCAAACCCGCCATGCGGCGGCTTCGGCGGCTTGGTGTCCTGCGCATAGGCGGCCACCCCCATCAGCGCGGCCACAACCACCAGTGCAGAGCCGCCCAGCTTGGGATTGCTTGCAAGCGCAGTGTACTGCGCGACTTTGGCGTTCAGTTCCGATTTGCTCTTAAACATTGCGTTCTCCTCAATCTCGCCTCAGCCTCTGCCGTGGCGTTCATGCCAGGATAAACGCCACAGCTTGCGGTTTCCGTCGCAGACCGCGTCAGATTTTTTCGCCGCCGTTAGGGCAGATCGACATTCCCCTTGGACAATCTGGCGAAGGCCACCGCCTTCGCCATGCGGTGCAAGTGCCGCTGAAACCGCCGGGCCTCAAAGGCCCGGCCAGCGCCCGACCCGCCGATGGCGGGCGGGGAAACGCGGTGCGTTTCCTGTTTCCGCCCGGATCGGACTACACACAAGCGCCTGAATGTTGATCGGCCCTAGGGCCGCTCCTGAGGACGCGATTGCGACATAGCACCGCCCCCCCATATGCCCCCTCAACTTTTGTCCCCATATCGGCTAAACGATATTCCTAGCATTCAGGATATTCCGATGACCGACGCCGCCCTGCACCTGCCCGCCGATGGCCACAGCCACGATCACGATCTGATGGCCGAGCGTCCGACTTGGCCCGCCCTGCGCCGGGGCTGGGCACGGCGCTGCCCGAATTGTGGCGCAGGTCCGCTGCTGAAAGGCTATCTCAAGGTGCGCGAAAGCTGCCCGGTCTGCGCACAGGATTTCACGCCGCAGCGCGCAGATGATGGCCCTGCCTATCTTACCATCCTGATCGTCGGGCATCTGATGGCCCCGATTCTGATGTATGTGTTCGTGAAATACCGCCCCGAGCCTGTGACGCTGATCACCATCTTCTCGATCGGCACCGTCGCGCTGTCGCTCTATCTGCTGCCCCGGCTGAAAGGCGCGATGGTGGCGCTGCAATGGGCCAAGCGGATGCACGGCTTTGGCCGCACCACCACCCCGGCCACTGCCCCGGAAAATCTGTGACCACCCCGCCCGAGCCGATCCGCCCCGCCGCCACCATCGTGCTGTGGCGGCCTGCTGCTTCGGGGTTTGAGGTGCTGATGGGCCAGCGCGGCCATGCCGCCGCCTTCATGCCATCGAAATACGTGTTTCCCGGTGGCGGCGTCGATGCCGCGGATGCCACCGATGCCCTGCCCGGCCTGACCGCCGAATGCGCGCACCGCCTGACGATGAACTGCCCCGCCGATGCCCCCAGCCCCGGCACCCTCGCCACAGCCGCCCTGCGCGAATTGACCGAGGAAACCGGCCTTGCCCTGCCCGATCCCGCCCCCGGCACCCTGCGCTTCATGTTCCGCGCCATCACGCCACCGGGCCGCTCGCGCCGCTTTGACGCGCGGTTTTTCCTCGCCTCTGCCGCCAATGCCGCGGGCGAGACCGAAACCTTCTCTGATACCCTGACCGAACTGTCGCATCTGCACTGGATCGGCCTCTCCGCCGCCCGCGCGCTCGATTTGCCCTTCATCACCGAGGTCGTCCTCGCCGAAGCCAGCGCCATCCTGAACGGCCACCCACAACCCGGCGTGCCGTTCTTCGACAACTCAGGCCCCATCCCCACCTTCCGCCGCCTATAAGCAAACCGCACGCAACTCTGCCGCGGGTTTGGTCATCCTCTCTGCGCAAATATCCAAAACGGAATGCCAAGGCATTCCGTGTAGCCGGAGGCTCCTGCCGCCACTGTCAGGCACCTAGCCGCAAGCGCAGCGCATAACCGAAAAACAGCCCAAAGGTTAAGATTTCCTTAAATCCGCACCCCTAAGCCCCTGAAATCCCTACAACAAAAAAGGTCCCGAGTTGGGACCACCCACCTCACCCCAGCAAAGCCCGCACCTTTGCCGCAAAATCATCGCCCCGCACCTCAAAATTCGGATACTGATCAAACGATGCCGCAGCCGGGGCCAGCAACACCACCTCGCCCGCCTCAGCCTCCGCCGCCGCCCGCTCCACAGCCCGCGCCATGGTCTCGCAAATCTCATGCGGGGTGTCGCCCAATTCCAGCGCGAAATCCCGCGCCGAATGCCCGATCAGATAGGCCTTCACCACCGATCCCAGATGCGGCGCAAGTGCTGCAATCCCGCCCTCCTTGCCCATCCCGCCCGCGATCCAGCGGATCTTCGGAAACGCCTGCAACGCCTTGGCGGCAGCATCGACATTGGTGGCCTTGCTGTCGTTGATGAACCGCACCCCCGCCTTTTCGCCCACCAACTGACTGCGATGCGGCAGCCCCGCGAAAGAATGAAACGCCGCCTCGATCAGCTTCGGCCCGATCCCCAAAGACCGACACGCCGCATAGGCCGCGCAGGCATTCTGATGATTATGCGCCCCCGGCAACCCCGCCACGCCGCGCAGATCCATCGACGCCACCTGCTTGCCCCGCCGCCATTCCGCCAGAAACCCCTTGCGGGCAAACACCGCCCAGCCGAACTGCTCCAGCTTCTGCCCGGATGAGATGCGGATCACCCGATCATCCTGCGGCCCCTCCGACATCTGATTGGCCAGAAACCGCCCTTCGACCTCATCCACCCCGATCACCGCCCGATCCGGCCCGCCTTCAGAAAACAGCCGCCGCTTGGCCGCGAAATAACCGCCCATGCCGGCGTGGCGGTCCAGATGGTCGGGCGAGAGGTTGGTGAACACCGCCACATCCGGCGTCAGACTGCGGGCCAGATCGGTCTGATAGCTCGACAACTCCAACACCACGACCTCGCCATCCTGCGCCGGATCAATATCCAGCACGCCCCGCCCGATATTGCCCGCCATCTGCGTGGCCCGCCCGGCAACCTCCAGAATATGATGGATCAGCGCCGTGGTGGTCGACTTGCCGTTCGATCCGGTGACACAGATCACCCGCGGTGTCAGATCGAAATCATCCCATTCCGGCCCGGCAAAGCTGCGGAAAAACAGCCCGATATCGTTATCCAGCGGCACCCCCGCCTCTAACGCCCGCGCGATCACCTTGTTCGGGTTGGGATAAAGATGCGGGATACCGGGCGAGGTGATCAGTGCCGCCACCCCATCAAACGCCCCGGCGCGGGTCAGATCAGTGCAGGTGAACCCCTCAGCCTCGGCCTTGGCGCGCGCCTCGGGGCTGTCGTCCCACAAGAGCGCCTCGGCACCGCCCGCCACCAAGGCCCGCGCGGTCGCAAGGCCCGAACGGCCCAAGCCCAGCACAGCCACTTTCTGGCCCTCGTAGCCTTTTACAGGAATCATCATGGTCTCCGATCTTGATCGCCCAGACCATGCCCCGAGCCAAGGGGGCGGGGCAAGGCAACATCCGCCTGTTGACCAAAGCTAGGGCGTTGGTCGCAGGTGAGTCTCCACCGCAACACTGCAACGGCTGCGCAATGCGACGGGCGGTCTGCGCTGGTGACAGGCAGACACCGAGCTTATGCTGGCGACAGCAGTCAAAAACAAGAAAGTGACCATTATGCAGGTTCTGAGCAGCCACACCCTCGCCGCCCTTTCGCTGATCCTGACGGCCTCTGTCGCGCAGGCCGAGGTGACGGGCGGGCAACTCAAGCTGTCGCAATCGGGCTTCACCGATGATTTCTCGGTGGCGAAGACCAATATCAGCGGCTCGGTTGAACTGGCGTTCGGGCCGCAATTCGGCATGCAGATGGATCTGGGCGTCAACGTGCTGAACTTCGCCGAGGAAACCGCGACGAATTTCGTCACCCATGCCACCTACAAGATGGGCGACAGCACCGCTTTGGGCGCGTTTTACGGGCTGGACGCGGTGAACGGCGGCAGCACCAGCATCTACGGGCTTGAAGCGGCGCAGAATTTTGGCACTGGCGGCGTGCAGGGCTATCTGGCCCATGCCGAAGACGGCAATGGCAGCGGCAATGTGCTGGGCATCAGCGGCGGGATGGTGATGGGCAATGGCGTGGGCTTGGGTGCCTCGCTGGACCACGGCTCGTTTGACGACGCTTCGCTGACACGCTTTGGCCTGCGCGGCTCGTTCGGCTTGGGCGAAAGCTCGAAGATGTTTGGCGAGTTGGGCTCGCTCAACACCGATACCGGTTCGGAAACCTATGCCAAAATCGGCGCGACCTTTAACTTCGGGGCCAATTCCGGCCTGATGTTCGGCGACCGCAGCCTGTTCAACCTGCTGCCGGGTTCCTGATCGCTATCGGTTTCACATTGGCGCTAAATACTCCCGCCGGAGGCTTCTGCTGCTGATGCAGGAAGCCTCCGGCGGGAGTATTTTTACCAAGATGAAGCCGTTTTCGACAAGGTTTTGGCCTAGCGCACCTTCAGCGTGGCAAGGCCGATCATCGCCAGGATCAGGCTGATGATCCAGAACCGGATCACGATCTGCGGCTCGGCCCAGCCTTTCTTCTCAAAGTGGTGGTGGATCGGGGCCATCAGGAAGACCCGTTTGCCGGTGCGTTTGAAATACAAAACCTGAATGATCACCGACAAGGCCTCGACCACGAACAAGCCGCCAACGATGGCCAGCACGATCTCATGCTTGGTGCAGACGGCAATCGCGCCCAAGGCACCACCCAGCGCAAGGCTGCCGGTATCGCCCATGAACACCGCGGCAGGGGGGGCGTTATACCACAGAAAGCCAAGGCCACCGCCAAACAGCGCGGCTGCAAACACCAGCAACTCACCCGTGCCCGGCACGAAATGCACGCCGAGATATTCGGCGAAGTTGAAGTTGCCGACGATATAGCTGATCACGCCCAACGTGCCGCCTGCGATCATCACTGGCATGATGGCAAGGCCGTCCAGCCCATCGGTCAGGTTCACCGCATTCGCCGCGCCCACGATCACGATCATGCCGAAGGGGATGAAGAACACCCCGAAATCCAGCAGCACATTCTTGAAGAACGGCACGGCGAGTTGATGGGTCAGGCTCGGCGGGTGAAAGCTGGATGCCGCATAGGCGGCCATGGCGGCGATGGCGAGGCCCGCCAGCATCCGCACCCGGCCCGACACGCCCTTGGTGTTCTGCTTGGTGACTTTGGCGTAGTCATCCGCAAAACCGATCAGCCCGAAGGCCAGCGTCACCAGCACCACGATCCAGACGTAAGGGTTATCCAGCCGCGCCCACATCAGGGTCGACACCATCAGCGCCGACAGGATCAGAAGGCCGCCCATCGTCGGGGTGCCTGCCTTGATGAAATGGCTTTGCGGCCCGTCATCGCGGATCGGCTGACCCTTGCCCTGCTTGCGACGCAACAGATCAATCAGCGGGCGGCCAAAGATGAAACCGAAGATCAGCGCGGTGGCAAAGGCACAGCCCGCGCGGAAGGTGATATAGCGAAACAGGTTGAAGACGTCGCCGCCATCCGAAAACTCGGTGAGCCAGTATAGCATTACGCTTCTCCTTGTGGCGCTTTGGCCGCTGCCTGCCCCAATTTGCGCAGGGCGTCAACGATGAGACTGACTTTTATCCCCTTCGAGCCCTTCACCAGCAGGATATCCCCCGCGTCAATCAGGCTGCGCGGGCGGGCGGCAAGCTCGCGGGCCTCGGCCACCCATTCGCCGCGTTGCGCGCGCGGCAGTTTGGCGTAAAGCGATTTCATCCGGGGGCCGACGCAATGGATCAGGTCGATCTTGTTCAGGTCAGGGTGATCGGCCACGGCCTCGTGCAGGGTGATTTCGGTGGGGCCAAGCTCCAGCATGTCGCCCAGCACCGCGATGCGGCGGCCCTTGCCCACACGCCCCACCCCGTCTTGCGGCGTGGCGGCGATCAGCACATCCAAGGCGGCGGCCAGCGAGGTCGGGTTGGCGTTGAAGGCATCGTCGATCAGATCAAAGCTGGTCTCTTCGACGATATCCAGCGTGATATGCTCGCGCGTGCCGCGCCCTGCCGGGGGTTGCCATTGGCCAAGGTCAGCGGCTGCAATCATCGGATCCAGCCCCAGCGCATCGGCCACCGCCAGCGCGCCCAGACCGTTGGCGGCGAAATGGCGGCCGGGGGTCAGCACCTTGAACAGCGTGGGCGTGCCGCGCCGGGTGGCTTGCACGATGGTGGCGGTGTCGCAGAGTTTGACTTGGGTCAGGTGGTAGTCGGCATCCGGGTTGGTGCCAAAGCTGACCGCTTTCGCGCCAGCGTTGAGGGCAGCCTCGCGCAGGATCGGCGTGATCGTCTGATCGCCAGGGAAAATCGCGGTCCCGCCCGGACGCAGGCCTTCAAAGATCGCGGCCTTCTCATGCGCGATACCGGCGAGGTCGCTGAACGCCTCAAGATGAGCCGCCGCGACGATGGTGATCAGCGCCACGTCCAGATCGGCCATCCGCGCCAAGGGGGCGATTTCGCCGGGGTGGTTCATGCCGATCTCGATCACCGCGAAGTCGGCATCGGCAGGCATCCGCGCCAGCGTCAGCGGCACGCCCCAGTGGTTGTTATAGCTGGCCTCGGCGGCGTGGACGCGGCCCTGCCCCGCCAATATCCGGCGCAGCATTTCCTTGGTCGAGGTTTTGCCGACCGATCCCGTCACCCCAACAACGCGCGCCGCGCTGCGCGCGCGGGCGAAACGGCCCAGTTTCTCAAGCCCTTGCAGCACATCCGGCACGATCAACAGCGGCGCATCAGCCGCCACACCCTCGGGGATATGGCTGACCAAGGCGGCAGCGGCACCTGCTTTCAGCGCTTGCGCCACGAAATCATGGCCGTCGCGCACGTCCCTAAGCGCCACGAACAGATCACCGGGTTGCAGCGTGCGGGTGTCGATCGACACACCCTTTGCCTGCCATTGCGCGGTGCTTTGCCCGCCCGTCGCGGTGACTGCATCGGCAGAGGTCCAAAGCGGGGTCATAGCAATCCATCCAATGCGGCCACGGCGATGCTGGCCTGCTCTACATCGTCAAACGGGTAAACATTGCCCATGATCACCTGCCCGCTTTCGTGCCCCTTGCCCGCCACCAGCAGCGCATCGCCGGGTTGCAAGGCATCGACGGCCAGCAAGATCGCTTCGGCGCGGTCGCCAACCTCGTTCGCCTCAGGGCAGGCCGCCATGATCGCGGCACGGATCAGCGCCGGGTCTTCCGAGCGCGGGTTGTCATCGGTCACATACAGCACATCGGCATTGTCGCGCGCCGCGGCCCCCATCAGCGGTCGCTTGGTGGTATCCCGGTCGCCACCTGCGCCGAACACCACGATCACCCGGCCCATCACATGCGGCCGCAACGCCCGCAGCGCGGTTTGCAGCGCGTCCGGAGTATGGGCGTAATCGACGAAAACCGAGGCGCCATTCTTGCGCGTGCCCGCCAGTTGCATCCGCCCGCGCACGCCGGTCAGTTGTGGCAGCACGGCAAACACATCGCGCGGAGCCGCCCCCGCCCCGATCACCAGCCCCGCCGCCAGCGCCACATTCTCGGCCTGAAAACCGCCGATCAGGTTCAGGCGCACCTGATAGGGCGTGTCTTTCCACGCATAGCGCACGTCCTGCCCGCCCGCGTCAAAGCGCTGGCCAAGGATGCGCAGATCGCAACCCTCGCCTGCCCCCACCGAGATCAGGCTTTGCCCGCGCGCCACCGCGATCAGCGCCATATCATGCCCGCGCGGGTCGTTCATGTTGATCACCGCGGTGCCATCTTCGGGCAACACACGATCAAACAGCGCGGCTTTGGCGGCGAAATAGGCGTCGAAGGTGTGGTGATAATCCAGATGATCCTGGGTGAAGTTGGTGAACCCCGCAGCCTTCAGCCGCACGCCATCCAACCGGCGCTGGTCAAGGCCGTGGCTGGAAGCCTCCATCGCCGCATGGGTCACACCATCAGCGGCCGCAAGGCTGAGCATGCGGTGCAGTGTGATCGGATCAGGCGTGGTATGGGCCGAGGGCGCGGTCCATGCGCCTTCAACCCCAGTGGTGCCGAGGTTGATCGCAGCATGGCCCAAGGCCATCCAGATTTGCCGCGCAAAGGTGGCCACAGAAGTTTTGCCATTGGTGCCGGTGACGGCCACCATCACCTCGGGCTGGCTGCCAAACCACAGGCTTGCCGCCCGCGCAATCGCCTCACGCGGGTCTTGCGCCACGACCAAAGCCACATCCGATCCGGCCAAAGCCGCAGCCGCCAGGGCGGCCCCCGCCGCATCGGTCAGGATCGCCACAGCGCCCTTTTCCAGCGCCGTCGCGATGAACGTCGCACCATGCACCGCCGCCCCAGGCATCGCGGCAAAGAGATATCCGGGCGCCACCGCACGGCTGTCCAGCGTGAGCCCCGAAAGCACCGGATTGCGGCCATCACGGGCAGTCAGCCCCAAATCTGCGAGTGTCTTTGCCCGATCGGCCACTTTGATCCCCCAAGTTCAATTCTTGACGGCTACTAGCCCATCCAGAGTGGCAGCTTCAACCTGCGGCCGCAGGCCCAACAACGGGGCGGCACGGCGGATGATTTCGGCAGCCACGGGCACAGCCGTCCAACCTGCGGTGCGGCGCGGCTTCGATCCGGTGTTTTCCGAAGGCTCGTCCAGCGTCACCACCAGCACATATTTCGGATCATTGGCCGGGAACACGCTCGCGAAGGTGTTCACCACCTTGTCCTTAATATAGCCGCCGCCCTTGCGCGTTTTCTCGGCGGTGCCGGTCTTGCCTGCCACGGCATAGCCGGGAACATCGCCAAGGCTCGCGGTGCCTTCGGTCACAACCCGGCGCATCATCGCCACCGATTGCAACGCCACCGCTTTCGACAGAATGCGCGGCCCCTGCATCGGCTCGGTCCGCTTCAACAGCGTCGGCGTCACCTTGATTCCGCCATTGGCAATGCTGGCGTAAGCCGTGGCAAGGTTCAGCGGGCTGCCCGAGATACCATGCCCATAAGCCGCGGTGATCGTCACAATCTCCGGCCAGCGCGCGGGGCGCAGCGGTTTGGCGCCCTTGGCCTCGACCAGTTCCACCGGCGAGGCATCAAACAACCCCAGCGCCTTCAAAAACGCCTGCTGCCGCTCTCCGCCGATCATCATCGCGATATGGGCGGTGCCGACGTTGGAAGATTTCGCAATGATATCAGACACCGACAGCATCGGCCCATAGTTATGGCCCTCAAACTCGTTGATCTTGAACTTGCCGTAATACATCGGCGCATTGGCATCGACGAGGGTTTCCGGCGTCAGCAAACCCAACTCGATCGCCTGTGCGGCGGCGAAAATCTTGAAGGTGGAGCCCAGCTCATACACGCCCTGCACCGCGCGGTTGAACAGCGGGCTGTCCGACGGATCGCCCGAGGTCGGGTTGGCCGGGCGGTCATTGGGGTCAAACGTCGGGCCAGCGGCCAGTGCAACGATCTCGCCGGTGTTCACATCCATCAGAATCGCGGCACCACCCTTGGCGTTCATCATGGTGATGCCAGAGGCCAGCACATCCTCGACCGCCGCCTGCACGGTGATATCCAGCGATGTCACCAGCGGCGTGCCCGCCTGCGCCGGATCGCGCAGCCGTGCATCCTCGAATTTCTCAAGCCCCGCCGTGCCGATCACCTCGGCGCTGTTCACGCCCTCGGCGCCAAACGAAGATCCGCCCAGCACATGCGCGGCGAGGGTGCCATTGGGGTAAAGCCGCATCTCACGCGGGCCAAACAGCAGGCCGGGGTCGCCGATTTCATGCACTTGCTGCATCTGTTCGGGCGACAACACCTTGCGCACCCACAGGAAACTGCGGCCATCGGTAAAGCGGCGCAGCAGGGTTTTCTCATCCAGATCGGGGAAAATCCGCGCCAACTCGCGCGCCACCCGCGCCGGATCAATCAGATCGCGGGTCTGCACATACAGCGCATGGGTCAGCATGTTGGTGGCCAGCACCCGGCCATTGCGGTCGACAATATCGGCCCGCCCCGCATCAATTTCGCTGCCCGCCGAAGCCGTGCGCGGCTCGACCGGCTCGGATGCGGCAATCGTGCCCATCCGCGCGCCGATCAGGATGAAAACGCCAAAAAAGAACAACGCCAGAAACACCAGCCGCAACTGCGCAGAACCACGCGACTTGTCGCGCATCACTTCATGGCGCAGCCGCAGGTTCTCGCGCTCGATACTGTCAGGGTTTTCGCCCTTCTGGCGGGCGTTCAGGATACGGGCCAGCGGGCGCAGCGGGGTGCGGGTCATGGCGTTTGCTCTCCTGCAACGGGCAGCGTGCCGGAAACCATCTCGCCGCCTTCAATCGGCAGGTTGGTCACCAGCGGCGCTGGCGGAAAGGCGATCTGGCTCGCCTCGCCAAATTGCTGCGGCACCATCGGCAACAGGCCAAGCCGGTCAAAATTCACTGTCGCGAGATCACGCAAGCGGTCCGGGCGGTTCAGATAAGCCCACTCGGCGCGTTCAATCGACAGGCTTTCGCGCAATGCCCCGATTTCGTTCTGCAAATCGGCAACCTCACGCAGGCTGCCTTGGGTCGCGTAATTCTCGCGGTAGGCCCAGAACCCCAAAGCCATCACGGCAAGAAATGACAGAACGTAAAGCACGGGGCGCATGGCTTAGCGGTGTCCTTTTTTCGGGTTGGATTTCGGCAGATCGGGGGCATCAAGCGCTGCGCCATCAATAGCCTTGGCGGGGGCTGCGGTGCGGCGCGCAACCCGCAACTTGGCCGAACGCGCGCGCGGGTTTTCGTCCAGTTCCTGATCATCCGGGCCAATCGCCTTGCGCGTGACCAAATCAAAACGGGCCGAGGTGTTTTCCTTGACCGGCGCATAGCGGTTGGCATTGGGTTCTTCACCGGAAGCCTGTTGGAAAAACCGCTTCACCACCCGATCTTCCAGCGAATGAAAGGTCACAACCGCCAGCAAGCCGCCGGGCTTCAGCGCGCGTTCAGCCGCCAGAAGCCCCTGCACCAGTTGCGAAAACTCCTCATTCACCGCGATGCGCAGCGCTTGGAAAGACCGCGTGGCCGGATGGCTTTGCCCCGGTTTCGGGCGCGGCAGGCATTTGGCCACAATCTCGGCCAACCGCAGCGTGGTGGTGATCGGCTCGGCGCGTTGCTCGACAATCGCATGCGCAATCCGGCGCGACGCGCGCTCTTCGCCGAAATGATACAGGATATCGGCCAGACGCTGCTCGGATGCGGTGTTGACAATATCGGCGGCGGATTCGCCCGATTGGCTCATCCGCATGTCGAGGGGGCCGTCTTTCTGAAACGAAAAGCCGCGGTCCACCTGATCAATCTGCATCGACGACACGCCCAGATCCAGCACCACGCCATCCAGCGCAGCCCCGGCGTGCTGATCCATGTCCGAAAAATTGCCCGCAACCAGCCGCAGCCGGTCGCCATATTGGCCAGCCCACGCCTGCGCCATCTCCAGCGCCAGCGGGTCACGATCCACCCCGATCACCGCATCGGCACCCGCGTGCAAAAGACCTTGGGAATAGCCTCCCGCCCCAAAGGTGCCATCCAGCCACAACCCGCGCACAGGCGCGCAGGCGGCCAAAAGCGGGCGCAGCAAAACCGGGATATGGGCAGAGCGGCCGATGTTCTGGTCGCGGATCGGGTCCATATTAGCCCGCCCGCGAAGCCCGGCCCACAAGGGCCAGCGGATCAACGCCATCGTCATCGTCGTCTTCGTTTTCGGCATCGTAGATTTCGCGACGATACAGCTTGAAGCGGTTGGTAAAGCCCGCGAACGCCGCTTCGCCCGCCGATTCCTCGGCCGAAAACCCCATCTTCGCGCGCACTTTCAGCGGCAGAACGATACGGCCATCGGGTTCAATCTCGACCATGACCGAGCGTGAGATCAAATCGCGCTCTGCCCGGTCACGCTCGGGCGAGCCCATTTCCATCGCTTCGATCTTGGCGGCCAGCGCATCAGCGCCCGCCTTGGAATAGCATTCAACGAAATTCCGGCTTTTGCCGCCGTAAACCATGTAGACGCGGGGGCGGGATTCAGTGGTGCTGGCGTCTTCTGCTTCCAGAATGCGGCGAAAGGCTGCCGGGATCGAAACCCGCGCCTTGCTGTCTACCTTCTGGTAGAACTCGCCTCTGAACGCCTCACTCACCATCGGCCTTGCGGCTCCTTTTGGGCTGTCCCTGCCCCAGTTTCTGTCCCCGAAATAGAAAAGGCGGACCGAGCTGCTGCCACTGCTCGATCCGCCGTCTGTCCCATCGCTGGGCGTCCTGCTGCGCTTGCCACCTGGGGGAGATGTCTGCTCGCTCGCGCGCCGGATCTGTCAAAGTCGGTAAGGCGGGGTGCCTGTATGAGCCTGTCTTTTTCGCCTTGTTCGGGGTCTTCAGCCGCCCCTGCTTTTTTGTCCCGCCGTCCCGTCTTTGTGAGACAAGGGATGCCATGGGATTTCATGGGAAGCAATGGAAATTTTTGGGCAGATCGTGGGAATATGTTGTTTCACAGCCAGGTGCAGAACAGCATCTAGTATGGGGCATCGCTAAATTTAGGCGGTAACGCCGATTTCACGCGGGCGTGAACACTAGATATAGATATCGAAAAATCTTCGCTCGGGTTCCCATGATTTCCCAGAAATTTTCAGAACTCGGGCGGCAGAGGCCCAACTTTGCGCTGAAACTGGCCGAATCGCCGCGTATCACAGGATCAGAAATGCAAAAAACCGAGGTTTCGCCCGGTTTTCCCATGATTTCCCACCTGAAGTGATTCGTCGGGGCGGGTCGTTCTTGCCCGATTTGTCCCGCGACAAATCGGGCCGCGCCTGCCTGCCCCCGGCAGGCGCGTTTCGCGCCCGCCAGTCAGGCGCGCCCCGATTTCCCAAATGTTGGCTTGTGGCACCACGCCCCTTGCTCAAGCGGCCTCCGGCCTTATGAGCAACAAACCGGAAAACTCTGCCCCGCAGAGTTTTCTTTCGGTTTGGCCGCATATTCTGAAACGGCGCTTACGCCATCCCGCCCATGATCAGCCGCTCTGCCAGCCGCGCATAGGCCTGCGCATGTGGGCCATCGCCCGCCGCAATCGGCGTGCCGGCATCGCCCGCCAGCCGCACATCTATAGACAGTGGCAATTCGCCCAGGAACGGCAGGTCCAACCGCCGCGCCTCAGCCGCCACACCGCCATGACCGAACAGATGCTCCTCATGGCCGCAGTTCGGACAGATATAGGTGGACATGTTCTCGATCAGCCCCAGCACCGGCGTTTTCAGCTTGGCGAACATATCCAGCGCCTTGCGCGCATCCAACAGCGCCACATCCTGCGGGGTGGAAACCACAATCGCCCCGGTCAGATGCGTGCGCTGGCACAGCGTCAGTTGAATATCCCCCGTCCCCGGCGGCAGGTCGATGATCAGCACATCCAGCTCACCCCAGGCCACCTGCCCCAGCAACTGCTGCAACGCGCCCATCAGCATCGGGCCGCGCCAGATCACCGCCTCATCTTCCTTCAGCATCAGCCCAATCGACATCATGGTGACGCCGTGGGCATGCAACGGCTCGATGATCTTGCCATCGGGCGAGGCGGGGCGCTTGCTCACCCCCATCATCCGCGGCTGACTGGGGCCATATATATCAGCATCCAACAGGCCAACCCGCCGCCCCGCCTTCGCCAAGGCCACCGCGAGGTTGGAACTGACCGTCGATTTGCCCACCCCGCCCTTGCCAGAGCCCACCGCAATGATCCGGTCCACCCCGGCAATCCGCGCGGGCCCGCCCTGATGCGGAGTTGGATGCTGGCCAATCTTCACCGGCCCCAGACTGGGCGGCGCTGCGGTTGCGGCCTTGGGGGCTGGCCCGTGCGCCGTCATCACCGCCTGCACATCCGTCACCCCCGGCAGCGCCTTCAGCGCCATCTCTGCCGCCACCTGCGCCGGGGCCAACTCGCGCGCCTCGGCCGGAGTCGGCGCCTCAATCACAAAGCGCACCACGCCGCCCTCGACCATCACCGCGCGCACCAGATCGCGCGAGACCAAAGTGCCGCCCGGCACCTGCACCCGCGCCAGCACGGCCAAAACATCATCCCGCGATACAGCCATGATTGCCCCCTCAGAGTTTTTCGCCCGGCCAGATTCGCCCGCCCCCGCACGCCATATCGAAACCGCGTTCCACACGACAGCACCCCCTTACGGTTTTTTCCCCGCTCAGGATTTGGCCTTGCACACTGCAAAATTGTGCGCTTTATCGAAAAGGGCAAGCCCTGTTGACCAAATGCTCAAATTTTCAGCGAAGCGCCTGTTAAACATGAATTTTTTGCGACACTTAGCCATGCGCTTGCTGCATGGCAGCATTGAACACACGGGCATTGTGCAGGTGCAGCATTTGCCCCATGTTACCCCTAACAGCGGAACAGATGGGTTACGGCATCCGGCCAAGACCGACCGCTCGCAGAACAAGAAATGAGGCTACCATGGCATATGTAAATTCCACCCGCGCTGTTTCGGCAACCGCATCCGACCGTTTCTCGGGCATCTTCGCCTCGATCTCGGCCATGCTGGCACGCCGCCGGGTCTACGACCGCACTGTGCGCGAACTGCGTCAGCTGACCGACCGCGAATTGTCCGATCTGGGCATCGCACGCTCGCTGATCGGTGAAATCGCCCGTGAGGCCGCTTACGGCAAGTAATCCTTGAACCGGCCGCTACCTCCTCCCGGCGGCTTGGTTTCACGGCGCGGCGGCGCGCATCTCCTCCCTTGCGCCGTCGCCTTTTTATAACCTTCGATGAGCCTTCTCCTCCCTTTGGCTCTCGGACACGCGGCGATCTTGCTCCTCCCTAAGATCGTCGCACCCTCTTCGCGCGGCCAAACCTCCTCCCTTGGCCTAGCGATCCGGCGGTGATCCCCTCCTCCTCCCTGGGATTGCTGCCACCCTATTCGCGCGGCCAACCTCCTCCCTGGCCGAGTGATCAGGCGGTGATCCCCTCCTCCTCCCTGGGATCGCCGCCACCCTATTCGAGCGGCCAACCTCCTCCCTGGCCGAACGATCAGGCGGTGATCCAACCTCCTCCCTGGATCACCGCCGCTTATTCGCGCGGCCAACCTCCTCCCTGGCCAGTGTGATCAGGCAGCGGCCCTTACCTCCTCCCAAGGGTCGCTGCCGCTTCCTCCCCACCTGCCCTTGCATCTGCCGCCGTGGCCCGCGATAGTTCCGCCGGGTCAAAACAGGCAAGATCATGCGGATTTCCATGCTTTCAGCGGCACTTGTGGCGGCTTTGGTCGGTTATGGCTCGACCATCGCGCTGGTGCTTTCGGCCGCCGCCGCACTGGGGGCGACGCCCGCGCAAACCGCAAGCTGGGTGTTTGCGATCTGCATCGCCAAAGCCGCAGGGTCTGCATGGCTCAGCTTTGCCCATCGCATCCCCGTGGTGCTGGCCTGGTCCACCCCCGGAGCAGCCCTGATCGCCGCCACCCAAGGTGTTTCGATGGCCGAGGCCGTCGCCGCCTTCGTTCTGGCCGGAGTGCTGATCGCCCTGACCGGAGCCTTGCGCCCCTTGGGCCGCCTTGTCGCCCAGATCCCCGATGGCGTGGCCGCCGGGATGCTGGCGGGCGTGCTGCTGCCGTTCTGCCTGAAAGGTGCCGCCTCGGCCCAAGCCCTGCCCGCTCTGGTGCTGCCGATGATTGCGGTTTTCCTGCTGGTGCGGCTGAAAAACCCCGCCATTGCGGTGCTGGCCGCCCTTGCCACCGGGCTGGCGCTTGCGTTTTTCTCCGGCTCTGCGCATCTGCCACCTCTGGCCCTGCCGCTGCCAACGCTGGAGTTCATTCCGCCTGCGGTGCGTCTCGATGTGCTGCTTGGCCTTGGCCTGCCGCTTTATCTGGTGACGATGGCGTCGCAAAACCTGCCCGGCTTTGCCACCCTGCGCGCCGCCGGATACGAGCCGCCCGTCGGCCCCGCGCTGATCACCACTGGCGGATTGTCCGCGCTTGCCGGGCTGTTCGGCGCGCATCCCGTCAGCATGGCGGCAATCACCGCAGCCATCTGTCTGGGCGAGGATACCCACCCCGACCGCAGCCAACGCTGGAAAGTAGGCCTTGTGTATGCCGGGTTCTGGGTGCTGCTGGGTCTGCTTGGCCCGGTGATCCTGCCGATTCTCGCAGCCCTGCCCCCGGCACTGATGACCGCGCTGGTCGCTCTGGCGCTGCTCGGCCCGCTGATGGGCGCGCTGACCGGCGCATTCACCCCGCCCGACACCCGGTTTGCCGCCACCATGACGCTCGCCGTCACCGCCTCCGGCGTCGCCGCCTTCGGCATTGGCGCCGCATTCTGGGGGCTGCTGGCTGGCCTTGCCGTCCACGCACTCGAGCGGTTGAAGCAATCGCGCTGACATAGAGCGTGACTGCTGTCGGGATTGCTCCTGTATGCTGGGGCTTGATTGCAGGCGTTGTCATCCATGGCAAAGGCCATCGCCTTTGCCATGCGGTGCAGGTGCCACTGGAACCGCCGGGCCCCAAAGGCCCGGCCAGCGCCCGCCCCGCCCCCGGCGGGCGCTTCTCGCCCGCCAGGTCAGGCGCTGGCCTCAACGGGTTTATCGCTGACCTGATTTCCGAGGCTAACGGCCCACGCGGGCGGGGAAACGCAATGCGTTTCCTGTTTCCGCCCATAGCAGACGAGGCATGTAAATCAGCGCAAACGGGCGTGAAACGACCGCGCTAAAACGGCACGTCATCCACCTGATGCGCTGGCACGACCCAGCGCGCCACGATCATCTTCGATCCGGCGTGATCGAACTCGATATGCAGCTTGTCGCCCTCAATATCCATGATCTCGCCATAGCCGAACTTGGTGTGAAACACCCGCTCGCCCACCACGTAAGACGACACCGCCTGCGCGTCGATCGTCATGTTCCGCGCCTCACGCGGCTGGCTTAACGGCCGCTGGCCCGCGCGATCCTGCATCCGCCGCCACCCCGGCGAGTTATACACATCCGCCTTCACCGCCCGATCTTCCAAAGCTGCGCCATAAGACGGTGCCGCAGCCCCATAGCCACCGCCATGCAGGCCCGGCGGCGTCAGCACTTCGACATGCTTCGGCGGCAGTTCGTCAATGAACCGGCTGGGCAACTGGCTTTGCCACTGGCCATAGACACGGCGGTTGGACGCAAACGAGATCGTGCACAATTCCTCGGCCCGCGTGATCCCCACATAAGCCAGACGGCGCTCCTCCTCGAGACCCTTCTTGCCAGACTCGTCCATCGACCGCTGGCTGGGGAACAGCCCTTCCTCCCACCCCGGCAGGAAAACCACCGGGAATTCCAAGCCCTTGGCGGCATGCAGCGTCATGATCGACACCTTTTCCGCCGCTTCCTCGGTGTCATTCTCCATGATCAGGCTGACGTGTTCCAAGAAACCCTGCAGGCTGTCAAACTGCTCCAGCGCCTTGACCAATTCCTTCAGGTTTTCCAGCCGCCCCGGCGCTTCCGGCGTCTTGTCGTTCTGCCACATCGAGATATAGCCGGATTCCTCCAGAATAACCTCGGCCAGCCGCACATGGGAAAGGTCCGTCGCAGGCGGCGTATCGGGCAACATCGGCTCGATCAGCGCATCTTCCGGCGGGGTCGCCCGCGCGCCCATCAAAGCATTGTGCCAGCGATCCACCCCTTCGACAAATCCGCGCAACTGCCCCGCGCCCTTGCCGCCAATCCCGCCCCGCGCCAGCAAGCTACGCGCGCCGTCCAGCAGCGGCAGCCGCTGCCCGCGCGCCTCGCGCTGAATATCCTGCTGCGCCTTGTCGCCCAAACCGCGCTTCGGCAGGTTCACCACCCGCTCAAACGCCAGATCATCCTCAGGCGACACCGCCAGCCGGAAATAAGCCATCGCATCGCGGATTTCCTGCCGTTCATAGAACCGCGGTCCGCCGATCACCCGATACGGCAGCCCGATGGTCAGGAACCGATCCTCGAACGCCCGCATCTGATGGCTGGCGCGCACAAGGATAGCAATTTCATCAAGCCCAACGCTCGAAGGTAAAGGCATGTTTTCTCTGCCTGCTTCAGTGAAGCTCTGGGCGCGCATTAGAGTTACTTCGTGAATATCGCCGTCTGGGTTCTTTGAAACACCGCCGCCTTTAGACCTACGATCAGCTTCTTGCTGATCCGTCGTCGACCTAGGATTGCTGCGCCGCTTTGAAAATTGCGAGCGGCCAGCCTTATGCGCTTCGATTTCTTCACCCACCCAGCGCGCTTCTTCCTCACCGTCCCAATGGCCAATAAGATAGACCTTCTCGCCCCTCTCAGCCTTGGTCCACAAAGTCTTACCCAAGCGGCCTTCATTCTTGGCTATAACCCCCGATGCAGCCGCCAAAATGTGAGGCGTCGAGCGATAATTCTGCTCCAGCCGCACCACCTTGGCACCGGGGAAATCCTTCTCGAACCGCAGGATGTTGCCCACCTCAGCGCCGCGCCAGCCGTAGATCGACTGATCGTCATCCCCCACACAGCAGATATTGCGATGACCCTGCGCCAACAGCCGCAGCCAGAGATATTGCGCGACGTTGGTATCCTGATATTCGTCCACCAGAATATAGCGGAACCAGCGCTGATACTGCGCCAGCACATCCTCGTGCTTCTGGAAGATCGTCACGCAATGCAGCAAAAGGTCACCAAAATCAACGGCGTTCAAGGTCAATAAGCGCCGCTGATACTGCTCGTACAATTCCGTGCCGCGGTTGTTATAGGCCGAAGCCTCCGAGCTCGGCACTCGGTCAGGCGTCAGTGCGCGGTTCTTCCAACTGTCGATCATGCTGGCAAGCATCCGCGCAGGCCATCGCTTTTCGTCAATATTCGCCGCAGCGATCAATTGCTTGAGCAAGCGCAACTGGTCGTCCGTATCCAGAATAGTGAAGTTAGACTTCAGATGCACCTCGCCTAAACCGTCGGGGACGACTTCAAGCACACCAGCATCAGCCAACACTTCGTTTTGATGAGTTCTGAGATCGCTCCTCACCTTGGAAGAGGGTCCACTTACAATCAGCTCCGCATGCCGCCGCAGGATCTTCACCGACAGCGAGTGAAAGGTGCCCATCCAGGCCATGCCCTCGGCCACATCGCCCAACAACCGCCCCACCCGCAGCTTCATCTCGCGCGCGGCCTTGTTGGTGAATGTCACCGACAAAATCTCACGCGGGGTGGCCTTGCCCATATTCAGCAGATGCACGATGCGCGAGGTCAGCGCCTTGGTCTTGCCCGTCCCCGCCCCCGCCAACATCAACACTGGGCCATCCAAAGCCTCAACCGCCTCGCGCTGCGCGGGGTTCAGATCGTCCAGATAGGGGGCCGGGCGCGGCGCACCCCGACCTAAGGCACGCTGCGACAGCGGCACCGCCGCCTCAAAGGCTTCTTCTTCATCCGACCAGTTCATAGACCCAATCTAATCAGCTTCGCGCCCAAGATAAAGCAGTGTTCCCGCATTGTTCACAGGAAACTTTCACGGGCGATTTCGTTGCGATTGCGCTGCCGATTTCACCATTCTGCCCAAAGCTGCGGCCAATGCTTGCACATCCGCCCTAAATCTTCGCAAATCGCCCATTTTTCAGGCAACGAATCGTCCTATCTGCAACGGCCAGTTGTTAGCGCCGGACATATCGCAAATCTGTCACATCATGGCGCTTCCGGCCCTTGCGCTGCACCGCAGCACGGATAGTGTGCAGACTCGATCACGCCCACTCCCCGTTTGACCGGAGCCGCCCTATGACCGAATTCAAGAAAATCCTTGTCGCCAATCGCGGTGAAATCGCCATCCGCGTGATGCGGGCAGCCAATGAGATGGGCAAGAAAACCGTCGCGGTTTATGCCGAGGAAGATAAGCTCTCCTTGCACCGTTTCAAGGCGGATGAGGCTTATCTGATCGGCGAAGGTCTGTCGCCCGTCGGCGCATATCTCTCGATCCCGGAAATCATCCGGGTGGCCCGGGCCTGCGGCGCGGATGCGATCCACCCCGGCTATGGCCTCTTGTCAGAAAACCCCGATTTCGTCGACGCCTGCGATCAGGCGGGCATCACCTTTATCGGCCCGAAAGCCGACACGATGCGCGCCTTGGGCGATAAGGCCAGCGCGCGCCGCGTGGCGATGGCCGCTGGCGTGCCGGTGATCCCCGCCACCGAAGTCTTGGGCGATGATTTCGACGCCATCAAGAAAGAGGCCGCCGAAGTTGGCTACCCCCTGATGCTGAAAGCAAGCTGGGGCGGCGGCGGTCGTGGGATGCGCCCGATCAACGGCCCGGATGAGTTGATCGACAAGGTCCGCGAAGGCCGTCGTGAGGCCGAGGCCGCTTTTGGCAACGGCGAAGGCTACCTTGAGAAAATGATCATCCGCGCCCGCCACGTCGAGGTGCAGATCCTGGGCGACAAGCACGGCGCGATCTATCACCTGTATGAGCGTGACTGCACCGTGCAGCGCCGCAACCAGAAGGTTGTCGAGCGCGCCCCGGCCCCCTACCTGACCGACGCCCAGCGCGCCGAGGTCTGCGAATTGGGCCGCAAGATCTGCGCCCATGTTGGCTATGAATGTGCCGGCACCGTCGAATTCCTGATGGATATGGACAGCCAGAAATTCTACTTCATCGAGGTCAATCCCCGCGTCCAAGTCGAACACACCGTGACCGAGCAAGTCACCGGCATCGACATCGTCCAAGCCCAAATCCTGATTGCCGAGGGCAAGACCCTGGCCGAAGCCACCGGCAAGCCCGCACAGGAAGACATCCACCTGACCGGCCACGCCCTGCAATGCCGGGTGACGACGGAAGACCCGCAGAACAACTTCATCCCCGACTATGGCCGTCTGACCGCCTATCGCAGCGCCACCGGCAACGGCATCCGTCTCGATGGCGGCACGGCTTACGCGGGCGGCGTGATCACGCGGTATTATGACAGTCTGCTGGTGAAAGTCACCGCTACCGCGCAAACCCCGAAAGCCGCCATCGCCCGGATGGACCGCGCCCTACGCGAGTTCCGTATTCGCGGTGTGTCCACCAACATCGAATTCGTCATCAACCTGCTGAAGCACCCGACCTTCCTGGATGACACCTACACCACCAAATTCATCGACACGACGCCAGAGCTGTTCCAGTTCAAGAAACGCCGCGACCGTGCCACCAAGATCCTGACCTACATCGCCGACATCACCGTCAACGGGCATCCCGAAACCGCAGGCCGCCCGAAACCGCATGCCGAGGCGCGCACGCCCCGCGCGCCGAAAACCCACGGCGAACCTGCGATGGGCACCCGCAACCTGCTGGAACAAAAAGGCCCGCAAGCCGTGGCCGATTGGATGGGCAAGCAGAAGAAACTGCTGCTGACCGACACCACCATGCGCGACGGCCACCAATCGCTGCTCGCCACCCGGATGCGTTCCATTGACATGATCAAGGTCGCCCCCGCCTATGCCGCCAACCTGCCGCAACTGTTCAGCGTCGAATGCTGGGGCGGCGCCACATTCGACGTGGCCTACCGCTTCTTGCAGGAATGTCCGTGGCAGCGCCTGCGCGATCTGCGCGCGCTGATGCCCAATGTGATGACGCAAATGCTGCTGCGCGCCTCCAACGGCGTCGGCTATACCAACTACCCTGACAATGTGGTGCAGGCCTTTGTCAAACAAGCCGCCGCCACAGGCGTCGATGTGTTCCGCGTGTTCGACTCCCTCAACTGGGTGGAAAACATGCGCGTCGCGATGGATGCGGTGATCGAGGCGAACAAGGTCTGCGAAGGCACCGTTTGCTACACCGGCGACATGCTCGACCCCGACCGCGCCAAATACAACCTGAAATACTACGTCGATACCGCCAAACAGTTGAAAGCCGCAGGCGCGCATGTGCTGGGGCTGAAGGATATGGCGGGCCTCTTGAAACCCGCCGCCGCCAAGCAGTTGATCAAAACGCTGAAGCAAGAGGTCGGCCTGCCGATCCACTTCCACACCCATGACACCTCGGGGGCCGCCGCCGCCACCATTCTGGCCGCATCGGACGCGGGCGTTGATGCCGTGGATGCGGCGATGGATGCGTTTTCGGGCGGCACCTCGCAGCCCTGCCTTGGTTCCATCGTCGAGGCCCTGCGCCACACCGACCGCGACACCGGCCTTGATATGGCCGCGATCCGCGAAATCTCGAACTATTGGGAGGCCGTGCGCGGCCAATACGCTGCCTTCGAATCCGGCATCCCCGCCCCGGCCTCGGAAGTCTATCTGCACGAAATGCCCGGCGGCCAGTTCACCAACCTCAAGGCCCAAGCCCGCAGCCTAGGCCTTGAAGAACGCTGGCACGAGGTCGCGCAGACCTATGCCGATGTGAACCAGATGTTCGGCGATATCGTCAAAGTCACCCCATCGTCGAAAGTCGTGGGCGACATGGCGCTGATGATGGTCGCCCAAGGCCTGACCCGCGCGCAAGTCGAAGACCCCAAGGTCGACGTGGCCTTCCCGGAATCGGTGGTCGATATGCTGAAAGGCAACCTCGGCCAACCGCATGGCGGCTGGCCCGAAGCGATCAGCAAAAAGGTGCTGAAGGGCGAAACCCCCTCCACCGCCCGCCCTGGCGAAAGCCTGCCCCCGGTTGATCTGGAAGCCACCCGCGCGAAACTGTCCGAAGAACTCGGCGGCTTCAAGATTGATGACGAGGATCTGAACGGCTACCTGATGTATCCCAAGGTGTTCCTGGATTACATGGGCCGCCACAAGGCTTACGGCCCGGTGCGCACCCTGCCGACGCGGACGTTCTTCTACGGCATGGTGCCGGGTGAGGAAATCACCGCCGAAATCGACGCCGGCAAAACCCTTGAAATCCGCCTGCAAGCGGTGGCCGACACCACCGACGACGGCGATGTGAAGGTGTTTTTCGAGCTGAACGGTCAACCCCGCGTCATCCGCGTGCCCAACCGTGCCGTCAAAGCCAAAACCGCCGCCAAACCAAAGGCCATCGAGGGCAATCCCAGCCATATCGGCGCGCCGATGCCCGGCTCGATTGCCTCTGTCGCGGTCACGCCGGGGCAAAAGGTCAACGCAGGCGATCTGCTGCTGACCATCGAGGCGATGAAGATGGAAACCGGCATCCACGCCGACCGCGCCGCGACGGTCAAGGCGCTGCATGTGCATGCCGGTGCCCAAATCGACGCCAAGGATTTGCTGGTCGAATTGGAATAATCCAATCCCATCACCCTTCTCACGGCAAAAGCCCCCCACCGACAAGCGGTGCGGGGGCTTTTTCGCAATTCATCCCGCCATACAAAACAACCACCGCGCCGTGTGCGGCAAAGATTTCGGCTTTACAGATGCTTGCGCGATCTCCTAGCCTGCGCAGATCATCAGATCGGGGTTGATCATGTCGGAAACCTATGTCGCAAGCTGGCGGATCATTCTGGCGTTCCTGCTGGATTTTATCACCGGTTTCGTGGTGATCGGCTGGCTGATCGCTTGGGCCACGGGTAGCCTGACGGAAGGCGGCTTCAGCCTGAACGGCGGGCCTGCCCTGCTGTTTTTCGCGCTGTTGATCGGCTATTTCGTGGTGTTTAACCGCTACCTTGGCGGCACGATCTGGAAGCGTATCTTGGGCGCCGTGCGCCGCCGCTAAGGCTTGATCAAACGGCAGATTGGGCGCCAAAACACAACATATTGTGGATAATCGCCCAAAAAATGTTGAAAAACACAAGTCATTCCCAGATGGGAAGACAACACAGCACCGCTAAGCCTTCTTCACAAACTCGGTCAGGATCACGATGCGCTGGTCCTCAACCCGGCCTTCGATCTGGCCCGCATTGTCCGCCACCAACGAAATCCGCCGCACCGCGGTGCCGCGCTTGGCGGTGAAATTCGCGCCCTTCACCACCAGATCCTTGATCAACACCACGGTATCGCCCTGCACCAGCAGCACGCCGTTGCTGTCGCGATGCTCAACCGCGCCCGCAACCTCTGTCCAGCCCTGCACCTCATCCGACAGCACCATACCCTCGCGCGCCTCAACCGCCCAAGGCTCGGCAAGCTGGCCAAGTTTCCGCCACACCGCCAGTTGCACCACCGGCTCGGCCGACCAAGCCGCGCCTTCAAGGCAGCGCCAGTGCGACGCATCGGCGGGCACATCCTCGCGGCACACCGGACAAAGCGCGATCTCGCCCGCAGGCGGCACATCCACCGCCGCCAGATCAGCGGTTGCGCCACAGAATTCGCAAGCATTGCCCGCGCGGGCCAGAAGATCGGAAAGTGCCATGGGATATCCTTTGATGTCCCCCTCCCCTATGCCGCCACGGCGGCAAAGGCCAGCCTAAAGCACCCGCAAGGTCTCACCCAGCCAAGGCCATTCCGCCTGCGCCGGGGCCACGATCTGCGCCCCGATCAGCCCACGCAACTGCCCGGCAATCTGGCGCGGCATGTCGCGCAAAACCCCCTCGCGCGCAGAAAGCGAAAGCGTGCGTTGCAGCGGTTCAAACGGCAGCGGCGCCACATCAATCGCCGCGTGAAACCGCGCGGCATGGTGCAGCGCCAGTGGCGTCAAAATCGTCCAGCCCTGCCCGCCCGCCACCATCGCCAAGATCGCGTGATAGCTGTCCAACTCGAACCGATGCGCCAACCGCAAATTCTGCCGCGCCAGATGCCCCGCAATCTGCCGCCCCATCACGTGCCGCGCGGTATACTGGATCAGCGGCAGATCAGCCGCCGCCTGGCCGCGTGGCGTGATCGCCAGAAACGGCTCAGCCAGCACAGGATGCACCTCGCGCCAGCCCTGATCAGCGGTGTCAGAATCCAGATCGGCCGCCACGACAATATCCAACGACCGCGCTTCCAACTGATCAAGCAAGCGATGACTGGCCCCGGTTTCGAGCAGAAACCGGCAGCCCTTCAACTCGGCAGCCAAGGCCGACAGCAGGCTGGGCGTCACCTCGGCGTCAAAATCCTCGATCATCCCCAGCCGCAGCGTGGTCAGACCCGACAGATCCGCCAGCGCCAGATCAGCCCGCGCCTCGGCTTCAGCGTTCAAAATCGTCTGGGCATGGCGGCGAAACATCGCCCCCGCAGGCGTCAGCCGCATCGGGCGGGCCGAGCGGTCCAGCAGCACCGCCGCCAGTGCAGCCTCAAGCCCGGTCAACTGCTGGCTGATCGCCGAAGGGCTGACCCCCAGCCGCTTCGCAGCCGCAGAAATCGCGCCCTCTTCGGCCACGGCAAGGAAAACCTCGATCCCCCACAGCGTGACGCGGCCCTGCGCTTCGGGCATTTACAGCTTCGACAGCTTCTTCTGAAGCTCGGCGAATTGCTTTTTGATCTCGGCCAACTCCTCAGCCGGATCTTGTGCCGAGTCTTCCTTGGCAGGGCCAGAGCCACCCCAACCCGGCACGCCGCCCATCATGGTTTTCATGAAGGCTTCCTGCTGCTTGCGCATCAGATCAAACCCCGGCATCGCCGTCAGCGGGTTCGGGATAGCGTTCATGTTCTCGATAACTTTGGTGGGGCCATCGCGCAGCATCTCAAAGCTGGCCGCCAGAAACTGCGGCACCACGGATTGAATGTTCGAGGTATAGCTGCGCACGAGATCGGTCAGCACATTGGTGGGCAGCACGGTATCGCCCTTGGATTCATGCTCGGCCACGATCTGCAACAGATACTGCCGGGTCAGATCATCGCCAGATTTCAGATCAACGATCTGAACCTCACGCCCCGCGCGAATAAACCCTGCAATGTCCTCCAGCGTGACGTAATCAGAGGTCTCGGTGTTATAGAGACGACGGCTGGCGTAGCGCTTGATCAACAGCGGCTTTGCTGGTTCGGCCATAGTTCTCTCCCCGAAATATTGCAGTGCAGAGAAAGTCTAGGACAGCGCAGAATAAAAAGAAAGGGCAGGCACAATGGCCCGCCCTATGCATCCCAAATCAGGGAGGAAATCAGGATGCGTGATCCTTGCGGATTACTTTGCAGCCGCAGCAGCGGTGGCTTTCTTGGTCGCAGCGGTCACTTCGTCGGTGGCTTTTTTCACGACAGCCGAAGCTTCAGCCGAAACGTCCTTGCCAGCGGCGAGCAGCAGTTCAACGGTTTCCATCTGCACTTTTTTCGCCACTTCAGCGAAAGCAGCCAGGTTTTCCGAAGCCAGTTCAGCAGCAGCCGAAGCGAAATCGGTCGCGGCTTTGGTGTAGTCAGCCGGCTCGGCTTTGGCTTTGGCAGCGCCCGACAGCTTGGCGATGGTCTCTTTTGCCCATTTGGACGAGATTTCGGTCGACTTTTCAGCAGCTTCCAAAGCCACTTTCGACAGTTTCTCGCCGAATGCGGCTTGGGTCTTGAATGCGTTCTGGAACGCCGAAGCGTCAACCGGGAACTTGGCCATCATGTCTTGCATGACTTTGGTGAAATCATTCGCATTGGTCATTGGAGGCTCCTACAGGTTTGCGGGAAACAAACCCGCTTTTCGATGAGCCAGATATAATTGCTGCACCGCAGCATTGCAAGTAAATATTCTGCAACGCAGCAATGACAGCGTCGCAGGGCACGCGCAGGGTTCCCTTGCGGAAAGCCGTGCAAACTCAACCCATTGGCGAGCCGGGCACCTGCGACACGTAAGTGCCCGGCGCGGCGCAGAGCACCGGACGCACCGAATCACCCGGCATCCGCGGCGGAATTTGCCCCCCCGATTGCGCCGCCAGCCATGCGCCCCAGCGTGGCCACCAGCTGCCCTGATTGAAGGTGGCACTGGCCATCCAGTCATCGGGCGCACCGCTGACTGGGGCTGCGTTGGTGTAATGGCCGTACTTGCCCTTTGAGGGTGGATTGATGATGCCGGCGATATGGCCGGATTGCGAGACGATGAAGGTCTTGTCCGCCGAACCCATCTGCTTGAAGCCGTTAAAGCTGCCGCGCCAATGTGCGATGTGGTCGGTCTCGCAGGCGATGGCGCAGACTGGGATCTGGATGTCCTTCAGGCTGACGTTGTGGCCGAACACTTTGAACGTGCCCTGCGCCAGCCCATCATCCTGACAAAGGCCGCGCAGATATTCGATGGCCATCTTGCAGGGCAGATTGGTGCCGTCACCGTTCCAATACAAAAGATCAAATGCTGGTGGTGCCTCGCCCATCATATAGCTTTTGATCGCTGGGCCATAGATCAGATCGTTGGAGCGCAGATAGCTGAACGTCCGGCTCATGAAGGTTTTCGACAACATACCATCGGCATTGCTTTGCCGCTCGATGCCATCGACGAAATCATTGTCGAGGAATACCCCCACCTCGCCGGGATCGGAAAAATCGGTGAGCGTGGTGAAAAAGGTCGCCGATTTCACCGAACTGTCCCCGGCCCGGTGCAAATGCGACAGGGTCAGCGACAGGGTGGTGCCCGCGATGCAGTAGCCGACCGCGTTGATCTGTTTTTCGTCGGTGATCCGGCGCACTTCGGCCATCGCGGTGAGGTAGCCCTCGCGGATGTAATCATCCATGCCGACATCGGCAAAAGCCCCATCCGGGTTGACCCAAGACACCACAAACAGCGTGAAGCCCTGATCGACGATCCATTTGATCAGGCTGTTCTGCGGTTTAAGGTCCATCACGTAGAATTTGTTGATCCACGGCGGGAAGATCAGCAGAGGCGTCTGAAAAACGGTTTCCGTGGTGGGGGTATACTGGATCAGTTCCAGCATCCGGTTGCGGAACACCACCGATCCGGGGGTGGTGGCGATGTTTTCGCCCAAGCGAAACGCCTCGCGGTCGGCCAGCGTGACCGCCAACTCGCCGTTGTTGGCCTCGATATCGGCCACCAGATTTTCAAGGCCACGCACAAGGCTTTCGCCATCGGTCGCCACCGCCTTTTCCAAGGCATCCGGGTTGGTGCCCAGAAAGTTGGTGGGCGACAGCATGTCGGTGATCTGTTTGGTGAAATACTCGATGCGCTTCTTGTCGCCTGCATCGATGGCTTCCATGTCGCTGACCGCATTCTGCACGGCCTCGGCGTTGAAGAGATACTGCTGCTTGAGATAGTTGAAGGCCGGATGCGTATCCCACAGCGGATTGGCAAAGCGCCGATCCTTGGGGCCGGGGTCGGCCGGGGCCTTCAACTCACCGCTCGCCAAGGCCTGCTGCGCCTCGACGTAATGCTTCATCGTCTTGCCCCAATAGGCGATCTGATGCTCCAGCACCTTGGCCGGATTCTGCATCATTCCGGCCAGATAGGCGGCGGCGGCCTTCATATACATCTCTTGCCCCGGCCCCTGCACGCCGGGGTCCGAGGGTTTTTTGTTCGCCAAAGCGGCCATGAGACGCGCTGACAATGCTTCTATCTTGGCAAGATTAGCGGTCATCTTCTCTAATTTTGCACCGGCAGCAGTGTCTTCGGTTGTCATGTTAATCTTTCGCCCCTATTCTTTCTGCTGTGCAGCATTACGCCGCCCCCTCCCAAGGGGCCCGGCGAAGATTGGGCCGGGGCCCTCTCCCCGCAAGGAGTCGTGATGAAGTATATGGCGACCTACGACCTGATGGAAAGCATTCGTAACACGAATGAGTGGATGGGTGCCACCGCGCGCGCCATGGCATCCTATCCGGCGTTTTCCATGACGATGAACCCGATGCTGCAAGTGATGGCGGCCTGGGGCGAAGTGACGGAACGCAGCTTTTCCCGCATGGTGGTCAAACCCGACTGGGGCATTCGGTCTATTCCGGGGCCAGAGGCGCAGGATCACCTTGTTGATGTGGTGCCGGTGGTTGAGCGTGCCTTTGGCAATCTGATCCAGTTCAAGGTGCGCCGCCGTGCGCCTATGGCGCGCAAGGTGCTGCTGGTGGCACCGATGTCGGGGCATTATGCGACACTGCTGCGGTCCACCGTGGCCAGCCTGTTGCCGGATGCTGATGTGTTCATCACCGATTGGCACAATGCCCGCGATATTCCGGTATCGGAAGGCAAGTTCGATATTGAAGATTACACGCTGTATCTGGTCGATTTCATGCGGGCACTGGGGCCGGATACCCATGTGATCGCGGTTTGTCAGCCTGCGCCGCTGACCTTGGCCGCGACTGCCTATCTGGCAGGCGAAGACCCCGATGCGCAGCCCCGTTCGCTGACCCTGATCGGCGGGCCGATTGACCCGGATGCGGCTGCAACCGATGTGACCGACTTTGGCCGCCGCATCACCATGGGCCAGTTGGAGCAGATCGCCATTCAGCGCGTCGGCTTCAAATACAAGGGCGTGGGGCGGCTGGTTTATCCGGGGCTGTTGCAGTTGCAAAGCTTCATGTCGATGAATGCCGAGCGGCATTCGAAAGCGTTCAGCGATCAGATCATGCGGGTGGCGCAGGGTGAAGCCTCGGACCACGACGCGCATAACCGCTTTTATGATGAGTATCTGGCGGTGATGGATATGACGTCAGAGTTCTATCTTTCGACGGTGGAGCGGATCTTCAAGAACCGCGAGATTGCCAAGAACGAATTCGTTGTGGCGGGCAAGAAGGTGGATATTGGTGCGATCACCAAGGTGGCGGTGATGACGGTTGAGGGCGAGAATGACGATATCTCGGCCCCCGGCCAGTGTGTTGCCGCGTTGGGGATGCTGACCGGCCTGCCCGATAGCAAGAAGGCCGAGCATCTTGAGCCGGGCGCAGGCCATTACGGCATCTTCGCGGGCAAAAGCTGGCGTTTGAACATCCGCCCGTTGGTGCTGTCGTTCATTGATGCCAATTCGGGTGCGGCGAAAGTGGCGAAACTGGCTTCGGTGAAGGCAGGCGCCTGAGCGGGCTTTTGCAGCCGGGGGCGGTGGCCTTCGGCAGCCCAGACTAAGGCGCAGTGGATCGCATTTTCCATTCCCACGTGGGAATGACTTGTGGTTTTTGCGCGAATTTATCCGATTTTACACAACATCTAGTGGTTGCGCCGGAAATTGTCGCCATTGCGCGCCCTAACGCAGCATCATCGGCCCGGCCAGAAACGCGGCAATCGCCTGTGAAACCGCCTCGGGTTGTTCGAGGCTGGCGAGATGGCCTGCGGCTTCGATCACCAGCAATTTGCCATAGGGCATCAGATTGGCGGTAAACTCTTGCCGCCGCATCGGCACCAGCGTATCCGCCTCGCCTGCGATCACCAGAACGGGAAGTTTGACGCGGCGCATGGTTTTCTGCTGATCCGGGCGGCGTTGCAGCGCGCGGGATTGGCGCAGGAACACGCCCTCGCCCAGACCCAGCGCCATATCCTGCACCAGCGCCATGATCTCATCGCGCCACGGCGCGTCGACGATGGCCGCGGCGGGGATTTCCTGCCGCATCGCCTCGGCCAGACGGCCCGATTTTGCCGCGACGATGCGGGATTCGCGGGCGGCGGCGGTTTGCGGCGGCTCGGCCAAGGGATCGGTTGCCATCAACACAACGCGGGTCACGCGGTCGCCCGCGCGGCGGATCAGATCAAGGGCAACGTCGCCACCAAGGCCGTGGCCCAGCAGGGCAAATTTCTCGGGCAGGCCGGGCAGGATGGCCTCGGACATCTGCTCGACCGTTTCGCCCTTGGTGGGCAGCACCACCTGCATGGCGCGTTCAGCCCCCAGTTGCACGATCTGCGGCAAAAACAGCCGCGCATCCGCCATCAGGCCGGGGATCAGCACCAAAGGTTCGCGGTGCGGCATCAGCGGGTTGCCTTCAGAACGTCGGTGATTGCCTCGGTGATCATTGTCAGGCAAGCGGGGGTCGAGAAGCGATGATCGGCCCCTTTGACCAAGGTGAGCCGGATATCATCGCCGGTGGCATGATCCAGCAGGCGCAGGGCGACGGCGGGCGGCACATCCACATCCGCGGTGCCTTGCAGCAGGCGGGTGGGGAAGTTCAGCGCCAAGGGTGCGCGCAGAACCAGCCGGTTGCGCCCCTCTTCGATCAGGCGGCGGGTGATGATATAGGGGCTGTCGGCGTATTCCGACGGCAGACCGATCTGGCCTTTCGCCATGATTTCAGCACGTTGGGCGGGCATGAAATCCGCCCACATGCTGTCTTCGGTGAAGTCCGGGGCCGCGGCGATACCCACCAGCCCCACAATGCGCTGCGGGATCGCGCGGGCCACCAGCAGCGAAATCCACCCGCCCATGGAGGAGCCGACCAGCACCAAGGGGCCGGAGGTGACGGCCTCGATCACCGCCAAGGCATCCTCGAACCAGTCGCCGATCGCGCCATCCAGAAAATCGCCCGAGGACACGCCATGGCCCGAATAATCCAGCCGCAGAAAACTTTGCCCCTGCGCCTTTGCCCAATCCTGCAAGTAGATCGCCTTGGTGCAGGTCATGTCGGATTTGAAGCCGCCCAGAAACACCACGCAAGGCCCCTGCCCTTTGGTGTGATGATAGGCAATCTGGCGGCCCTGCGGCGTGGTCAACTGATGCGGTTTGGTCATGCGGCCTCACTTTTTCTCCACCATAGCGGGCTGCGGTTGACAACACCACGCACCATAGGCAAAACCCCGCCCACATAACCCGCAACCGGGCGTTTCGTAGGCGCCAAAACGACGAGGAGGACGATATGTCCCAGATTTCCCTCACATTCCCTGATGGCAACAAGCGCGAATATGCGCGCGGCGTCACCGCTGCCGAAGTGGCCGCTGGCATCTCGACCAGCCTGGCGAAGAAAGCGATTTCCGCCACGGTCAATGGCGCGCATTACGATCTGCAATGGCCGATCCACGCCGACGCCAGCATCGCCATTCACACGCTGGCGGATGACGCGCAGGCGCTGGAACTGATCCGCCACGATGCCGCACATATCATGGCGCGCGCGGTGCAGGAAATCTGGCCGGATGTGAAAGTCACCATTGGTCCTGTGCGCGATTACGGCTGGTTTTACGATTTCGACCGGGCGGAACCCTTCACGCCCGAAGACCTTGGCCAGATCGAGGCCAAGATGAAGCAGATCATCAACGCCCGCGATCCGGTGCGCACCGAAGTCTGGGACCGCGCGCGCGCGATCAAATTCTATGAAGACAAGAACGAGCCGTTCAAGGTCGAACTGATCAACCGCATCCCCGAAGGCGAAGACCTGCGGATGTATTGGCACGGAAACTGGCAGGATTTCTGCCGTGGCCCGCATTTGCAGCACACCGGCCAAGTCCCGGCCGATGCGTTCAAGCTGACGCACGTCGCCGGGGCCTATTGGCTGGGCGATGCCAGCCGCCCGATGTTGCAGCGCATCTACGGCCTTGCCTTCAAGAACCGCGACGATCTGAAGGCGCATATGACCATGCTGGAAGAGGCCGCCAAGCGCGACCACCGCAAGCTGGGCCGCGAGATGGACCTGTTCCACATCCAGGACGAAGCCCCCGGCATGGTGTTCTGGCATCCGAACGGCTGGACGGTCTATCGCCAGTTGGAAGACTACATGCGCGGGCGTCAGAAGGCGGCGGGCTACAAGGAAATCAAGACCCCGCAAGTGGTGGACCGGGTTTTGTGGGAGAAATCCGGCCACTGGGAAGCTTACCGCGAGAACATGTTCATCGTTGAGGTCGACGAAGAAGGTGCCAAGGAAAAGCGCATCAACGCGCTGAAGCCGATGAACTGCCCCTGCCATGTGCAGGTGTATAATCAAGGGCTTAAATCCTACCGCGACCTGCCGCTGCGGCTGGCAGAATTCGGGTCTTGCCACCGCTACGAAAGCTCTGGCTCCATGCACGGGCTGATGCGCGTGCGTGGCTTCACGCAAGACGATGCGCATATCTTCTGCACCGAAGATCAGATCGAGAGCGAATGCGCGGCCTTCATCGCCCTGCTGTCCTCAGTCTACAAAGACCTTGGCTTTGACAAATTCGACATCAAGCTTTCCACCCGCCCCGATGTCCGCATCGGCTCGGATGAGACATGGGACAAGGTCGAAGGCGCGCTGAAAGGGGCCATCGAGAACCTCGGCCTGCCCTACCAGATCAACCCCGGCGATGGCGCGTTCTATGGCCCGAAACTGGATTTCAAACTGACCGATGCGATTGGCCGTGAATGGCAGTGCGGCACCTTCCAGGTCGACCCCAACCTGCCGAACCGGCTGGATGCGGAATATGTCGGCGAGGATGGCGCGAAACACCGCCCCTATATGCTGCACCGCGCGATCTTGGGCAGTTTCGAGCGCTTCATCGGCATCCTGATCGAAAACTACGCCGGTAAACTGCCGTTCTGGCTGGCACCGCGTCAGGTCGTCGTCGCCTCGATCGTCTCGGATGCCGACCCGTTCGTGCATGAAATCACCAATGCCCTGATCAAGGCAGGCGTGCGGGCCGAAGCCGACACCCGGAATGAGAAGATCAACTACAAGGTGCGCGAACATTCGGTGGGCAAAGTGCCGGTGATCCTCGCCGTCGGCATGAAAGAGGTCGAAGAGCGCACGGTCTCCGTCCGCCGCTTGGGCGATACCCGCACCGAGACGATGACGCTGGATCAAGCCTTGGCTGAATTCGGCTTTGCCGCCCTGCCGCCCGCCGGGCACTGACCACAAGCCATTTCACATTGGCCTAAATACTCCCGCCGGAGGCTCCGCGGCTGCCGCAGAAGCCTCCGGCGGGAGTATTTGAGCCAAGATGAAACCGGTCCCCGGCAGAGCCGCCGAGCGGGGGCTCGATGCCCCCCGAGGCGGCCCTTGTTTAATGGCTGTCGGGTTGCCGCGCCGCCAGTGCCAGCACGCCACCAAGCCCGCACATCGCAATCGGGAACATGGTGAAAACGCCAAACCCAAAAGCCACGAAAATCCCCAAGGCCGCCGCCAGCATCAGGATACCAGCCGGAATATTCTGCGACCGCGCCATCGCAGCACCCGCAATCGCAAGGATGGGCGCAAGAAAACTGGCGAGCTTGATCATCAGCGGATGATCGACCTGCTGGCCCAACTCGCCAATTGCGCCGTGTTTTTCGATGAGTTCGGTGTAACCATAGCCAAAAAACCCAACAATCATTGCCAAAACACCGCCAATCACGCCCAAAGTCAGTGCAGCATTTCTCACCCGAATCTCCGTGCTTGATTTTCGCCTAAGGTTTGGCATGATTTCATCAGTGACGACAGACTTTCTGAACGCCTGCTTGGCCCGGAAGACCTGGATTGCACGGCCCGCGGTAATATCGCCTCGGGGGGGTTGAGATAGGAGAGACGGAATGCCGACCGGCACCGTAAAATGGTTCAACAGCACAAAGGGCTATGGCTTTATTGCGCCCGATGATGGTGGGAAAGATATCTTCGTTCACATCTCGGCAGTCGAGCGCGCCGGGTTGAAGGGCCTGAATGACAACCAGAAGATCGGCTTCGAGCTGCAATCTGGTCGTGACGGCAAGGAATCCGCGGGCGATCTGCGCTTGCTTTAAGATATGAAGGCGGCCCTTTCGGGGGCCGCTTTCCTTACAGAAGCGCCGCCTGCACGGCGTCGTCCCAGCCGAGGTAAAGCTTGCCGCCCGACTCGATCACCGGGCGTTTCATCACCGCGGGCTGGCTGGCGATTTGTGCCTCGGGTTCTGACGCTTTCAGGAAATCGCTGAAGCCGCGATAGGTGGTGGACTGTTTGTTCACCGCGCGGTCGCCAAATTCCTGGACAATGCGGTCAATCTCGGCCGCCGAAAGCGGGTTGGCGCGGACATCGCGGAAGGTCACGGATTTGCCTGCAGCCTCCAGCGCTTTCAGGGCTTTCTTGCAGGTGTCGCAGGTGGAGATGCCGTAGAGGATCATTGCAGGCCTTTGAAGATCAATTTGGTCAGATAAACGCCGCCCCATGCAGAGAACGCCGTCAGGAAGGTGCCCCAGATCACGTCGGTGGCGACCATCTCGGGGGACCATGCTTTCATAATCGCGTAGCTGGTGAATTCATAGGTGCCGTAGGCCATCGCGCCCAGAATTGCTGCGGGCAAGAACACCGGGGTGTCGTCTTTCAGGCCGGGGATCGACACCAGATACAGCAGGCCGGCCACGTAGGCTGCGTAGAAGGCGGCGGCGGGGACGTAGCGGATGTCGGTCAGCAACTGGTCGCCCAAGTGCCGACGGAACAGGGGTTGCATGTGCAGGGTCAGCATGATGGCGTCAAGGATCAGAAAGATCAGCGCGGTTAGGATGTAGAGGGTGACGATTTGCATGGCGGCTCTCCTTTAATTCTCAACCTAGGGTGCGCGGGGGGTTTTGGAAGGGGTTTGTAACGGTCCCAACTCGGGACCTTTTTAAGTTGTTTGGATTCAATGGGTTGGTATGGGCATTTTAACGAAAAATTAGGAATTGCCCGCAAACAGCCGTCGGATCTGGCGGTTCAGGCGCGGCAGATACCATGCCTCCCACCGCAGGACGGGATAGGCGAAGGCGATGGCGAAGGCCCAGGTGGCGATAAAGGCGGTCAGCAGTTGCACGGCTGCGCCATAGGGCGCGGTCTGAACATAGACAAAACTGCCCAGCGTCAGGATGCCGATAGTGTGGGTGATATAGAGCGGGAACGACCAGCGACCGAGGCTTTGGCTGAAACCAGCAAGCAGAAAGCGCGGCGCGGCGCCCGGCGTGGTGACACACAGCACGATCAGCGTCGCCCCAAGCATCGACTGTCCGTCCACCGGCGCGCCGACAAGGATCAATCCCAGCACGCCCAAACACATCGCCACGGATCTTGGCAGAAAACGGCGGTGGATAAAGGAATAGGCTAGCCCTGCACCCAGCGTGAACATCCAGCCAAACCCGCGTGGAATAAGCAGGTTGAGGCCAATAACGATCACCACCAGAACCAGTTTGACAAGGTTCAAGCGCGCAGCCCCTGCCCGCGCGGGGCGCCACAATCCTGCGATGGCAAAGGCGGTAAACAGCGCGAGCAGGCTGCCATAGAACTCGACAACCATCGTCCACAGGTTCGAGTTGAACTGCAATGTGCGATAGCGCAGGAACAATGCGACGCTTTCCTTGGCCGCGCGCAGCAGGCTGACCTCGTGCGTCTGATCGGCATAGGCGAAATGCGCCAGCCAGTCCGAGCCGGACAGCGCCGAGGCCGCCACATTTTCATTGAGGTGCAGCCGCAGCGCCAAATAGCCCAACAAGACGCCAAAAGCTGCGGGGGGCCAAAGCCGGGGCAACCGCTTGACTGCGGCACGCAGCAGAGCCTTTGCGTCGCCGCTTTCAAAATACGCGAGTGTCAGCACAAAGCCTGACAGCAGGAAGAACACATAGACCGCCCCGGTGCCGTTCAGAAGCCATCCCAAGCTGTAAGCCGGCAGGCCTTCGGACATCTGGGCTTTAAACCCCGGCACAAAGCCCAGAGCGAAGTGGTGCAGCACCACGATCACCGAGGCATAGCCGCGCAAAGCCTCGAGCGCGCGCAGGCTTGGGTCGGTGGAACGGTCGAACGGCGGCACGGATACCCCTGCGGTTTTACAAGCCTTACCACAGCGGAGCAAAGGCCGAACACTGTGGCGAATTTATAGTGTTTTGGTGCCGATTGGAATCTTGCTCACGTTTTTGGCATCGGGGCGAAAAACACTCGGGCCTGAGCGATGGCGGTGGCTATGGTGGCCGAGGAGCAGGAGGGACCGATGATTGATGCCAGACTTTTGCCGATGCAGCATCGGTTGCTGCGGCGGCCTGCGCTGTGGCTGGCAGGCCGGGTGACGGCGGATCAGGTCTCGATCACCGGGTTTGTGCTGGGCGCGCTGTGTGTGCCTGCGCTGGCCTTTGGGCATTTTGGGCTGGCGCTGGTGTTGTTGGCGCTGAACCGGGTGGCGGATGGCTTGGACGGGGCGGTGGCGCGGATCAGGGGGGCTACGGATCGCGGGGCGTTTCTGGATATTGCCTTGGATTTCGTGTTCTACGCGCTGTTTCCGTTGGGGTTTGCGCTGGCTGATCCGGAGGCCAATGCCTTGGCGGCGGCGGTGCTGATCGCAAGTTTTGTCGGCACCGGATCGTCATTTCTGGCATTTGCCAGCATTGCGGCGCGGCGGGGGTTAACGGCGCGGGACTATCCCAGCAAGGGGATTTACTATCTGGGCGGGTTGACCGAAGGGTTTGAGACCATTGCGGTTTTCGTGCTGATGGCGCTGTTCGCTGCGTGGTTCGCGCCGCTGGCCTATGTTTATGCGGCGCTGTGCTGTGTGACGACGGCGTTGCGCTGGCGCATGGGGTGGCAAGCCTTTGCCTGATGCGGCCTGCAGGCTATATCGGGTTGATATAATTCGGATTTTGACAACAGGAGTTGCGATGAAGAGATCACTGCTGGCCTTGCTGCCGTTGATGTTTGCCACGCCTGCGCTGGCCGATTGGGCGCAGACGCTTGAGGCCGCCAAGGGCCAGACGGTGTATTTTAACGCTTGGGGCGGCGATGCGCGCACCAATGCCTTCATCGCTTGGGTCGGCACGCAGACCGAGGCGCAATATGGCGTCAAGGTCGAGCAGGTGAAGCTGAGCGATACCGCCGAGGCGGTGACGCGGGTGATCGCAGAAAAGGCGGCGGGTCAGGATACCGGCGGTTCGGTTGACATGATCTGGATCAACGGCCCGAATTTTCTGGCGATGAAGGATCAGGGCTTGCTGCATGGGCCGTTCGTGGCCGATTTGCCGAATGCCAAGTATCTTGATCTGAGTGCAGGGTCGGCGGCTTCGGTGGATTTCACGGTGCCAGTCGAGGGGATGGAAAGCCCGTGGCGGCTGGCGAAGTTCGTGTTCAGCTATGACAGCGCCAAGGTCAGCGATCTGCCGGATACGATGGCGGGGTTTGTGGATTGGGCGGCGGCGCATAAGGGGCGGCTGACGCATCCTGATCCGTCGAATTTCATGGGGGCGACGTTTCTGAAGCAGGCGTTGATCGAGATGGCGCCTGATCCGGCCGTGTTGCAGCAGCCGGTGACGGATGCGGCTTTTGCGGCGGCCAGTGCGCCGCTGTGGGCGTGGTATGACGCGCTGCGGCCAAACCTGTGGCAAGAGGGGGCGACCTTTCCAGCCAGCGCCGAGGTGCAGAACCAGATGCTGAACGATGGCGAGGTCGATGTGTCGACGTCGTTCGATCCGGCCTCGACCGCCGCCGCGATTGCCGAGGGCACGTTGCCTGCGACGGCGCGGGTGTTCGTGCCGAAGGCGGGGAGCATTGGCAACATCAGCTTTGTGGCGATCCCGTATAATGCCGCCCATGCGGCGGGGGCGGAGGTGGTGGCGAACTTCCTGCTGGATCCTGCGACTCAGGCGCATATGCAGGATATTTCGGTGCTGGGCTCGTTCTCGGTGCTGGATCCGGCCAAGCTGGATGGCGCAGGGGCTGCGGCCTTTGCGGCGCTGCCGAAGGCTGAGGCTTTGCCGGCGCTTGAGGGTCTCGGGCCGGTGCTGCTGGAGCCGCACGCGAGCTGGATGACGCGGCTGGTTGACGAATGGGCCAAGCGTTACACCAAATGAGGCACCTGCGCGGCCCCATTCTGCGCGGCACTGTGCTGGCGGTCGTGCTGCTGGGGCTGATCGCGCCGATTGTGGTGGGGTTGGCGGAAACCACACGCGCGGCCTTTGGCCAATTGCCCGCGCTGGGATATGCGGGTTGGTCGCTGGAGCCTTGGCGGATGCTGCTGGATCAGCCGGGGTTTGTGACAAGCCTGCGGTTGACGCTGGTGACGGGGGTGGGGGCGACGTTGGTGGCCCTTGCCTTGGCGGTGGGGTTTTGTGCGGCGGGGGCTGGGCGGATGCGCTGGCTTGCGCCGTTCCTCGCGGTGCCGCATGCGGCGATGGCGGTGGGGCTGGCGTTTGTGCTGGCACCCTCGGGCTGGATCGCGCGGGTGTTCGCCGCCCTACTCGGCTGGGATCAGCCGCCCGGTATGGCCAGCGTGCATGACGGTTGGGGCATGGCGCTGCTGCTGGGGCTGGTGGTGAAAGAACTGCCGTTTCTGCTGCTGGTGATGGCCTCGGGCCTGAGCCAGTTGCCGGTGGCGCGGCAGATGGCGGTGGGGCGGGCGATGGGCTATGCGCCCGGCGTGGTGTGGATCAAGGTGATCTGGCCGCAGCTTTGGCCGCTTATCCGGCTGCCGGTTTGGGTGGTGCTGGCCTATGGGTTGTCGGTGGTGGATATGGCGGTGATTTTGGGGCCGTCGAACCCGCCGACTTTGGCTGTGGCGGTGGTGCGCTGGTTCAACGCCGCAGATGTGGCGATGATCTTGCCTGCCGCGGCCGGGGCGCTGGTGCAGACGGCTGTGGTGGTGGAGGCGGTTGCCGCGCTGTGTGGGGCCGAGGTTGTGCTCCGCCGCGTGGGGCTGTGGTGGCTGCGGCGCGGCGGGCGGGGTTGGTCTTGGGGGCCGGGTTTGCGGGTGGCGCAGGGTGGCGTGGGGGGGCTGATGGCCTTGGCAACGCTGGCGCTGCTGTCGCTGCTGGTATGGTCGCTGGCGTGGCGGTGGTCTTTCCCGATGCTGTGGCCAGAGGGGTGGTCGGGCGCGCTGTGGATGCGGGCGGATTGGCGCATGGCGATGCTGCACACGCTGGTTCTGGCGGCGGTGACGGTGACGCTGGCGCTGGTGCTGGCGATCTGTTGGCTGGAAGCCGAGGAGGACCGCGCCCGCGCGCCTTGGGCCGAGGCGCTGATCTATCTGCCGCTGCTGGTGCCGCAGATCGGCTTTCTGTATGGCTTGAACGTGGTGTTCCTGCGCGCGGGCGTGGCGGGCGGTTATGCAGCGGTGATCTGGGGCCAGCTTTTGTTCGTGTTTCCCTATGTGATGATTGCGCTGTCCGAGTCGTGGCGGGCGCTGGATGCGCGGTTGTTGCGGGTGGGGGCGGCCTTGGGTGCCGGGCGCTGGCGGCGGCTGTTTGCGCTGCGGTTGCCGATGCTGCTGCGCCCGATCCTGACGGCGGCGGCGATTGGCGTTGCGGTTTCGGTGGCGCAATATCTGCCGACGCTGTTTCTGGGCGCGGGGCGGATTGCGACGCTGACGACCGAGGCGGTGACGCTTTCATCCGGCTCGGATCGGCGGGTGACGGGGGTTTATGCCAGCCTGCAAGCCGCCCTGCCCTTTGCGGCCTATGGCTTGGCTGCCCTGATCCCGGCGTGGTGGCATCGCGACAGACGCGATTTGCGCGGGGGGGCGGTATGAGTCTGGAGTTGCAGGGATTGGCCGTGCAGCGCGGTGGTGCGGCGCTGTTCGCTCCGCTGGATCTGCGGGTGGAGTGCGGGGCTGTGGCGGTGGTGATGGGGGCTTCCGGCGTGGGGAAATCCACCTTGCTGGATGCGATTGGCGGCCATCTGGCGCATGGATTTTCCTGCACTGGCCGGGTGTTGGTGATGGGGCGCGATGTGACCGCCCTGCCCGCCGAGGCGCGCCGCATCGGGGTGATGTTTCAGGATGCGCTGCTGTTTCCGCATCTGTGCTTGGGCGATAATCTGGCGTTCGGCTTGCCTGCTACCTTGCGCGGGCGGGCTGAGCGGCGGGCGGCGGTCGAGGCGGCTTTGGCGCAGGCGGGGTTAGAAGGGCTTTTTGCGCGCGACCCCGCGACGCTGTCGGGCGGGCAGGAGGCGCGCGCGGCGCTGATGCGGGCCTTGTTGGCCGAGCCGCAGGCGTTGCTGCTGGACGAGCCGTTTTCCAAGCTGGACGCGAGTTTGCGTGCCGAGATGCGGGGGTTTGTGTTTGGCCATGTGAAGGCGCGCGGGATTGCGACGTTGATGGTGACGCATGATCCGGCCGATGCGGGGGCTGCGGGCGGGGCGGTGGTGGAATTGTGAGGACGGGTTTTGGGACTGGCCGCCGGGGGCTCGCCCCCGGACCCCGAGGATATTTAGGCGCAGAGGATGATAATTTTAGATAAAGTTTAGGGGTTTAGCGGCGCAGGTATTCGGTGGCGGTGCAGCTGGGGTTTTGCGCGCGCAGCGGGATGGCGGGGCGTTGGTGCCAGTCTTTCGGGTCGAAATCGGGGAAGAACGCGTCGGCATCGGGGATGTCGAGGCTGACTTCTGTGATCAGCAGGCGATCGGCCAGCGGCAGCAGCGCGCGGTAGATGCCCGCGCCGCCGATGCCGTAGCTGCGCGCGTAGCCTTGCGCGCGGGCGAATTCCAGCGCGGCTTCGGGGGTGGCGAAGACATGCTCGGTGAGGGAGGTGTCTGACGAGACCACGCAATTCAGGCGGTTTTTCAGGGGCTTGAACGGCAGGCTTTCCCAGGTCTTGCGGCCCATGATGATGGCCCCGCCGGTGGTTTCGCGTTTAAAGAACGCCAGATCCTCGGGCGCGTGCCACGGGATCTGGTTGTCTTTGCCGATAGCCCCATTGCGGGCGCGGGCGACGACGAGGCTGAGCATCAGACGGCCACCGGGGCTCTGATCGCCGGATCGGGATCGTAGTTCAGCACCTCAAAATCCTCATATTTAAAATCGAAGATCGAGGCGACTTGGCGCTTGATGCGCAGGGTGGGCAGCGGTTTCGGCGTGCGCGCCAGTTGGGTTTGCACCTGTTCCAGATGGTTGGTGTAGATATGCGCGTCGCCCATGGTGTGAATGAAATCGCCCGACTCATACCCCGTCACATGCGCGAGCATCATTTGCAGCAGCGCGTAAGAGGCGATGTTGAACGGCACGCCCAGGAACATATCGGCCGAGCGTTGATAGAGTTGCAGATGCAGTTTGCGCCCGGCGATGCGCACTTGCCACAGGGTATGACAGGGCGGCAGCGCCATATTCGGCACCTCGCCGGGGTTCCAAGCCGAGACGATCAGACGGCGGCTGTCGGGGGTTTTGCGAATCGCTGTGACCAGATCGGCGATCTGATCCACGCTGTCGGCGTAATAGATCGCCCGGCCGCTGGCATCAGCGCCCGCCGGGGTGAGTTTGGGAAACCGCCGCCACTGCGCGCCGTAAACTGGGCCAAGATCGCCGTTCGCGTCAGCCCATTCATCCCAGATGCTGACTCCATTGGCCTTGAGATAGCCAATGTTAGTGTCGCCGTTCAGGAACCACAAAAGCTCGTGGATGATAGATTTCAGGTGCAGTTTCTTGGTGGTGACCAGCGGAAAGCCCTGTGAGAGATCATAGCGGCATTGCATCCCGAAATGCGAAATCGTCCCCGTGCCGGTGCGATCGGTGGAGGACTGGCCCTCGGCCAGAACGGTGCGCAGGGCGTCGAGATAGGTGTGCACGTCGGTTTTCCGTTTCAGCTTTGCGGCATGATCCTGCCGCGCGAGACAAGCTGTTGTCGGGTGCGGCATTGGGTTAACTACATATAGGCATAGTCCGTGCCGCGCGCCAAGTGTGAAGCTGCGGCAGGGCTGGGTGATGCGGGGCGGGCACAGCAGGCAAAGATTGCGCGGCAAAGTCGAATCCGCTTTGACTTTCAAGGGTTTTGCACGCAAAGTTGATGTGATTTTCGTGAAGCGTGGGGCCGTTGATGAAACCGTTTACTCTGTTGTTCGCTGCGGCGCTGATGTTGACAGCTTGTGGCGGCAACCCGTTTGTCGACACGCCTCCTGTGGACCCGACCGACCCAACCGATCCTGACGCGCCCGTAACGGTTGATCCGAAGGTTGCGGTGGATTTGCGCTCGGTCACTTATAATCCCGATGGGGCGGGATCGCTGACGATGAACATCGACGGCCTTGCCGGCAATACTGCCAATGTCCCCTTCGTGCGGAATGGCTCGCTGGATGTCGCTGGATACGAGGCTTACACCTATCAGAACCGGATCACGCAGCGGTCTTATATTGCGCTGGTCGCTACAAACGCCCGCACAAGCCTGTTGGCGACGGCAGTGTCGGATGGCGGTCAATCGAACCGGCACATGGGCGGTGGCAGTTTTGCTCGGCTCGACGTGTTTACCAAGCCGACGACAGGAACCTTCTCTTATGCGGGCACCTATGCCGGAATTTTCGCGCCTGGCGACGCGACAAGCGACTTGCCGCCGGGATTGGTGGCGAACCGACCTTACCGCGTCCAAGGCGATGCGTTGGTCAACGCCAGCTTCGTCAACAGCCAGGTGGATGGCAGCGTTGCGAACCGCTGGCTGCTGGATGCCTCGGGCAACCGCATCGATCTGAACGCGGACGGTGTCGTGGACGATGAAGACAGGCTGGTCGACATTTCATTCCCCCGCATGGACATCACGGCCAATGGGCAGTTTCTTGGTGATGTCGAAGTGTCGGCCGCGCCGGATGTGCCAGATTCTGGCAGTGCGATCGGCACGGTGAATGGCGTCTTTGGCGGTGCAGGGGCAACCGACGTGGCCGGAGCGATCGTGATCAATCCGATCCCTGGCAACAACGGTATTTGGGAGCATGGCGTGTTCAACCTGCCCCGCTGTGGTCTGGCGGGCGAGTCGCCGTTGTGCAATCCCACGCCTCTGCCGTGATAAGCGGGCTGCGGTCGCGGGCCCGCGCCATTTGGCTTGGGCTTGGCTTGGCCGGTGCAATTGGCTTTGGCGGCGCTGCAACCGCGGAAACGGTGCAGTTTTCGCTGGATCAAGGCCGGGTCGTTGCGCGACAAGCGCTTATGTCGGGCAATGCCCAACTGGCGCGTGCTTTGGCGGCGGGCTTGTTGCAGGCCGACCCCAACGACCCCTACGCGCTGTTGATTATGACTGCGTCCGAGACACAACTTGGTCGCCCCGCCGAGGGCCGCAAAGCCGGTCGTGCGGCGTGGGTTGCGGCGCGCGGTCTGCCGGATGGCCTGCGTTACGACATTGCCCGTTACACAGCATTGGCCGCGCTGCAGGAAGGCCGTGTTCTGCCGACCCAACTCTGGCTGCGCCGGGCGCTCGACGTCGCACCGACTTCGCAGGCGCGCGCGCAAACGATAAACGATTACAAAGCATTACGAGAGAAAACGCGACTGCGCTATGCGATAGATTTGTCGTTGACACCGAGCGACAATCTGAACGATGGCGCGTCCAGCAAGTATCTGTCGATTGACGACTGGTTCGTGCTGGGCATGTTGTCCGGCTCGGCGCAGGCTTTGTCCGGTCTGCGGGCCGATGCACGGGTGCGGCTGATTTACCGCTTGCGAGAGAGTTCCACATCGCAGACCAGTCTGGGCTTTGGCGCCGCAGCTTCGCGTAACTTCTTGTCGGATGAGGCCAAACTGCTGGCACCCGATCTGCGCGGCAGGGACTTGGACCAAAGCGCCGCCGAGTTCAGCATCACGCAGGATTTTTTGTGGCCGCAAAGCCAACATCCTATCAGCACCACTCTGGCGCTCGGGCAAATCTGGCAGGCGGGCACTGTCGCAGGGCCATATCTGCGTATGCAACTAGCAACACCACTGCTGCAGCGCCCAGAGGCTAACGTCAGGGTGGAGATGACTGCGCAACGGTCTTGGCGCAGCGATTCCACGATTGATGCCAGCGCCATGTCCCTGGAGGGTCAACATCAGCTGGGCGGCGGTGTGTTCTCTTGGGGAATGGCGATCAGCGATGTGGTCGGAACAGGGATGAACCAAAGTTACAATCGCGGTTCAGCCAGTCTGGGCTATAAGCTTGATAAACCGATTGGGCCGGTGACACTTGCTACCAATTTGACGGCGGGTAAGAGCCACTACGACATTTACCGCCTTTTGGGGGCGCAAGTGACCAAGGGGCGCACAGACACACAGTTTGATCTGAGCATCGACATGACATTTCCGAACATTGGCGTGATGGGCTATGCACCGACGCTGAGTGTTTCGAAAGTGATGACGCAATCCAACATCAGCCGGTTTGAGAGCAACGGGCTGAATATATCGGTAGGCTTCACCTCGCAGTTTTAAGACCTTTCCGTTGGGCTGCCGTGCAGCGGCCAGCGCGGCTTGGTCGCATTGCCGGGGTTTTTGGGCAGATTTTCCGCTGATCAGGAATCTACGGCACGCTGGCCCTCGCCTTTCGCGGTATGCCTGCTAGGTTCGGGCGCACAAAGGAGACAAACATGACAATTCGCTATTTGCACACCATGGTCCGGGTGCTGGATCTTGACGCCTCGATGGCGTTTTACCGGCTTTTGGGGCTGGAGGAGACCAAGCGTTACACCAATGACAAGGGGCGGTTTACGTTGGTGTTCATGGCGCCGCCCGGTCAGCCGGATTGCCCGGTGGAGTTGACCTATAACTGGGATGGCGACACCGGGTTGCCCTCGGACAGCCGTCATTTTGGGCATCTGGCCTATGAGGTGGACGATATTTACGCCACCTGCGCGCATCTGGCGGCCAATGGGGTGGTGATCAACCGCCCGCCGCGCGATGGGCATATGGCGTTTGTGCGCTCGCCGGACAATGTCTCGGTCGAGATTCTGCAGAAGGGTGAGTCGCTGGCTCCGGCAGAGCCTTGGGCTTCGATGGGCAATACCGGCAGTTGGTGATTTCTGGCGGGGGCGTCTGTTGCGGCGTGCGCCTCCCGCGACCGGGAATGCTTTGGCATTCCGAGCTGAGTATTTTTGCCAATGTGAATGGTTAAGAGTTAGAAGGACCAGAGGCTATAGGCGTCTGGTCCTGTTGCTTTTGTCTCGCGCAGGGTCAGGCGCGGGGCGTCTTTCAGGGCGGTCAGGCCAAGCGCGGCAAGGCTGGGTTGGCCATCGGCCCCGATCAGGGCGCCTGCGGTGAACAGGGCAAGGTCATCGACCAGCCCGGCGCGGATCAGGCTGGCGGCGAGGCTGCCGCCGCCTTCGCAAAAGATACGGGTCAGGCCTTGGGCGGCGAGGGTTTGCAGGGCGGCGCGGGCATCTATCTGGCCGTCTACGCTGGGGATTTCCAGCAGGGTTGCGCCCTGCCCTGCCCAAGCGGCGCGCGCTGCGGCGGGTGCTGCATCGGTGTGCAGCATCCAAACCGGAAAGGCTTTCGCGGTTTGGCCCAGACGACTGTCGGGGCTGTGGCTGAGGCGGCTGTCCATCACGATGCGGACGGGCTGGTGGGACGCGCCGATATCGCGCACGGTCAGATCGGGGTCATCGGCGCGGGCGGTGCCGGCGCCGACCAGCACGGCATCATGGTTAAGCCGCATCGCATGCACCATGCGGCGGGAGGCTGGCCCGGTGATCCAGCGCGACTCGCCGTTTGCGGTGGCGATGCGACCATCCAGCGTGGTGGCAAGCTTTAGCGTGACGAAGGGCAGGTCCTGCGTGACGCGCTTGAGAAAACCCGCATTGGCGCGGATCGCCTCGGGTTGCAAGATGTTTTCGGTGACGGCTATGCCTGCGGCGCGCAGGATGGCGTGGCCTTTCCCGCTGACGCGTGGGTCAGGGTCTTGCAGCGCCGAAACCACGCGGGCGATGCCTGCGGCGGCCAAAGCCTCGGCGCAGGGGCCGGTTTTACCGTGATGGGCGCAGGGTTCCAGCGTGACATAGGCCGTTGCCCCGCGTGCCGCAGCGCCCGCTTGACGCAGCGCCATCACCTCGGCATGCGGACGACCACCCGGTTGCGTCCAGCCACGCCCGACGATGATACCGTTGTTGACGATAACACACCCCACCGCCGGATTGGGCCAGGTACGACCCAAGCCCCGCGCAGCGATGCGCAGGGCATGGGCCATGTGTTCGGGATCGCTCACTCTTCCGCAGAGGTGCCGGGGCGGAGTTCGGACACGAAGCGGTCGAAATCATCAGCGGCCTGGAAGTTCTTGTAAACGCTGGCAAACCGCACGTAGGCCACGGTGTCGATCCGCGCCAGGGATTCCATCACAATCTCGCCAATCACCTTCGACGAGATGTCGGTATCCCCAAGGGATTCAAGGCGGCGCACGATGCCAGAGATCATCTGATCAATCCGTTCAGGATCAATCGGGCGTTTCTGCATCGCGATGCGGATCGAGCGTTCCAGCTTGGTGCGGTCGAAATCCTCACGCTTGCCAGAGGTTTTGACGACGACGAGATCGCGCAACTGCACGCGTTCGTAGGTGGTAAAGCGTCCGCCGCAAGCAGGACAGAAGCGACGACGGCGGATCGAGACATGATCCTCGGCGGGCCGGCTATCCTTGACTTGCGTATCGACGTTTCCGCAGAATGGGCAGCGCATAGGCTCCCTCCTTGCTTGTTATTGGTGACTGCCTCGGCCCCGGCTATGCTGCCGGGTTATCCACAGACCCTAGCGCCAATCCCCACGCTTCGCCTAGAGGGCTGATGAAGGATACTGCATATAGCGGCAGACTGTGGCGTGCAGGACTCAGGTTCGGTGTGTGAACCGCGCCGATTGTGGCGTGACTGTTGTGGCGTGACAGCAAAGTTTGCACAGTTTGACAGCAGAGTCTGCAGCAACGCGGTTTTTGATCTATGAGCAATCTGTCAGCGTCGCCTAAGTCCTGCAGCGTGGAGGGAAGCCTGATTTCGACTCCATGCGTCGTTGACCAAGTCAGTCCACTGAATCACTTCAATTGATCCTTGGAACTCCCCCTCCAGCATGCGCAGACGCCCTTGGCGGTTCGCCGTTGTCTTCCAACTTGAAAGCTGAGTTTTCAGATCCCCAATTATATCCGCGACAACATAGCAGTAGAAAATGCAATCAGGGGCAATCCGCACGCGTTCTCGGCCAAATGCTTCGACCTCACCTTCCTTCAGCTGCAAAAGATATTTGGTGATCTGTTGCTCAACCTGATCTTCCGCCTTTTGATAGTCTCGTCGGCCGGGGCGCTTGAACTCTACGATCATTACTTTGCGGAGCGGCTCTGATACGTCGACACCGCCCTTCTTATCATTCGGATCGACAGCACCTAAGCCATAGGCCACATCCCAAACCAACAAGTCAGGTCGATCGGCGGTGCCTCCCTCTTTCAAAATTTTGTTCAAGCGCACGTCAGAAGCAAATCCTCGCGTGAAGGCCAAGCGTTCATCAACAATCCACAGATCATGGTCTCTGCTCTGCGGAGTAAGGCCTTCAGAACCTTGCACACTCATCGGTACTATAAACGAATGCAGTGTTTTCTCGAGGTGAAACCCATCAGGCTTGCCCTCTTGAACTTTGATCCGCCTTATTAGTTTTTCCATGAGCTCGAGAACGAGCTTCCGCCTGACGACATGTTGCGCCAATGAAAGGCGTTCAGCGTCCTGCAAATTTTTTGCGGCGCTTACTACTGTTTCAGCAAAATTTGCGGGCACGTCCTCGACGCCTTCTAAGGTGGCTATGACCTTCTCCATCGCGTCCTGCCTGGCTTCATCCTTCCGAATTTGGTACTTCACCAGACCCGCAGCAAAATCCTCTGGTTGGGTCGCGTTGAATGGCACTCTTGAAAGCTGCGTTTCAGTGTCTTCAAAACCATAAATTGGGTGACGAGAAATGAAGTCTTCAAATCGCTCCCGCCGCGCAATTTTGTACTCTTCGACTTGATCGAGAAGCAGCTTTGACTTGACGACCTCTACGCACTGCCGCGTCAGCTCTTTGAGGGTTTTTTCGGACAAATTGAAAGCTGTGCGTCCTTCATTCACTCTATCGTTCAGATACTCGCCGGAAACACACGCATGGAAGAAAAGGCCTTCCTTTTCACCTGCCTTGATGCCGGCTATGCCCAGCAAACCATCAATCTTTCTCGATTCGACAGTTCGACCGTTCCCTAGCAGATGCAGCTGATGGTTACCGTCTAGCCCTGTGCTGGCGCTGGGATCACACGCAAACGCCTTGATCTCCAAGATCCCAAAATCATCTGTCTCGAACTGGCCTGTCTCCATTGCAGGACCCTCGACCAACTCAGAGATCACCTTAGGAAACTCAGTTATGTCACCATCGATATCGACGACAACCTTTGGTCCAGCACCAACCAGAAAATCCGCAATGAAGTGGGCAGAGAAGTATCGAAGAAACGTGTCTGCGCGCTTGGGAAAATGATCCTGATAAGCCTTAATCCTAAGACCACTAAAGCTAATAGAGACGCCCGGCTCGGACATCAAAAGCGTCGGGATATCTGCTGCTTGATTTTGAATCTGGTCTTCATTTCCAAGTTGGAAGCGGAATGTTCGGGGCACCAGTTGCATCTTTTCAATGTACGAACTTCTAACGACAACATCAGAGAACGCGTCCAGCCAAAAAAGCCGCCCTACCCCCTTGCCTCCCTTCAATCGCTTGAAATCAGTATCAATAACGCAGAATGCCTCGAAACGAGCTTGATCTAGGCCTATGCCATTGTCGGCAACATCTATCTTTAGCATGTCGTTATGGCCAAGATTTCGGATCGTCACCCGCACTAGACCCTCTGACCCTGCTTTAGCTTCAAAGCGGTCCTCGATAGCGTAGAATGCATTACTGATTGCTTCAAAAAGCGGCTGGAGCCCCTGAGCGTGGTTCGATGGTTTGGCCAGCTTTCGCACCCGATTTTCGATGTTTGGCACTAAATTGGGCACTTCAAGACTCTCCGTTCAAACCTCGTTTTCACTCTGTCAGACACTGCTCTGAGTGTCACTCAGCAAGATAGCTTCCGCTCAGACGTCGCGTTTGAGACCGGCTAAATTTTCTTCTTGAGCGTCACGTCGGCCGCGGATACCGGCTACGCATAATTGGCCGCCCTAACATGTCACCTCAACCTAGAGCGAACCGTTTAACCGACGCAAAGCTCCATCCGGCAGCGGTCGCTGCAGCAGCGCGGCCATCTCAAAAGGTACTCCCAGCCAAGTTTCCCACTCGGCCGGTTTGGTCAAAATCACCGGCATCGCCTTGGGATGCACCGACCCAACCTCGGCATTTGGCGCGCAGGTCAGAAAGGCGAACAGGTCGTCGACGGTCTCGCCATCCTTGACCTTGCGAAGTGATTTCCAGCCGCGCACTTCGATCCCCGCAAAGAACATCGGTGTGCCTTCCTCGGCGGGGCCAAACCACTGGTTGCCGCCCGGTTTAGGTTCGGCAAACGACGTCACGGGAACAAGGCAACGATGGGCAGGTCCCAGCCAGCGCCGCCAATGGGGCGAGGCGAGATTGCGAACGTTGGTCACGCCGGGATCACGTGCGGTCTTTAGCACCGAAGGCGGCGACGGCATGCCCCAGCGCGCGCGCACCAGCTCAAGACCGTCAGGCCGGTGGCGAATGATGGGTGCCAGCCGATCTGGGTAAATGTCGCCCGGCTCGAGGTTGCCTGTGCGGTTTTCCAGCCCTGCGAACAACTGGCGCATCGCGTCAACGGCCATGGTCTGATTATAGAGATTACACACTTCGACATCCTCAACTGCGGCGTTTCCGCGTGGCGCATTGGGTGAATAATAGCCGGGCTGTATGGTTCCGTCTGCCAACTCTAAGGTCGGAAACGCCGTGAGAAATCCAGTGGCATCCTTTGGATCGCGGAAGTAGGCGGCGATGGTATCCCCGACCCCTGACCGACTGCCGCCATGGATGGCAAAATTCGCGCGGCCGACGTGCCTATCAAGCCAACTGTGCATCGGGGCCATCATCGATCCAAATCCCCGCCCAGGTACTTTGATAAAGACGCGCACCGGGAATGCGCCGTCGTCGATCTTGGATTGAGGGGTTGTTCTCCGCGTCATTCAACAAGAACAATCACGGAACAGCATCGAGTCGCAAGTGTGCGTATGAGCGGCCAGTTTTGCAGGTACGAGCTAGGTAAATCCAGATTGATCGACGAACTATATCTGAGCCAGAAACGGGGCATTTAAGCCCCGTTTAAAGGGTGGTTTACACCATAAGCTCTGCCTTCAACATGCGCCACGCGCGCGCTGCAGCCAGTGGGACCACCCCGTTACCGGCCGACACGGTTCGGTCCACCCAGGAGGCCAGCCCATCATCCAGTCGGTGAATGCAGGGTTTAAGCTCAGGCTGTTGCCGGAGCGCTGTTCCCCATTCAGCAAAATCGCCCGGCAAGGGTGGGAAGAGACCGGGCGGCTCGGCTCCCAGCCCACTGCCATCAGCATGTCCCACAAGAGCGTCCAGGCCTGTGCTGCATTGCCGGTGCCGATCTGTTTGCCGACTTGGTTGAGGTCGCGCCGGAACGTCACCCCTTTCGGCGAGATCACGAGGCAAGCCCGGTTTGCGGCCATGGTGGCGGTCGGCGTGGGCCAGAATGAACAGCCGGTCGCGGATGTGCGACCCGCCAACTTCCGCCGCTGATACGACGCACGCTGCAACCCGGTAGCCCATCTCTTGAAGGCTTCCGGCGACAACGTCGAAACCAAGGGACAGATGGCCGCTGACGTTTTCAAAGAAGGCCCATTCTGGCTCGGCTTCACGCAGGATTCGGGCGACTTCTGGCCAGAGATGGCGGGGATCGTCTTCTCCTTTGCGGTGGCCCGCATAGGAGAACGGCTGGCACGGATAACCGGCAGAGACGATATGAATGCGGCGGCGCCACGGGCGGCCGTCGAAACTTCGCAGATCGTCCCAGACAAGAGCCGGAGCCAAGGCCTCGTCTGCCATCCGCGCCACGAGAGTGGCCGCAGAGAAGGCGTTCCGCTCGACATAGCCCACAGTGCGGTATCCGGGCTCTGCGAGGTGAATGCCGAGATCAAGCCCTCCGACGCCGGCGCAAAGGCTGAGGCCGCGAAGGTCTTCATGTCGTTTGGGGGGATGAACAGCCACACGAGTGGTCCTTTCCAGCGCGGTCCTGCCGCTGCGGGTGTGGGCTCGTGTCTGGCCTCAGATGATTGAACGCCCGGCAGCGCGGGCATTTGATGGAAAGGGCACCGCTGAGCGCCCCTGCCTGCATTTTAAATAGCAACCGCGCACAGGCGCAGCAACGAATCTCTTGATCCGGCATGTAGAATCGACCCAAGTTCGCCGCGCCTCTCGAGAGGTGGAGCGGCCATAATTTTACTCTGGTCGGCGGGGGGTGTTTTAGCGGACGTTTCCCCGTGCTGGAGGGTGTTAGCGCACCCCCCGGCCTCCTTAAAAGGCCAGCAGTCTGGTGGTGCTAGAAACCCAAGACAACACCCGACTGGACACCCGCTCCCAGCGCCGCAGTTGCTGCGGCAGGGTCTCTTCCCCCATCAGGATCACCGGCACCTGGGTCTGATCATGCAAATGGCGCACGGCCTCGATCATCTTGTCGCTGAGGATCTGGTCGGCCTCGTCGATGATCAGAGGCCGATCCGAGCGCGCCAATTCTTGTGCTGCCTGATCGAATAGGCTGGAAACCGTCTTGGTCGGGCGCAGACCCAACTCCAGCACGATCATTTCCAAAAGTTTCTTGGTGCCGCCGAAGGGCAAAGCCTGCACATGACAGGCGTTGAATTTGTTGGTGCCAAAGATGCCTGCCGTGCTTTTGCCCAAACCCGCAGGACCGTAAAAGCACCCCATACCCGGAAGCCCCGCCGCCCGGTTTTGCGTCGTGATCACCAACTGAGCAAAGCGGCTGACGTTTGCCAGCGCGGCCACATTGTTGATCGGCGGTCGTTCGTCTGACATCGTGATCTCCTGCATTCTAGTGGCTGCCGTGGGATCTGCTCGGCCCCCGACAGCTCTGTTCATCCAAAAATCGCGTCGCCCTGCATTTCCCAAAGCATGCGCTCGGCGGCATAGGCGGGGTGGGCTTGGTAGGCGGTCAGCCAGCGCTGCTGATCCTTGGTGATCCGCCCGCCTGCTTCCAAAATTCGTTCCAGATGCAGCGCCTCGCGGAAGAGTTCGCGGGCGTCATCGCTCTTGTCCGAAGTGGCGGTAGTTGCCGACCGGCGGGCGGCCAGATCGGCCACAATGGCCGCCTGCCCTGCCTTCACCTGATCTTCTGAGAACGCCGGGGCTGGGCGCGAGGCGTCCAATAGCCCTTTGCCTTTGCCGAACACCGGTTTGACGACCTTCGACTCTGGCGCTGCGACCTCGACGGGGGCGACCAGGTCCATCATGCCGCCGAGTTCTGCCGCCGACAGCTTCTTGTGCGCTGCGGCCAGTTGCTTTTCGGCCTTCACGAAATCCTTGAGCGCGCGCGCGTGGACCCGTGCCTCATCCGCATCAAAGAAGCCGACAGCCTGGCGGATTGGCGCATGGCCGAGATAGGCCTCATCGTGGCTGTAGATGTGCAAACCGGCGCGGAAATCAGCCGGATCAAACCGCGCGATGACGCGCTGATCTGCGATTTCGTGCATCCAAGCCGCCCAAAACTCGTTGCCCTGAAACCAGATAGCACCCGAGTTCTTGTCCGCCTTGAGATCCTCGGCACCCATCAGCCACATCCGGCGCTGTGCCTCCGTGGCCTTGCGGATCGGGGCAACTGCATAGCTTTCGTCGAAGGCATCGACAAAGCTGCGCCCAAACGCGACCGCCGACCTGCGGTTCTGCCGCGCATTGTGCTCGGCAATCCGCTCGCCCAAGACCTTCAAAAAATACTCAAGCTCGATGGCCTTGCTGCCATAGTCTTCAGGCTTGGCCAGAGGCGTGTTGCCCGTGTAGGCGCCATCAAACCGCACGTCTTTGGCGATGCTGCTGCACATGTCGCGGAATGCCCGCTCGATGGGCTTGGCCTGCCCGTGATAGGGTGTGGCCCAATGGATTTCGCAGCCAAGCTTGTTGAAAATGCCCTGCGGATCATCCTCTTTGATCTTGAAGCGGAAGCGCGTCGATGCCCCGCCCGTCAGGAACTTGGCGGCAAATTCCCGGCCATTGTCGAACAACACATGTTTGGGGATGCCGTAAGCTTCAATCATGTCCCCGGCACAAAGCTGCACCGCCGTGCTGTTCGGGGTCTGATCCACTCGCCAAGCCAGGATGCGCCCGGAATATATATCCTGAAAACACACCATCTGCGGACGGGTGACCCAATGCGCCTCAAGCCGCACCATAGCGCGCAACAAACGAGCCATCATGCGATGTTCCTTTTTGACTGGAAGCCCATGCTAATGAACTCCTTGAGCTTCTTCCGCGGAGCGATCGGGAAGCGCAGCTAGCTGTGATTGAACGGTCTGGGGATCAGCAGCGTCTGTTAGAACCATGCCGAAACAGTCCCAAAGAGGTCTTTGTGTCTCTGGGAGAAGATCCCGCAGCGCGGGATCGAAGGCTGGCGAAAATGACGCCTCAGGACCAGCACATTCTGTTCCTTCAGGCGCAGTATCACGGTCTTCTAGCAGCCAGAGCAATACGGCTCGCAGCCAGCGCTGCGAACGTGAAGGGGATGAAACACCGCAAAGCCGCGCGACATGTGGCTGAAGCCTTTTCTCAAGCTCCGGCCCCGCCAACACTATGGGATATAATGCTGCTTGAACTGCCCGATCGATAACAATGCCCGGCACGCAGATCCGCGACACGTCCCGCAAACTGGGGCGCTTAGATTTGCTCTTCTTGCTAGGCCGGGCGCGCTTCAAAGGCTTGGTCGTGGCCGAAGCTTCCAAATCCGCCATCATGCGGCCTCCTTCTTCGATCTTGGGGGGCGAGAAATGTCTGAGGGCCATTCAAGGTCGAGCGGCCAAATGTCGGAAAACCACTGAAGAACTTGGGCGGCTGTCTTAACAGTGCAGCTTTTTCCATCCGCCAAACGACGAAAGAATTGCCCATCACCGCGCGCAAGATACGACACACGCCAATGACTTAAGTTCTTGTGAGCAGCGTACGCGGTGCTCAGATTTATAAGGTCGTTGTGGATGTTTTTGCTCATGGCAAAACCATAGCGGATAATCTTATCTGTGCAAGATAATTTTATCCGTATCCGAATCGATGAGATAAGTTTATCTTACGTCGATGCACGCACCGATTTCCGACAAGAAAGCGTTTGTAGACGAGCTGCTCGCGCGGTTGCGGGATCGTATTTCATTGACGCGGGAGAGCGAGAAAGAGTTCGCAAAACGGCTCGGCAGTAGCGAAGCACTGTTCAAGAACTTGACTAGCGGCAGTCTTCCCGCAGCTGATAGATTGACAGTATTGCTGAATGAGATCGGCGAGACATTGGTGTTGGGCGCAGAAGTGAAAAAGGAGCCGCCTGCTCCCGCCGAACAAATCAAGCTAGACGGTGTCGACTATGCGAGTATCGCGTTGCATGAAGCATCACTGTCCGCTGGTCCGGGCGTTGTAAACGGTATGCCCAATGTCATCGATCACCTCGCCTTTCGACGTGACTGGCTCAAACGTCTTGACGTAAATCCAGACATGGCATGCCTCGCCCGTGTAATTGGCGACAGCATGTTCCCTACCCTGAGCCCGAACGACATGGTGCTGATCAACACCCGCCATAAAGAACCGCCGATCCGAGCGCGCGGCAGCAAGGACAAACGCCGCTCGTCGATCTACGCCTTCGTCCAAGACGGCGAAGCCCGCGTGAAACGCATCGAGCGCCCCGAGCCCGACCTCATCATTCTGCTATCCGACAACCCAGACCACCCCCCCGAAACGCTAACCGGCGCGCGTGCGACATCCCTCCAAATCATCGGCAAAGTGGTCTGGTGGGGCCATACGAACAGAGAATGACGCAGGTCAAACGTTTGCGTCTTTTCTCGCTGCATCTGAGCCAGCGGGACAGGAGTTATAATGCCAAAGTTAGCCATTCTTGCGGCAGTTGCCGGACTGGTTATAGCACTGCCAGCCGTCGGCACTTCTCAGCCAGCAATACCAATCAGCGAATGCGAATATTCGCAATCCTACGGTCCTGACACATACTATGAAGACCACGCAGATCTCGGCGGCGGCTTCATCATGTACGCAGAGCGATCAAAACATGCCTTTAACGTCCTCGCCGTGGACTGCTTTTCCGGGGCGACTCTTAGAATTGATCATGGAAGTGATGATCAAAAAGCCAACATGAACGTTCAGAAATCCATTGAAAAATCTATTGTGAATTCAGCAAGATCATCTGAGAGAGTGACGCTTTCCGCGCTTAAAAAGCAGTTCTCGTCGAGGGGCATATGGACAGAGTTGTCAGTTTCGAACGTAGAGCACTGCGCTTGCGCCGCATTCTACCCCGAAGCAAAGGGCGAGAAGGAAGACTGGGAAGTTCGGTTAAATCACCCATGAAAATGATCGGTTAGTCGGTACGATAGTGAAAAATGCGCAGGAGTGAGCCATTGCCGCCCGCAAGAAACCCCCATTGGAACGAGCCGCCCGCGCGCTCTGCCGACTTCGCGGCCTGCCAGAAGACACCGGCTTTAACGGCCTGCCAATGTGGCACAGCACCGTCTCCGACGCGATGGACGTCCTGGAGGCAGCGCTGTCCCCCGAACAACTGCAAGAGATGATCCCCGACCATCCATTCCCCGAGCTGCACGACCCGAAGCAAAAACACCATGACCTGCCGTAGGGCATCTGCTGTCCTTAGAAAACGACAGTAGTTTGATGGCAGCAGGCGTCGAATTGCACGACCGATGTGGGTGAAGTCTCGGGCACGCTCTCGACAGATTTTTGCACGCAAAAGGCAGGAAGCTGATCTGAGTATCTGAAGCATGAGTGATCACCAAGCATAAGTAGCGGACGATTGGTGAGTTGGGGTGTTTGTGTTTGTGGCGGTCGCGGTTGAAGTAAGACGCTCGTCTTACATCTTCCATCTTCAAAGTGGCAATATATTGTCCGATTGTTGGGCGCGAAGTACGCCGACCAATCTACGGAAATCTCCGTCGTCCGACGCCTGTTTCCAGAAGTTAATGAACCGGCAGACGATCTGTAAGTTGCCCAATGCGTAATGGCCGTTGCTGTCGATTCGGTCCAAAGAAGGCAGCATGTTGTCATCCGTCTGAGTGCCTCTGAATTGGAGAGGCAAGCCGGTGATCGCGCATCGATCTTCCTGAATTTTGAGGATGTCTCGGATCAACTTGTCCAACTCTGTGTCGGACAAATGCAGTTCCTTGTTTTTGACCGTAGTGGGGACCACTTGACCGTTGGAATTGAATACCGTTTTACCTACCGAGTACTTGATCTCAGCGATCGATTTTTCTCTTGCCCCAAGATAGCGCGCGTCGGCCTTCTCGCCCTTTGCCAAGTCGCCCTTTGCCTCTTTGCGCAACAGGGTCGCAAATAACCACATCAGGGAGTGTGCATCGATCAGGCGGACATAGGCCAATTTGGCCTGCTTCGCGATGGGGTCGCGCAGTGCGTCTAGAATACCGTTGAACTGGTTGTAGTTTTCCCAGTTGCAGCTGCGCAGTGTGCGGAACCCCAAACCGATCTCGGCGAACACTCGGTCGAACCCAGTGGGCTGGATCGGCATGAAACGGTCCATGTCCTTGAGGAAGAACAGGTAGGCCATCAGGGGGTATTTTGCTCCGGTTGCCTCACTCAATTCGTCGAAGATCTCTCCTTCGTCCCGGCCGGTGCGATAAAGTTGAAACAGGAGCTCCTCGATGGTTTTCAGGCCCGTGCCCGTTGCTGCTGCTTCGATCAGGGCGCGATGCTCGCGGTTGGCGTGGCCAAAGCGGTTTTGCCAAAACACCATATTATTGGTCAGGTCACCGTGGGTGGCCTGTATTTCGATGGCATCAATGACCTTGGCGACGATGCCGCCGGAGCCGACGTGATCCTGCGTCCAGCTGTCGGCCCCAAGGCGAGTCAAGGCAACTTCGCGCACGCGCGGCTTGTAACTTTCCCAAGCGGCGATGAGACCTTCATCAAAGCCAGTGAATGGCTGATCAAAGGCCGCGATTAGGGACTGAAAGCGGGCGAATGACGCCTCAAAGCGTATGGATCCAAGTTCACTGTCGACTGAGCTGCGAAACGCATTGCGCAAAGGCTGATCAACCAAACCGCCAACCAACGGCGGTTCTCCAAATACAGAGACCTCAGTCACCCGAAGACCCAAGGCTCTTTCCTTGTCATTCGCCGAAATCTGAGGACTCCAGGCAGCAATCGCACGCCCCTTTTCGGGCTGATAAGTCTCAGACGCGACTCGATCGAGGCGCACCGCTTGAGTTACCCGCCAAGCTCGGCGAACCGGTAGCGCGTAAGTCCATTTGTCGGCCCATCCATTCTGATGTTTACGCTCGAGCCCACGAACAGAGGATTTGTCGATGTCCCGAATTGGCGTTGGGTCAATCTGCAGAAATCCCAATACCTTCAAAACATCCGAAGACGAGGTGCTGCCCGAGCCCGCCCCATATATCATCATCAGATCGCCCGGTGCGACCTTATCCATGACGTGCTTGCGGTTGGCCTCTTTGGTCCAACCGATGTAGCCGTCTTCTTCCGGGCTGAAGCCGAAGAAAGACCGAAGCGATATGTTGGGGAATGGGTCTGAGTCGTGCATGTTCTTCAGCGGCTTCTAAAACATCGGTGGCAGGTACCAACGCTTCAAGCTAGCTGCATGATGCGACAGCTAGCCGTTACTTCATAAATTGAGATCTCGAATACACTCAATGTGCTGCGACATCAATGAACGACGGGCACCAATAGGCCCCTACCACAACTGCCCGAGTTTTGCTGCGTTGCGGTTCGACGGGCGGCTGTGGGGAATGCCGCCACGCAGCATCCCGGACAAGTGAGCGGCGACTATGGGCCGACAGCGTAGATGCAGCACGCCAAAGCTCAGCATGCAGCATTGCCGCATGACAGCTGCGAGCCCACTGCCGCCATTCACACAAATGGCTGGACCGATTTAGTATGCACAGTTGCAATTACGGTAACGGCCCGGAGCCGCAGTTTGAAAATGAACCGAGCCACCACAAGTTCTCCCTCAAAGCGGAATCTCTTCACCGGGAGTGGCGCGGCGTTGCAGGATTGCCAAATATGGTGGGCAGTGTCACTTTGCTAAGTGGGAATGCTCTTCAGCCCTAGCTTCTCAGTGTATTGATCGACATTAGTCACAATCACCTCGATAGCATCACCAATCGTTTTGGTCAGATCAGCGGCACTCGCTTGGTTTGAGTGAAGTAGACCTGACACTTCATTATCAAACTTCACAAATATGCCGAAACCTTTCACCGCAGAGACGATACCAGAGACTTTCCTACCAACAGGGAACGCCTCATCTACGCCTGCCCAGTTTCCTACCATTTGCTTTTCACGAAATCTAACTGTCTTTCGAAGTGAACTCACCGAGATTAGCTCTGGAGCATCGCTGTCAGGAAAGACCATGCGGTAGTCTTCTAGCGCCAATTCGCGCTCTCGCTCCAGAAAGCTGACTAAATTCCTTGCGTTCATCAAAGCGGTGCGATTCTCAAAATGGATGGTCGGATTTTTTATGCGCTCCTTTATCGCATTAGCGACGGGTTCTTCACGAAACCACGTATCCTCAGCCATCGCAGAAACATAGTGTGGATTATTGAGCAAGAATAGATGCGTCCGTCCCGCTGGCGAAATCGCGATAAGCGTGCTCAGTTCAATCCCAGATAAGCTAAAATCTTCGCTGATTATGCAATGCTTCCCAACGAGATAGTTGATTTCGCGAAGGATGATGTCCTGAGTCATACCAAATTTTTCAAGCTCTGGCAGCATGTCCACACCACGCATATAGCCATCCTTTCGCGCGCTCTGCCCGTCATGTGCGATACCCGAAAGTAATCTGAGGATAGCGACGCGACAAAAAAACGACGGCTTCTTATCGTCGATGTCCGCAGCCATGAGATTGACAACGTATGAGTGATCGCTGTCATAATACCGACGCTTAGGGCGAAGGATGACCCTACTGACAAGCTCCAAGGGCAGCGCATAGCTGCCTCCCGAAGAGAACATTTTGAGTATGTGATCCTCTGAAATGTGCCCGCTAGAACAAAACTCCAGAAATATCTCCATAGCGCGCCGCATATTTCTCCCAGCAAGCCCAATCAACAGTCGACGAATATTTTCCTCGCTATCAAACACAGACCGCAGAATAGACGTAAGATAAGAAATCTTATCAGCGGCAGTATAGGTCGCCTTCATTGAGTTCGGAAGGTCATAGGAAAAACGCTGGTTGGGGTTCTCTCTGAGGCGTTTGACCGCCACATCTACGCGTTTTTTGAGGATGAGGTCAAACCTCGGTGGCTCTATCCGAAACGCCAAATCTTTAAGCGCTGTGTCCAGCGGCGGCCGATCATGGTTATTATCGTATGTCTCCTCACGCATCGGCAAGAAGATCATGGCATCAAATTCTGTTCGCAACCATTGTGCGGCTTCGAACATTAGGAGTTGCTCAGGTAGCTCTCGTTTGTCGCAGTTATCCAGCACAATTACAACAAGGGCAGACTCGCGACTGGAAAGGTACTTGCAGTAGCAGCTTGCGACCTTGTGATCGTCCGCGAGACTCTCGTCTAACCTATCCGCAAGTTTTTCGTTCCACTTATCTTTGTTCCCTTCAAGAAGCCTGCCAGTTCCCTTCCTAAAGCTTTCAACGTCAGCGCGAAAAATTTGCTTGATTATTTCCAGTTCTTCGAAGTCAACTTTCGGGAGCTGTGCCTTGACACCAGCTATAATTTCCTTCCTTAGCCACTTGTATATTTCATCGTGCGAGACGGGCGCTACGTTCATATTGATGTGCAGCCAGCGAGTACTGCGGCGAACGTCAGCTGGCAGCGCCGAAACCCTAAGGTGGTCAACGAAGGTCGTCTTTCCGGCACCAGCGGAGCCAATCAGTAGCATCACTTGGTTGGCTAGGTTTTGACCTTGTCTTAGTTTTTTAATGATTGGGACTGGATTGCTAGTGTCATCAAGCTCCACAGCAAATTTCTCTGACGGTGAAATGATAGCCGCAAAGGTTCGATCAATAGAATCTACGTATCTGTTTCTGCGTTTCGACGGAATATAGCACTCGGCAGCGATTACGTTGCGTTCTGAAATGTTCCCAGGATCAAATAGGCCCCTGAAGTCCGTTTTGATTGTCGATCCGAAGGAGTTGAGCCCTATTTCTTCGGTCTGTGCAGCGCCGCCACCTACCAGCTTTCTTGGTTTGAAATACCGAACTGGTCGCATTTTTTTGACTATTTGTTCTCCCCATCTATCCAAGGAAGAGAAGCCAAATTGAAGAATGAACTTTGAATAATCTATGTTCTCGCTGCTGAAGTTGTCTGACAAAATATCAAAAAGGGGATTTTCGTCGTTGTTATATCCAGCAAGAAGCCGAGTTCCATCGCAGGCCACTACAAATTTGACTGGATCGATGTCCCCAGTGTGCTTGGAATTAATTTCCGCAGCATACAACCGGGCTTCTCGTAGTGCTTCTACGAGATCTTCCCCTGGCGATTTGGCCTCAACGACCATTATTGGAATGCCGCGATGCATGTAGAGGTAGTCAGGAAAATAGTTCTTTTTACTACCGCCTTTATCTATTGTCACCGAGCGGATGCTTTGTTTTGTGTAAATATTGTTAGGTGGCAGCATGAGCCCGTAGGGGGATTTGGCTGTCATAAGAGGCATTAGGAGCTTTTGCTCGACATCGCTTTCGTTCAATAACTGACTTGAATCAATAATCATATCGCCGCCTTGCTTTACACGCCTACGCAGGTTTTGGGCCCACACGAAGTGTCCACCCAGCCATAGCCGACGATGAGTTGTTAGCGCTGCGTTTGCAAGACCTTTGACGTATTGCTTCTTTAGGTGGCGTGCTCTGCGTGGAACTGCTCCGCTTGACATCGGGCGCACTCGCTGAAGAGGAGATTAGCCGCAAAGTAAGGCAGCATAAGCCGACCAGTTCAGGTCAAGACCTTTGTCCGCTTTGGCTCAGGGTTGTCGATATTCATGAGGTGTTGCCAGCGCCCACCCCCGCCCTTCGTGCCGATCAGGCCGTTCTATTGACCTTTCCCATACTACTTAGCGAACGGCAGCTCGGTCAGCATAGGCGATACTCGTCCTCCGATTGTGCTGCTTTAGGGGGAACAGCCCCCCCCCGAAGCCGAAGTGCCCGCCTCTCGGATCTACCCCATCACCGAAAATCAGTTCCCACTTCCCGTCGTCTGCTCCAGCAGCATTTCTCAGCGTTCATTGCGTGAAATCAAACACTTGCGCCGATCTGGGAACTGGTTTTGGAACTGGGCAGCTGAGTTCCCAGTTCCCGCCGCCTGTTTTCCGGCAGATGGACGCTGATGACGGCCAAAACCCGCGTTGAACACCTTATCTTATTGGGATTTAAACGATGGGCGGCAGAACCGCCTGAAAGCGGCTCGGAGCGCCATCTCAGGGCTTTTGAGTCCGATAATTGCACTTATGCAAACTGGCTCCCATGGAGTTTTTCGGCGTTAAAATTCCTGTAAGCCACCGTTTTTACAGCATTTTTCGATAAATTCCACCTATTCCCGGATGTTCCCGCATCTGTGCAGGTTCTAATGTCAACACACAACTGTGGCGTGACAGCAGAGTTTGCACAGTTTGACAGCAGAGTCTGCAGCAACGCGATTTTCGCTTCTTAGTTAGGGCGAGACGATAGCGTCAGGATAAGTTCGTCTGCTTGTTGGCGTGCGGCACGGTGTTTGCTGTCACCGCCCAAGGTCGAAAATCGCGAGGAAACCTTAGCTTCCTCCAAACGAAAGTGATCGCCAGCGGTGGCCTTAACGTCGTCCCCGCTGAGACCGTTCGATGCTTTTCCTGCCGGAAAAGTGATGATGACGCTAGCTTGTTGTCTGGCGAGGATTTCCAAAAGATCATTCAGAGCACGCTTGGAAGTGCTCAGCATTGAAAAGTCAGAGCTCGGGCGCTCACGTCTCTCTGGATATCGTCCCGACCCTGTAACATCGCCCACTTCGCCCCGAGCTATGCTCTCAAGCACATGATAGAAGCGACTATAATGCACGCCCGAATAGGGTGGATCGAGAAAAACGAGATCGCCTGGTCGCGCCATTTCGGCAAGTTCGCTGGCATTCATGCAGTATGCGCAGCCTTTCTTGTTTGCCTTACGCCGGGCGATATCGTCTATCCGCTTGAGGAGTATTGCGGGCAGATCTTTCAGCCACGCATCGATCAGATACGGGCCCGCCGTTTCATTCGGCTTAAAGGGCTGTGCAGTGTGGCCAGGTGAAGCTGCGCAGCGGCTTGCAGCTTGGATTAGCGCAGCGAGTCCGACATTCCTGAGGTCTTCTGCATCGGGTAGGCTCTTGCGCAGTGCATCGATCCACACAGACTGCCAAGGAGAGAAGTAATAGCCACCATAGGCACTACTAATAGGATATCCTTCGCCAAAATTTACATTACGCGCATTTGACGATGCCTCTGATGCGGAAACTTTGCCCAAAGACTCTTGAATTTGCCTGATATCTTGCCACTGTTTGTGTGCCGTAACGCGTTCGAGCGCGCGAAGCATCCAGCTTTCAATCCACGCTCGGTCGACAATGGGTTCTGTACGTTCGATTACGGACGCTGCAAGCACTGCCGAATAGGTTTGAAGATCACCAGCGAGAACTTCTTTTCCATGCTTTTCAGCCACATGCCAAGCGACAGCTGCGGAACCTGTGAAGAGATCAAAAACACGGTCAGCTTTGGCTATTGAACGTCCAAGGGCTTCGCCTAGCCCATTGCCAAGCATTGCCCGCTTAGAACCCATGTATTTCAAGGGAATAGCCCCCAGAGCGCAGCCCGTTCAGTTTCACACATTCTCATGGCACTGGCTCCTAACGATTGGATCCACTCATGTCGATGGGCTTTAGGTGCAGCGGCGCTTTCTTCAAGCGCAAGATCAACGTCGTCCCAAAGATCGGCTGTGGTTTCAGGCGGAAGGTCCGGACGCCAGAGGCCGTGATGCCCCCCAAAATCTTTCCACCAGTTGTTGAAGTGTTGAACAGGCTGAACGCCAGCTGCGCGTAAGTTCTCTTCGGCCATTCCGGTCGCAAGTTTCAGGAGCAAACCGGCACGGCACATCATTGCATAGGGTGGCGCGGGCACTTCGACATTGGCCAAATGGAGCATAAAAACATGATCCACCGAATCGTCGACTCTTGTCAGGAACTCGAAGGACACAGTGTTCTTTGCCCCTTGGTGCAGGTTCCCATAGATGTGCTCAAAATCTGCCATTTGAAGATTGTGCGATAGTGCTTCCTCCTCAAGCAGTGATCGAAACAGATGGCGTTCAAGCTCTACGCCGTGTGGTCGGCACACATTCCAAAACATGCGCAGGAACTCGGAATCCTCCGCAGGACTAGTTTGCAGAGGAAGTAGCGCCGTCGGCTGATAGCTCGACCAATTTCGCTCGTCGCGATCTTCCGCTCCTTGCCTAAGGTCAAAGCCCCATTTGAGCATTAGCTCACTGCCTAAGGTCAAAGTCTGAGCAGGAAAGAATTCACGAAAAGGTTCAAGAAGCGAAGTCCCTGCAAATTGGATTGGTTTTATCAACCTCTCCACTCTCAAGGATGATGTGGCCCATTCTGCAAGTGCGAGCCATGCCATATTGTGCGTGCCATGTTCAGAGATGATATGGACTGCTCCCGCCGCATCAATGACGGCATTTCGTTTGTTGAAAATACCGATTCCAGAACTGGCCAAAATTGAAAGCGCGGCGCGAAGCTCGGCATAGTAGGCCAAATGTCGTGCAGCATGCGCCTGACCACTAAGTAATGCCGAGAAAGCCCTCCCTAAATAGCTCCAACCATCAATGACATGCAGGGGGCCTCTAACAGCAATAACGTGGAGCATGTCGTTTTGCGAAACTGCTGCAAAACCAACTCGATCTCTGGGCACTGTTCCGTCTGGATATGGATGCGCAACCGGCAACCATGGTGGACATCCTTGCACTCGAAAGCGGCTCAAGGCATTTACTATGGCGCCGGGGTCTGCACGTGCTATCGCCATCTTGTCGGCGTCGGTTAACTGGGCGGTCATTTCAGAACGACCGCTTCAATGCTTCCGAGGCGACGTCGGCAATTTCCTTCGGACCGTTCGACAAGTGTTTGAATAATTGTGCCCTGAGCGCAACGTATCCGCTACTGCCACGAAATGCTCGCTTCAACATTTGCTGGTTATCGTCGAGCCCAGGAGCATCCGCAGAACGCCAATCAAAGCTAGCGATCGATGTTCCAAAATCGTTGATCCAATTCATAAGTTTAGTATTTTCTAGTTCGCTGATCGCGACGGAGACGTCTTCAGAACTGGTTGCTGTTCCTGGAAAAAGCTGAGTTTCAATTTCGAAATCATTAGTATTCAACTGTGCAAGAGAGAAGAAGATTTCGTTGGCGACGGCCAAAACGCCGCGCACTCCTTGCTCTTGGTTGAGCATCGTCCTGTTGCCGGTGAAGGCTGCCACAGCGTCACGATCAAGCATTTCCGGACCATTCGGCCGCGTGAGTTGTGCGACCCATTCTTCAGTAGACTGCATCAAAGCTTGGCGAATGGAGTTCCACAGAACAATTAGAAAAGCGGCTTGCTGTGGACGGGACCAGCGGAGCGGACCTGTCGCAGGTGAAATCTCTGCGGCAAAAAGGCCGTTCGCGGAACGACCGCTACCCGTTGAGAGAAAGCTTGTCGTAATTGCTTGAACCCAGCCAGCTTGCGTAACGCCCGCCCCAGCAGGAGCTGTCTTCGAAGACTCGCCGAGCATGTTGATACGATTGTGAAAGGGGCTTTCCGGCTGAGTATAGAGCAGTTCCGTCAATTCCTGCGCTCGCGCTTGGCGATAGATACGCAAATCAGACAAGGTCTCAAGCCATGCAGCGGAACGCAACAAAGGGAAAAGGTCGAACGCATGGCTGGGATTTATGCGTTTAGGTGAAACGTTAATCGACCAAAACAGATATGCCTGCCAGCCAACATCAAGGCCTGTGAAAGCCACAACAGGAAGTTCGAAGTCACCGGGCAAATTGCCATCTTTGAGTGCTTCCTCAAAGGCCCATAGCCGATGCTGACCGTCGATCACTTCGAACGGCTCAAGATCAGACGGCACCCATTGCTTGAGCCTGTCTGAATAAGGCAGCGTCAACTCCGCACGGCTTCCTCCATCGTTGTAGATCGAGACAATGTCCGACGGTGAAACTTTTCTGCCACGCCGTTCATCACCTTCCGTGAGAATGTTGACGACAATTGCAGTTGGCAGCCAGCCAGGTTTGCGTAGGGCAGCCGAAGGTTCGTCTCGAGCAAGGATCGGCAGACCACTATATGGATGGCCAAAACGAACAAAATCACGAATCGCTGCCGAGCGTTTGGGGTCGTGCAATCGTTGAAGACCTTCCCCACCCTCATGATCACGGGTTCGCCGATAAACACCGCTTAGAGCTCGCAACTGCACTGCAGGCATTGAAAAAAGCAAGATGTGCGCATCAGGTTTACGTCTATGCTGCTCAGCGTCGAAATCAAAATCATCCCATTCGGAGAGCCACTGCTTGAACCGGATCGCCTGAATTTTCTGCACCATCAACACCCGTTGAGCCAAATGATGTGACGTTAGAGGACCTGGTTGCCAATTTCCATCTTAAACCTCACTTTGGTAAAGTGGAGGTTTAAGATGGACACCAATGTTGTGAAATTTTATGTTATTTGAGCCACATGAAGGGCCCGCTGAACCACAGCTACGCCAGCGCCGGTACGGGCGCGGGTCTAGCTAAGGGTGATTGATCGCTCTGTAAAACTGGCGTTTGATCTAGAGCGCGCCGACAAGCGCGCCCTCTTCGATTTTTAATAACAGTTGTGCGCAGCCAGAGCAACGGACCTCGCTTGGCATCAAAACCCGCCCAACTCATAGTTCGAGATCAGCACCTCCGCCCGCTCGGGTGCTGCCCCCTTGGCCGCGATGGTGTAGGTGGTTTTCACGTCGCGGAATCGGAAGGCTTTGAAGGTTTCCCGCACGCCTTCAACGTCGTTTAAAGACAGGATGAAACGCCCCTTTAAAGCCCCCAAAACCGTGGCCAGTTCTTCAAACCGTTCGCGGCTGAACAGCGCCTTGCCATAGTCTCCCTCGCAGCCCCAATAGGGCGGATCGAGGTAGAACAGCGTCTCCGGCCGGTCCACGCGGCGGATGAAATCGGCGAAGTCCATGCAGGTCACCGCCACCCCCGAAAGGCGGCTGTGCAGCGCCTCCAGATCCGGCTCCAAAGTGGTCAGATTGAAGCGACCGGACCGATCCGTGGACAGGCCAAAGTTCTTGCCCGAGACCTTGCCGCCGAAGGCCAGCCTTTGCAGATAGAGGAAACGCGCCGCACGCTGCATGTCGGTCAGGGTTTCGGGGTCCACATCAACCAAGCGGTTGAAGTTCGCCTGCGTCGTGATCTGGAATCGCAGCATGTCGAGGAAGGCGACGTAATGTTCCTGCAGCACCCGGAACAGATTGTAGACGTCGCGGCCGCGGTCATTGATGAATTCTGCGCGCGGACATCGTGTCCGTCGCAAGAAGATCCCGCCCATGCCGACGAAGGGTTCGGCATAGGTGCTGTGCTGGGTGTCGTTGTCGATCAGCGCGCAAATGCGGCGGGCTAAGTTGCGCTTGCCGCCCAGCCACGGTGCAACCGGGCGAACAGGCGTGATCGGCGTAAGGGTCTCTGCTTTCACGATTTGGCTCCGAGCGGGTCAGGCGCGATCTTGCGCTCTGGGTTCGGGCTCGTGGGCCTCAAGTGATTGAACGCCCGGCAGCGCGGGCATTTGATGGAAAGGGCACCGCTGAGCGCCCCTGCCTGCATTTTAAATAGCAACCGCGCACAGGCGCAGCAACGAATCTCTTGATCCGGCATGTAGAATCGACCCACTTTCGCCGCGCCTCTCGAGGGGTGGAGCGGCCATAAGCTTTGCTTGGTCGGCGGGGGCGGTTTTAGCGGACGTGTCCCCGTGCTGGAGGGTGTTAGCGCACCCCCCGGCCTCCTTAAAAGGCCAGTAGACTGGTGGTGTCAGAAGCCCTCCCCCATCGGAAACGTCAGGCCGAAGGTGACGATGGCATCGACGGTGCGGCCGTCGCTGGGGATGGCTTGCACGAAGGCGTAGCCCTGGCGCAGTTGCAACCCGCCGACAGGCACAAGGTCACCGGCATGCACGGCAAAGCTTCGACCGTCGCCGGGATAGACGGCAACGCCCGCGAAAGCCGCAAGCTCGCCATTGTCCCAGCGGATCAGCGGCAGGCTGGCTGTCAGCGATGCCGAGAGCTTGCCGAAGCTGTTGCGATAGGCCCCGTCCGTCCAGTCAAGAGGCGCGCCCTCCCATGTCAGAAAGACACCCGGATTGATTTGTTCAAACGGCATCTTCGCGCCGATGTGGTTCGAGCCGAGCAAGTAGGAGATCCTGTCAGGCTCGGCGCTTGCGGGGGCGGCGAGCAGCAGCAGTGCGAGAAGAATACGCGCCATGTCCGTGCCTATTTGTTGAGTTGTTCGATGGTGCAGATCACGTTCGTCAGCGTGAAGTTTGCGTTGCCGCTGGCCGCTTTGTAGGCTGCCAAGCGATAGTCTCCCGAGACAATCGGGTAAACGGGCGATCGCGATCTGTAGTCATGACGCCCGATGCCCCGGAGGTGGCGGGTTCGATGCCTGCTGCGGGAATGCGGATGGTGCCGTTTGCAATGTCTTTCAGCATCTTTACGGCCTGCTCGTAATCGGTCCGCGTCTTTGCGTCAGGTTCGCTGATGTGCAGCTTCCAATAGGCGATCACCTGCGCCAGATCCGTAATGAGTGGCGGGATTTCAGCCAAAGGCAGGGTGTAGCGCGCGCCCAGATAGCCATCGATCACCGCATCAGCATCCGACAGAGCCCGCGCCATAACGGCTGCGTCGATGACGCCGGTCGCCACGCTTGCGCGGTCGGTCAGCAAGACCAGCTGCGCTTCGCCAAAGCGCGTCGCCATTTGCTGTTGGGTGGCATAGGTCATCAAAGCCTCTGATCTGAAAAACACATGGGGTCGGCGCTATGAGAGGCGGCGGCGTCAGTCAGGCGGATCGACGACGCTGACGAGCAGTTCGGGATCACCGGAAAGCGCCAACCACTGGGCCTCGGTCAGCTCGTGCGCCTGAATGGAGGTGGGCTCGGTCGTAAAATGCCGCCCGATGCGCCAACGTCCCTTTGCCGGGCCTTTGACAATCACTGTCGGGCCCGCTGAGCCCTCGGCGCTCTGGCCCTGATCAACGATATCATTTATTCAACGATTGGCCTGACGAGCCTCGACCCTTCCATCGCCGCAAACTACTCTCTGACAGATGTCATGACAGGCGGTGAAGGCGACGATACCTTTGTGCTGCGCAGCAGCAACGTCACTCTCCTTGAAACTGCCGGTGTTCTGGGCGGGATTGATACTGTGGTGCTGACCACGCAGGTCCTTGCCGCGTTTGGCGCAACCTTCTCACTGGACTTGTCAGAGAACGTTGAAAACATCCGTGTGCAGGCGACCGCAAGCTATTCCGAAGTGCAGATCATCGGCAACCGGGCAAACAACACCATCTGGGACAATGCTGCCGATGGCCATGTGTTCGGCGGAGACGGTGCTGACACGATTTACGGCGGTGCGGGCAACGATGTTCTGGAAGGTGAGAACGGAGCCGATGTGTTGCGCGGCGGGGTCGGCTTGGACACCCTGAACGGCGGCGATGGCGACGACCGGTTGCAGGGAGGAGTCGGCGATGACAGTCTTTCGGGCGGTTTGGGCCACGACTTGTTGATTGGCGGCGGCGACAACGACATGCTTTCCGGTGACGACGGCAATGACACGCTGTTCGGCGATACAGGTTCGGATAGCCTTTACGGTGGCGATGGCGACGACCGGTTGATTGGACAAGCGGGCGAAGACAGTCTTTCGGGCGGCTTGGGCCATGACTTCCTGAATGGCGGCACCGAAAGCGATGTGCTTTACGGGGGGATCGGGAACGACACGTTGGTTGGCGGTGCAGGCAGTGACAACCTGTTCGGCGGCGAGGGTGATGACCTTTTCGGCGTCGATGACTTGTTTGATGAAGTGTTCGAGACTGGCACGGGCGGCTTTGATACCGTGTTTTCGGCTGTGTTCACCCTGCGGGAAAGCAGCCATTCGAACATCGAAGCTTTGAAGCTTGTTGGCACCCTGAACCTTGATCTTTACGGCGGTGACACCGGCATGACCCTGACGGGCAATGACGGTGATAACCGCATCTATGGTGGCGCAGGCAACGACATCATCAGTGGCGGCGCTGGCAATGACCGCATTGTCGGCTACTCCGGAGCGGACACGATGACAGGTGGCGATGGCGCGGATGTTTTTGTGTTCAACGCAGCCTCGTATGCAGCAGACGCGATCAATCGGGAATATGCCAGCGTGACTATTCTCGACTTCACCACCGGGCAAGACACCATTGACCTCAGTTCAGGAACCTGGGAGAATTTGGCTCCCGGCCTATACTACGATGCTAACTCGAATTCGGCGCTGGTTATCCAAAGTTCTGGCTTCACCGTCGTTTATAGCGACACTGCCTCGATGACGTTCAACCTTCAAAACCCAGTATCCGAGAGCGACTTCTTGTTTTTCGACTGATCCGGTCGATCAGCACATCTGAACGATAAATCAAACGCCGGGGATTTTTTCCCCGGCGTTTGTGTTCCAAGGCCTCCTGCGCATCCACTGCGCGCGACGCCTTTTTATGAATTTCATCTTTCTATGCCGACGGGAGATTGGTCAACGAGACCCGTCTCTGGCATGCGCAACCCCATCTGATCGGTATGTGGCCCAGGCGTCGGATTCCCTTGGCAGCGGTCAAGAAGTCGACAGTTTGTGCGTACTGCCTGCAAACGGTGCATTTATGCCCCGCATAAAGGGCGGTTTCACACCGTCAGAACCCGACCAACTCGTAGTTCGAGATCAGCACCTCCACCCGCTCAGGCGCCGCGCCCTTGGCCGCTATGGTGTAGGTGGGCGCGGGCCTTGCAACGCTGGCGTTCTGGTCGCCGGAAGATCCAGCATTGCAAGCTCTTGCGCCGTCATCAGCCCCGCATGGGCCCCGCCGGGTTGCAGATCAAGTTGCGCATCAAACTCGGCATCGAAATCAAGGCCATGATCGGCGCCGTCCACCTCGATATTGCTGGACAGCCCCACCAAGGTCAGGGCGATTGCAATGACCAGCAGAACGACGATAAAACCCGCCAGCACAGAAAACGGCTTGAGTTCTTCTAGAAGCAAGAAATGCATTGGCCGCTCTCACACATGATACGGCTCAGTATGCGTATAATCCGCAGAAGTGGGCAATGGCTAAAGCTGCAGGCGCGGTTGGCCCGCGCGGAACGGCGGGCGCGGGCTAGCTTAGAAACCGCCCGCGCAGGATGGCATCAGGGATCAGGCAGGTGTCGTAGCGACCAAAGATACGGTAGCGGTTGCGGGCGATGGGTTTGTAGATCGCATCCTTGACGCGGCGCGGCAGCAGGCGGCAATGGCGCGCCAGACGCCACGGCAGCGGCAGTTCGGCCATGGCAGCAGCGAAAGCATCAAGGCGCTGGTGGATCTGGCCGCGGGTGATCACCAGATTGGTTTCAAAGTCGGTGAGCGGCAGGTTGAGGCCGGCGTATAGCGCTTGGCCGAGCGGGCTTTGCGCTGTGGCATAGTGGAATTTCTGCGCGCGATCAGCCCGCAGCATGAAGCGGAAGAAAGCCGAGCAGAACACGCATTCGCCATCGAACACGATCAGGTTTATTCCCTGAAGCTGTTGATCAAGCGGGGTGGGCAGATCGGCTGTTTGCATAGGACGACTGTGCGCCGGATTCTGCATTTGTGCGAGAGGCTGTGATGTCGCAGAGGGGCCAGCCCCTCGCGCGTGCCGCGCTCACCCCGGGATATTTTTGCGCAGAGGATGACGATTTCAGGCAAATTGGCGCGATCCTGCCATGGCGGGCCAGATCACGGAGGCGTGTGTGGGCCTGCGCGCAAACTGCCCTAGCATTTTACGCGCGCAAACAGGGAGAATACGATGACACGCATGACGGCAAAGGATTTCAGCCCAGAGTTGCTGGAGCTTTACGATTTTTACGCCCATGGCAAGATTTCAAAGCGGGAGTTTCTGGAAAAAGCCGGGCGCTTTACCGTCGGCGGGCTGACGGCGGCGGCGGTTTTGGGCTTGATGTCACCCAATTACGCCTTGGCCGAGCAGGTCAGCTTCAACGACCCTGATATTGTGGCAGATTACGTCACCTACCCTTCTCCCAAAGGCAATGGCGATGTACGCGGCTATCTGGTGCGCCCCGCCGCTGCGACGGGCAAGCTGCCTGCGGTGGTGGTGGTGCATGAAAACCGCGGGCTTAACCCCTACATCGAAGATGTGGCGCGGCGATTGGCAAAGGCAGGGTTTCTCGCCCTTGCGCCGGATGGGTTAAGCAGTGTTGGCGGCTATCCCGGTAATGACGAAGAGGGCAAGGCGCTGCAGGCCAAGGTTGATCCTGAAAAGCTGATGAACGATTTCTTCGCGGCGATTGAATGGATGATGGCGCATGAGGCTGCAACCGGCAAGGTTGGCATCACCGGGTTCTGCTATGGCGGCGGGGTGTCGAATGCGGCTGCGGTGGCTTATCCTGAATTGGGCGGCGCGGTGCCGTTCTATGGGATGCAGCCGAAGCCAGAGGATGTGGCCAAGATCAAAGCCCCGCTGTTGCTGCATTATGCCGAGCTGGATACACGCGTGAACGAAGGCTGGCCAGCCTATGAGGCGGCGCTGAAGGCGGCGGGCACGCAGTATGAGGCGTTCATCTATCCGGGTGTAAACCACGGGTTTCACAACGATTCCACGCCGCGCTATGACAAGGCGGCGGCAGAGTTGGCTTGGGAGCGGACGGTGGCGTTCTTCCGCGCCAATCTGGCGTGACGCCGGGCGGTTGACCGTAGCTGGCTGACGGCGCGCCTTAATGGCGGCCTGTCAGCCAGTTGCCGAAGGCCGCGAATTTCGATGGCGGGATGCCAAGTTTGGACTCTCGCTTATCTGCGATGCGCAGCAGTTTATACATCAGATGCACGCCGAACCAGCGGAAGGGTTCAGGCTCCCACTGCCGCACGCGGCGGTTGACCCATGGGAATCTGGCAATCGCTGTGTCGCGGCCCAAGGCGAGATCGGCCAAGGTGCGGCCCGCCAGATTGGCGGTGGAAACGCCGGTGCCGACATAACCGCCCGCCCAGCCAAGTCCGGTGGCGCGGTCCAGCCCGACGGTGGCGCACCAGTCGCGTGGCACGGCGATCACGCCGCACCAGGCATGATCAATCGGGTAGTTGGCGGCCTCGGGGAAATGCGTGTGCAGAATTTCGGTCAGACGGCGGATGGTTTCCGCATCGGGTTCGCCGTTTTTGTCCATTTGGCTGGCGTATCTATACGGCACCCCACGCGCGCCCACGGTGATGCGGCCCTCGCGCGTGCGCTGGCAGTAGCAATAGGCGTTGTTCATGTCGCCGATCAACTCGTGCCCGTGCCAGCCAATTTTCTCCCACACTTCGGGCGGCAGCGGCACCGTGGCGATCTGGGCCGAGTTCAGCGGCAGCCATTCGCGTTTGTGTCCCGGAAGCGTGGCGGTGAAGCCTTCAGTGCAGCGCAGGATGATCGGGGCTTTGACCACGGCTTTCGGTGTGCGGATTTCGCCCTTGTCATAAGACAGAACCTCGCATCCTTCGGCGATGCGCACGCCCATACGCTCGCAAGCCTCGGCCAGACCGCGCACCAGTTTCGCAGGCTGGATGCGTGCCATGCCAGAGACAACCATTGCGCCCAGCACGTTGGGGGCACTGATGCGCTGCTTGACCTCGGCCGGGGTCAGTTCGCGGACGCGATGGGCGTTGCCCCAAAGTTTGTGATGCGCAATAGACTCGTGCATCCGGGCGAGTTGCGCGGGATTGGTGGCGATCATCAATTCTTCAGAGGGGATGATGTCGGCGTCGATGCCTTCTTGGGCGCAAACGCGGATGATCTCGGGGACAGTGGTTTCAAGTTCCTTGACCATCTCCAAAACCGCAGCGCGGCTGGTGGCTTTCGCGTAGGCCTCATGGTTCCAGGCGAAGGTCCCCATGCACCAGCCACCATTGCGCCCCGATGCACCAAAACCAGCGAATTCCTTCTCGATCACCAGCACGTTCAGGCCGGGATTTGCCTTTTTCAGATAATAGGCCGTCCAAAGCCCGGTAAAGCCCGCACCGATGATCGCAACATCTGCGGTGGTGTCAGCGGCAAGCGCCGGACGGCGGGTTTGTGGCAGGCCGATGTCGGCATACCAGAAAGACACGTCACCGATGTGGTTGGGTTGCATGGATAGCCCCTTTGTTTGGCGGCAGAGTGGCGGGAGGTTTGATCAAAGGCAAGGGGGCTCGCCCCCTCGCGCGTGCCGCGCTCACCCCGAGGATATTTGCGCAGAGAGGATGACCATTTGCGTTAAACTTCACGCATTTCGCTCGGCGGCGATCCATGTGCGGAACGAGATCAAAGGCGCGCGCAGGGCGGCGTCTTTGGGCCAGACCAGATAATAGCTGCCAAGCGAGCGGATGGCGGTGCCGAAGGCGGGCACCAGCCGGTTTTCGGCCAGCTCGCGGGTGATCAGAAACACGGGCAGCAAGGCGATGCCAAGGCCGTGGACGGCACCTTGGGTCATGGTGGCGAATTGGTCGAACAGCATGGCGGGCGGGCGTTGACCGGGCTGGCCGTGATGCGCGAGCCAGCGGCCCCAATCGCCGGTGCGGCTTTCCAGTTGCAGCAGCGGATATGAGAGAATGTCATTGGCGCTTTGGAGCGGGGTTTTCAGCAGACTGGGGGCGGCAACGGCAAGGATTTCCTCCTCCATCAGCGGCAGGTAATCGACGCCATGCCAATCCTGCCGCCCGTAGTGAATGGCGGCATCGAAATGGCTGATGGCGAAATCGAACGGTTGCAGCCGGGTTGACAGGTTCACTGTGACTTCGGGGTGCTGCGCGGCAAAGCGCGCAAGCCGCGGGGCAAGCCAGTGCATGCCGAAGGCGGGCAGGATTGCAAGGTTCAGCGTGCCACCATTGGGATTGGCGCGCAGGGTCAGCCCGGCTTGGTTCAGCGCCAGCAGCGCGCGGCGGATCTCGCGGCAGTAATCCTGTGCTGCCGGAGTCAGCCGCAGCCGGTGCTTGTCGCGGATGATCAGGGGCAAGCCCAACTGCCCCTCGAGCACCTGCAACTGCCGGGAAATCGCACCTTGCGTCAGGTTCAACTCTTCTGCCGCGGCAGAGGCTGAGCCTGTGCGATCTACCGCCTCTAGCGCCAGCAGCGACGGCATCGACGGCAGGTAGCGGCGCGACAGCATATGAGGTTTCCTCATGTTTTGGTGTGAGAACCTCGTTAGGCTTTTTCGCGCAGTCGTGCAATATGATCGGCAAAGCGACAGGAGATCACCATGACCGACAAACCGAAGTTGAAAGCCAAGGATGCGCCTGATCTGGGGCGGTTTGATTGGCAAGACCCCTTCCGCATGGAAGATCAGTTGACCGAGGAAGAGCGCATGTTGCGCGATGCCGCCCGCGCCTATGCGCAGGAAAAGCTGCAACCGCGGGTGATTGCGGCCTATCGCGAAGAATCCACTGATCCGGCGATCTTCCGTGAGATGGGCGAGATGGGTTTGCTGGGCGTGACCGTGCCGGAACAATACGGCGGCTTGGGCGCGTCGTATGTGGCTTACGGTCTGATCGCCCGGGAAGTTGAGCGGGTGGATTCGGGCTATCGCAGCATGATGTCGGTGCAGTCCTCGCTGGTGATGTATCCGATCTATGCCTATGGCACCGAGGCGCAGCGGATGAAGTATCTGCCGAAGCTGGCGAGTGGTGAGTGGATCGGCTGTTTTGGTCTGACCGAGCCGGATGCTGGATCGGACCCTGCGGGCATGAAGACCGTGGCGAAGAAAACCGCCAATGGCTATGTGCTGAACGGCGCGAAGATGTGGATTTCCAACGCACCGATTGCGGATGTGTTCGTGGTCTGGGCGAAATCCGAGGCGCATGGCGGCAAGATCAAAGGCTTTGTGCTGGACAAGGGCACCAAGGGTCTGACGGCCCCGAAGATCGGCGGCAAGCTGTCTCTGCGCGCCAGCATCACTGGCGAGATCGTGCTGAAGGATGTCGAAGTCGGCGAGGACGCGCTGCTGCCGCATGTCGAGGGGCTGAAGGGGCCGTTTGGCTGCCTGAACCGCGCGCGTTATGGCATTTCCTGGGGCGTGCTGGGCGCGGCGGAGTTCTGCATGGGGGCGGCACGTCAGTATGGGCTGGACCGCAAGCAGTTCGGCAAACCGCTGGCGCAGACGCAGCTTTATCAGTTGAAGCTGGCGAATATGCTGACCGAGATTTCACTGGGCATGCAGGCATCTTTGCGTGTTGGTCGTCTGCTGGACGAGGCCAATGCCGCGCCTGAGATGATTTCCATCGTCAAGCGCAACAACTGCGGCAAGGCGCTGGACGCGGCACGTTGGGCGCGCGACATGCACGGCGGCAACGGCATTCAGGAAGATTTCCAGATCATGCGACACATGGTCAACCTTGAGACGGTCAACACCTATGAGGGCACGCATGACGTGCATGCGCTGATCCTTGGGCGTGCTGTCACCGGGTTGCAGGCGTTCTTTTAACTTGCGGTAAGCTTGGGCGCTGGCTGGTCTGTCGCCCAAGCCGAACGTCTTCCCATCTGGGAATGACTTGTGTTTCTGACGCAGCAAGACCACTACATGTAGTAGAAAACTGCGATTTATGTGGGAATTTCGGGCGGATGAGGCCTCAGCACCCCCGCGCCATCGTTGTATTAGATACGAAAAAGGCCCGGATTGCTCCGGGCCTTTTTTGTCAGATGACGGCTTCTTCCAAGGCGGCGGCGCGGCGGGCTTCGGCGTCGCGTGCGGCCTCTAGGCTGGCGTTGCGGCGGCGCTTCAATTCGTAGACCACCGCCAGCGCCAAGGTTACGCCGATCAGCAGCAAGGCCAGCGCGTTGATGGTGGGGGTGATGCCAGATCGCACTTTCGAGAACACATAGACCGTCAGCGTATCGGCCCCGCCACGGGTGAATTGCGTGACGTTGAAGTTCTCGATCGACTGGAAGAACGCCACCGCCGCCCCTGCCCCGATTGCCGGATAAAGATGCGGCAGCAGGATGCGGCGCATCACTTGTGCGTGGGTTGCGCCCAGATCAAGGGCGGCTTCCTCCAGCCCCTGATCAAAGCTTTGCAGTCTTGCCAGCACCAACAGCATCACGATGGCGGCGATGTAGCTGACCTGCCCCAGCACCGACAGATGCAGGCCCGGTTTGAACAGGATGAAATCGGTGCCAAGGCCGTTGCCCATCTTGGTCCACATGATCATCGTCGAAATGCCGATCACAGCACCGGGGATCAGGATGGTCGAGATCATCGTGCCATACAAAGCCGCGCGCAGGTTGCCCGAGACCGAGTTGATCAGGATCGCCGCCGCCGTGCCGACGATCACCGCCAGCACGCTGACGGCGATGGCCACGAAGATGGTGTTCTGAAACGCGTGCCACATCCGGGCATCGGCCCAAAGCGCCTCAAACCAGCGCCAGGTGAAGCCCTTCCATGGCACGATGGAGGGGGTCTTGTTGTCGTTGAAGGCCGCTGCCGCCATGATCACCAAGGGCAGCAGCATGTAGAAGATGAAGGCGCCGGCATAGACGCGGGCAAGGGTTTGGCGCAATTTGTGCATGGCTTTCCCCTTAATTCGCGATGTCAGAAAGTTTGACGCGGAAGATCTTCATCACCAGACTGACGAACAAGGTGCACATCAGCAGCAGAAGGAAGGCATAGGCCGCAGCCGTGTTCCAATCCAGCGCATCCAGCATCCATTGCTGCACCGTCTGGGTGAACCATTGCGAGGTGGTCGAGCCCAAGATCGACGGCACCAGCAGCGAGCCTGCCGACAGCATGAACACCATCACCGCACCAGAAGCGATGCCGGGTTTGGCATGCGGCAGAACGATGCGCCAATGGATGCGCCACCACGGCGCGCCCAGATCTTCGGCGGCTTCGATCTGGTTGGAATCCAACGAAGAAATCGCGTTGTAGACCGGGAAGATCATGAACAGCACGTAAGTGTAGACCAGCCCGATCATCACGCCGTTATAGCCGGTGATCCAGCGCACTTCCTTGTCGATGATATGCAGGTTGACCAAGGCCCAAGACAGCGGGCCTTTCAGCGCAAGGATGATCCACCACGCAAAGGCCCGCAGCACTTCGGACACCCAGAGTGGGACGAACAGCAGCAGGAACATGGTGGGCAGCGAGCGGGGGCTGAGGATTTTCGCCATGAAATAGGCCAGCGGGTAGGCCAGCATGAAGCAGATCAACGTGACCACCACCGAGTAAAACAGCGTCAGCGTGAAGGTCAGCACATGCACCGGCAGTTGAAAGTCGATGCCCAGAAATGACACATCCACCGCACCGTTGAACACTTTCAGATAGTTGGCGGCGGTGTAGACATCTTTCGGGCCGCCGATATCGGCCACCGGCAGATAGGGGCGGAACGAGCTTTCCAGCAGGGTGATGTTCGGCACGATCACCAGCATCAGCAGCCAGAAGGCGGTCAGCAGGCAGATCAACAGGGTCAGGGGTGCGCCGTAGCGGCGGATCATGTTGCTCATCTATGCCCCCACGGTGCTGTCGGGCAGAATGGCCGCGTGGGCTGCGTTGAAATGCGCGAACCGGGCGGTGCCAATCTCGGGCACGGTGGCCGAGCCGTCGTTGCGCAATTCGGCGACGATGGTCTGGCCGCTGGTGGTCTTGCCATGCACCGCGATGAAGGCGCCCTCGAACGAGACTTCGGAAACCGTCACCGGCACCGAGTTTTCGGCGGCGGCGGTTTCCGACAGGATGGTGTGTTCGGGGCGGACGTAAAGTTTCAGATTGCTGCCCTTGGCCTGTTCGCCCAAGCGCGCGCGGAACGGGCCGAGGGCGGTGTCAAAGCCTGCCATGCCATCTGCGGCGGTGCTGACCGATCCTGCGAAGATGTTGTTTTCGCCGACAAAAGACGCCACGAATCCGTTGACCGGGTTGTTGTAGATATCGCGCGGATTGGCGACTTGCTGGATGCGGCCCTGACTCATCACGCCGACACGGTCAGACATGGCGAGCGCCTCGCCCTGATCGTGGGTGATGTAGATGAAGGTCACGCCGGTGCGCTTCTGAATGGCGCGGAGTTCGGCCCGCATGTGCTGGCGCAGCTTGAGGTCGAGCGCCGACAGCGGCTCGTCCAGCAGCATCACGGCGGGTTCGACAGCCAAAGCGCGGGCGATTGCGACGCGTTGTTTCTGGCCGCCCGAAAGCTGGCTGACCATCTTGTCGGCAGCGCCGGGCAGATCGACCATTTCCAAAAGTGCCTCGGCCTTGGCGCGGCGGGTGGCTTTATCGACGCCGCGCACTTCCAGACCGAACGAGATATTCTCCCAGATCGACATCAGCGGAAACAGCGCAAGGTTCTGGAAAATCAGCGCGGTCGGGCGCTGGTTCGGGCGTTGGCCCTTCATATCCTTGCCACCGATCTGGATGCTGCCCGAGGTCGGCTCGATAAAGCCGGAAATCATCCGCAGGATCGTGGTCTTGCCGCAGCCAGACGGCCCGAGAAACGAAAAGAACTCGCCGGGTTTGATCGAGATATTGGCGTTATCTACCGCGCGGAAATTTCCGAAGTCGCAGCATACATTCTTAAGATCAATCCCTGCACTCATGGATCGTCTTTCCCCCTGATGTGTTTTTGTTATAAGGCCCCAACATAGGCCGCAGAAATATCAACGCCGGGCCCCTGCGGACCCGGCGTCAGTGTCAGGCTGAACGCTTACGCGGCCTTGTATTTGTCAGCATATTCCGCACGCTTGGTCAGGAATTCTGCCGATTGTGCCGGCCACCACCACAGTTTTGCCGAGGTTTCTGCGGTCAGGAAGTCGCCGTAGTATTTGGCAACGTCCGGCCCCATTTTGTCGTAGCCGCCCTTGCCAACCGGGTTTGCCGAGAACGCGGTTGCCCACATTGCCGCACCGTCCGGGGTCGAGACGAACTTGGCGAATTCATGCGCCTGCTCGACGTTGACGGCGTTTTTCATCAGCACGAAGCCTTGGTTCCAGGCAAAGGCACCTTCAACCGGGGCGACATAGGCGTAGCCATCGTTGCGCAGGTTGTAGCCGGTGGAATCCCAGCACAGACCAACGGTCGCGCCATTGGCGGTGAAGCCTGCGTTGGCCTCATTCTCGCCCGACCACCACTGCACGACGTTGCCCTTGGCTTTGATCGCCTCGGCCAGCGCGATGTCCCACAGCTCGGTCATTGCGGCCATGTCGGAATAGCCATCCATCCACGGACGCGGCAGCTTGCCTGCGCCATCGAGATAGCGGCCCATTGCAGCCAGTGCCGAATGCGGGCGCAGCGTGGCTTGGTTGTCGGCGCTGAAAAGATCGCCCAGCGACGGCGGCGATGACAGTTTCGCATCGGCGGTGTTCACCACCATCGATTCGGTGCCCCAGTTCGACGGAGCGAACAGCAGCTTGCCATCAGCGCGCGCCATGCCGGCAGCGTTGCCGTCGATCAGGCCGGGCAGATAGTTGTCGACTGCCAGCTTGGAATCGTCCCACGGCTGGATCAGCCCGTTGGAGTTCCAAGCAGCCACACGGTCAATCGTCGGCTCGGTCACGTCCATGCCGCCGGCTTCCAGCGCGACCTTGGCTTCGCCGAACATGGTATCCTGATCGGGGAGTTCCTTGAAATTCACTTTGATGCCGGTGGCGGCGGTGAAGGCCGGGAACACTTCGGCGGCCAGTTTGTCATAGCCAGCCCAGCCGGTGAAGTTCAGCTCGCCCGACGAGGCCAGCGCTTTGGACGAGATGATCGACGGTGCCGCCAAAGCACCCAGGCCTGCGGCCGAGGTCTTCAGAAAACTGCGGCGGTTCATTGACATGTCTTTTTTCACGAACGTCTCCCTGTTGTTGATCCGCCTGTGGCGGATGGCAGCAGATGCTTTGGCATCTTGTTTTAGAAACTCCTGCAACATGACAGTTTTATGACAGCGCATCAGAGCATGCGCGAAGCCTACTCCTGAGCAGGGGGATTGTGTCAACTAGAGTTGTTGATTGGCCGATCAAGAAACCGCGCGAAAGCGATCTTGAGAGGGCAAATGCGTGCAAATCGGGCAGCGCAGCAGATACGCCTTCCGCGCAGTTGCCGCGGCGCAGCAAGGATATTCTACTGCGGCGGCAAGAAATCGGCCCCCACGAAAGGTGCGATATGCGGCTGTTTCGTTCATACATCGCCCATAATTTCACCATTCTGTCATATACTCGAATTATCTTCGGAAATTTCAGCAATTGCCCGATGACATTTCAAACTCCTTCCAAACAAATCAGCTATGCTGCGATGCAACAGCAGGCATGATACACCAAGGGGTTGCATATGAAGATCGTCATTCTCGGGGCGGGGGTCATTGGCGTCACCTCGGCGTGGTATCTGGCGAAGGCCGGGCATGAGGTGACGGTGATCGACCGCCAATCCGGCCCGGCGTTGGAGACCAGCTTTGGCAACGCGGGCGAGATCAGCCCCGGCTATGCCAGCCCCTGGGCCGCGCCCGGTATTCCGGCCAAGGCGATGAAATGGCTGTTCATGCGTCATGCGCCGCTGATCATTCAGCCTGCCCCCGATCTGGCCAAGATTTCCTGGGTGATGCGGATGCTGATGAACTGCACCAGCGCGGCCTATGGCGTGAACAAAAGCCGCATGGTGCGCTTGGCCGAATACAGCCGCGATTGCCTGATGGATCTGCGCCGCGACACCGGAATTACCTATGACGAGCGGATGCAGGGCACGTTGCAACTGTTCCGCACGCAAAAGCAGGTCGATGGAGCCTACAAGGATATCAAGGTGTTGCAGGCCGATGGCGTGCCGTTCGAGGTGCTGGACGCTGATGGCTGCATCGCGGCCGAGCCGGGTCTTGCCAGCCGCCGCGACGCTATCGCGGGCGGCTTGCGCTTGCCGGGGGATGAGACCGGCGATTGCTTCAAGTTTACCAACAGCTTGCAGGATATGGCGAAGGCGGCGGGCGTGACCTTCCGTTACGGCGTGCGGATTGACCGGCTGGAGGCTGCGGGCGGCAAGATCGCGGCGGTGCAGACTTCGGAAGGCCGCGTTGTCGCGGATGCTTTCGTGCTGGCGCTGGGGTCTTACTCGCCGCTGCTGGCGCGACCCTTGGGGATCAAGCTGCCGGTCTATCCGGTGAAGGGCTATTCGATCACCGTGCCGATCGTCGATGCCAGCCTTGCCCCCGAATCGACGGTGATGGATGAAACCTACAAGATCGCCATCACCCGTTTGGGCGACCGTATCCGCGTCGGTGGGATGGCCGAGATTGCCGGGTTCGACATGACCCTGCATCAGAAGCGCCGCGATACTTTGGCGCATTCGGTGGAAGATCTGTTCGGCGGTGCGGGCGATCAAAGCCGCGCGACGTTCTGGTGTGGCCTGCGCCCGATGACGCCGGATGGCACGCCGATTCTGGGCCGCTCGCCGATTTCCAACCTGTTCCTGAACACCGGCCATGGCACCTTGGGCTGGACCATGGCGGCAGGCTCGGGCCGGGTGCTGGCGGATGTGATCTCGGGCAAGGCTGCTGATATTGAGACGGCGGATTTGGGCTATGCGCGTTATCAGGCGGCGTGATCGGGGCTGGCATTAGACCGGGGGTTTCACACCCCCGGACCCCCGTGGAGTATTTATGCCAAGATGAAGCAAATTTTAGCTAAGTTTTAGGCAGTTTGTGTTGGCGCGATGATCTGGCGGATTTCGGATTCGACGGAATCGAGGATGGTGTTGATCGCGGCCTCTGCTGCATCGGGGTCGCCCACAACAATGGCTTGGGCCAGATCGCGGTGCGGCGGGAAACTGGCAAGGCCAAAGCCGGGGCGCGAGAACGGCGATTCGGCCGAGCGTTCAAGCGCGTCATCCATTTTCGCCAGCACTTGCCCGAACATCGGGTTGCCGGTGGCATCGCAGATCGCATTGTGGAACGCCATATCGGCGGCGCGATAAGGTTGTCCGGTATCGACAATCTGCAACAGCGCGTCGCAAAGCTGGCTGATCTGCTGGCGCTGGCTGAGCGTCGCGTTCAACGCCGCGCGGCGCACCGTGCCGGATTCGATCACCCGCCGCATATCCAACAGGCGCAAGATCGCCTCGCCCTCAAGCTGGATCATCGTTGGCAGCGGCCCTTGCGAGGTTTGCACCTTGGCGGTGAGGTAAGTGCCATCGCCCCGCCGCCGCCGGATGATGCCCAAACCTTCCCAGCGATTCAGCGCCTCGCGGATGGTGGAGCGCCCTACCCCCAAAGCGGCGGCGATCGAGACTTCGGGCGGCAGTCGGTCGCCGACTTGCAGCCCCGCGCGTTCGATCATTTCGGCCAAGGCATCCAGCACCGCCACCCCGCGCGAGGGGGTGTCGATGGGTTCGAGATAACGAATGGCGGCGCGCGACATGATTTCTCCGGTGCGCGGGGCGCGCTTGTTTTACGTCTTGGCAGATAACTGTGGCAGGATTTCTGTCAAGGCCGTTACCAGATGGTCCATCTGGGTTTCGGTGTTGTAACCCTGCACCGACACCCGCACGATGGTATGATCTTGCCAATCAAAGCAGGGAATTTCGATCTGGTAATCGTCGTAAAGCCGCGTTTTCAACTGCGCAGGATCGCAGCGCGGCACCGGCATCGACACCATTTGCGGCGCACAGAAGGTGGCGCTGCTGAGGGCGGGCAGGCCGGTGAAGGCGCGCACGCGGGCGGCGGTGTCTTGGGCAAGCCTCTGGCAGGCTTTGGCGACCTTGTCCCAATCATGATCGGCGCGGAATTGCAGCGCGGCGGGCACGGTCAGCCAAGCCGAAGGATCGCGGGTGCCCTGCATCTCTAGCCCGTCGATGAAGGGTGTGTTGCCGAACACGCCTTTGGTGCCGGGCAGTTTGGCGTCTTCGGTCCAGCCGTGGCTGATCACCAGCGGGTTGATCATCGCCTGCAATGCGGGGCGCACATGCAGGAAAGCGCTGCCTTTCGGGGCCATGATCCATTTGTGGCAGTTGCCTGCGTAGAAATCGGCATCCAAAGCGTCAAGGTTCAGCGGGATATGCCCCGGCGTATGCGCGCCGTCGATCACCGTGTAGATGCCGCGCTTGCGGGCCTCGGCCACGGCGCGTTCAATCGGGAACACCAAGGCTGTGGCAGAGGTGATATGCGACAGGAACAGCACGCGGGTTTTGTCGGTGAAGCCTGCGAGAATGGCATCTGTGAACTGCGCCTCATCGGTCAAAGGCAGCGGCACGGCGACGGTTTTGATCACTGCCCCGGTGTTGCGGCAGACATAGGCCCAAGTCTTTTCGAGTGCTGCATATTCGTGATCGGTGGTCAGAATCTCATCACCGGGTTTCAGATCCAGCGATTGCGCGACGATGTTCAGCGCATAGGTGGCGTTGGTGAGGCCGACGATATTGTCGGGCGCAGTGCCCAGCATCCCCGCCATCGCCACGCGCGCATCGCGCATCCAGCCCGACAGACCGCGGGCTGGGTCAAGAAAAGCGACCGGCTGGCTTTCCAGTTGCAATTGCCAGCGCTGGTATTCTTCGAACACCGGGCGCGGGCAGGCCCCGAAAGAGCCGTGGTTCAGGAAGGTCACGTCGGGGCGCAACAGGAAGAAGGCATCAAGGTTTTGCAATTCAGCGCCCTTTCAGGGTCGGATCGAGAGCATCGCGCAGGCCATCGCCAAACAGGGTGGTGGCCAGCACGGTGATGGCAAGGGCGGCAGTGGGGAATACTGCCAAATGCCAGTAGAAATACATGAAATTCATGCCCACATTGATCATCTGCCCCCAGCTTGGCGTGGGGGGCGGCACGCCGATGCCAAGGAAAGACAGTGAGGCCTCCAGCATCATCGCCAGCGGGATCGCCAGAACGAACCCCACGATGATCGGCGAGATCGCGTTGGGGATCAGATGGCGGCGGATGATATAGCCGGGGGTCGCCCCCAGCGCCTGTGCTGCGCGGACAAATTCCTTCTGCGCCATCGCCTTGACCTGTGCGCGCACCAGAAGGCAGACCTGCACCCAGCCGAACAGGGCCGCAATCAGCACGATGGTCAGAAAGCCGCCATTGGTCAGCGCGCCCAGCAGCATCGCCGCCAGCAAGGGGGGCACGACCGAGAACAACTCGATCAGCCGCATCACGCACCAATCGGCCCGCCCGCCGTAATAGCCCGCGATGGCCCCCAGCGGGATGCCGATCACCAGCGAAAAGGCGGCGGCGGTGAAGCCGATGGTCAGCGACACCCGCGCGCCATAGACGATGCGGGTGAAGAAATCGCGGCCCAGATCATCGACACCGAACCAGAACTGTTTTTCCGGGAAGGCATAGGCCTGCGCCAGAAACTTCTGGTCGGCATAGCCGGTCTTGCTGATCAGCGGCGCGAACACCGCCATCAGGATGATCAGCAGCAGCACGGTGCCTGCCACCAGTGCCGCCTTGTTATCGGCAAAGCGGCGCCATGCAAAATACAGCGGGCTGCGGGGGGTATCGCTCATTTGCGCTCTCCGAACCGGATGCGGGGGTTGAGCCAGGCATAGACGATGTCGGAAATCAGATAGGCGAGGCAGAACATCATGGTGATCATCAGGATCAGCGCCATTTCCAGACTATAGTCGCGCAACTCGATGGAGCTTACGAAATACGCGCCCAAGCCCGGCACCCGGAACATCGCCTCGACAAAGATTGATCCGGTGGCGGTGCCGATGAACATCGGCAGGAACACCGTTACCATCGGCAAGGCGGCGTTGCGCAAGACGTGCTGGAAGATGATGCGGCGCTCGGACAGCCCCTTGGCGCGCAGCACGGTGACGAAGGGCTTGTTCAACACATCGAGCATCGCGCTGCGGGTGTAGCGCGCATAGGTCGCCATCGGGATCGCGGCATAGGCGATGATCGGCAGAACCCAAGAGTTCGGTTTGCCCCAACCGCTGGCCGGCAGCCAGTTCAGCCAGACCGCGAACACCATGATCAAGGCCATCGAGATCACGAACACCGGGATCGTCAGGCCAAGCGTGGCGAAGGCTGAGGCCAGATAATCAATCCAACTGTTGCGGCGCAGGGCGGCGGCCATGCCCAAAAGGATGCCCAACGGCGCGCCGATCAGCACGCCTGCCCCGCCAAGGATCAGGCTGGGCGGCCAGGCGCGGGCGAGAAGATCCAGCACGGTCTCGCCCGGTGACTGGAACGGCACACCGAAATCGAAATGCAGCACGCCCCACATGTATTTGAAGTACTGCACATAAAGCGGTTGATCGAGGCCGAGTGAGGCGTTCAGCTTGGCCTTCACCGCATCGTTCACCGGCATGTCATTGCCATCAAACGGCCCACCGGGGACGGCGTGCATCATCAGGAACACGATCACCGATACAACCATAAAGGTCAGCGCAATCGAGGCCAGACGGCCAAGGATATAGCGGATCATCGGATCGCCTCCAATCGGTGGCCGGGGGCGATTTCGTGCAACTCAGGCACGCCGTCTTGCCCGGAAAGCCGCGGCGTTGCGGCCTCGATCTGCGCGCGGGTCAGGAAGGTTCGGGGGCGGCGCGCGCGCGGGTTCAGCACCGGAATCGCATCCAGCAGGCTGCGGGTATAGGGGTGGCGGGCGTCGGTGAAGATCGTCTCAGTCGCGGCTTCTTCGACGATGCGGCCTTGGAACATCACCGCGACCTTGTCGGTGAGGGACCGCACCACGGAAAGATCATGGCTGATGAACAGGATCGACAGGCCCATTTCGGCCTGCAAATCGAGCAGCAGGTTGATGATCTGCGCCTTTACCGACACATCCAGCGCCGAGGTCGGCTCATCCGCCACCAACACGCTTGGCCGCAGGATCAACGCGCGCGCGATGGCCACCCGCTGCCGCTGCCCGCCGGAAAGTTCATGCGGATAGCGGTTGCCGTAAGTCCGATCCAGCCCGGTTTTCACCAGCATATCCAGCGCTTGCGCGGTTTGATCCGCCACAGAACCCAGCCCGTGAATATGCAATGGCTCGGCCACGATCTGCGCGAGCGTCATCATCGGGTCCAGCGCCGAATAGCTGTCTTGAAACACCACCTGCATCTTGCGCCGGTAAGGCTTCAGCGCCGCATGGCCCAATGCGGTGATGTCGGTGCCATCGACAAAGATCTGCCCCGCCGAAGGCTCGACCAACCGCATCGCCATCATGCCGGTGGTGGTCTTGCCCGAGCCACTCTCGCCCACCAGCCCCAGAATCTGATTGCGCGGCAGGGTTAGTGAGACGTTGTTCACCGCCAGATGATCCACCGTTCTGGCGAAAAACCCGCCCGATTGCCGCAACTGATAGGTCTTTGAAAGGTTTCGCAACTCCAGCGCCGGGGTCATGCCAGCCTCCAGCACGCAGCGGCGCGGGTGTCAGACAATGCGCGGAACGCAGGCGCCTCGGCGGTGCAATGCGCGTCGGCCACAGCACAGCGCGGATGAAACGGGCAACCCGTCGGCGGATTGGCGGGATTGGGCGAGGCCCCGGCGATTTCCACGAGCCTTTGCTTTCCGGGCGTGCGACCGGGCATAGAGGCCATCAGCGCCTGAGTATAGGGATGCAGCGGTGCGTCGAAAATATCCTGCACCGGCGCGGTTTCCATCACGCGGCCGCCATACATCACCACGACCCGGTCCACGGTTTCGGCCACCACGCCCAGATCATGCGTCACCATGATCAGCGCCATGCCAAACTCGGCCTGCAATTCCTTGATCAGATGCAGGATTTGCGCCTGAATGGTCACATCCAGCGCGGTTGTCGGCTCGTCCGCGAACAGGATCTGCGGGCGGCACGACAATGCCATCGCGATCATCGCGCGCTGCAACATGCCACCCGAGAGCTGATGCGGATAGCTGTTCAGAATGGCATCGGGGTTCTTGATCTCGACCCGCGCCAGCAAAGCACTGGCCTCGGCGCGCGCATCGGCCTTGCTGATGTCGCGGTGCGCCCGGATGGTTTCCACAATCTGATGGCCGATGCTGAACACCGGGTCAAACGCTGTCATCGGGTCTTGAAACACCATCGCCGCCACGCGCCCGCGCAGCGCCGACAGTTGCCCGCGCCCTGCCCGCAGCACGTCGATGCCGCCCAACTCCAGCCGATCCGCCGCAATCCGCGACGGCGGTTCGCGCAGCAGGCGCAGCGCGGCCATGCAGGTCACAGACTTGCCCGAGCCGGATTCGCCCACAACTCCAACGCTTTCGCCCGCAGCCACCCGCAAGGATACCCCGCGCACCGCCTGCACCACGCCTTGGTGTTGCGGAAAACTGACGGTCAGATTTTCGATATCCAGCAGGGTCATGCGCGCCTCAGGTAAAAGCCCCCCGGCACAAGGCCGGAGGGCATGGGGGATTATTTCGACACATGCGTGTAGAAATACAGCGCCAACTGCCGCAGGGGCGAGAATCCCAGCTTGTTCGGCTTGGTGGCGTCGCCCTTCAACTCGGTCGAGACCACCGCATTGGTGATCGGATGCACCAGCGGCACGAACGAGGCATTGTCGATCAGCACTTGTTCGGCCTGCTCATACAGCTTTTCGCGATCTTCCCATTTCGGAGCGCTGTCGGCCTTGGCCACCAGATCGTCATAGGCTTGCAGATGGTGGTCGTGACGCCCGCCGTTGTAGAAGATGCCGTAGAAGTTCGACGGATCGAGATAGTCGTATTCATAGGGCGCGAGGAACAGGTTGTTCTTCTTCTCCATCATGCCCGCCATCCAGTCTTTCTGCGGCAAGATCTTGATATTCATGGTGATCCCCAGAATATCTTTGAACTGTGCTTGCAGATATTGCAGCATCGGGCCGGAAATCGCACCGTTATAGCCGCCCTGATCGCGATACCAGATTTCCACCTCGGGGAAGCCCTTGCCATCCGGATAGCCTGCGTCGGCCATGAATTTCTTGGCCTTTTCCGGGTCAAACACCGCCTGCGAGGTGATCACGTCATTATAGCCAGGATAGCCCGGCGGCAGCAGCGATTTGCCGGGGATCGCCAGGTCTTTCAGCACTGTCGCGGTCATCTCATCGCGGTTGATCGCGGCCTGAAATGCCTTGCGGACGTTGATGTTGTCAAAGGGCGGCATGTCCAGACCGAACGAGATATAGCTGGTAGCAAACACCGCATTCTTGGCGATCTGGCCCGGAAAGCGTTGTTCCACAAACGGAATTTGCCCGGCATTCAGATAGGAAAAATCCGCCTCGCCTGCCATGAAGGCGGGCAGACCGACCTCTGGCGCACCCAAGGTCGGGTCGATTTCCAGACGGTCCACCTGCGGAGCCCAAGGCCCGGTGTATTTCGGGTTCTTCACCAGAACCATCTTGTTGTTGGATTTCTCCCACGACTCGACGATGAACGGGCCAGAGGACACCAGAGTTTCGACATTGGCGGCATATTCGTCGCCCAGCTTGTCCCAGACATGTTTCGGCACCGGATACCACAGGCTGACCACGCTTGGCAGATAGGGTTTCGGTGCTGCGGTTTTCACCTCGATCGTCAGATCATCCACCGCCTTGATGCCAAGGGTTGAGACATCCTTTTCGCCCTTGGTCACGGCATCCCAGTTTTCAATGCCGCCCGCGTAACCCCAATACCAGGCGAAATCATAGCCCGTCGTGGCGGCGCGTTGCAGCGCGAAGATATAGTCGCTGGCCTTCAGCGGCTCACCATCCGACCACACAAGACCGGGGCGTAGCTTGAAAGTCCAGGTGAGGCCATCGTCGGATTGCGCCCAGGATTCCGCCGCCATCGCGTTCAACACGTAATCATTGTCAAAGCTGGTCAGCGGCAGTTGGATGATCTCGGGGTTGCCCGCCCGCGCATAGACGGTCTTCATATAATCCATATATGTGCCAGAGGTGGTATCCCCCGCACTATATACGGTGGTCTGCGCCTGCATCGGCGCCGTCGCAAACAGCGTGGCTGTCGCCAGCGCCCCTGCGAGTTTCAGGAAATGTCGCATCTGTTCCTCCGTGTTGACGCCCTGATACGGGTTTTCCCCGATCTTGGCATTTCGTTGGCAGGGTGCCCGAGTGTGCCCGAGACATTTTGCTGTACATTTTGACCGTTTGCATGGACTGCCGCAGGGTCAATTTCAAATGTCTGACAAATTCCGAACCGTCGCGCAATATGCAAGCTTGCGGGGCAGGCAAGATTCTTTTCCGGCGGTTGACCCTGCCCTGCCTGCGGCTATGGTCGGGCAATACAGGCAAAGGATGGCGGCAATGGACAGCGCGATTGATCCGGAGAAACTGGCGAAACTGGCCGAGGTGGCGGTGAATGTCGGCGTCGCCCTGCAGCCGGGGCAGGATCTGATTCTGACCGCCCCGATGGTCGCCCTGCCCTTGGTGCGGCTGATCGCAGCGGCAGCTTATCGCGCGGGCGCAGGCGTGGTGACGCCGATCTTCGCGGATGAGGCAATTGCGTTGGCGCGCTATCAGCATGGGCAGGACGCCAGTTTTGATCGCGCGCCGAACTGGCTTTACAACGGCATGGCCGAAGCATTTGCCAACGGTGCTGCCCGGATGGCGATTGTCGGGGATAACCCGATGCTGCTGGCGGGAGAAGACCCGGCAAAGGTGGCGCGGGCGGGGAAAGCCAATTCGCTGGCCTATCAACCGGCTTTGGCCAAGATTGCCGGCTTTGATATCAACTGGTCGATTTGTTCCTACCCCGGCGAGGCTTGGGCGCGGCAGATGTTCCCCGATCTGGCCGCCGATGCCGCCGTGCATCGGTTGGCCGAGGCAATCTTTGCCGCATCCCGCGTCGATCAACCCGATCCGGTTGCGGCTTGGGGCGCGCATAACGCAGGGCTTCGCAAGAGGACCGCATGGCTGAACGGCAAGCGCTTTGCCGCGCTACGCTTTACTGGGCCGGGCACCGATTTGACGGTCGGCTTGGCGGATGGCCACGAATGGCAGGGCGGTGCGTCCACGGCGAAGAACGGCGTCACTTGCAACGCCAATATCCCGACCGAGGAGGTTTTCACCACACCGCACGCGCTGCGGGTGGATGGATTTGTCAGCGCCACCAAACCCTTGGCGCATCAGGGCAGCCTGATTGAGAACATTCAGGTGCGGTTTGAAGCGGGCCGCATTGTCGAGGCCAAGGCCAGCAAGGGCGAGGCTGTGCTGCAAAAGCTGATCGACAGCGACGAAGGCGCGCGGCGCTTGGGCGAGGTGGCGCTGGTGCCGCATGGCTCACCGATCTCGCAATCGGGGCTGCTGTTTTACAACACGCTGTTTGATGAAAACGCCGCCTGCCACATCGCTTTGGGCCAGTGCTATGCCAAATGTTTCGTGGATGGCGCGCATCTCTCGCCGGAACAGATCGCGGCGCAGGGCGGCAATTCCAGCATGATCCATGTCGATTGGATGATCGGCTCGGGTCAGGTCGATATCGACGGCATCGGCGCGGATGGGTCGCTAGAGCCGGTGTTCCGGCGCGGGGAATGGGCCTGACGGCTGGTTAAAACCGGGGGGAGCAAAGCTCCCCCCGCCCCCCCCTTGCGCCCAAAAATGATCTCTCGGTTGCCGTGGGATCGAAAGGATTTGTTAACCAGTTTCCACCAAATATGACCCAGACCGCCATGGAAAGGGCCGCTATGTCTTACATCTTTTCAACACCTTCCGCCCTGATCGTGCTTTACGCCTTGGGGATGGAGGCTGTGGTTGGCGGTATCCTTGCCGCCTCAAACGGGCTGTCCGAGGGGCACAAAGATATGCTGGTCAGCTTTGCCATCGGTTTTCCGCTGCTGATCCTGCTGGCGCTGTTGGTCTTGCAACGGCGCAGCGAAGGGGCGGTTACGGCAGCTGAAGCGTCTTGAGGTATTCCGCCAGTTCCACCAGCCGGATCGGTGTGGGCGTGGCAATGCCGTCGCCACCGTCATAGGGCACGGCCTCGCCTGCCAGCAGAGGGGCGAAATCCGGCATCACGCCGCGGCCCTTTTTGCCCGCATAGCCCCAGATCTGCGCCATCACCTTGGTGGTCGGAAACACGCCCTTGTTGCGCGCGGCAAGTGTAGTCAGGTTAGCGGGCTTTTTATCCAGACCCGCGGCCACCTCACCATCGCCCTTGCCGCTCGGCCCATGGCAGGCGCCGCAATAGTCATTGTAGTCGTGTGCGCCAGTGGTTTTTTCGGGCGGTTTGCCATATTCGACGCAGGCAAACAGCAACGCGGATAGCCCAACGGCGGTGACAATCGGCATGATGCGCATTGTAATCTCCTGAACGGTCGCGCGAGTTTGCACGGAAGTGCTGCGCCTGACCTTGATCTGCATCAGGAGGTTACAACGCGCCCCTTGTCCAGCCGCACCACGCGGTCCATCCGGGCGGCGAGTTCCATGTTATGCGTGGCAATCAGCGCCGAAAGCCCGGTTTCGCGCACCAATGCCATCAACGCGCCGAACACCTGATCCGAGGTGCCGGGGTCGAGGTTGCCGGTGGGCTCATCCGCGAGCAACAGTTTCGGGCCATTTGCCAAAGCGCGGCAAAAGGCGACGCGCTGCTGCTCGCCCCCCGACAGCGCCGCTGGGCGGTGGCCCGCACGCGGCAGCACGCCGACGTGGTTCAACAATTCGCGTGCCCGCGCCTCGGCCTGCGGTTTTGGCACACCATTGGCCAGTTGCGGGATCACCACGTTTTCAAGGGCTGTGAACTCGGGCAGCAAATGGTGGAACTGATAGATAAAGCCCACATCGTTGCGCCGCGCCTCGGTGCGGGCGCGATCGCCCAAGCCCACCATATTGCGCCCACCCAAGGCGACCGAGCCCTCATCCGGCGTATCCAGCAGCCCCGCGATATGCAGCAGCGTCGATTTGCCCGCACCCGAAGGCGCGACCAAAGCCACCACCTCGCCCCGCTTCACCTCTAGCGTGGCACCGTGCAGCACATAGACTTCCGAAGGCTTGCCGCGATTGTAGCATTTCTCGATGCTTGCCAGTTCCAGCGCAAATTCACTCATACCGCAGCGCCTCTACCGGGTTCATCCGGGCGGCACGGCGCGCGGGGAAAATTGTAACGATGAACGAAAGCCCCAGCGACAGGGCCATGGCCGAGGCCACATCGCCCAGCTTCAACTCGGCGGGCAGCGCATAGATGCCGCGGATCGACGGATCCCAGACATCGCCGCCCGTCACCAGATTGATCAGTGCCACCACATCATCAATATAGGTGGCAAACAGGCAGCCGGTGATCACCCCCATCAGAGTGCCCACCACCCCGGTGAACGCGCCACAGATGAAGAAAACCCGCAGGATCGAGCCTTCGGTCAACCCCATCGTGCGCAAGATTCCGATGTCGCGGCCCTTGTTCTTCACCAGCATGATCAGGCCGGAAATGATGTTCAGGGTCGAGATCAGCACCAGAATCGACATGATCAGGAACATCACATTGTCCTCGATCTTCAGCGCGTTCAGATAGCTGCCCGCCGAATCCTTCCACGTCCAGAGCAGCGCATCCTGCCCTGCCGCCGCCATCACCGGCGCGCTATAGCTGTCAATCTGTTCGGGGTCTTTCACCATAACCGCAAACTCATCCGCCAAATTCTCGCGGTTGAAATAGCTTTGCGCCTCGGTGAAGGGCATATACATCCGGCTTTGGTCGATCAGGTAATTGCCCGAAGTGAACACATAGACCACTTGGTAGGCGTTGATGCGCGGGCTGAAGCCCATCGGGCTTTTGACGCCCGAGGGCGAGATCACCCGCACCTTGTCGCCCACCGTCACCCCCAAAGTGCGCGCAAGACCAGAGCCTATCGCGATGCCTTGGTCAAAATCATCCAGATTGCCGTAAGCATCCGCGCCGTCGCCAATGCGGGGAATGCGGCGCAGGTCGGCAAGACGCAGGCCAAACACCTCGGCCCCGCTGGTGCCATCGCCGATCGCTGTCACCATCACTTGGCCTTTGATCTGGGGTGCAGCCTCGGTCACACCCGGCACTGCGGCAAGTTTGGCGGCAATCGCGTCGTAATCGGCAAAGCCCTTCACCATCTGGCCCTGCGCATCCATATGCCCCGCCGAATAAACCGTCACATGCGCGTTCGATCCCAGAAAGGTTGACACCAACTCGGTGCGAAACCCCGACCGCACCGCCAGCGTCACGATCAACGCGAACACCGCCAGCGTGATGCCGATCAGGCTGATCCATGTCATCACCGACACGCCCCCCTCGGCGCGTTTGGCGCGCAGATAGCGCCAGGCGATCATGAATTCAAAGCGCGAGAACGGGGGAGTGGAGGCCAAGATACTGCTCTTTCTTTTTCGCGCCAAAGTGCAACGTCTGGGCGGCAGGGTCAAGGAACGCTTGTGTGACGGGCTTGGGGGCTGGGCGGGTCAGGAAACGCACCGCGTTTCCCCGCCCATGCGCGCCGCTTTCGGTAGAGTCGGTTCAGCCAGAGCCCGAGAGGCCAGTGCCCGACCCGGCGGGCGAGAAGCGCCCGCCATCGGCGGGTCGGGCGCTGGCCGGGCCTTTGGGGCCCGGCGGTTCAGCAGACACTTTCGTCGCATGTCGAAGGCAACGGCCTTCGACAAACATCACGACAGCCACCCCTAAAGATCGGTCTGCATCCCCGGCAAAGCCTCCAGCTTCAACTCTGCCGGAGTCTTCCGCCGCAGGATGATATCGCCATTCGGCAGCTTCTCCGGCGCGTGGTAATTTGAAAGATCATCCATCATGCCCAGAATTTCCATCAACTTCGGCTGCGCCTCTTTCAGCGCCTGCGCCATATCCTGCAAGCTGGGTTCGACCTGCCCCAGCATGTGATTGAAGAGCAACTCTGCCCCCTGCTGCATCAGGCTCAGCCCCTTGTCGGCATCCGACGGCGGGGTTTGCGCCAAGGCAGGCATGGGCAACAGCATAAGGGCAAGGATCAGATGTTTCATGCGCCGACTATGCGCGCCTTGCGTAACAATTCAAATCACAATGCCAGATCAATCGTCACCGGAAAGTGGTCAGAGGCGAAAAGCAGCGCATCCGCCAGTTCCGGCACCGCCAGAACCCCCGGATCGTTGAACGGATGCCAGATCCGCCACGCTGGCTTGCGCGCGGCCAGATCGCCCGAGACCATGATGAAATCCAACAGAGCCTCAAAATAGCGCTGTTGCGGTGCCAGCCAGAACCGCGCCGAGCTGGGGGCCAGCGCATTGGTCTGGGTCAGCGCCATCACCGCATGCGGATCATACATCCGCGCCTGTCCGCCCTGCCCCAAAACCACCTCCACCCCGGAATGCCCGAACAGCTTTTCATATTCGTCCAACCCCGGACCATCGTTGAAATCGCCCATCACGATCAGGCTGTCGCCCGCCTCTAGCTGCCGGTCAATCCGGGCACGCAGCCACAGACATTCCGCCAACTGCTTGCGGCGGTTCTCGATGGAAATCCGCTTGAACGCGGCATCATCGCCCGCGCCATGCGGCGCTTTCGATTTGGCATGCACCCCGATCAGCCGCAAATCATGGCCTTGCGCCGTCGTCACCGCCAGTTCCAGCGGCGGTTTTGAGAACCGCACCAGATCCTCCACCCCGTCGCCGTTGAAATCCAGCCGCAACTGACTGTCAAACCGCGGTGCCCCCGGCGCACCGTGGCTCGGCGCCGGATCACCCTTCGGATCATGCCGCACCGTCAGCTTATCCGGGTCATAGAGAAACGCGATTTCCTGCTCGGTCTCCGACACAAACCCCATCACCGCCCGCCGTGCCCGTAACCCATAAGCGGCCGCAAACTGCTCCAGCGCCGTCACGGTCGATCTGCGACTGTTGGTATCCGGGGCCTCGATGATCATCACCCCATCAGCATCCAAAGCAGTGAACACGATGCCCAAGGCCGCAAGCTGTTGGCCGCGCGTGATTTTATACCGCGCCGATAACTCGCGGTCTTCCAGCAGATGCCCGCGATCATCGAACAAGGCGTTGAACCATTCGACGTTATAGCTGGCCAGTCGTAAATGTTCGGACCGCAGCGGTTCGGTCATGCGGCGACCTTGGCCTGAATCTCATCCCAAGCCGCATTGATCGCAATCAGCCGCCGCGTTGCCAGTTGCACCGCCTCGGCGGGAACCCCGCGCGCGATCATCACATCGGGGTGGCTGTCTTTCACCGCCGCCCGCCATGCACTGCGCGCATCCTCAAGGCTCGCCTGCTGCGAAATGCCCAACACATCATAGGGGTCTCGCGGTGCACCGTCGACGAACCGACCGCGCAGCACCCGGAAACAGCGATCATCGAGGCCAAAAATCTGCGCCACCTCGCGCAGAAACTGGTCCTCTGCCGGGTGATATTCGCCGTCTGCCATCGCGATTTGAAACAGCCCTTCCAGAATGTCGATCAGCACATTGCGGTCATCGGCACAAAGCGGCAATCCCGGTTTATTGAACAAAGCCGCGACCTTGCGGGCGTAAGAGTCAAACCCCGCCACATCCTGCCGCGCGAGGTTGTACACATGTGCAGCATTAGCTTCCTCGGCTTGCGAGATCTGGAAAATCCGCCGAAACGTCGCCACCTCGTCCTTGGTGACTTGCCCATCCGCCTTGGCCATCTTCGCGCCCAAAGCGATCACCGCGATGGTAAAGCCGACCGAGCGTTCCGGCACAGCACCGCCGCGCAGACGGTCAAACACAGCCGCCAAACCCTCGCCCGAGGCGAGTGCGGCAATGGCTTCGGTGATGCGGGTCCAGATCGACATGAGGGCAGCTTAGCGGTTTCGGATGATCCTGTCAGGACAGGAATTTCTGCATCAGCACAAGATCCATAAAACGGCCAAACTTAAAGCCGGCTTCGCGGATGATCGCAATTTCTTGATAGCCGAGGGCGGCATGAAACGCGCGGGCGTCAGGATTTTCGCCCGAAATCCCACCAATCATCTGATGCGCCCCGGCAGCCTTGGCATGGGTCTCCACCGCGGCCATCAAGGCCCGCCCCGCACCCATGCCGCGTGCAGTCGGCGACAGGATGATCGTGTGTTCCATGCAGGTGGCATAGCCATTGCCACCCCGGAATTGTGCATATGTCGCAAAGCCTTGCAGACCATTCTTCACGTAAACCAGAAAGCAATCCCGCGCCGCGATCATCGCCTGAATATCGGCCTCAGTCTTTGCCGCAGAAGCAAAGGTGATCGCCGTTTCGGTGATCCAAGGGTTCCACAAAGCCGCCAGTTCTGCGGTATCCTCAGGCCGCGCCGCCCGGATCATTCCAGCACGCGCAGCCCGTGTGGCGTGATGAACGTCGCCCGCATCGCCTTGACCGCCCCCGGCACGATCACCACGCGGGCATCGTCAAAAATCCCCGCCAATGCTGCAGTCAGCGCCTTCGCCTGCGGATGCGCCACCTCGAGCCGCTGCAAGCGCACATCGCTTTCCGGCAAAGCCCGCGCCGGATGCAGGGTGCCCGCCCATTCGATCAGCGCCGGAAAACAGCCGTCAAACGGCAGCTTGCCATCGGCAGGCACCGCCATCTGCCAACGGTAATCGCCACGCTGCAAAGCCACCGGAATCCCCACGCCAGCCGGGCTGGCGGCCACCGCAGCGCTTATACTATCACAACATGCAACCCAGTTTGTCAGCCTTGGGGCGCCTTCAAAATTGTCTAAATCGAACCATCGCGGCCATTTGGGTGCCTGCTGCGCCGGGTCTGCCGCGATCACCTCAAGATAAAGATCGCCCAGCCCCAACAGCCGGTTATGGGTGGCCATATGGGGATGTTGACCGCCCCCCGCCAGCGCCACGCCCAGCGCTTGTTCCACAACCGCAACGCCCTCGGCCAAATCACGCGCCGAGACCGCCAGATGATCAAACCGCAGCAGCATCCAGCACCCCCAGTGTCGTCTGCGCCTTCAAGGATTGCGCCAGAGAATTGAACCGCGCTTCGGCCACTTCGCCGAACAGCCCGCGCCCCTCTTCGGTCAGTTGCAATTCCAGCAGCCGCGTCTCGGGTTGCCAGACCAACCGCCCCGCGCGGCGCGGATCGCCCACCGAGAACATCGCGCCAAACCGCAGCGCCTTGCCCAACACTTCGGCATCCAGCAGTTCCTGATCGCTCAGCAGCTTGAACAGCGGCTCCATCCGCGAGCCTGATCGGCTGTTCTTGTAGCGGTGCAGCAGGGCCAGCCCCAGAAACACCCGGCCCGGATGATCCAAGCCGCCCAGATTGGCGCGGGTGGCATTGTCAAAACACGCCTCTGCCCGATAATCCGGGTGCGCCCGCCAGGTGGTGTCATGCAGCAGGCACGCCGCCTTGATCAGCCGCATCCGCTCCTCGCTGACCGTCGGGAACAGCGGCAGCAGGAATTCATACAGCTTCTTGCCAAATCCCGGTATCCGCGCCGAAATCTTTTCCGCCATCCGCGCCGCTTCGATCAGCGGATCGCGCGCGCGTAGTTTTTCGGGCATTTGTTCAAACAGCAGTCCCTCGCGGATACCGTAAGCCGAGACGTCAATTTCCGATGGTTTCAGCATCTTGATCAGCTCGCGCATCACCTCGCAGGCCAGCGGCACCAGCTCCATCCGCTCTACCGAGGTGCCGGTCTTGCTGCGCAACTGGTTCAAGTCGCTGGCAGCAATCCAATCCAGCGTTTCCAGCAAGTCTTTGGGAAGCATACGATATTCGTGCAGAACCGTCAGAGGATAGCCGCGCCGCTCCATATCCAGCCGGGCGATCACCCGCCACGATCCGCCGACCAGATAAATCCGCTCGCCTTCCGAATTCAGCTTTGCCTGACAGTCCTTCAGAATGCGGTCGATGTGTGCTGCGCGTTTCTTCGGCGTATCGGCGACCTGTTGCAGCCGGAACGGGCCGAGCGGGGTGGAAACCCGTTGTCCGACGCTGCCGCCGCCGATCTTCGCCAGTTCCATCGAGTTGCCACCGATGTCGCAGACAATGCCCTTGGCATCCGGCCAGCCCAACAGCACGCCCTGCGCCGACAGCCGCGCTTCCTCGTCGCCGTCCACCACCCAGATCTTCAACCCGGTCTGCGCCAGCACCTCGGCCTGAAACGCCGGGCCGTCGCTGGCCTCACGCGCCGCAGCCGTCGCCACCACGGTCAGGGTTTCAATGCCCATGCCCTTCGCCAGCAACGAAAATCGCTTCAACGCCACCAGCGCCCGCCTGCGCCCTTCCGGGTTCAGCCGCCCGGTTTCCGCCAGCCCCTTGCCCAAGCCGCACATCAGCTTTTCGTTGTAGAAATAGGCAGGCGAGCGCGCCGCGCCATCAAACACCACCATCCGCACCGAGTTTGATCCGACATCGACCACCCCCACGCGACTGAGCGCGCGCGCCGAAGGGTCGTCAAACAAAGGGCGGCCAAACGGGCCGTGGTCGTCGTCGTGGTCTTCGGTCATTGGTATTTCCGTTCAGATCATTCAACCGCGCGCCGTCACAGCACGCGGGGTTCAGGCGAGGTTACGCACATCCTTGGCGCCCGCCGTGCCACGGCCAGACAGCGAGGGATTCTCCATGAAGAAACGGTGACAGTTGAAAGCGCCGCCGTCCACCGCTGTCTGCTCGCGCTTGTAGGCACCACCGGGCTGCAACACCCAGGATTGCGCCTCATCCGCCAGATTGGCGGCCATGATTTGCCCCACAATTTGCGCCTGCACAGTGGGGTTATGGATTTCCACAAAAGTCTCCACCCGCCGCGTCAGGTTGCGCCCCATCCAGTCGGCGGAAGAGATAAACACCCGCGCCTGTTTCGATGGCAGCCCGTGGCCATTGCCAAAGCAGATGATCCGGCTGTGTTCGAGGAAGCGGCCCACGATGGATTTCACCCGGATGTTCTCGGACAAGCCCTTGATACCGGGCCGCACGCCGCAAATCCCGCGCACCACAAGGCTGATCTTCACCCCGGCCTTGGAGGCTGCATAAAACGCATCAATCACATCCGGGTCGATCAGCGAATTGACCTTTCCCCAGATCTCCGCAGGCCGCCCCTCGCGCGCATGCACCGCCTCGGCGGCGATCATCTCCAGCAGGCGCGATTTCAGCGTGAAGGGCGAGATTGCAAGGTTTTCAAGGCCCTGCGGTTCGACATAGCCTGAAAGGTAGTTGAACACCCGCGTCGCATCGCGCCCGAGCGCCGCATCGCAGGTGAAGAAACTGAGGTCGGTATACACTTTCGCAGTAATCGGATGGTAATTTCCGGTGCCGTAGTGGGTATATGTCACCAGATTTTCACCCTCACGCCGCACTACGGTGCTGATCTTGGCGTGGGTCTTGTAGTTCATGAAGCCGTAAACCACATGCGCGCCCGCCCGCTCCAGCCGTCGACTTTGCCGGATGTTGGCGGCCTCATCAAAGCGGGCTTTCAACTCGACCAGCGCCGTCACCGACTTGCTCGCCTCAGCGGCCTCACACAGCGCGGCCACAATCGGGCTGTCCCAGGATGTGCGATACAGCGTCTGCTTGATCGCCAGCACATTGGGGTCACGCGCCGCCTGTTCCAGAAAATTGATCACCAGATCAAAGGTTTCGTAAGGATGATGCAGCAGAATATCCTTCTGCTTGATCGCCGCAAACAGATCGCCGCCATGATCCTGCACCCGCTCCGGCACCCGTGGCGTAAAGCGCGGCCACAGCAGATCGGGGCGCGACGGCAGCACCAGTTCCTTCAGATCGGCCACGCCCAGAAGCCCGCGCACCTCGACCATCTCATCGGGCGTCACACCCAGTTCTTCCATGATCAGCGCGCGCAACTCGGGCGGCGCACCCGACGACAGTTTCAGCCGGATCACCTCACCACGACGCCGCCGCTTCAGCGCGGTTTCAAACTCGCGCACCAGATCTTCGGCCTCGTCCTCGACCTCAAGATCGCTGTCGCGCAGCACGCGGAACAGGCAATGGCCACGGTCCTTATAGCCCGGAAACAGCATATCCAGATGGATCAGCAGCAGTTCTTCCAGCGGCAAAAAGCGGTATTCGCCATCCTTGTCGGGCAACCGCACAAACCGCGCAATCTGCTGCGGGATCGGCAGCAGCGCCTGCAAACTGCGATGATCAGTCTCACGCTCTAGCTGCAAGGCCAGCGAAAACCCGGTGTTGGGGATGAACGGAAACGGATGCGCCGGATCAATCGCCAAGGGCGACAGCACCGGGAACACCTTGTTCAGAAAGTGATCTTCCAGAAACTTCAGATCGCGCACCGTCAGCTTGGAGCGCGTCAGCAAGCTGATGCCCTGCACATCCATCAGCTTTTTCAGCTTGTTGAACACCGCCTGCTGCGTATGCATCAACCGGCGCGCATTGGCGTGGATCAGCGTCAACTGTTCGGCAGCCGAGCGACCATCCTCGGACAGGGTCTTGTTCTTTGCCCGCACCCAAGCCCGCAGCCCCGCCACCCGCACCGTGTAGAATTCATCCAGATTGGTGGCCGAGATGGACAAAAACCGCAGCCGCTCCAACAGCGGCACGGCGGGGTTCGATGCCTCATCCAGCACGCGCCAGTTGAACGCCAACCAACTGAGTTCGCGGTTGAAAAACCGACGCGGGCCGGTGATCTCTGCTTCGGGCACCTCAATCGGTGCGGGGAACGGGGTCTTGAGAAAGTCAGATTGGGTCATCGGGCCTTCATGCTGATCAATGGTAACGCCTTGGTGACACTGTCTCACCGTGCCTCGGCCAAGTCCAGCACCTCGGCGGCGAGGGCGCGGGTGACAGGACGGCCCAAAGCCAGCGCGCGGGCATCCAGAAACTTCACCCATTCGCGCGCCGCCGCGATAGATCGGTCCATGCGCGAGACCAGATAAGGGATCAGGTTTGGCGGCACCGCGATCTGGCGGTCGGCAAACAGCTTGATCAGCACCGCCGACAGCAACATGTCATCGGGCGGGTCGAGTTGTGCCACCGATGCGGCCTGCATCCGGCTGAGAAGATCCGGCAGCGCCACGCCCCAATCGCGCGGGCTATGCGCCGCTGTAACCAGCAGCCCGCGCCCGTCCAGCAGGTTGTGCAGATGAAACAGCGCCACCTCGGCCTCGCGGTCGCCCGCGATCTGATCGGCGTTTTCCACCGCCACCGGGCCCTCCGCCAGATCATGCAGATCGGTTTCCGGCAAGCGGTGCGCCGCGATCACCTCGGCCCCGGCGATCTCGGCCCAGATATGCGCCAGATGCGTCTTGCCCGCCCCCTCTGGCCCGACCAGCACCAGCTTGCCACCCGGCCAATGCTGCCAAGCCTCTATACTCGCCAAAGCCTGCGCATTGGCAGGCGAGGTGAAAAAATCCGCCCGCCGAAACGCCTCACCGCTCGGCAGATCAAAGGCAAGCTGACGGCTCACCGGATATCCTCATCGCGCGGCAGCACCAGTTGCGGGGCGCTGACCCCCTTGTAGAGCGTGCTGGCCTGATACTGCGACACGCCAAACCGGATCAGCACACCCATCGCCGCCGCCACCGGCACCGCCACCAGCATGCCGACAAAGCCGAACAACGACCCGAACACCGACAGCGCAAACATCAGCCACACGGGATGCAGCCCCACCGATTTGCCGACCAGCTTTGGCGTCAGCACATTGCCCTCCAGGAACTGCCCGACGGCAAACACCCCCGCCACAAGGCCAATCGACAGCCAATCGCCCCAGAACTGGAACAGCGCGAGACCAATCGCCAACGCCCCGCCCACCAGCGCGCCGATGTAGGGAATGAAGGTGATCGCCCCGGCAATCGCGCCCACCACAAGGCCAAACTGCAAGCCCACCAGCATCAACCCGGTGGCATAATAGGCCCCCAACGCCAGACAGACCGTCAACTGCCCGCGCACAAAGGCCGACAGCGCTTCGTTGATCTCACCCGCCAGCCTGCGCACAGTTGGCGCATGATCGCGCGGCAGAAGTGCGTCGATCCGCGCCACCATGTGATCCCAATCGAGCAGCATGTAGAACGTCACCACCGGCACCACGACGATGAACACCACCGCCGAAATGAGGCTCAGCGCCGAGGTCAGCACGCCCTGCGCCAAAGATGCACCCTTGGCCTGAATCGCACTGCCAATCTCAGCCAAAGTCTGCCGCATGGTCGAGGTGCTGTCGGTCAATTCCGGGAACTTCTCGATCATGAAGCCTTGCAGCCGCTTGGCAATCTCGGGCGCCGCGTTGATCAGCGCCGAGGTCTGTGAAATCAGCGTCGGAATAACCGACAACACCAGCAACACCATCGCCAAAAGCCCGACCAGCGTGATCACCGTTGTCGCAGCCACCCGACTTAGCCCCATGCGCTGCAACCGATCTGCCACCGGGTCAAGGAAATAGGCCATCGCCCCGCCCACCAGAAACGGCAAGATGACCGAGCCCAGCAGAAACAGCAGCGCAAACAGCACCAACAAGGCGATGCACCAGTATTTCACCTGTGCGCTGACCGGAAGTGCCATATGTTCGCCCCTTTTTCACTCGTCCGTCATATCGCCCTTGGGCGGCAGCGTTGCAAGAGGCAGGCGGTCTTAGCCGTCCAGATTGGCCAAAGCCAACGCGAGCCCGAACCCGAACCCGAACCCGATCAGCAGCACCCCGAACACCCGGTCAATCCACAGCCGCACCCGCAGGATCTGCGCCTTGATGCGCCCCTCGCTGAAAAACAGCGCCACCGCACTGAACCAGACCACATGCGCCAGCGCGATAAAGCCGCCATAGGCCATCTGCGTGGCCAGCGGCGTCGTCCGCCCCGCCACCTGCATGAACAGGCTGACGATGAAAATCGTGGTCTTGGGGTTCAGCGCATTGGTCAAGAACCCCACCCGCAGCGCCTGCCAATCACTCGGCACCCGCGTGGGCGCCTGCGCAGATTCGGCCTGCGGCTGGGCTAGTAGCATTTTGACGCCCAGCCAGATCAGATACCCCGCCCCCAACAGCTTCAACGCCGCAAACAGCGCCGGAGAGCGTGCGATCACCAACCCCAGCCCCAGCAGCGTATAGCTGACATGCACCAACACCCCCGCGCCAATGCCGCAAGCCGTCAAAACCCCCGCGCGTCGCGACAGCATCAGACTGTTGCGCGACACCATCGCAAAATCCGGCCCCGGACTGATCACTGCAAACACCGTGATCACAATCACCGCCACCCATTCCGCCACGATATGCCCTTTCCATATGTTCCGGCTTTTCCCATAGCCGAATCCCTCACCCGCGCATAACGATGAGTTCTGACCATATCCGTGAGTTTTTCTGACAGATGCGCAACCTCATCAGCTCCCTCCCCGCCATCGCCTGCTTTCGCGCCGCGGCCGAGTTTGAAAGCTTCAGCCAAGCCGCCGCCAAGCTGAACCTGACCCACAGCGCCATCAGCCGCGCCGTGCGCCTGCTGGAACAAGACCTTGGCACGCCGCTGTTCACCCGCCAGCATCGGCGCGTTTTCCTGACCGATGCCGGTCGCGATTTCGCCCGCGCCGTCGCCTTGGGTCTGGGCGGGATTGAGGCTGCGGCACAGGCCATCCATCTGGCGCGGCAGGATCGCCCGATCACCCTGTCTTGCGAGCCGACCCTGCTGATGCGCTGGCTGATCCCGCGCATCGGGGCGTTTCGCGCCGCCCATCCGACGCTGCACATCAATCTGGTCGCGGGCGGCGGTCCCGTCACCCTTGGCACCGGCATAGATTTTGCCATCCGCCGCAATGATTTCGACTGGCCCGCGCAGTATCACGCCAGCCACCTGTTCGATGAACGCACAGGCCCGGTCTGCCGCCCCGAGCATCTGTTCCGCCTGCGCGATCTTCCCCCCCTGCACAGCAAAACCCGCCCCGAGGCTTGGGCGCGCTGGTGTGCGGTGGCCGATCAGCCGCTGCCCAACCTGCCCGGCCAAAGCTTTGAGCATTTCTATTTCAGCCTGCAAGCCGCCGTCGCGGGCCTTGGCATCGCCATCGGGCCTTGGCATCTGGTGCAGGATGATCTTGCCAGCGGCCAGCTTGCTGCCCCCTTCGGCTTTGTGCCCGATGGCAGCAGCTATCATTTGCTGTCGGCCAATGCCCTGCCCGAATCTGGCCCCGCCATGGCGCTTTACACCTGGCTGCGCAGCCTTGACGCCCCCGATCGGCGGCAAAAAGTCCCATAAGCGCCTGCTTATAGCCGCAAAACCCAACCCCTGACCAATAGCAAGCCGCTGAAATCCCAGCCAGTTGAGGGGAAGCCGAACGCAGCAACCCGCCGCAATCGGCTGACCACTCAACCCGGCACCCTTTGGGGCCAACTACCAAGGATTACACCCATGTCGCGCACTTTGCTTCTGACGCTTGCCCTGCTTGCCACCCCGTTTGCTGCCTCGGCGATGCCCGCTGTTGGCGATATCGTCGGCTCTAACGCCGATGCCGCCAAAGCCGCTTTGGAAAAAGCCGGCTGCCCGGTCGAAATGTTCGAGGCAGAGGATGGCAAGATCGAAGCCGTCTGCACCGATGCCGCCACCGCAAAGAAAATGGACGTGACGATTGATCCGACCACCGGCGCGGTTCTGACCATCAAGGAAAGCAACGACTGATGGCACAAACGGACATGGGGGGCAGCCGCCCCCCGATCCTTTGGGATCGCATCGTGCGCCTCAGCCATTGGGGCATCGTCATCGTCATTCTAGCCAACGAGGTCTTTACCAAAGGCGGCAGCCCGCTGCATGTCTGGTTTGGCTGGGGCGGGCTGGTGCTGTTGGTTCTGCGCATGGCTTGGGGCATCATCGGCAATCCCGAGGCACGGTTTTCGGCGTTTCCGCCCAATCCGGCAGGCGCCCTGCGCCATATGAAACAGCTTCTCAAAGGCAACCCGCCCAGCTACCGCTCGCACAATCCGGCGGGCGCGATGATGGCTTATGCGCTGTGGGCCTGCATCGCTTTCATGGTCGCCTCTGGCATCAGCATGTCCGGCGCCAACCCCTTTGCGGTGGCCGAGCGGCAGGCGATTGTCGACAGCGGAGACTGGTCGCAGCTTGCGAAAACCACCGAGGCAGGCGACGATGACGAAGCCGATGGCTGGATCAAAGACGCGCATGAGATTGTCGCCAACCTGATCCTTCTCTTGGTGGCGCTGCATATCGGCGGCGTGATCGTGGAAAGCGTGGTAATCCGGCATAATCTGGTTCCGGCGATGCTGGTGGGACGCCGTGCCGCCAAAGCCGATACCAAGACCAAGCTGCAGTAACCGGAAAGCCGACCGATGACCTTTCAGACCGGAACGAAACCCAGCAAAGGCGGCCGCCCCGCCGTGCTGGCGCTGGTGGTACTGTTGCAAACCTCGGCTGCGGTGTTTTTCGTCGCCAATGCGCTGACGGAATGGCGCGAAGATGGCGTCGGGCCGCAGCTTTGGATGCAGATTCTGGTGACGCTGGCGCTGATCCTTGGTGTGGCCTTGGGCGCGGTGGAACTGCGCCGCACCCTCAGCCATCAGGAAGATCAGCAGGCCACCATCGCCAAGGCCAGCGGCGAGATGCATCAGGTGGTGCAGCGCCAGTTCGACACTTGGGCACTCAGCAAAGCCGAGCGTGACGTGGCCTATCTCGCGCTGAAAGGGCTGGACGTCGCCGAAATAGCCGCCGCCCGCCACGCCGCCCCCGGCACCGTGCGCGCGCAACTGTCGGCGATTTATAACAAGGCCGGGGTCAGTGGCCGCGCCCAATTCGCCGCACATTTCGTCGAAGATTTGCTGGCCGAAGGGCTACCTAGCGATCCGCCGGTTTAGGCATCCCAGCGCCAATCCTTAACAAATCCTTAAATCGACCACCCTAACACATTGAATTGTAACACATTAAAAAGGTCCCGAGTTGGGACCACGCAGGCGCGCGCCAAAAGGCCCTGCTAAACCCGCAGCTTGCTTGGCCAGTCTCAACCCGCTAGGAAAGCCCAAACCCCAAGCCAAGAGGCCGCGATGCGCGTTTCCCGTTACTTTATGCCTGTTCTCAAGGAAAACCCCGCCGAGGCGCAGATCGTCTCGCACCGCTACATGCTGCGGGCGGGCATGATCAAACAGCAGGCCGCGGGCATCTATTCCTGGCTGCCGCTTGGCCTACGGGTGCTGAACCGCATCCAACAGATCGTGCATGAAGAACAGGTCCGTGCCGGTCACATCCCTTTGCTGATGCCCACCCTGCAACCCGCCGACCTGTGGCGTGAATCCGGCCGCTATGATGACTACGGCCAGGAAATGCTGCGCATCAAAGACCGCCAAGATCGCGAGATGCTGTACGGCCCGACCAATGAAGAGATGATCACCGACATCTTCCGCGCCCATGTCAACAGCTACAAAGACCTGCCGCTGACACTCTATCATATCCAGTGGAAGTTCCGCGACGAGATGCGCCCGCGTTTCGGGGTGATGCGGGGGCGTGAGTTCTTGATGAAAGACGGCTATAACTTTGACGTCGACAAACCCGCCGCCCTGCACGCATACAACCGCCACATGGTCAGCTACCTGCGCACCTATGAACGCATGGGCCTGACCGCGATCCCGATGCGCGCCGACTCTGGCCCGATTGGCGGCGACGACACCCACGAATTCCTCGTGCTGGCCTCGACGGGCGAATCCGAGGTGTTCTTCGACTCTGCCGTCACCGATCTGAAACTCGGCAACCGTGAGGTCGATTACGACAACCGCGAAGAAGTGGCGGCGGTCTGCAAAGAATTCACCACCCTCTACGCCCGCACCGACGAGACCCACGACCAAGCCCTGTTCGACGCCATCCCGGAAGAACGCCGCAAGGTGGCGCGTGGTATCGAGGTTGGGCAGATCTTCTACTTCGGCACCAAATATTCCGAAGCCATGGGCGCAACCGTCGTCACCGCGGACGGATCGAAAGTTCCGGTGGAAATGGGCAGCCACGGCATCGGTGTGTCGCGCCTGCTGGGCGCGATCATTGAGGCCAGCCACGACGACAAGGGCATCATCTGGCCCGAAGGCGTCACCCCGTTCCCGGTCGGCATCGTCAACCTGAAACAAGGCGACGCCGCTGCGGATGCCGCTTGCGAGGGGCTCTATAAGGCGCTGAAAGCCAAGGGTCTGGAAGCGCTTTACGATGACCGCGAAGAACGCGCCGGGGCGAAATTCGCCACCATGGACCTGATCGGCCTGCCGTGGCGCATCACCGTCGGCCCGCGCGGGCTGGCCAATGGCGTGGTAGAACTCACCTCGCGCCGCACCGGGGTTTCCGAGGAAATGTCGCCAGAAGCCGCCGTCGCCCGCATCGCCGAGATCTACGCGGGCATCTGAGCCACAAGCCGGGGTGTCACCACCCCGGCCACGCAACTCAATTTGCAGTTGCCGTCCGGCCTAACTCCCCTATCTTGCAGCGAAAGGGGATGGGAATGGTTCTGACTGGCTTGCTGCTCTGCGCGACGATCCTGCTGGTCGGCGTCACCCTGCTGCCGCTATGGCAATCGCCGCTGTGGTGGGTGCGCGGGCTGGAGTTTCCGCGCCTGCAAATTCTGGGCCTGCAAGCCCTGACCCTGATCGGCACGCTTTGGCATGGCAACTTTGTCCTAGGCCTTGCGCTGATCGCCGCCATGCTGATGCAAGCGTGGCATATCTGGCCGTTCAACCCGCTTGCCGCGAAAGAGATGCATCGTGCGACTTCGGGCGGGGCAGCGCATGATGTGCGCTGCCTTGCGATGAACGTGCTGATGGAAAACACCAACCACGCCGCTGTGCTGGCTGAGATTGCCCGCACTGATCCCGATGTGCTGTTCCTGATGGAAACCGATGCCGCTTGGGATGCAGCCCTTGCCCAGGCCTTGGCGCGCTATCCAACCGTGCTGCGCGAGATCAAGAACAATTACTACGGCCTGATCTTTGCCACCCGCCTGCCCTGCCACGCCGCCCGCGTCACCTATCTGTCGGTGGAGGACACGCCCTCGGTTCTGGCCGAACTCGAAGCGCCCGATGGCACGCGGTTTCGCTTTGTCGGCCTCCACCCCAAACCGCCGGTCCCCGGCGAAGACACCGAGGGCCGCGATGCCGAGGTCGCCTATGCCGCGCGCCACGCCCGCGACAGCGATCTGCCGGTGATCTCGATGGGCGATTTCAACACTCCCGCCTGGTCGCAGATTGCGCATCGCTTCAAATCGGTGGGCGGCTACCTTGACCCCCGTGTCGGGCGCGGCCCGGTCTGCAGCTTTGACGCAAACCGCTGGTGGATGCGGATGCCGATTGACCAGTTTTATGCCACCACCGATGTCAGCCTGATTGATTTCAGGCGCGGCCCCAATGTCGGCTCGGATCACTTTCCGATGCGCGCCACCGTGCGCTTTGATGACCCCGTCGGCGCAAGGTCGCGCAACCGCCGCGTCACCGCCTTGCCCGATGCCGAAGAAGCGCGAATCCTTGCCGCTATCGAACGCCACGGCCGCCGCCTGAGCAGCCTGCGCCCGCCTTCCCATTAATCACAGGAGCATTGAGATGGATTATCGTCGTCTGGGCAAATCCGGCCTGAAGGTTTCCGAGTTCTCGTTTGGCTCTTGGGTAACGTTTGGCAAGCAAGTGGATGGCAATGACGCCAAATCCATGATGACGCTGGCCTATGATGCGGGCGTCAACTTTTTCGACAATGCGGAAGGCTACGAGGCCGGGAACTCCGAACTGGTGATGGGGCAGGCCCTGCACAGTCTGGGGTGGAGCCGCGACAGCTATATTGTGTCGTCGAAAGTGTTCTGGGGCGGCGATCGCCCCACCCAGCGCGGGCTTTCGGCCAAACATGTGACCGAAGCCTGCCACGCCGCCCTGCGCCGCCTGCAGGTGGACTACCTTGATCTCTACTTCTGCCACCGCCCCGACATCGACACGCCGATTGAGGAAACCGTGCGGGCGATGCACAACCTGATCACCCAAGGCAAGGTTTTGTATTGGGGCACCTCGGAATGGTCGGCGCAACAGATCACCGAAGCACATATGGTCGCTCGCGCCGCGGGTCTGACCCCGCCCACGATGGAGCAGCCGCAGTATAACCTGTTCGAGCGGCAGAAGGTCGAGGCCGATTATGCGCCACTCTACGACACGGTTGGACTTGGCACGACGATCTGGTCGCCCTTGGCCTCGGGCATCCTGACCGGCAAATATAACGCCGCGATCCCCAACGACAGCCGGATGACCCTGCCCGGCTATGAATGGCTGAAGGATATGCTGACCTCGGACGCAGGCCAAGCAAAGCTGGCGAAAACCCGCGCGCTGGCCGATCTGGCCGACAAGGCGGGCCTGCCATTGGCGCATCTGGCCCTGCTTTGGTGTCTGGCCAACCCGCGCGTCTCAACGGTGATCCTTGGGGCATCGCGCGCCAGCCAGTTGAGCGATAACCTTGCAGCCTTGCAAAACAAACCCAAGCTGACACCGGATGTGATGGCGGAGATTGAGACGATCATCGCCAACAAACCCGCCAGCCCGCAACGGTTCTGAATTGACCATCCGGCGAACTGCGGAAATTGTGACAACGGCGGGGGGCTTTCTGCCCCCCGACGGATTTGACAAGCAAATCCTCCCCCCGAGGATATTTGCGCAGAGAGGATGACCATGGCGACAGCATTGATCACCTGGGGCGGCTGGGACGGCCATCAGCCCGATAAGGTCGCCGCCCTGTTCGCCGAGATGTTGCGCGCCGAAGGCATGGCGGTTGAGGTCACGGATACCCTGGCCTGTTTCGATGATCCGGCGCGGCTGGCAGGCCTCAGCCTGATTGTTCCGGTCTGGACGATGAGCAGTATCGAGAAACACCAATCCGAAAACGTCGCCGCTGCGGTTGCCTCTGGCGTGGGGCTTGGCGGTTGCCACGGCGGGATGTGCGATGCCTTTCGCGCCGATGTTTTGTGGCAGTTCATGACAGGCGCGCAATGGGTGGCGCATCCGGGCAATGACGGCGTGAATTACCGGGTGCGGATGGTGTCGGATGATCCGCTGGTGGCTGGGATCAGCGATTTCGATGTGGCAACCGAGCAATATTATCTGCACATCGACCCCGCCGTGCGCGTCCACGCGGTCTGCGATTTCCCGGTTGTAGAGGGGCCGCACAGCCCGAACGGCCCGGTTGCTATGCCGGTGGTGTTCAGCAAACTTTGGGGTCAGGGCCGGGTCTATTACAACGCATTGGGCCATCAGGCCGATGTGATCAACCACGGCCCCGCGCGCGAGTTGCTACGACGCGGCCTGATCTGGGCCGCCAAACAGGAGGGGTGAATGTCGTTCCAAGCCTATCTGGACAATATCCAGACCAAAACCGGCAGGACGCCTGCGGATTTCAGGGCGATGGCGCAAGCCAAGGGCTTTGCCACAGCAGATGGGATCGCCCCGGGCATCAAAGCCACCCAGATCACCGACTGGCTGAAGGGTGAATTTGACCTCGGCCACGGTCACGCCATGGCGATCTTTGCGCTGTTGAAGGGAAAGACCAGCTGATGAACCTGCAATGGGTTTTCCTAAGCGGGTTCGGCCTTGTGGTGTTCAATTTTCTGGCGATTTTCGGCAAGGCTCAGTATCGCAAAGCCATGCAGGTTTGGGCGTTGCTCTGTGCCTTGGTCTTTGCCGGTTTTGTGGCCGGCCCGCCCATAGATCAATTCGCAGGCGCGCTTGGCGTATCCGCCCTGATACTGGGCGGCGTATATCTCTGGCTCATGCACTAAGGCAGTTTGCGCAATGAAGGGCCAAGACAGCCGCGCTCGCCGCTTTAGCCTTTCACATTGGCGTAAATACTCCCGCCGGAGGCTCCGCCCTACCCGCGCGCCTTGCGGATCAGATCCAGAATATCCTTCGCCGCGTTGGGGATATTCGTCCCCGGCCCAAAGATCGCCTTCACACCGGCATCGTAAAGGAACTGGTAATCCTGCTGCGGAATAACCCCGCCGCAGATCACCAGAATCTCGCCCGCGCCCGCATCGCGCAGCGCCTGCACCAGTTTCGGCGCCAGTGTCTTGTGCCCCGCCGCTTGGCTGGAAATCCCCACCACATGCACATCATTGTCGATGGCATCCTGCGCGGCCTCAGCCGGGGTCTGGAACAACGGCCCGACATCAACGTCAAAGCCGATATCGGCGAAAGCGGTGGCGATCACCTTGGCGCCGCGATCATGGCCATCCTGCCCCATCTTGACCACCAGCATGCGCGGGCGGCGGCCTTCTTCCTCGGCGAATTTCTCGACATCCGCTTGGATCGCGGCAAAGCCCGCGTCACCCTCATAGGCAGCGCCATAAACGCCGGCCAGAGTCTTCACCTCGGCCCGGTGCCGCCCGAACGCTTTCTCCATCGCCATGCTGATTTCCCCCACTGTCGCCCGTGCCCGCGCGGCTTCCACCGCTGCGGCCAGCAGATTGCCCTCGTGGCCCGCGATGCGGGTCAGTTCATCCAAAGCCGCCTGACAAGCCACCTCATCCCGCGCCGCACGGGTGGTTTTCAGCCGCGCGATCTGCGCCTCGCGCACTGCGACGTTGTCGATATCCAGAATGTCGATCGCATCCTGCTGGGCAAGGCGGTATTTGTTCACCCCGACGACGACCTCATCACCGCGATCAATCGCCGCCTGCCGCTTTGCCGCCGATTCCTCGATGCGCAGCTTGGGCATTCCGCTCGCGACGGCCTTGGTCATCCCGCCCATCGCCTCGACTTCCTCGATCAGCTTCCACGCTTCCGAGGCCAGCTCTGCCGTCAGGCTTTCAACGTAATACGACCCCGCCAGCGGATCGACGACATGCGTCACCCCGGTTTCTTCCTGCAAGATCAACTGGGTATTGCGCGCGATCCGGGCCGAAAATTCGGTTGGCAAAGCAATCGCCTCATCCAAGGCATTGGTGTGCAGGCTTTGCGTGCCGCCCAGCACCGCCGACATCGCCTCATACGCCGTGCGGATGACGTTGTTATAGGGGTCCGCCTCTTGCAAGGACACGCCAGAGGTCTGGCAATGCGTGCGCAGCATCAGGCTGCCCTGCTTTTTCGGCTGAAATTCCGACATGATGCGGTGCCACAGCAACCGTGCCGCGCGCAACTTTGCCGCCTCCATGAAGAAGTTCATCCCGATGGCGAAGAAGAAACTCAGCCGCCCCGCGAAATCATCCACATTCATCCCCCGCGCCAGTGCGGCACGGACATATTCGCGGCCATCGGCAAGCGTATAGGCCAGTTCCTGCACCAGATTGGCCCCGGCCTCCTGCATGTGATAGCCGGAAATCGAGATCGAATTGAACTTTGGCATCTGGGCCGAACTGTATTCGATGATATCCGCGATGATCCGCATCGAGGGTTCTGGCGGATAGACATAGGTATTCCGCACCATGAATTCTTTCAGAATGTCGTTCTGAATGGTGCCCGACAGCAGGCTGCGATCCACGCCCTGTTCTTCACCCGCCACGATGAAAGACGCCAAAATCGGGATCACCGCGCCGTTCATCGTCATGGAAACGCTGACTTTATCCAGCGGGATGCCGTCGAACAGGATTTTCATATCCTCAACGCTGTCAATCGCCACCCCGGCCTTGCCAACGTCCCCCTCCACCCGTGGGTGATCGCTGTCATAGCCGCGATGGGTTGCCAGATCGAAAGCCACCGAGACCCCCTGCTGCCCCGCCGCCAAATTCTTGCGATAAAACGCATTGCTGGCCTCGGCGGTCGAGAACCCGGCATATTGCCGGATCGTCCAAGGCCGCCCCGCATACATCGTGGCCTTCACGCCACGGGTGAATGGCGCGAACCCCGGCAATTCGCCCATCTGCGGCAGGTCTGCGACATCCGCCTGCGTATAAAGCGGCTTTACCGTAATGCCTTCAAGGGTTTGCCAGTTCAGGCTATCGGGGTCACCCCCCTTCATTTCCTTGGCGGCAAGGGTCTTCCAGGCGTTCAGATCGGTCATGGCATTGTCCTGTAGCAGCGGGCGCGGATGGCAAAAGCCGGGGGTTTCACACCCCCGGAACCCCCGTGGGATATTTAAGCGCAGAGGATGAGCGAGAGGCTCACTCAAACTCCATGATCACCTCATCGACCTTCAGGCTGCTGCCCTCGGCGGCCTTGACGGCTTTGACCACGCCCTTGCGCTCGGCTTTCAGGATGTTCTCCATCTTCATCGCCTCGACCGTCGCCAGCGCCTGCCCCTCCTGCACCTCATCCCCAACCGCGACCATGATCTTGGCGACAAGCCCCGGCATCGGGCAGAGCAGGAATTTCGACGTATCGGGCGGCAGCTTTTCGATCATCAGCTTGGCGAGATCGGCCTGACGCGGCGTGCGCACATGCACTTTCAGATCGGCACCGCGCAGCCGCAGCCGGAAGCCGCCGCTGATCTTGCCCACCTTCATCACCAAAGCCGAACCATCGACCAAAAGTGCGGCAAGGCTTTGCCCCGGCACCCAAGCAGATTCGACACGGATCGAGCGGCCATCTGCGAAGGTCACGGTTGACCCCGCAGGGTCCGCTGCAATTTTCACCGCATGTTCAACGCCTTGCAGCGTCACCACCCAATCATCGCCCACCCGGCGCTCGTGGTTGTCCATCGTGCCGCTGATGCGGGTGCGCCGGATTTCCGCCACCCGGTTCATCGCAGCCGCACTTGCCGCAACCCGCGCCAAAGTGTCGGGGTCCAGCACCGCGCCTTGGAAGCCTTCGGGATATTCCTCGGCAATGAACGCCGTGGTGATATTGCCGGATTGAAAACGCGGATGCTCCATCACCGCCCCCACGAAGGGCAGATTGTGGCCGATGCCTTCCACCTCGAACGTGTCCAAGGCCAGCCGCATTTCCTCGATCGCCGCCGCCCGCGTTGGCCCCCAGGTGCAAAGCTTGGCGATCATTGGGTCGTAGAACATGCTGATTTCGCCGCCCTCATACACCCCGGTATCATTGCGCACGATGCCACCGCGCGGCGTGCTGCCTTCGACCGGTGGACGGTAGCGGGTCAGACGGCCAATCGAGGGCAGGAAGTTGCGATAGGGATCCTCGGCATACAAACGGCTCTCCATGGCCCAGCCGTTGATCTTCAGGTCGCTTTGCTGGAACGGCAGCTTCTCGCCATAAGCCACCCGGATCATCTGTTCGACCAGATCGACGCCGGTGATCAGTTCGGTGACAGGATGTTCCACCTGCAACCGGGTATTCATCTCAAGGAAATAGAAATTGCGGGCACCATCGACGATGAATTCCACCGTCCCCGCACTGGTATAGCCCACCGCGCGGGCCAAAGCGCAGGCCTGCTCGCCCATCGCTTTGCGCGTCGCCTCGTCCAAGAAGGGCGAGGGCGCTTCCTCGATCACCTTTTGATTGCGGCGCTGGATCGAACATTCACGCTCGTGCAGATAGACGGTGTTGCCGTGCTTGTCGGCCAGCACCTGGATTTCGATATGCCGCGGTTGCGTCACGAATTTCTCAATGAAAATCCGGTCATCGCCGAAAGACGCCGCCGCTTCGTTCTTTGACGACTGAAAGCCCTCGCGCGCCTCGGCATCATCCCAAGCGATCCGCATGCCCTTGCCGCCACCACCCGCGCTGGCCTTGATCATCACCGGATAGCCGATCTGGCTGGCAATCTTGACCGCCTCATCGGCATCCGCGATAAGCCCCATATGCCCCGGCACGGTGGAAACCCCCGCCGCCTGTGCCAGCTTTTTCGAGGTGATCTTGTCGCCCATCGCCTCGATCGCCGGGCTCGGTGGGCCGATGAAGGCCACACCCGCCGCCTCCAAAGCCGCCGCGAAGTTCATGTTTTCAGACAGAAACCCATAGCCCGGATGCACCGCCTCAGCGCCGCTTTCCTTGATCGCCGCCATGATCTTGTCGATCACGATGTAGGACTGCGCCGCAGGCGATGGCCCGATATGGATGGCCTCGTCCGCCATCTGCACATGCAACGCGCCTCGGTCGGCGTCGGAATAAACCGCCACCGTCTTGATCCCCATCTTGCGCGCGGTCTTGATCACGCGGCAGGCGATCTCACCCCGATTGGCGATCAGGATTTTCTTAAACATCAGCTCTCTCCCCTTCGCGTTCGGGCCAGAACGCGCAAAACAAAACGGCCAGCCGGGGATTTCCCGACTGGCCGTCAAAATAACCCGCCGCGTTTGCGGCGATCAGATCAGTAGCAGGGCGGCAAGCCCAGGTTGACGCCGCAGGTTGCAGCGCCTGCAAGGCCGCCAATGACAGCGCCGGTGACGGCATTGTTGTCAGTGACATCGGCGATTGCAGCGCCAGCCGCAGCACCTGCCAGCCCGCGCGAAGCCGGGTCTTGCAGACAGCCAGCCAGCGGCATGGTGAGAATGGCAAGAAGAAGGAGAGATTTCCGCATAGTGAACTGCCTCTTTTGGTTGTTGTTCTACCTGCAGATTCTACTGTTTCCCGCAGCGATGCAAACTGAAAAATGCACTGCATTTTGCAACTGGCAACAAGCCGCCAAGACGGTGCCAGCTTTGTTAGAAAAAAAGGCCTGACCCCGTCGGAGTCAGGCCAGAGGGTAGGGAAAGGGTAACAGTCTTGCCCAAAGCGTTGCGGTGCAGGCAACGCCCCAAGCACAGATTGATCATCGCGCAAGCCCGCGCGCGGCGCAAATCCTGTTTCGCGCAGCGGGAAGGCCTGCGCGAATTGCTGCCAAGATGCCAAGGGCTTGCGCGGAATCATGCCTAATCCTGATCCTCGTCATCATCCCAATCGCCAAAGTCATAAGGCGCGGCGTCGGGGGCGAAAATTTCAGGGAAAGACACCTGCGCGACCTTGAGGTTGATCTTCAGCAGCGCATCGTAAGAGGCGGGGTTGAAGGGGTCTTCGGCGGGCACCACCTCGCGGCCAAACAGCCACGACAGCCGCCCCGCATCCAGATTGCCACGCTCGAACGGCTCTTCGCCGAACTGCGCCCACAAAGCCGCCATAAAGCCGGTATCGGCGGCGCGGTCAGTGTTCTTGCGATCTGCGTAGCGTTCCCGCCGGATGATCTTGGCTGCGCCCTGCTTCATATTGGCGCGCCGGATCACGAATTGAAAATCAGTGCCGGTCAGGCGGCCAGGAAAACCGCGATGCTTCAGCATGATGCCACCTCCAGACCGGAGGTGAAGGCGGGGCTGTAACCCCGCCCGCAGAGATTACTTGTATTTGCCGGTATAGGTCGGCTCAACCGAGACCGGAGCCGGTGCAGGCTCCATGGGAGCTTCTTTTTTGGCGCAAGCTGCGAAAGCCGAAAGCGCGATGAAGGCGAGGATGGTTGCGGAACGCATGGGATACTCCAGTTTGCAGCGTTGACGTCGCCCGCACCATAGGCGCAGCCAAGGTCAAGTGCAAAGCGGTTCGCAACGCTTCGGTCAGTTGTTGCCGACGGCTGGCAAGCCCTTGCCGCAGATAGAAAAAGGGCGGGCTGGGCCATCAGGCCCAAAGCCCGCCCGATGATATTATTTGTATTTGCCGGTGTAGGTCGGCTCGGTGGTGACAGCCGGTTGATCGACGTAAACCACGTCTTCGGCTTTCTTGGCGCAGCCAGCCACGAAAGCGGCAAGGCAAACGGCCAGAACGGTAACTTTAGTGCTCGACATCCTCGACTCCATTTTTCTACGGGAGGCGTGCTTTGTGCCGCCCCCTTCTGCGAAGGAAAGACCGCTTGGGTTCGGTCTGCTTTAACACTAGCCGATAAACTGCGGAATTGACACGAAAATTCACCAATTGCCCAAAGCTGTGGCAAGGCTACATCAGCCATGGGTTGCACGGGGGTGTTGGCCGCTAGATTTTGTGCTTTCATCAAAAAGCCTCCCATATACAGGCGTCGCCCTCGACACGATACGCCTCAAAGAATTGAGTGGCCTCTGGGGCAGCTTCGCCAAACGGCACGTCGCGGTCGGAAAGGCTGATCACGATCTGGCTGGGCACAGGTCCGGTTCCGGCAATCCGTGGCAAAGCAAAGTTCTTGCACAGATGTTCCATATCGCCTGCCGCCACGTCAAAACCCACGGTTCCGCCGTCTTTGGCAATCGCCGGGGCGACAAAGCGGAAACGCGCAGTCAAGCCATCCGGCCCCGGCGCGTTCATAACCACGTCGACAAACCGCACCTCTTGCCCCGAGGGCACCGGCACCAGAACGCCTTCTGCACTTTCACTTGTGTTCGGATCGGTCATGGCCGCCCCGCTTTTCGGTTGCCCACACGCATTGCTGTTCTCCAAAGGTCACAGCGGAATGTTATCGTGCTTTTTCCACGGGTTCGCCAGCTTCTTGCCGCGCAGGGATGCAAATGCCCGCGCGATACGGCGGCGCGTCGAATGTGGCATGATCACTTCGTCGATAAAGCCCTTTTCCGCCGCCACGAACGGGTTGGCAAAACGGCTTTCATACTCGGCGGTCAGCCGCGCGATTTCTTCCGGCGCCTTGCCGCGATGGATGATCTCGGTCGCGCCCTTCGCGCCCATCACCGCAATCTCTGCCGTGGGCCAGGCATAGTTGAAATCGCCGCGCAAATGCTTCGAAGACATCACGTCATAAGCGCCGCCATAGGCTTTACGGGTGATCACCGTCACCTTCGGCACCGTCGCCTCGCCATAGGCAAACAGCAGCTTGGCACCATGCTTGATCACGCCGCCCAATTCCTGCGCAACACCCGGCAAGAACCCCGGCACGTCCACCAGCGTCAGGATCGGAATTTCAAACGCATCGCAGAAGCGCACGAACCGCGCAGCCTTGCGGCTTGAGTCGATATCCAGGCAACCCGCCAGCACCATCGGCTGATTGGCGACGACGCCCACCGATTGCCCCTCGATCCGGATGAAACCCGTGATGATATTGGCGGCGAAATCGCGTTGGATTTCAAAGAAATCGCCCTCATCGGCCAGCTTCTCAATCAATTCCTTCATATCATAGGGCTGGTTCGGGTTCTCGGGGATCAGCGTATCAAGGCTAGCCTCCAACCGCGCCGGATCATCAAAGAACGGCCGCACCGGAGCTTTCTGGCGGTTGTTCAGCGGCAGGAAATCGACCAGACGGCGCACCTCGGCCAAAGCCTCGACATCATTCTCAAACGCGCCATCGGCGACCGAGGATTTCCGCGTATGCGTTGATGCCCCACCCAGTTCTTCCGCCGTCACCACCTCATTGGTGACGGTTTTCACCACATCCGGCCCGGTGACGAACATGTAAGAGCTGTCCTTCACCATGAAAATAAAGTCGGTCATTGCCGGCGAATACACCGCCCCGCCCGCGCAAGGCCCCATGATCACCGAAATCTGCGGCACGACTCCGCTCGCCATCACATTGCGCTGAAACACCTCGGCATAGCCTGCAAGGCTGGCGACGCCTTCCTGAATCCGCGCGCCGCCAGAATCGTTCAGCCCAATGACAGGCGCGCCGTTCTGCATCGCCATATCCATGATCTTGCAGATCTTTTGCGCGTGGGTTTCCGAAAGCGATCCGCCAAACACCGTGAAGTCCTGCGAAAACACATAGACCATGCGCCCGTTCACCGTGCCCCAGCCGGTGACAACCCCATCCCCTGCCGGACGATCCGCCTCCATGCCGAAATCGGTGCAGCGATGCGCTACGAACATATCGAATTCTTCGAAGCTGCCCTCGTCCAGCAACAACTCGATCCGTTCACGCGCGGTCAGCTTGCCCTTGGCGTGCTGCGCTTCAATCCGGCGTGCGCCGCCGCCCTGACGCGCCACTTCGCGGCGTGCGTCCAACTGTTGCAGGATGTCTTTCATCGGCAGCCCCTCCCTCGAGCGCTGCCAACATAACCTCCGGCACCGCCCACGGGAAGAACAACATCGAAAATATGCAAATCAAGCGAAGCATCCAGACTGCAAATTGCAAACCTGCAAATTATACCGCCCCGATGTTAGTGCGCCCCCGGTTACTGCGCCCCAGTGATGCCCTCGATCGGCGGCAACGGCAAAGGCTGCGTTACCGACGCGGGATCAATCCGCTCATAAAACGCATTGCCGCCCGTGGTCAGCACATATTGCATGTTGTTGTAACCCGCCTTGTAAGTCGCGGTGTGGAAGAATTTCGCATCGCCGATCAAGGGATGCCGCTCGCCCTGCAACACCGATTTGGCCGCCTCGCGCAGCTTGGGCGCGGTGCGGGTATCCATCCGCTTGCGCATCACCCCCGGCGCGAACTGGTTGCGCTGGCCCACCACGCCGCAGACGCTGCGCGGATACTGCCCCGACTCCACTCGGTTCATCACCACACTGCCCACCGCCACCATGCCGTCGCGGCTGGAGCGGTTGGATTCGAAATACATCGCACGCTCCATACATTCCAACTCGCTATGGCCACAGCTTGCCAGCAGCGCCAGCGCAAAACCGGCACCAGAAAGGCGCCGAGCGGTTCGGATCACGGTCATTTTGTCAGTCCTGCTCGTTTTATTTTTTTGTGATCTTAGCGCAAACCGCGCCAAAATGCAGCGATTCCCTTGCGGCCCCGGCAGATCCGGCGCGGCATTGCCCAAACCGCCCCGCCAAACACAACTCTGGCATGGTCCGCACGCGCGCACCAAGCCTGATGGCAAAACCGCGCTTTGTCCTATATACCGCCAAAACCGCCCAACTTGGACCCGAGCCCCATGCCCACCCTTCCCGTCCCGCTAGTCACCATCGGCCTGCTCACGCTGTCGAACGTCTTCATGACCTTCGCCTGGTACGGCCACCTCAAACACAAATCCACCGCCCTGATCACCGTGATCTTCATCTCTTGGGGGATTGCGTTTTTCGAATACTGTCTGATGGTCCCAGCCAACCGCATCGGCTCCACCATTTACAACGGCGCGCAACTGAAAACCATTCAAGAGGTGATCACCCTCTCGGTTTTCGCAGTATTTTCAGTATTTTACCTGAAGGAACCGCTCACCTGGAACCACGCGCTCGGCTTTGCCTTCATCGCACTCGGCGCGTTCTTCATCTTCCATAAATGGAGCTGACCCGCGCTTAAGGTCATCCTCTCTGCTCAAATATCCCCGCCGGAGGCTTCCCCGACCAAGCCTTCGCGCCGCATCAAGGCCATACAATGCCGCACCCCAAGGCGATCTTTCTCAACCGCCGCACGCCGCCAAAAATCCTCACCCTGACCCTGCTCGCGGGCCTGTCAGCGCTGACGATGAACATCTTCCTGCCCTCGCTGCCCGGCATGGCCGCTTACTTCGACGCGCCCTACGCGCTGATGCAACTGTCGGTCGCGCTCTACCTCGCGCTATCGGCGGTGCTGCAAATCCTGATCGGCCCGATCTCCGACCGCTACGGCCGCCGCAATGTCGTGCTAGTGTCGCTCGCGCTGTTCCTGATCGCCACCATCGGCACCCTGACCGCCGCCAACGCCACCGCCTTCCTGATCTTCCGCATGGCCCAAGCCGTGGTGGCCGCAGGCATCGTGCTGTCGCGCGCCGTGGTGCGCGATATGGTGTCGGATGCCGAGGCCGCCTCGATGATCGGCTATGTCACAATGGGGATGAGCCTCGTGCCGATGATCGGCCCGGTGATCGGCGGGCTTCTGGATGAATGGTTCGGCTGGCAAGCCAATTTCGGCCTGCTGCTGGGGCTTGGCGTCATCGTGACCGCCCTCTGCTGGGCCGATCTGGGTGAGACCGCGACCCTGCAACGCCTGTCGGTCAAACAACAGATGCAAAGCTATCCATTCCTGCTGAAATCGCAGCGCTTCTGGGGCTATTGCGGCGCTGCCGCCTTCGCCTCGGGCTGCTTTTACGCCTATCTCGGCGGTGCGCCCTATGTCGGCAACCAAGTCTATCACCTCAGCTCCAGCCATATCGGCATCCTGTTTGCCATCACCGCCGTCGGCTACATGGCGGGAAACTTCTTCGCAGGCCGCTATTCGGTGCGCTTTGGCATGAACAAAATGGTGCTGATCGGCACCACCATCACCACCCTGGGCCTTGCCGCACTGGCACTGATCACCGCACTGGGCCTGTCCGGCCCGGTGATGTTCTTTGGCCTGACACTGACCATGGGGCTTGGCAACGGCGTGGCCCTGCCCTCGGCCAACGCGGGTATCCTGTCGGTGCGCCCCGATCTCGCGGGCACCGCCTCTGGCCTTGGCGGCGCGATCATGGTCGGCGGCGGCGCTGGCCTTGCCGCGCTGGCTGGGGCGGTACTACCCCCCGGCTCTACCGAAATGCCACTGGTGCTGCTGATGCTGGCCTCCTCGGTGCTGTCCACGCTCTGCATCCTTGCGGTGATCCGCCGCGCCCGCGCCTTAGGCATTGCGGCTTGACCACCCGAGTTTGCAAAGCCTAGGCTGGCTTTGCAAAGGAGCGTGCGATGGCCATCCAGAAACTTTACGCCGGTGCCAAACTGCGCGAGCTGCGCGGCCGCCTTGCGCTGACCCAGCGCAGCTTTGCCGACAAACTCGGCGTCTCGCTGCCCTATCTGAACCAGATGGAAAACAACCACCGCCCAGTCTCTGCCACCGTGGTGCTGGCACTGGCGCAGGAGTTTGGACTGGATGTCACCGAACTCAACGCAGGCGAAGGCGAACGTCTGGTTTCCGACATGCGCGAGGCGCTGGCCGATCCGGTCTTCGCCAAAGCCGCCCCGCCCTTGGCCGATCTGCGCCTTGCCGCCTCCAACGCCCCGGCGCTGGCCCGCGCCTTCCTCGATCTGCACCGCGCCTACCGCCAAAGCCACGAACGCCTCGCCTCGCTAGATGAGGCTTTGGGTCGGGAAGACACCGCCCTACGCGCAAGCCCGTGGGAAGAGGTGCGCGACTTCTTTCACTATTGCGACAATTACGTCGATCCGCTCGACCGCGCCGCCGAACATTTCATATCCGCCGCAAGCTCCGGCAAAGACGCGCTTATTATCGCAACCGAGGCACTAGAAAAGCGCGGCATCCATGTGCAGTTTTCGAACACTGGCCCACTGCGCCGCTTTGATCCCAGCACCCGCGCCCTCGCGCTCTCGGCCCGCGCCGCAGCGCCAACCCAGCGCTTCCAACTGCTCTATCAGGTGGCACTGCAAACTCAGAATGAACTGATCGAGGCCAGTCTTGACCTCGCCCGGTTCCAGACACGCGAGGCCCGCGACATCGCCAAGATCGGCATGGCGAACTATTTCGCCGGTGCCGCGCTGATGCCCTACCGCGCCTTCCTTGCAGCGGCGCAAGAAACCCGCCACGACCTTGAACGCCTCGCCGATCTGTTCGGCGCCAGCATCGAACAAGTCGCGCACCGCCTCTCGACCCTGCAACGCCCCGGCGCCAAGGGCATCCCGTTCTTCTTCGTCCGCGTCGATCAGGCTGGCACGATCACCAAACGCCACTCCGCCACCCGCCTGCAATTCGCGCGCTTCGGCGGTGCCTGCCCGCTCTGGAACGTCCATCGCGCGTTCGAAACACCTGGCCATTTCCTGCGGCAACTGGCCGAAACCCCCGATGGTGTGCGCTACCTCTGCCTGTCGCGCGATGTCTCAAAACCCGGCGGCGCCTTCCTCGCCCCAGTGCGCCGCTACGCCATCGGTCTGGGGTGCGAGGTCAGCCACGCCTCGAGCCTCGTCTATGCCGACGGACTTGATCTGAAAGGCCGCTTCGAACCCATCGGCATCTCCTGCCGCATCTGCGAACGCCGCGATTGCCACCAACGCTCGGTGCCCCCCCTGGAGCGTCGGCTGAAAGTCAACCCAGACCACCGGGGCCTTCTGCCATACGACATCGCAGACTGACATTTGGGAACGCTCCGCGGGGGATGTTTGAGCGCAGAGGATGACCAAAGCCGCCCTCTTGCATTTCACCTGTTCTCAAATATCCAAAACGGAATGCCTTGGCATTCCGTGTAGCCGGAGGCTTCAACGCCTGCCCAAAGCACTGCGTGTCCAGCACGTTCCTGCGGCAGCAGCGGCCGCGTGCCGCCTCGATGGCGGCCAAGGCCGCAGCCCGGTTGCGATCAGGCTTTCAGATGCTGCCAGATATGATCTTTCAACGCCGCCCGTTGCTTGCGTAACACATCTTCCTCTGCCGCGCTCAGCAACTCCAGCCGAGTCTCAGCCCGATGCACCTTGCCATTCACCGCGTCATATTCCGCGACCAGCTTGGCAAAATGCGCGTCCTTCTCTTTCATCGCCGAAAGCTTCAGAGCAAATTCGGGGAATTCTGCCGCCAATCCATGCGGTGTGTGTGACATCGGTCTCTCCTTGGTAACGCTGACGCCGCCCAGATTAGCGGCGGCGTCTTCGCGTTGCTTTGACCTTGATCAACCACCGATTTATTAACAAAGTCTTAAAATGAGAATACAAGCCTTTGTTTTGATATATAAATTTTTGGTCCCGAGTTGGGACCTCACCTTTGGGACGCCCGCCAGTTCTCATTGATCACCGGCTGCAAATTCGACCGCGCCAGCCGCTTGCCCAGAATATGATCCGCCGCTTTCTCGCCCGTCATGATCGACGGCCCGTTCAGATTGCCGTTCGTGACCTGCGGGAAGATCGAGCTGTCGGCGACCCGCAGCCCCTCCACCCCGATCACCCGGCATTCCTCATCCACCACCGCCAACGGATCATCCCGCCGCCCCATCCGGCAGGTGCCACAGGGATGATAGGCGCTTTCGACATGCTCCTTCAAAAACGCATCCAACTCTGCATCCGACTGCGCCGCCATCCCCGGCTGAATCTCAGATTTCACATGCTCGGCCATCGCAGGCTCAGCGAAAATCTCCCGCGTCAGGCGGATACAGGCGCGGAAATCCTCCCAATCGCTGGGGTCGGACATATAGTTGAACAGGATTTTCGGCGCATCCTTCGGATCGGCTGACCGCAACGTCACCGCCCCGCGCGATTTCGACCGCATCGGCCCGACATGCACCTGAAAACCATGCCCCCCCGCCGCCGCCTTGCCATCATAGCGCACCGCAATCGGCAGGAAATGATACTCGATATCCGGGTAATCCACCCCGGCCTTGCTGCGGATGAATGCGCAAGCCTCGAACTGATTGCTCGCCCCCAGCCCCTTGCCGGTGAACAGCCACTGCGCCCCGATCAGCGCCTTGCCCCAGAGGTTCCAGTATTTATACAGAGTGATCGGCTTTTTCGCCTGAAACTGCATGTAGATCTCAAGGTGATCCTGCAAATTCGCGCCCACACCGGGCCGATCTGCCACCACCTGAATGCCATGTTCCTGCAACGCCTGCGCATCGCCGATCCCTGACAGCATCAAAATCTTGGGCGAGTTTATCGAGGAGGCCGCCACGATCACCTCGGTGCTGGCGCGGATCACCTCAATCGCGCCGCCGCGTTCAATCTCAACCCCCACCGCGCGGCCATTCTCGATCACCACCTTGCGGGCAAAGCCGCGCACCAGCTTGACCAACCCGGTTTTCAGCGCGGGCCGGAGGTAAGCATTGGCCGTCGACCAGCGCACGCCTTTGAAAATCGTCGCCTCCATCGCGCCGAAACCTTCCTGCGCCTGACCGTTGTAATCCTGCGTCACCGGATAGCCTGCCTGCTGACCGGCCTTGATAAAGGCGTTGAACAGCGGGTTTTTGCGTGGCCCGCGCGAGATATGCAGCGGGCCGTCCTTGCCGCGAAACGCAGGGTCACCCGAGGCCGTGCCATCGGCCTCGCCATGCCATGTTTCCATGCGCTGAAAATACGGCAGCACATCGGCATAAGACCAACCCTGCGCGCCCATCTCGGCCCATGTGTCATAATCGCGCGCATGGCCGCGCACATAGACCATGCCGTTGATGCTCGATGACCCACCAATCACCTTGCCGCGCGGCGTCGCCAAGCGCCGACCATCCAGATAAGGCTCCGGCTCTGACTGAAACCCCCAGTCGTAGATTCCCATATTCATCGGATAGGACAAAGCCGCTGGCATCTGGATGAACGGGCCGAAATCGCTGCCGCCCTGCTCGATCACAACCACCCGCTTGCCCGCTTCGGCCAGACGATAGGCAATCGCCGACCCTGCCGAGCCCGAGCCAATGATCACATATTCCGCCGTCATGATATCTCCAGATTTCATCATCTTACCGCGTCAGGCCGCCGAGGCAGCAGCCAGTCAGGGTATTCAATAAGGCGCGTCCACCGGCCCCATACCCACGTAGACGCTTTTCACTTGGCTATAATGCTCCACCGCCGCATGGCCGTTTTCACGCCCCACCCCCGACAGTTTCGATCCGCCAAACGGCATTTCCACCGGAGTCAGGTTATAGGCGTTGATCCAGCAAGTGCCGGCCTGCAACGCCGCAATCACCCGATGCGCGCGGCTGATATCAGCAGTGAAAACACCAGCAGCCAAGCCAAACTCAGTGGCATTGGCGCGCGCCACGGCTTCATCCTCGGTGTCAAAATCCAGCACCGCCATCACCGGGCCGAACACTTCTTCCTTCGCTATGGTCATCCCATCCGTCACATCGGCAAAGACCGTCGGCTGCACAAAGGCCCCCTCGGCCCCGGCCTGTCCACCGCCACAGATCAGCGTCGCACCCTCAGCCTTGGCGGTCTCGATGTAGCCCAGAACCTTGGCCAGTTGCGCGCCCGAGACCAGCGGCCCCATCTGCGTGGCTTCGTCCAACGGATCACCCAGCTTGATTGCAGTCGTGCGTTCTGCAAGCCTTTTCAAAAACTTGGCCTTGATGCCCTTTTGCACGAACACCCGCGTGCCATTGCTGCACACTTGGCCTGCGGAATAGAAATTCCCCAGCATGGCCGCGCCCACGGCATCCTCGACACTCGCATCATCAAACACCAGAATCGGGGATTTGCCGCCGAGTTCCATCGTCACATGCCGCACGCCCGCCGCCGCGAGCGCGTAAACTTTCTGCCCGGTCGGCACCGATCCGGTCAGCGACACTTTCGCCACACGGGCGTCCGACACCAAAGCCGATCCAACCGCTCCACGCCCCTGCACCACGTTGAACAGGCCCGCAGGCAGCCCGGCTTCGATGAAAATCTCGGCCAGTTGCAACGCGCCGAGGGGGGTGACTTCCGACGGCTTGAACACCATCGCATTGCCCAAAGCCAAGGCGGGCGCGGATTTCCAGCAGGCGATCTGGCTGGGATAATTCCACGCCCCGATGCCGACGCAAACCCCCAAAGCCTCGCGGATGGTATAGGCGAAATCGCGGCCCAACGGGATCGTCTCGCCACCCACACTCGGCGCCAGCCCCGCGAAATACTCCAACGCATCGGCACCCGAGGGCCAATCGGCCACCAAGGTTTCCTGTATCGGCTTGCCGGTGTCCAAAGTCTCCAACCGCGCAAGCTCCGGATTGCGGTCCCGGATCAGATCGGCGGCGCGACGCAGCACCCGTGCGCGCTCTACCGGGCGGGTTGCAGCCCAAGCCACCTGTGCACGGGCAGCCGAGGCCAAAGCCGCCTCGATCACCGCAGGCGTAGCCTCGTGCAGACGCGCAATCACCGCACCCGTCGCGGGATAGATCACCTCGATCACAGCGCCCGCTGTGTCTTCAACATATTGACCGTCAACGAAATGACTGGCCTTCGGCTGCGCCATCATGGGCGGGCCCCTTCCAACTTAGAGTTCAGGTAATTCAACGCGGTCGTCACCGCCAATTCACGATCCGGTGGCCCCGATTTCAGCACTTCGCGCAGGTAAAGCCCGTCGATCAACGCGCCCAGACCCTCGGCAATCGGCTCGGCCCGATCGCCTGCCAAAGGCCGCAATCCGGCCAAAAGGTTCGACCGCAACCGCCCCTGATAGACCTTCAGCAACCGCTTGGCCTCGGGCACCGTTTGCGCAAGCACCCAGAAGTTCAGCCATGCCCCGACCGCCTCGCGCCGGAAATTTGCAGCGCTAAAACTTGCGGCCAGAACCGCCCGCAACCGGCTTTCCGGCCCCTCTGCCAGCGCCAATGCTCCGCGCACCTCGGCACCATACAGCGTCAGAATGTGCCGCATCGCCGCCAGAAACATCTCTTCCTTGCTGCCGAAATAGTGATGCGCCAACGCCGACGACATCCCCGCTCGCTTGGCGATCTGACTGACCGTCACGTCCAAAGACCCCGTCCGCCCGATTTCCACAATCGTGGCTTTGACGAGCGCCGCCTTTCGGATAGGCTCCATTCCAAGCTTCGGCATGATGCGGCCCTTGATAATAATGCTTGCCAAAGGCAGCTAGCTTGAAGTTTATTGACTCGTCAATCAACAAAAACAGGGAGCCCACCATGACCCTCAAATCGACGCTGCTCGCGTCCGCCGTCACCTTCGCGATGGCCGGTTCGGCGTTTGCCGCTGGCTGCGATAAAGTCACCTTCTCGGATGTCGGCTGGACCGATATCACCGCCACCACCGCCGCCACCTCACTGGTGCTGGAGGCTTTGGGATACGAGACCGAAACCAAGGTGCTGTCGGTTCCGGTGACCTACGAAGGTCTTGCGTCGGGCGATGTGGATGTGTTCCTGGGCAACTGGATGCCGACGATGGATAGCAACATCGCCCCCTACCGCGATGCCAAAACCGTCGACACTGTGCGCACCAACCTGGAAGGCGCGAAATACACGCTGGCCACCAACGCCAAAGGTGCCGAACTGGGCATCAAGGATTTCAAAGACATCGCCGCCCATGCCGCCGATCTGGATAACAAGATCTACGGGATCGAGGCTGGCAATGACGGCAACAAAATCATTCTGGACATGCTGGACAAGGATTCGTTCGGCCTGAAAGCCGCAGGGGTGGAACTGGTGGAATCGTCCGAGCAAGGCATGCTCGCCGAAGTCGCCCGCGCCGATAACGAAGGCAAGGCGATTGTGTTCCTCGGCTGGGAACCCCACCCTATGAACGCCAATTTCAAGATGACCTATCTGACGGGCGGTGACGATTTCTTCGGTCCTAACCTTGGTGGTGCCACCGTCGCCACCAACTCCCGCGCAGGATATGTCGCCGAATGCCCAAACACCGGCAAACTGCTGCAAAACCTGTCGTTCAGCCTTGCCATGGAAAATGAGATCATGAAGGAGATTCTCGACAACGGCACCGATCCGCGCGAGGCTGCGAAAACCTGGCTCGCCGCACATCCCGATGTGATCGGCCCGTGGCTGGATGGCGTGACCACCAAAGACGGTGGCGATGCCAAAGCCGCCGTGACGGCCGCCCTGCAATGAGCGTAACCGCCCGCTTCAAACGGGCGGTGCTGGCCTTGATGCTTGCGACCACGCCGGTCGCAGGCGTCGCCGCCGATTGCAGCACCGTGCGGATGGTCGATGTCGGCTGGACCGACAACATGGCGCAAAACGGCCTTGCCACCGTGGTTCTGACCGCCTTGGGCTACAAGGTGGAACCCAACCTTTTGTCCTTGCCGATCACCTTTGAAAGCCTTGCGCGCGGCGATATCGACGTGTTCACCGACCACTGGCTGCCCTCGATGGAAGGCATCATCGCCCCCTACAAGGCCGCTGGCAGCATCGACGTGGTGCGCACCAATCTGGAAGGCGCAAAGTTCACCCTTGCCACCAACCCGGCAGGCAAAGCGCTGGGGATCGCCGATTTCAAAGACATCGCCGCCCATGCCGATGCGCTGGATGGCCAGATGTATGGCGTCGAAGCAGGCAACGACGGTAACCGCCTGATCCTTGACATCATTGCGAAAGATGCCTTTGGCATGGGCAAGCTTGCCCTCGTGGAAAGCAGCGAACAGGCGATGATCGCAGAAGTCGCGCGGCTGACCGCCGAAGGCAAGCCGGTGGTCTGGCTCGCATGGGAGCCGCATCCGATGAACGTCAAGCTCGACATCACCTACCTGACCGGCGGCGATGATTTCTTCGGGCCGAACCTTGGCGGTGCCACCGTCTATACCATCAGCCGCAAGGGCTATACCGCCGATTGCCCCAATCCGGGCCGCTTCTTCCAGAACCTCGCCTTCACCCTGCCGATGGAGAACGAGCTGATGGGAGCAATTCTGGATTACGGCACCGATCCGACCGCAGCTGCGAAAACCTGGCTTGCCGCGCACCCCGAGGTTCTGGGGCCCTGGCTGGAAGGTGTCACCACCAAAGACGGCGGCGATGCGCTGGCGGCGGTGACGGCCGCGCTGAAATAACCAAAGGCCCCGGCGGAAGATCGGGGCCTTTTTCTATCCAACAAGGGGACAGTGAATGGATTGGTTGACGGCGTATAAAATCCCGATCGGGGCATGGGCAAACGCAGTTTTCACTTGGATGAAAACTAACCTGAGCGCGATTTTCAACGTGATCGCCGACGTACTTGAAGGGCTGATCAACGGCTTCAAATGGCTGTTGCAAGCGCCCAACCCCTTGGTGATCATCGCCATTTTCATCATCATCGCCTGGGTTCTGCAGCGCAACTGGAAGATATGCCTCGGCGTAGGCCTTGGCTTTCTGTTCGTGCTGAACCAAGGCTATTGGAAAGAAACCACCGAAAGCCTCACGCTGATCCTGTCGTCTTGCGCGGTCTGCATGGCCATCGGCGTGCCGATTGGCATCGCCTGCGCTCATAACGCCAAGCTGAACGCCGCACTCTCGCCGGTGATGGATCTGATGCAGACCTTGCCGACGTTCGTCTACCTGATCCCCGCGATCATTTTCTTTGGCATCGGCATGGTCCCCGGCCTGATCGCCACGGTGATCTTCGTGCTGCCCGCCCCGATCCGGCTGACCGAACTCGGCGTGGCCTCGACCCCCACCGCGCTGCTGGAAGCTGCCACCTCTTTCGGGGCCACCCCGCGGCAACGGCTGTGGAAGGTCGAACTGCCTTGGGCCTTGCCGCAGATCATGGTCGGCCTGAACCAGACCATCATGCTGTCGCTGTCGATGGTGGTCATCGCCTCGATGGTCGGCGCGAATGGTCTGGGCGTGCCGGTGATGCGCGCGCTGGCCTCCGTGAACGCCGCCAAAGGGTTTGAGAGCGGTTTTGTTATCGTTGTGGTCGCCATTGCTCTGCGCGCCACCTTCCAACGCAAGGTGTAAGCCATGGTAAATGCAGTAGAGTTTGATCGCGTCTCTATCGTGTTCGGAGACCAGCCCGACCGCGCCCTGCCGCTGATGGACAAGGGCATGTCGCGCACAGATATTCAGGCGCAAACCGGCCAGATCTTGGGCGTGCATGATTGCAGCCTGTCGGTGGCCGAGGGCGAGATTCTGGTACTGATGGGCCTGTCAGGCTCTGGCAAGTCCACGCTTCTGCGCGGGGTGAATGCGCTGAACCCGGTGGTGCGCGGCGAGGTGCGGGTTTGGGACGGGGCCAAGATGGTGTCCGTGACCAAGGCCAAGGGCGAGTCCCTGCGCGGGTTGCGGTTGTCGAAAATCGCCATGGTGTTCCAGCAATTCGGTCTGCTGCCGTGGCGCTCCGTGCGGGATAACGTGGGCTTAGGCCTTGAACTTGCAGGACAAACGCCCGATGCCCGCCGCGCCAAGGTCGATCAGCAGCTTGCGTTGGTGAACCTGTCGCAATGGGCCGACCGCAAAGTTGGAGAGCTTTCTGGCGGCATGCAGCAGCGCGTCGGCCTCGCCCGCGCCTTCGCCACCGAAGCCCCGATCCTGCTGATGGACGAGCCGTTCTCGGCCCTCGATCCGCTGATCCGCGCGCGGCTGCAAGATGAACTGCTCGACCTGCAAGCCAAGCTGAAACGCACCATCATCTTCGTGTCACACGATCTGGATGAGGCGTTCAAACTCGGCAACCGCATCGCACTGATGGAGGGTGGCCGCATCGTGCAGATCGGCACCGCGCGCGAGATCATCGCCGACCCGGTTTCCGACTATGTTGCTGATTTCGTGGCACATATGAACCCGCTCGGCGTGCTGACCGCGCGCGATGTGATGCAGGCAGGCTCGTGCGATGGTGCCTCAGTCGATTGCGAAACCCCCGTGAAAGCCGTGATGCAACGCCTGTCCGACAGTGAAACCGCGTTGAACGTCAGCGAAAACGGCGTGCATATCGGTGTGATCCGCGCTGCGGGGTTGATGGCGAAACTCATCAACCCGCGCGCTTAAATTCAGTCGTCGACCACGTCAGAGACAGCGGCCTTGGCTTTCGGGGCCGCTGTTTTCTTGGCTGCAGGCTTTTTCGCCGCTCCCTTTGCGGGGGCCTTGTCCGCCGCCTTCTTCGCAGGTGCTTTTTTCGCCGCAGCAGGTTTGGCCGCCGCCTTCTTCGCCGGGGCCTTTTTGCCGGATTTGCCCGCCTTTTCCGCGATCAAAGCCACCGCCTCCTCCAGCGTCACCGCCTCCGGGCTCAATTCCTTCGGCAGGGTCGCATTGACCTTCGCCCATTTGACATAGGGCCCATATTTCCCAGGCATCACCTGCACCGGCCCACCATCAGGATGCTCGCCCAAAGCCCTGAGCGGCTCCGCCACCGCAGCCCCGCGCCGCCCTGCCGCCTTAAGCGCCAGAACTTCCACCGCGCGGTTCATGCCGATGGTAAACACTTCCTCAACATCCGGGATATTGGCGTAAACCGTGCCGTGTTTGACATAAGGCCCAAACCGCCCGATCGCCGCTTCCACCATCACACCATCTTCGGGGTGCGGCCCGATCTGGCGCGGCAGGCTCAACAGTTCAATCGCGCGCTCCAACGTCAACGCGCCGGATTCCCAACCCTTCGGCAGGCTGGCGCGCGGCGGTTTCGGCACCTCTTCCGAGGCTTCCCCCTTCTGCACATAAGGCCCAAACCGCCCCGCACGCAGAGAAATCTCGACCCCATCCTCATCCACGCCCAACACCCGGCCATCAACCGAGCCGCCCTCCTCGCCCGAAATCGGGCGGGTATACCGGCACTCAGGATAGTTACCGCAGCCGATGAACGCCCCACCCGAGCGCGAGGTTTTCAGATGCAGCCGCCCGGTGCCGCAAGACGTGCAAATCCGCGGGTCTGAGCCGTCCTCGCGCAGTGGATACAGATGCGGGCTGAGGAAATCGTCAATCTTGTCCAGCACTTCGCCAATCCGCAGATCGGCCGTCTCGGCAATCGCCGCCGAGAAATCTCGCCAGAACCGCGCCAGAACTTCCTTGTAATCGCGCTCCCCCGCCGAGACGTCATCCAACTGGCTTTCCAGATCAGCGGTGAAATCATATTCGACATAGCGGCGGAAAAAGTTGGTCAGAAACGCCGTGACAAGCCGCCCCTTGTCCTCGGGGAACAGGCGGTTCTTGTCCTTGCGGACATATTCACGGTCGACAATCGTGGTTAACACAGACGCATATGTCGAAGGCCGCCCGATCCCCAACTCCTCCATCCGCTTGACCAGAGTCGCCTCAGTATAGCGCGGCGGCGGTTGGGTGTGGCTTTGGCTGGCCAGAATCGCACCATCCGGGCTGATCACCGCCGAGGCCACCCGGCGCAGCGAAGCCTTGCCCGCGATCAGATCGAAATCATCCTTGCCCGCCGCATCAGCCTGCTTCTTGAACGCCGCCTCGAAACCACCCTTGCGGGGGGTGGCCGCCTCGCCCTGCATGATCTGCGGCAGACGACCTTCGTCTTCATCCTCGTCGTCGCGGCCTTCTTCGTAAACCTTCAAAAAGCCATCAAACAGAACCACTTGGCCATTGGCCCGCAGGCCCACTTGCCCGTCTGCGCTGCCGATTTCAACCACCGTCCGCTCCATCCGCGCGCCGGCCATTTGGCTGGCAATGGTGCGCTTCCAGATCAGCTCATAGAGGTTTGCCTGATCACGTTCCGACAGGCGCAGGTCAGCCGGGGCCACGCCCATATCGGTCGGGCGGATACATTCATGCGCTTCCTGCGCGTTCTTGGCCTTGTTTTTATAGATCCGCGGCGCATCCGGCACATAAGCTACGCCAAAGCGTTTACCAATTTCCGCCCGCGCCTGCGCCACCGCTTCAGGCGCCATATCAATGCCATCGGTTCGCATATAGGTGATGTAGCCCGCCTCATACAGCCGCTGCGCCGCCGACATGCAGGCCTTCGCCCCCATGCCGTATTTGCGGCTGGCTTCCTGTTGCAGGGTCGAGGTCATGAACGGCGGATAGGGGTTGCGGCTGGCGGGCTTGGCCTCGACCGAAAGCACTGCCAATGTTCGAGAAGTGACAGCCTGCACGGCCAACTCCGCAGCCTCCGCCGTCGGAATGTCGAATTTGTCCAAGCGTTTGCCGCCCAACACCGTCAGCCGCGCCTCAAAATCCTGCCCCCGGGGCGTGGCCAGCACCGCCGCAACCGACCAGAACTCGCGCGCGCGGAAGGCTTCAATCTCCATCTCGCGCTCGACAATCAACCGCAGGCAAACCGATTGCACCCGCCCCGCCGAGCGTGACCCCGGCAGCTTGCGCCACAGCACCGGCGAAAGGGTGAATCCCACAAGATAATCCAAAGCGCGGCGCGCGAGATAGGCGTCAACCAGCGGCTGATCAACTTGGCGCGGATGCTTCATCGCATCCGTCACCGCCTCTTTGGTGATGGCGTTGAAGGTGACGCGCGACACCTTTTTGCCTTTCTTCAGCGTGCTGGCCAAAGCCTCTTGCAGATGCCAGGAAATTGCCTCGCCCTCGCGATCAGGGTCGGTCGCGAGGATCAGCGTATCGTCGGTTTTCAGCGCCTCGGTGATGGCACGAATGTGCTTTTTGCTGTCGGCCGCGACCTCCCACAGCATGTCGAATCCGTGTTCGGTATCCACCGATCCATCTTTGGCAGGCAGGTCGCGCACATGGCCGTAAGAGGCCAGAACCACATAGTCCGAACCAAGATATTTATTGATTGTCTTGGCCTTAGCAGGCGATTCTACAACGACGACGGGCATGAAATTCCCTTGAAAACAGGCGAATGGGCGGCGAGGCACCATGTGGGGCTTTGCGCGGGGATGTCAACCGGGCCTCTACCGAAACCGCTTTGGTCATGCACAAGTGATACTTTCACATTGGCGCAAATACTCCCGCCGGAGGCATCCGACCGAAGCCATAGAAGCCTCCGGCGGGAGTATTTAAGCCAAGATGAAAGCCCAGTGCCGCTCAGTCCACTCGGCTGAGCAGGCCCCCCGATTGCCGCAAAATCCGCCCCTCCAGCTCCAGCGAGATCAGCGCGGGCGATAGCATCCCCGGCGGCAACGCCAGATCACGGATCAGTTGATCCTCGGCCAAGGGGCTGGGGCCAAGCCGGGCGAGGATCTGGCTGTGGACCGCCGCAATATCCGCCAGCGGGCGGCGTTGTGGCACTGGTCCGGGCAGCGGGTCTGGCACCGCGACAGGCTCAACCGGGGCTGCTGCGGCAGCGGCGAAATGCCCCTGCACGCCAATCGCCTCTAGCACATCCTGCGCCGAGCGCACCAGCATCGCGCCATCGCGCAGCAGTATATTGCAGCCCGCCGCCCGCGCATCGAACGGATGCCCCGGCACCGCCAGCACCTCGCGCCCTTGATCCAGCGCGTTTTTCGCGGTGATCAGGCTGCCGGACCGCGCCGCAGCCTCGACCACCACCACCGCCCGCGCCAGCCCCGAGACAATCCGGTTGCGCTGAGGAAAATGCCGCGCCTGCGGCACCAAGCCCATCGGTTGTTCCGAAATCCGGCAACCCCGTTCGGCAATCTGTGCCGCAAGGTCGCTGTTCTCAACCGGATAAACCACATCCACCCCGCCCGCCTGCACCGCCACCGTGCCAGTGTCCAGCGCCGCCTGATGCGCCTCGGCATCAATGCCGCGCGCAAGGCCCGAGACCACGACTTGCCCCGCCTGCGCCAGCCCTTCCACCAACCGCCTCGTCATCCGCAGCCCCAGGCTTGATGCATTGCGCGCGCCCACCAGCGCCACCATCGGTCGCGCCAGCAGCCCGACATCGCCCTGCGCCCATAGCACGGGCGGCGCATCGGCCAGATCCATCAGCGCTGCCGGATATCCCGCCTGCCCCCACAGCAGCAACCGCGCCCGCGCCAGCCGCGCCTGCGCCATCTCGGCCCGCACCACCTCAAGCGGACAAAGACTGTAATCCTCCACTCCCGCCGCCTTTGCGATCTCCGGCAGCGCCGCCAGTGCCGCCTCGACCCCGCCGTGATCCGCCAACAGCCGATGAAACGTCACCGCACCCACACGACGCGAGCGAATGAGACGAAGCCAAAGAACAGGGTCCGCGTCCGAGGGTGCGGAACTTGGGGTGTGGGATATGTGCAAACCCTTGGCCATCTGCGCCTCGCCTCATTCACGATTCGCAGTCTGCACCGGCCAAAGTTAACAACAAGTGAATCGCCATTAACTTTGCCCCTCGCGCAGTCCAGACTGGACTGAACCCACCCCATAACTGGACTTATCGAAACCATTTCTGGGCCGATGGACGCTTTACCAAAATTTTGATCATATGCGGCGCAAGAAAGTCGCCAAACTCGCGCGACCGCCACGAAGGGGAATCTGATGAAAAACGCCGAAATCGCCCGCCGCCGCACAGACAGCATCTCGCGCGGGGTGGGGGTGCAGACCGAAATCTACGTCGATCACGCGCTGAATTCGGAAGTCTGGGATATTGAGGGCAACCGCTACATCGACTTCGCTGCTGGCATTGCGGTGGTCAACACTGGCCATTGTCACCCGAAAGTCATGGCCGCCGTGACCGCGCAGATGTCGAAATTCACCCACACCTGCCATCAGGTTTTGCCCTACGAAAACTATGTACGCCTGGCCGAGCGTCTGAACGCGCTTGTCCCCGGTGATTTCCCAAAGAAAACCGTCTTTGTCACGACCGGCGCTGAAGCCGTTGAAAATGCGGTGAAAGTGGCCCGAATCGCCACAGGCCGCAACGCCATCATCGCCTTTGGTGGTGCCTTCCACGGCCGCACCCTGCTCGGCATGTCGCTGACTGGCAAGGTCGATCCCTACAAAAAGGGCTTCGGCGCGATGATGCCCGATGTCTACCACGTGCCCTTCCCGCAAGAGATCCACGGCATCTCGACAGATGACGCGATGGCGGGCATTACCAAACTGTTCAAGGCCGATCTGGACCCGACCCGCGTTGCCGCGATCATCCTTGAACCCGTGCAGGGCGAGGGCGGCTTCTACCCCGCACCGAAAGACCTGCTCCGCGCCGTCCGCAAGCTGTGCGATGACCACGGCATCGTAATGATCGCGGATGAAGTGCAAACCGGCTTTGCCCGCACCGGCACCATGTTCGCGATGGAGCAATCAGGCGTGGCTGCCGATATCACCACCATGGCCAAGGGCCTTGCAGGCGGTCTGCCGCTGGCAGCCCTCACTGGCAAAGCCTCTCTGATGGACGCAGCCCACCCCGGCGGTCTGGGCGGCACCTATGGCGGCAACCCGATCGGCATCGCCGCCGCCAATGCCGTGCTGGATGTGATCGAGGAAGAGCAGCTTTGCGCCCGCGCCAATGAACTTGGTGGCCGCCTGAAACAGCGTCTGGAAGCAATCCGCTCCACCACGCCGGAAATCGCCGACATCCGTGGCCCCGGCTTTATGGTCGCCGTTGAATTCGCCAACCCGGCGAACCACGAACCAGACGCAGGCTTCACCACCCGCGTCCGGGTCGAGGCGCAAAAACGCGGCCTGATCCTGCTGACCTGCGGCGTCTACGGCAACGTGGTGCGCTTCCTCGCCCCGATCACCATCCCCGACGCGCATTTCGCCGAAGCGATGGATATTCTTGAGGCTGCGGTGGCTGCGGCGCGTCAGGGCTAAGCCAAGCGATGAGAAATCAAAACGCCGGGGTCAAACCCGGCGTTTTTCGTTGTGCGTAAGTTTGCCTCACGGTCCGCGCTGCTCAATAATTTTGCAGAGGGTCATGCCCGATTTCACGGCCAATTTCCGCGTCAGCGCGGGGCTGCGGGCCAAGTTCGTCGTAGCACTGCCTTCACATTCCAGCATGGCGCGCTCTTTGGCTTCCGCCAAGTCTTCATATCCCCACGCATAGCCCGGATTGCCCATGGCGTTCTGAGCGAACACCCCGTAACTGTTCGGCTTAAGGTTTGGAAGATATTGCTTGGCATAGGTTTTCATCGAAGATGCAGACAGACCTTGCGCCGTAACGGCATCCCCGACGAAGCCTTTCGGCACCACCGCCGCATAAAGCTTGCAATGGTTTTTCACTTTGGAAACCCGCTCACATTCGGCCTGTGCGATCCGCATGGCATCTTTTACCGAGGCGACATCCATGATTCCCCACGCTACATCTTCTGCAGCGTTATAATAGAACGCGCCAAAGTAACGGCCGTCTTTCTTGAAATCGCCAAAGTAGCCGCGTCCGGCTTCCCCGAGCTTGTCCTCGGAATAAAGCCGCATTTCACTTTTCAGCGGGTAAACTTTCACATCTGCCATGCTGGGCACTGCAGTCAGCGCCAGCATGATTCCGGCCCATAACTCACGCAAATGAACACCCCATCTTCCGCGCCAAATTCGCTCCCAACGGCATCTATGCACGCAGACAGCATCAACGCCAGCCGTTTCAGGTTGATACAAATTTCCCTGCGCCGAAATCTACCGCCTCAACCGCACAAACTTCTGCTCTAGCACCTCACTACCCCATTGCTGGCCTGGCCGCTCCTCCACCAACTCAAATCCATGCGCTTCATACAAATGCCGCGCGGCTGAAAGCCCGCTGAATGTCCACAGATGCGTCGCCTCAAACCCCTGCGCTTCGACAAAACCCAGTGCTGCGTCCAACAACTGCCGCCCTGCCCCTGATCCCCGCACCGCATCATCGGTGATGAACCAACGTAGGTGAGCGCAGTTGCCGCCCAGATCCTCGCCATCAATCGCGATAGAACCGACAATCTGATCGCCCTGCAGCGCCGCCCAGATCGCGTTGCGTGGGCGGTCCAGACGGCCGCTAAACCCGGCCAGCCCGCCAGCCACCACGGCCTCAAACTGGCGGCCAAAGCCTGCGTGCCGGGCGTAATATTCCGCGTGCATCTGGGTGATCCGCGCGGTCAGCCCGCTGCGATAACCTTCGGCGATCTCGACCGCAGGCGGCGCAGCGTTGGCCCCCAGTGCCTTGGCATAAAGCTGCAACCCCGCCAGCACCACCCGATCCTGCCCAGGCTGCAACCGTGCCAGCGCCTCGGCCACCTGCGCCCGCGCAAAGGCATGAATCGCTGCCAGCCGCTTCTGCCCGGCTTCGGTCAGCGCCAGCCGTTTGAGCCTTCCGTCGGCAGTGGACTGCTCAACCACCTCACCACTTGTGATCAGCTTGCGCAGCATCCGGCTGACGCTGGATTTCTCCAGATGCAACAGCAGCCCCAGATCCCGCGCGCTGACCTGCCCGGCCTCGATCTCGATCAGCGCATGCACCGCCGAGGGCGACAGGTTTCCGCCCGCAAAATCACCGCCCATAAAGCCAAGTTCGCGCACCAGCAGCCGCGCCGCGCTGCGGATGTGTTCAACGGTGTCGGGGATCGAAGCAGAGGGCATGGCGGCTTGCCTATATAGTTGTATATTGCAACCATATAGGTAACTCGGCATCCGTCAACGCCTTCACCAAGCCGTTTGACAACGCGCTGCGTGCGCAATGCGCAGCTCAAAAGTTAACAACTCCTGAAAACGCCAATCTAAGCCATTGATTTCATTACATCGCCTGATGGTCCCAACTCGGGACCACCCTCACCCCCTTCCCCCCTCTCCCGCACCGCGCTATCACCGGGCCAAGCAGGGAACCCGTAAATGACCAGCAGCCAAGGCATCACCCTTCAGAACGCCTCCGTCACCTTGGGCGGCAAGGTGATCCTGTCGGGCCTTTCGCTGACCCTGTCCGAGCATCGCATCGGCATCATCGGCCGCAACGGCTCGGGCAAGACCACGCTCCTTCGCCTGCTGGCAGGGCTGATCCCGCCCACCACCGGCAGCGTGACCATCGACGGCCTCAACCCCACCGACCGCAAGGCGATCCTGCCGCGCCTGGGCATCCTGTTTCAGAACCCCGACCACCAGATCCTGTTCCCCACCGTGGCCGAGGAACTCGGCTTCGGCCTGCGCCAGCAAGGCCAGACCGAAGCGCAAGCCCAGCGCGCCGTCACCACCCTGCTGGCCGCCGAAAACCGCAGCCACTGGGCAAAGGCGCTGACCCACACCCTCAGCCAAGGCCAGCGGCATTACCTGTGCCTGCTGTCGATCCTTCTGATGCAGCCCGCCACCATCCTGCTTGACGAACCCTTCGCCGGGCTCGACCTCCCCACCCAAACCCGTCTCGCCCGCCGCCTGTCAGCCGTACCGCAACGCCTGATCACCATCACCCACGATCCCGCCACCGTTTCGGCCTGCGACCGCGTGCTGTGGCTGGATCAGGGCGGCATCCGCGCCGATGGGCCGCCCGACACAGTTCTGCCCGCCTTCACCGCCGAAATGGCCCGGATCGGAGAGCATGATGCTGACACTGACCTCGCCGATTGAGACCTACGCCCACCGCATCCCCGCCAGCCTGAAACTCGCAGCCTTCGTGGCGCTCACCATCGCCCTGTTTGCCACCGATAGACCCTGGCTGCTCGCCCCACCCGTCGCCGCACTGATCCTGTCCTGCGGCCCAGCCTTCGCGCTGCAAACCCTGAAATCCCTGCGCCCGCTGGTCCCGCTGATCGTAATCCTCGCGCTCTGGCACCTCTGGCTGCGCGACCCGGCGGGTATCACCGTGATCACCCGCATGATCATCGGTGTGGCTGCCGCGAATTTCGTCACCATGACCAGCAAACTGACCGAGTTGACGCGCTGCATCCAAAGCCTCGCCCGCCCACTCAGCCCGATCATCGCGCCGAAAACCCTTGCACTGGCCATTGGGCTGACCATCCGCTTCATCCCCACCATGCTACTGCGCGCAGGCCAAATCGCCGAGTCCTGGCGCGCCCGTTCCGCCAAACGTGCAGGCTGGCGCATCTTCCTGCCCAGCACGCTCGCCGCGCTCGACGACGCCACCCATACCGCCGAGGCTTTGCGCGCCCGGGGTGGCTTGGGCTGAAGGCCCAATGCCTCCAACCGCGCCATGTCAGACAACCCCCAAACCCCGCTGTCCAAAAATAGCGGTTGCGCGCCCGTAATCCCCCGGCCTAACTGCGCCACACAAGCAGGAGAGACGCCCATGGAAAAGAACCTCACCCACATCGCCCTTTTCGCCGCGCTGATCGCCGTGCTGGGTCTCGTGCCCAAAATCGACCTCGCCGCAGGCGTGCCGATCACTGCGCAAAGCATGGGCATCATGCTGTGCGGCACCGTGCTGGGGGCCAAACGCGGCGCGCTGGCGGTGCTTTTGTTCCTTGTCGTCGGGCTGATCGTGCCGGTATTTCCGGGCTTTACGACCACATGGCAGAAAATCCAATCGCCCAGCATCGGCTATGTCGTGGGCTTTCCGATTGCCGCCTTTGTCGCCGGCCTGATCACCCAAAACACCAGACTCGCGCTGTTCCCCGCAGCCTTTGCGGGCGCGCTGATCGGCGGCATCGCGGTGCTTTACGCTTTCGGCATCCCCGGCATGGCGATCATGCTGGACAAACCGCTGCCCGACATGGCGATTGCCGCCGCAGCCTTCCTGCCGGGCGATCTGATCAAAGCCGTCCTCGCCGCGCTGATCACCAAATCCATCGCCCAAATGCGCCCCGAGGCCCTGCTGTCGCGCGGGTAAGGTAGGCCGATCCGGTTTATTGTAGGGCGGGGTTAACCCCGCCCTTTTTTGTTGCGTTACTAAAATCCCAGCAACCAAGCCCCCCATTTCACCTTGGCACAAATATCCTCAAGGGGGTGAGGCCGCAGGCCGCGAGGGCAGAATGCCCCCTGATCTGGTGCAAGCAAACCCGGCCAAACCTTAACAAACCCTGAACACCACCCCATAACCCCTTGAAATCATTTATACGAAACCCGTGTCCACGCGTGGACACCTATTTCTGCACCACCAAGGCGGTGCCGATCCCGCCCGCCGCCGCAATCGCGGCAAGGCCGATCCCGGCCTGCAATTCATGAAACAGCCGCACCGCCAGCACCGCGCCCGAGGCCCCGATCGGATGCCCACGCGCCAGCGCCCCGCCGCCGATATTGACCACGGCAGCATCCAGCCCCGCCCCGGTCAGGCAGGCAATCGCCTGCGCCGCATAGGCCTCCATCACCTCGGCCGCCGCGACCTGATCCGCAGCGACTCCAGCTCGCTGCAACGCTGCCGCAATCGCCGCCACCGGGGCCAGCCCCGGCTCAACCGGGTCGCCCCCCAGCGTCGCCCCGCCCACAATCCGCAAGCCCCGCCCCGCCGCGATGCGATCCGAGACCACCAGCACGAAAGCCGCCGCATCCGCCGCCACCGCCGCATTCGCCGCTGTGATCGTGCCGGTCAAAACCTTGGCCCGCGCTGCCACAGCCAAACTCAAGCCGCGCGCAAACACGTCCCGCTCCACCCCGGCCAAGGCGACAATCTCGCCCGCGCAGACCCGCGCCTTGGCATGGCTCGCCACCGCCCAAGCATCCTGCGCCGCCCGCGCAATCCCCAGCCGCGCCGCCAAAGCCGCCGCCGCCTCGGCCATGCCGGGGTCACGGTCGGGCCAGGGCGTGAAGCGGGCCTGATCATAGACCACGGCTGGCCCGCCACCCGGATCGCTGCGCAGCCGGATTGGCCGGCGCGAGTAGCTTTCCACCCCGCCCGCGATCACCACCTCTGCCGCGCCGCTGTCAACCAAAGCCCGCGCCAGCAGCACCGCATCCAGCCCGCCCGCGCATTGCCGATCCACCGACAGCCCTGCCACCCGTTCTGGCAAACCCGCCGCCAGCGCCACCCGCCGCGCCGGATTGCCCCCCGCGCCCAAGGCGTTGGCGCAGATCAGCTCATCAACCGCCCCCGCCGTAATCCCCGCAGCCGCCAGCAGAGCCTGCACCACCGGCGCGGCCAGATCCTCGATCTCCAGCCGCGCGAACGCCCCGCCGCGCGGCACCACCCCAGTCCGCTTCGCTGCAAGAATAGCACTCACAGCCCAACCTCACGCGCCAGCCGGACAAGATCGGTTTTGCCCGATGCCAGCACCGGCCAATCCGCGCGCCAGATCACCGCCTTCGGGGCCACCAACCCGCCCAAACGCTGCCGACAGGCGGTCAGGATTGATGTTTCAGCCGCCGGATCACCCTGCACCACCGCCACCATCACCGCCCCGCGCAGCGCATCGGGGCGCGGCAACACCGCCACCCGCGCCACCCCCGGCAATCCGGCGATGAAGCTCTCGATTTCTTCGGGAAACACGTTCTGATCTGCCACCGTCACCATGCGCCCGGCACGCCCCGACAGATAGAGATAATCGCCCTCCATCCGCCCCATCTCGCCGACCGAAAGCCAGCCCTGATCCCAAACAGCGCCGCCCGCATCCGCCCCAGCATAACCCTGAAACAGATAGGGCGATCGCACCCAGATCTGCCCGGCCCGCACATCAACCTCTACCCCCGGATAGGGCATGCCAACCGAATCCGCAGGCGCATCCGGCCCAGCGAGTGTGATGAAACTCGCCTCGGCGGCACCGTAAAACTCGCGCACCTCCGCCCCCGCCAAAGCTGCCCGCAGGCCCGCATCCAGTTTCGAGCCGCCCACCAGAATCAGCCCCTGCGCCTGCCAGTCCGCCTCGACCAACAGCCTGAGTTGCGCCGGGGTTGCATAGATCACCTGCACCCCGGCCAAAGCATGCGCCTGCCGATCCGGGCGCAGACCGCCCAGCAGCATCACCTCTGCGCCCAGATGCAGCGCTTCCATCGCACCATAAAGCGCCAAAGACTGCACAAGATCGCCCAACACAGCCATTCGGCACCCCGGCCCGATGCCAAACAGCCGCGCATTCACCGCAAAACTGGCCAGCCAAGACTCCATGCTGCGCAAAATTCGCCGCGGCTGCCCGGACGAGCCAGAGGTCAGCGTCTCAAAAACGCCCTCGCCCACCGGCTGCGGGCCGACCCCGCCGATCCGAAACGCCTGCCCCGGCGCAGCCAAAGCCGCGCGCAACGCCCGGTCGTCGCCCAGAACCCGCGCCTCTGGATGCCACAGAAAGCCCTTCATCTTGGCCTAAATACTCCCGCCGGAGGCTCCCACCCAACCATCGCCCTAACGCTTCAGAACCGAAGCCATCCGCCGCAAAGCCAGCAGATAGCCCTCGGTGCCAAAGCCCGCGATCACGCCCTCGGCACGACCCGAGACGAAGGAATGATGCCGGAACGCCTCGCGTTTGTGGATGTTCGAGATATGCACCTCAAGCACCACGCCTTCGAACAGATTGAGCGCGTCCAGAATGGCAATGGACGTATGCGAATAGGCGCCGGGATTGATGATGATCCCCGCCGCCACCCCGCGCGCGCCTTGAATCCAATCTACCAACTGACCTTCGTGGTTCGACTGCATGCAGTCGATGCTGACCCCCAGTGTGGCGGCCAAGTCGGTAAGTTGCGCCACCACATCGGCCAAGGTTTCCTGCCCGTAAATCTCGGGCTGGCGCAGGCCAAGCATGTTCAGGTTCGGACCGTTCAGAACGAAAATCGGCTTCATGGGGGCATCCTTGCGATATTTTCCAAGCTTTACCGCATCCTGCCCGCCTCCGCCTATGAAAAAACGCGCCTCCCGTGGGGGGAGGCGCGCGAGTGAGGCCGCCGGTCCTGGGGGACCTGCCGTCAGGGAGACGTTAACGCTTAAGCGACCTTTTCGAGTGCGATTTGCGGGGAGAGTTCAGGCGCGATGCCCAAGGCGCGCACGACTTCGCGCGTCAGTTCCGGGCGGTTGAGGGTGTAGAAGTGCAGATCTTCAACCCCACCTTCGATCAGACGGCTGCAAAGCGTCGTGCATTGGGTCAGCGCCAGTAGGTCTTCGCGCCCGTCACGCTTGGCGGCGGCAAAGCCTTCGTCCAGCCGCTGCGGGATCGTGGTGCCGCAGCGGGCGGCAAATTTCTTGGTGCCGTCCCACGACTGGATCGGCAAGATGCCGGGGATGATCGGGGCGGTGATGCCAGCCTTCACGCAGGCATCGCGGAAGCGGAAGAACGTATCGGCTTCGAAGAAAAACTGCGTGATGGCGCTGCTGGCCCCGGCGTCAATCTTGCGCTTCAACCAAGTGACATCGGCGAAACGGTCGGCGGCATCCGGGTGCGGTTCGGGATAGGCGCCGACGCGGATGTTGAATTTTCCGGTTTTCGCCAAGGCGGCGACCAGTTCGGCCGAGTCGGCAAAGCCTTGCGGATGCGGGGTGAAACGGTCTGCGCCTTTCGGGGCATCGCCACGCAACGCCACGATCTCGGTGACGCCCACATCGGCATAAGCCTGAGCAATCTCAAGGGTTTCGGCGCGACTGGCATCAACGCAGGTCAGATGTGCGGCCACGTTCAGCCCGTAGTTGCGCTTGATCGTGCCGACCGCTTCATGCGTCAGCTTGCGGGTGGTGCCGCCTGCGCCATAGGTGACGCTGACGAAATTCGGTTGCATCGGGGCCAGCACCTGCACAGTTTCCCACAGTTTGAACGCAGCGTCCAAGCTTTGCGGCGGGAAGAATTCGAACGAAATGCGCGGTGCAGACATGGGGTAGGCTCCTTTTGCTTGACCTGTTTATGACAGAGCGCATAAATTGAATCCAATTCATAGTTTTCACCATAATGATGAAAGTTGCGCATGTATCTGGAGCTTCGCCATCTTCGCACCATCCGCGCCATCCATCAGGCAGGCGGACTTGCCCGCGCGGCTGACCTGATGAACATGACGCAATCGGCGCTGTCGCATCAGGTCGCAGGGCTGGAGGCGCAGGTGGGGATGGAGCTGTTCGTGCGCCGCTCCAAACCGATGACGCTTTCGGCGGCGGGGATCAGGATGCTGCGCGCGGCGGAGCGGATCTTGCCGGAAATCACCGCGCTTGAGGAAGAATTCCGCGCGCTGCAAGCGGGCAAGACCGGGCGGCTTCACATCGCGATCCAGTGCCACGCCTGCTTTGACTGGCTGTTTCCGGTGCTTGAACTGTTCCGCCACGCTTGGCCGGAAGTCGATGTCGATATTCGCGCCGGGTTGGCGTTTGACAGCTTTCCGGCGTTGCTGCGTGAGGAGGTCGATCTGGTGATCTCGTCCAACCCCGAGCCTTTGCAGGGCATTACCTTCAATCCACTGTTTGACTATCATCCGATGTTCATCGCCTCGGTGCAGAACCCGCTTGCCGCCAAGATGATGATCGAGGCCGAAGATTTCCGCGATCAGACGCTGATCACCTACCCGGTGCCGCGCGACAAACTGGATGTGTTCACCGAACTGCTGACCCCGGCCAAGATCGAGCCGCGCGCCCAGCGCCCGGTCGAGTTGACGGCGGTGATCCTGATGCTGGTCGGCAGCAATCGCGGAGTGGCGGTGTTGCCCGATTGGGTGCTGCGCGATGTCAAAAGCAATGCCGATTATGTCACCCGCCCACTAGGGCCAGGCAGCATCACCAAACGGCTTTACGCCGCCACGCGCGAAGAAGACGCGGCCAAGCCCTACATCGGGCATTTCCTGCGACTTGGCCGCTCGGAAGCGGTGAAACTGCAACGCAGCTAGGGCGCAGGCTGCATCGCAGCCATGCAGGAAACGCATTGGAATAATAAGCCTGCTTATAATATCTATGCACAATGAATTTTGCACAAGATCAGCTTGGCCCCCTGCTGCACGACGCCTCCCGTCTGGTGCGCAAACGCTTTGCACAGCGGGCGTCGGAGTATGGCCTATCCTCGGCGCAATGGCGGTTGCTCGCCGTGGTGCTGCGCGAAGGCCGGGCCAGTCAGGCCCGTATCGCCGACAAGCTGGAGATCGAGCCGATCTCGGTCTCTCGGCTGGTAGACCGGATGGAGCAAGCCGGATGGGTCGCGCGCGAGCCTGATCCCGAAGACCGCAGGGTGCGGGTGATCGTGCCGACGGCCTCGACCATGCTGATCCGTAATGACCTGAAGGCAATGGCGGATTCCGTTTTTGCCGAAGCGCTGTCGGACCTGCCGCCCGAAGCGCGCACCGCTTTGATTGCCGGGCTGACCTCGGTGACGACAACCCTGTCTCGGGCCGTCTGCGATGCAGCGGCAGATGTTAAGGACATTTGATATGACGACCACCTCGACCAATCCGCCGGCCACTGTCACGCCGATCACCCCCACCGTGGCGGCACCAGCGGCAGCGCCGACCCCGCCACCGCGCAAAAAGCGCCGCGTGTTGATGATCGCAGGGCCGCTGCTGCTGCTTTTGGCCGCTGGCGGCTATTGGCTGATGGGCGGGCGCTATGAAGAAACCGAAAACGCGTACCTGCATCAGGCCCGGATCTCGGTAGCCTCCTCGGTGCCGGGACGGATCGACAAGGTTTTTGTGAAAGACAACCAGACCGTCAAGACGGGCGATGTGTTGTTTCAGGTCGATCCGGTGCCGTTCAAACTGGCGCAGGCGCAGGCTGATGCGGCCGTGACTGCTGCGCGCATCAGCGTTGAGCAGTTGAAACTGGCCTACGCCACCGCCCAAGCCAATCTGCAACTGGCCAAGGATGAGGCAGATTATCAGAGCATTGAACGCCAGCGGCAGGAAAGCCTTGGAGCGAAGGGCGTTGCCACCGATTCCAACCTGATCGACGCACGGCATGATGAACGCACGGCGCTGGACAAGCGCGATCTGGCCGAGCAGGCGGTCGCCTCGGCGCTTGCCGCAATCGGGGGCGATCCGCTGATACCGACCGACAATCACCCGGCGGTGCGTTCGGCCATCATTGCCCGCGAACAGGCCGCCTATAACTATGCAAATGCGGTGGTCAAAGCCCCGGCGAATGGGGTGATTTATCAAGCCTCGTCCTTCAAACCCGGCCAGATGGTTGCCGCAGGCCAAAGCCTGTTTGCACTGGTGCAGACCGATGACATCTGGGTCGATGCGAACTTCAAGGAGACGCAACTGGCAGGTATCACCGTGGGTGCCCCGGCAGAGCTGACCTTTGACGCCGATCCGGGCCGCACGATCAAAGCCACCGTCGCGGCTATCGGTGCTGGCACGGGGTCGGAGTTTTCGCTGCTGCCCGCCCAGAACGCCACCGGCAACTGGGTGAAAGTCACGCAACGCGTGCCTGTGACCCTGCGGCTGGACAACCCTGCTGACGTGGCCGGTTTGGCCTCGGGTGTCAGTGCAAGCGTTTCGGTCGATACCGGGCGGCACCGCAGCCTGTCTGATCTGCTGCCCGACTTCTTGAAGTAATCCGTCATGAGCACCCCCAGCACCGAAGTCCCGCACAAGGGCTTGATCACGCTTTCCATCATGTTGGCGACGATCATGCAAGTGCTGGATACCACCATCGCCAACGTCGCCCTGCCCACCATGACGGGCGACCTTGGGGCGTCGCAGGACACGATCACTTGGGTTCTGACCAGCTATATCGTGGCTTCTGCCATCATGACCCCGGCAACGGGGTGGATTTCTGACCGCATCGGCAAGCGCGAGTTCTTTTTGATCTCGATCGCTGGGTTTGTGGCCACCTCTATCGCCTGTGGCCTGGCATGGAGCCTGCCATCCATGGTGCTGTTCCGCCTGCTGCAAGGCGTGTTTGGCGCGGCTATCGTGCCGTTGTCGCAGACCTTCCTGTTGGACATCAACCCGCGCGAAAAGGCGGGGCAAGCGATGGCCTTGTGGGGGGCTGGCATCATGGTGGGGCCGATCATCGGCCCGACTTTGGGCGGCTGGCTGACCGAAAGCTTTAGCTGGCGTTGGGTGTTTTTCGTCAACCTGCCTGTTGGCATCATCGCGTTTCTGGGTTGTGCGGCTTACCTGCCGAAATCTGTCACCCGCCCGCGCCGGTTTGATTTCTTTGGCTTTGCCATGCTTTCGCTGGGCATCGGCGCTTTGCAGTTGATGCTGGACCGGGGCGGCGAGGTGGATTGGTTCTCATCCGCCGAGATCTGGCTTTATCTGTTCCTGACGCTGACGGGGATGTGGATTTTCATCATCCATATCCTTGGCGCTGACAAACCCTTCCTTGACCCGCGGATGTTTCTGGACCGCAACTTTTCCACCGGGCTGGTGTTTATCTTCATCATTGGCATCATTCTGTTGGCCAGTCTTGCGCTGCTGCCGCCGATGCTGTCGAAAATCTTCGGCTATCCCACCATCACCACCGGGATGGTGATGGCCCCGCGCGGGGTGGGGACGATGATTTCGATGATCGCCGTGGGGCGGTTGGTGCAAAAGGTCGATGCGCGGCTGTTGGTGTCGGTCGGGCTGATCCTGACGGCGGCGTCGCTGCACTACATGACGCAGTTCACGCCACAGATGGATTCGACCCTGGTGATCTGGACCGGCGTTTTGCAAGGGCTGGGCCTGGGGCTGGTGTTCGTGCCGCTTTCGACCATCGCCTTTGCCACCATTGACCCTGCCTACCGCGCCGATGCCACCAGCCTGTTTTCGCTGGTGCGCAACATCGGCTCGTCCATCGGGATTTCGATGGTGACGCTGATGCTGACGCGCAATGTGCAGATCAATCATTCGGTCATTTCGACCGCGATTTCGCCCTTCAACCCGAATTTCAACATGGTGGTGCCGCCCGGCACGCTGACCGCAACCACGTTGCAGCAGATGGAGGGGTTGGTTTCGACCCAAGCGCTGATGATCAGCTATATCGACGATTTCTATCTGATGATGGTGATCACGCTTTGCGCGCTGCCCTTGGCGTGGTTCCTGCGCAAGGCGCAACCGCGCACCATGGCCCCCGGTGAAGCCCCGGTTGCGCATGATTGATTTCTGCTTGGGCAGGCGCTAACCTGCCCCAGCACACACAGCCAAAAGGAGGGGGTGCCATGCATTTGATCTGCCACCCACGCACCTATGGCCCTGCATCTGCCCTGCCTTTGTCGCAGGGCTGACCCAAACCGCATCGCAGGTTGTCCTGTCCGCCCCTTAACGGCGCCTTTGCGCTATATTCAACGCGGATACCTTCATGACCTTGCTTGCCACCAAATCCTTGGGCCTGACCCTTGGCCAACCCCTGTTCACCGATCTTTCGTTCAGCCTTGAGGCGGGCGACCGTATAGGTCTGATCGCCGCGAATGGGCGCGGCAAATCATCCTTGCTGCGCTGTCTGAGTGGCGCGTTAGAGCCGACTGCGGGCGAGATCACCCGCGCGCGTGGGCTGAAACTGGCGCTGGTGGATCAGAATGTGCCGGATGCGCTGCTGCCGCTGAGCTTGCGTGCCGCAACGCTGGCGGCGCTGCCTGCCGAGGTGGCCGAATACGAATCATGGCGGGTTGAGATCGTGCTGGATGATCTGGCGGTGCCGGAAGCGTTGCGCGATACGCCGCTTGGCGCATTGTCGGGGGGCTGGCAACGCACGGCGCTGCTGGCGCGGGCGGCGGTGGGCGAGCCTGATCTTTATCTGCTGGACGAGCCGACCAACCACCTTGACCTGTCGCGCATCGGTATGCTGCAACGCTGGCTGGCGGCCCTGCCGCGTGATGTGGCCGTGATCACCACCAGCCATGACCGTGCGTTTCTGGATGCCGCGACCAGCCGCAGCCTGTTTCTGCGGGCGAGTGCCAGCCGTATGTTTGCCCTGCCCTACTCGAGTGCGAGGATGGCACTGGAGGAGGCTGACGCGGCCGATGCGCGGCGGTTTGAGAATGATCTGAACAAGGCCGATCAGTTGCGCCGCCAAGCTGCGAAGTTGAAGAACATCGGCATCAATTCGGGATCGGATTTGCTGATCACCAAGACCAAGCAGTTGAAAGACCGCGCCGAGAAGCTGGAAGCAAGTGCGCGCCCTGCCCATCGTGAGGCTTCGGCAGGGGCGATCCGGTTGGCCAATTCCGGCACCCATGCCAAGGCGCTGATCGCGCTGAATGAGGCGGCGATCACCACGCCGGATGGGCGGGCGCTGTTCTCGACTGGGCAGAAATGGATCGAGCGCGGCGACCGGGTGGTGATCTTGGGGGCGAATGGCGCGGGCAAATCGCAGCTGATCCGCGCGGTGCTGGCGGCTGTTCAAGGGGCCGAGGGGGCGGTCAAGGCGGCGCCGACGCTGGCCTTGGGGTATTCCGATCAGAACCTTGCGCAACTGCCTGACGACACCACTCCACAGGCTTTGGTCAGCCAGTTTGCCAATGATCAGGCCAGCAAGACGCTGCTGGCGGGGGCTGGCATTAAACCCGATTGGCAAGCCCGCCCGCTGGGGCGGCTTTCGGGCGGGCAGAAGGCGCGGTTGGCGATGCTGTTGTTGCGGCTGTCGCAGCCGAACTTTTACCTCTTGGACGAGCCGACAAACCATCTGGATATCGAGGGGCAAGAGGCCTTGCAGCAAGAGCTTTGCGCGCAAGGGGCCACCTGTCTGCTGGTCAGCCATGACCGCGATTTCATCCGGGCGGTTGGGTCGCGGTTCTGGCAGATCGAAAAGCGGCGGTTGATCGAGGTGGACAGCCCCGAGCCGTTCTTTGCCTCCGAACTGAATCGGGCGAACTGAATCGGGCGAACTGAACCGCCCCTGATAACGCCCGGCTGCCTTGCGCAATTTCGCGCGCCCGTGTATGCCCCCCACCTTAGCCATCACCGGAGTCCGCCCATGCAAGGCAGTGCCAACCTCAACCTGATGATCAAGGCGGCCCGCCGCGCTGGCAAAGCGCTGGTGAAAGACTTCCGCGAGGTTGAGAACCTGCAAGTCTCGACCAAAGGCCCCGGTGATTTTGTCACCAAAGCCGACCGTGAGGCAGAGCGGATCATCAAGGAAGATCTGATGGGGGGCCGCCCGACCTATGGCTGGCTGGGCGAAGAAACCGGCGAGCAAGAGGGCCAAGACCCGACCCGGCGCTGGATCGTTGACCCGTTGGATGGCACCACCAACTTTCTGCACGGGATGCCGCATTGGGCGATTTCCATCGCGCTGGAGCATAAGGGCGAGATCGTCTCGGCTGTGGTGTTCGATGCTGCCAAGGATGAGATGTTCTGGGCCGAAAAAGGCTCGGGCGCGTGGATGAACGACCGCCGCCTGCGGGTGTCGGGCCGTCGCGCGATGCATGAGGCGGTGTTTGCCACGGGCGTGCCGTTCAGCACCAAGAAAACCCTGCCCGCGACTTTGGCCGATCTGGCCCGCCTGATGCCCGCTTGCGCCGGGATGCGGCGCTGGGGTGTGGCCTCGCTGGATCTGGCTTATGTCGCGGCGGGCCGTTTTGACGGCTATTGGGAGCGCGAGTTGCAGACCTGGGACATCGCCGCGGGCATTCTGCTGGTGAAAGAAGCGGGCGGCCTGATTGGCCCGGTGCGCGAAGGCTATGACATTCTGGAAAAGGGCGCGCTGATCTGCGCCAACGAGAACCTGTTCGCGCCGCTGACCAAGATCATCCGCGACGCATAAGCCCGGCTTGGCGCGCAAAATCCTTCCCATCTGGGAATGACTTGTGTTTTGCGCGGCGTTTTGGGGCAATTTCCACAAGATGTAGTGTTTTGCCGCGATTTCTGGGCGGATAATGCGCTCGGGATCACCGCTTTGGCACGCGCGGGATGCGGCTGGGGCTGATCGGGTATTGCGCCGCCGGATGCGGGGGTTTGCCGTCGTTCTGCGCCCAAAGCCTGCGCCGGATCAGCACCGGCAACACCAGCACGGCCCCAGCGATGAAGCCGCCGATATGGGCGAGATAGGCCACGCCATCGGCGGTGGCGGCATAGCCGTTGAACGATTGGATCGCGAACCACACGCCCAGCACGATCCATGCTGGGATCGAAAACACCCGGAAGAAGATGATGAAGATGAACAGCACATCGACCTTGGCGCGGGGAAACAGCATCAGATAGCCGCCCAACACCCCCGCAATCGCACCGGATGCGCCGATCAGCGGGCCGTCGAACCACGGGTCACCGGCGATCTGCAACGCAGCCGCCGCCAGACCACAGGCTAGATAGAACAGAAGATAGCGGACATGGCCCAACTGGTCTTCCAGATTGTCGCCAAATATCCACAGAAACAGCATGTTACCGGCCAAGTGCATCCAGCCGCCGTGCAGGAACATATGGGTCAGCAGGCCGCCATAGCCCTGCCCCTGCATGAACTGCGCAGGCACCAGCCCCCAAGTGTAGTAGAACACCGCCAGCGCGTAATCGCTTTGCAGGCTCAGCCAGTAGAACACGAATATCGCGATATTGGCGACCAGCAGCGCGTAGGTCACATAGGGCGCGCGGCCAGAGGGGTTATGATCGCGGATGGGAAACATGGGCTGGCCCTATGGATTGTGCTGAAAACCTAGAACCTTGCCCACGATATGCAAGAGCCCACCCGCAACCGGGCAGGCTCTGCCAACAGGTTGGACTTATTCCATCGCCTTGATGACTTGATCCACCGCATCGCAGGCCTTGGCCGGATCGGACGCCGCAGCAGCCAGATCGCCCTGCACCGCTTGCAATTTCTCGTTCACGGCTTGCAGTTTTTCGGGATGGTTGGTGGCAAGATCCTGCATTTTGGTCATCATCTCGGCGGCCTTTTTGCTGGCCTCTTCCTGCGTGCAGGCAGCTTTTTCCTCTTGGCAGGCCGAAAGGCTGAATACGGTTGCCAGAATGGCGAAGGGGGCGATCATACGCATCGTAAACTCCACAAAAATTTGAGCAACATGCTCGACCGCACGCGTAACATCGCCGTGATACGCTGCCAAGGTCGCCAGATGAAATTCCTGCATCTGGCGACAAGCGGCGCTCTAGTCCGAGACTTCGGCCAGCAGTTGCGCGTTGCCGCCCGATGCCGTGGTGTCGATGCAGACGTGACGTTCCAGCATGACATGGGCGAGGTCGGGCATCTCGCCGATCAGCGGCAGGATAGGGCCTTTGCGCGCGGCAAGGGCCTGGGCGCGGATGCGGGCGGCTTCGGTATCGCCCCACCACAGCGCGCCAGAGAAGCCTTGCAGGCGGGTGAGGGCCAAGGGGGCAAGGCCATCGGCCAGCACCGCCTGCCCGCCAAGATCGCGCACGGCTTGGGCTTGGGCCTGCGCGGCATCGGCCCCCGGGCCAAGGCAGAGCAACGGCGTGCGGGGCGAGGCGGTGAGGCGGTTGGACTCGCCGGTCGGCCCTGGCAGCACGCGGGCCTGTTGAATTTCGGCGGCGGGCTGATTTTGCAATGCGGCGGCGACCGTGGCTTCGGGCAGATCGGCGGCGCCGGTGGTCGCGCGCGGGGAGGATTGAACGGTGAAGCGCAGCAGGTATTCCGGCCCGCCCGCCTTTGGCCCTGTGCCGGAAAGGCCTTCTCCGCCAAAGGGTTGGCTGCCCACCACCGCGCCGATCTGGTTGCGGTTGACGTAGAGGTTGCCGACATGCAGCGTCTCGATCACCGCCTGCACGCGGTCATCAATCCGGGTGTGCAGACCGAAGGTGAGGCCATAGCCCGTGGCATTGACGGCTTGCACGACCTTTTCCACCTCGCCCGCCTTGAAGGTGGCGATGTGCAGGACGGGGCCGAAAATCTCGCGCGGCATGGCGGCGATGCCTGCAACCTTGATGACGGTGGGGGCGATGAAGGTGCCGGTGGCGGGGGTGGTCATTTCGCGCAGCACACGGCCCTCAGCGCGCGCGGCGGCGATATAGTCGCGGATGGTGGATTGTGCCTGCGCGTCGATCACGGGGCCGACGTCGGTGAACAGATCAAGCGGATCGCCCAAAGCCAATTCGTCCATCGCGCCGAACAGCATTTCTTGCACGGCGTGGGCGACATCCTCTTGCACGTAAAGGCAGCGCAGGGCCGAGCAGCGTTGCCCTGCCGATTGGAAGCTGGAGGCCAGAATGTCGCGCACGGCCTGTTCGGGCAGTGCTGTTGAATCCACCAGCATGGCATTCAGGCCGCCGGTTTCGGCGATCAGCGGAGCGGTGGGGTCAAGGTTTTCGGCCATCACACGGCGGATTTTCAGCGCGGTTTCGGTTGATCCGGTGAAGGCCACGCCGTTGACGCGCGGGCTTTGGGTGATCCAGCCGCCCACAGCACCATCACCCGGCAGCAGTTGCAGGGCCGAGGTGGGAACCCCGGCTTTCCACAGCAGATCTATCGCGAGGGCGGCGATCAGCGGGGTTTGCGGCGCGGGCTTGGCCAGCACCGCATTGCCTGCGGCCAAGGCCGCGCCAATCTGGCCCGAGAAGATTGCGAGCGGGAAGTTCCATGGGCTGATGCAGGCAAACACGCCGCGGGCGGGGTGTTTCAGGCCTGCCGCGCCGTCGGCGTAGTAGCGCAGGAAATCCACCGCTTCACGCAGTTCGGCCACGGCATCGGCGAGGGATTTTCCGGCCTCGCGTGCCAGCAGGGCAAAGATCGGGCCAAATTCGGCCTCATAGAGGTCTGCCGCGCGGCGCAGGACGGCTGCACGCGTGGCGGCATCGGCGGCCCAGGGTTCGGCAAGGCGCATGGCAGTTGCCACGTCAGCCTGCGAGGCGGGCAGGACATGGCCCACCAGCGCGCCGGTGGCGGGGTTGCGCACCTCGGCCCGGACACCGCCGACGCCATGACCGGCAAGCATCGGGCGGGCTTCGAACTGGGTGGTTTCGTGCGGGGCGCGGGCATCTGCGATGGCAGCGAGATCGCCCGCGTCGGTCAGATCCCAACCCTTGGCGTTCTGGCGCGCGCCAAACAGCGCAGGGCCAGTGGCAATCGCCGGGCTTGGCACCGGGCTGATCGCCTCCATCGCGGTGATCGGGCAAGCGGCGACGGTTTCGGGGCTGACCTCTTCATTGACGATCTGGTTCACGAAGGACGAGTTCGCGCCGTTTTCCAGCAGGCGGCGCACGAGATAGGCCAACAGATCGCGGTGCGCGCCGACGGGGGCGTAAATGCGGCAGCGGGTGGCGTTGTCGGTCAGCACAATGTCGTGCAGACGTTCGCCCATGCCGTGCAAGCGCTGGAACTCGAAGGCTTTTTTATCGGTGGCCATATCCAGGATGGCGGCCACGGTATGCGCGTTGTGGGTGGCGAATTGCGGATAGATGCGGTCGGTCATGCCCAGCAGTTTGCGGGCATTGGCGATGTAGCTGACATCGGTCGCCTGTTTGCGGGTGAACACCGGGAACGAGGCAAGGCCCAGCACCTGCGCCCGCTTGACCTCGGCATCCCAATAGGCGCCCTTGACGAGGCGGACCATGATGCGGCGGTCAAGCCGCTGCGACAGCGCATAAAGCCAGTCGATCACCGCGCCCGCGCGCCGACCGTAGGCCTGCACGACGACGCCAAAGCCATCCCAGCCGCGCAGGGCCGGATCGGACAGAACCGCCTCGATCACCTCAAGCGATAGGGCAAGGCGGTCGGCTTCTTCGGCGTCGATGTTAAAGCCCAAGCCTGCCGCCTTGGCCAAACCCGCCAAGGCGCGGACGCGGGGCACCAGCTCTTCCATCACGCGGGCGCGCTTGGCGACCTCGTAGCGCGGATGCAGGGCGGACAGTTTCACCGAGATGCCGGGATTGGTGCGGATGTCGCCGGTGGTGGCGGCCTTGGCGATGGCCGTGATCGCGGCAGAGTAGGACAGATGATACCGGCGGGCGTCGGCTTCGGTGCGGGCGGCTTCGCCCAGCATGTCGTAGCTGTAGGTGTAGCCCTGCGATTCGAGTTCTTTGGCGCGTTTCATTGCCTTTTCAATGGTTTCGCCCAACACAAAGTTGCGCCCCATTTCCTTCATCGCGCGGGTGACGGCGGTGCGGATCACCGGCTCTCCCAAGCGTTTGACCGCAGCCTTCAGGTGGCCGACCACGCCCGGTTCGCGTTCATCCAGCACTTTGCCAGTCAGCATCAAGGCCCAAGTGGAGGCGTTGACCAGCGACGAGGCCGATTTGCCCAGATGCTGCCCCCAATCGGAAGGCGCGATTTTATCCTCGATCAGCGCGTCCATCGTGTCGGCGTCAGGCACCCGCAACAGGGCTTCGGCGAGGCACATCAGCGCGATGCCTTCGTCGGTGGACAGGCCGTATTCAGCCAGAAACACCTCCATCAACCCCGGCTTGGCGCTGCTGCGGATGCGGCGAACATAATCGGCCCCGGCGGCGGTGATGCGGGCGCGTTGCGCGCTGTCCATACCGGCCTGAGCGATCAGGCTGGCGATCAAGGTCGCCTCGTCGCGCAGAGAATCACGCTCAATCACAGTCCACGCGTCACGCATATCGGCCCCCTTAGGATTTTGCCCATGATAGCGCAGGTTTGACAGGCTGTTTCCCTCATTATACACTCAATCTCAGCCGAAACGCCGCAAATGGAGCGCTGCGCCATGCCAATCGACCGGGCTGATCTGGATCGTTTTGATCATGCGATCCTGCGCGAGTTGAGCATGGATGGCCGGATCAGCGCCACCGAGCTGGGCCGCCGGATTGGCCTGTCAAAATCGCCGACGCAAGCGCGGATGAAGAGGCTGGAAGATGGCGGGGTGATCACCGGATACCGCGCCAACCTTGACCCGATCCGCATGGGTCAAGCGCATGTGGCCTTTGTGGAAGTGCGGCTGTCGGACACCCGCGAAGCCGCGTTGCAGGCGTTCAACAAGGCGGTGCTGGCGGTGCCAGAGGTGGAACAGGCGCATATGATCGCCAGCCGGTTTGACTATCTGCTGAAGGTGCGCACCACGGATATTCAGGATTACCGCAGGGTGCTGGCCGAGCGGATTTCGGCCCTGCCCTACGTCGCCTCGACATCAACCTATGTCGCGATGGAGGCGGTGAAGGAGTTGTATTGACGCGGTGTGGCGACGGCGGATCGGAAACCAAGGGCTATTCAGACTCGATACTTTGATTTGATGCACCGTTGGTCTAGACACCGGAAAAACGCTGGAGGTTAGAACATGCGATACATCGCGCTCCCGATTGGTCTCGCACTGCTTTTGGTCGCTGGCTGTGCAGAGATGAGCAGTAGCCACGCCGTGGTTAAGGGTGCCGGGCCTGACGAGCTTTTGAAGCTGCGCGCGGGGCCGGGGCTGGGCTACAAGATTATTGTGGGCTTGCCAGATGGCACGCGATTGACGCGTCATACTTGCGTTACCGAAGAGGGCCAGCTTTGGTGCGAGGTGACGGTCAACGCATCGCCTTATCTGAAGGGTTACGTCTCGGCAGATTATCTTTCTGCTAAGTGATGTTGATTGCTTGCGGGCATTTCGTAACGGGCGCTCTGTGCCGATACCGGCCCGCGGACGGGACTTTCTGCTGCAACAGGCGTTCTTCGCCATCACCGCGTTTCCGCGTTGTGGCTTCTGGCTGCGGACTGATGGGCCATTCGACGAAATGTGTGGGTCTGGCGGAACTGAGCGGCCGCTGCTGCGTTTTGCTTCGGTCTTGATCGGACGTTTTGTCGCCGGGAGAATGTTTTGCGTATCACCTTGACCATGGTATTGGCCCTCGTTCTGGGGGCATTTGGCGTTTTCTTAGTGTTTGGCGGCGGATGGTTGCTGAGCCTAGGGGGCAGTCCTTACTACATACTGGCGGGGATTGGATTTATCGCAACCAGCGTGCTGCTGATGCGAAAGCGTCGGGCGGCTTTGGCAGTCTATGCGCTGACACTGGGCGGCACATTGGTTTGGGCGATTTGGGAGGTTGGCTTCGATTGGTGGCAGCTTGCACCGCGCGGCGGCGTTCCGGTTTTGCTTGGTTTGCTGCTGCTATTGCCGCGGGTTTGGAAGGATCTGCCAGCCGATCTGCCGCCCGCGATGCCAGCACGCTTTCCCATGGCGTTGGGGAGTGTCGTGCTCGGATCGGTGGCGATAGCGGGATATGCGATGTTTCAAGACCCGTCGGCCATCAGGGGCGAGCTGACCAAAGATATTGCCGCGCCCATGCGCACAGCGCTGAACACTGGCAATGAAGCAGGCGATGGCGAATGGCGGCAGTATGGCCGCACCAGCTTTGGCCAGCGCTGGTCGCCGCTGGATCAGATCACTGCCGCGAATGTGCGTGAATTGGTGCCGGCATGGCAATATCAGACCGGCGATGTGAAGCGCCCCGATGATGTTGGCGAAACCACCTATCAGGTGACACCGATCAAGATTGGCGACAACCTTTACGTCTGCACGCCGCATAACATCGCAATTTCGCTGAACGCCAAGACCGGCCAGGAAAACTGGCGGTATGATGCGAATTCTGGCATGAACCCCGACCGCCAGCATCAGACCTGCCGCGGCGTGACATGGTGGGAGACCCCTGCCATCTTGCCAGACACGGCGACTGCGGCGCAAATCGCGCTGCATGCGACGGCGTTGGCAGAGTGTCCGCGGCGGATCTATCTGCCGACTGCTGACGCGCGCCTGATCGCGCTGAATGCTGATACCGGCAAGCCCTGCAGCTTTTTCGGCGAGCAAGGCACCCTGCGTCTTGAACAAGGGATGGAGTATAACCCGGCTGGCTATTATTATTCCACCTCGCCACCCGTTGCCACCGCTGGCAAGATCATTGTCGGTGGCGCTGTAAACGACAACTTTTCAACCAAAGAGCCGTCGGGCGTGATCCGCGCCTTTGACATCGATTCCGGCACGCTTTTGTGGAACTGGGACAGCGGGAACCCCGAGCAGACCGCCCCGATTGATCTCGCTGCGGGCGCGCGATACACCACCAACTCGCCCAACAGCTGGTCGGTGTTCAGCTATGATGAAGCGTTGGGGCTGATCTATCTGCCGATGGGCAACCGGGTGCCCGACCAGTTGGGCTATGACCGCTCGGCCGAGGTTGAGAAATTTTCGTCCTCTATCGTCGCGCTGGAAATTGCCACTGGCAAACTGCGTTGGGTGCGCCAGACCGTGCATCATGATCTGTGGGATATGGACGTGCCAGCCCAGCCGGTGCTGATTGACGTGACCCGCGATGGCGTGGTTATCCCGGCGCTGGTCGGGCCGACAAAACAGGGCGACATTTGGGTGCTGGATCGCCGCACAGGCGAGCCGTTGTCGCCGCGCGAAGAATTGCCTGCGCCGGGCGGTGCTATTCCCGAGGATTGGACATCGCCCACCCAGCCGATCAGCAAGCTGACGCTGCGGCCCGAAAAGCTTGTCGAAGCTGATATGTGGGGCGCGACCATGTTTGACCAACTGTCGTGCCGGATCAAATTCCGCTCGCTTGATTACGAAGGCCAATACACCCCGCCGACGCTGAAAGGCTCGATCGTGTATCCGGGCAATTTTGGCACTTTCAACTGGGGCTCGGTTTCCGTGGACCCAGAGCGTCAGGTGATGTTCGGCATGCCGACCTATCTGCCGTTCACCTCGCGTCTGGTGCCGGCGGCGGAGATCCCGCCTAAGGGCAATGAAACGGCCAGCGAGCAGGGCCTGAACCGCAATGATGGCGCGGCTTATGGTGTGGTGATGGGGCCGTTCCTGTCGGCTTTGGGTGTGCCTTGCACCGCGCCGCCGTGGGGGTTTGTCGCCGGGGCTGATCTGCGCGGCGAGAGCGTGGTGTGGAAGCACAAGAATGGCACCGTGCGCGACATGACACCGCTGCCGTTGAAGATAACGCTCGGTGTTCCGGGCATCGGCGGCCCCATGACGACGCGGTCGGGCTTGGCCTTTCTGGGCGCTGCGGTGGATGATTACTTCCGCGCCTATGATGTGACGACGGGGGCGCAGTTGTGGGAAACCCGCCTGCCTGCCGGAGGGCAATCGACGCCGATGACCTATAGCGTGGATGGCAAGCAATATGTGGTGATTGTCGCAGGCGGCCATGGGTCGATCGGAACCAAGCCCGGCGATTACATTATGGCCTATACACTGCCATAGCCCAGCGCTGGCACACTGAACGCTGTCGTTGCCCACGCGGTAAGTTGGGCAACGGCTACCGCCGTTGGTTGGGCAGGCGCGCCTTGCGTTTGTAGGGGGGCACTAGCCTTGCCGCGATACCGATGCCGAAGTCAGGCGTGCCGGACAGCGCGTTTGGGTTGCAGCAGGCTAATCTGGCCTGTTCTGCCGCTCGCCAATCATCACATCCACTTCTTTGCCAAGCAAGACGATGAAAGACGATAACCACATCCACATCAGCAGCGACACCACGCCGCCCAACGTTCCGAAAGTTTTGTTATAGCCTGCAAATTCGCGCACATAGATGGAGAATGCGATTGATCCGGCAAGCCACAACAAGGTTGCCAGCAACGCGCCCGGCGTGAACCACAGTGCGCCTGAAACCCGGTGGCGAAGCGTCAGGCGGTAGAAGGCGCCCAAGCCAAGTGCCGTCGCAACGCCGACTATGGGCCACCGCAACGTGCCTATGATTATGGCAAAGAAACCCTCAACTTTTAAAGCGGCAAAAACCGCGGGCACAAACACCGTCGATACCAAGGCCAAAACTGCCAGAGCGATCACAAAAAATGTCATGGCCAGCACAAACAGCGTGCTGGCCAGAAAACCACGTTGGTCCGTCTCGCCCGCGGCGATGTGCAAACCCTCGATCAGCGCCCCAACTGCCTTGGAGGCCGCATAGATCGATACGAGAATGCCAATTCCTGCCGCAAGCCCAAGCCCGCCGTTCTGTGACCCGGCAATCTCGGTGGCCTGATCAATGATTATACTGCTGGCTTCCACTGGCAAAACTGATCCGAGTTTCTGCATCTCGCCAACAAGTGCCGCAGGTTCTGTCATCAGCCCGCCGATGGCCATGATCGCGGCGATTGCCGGAAAAATGGACAGCAAGCCGTAGAAAGCGATACCAGCAGAGATCAGTCCGACGCGATCCTTTTTCAACTCGGCGCTCAGGTCTTGCGCAAACTTCCAGCCGGTTTTGAGGCGAAATCGCATAGAAGAAACCTTCTGTCACTTTGCGTGAAACTTGCAGACTGCGGTGGCATTGCCGCGCCGGTTTGGACGCATTGCAAGGGTCTTTGCGGTCGGGATGCGCCATCTGCAAGTCACGGTTTTATTGAAGAAAAGCTACACGGGAATGCCGTGCAGCTTTTCAACAGACGGGTATAGGCGGCCGCAGTTTGCTGTGGTGCGCCTGATGCCCCACTCAGGTTTCGTCGGGATCATTAACATCCGGCACGCCGTCATCGTTGAGATCGTCGTTTTGCGGATCATCGGCGGCATTCAGGGCACTTGAGGCGATGTCAGCGTCGGCGGTCGATACGTCTGGCAAATCAAGCTCGGGGAAATCTTCTTGCGGAAGAACGCCGCCGGTTTCCGAGGCGTCACCGTCAGAAAGGCGGATATCGTCGTCGGCGTAAGGATCGTCCTCGGGCGCAGCGTCCGGGAAGGTCATCTCATCGCCTTGGTCGCGCAAGGTGGGGAATTCGCCAAGGTTGCTTTGAAGCGCAGCCTCTTCGACGACTGGCATTGCGGAGTGCGCAACGTCTAGCGTTGGCACATCTACTTCTGCCATTGCGACCAGTTCGCGCGCTTGATCGCTAAATCGCGCATGTCCGCCTGCGGGGCTGCCCGCAGCCGCCCAAAGGCCACGTGCCCTATCTTCGACACGTTGATCCAAAGCCTGAAATTCTTTGCGGTTCATGGGACACCTCGCTTTCGCAATACCAACGGCGTGTCGACGCATAGGTTCCGTCGAAGGCCCGATTTTCGAAAGCTCGACCGCCTATGTAACCTGCGCACATACGCGCAACACCGTGCCCTGACGGTGGTCTGATACTAATGGCGCGTCAGCGAACGTTCCGTTGGGGGAATATGAGGCGGAACTTTTGCGATCACGTGGGGTTTATGTTGCAGCATATCAAAAGGATTGCTGTCATGAGCAAAGATCGAGAAACGCGCCACCCCGCCCCCAATGTCGTGGACCAGCGCCAGCAACAAATCGACCCCGCAGGACATCACCATGTCGATCCAAACAAGCGTCCCGCCACCAACACCAAGCAGCCTGGGAATCTGCCGGTGCTGTCAGATGCAGAGATCAAGGAAAACTACAGGCGGAACCCCACAACCAAGCGGTAATCTTGTCATGCAGTCGCAGTGAATGGTTATAGAATCCGCGTTTTTTACGCGCCCGGCATCCGAAGTCGCCCCCGACTTGATCGGTTGCTTTTTGTCTAATAGGCAAGTGGGCGGGATAATTGTAGAGACAGAGGCTTATCAGCCTGATGATCCTGCATCGCATAGCTTTTCGGGCCCATCGCCGCGCAACCGAGCGATGTTTGGCCCTGCAGGCCGTTGTTATGTTTACCGAAGTTATGGCTTGCACTGGTGTATGAACGTGGTCTGCAATCCCGGCCACGCCGTCTTGTTGCGTGCTTTGCGGCCGACAATCGGCCTTGAAGAGATGGCAATCCGGCGCGGCAACCAAGTTGAAAAATTGCTGTGTGCCGGGCCGGGAAGATTGGCCGCAGCATTGGGCATCGACAAAAGCCATGATGGTTTGGCCTTTGATGGCCATCCGCTTTCGCTGATCCAACAGCCCGACGGCCCTGTCAAAAGCGTGCAGAGCGTGCGGATTGGGATCAGCCGCGCGGTCGATGTTCCTTGGCGATGGTGTGCTGCACATAGTCCTTGGCTTAGCCGCAAAGCGTAAGATTTGACAGCTTCTGCACGGCATAGTCCCCGAAGGTCGCAAGGGCTTAGCAGGCGCAGGCGGCGATTGTGATAACCCAGCCAAGCATAGCCCGCTTGGCTGGGTCTTATGACCTAGCGACCAGCCAGATCAGGTTGCATTAAGACGCTTTCTTCTTTGCGCCATCCGCCGTGTCTTCATCATATTCAGAAGCCGCCGCGTTGATGCTGCCCTCTGCCATTTCGCTGAGCTTTGATTGGGCGGCATTCTCTTGATCAAGTGTCGATTGCAATTTCTGATGCACTTCGTCCAAGCCAAGGGCATCAGCAAAACCGATCATCGCGCTGTAGCGGGCGATCTCGTAATGCTCGACGGCGCCGGCCGAGAAGATAATCGCAGCGTCGCCCGCCATCGTGCCACCAAAGTCTTCCAGGATGGTTTCAGCCTCGGTCAGAATACCGTCGATTGCATCGCATTTTTCCGCCTTGGCGCGCACGCCCAGCAATTCGAACACCGCTTCCAAGGTCTCGATGTGGCCTTGCGTTTCTTCGCGGTGCGCGGTCAGCGCCTCGACCAAGGCCGGGTCTTCGGCAGCTTTGATCATTTTCGGAAGCGAGCGGTAGATTTTGCGCTCGGCGTAATACATGTCCTTCAGGCCATGTTCGAGCAGATCTGCCAGACCCATTTGATCCTGCTGCTTGTCGCGTGCGGTCTTGGTCTGCTTGGTCGCTGCGCGCGATGCGACGGTCTGCGCCCGGCGTTGACGGGATTCCGGCGAGGGTTTGGCGCGATCAGCCGTCTTTGCCTGAGTGGAGCGGGCGGGCGTAGCGGCGGACTTCATGTCAGTTTTGGTCGTAGCCATTTTATCACCTTTGAGTTGACGTTGATGGAATTACGTTTGGCAATGCGTTGCCAGCACACATCAACGCCGGGCCCTACAAGCCGTTCCGACAATCCAAAGGCGAAATGCAGCCGTCCGCCTATGCTTGGCGGATGTGCGCCCATGACCTGCAAAATCAGGCAAAATGGCGCGTAACAGCTTCACCTGAGCGGTTTGTAAGGGAACGGTCACCACAGTTGTGATGGCGTTTGAGTTGCGATCTTGCCAGGCGGTTCACCGAGCGCCGGGTTGTGTCGCAATCGACAATCTGGTCAGAGCAAGGCCTGCAAGTTGTGCATTCCGACCACACATTGCAGTCTACGATGATCGCGCCTTTTCTGCCTTCATCGTTTCTACGAGTTTCGCAAGATCGGCGCGAAATCTGGCCCGTTCTTGCACCTGCTGATCAGGATCAGGCAGCCGCAAGATCCACGAAGGATGCACGGTGATGAACAGCGGTGTTCCGTCCGACAGCGTCTCGAAAGTGCCGCGTCGGGTCAGGATGTCTTTTCCTGTGCCGCTCAGGCTGGCAACCGCGGTCGCCCCCATGGCGAGGATGAGCTTGGGGCGGACCGTGGCGCGTTCAAGGTCAAGCCACCATCGGCAGGCGGTCACTTCGCCCGCGTCTGGGCGCTGGTGGATGCGGCGCTTGCCGCTGGGCCGGTATTTGAAATGCTTGACGGCGTTGGTGATATAGGCCGCAGTGCGGTCCAGTCCTGCCTCTTGCGCGGCGGCGTCAAAGAGTTGGCCCGCCGGGCCGGTAAAAGGCACGCCAGTCAGATCCTCGGTGTCTCCCGGCTGTTCACCGACGATCATCAACGGCGCATCCGGCGGCCCCACCCCAAACACCACCTGAGTCGCGGGGCCATGAAGCGGGCAGCGGGTGCAGCGGCCTGCCTCAGCACGCAGTCCGGCAAGCCCACCGATGGGCGCAGGCGGCAGCGATCGCTGCACCATCGCTTTGGCCTGCATCAACAAGCGCGGGCTGGCCTCGGATGGCGCCGCCGCCTGCATGGCTGCGGCCCGAACGCCCGCGCTGCGGATCAGGCCGGGGATAAGATCGGCCTCGGGCAGGTTTTTCCAGTATTTGCGCGGCATTTCCGACGTCATCGCGTCGACCATCAGACGGGCGGGGTTGAAAATGTTGGCGTAATAGGTGCGCCACAGCCCTTCGGTCGCATCCTCGGGCATCACCGTGCCTGGCGCGGTCAAGTCATACCGCAGCACGCCATCGACAAAGCTGGCGGTGATCCGGGGGGTCAGGATCGCCCAATCCATGTCGCCGAACCGACGCGCAAAGAACGGAGTCGCGGCCTCGACCACCGGATGATCTGGTTCGAACCAAGCCATGAAGGCGCGCCTGCCTTGTTCACCGCCAACATCCCGAAACCGCACGAAGGCGTGCATCTTGTGGATCGCACGGCGCACCGTCTTGGCTTGGTCCAACAGCTTGCGCATCGCGGGGTCCGCCCGGTCGCCCCAGCGCAGATCCCCCGCCGTAAGACGCCGCAGCAGGCCATAGGCGCGGGCAAAGCGCTCTGGGTCGGCATGGCAAAGTGCCGTCTCGATCTCGGCTATTGCCTGCCGGGGCAGCATCTGGGCTGGTGCGACGGTCTGCACTGCAGGTGCGGTGTTTGCGAACAGATCGGGCACCGCATCGCCCACATGCCAGACCACATCGGTTTCGCCCGCCGCAAGCAACCCCCGCGCGGCGCGGCGCCATGCCGCGACTGTGCCGATCTCTGGCAGCATCACATTCTGCATCAAAACAGCGACAGTTGCACCGGCGCCGGCGCGAACCGCTCTCGCAAGGTTGCCGCATCGGTCATGCCCTTTGGCGACCAGCCTACTGCCGTAATAAAGGCCTTGGCCGTTTTCATCACCGCCCCCATCGCCACCAGATGGTCATAGCGCAGCGCGCCATGTCGGCGGGCCTCAAGAATGCGGCGCACGGTCTTGGTGCCGAACCCCGGCACACGCAGCAGCATCTCACGCGGGGCCCTGTTCACATCCACCGGAAAGGCTGCGCGATGTGCCAGCGCCCAAGCCAGTTTGGGGTCCACTTCCAGATCGAGCATATCCGAAGCGCCAGCGATCTCGTTCACCTCGAACCCGTAGAACCGCAACAGCCAATCGGCCTGATATAACCGATGTTCCCGCAACAGCGGCGGGCTTTTTAGCGGCAAGAGCGCCGAGGAATCCGGGATGGGCGAGAAAGCCGAGTAATACACCCGCGACAGACCATAGCCCGCGTAAAGCTGCGCCGCCTGCGTCAGGATCGTGCCGTCACTGGCCGCATCGGCGCCGATGATCATCTGTGTCGATTGCCCGGCCGGTGCGAACAGGGCCTTGCGCTTACCAGTATGGGTTGTTTCGCGTGACGCCTCACGCCGCTGGCGCACATTGGCCATCGTCTTGCGAATACCGGTCGCGGATTTCTCGGGAGCCAGTCGCGCCAGCCCGTCGACGGTGGGCAGTTCGACGTTGATCGACAGCCGGTCCGCCCACCGACCCGCCTCGTCAAGCAGTTCGGGGCTGGCGTCGGGGATGGTTTTCAGATGAATGTAGCCCCGAAAATTCTCGACCTCGCGCAGGGTGCGGGCAATGCGGACCATGTCGGCCATCGTCTCATCCGGCGACCGGATGATGCCGGATGAGAGGAACAGCCCCTCAATATAGTTGCGCCGATAAAACTCGACCGTCAGGCGCACCACCTCCTCGACCGTGAAACGCGCGCGTTCGATCTGGCTCGACACCCGATTGACGCAATATACACAGTCGTAGATGCAAAAATTGGTCATCAGAATCTTCAGCAGGCTGATGCAACGGCCATCCGGCGCATAGGCGTGACAGATGCCACTGCCACCCGACGACCCCAGCCCAGTCCCATCGCGCGAATTGCGCCGCTCGCCGCCCGAAGAAGCGCAGGACGCATCGTACTTCGCCGCATCAGAGAGGATCGCAAGCTTCTGGTCTACGGTGAGTTTTGCCATATGTTCTATATATGTTCTTCATCGTTGACCGGCAAGTCCCACAACCTCGTTGCGGCGGAAACTGGCACAGATGCTTCGGATCGTTGATTTGCACCCAGAAGTGAACCGGGTACCGTGACAAATAATGTGATCGAATATCGCGGGCAATCAATCGGACGTGTGCATAAAGGCTTCGGTGCGGTAGTTGAAGGCGCGGGTCTGGAAGGGCGAGGGATCACGCCGCACATTATGCGTCACAGCGCGATGACCTGGCTGATGCAGGCGGGCGAGGATATTTACAAAGTTGCGGGCTTTGCTGGGCACAAGGACATCAAGATGATCGTCCAAAGATACGGGCATCATCACCCGGATTTTCAATCAGGAATTGCGAAAACGCTGTCGCAGAAGCGCTGAGCATATAGCCCGCCATTCCGGCGGGCTATTTTTTCATCAGTTTCGAATGAGGGAGTGCTCCTGCGTTCATTTGAACGCAGTGAACGCAAAACGCACGAAAAACATCTCTACAGAAACACTACTTTTTCTATGTGTTCGTGTGGAGATGCGGAGGTGAAAAGCATGAAAATCAAAACCTTATGTCGATTTTTGGGGACAACTCGGACAGAAATTTGGCCGGAGCACTCCCTTGGTAAGGGAGAGGTCGAGAGTTCAATCCTCTCTTGCAGCACCATCATAACCATTTGAAATATATATATGATTTTCAAACCACTCGGTTCAATTCGACGATTCCAGGGGTGTGGCCCTGCGTTCAAATGAACGCGCACCGCGATTTTTGCATGTCAATCTGATGATCACTGCGCTTACTAAGGCCTCCTACCAGGCAGTGGATTTATATGCCGATTCAAGCCCAAGTATCTCGTGCAATGCGGGGATGTCATTCACCTCGATCAGAACCACACCGCTGCGCAATGCCAGGGCCTTAGCGCTTTTGGTGTAATTTCCGGTGGAAATGACCACCGCATAGTTCAACCCTTAGAAGTGTTTGCCCGCAATGGCCTCCTGAACAGCGCCGTTGCCGACCGATCCGCTGAAGCGCTTGCATTGGATGCCAACCTGCTTCCCAAGCCGCACCGCGATGACGTCAACGCCCTGATCCCCGGAGCCACGGGTGACTTCGGCCTTCCAGCCATAGAATTTGAGTTTGGCAGCGACCCAGTGCTCGAATTCATGGCCGTTCAGCGGATACTGGGTCAGATCGTCGTTTTTGGCCCGATCGGGGCCCGATATATTTTGCTGTTGCGGAGTATCTTTTCTCATATTCCAACAGACAGTCGCGCCCACAACCGCCGAAATCAACAACGCGTAAGGCACATCGGCGCGGCTGAGGGCCGCCGCGGTTATGAGGAAAACAAAGATGAAAACCCACCCCACTACAAAGGCTTTATGAAACATTTTAGACATCGGCGCGCCTTTTCCAGTTGGTGTGCCAACCGTCACTGCGATGCCGGCGATGCCCAGCCTTTTGTAGTGACGCCGTGCCGAACCCAAGTCGTCTCTCCGGGCGTTTTCCCAAACGTATCATGAAATTCCTAACAAACAGTTGTGACGCAATGAGAAAGTTGCATCAAGCTCAACGGCAGATATTCATGCGACGACGATCTCATGTTTGTCGTAAAGCAGCGGCAGATGTTTGTGATTGACGCGGAATTGGTTTCTGCGGCGCTCGATCCGGACATTGCCGGCCGTCGTGATGCCGTTGAACGAGGGGTCCATATAGACCGTCCCGTCATGCATAGCTTTCAGGAGTTTCAGGAAGTCGGTGCCGGTGAAGAGGTGCAGGTTGTCTGAATACTGATATTCCACGGCGTCCTTGTTCGCCAAGGCGGGAACGTAGCAGGCCTGCGCGTGCTTGGTGAGCCAGTGCGTAAGAAGACGCGGAAATACCCATTCTGCGGCGACGATATCGGCTGGATCGAGTAGACGCAGGGTGCCGTTGTCATCCGTGACGATGCCCTTTGCCGCGTTGTAGCCCGTCATCTCCAGCCTGAGCGTCGTGAGATGATGAGCCGCCTCGCCGACTTTATAAATCCCGCCGAAATTCCGCCTGTTGGGCTTTCCGCTCTGATCGGGATAGCCGTATCTTTCAAGAAAATCATATATATCAGCGGAATAGACGCCTCCAGTGGGCTCCGGCGTTAGCAGCGTGACCGCGTTCACCGGTGTCATCTTCAGGAAATTGGTGACCGCATATTGCTTGACTTCCCAGCCGTGGAAATCCGGTTCTGCGATGCCGTTAGGTATGATGCCAAGCTCAGCTTCAAGTGTGTAGCCGCCGCCGTTGCGGGCTGCGTAGGCCCTGGCTATGCCGGTTTTGTCGAGGCGCTTCGATGCGATCCAGCCAGCACCGCAGCATTGCGAACCTCGTTGCGCCTCAACCCTGCCGCAGTCCAGACATTGAACCGCCCCGGGTTTACCGGAGGGTGGTTTTTTCAATGACTATGCGACCATATCGAGTGAGTTCAGGTTTGCATAGAACGCCTCCTCTGCTTCTGCGGGCGGGATGTAGCCGATGGGGCCTAGAA